>NZ_CP014579.1:0-2400000 GCF_001634365.1 Paraburkholderia phytofirmans OLGA172
GGTGATTTGCTAGACGGTGTTTGTATTGGGTTGCAGGACGCTTTGGGTGGGGATTTTAGCGGGTGCCGGCGATCGAGTGGGGCGACTGGGCGAGGTGGGATAGGGTGATCGGGTTTCGTTTGGTTGTGCAAGGGGCTTTGCCTGTTGGTGATGGTGTCGTTTGATTTATGCGCATAAAGCGGGGGGTGAGGTTGTCTTCACGTAACGTGGGGCGATGCGCATCGTTCCGCGGAACGCTTCGGCTCGTATTGTGTGGGCCTGCTTCTGTATTCATGAACGCGCGGCAGCCAATCCGAGCGTCCAGGCGCCTTGCCGCCTTGCCGCCTTGCCGCCTTGCCGCCTTGCCGCCTTGCCGCCTTGCCGCCTTGCCGCCTTGCCGCCTTGCCGCCGTGCCGCCTTGCCGCCTTGCCGCCTTGCCGCCTTGCCGCCGTGCCGCCGTGCCGCCGTGCCGCCGTGCCGCCGTGCCGCCGTGCCGCCGTGCCGCCGTGCCGCCGTGCCGCCGTGCCGCCGTGCCGCCGTGCCGCCGTGCCGCCGTGCCGCCGTGCCGCCGTGCCGCCGTGCCGCCGTGCCGCCGTGCCGCCGTGCCGCCGTGCCGCCGTGCCGCCGTGCCGCCGTGCCGCCGTGCCGCCGTGCCGCCGTGCCGCCGTGCCGCCGTGCCGCCGTGCCGCCGTGCCGCCGTGCCGCCGTGCCGCCGTGCCGCCGTGCCGCCGTGCCGCCAGGATCATGCATCGATCCGCGCTGCCACATCCCACCGTAGCGACGACTCGATGGTCGAGTAACGCCAGAGGGGTTTATGCGCATAAAGATGTCTACACGAAATGGCTCGCGGGGCTCGATAGTGACCCGCATATGCCACTTGCCGCCAACAGCCGGGCCACGCAAAAACGATGTGGCGAGGCCAGATCTGGCCAGGCGGGGTCGCGTCGAATCCATATGGCCGATGCGCCCAGCTATATCCAGGGGTGTCACCCCACATCACACAGGATCGCGCGGCCACTTCTCCTCCTTTCGCCACCTCATATCTGATATCTCCCAGACGCCGCCAACGTGTCACCGTTGATCGCGCTTCACAGCCGCTACGCTGTCGCTTGCCATGCCCCCATCCTTTATGCGCATAAACCTATCCCAAACGGCTAATTCTTCTCGCGTTTACACAAAAACGATTGAAATGCGAATTCATCCAGGTAAAATCCATCTGCGTCTAAAAAGAGGAGGTGAAGATTGGCAGCAGAAATCATCGCGGTAACTCAGCAGAAGGGCGGGGTCGGGAAGAGCACAATCGCGATGCACCTCGGCGCTGCGTTCCATGAGAAAGGCAAACGCGTCCTCGTCGTAGACGCAGATGGTCAAAACACACTGATCCATTGGGCCAGTGCATCATCAGACGGCGACACCGGCATCCCCTTTCCAGTCGTCAACCTCTCCGAAGCCGGCAGCCAGATCCATCGCGAGATCAAGAAGTTCGTGGCGGACTACGACATCATCGTCGTCGACTGCCCGCCCTCCATCACCGAGAAAGTGTCCGGCGTCGTGTTGCTCGCGGCGAGCGTCGCGATTATGCCAACGTCGTCTTCGCCCGCCGACTATTGGTCGAGCGTCGGACTGGTCAAGCTCGTGCAGCAAGCCCAGGTCATGAACGAGGACCTGCGAGCAGTCTTTCTGCTGAATAAGACCGAAGAGAAGCGAATGCTGACGCGCGAACTGAAGCGCGCGTTGGAAGAACTCGGCTTCCCACTGCTTAAGACCCAGATCCCGACGCGCGAAGCCTACAAGCAGGCAATGGCGTTAGGGCAGACAGTGCTTCAGATGAACGATCGCGGCGCCAAGCTCGCCGCCATCGAAGTACGGGCGTGCGCCAACGAGATCGCAGCCTTGCTCCCCTGAATTTATGCGCATAAAGGACCCTGAATGAAACCCTCCCAATTCGCCAAAGGCTTTCAAGCACGTCCTGATACGACCAGCAGCGAAAAGCGAACCGCCCTCGACCGCCTGAATGCGATCGACGGTATGGTCAAGACTGGCGATGTACCGAGCCGCACGATCCACCCGGTCATGCCGCAGGACGTCGCGGAAGTCGAAGCAGCCGATATCGCCAATGAGTCGGCGGCCTACCGCGCGTGGCGGATCGAACACGCTTACCGTCCGGGCCAGGTCATCGAGCTCGCGCTCAAAACGATCAAGCCGAGCCCGTTCAATCCGCGCCATTTCTATCTGAAGTCGTCGATTGCCGAGCTTGCCGTCAATCTGGCGAAGCAGGGGCAGCAGCAGGCGATTCACGTCATCCCCGATTACGACAATCCCGGCACCTACTTTGTCAGCGACGGCGGCCGGCGTGTACGGGCGCTCAAAGAAGCGAACAAGGAATCGGTGAAGGCGATCGTTATCGACCTGCCGATCGGCATTCAGAGCTACAAGCTCGGCTACGACCTCAACGTCCAGCGCGATTCGCAGACAGTATTCGACAACGCCGTCGTCTGGAAACGCTTTCTCGACGATCGGCATTTCCAGAGCCAGAAGGAGCTCGCCGAACATCTTGGATTGGACGAGTCGACCGTCGCAGTCGCGCTGTCGATCGCAAAGCTGCCCGAGGAGGTGATGCATGAGATGGTCGCAAGGACCGACCGCTTTGGTTCAAACATGGCGTATCAGGTGGGCCGGTACCACACTGCCCGAGGCGCCGACGCTACGCTACGCCTGATCAACAAAATCCTCTCGGACGACCTGAGCACGCGGCAGGTCGCGGACATCGTGAAGGGCAGGGCAAGCGCACAGGAAAGTACCAAGCCGGCGGGTCGGCAGCGCTATGCGCAGCGTCTGGAAATCAAGCTCGGCGGTGTCTCAGTCGGCGACCTGAAATCGTATGGGGACGATCGAATCGAACTGCGTCTGAAGGGGCTCACACGTGAAAAGCGTGACGACATCCTTCGTCAGATTGAAAAGATGCTGAAGTAACAGAGGGGAAGAGTCAGCAGGAAAAGACACGGCGGCGCACGAGAGTGGCCGCCGTTTTTCTTGATGCGCTTTTGATGATTACGCCGCGCGCGATTGGCTCAGCGTGAAGGCGAGCAGGTCGCCATCGGTGGGTTCGCCCCACGTTTTGCGCGCCAGCCAATCGAAGAACGCCGTTTCGACGATCTTCGAGTCCAGTCCACGACGGCGCCAGTCGTCCCGCATGTGCGTGCCGAGATCCGGCAACTCGTCTTCCTCGAACGACTTCCGCGCGACCTCCCGCTCGGACTCGCCTTGCTCGTCGTAAAGCTCGCGTGCTTCCTTGCGGCGAACCGCCGAGTACTCGCCAAGCAGACGCGCTTTCAGATCGTCCGCCGGCGCGGCCACCGCGGCTTTGCCACCGCTACCCGACTGCAGCGCCTCGACCGGCGGCGCATAGCCCTTCTTCAATGCATCCTTGAACAGAGCCGGCGCGCTACGCACAGCGGGCAAGGACGTGCTGCGCATGCGTTGCTCCGTCATCTGCAGCGCCGCGCGAATCCGATTTTCTTCGCTATCGGCGTACAGTGTTTGCGCTTCTTTCAACGGAATGCCGATCTTCACCATCCGGTCGACCAAGGTGCTGTCGAACACATTCGGGTGTTCGTCGAGTGCAAGCATGGGCTGCTTGCGCTCGGTCACGCGAAACTGGATTTCGGCGACACGCCGCCCTTCCCGGTGCTCGATCAATTCGACAAAGATGTTGGTGACCGCATTCACCTCGGCAATGGCCGGGCGCAGGTAATCGCGCTTGAAGTACTTGTACTCCCGCTTCGCCTCGTCGCCCGCTTCGGTGTCCGGGGTACCGGAGAGGATAGGGCGCCACCATTCCCACGATTCGCGCATCGTCAGATGGCTCGGGTTGGTCAGGTAGCGAACGCAAATCTCGTAAAGTGCGAGGCCCGCGCTACTGCGCAGCTGGCTCTGGAACTGCAGACTCAGCCGCGCATACTGAACCGGATCGAGCAGCTTCTTCTTGATCTTCGGCGCGAATGAGAACTCCACCCAGACGCGGCGGGTGGTGGGATCTTCGAGAATTTCCGCGTCGGCAATCAGCGTGGAGATACCCCATTTCCGACCCGGCTTCTGGCTGGACGTGCCCGTGCTCCATTCGACCTGCACCGACACCATACGCCGCAGGTGCTCTTTCACGAGCGCCGTATCGTTCGAATCGAATGCCGAATTGGCGACGATGTCGGACAGCAAGGCCCGATACGTGTCGCCAGACTCGTCAGCTTGCTGAGCGACGGCAAGGAGAACGTTGAACAGCTTGCGGGTGAGGAGCGTGATCTTGCCGCTCTTGGGCTGGATGGCGATCGCCTCGACGGCCTTGCGCAATTCGGCCGAGCTCGGGCTGACTACATCTGTCTTCTTCGCGCGCTTCGTGGCCATGCGTCTGGTCGAGGAGGGATTTGGCGAGAGCATACCGGCTGTGGTGATACACGTCTATAGCATGCGTCTCACCGTTCGCGGTGAAGTGAGTTTACGAGGCGCAACTCACCTCGAGCAGCTCCCGAAAAACCTCACCTCACCCGCTTCTCGCCAGGTTCAGGGCATCCTTACAGGTCACGGCCTCCCGAAATACCGACCGATTTTCCGACTGCCGCGAACGGCAGCGATTCGATCCCGAATCTTCTCACCTCAAAAAATTCTCGTGAATTTGGGCCATGCGCACCTTGCGAGTTGGGCGCCTCACATTGAGTCGGTCGCGCAAACGCGCTTCGGCCCTTTTCAGCCGAGAGGGGAGGGGCAGGACCGGCAAGCGCGCCGAATCGCCTACCCAAGCAGGTACGGCAACTAAGCTCGCCGGAATGCACCCCCGTCGATCGCGGCCATCTGGCGTTCACCACGCAGCTACGCACGACAATCGCTACTTGTCCATTTGAGTTAATGGCTGCCAGCCCCGGCAGACAGACGCCCCGTTCACGCCGGCACGAGATTCGAGTCGGGACAAATGCTCCCGAAAAAGCTCACCTTAACCTCTGCTGAACGCTCGGAACGACGCGGCCTCCAGACGTGGTGGCCTGAAAAAACACCGATAAATACTCCCGAAAAGCCTCACCAATGAGTTGAAAAGAGGCTTGCGCAGGTCACGAAAAAGCCCCCCGAAAAACCTCACCTTTGCGCGGTGCGCAAAAAATTATTCAATAATTTCATGGAGTTACAGAGTAGCGGCTAGCGGAGCCATGAATACATGGTCCCGCATATCCTCACCCTTAACGGCTTTTCGGTGAAATCTGGCATCTTGGGTCACAACCCGAATGGCCCCGAAAAACCTCACCTTAAGAATTCAGCAGCCACAAAATCGGAACGGCGCCGACAGCGTCTGTAGGGCTTCTCCGGCCCGTCGTAGGGATTTTGGTCCTGTATTTCCTCACCTTAGCGATCGCGAGCGCCCAAAAAGACTCCCGAAAAACCTCACCTCTGGCCCCAAACAGGCAATTTCACGAGCCGGCGATCGCCTCGATCCACTTCTCCCGAATTCGCTCACCTTTCCCCACGGGTTAGCAACGACCCCATTGATGCTGCGGACAGAATTTCAGGCGAAATCGAGTTCAGCTCCCGCAAACGCTCACCTTAAGCTCCCGAATGCACAAAATTGAGGCAAAAACAGCGCCTCGTCCCCGGAAAGTCTCACCTTCGGTTCGCGTTTTCTCCTGTCTTGACTCACCAATGGGGTTTACGAGGCCAGAATAAGGTCAAAAACTGGGGTCCACGGCGGTCCCGAAAGCGCTCACCTTGCCGGCAGCCGGGCTCTGAACCGACTTTTGAGTGCTGCCGGGCGATCTGGGATGCCTAGGTCCCGCAAAATCTCACCTTTAGCCAAACCGCACTTTTGGGTCGGCTCCTGAACCCGCTCACGTTCTGTCCCGGACCCGCTCACCGAGGCCCCCGAACCTCATCACTCGACACTCCCGCAAGACCTCACCACCCCTCCCGCAAAGCTTCACCTTACCGGGCTGAAACCCCTGCCTGGTAAGGGTTTGCCGTGGCGTTAACGTTTTTAACATGGGTTCAAAGGTGTTTACTTTTATTACTCTCTAGAATTTCCCCCGCGTGTCCTTCGGACAAGACCTTTCCCCCAACCCAGCTCCCATGACATGTTCGTGAAACAGTGCGCGACCAGAAAGAAACCGATGAAAACTCTTTATTTACAAAGGCTTATTGGCTAATCTTCGTTTTGTTTCACGGGAAAACTCTGCTTGCCCCAATCTCTCGACCTACCCGCACCCCTGAAACACGCCATCTAGCCAAAAAACACTCATCACAAACAAATACGTAGCAAACAATACGTAAATTGTTATGATCAATCCAATTCGAGCGACGTCGAGGTAGATATGAATCTGGACCAGGAACGACAAGCCATCCGTAACGAGCTTGAATCGTTGAGGGCGAGTGGGGCACGGCGGCAGGACTTGTCACTGCATGCTTGCAAGCGGCTCTTTTTCGACTTGGGGATTCGTCCGTCCATGGCGGCCGTTCGCGACCTGACCCAAACAGGCAGCGCAAGCGACATTCCGAAAGACATCGACCACTTCTGGGAACGCATCAGAACGGTGTCGCGCGTAAAAGTCGGTGCCGGCGCGATCCCGAAAGCACTGGAAGACCGCGCCGGAGAACTGTTGGGCGCACTCTTTGAGGAAGCCGTCGTCCATGCCCGCTCG
The DNA here is from genome assembly GCF_001634365.1 of Paraburkholderia phytofirmans OLGA172. Lineage (NCBI taxonomy): Bacteria > Pseudomonadati > Pseudomonadota > Betaproteobacteria > Burkholderiales > Burkholderiaceae > Paraburkholderia > Paraburkholderia phytofirmans. The sequence continues at coordinate 6,654 of NZ_CP014579.1, forward strand.
ACCCTTGACAGCGAGCGCGAGGAAATTCGGACCCAAGTCGCTGCAGCCGACCAACGCGCACGAGAGGCGGAAATTCGCCGCGACGTGTCGGAAGAGGCGATCAAGCGCAGCGAGCTGAGAGCTGAAGCCGCGTGGGAACGCGTCCGCGCACTCGAGACTGAGCTATCCAGCACCACGACACATGGGACCGCTCACCAGGAAGGCTTGCAAGCAGCGGTGCGCCGGCTCGACGGCGAAAACGAAACGCTGCGTCAACGCCTCGATACCGAGCAGGCGACCAACGCGGCGCTCCGCGACCGTATCGATGCGCTCCATGTCGAACTGCGCCAAAGTACCGAACACTATGCGCAACAGATCAAAGACGCCGTCGCCGAAGCCGAGCGGCGTGTGAAGCCGATGCTGGTCGAGCTCGATTCATTACGCAGCATGGCCGCCACCTATCAGTCGGGGGTGCGTGATGCAAGCCGCAAGGAATTCGAGTTTATCCAGCAGATCGCCACAGCCAAGTCGCGCGGAGACCGGCTCGACGCGCAACTGCGCGAGCAATCGGACGAAGTAGATGCTTTGACGAAAGAAGTTGCCATGCTGCGCGGGCAACAGGGCATCGACCCGACAATCGGGGGCCTGCTGTGTGCGCTGGTCGAAGCAGGCAGGCTCACGACCGACGAGCTTGCAGTGATCGGCACCGCGGCGGACGGCCATATCACGCTGCCGCTGCGCTGCCCGAAATGCGAGGAAGGTGAGCCCGAACTCTCGCAGGTGGATCACCGCTTCGAATTGCAGTGTCCTGAGTGCGATCACTCGTCAGGGCTCGGTGAATCAAGGCTGGAGGCGGTTAGCCGGTTTCTATCGCGAGCTTCGATTGCAGCGTCGGCATGACGCGCGGCGCGGACGTTCTGGACGTTCTAACGGCCAAATCGTCAAAGGTGAGGAAATTCGGGACCCCAAGGGTGAGGTTTTTCAGGGTTCGGCCGATCCCCCTTTTCTCGTCAAACGCCCGTCGAGCCTGGGTGTTGGCAATGGTGGCGCGGCTGGATCCGGCTCATTGACGACCGGCGAATCCTGCTGATCCATCCACCTTTGCCACGCCCGATACAAACGGTTGGCGGACACTGCCTGCACAAATCCCAGCCATTGCCCGACCAGTTCTGCCTCAACCCCGCTCTCGAACAGGTCCGCCGCGAAGGTATTGCGCAAAGTTTGTGGACTGGCGCGTGAGGTTCGCGACGCGGCAATTCCAGCCGCGTCGATCAACGCGTCGACTGCGCGCAGCATTGTTGCCTTGTGCATCGGGCGTCCTGAAGGCGAAGCGGGAAAGACCAGATTGCCGGCCAATTCGGAGAGGCGCCGTTCGGCGAGCCATGCGTCGAGAATGGCGGCTGCGAAAGGCGCGAGCCGGGTCCGCCGCGTCAGCATCGGATTTGCGGACTCGATCGTGACCCAGGGTGAGCCGGCATTCACGCAACTAACCGTAAGCACCGCGGCCTCGCCCGTCTTGAGTCCGCCGCCGAGAAACACCGCAATCAAGGCACGATCGCGTCGCTCTCTCCAGCGTTGCGCTGCGGACAAGGCCGGCAAGGGCGAAAACAGATGCGCGATGAGCGCGGCTCGCTCGGCATGGTTAAGAAAACCGGTCGGTTCGTTGTCGCGTGCATTTCGCCATGCTGCTTCGCCATCCTGAGCAATGAAGCGTGCAGGATTGGTCGACGCGGATTCGATTTCGCGGACATGATCAAGCACCCGTTCAATGAGTCGCAAATACCTGACGCGTTGCGGTTTTCGGATCGCAAGGCCGCCCACGAATTCAGCGATGGTTTGCATATCGACCGTGACCAGACTCTTTTGACGAACGGCAAGCCAGTCGAGGAAAAGCCCCCACTGCGCTTGATAGACTTCAGCGGAAGAGCGCCTGAAATGCTGCTTGGCAAGCCATGCGTCGAACGCGATTTGCGGATCGCGGCGCCAGTCGTCGCGTTCCCGATCGAAGAGATCGGTTGACGGTGCAGGGCGCGGGACCGGGTCGGACAGATGAGGAGGTGACATACGCTATTTTTCCGTTAGTTGCGCGTATTGTAGGTGGCAGCCGACGAAAGTACAGCGCTTGAGTCAGTCGCCCCACGCCCGCGCGTGCCTTAGCGGAGCGCCCTTAGAGGCAGGTTGCGCGGCGCGGCGTGCCGCCTCTTCATAGGCCGAGACGGCAAACGCGAATACCGCGGGCAACGCGGTGGAGGTGCCGAAGTCGACCGCCTCGTCCGTTTCCGGATAAGGCAGCTCGGACGGCCGCTGGAACAGGCCAAGCATGATTGCGTCGTGTCGGCTGGCAAACCCGAGATCCGCCAATGCTTCGGCTTCGATTGCGTGTAGCAGGCGCCACGAGAGTGGGACCTGCTGGACGATGTAGCGCGCAGCGATATTGCGCACGATGTGTTCAAGATCGCGCGCCGCGGTTTGATAGCGCAGCGCGGCCAGAGCATGCTCGGCTTGGTCGGTGGTCAGGTCGTTCATTATCGGCTCCAGTCGATACCCCATACTGTACAAATATACAGTGTCCGGTGCAACCTCGCCCAAACGACAATTCAGTCCAACTCCGACATCAACCAGCAGCGGTGCGCCCGCCCCTCAGCCGTGAATCACCACTAGCAGCGCTTTCGCCTCGCCTTTTCCGGCGTTACGAATTGCGTGCGGCTCGTCGGCGACGTAGCGCGCCGTGTCCGCGGCCTTGAGCCGCTTCGTCGTGCCGGCCGCCTCGATCTCGATCGATCCCTGCAGCACGGTCAGATGCTCGCGCGTTCCGGGTTCGTGCGCGTTCGACACCAGCGCCCCGCCCGGCTGCAGCGTCAGTTCATACCACTCGAACTTGCCGGCCAATTCGATCGGCCCCCAGACACGCAACTGGTACTTGGCCTCGTGCCCGCTCAAAGTCGGGATGTCGTGAGGGCCGGAGACGGCGATCGCCTCCGGCGCCTTCTGCGGCGCGAACAGCGAATCGAGGCTGACGCCGAGCGCGTTCGTCAGACGCCAGGCGACCGCGATCGTCGGATTGGCCTTGTCGCGTTCGATCTCCGAGAGCATCGATTTCGATACGCCGGCCGCGCGCGACAGGTCGTCGAGCGTCATGCGCCGTTCGGCGCGCAGACGCTGAATCTGCTCGCCGACGCGAGGCGGCGCCGCGATCGCCGGGACCGAACTCGCGCCCGAAGTGGGTGCCGCGTTGGCTGCTGCGCGGCGGATTCCCGAACTTGCCATTTACTGACCTATCGTTTAGAGTTGTTCGACATACCGGATTTTAGTTCGAAAAAACGAAAATATCCGATAAAACTGACAACCGACTATAACAGCCCGCCTCGACGCCGAACATGCTCCACGCGCCGAGCATGTCGTCCACAGGCGCATCACCCTTTCAGGAGTCTGGTTCATGCGTGACCTTTACCTCGCCCATCTGCGCGGCACTCTCGAGCAGATCCGCGCTGACGGGTTTTACAAGAACGAGCGCGTGATCGCCAGCCCGCAGTCGGCTGACGTGCGTCTCGCGAACGGCACGGAAGTGCTGAATTTCTGCGCCAACAACTATCTCGGTCTGGCCAACGACGAACGGCTGATCGAGGCCGCGAAGCTTGGCCTGGATAGCGACGGATTCGGCATGGCGTCGGTGCGTTTCATCTGCGGCACGCAAACCGTGCACAAAGACCTCGAAAAAGCGCTCGCCGCATTCCTGCAAACCGACGACTGCATTCTCTACTCCAGCTGTTTCGATGCAAACGGTGGTTTATTCGAAACCCTGCTCGACGAAAGCGACGCCATCATCAGCGACGAGCTGAACCACGCGAGCATTATCGACGGTGTGCGGCTTTCGAAGGCGAAGCGCTTTCGCTACAAGAACAATGACCTCGCCGATCTCGAAGCCAGGCTGAAAGAAGCCGATGCCGCCGGCGCGCGCTTCAAGCTGATCGCGACCGACGGCGTGTTTTCGATGGACGGCATCATCGCCAACCTCGTCGGCATTTGCGATCTGGCCGACCGCTACGGCGCACTGGTGATGGTCGACGATTCGCACGCGGTCGGTTTTGTCGGCGAACATGGGCGCGGCACGCCGGAACATTGCGGTGTGCTGTCGCGCGTCGACATCATTACCGGCACGCTCGGCAAAGCGCTGGGCGGGGCGTCGGGCGGCTACGTCGCCGCGCGCCAGGAAGTGGTCGATCTGCTGCGTCAGCGTTCGCGCCCCTATCTGTTCTCGAACACGCTGACGCCGAGCATCGCTGCCGCCTCGCTGAAAGTGCTCGAATTGCTCGCCAGCGACGAAGGTGCGCAACTGCGCGCGCGCGTGCGTGACAACGGCGCGCACTTCCGCCGCGCGATGAGTGCGCTCGGCTTCACGCTCGTGCCCGGCGAACACCCGATCATTCCAGTCATGCTGGGCGACGCGCAACTCGCATCGAACATGGCCGACGCGTTGTTGAAGGAAGGCGTGTACGTGATCGGCTTCTCGTTCCCCGTGGTGCCCAAAGGCCGCGCGCGCATCCGCACGCAAATGAGCGCCGCGCACACGCCGGAACAAATCGATCGAGCCGTCGACGCATTCGCGCGAGTCGGCCGTCAACTCGGCATTATCTGAAGCGGAGGCGCACATGAAAGCATTGGCAAAACTCGAACGCGCACCGGGCCTCACGCTGACGGATGTGAAGAAGCCCGAAGTCGGTCACAACGACGTGATGATCCGCATCACGCGCACCGCAATCTGCGGTACCGATATCCACATCTGGAAATGGGACGACTGGGCACAAAAGACGATTCCGGTACCGATGCATGTCGGCCACGAATACGTCGGTGAAATCGTCGAAATGGGTCAGGAAGTGCGGGGCTTTGCGATCGGCGATCGCGTGTCGGGCGAAGGACATATCACCTGCGGCTTCTGTCGCAACTGTCGTGCAGGACGCCGGCATCTGTGCCGAAATACGGTAGGCGTCGGCGTAAATCGTGAAGGCGCATTCGCCGAATATCTCGTGATTCCCGCGTTCAACGCGTTCAAGATTCCGCCCGAAATCTCCGACGATCTCGCCGCGATCTTCGATCCGTTCGGCAACGCCACGCATACGGCGCTGTCGTTCAACCTGGTCGGCGAAGACGTGCTGATCACCGGCGCGGGGCCGATCGGCATCATGGCTGTGGCGATTGCGAAACACGTCGGCGCACGCAATGTGGTGATTACGGACGTCAACGACTATCGCCTCGAACTCGCGCGCAAGATGGGCGCGACGCGTGCGGTGAACGTCTCGCGTGAATCGTTGCGCGACGTGATGACGGATCTGCACATGGCCGAAGGTTTCGACGTCGGGCTGGAAATGTCAGGTGTACCGAGCGCTTTCACGAGCATGCTCGAAGCGATGAACCACGGCGGCAAGATTGCGCTGCTCGGCATTCCGCCCGCGCAGACCGCGATCGACTGGACCCAGGTCATTTTCAAGGGCCTCGAAATCAAGGGCATTTACGGCCGCGAGATGTTCGAGACCTGGTACAAGATGGTCGCGATGCTGCAAAGCGGGTTGGACCTGTCGCCGATCCTCACACATCGTTTCAAGGTCGACGATTATCAGGAGGCGTTCGCCACGATGCTATCAGGCGAGAGCGGCAAGGTGATTCTCGACTGGACCGCCGCGTGAGCTAAAAAAACGGCACACGCAGGCGCATCCGCTGAAATGCAAAGCCTGAAACGCAGAGTCTGAAACCAAACGCCCGCACCGCGCTCATGCGCCTGCGGGCGTTTTAACGAACTCAGCCTGAACGCGCACATGAATATCGTCGCCAACAGCCGGGTACCACGTCGACAAACCGAATTTCGCGCGGCTGAAATGACCGTCTGCGGAAAAGCCGAGCGTGTCTTTCTTCGTGAGTGGATCGGGTGCGAAGCCGTTGAAGGTCACATCGAGCGTCACGGGTTGCGTCATGCCGTGAATCGTCAGATCGCCGGTCAACGTGCCGCGCGATTCGCCGGTGCGCTCAAAGCGCGTGCTGGCGAAGCGCACCTCCGGATAGCGCGACACGTCGAGCATGCTCGCGCTTTTTACCATCTTGTCGAGTAGCGGCACATTCGTATCGATGCTCGCGGCGTCGATCGTGATCGTTGCGCTACTCCTGTCCAGCCCTCCTTCGTTCCAGTCGAGCTGTCCCTGCTTGCGGTCGAAGCGCATGGTGAAGCGCGAATACTTGAAGTGATCGATATCGAAGGTAATGCTGCAATGGTCCGGGTCGAGGTCGTAGCGTCCGGCCGGCACGCGCGCCTCGTTCTGGCTAACCGTATGGGTGAGCACTCGCACCGGCGTACAGGCCATTGCCGTCAGCAGCGTTGCGCTGAGCAGCGCACCTAAAAACGTTCTGCGGATAGTAGAGCGATTCATGAGGTTCGTTCCAGTTGATCGATCGTCACCACGATAACAGTAAGCGTAACCGACACGCCGAGGCACACAAAAACTTGACGAAGGAGAATGATCATTCTACCCTTCGCGCATGGCTACTCAAAACCCGACTGAATGGGCTGCGTCCGGCAGCGCGCGTGAAAGGCTGCTCGACGCTGCGGAAGCGTTGATCTACGCCGGCGGCATCCATGCAACCGGCGTCGACGCGATCGTCAAGCAGTCCGGCACTGCGCGCAAAAGCTTTTACACGCATTTCGAATCGAAAGACGCGCTTGTCGCCGCCGCGCTGGAGCGGCGCGACGAACGCTGGATGAACTGGTTTATCGCGGGCACGCGGCAACATGGCAAGACTGCGCGCACGCGCCTGCTCGGCATGTTCGATGTGCTGTGCGAATGGTTTGCGTCGGAGGATTTTCATGGTTGCGCGTTCCTGAACGCCGCCGGCGAAATCGCCTCCGCGGAGGATCCGATCCGGATCGTCGCACGCGAACACAAGGAACGCCTGCTCGCGTTCGTGCTAACCCAGTGCAATGAATACGCGGCTGAATCGGGCATGGGCGCGCGTCGCGCCGCGCGCTTGTCGCGCCAATGGCTGATCCTGCTCGACGGCGCCATCGCCGTGGCGCTGGTGAGCGGCGAGGCCGACGCCGCGCTCGACGCGCAAGCTGCCGCAGAAGCCTTGCTCGATACCGAGTCCGCAAGCGAATCGGACCCACTCGCAGGTCGATCAGCGGGCAAGTCGCGAGGCACAGCCCCAAGCAAACGGCCGCCGTCCCGGCGCACCGCCACCTGACTGAGAAACCACCATGGCTGACTCGATCGAAACCCGCCCGCCACTCCCGCCGTTCACACGCGAAACCGCGATCCAGAAGGTGCGCGCCGCGGAAGACGGCTGGAATACCCGCGACCCCGAGCGCGTGTCGCTCGCGTATACGCTGGATAGCGTCTGGCGCAACCGCGCCGAGTTCACGCAAGGACGCGCGGAGATCGTCGGACTGTTGCGCCGCAAATGGGCAAAGGAACTCGACTACCGCCTGATCAAGGAACTCTGGGCATTCACGGACAACCGCATCGCCGTGCGCTTTGCCTACGAATGGCACGACGACTCGAACAACTGGTTCCGTTCATACGGCAACGAGAATTGGGAGTTCGATGAACACGGACTGATGGCGCGCCGTCATGCCAGCATCAACGATCTGCCGATCCGCGCGGCCGAGCGTCTTTATCATTGGCCGCTCGGCCGACGTCCCGACGATCATCCCGGCCTGTCCGACCTCGGCCTCTAGATATTTCTCCGACATCGAAGGTGGCCACCTGCCGGGTGCTCACCGCTCTGCCATCGGTTCTCCGTTATGGTTGCATCTGCGCCGCGGGGCATGTCCTGTTCCCGCGCGCCCGAGCGTGTCCTCCACATCGCCGGTGCGGGTTGAGGTACAGTGCGCGACGGGCGGCAAGCAGGAATACCTGGAACATGGATGACACCGGCACTCGACCGGTGACGGAGAGCACATGCATTTTCGGCAGATCAGGAAGGATATTCGGCGTACCGCCGTGGCGCTCGTCGCGAGCTTGGCTGCGGCCTCCGCGGCCTATGCGGGCAACTGGTGCGAGGGCGGCGTATGGGTCGATGCAATGCTCGGTTCCTATCACATCAACCCCGACCCAAATACTCATTTCGAGCAATTCAATCCTGGCCTTGGCGTCGAATGCTGGCTCAACAATCAATGGGCGCTGACTGCTGGCGGCTTTCGCAACTCGCTGCGGCGGCCTTCATACTATGGCGGCGGCGTCTGGGCGCCCGAGTTCGCGCACTGGGGCATCGTGCGGATCGCGGCGATCGGCGGGATCATCTCCGGCTATAACTACGGCAATTGGGGCCTGGGTCGCAACCACACGATCGGGCCGGTGGTTGCGCCAATCGTGATGGTGGACTATAAGCGCGTCGGGGCTAACTTTATTGTGATTCCGCCTATCCCCTCGGACGATCTTCCATTCACGATCGGGTTCCAGTTGAAGGTGAAGTTCTAAATCTGGCGTAATAGGCCCCGTGCCTGGCGTAAAAAGCCGCTTGCGGGCGCGTGGACGGACCGCGGCGAAAATATTCGCTATCACTTCGGCATCTCACACGCTATAACAGGTATTTGCAGGGCGATTATTACGTGTCGAGGGGTCCACAAAATCCGTTGGCACTGCCAGTTCGCACGCCACCTTGCGCCCCGGGACTTCGGCTCGGCGCACTGCTCTCCGTATTTTCATAACCACCTAAAACTTTGGCCTCGGGCAATTCGCCCGCGGACCCGAAGAGCGTTCGCGCGTCCGAAAATTTCCGATCTATGTCGACGTCCGGGCACGAGGATAACGAATCACATCGGTGAAAAACGCACCCTTAATTTAGGAGCTAAAAATGAAATTACACCTGATGGCGGCTTCTGCCGCCGGATTGCTTGTCATGGCCGGGTTTGCGCATTCGCAAAGCATGCCGGAGACTCAACAACCAGCCCAGCAGGAAAACGCAGCGACTCAGCCTGCCCCTTCCGATACGGCGACGCAGGGATACGGTGGCATGCCCGACACGAAAATGCAGAGCGGCGCAAAACACACGAAGCCCTGCAACATCGACCCACAATGCAATATCTTCTTCGGTGGGAGCTAAAGACAAACTGAGGTCGCGCGGGATAACGACGGCAAACAAAACGGACCCGAGCCGGGAGGCGTGACTGACGTCAGCGCATCCTGCGCGGCCATCCAGTCAAAGGTGAGCGATTTCAGGATGGTGAGGAATTCCAGGAGATGGCATCGTCGTTGTCAAAGGTGAGGAACGCCAGGAAATATCGTCAACACAGCCAAAGGTGAGAATTTCCATGGAGTCCTCCTTGTGGACGCTCGCCTCCACAACCGGCGCGCAATGGCCGTTGCGGTACTCGCACGCCGCGAGTGCCAGCTGGCACGGGGCGGTCAGCAGGGAAGCTGAAAGCCCATAGGTGAGAACATTCGGGAGCGCGTGCGGTGACAATGTGGCTACCTGTCGATGCATTTTCGATTCGAAGGTGAGAAGATTCGGGATGCCTCCCCGAACGCAGCCACCTGCGAGTTTTTTTTCCAGTCACATGGAGAACTTCTCCCATGACGCCCGGCGCTTTTGGCGAAGAAATCAAGGCGGCACTCATGCCGCACGCCGACGCTCAACGCGCGCTTTTGCAAAAGCCTTTGCAAAAGCGCTACGCACCGCAATGCGCAAATAAATGGGCTTTAAATAACGGCATCAAAACCAAAAACTTTAGAAGAATATTTAACTCCTCGGGCGTGCTCAAAAACACCGTAGTCATCGCTCAGTAACATGCGACCGGAATAATGGCCTGTGCTGTAGACACGACCAGATTTCGCAAAGAACGCGCTGCCCCGATCGAGGGCCGACGCAAAAGGCCACACCCGGGGGGTTCACATGACTATCCGTCATCGCATCACGCTATTGGTTGTCTTGATGTTTGTCGCCTTGTCGGCGATCGGCGGCTACGCCGTGTATCAGACGCGCGGCAGCGCAGCCGAAGTGCGCAAGGTGACGGAAGGCGTCGTGCCCAGCGCGCTGGCTTCCGCTGACCTCGTCTCGCAAGTCAAAGACGTACAGCTCGCAACCATGACGTTGGTCTACGCGCCGGACGCCAACATGGTCGCCCAGGCACAAGACGAACTGAAGAAGAAAAAGGCCTCGTTGCAACAGGCCCTCGCGCTGCAGGCCAAAGACGCCGCGAGCCACGCCCAGCAAGGCCTCGTCTCCCAGGCCAACGACAGCCTCGAGAACTACTTTTCCGCTATCGCCGAGACGGCGAAAATGAAGGCCGACGGCAAGAACGAGCTGGCGCAAGCCTATCTGTTCGCCAACGTCGCGCAGTATCGCGACGAACTCGAAGGCATCGTTGAAACCCTGCGCGTCGAGAAGAACCGCCAGAAAGACGAGGCGATCACCGCACTGAACGCCACGCTTTCCACCACCACGACGGCCATCGCCATCGTCACCGGCATCGCGATCATTCTGCTGACCTCGATCGGCTCGCTGCTCTACCGTCAGATCACTCGCCCGCTTAGCCGCATGCAAGCCATGATGAGCGAGATCGCGTCGAGCCAGGATTTCACGCGGCGCGTGCCGGTGGGCCGGCTGGACGAGATCGGCCATTCGATCGTCGCCTTCAACGGCATGATCGAAAAGATCCAGGAAAGCTCGGCGCAACTCAAGCAGAAGACCGCCGATATCCAGGCGATGTTGCAGAACATGCAGCAAGGTATTTTGACGGTGATCGACGGCGCCGTGATTCACTCGGAGTACTCGGCGTATCTGGAAGACATCTTCGAAACGAAAGACATCGCCGGGCGTGGCCTGATGGATCTGGTGTTCTCGGATACCGATCTCGGTTCGGACGTGCTCTCGCAAGTGGATGCAGCCGCACATGCGTGCCTCGGCGAAGACTGCATCAACTTCGCGTTCAATCAGCATTTGCTGGTCGGCGAAATTTCAAACCGCATGGCCGATGGCCGGGTGAAGATTCTAGACCTCAGCTGGTCGGCGATCACAGACGAAAACGACGTGATCGTGCGTTTGATGCTGTGCGTGCGCGACGTCACCGAACTGCGCAAGCTCGCTGCCGAAGCCAGCGAACAGCGCCGCCGTCTCGACATGATCGGCGAGATTCTCGCGGTGAGCGAAGAGAAGTTCCATCACTTCATCGAAAGCTCCGCGGGTTTTGTCAGCGAGAACGAGCGCATCATCCGCAAGCATTCGGAAGCGGACCATGCGGCGATCGCCGAACTGTTCCGCAACATGCACACCATCAAGGGCAATGCACGGACCTATAACCTGGCGCATCTGACCAATGTCGTTCATGAAACCGAGCAGAGCTATCACGAACTGCGCCAACCGGACGCGGACCGCTCGTGGGATCAGGAACACCTGATGCAGGAACTGACACGCGTGCGCGAGGCGATCGAGAGCTACGCCAGGATCAACGAACAGAGCCTCGGCCGCAAGGCCAAAGCCGGCGCAAACAACGCCGGCAATGCGGGCCGTTACGTGATGGTCGAGAAGGACCAGATTCAGCAGACCCTGAGCATGCTGGACAAGACGAACGCCGGCGAACTCCACGAATTGCAGTCGATGCGCGATGCGATGCGCCGAACCTTGCGCGCGCTCGGCAGCGAAAGCGTGCGCGACGCGCTGTCCGGCGTGCTGGACTCGCTGCCTTCGCTCGCACAAGAGCTGGGCAAGCCGGCGCCGACCGTGCGTATCGACGACAACGGCTACCGTCTGCGCGGCCAGGCGGCCGGCACGCTGAACAACGTGTTCATGCATCTGTTGCGCAATTCGATGGACCACGGTATCGAAACCGTCGAGGCGCGCAGCGCACACGGCAAGACGCCGGCTGGCACGATCGATATCGAAGTGGGCGTCGACAACCGCGCGCTGCAGATCACGCTCAGCGACGACGGCCGCGGCCTCGCGCTCGAACGGATTCGCGGGATTGCCGTCGAGCGCGGCTGGATCGGCAGCGACGAACAACTGAGCGACGAAGCCATTGCCGAATTCATTTTCCGGCCGGGCTTCTCAACCGCAGCAACAGTCACGGAAGTGTCGGGCCGTGGCGTGGGCATGGACGCCGTGCGCGATTTCCTCAAGCGCGAGAACGGCCGCATCGAACTGCGCTTCACCGACGATCACAAGGGCGCATCGTTCCGCCAGTTCCAGACGATTGTCTGCCTGCCGGATAGCGTTGTTGTCGATACGCTGGGTGTGGAAGCGCGCGGCGATGCCGGCGAAGTGCAATTTGACGCGATAACGGTTTGAACGTCGGTCGAACGCGGATTGACGCGCTTCACGACGGACTTTGGAAGGATAGGTTGTGATTCAACAGTACGTCTTGGCGGCAGTGGCAGGCAGCGCGGTGACCGCGCTGCTGGCATTGGTCGCGCACAAATTGCACAGCACGAGGCTGACGGCACGGCTCTCCGCCGAAGCCGATGTCCGGATCAAAGCGCTGTCGGCGGAACAGGCGGACCATGGTGAAGCGATCCGCGAACGCGAACAGGCCGTGCAAGAGATGGAAGCGTTGGCCGCGCAGTTGCGTGAGGAGCTGAGGCAGCAATCGGCCAGCGTCGACGAGCTGCGCGCAACGCTGAAAGCAGCCACTGACGACAAAGACCAGTGGGCGCATCAGGCACAACAGATCGCCGGCGAAGCCGCGCGTCTGAAGAGCCTCGGCGCGACATTCGAGCGTTGGCACGAGCAGATGATCTCGCTGATGACGCAGAACCACGACATGCACGCGAAGAATCAGGAGCTGTCGTCGATCGTCCGGCATGTGGTGATCGTGTCGCTGAACGCGTCGATCGAGGCCGCGCGTGCAGGTCCGGCCGGACGCGGCTTCGCGGTGGTGGCAAGCGAGGTCCGGGCGCTCGCCGCGCGTTCTGAGGAATTGTCGAAAAGCTATCGCGACAGCCTGCACCGCAACGATCTGACCACCACCTCCACCTTCCAGGACATCCAGGCGGGCGGCAAGATGATCGCGGCGTCGCTCTCGAGCGTCGAATCGCTCGCCAACCAGTTTCACTCGAAGCTGCACCAGGTGCCGATGTGATCACGGGCAACGCCAAGGACAGCTTCGAGCGCATTTTCCGCAAAGCGGCACAGGCGCGCCTGCCGCTGGATTCCGGCGATGCGTGCGAGATCGCGCCGCTCGCCGGGGCCGGCACAGGCGCAACGAAGGACACCCAGGTGGTCGTGCTGACCATCTCGTCGATTGTGTTCAGACTACTGCTGATCCTTCACTTCGACGAAAGCGACAGCACCCGCAACTACTACCTGAAAGAGTCCGACGAACGCCCGTTCCAGGAAGCGTTTCTGGAAATCTGCAATTTGTGCTGTGGCGCGATGAATCAGGAACTGCTGCATTACTTCCCGGACCTCGGCATGTCGACGCCCTATGTATTGAGCGCGCGTTGTCTGGGGCATCTGCCGGAATTGAAGCCGGGTTTGCTGTCGTCGTATTCGATCACGCTTGGCGGTTCCGTGCAGCTTGCTGCGACGATATGCGTGTGCGCCCATGCGCCGATCGACTTCGTGGCGGACACGAGCACGATCGAAGACTCCAGCGGTGAGCTGGAGTTGTTTTAACTGTCGACCACGACGCCGATATTTGCAGTGAGCAGGAACGCGAAATGAACATGAACAAACCGGTCAGCAAGGTGCTGGTGCTGGACGACTGCCCGGCGCACAAAGAGGCGCTGAAGCGCTTCTGCGACGAGAACAATCTGGTCGGTGTGAAAGTCGGCAAGAACCGCTTGCAGTCGGTGCTGCGCTCGAACATCGATCTGGGCGCGGTTCTGTTCGCCGAAGGCTACGGCGGCTCGGCCGAAGCGAGCGCCGAGATCGCGATCAGGATCAATGCGGTGCGCCCCGAGTTGCCGATCATCATGCGGCGGGATCATGATCCGAGTGTCGACGGTTTGCCGGAGAGCTTGCGCCGCGTGGTCTGCGCAACGTACGTCGCGCACGATATGGCGCCCTTGCGGAAGGTGATCGACGAATACATCTTCAGCCTGGATTATCCGAACGCGTTAGTGCGTGGCATTGCCGACATGACGCAGGCGATTCTCGGCGACGTGTTCAAGAACCTGAGCATCACGTGCGACACGCCGTATATCGTGCGCGACAGGATTATCTTCGGCGAGGTGTTCAGCCTGATTCCGCTGGAAAGCGCGTGGTGCCGCGGCTACATGATGATGCAGGCGGAAGAAGCGCCGATTCTCGAACTGCTCGATCGCTCTCGGATGATCGACAACGCGGAAGACGGCGAAGCAAACTTCCGCGATCTGAATGGCGTGCTCGGTGAGGTGACGAATCTGATCTGGGGTTCGTTCAGGAACCGCTATGTCGGCGATGCGGACGCCTGGTTGCGCAGCCAGGTACAGGTGCCGCTGCTGGTGAATCACAAGCACAAGTACATCTCGTTTGGCAGCGGAAATCCGCAGCTGTGTTTCATGTACTCGCTGACTGACCCGCAGTCTGGCCGGTCGGTCAAGCTGCATCAACGTTTTGTGTTCAGCCTGAGCTGGTCGCCGGAGGACTTCAAGGAAGTCACGAACGATGTCGGCGCGATGGTCGAAGCGGGCGAACTGGATCTGTTTTGAATGTTGTCATAGGAAAAAACATGTCGAAAATTCTGGTGGTGGATGACTCGAGCACGGTGCGCGACGAAGTGGCCGGCTTTCTGAAGAAGAACGGCCTGGACGTCGACACGGCGGTGGACGGCAAGGACGGCCTCGCCAAACTGAAGGCCAGCCCCGGCATCAAGCTGGTGATCAGCGACGTCAACATGCCGAACATGGACGGCCTGACGATGGTCGAGAAGATTCGCGGTGAACTAGCGAACACGACCGTCAACGTCATCATGCTGACGACCGAGAGCAGCCCGGCGATGAAAGAGCGCGGCAAGGCGGCTGGCGTGAAAGGCTGGATCGTCAAGCCGTTCAAGGGCGACGCAGTGCTGGAAACGTTCCGCAAGTTGGCGAGCTAGACACGGCAAGCGCGGCCGGGTTTGGCGAAGGTGAGAATTTTCGGGAGCCGCGCGGCGGTGTTGTGCAAAGCAAGCTTCGCGATCACGGCCCCCGTCAAAAACACGCTAAATACGTGAAAAAACAGCCGTCGCGATGATGACGGCGGACTGTGCCGGCGCGTTGGCTTATCCAAAGGTGAGAATATTCGGGAGCGTGACGCGATAGCGGACACGTGAGTTGCGCCGCTTCATTGCGCCTCACCACCCAGGCCCGAGTCGATCAATCAGTGACGCATGGGCCGTGAACAAGCAGCGCGCACTGACTGTCAGGCACTAAGTGCAAGCGCCTGACACACACGGCCTCTTACCTGGGTATGCAGATTACCCGGCCACTTCCAAAGGTGAGGGTTTGCGGGAGTAGCCTGTTCTGGACCACCGGTGCCACGCCCAGCATGCCTTTGCGGCCTGCCCCCACGCTCGGAAGGTGAGCTTTTTCGGGAGCAGTCAGATGGACACTTCGCGTCGAACCCCAGTCGCTCCGTGCCAAAGGTGAGATTTTTCGGGAGCTGATCCGCGCATCGCACCGTGGCTTTGCGAGCGGTCCCCAATCACGTTCCGTGTTGAAAGAGTTGGGAAAAATTTGCCAGGCTTGGGGGCGGCCGAGCGCGGTGCGATAGTTGCGCCCGGCGTGCGAGTATCGGCGGATCAGCCCAAAGGTGAGGTTTTACGGGAGCGTTGTACTCGCGTGTCAGCCTTGCTTCGCGACCTCGCGAATGTCGGCTACCGGCGTTTTCCCGAATGCATCGCTGAAGGCGTAATCGAGCAACTGGGTGGCGCATTGCTCCGGTGTCGAAAGCTGGCCGTTGCGCTTGAGGTCTTCGAATTTTTCGCGCATCGGGAACCGTTCGGTGCCGCTGCCGCGAATTTCCGCCTGCATATTCGTATCGATGACGCCCGGCGCCAGGCTGCAGATGCGCAGCGCGCGATTCGCGTCGAGTGCAACGGCGCGCGCGTGATGATCGAGTGCGGCCTTGGTCGCGCAGTAGATGCTCCAACCGGGATACGCATTGCGCGCCGCGCCACTCGAGATATGCATGATGCGCCGATCGGTCGCGTCGACGCCGGCCGCGGCGAGCGCGCTCGCCAGCATCAGCGGCGTGGCCACATTCAGGCTCACGGCGGTGGCGATGTCCGCGGCGTCCTGGCCTTCGATCGGACCGATCGGCTGAACCGTGCCCGCATTGTTGATCAGCAGTACGGTCTGCGCGCCGCTGACGAAGCTGCGCAGTGCATCGGTTGCGACCCACTGCGCGACGCGCGTGGGATCGGCAAGCTCGAGTTCGATTTCTTCGAGCAGTGCAGGGAAACGCTCTTTGAGCGTGGCATGACGCGAGCGGGACAAACCCAGTACCGCGACGCCGCGCGCCAGCAGTTGTTCAGCGAGGGATGCGCCGAGGCCGCGAGTGTGACCGGTAACGATCGCGCGGATTGGAGAAGAAGTGGACATGTCGTTCCTTGTGATCGTTGGCTTGAGAAGAGCGCCATTTTCTCACGCGTTCCAGTACGGCCTTCGCGGCGATGGCGTCAGGCGGCGAGACGATCGCGCCCAGCGCGAAGCACGCGCTCCACGGTAAGGACGGCACGACCCAATGCACGACCAGGCCGACCGCGAGGGTCGTAAAGGCGACGGCGCCGATCGCAAGCAGCAGGATGCCACCGAGATTGCGCTTGAATTCGTCCCACACGGAGAAGTAGGCACAGTCCATGAGGAGCGGCGGCAGGAACACGATCAGGACCAGCTCGGGATCGAGGTTGATGGTCGGCAGGCCCAGCACGAAGGCCATCGCAGCGCCACCGACCGGAAGTGCCGCGGCCGGTGGGAGTCGCAGCCGCTTGGCGAGCAGTTGGAGACCGATCATCGCGACGAGCGACAGCAGGACGAGTTTGAAGCCCATGACGGAGGACATGCGGGAGCCTCGACGAGTGGCAAAGCGTGGGAGCTTCTTTGTATCACGGGGCGGGGCGTGTGCATGCGGCTGAGCCCATGGGCGATACGCCTGTGGCATCAAGCACTTGGCTTGGCTGTGCGCAAGTTGTCCACAGCCTTATGAACGAAAACTGGGGATAACTTTAGGGCGCCCGCTCGGACGGTTGGTCCGTACGGCGTCGCCCGCTTTTCTCTGGAGAGGGAGAGTCCGCTTGAGGCCGCTGAGCGCGTTCCCTCGCGATTCCCCATGCGCGTCCGCTATTCCTGTTATCACCGGTGGTGAGTGTTGATGACTGATAGGCGCTCGCGTGGTGTCCTACGAATTGTCGCGAACTCCAGTGAAAGCATATTTGTGAATATGCAATGAGATCGTAATTTTAGGAGTTGTCGGATAGTCGAGGTGGAATGCTCCTTATAGGGTGCTTGGGCTTTAACCAAGTACAACTAATAAGGATGACTATGAAAAACAGCAGAATTACTGAGAGTCCAGCAGGCATGGCGGGCCGCCTGCTGGCCGCATTCATGTTGCTTATGTTCGCGTTCGGCGCAAACGCGGCGGACTGCAACGCGGTGTGGACAGCAACCGGCGCAAAACCGGGTTCGCCCACCTGCCGGTGGGATGCATACGCCGGCGTACCAGGCGGCATGCAGTACTACAACTGCGTTAGTTTGCCGCTTATCGACGCGTGGTGCGCGACACCCACTACGGAAGAACCAGAAGCGAGCTGTCCCGTCGCTGACCCGGTGTATCCGGGCAATGGCCATGCTGCAGGCACGCGTTGTACCGTCCGATTTAGAGTTGGCTCGATTCGGATACCGGGCAAGTAATCGGAGCACTGTTTGATGAATACCATGCAACGACCATTAGCAAGCCACGAACGTCTGCTTCTGCAGTTTCTTCTTGCAGCGAACGAATCTTTTTATGGCGCTCACGTACTAAGGTGGAAAAATCAGGTTGAACGATGCACGGTCCATGAGGTCAATGTGCCCTACTGTCTGGCCATCAGTCACGATGAAATCAGAATTTCAGGTGGTGGCTTCATTACGCTCGCGCGCGAGTTGGTTTGCGTTGACGAGGGCGTGCCAGTGCTGATTTATGCTTGTGCGGTGGAGACGCAGTCAGGTTATGTCCTCGACTCTTTCGACATCGATCGTCTCGATGGAGAGCCTCTTGTGGCCTATCCCGAGCCAGGTGATGGCCTCATGGTCATGGAAGCGGGCAAACGCATAGGTGGGGCAGATTTGCGACACGTATACAAGGAGTCGGATCTGCCGCCGCGCTTTAAGCTTCCCTGAGCCGCTATTGGTTGGGCCACGCGGGTTCATGAAGCGTTCGCGTCGGCTCGATCCGACCGCCGCGGTATTTGCATTACAGGGAATATTTATGCAAAGAACCCGGTGCTTATTTACGCAATCGTCCATAACACTCACGCAGGTTTCGTTCTGGACTCGTTCAACATTGATCGCCTTGATGGAGAACCACTTGTTAACTATCCCGAGGCAGGCAACGGGTTAATGATTGTCGAGGGAAACAAGAGGGTCGGTGGGGCAGACTTGCGCCATCTCTATGGCGGATCGGGTTCGTAACTTCCCCTATCGTGTGGCCAGTCGGCGTACGACCTGACTGTTGCCGCCCAATTAACTTTAAAGCGTCGGACAGCGCCCCACTCCCTTGGGAGTGGCGGTGTTGGTTCCGCGCCAGACGGTTCACGCTAGTTAGAAGGTGGCTTCAGCCGGTTGTCAAGCTGGCTGTCGGATGCATCGACCCGGCAGAATGTATTTGCATCAATGACTTGACGCTGTTGTGGGGGGGTTATCCACAGCCTTGATCACAAATTATGTGGACAACTAGGGGTTTAGGTTCACGTCTCCCGCGGCGGGCCCAACGCCGCAAGCACGCAACCTATGCCGTCGCCGAAGGCAAAAAACCGCTCAAGCCTTCAACACCGAAGCCGCCACCTCTTCCTGCGACTGCACCTGCAACACCGCATCCCGCTTATCCAGCAAATGCTGCCGCAAAATAGCGCTCAACTTTTTCCCATCCCTCGCTTCAAGCGCCTTCAACATCTCATCATGATCGTGAATTGCGCTATCCCACTTGGGGATCTGAAAATTCGACCGGAACCGCAACGCCTGCAGGCGTCGATTAACCGCGACATAAGTCTGCCGCAGTGCTGAATTCCTTGCCGCTTCATTGATCTTGTCGTGAATCGCCTGGTTGCGGCTGTAGTACCCGGCCAGATCGTTCTGCGTCCGGCAAGCCAGCATCGCGTAATGCAACGCCTTGATCTCGGCAAGCTCCGCAGCCGTCATCCGCTCCGCCGCCAGTTCGCCGGAAAAAGCTTCAAGGCCACTCATCAATTCGAAGGTCTCGCGCAACTCCGCTTCCGACATCTTCGAAACCGACGCGCCCCGGTTCGGCGAAATCTCAATCAGCCCTTCCGCGGCCAACACCTTCAGCGCCTCCCGCAACGGCGTGCGCGAAATCCCCAGCGTCTCGCATAACTCGCGCTCGTTCAGTTTCTTGCCCGGCTCCAACACCCCCTCGACGATAAACCGGCGAATGTGCTCCACCACCGTGTCGTGCAAGCGCTGACGCTCGACCTTCGGCATCAGCGGGGAAGCGCCCACTCCCGCATCGAAATCCGAATTTTGCATACAAAAGCCCTCAACATCGTATAGATGCGATTTTATCGGAAGCATAAAGATTAGTTAATAGCACGGGTAAACACCGGTGTCCGCATGCAATCTTCGCCTTGGGGGCGTCGCCGATCGTCTGATATAGTTTTTTGCATGCAAAATTCAATCGGAGGAGCCCAATGCTCAAGCTAGACTTTCATCCCGCTGGCCGTCACTTCCTGCAGATCCCGGGTCCGAGCCCGGTGCCCGATCGCATTCTCCGTGCGATGAGCTACCCGACCATCGATCACCGCGGCCCGGAGTTCGGCGAACTCGGTCTGAAGGTGCTCGAAGGCATCAAAAAAATCTTCAAGACGCAGCAACCGGTGGTGATCTACCCGGCCTCCGGCACCGGCGCGTGGGAAGCGGCGCTGTCGAACACGCTGAGCCCCGGCGATAACGTCTTGATGTTCGAAACCGGTCACTTCGCAACGCTGTGGAAAAAGATGGCGGAAAGCCTCGGGCTGAAGCCGGAGTTCCTCGGCCTGCCTGGTATCGAAGGCTGGCGACGCGGGGTTCAGCCGCACATGATCGAAGAGCGCCTGCGCGCCGACACGCACCACGCGATCAAGGCGGTGTGCGTCGTGCATAACGAAACCTCCACAGGCGTCACCTCGGATATCGCCGCCGTGCGTCGTGCGATCGACGCCGCCTGCCACCCGGCGCTACTGCTGGTCGACACGATCTCGGGTCTAGCCTGCGCTGACTATCGCCATGACGAATGGGGTGTCGACGTCACCGTGTCGGGTTCGCAAAAGGGTTTGATGCTGCCGCCGGGTATCAGCTTCAACGCGATTTCGCCGAAGGCAATGGCCGCCAGCAAGCAGGCCAAATTGCCGCGCAGCTTCTGGGACTGGACCGACATCGTCGAGATGAACAAGACCGGCTACTGGCCGTACACGCCGAACACGAACCTGCTGTACGGGCTCCATGAGGCGCTTGAGATGATCCTCGGCGAGGGGCTCGACAACGTGTTCGCCCGTCACGAGCGTCTCGCCGAAGCCACTCGCCGTGCGGTCCGCGCGTGGGGGCTGGAGATTCAGTGCGCGGATCCCACTGTGTATAGCCCGGTGCTGACCGGCGTGATGATGCCCGAGGGTATCGATGCCGACGCGGTGCGCAAGCTCATCTACGAACGCTTCGACATGTCGCTCGGCACCGGCCTCGGCAAGATGAAAGGCCGCATGTTCCGCATTGGCCACCTCGGTGACTGTAACGACCTGATGCTATTGGCGACGCTGGCCGGTTGCGAAATGGGTCTGCGGCTTGCGGGCGTGCCGCTCAAGGAAAGTGGCTTGCCTGCCGCTATGGAGTGGCTGAGCCAGCCGACGCAAGCCGCGGGGCTGAAAGCAGCGGCTTAAGCGCTTGGATGCCTTGGCGCGTAGCGCTTCTGCTTGGCGCTATGACGCTATCAGTGCAGGCGCAGACCGGCGCCACGCGCATCGGTGCGCCAGTGCATCCGCGCAACAAGCAACAAGCAACAAGCAACAAGCAACAAGCAACAAGCAACAAGCAACAAGCAACAAGCAACAAGCAACAAGCATCAGCGCATCTCGCAGCAAGGGAAGGCGGGGAGCACTTTACTCACGAAGCCGCACATAGAACGCGGCTCATGAACAACATGCGATGGACCCACAGCGCATGCCGCTGACGGGCGCCGACGCAGCGCGCCATTCCAGGCGCGCCGTCGATAGACTGCAATGGAGAGCGACGATGAAGCGGTTTCGTGTGAGCAGTGCGACCAGTATCGTTTTAGTGATGTTAAGCATCATGTACTTCATCACTTACCTGGACCGCGTCAACGTCAGCACCGCGGCAGCAGGTTTCGGCAAGGAGTTCGGCCTTTCCCATACAGAAGTGGGTCTAGTGTTCTCCGCCTTCGCTTACCCGTATCTGATTTTTCAGATCATCGGTGGCTGGGTCAGTGACCGCTTCGGTGCGAAGCGCACGCTGATTTTCTGCGGCGCCATCTGGGGCGTGGCGACTTTGCTGACCGGCCTCGCCGGCGGCCTGGTCTCGTTGCTCGCAGCGCGTGTGTTGCTCGGCTTTGGCGAAGGCGCCACGTTTCCCGCCGCCACTTCCGCAATGGCGCGCTGGGTCGCGAAAGAAAAACGCGGCTTTGCGCAGGGCATTACACACGCGGCATCGCGCATTGGCAATGCGGTTGCACCCGGTTTGATCGTGCTGGTGATGGCGACCTGGGGATGGCGCGAATCGTTCTATATCTGCGGCGTGTTCAGCCTGCTGTGGGTGGCGGTGTGGGCGTTCACGTTCACCGAACATCCGAAAGATCATCCGCGTATCACGACTGAGGAACTCGAAGTCTTGCCCGCGCCGAAGCCGAAAGCGGCCGGCGTGCCATGGGGAAAACTGTTTCATCGCATGTGGCCCGTCACGATCGTGTACTTCTGCTACGGCTGGACCTTGTGGTTGTTCCTCAGCTGGATTCCGCAGTACTTCCTGCACAGCTATCACCTGCAACTGCAAAAGTCGGCGATCTTCGCATCGGTCGTATTCTTTGCCGGCGTGCTCGGCGACACGCTCGGCGGCATCGTGACCGACTGGATCTTCACGCGGACCCGCAGCCTGAAGCGCGCGCGGAGCTGGATGGTGTCGGTGTGCATGTTGTTCTGTCTGCTCTCGCTCATTCCGCTGATGTTCACGCACAGCCTGTATCTGTCGATGGCGTGTCTCGCGTCGGGCTTCTTCTTCGCCGAAATGACGATCGGTCCGATGTGGGCGATCCCGATGGACATCGCGCCGGAATACTCAGGCACCGCGAGCGGCATGATGAACACCGGCTCGGCATTGGCCGCGATCATCTCGCCGGTGGTCGGCGGATTTCTGATCGACTACTTCGGCAGCTGGGAGTTGCCGTTCGTCGGCAGCATGCTGTTGATGGCGATCGGTGTGGTGCTCGCGTTCCGCATGCAGCCGGAAAGCAAATTCGAATTCAACGCGGCCGACAAGGCGCACGCCACCACGGGCGTCGGTGCTTAAGCAGGTGGCACCGTCCCCTCTCTTCGCCTTTAAAGCAATGACAACCTCACTGAGTCAACGTCTCGCCGACGCGCGCCGCAATCATCTGACGCTCGATGCGTTGCCGCCGGAGCAAACGCCCACAGACGGCGCCGCCGCCTACGCGATCCAGCATGACCTCCTGCGTGTACTGGACGCTTCGATCGGTGGCTGGAAGATCGGCGCGAAGTCCGACAGCGGCCCGATCCAGGGCGCACCGCTACCTGCGAGCGATCTGCACGCCGACGGCGCACGGTTGCCGCGCGAAGTCTTTGCGCCGCTGGGACTCGAACTGGAGATCGCATTCCGCTTCGGCCGCCGCTTCGAGCCTTCCACAACCCCCTATAGCGAAGCCGACGTGCGCGCGGGCATTGGCTCGATCGGCGCGACCATCGAGATTGTGGCGAGCCGCTACGCCGGCTGGCCCAACGTCGACAAGCTCGCCCAACTCGCGGATTTGCAGAATCACGGCGCGCTGATCGTCGGTGAATTTACGCCGTATCGCGAGGATTTTCCATTCGTGGCGCCGTCGGCAAATTTCAGTTTCGAAGGGCATGACGTTGTCGAGACCACGCCGGCCAATCCGGCCGGCGATCCGCGGCGCCTGCTGACATGGCTCGTCAATCACGCCACGTCGCGCGGCATCGCGGTCACGCCGGCAATGGTCGTCACCACCGGTTCGTACACCGGAATGTTTTTTCCGCAGAGCGCAGGCACGGCGAGCGGGCGCATTGAAGGGCTCGAGCCGATCAACCTGACGCTGTACTAGCCCGATTTCTTATAGGCCGACGATATGACGAACCCAACTTCCGCTTTACTCGTCAAGCCGATTCATCTGGTCCCGTCCGCCGCGCGCCTGACTACGCCGCTCGCGCAGCATCTGCGCAAGTCTGTGCGCGGCGACGTGTTATTCGATGAGGCGAGCCGCGGCCGCTATGCAACCGACGCGTCGATCTATCAAATCACGCCGATCGGCGTGGTGGTGCCGCGCGATCAGGACGATTTGCGCATCGCACTGGAAATTGCACGAAGCGAGAAAGTACCGTTGCTCGCGCGCGGCGCGGGCACAAGCCAATGCGGCCAGACCGTCGGCGAGGCGCTGGTGATCGACACCAGCAAGTGGCTGAACAACCTCGTCGAGTTCGATGCAGACGCGCGCACGGTGACGGTCGAACCGGGCGTCGTGCTGGATCACCTGAACGCATGGTTGAAGCCTTACGGCTTGTGGTTTCCAGTCGATGTCTCGACGGCGGCGCAATGCACGATCGGCGGAATGGCCGGCAACAACTCGTGCGGCTCGCGCTCGATCGAATACGGCAATATGGTGCACAACGTCGACGCGATCGACGCCATTCTCGCCGACGGCAGCGAAGCACGTTTCGCTTCGTTGCGTGAGCCGCCGCAGGGCGTGCGCTTGCAGCAGATCGTGGAAGGCGTCAAGCGGATCGCCGAGCGGGAGCATGATGAAATCGTCGAACGCATACCGAAGGTGCTGCGTCGTGTAGCGGGCTACAACATCGACCTGTTCGATTGCCAGAGTCCGCGCGCCTATACGGATGACGGCATCGCCAACCTCGCGCATCTACTGGTCGGTTCGGAGGGCACGCTTGCGTTCAGCCGGCAACTGACGCTGAAGCTCGCGCCGCTGCCCACACATAAAGCGCTGGGCGTGGTGAATTTCCCAACCTTCTGGCAGTCGATGGAACTCACGCAGCACATCGTGAAGCTGAAGCCGGTAGCCGTGGAACTGGTCGATCGCACCATGATCGATCTGGCGATGAGCAATCCCGCCTTCCGGCCGGTGATAGAGAAGGCGCTGGTCGGCGAGCCGCAAGCGATCCTGCTGGTGGAATTCTCTGGCGAGGACCGCGGCCAGCAGCTTGCGTCGCTCAAACAGCTCACCGAGTTGATGGCCGACCTGGGCTTGCCCGATTCGGTCGTCGAGATGCCTGCCGCACATGAGCAGAGGGCGCTGTGGGAAGTCCGCAAAGCTGGGCTGAACATCATGATGAGCATGAAGGGCGACGGCAAGCCGGTCTCCTTCATCGAGGATTGCGCGGTACCGCTCGAACATCTGGCGGACTACACGAGCCGCCTGACGGAGGTGTTCCACCGGCACGGCACCGAAGGCACCTGGTATGCGCATGCAAGTGTCGGCACGCTGCACGTGCGGCCGATTCTCGATATGCGGCGTGACGGCGCGGCGAAGATGCGCGCCATCGCCGAGGAGGCGGCGGCCTTGGTGCGCGAATACAAGGGCGCATATTCCGGCGAGCACGGCGACGGCCTGTGCCGTGGCGAATGGGTCGCGTGGCAATACGGGCCGCGTCTGAATCAGGCTTTTACCGAGATCAAGGCGCTGTTCGATCCGGACAACCGCTTCAATCCCGACAAGATCGTGCGCCCGCCGAAGATGGACGACGCGCGCAATTTCCGTTTTGCGCCGGGCTACGCAGCGCATCGGATCGAGACCGCCCTCGACTGGTCCGCATGGAACGTCGAACGTGATCCGCTGACGGGGCAGGAAACACCGCCGGGCAGCGGCAACGATCTGTCGGGCGGTCTCGCGAAGGCCGTTGAGATGTGCAACAACAACGGTCATTGCCGCAAGTTCGATGCAGGCACCATGTGCCCGAGTTATCGCGTGACGAAGGATGAGCAGCATGTGACGAGGGGACGCGCGAACACGTTGCGTCTGGCCATCTCCGGGCAACTCGGCGAAGCAGGTCTCGCCAGCGACGACGTCAAGGACACGCTCGATTTGTGCGTCTCGTGCAAGGGCTGCAAGCGCGATTGCCCGACGGGCGTCGACATGGCGAAGTTCAAGATCGAGGCACGGGCGGCGCGCGTCAAACAGCATGGGCTGAGTCTGCGTGACAAGCTGGTGGCCTTCATGCCGCGCTATGCCGCCACGGCGAGCCGGATGCCGGGCTTGATGGCGCTGGCTGATAACGTGCCGGTGTTGTCGGCGTGGTTCAAGCGTTCGGTGGGTTTCGCGCCCGAACGGCCGCTGCCGCGTTTCAAGAAATCGTTCTTGGCGAGCGCGTCGGCGGCCAAGCCGCCTCAAGGCGGCGCGCTGAAAGAAGTGCTGTTGTTCGTCGACACGTTCAACAACAACATGGAGCCTGAAAACGCGCGCGCCGCGCAACAGGTGCTGGAGGCGGCCGGTTACACGGTGCACTTCAATACGCGCCAGGGCGAGCGGCCGGTGTGTTGCGGCCGCACCTTCCTCGCAGCCGGTTTGGTCGACGAAGCGAAGCAGGAAGCGCGGCGCATGCTCGATCTGTTCAAACCGTTGGTGGAGCGTGGCGTGCCGATCGTCGGGTTGGAGCCCTCGTGTTTGCTGTCGTTGCGCGACGAGTTTCTGCACTACGGTTTCGGCGAGGAAGCGCAACGGCTTTCGAAACAGGCGTTTCTGTTCGAAGAGTTTCTGGTGCGCGAGGAAAAGGCCGGGCGCTTGCAGCTTGCGTTGAAGCCGTTGGCCAAGGAGCAGGCGCTCGTACACGGCCACTGCCACCAAAAGGCCTTCGACGCGTTCACGCCTGTGCAGACCGTGCTGAAGTGGATTCCTGATCTCGAGGTGTCGACGGTGGATTCGTCGTGCTGTGGGATGGCGGGCAGCTTTGGCTACGAAGCCGAGCATTACGCGACATCGCAGGCGATGGCGGAATTGTCGCTGCTTCCCGCAGTGCGGAAGATCGATGGCAACACGGTGATGGTCGCGGACGGCACAAGTTGCCGGCATCAGATTCATGATGGCGCGGGCGTCGACGCGATCCATGTGGCGCGCGTGCTGGCGATGGCTTTGAAGTGAGGTCGGCCGGGTTGGGCCCGTGCCGGTCAAGCTTAAGGCAGGGCAGCTCGGCCTTAGGGTTCAGGGTTCAGGGTTCAGGGTTCAGGGCTCAAGGTTCAAGGCTCAAGGCTCAAGGCTCAAGGCTCAGGGCTCAGGGCTCAGGGCTCAGGCTGGCGCCGGACAGCCTGCCCAGGCTGGAGCAGCCCAGGCCGGAGCAGCCTGGGTCGGCGCGCCAGTCACGATTGCGCGCTGACCACCTGCCGATACGCCGCTGGCGCCACGCCGACGCTTTCACGGAAACGATGGCTGAAATGGCTGGCGTTCGCATAGCCGCATTGCTCGGCGACTTGCGCGAGCGGCAGTCTGGTGGTGCGCAGCAGCGTGCGTGCGCGTTCGAGCCGTTGCTGAGCGATCCAGGCCGCAGGCGGTAGTCCGAACGACGTGCGGAACATGCGCGCCAGATGAAATTCCGACAGCGCCGCTACACCGGCAAGCTCGCCGAGTGTGAGCGTTTGCGCGAGATGGTTCTCGATGTAGTCGCGCAAGCGCCGCCGGGTCGCGACCGACAGACCGCCCTTGAGCGACGCATCCGTGCGGCGCACACCTTGCGCGCGCAGCAGCAGGCTCAACACCTGATGCGCGGTTTCATTGGTCCGCAGCAAGCCATCGGGGTCCTGCCAGTCTTCATTGGCGAGCGCTTGACACAGGCTCGCGATGTGCGGGTCTTCGAAATAGGTGCGATCGGCCAGCGTCAGTTCGCGCGGCTCGCGATCGAGTTCCTGCACGGCGCGCTGCGTGAAATGGTCGGGCAGGAAGTAAAGATGCATGAAGTGCATGTGGCCGCGCACCCACCAGCGCGATTCATGCTCGCCGGGCAACGCGCAAAGCCGCGACGGCGCGCCGTAGCGCCCGGGCATCTTCTGACGCTCGGTGCGATAGCCGCCATCCAGATAGCACGACAGCGTGTGATGGCCGGGCCGCTCATAGATGGTCTCGGCTTCCTCGATATCGCGGGTCCAGACGGCGATGGCGAGCCGGTCGCCCAGCCACGCGAAGCGTTCGAGATTCGCGTTGGCGCTCTGCAGCGTGTGACAGACCGACTGAAGGCCGAACGGCGTTTCGGTGGATTCGATCACGGGGGCGGGCGGTTTGGCGTTCACGGAAACGAGCGGGATGCATTCGATGACAGGGTAAGCGTCAGTATAGGGCGAGTGATTGCCGGCCGCTCAGGCCTCCGAAAATGTGCGCAATCCTGGACAAGTGCGGCCGCCGGCGCTGCAGCATAGTTGGGTTTCCGCATTTTGCTGCTGCAGGCACTGTCATGAATTTTTCGCTCTACGCCGTCACCGTGCTCATCTGGGGCACCACCTGGATCGCGATCAAATGGCAATTGGGTGCGGTGCCGCCGCCGGTGTCGATTGCGTGGCGTTTCTGGATCGCGGCGCTGGTGCTGTTCGCGCTGCTGCGCATCATGCGCCGGCCCATCTGGCCGCCGCGCGCCGCATGGCGCTTCCTCGCCGCGCAAGGGTTGGCGCTCTTCTGCCTCAACTTTTTGTGCTTTTACTATGCCGAACAGGTGGTGCCGAGCGGCCTCGTCGCGGTGGTGTTTTCCACTGCGCCGTTGCTGAATTCGATCAACGGCCGGCTCTTCATGGGCCGTCCTTTGCAAGCGTCGGCGATTGCCGGTGCGGCGTTGGGGCTCGTCGGCATCGTGTGCCTGTTCGTCCAGCAGATGGCAGGACACCTGGGCGACCACACGGTGTGGTTGGGACTCGCTATCGCATTCCTCGGCACCTTGTGCTTTTCGGCCGGCAATCTGCTGTCGAGCCGGATGCAATCGATGGGCTTGCACCCGTTCACCACCAATAGCTGGGCAATGCTGATCGGCGCCGGCATCCTGACGGTGGGCAGCGCGCTGGCCGGCTTTTCCTTCTCCATCGAGCCTGACGCGCGTTATCTCGGCGCGCTCGCGTATCTGGCCGTGTTCGGCTCGGTGATCGGCTTTACCGCGTACCTCATGCTGGTCGGGCGCATCGGGCCGGAGCGGGCCGCCTACTGCACCGTGCTGTTTCCGATTGTGGCGCTCGCGGCGTCGACGGTATTCGAAGGCTACCAATGGTCCGCGTTGGCTGTGGTCGGGCTCCTGCTGGTGGTGGCGGGGAATCTGGTGGCGTTCGATCTCACGCGGCGACTCTTTGTTCGGCGGGTGAGGGCATCCTGAGAGCGCGGCGGTGCCCTACCGATTCATGTGCTGAAGGAAATGTTTTTCAGCGCACAGCCACTCGATGCCGCACGCACCGGTGGGTGTTTAAGGTGAGCATTTTCGGGAGCGTGAAAAAGAGGAAAACAATCTAACGGTGAGCTCTTACGGGAGCAAAAAAGAGAGCGAAGCGCACCCCGGAAGTACCGCTGCCGCGCGGGAAGCGCCTTCAATCGCGATCGTGCTCAGACTTTAGTAGGGTGAGGCGGGTCTGGCCATCTGGCGTGAAGTGCGTACCGAAGCGCACCAGCCCAGTCTGATGCAGGCGGCAGCTCATCGTAAAGCTCAGCAGCATGCCCGGTTCGGTATCTTCGATCGTGATATCGACCGATTTCAGACGCGGCTCATACTTGAGCAGCGTGGTCTCGATCATGTGTCTTAGCTTGTGCGCTGACGACGGCAGGTGGCGATAAATTTCCGAAAGATCATCGAGTCCGTAATCGGGCAGATGAGCGAGCCCGTTGCGACGGCTGTTCAGAATGCGCTGGATGTTGTCTTGTACCGACAAGAAAGACTGAGTGGCCGCGCCGAAGTCCTCAATCGATGCGCCGTTGGCGAAATGACCGGTTACGACCTCGAAGAGCCCGGGGCCGCCGCGAGTCATGCCGCCACCTCGATCGCCGCATCGAATTCGACGACGATGCCCGCGTCTTCGGAATAGGACAGACGTATTGCCGGGGAGACATTCCTGCGTGACGTGGCCCGCGACTCCGCGTGCCCCGCGATACGCACCAGCAACTCGCGCGCGAGCACCGGCAGGATTTGCTGATCGAGCAGGCTGTCGATATTACGCGCGCCGGAGTCAGGCAACTGGCACGCACGCACGAGTTCGGACACCAGCGCGTCTTCGCACAGGAGCGGTACGCCGAACTTGTGCACGATGCGCTGCGCCACCTTGTCAAGCTTCATGCGCACGATCGACGCCAGCGCTTCGGCCGACAGTGGTCGATACACAATGGTCTGGAAGCGCGCAAGCAGCGCCGCCTGGAAGTGTTCGACCAGCAGCGGGTGGATCGTTTCCATCAGCCTCGAGTGAGTCACGCCGCCTGTCTCCATCGTGGCCATGATCTGCTCGCTGCCGAGATTCGACGTCATCAGGATCACGGTATTGCGGAAGTCGATCACGCGGCCTTCGCCATCGCGCATGAAGCCGCGGTCGAACACCTGGTAAAACAGATTGAGCACGTCGCGATGGGCCTTTTCCACCTCGTCGAGCAGGATCACGCTATACGGGCGCTGACGCACGGCCTCGGTGAGTACGCCGCCCTGGCCGTACCCGACATATCCCGGCGGAGATCCCTTGAGCTGTGAGACGGTGTGCGCCTCCTGGTACTCGGACAAATTGATCGTAATCAGGGCACGCTCGCCGCCGAACATCAGGTCGGCGAGCGTGCGGGCCGTTTCCGTCTTGCCGACGCCGGAAGGTCCGACCAGCAGGAATACGCCTAGCGGCGCCTCGCCGCATTTGAGGCCGGCTTTGGCGGCACGCAGGCTTTTGCCGAGTGCGCTGAGCGCATCGTCCTGGCCAACGACAACGCGGCCGAGGCGCATCTCGAGCGCAAGCAGCGTCGCAAGTTCATCCTCCAGCAAACTGCCGACCGGCACACCGGTCCAGTCGGCGATAACGCGCGCAATGGCCGCTTCGTCCACTTCCGCGTGGATCAGCGCTTCGGCGCCGGGCCTGAGCCGTGTTTGGTGGGCGGCGCGGATCGATTGCTGCAGATCGCGCCGCGCGCTTTCGTCCGTTGCGGCGTGCCATGTCGCCCGTAGCGTTTGCAGTGCAGCGACGGCTTGTGCCTGTTCGGCAAACGACGATTCGAGCGTATCGAGCTCGGTTTCGAGGACGGCGAGACGTGCGTCGATTGCGACCAGCCGTTCGTCGATGTCCACGGAAGTGGCGACGTGATCCTGCACCAGCGCCGCGCGTTCGACCTTTAGGGCCGCCCGTTCAGCATGCAGGGCGGAAATCTGAACCGGTGTCGCTTCGACACTCAAGCGCACGCGTGCCGCTGCGGTGTCCAGCAGATCGACGGCCTTGTCCGGCAGTTGCCGTCCGGTCAGGTAGCGGCGCGATAGACGCACGGCCGCGGCAACCGCCGCGTCCGTGATATGGACGCCGTGGTGTTGCGCATAGCGCTCCTTCAGACCGCGCAGCATCAGGCACGCGTTGTGATCGTCGGGTTCGTCGACCTTGACCATCTGGAAGCGGCGTTCCAGCGCCGCGTCGCGTTCGAAGTACTGTTTGTACTCGGACCAGGTGGTCGCGGCGATCGTGCGCAGTTCGCCACGCGCGAGCGCCGGCTTGAGCAGATTGGCGGCGTCGGCGCCACCGGCTGTGTTGCCTGCGCCGATCAGCGTGTGCGCCTCGTCGATGAATAACAGGATCGGCGTGGGCGATTGTTGTACCGCTTCGATCACATTCTTCAGACGCTGCTCGAATTCGCCTTTGACTCCCGCGCCCGCCTGCAATAATCCCAGGTCGAGCGTCAGCACGCTCACTTCGCGGATTGCCGGCGGCACGTCGCCTTCGGCGATCTTTAGCGCCAGCCCTTCGACGAGTGCGGTCTTGCCGACGCCCGGCTCGCCAACGAGGATCGGATTGTTCTTGCGGCGTCGCGCGAGGATGTCGACCATCTGCCGGATTTCCATGTCGCGGCCGAAAACCGGATCGATTCTGCCGTCACGCGCTTTTTGCGTGATGTCGATGGTGAAGCGTTGCAGCGCATCAGCGCCCGGCCGCTGGGCCGGATGTTCACGTGAGCCGGCGGCCGGCGATGCCAGTTGGCCGCTAGCGCCAACATGGCGGGCGATTTCGTTCAGCGAGCCGGCCGCGGCACCGTCTGACGCTCTACTCACGCTGTGATGCGCGGGATCGTCGTTGCCACTGTCCTGGATGGACAGGGCCGACGCTTCAATCGACATCCCATTCAGCAGAGGCATCAGGCGTTCGATCTGCGCGGCCGATACGGAGAGCAGCGGCCACGCTTGCGGGGCGCGCAGGAGTTGCGGCGCGTCGACGAGTGCCGCGAGCAGGTGCGCCGAGCGTATCGCCGGCGTGCGGGTGCCGGCCTCGAGCGATGCATGAATCCACGCCGCTTCCAGCAGATCCCCGAGCCGGTGAGACAGTCCGGGTTTGCCACGCAACTCGTGCGGCAACCGATCGATCGCGCCGAGCAGGCCTTGCCAGATGGCGTCCGCGTCAAGCTCATAGTGGCGCACGATCGCGACGAGGTCGCCCTCCCCGAGCTCCAGCAGTTTGATTAACCAGTGTTCGACTTCGATATCGCGATGGGCGCGCGTTTCGCACAGACTCGCTGCTTCGGCGAGAGCGCGGGCGCAATGGTCGTTGAGGCGGCGCAGGAACGGAGACAGATTGCGAGCGGTCATGGTGGCGAGGGGCAGGGGGGAGCACGGAAAAGCGTGCGGGCCGGTCGAGCAGGGTCCGCACGTCACAAACAGCAACGGGGCCGAGTGACGGATGTCGCTGGCCCTGCAAGGTCACGGACGCTTATGAGCGCTCGTTCCAGCTATCGGTGTGGATGATGTTGCCGTCCTTGTACGCCCACGTGATTTTCTCGTAGCGCAGTTCGACGTCTTCGAGGTGGTTATGCTTCTCGAAGGAAGGATTCTTGATGTCCAGCATCTTCGGCTTCACCGCGACGACCTTCACATTGTCGAGCTTGGTGTTGAAGTACTCCTTCTCCTTGCCGGCATCGTCGATCTTGTACCACTTGATCTCGACCGACTTGAGCGTTTGCCCGCTCGTTACGGCCTTATAGAGGTAAGGCGTGGAGGCGTCGGTTTCCTTTGTGAAGGTGATTGGCTTATGCACGCGCGTGCCGGTCAGCTTGCCGGTATTCGCATCGGTCGGAATGCTCACGCCATGATCGAGCGCGACCAGCTCAACGCTGCCTTCGCGTCCTTGTACCGTGACGGAACCCTTGACGTCGGCGCCGC
Source organism: Paraburkholderia phytofirmans OLGA172 (assembly GCF_001634365.1). Classification (NCBI taxonomy): domain Bacteria; kingdom Pseudomonadati; phylum Pseudomonadota; class Betaproteobacteria; order Burkholderiales; family Burkholderiaceae; genus Paraburkholderia; species Paraburkholderia phytofirmans. The sequence goes on from NZ_CP014579.1 coordinate 39,301, forward strand.
CATCGTCCTTGATCCACATGTATGCGGGAATTGCCATTGCTTGCTTCTCCTTCTACTCGAATGAACAGGCCGGATGGCCTTGGGGGGATAAACCACTGCTGCGATCGTCACGACAATCGGGGACGAGCGTAATTTCGACACGGCGGTTCGCTGCGCGCCCCGCCTCCGTGTCGTTGGCGGATTTCGGGCGCGTGTCGCCATAACCCTGGATCGCGAAGTGCGTCAGTGGGATGCCGGACGCATCCGCGAGCCAGTCGCGCACGGAGGCGGCGCGTGACGCCGAAAGTCTCAGATTGGCGCCGGCGTTGCCGATCGAATCGGTGTGCCCGGCCACCAGGACGCGCGTGCCCGGATGCGCCTTGATCAACTCGAGCGCACTGACCAGCATGCGGTTGGAGCCTGGATTCAGAACCGCGCTGCCGGTGCGGAACAGCGACAGGCTGTCCAGTTCAATCGTTGAGGGCGGCGGCAGTGGCGGCTGGTAGCTGGCAATCAGCGCGTTCGCAAGCGGCAGCAGCGGCGCTCCGCTGTAGAGGCCGAGTCCAAGCCGGGGCGGCACGCCGGCACTGGCGTAGCGCTCAAGTTCGTCGCGATCGCGTTTGATCGCCTGCAGCGCGTCGACGCGTGCCGCATCGTGGGCAGGCGCGATCGCTTTGTAGCGGGACATGTCAGTCACCACACGTTCAACCAGCGCGCGATTCTGCTAGGCCGACGCCGCCGCGGCGGCGCAAAAACACGCTACGAGCCAGATAAAGGCATGCGCCAATGCGCGCGGCCATGCCTGTCGTGCAGGTTGAGGCGCGATGCCGCGAATCAGCGGCTCCGGCAGCGGACAAGCGAGCCCTGTGCCGTTGGCCGCTGAGAGTGCGAGGCCGGTGATGGACGAAACGAACTGGCCGTACGCCGAGCCTGAAGCATGACGCCCTTCGACCGCGGTGACGCCGAATCCGGTGATATGCAACGGCTGACTGCCGCGCTGCGCGTCGACGAGCGCAGGCAGCACGGCGTCGCAGGCCCAGCGCGTGAGGGCGTCGAGGCGCGCGGCACGCCGTGCGCGGGGGCCAGGGTTAGCTGATATCGCCGCGCGCGCGTAGTGTTCGAGACGCGATGCAACCAGCGCCGGTAACGTGTCGATTTCCAGCGCGCTTGCGCCGCAGACGCCGAACCAGGGACTCTCCCCAGCCGCCGGGTTCGCTTCTTCCTCCGCATAGACCGCAACGCAGACAGGTATCCGATAGCCTACGGCTCGGGCCGTCTCGGCAATGGCCGAGCGCCAGCGCTTCAGGCTGGCGGCAAGGCCTGATTCGGTCGCTATCCTGTCGGCGGCGATCAGATACGCGAGTGCGTCTGGCCCCTGTCCGTCGCGCCATCGCGTGAGTGCATCCGCCAGATGCGCGAGCCGCGCCGGTTCATCGGTGCGCACCCAGATGGCGGTGTCGGTGATACGCACTGAGTAGGCGCCGAACAGATTGGCGAATGAGCCGTCAGCGTGCCCCGGTCCTGCCTCGCGATTTTCGGTGGCGCGTTCTTTGCGTGCCACTGTTTCGGCCAGCGAAGCGCCGCCGACGGCAATGACGAGCAGCATATTGCGCTTGACGTAAGCCGGCAGCGAAGCCAATGCGGCGTCGATGGCGACAAGCACATGCCGCGTTGACGCCTGGCGCTCGCGGATACGGCGTGTCGCGATCGCCATGGCGACCAGCAGAACGACAATCACACCCGCCGCGCAGGTCCAGTTCCACCCGGACGACCAGGGCGAACACAGCGCAAGCCAGATCAGAGCGAGTGTCGCGACCCAGGCAAATAGTGATCGGTAGGGATACCCAGACAGCCTTGGACCCATCAGTACGTCATCCCTGCGATCGCGGTTTTCAGCCATTGGTCGAGCGCGCAATAAATGATGGCCGCTGCGGCGCAGGCGATAACGATCCAGCCTGCGGTCGGCAGATTTCCGGACCAGCGGCGTCTGGCGGTGTGGCTGACTATCACAGACCCTCTCGTGTCGACAGGGCCGCTGCTGCGGCTCAGGCGTTCCTCGATGGTTCGTATCAATGCGGTGCGCGCGACTTCGCCGTCGAGTGCGAACTTGCCCGTGAATCCCAGCCTGAGTACGGCGCTGAAGATGGCGAGAAGCTGCAAAATAGGTTGCGGTTCAGCGAGACGCCGCTCGATGCGCTTGACGAGTTCGTGGCCCGCATCGTGGCTCTGGAATTCAACCACTTGAAGTGGCTCGCGTTCCCACGCGTCACGATCGCTGCCCTTTAGTGTGCTGAGTGCCGCTTCGTCGAGCAGCGCGCATTGTGCGTAGGCCGCATCTTCGACGACTTCACGCGGATGTCCCGCCGCTGTCAGTTCTGCACGGAGTTCGTCGATCTGCCTCGTGCATTTCTTGCGAAAATCGATAAAGGACGTTGCTGGCGCAGAGTCGCTGCCCAAACTTGTGACCGTTAGCGCCGTGTCGCGCAATGCGACCGGCAGGAGCGTAGTGTAGGTGGATGCGGTAGCGATCATGTCGGCAGCACCGCGTAGAGCTCGAGCGACACGTCCGGAATCGAGGCCGGCACGTAGAACTGGCAAGCGCGTGCGTCGACCATCCGCCTGAAGGCGGGGTGCATGCTGTCGAGCGCGAAATACTCGTTTTCGATACGGATCGGAATCGCAGCGGGCAGGCGCGACATCGCGCGCAACGGGATGCCATGCAATGCGGAGTTGACGATCTGCTCGACTTCATCCGGCGCCCCGGCCTTGCACAGGCGCGGCAACTGCTCGAGCAGCGCGTGGGCCGGCAAGCCGGACTGGACCGACAGGTAGTACTCGGCGCCGTCGACGAGCCGATCGTCGTTGATCTTTCCGATCCAGACCGTTCCTCTTGCACGCTCCAGCACAATGGGTACGACGCGTGACGGGATCACCGCGTCGAGCAGGGTCCGGATTAGCGATTCCAGCTCCGCGAAAACCGGTTCCGGCGCGTCATGGTCGTACGGCGGGATCGCCTGCAGTGTTTCGGTGGTCGAGAATGTGAGCAGCGACCCGGCAAGCCGCGCGAGTACGCCGTACAGCCGCTCGGGGTGCTGGTCCGGCGCCTGGCATAACCTGGCGAGATCCGGCCACGTGCTGTTCACGCTATGAAGCAGCCAGAACAGCGATACGTCGGCGACCGCATAGTCCGCAATCTGATCCGAGCGTTCGCGGCGGCGCACGGCGAGGCTCGCGCTTTTTGCGCTGAGAATTTCCGCCAGCCGGTTCATGCGTGCGATCAACTGACCACTTGCCGATAGAAAGAGACACGGCGGTACAAACGCCGGATCGATCTCGAAGCGGCCCTGCGTATTGCGCACGAGCCGGCCGATCGGACACGTTGCATAGTCAGCGAATTCTTCAAAGTCGAACAGCAGCGCCAATGCGTGACGTTCGACGCTGATTTCTTCTTTGCCTTCCCCGTTGAGATCGGCAACCTGCAGATACTCGCGCACGAAGCGGCGCGGCCGGGCCGGTTTCTGATCCGCCTCGATGCAGTTACCGCCCTGCGTGTCCATCAGCGGCAGGCCGGCCAGCACGACCACGGCCTCCACGTGGGCCCGGACGTCGCTCAGATCGCGCGCGGCAGGCAGCCGGTCGGCGGTTCGGCTATCGACGAACGTGCCGTCAGGCAGCCGCACGTCGAGTTCGGTCAACTGGAGGCGATTGATCGACAGCGTGTGCGTATCGAAAGCAACCCGGCATACTCCCCAGGGCTCGGGGCTAGCCATGCGCGCCACGCGTTCATCGGCAAACCGCTCCCACTGCGCCTGCTGCTGGAAATGCTGGGGCGTCATGAAAATCCCCTGGGCCCACAGCGGTCTTGTTATCTTCATTGTTGTTGGCTGGTGCGCGGAGCGATGCAGGAAATATCATCGGCTCCGCATTGAATGCAAACCGTGCGGCAGCGTTCAAGCCACCGTACGGCAGTGCCACAAGGTTTCCGCCCGATCGGGATGGGTCAGTTCTTTGCCTTCGGCATCTGCGAGACGAGGGACAGATTGATATCCATGCCTTCGATCTGGAAATGCGGCACGATGAACAGTTTCACGCGGAAGAAGCCGGGGTTGTCCTCGATGTCCTCGACGATCACCTTCGCCTCGCGCAGCGGATGCGAGGCCTGCAGGTCGTCGCCCGGATCGGTCATTTCGGTCACCAGCGTTTTCACCCAGGTGTTTAACTCAAGCTCGAGCAGGCGGCGGTCTTTGGTTGTACCGATGTTTTCGCGCTGGATCAGCTTGAGGTAATGCGCGATGCGCGAGAGCAGGAAGATGTAGGGCAGACGCGCATTGACGCGGCTGTTCGCGGTCGCTTCCTTCGTGTCGTACAGTGCCGGCTTCTGCGCCGAATGCGCGGAGAAGAAGCAGGCGAAGTCGTGATTCTTGTAGTACGACAGTGGGATGAAGCCGAGGTTGGCGAATTCGAATTCGCGCGTTTCCGGAATCAGCACTTCGCTTGGAATCTTCGCCTGGTTGCCCGTGCCCAGATCGTACAGGTGGATCGGCAGATCTTCCACCAGTCCGCCGGCCTGCGGGCCGCGGATCTGCACGCACCAGCCGTTCTTGATGAAGCTCCTCACCATGTTCGCGCCGAACGCGAACGACGCGTTAGCCCAGAGATAACGGCTATGGTCCGGACCCTTGACTGCTTCCGTGTAATTGAACGCGCGCACCGGAACCGTCTCCGGGCCATACGGCAGACGCGCGAGGAAGCGCGGCAGCGTGAGACCGATGTAGCGGGCGTCGTCCGAGTCGCGGAAGGTCTTCCACTTCAGGTATTCGGCACGGTCGAAATAGTTGCCGATGTCGCGGATACTCGCGACTTCTTCCATCGACTCCTTGCCGAAGAACTGCGGCGACACCGAGCCGATGAACGGCATGTGCGCGGCGGCCGAGACCTTGGCGATATTGCGTAGCAGGGCAATGTCTTGCGGACCGCGGTCGAACGCATAGTTCGAGATGATCGAGCCGATCGGCTGACCACCCGGCGTGTCGTATTCCTGAATATATGTGTGCAGATACAGACCGCTCTGGATGATTTCGGGCGTGTCCTCGAAGTCCTGGCGCAACGCGTCCTTCGATACGTCGAGCACCTCGATTCGCACATTCTGGCGGAAATCGGTACGGTCGACCAGAAACTTCAGCCCGCGCCATGCCGATTCGATCCGCTGGAAGACCTCGTCATGCATGATCGCGTCGAGCTGACGGCTGATCTGCCGGTCCAGGTGCTCGATATGAAAGTCGAGCAGACTTCTGTCCAGACGGTCGACCTGCTGCGACGAATCCTTGATCATCTTCAGGAAGATGCTCATGGCCTGGGCAACGCGCTCATCCAGTGACGACTCCGCCAGTCCGTCGGCGCTCTGGAACGACTCGACGGGACGCGCGGTGGTGACCGGCGTCAGGTTGATCTTTTCGCAAAGCGACTCGTAGACGCTCCTGGCCTCGAGGACGACGGTGTCCGATGCGGCCGGCTCACGGCTGTGCGTTTCGTTTTTTGCCATGGTGCAAGACTCCTCGGGACGGTTGTTATTGGGCGGATTGGGTGTGGGCCGGAGCAGGTGCACCGATTCTCTGCAAATCGGCGCGCAGGCGCTCGGACAAGGCCGGGTCCTTGAGGATCTTTTCGAGTTCGCGGCGGAATGTGGCGTTATCGAGCAGGTTGGATTTCAGATCGCGCAGCAGGTTGCGCGCGGCCATCAGCGCGCGCAGTTCGGGCACTTTGCTCGCCACTACGTCTGGCTTGAAATCGTCCATGGATTTGAAGTCGAGGTCGACTGGCAATTCGGAGCCGTCACCTGCAAGCGTATTCTCGACCGCAATTCTGGCCTTCGGGTTGTAGTCAGCCAATACCGAATTGAAATTGTTCTTGTTGACGTCGACCTTGCTGCGCTCGGCCAGTGCGCGCGTGTCATGACCATTGCTGTAATCGCCCATCACCAGCAGTTTGAGCGGAAGTTCGACTTTCTTTTTCGCCCTTCCGATATGCAGGTCGAGCTTCAGGTTGATGCGGGCCTTTGGCACTTCATTCTGAAAGCTGTTACTCATTTTTCAAATCCTTCTAATTTTGAGGTAACCATCAGTACAACAAAGATAATGCGTAATTGATAGCACGGGATTTAGGGGCGTGTATGTAGGGGAAATCTGGTTTTTGTAAAAAGTCGAAAAAAGCGTTTCAAGTGGTTCACAGGAGTGCAAATTATGTTTACCGTCCTGACCCAAAACGCAAAGCATCGAATCGACATGGGCAATGTCTATGCGACACGTGTCGATGGTGATAAAACTGGAGATGGGATGATGGCAGATCAGAACAGGCGAGTCGGAAAATACGAAAATAGCCGTAAGGCGATGACAGGGAGGCAGTCATACTTCCTCGACGTGCCGGGCACGGCGAACGCGAAGGATTTGTCGGTCGTGTCGTTTGAGGCGACCGAGCGCATGGGCGAGCCGTACCGGATCACGATCGTCCTCACGCATCCGGACAGTCTTTCGAGGTCGGACTATCTCGGCAAGGACGCCGTGTTTTCGATTGCCCCCGATGAAGCTGTGCTCCGCAAGTTCTGCGGCTGCATCACGCGCTTTTCGAAAACGAAGAAGACAAAGGATTTCAGCCGCTATGAGATCGTCGTCGAGGCCCATCTCGCGCGTCTGAACATGACGCGTGCGAGCCGCATCTACCAGCACCAGACCGCTCCGCAGATTATCGAAGCGATCCTGCGCCGGCATGGCTTCGAGGGGCACCAGTTCACCTTCAGGTTGCGCCGGCAGTATCCGCAGCATGCGTTCCGGATGCAGTATCAGACTGCAGACCTCGCCTATGTGCGGATGTTGATGCAGAAAGAAGGCATCTACAGCTACGTGACCGAGGGCAAGCATGGCGACGTGGTGGTGTTCGCCGACGACATCGACCATTACATCTATCAGCCGGAACTGACGGTGCCCTACCGGGAGACGGCGGGGCTCGAGGCGGGCGTCGAGGCGGTGTTCGCCCTGCAGACCCATGCGCGGGCGGTGCCGCAGTCGTTCGCCGTAGCGGACTACAACCCGGACCGGGCGTGGGAACGATTCCGGGCCGAGGCGAACGTTGCCGGAAAAGACACGACCACCTACGGCCAGCCTTACGTCTACGGTACACATCATCTGGACCAGGACGGCGCGCAGTGGGAGGCGCAACTGCGCCACGAGGCGGCGATCGCCTGGCAGATCGTCCATGAGGGTGAAAGCAACGTGCTGGCGTTGCAGCCGGCGCGCATCCTGCGCATGGATGAGGATTCGCTGGACGTCCCGCAGGAAGTCCCGCACCTTCAAGGAAATGCCCCTGGGGCAGAGGACGCGCCGAATGGCCAGGTGATCATCGAGGTGACGCATCGGGGGGCGCGTGACGAAGCCTATCGCAATGCATACAAGGCGATTCCATCGGACCGGCGCTTTCGCCTGAAGCTCGAAGAAGATCAATGGCCGAAGATTCCCGGCTCACTGAGCGCGCGGGTGACTTCGCCCGGGCATTACAAATACGCGTATCTGACCCAGCAGGGCTACTACACGGTGCGCTTCGACCTGGACTTCGATGAGTGGAATCCGGGCGGCGAGAGTGTGCCGCTGCGGCTCGCGAAACCTTTTGCGGGCGCGCTGCAGACGGGGTTCCACTTTCCCGCGCTGCACGGCACCGAGGCAGTGATCGAATTCCGGGACGGTGATCCGGACAAGCCGTATATCGCGGCGTTCCACCACCACAGCCAGGCGGTGGATCTGGTTACGAGTCAGGATCGTTGGCTCTCGCGCAACGTGATGCACACGCAGGGCGACAACAAGCTCCAGTTCGAGGACTGGGAAAATGAGGAACACGTCAAGCTTTCCACCAAGCATTCAGGCAAGAGCCAGCTGACGCTGGGGCACATTGTCGACGGCAGGAGAAAGAAGCGCGGTGAGGGTTTCGAGCTGCGCACCTCCGCGTACGGTGCGATCCGGGGCGGCAAGGGGCTGTTCATTTCCGCGGACGACCAGCCGAATGCGATCGGCCAGCAGCTGGATATGGAGCCGGCGAAAGGGCTTCTTTCCGACGCAATGGCGCAGATGCAACGTTTGAACGAATGCGCCGCCGCAGCGCGGGTCCAGCTAGCAGACGTCGAGCGACAGCGCGACTTGATGGAACAACGCCTTCTCAAATTGCAGCAGGCGGTCATTCTTTTGAGCGCGCCGGCAGGCATCGCGCTTGCCACTGGCGAAAGTATTCAGCTTGCAGCAAACGGCAATGTGATAGCCACGGCCCGTTCGAACCTGGACCTCGGCGCCGGCAATCATGTCACGATCGCCGCAGGCCAAGGCGCCTCGATCTTCGCGCAGGACCAGGGCATCAAGCTTGTCGCTGCGAAAGCGGACTTTTCCGCTGCAGCGCACTCCGGCCAGATGCTACTCGCCTCCTCGAAAGACATGGTTCTGTCGAGCGTCGACGGCAAGCTCAATGCCGTTTCGGCAGGTGCGTTGACGCTGTCCAGCCAGGGTGCCTATATCAAGCTCGACGGCGGCAACATCGAACTGGGGTGCCCAGGCAGTATCACGCTCAAGACTGGCAACTTCAATTGGCAGGGGCCCGCAAGCATGGCCCCGCCATTGCCTGCGCTGCCTGCGGGCGTCTGCCGGCAGTGTCTGCTCACTGCGCATACCGGCGTCGAAGCCATGACTGAAAAGGCTTGATGATGAGCACGACCGTACAGCCGCCAACTGCGCCGGACGCGGATTCAAGGTGGGTCGAATTTCAGTCTCGTGTCGAAGCCGCTCGTCGCAAACATGAACTCAACGATCTGCAGACTTGCCTGTATGCGCTCGTCGATACTCGCAGCCTGCCGGATTTGCGGGTGGCGCTGCAACGCCTCGACGCGATAGCGTTTGAAGCCCTTTGGGACAGGACGGACCTGGCGGCGTTCGCGGACGTGGCACCCCTGTTGATCAAGGTCGATCTCGGGGCCGCCGACACAGATGTTCCCCAGCAACTACTCAAACGCCTCTGGCAATTTTCGGACCGCGAGTTCATGTTGACCTGGATTTGGTCGCCGCATGGACTGGACAACCTCGCGGAACATTTCCGCTCGTACTGCGAGTACACGCTTGCGAACCGGCGTACGTTCTACCTGCATTTCTACGACAACCGGATACTCGAGCGCCTACGCCTGACCTGGACGGCGGAGGAGTGGACGCGCTTTGCGTCCGTAGCGTTCGAGATCTGGTATCGCAACCGTTCGGGCGAGGATGGTTCGTGGTGCGCCGACGTTCTGTCACAGCCAGTGCGCAACGCCGAATTCGCATTGACTGACGAGCAGCATCTGATGCTGTTTTCTCTGGGCTACGCCGATAAGGTCGTGATCCAGATCACGGAACTCTGTGGCTGTCTGCTCGAACACCTGTCGCCGGACGACCTGTACCGGACCGTTCGTACGCAGGTGGAAAGAGCAACGCATTACGGCGTCCGCGATGAAGGGGACATGCTTCAGTACGTGGCAAAGGGGCTTTTTGTCTCGCCGAGGTTCGATGAACATCCGTTGATCAGGAAGGGGCTGGAGTCCGCGAGGTACGGAGAGGTTCCGTTTGCGGAGGTGCTTTCGCAGGTCGACGAGACACTTGACGATGGCTATGCGGGGCGCCGGGCGACGTGATTATGAAACATGGATTGCTTTGCGTGGTGTTGCTGACGCTGATCGCTGGGTGCGATGCGTTTTCGTCCGAGCCGACGTATGGCGGGCTGAGCGTCGAGGGCTTCAACTACACGCCGTACAACCTGGACCGGTTTGTGATCACCGACAAATACGGTAACAGGGCCGGTGGTGGGGGCGATCTGATGCCTGGGTCCGGTGAAGGTCGCCTGAGTTGCTGCTACAAGCTGAAGGGAACTGACTTTACGGTCAAATGGGATGTCTACGACCAGGACAAGGCGATGATAAATCCCTACGCTCCTATCGACATGATTCATAAGGTTACCGAAGTTCATCTACCTCCGACGAAGGTTCCAGGCGGAGCCGGCGAACGCATCCTTGGCCTGCACTTCTACCCGGACGACCACATTGAGTTCGAGTTCCGGCGTGACCTGAGTGGTACGCGAATTGAGTACGACGAGATCTGGGGATGGTTGGACCGGACCTATGGCAAACAGATCAATCCGAAAGGGCTTGATGACGCGGTGGTGTTCAGACAGACCGCCCGTATTGCAGCGGGTGGATGGATGAAGTACCGCCTCACCGATAAACGGGATCTGCGCTGGTACGTGTACTACGCGATGGTGGTCAATTCCAGGTTCGATGAACATCCAGCTGTTCAGAAGATATTGGCTGAAACAAAGGACAACCCTGGCGCGTTCGGCGCGGCGATGGAAAAACTGCCAGCCGCAATAGTCACGGAATTAAAGAGCGACAAATTCGAACATGTCCCGACCGGAGTGGCCCATGGATGAATATGCGGCAGCGGGTTTGCCACATCAGATGGCTGCCGCCGGGCGTGAAGTAACGGCGAAGGACAGACGGCCCCAGTCGACGTGCTACAGAACATGAGAACGAGAATGAAGACAGACAAACACGCTTTGTGCCTGATATTGCTTTCGTTGACGCTCATCGGAGGGTGCGATGCGTTTTCGTCCGAGCCGACGTATGGCGGGTTAAGTATTGAGGGCTTCAACTACACGCCGTACAACTTGGACCGGTTTGTGATCACCGATAAATATGGCAACAGGGCCGGTGGTGGGGGGGATCTGATGCCCGGATCAGGTGAGGGAAGCCTGAGCTGTTGCTACAAGCTGAAGGGAACTGATTTCACGGTCGATTGGTATGTCTACGACGCTGACCTTGCGATCAAGGCTATCCACGCGCAACAACCCATTCAGGATATTCATAAAATCACCCAGGTTCATCTTCCTCCTACCAAAGTCGCTGGCGGAGCCGGCGAACGCATCCTCGGCCTGCACTTCTACCCGGACGATCACATCGAGTTCGAGTTCCGTCGTGACCTGAGTGGTACGCGCATTTTTTACGCCGAGATTGATGACTGGGTGGTCAAGAAGCAGGGTAAGACGTTCGATCCGCATTCAGGGGACGACGCTGCTGCATTTCGCCGAACGGCCCGAATAGCGTCAGAGGGCTGGATTCGCTATCGCCTGACGAATACGCAGGATCTGGAACAGTACGTCTACTACACGCTATTGGTGAATCCGAACTTCGACAAACATCCCGCCATTCAGAAAATATTGGCTGAAACAAAGGATAAACCTGGCGCGTTCGGAGCTGCGATGGAGACGCTGCCAGCGGCAATAGTAATGGAATTAAAGAACGACAAATTCGAACACGCACCGACAGGAGCGACCCATGGCTGATTTTTCGGAAGGGGGGCGCCACGTCAGATGGCCGCCGCCGGGCGTGAAGTGGCGGCGAAGGACCGACGGCCCCAGTCGACGTGCTACAGAACATGAGAACGAGAATGAAGACAGACAAACACGCTTTGTGCCTGATATTACTTTCGTTGACGCTCATCGGAGGGTGCGATGCGTTTTCGTCCGAGCCGACGTATGGCGGGCTGAGCGTCGAGGGCTTCAACTACACGCCGTACAACCTGGACCGGTTTGTGATCACCGACAAGTACGGTAACAGGGCCGGTGGTGGTGGTGATTTGATGCCTGGGTCGGGTGAAGGTCGCCTGAGTTGCTGCTACAAGCTGAAGGGAACTGATTTCACGGTCGATTGGTATGTCTACGACGCTGACCTTGCGATCAAGGCTATCCACGCGCAACAACCCATTCAGGATATTCATAAAATCACCCGGGTTCATCTTCCTCCTACCAAAGTCGCCGGTGGAGCCGGTGAACGCATCCTCGGCCTGCACTTCTACCCGGACGATCACATCGAGTTCGAGTTCCGGCGTGACCTGAGTGGTACGCGAATTGAGTACGACGAGATCTGGGGATGGTTGGACCGGACCTATGGCAAACAGATCAATCCGAAAGGGCTTGATGACGCGGTGGTGTTCAGACAGACCGCCCGTATTGCAGCGGGTGGATGGATGAAGTACCGCCTCACCGATAAACGGGATCTGCGCTGGTACGTGTACTACGCGATGGTGGTCAATTCCAGGTTCGATGAACATCCAGCTGTTCAGAAGATATTGGCTGAAACAAAGGACAAACCCGGCGCGTTCGGCGCGGCGATGGAAAAACTGCCGGCCGCAATAGTCACGGAATTAAAGAGCGACAAATTCGAACACGTCCCGACCGGAGCTAAACATGGGTGATCCCACGCAACTCGATCCGTCCGACAGGACACCTTTGAAGGTGCTCGACGGAATACTCGCAGCGCACAAGCCGTACAAGAAGGACGACTGTATTCCATGCGGTGCAGTCATCAAGATGGGTTTCTTCTTCGACGGGTTTGGCCGCAATCGTGACCATGACGACCCGTCGACGTCGCGCTATTCGAATATTTGCCGGCTGTGGGAAGCACACCGCGACATGCGCGACACACGGCGTCAAAAGATGCTCAACCAGTTCTGGTATCCCTTCTACTATTCCGGTCTGGGCACGGAACTGAACAAAGACGCGGCCAACAACGAGATTATCTCCGCAGCTGTAAAGACGGCAACCGCAGTAGGCAAATCAGCAGCGAACTCGGCGAAATCCACTGCGCAGAAAGTCGTCGGGGTCGACAAGGTGCTGGACCTCAAAAATGCACCCGGAAAAGCCGCGAAGAGCGCAGCGCTGGAGGCATTGGACGAAATGTCGTTGCGGCCGGTAGCCAAGGCATACGCCGAACTGGTTGCTGAAGCGAAGAAGGCCCCGGCCAAGGTTGGCCGCGTGCTGACGATGGCGTGGGACGACCGCTGGGTGACGCGTGGGAAGGCGGCGGTTCGGGCCACACTGTTTGACCTGAAGAAGAACCCGCTCAAGGCCGGCTGGTCAGTGGCGAAGGGTGTATTTGTCGGCGTCGCGATGGATTCGATTCCACAGGTACGCGACAACGCGGCGGTTTCGAGCTTGTTTGGTACCGGCGTTGAGGACCGGCTTCACGCGGCGCTCAAGCAGTTCGAGGCGGCGTATCGCGATGCGAAGGCAAAGATGTCCACGGTGCAGCGCATCGAGGTCTCCGTGTTCGGCGCCGATCGCGGTGCCGTGCTGGCGCGTGTGTTCGTCAACGAACTGGTGCGCCGGTACAAGCGGCGCCGGGATGACGATCTCGCAATTGAAGGCGACGCGATCGAGATCCGGTTTCTTGGCCTGCTCGACGCGGTGTCGTCGATTATGGCCGAGAACAAGCTGCTCGACTTCTTGCCGCTGGTGAACATGATCAAGCAGAACTATGGCGACCGGCCTCTGGGTGTGCCACAGGCCGTCCAGAAGTGCGTTCATTTCGCCGCCGCGCACGAACTGCGCTTCTATCAGCGGCTCGACAGCCTCGAGAAGACACGTGGCGACCAGTACCTGTATCCGGGCACCAGCGAAGACATCACGGGCGGCGCGCCGGAGGGGTCGATGGGATTTCGCGCGGAACTCCAGCGCGTTGCGCTGCGTGACATGCTGAACGAGGCACTGATGGCCGGCGCAGCGGTGGACATGATGGAAGATCTCAGCAAGTACAAACCTCGAACCTACGATAAATTCACCCTCGCCTCCCCCATCTCCGACGGCAAGGCATCCTACAAACTCCCCGACCTGATCGCCGCCTACCGCGCACTGGTGCCGCGCGACAAAGGCCTCAACTTCCAGGCCCACATGCAGGTGTTCCTGCGCTGGCTCGCAGTACGCTATCAGGATCCCGCATTCCGCGCCTCGATCACCGCCCCTGCCGAGCAGAAGCTGGCCGATTGGCGGGCGTTGCTGGCCGAGAAAGCCGATACCCAACAGAAACTGCGTATCGAGCACGAACGGCTGGAAAGCCTGCCGGAAAGCGAACGCAGCAAGCCCGCGAACCGCGCCAGCTTCGAGAGCCTGCTTGCTCGCTACAAGCAACTCGAGGCGCGCCGGCAGCAAGATCTGATTCCGACCGACGAGGCCCTGGCGAGACCGGTGGTGCACGTCTGGGAGCGCATTGACCGCGAATCGGCCGATCTGGTCAAGCGCATGTCCAGGCAGCCCGAACTGGAAGCGAGGCTCAAACGTGTCCAGTCCCGCGATACGAGCATGGATCTTCCTTACGACCCGGACATTACGGGCGCGGCCGAAGGCATCGTCAGGCAGGAGATGCTCACCCCCGAGCAGGTCGCGCTTGTCGGGGCATGGCAGGAGGGCGCCAGTGGCAAGAAGCCCCTTCCTCCGCAGGTCATGGCGCTCTTCGACCTGCTGGTGCACGACACGATGCTGACCAGCTGGCACGACCACGTTCTGTCATCCACGCTGTACTTCCAGACGCGGGCGACGGATACGTTCGGAAAGAGCGACTTGGAAAAGGAAGCGAAACAGCGTGTTGAAGATGAGCGCAATGCGCAGCGCGTGGACGAGCTATTGAGAGAGGCCAATAAGGCCAATACGCGAGCGGCTGCAGGTTCCTGAATGAAAACGGGCAACAGGCGGCGAGGGTTGCCAGAGTGAATCAAGGAGAAACGGAATGACAGGTGTGGTGAGAGAAGGCGATAGGCTGAGCCGCGGGGGAGAAGTCCTGCGTGGCGGTTCGCGTATGTTCGTGGGCCGCGCACTGGCCCGGCGCACGGACCCTGTGCGCTGCGATGTACACGGTCCGAACCGTATTGCGGAGGGCAATCCGAATGTTCGTGACGGTGAGCTTGAAGTGGCCGAGGACGGTCATCTGTGTGAGTGCGGCTGCGCACTGATCTCGTCGTTGCCCAACAGCGGATCGCGGTAGGTTACCCGGATGGCCGTGAACTTCTCGTTGCTGCCGCCTGAGTATCCGGTTCCCGACAAAGCGCCGTCGCCGTTTCTCTCGTCGATTGTCTTCGTTGTGCTGGCTTTGTGCGGTGTTGCTTTTGCGCTTTGGTCATGGCCGCGCAATGAGAAGACGCAGACGGTGTGGTTCTGGTTCTGTGTCGTTGTGATTCCCGTGTGTCTGTCGGCAGCAATCGTTTTGCGGCGTTTTTCGCATTTTTACAAACGACGGAGCGAGGCGCTTACCCACAACAGGCTCAGCAAGGTCTACGCCGACACGGTGTTCGAGGTGGCCAGCGTGCCGCTCGCCGTGCTTGCTGCCGGATACCGCCTGCACGCCGACGAGCAGGAAAACACCTTCGAAGCGATTGTCGCGCGCAGTGCAAAACCGCCAACGCGCCAGGCAAGGGATTCGCACGAAATGATTGTCGCGAGTTGCCTCGAGCCCGTGGCGGCGGCGTTGACGTTCGACGACGAGGAGCGCCAGGGCATCGTACTCGGCTGGATCCTGCACTCGTTTGCTCCGGCGGTGGCGGAGGGGCTGGACGCGGTCCCGGCGCGGGTTCCGGTTGAGGTTTACCTGGACATCAACAGTGCCGTGCTTTCGGGCGAAGCCATTCAGGCGATCTGGCAACGAATAGCCGCGCGTGTATGGCCGTCACGCCTGAACGTGCAACCCGTGATCGAGCCCAGCGGCGGCCCGTGGCTCGCCGACACGATCCTCGATCGTGCAAACCCCGTGCAACGCGACGTCGTGACGTTACTGATCAGCGTGACGCTGAATCGGCTTCGCACAGCCGATCCTGAACCCGGTAGTGCCGAGGCGGCAGCCATGATACTGCTCTGTCCAGCTGCACTCGCGCGCACGGAGCAGCTTCCCGTAGCCGGCTGGCTGCATCGCCCGCAGGTGGACACGAGTATCCAGCCCGGAGGCGTATTGCACTACGCGCTGAAGTGGGGAGGCACGGCAGGCGCCGCGGTGGGGGGCACGATTCAGACCGGATTCGACGAACGTAGCGCGGCGCAGTTGCGCATCGGACTGCAAGCGGCGGGCCGCTCAGGCAACGGGGCGTCGTCCGACTTCGCACTCGAGACGCTTGCCGGCAACACGGGGCCAACCGCATCGTGGCTCGCGACGGTGCTCGCACTCGGTCGGGCCAATGCGTGCGCCGCGCCGTACATCGCGGGAATTCAGAGCGAGGGGCGGATCCTGCTCGCGGTTCTCGCGCCGGCAGAAAATCACATGCAGCAAGACAGGCAAGTAGATGCCTAAATTCCGTGTAGAAGTGTTTTCGTATCTGCTCGTTGCGATCGCTGCCGGCGGCCTGATCTGGTTCAAAGGAGATCTGTTCCGGCTAGATACCGAAACGAAAAGGACTTTGGCGATCATTGCCCTTTGCGCGTGCCTCGTCATCATCACGCTTTACTTCGGCTTCGAGCCGAGACGTGAGGAGGCGGACGCGGCTCGGCGCTTGAGCAGGCTACTGCACTGGAACGTCGAGCGCCTCACGGGGACCACGCAGGGGCTGCTGGCACCCAAGGATGCCGGTGCGCAATCGAAGGGCAGGTCGGATGCGCTCCAGCGTCTGCGTGAGCATCTTCGAGACGAGCACGGCTTGCGCTGGCGCTATCGGCAGCCGTGGCTGCTTTTGACTGGCGACGACTCGGCGATCGGGCGCCTGCTGCCGGAACGGGCTGAACGAAGCTGGCTGGTTACACAAGACGCCGTGCTGCTGTGGAGTAAAGCCGGTCCCGATGGCCGCCCTGATGAGAGCTGGCTGAAGCAACTGGCCACACTGCGCCGCCGCCGCCCAGTCGATGCGGTCGTGCTGACGCTCGACGGCACGGCAGACCTGCCCACGCAACGCCGCGGTACGAGCGCCCACAGCATCAACCTCGCACGCATCGCCGAGGCGCTGCACTGGTCCGCGCCCGTTTTCGTGCTCGACATCGCGCAGACCGACGAGGTCGCCCCAGGCGCCACGCCGGTCGTTGGCTGCGAATTCCCCCGCACAGCCAGTGCCGCCTCAATTGAAGCCGCTTTGCTTACCCTGCGCGATCGCCTCGCCGATCGCAGCGTCGCGCAACTCGGCAGCAACCGCCGCGACGACTATGCAGCGAAACTCTCCGAACGCCTCGATACACGCAGCGCGCCATTAGCCAGCTGGATTGCAGGGTTAGCCGAACGCTCGCGCCACCAGCCCGTCAGCGGCGCGTTCTTCGCACCGTTTCCGCTGACCACCGGCGACGACGATGACGGCGCAAGCAGCGTAGATCTGCCACTGTGGCACTACCTCGGCGAAGCATCTCGTGGTGCAACCGGCCGCCGCACCGGCTGGCACCCAGTCACGGTGTTCACCCTGTGCGCCTTGACCACAATCGGTGTGTGGACCGCAGGCATGCTGGTCTCTGGCCTCTCGAACGCGCGCGATCTGCATATCACGGCGCAGGCTGTCCGGATCAACAGCACGGCCACGGATTCCGCCGCCCGGCTGCGAGCGTTGCTTGCCCTGCAACAGCGAATCGATCTGTACGAATACCGCACGCAGCACCATGCGCCGCTCCTGACGCGCTTCGGCCTGAACCATGATCGGGATGTGCTCGCTGCCCTGTGGACTTCCTACGCCGAGGCGAGCAAACGTGTCTTGCTGACGCCGCTCCAGCAGAACCTGGAAGCACAATTGGCCGACCTCGGCCAGATGCAGACCGCCCAGCTCGACGACCAGACCAGCCGCCTCGCGCTCGACGGCCACAAGGCGCTCAAGACGTACCTGATGATGGCTGATCCGGGCCGCGCCGACGCCGCGTTCATGACACCGCTGCTGCCGCGCTACTGGAACCCGGATGCCCGCCTCGCGAGCGGCGAGAAACTCGATCTGTCAGAACGCTTGCTCGGCTTTTACGCGCAACACCTGAAGGCGCATCCGGACTGGCGCATCCAGCCAAGCCCCGACCTTGTCAACGCCTCGCGCCAGACGTTGCTTGCGGTGATCGGCGTGAAGAACTCCGAGGACACGATTTACCAGAGCATCCTGGATGCGGTGGGCAACAAATACCCGAACCAGACGCTCGCGTCGCTCACGGCCGGCACGGATACACGCGGCCTGATCCGCTCGACGGCCACGGTGCCCGGTGTCTTCACTCGTCAGGCGTACGAAGGCACCATAGCGCCCGCCATCGATGAAGCCGCAAAGCGCAGCAAGGTGGCGCACGACTGGGTGCTGACCGATAGACCGAGTGGCCAGCATGACCGGAGCAGCGGCCAGAACAGTGGGCAAAACACAGGCCCGCAAGCCGCCCAAGCCGCGCAATCGGCCGACAGCATGAAAGCGGACTTGCTCAACCGCTACTTCACCGACTACGCGGAACACTGGCAGGGCTTCATGAACACGCTGCAATGGGAGCCTGCTGCCACGCTGCCGTCCGCGATCGAACAGCTCAAGCTGATGGCCGATGCACGGCAGTCGCCCGTCATCGCGCTGATGAAGTCGCTCGAGTATCAGGGCGGCGCCGGCGCGCTGACGGAATCGCTGTCCGACACGCTGGTGACGAAAGCGCAGAACATGTTCGGCGGCAAAGCTGACACGCTGGCGATCGCGAGGCCTGATCCCGCGGGTCCGCTTGGCGCGTCGTTCGGCCCGGTGCTGCGCGTGATAGCACCGGGTGTGCAGGGCAATGCCGGCGCAGCGGAAAGCAGCGACCTGAGCCTGCAACGCTTCATGGACCGGGTCACCAGTTTGCGCCTGAAGCTGCAGCAGATCAGCGACAGCCCCGACGCCGAGGCCGAGGCGAAGCGGGTCGCGCAGTCGCTGTTCCAGGGCAAGGGTTCGGCGCTGGCCGATACGCAGGCCTACGCCCAGCTGATTGCCGCAAGCCTCGGTGCCCAATGGGCGGGCATGGGCGATGCGCTGTTCGTGCGGCCGGTCACCCAGGCCACGCAGACGGTCCTGCAACCGGCGCAGGCAAGCCTGAACGATGCGTGGCGACAAGCGATCGTGGCGACATGGAACCGCTCGTTCGCCGGACGGTATCCCTTTGCGACCACGGATAACGATGCGTCGCTGCCCGAGCTCGCGCGCTTCCTGCGTCCGCAAGGCGGCCTGATTGCCACCTTCCTCGCTGCGCAACTGGCGGGTGTGCTCGAGTTGCAGGGTGATCAATGGATGCCGGCGACCACGGGCAGCCAGGCCCTGGCGTTCGATCCGGCGTTCCTGAAAGCAGTGAACACGTTGCAGCGCATCGCCGGGCATCTGCTTGTGCAGGGCGAGCCGCAATACCGCTTCGAGTTCAAGCCGGTACCGGCACCCGGCGTTACCGATACCCTGCTGACGCTCGATAGCCAGAAGCTGCACTACTACAACCAGCAGGAGACGTGGCAGGCGCTGACATGGCCGTCGAATAGTCCCCAGGACGTCGGTACGCGGCTGGAATGGCAAACGGAGAGAGCCGGTACCAGCAAGAACTTCGAGTTTGGCGGACGCTGGGCACTGGTGCGGATGCTGGAGCGGGCACGGGTCGAGCCGATCGACAGCGCAACGTATCAGCTGACCTGGCAAGGCAGCGCCGACACGCAGCCGCTCAAACCGGCGCAGCCGAACCGGCCGGCTCCGGCGCCACCTGCGGCCAGTGCGGCCAGCGCGGCTGTGGCGACGAACGCCACCAATGCCGAAGACGATCAATGGGACGAGGCCAGGGGCAGCACCCCTTTGACGGCGCACGGACCGTTGACGCCGACCTCGGCGGACCTCCCCTACCCCCTGAGTTACATGATGCGCACCGACGCAGGGAAGGGCCCGCTCGAACTGCTTGCGCTCAGGGGGTTCGTGTTGCCTCCGCGCATCTTCGTGGCCGGGAATCCGGGTGCGGCACGAGCAGCAGCGAAACCGAACGCGCGCGCCGACGGCCCGCCGCCCTTGCCACGGGCGATGCTCGACGCGGCGAAGCACGCCGAAACGCCGCTGCCTGGCGGCATGTCACCGCTATGAAACCTGCATCGACCGGGTCATGACCATGTTCACCAAACTTCTTAACGCGCTGTTCGGCACACGCACGCCGTCAGACCTCGCACGTTCGACGCAGGGGCGCTGGGACGACTGGTTGCAGCCGTTCGGCGATGCCGCGCCGGCCGGCACCGACCCCGGCTATGACGACGACTTTCTCGCCCTCAAGGACGAAGTCGCGAAGCTTTCCGAGGTGGACGATACGTTGATCGTCGACACTGCCGAGCGCTTGCTGAAACACACGGCCAAGGACGTGCGCGTTGCCGTCTACTACGTCTATGGGCGCATGCGTCGCGATGGCGCCGAAGGCGTGGCGTCAGGCTTCGAACTGCTGTCGGCGTTGATCGACCGTTTCGGCGATGCCCTGTTGCCGGCGCGCGCCGAGGCCCGCAAGGCCGCATTCGAATGGCTCGCGGGCAACACGTTTGCGGACCGGCTCGACAGGGTGCAAGGCCTTACCGACACGCTGCTCGAACGCACGCTGTCGGCGCTCGCGCTGATCTCGGAGCATGCCGCTTCGTGGCCCGAAGCCGCACGACCTGAACTGAGCCCGCTGTTCCGCCGCTTCGAGGGACGCATGGAGATGCCGTCGGCGTCGGAACCTGCTCGCCCGGACACGTCGCCGGCCGCGGCACCGCTCGCGGCCGCTCTACCGGCGGCGACCGAAGTTTCATCCACGCGGGACTTGCTCGATCGCGCGCGCCAGATGGCGCAGTTTCTGCGCGAGCAGCCGCAGGGCTATCTGGCGGCCTACCGTCTGATGCGATGTGTGCGCTGGGATACGTTGACCGAAGTGCCGCCCCATGAAGCGAGCGGCAAGACGCGACTGGTCGCGCCACGCGCCGAGCTGCGCGCGCATCTCAAACGGTTGATGCTGCAAAAGCAATGGCCGGAACTACTCGACCGCGTCGAGGCAGCGTTTGCGGAGGGCGCGAACCATTTCTGGCTCGACCTGCAGTATTACGCGTTCGTTGCGCAAGAGCAGGCAGGCGGCGAGTATGCACCGATCCGCGAGCTGGTGGCGACCGACTGCGCGCTGATGCTGGAACGTTTGCCGGGCCTTGACCACCTCGCGTTCTCCGACGGCTCGCCCTTCGCCGACGATGCCACGCTCGAATGGATCGCGCGTTACGCTACCGTGCGCGATGTCGAACGGGGCGAGGCCGTCGCGCCTGTGAGCGTTTCTTCCACGCATACGGACTGGGCCGAAACCGAAGCGCAGGCCTCCGATCTGGCCGCTCAGCAGGGGCTCGATGCCGCGCTCGCATGGCTGCAATGCTTACCCGCGCAGGAGGGTGAACGCGATCGATTCGTCCGGCAGCTGGTCATGGCGCGCGTGGCCGAGCGCGCCGAACGGCCGGATACGACGCTGCACCTGCTGTCGGCGCTCGACGCCGCAGCGCAGCGCTTCCAGCTCTCGGTCTGGGAGCCGTCGCTGGCCTTCGAAGCCAAGCAGCACCTGCTGCGTCTCCTGAAGATTCGCGCGAACCGCAAGGACGCGGACAGATCCGCCCTCGCACAACGCATCGACGTCCTGCTGGGCGAACTGACTGCCATCGACCCCGCCAGAACTGTGACGCTCGTCTGAGTGATCGCACGCGCCATCCGATATCAAAAAATCAGCCCATGAACAATCCCACCAAAGACAACGACATCCTCCGCTATTACGAGGCGGAAATGCGCTACCTGCGCGAGGCTGGCAAAGAATTCGCGCAAGCATTTCCAGACCGCGCGCGCATGCTCAACATTGACCGCATCGGCGAGCGCGATCCGCACGTCGAACGTCTCTTTGAAGGCTTTGCGTTCCTGATGGGCCGCTTGCGCCACAAGCTCGACGACGAACTGCCGGAGTTGACCGAAGGCCTCGTCAGCATGTTGTGGCCACACTATCTGCGCATGATTCCGTCGCTGTCGATTCTCGAACTGCAGCCGACGGAAGGCGCGCTGCAAAGGCATGAAACGCTGGAGCCGGGCCTCGAGGTGATGTCGGCGCCGATTGGCGGTGACCGCGTCGAATGCATTTACCGGACGACCCAGGCGGTCGACCTGTATCCGCTGCGGCTGGCCGAAGCAGGCGCCTACACGCGCGAGGATGGCCGCTCAGTGATCCGTTTGCGGCTCGAACTGCAGCAGCAGGCACGGCGCGAACAGTTGGAGGTGCCGCGCCTGCGCCTTTTCCTGAACGCTGACAGACCCGTGGCGCTCGCGTTGTATGCGGCGCTCACCGCAGAACCGCTGGCGACGCAGGTGCGCGTGCCCGGCTATCCGGAGCACAGGCCCGGTATGCCGCAGCCGATGCCCGGCCTGCGTATCGAGGCTGCTGGGTTCGCAGCAGACGAACGCTTGTGGCCAAAGGCCGATAACGCGTTCGGCGGCTACCAGCTGCTACTCGAGTACTTTACGTTCCCCGAAAAGTTTATGTTCGTCGATATCGTCGGACTCGATATGCACGCGATTCCTCGGAGCGCGGAATACTTCGACGTCGAAGTGGTGCTGACAAAGCCATATCCGGACGACATGCGTTTTTCCGCCGACCATGTGCGCCTGTTCTGCACGCCGATCGTCAACCTGTTCGCACTGGAAGCGGAGCCGATCAGCGCAACCCAGCATGAGACCGAATACCGTGTACAAGCGCTCAAAGAACGCGGCGATCATATCGACGTGTATTCGGTGGACACGGTCCGTGGCTTCGAGTCCGGCACCGGCCAGCGCTTCGAGTATGCGCCGTTCGCCGCGTTCCGGCACCGCGGCGGCATGCTTCGCCATGAAATGCCGGAACGGTATTTCCATACGCGCGCGCGGCGCGGCCCATCCGGGCGCTTTGACACATGGGTCATACTGGGCGGTCATGCGTGGGAACATCAGGACACGCTGCCGAAGGAAACGCTGTCACTATCCGTCACCGGCACGAACGGCACGCTGCCGCGCAAAGGGCTGCGCGAAGCAGGCATCGACCGCATGCGCGGGGGCTTCACGAACATCGGCGCGGTGCGCAATCTGACCGCGCCCACCCTGCCTGTGTATCCGCCGACTGGCGATCGCTTCCAGTGGCGTGTCCTGTCGCATCTGGCGCCCAACTACCTGTCGCTGCTCGATGCGGAAATCTTGCGCGGCAGTCTTGCACTCTATGACTGGACCGACGGTGAATTGAACCGGCGCAGGATCGATGCGATCACCGACGTACAACACCGGCTTTTGCAGAAACTCGTCAAGGGCGGTCTGCAACGCGGTGTCGAGATCGAAGTGACGCTCGACAGTGCCGCCTTCGCCGGCGATGGCGATATTGAGTTGTTCGGCGGCATGCTGAGTCGCTTTCTTGGCCTGTACGCGACGCTGAACCTGTACACCAGGCTAGTCGTCGTATCGCAGCCCACTGGGCGCCGCATCGAGTGGCCCGATACGAAAGGTGAAGGAGCGCCATTTTGAACGGGCCGCACTGGAACGTCTCTGAGCGGGACTTCGCTCACTACGCAGACCGGTCGCTGCTGCCCGCGCTGCTCGTCGACGCGACAAAGATGAATTTCTTCCGCTTCTGCGAGTTGATCGAACTTGCCGCCCCGGATCGGCCGTCCATCGGTACGACCGATTCGCCTGGTGTCGAGCCGGTGCGTTTCCGCTCCCGTGCGCGACTCGGTTTTCCGAACCGCGAAATCGATGCGGTCGAATACGACCCGGATAACCCGGCGACGCCGCCCGCCGTACGTACGACCTTCCTTGGGCTGTACGGTGTCGATGCACGCATGCCGTCGTACTTCGTCGACGAGATTGCGCAGAATCGCGAGGGTGCCGAGTCGATGGCGGCGTTCCTCGACATGTTCCATCACCGGGTCGTCACGCAGTACTACCGCGTGTGGCGCAAGTATCGATATCCGGCCGGTTTCAGGAAAGACGGCACAGATGCCATTTCGCGTTGCCTGCTGAGTTTCGCCGGCCTTGGCATGGCGTCACCAGCGATCGCACAGACCGCCTCACTGTCACAGGGAAATGCTTCCGGGGCGCAGGGACTTGCCGCGGTCGCCCCACGGGGACATCCTGTGGGCGCCCCACAGGGACTTCCGTTGGTCGTCGACACTCGCAAGCTGCTGTCGATGCTGGGTTTGGTGAGTCAGAAGACCCGCACCGCCGAGGGGCTGGCAGGCGTGCTGCAGCATGCGGTACCGGATGCGCAAATCACGGTGGAAGAGTTTTACCCCGCGTGGATCGGCGCGGCAGACTACCCGCGCAGCCCGCTTGGCGAGGGCTGCCTGCTTGGCCGCGGGTTTTACGACCGGGCCAACACGGTGCGCATCGTCATCACCCCGCAGACGCGTGAATCGGTACTCGGGCTGATTCCAGGGCGTGCGAACCATCGTGAAGTGATGGCGTTGCTGCGTTTTTACCTGGGTTACGAAGCATGCGCGCGACTGGAACTGCACGTCCGTCCCGAGCTCATGCCCGAGCAGGTACTGAACTCGGACCAGGTCAGTCTCGGTTATACCACCCAGCTTGCGTTGCCTCGTAGCCCAAACCAGCACCTGCCTGTCACACGAGTCCACCTGGGCGAGTGGACAGGAGGCAGTGGCCGATACGCTGCTCAACAGTGCCGAACGCACTGACGCGGCAAATCGCGGACATTGAATATGAAGAGGATTAACAGAATGATGCGCGTACTTCGAATGGGCGCCACGGCGTTGACCGTTCTTGCCGTCACAGCATGTGGCGTAGGGCAGTCTATGAAAGACAGCACGGTGGATGCGGCGAAATGGGCGTTCACGACGCAGGTCAAAACGATGAATGTGGATCTTGTCAGCCGGTCGTCGATCAATCCGAATGGCGCCGGGCAATCCTTGTCGACCGTCGTGCGGATTTACCAGCTGAAATCGCCACAAACGTTCCAGCAACTCGGCTATGCGCAACTGCAAACGAGTGACATTGACGCACTCAAGGCGGATCTGCTGGCAACCAAAGACGTCGTGCTGCGGCCCGATGCCAGCGCAAGTATTGGCGAGCCGATGAACAGCGACGCGGAGTATGTCGGTGTGGTCGCATTTTTCCGGGAAGTCGGCAAGGGGGTGACGTGGAAGTTGGTCATACCCAAGAAGCAGTGGAAGAAGACCGATCCGGTGAAGATCGAAGTACAGGGCAACACCCTGCAACTCGTTGGGGCGACGGCAGAAGCGATTAAGCAGAACGCGCCGCAGCAGAGTGTGCCGAACCCGCCGAAGAAAACGCCGGATACGGTGACGGAATATGGGACACAGACAGGATGATCCGCAAGTGGCCCAAGCTACGACTCCGAACATCGCCATCACCATCACCACCGCCACGCATGTTTATGCGCGTCGAATGGTTTAGACGATCGACTATTTACCGCGAATTTTTTGTGAATTAATTTCCGTCCTTTCTATGCGAGGATAAAAAGCCAACGTTCACGTATGCGCGATCGTTAACCGGTCCGCATACACGCGATAGCGCGCTCGACACGCCGGCCGTGCGCGCTTCGCATCTCGCAAGGAAATACCGTCGTGAAATTTGTCTCCCGCATCGGCGTCGCTGTTCTTCTCCTTCACAGTTTCGTATCGCAAAGCGCGCTCGCGCAAACGCAACTGACTTACACCACCTCATGGATCGGCAACAGTTTCGGCTTTGGCGACGGCAAGTGGATGCAGCAGGACATCCAGGCGATTAGCGTCGGCGCCGATGGCACCGTGTACACCAATGCACCCTGGGACGAAAGCGGCAGCGAGATTGCCGCGTATCGCGCGGGCGGCAAAATTGCAGTCGCCGGCTCGACGCACGGTTGGGGCAATACCGGCGGCGATGCGGTCGCGACAAACCATACTTACCTGTACGCGGCGATGTCGATCGGCAACGAGAGCAACGGACTGGTCGGCGCGGACTATCCGCCGGCCAACCAGACGTGGTTCGGCATTACGCGCCGCACGCTCGCCAATCTTGCGACCGGTGCGCCGTTCGACGGCGGCAGGGGCAACAGCGCCAATGCGAGCAGGAACAGTTTTCTGCGACTGAACGCGGTGACGACTGGCACCGATGCGGGGATTCGCGGGATGGCCGCTACCGATACCGAACTGTATGTCGCCGATACGTACAACAGCCGGATCGTCGTGCTCGATGCCGCATCGATGCGGCGCCTGCGTTCATGGAATGTGCCCTCGCCAGGGCGAATCGCGTTGGACACCGATTCGACGCTGTGGGTGATAAGCGGTGTCTCGTCGGGAAACCTAAGCATTCTGCATTACGCCGCCGATGGCGCCGCGCTCTCCGGCACATTGGCGTTGCCCGCCGGCACGGTGCCGACCGATATCGCCATCGCACCGTCAGGGCAAATCCTGGTCGCCGACAACGGGCCGGCGCAGCAGATCCTCGTCTTCGACAGGCATGCCGGCGGTCAGCCGCGAGCCGTTGCGCCGATCGGCACACGCGATGGCCTCTTCCATATGGTCAAGGGTGTACCGGGCAACTGGCGCTTCAATGGCATCACAGGCCTTGGTGTCGATCCGGCCGGCAATCTGTACGTCGCGCAGAATGGCGAAGGTCCGCGGCCGCTCGGCTCGGCGTCGGTCGGCCAGGGGGCCGTGCTCGAAAGCTATGTGCTCGGCACGCATGCCTTCAACTGGCGCCTGTACGGACTGACCTTTGTCGATAGCGCCGCGTTCGATCCGGCGACGCCGAATTCGGTCTACACCGGCTCGAAGCGCTTCACGCTCGATTACCGCCGGCCGGTCGGCCAAGAATGGTCGTACGCGGGCTTCACGCTCGACCGTTTCGACTATCCCGACGACCCGGCATTTCATGAGCCGCGTGGCGTGCGCGGCGAACCGATGGTGCGGCGAATCGACGGTAGGCGCTATCTCTACACACTCGATCCCGGCGCGCATTACCTGAATGTGTATCGCTTCGACGCGGCGCATGGCGAAGTGGCGATTCCGTCCGGTTTGCTGGCGCAAAATCCGCTGCCGGGCTCGTGGCCCGCCGGGCAGCCGACGTATGGCGAATGGCTGTGGCGCGACAGCAATGGCAACGGCACCGTCGACGCGAGCGAGATCACCGGCAATCCGTCGACGGGCAGCACGGTCGGCAACGGTTTCTGGTGGGTCGATACACCCGGCAACGTGTGGCTCGCCACACCGACGAGCGGGATCCGCGAGATGCCGCTGCAGGGTCTCGACTCGGCCGGCAATCCGATCTACACGTACGCGAGTTCGAAGATGTTCGCGATGCCGCAACCGTTCACGCGGATTGCGCGGATCGTCTATATCGCCGCAACCGACACAATGTACATAACCGGTTTTACGAGCGCGATCCCATGGGATCCGACGCACTGGAAGGAGGCGGGCCCGGTGCTCGCGCGCTATGACAACTGGAGCACCGGCACGCCGACGCAGCAATACTCGATCTCGTTGCCTTGGAACACGCAGAGCAATCCGCAGACGACGACGGTCGGCGTCGCGGTAGCCGGTAATTACATTTTCGTGGCCGAGTTGTACACCGCGAAGGTGGATGTGTACGACACGCGTACCGGTCAGGCGATCGGCTATATGACGCCGGGTGCGAGCGTCGGCAATACCAGCGGCTGGGTGGATGTTTATCTCGGCATCAGCGCCGTGCAGCGCGACAATGGCGAATACGTCGTCCTGCTGGAAGACGACGCACGCGCGAAAATCCTGATGTATCGATGGACGCCTTAACGTGGATCAGGTGGATCAGGTGGATCGCGCTGGGTCCGATCACCAATGGACGGCAGCGCACGATCGGTATATAACAACATGAAAGGATAGCTTTGTTTACCGATGCATGGGACAGGAGAGAAGTTTCATCATGACGCAAGACGTAACGCCTCAGCCACCCACGGGCGACCGGCCCGACCTGGAACACCTCGACGCCGCGCTCAGTCACGTGAATCAGCAGGTATCGTCCGGCAGCATCGCTTCGGGTGCCGCAAAGGGCATTCTGTATAGCCTGATCGAAACGCTCGGCGCGTTCGTCGGCGATCCCGATCTGCCGGAGCACGCCCGTTCGGGTTACGAAGGGCTGTTGGAAGCCGCTCGCGAATTGCGCGCGAAGCTGGAGCACTGAAGGCAATCCCGCGCCGCCCGCGGGCGGCGTAGTTCGCATCGCAATCGCCGTCGCGTTTCGCGCGGCGCTCCATTAAGAAAGCGTCTGGGGCGGAGCAGTCACGCTTCCTGACTGCTGTCCAAGCTCAACGCCTCAAGCCATTCCGGCGGCGCGGCTGCGATTTCCAGTTGCGGTGTGCCGTGCCAATCCGCACAGCGCTGCAGAGCGCGGCGCAGATCGCCGGCAAGCCTCGCACTGAGTCGCACGCCGGGTTCGATGTGCAGCGATTTCAGTTCGAACACGCCGCTGGTCCGATGCGCTTTCGCATCCACGCGGCCCACCAGGCGCCCCCGGCTCAAAAGCGGCAACACGAAGTAGCCGTATTTGCGCTTCGCTGCCGGGGTATAGCATTCGATCGCATAGTCGAAGTCGAAGAGCGCGGCGGCGCGCTTGCGGTCCCATACCACCGGATCGAACGGCGACAGCACCGTGGTGACGGTTGAAGCGAGCTTGCCACCCGCGGCGGCGTCGATCATCGGCGCGAATTCGTAATGGACGAAGGTGTCCTGCTTCCAGCCTTCCACCTGCACCGGGATCAGTTCGCCCTGGTCGGCGAGCGCACGCAGTTCGTCGCGATAGGGACGGCGCGGCAGCCGGTAGTAATCGGCAACCCAATCGGCGCGCACGACGCCGAGCGCGCGGCAGGTCCGGCGCAACGCTTCCTCGGTGACCGTTTCCCGCGGCGGCAGGTCGCGCGCGTCGTCCCAGTCCGGTAACACGCGTTCGGTCAAATCATAGACGCGATGAAAATTGCGCCGCTCGGCCACCATCAGTTGTCCGATTGCGAATAGAACTTCCAGGTGGCGCTTCTCCGGCTTCCAGTCCCACCAGCCGTTGCCCTTGCCCGCCTCGCGGGCGAAGTCCGCTGAACGCACGGGGCCGGTCGCACGGATATGCGCGAGCAGCGTCTCAATGTCCTTGCGATGCTTCTTGTGCCACTCGGCCGCGTATTTCCAGCCCATGCCGCTCGGGTCGAGCATACGGTGGCGCAGCAGACCGTAGTCTTCGGTCGGCACGAAACAGGCCTCATGCGACCAGTATTCGAACAGCTTGCCTTCGGCGAGATGCTCGTCTAGCCATTGCTGCGGATACGTGCCGAGCCGGCTGAACAGCACGAGATACGGACTGCGCGCGACAACGTGGATCGTGTCGATCTGCAATTGCGCCATGCGGCGGATCGCGTCGAGCACGTCGGCTTTGACGGCCTTGCGGCGCGGGGGCGTCAGCAAACCTTGCGCGGCCAGATGCAGGGTGCGCGCGGCGGATAGCGGAAGAGTCTTCACGCGGGCGTCGGTTACGGGCTCAGGTTAATGAGCGACTGCAATGAAAGCGGACACGAGGTCCGGCCAGGATCAGCAGCCGCTACTGTAGCCTCACCAGTCGCGCCTGTGGTGCTTATCCCAGCCGCGGTGGCGGCCATGGTCATGGCGCTCGCGATACTCGCGGTAGTAATCGCCGCGATACCCATAGCCATACGCGGGTTGCACTGGCACATACACGACCGGCGGCGAGGGCGCATAAACCACGGGCGGCGGGGCATACACGGGCCCCGGCATGTTGACGAACACGCCGACGTCCACCCGGGCCGAGGCAGAGGTCGATGCGCAGGCGGCGGCAAGGCCGAAGGCGGCGAAAACGATCGCACGGTGGATCATGCTTGTCTCCTGTTTCGAAATAGCCTGCCATTCACTGTCGAATAGCTAACGCAAATATTACGATACAGAAAGCAAGACAGGTGCAACCAGTTGACCGCGTGTGTAACGGCAGATTACCCGAGGGGGGCGCTCAGGCCCCCAAAGCCACCGCTTCTCCCGCCGAGACCGCCAGCAACTGATGGATCTGCGCGACCACCGCCGCACCTTCTCCGACTGCCGCCGCGACGCGTTTCGTCGAGCCGGCGCGCGCGTCGCCGATCGCATACACGCCCTCGACAGTCGTAGCGAGATCACAGACGGATGCGCCGTCCACGCTGGCGCCGGTCAGCACGAAGCCCTTGTCGTCCAGCTGTACGCCGCAGGTGCGCAGCCAGTCGGTATTCGGCTCCGCGCCGGTGAAAAGGAACAGATGCCGCGTATCGAAGCTTTCGGTGCCGTCCGGCAGCGGCTTCTTCAACACGACCGAGGCCAGCCCGATTTCGTCCGCCTCGAGCCGGCCGACCTCCGAATTCGAATGCACGAACACGTTTGGCAGCGAGCGGATGCGGTCGATCAGATAGCGCGACATGGTGGCTTCAAAGCCGCTTCGGCGGATCAGCACGTGGACCTTGGCCGCGTGCGTCGCCAGATAGACGATCGCCTGGCCCGCCGAATTGCCGCCGCCTACGAGCACGATCTCCTGGCGTTTGCACAGCTTGGCTTCGACCGGCGACGCCCAGTAGTAGACGCCGCGCCCATCGAAGCGGTCGAGCCCTTCGAGCGCGGGGCGCCGATAGACCGCGCCGCTCGCGATCACGATGGTGCGGGCAGTGATCTTGCCGCCGCACTTGAGCTCCAGCCGATATGGCGAGTCCGCGCAATGCAGCGCCTTCACATGGACCGGAATCGCGACGTGCGCGCCGAACTTCTGCGCCTGCACGAACGCGCGGCCCGCCAGCGCCTGACCGGAAATGCCGGTCGGAAAGCCGAGATAGTTTTCGATCCGCGCACTGGCGCCCGCCTGGCCGCCCGGCGCGCGGGCGTCGAGCACGATGACCGAGAGGCCTTCGGACGCCGCGTACACGGCAGTAGCGAGGCCGGCCGGCCCCGCGCCGACGATCGCGACATCGTATACATGCGAATCGTCGAGATCGGGCAGCAAGCCGAGGGAGGTGGCGAGTTCCGGCATGCTTGGATGACGCAGCACCGAGCCGTCCGGGCAGATCACCAGCGGCATGTCGTCTTTTTGCGCGCCGAATTGCTCGATCAGCCGCAGCGCGTCTTCGTCGCGTTCGTCGATGACCGAGTGAGGATGCCCGTTGCGCGACAGGAAGCCTTGCAGCATCACGAGCCCGGCGTCGCCGCTGTTGCCAATCAGGATCGGGCCGCCCGCGCCCTTCTCGATCAGTGACACGCGCCGCAGGATCAGCGCGCGCATGATGCGCTCGCCCAGTTCGGCCTCGGCGACGATCAGCGCGCGCAGCTTGTCCGGCGGAATCAGCAAAGCGTCGACCGAGTTGACGGCCATGCCGTTGACCAGCGCAGGCCGCCCGGACAGTTGACCGACTTCAGCGAGAAAATGCCTGGCGCCATGTTCTGCAATCACAACTTCGCGGCCGATGCCATCGCGCTGGTAAACCTTCACGCGCCCATTCAACAGCACGAACATGCCCGCACCGGTGTGGCCGGTCTCGAACAGCAGTTCACCGGCTTCCCAGTGGCTCACTTCGCTGAACCGGCGCAGGCGATCGATTTCTGCACACGTGAGTTCGGGGAACATCTGATGCATGCGCGTCGCAAGCGACGAAAACGGCGCGTCGGCGACGACGGCCTGTTGCCCTTCTGCTTCTTGAGTCGACAGCATTGAACCGCTCCTTCTGTGTTCATCCTGATTGACAGGCACGGGGGGCGAAGCGGCGCGGGCGCGCGGGGGCGCCGATGTGAATGCGCTGCTGCGCTACACGGCCTTCGGTGCGATATCGTCGACCGCCACGTCGGGCGGCGGTGTGCCGGGCAGCGCGTCCACCGTTTTGCCCGAATCGCGCCAGGCTTCCATGCCGCCACGCAACGGCAGCACGTCGGCGAATCCGGCTTCGTTCATCTGTTTGGCCATCCATGCCGCGGATATTTCATTTGGGCACGAACAGTAAATCACCACTTTCTGATTGTGCGGGTACGTCGCGACGATTTCATCGAGTTGCCGCTCGTCGGCGAATTGCGAGCCCGGAATCACGAACGGGTCGAGCGCGCGCTTTTCCGCCGAGCGGATATCGAACACTACCGGCGCTTTGCCGGCCGCGACCAGCGCCGCCAACTCGTCGACTTCGATGCGCTGGGTCGCGAGCTTGGCAATCAGCTGGCGCCGGCGAATCCAGCGATAGGCCGCATACAGCAGCAGCAACGCGACGGCCACCAGCGCGGCCGTGCGGCCGAGGCGTCCGGCCATGGCGAACAGCATGTCGATCTGCCGGGCGAACAAGGCGCCGATGATCAAACCGGTACCCGACCACAAGGCGGCGCCGATGCTGTCGTAAGTGAGAAACGTGCGGTAGCGCGCGCCCATTGCGCCGGCCATCGGAATCGACACGATCGACAAGCCCGGCACGAACTTCGCCACTGTCAGTACGCGCACGCCCCAGCGGCCGAAAAAGCGTTCGGTCTTCTTTACACAGGTGTCGCGTGACAGAGACAGACGGCAAATCGCTTTCAGCGTATTGCCGCCGTACATTCGGCCGGCGAGATACCAGGCGCTGTCGCCGATCAGCGTGGCGAAGATCGACAACACAAGCACCGGCATCAGCTGCGTGCCCACCGAGCCGGGATGCATGGCCGCCATCGCCCCGAACAGCACGAGCGACGGCATCGCCGGCACCGGCAGCCCGAGTGAGGCGGCCAGCACGTTGACGAAGACGAGCGCCGGTCCATATTGCTCGACGAGATCATGTAGCATCGGCTTACATCCGCAGCCCTTTCGAGCGCGGCTCAGGTAGGGATATCAACGGAGAATGTAAGGATTATGGACGCATTTTCAAGACGTGCAAACGTCAGGGAAATCGGCCCGTTATTCGGGTGTTAAAAGCGGGACTGCGGTGTGCCCGATGGACTGAAGGCGCGGATTAGCAGCGCGAATGGAACAAAGCGAAACGGATTGAAGCCTACGCGGCAAGCCAGTGGTCGAGTAACGTCCTACGGGCGCCCGTAAGACGTTCTACAGTATGGTATGCGAACCCAAGCAGGCGGTGCAGGGGCGGCACCCGGCATTCGCGTGTGAGCGCAATGCCGGGCGCGGCAGCTTTACTGGCGATGATTGTGCTGTTCGCCCGGCAACTCCGCGCCATGCGCGCGAATCGCCGCAATCAGTTCGGCGGGCGTGATTTCGTAGCGCACTTCGCGGTGAATGCCTGGTTTGCGCTCGTCGACCTCGATCAGAAGAATGCCTTTGCCGTCTTCTGTCGATTCGAGGCGCAGCGAGCGGAGTTCGCGCGCCGTTGCGTCGTCGTATTCGGTGAGCAGGGCCATTGACCCGGAGGACCCGGTAGTGCGCATCGAGGTTGTCCTTGTGCCGTTGTTGATCGAACCGTTGCCAGTTTAACGCGACTCCCCGCAACGACGGCCGCATTTTTCGCGCCCCGAAGCGGTGCAGCGCTTCTCTCCGGCTGTCACGTTGCTGACGCGCGCGTCGGTTAGGGGCGGGTGCAGCGCGAGCACCAGGCTGCAAAAAAATAGCCCGTCCTTGAAGGGACGGGCTGCTAAACGCCGTTGTTACTCGGGTCAGCCTGCCCTTGCAACCAACTGGGCGCTGACGTTTGCATCGTGATGCGTCAATTCCGGGCTGTCGAGGTGGGAGTAACGCCGATCTATCAGATCAATGTCGATTCTTCCTGCGCGACTTCGTGTACCGCGCCGCGCCGTTATTACGGGGTTGTTTCCATGCGCCCCGAGTAGCCGTGAAAACTGGTGCCGGATGCGTTTCGCCGGGCCTTCAAAAGGGTTACACTGCGCCGGATAAGGCCTGCAGACGCATCTCGTTCCCTCCACACCCGCAGCGGTCTGCCTGCGCGAATCCGCGACTTTAGCGAGCCGATGCAGAAGATCCTCGACCGTACACAGGAGTCACTGGCCCACGCGTTCGCTTCGCTTGCGCATAACGCGAAGCGTCAGCAACGGGTGTATCTCGCGACCATCGCGTTGTTGATGCTGATCGTGGTGGTCTTCGCGCTGCTGTTGGGCGTGCTTGCCGCGGGCAAGCAACTCGACTATCAGCGCACCTTTGCCTCCCAGAGCGCGGCCGACTTCTCGCTGCTTCTTCACAGGGAGGAGTCGTTTCTGCGGCGTACCGAATTCACGCTCGACTATTATCACGACGCCAATAACGTGTTGCGCGTGCCGGATGGCGTCGAGCAGTCAATCCTGCGGACCGGGGCTGTGCGCGGCACGGTCGACAGGGTCAACGCGCAATTCGATCTGCTAGTGGGCGACGCAACGCGCGCGGCGTGGGGTCCGCAACTTGGCATGAACCTATGGCGTCTGTACTCAGCGGCACAGTCCACATTGGTCACCCAGCAGGCCTTCGAACTGCGGCAACGCGCCATGCTGCTTGGACTGAACGAAGACTATGCCGCGATCCTGCCGTCTCTCGCTGAACCGGCGAAGGGCGCTGCCGCCGATCCCGGCGCCACGAATTCGTCACCGATGCAAGCGGCGATCGTGAGTACCTTGCGCGAGACCCTCGAACACGAACTGCTGACGCAAACGGGCAAACGCGTGCCGGTCAAGGGCGAGCGTGTTTGGCTCGGTCCGTATCGCGACCCGCTGTTAGGTATTCCGGTGATCTCGGCGGTGAATGCCTACTATGCCGGCGATACGCCGACCGCGCTGATCGCGGTGAGTATTCCGCTCGACGCGCTGTCGGCGTATCTCGCCAGGCCCACCGGTGCCGGCACGCTGCTGCTGATGACGGCGGACCGCCGCGTGATCGTGTCGTCGGCGCCCATTGACGAACAAACCGCGAAGATGCTGCAGGACGTGATCGCTCGTACGCCGCCAAACACATACCGCTACACGCGCGACGGCATCATTCTGAGCGAGCCGTTCATGCCAGGCTTCGGTTCGCTGGTCGGCTATATGTCGTGGCGCGCCCTGGTTGCCGTGCTCGGCTGGCAGTTGGCGGCGCTCGCCGGGCTCACACTGCTGGTCCTGCTCGCGATCGCGCTGACGGCCCGTTTCTGGGGCCTGCGCCTGTTGCGGAGCACCTTCGCGGAAACGTCGCGCGCGCTCGAAAGCGAAACCCTCAATCACATTCTGGTCAGCGCGACGCCGATCGGCTTGTGCATCGTCCGGCAAAGCGACTATTCGATCCTGACCGCCAACGCGCTCGCCGGCGCGTTGCTGCATATTGAACCGGGCAGCAGTCGCTTGCCGCAGCACATCGTCGGCGCGTTCCATGCCCAGGGGCCGGATAAGCCTTCCGTCACAACGTTCGCCAAGGTCGCCGCGTTTGTCACGCCTGCACGGCCTGCGCAGGCACAGCCGCCGTCGCAGCCGCCGTCGCAACCGCAACCGCAACCGCAACCGCAACCGCAACCGCAACCGCAACCGCAACCGCAGCCGCCGTCGCAGGCACAGCCGTCGTCGCAACCGCAGCCGCAGCCGGATGAAAGCGACGCAGCGCCCGTCCAGTTTCTCCAGTTGACCTACGCACCCGCACGCTACGCCGGTGAGGAAGTGCTGTTTTGCGCGATTCTCGACGTGACGGCGCAGCATGCGCTCGAACAGCAGTTGCGGCTTGCGCAGCAGACCTCCGAGACCATGATGCGGGCGCGCTCGAATTTTTTCGCGTCGATGAGCCACGAGATCCGTACGCCGTTGAACGCGCTGCTAGGCAACCTCGAACTGTTCGCGCGTACGCCTGGGCTCGACGCGCACGCGCAACGGCTCACAGCGTTGAATGTCGCGGCCGATGCGCTGCGCCGCATCGTCAATGACATTCTCGATTTTTCGAAGATCGATGCCGGCGAGATGAAACTTGTGACCGAATCGTTCCGTCCGCTCGACGACTTCGAGAACCTCGCGCTCTCTTACGCGCCGATGACGGCGGATCGTGCGATCCGCTTTTATGCGCATCTCTCACCGACGCTCGATCAGGAGTTGCGCGGCGACCGCACGCGTGTCGCGCAGGTCGTCAACAACCTGTTGAGCAACGCGTTCAAGTTCACGTCGTGCGGCAAGATCACGCTGAATGCGGAGGTGAAGGACGATCTGCAAGGCCGCCCGATCCTGACCATCCGGGTCTGCGATTCGGGGATCGGCATGGATCAGGCGCTGGTGGCGCGCATCTTCAGTCCGTTCGTGCAGGGCGAGGCCAGCACGTCGAGCCGCTACGGCGGCACCGGTCTCGGGCTGTCGATCTGCGCGCGGCTCTGCGAGTTGATGGGCGGCCATATTTCGGTGGAGAGCGTGCTGGGCGTTGGCAGCGCATTCTGCGCTTCGATCCCGCTCGCAGCGCCGCCCGATGCGTTGCGCGCACCGGCCATCGAGCCGGCTCGCCGTGGCAATGTGCTGGTGCTGTCCCAGGAGCGCGAGTCGGGACAGATCATCGACAGCGGCCTGCATCTGGCGGGCTGGAGCGTCCACACGGTGGTGTCGATGCGCAGCGCGCAAGCGTGGTTGCACGTGAACCGGCCGGATGCACTCGTGGTCACCGGCGAATACGACCTCGATGCGATTGCCGCGTTGCGCGCGGTGCAGCCGGTCGGCGCCGTGTGGATCACCCGCACCGGCCCGCATCGTCCGGCCTCGCGCGGCGACGGCGTGCTCGAAGTCACCGAATTCAGCCGCAAGGCGATTCTCTCGGCGGTCGATCTCGCGGCCGGGGGCGCAGACGGCGCCGGCCGGGTCGCGGCGCCGCCCGCCATCCCCGCGGGCTTCGCCTCGGCGCTGCCCGCCATCCCCGCGGACTTCGCCTCGGCGCTGCCCGCCATCCCCGTGGACCTCGCCTCGGCGCCGCCGGCGGCCAATCCTGCCTTGCAAGGCTTGACGATTCTGGTCGCCGAAGACAACCCGCTGAACCAGACCTTGATCGTCGAGCAACTCGGCGCGCTCGGCTGCCTGCCGACGATCGCCGGCGACGGGCGGCAAGCGCTGGCGGTATTCGAGCAGGCGCACTTCGAGGTGGTCGTGACCGACATCCATATGCCGATCATGGACGGCTACGAATTGCTGACGGCGTTGCGCAAGGCACACCCGGAGGTGCCGGTATTGGCTTTCAGCGCGGTCACCGATAATCAGCAGCCGGATGGCTGGCGCGAGCGCGGTTTTACCGGGCATATCGCGAAGCCGGCGTCGTTGGGAGAGTTGGAGAGTGCCTTGCTTGCGGTCGCTGCCGCACGGCGTCAGCCGCAGTCGGAGAGCGCGGAGAACAGGGTGGCCGCGACGAACGCGACCCCGATCGGCGCTGCGGCGAACACGCTGAACGCGGACGACAAAGCGCGCTACACGGCCATGCTTAAAGCGCATTTGCAAACCGATCTGCCGAGGCTGCTGGCGATTGTCGAGCAGGAAGACCGGGAGGCGTTGGGCGCCTGGTCGCATAGCGCGGGCGGCGCGTTCATGATCGTGGACACCCCGCAATTCGCGGAGCAATGCCGTGCGTTGCAGCGCTTATGTGAGAACAGCGAACAATGGACGACCGAGATGGACGAACGCGCGATCTCGCTGCACGAGATGTTATGCGATCACTTCGGGCTGGATGAAGCGTCGATGCAGTGACTGTTTTGCATGACGCTCGGCACGGAGCCTGACACCAGACCTGGGCTCAACGCCCCGATCGATGCGGAACGTTGAGTGTGCTGCGACAACTAAAGTTTGACATTGTCTCTACTGGAAGTTTGGCGCATTTCTACGGAAAATCTTGCCAAATCGGCACTGGTGACCCTGCAAGGGCCGACGGGAAGTTTGGCGAGATTTCCCAAACGGGCGCTTTATTTGTCTAAAAATCGACGGCTACCCGCAGCCACGCCGGAAGGCCTTTGCCAACAAGGCTTTGGGCGGTGACGATCTTGCCGAAGAGGGACCGCTCGTACGCGAAGGAGTTCGCCGGGTACTCGGCCTGCGGTTTCTGCTGCCACCTCTATTTGTGTGTTGCGACATTTCGACGGACGCAACTTTGCTGGCCGATGGCGGTTTCTGTCGCAAACCGATCCTTTGCGCCCAATCTGGCTGGCGTTCGCGGCCTCATGCTTTCAATTCCAGACACGGTAGGGCCTACCACCAGCCAGCGTGACGCTGTGGTCGTTCGGTCGTTATCAACTGAAAATTTGTAAGCAGGCGCTAAAGATTTTTTGGACATCGCCGTTATCCTCAGCGTACGGCTCCGGTGGGCAGCCGAAGCAATGGTGCTGCGCGTGACATTGCGCGGAGCTAGCCAGCGGGTCGCTTTCGAACTTTGGACGATTGGACACCGTAGCTACAATTTTCGCGAACTCGGCGCTTGACGTGTAGGGTGCTCTGGTGTGCAAGGGCGGCCTTGAACCTCAAGGTTCGCCTTGACTGGCGACGCGTGTGAGTCGATGCCACAACTCCTTGCCGTAAGCTCAATGAAATCGAAGGCGAACAAAAACCATGGAAACACGCGCCACACACGCTGAACAACATTACGTGCCTGAATTTTTGCTAAAGGCGTGGCATTCCGAGAAAGACAACAAGTTAGTCCAGTACAAGTGGGTTCCCCAAAAGCTGGATATCCAGCACTACTCGGCCAAGGCTGTCGCGAAGGAGCGGCATCTATACTCGACAACACTGCCGACGGGTGAACGTGACACACGCATCGAGAAGGATTATCTGGGACCAGAAATTGACAACAAGGCTGCCCCGGTTCTCCAGCGAATCCTGACCGGTGGCGTTGAAACATTGGACGACGAACAGCGGGAGATTTGGGTACGATTTCTTGTCGCGCAAATGGTGCGGGTTCCGTCGATGATTCAACACTTCGCAGAATTTGCGAAAAGAGAACTTGCCAAGGGGATCGACGCAATAGTTCGGCAACCGGGACGCTCAAAATTTCGCAGTTACGCGGAGGAGCATGCCCCACACGCAGGTGCCAACACCGCAGTGGAAATGCTCGAGGACGTCATCGAGTCCGACCGTCTTTGTGGCGCACTGCTGAACACCTCATGGCATGCGCTTCGACTTCGGTGGTCGAAGGTTGATTTGTTGATTGGTGACAGGCCTTTGCTTCAAGTGGGGCCCATGGCCGAAAACTTTCTGATTGTTTTGCCTATTACTCCTCGCGTTCTGTTTTGCGCGGCGAGCCAAGAAGGCACGTTAAAAAAGATGAAGTCATCGGATCACACGGGAGTAGCCAAGACTCTGAACAAAGATTCGGCCATGAAGGCTTCAAAATATGTATATGCGACGGATGTCAGTCAAACCGCCGTCGTTGAACGGTACTTGCCGAATCGGTTGACTACAAAAGTGGTTTGATCGACATGTGCCAATACACGACATTTCCGGCCTGCGTGCGGGGAGGGGGCCTATAACGGTGCTCCTTGTGCCGCCCTCTGTTCCATGCGGCATTTAGAGGAATCAATGTATCTCAAGAATATAACGCTGAATAGTTTTCGCTCGTTCGATCAAGCTGACATCGAACTTCAAAAAGAGCTGACGGTCTTCGTGGGTGAAAATAATGGCGGCAAAAGTAATGCGATTGATGCTATTCGCTTGCTTACGACGCCGCTGGGCGGTCGACGCGAGATTTATTGCGAGCCTACAGACGTGCGCTTCCAGAGCGCCAACAGTCATTTTGAACTGGAAGGGCGTTTTGCAGAACTCTCAACCGGGCAGCAAGGGCGATTTCTCTCTGCGGCCACGGACGCTTCTCTGACGCAGGCCTCTTTTGGACTGCGCTTCGATGCTGCCCGTACGGGCGCAAAGCCAGTCCTCTGGGCCGGCAGGGAGGGAAACGCGCCGGAACCAGGCTGCCATGAGATGGTTCGGCATGTATATCTGCCCGCTCTGCGCGATGCACAGCGCTCGCTGGCGTCCGGAAATCCCACGCGAATCATGGCGCTTTTGAACCACTTCCTTGAAGGGACTACGCCGGCACAGCTTGCGAAGGAGCTCGCGAGGACTCGCTCGCACGATGTGCTGGTCAAGGTGGATGGTGCGGTGGCCAAGAGTCTGACAGCGCTTACGTCGGGCGTCCGCCGGCAGACTGCCTCGCTTGGGTTTTCGAGCGATGAAGCTTTGGTCGACATCGCTCGTGACCTCCGATTCAAACTGGCAGACCATGGCGTTGACCCTGAGGATCTCCGCTACTCAGGGCACGGATATGCCAATCTGCTGTTCATGGCCATCATCGCCGTTGAACTGGAGAAGGTCCGGTCTGCCGACTTGACGCTATTCCTCGTCGAAGAGCCCGAGGCGCATCTCCACCCGCAACTTCAGGCAGCTGTCCTCTCGTTCTTGGGTGATCAGGCGGAACAGTCACGCAAGGAATCGCCTGCTGACTACGCCCCATCCGGCGAGCTTCAGGTCATCGTCGCGACTCATTCGCCGAACCTGTCCGCATGGGTTAGCAGCGATCGGCTGGTCGTATTCAAGTCTGTCGTCGCGCCCGCATCGCAAACCTCAACGGATTCGTCAATCGAACCAGCTGCCGCAGACGCTGCAGTCATCGAAGGTAGCGGCGTGGTCAACAAGGTGGAAGGCGCCGACGCAGATGCAGATGTGCTTGCCGCAACGATGACTGCGGCTGCACTACGCCGGTCAACTCGCTGCATTCCGCTATCGCAGATGCCCCTCGATCCATTGGAACGCCGGAAAGTCGATCGATATCTCGATGTCACGAAGGCTGCGCTTCTCTTTGGGGGACGAGTCCTGCTTGTTGAAGGTATTGCCGAAGCGCTTCTGCTGCCAGTCGTCGCGAAGAAGCACACCTTGAAGGACCATCCAGACAAACTTCGCCTATTCAGATCTGCGGTTTTTGTGCCGATCGATGGAGTTGATTTCAGCCCATATGCGACGCTGCTACTAACCGGCGTGAATGGCGCGCGTATTGCGGACCGAGTGGTCATACTCACCGACGGCGACAAGGGAACCGGCGACGACGAGGACGATGACGAAGTTGAAGATACGCCAGCCGAAGCCGCCGATGACGCGACCGGATTGGAAGAGCGCCCAATCCCGGGCGAGCTACGCAAGGCAAAGCTAACCACGCTCGCGGGGACACTGAATGCGAGTGAACATCTCGTGGCAATCACAAGCGTCTACTCACTTGAGACTGAGCTTATCGAAGCCGGTAATGCTGATACCTTGCGCAAAGCGTATCTCGCGCTTCATCCCAAATCGAAGAAGAAGTGGGATAGTGCGGTAGCACTTAGTGGTGACGAACGTGCCAAAAAGATTCATGAGATCTTCAAAAAGACGCGGAAAGGCGACTTCGCCCAGATTCTTGCACGAATGATCGAGGACGGAGAGGCCTTTACGGTACCCGGATATATTGCGCAAGCGATTGAAGAGGTGGTCGCAATATGAGTACTTCGACCTACTCGCCGACCGAACAGCAACAGGAAATTATTAAGCACGATGGAACCATTTTTGTGACAGCGTGCCCGGGTGCCGGCAAAACAAGGACCATGGTGGAGCGAGCCCGGAAATTGTTGAGTCAACATTCCGATCGGCGTGGCGTCGCTTTTCTCTCGTTTACCAACGCCGCAGTTGACGAATTGCAGATTCGACTGAACGCATTTGGTGTACTCCCGTCCCCGCTATTTCCGAGCTTTATCGGAACGTTTGACCGATTTCTGTGGCAATTCTTTATCTCACCGTTCGGAATCCCAGATTGCGACGCGGTGCCTAGATTGGTCCCCGACAAGAATGATTGGCAGGTTATACCGTACGATGGAGCCCAAGCGCTCAGCCTTCAATGCTTCGATAGAGGTACCGGGAAGGTCGACCCTGCCTTTGCCAAGAAGGAAAACTTTGACGTCGAAACTCGGTCAATCAAAGCACATGAAACGCGGGCGCTCTCGATGCTCAAAACTGCGAGAAGCCAAGGTCAGATAGATTTCGATGATGTGCGTATCTACGTTCGGGAACGGCTCGACGACGAAAGATTCGCGGAGCGTGTTGGGAGGGCACTTGCCGCACGGTTTTGCGAGATCGTGGTCGATGAGGCACAAGACTGCAATCCCGCCGATCTCGCCGTCGTTGATTGGTTACGGAAGTCCGGGATTGCAGTAAAGGTTATCTGCGACCCAAACCAGTCAATCTACGAGTTCCGGGGCGGCGTTACAGACGAGTTGGAAAAATTCTCGAGCACCTTCAGCACTCAGGACCGTCTCCACATGAGCGGAAATTTTCGCTCCACTCCGGCAATTTGCTCAGCCAACGTGGCGCTCCGTCCGCCGTCTTCACGCGCCAATCCTGACCAATCGTTGGGGCGTTATCGGGACGATTTAACCCCAGTGCACATCATTTCTTACAGCGGGGCTGGAGTCTCGCAGCAAATCGGCCTTGCGTTTCAAGGTCTCGTTAAAGGATTAGGCATGCTGTTGAATAGCGCGCCAGTGCTAGCGTCGACGCGCGCGAGCGCCTGCAAAGCAATCGGGCAGCCAATAGTCGGGCCAACGACGCATATGACGCTTCTCCTCGCTGAAGCTGCGATGAATTACCATTTCGCCTTCGCTGTCGGAGGTCGCCGAGACGCGCTGGTTAGGCTGCACCGCATCATCCTGTTAGTTCAAGGGCATATCAGTTCTTCTGGCAACTACCATGCTTACTTGACAAGCGAGGGGCTTGAGGATGGCCGTTGGCGTCCCGATATCATAGCGCTTGCAAATGGCCTGCGCTTCGAACCACCGCAGGCCGTCGATCAATGGTTGGAAAAAGCAAGGGAGCTTTTGGCACCTGGATGCGTTGGCAAATCAACCATCAAAATGCGACTCAAGGCTCACGCAGATTTGGCCAATGCTTTAGCTGGTGCCCCCTTCGACTCACCGCCGGCGCGCACGATTCACTCTGTTAAGGGTCTGGAGTTTCCCGCCGTCTGCGTCGTAATGACGACCAAGACCGCTGGCGGGATTCTCGACTTGCTTGAGGGGAAGGTTTCTCCAGGTTCAGACGAGGAAGCTCGAAAGATCTATGTCGCGGCGTCGCGTGCGGAACGCCTCCTCGCAATTGCTGTTCCCAAAAGCCGGGCTTCACGCCTTCAGGCACTCCTTACAGGAGTCAAGTGTTCCATACAGATACATCAAGTCTAAGGGCTGTGCTTGCCATCACTCTTAAAAAACGGGTCTTTTTCCAATACTGCGTCAGTCGCAGACCTGTCAGTCGGCATAGGTTCTCGTGTCAGAGGGGAGTGAGGCGTCGCATCCGCCGATGGGCTTGCGATGCCGACAAACCGGTTTCAATTGTCTCGAGTTCTGAGCTGCGTCAATCCTGCCGCACAAACAGGAACGAGGTCATGAAGCGGAGGCGATTCACGTGCATCGTCGACTTCGCTCTGAATAGAGCGCCCTTAAAACAGGCGTTCGCGCTCCTGGTGGCCTTGCCAAACGATGCCGTGCATGAAGGAGTCCCGTTCTTTCGGAGTCGTCAGAGGAAAACTGGCGTATTGTGAATGGGTCATCGCATGAAGCTGTTGAGACCATGCGAGCTTGTCCGTCTCTCCCGTCAGATTGTCCCCTCGAAGAGCTTCTGGGCTAAAGTAGGTCGACATATCGAGGGGGGGCGCCGCGCTACTGCATAACCTGGAGGAGATATTCGAGCTGCATACCTCCACAATCAACCCCGTTATGCCCTGCGACATCAAGCCTTGCAGTGCCTTGAGTTTCTTTTTTGCGGTGAAATCGCTCGCCACCAATAACGCGT
Source organism: Paraburkholderia phytofirmans OLGA172 (assembly GCF_001634365.1). NCBI lineage: Bacteria > Pseudomonadati > Pseudomonadota > Betaproteobacteria > Burkholderiales > Burkholderiaceae > Paraburkholderia > Paraburkholderia phytofirmans. Next base: position 82,781 of record NZ_CP014579.1, read on the forward strand.
TAAATTGCGGTTGAAAGTGACGAATCAGACCAGCCTCTGCTAAGGCGACCTTGGCGCGTTGTGTAAGTTGCCACTTGTGCAGACGATCTAAATGCGCCAGGTCCTCTGAGTGACTGGCCTGTGAGTCGGCGGTTAAATCCCCCCCGGTACTCACGATCGTGCTCGCGTCGTCAAATCGATACAACAATAGCAGCACTTCCGTATTCGGGTCATACGTGCTCGCTTCGGCCAGTACGCGTTGCAGTGTGCTATGACACCACAAGCGATCGAGGGCACTTCGTCGGGTCGAACGGCCGATAGCCTGTCCGACATACAAAACCATCAGGTCGCGGTCTTCCTGTGTCAAGGTTGACCTGGCACAGCTCACGAGCAGGTTCGAAGCGCATAGTCTTCCAACGCCAGCGGAAGTCACCAGCACGTGCGTGCCGGTTGCTAAGACTTCGACTGCCTCGACGGGCGCGCCAGTTCCCGTGACGTCATTCGTGATTGGCCACTCGAATGGAATTTTGACTGCCGCGCCGCTTCGATGCACAAGGAAGTTTCCATGAGCTACATCGCCTTTTAGTTCAATCTCTCTGGCGATCAATATTCTCGGCCTGCTGGCGACGATGTATATATTGCAGGAGCTCAAGCATTCCCTCAGGCCGGGATCACCCTTTGCCACGTACAGATCTGCTGGAGTGAGCACGGTCGGCATGCCCGAGTAGAGGTGAACACTTCCTTCAACGAGGTACATACGATTATTTGGCATGCTGGCGCGCACATTACGAGGTTGTTTGATATCGACGATTCGGACGCAAATACTCGCAGGGCGATCGCAGACAGGGCCCGCATGACAATCGGGCCGCAGCGGTCGTTTGTGCAGTCCTGTTTGTCGACGAGAATCCAGCGAGCCTGGCGAACGCGTGTCTATGAATGTTGGATAAGTCTTTAGTGAGCCGTGTCTAGCAAGGTGACAAAATCATAGGAGCGTGTCGTGGTTTCCGTCAACGCAAGTATCGGCTTTTTGCCGCTTGATTGATACGTTGTTTGCGACGGCGAATTTATGTCATTGCAAGCAAGTGTCGACCGGCATCCGTTGTAACGATTTCAACGACGCTTTGCTGCCCGTCGGCGCTACGCTTTGGGTTCGCCTTGTCGAGCAGCAGTTGCCTCTTGCGAAATGACGAGCTTCGTTTGCAATCAGGATCGGGCTGCGTAGACACGCGCGAGGGCTCTGAACTCATGGTCGATCCTTGGGTTGATCAGCAGAGTCTGCTGTCGATGCTTCTAGTTTGGGTCTCACAGTTAGGCGGGTTGGCCGTATCACGCGCGCGGCAATGGGTTTTTAGCGATCCTATGCAATGCGCGATGATGCATGGTCACAGCGGCCAACGTCCAGCGAGGTCGATCAGTCATGTATGCGTGTTGCGACCGGCGTGACACATGCCAGCCGCACGAGTCGCAACCTCAAGACGTGGACGTATATAACGTGGAATTAGTTTGAAGAAGTCAGCCGAACTCCACGGAATGATTCACTCTGCTGCAAGGCAGCGCTTCGGCGGTCCCCTAGATCGACCAGAGCGTCAAGAATACGAAGCAGCTTCTGCGCCAATGCAGACGGCAACGGGTGCTGCCGGTCCGAATGCGCCTGCACCAGGGCCGCGATTGACGCAGGGATGGATGTGCTTTTCCAGACGGAGGGCAAGCGATCTTCGACAATCTGCGCCAGAACCTGATCCGCGAAGGTATCTGCCGGATAGGCCCCTCCTGCACGCTCGCACAATGCGACGAACTGTCTGGCTACGTAAGCATTCCAGCCTGCGCCCCGAACCATACGATCCACCAGCGGCATTACCCGCATCAGATCGTCCCAACAGCCATTGGCGAAGCGTGCGGCGGCCGGCGGCTTCTCCACAGTTACGAACAGTAGTGACTTGACGAGATCCGGCAGGTCGAACCCGCTAACGCTGCCCCTGTTATACGGCGAGCGCTGCAGGTCGTCATGCTGCAGCGTTCGTGCAACCACGTGATCCAGAATCCGTAAGGTGTTGTCCTGAATCATTGGGGCATCCAGCACGTCCCTGCAGACCAGCCTCTCGGCAAAAGGCGAGAGTAGCTGCATGGCGATCTCATCAGGTTGTTCGAATATCGGCCGAAGCAGCCGGTCGTGCATCTCAGTCTGGGACACGTTCGATGCAATCTGCGCCAAAGATAGTCCGAGCTGATGTTCCCACTCAAACAGACTCGTGTCACCGCTTTCGCGCCCTCGTTGTTGATCCGTTCGCCAGGGCGGATTGATAGTATCTAACGTCCACGTCACCAGAGCTTCCAGCGTGTCGAGATAGTGGGCGCGCGCAACAGGGTCCTTCATCACCGCGCTCGCAGGAATCTGCTTCAGAACCTCCGCTGCGTATTTGCCATGCCAGAAATTATCCGAGCGCTGCCATTCATCGTTGTGAGATCTACGGCGGCGGCGAGGTGCACCCGCCGGCGCGCGAGCCCATGAAGGCAGTGGCTGCACCAAAGCTGGCAGTGCGCCTTCTGACTGATAGTCGCTCAAAGCGACAGTTAGCGCTTCATTGCGGCGGTTCGTTGCCAGTTCATTCAGGGCTTGAGGAGTCAACCGGTGCATCTCTCGCGGACGAACAAGCTGCGCCAACCGCAGGCCAAGATTCAGTCCCGACCAGGCAAAGGGCTGGTCGCGCTCCCAGCAGGTCGCGATTTCCGAGAGAGCGGCAAGAGACACGGTTTCGAGCGGGTGGGCGACTAGTCTATAAAGCGCGTCGTGGTCGGTCGCTTGTCCGTGGCCAGTCCGGATTCGTGCAGCTAGCGCATGCGCGACGAAGATTTTTGGATGCCATGGAATCACGGATCCGGAAAACATGTCCTCCGACATTTCGTCCGCTTCTGCGCGGTAGCGATCTATAGTCGCAGCAGCCCACTTCGAATGCGTTGAATCCTCGGAATAGCAAATGATGGCCGCCGCCGTACCGGCGATGGCTCCATCGATGAACATACCGCCTGTCATCAGCGACTGCAAATCACTGCTGGTTTCGGCTGTCATGAGTTCCGTGGCGCGCGCGACCGCCTCGTCTGACGTGAACCCGGGCGCCCACTGATTCGACGAAAAGCATCTTGCGACCCAGAGCCATAATTCCGTTTCGCGGGAGGTCTGAATTTGACGCCGTAGCACGTCTTGCACCTCGGCAGCCTCGTGTTTGGGGCTGCTCATCGATATCTGGACGACGTCGTCTCGTCCCGGCACCGGACTTGTGGAGTAGTTCTCAATGCGACCGAGTTCGGACCATAATTCAGCGGTATGCCGAAGCTCAGCTACATGCGCGGCATCGTTCACTTCCTCCTGATAAGCGAATTCCAGCCGGTTTGGGAAGTCGTCAAGCGTCGCCCGACAGGCGTCCCGCATCGCAGGATCCGACCCGAGCACGAAATACGGTATCAGGTCGCGCAACTCCCGCTGGCGAGATGCCAACCGTCCACTTGCAAATGTAGCATCGCGATGCGTTGCATCAGCACTTCGGGTATTAAAGCCAATGAGTCCCGCAGTTGCGAGCTGACTCTCCTGAACCCTGCGCTGCAAATCAAGGTGACAGAGCCTCTGGCTACCAAGCAGGGTCAGCGTTGTCGCTGAAACGTGCAGGGAACGAAGAGCGAGTTGAACCGCGATGCCCAAGGCCGCGATGCTCGTATGTCCTTCCAGAATCTGCTGGATTACTTCGTCCACCGGCTGTCCATTGTCCAATTGCGCAAAAGCCCAGTGCTCCAGAGCCATGAGAGCGCATTCGACCACCTGTGGGCCTCCATGGCCACGGAACCACAGATAGTGTCGACCATCGCCCCAGAACTCTTGCTGACCCCAGGGAAAGGTAAGGACAAGCGGCAGCGGGGTCGAGGCGTTGCGCCAATGGGCTTGCAACTGCCGCCACGCGGTTACGGCGTGGTTAGTGACGTCGCGAATAAGGGCGAGTGCAGTTTGCGGGGCGCGGGTGAGCAACGAGTGAAACGGCTCGCGTAGGGGCGAAGGAGGGTGGAAGCCTTGGTGATCAGCGCCAATCGACAGGCGATCCCCGTCATGATTGGAGAAGCCGTGGCCCAGAAAGCGAGGGTTCGCGAGAAACATCTCGTCGGATCGCGAACGCCGCTCTGGTGGAGTTGCCTCCAATTCTTCCCGCAGGCTTTGCTGCGCGGTTTCTTCATTGCGCCACCGTTCCATGCTTTGGTCCGGCAGTTCGTCCATGAACCACCGACGAGCCACCTGCGCCAGCAGCGCGGGATGAGAGCGCGAAAGCAATGGCGAGTGGGACATGATTTCCCGGAATCCGGTATCGCGTAGGCTTTCGACAGCGTCAACCCTTGCGAGGTAAGCGCTGACGATTTCGGGATAAGCATGTGCCGCGCGGAGAACTAACGCACGCAATTCTGTTTCGAGATTAGATGGTGCTCGCGGAGGCGACTCGAGCTGGCTTCCGGAATCGGCACGCCGAAAGCGTCGTGATTTGCGTGAGTCATCGATGGCTTGTAACCAGGCAACACTTTGCGAGACGATTCGCTGCGACACGGGGTTAGCGAGATTGCTGGTTGCAATCTGCCAGGTGTCAAACAACGTGACCAGATCCGGCAGGCAGACGTCGGGAATCGATTCGATCTGTTCTAGCGCCCACAGAAGCAGGCGACGCCACGCGAGGAAATCGGAAGGCCAACCCAGTGAATCTGCAAGGCGGATGCGCTCAGCGGGCTGGAGATCGGCATGCCCCAACTGGCCGGACAGCACCAAAGGATTGGGGGTTGTTTTCTCTGCCTGCATCCACACCAGCAGCTTGCCGAACAGACGATACTCGTTCGCGGCCATAGTCGCGGAGAACATGCCGGCTTGCTCGTGGAAGCGCGGCCCGAAGACAGGAGCTATTAGCCATGCTCGCAGCCACTGCGGACGCACTTGGGACTGCTCAAGTAGATGGAGTTCGCGCGGCCACTGTTCGGAATCCGTATAGGTAGCCTGCGAGAGCAATTCAACGACTCGTGCCAGCGCGGGTGGCTCGCCAGCTGCCGTCAATGCCGCAATCCAGTCCGAACCCTCGTCCAGTAACAAATGGAAGAATGACCACTCAAAGAAAATATCGTGACTGAACTGCGCTGTGTGCCCCGTCCGCACTTGCTGCAGCAAGCCGTCCTCTTCGAGGGCCGGTAGCACGGCCTGGCTGGTAGGCGATAGATCGCGAAGCCGCATGTTGCGCCCGAGATCCGGCGAGCTGCACTTCGCCAGTTCAATCAGGGCGCGTTGTCGAGCGAACGCCTGGGGCGCCTGCGCATCATAACCGCCACGCGACCACCAAACTTCTACGAGTTCAACCTCAGATTGCGGAGCGAAATCGGAGGGATATGCCGCTCTCGAAAATCCCCGTGCCAGCACCGATGCGAAAAAGGGGCGGCGCGCCAGTGTGCGGACGCGTTCGTTGCCGCCAGTCAGCAGTGGTCGCAGAGCGGGCAGCACATCGGCCAGAGAATTCGCCTCATCGTCGGAAAGATTCTCGACGTCGACATAGCCAACGCCGCTGTTCGTGAGCATAGCGGCGGGAACCCAGTTGCGAAGTGGCTCAATACCGGCATCGCGAGCAGTCGCCACAACACGCCAGTCGGCTAGTGCGGGATTCGTAAGGAGTTGGCCTAGCAGGTCTGTCACGATTGCACGCTGTTCAGGCGCAATCCGGTCCAGACCGTCGATGAACAGAATGGCGTGGCCAGTGGCTGCGATTTCAACAAGCAGTGGTTCGATCGATATGATAGACAGCCCCATGGCGCGCGCGTATTCAGCCCAGCTCCGGCCAGTGAGCCGGTTAGCCGTGAGGAACAGCGTTGTCCCGTCGTTGACAAGCCTTTGCAACAGATCTCGGAGCAGTACCGTCTTGCCCGTGCCAGGCAATCCCTTGATCAGGGTCAGGCGGTGAGCCGCCATCTCTGTTGCAAGCTTGTCGCGCAGCGGTTGCCGCTCAAGGTGAGTGCCCCCGATATCTTCAGCCTGCTGCGCCAGCCAGTGACGCGTGTTCTCATTCAACGCCTGCATGTCGGCAACGAGCGCTGGGGCACCATTAAAACGCCAGCCGGCGAGGGCGCGCAGAACCGAGGCTCTCGAGTGTGCGGCGCTACGACCTGAGCCGTCGCGCGCGATCTGCCTCAATTGGTTCCACAAATCGCCAGCACGCTCAACCTGGCTCGCAGTTAGCGATCGCTGCAGGCTGGCGATGGCTTCTGCCTCATGGGTTGACCCTGCGTGAAGGAAATCGAACCGAATGAGCGTCAGATGCTGAAAAAAATGATGTAATTGATCGTCGGATAGTGGACCAGCGACGCTGTCACGTGCGACTTGACGAACCGCCTCCGCGATGGCGCGATGAGATGCTGATGCGTTGCCGCCGTCACCAAAGCGATGCATGAATGTCGCTACAGTGTCAGAGGCCCGTGCCCACTCGCACACCGTTGTGAAATTTCGGAAGGCATCCTCCGTCACCGAGCCGGCAACGGCGCCGACCCTGTCGACATGAACGCGGAAATCGGGTTTCTGCAGCGTTTGCCAGCTACGTTGAATCACTTCTCGAAAATCACTGTTGCTGGCCGCACTGGAGATCGTGAGGTCTCGCTTAACCTGAAGAGACAGTCGCATGGTTGTCCCGTCTGCCCGGCCCACAGCATCGACGATGACATCGTCAAGCGGCTCGCCGAAGTCGGCCTGCTGCTGCGCAACGCGTATTACGACCCGTGACGCCAGTCCAGTAGCGGTCGTGCCCGCGACCAGTCCAACAAGGTAGTAGGCCGCGACCGCGTCTTCGTAGGTGAATCCGGCGCCGCCGGTGAGCTCAGGTGAAGTCATGCTGCGAAGTCCGAAGGTGGTCCGTTCTTGGTCTGCGAATCAATGCCGCTGGCGGGGAGCCCGAGTATACTTAACATGAAGTCATTTCCTGCCGCAGGGCTGTTTTTGGGCTGCCGGTTTAGACGCTTCGCTCACCGTCTCATCGGACGTCGCCCGTAACGTAAGCGTTAAATATTCCCCGGAGTCTAACTCCCATGGACAGCATCGCCCGAACCACCCGTCGTTGCGCCCGTCTGCTCCACCAAGTCACCAAGTCGCGGCACGCCGGGGAGCGCTCGCCCGGCAGCATGCGGGATGCCAGTAGATTTGCTAGGTTGGGCGAAGACCGGAATCAGCTGGGCATGGCCTATTGAACGGTGAAACGCTCCTTCGGTGCGCGTGGTAACCTCCTCCGATCCCTTAACGGGCCGGTTTTGGCCGTGTCGCAGAGTTCACCATCCAATGTCTTTTATCGATAATCCGGCGGTCCAACTCTGGCTTTCGCAATTTTCGGACAAAGAGAAGCTAGTCGCCGAGACGTTGCTAGATAAGTTCGCATACGTGCCAGCCGATGAATTTCAGCGCGACCTTTCTCTTCTCGCCAACACCGCATTCCCAGCCAATGAACCGATCGCGTTTTTTATCGAGCGCGAAATACCCAACCGCTGGTATGTCATTCGGAAGCCATTGAAGAAAAGAGTGGAGCGGGCTCGTCCTCGAAAGCAAGCACAGCCGAAGTCCCAGCCTCGGAGGGTAAAGAGGCCGGAAAAAATGTACAAAGAGATTCTCGTAGACCAGGGAAGGGGGTTCCGTAAGCGTACGACAGCGTTCGGTGCGGCTCTCCCGGCGGTTCGATCCCGGACAAATAACAGGCAACAGATTGGAAGCGAAGGAATCGTCGCTAGTATTTTGAGCAAGGAGTGTGACCTGAATCCCAAGCGCTATTTCTTTCATCCTAGCGCAGACGTCATTCGCGAAAATAAGATTCGCCGGTTCGTTGTTGCAACCGACTTCATCGGCTCCGGTACGCGCGTCACCTCGATGCTATCGTCCCTATGGTTCGTGAAATCCGTGAGAAGCTGGTTCAACGGCGGCTTGATCAAATTCTCGGTTTTGTGTTACAGCGGAACACAGCACGGGTTTAAAATTGTCAAGCAACACAGGGTAAGTCCGGAAATCCTTAAAGTCAGGAGTTGTCCCACCATCTTCAATTCGTTTAGCGAGCCAGAACTCACCGAAATTATCGATTTATGCAGTAGCCGATTCGCCGAAGCGGACGACCCGTTGGGATTCAAGGAGACTGGGGCCTTGATGGCCTTTCAGCATTCGTGCCCCAACAATGTTCCGGCAATATTTATTCGCGAGAAGAAGGGCCGTCGCAAACCGTGGCGCCCACTCTTCCCGGCCCGCACGAGCGTAGATGTGGCTTTCGATCACAGGCGCGCGACACTTATCGAGATCGAGCGTGCTTCGCTTGATACTTTACGATTTCCGAACATCGGTGTTTCTCCAGCATTTCTCAAAGCACCCAGAGAAAAGCGCCATGCAATTGTCATTACGGCCGCGCTCAGGCGAGGGCACCGCACGTTAGACCAACTCTCGACCGTCACGTCATGGCCGGTGTGGGAAATTGCGGCAGCGCTCAAATCCGCGCAGCACCAAGGTTTCATCGATGGAAATCTACGTGTTACATGGCCTGGCTTGCGCCTGATAAAGCGCCTGGACATGGTGCGTCCGCTAAAAGCACTTCCGGTGGTAAGTAAAGGTATGTATTATCCGAAGTCGCTGAGAGCGTCCGGATAATCACCATCTAGCGTATCCCTCGTTCTACGGGGCGAGGGCTTGATCTCGGGCGACCGAGGTCTCAGGGCACTGGATTACCGGTGCTCGATGGCAGAACTTGCGCTTACTGGAGTAACCCACCACCACACGACCAGCGTCGTGGCCTCGCGGCGATGGCGGTGGGTTTCGCCAGGGCGAATTCAAAGGTAGATGGTGAACTGGCGCTCCCAGCACTTTATCAACGAAGGTCGGCAACAGGGTATAGCTGAGCCGCTACTGAGAAACGCGACGCTTATTGCGCGACGAATTCAGGCGGTAAACGCGGACCTTCCGCCACTCTTTACTTTAAGGCACCTCTCTCACGAGGTGGGTGTGCCTTATCTTGCCTTACGTTCAATCGTATCACGCAAATTTACTTGCGAGCCATACCGTGTATTCTCCCTGCGCAAGAAGAACGTGGGCCATGGTTCTCGGCGGTTCAGGGTAATTTGCGTCCCAGACCCTGCACTCCTCAAGACTCAGCGATGGATTCATTCGAGAATCCTTAAATTCGGACGTTGTCACGAAGCTAGCGGAGCATACTCGAAAGGGTCTGGAATATACGACGTCGCCAGCACACATTGCAATGCCCGTTGGTTAGTCAAGCTGGACGTCACAAACTTCTTTGACGCCATATTAGAACCTAAGGTCTATCAGGTTTTTGCCAGACTCGGTTATCAGCCTCTTATGGCTTTTGAGCTGGCAAGATTGTGCACGCGCTTGCGGCACGATGGTAATCCGAAGCGGAAATCGAAGACCGGCTACCGCAAGATTTGGACGTATGGGAGTAGTGTCGTCGGACATCTTCCTCAAGGCGCTCCAACCAGCCCATTGCTTGCGAATCTCGTCGCGTATGATCTCGATTCCGAATTGTTCGCTCTCGCAGAAAATGCGAACGTACGCTACACACGCTACGCCGACGACATCGTTTTTTCGTCGTCCGAAAAGGCATTCACGCGGTCCGACGCCGAAGGTTTGATCAGAGGTGCGTATGCCTGTCTCGAGCGGCACGGTTTATGGGCCAACCGTGCAAAGACGCACGTCGTATCGCCCGCTGCCCGCAAGATCGTGCTTGGATTGCTCGTAGACGGACCGGTTCCGAAATTGCAGAGAGAGTTCAAGGACAAGCTGAGGATGCACATCCATTATTTGCATCATCCGCAAATTGGACCGGTAGAACACGCAAGAAGACGAGGATTTGACAATGTGCTGGGGCTGCAGCGCCACCTTTTAGGGCTCGCGGCCTTTGCGATGGGGATTGAGCCTGCATGGGGGCGGCAGCAAATGGACGAAATAAAACGGGCGAACTGGCCCATCGGTATTCCCCCATTCAAATAGCTCGGGGGCAGAATATTTGAGCGCCCTGATGCATCTGGCCGAAGTCTCGGTAATTAGCACGTGACACCTTCGGCAACTCCGTTAGTTGGCTGTGCGATATACGCACGCTGCCAGCATAGGCTGGCAGCGTGCACGGATACCTGAAGTGTCTGCGTGGATAGCTAGCGCCAGAACGTAAATCTTCAGTGCGCTTTTTCTGTACGGTCTCAATACGAGAGTCATCTTGCGCCGCCCCGTCCATGGCCATAGGTTCCATGTGCGGTGTCGTTGTTGGCAAGATGAAGGTTTAGTCAGCGCCTTTTCTGACCTGAGCACGGTCGACGACTGATGGTTTCGGAAGCCGAAGTGTACCCTTAGCCAAAGTCCGCCTTTCAGGCGTCGTTGTGGTTTTGGCCGGTTCATGAACCGGCTTCCGCGTAGAGCGCGCGTACGATAACGTCTCGGCAGTGGGGTGCCAGTCCACCCTTAATTTGACTGCCTCTTCCCGCGTTAATCCGAGGCACAGTTGCAGGACGGAGGTTTGCCATCGATGCAAGTCGCGGCGAATGTCCGGCTCAAGTTCATTGTCAAAACGCCCTCGCCGTCCTGGTTTGAAGCGCGCGTCCAGATCAAACCAGTCGGTAAACCCAAAACTTCGGGCCGTCAGTGCGTGCGCGACAGCGGACGTTATGCTCGGATCGATGTCGCACAGAGCTCTTGCCTTGGCGGAAGCGAACCACATCGTCGGTGGCATGAAAATCAGAGGGGGTTCTGTTGTTTTCCAGGCGGTGGTATCCACGGCCGGTGGAAGTGGTAGTCCCAGGAGGGGGTCGACAAGTGCGGGGACTGTTGCACGGCTTAATTGCACCTGAGCGCGAGGTCGACTGGAGGCCCTGTCGGCCCTAAACCTGGGAGTAGATGGATGAGCGTTTTCTTCAGAAAAGGTGTTTCCAGAAAACGGGTCAAAGACTGTGGACCTGGTACCCCGTCGCGCGACGGGCCAATCGGCAGGCGGGTCGAATTCCTCGCGCATGTGCTCCATTCCGTGCACATGAGACTCAGGTAAAGCATCCGAATGTGTCGGCGCAGCACTGTTCCGCCTGGGTTCTCGGGCGGCGGGCTTGCTTGTTGACCCAGCCTCCATTTTCGCGGCGAGTGGTGCCCATTTCCCCACGCCGGGCATGCCTAGACGTTCTTCGGGGCGATCTCCAAGCGGGGGTGGTTTTCCGGCAGAGGCTGTCTGAACGTGTGTCGCCAGCGACTCATCTGGCTCCATTGCGACCTTCCCGCTGTGCGCTGCCACCAAACGCTGACGGTCATAGTCGGCGATTTTGTCGCCGCTTCGATACTTGTATGGCGAAGGAGTGTCGCGTGGCCGCTCACGGACGAAGCCTTGCGACCGTGCCCACGATTTCCAGCCCAGAATCTTGTCGTGATAGCACTGTTCGATGACTTCCCAATTTGCAAGAGCCAGCTGATCGGCCAAGCGTTCGATGCTATCGCGGGCAATGTGTGGAAATGCTTCTGACAGACATTGCAGTTCTCTCATACGTTGCCGTCCCTTGCGCAGTGCCTCCGGCTCGTCCAGCACGGGCCATCGACTCTCGTCCGACCACCGGTGCATGTCAGAATACGAGCGGTAGCCAAGACACCTCGCCACGAGGTCATGGACGGTTGAAAGCTTTTCCCGCTGGCCGTCCGGCGTGAGACATTTTCGCTGGATTCGCTTGGCTTTTTTTCTTAGCGCCTCAAGTAAGCCGGGCGGCAGACAAATGGATAGAGGGGTAATTTCCTGGCTCACAGTTGACTCCCTGTGTTGTGTTCGCCATTACCCGGATTTGGCGAGCACGAGCTGGTTTGGTCGGGCTGGCAGGTAGAAGAACTGCGGCGGCGCCACTTACAAAGATTCATTGCGACCTCAATACTGAGTCGGGTCTGGCGCAGTCGCATTTCGTGTTGCAGACACCGCTGCCACAGCGGGGGTCCAGCCGCACACATGCGAGAGCTGCTAAGACTTGGTTGACACGCGGTCTTCACTGGTCGATGTTTCGGAGTCGAACAAACTACCGGCTTGCGGCTCAATGGGCAGGCGGAAGGTCGCAGTTCAGCGTCCCCTAGATCTTCGGCTTGCCGCACAGCTGCCCAATTCACAACGTCCAAGCCGCTCACTAGCTTGATAATCTCCCGAGGGCTCGCATCTGGTAACAATTTTGACATCGTCACGATTTCGCGAAGACGTTGTCGACGGCGTAGCTCGGTTTCGTTCACTGACATGCATGCACATTTCTCGTTGTCCGGCCATGAGTTGAGCTCGGAGTACGATCGGTATCCGACGCACGCAGCAAGGGCGTTTTGTACATTACTCAGGCGCGTGGAGGCGCCACCTGAAAGCGGGAATGCAGATCGAATCTGTTTTGCTTTGCGCCTTAATGTCTCGCGAGAACGACATGGAAGGCGCACATCTAGAGGTTTCAGAGTATTCACACGATTCTCCGTTAGCGCGCCGCGCCGGTGTTGTTTGTCACTGCCGGCGCGACGCTTGGTTAAAGCCTATGAAACGGTCAGGTCCTCCTCGATGCTTTCGTTAAACCGATTCCTCCATCGCTGAAATGACGCATCCAGTGCGAGAGCATCCGATGTCGCCGCAAAATTGCGACTGAGTTCCGCGAAAATGGCTCCGATGCAACGCCGGACCGAATTCGCGTTCACGTAACTGATGTCAAGCTCTGCTCGTGCCGGGATTTTGAAACGGGTAGCAGCTATCACCAGGCTCGGGAAAAGCCGGTCCTGAGTAGTCACAAGCAGGTCTGGTGTTGCCCGGCGGCGCGACAGGTCGCCGAGTGCCTCCAGCACCCATGGCACGCCGGGCGTTCTTGCGTCCCGAAACCAGGTAAACAGATTTTCGCCAGACAGGACATCCAGCACAATCGCAATGCGACTACCGTCAAGGTCAGGGTGATAGAGCTGCCAATCGGCAATAAACCAGACGTCTGATGTTTCGGGATGAATCAACGGTGATACCTCCATCCGGGCATAGTTGATACTGGCGACCGGCTCACACGTGAGCCGGTCGGCTGAGTCCTGCCATACATGTGACATCGCCGCCTCGTGGATTGATTGGAAGAGGATGCTGCGAGATTGGTATTGCCTGGAATTGCAATGCATTTGCATCTTGTCAGCTCCATATAACGGGATGAGCATTAACGTCGGATCGCTTCAAAAGCAGCATCAAACGCATCCTTCGACAACGTTCGAACGGACCCCATGTTTTGGCCTAGCGCCTTTACCGGGATGACGTCAAAGCAGAGGTGGGTGCGATCCCGGGAAATGGTCAGTTCATTCAGCCTACGTCGTAAGCGCTGTGCACGTTCGTCCGAAATGCGTTCGACCAGGACGCCGATGACTACGGCGTTGCGACCCGATAACCAGTCGAGAGGGAATGTTTCGATTTCGAACCTTAGCGACTGGCTCTCAAGCATTTTTCTTGCGCGGCATACTGCGCCACACCAACTGGCGAGTGCTGGCTCCATATAAATAACTTCATGGTCTGAGTCCTCCTTGATTTCAGCATCCGATGTCCGCAGTGGGACAGAAAAAAAGGCGTCCGCTAGCGAGACGACAGTGAAGGCCTGCTGTCCTGATGGACCAGCAGATTGAGCTTTAATAATCCTGTCCACCAGGCAGTTTCGTTCGCGTTCTCGGGCGAGGGGAACGATCGGTCCTCGCGGCGACACGTCAACGCCTGTCGAATGGAAGTGGATCCACGGAGCAACGACGGGGTCGCTGATTGTGGACGGACCTTGAGGTGGCCGTTGCTTCTGGTGAAGCCGATTTCTGAGCACGTCGCCGATAACTGCCAGCCTTGAAGAGAATCGGTCGGCCATATCTGACGAACCGTGTTTGACCGGGGGGGTATGACTGACGAGCACGGTCGGGCCATATTCTTCGTCCACGGTCTGTTCGGTGCCTGCAACCAGATGCGAATTCCTGGCCGGCTTACCGGACTGATTTTGGCGAAAGCAGAAGCCAGCATGACCGTCTCCCAGGCGATGCTTCGATTGGCGATTCGACTGTTTCGGGACAATGGCTCCCTTAACGGCGTTAGAGAAAGCCTCGCGCGCTTCAGTGATGCTCTCCGTACCGCTAAACTCCGTGCCGAGTACATTGATTGTTGATCCTTCGTTCATCAAGTGAATCGTGGTTCCCTTTACTAATTCCCTTGCGAGACTCCGGTCTGCTCTAGCAGTCAGCGGGTCGAAGTCTCCGTATGAATATGCAACTGGTCGGCGCAATCGAGCCAAGGCAGGTACGACCTTCTGTATCGGGCCGCTATTGCCTGTTAGGGCGAAAACGTCTGCCTCGGTCGGCGGTTCGACCTCTGCGTCGAAATAGCTGCGCTGGATTACACCAACAACCGCTGGTCTCCGACCGATGAATAGTTCCACAAGGGTTGATCGACTTGTTCCCATTGAACCTCCGGCGTCCGGTATGACGCAGTTTGGCGTTCGGTCGCCCGCTGGTCACACGCGACTAACGGCGATTGCGTGGGCGAAAGAGATGGATCGTTTTGTATCCGCTCAAAGGCCAGGATCCTGAAGCTGCCCACCACGTCAGGGTCGGTATCAACTATGACGCGGCGTGACCGTTGCGTTCGGCGCGTGTTCGTGGCCGAAGAAGTTCGCGCTTCAATTTTCACGTGTCGGCGAGTAGATTCCCCGCCAGCCTTCTCGAGCGTACTGCTCGCGCCGCGTTGGTACGTGGCTGCCGCAAGCTCCGAGAAGCAATGAGATGATTTCTTCTCGATAGCGCCGATATAGAAGTCGACCTCGTCACACAGTGCGCGCGGATCGAGCAGCGCTCTGACTCGGCACAGGTTGATTCCAGAGCGCTCCATATCGACGGAACTCCGCATGCAGTGGTGTTCAAGTTGCTTCATTGCTGCCTCCATTAGGGTTTGATATCAAAGCCCCTTGACTGCAAACCGGGTGGACCTGTTTCCTGAAGTTCGCCAGTAGGGACTCGAAAGGACGCATCGGGCACGCATCGCAAGTTGCCTCCCGCCGCAGGGATTCGTAAGTAACCACCATCCACGAGTCGCCTTGTAGAAACACATGGTGCTCGCCCAGATGACACGGCGGCACGAGCAGCGGAAGCGCCGACCAGGTCGTGTCCGTGGCTAACACGGCGGTACCGTCTGCGTTTGTACCGGTGGCGATAACCGAGACGATCTTGAATTTGGCCAAGACTCGACGCTTGCAATTGCGCCCAATCGGTGCCCGAGCAGGTGATCCGTAGATGTTATTAGGCATACTAATCATGGTGGCGACACAAAGGTTTTGGGGAATGCGTCCGGTGATCGATACGGGCCACGAACGCACTGAGTGCAGGGGAAGAATAGGCGAAAGAATGGAGCGGGTATCTACAATGATATTAGTCGTTTACCCGTATGCTTTAACTCGAAATTCGGATGCAATGCCAACATGTCGAACTGACAGTCGTTTGCGATACGCCCCTTATTAATATCTGAATGAGTCGGGTCGCAGCGGCTAAGAGTGAGTCTTGCCTTCGCGAATTTTTCGACCTAAAACGTTAGTCCGTTAACTTCAAAGTTGACTTATGTGACCCCGTTTAAATCTTTTGGAGAAGCGATGAAACAGCGTCAGGCAATAGACGGTGCGCCACTTCCACCGTTTGAGGGGTTCAGAACTGGGGGAAAGGAGTTTGCGGCTGGCCAGGACGCCGCTTCGTGGATCGTGGCGCTCACGAACGGCGATCGATTTTTATATCGCCCTACCGCGCCGGGCGTGTCCCTGCGTCGATACCGGTCGCGCAGCGTTTCCGAAGACGAAGTAATTCGATTGATGTTTCACGAACAGCAACTGAGGTACTACCGTGCGCGACAACACTTGGGCCGTAGCATGGTACAACCGCCCGTGCTCGTTCAGTTACCCGGTGAAGCCGATGAAGACGATTCGGCCGTTGAGGCGTTGATCTCGGCCGAAATGAATCTTGCTGGACCCCATTGGATGCATTGACCGCGAGGAATTGATGATGAAAGCTCAATCCGAACGTTTGCATCAAAAATTTAGTAATCATATTTATATGCATGAATGCGAGGGTCAAATGATGAGCGAACGTCCTGCGCCCGGAGTTGGAACTTGCGCGCTTAGTCGACCTGAAGCGCACGGTGTCTCTGCGCGTGCGATGAAGAAGGCCATTGCGGAAGGAAAGGTCTATTGCGACAACGGTCTGTCGCCACGCGAGCTGGAGCTTGTCCAGCAGGTCTGCGAGAACCATACAGAAAAGACGCCGAAGTCGCGCAGTGAGATCGGCAACCGGGTCGGACGATTTCCCTGTTCGAAAATGGGGTTCGACTATCAGATGGGCTCGATTTTTCCGGATCTGACTGCACTGCTTTACTTGAACGGTCTATGTCCTTCAAAAGGAGAGAGCGATTGAGCACAGTCATTGCTGAGAAAGTTGACAACGAGGAGCATCTCGACGAAGCGTCGATCATGGCCGACATAAAGCCGGGCATGCTAACCGATGCGCAACTGGAATTCATCATGATCAACGCTGGCGTGGCGTCGCTCGGGAAGGCGCTTGTCCGGCAGATACGAAAGAGCGAACCCGATACGGCGCCGAAATCGAGCAGGGAGATCGGTAACACGACTGGAAAACTCCCCAGCGCGTTGATGGGGCTTAACCTTCAGTTCGGATCCATCTTTCCTGAACTGTGTGCGCTGTTCTACATTGACAGCCGGCAGATGAGTCCGAATGTTCTGGAATTCTGGAACCGGATTTCGATCAAGGGTATCGACGTGCTAGACGTGAACGGTCGACGTCGCGGCACTGTCGCGCATCCTGTCCACGCGCTCGTTATTGAAAGGCGTAAGTTGTACTTCATGGAGGTTAGGCGCGAAGCGGACTTGGAAAAAGACAGTCTGTTTGTCAAGCAATCGGACAACACGTGGCGTTCACCAGCAATTGAATCTGCGGTGGCGCGATACGGTATTGGCTATCGACTGATACTAGACCGTGAGCTTGGCAAATATATGGTGGGCAACCTGTCCTATTTGTCGTCGTGTTTCTATAGCGATTACGAACCTTGCGAAGACGATGAAGTGGAAGCCGTGGCGAAATTTGTGCGGGAAACGGGCGTCTGTAATCGGAAGAAGCTGATCGAGCACGGCTTTTCGGCGCGTGCGATAAAGCAGGCGATCGCAGAGGGAAAGGTGTATTTCCCTCTGACGGAAGCAGACCTGACTAATACGGTCATCGCGTTTTTGTATGCAGATCGAGAAGCCTATGTAACACACAAGCTTGAGCGCCAGGCCCATGGCGCGCTGACCCCTCCCAAACTGAAGTTACTACCGGTGCAGGATCAGTCGTTTACATGGGACGGGAAGCCCTGGCGAGTGGTGAACGCGGGCGAGAGTGATTACTGCGTCAGGAGTGACTCGGGTATGCTCGACCTGCCAGTTGCTGACGTACGGAGATACTGCGACTCTGGAACATGGATATATGACGTACCCGACGAACCGGGCGTCATGCGCGTTACAGCCAAGCGGCGGTCTGAAGCGTTCGCGTTGCTCGAACTTCGCTATCGACCGGATGGCGAGTGGCTCTGGCCATATGGAAAACGTCGTGGACAACCAATCTCGCAACGAAGTATCCAGAGGATCAAGAGCGCAATCGCTCAGGCTGAGATAACCGGTCGCTCGCCGCTTGAGGCTCTCATGCGCAGCTACGACAATTGTGGATGCCACGCAGAGCACACGGACGGCGAGCGAGAAGTCTGGACGGACTGTCTGAAGGAAGACTATCTCAACAATCGAGCGCCGACGGTGGCGTCTGTTGCGGACACCTATCGCAATAGATGCGAGGCGAAAGGATATCCCCCGGTCAGCACCGAAACGATCCGGCGTCGGATTCGGAAACTCGATAAGGCAATCGTTGTTCGGGAGCAGGACGGCACCTTCGCTGCGTATCAATGGGGGAATTTTGTTCCGCAGGACAAAGGCAACAAGTTGGTAAAGGGTCGGGTTCCGTTCGAGGTCTGTCATGTGGACCACACCCCGTTGTCCGTCAACGTTCGTTGCTGCGTTACCGGCAAGGTGTCGAAAGTAACTGTATGGAGGACCGTACTAAGGGACGCCTGTCACTTCCGAGTTCACGCGCACATTGTGCACCATGGGTCGCCCTCCTATGAAACCCTTTATCGTCTTCTGCTCGAGATGGCCAAGCGAACGGGTGGCCGTCTCCCTCAATACATAGTATGTGATCGAGGGCTAGATTTTCGCGCAAAACAGTGGGAAGCGACGATTGCGAGGTTCGGGGTCATCAAACTTAACCGGCCAGCACGACGACCTCGTCACGGCCAGCCAGTTGAGAGTGGAAACCGCAAAGACGACGTCGAAACCATATCTAACCTAGACGGGCACGCCAAGCCGAACATCGATTTTCGCGTATTGAAGGGAGATTTCGTTCCCTCAGCTGCGGCAATCTACACCGTTTCAGACATCCGGCAGATTTTCGACGAGAAATATTATGAGATCGAGCCGCGCCATCCTTCACCACGAACGAGAGGCGAGACCATTCTCGAGTTCGAACGCCGTGTGCTAGCACAGGTCGATACTTCGCACATTCGTCGCATTGGCGATTATGAGGAGTTCAGATTTCTCTGCATGCCGGAGGTTCAAGGCACTTACCGAGTTGTCAGCTGGCAGGGGTCCGTACAGGCCCGAACGCTCGAATACTTTTCGCGGGATCTTGTAAATGCTGAGATTATCGCTTCGAAGGTCCTGGTCCACTACGACCCTGACAACCTTGGAAGAGTACTCGTGTGGGCGAAGAAGAAATGGGTCGAGTGCCGGGCAGAATGTTACGAGCTTCTTTCGCAGTTTACTGATCTCGAACGGGTCGACTACGAGAGCTACCTGAAGGGGGAAGGTCAGAACAAGTCGGTGACGCGAATCGCCAAGGGTATGGAACTGGCAAAAAGCTTGAGCGCGGCGCGGGAAACTGCTCGCGGACGTATGGCACACGGTCGTGCCTTGGAGAATCGTGGCGAAACGTACAGTCCCGAGAAGGGGCAGCCGTCTGGCGACACCGTCGACATGCAGCAGTCCCAAGCTGACGCGACGCACGACCAGGCGAAGGTTCCTCGAAAAAACAGAGTGCCGGTGGTCTCCGAGCAGGAGCTGGAGGAGATGACTATTCCGGATTTCCCCTCGTATTCTGACCGAATCTGATGCGGAGGTGACCTTGAATCAATTGAAGGCGGATGACACCCGGTTTTTAGCAACCGAACAACGCGAGCATATTACGTACATCCGGGAGTCGTGGACCCTGCTCTATGAACTATACAACGACTGGTACGAGGAGATGATGGACCACGTGGCAACAGACGAGCCTGGCCAGCTTGTCCTTCTGATTGGTCCCACCCATGTAGGCAAGACCGCAATGATGAAGTTTTGCGACCGCATCTTGACAGAAATTGCGCGCAAGGCAGGTCGTGCTGTCCACGGGAGTGCGTACATTCGCTTGCCCGCGTCGGTAGGCAGCAAATACGACAAGGGCGAGACGTATAGACGTCTGCATGAAGCGATGCTGCCGATGATTCCGGAATCTTTCGTCACCTATGGTGATCCTCGAGATGGCGCGGTCAAGCGGTCGATGATCCCACGGGCGGGCAGGGCGCCGACACACGCTGCGTTGCTGCGCGCGGTCGTGAACCGGATGAATGATGGTTATGCAGCGTCTTTTCTCGACGAGGTTGGTGAACTCCCACTTCTCCTGAAATCCAACGCCGTTATGGAGGCCGCTATGGCGATCAAGGAGATTGCAGACCTGTCGCGTAAGACTGCGTTTATCGGTGGTGGCCCAGAGGTTGCGCCCCTTCTGTGGCAGAACGCCCAGTTGACTGCACGTATCCAACCCATCTGGATGCACCCGCTGGACTATAAGGTGAAATGTCACCGAGAACAGTTCGCGGGTGTGTTGAATGCGCTTGCGAAGGAGCTTGGTCCCGCTTACATCAAATCGGACATCATGGATGTCAAACATGCCATGTTCATCATGCAACACGTGTGGGGGACCGTAGGCCTTGCGACGAAAGTTATTTTGCGAATGGTGTCGCGTTCGTTGCGTCGTGAAGGTGCACCCCTCGACTGGCCGTTACTTGAGGCCGGTATTAAACGTGCTCACGATTCCCTGCGCCATCAGATGACGATTGAGCATGCAATGTTCGCGGCCGCAAAAGATCCGGAGCGCCGCGCAGACTATTGGGCGTCGGCTGGTTATCTGAATATGCGGACGACAGCCTTCCACGCGAAGAGTTACGAGAAAACCGTTGACATCGACCCGCTTGATACCGCCCCCGAAGAGGTCGTGCCGATTACTAGCGGTCGCGGGAACAAGGGTACAGCGCGACCCGAGGAGCCCAAACGCGCACCGGTCAATGGTTTGCCGGGTGAGGACCGGAAAGCGGCTTGATGGGGTGAACTTGAATTGAGTGTGAGTCGTCCGTCCATTTGCCGTCGGTGGCTGATGGGCGGACGATCGTTGCATCGCCATACATCGTTCAATTCGGTCTTATGCGCTACTTCGCAGACAAGCTTCCTGCCGGCACCCCCATTTATTCGTATATCGCATTCGAGGCACAGGAGGATAGATTGAGACTGCCAAATCTCGAGCCGATGATGAACGGCACATGGGAACAAGAAGGCTTAACAAGCTACGTTAATCGTCTTGCCGAGAATCTGGGCATCTCGACGACGGATCTCATTCTGAAGGTGATGGTTCCATTAGTCGGCGGACCGAATGATCGGAATTGCAACATCTGGAGGAGCATTGATCTTGGGAAAAAAAGCGGGGCAAAATGGGTTGCTGCGCTTGAAAAGTTGACCGGGCGGACCGACCTGAATAGCTTAACTCTTTTACGGCTATCGACGATATGTAGCTTGTGGTCAGAGATACGGCGGGACGCTGCATTTTGTCCTCATTGTCTTGAGGAAGCTGTGGATCGGGCCGAGCGAGTTTATACGCCACTAGCGTGGCGACTGAGATCGTACACCGTGTGCATAAAGCACCGGATTCCGTTGCTGGATTTCTGCAGACATTGTGGGTGCAAAAAGCTGAGGGTTTTCTTTGCAGGTGGCCGGAATGGTTGCTGTTACAAGTGTGGTCGGTGGTTAGGCGATGCAGTTTCACTTGGAAATTCTGGAGAAGGTGGGCTGCAAGAGCTTTTGACTAGTGTGACCGTCGCGGAGCTGCTCTCGCTTGCTTTGGACGGGGAGGAAGTGATCACGTCGGTCAGAGGTTTCATGAAGGAAGTTGTCGATGAACGACTCAATGGCAACATGGCATCGTTAGCAAGAGGTCTCGGAATTTCTCCCGTAAAGGCGCGTCAGTATACGATTTGCGAGGATTTGCCACGGATTCGGGATTGGGAGTTGATATCAGAGATTGCTGGTGTCAGCCTCCTTGATCTTCTGCCATGCCACTCGCTGCCCCCCGACCTCGGCGATCATCCATGGTTTCGTGATACGTCCAGGTTATCGACCCGAGGGGGGCGTCCCAAAGGAGACCTAACTGCGACTATCGTTAGCACGGCGCTGCGAGGTGCGCTAGACGCAGAAGCTGCAGTTTCTTTGAACCGCCTCGCGATGAGCCTCGGCACCCATTATTCTTGCCTTCAGCGCTTTGAACCTGAGTTGGCTGCGGAAGTATCCAAGAGGTTTCGTCTAAGCGTCAGCGCGCGGGCAGAGGCGAGACGCGCCAAATTTCAGGAGGATCTGGTCCGCGCAGTCGACGACCTCCTCGCGGCCGGGAAATTTCCAACGCCGTCC
Source organism: Paraburkholderia phytofirmans OLGA172 (assembly GCF_001634365.1). Classification (NCBI taxonomy): domain Bacteria; kingdom Pseudomonadati; phylum Pseudomonadota; class Betaproteobacteria; order Burkholderiales; family Burkholderiaceae; genus Paraburkholderia; species Paraburkholderia phytofirmans. The sequence goes on from NZ_CP014579.1 coordinate 104,615, forward strand.
CGCGTGAAAGCGCGCATAGATCGCAAATTTTGCTGGTTCGATTTTTACAAGGAGACGTACGAATCGGAGGTGAAAAAAAGAAAGCTTGTCAATGCCGACGGTTTCCGGGAGGCGCGCGAGTGATGGGCTTCGTCTATTTTGACAAGGAAAAGTTGTCAAATTGAACGGGATACCGCTATATGTTTCCAGATTTTTGACTGATTAGTGTCAAATTATGTAACAATGTCAGTGTTGTTTACGGGTAAACAACTATCTGTGGATGTTGGTATTTAGCGACGTTGCGCCACTGCTCGTCGTGACTGGTCACATGCGCTTAAGGCTCCTACGAGCATGCTTCCCTCGACCTGCTGCACCTCGCGCGTCCGATCCTACGACGAACGAAAACGCATACTTCTACGTGCGGAGAAACTGGGAGGTCGCCTGTGGGCCTCTATAGCTGAGGGTGGGGAGCTACGCGCGACGTGGCGCTGGCACCGTCGGCGCTTCTAGCAACGCATTGATATGTGGCCAGCTCATCTGATGCGTAAAGGGCAGGGCTACCGGCTTGCAAGCCTTATCGTTACGAGCTGTCCAACAGAGTTCTCAAGGAGGATCGAATTGCTGCCGCCGAACGTGGAGAAATTTTTTTCCCACGCGGTCTGCCGTAGCGGGACCGTGACACCGCGAGTTCGTCGCGTATGGCGCCACGCCGCTTCGCTTTGCGAATGAGGTCTACCTGCGCATGATTATCGGCCTTACAGTCGTTCAGAAACCTAACTGCCAACTGTCGTCGACTCCTGTTCGCTTTCGACTGTAGGTCCATCGTCAGACGAAGTTCTCCGGGATTCATGCGCACTGGATTTTTTTTTACCTATTCTTTCCCGCTCTCGCGCTTCTTTCATCGCGGTGGGGCGGCGCCTGGTAGATGTCGAACCGTTGGAACGCATGATGTCCACTCGCTTCGGAAGCTGGAGCGTAACCGTCTCGACTCCCATGGCCGCGAGGCACTGGATGACAAATGAGAACTGGAACCTGCCACGGCTTATTTTGACGGACAGTGACTTTACCGCTTCTGGTGCCCCCATTTCCTGAAGCCGGGCGGCAAGCTCCGGGACGCCGATCCGTTGCGCAGCCATTTCCGTGCGGAGCAGTTCTCTCGCGGTTTCATATAAGTTCATACTTAAGCTCCACCAGCAATCGACAGTAATGCCTGAATCCCCAACGCGATTGATAACCTCTAAGTTAAGGCATCGTGCCACGAACACTGCCGTCTTGCGTGCCTATCGAACGGGGAATTTGATTTATAACGATAATCGCTGATCTCATTTGCTCGAACTTGGTAACAATATGACTTGCGGATTCAGGCGTAGTTTGAGCCATAAGCCATTGAAAAATATCGAAATTGAAGGGGCTTGGGTCGGTCGAGCCATTGCTCAATAAAACCAGAAACCTTGACAATCGACCCGTGATGTATCCCTAATTTATTCTCGTCGGTGCAGCGATACGTAATTGATAACAATGAATTTCCTGGATTTCAAGCCGCATTTGAGTTTTCACCGCAAACTTGTCAATTCGTATGGGCGGGCGCTGGTGCTCGACGCGACGCTTTAACGCATGGTACTCAACGCAAAAGTTGCGTCAGCGTCACGGGCAGCGACCCTACGCCATGTCGCACAGTCTCAACGTGTTGAAGCTGGGCGCGGCAAAACATCGCGGCGTACGGAAATCCTCGGCGTTGCACGGCAATGGGTCGCTTGATTGCACCCGGTCGCTAAGGGCGGCCCGGTAGCAGATCGTGCTTCCTGACAAGATGTCCACTTACGCCGTTTCCGTCGAGAGACAGCGAGTCCTCACCGTGGGCGTCATTGCGAAGCACGCGCACACGACAAATATGGGTTTCGCATTGCGGTCTGCTATCGAGTGTTCGAAGCCGGACTCTGGATAGTTGGCCACGCCTCCCGCGATAGTGATCCGGATGACATACAGGTTATGCGGTAGCCGACGATCGTATGGCGTGTCGCTCAACATATCTCCCGTTCGTCGAGAGTCGGCCTATCGAATGTAGCGATTCCCCTCGCGATTTGCATCTCTCTATCCCCACATCGATATCTGATCATGCATGATACGTCCTCGTATGCTGACGTGTTTAAAAGTAAGGTAGGTATACCCTGGTTGAAAGTGACGTGTTTAAAAGTAAGGTATACCCACGAGCGCTTGGCGCTTTTGGTAAATGAAGACGGTGCTCAGTCACCACATCGCGTGTAGGTTAGAACGAAGGAGGGCCGAGTGCGTCTGCATATCGTTTCGGATCTGCATCAACATTCAAGCCGCGATGCCGGACCGGACCCAAGGGTCACGCCCGTCGACGCGGATGTGCTAATCCTTGCCGGGGATATCGATTTCGTCGAAAAGGTCGCTGACAGGTACGGCGAATGGCCCTACGACGTGCTGTATGTTCGTGGCAATCACGATACGTACTTTCGGCCATATGAACGCGCGATCTCGACTGCTGCCATTCGGATGGAGACTGGACGCGTTCGCATGCTCGAAAGAAGAGTCGTCTTCTATCCGAAAATCAGGATAGTCGGTTGCTGTCTTTGGACTGACTTCGAATTGGTAGGCAACGTCGAGGACGTAATTGTGCTTAACCGCGAGCTCGGTGCCGATTTTCGATGTCTGATGCGCGCAGACGGGCGATCGGTTACTCCCGAAGACCTACGAGTAGAGCATCGCAGTTCGCTCGAATGGCTGCAGAACACCTTGCGCGAACCATTTAACGGAGTGAACGTTGTTGTCTCACACCACGCGCCACACCGGCGCTCACTGAATCCCGCGTACGGAGTTACCTGGAGCAGCGCGTCATTCGCCAGCGACCTGTCGGCCACTATGCGACATGTAAGTCTTTGGGTGCATGGGCATGTCCATTCTTTTGTCGACTTCAAGTTCAAGCGCTGTCGAGTAGTGTGTAACGCTGCGGGCTCCACGGCGAGACCCAATCCGGATTTCGTATCCGACTTCGTTGTGGAGATCTGATATGCCCGCCACGCGCATTCGAGCTGTCCATGCTACTGCCACTCCAGGCATTCGTGAGCTTCAATCATCTGCAACCCTAATGAGAGTTCGTGGCGCCGGTACGGGTCGAATCGAACAACTCTCCAGTCTCGCCGCGCGCCTTGCTGAAGAATTGTGCCTGCCATTTATAAGCGTGTACCGCGACGGACTTTATCCCCTGTTCGATGGGCGCGAGAATTCCACCCGGCGCATAACGCTCCCGGCCAGGCTCGCCATCGAGTCCATTGGGCGAACTGCTACGGAATGGACCGCAGCACTTGCGACCGTGACGAGACTGGAGAACCTGAGATGTTGTTCACTCCTTCCATTTCAAGGGGCGTTAGCTGCGAGGCGTCTGGTCACTCTAGGGCGCCGTTGGTGTCCAGAGTGCCTTGAGGAGATGGCGGACCGTCGAGAGGTCTATGAACCGCTTGTCTGGCGAGTCGCAGAGGTAGAGATCTGCCCTTTGCATAGCCGATCGCTAGCTGACACCTGTCATCGTTGCGGCAAAGGCGGACAGACTTCGCTCGTCGCTAACGCACGCGTCGCTTGCTGCCGCCACTGCGGCGCGTGGCTGGGACGCCGCGAGCGTGACATCGACGAAATGCCTGTAGACGAGTTCAACACATTTTGTGCGGTTGCGTGCGAAGAGCTACTCCTACTGCCGCAGAGACTTGCAAAGGGTGAGGAAATACTGCCATCGGACACTTCTTTGTCAGGCCTGCGTGACGTATTTTTCTCGGGGAACGGAAGCGCCATGGCGAGACGCCTCGGTACAGTACCTTCTCAACTCAATGCATATTGCTCTGGCGAGCTTCCGACTCCGTTGCACGTGCACCTGCGAGCGAGCTATCTGACCGGAGCCTCGATGCGCCAGATATTCGTGACGCAGGAGTTCACCGATATGTCGCCCCGCCATCAGGAAGTGGAATTTGCACTTCGACGAGCACGTTCCCGGGCGGATTATGAGCAGGAGCTCGTCGACAATGAGCTACGACTCGCAATTGCCGGAAACGGAGATTTTTCGGTGCGGCAGATTGCTACCCGGCTCAATATTGACCCGCCGACACTCTGGCGCAGGAGTGGCGAATTAGCGAAGGAGGTTGCACGGAAGCACGCGAAGTATTCCGCTCAACGTTCCATCGAAAAAAAGGCGAGGTTCATTGAACAGGCGCGCACGGTCATCCAGAAGTGTCAGGTGGAAGATACCGAGCCCACATGGAAAGAGATCATGCAGGAGCTTGATGATCCCGGCGTCGGACTGAATCCGTGGAAGCGGTCGGTCATCAGGGAGCTTATGGCCGAAGCGTTCTCCATTGGAGAAGCATCGATTGGAAACGGAGCGAATGGAGGTTTAAATGAGCCGTGGTAAGCCAAGGGGTCTTGGAGTCGACCAACGGGAAGTCCGATTGGAAGTTGCCGCGAAGTTACTCGGTAAAGATCGCGCCGCGATTGAGCAGTTGATTGAGACTGGTGAGCTCGCGGCTGTGCGCGGAGAGGAAGGCGATCTCACGGTACTTCTTGCAGACGTCATCAGGCTGCGGCATGCCTGGTGGCAGGCTGTCGCCGATATCGCAATTGATCTGGTCGCCGCATTCGAGGACGAAACCCTTTCTGCGATGCTTTCAGAGTTAATACCTACCCAGATATCTAAGCCACGGTCAAAACGCAAGAACGCGCCGCCGCCGGATCGTCAAACGTCCGGGACGCGTAGCGAGGCGGCGACATGAAAGGGAAGCGCTCGTGCGAGAGCGATACGCCGCAGTAAGGCCACAGCTTGCTTGGCTCTCTGTCATGTCTTTGGTGACAATCGGAAGGGATGGCCATGAAAATACAGATCGCTTCTGACCTTCATCACGAGATGTCGCAACATTGCCACGAGCTGGCATGTCCGCTACCTCTTGCGCCAGGAGCCGATGCATTGGTTTTAGCGGGAGACATTCATGAAGGCACAAACGCCATCGATATCTACTCCGACTATCCAGTTCCGGTCGTCTATGTTCACGGAAATCATGAACCACTGAACAACCGTTATCCAGCATTGATATCCGATCTCGAAGATCGGGCGGTCGGCACAGCGGTGAGGTTCCTCCAAAACGACCAATTCACTTTTGGCGAAATCCGATTTCTGGGGGCGTGCATGTGGACGGATTATCTACAGTTCCCTTTGCATTTCAACGATTCACTGGAAATCGCGCGACACGGGATGATTGAACACAAGCTCGTTCGACGCAGTGGGGACGGCCGGATGTTTCAGCCCGAGGACGCACGAATGCATCAGCGCGAAACGCTGCTGTGGTTGCGCGAGCAGCTGGATGTACCGTTTCTTGGGAAAACCATCGTAGTGACTCACCACATACCGAGCCCGAGGTCAATTCCGCACGCCCACCAGCAGCATGCGCTGGCGCCGGCGTACGCCTCCAATCTCGAATTGCTCGTGGAGCGCGCGGATTTGTGGATTCATGGACACGCCCATTGGTCGTGCGACTACAGAATTGGCAAATGCAGGGTCATCTGCAATCCAAGAGGCAGGCCGGGCCGCAACCGGAAGTATCCCGAACTTCCATATGAGAACGCTGAGTTCCAGCCCGCTCTGACCGTCGACGTCTAAAACACGTTCTGGGGTCGTCAAGGAAAAGCCATGTCCATATACGTTACTACGCACGCCGAAAAGGTGTACCTCGAGCGATGGCAGATTCGCCGCTCCGACAAGGGCGATCTTCATTTCGTTGGCTTTAATGTTGTCGACTGTGATGGGCGCGTCAGTACTCCCGTCAAAACATTCGACCCAGTGAAACGCACCGGCATCACAGCCAGTGGTAGCAGTTATCGACTGGTCGGCAGAGCCGGTCACTGTTCCGACGCCGAGTACGTTTGGCGTATTGCTAGCAAAGTATGGGGGATTACGAGCTGGACCGATATCACTGCCGAACTCGTACCAGATTGGAGGCAAGGACTACCGCTCACCGAGCACGATGATGACCAGGTGTAGTCGCGAAACGTGAATCGCCGGAAAAAGCATACGAATCACGATAGCGCTAGGTAAACGACGATCCAGACGCAGACTCCATCAACAACATCCTACCGAGGAGCAGGAATGACGACCGCATACGAACGTACGCGTGCGGTGCTAGGCGCGCGCCAGCTCCTGAGTGATCTTGCTGCTGCACCAGACGATGCGGACCTGGGGGTCTTCCGAGGTCGCGCGCGCACGCTGCTTCGGCATTTCCCCGAGCCTGTGTATTTCCATTTGTCGGCCGCAATGGTCTCTGGGATCTGGGCGGATCCCGACGCAAAGTGGTACGAATGATTGTGTCCAAGCGTGAGCCTGCCGATCACTCTTCCGCGCAACGGTTAGGCGAGTCTGCGGAAGAGCGAGATGCCAGCGCAGATAACAGAGGGAAGCGAACACTTCTACTCGTAAAGCGGTCATGCCGCAGACCGGTACGTCGACTACTATGCCGGCGACAGCGCATCGAACGTCGTGAGCCTACGTTTACCAAAAACCGGCGTGGTCGATTCCTGTGTGTCAAGCTGGCGTTTGACCGATCGTCGCGTCTTCTGGCGGACGTCACATACCGATTCATGGTCGCTCGCTGCCGCCGTGGAGGTCAGGAGCCGGCGATAGGCCTCCGTGCGGCCCATAGATTTTTCTGGCGCATACAGATGCGTCGCGCGTTTTCAGAGACCGTTTTTAAGAATCTCGCCGGCAGGAGGCGTCGACGCCGCTGGTTTCGACTCGCTGAATGGCTTGAGCGGGATGCTCGAATCAATCGCGATCGCAACGAATTCTCATTTGCTGAGTTATTTTAAGGAACCGGCGTCACCGTCATGGCCGGGTCGCCTAATACGAGCGGTACGCAGGCGGTCGGGCATGAGGCGAACGAACAGCGAAGTCAGACCGCTCACCGCGCGCTTAACGGCATACGACGGATGGATGAAAGCGACGAAACGTGAAGCGACTGCATTGCGAACCGGGACGGCGACGACATTGCGAACGAGGCATTATTCGACGAAAGCGCCTAACAACGAGAACCATTGTTTGCCTGAGACCGACGCGAGCAATTTCTGACCGTGCCCTCGACGCTTGATCATCCGACGACATTTGTCGGGCGTTCGTTTCTACCGCACAGCGACATTGGAATCGCAGGAGATAGACGTGACATTGCGCCAAAAAATCGCCAGAGAGGCGCTCGCTGCGCGGCACGAGATGGTACGGAATGGAGAGCTCTTGCGCGAAGACGAATTTCGTAAGCGACTGCGGCTTAGCATTAGCCGACTTAAGGGCATGGTTGCGAGCGGCAGTGTCTTCGCAATCGAGGTCGATAAGGTCGAATATTTTCCATCGCTTCTGGCGACACCAAGCATCGACCGCAAAAAGCTGTATTCAATTTGCCGCGTTCTCGGTCCTGCGCCGGAGTCCTGCCGATTGAGTTATCTCAAATCGCGACACGCAAATCTCGGAGGGATTTCGCCAATGGTTGCGCTGCAGGACGATCGGAGCTATCGATTGTTGCGTCGCATGGCACGCGCTTATGCCGCAGAATGGTGGCGGACCTCGGTCACGATATACACAGGCTGTCACCTTGCGGAGCCGTTCGACGTCGAACCTATAGTCAAAGCTGTGGATGAGGGGGATCCCAGGGTGAATCTCTGGAAGCGCGCAGCAGGAGCTATTCTGTCAGGAGGGTACATCTATCCGCCCGGGCCATATGTTCATGCGGACGTGGCCTCGGTCTTCGTCACCCTGCATCCTGCCGGGCAAGGTAAGGCCACAGTGGAAGCGCGTGTTGAGATCAGAGTTGACGACGACATGGTGCATGCATTCGTTGTTTGTGGCGAGGCGCCGGGGTACGAACTAGATGCAATTCCGGTAGATGGCAACGGTGGCATCGTCGATACCGTGCTTCGAACCATCACAGCAGCGAGAGCGCACGAGGAAAGCCTCGGTCTGAGATAGCGTCAAGCCTGCACCATTATGACGACCCTCTCATGGCGAAACACTTGCCTAATCATTGCGGCACAAGCGCCGATCACGGGCGCTATGGTGTGGCCTCCGACATCGTGGCCGAATCGCTTGCTACATTGGTGAGCAGGAGATTGAGCATGAGCAGAACAGCTAGGGGCGTCAGACCGCTAAGCTGGCGGGTACGGGCTTATGACGGCGAGTATCTGCAACATGGTGCACCCCTTCCGCTCATCGCCGAGATTAGCGGCAACGCGGATGATGAACCGAGCATACCAATCGAGCATGACAGGGCACAACGATGTCTGCTTGCAGTGGTCCTCAATCTAGATTGCCGTCGCATGGCCTGTGACTTATTACATCCCTTCGCGCGTGTCAGCGACTCTATGACCGTATTCGTCGAGGAACCCGAGTCCGATGGTGTTGCAGCAGGCCATGTGATTGCACGTCTGGACCTGATGAGAGAGGCAGACATAGCTCATGGAAGCCTGCTGATGGAAAATCAGCCACGGATTGATTTGGAAACAGTGAAAATTGAGCCAGCTGACGGCGTGCTCGACGTGCTTCTTAGGTTGCTCGCGTTCATGGTGCGCTAGAGGTGGACTCCGTTGACAATCATCACGCGGGGAAATTCGATGAAAGTTCATGAACTAATCGCGCTTCTGAGCGGCGCAGATCCAGAGGCGATTGTTCTGGTATTTCCGCCGTACGCCGACCCATCTGACGGCGGCCCGGTCGGCGACGTGATTGTCGAAGAGCACGCTTGGACGCGCGAAACTGGACTCCGCCAGGGCAGGCAGTACGAGACCTTTTATCCTGGGGCCCTGATCCCGAGGCACCAGCCGAAGCTACAACAGAAGAAGTGCGGGTCGTTCTCATCGGAGAGGAGTTCGGCAATTTTCGCTTGCCGCAAAAATAGATATTTTTCTCGCAGTCTGAATGCTCTCTGATAATGCGTCCGTCTCGAGGGAAGGACGCCAATGACAAGCCATTCAGATCACATCGTCGTCGTCCTTTAGACGTAGTGGCTAGGAACCGCACCGGTAGAAAAGTGTTTCATGGAGATGAAGATGCGTCGCGTAACTGTAGAAATGTACCCCGGTGGTAATAGTAGCGGTAGGCGAATCCTCGGATATGCTGGCATTTCAAACGTCAAGTCTGGGGCATTTGCAAACTACGAGGTCCGCCTTATCGATGAAATACTTGGGGAGTTCAGCGCGAGAGAAATCCGGCCCAGCACGCCGAGACACAAGCGGCCACAATAACTTGAGTATTGCAAATGCCTAACAGAGCGATGGTGATGTAAGGCCTGCTGTCCCAAAGTTTGACGCTGTCACCCTGGATTTTGGCGCATTCCCACTGTAAATTTTGCTGAACGCGTACAAGATGAGCCACGACGGATGGCGGAAGTTTGGCGGTTTGTCGAGATCGGACATTAAATTTGTGCGAAAACCGATGCGACCTGGGACTTTGTCTGAAAGCGCGTGCGGGCACGGCTTTGAGGGATGCTGACGTGCGCGAAAGGGATGCCTTGAATGGGGGAGGGTTTCCCGGCATCCGGTCGGCGAATCTTGTTTTTCGCTGTATTTGTGCGTTGCATCACGACAACCATCACAACTGTCGTGGTCGCCGTGGATTCTTTTCGATAGTTCCTCTGCAAGTGATTCGGGACCGTAGAAAATGTTCGCGCCCTAAATGTAAGACGAAAGATGGTGCGGTCCGTTCGCCCGTACGCTGCTGCAGCCACGAAAGGCGCGCCGCCGTTTACCTCGGAGGCTTTGGTTCTCGGACAGCATTTCTAGTATCTTGATTGTGCAGTTCCGTCTCCGACCCCAGTCAGAGCGCCAGCTTCATGTGCTTCCGTTTCGACCGTTTGCAATCTGACAAGGACGTCCGCGATGTCACATTTTTTCCGAGTACTGGCGGCCATCGTGTCAGTCGTGTTGGCGACCAACGCGATTGCCGATGATGCCGACCCAGCATCGTTATTATCAGGCGGATCGTCGCGCGAATGGGTCTTCCAGCGCATTGTGCTTTCAATGGGCACTGGCGACGAATGCGCTAGCGGCGAGACATACACCTTCTCGAAAACCCATCAGCTTACAATCAAGCGATGCCTCAACGGTCACTTGCAGACAACTCAGCAGGCTTGGTCGGTGACGACACAGGACGGCGATACGTTGCTAAGAATCGTCGGTGATGTTGCGTCGCCGTATGTGCTGGAGTTTAAGACGGATAGTCACGGGAGCAAGTTCATGCGGCTTCGAACGAGGGCGGTGGACAAAATACACGCTGTCGCTGACAAAGAGTTCAAGCTTAACAAGGACTAGTTGGCATGGACGAGGATAAAAAACGCAGCTGGGACGTTTGGCTCGGCGTGCTGGCGCCAGTGATTACCGTCGCCGGAGTTCTGGTTGGTGTGTATCAATTTAACACGGGGGAACGAAATCGCGTTTACCTCGAAAATGAACTCCTAATAAAGAAGGACGAAATAGATTTTCGCCGCAAGCTGTGGCTTGAAAAGCTGGACACATACCGTTCAATCGTCACGCTGGCCGGAAAAGTCGTCTCTACAACCGATGTCGAACCATTTGACGGGAAGAGCTTCGACATGTTGCTTTCGCAGTTCAGAGCAGCGTACTGGGGCCAGGGGGTTTTCGTTGAGGATCCTGACGTCGCCACCACCATGGTCGATTTCCGTGAAGCTGCGGAATCCTATCGCTCGGGTTGGTCAGGAAGCGGTCAATCTCGGGATAACAAACCGCTGAAGATCAAAGCCGACCGTTTGGCGGAAGCCTGCAAGGCGTCAATTTCACGGAATGCGCCTCCTGGTGGAGCAGGGAAATGATTTGTCGCATTGTGTTCGCAGCATTGACGTTGATGGTCATGTTTGCTCAGGGACCAAGCGCATGGGCACAAGAAACATATCAGGTGTTTTTTCTTTCGGCGGGGTCGTCAAACTATTTTCAGCCGACAAGGGCGGGGCAACACGGGTTCGAGAAGTTGAGCGGAGCGAATTCGAGCGCTCGGCTTGTATCGCAGATACTTCTCGCGCATGGGGCTGTTGCGGGCATTACTCTGGTATCGACATCAGACCGTTATCTCACAAGGGCCGACTTCTACGGGGCGCTGACGGCCGTTTCGGCACAGATTAAGGTCCGGCATCCGGTTAAGCCGTTGTTGGTTGTGTACTTCGCCGGCCACGGTCTGTCAGAAGGCGTCGCATGGAATCACTTTTCGGTCCCAGGAAACTTCATATACGGTAGTCCGATGGAGAGGCTGGACGTCGAGGAGCTTGCGAAGCACACCATCTATGCTGGTGAACTGGTTGATGCCCTTGAGTCCCTGAAAATACCGTTCGTGCTGTTACTGGACACCTGCTACGACGGAAAGGCACAGTCTTTCGAATCGCCGGTACTAACCAATCAAGCAACGCAGAGCCTTGCTTCCGTGGCGGCCATTCTTCGTTTTCAGAACGAATATCACATTCCCAACCCTGTCATCTTCTCTGCGGAACCTGGCACGAAAGTCCCCTTGGCACCTGATCCCACCAGCCCCAAAACGGACTCGTTGGGCCCGATCGCGCGTCGCATGTATTTGATCAACGAGGAAATGAAGACGGCGGACAGTAAGCTTCTAACGCTTGCGGGATTTGTTTCCAGGTTAACTTCGGCACAACTGGACTCACAAACACGCCCGCCGGTGACCCATGCGACCGGCTTGGATAATCGAAGCGTTTTGCTTGGACAGGCAGTTGGCAATTCGTCACATGGTCAGGAAGACCGTCAAGCGACGGGAACTACAGCAACGTTCTGCTGTGCGCCTGAATCATCCACCCCACCGCAGGGGGCTGCCAAGCAAGGACACCGGATGTCGGGCAGTTTGAAGTTTGAAGGTTCTGCCGGCGAATTCATAAGCGGCGGACGGAAGATCGACCTGACCCGTGCCACCCCCTGGGTGACGGTGACCGAGCCGGATGCACAGAGCCTCGAGATTACCTTCGTTGGAAAAGACGGATGGGAACTCGACATAGCGGCACCAAGCCACGAGACGCTTGCCACAAAGACATACCAACGCGCTCAACGATATCCGTTTCAGGAAGAGAGTAGAGCGGGAATTTCGCTGTCTGGTGCAAGTCACTCCTGTAACGAGGTCGATGGAAAGTTTACCGTCGACCAATTGAGCCGGGACGCAAACGGGACAATTACGAATTTGGACGTCAGCTTCGAACAACGGTGTCTCGGTAGCCAGCAATTTCTTCGAGGCGTCGTACAGCTACATGCACCGTGAACCTGGGGCAGCGGCCTGCATGATGCCGTGGATCGCATTCCAGACGAACTGCAAGCGACGGCTGTCGATCTGAGTTTTATCAAGCCAGCAGTTGGTAAGAACAACCGCAGGGACGTTGTTTTCAACAAGCCATTCGATGACCTGCCTAAGCACGATTTTTTCAGACCTTGACAGCTTTTTCTCGTCGCAGAAATAAAGTTCGACGTTATTCATTTTGATTCATCTGTAACGACCTCGGACGTTCGCGTACGGCGCGGAGCGAGATACGGGAGCGTGGTGCTGATTTCCTCAAGTTGCCTACCACTTGCTGTCCTCGTCGCAGAGACGCGTATCGTTCGCGTAGACATCGCCATCACGCAACTGCGACCGATTGAAGAGAATCTTTAGGGGCCAGTTGGTAGCAGAGGGCGTTGCTACTGCCCTTGGGGGTAACAAACTAATGGTGAAAATGCCGAAGAAGAGATCATCACATTTGACCGGATTGCTCACGTTGCCGGACGGGCAGAGTGTTTTCGGCAGTCTCCAAATCGCTGGCAGTGATTCACGTCTACATCTACACCATGGCGAGTCATTGGCAGGCTTGAGAGACGTCAGAGTCATACATGGTGAGCTTCATGGCCAGGGGAAAATCACCTGTCTGAATTGCGTTGTCAGCTCGACGCAGCAAGGGCTTGGAGCAGACGGCCGCCAGCATCACTCGGCGAATGTTCACGTCGGCTTCGTTGCTACAGGCGCCTACCACTTGCCCGAGGGCGAAGCCTCAATACGGGCAATCCAGTTCACCACACAAGACATCGCTTCGGTTTTTTACGACTTCGACGCTTTCGGCTATGTCGTGAACGCCGGTTCAATCATTGACGCGGTGATAGACGCGGCCAAGCCTAATCGCGAGATCTCGGTGGGCGAGTCCCCGGAGATACTCTATTTTTCTGGCAAGACAGAAATCGTCTCTGTCGAAACAGTGCTGGGGATTTTTCGGGTTTTTCACCGCCCAACGATGAGCGTCGGCGGCCCCGAAGACACTTCTTTGAAGAATCATATATTGGTGAGGCTGGAATTTCCCAATTCAGTCACCTTCAACGGTTGTATCGAACGGCTGATGTCTTTCCACCGGCTGTTGTCGTTACTTTCCGGGCGCCGCCAAACTCTCAAGGCGATTTTTCTCGAACTCGCAGAAGACCGCCCTGAGCGCCCGCTGCTGCAACTACGCTGGTCGTTCTCCCCCAAGGGAGCGAAGCGCGGCGACAATCGATCGAACGATGCTCCTCATCCAGGAGACATGCCTTTGGACGCAATTCGCCGCCCGGAAGAATTTAAACGCGTCGTCTCTGAGTGGGTTAGCCGCGAATCTGGGTGGAGAACCGCACGGATTCGCTACGAGGGCTGTGTCCGGAAGGGCAACTCCTATGATGTCGATCGGCTTGTGGCAGCAGCAAACCTGTTCGATCTTCTGCCAGATGACGCCATCCCTCGGACTGCCGAGCTAACCTCAGAACAGGTGAGAGCTCAAACGGAATGCCGGGCGATTTTCAGGCGCCTGCCAGACAGCCCGGAACGTTCAAGTGTTCTAGGTGCGCTAGGTCGAATGGACAAACCATCGCTTACGAAGAAGGTATTGTATCGGGTGGGGATTGTAAATTCACGGCTCGGCACGTGGTTTCCCGACTTGGCGTTAGCAGCACGAACCGCCGTAAAGATTCGCAACTTCTTCGTGCACGGAAGTCTTGATGGGCTGGACTATAAGCGGTTAGAGCCGCTTATGCCGTTCCTCACCGACTCGCTCGAGTTCATCTTCGCGGTATCAGATCTTATATCGGCGGGTTGGGACGCAGACGCATGGGGCAGCCGGCATTACTCGAGCGGACATAGTTTGACCAGGTTCCGCTGGGGTTACTCGCAGCACATTGCAGCGTTGAAGGCGGCTACCTCGCGAGCGAATGGAGAAATGTCGGGCGCCGGTACTGATTCGGCAGCCATTGCATCGCGTGAGCCCGACGCCGGATAGTTCACTTAGTTGCCTCGGATGCATGCCCGGAGTTGTGCTCGGGACAGTGGAGCTACGGAATGCGGGCCGACGTCGGACGAACTGGCCCCGCAACCAAACAGCACTGAGTGCTGCAGCACAGGCGGTGCCGCGAGCAATGCGATGGACGCAAGGACACGCGCCGCCAGCAGTTCTCTACGCAAATTCAATCTGAGTTTGCCTGGAATCCGCACTCTCCGATTTCGTTGATCTCGAGCGTCTTTCTTGTGTGCCGCGCTTTCCAGCTTTCGTTCCGCGTTTCGATCTGGCCGTGCCCCCACGGGACTGTCCGAACACTTCAACCGGCGAAAAGCCAAATGCCGCAATGGTCGCTCGCACTTCTTCGAGCGCAGGCCCATATTCGTTGCGCTTCGCTTCCTCAATTCTGCGATCTAGTTCCTCGAGCTGCTTCGAGAGCTCGCTGTACTTCGACATACGCCACTCCTTAACGTGACAAGGTAGTTTACCTCGAAAATCTGTAGCCCGGAGGGTACGGATTCCGCTTCGGGAATGGTGAGGACTTCCAGGATGGTGCGTGTTTCCAGGAGTCAAGAGCAGTGGAGATGTGGTCAACCCGTCGCAAAGGTGAGGACTTCCAGGAGAGCGAATGACCGAAGGAACGGTGAATGTTTCAGGCAGTCCAGCATCACCCGAAGTAATCGAGCAGTGCCAACACAAGTGGATTTCTGGCTGGGTAGGGATCGGGGTGGGTAACAATAACCTATCAAGGGCCCGTGATTATTGCGAAACTGCATGCAGCCTGGCTGTGGGTAAGCCAGCGCTCGCCCAGTAGAAGCTTGTCTCATTGGTGATTAGTTCTCTCGGGTCAGCGTCACCTAAGAATTAATCCGCACGGGTGAGGCTTTTCAGGATGGTGATGCAGCGAGACTCGCTTGCATCAGAGCAATATGTGCGGTCCGAACTGACGCGACATTCAGTACGCGATTGACGCACGCGCAACGAATGAGCGACCAGTGTTATAGTTCACCGCCCGTCCGATTGTCTTTCCACGATGTAATCGTCGTGGTTAATGGTCTTTTGGTTTTATCTTCATCGCCGGAGCCGGGAATGGCGCGAGATACCGGACGCCATGTTCGGCAGCGCAGATAGGAAGAATCGGATGGGCACTCTCAATATCACTTCACTTCTCGACGAGTCGGTTCAACCGCCGCTCATCTCTCCCTTCCTGTTGTTGCGGAGCGTCGAGGATCTTTGTAGCTTCCTCGATATCTCGCACAGGCGGCTGAATTTTCTTCTTTATGTCTTGACGCCCGGCGATAGATATCGCAGCTATGAGCTCAAGAAGAAAAAATCGAGTGGCACGAGAACAATCAAAAGCCCTATCAAACCGCTGAAGGAAATTCAACGCCGCTTGGCCAATGAGCTGTCAGCGGTTTATAAGACCCCGCTTAATGTCTATGGCTACGTCAAGCACCGCGATGTTGTCGACAAGGCAAAGCAGCACGTCGGACAACGTTGGGTTGCACGCATCGACCTTGAGAATTTCTTCGGTACATTTAATTTTGGCCGTGTGCGCGGCATGTTCCGGGCTAAGCCGTTCAATTTCCCAGACAGCCTCGCTACCGTTCTTGCACAGATTTGTGTCGACACGAACGAACTGCCGCAGGGGGCACCGACCTCGCCAATTATCTCCAATATCCTGTTCTGGCGACTCGACGCTCGTCTTCGTCGACTTGCTCGTGAACATCGATGTGTCTACACCAGATACGCAGACGACTTGGTTTTCTCGACGAACAAGCGGCACATGAGCTCGGGAATTTGCACCGTTCTTGACGAGTTGTCGGAGACGCCTACGATTCGGGTGGGCGAGACGCTTCGAAAAGAAATTGAGGGCGAAGGTTTTAAGGTTAGCGACAGTAAGACACGGCTCTTTGGGCGCACCGCGCGGCAGCAGGTCACCGGATTGACGGTCAACGAGAAGGTGAACCTAGGACGGGAGTACGTCAAGGAGTTGAGGGCAATCCTGTACGCTTGCCGAAAATTCGGTGTTGAGGCCGCGAAAGAGAGGTTCATGGCGTCGCACTATGGAAAAAATGTTCCGCCGGGAAAAGCTGCTCCAGCCTTTGCCGAAATCATCAGAGGCCGAGTCATGTACGTTGGCCGGATTAAAGGGTACTCGAGTCGAGCGTTTCTGGCCTTGGCGCGAGGCATGCCGATACTAGATCCGAATTTCCGTGTTCCCGAAGAGCACGCCGCGCCGCGCGCCTACCTCTTTACCGAGGGGGTGACAGACTACCTGCACCTTGATGCTGCGCTAAAGCGATTCAGGAAAGCTGGCGAATTTGCCGATGTCACGGTTGAGTGGGACGATCACACGAAGCGCGAACAGATGGGTGATAAGCGTCTGCTACAGATATGCGACGACATTGCCAAAGGGCCCAAACAGGACCGGTTGTGCATATTCGTGTTCGATAGGGACGTCCCTGACACCATTACTAAGGCCGAGGCGCCAGATGGATCGCCGAAATTGCGCGGTAACGGCGTAGTCTCGATGTGCCTACCCGTTCCTAAGCATCGTGACCAATCGTCGCCAATGTGCATTGAACATCTCTACTCGGACGAGTTCCTGTATCAGTACGATGCTGACGGGCGAAGGCTCTTCGCGCGCGACGAATTCTTGCCAAGCGGCTTTCACAAGAGCGAGGACTTCCTATCCCGCCAGCCCAAGACATCTCTGATTGTCGACAGCGACGTTGTGCTCTCAGCAGGGGAGCGCCGAGGAACGAGCGTAGCACTATCGAAGCGCCAGTTTGCAATGTTTGTGAATCTGCAGACCGCGCCATTTTCCGAGCCGGATTTGTCCGGGTTTCGACCATTTTTTGAGGCGTTGCGTCAGCTCATGGAGGCGCACGAAGCGATTCAGGCTATGCCGGTTACACCTCCCGCAAATGACAGAGGGCAACGGGTACCACCACCAGGTACCGGCGCCGGCGCCACGCAGATTGAAGCTTGATTGCGCAAAGACGCCGACGTAGTGACTTGTCGGCTAGGGGGCGGCTGAAGACTTGGTCGAACGCTACCGAGCAGAGACCTGCCTCGCCCGAACCTTTGGTTGGACGCGACGCCGAAGCGGAAGTTGCGGTGTTCGAGCGCACTCTGGCCTTTGGGGACAACTTTCTCGCAAGGACACAGCCTCACCGCTTGTGCACCATGCAAGCAGCAGAATGTCGCCAAACTTGGCGAATCAATGAGCTCCGCCTGTTCATCCAAGCTGGGGCCTCGAATCGACAACAATTGTAGGATACGTGGTGATCGCGGAAAATCGCGTTCTAGGCAGCACATTGGTAGTTCCGAGGGCCATGCTAGCGGAATTTGAAGGCGCCGACTTTCATCAATGCCAGATTGCTGCCGTACATACGTCCTGCGGGCGAACCAACCGATTCAATGGATACACGGGAATTGTTATGGCCTCCTTCCTCGAAGAGAACATTAAGACGCTCGTGCATTTGCGGCGACGTCTTCATGAAGACAATATGCTGGCTCTCTGTTTCGGCGCCGGTGTAAGCGTCAACTTCGGGTTTCCTCTATGGGGAAAGCTTGTCGAAGAAATTGGAGCCCACCCCGACGTCGACGGCAAACATTTGACCGAAACGTCGGAAGGGTTGGCGATTCAGGCGCAATTGCTATATCAACGGTTCCGCGAAAACAAGGTCGAAGCTGCACGTGCAGCTGGCGAAAACATTGCTGACGCCAAGCGTATGGCCGCGTCCCAATGGTTGCATATTGTGCACCAGTGCTTGTATAGGAAGGCGACAGTCGACGACAAGGGGCTTAAAGATCATCCGTACCTGTGGGATCTGTTGCCGTTGGTCAAGAAATCGGCCATGACCATCAACTACAACTTTGACGATAGTGTGGAGCGACTGCTTTATCTCTTCAACGCCGAGAACAACGTAGGTGGGGATGACAGAGGATTCGAAGTTGTCTGGAAACCATCGGTCCAGTTCAGGCGACAAAAAGGGGTCATCTATCACCCGAACGGGTTTCTGCCACATCGCTTGTCGGATGGCTTCAGCGACGACATTGTTTTTATGGAGCAGGAGTTCGCAGACCAGTTAATCGATGTCGCTGATGGTCACTACGCGTCTTTGCTGAATCATTTCTCTAAGCAGACCGTAGTCTTTATGGGGCTGTCTGTAAGCGACAGCTCGTTGAAACATGTGCTGAGAACATCTGCCCGTAACAATCCTGGCCATTTCCACTACGTCGTGCACTATTGCCACGAGAAGAAGCCCGACGCTGCTTATCAAAAGGCCCTAAGTGAGGCGAATTTTTCGCTGTACAACCTGGTTACGCTATTTTTTACGGCAGATGAGATTAAGGAGTTTTCTAAGTTGCTGGTCGCAGAACGGGAGGCGTTTGCTGAGCGTTGCGACAATGAGCCGAATGGCGTAAAGACGAGATTTCGTTACTACCTTACCGGACCAGTTGGCGCAGGCAAGTCGACCATGCTTGAGTACATTCGTTGCCTCGATACCTTCGACGAGTGGGTTGACCGTAAAACTCCGCTGTTGGTGATACCGCAGGAAGAGTTGACGGACGCCCAGCGCGCCGAGGTAGATGATTGGATCAATTTGCAGTTTCGAAAGAAGAACCGTCGCATCAGCGAAGTCCGGCAAGGAATCTCGCTGATTGATCGAAGTCCAATCGATCCGCTATATTTCGCGACAGATGAGAATGCAAAACGCATTCGTGCAAAGGAACTGATTACTGCGATGGTCCCTAGAGAGGGGAACGTTGCGAAAATTGCCCCGGGACATTTGATCATGCTTACTTGCGATGTAGGAGTATTGCAACCACGGTTGAGGGCACGGGAAAAGCGCTACTCGCTTGAGCAACTCAACGCACATCAGACGAAGGTCGATGCACAGTGGCGTAACTGTGCGTCTGTGACGCATATCGATACAACGCACATGACAGTGCCCGAAGTTGTCAAGCGCGTACTCGAGATTATTCTTTTTGAGAATTACGATGAAATTTCCTTTCAAGAAATCTGCCAAGAAACCGGCGGGGAGGCCGAAGTTCTACCTCGCGGCCCCGTTGTTCAGTCCAATGGAGCGTGAGCTAAACACTAGTCTCACTGCATTGCTCGAGCGCGTTGGCGATGTGTATCTACCCCAGCGGGATGGTTTGTTGGTGGAATCTCTGAGGGAGCAGGGGGATCACGATGAAAAAGCCATATGTGAAGCCGTCTTCGCCAAGGATATCGAAGCCATCAGCGATGCGGATGTAATTGTCGCCGTTCTTGACGGACGAGCATTGGACGAGGGCGTCTGCATTGAGCTTGGTTACGGCAAGGCACTTGGAGTGTTCATCGTCGGCTTCAAGAGCGACATAAGGACCGCTTTACCTTGGGGGCACAATCCCATGGTGAGTGGTTGCGTCGATGTCTGGGTCTCCTCCAATCACGAGCTCAGTGAATGGATCGCGACCGCGTGTAAACCGTGAGATTAGGTTCGCAAAGTCGACACGTGTAGGTGCGGGGCCGTCTCGTTTGAGTGCGACGGTAGAAAGGCTACTGCGCTTGGTGTAGACATGGAGGTTCCGGGAAAGGCGATCAACTCCCGATTGTCGAGCGCGGACTGGACTACATTTTCGAAGGGCCCAAGCCCTTTATTGACAGGGACCGGTGAGGCCGGGTTGTGTTTCCTGATCTGATGCTCGGGGCGTTGACCGCCTCGGTGGACAACATGGGCTTACTTTTGCATTCATCGCGCTGACGAGCCCTTTGCTCAAGAGGATCAAAAGTCGAATTATTCTGCTCCGGTCATCTTGAGGCCTGATCGTGGATACTTAAAGTCAGGGCGCACGCTGCAATTTTGCTGTTGTGAGCACGGCGGCCGCCAACACGTCCATGTCGACAGCGCTGTCGAGCAGATAGCAGGATTTCTCAAGCAACAATCCGTACTGCGTTGCCAGTGACACTTGTGTTTGTACGTGCATGGCAAGCTCAAATTCGGTTGGCAATGGGCGTCCAGCGGGATTGGTCCGGATCCGGTCGGCCAACACCTGAGGGCTCGCGTAAAGGCAGATAAAAGTGTCAGCGTCGAGACGCTTTAAGTTATTGACCGAAAACGGTGTTACCCGAAAACCGTATTCTTCCTTTGTGACGGGATGGCTATCAATGATGACATCGCGAGTTGGGCGACTCGCTTCTACCTCATTAATCAACCACTCATCGACTTCCGCGACGTCACCCCTTGTAACTACCAGCGCAGACTGCTTCCTTATGCCGTCTTCGGCGAACTGAAGGCCGTGTTTGCGTTCGATATAGTCGCGTAGTAACGTACTGTAGGACAGTACCCGCAAGTCAGGTACGAGTTGGGCGACGCGCTGGCACAGGGTCGATTTTCCGGTCGCGGGCGCACCAGTTAAATAGACGACTTTTCCCATTTCGTCGCTCTCATTGCCTGACTGCTGCCTGTGGTGAACTTGCGCCTTGCAAATGTGCTGTCCACGCACAAATGCCACGCCTTTCCTTCGGCCTTTGACTAGGCGAAGGCCGCTGCATTGCGCATGGAATTGAAAAGCGAAGTCGAGCCGTCGTTCGTCTGAAAATCAAAAAGGTCGGGGGTAACTCCGACTGTGCGCGCAACAACGGGCTTGCTTCGGAGGCGCTTCACTAGGCGAACCCAGCCGTCAAAGTCGCCATCTCGCGACGCGGCGCCGACCTCCGCCACGTCCCGCCGCTTCAAGAGAGTGGGCTGTGCCAGTCTGACAAAATAAGGAGCCTCGAGTTCCGCTGCAAATGCGACGGGATAACTCTTGCCCGACGCAGGTTCGCCAGCCGGTGCGCAGGCGACAACTGCTGTGACTTGGGACGCACCCAGGCCCTTGCCTGTACCGACGTTCGTCAACCGATAGGGATGGACCTCGAGCTCACTATCAGTTGCAAGCTCGTCAAGCGATGAGCAGACGAGTGCGTAATGGGATTGCTTGCGTTTGCCTGACGGCAGTCGCGCTCGGCTTGTCACGAACGTGTGGGCCGGAAGCGAGCGGACCTGGCCGTTGTTGTCGAGCCAGCCATTCCACAGGACGACCTCACCAGGTTCGACGTCAATTGCTTTGGGTTTGCTCGGCATCGGCGAAAAAATCGCCATGAGCGAACCGACGAGGTTGGCCGCCGTTTCCGGATTGTCACCAAGGGACTGTCCGATTCCCCAAAGGAAGCGACCGCCTCCCAATCTGCGCTCCCATTCCTTTCGCAGAATGATCGTTGCCAAGGTCTCGCCAGACTCGGTGCCCATTTTGGTCCAGCAGAACGCGGGCGGTAGGTGTTTCAGTGTCATCGGCTTCCCCAAGATGGCGAAATCATAACAGATATGGTCGCCAATTCATTATGAGTTAATGTATAGGTATAATGTATGAAATGGAAGATCTTGAACTCGACCTAAGGGTGCGCGAATTAATGAGCCGGCTCATGGCAGATCCGCGATCGGCCAATGAGATCGCGCGATTGGCGGGAGTGAGCCAGCCGACTGTTTCGCGTTTCCGGTTGGTCAAAGGTCGGCGGATTCGGGGAAGCGCGTCATTCAATAAGCTATGCAGTTTCTATGGTGTACATGGCGAATCGCTGGGTCGCCGTGCCACCGCATACAATGAGCTGCTACGCGACGCTATCGTGGATGCTTGGGATGGTTCTGAGGAGCACGGACAGGCACTTCTTGTAGTAATAGAAGGGCTGAAGGGTCTGAAAGGCAAGCCTGACATGAACAGAGGAGGTGCACGTGGCCGTAGCCAAGCAGATTGAGAGGATATTCGGGTCGCTCGAAGCGGCTGGGTTCCCTCGTGCCTTCCAAAAAACGCTGCTGCCTGAGTGGGTGACCGCCGACGTACTTTCCGATGAAGCTGCTTCTTCGGAAGTCGCTGCAATCCTGGCTAAGCGACTTGGCTTGCGGGCCAGTCCGTTGTTCAATCAGGCGCCGAATGTAGAAAGCCTGCGACGACGCGATACCAAGTACAAACGCTCGATTCCTAGTCGTCACAAGAACCTCTTCGCTGCTACGTCCGTCGCTGCGAGCATCGCAGAGTCTATTTCTGCTGCTTGCGGGAGGCCTTTTGTGTCGCTGCCGGCGGATGCTGGTGAATTGCGCCGACATATACTGGAGTCTTTCAAGGGATACTGGGTGGGACTCAGGAATCTGTTGATGACCTGCTGGGCGTCAGGCATTCCAGTTGTTTACCTGGCCGAGTTGGGCAATGGTGTGTCCAAGATGGATGGGATGGTTGTTCACACCGCTGGTCGCCCCGTCATCGTGCTTTCAAAGGGCTCAGACCTTTGGGCCTGGCAACTTTTCATCCTCGCGCACGAGGTTGCGCATATTGCGCTGGGGCACGTTTGTCCCGATGAAATCCTCATCGATGAAGAGCTCGGCGTGGATTCGTACGCGTTGGAGGACGAGGACGACGAGGAACGCGCGGCCGATACGTTTGCAATTGAACTCCTCAATGGCCGACGCGACGCAACCTATACCACGTCCGATGCAGCAGTCAATGGCGCGGAGCTCGCTGACGCCGCATTCACATTTGGGAAAAAAAACCGCATCGATCCCGGTCACATTGCGCTGAACTACGCGCACAAGTCCGGAGACTGGAAGACGGGAGTCGCTGCGGCGAGGCGACTGCAGGGACAAAACCCGCCAGCTCAAGACGTAATTAATCAGGCGATGTGGGAGAACATTCTTCCGGAAACGCTACCGGAGGACACTCTCGAGTTTTTGCGCAGGGTAACGGGCTCATTGGAAGACTGAATTCCATGCGCGTCCTGATAGATAACGATGCGTTGTTGAAGCTGGCGCGATACGATCTCTTGGCGCCTACGCTAGAAGTGCTGGGCGTTCAACCGCATGCTGTCGAGGTGCTTGTCGCCGCGCCGTACGTCTTGCTGCCGGGGAAGGAACGGCTTAAGCGGTGCAAAGATGAGGACAGTGCTCGACGTATTGAGGCGTTTCTTGGCGGCGTTGGTCGTATAGACGCTCAGACAGCTGACGCGGACCTGCTTGACACACTAACTGGTCAACCAAACATTGACGCGGGCGAAGCGTTGCTACTCGCTTCGGCGGCAACACACGTTGACACATTAATTGTCACGGGTGACAAGCGAGCCCTAGCGGCGCTTTGTACTGACGATTCGCTGGCGATTGTGCGAGACGCGCTCGATGGACGGGTCGTTACGCTTGAAATCCTGTTCGCCATGCTGTCGAGCAATGGGCTGAAAGCGGTGCAGGATAAGGTGCGGCTGAAGCCCGATGTCGACAAAGCGCTAACGTACGCCTTTGGGGTATCTGCTCCAGCTGATCCACAGTCCGTCTTCGAGGCGTTGCGCTCATATATAGGTAGCCTGCGCGAGGCCACCGGCCAGCTGCTATATGCCCTGCCGCCTTAGTTCCTGACAATAACGGCGAAGGGAGCCTTCACCCTCGCGACTAGGCCAATATGCTTAATTATTCGCTCGTCGGGCGCAATAGGAACGTCGCGCGGAGCGTATAAGAAACACCCCTTATCCGACTGGCCGACCAGATACCGGTCTCCTTTCTTGCCGCGACTAGGTCCAACACCCACTTCGAGTTCCCCAAGGTCGACATCAAATTCCTCCACCTCGAGCTTGTCCAGTACCAGCGCGTATCTGGAGCCTCGTACTTCGATTCCCTTTGGTATGGGCTTCCAGTCCACACCATCATCGGAGTACTCCTTTGCAATCTCTGGCGGTGCGGCATGCTTAGAGTTCATCTTCTGCATTATGATTAGAACCTCATTACCGGCCTGTTCGACCTGTTTTGCGAACGGTTGAACCATCGTTATAGGATGGCAAGTGCTGCCGCCGTATCCCCAAAAAATTGAGCCCGCCTCCTCATATTCACGCTGCTTGCGCGAGACGATATCATCGATGGTCTCCCGGGCATGAAGCCCGACCTTCATGTAGATCAGCCCAGCTCCCTTCCTTGAGTCAAGCATTCTTCACCTCCAGCGCATCAAGCAGATAGAGTTGTTCCGGCTCCTTGTCGGGATTTAGGCTGACGCGCTCGCGTATATACCGGTATCTCAACGGCGAGCTTTTCCCATAGAAGTTAGCGAGTCTTGCCGAAGTCAAAGGAAGCGACTCAGCGGCCATGCATGTTGAATCAATCCGTCGGAACAGGCATGAGCACGACCGAAGGTCTGGAGCGTCGTCCAGATGATATAGGTGAAGTTGCGGCAGCATCTCGGCAACGACATATCCGAGTTCGATCGCTCCAACTTGAGTATCGCGGAGGACCTCTTGTGTCCAAGGAAGGTCAGGATCATCCGCAATTACCACTATTGCCAGACTCCTGTCACGGGTGGCCTCGCTTCCTCGCTCAAAGAATGCCCGAACGCTCTGCCCTCCATTGCTAGCTCCCCACGGCGGATTTATGTGGAACCCGTCATAGGCGCCAAAATGCTTTGCAGGCAGTGGGTCTGCAACGTTGTAAAGTTCGGCGGAGATCTTGACTTTAGCTTGAAGCTTTTCGCCAAAGCGCTGGACCGAGTTCACGATCCTCTCATCGAAGTCCAGAAGTGTGATGGAGCTGGGACCGTAGCCAATCACGCCTTGCGCTTTCAGATGAGCGGCGGACAGCGCGATACCGTCGCCGTCGCCGACGAAGACAACGTCCTTTTCGTTGAACACGCGTGCGACATACTCTGCTTGGATCACCATGTCGGCGACCTTCATGTATATCTGATCGAATTCCCGTAACGGAGGAGGGCGATTCTGAACCACGTCGGAAATGGCGTTAATGGCATTGCGCAAGTCAAATTCCATCGAAGCTCCCGGTGATCCGGCGCGACTGCTACAAATCCCGGTGTCGCGGCGGACTTGTTATTGTCTTAGCCACAATCGATACGGTTCTGGCCGGTCCGATGCGGCGGAACTCAGTTTAAATCAAATCAGACCATACTACGGTTGAAATCGCACGCCGTCCTTATATCGATCGAATGCCCCAGGCGGCATCGCGGCCCGACGAGGCTACGACTCTAACCAATCCGAGGATCAGCAGTTTCGTCGGGCGGCTATGGGAAGGCGTGGCATCCGTCAAACAGATGATCAACGGGATCTTGGGACTGCAAGGCGGACGATTAGGTCGCGGTTAGCAAGCGTTGTCTGTCGTTGCAGCAGATAATTCTGCTTGGGCGCAACAGCGTTATAGCGGGGCCACTCGGGTTCCAGCGCGGACGTGCGTTGCACCGGAACTATCATTCGTTCAGAGCTGCGACGAATTCTTTCGTGGCTGCCTTGGTAATCCACTTGAGCACATCACCGTTCTTAATCGGACCATGGTGCTGCGTCGTAAATCGCAGTAACCGGGCGCAGTATTCAATAGCGAACGGATGATTGGACTTGGTGACTTCCCGGAACCTGTCGCAGTCGTCGGTTCCTGCGACCTCAATGGTTAGACTTCGAAGTGATACGTCGAAATTCATTGAGTTACCTGAGACCTGGAAGGCGCCAGCCTCCATGGTGCAAGGCTTGTTCGAATCGGGATTTTTTGTGTCCACGCCTTCATTCCAATTCCACGAGCTCTCAAAGCCAGCCAGTACACGCAGGACTTCGAGCATCACGGCCTTTCGATAGGTCAAGTCGCCCGGCGGGTAGGGGCCGAGCTCGCCGACGACATAAGAGTAGATTTCGTGGGTTGGTCGGGGCTGGAATATTTCATTGGGTGCTGACTTACCCCAACTGACGAGCTCGTCCAGAAAGTCTGTCGGCGCCACCCCTCGGTTGTACACCGGGACCTTGCATGCTAAGAACGGAGACATGGCATATCCCCTTACGTAACAGAAATGCTGTTCGAGAGCGCATTGGAAGCGCAGTCACCTCCCGGAAACGAAGGCGTAGCTTAATATCTTTACCGTAAGACCAGTACGGCTGCGTCGATATGCAGCAAGCTAATGCTAGGTACTACCGGGAAAGATTACAAATAGAAATCGGAGAAGATAACTTGGATTGCCTGCGAGGCGCTTACGGTGGTGGCTCGTCAGTATCAAGATTCGCTCGGTTCAGCGCCGCTCGTTTCCGCTGCTGTTGATACGGAAAAGCCCTAGTCGACAGCAAACGAGCAGCGAAACGAGGTGGTCTACGACGCACGTCAATATTTCTTGTTTGTCCGAAAATGCGTGCTAATGTACAAGCACGACCGCATCATAGGCATTGCGATTGCCGAGAGCGACGCAACTGGACACATTGGCCGCTCTATCGGATGCCTGCTGTTTGTTGACTCATGTATTTGGCTAGCTGTCCCCAGTCCGCCGCATCAGAATTGCTCCTATTTGTTCTATCCAGCGTCCGTTTCGCCCGCTAGCGTGCATAAGACGCGCGTGACAAGAACCTAACCTGTTGTTGTACCGCAGTGAATTCTGTTACGCGACCTCGCGCAGAACGACGCGGTAGCTTCTCGTGTGATCGGCGGTTTCTACGAATCGCACGACGCGAAGTACCGGTTGGACTCTAGTAGTTTGAGAAGCCTGTTTTTAGCTTCAAGCCGCGTTTGCCTTGGGCCGATTGAGGATGGGAACAGGTTTGCTTATCGCGAGACCTTTTAAGTGAACTGTTAGGTCTAGTCCGCTTGCCCCGGCGACGTGCAACTTAGTTAGTTTGTGGTTCGAATTCTGCCAGAGCTCTGGCAGAAACGCTGATTGTGACCTGGAGAAGTTTCGTGGTGCCAGACGTACAGCGAAGTAATGCCCAAGAATAGCGCAAAGCGATGAGGGGAGCCCTATGAAAATGCGCGCATGGTGCGTCGTACTGTCCTGTGGATTGTTATCTGGCTGTGCATCACAGGCTTTTTGGGGCTACACGGATACCGGTTGCGCATCGCCACAGTCGAACGACGCCAAATACCGGCTGCGAACGGATAACGCGACGGAGCAGATGAAGGGTATCTTTGCCACTGCTTCGGTCAGGAGCATGGATGACAAGACGCTGGCGTCGACCGTATTGACATATATCAACAGCTCCGATTCGCAGTCGTCACTTGGCGCTGATTACGGAAAGGGGGCCGCCCCTGTTTCTCTTGATGACATTCAGATAGGTCGCAGTCTGATGTCGGGATCCACATCGGGCGAGGTTACGACAGGGTTCATCAGTTCTAGCCCAGACACTGCGGTTCGTGTCATGGCAGCTTTGCGCAACGCATTCGGAGCTAGCGCTGCCGATTGCGCGAGTATGGAGCTCACTCCCCTAGCAACCGCCAAAGCGCGAGCGGATGATGCGAGCGCATTTGTGATTGAGATCGGACAACGGCAGGTTGGCTTCCAGGAAGCGGTCAAATCCAACGGAGAGCAGCAGATTGATTTGGGAAAATTTTCGGTATCTGACAAGAAGCTAGTCCGGGAAGCTATGCGATTGCATTCAACCGGAGCTTTCTGCGCCATGGCACAGGACAGGGCGGGAAAGATGGCCAGATTTCTGGTCAAGGGTGACAAAGGCAGTGCCGACAGCGAAAAGCCGATATTCAATGCCGCCAGGTTCCTTATCGCGTATGAGACCGCGTACTTTCGGAACGGACACGTTGTCGCTGTGTCAGTTGACACTCAGGCGGCGGCCACAAAGATAGTAAGTGAACTGCCAAAGGATATTCAAACGGAGCTAGGCGCCGGCAAAGCGACCCTGACGACCTCCATCGCTTCGAAATTGCAGGAAATCTGCCAAACGAAGCCAGCGGATGCAAAATCCGCGTGCCTTGTGACAGGCTCTTTGGGGGCTACAAGCTTTGTTTCCAGGTCCGGTCAATCCGTCCAGTTCTCAGGTGTGACAGTTTCGGTAGGTGAGAAAGGCGAGTTGAAACCAAACTTCGAATATCCGAAAGTAGCGACATTCGCCCCGCAGATTGTGAAGGTCTTTGTTGAAGCGGTCTTTGACGGAGCGGGGCCGACTGTGCCTGCTGTCGCGACGTCTACGGCCTGCACGCAGCACCTCTATTCTGGCTCCGATTGTCTTGCTGGCGACTCCGCACATGCGCTGCCCGACAGCGGGAAGCCACCAACGACCATGGCTATTGTTGACCGTATCGATACCGACGCTGCGTCAGCGGATGCATTCGCTACATCTATGACGGGCCTAGCCATCAGAGGCGCAAATATCGCTGCATTGAACAACGAGGCAGTCGCTGACTCGATTGCGGCTTTCGCCGGCGTAACCATGCGCAAAACCGTTGAAAAAATTGAGTGGATTCGTGCAAATTCCCCAGAGTCCGGCGGAGTGTGCTCGAGCAGGAGCCTGCTCGCGACAGACACGCACGATTAGCTAGCTTGTATGGTCGGAGCCGCTAATTGGTCATGTGGCGGATCCCGGGCGACAGAATGGCGTCCTCGTTGTCGTCCGAACGGTTCGAGAGGGCACGCGTATGCTAGCTCGTAGATATCTGCAAATTACTTTTGTTGCCCTGCTTGGCAATGCGGTATTTGTAATGCCTGCCTTTGGGCAGACGGACATTGCCGTCCGCGACAAATCTTCGGTTCTTCGCATAACCTGCTCATGGGACCAAGGCGAGAAGGTAAGTATGGGAACGGGAATCGTTGTGAGCGACTCGGGCCTCGTACTCACCGCTGCGCATGTGATTCCCGATATCCCGGCCAGCGATCCTCTGCTTTGCTATGGGTATCCCGGAGGCTTTAACGATTCGGCATTCAAGCTCATCCGTACGTCGAACGTTGATCGAAGTGCAACCGTCGACATCGGATACCTGCAGGCCGAAAATCCGGTCGGCTTAAAGAAGCTAGGCCTGGATTCGAGCTCTCCGGTAGAGACCCAAACCGACATCATCATTGCTGGTAGCAGGCGGGACTCCCAGGTCGCTTACTACCACGGAGTCGTGGCAACAGCGCCGCAGTTGAATAAAGTCGTCGATACGGATATCGACATCTGGCCGGGATTTAGCGGCGGCCCCGTCTATCTTAAAACGACGAGACAAGTAGTCGGCTTTGTGCACTCGGGCGTTCCCAACTCGGAATTCAAGGAGAAGAACGGGCTGTCCGGTGAGGAGATGGGGCACGCACGAGTTATCTTGTTCAGTTCTGTGGCTGTCAAGCTAAAGAGTGTCATTGCTGCGAGTGAAAAGTTTCATGCCTCTCCGTCTGAGACCAATCTTCGTCTGACACTGCTATCCATGACGTGGGGGGCGGCGGCACCGTCGTCAAACTCGCCGCAAGCGTTGGACTTCAGTGATGTTACGGATCCGGCCGCAAAAGCGTTGATCTCGCAAGATGTGCGGTTTGATGTTGACGTCAAGGCGGGTGCTTCAAAGGTAAACAATAAAGTGGGGGTCTTGTACAAAACATGGTTCGACACTTCGAAGACGTCGTCGGAGGGGGAACATAAGTACGTGGGGGTTGAAGGTCCGAAGTCGCCTGACTTGTACTACTACGTGACAACCCAGGATAGTCCCAAGAAGACAAAAACGGGCAAGGGATTCGACTGGTATTCGCAAACTGCCGCGCCGGTCTGGGGTGAGAACTTTGACTGGAATTCGGTCATTGCAGGGGCGACCGCGCTTGCAGCTCCCGCGCCCAGCGTGAGTTGGGCCAAGCCCGCCTCGCTTCCCCGTCATCTCAGCCAGGTGGAGGTTGGATATTCGATTACGTTGGGGCACGTCGGCAACACTCCGTTGCCCGTGAAAGTCTTTGCTGCAGAGCCCGGATACAAAATAACGGACTTTCACATTGTTTCTAGCGCGGCAAACGGGATAGTGGCGAATGTACCCGTACTTAGCGAAGATGCAAAAGTTGTAACCCAGACATACAAAGCCTCCTCGCCTGCAACCAATGGAGGTCCTGCCGCATTCTTTGGGACACTTATCACGATTCAAAAACCAATCGAGTAAAGGGAAGACCTGTGAACCGACGCAATTTTTTTGGGCAGTCTGCTGCAGTCTCTATTTCGCTTGCGATGACGCCACTAGCGTTTGGAGTGGAGCAGGCCGATCCAGTTTTTTCTGGCGATATCGACTACAGCGATACAGGGGACTCCTTACCTCATGACATCCCTTTTGGTACAAATCCGGCGCTGGATGAGGAGGAGAAGCTTGCTCGTCAGATTCTTGATGCAGCGCCCACAACGGGTTCACTTCAGGATATCGAATATTATTTCATGAATCTCACCGTGCGGAACAAAGACGGTGAGCTCTACAATTCGCAGTGGAAGAATCGATGGAATCCCGTCATCGTTCAGTTCTTCCGGTCGACCGCTAGCACAGCACATAACGACCTCGTCCCGTGGTGCGCAGCGTTTCAGAACTGGTGTCTCGATAGATTGGGCTTTAAGGGTACAAATAGCGCATCATCAGGATCATTCCGAACATATGGGCTGCAGGTAACAGATCCGAAACCGGGTGACTTCGTTGTCTTTCGCGACAAGGATCCTGACGCCGCTAGGCAGGGGCACGGTCACATCGCGCTGTTTCTATATCGAGATGGTGACCGAGTGTTTGTGCTCGGTGGGAATCAGCATGCCGGCAAGCACTTCACCTCCGTGAATGTATCTCACTTTCCCCTTGTTGGTTATATGCCGATAGACGGCTATCGCCGCCCAGTGAAGAAGTGAACTCGTCGCCTGGACCCCTGGGCCAAGTTGAGATCAGTCTGCGAGGCAAACCGTGTCCACAAGGCTCTGCAGTTGACAGGTACTGGATGTCGCCATGAACAGATTTCTTGCGACGTCAGGACTTGCCGACTTGGTGAAGCTTTCCCGGAGCCGATTTTGGGTTGGGTGGAGCGAAAATGGGGACCTGCTACCGGAGCGGATTAATCACACTTTTCGCCCAATGCGGCGAGCTTGTCACAAAGAGCCCCTCCCCACCGCGCGAGGTCGAAGTTGCGTGGGTCATCGTGACCGTCGGGGATGCCGCGATCAATGGCAACGTGATATGCGGGAACCAGCCACCGTTTTGCACGTACACTAGCGTCGATGTATGCCAACGCGAGGCGATCATATTGCGCGTCGGTGAACCCGGGCGTCTGGGCAATCCGGTCATTTCGACAATTGCCCTTTGCGTTCAGTGGCCCCTCGCTAGGACGCAAGTCAACCGTCCGTAATTGAACGTTCTCCACATGCAGGAAGATGCCACGAGTGCGGTCGCCAACAAAACTCTCTAGTTTGGTCGCTCTCCATGGTGTCGAAAAGTCACGTCCTTGCGGCTGGATAGACTTGCCGTCACGGGTGATGAATAGATGAGCGTCCCCGCTGTCTTCCCACCGTTCCTTGCGATTCCAGGTGGCGGAAGAGGAGTCGGATTCAGAAAATTGTTGAGTACGTGTGCATACGTTGATGCTTGTGTCGTGAATGACGAAGTATCGCGCTTCGGGGTGATCGTTCGCTGACGAATGGGAGACAGGCTTGTCGAGCTGGCCGCCGACTTCGTCTTCGCCTATTCCCTTGCCGTGTAAATAAGAACGAAATCGCTCGGTGTTTAGCGTAAATTTCCGAGTCATCAGCGACTCGAAGGGAGGCGGCAGCGAGGATCCTCTGCGCGGCGCTTGCCGGTCGTTACCCGCAGGCTGTAAAAGGCATTTCGCCTGTTCGAGTCGCGTGCCCGAGAATTCAAGAGTCGCGGAGTCGAATGCACAGTCCGTAGTAGCTGCTCCGGCTGTGGACACGGCGACAGTCGCTAGAATCGGTGGAACTAAACACCGAATCATTCTAAACGGATTCAGACCTCTGCCGGCGTACGGTTGTCCAAAGCTAGGCATCTGAGCTCCTCACCTGGTTGTTGTAAGTTTCTCAAATATGTATGACCAAAAACTCGTCGTTGCGATTTTTTAAGCGATCTCTATTTGCGATGAAACACATTTCGACTTGCGAGCACTGGCTTGGGCCATGGTGATTTGACGCCGACCAGTGGATGTTTGATAACGAAATATCCGAACGTCGGGGCCCACCAGTCCGATTTTCAATCTACTGACCTGCTGGAAGCCGAGGACACAATCCAAATGAGAACGAGATCGATCAGACGGCTACAATGAGAGGAGGATGCGACCGAGTTCAATGCGCCCCCTTGTTCAATTCGGATATCCACCGCACATCGTTGGCGGCGGCGAGGTGGGGCAGACCTTTTGGAGGCAAAGCGCGACATATAGACGTGGAAGCCGTGTAGTCGAAGAGGGAATGAGGCGCCGCCAGGTTTTGCAGAGTGTCGATGGGCTAACCTCCTTTAAGCGGATGGCTATCGAGATACTTTCTCAACTCGACTGATATGTTCTCTTTTTTCAGAGCAGCGATGAAAGTACTCCTTGCGTCAAGCTGATTCGCAAGGGTCGAAACCTCTGGCTGGTCATCGGTGTACTTCGCCAATTCGGGCGATTGTAACGATACCTGTAAGGCCTCAAGTTCACGCATCTGGTCAATTGCAGACAAACTCGAGTGCTCATTCAACCCAAACAAAATTCTCCAAAACGGAAAACTCACCTGCGCCGGCTCTTCTACTTTGAATGGTCCCTTAGCGGAGTGCTTCATTGCGACGTCGGCCCTGAGAAGTCCATTGCCGAAGTAGGTGCGACTCGTTTTCGCACCGGCCTTTGCGACGTCAGCAGATTCAAAAATTGCCTTCATGCTTGCCTCTACTCTTGTCGGACCCGGAGCTATATGTTCTTGAACAGCGTGGGACTGAAGCCAAAGTGCGAATGCCGCAGCGACTTGAGGAGTCGCTGCTGACGTACCAGCTCCGTCAAGGTCATATTCATGCTCTGTCCCCCACTTGGCCCACGGAATATTAGGCGTATAAGCTGCAACAGCTTTCTGCATCACTGAGGCTGGTCCGTAATTTCCTTCCATGGAACCATCGGCTCCCGGCGGACTTAAGTAGGGCGTGTAATCAGCCATTGCACCTGAAACGGTGACCACCCTAGAAAAACGGCTCGGATAGACAGTAAAGTGAGTCGGAAAGTTGGAAAAATTGTTGCCGGCTGCGGCAACGATTACGATCCCTTTCGAGTAGGCCTTATTTACTGCGGATGCCCATTTGCGCGAGGGTAGTCCGCCCATACTGATTGATACGACGTCGCAAAATTGCTCCGTTCCGGCACCTGGTAGAGTTGCCGCATAGTCTATGCCCTGCGCCATCTCCTTCGTCCAAAAGTGCACGACCGAGTCAGAGATTCTGACGGGAACAATGAGCGCGTCTGGAGCCCCACCAAGGTCCCCTTGAAAATGATCGGAATTCTCAGAGGCAAGCACCTTTCCACCCGCAAGAATGCCAATCGTTCCAGTGCCATGCATAGGATTTTTGATCAACGCGGTGGAGGTGCCAGGATCGGTAGCGTTGTCGATTCCGACCTTGTCCCCGTCAAAGAAATTACGCTGAAGCTTGGTTTGCAATTGACGCGGCGTGCTGCTGTGTTGTGGCCAAATCCCGGTGTCCAGAATTGTTATCCTTGGAATGCACCCCCCCTTCTTTATTTGAGTCCTGGCGGTAGCAAGCCCTGAGTAAGCGTCTTCCAGGTGCCACGCGAACCGGTTGCCATTTGGCCACGGAGGCGGCAACGGACCTACTGCCTGCACGGAGGTTGGTGCCTTACTCTCGACATTTGGCTCAATATAAACGTCATTCGCTCCGGATGATGTTGACGCAATTCCCGGTCCCCGCGCAGTCTCGGCGGCCGTATATGCATCATCCCAAGGATTGGTGTCCGCAGTGGGAGGCAATTTCGGTACGGCGATGAGCCATCTCCCTTGCTCGCCGTTGCTTAAGATCTCGGCTTCCGACGCTGGCGACAGGGGTTTTATGTCGTATGTACTCGCTAATGAATCAAGTCCCTGAGCGCTGGCGATCGCAGGACCCTTTTGTTTCACGAAAATGAGCAATTCATGCCGCCGGATGGAGTCGGTGTCAGCATTT
Organism: Paraburkholderia phytofirmans OLGA172; assembly: GCF_001634365.1. Lineage (NCBI taxonomy): Bacteria > Pseudomonadati > Pseudomonadota > Betaproteobacteria > Burkholderiales > Burkholderiaceae > Paraburkholderia > Paraburkholderia phytofirmans. The sequence continues at coordinate 138,792 of NZ_CP014579.1, forward strand.
TGGGCCCAACCAGATACTGGAGAGAAGCTGATAGTGACGAGCAGCACCACGGTACGCTTGTTCATCCGATGTCTCCATTTAGTAACAATGGACTGCATAAAGCGGAACCCAGATTGAAAATAGCAACTGTGGACGCCGCATTAATATGCATGCGCCTATGTAAAAGAAGCAGCGGAAATCGGGATGGCATGGCGAATATCTGTCGATACTCGCATTGGACGACTAAATAAGGTCAAAAACGCACGAGGCGTAACGTGTCTTCCTTCAAAGCATGACTCATTCATTTCACTGTCGTCAATCGGATTTTGTGAAATTGCGAGCTACATGATACGGTTCCAGGGAAATCGATAGTAGGGTCTATGCCGCTTATCGTGGGTTCCGATGCCGAGTGATCTCAGCAGAAAGACGGAGGAGGTCAGATGTGATTCCAGTGGTCCGGTCAGAATTGAGAGGCACTATCGAACACCGGTCCCTGCACGTGTATGGCGTGAGCTTTACTTTCATGAACCATTGGAGAGAGGCGCGCCGACGATCAGCTGTCGGGGTGACTGCGCGGCTTGCGGCGTTAATGACGATCAACGAATCATGACGGCGGCAGGCTTCGTGCTAGAAATACGTAAATATAGTCAGCTAGCGAGAACGTCAGAAGATTGTCGTTGGATGGGACCTTCCCGCGTGTTGCGACGGTTGTTTGAGAGCATCCTGCGCTGATTAATCTGCTCAGAAATTCGCTTAAAGTGAGCCGATTCTAAATGTCTGAGCCGAGTTGCTTCAAGGTATTGGCAGTCGAGTGGATGAAGGCCATGTCGATGAGAGTTGTTGAAGGGGCCGGCTAGTACCGGCGAAACGCTACGACGATGGGCGAGTTCGGACCATCCTTGACCCAGTCCCTGACCGGTGCTTCAATCGTTTTGCTCGCAACAAACAGATGTCGCCTACTGGTTCGCGAGGCCGGATGTTGAAAGCAGGCGGCGGTCTAACGGGTCGTTCAGCTAATAGGTATGGGGATGCCAATCGATTTGCCAGTTTGGGTGAAGGCCGGGGTCGGCTGGGCGTGGCCAAAAGTAAAGCAATGGGGTGTCGACTGGTTCACCCGGGCTGGCGTGAGCCGGAAGTCGATGGATGGTGGAGATCTTGCCGGCGAGGGCAGTCTTCCGTACCTCGTCAAGATGGAGTTGGAAAGACTCGCATCAGACCCCTTGGCTTTACCGCAGATTCGGTCGGAAGCGTTTAGAAGCTGGATTACCTCGCTCGCCAATCTCGACCTGTTTGTCTCCGTTCTTGTCGCGAAAGCCGGCGGCAGGGATGATGTGGCGGCAAACGCCTACGCTTCGCTCGCAGATAAATTTCAGGAGGCGGTGGGCGAGACTTCAAAGCTCGCCACAGGCTGGATTAACGTCACTATTTCCTACATACACGGGCAGCTGAACGCTACCGATGCAGGGCGAAGCGCGCTGCAAATTGCTTTGGGTTACCGGAATACGGCCCAACTGGATCGCATCGAAAGCCTGGTGATGCCGCCGTCTGCAGAGGACGTGATTGCCAAAGCGAGGAAGGTTGCCACGGGGTTGCTAGTAGCTGGCCGCCGAAGTTGGAAGATGCCTCGGTCCGTTGCACCGTTGACACTAGAGGAGCACAAGTCGAATGCGGGCGGTGAATCCCAACGGATCACGATTGCTGAGCTGGCTTCGGCCATCGATGACGGCAGAAATCTAATTCTGTTCGGTTCGGGTGGAATCGGAAAGACGACCTACCTGCTCGAGCTATGTGGGCTATGTTTGACTGCCGGGGGCCGGATACCGTTGTTCATTGATGCTGCCGTCTGGGCACGTAGCAACGCATCCGTTCTGGATTATATAGTCGGTTCGCCCGCAGCGCAGGTCAATCAGGCAACGGCAGCGGAGCTTGCAGATCGACGAATTGAGCACGGCGACCTCGAATGTGTCACAACGGCGACAACACGCCATATGTTCGGTCGCCGCGCTTCCGTCTTTGCGGCGCGAACCCTTGCACGTTAGAGTTCTTTTTTGGACGATTGATTGTTGGAGGGATTCAAACTACGCTGAGGCGGACGACTAGCGCGGAGAGCCGCCATGTTTTCTTCGCAATATGCTGCGAGGTTCAGATTACTGGCGTGCTATCTATGTTTGGCCGGGATGATTATGCCTCGAGTACGGGCGGAAGGTAGTCCCCCCAAAGAACCCGCTTCCGCGCCGCATGCCGATTTGCTGACCTTTCTCCTGGAAAAGGCGAGCGCGATGGTCGGAGCTCACCCAACTCGCTACAGCAATCACATTTCACGCGGCTTGGCGTTGCATGAAACAGTCGTTCGAATAACGGACGAAAAGATAGATTTAAGTTCCGTGTTGGGTAATGTATCGGACCCGACTTATTACCTCCGATGGCAACCGTTGGCGATATCCGACCGGAGCGCCGAAGGTGATCCCGTCGGACCGATTCCTTACGCAAGGACTCCATCAACACCTGCCTGGGGCTCATCCGACGGACTCAGGCCGGGACTATACGAAGTATCGTTGGTACGACGAGACGATGATACGTATCGGCTAGCCGGCGCTGCCACCGCTTGGGTACTTATCTGTGACGCGAGGACGTTCAAGGCGGACAGTGCGGCCTTTCGCGATGCGCAGCGTAAATTGGAAGCGCGGACGTCTATCGATCCGACGGAGGAGAAAACGCTCCTGCGCGCTATGCTCGATCTGTTGGCGAAGCAGGGTAATAAGTAAAACCTAACCTACCACTGACCGGTGTCGTTGCGATGCGCTACCACTTCAAGCGATTGGCTACGCAATTGAAGCCCAGGAGGGGATGGCGCGGGATGGCTGCCAATCTGGTGGTCTGCTATGCCTTCGTTGTGTTACTGGGTCAGCACAATGTCTGGGAGGTCAGAGACTTTGTGTTCGATCTCCAGGCGCAACTTTTCCATGCCTTGCCCGTAGGGTCGAGGCAAGTGACCATCGTGAGTATCGAGCAGGACGACTATAAGCAGATTTTTCACGATCAGAGTCCCCTCAATGATCAAAAATTACGGAAACTCATTGAGAAGATTCTCGAGGGAAATCCGGCTGCGCTCGGGGTGGACATCCAGACCGCCGATCCGCAGTTTCAGTCGTTGGATAATTTACCCGACCTGAATAAGGTTGTATGGGCACGGGCATCAATCTCGAAGTCCGAAGACCGCATTGACCCGGGCGACGTCCTTGGCGATAGCCCGGCAACACTGATTTCCGGCGTCGCCGTGTTTCCTGACGATTCGGAGGATTCGGCAACCCGTCGGTATCAGCGGCGGGTCAATACAACCAGAGGAGCTGAAGATACCTTTGCGTGGGCCATTGCCAAGCAGTCATGGAAAGAGTCTTCAAAGGGAAGCGTGACGTCCCCTAACGATGACTTCGTCGTCAGGGACGTTCGTTACACGGACTTCCCGCCGCGCCCTGAGCATACCGCGTCACAGGTCATCGCTCCTGGGTTTGGCTGGAACGGGTCAATAGACGGAAAGATTGTTTTGCTCGGTGGTCGCTACGACGCGGCCGACAAACACAAAACGCCTTACGCCGGAGAGATGGATGGCGTTGACGTTTTGGCGAACGCTATCGAGACCGAGATTAACCATCGCTCGCAGGCAAGCGTTACCCGGCTTCAGCTATTTTTTCTGGCCATTTCGCAAGTGCTTGTACTCAATTGGCTGTTTTCCTGGAAGTCGTTCGGGCTAGCCTTGACCATCAGTCTCATCTTCGTGCTGGACGCTGTCCCCTTGTTCTATCTGTCAGGATCATTCCAGCTATGGCCGTATAGTGCACTCCTCACCATATTAGTGATCATGGAAGAGGGTGTGGTCCATTTCAATCATAAAGTCAATGAGATGATGCGTAAGTATTTCGCCCGGAAAGATCCGACATCAGAAGGAGAGGGGGACAAAGAGGCCGACACCCCCCACAAGTAAAGAACCAACCTGATTGCCAACATTGGTGCTTCTAGCCTGGAGCGCATTATGACGAAGCGGTTAAGTTCTCTTATGGATAGGACACGCTTATACATGCGAAACCATGCCGGAGTCTTCTTGCCGGCCGGCGCCCGCGCACTTATGACCGTCTTCGCTCTGGCTTGGACTGGCGTGGTGAACGGACAGTGGGGGCAGCAGGTACCCTATGCGCCCGGCGCAAGCGGGCAGTTCCGCACGGCTGGTAGCCAGGATCCTCGTTTGGTTGAGGCCAACCAGCTCAATCAGCAAATGGAAAGTCTGTACCGCGAGGGGCGGTTTCAGGAAGCATTGCCTATCGCTCAGAAAATCCTGACGCTTCGGGAGAGCGTTCTCGGGGACCTTAACCCGAATGTCGCAGCGGCCCAAAACAGTCTGGCAATCCTCTACGATGAACTCGGGCAATATTCCGAGGCCGAGCGTCTTTACCAGCACGCCTTGGCAACGTACGAGAAAACTACCAGTCCTCAAAACCCGTCTTACGCAACCGCCCTTAACAATCTCGCCAATCTTTACCAGGCCACAGGTGAATACGCGAAGGCGGAGCCGTTGTACAAGCGTGCACTCTCAATCTACGAAACAGGTACGGAAAAAAATCTGCCAAATATAGGCAAAGCGTTGGGAAATCTAGGGTTACTGTACAACGTACAAGGGCGATACAAAGAGGCGGAGCCGTTGCTTGTTCGCGCGTTGGAGACCTACGAGAAGGCATTAAGCCTCACTGACCCGCTGGTGGGAACGGCTCTGAACAATCTGGCATCCCTTTACCAAGAGGAAGGCGATTACGCTAAGGCGCAACCACTGTTTGAGCGCTCCTTGGCGATCTTCCAGACAACGCAAGATCCTGAGAGTCCTATCTTAGCCAAAGCGCTAAACAATCTTGGGCTGATCTATACGTATGAGGGGCGCAATGAAGAGGCAGAGCAGTTGCTCATGCGTTCGCTTGCGATTCGAGAGAAGACGCTTGGTCCGGATCATACGGATGTCGCCCAAACACTGAGCAACCTTGCGGCGCTCTATGAGTCTCGCGGCCTTTACGCGAAGGCCGAACCGTTGTACGCGAGGGCCGTCGCGATTTATGAAAGGACTCTCGGACCTAACCATCCAGAATTAGCTACGGCGCTCACCAATCTGGCAGCGCTCTATGAAGACGAAGGACGGTACGCAAAGGCAGAGCCTCTCTGTAAGCGAGCCTTAACAATTTATGTAAGTAACTTCGGCCCTGACCATCCGGAGGTTGCCGACGTCCTGGACAGGCTGGGGCAGCTTGCTATGGATCAGGGGCGGTATGCCGAGGCAGAGCCGCTGCTGCAGCGCTCCCTCGCAATTCGAGAGAAAGTTCCCGGGCAAGTAAATGGCGGTGTAGCAACATCGCTCAACAGTCTGGCCGGACTCTATCAGCATGAAGGCAGATACACAGCTGCAGAGCCGCTTTACCAACGCGCTCTGGCGATTTACGAGCGGAGTATCGGGCCAGAGAATCCAGAGGTCGCCCGCTCGATGAACAACCTTGCGGGACTCTATGTAGACGAAGGTCGATATCCGGAAGCGGAGCAGTGGTACAAACGCGCGCTAACGATGCAGGAGAAACTGTCAACTCCTGCGCATCCGGATGTCGCTGCATCACTCGACAATCTTGCAACGCTTTACACAATTGAGGGGCAGTACACGACGGCCGAGCCCTTGTCTCAACGTGCTCTCGCGATTCGAGAGAAAGTCTTGGGCCCCGATCATCCAGACGTCGCCAATTCGCTTAACAATCTGGCAAGTCTTTATCTAAATGAAGGTCGGTTTGCAGAGGCGGAGCCGCTGTATCGTCGTGCTCTTGCGATCAAAGAGGCAACGGCAGGTCCAGAGAGTCCAGAGGTCGCCACTGCGCTCAGTAATCTGGCTATGGTTCAAGTCGAAGACGCGCCGGCAAAGGAGATGTTTCAGCGAGCCCTCGCGATCGAGGAAAAAACCTTGGGCCCAGAGCATCCGCTTGTTGCTGCATCGCTCGACAATATTGCATCGCTATACATGATTCAGGAGCAGTACGCTCAGGCGCAACCCCTGCTTCAGCGGGCGCTGGAAATTCGCGAGAAATCCTTGGGCCCCGAGCATCCAGAAGTAGCTAACTCGTTGTACAAACTCGGTCTGCTGGATCAAGAATTGGGCTTGTACGCGGCGTCCGTGCCGCTGTACCAGAGGGCCTTGGCAATTCGCGAGAAAGTCCTGGGTTCTGAGGATGAAAGCGTGGCGCTAACCCTGCAGAATCTTGCGCTGCTTCATTGGTCGCTTAATGATGTCCGGGGGGCGATAGGACTTGCAACTCGTTCGGCTGACATCGAGGAACATATCCTGGCTATCCAACTTACCGTCGGATCAGAGCGAGAGAAGCTTGAGTATTTGCGAACAATCTCGAACAGCTTAAACGTCAGTGTTGACCTCCACTTGCACGGTTCGCCTAGCGATCCCAAGGCGGCCGAACTGGCGCTGACCACGATCCTGCGCCGTAAGGGCCGCGCTCTCGACGCTGCGAGCAATCAGATTGCTGTTGTACGCCGGCATCTCTCGCCCGCCGACGCGGCTTTGCTGGACGAGCTGGCGGCCCAGCGTAGCGAGCTGGCTAAGCTGACGGCAAAGGGGCCGGACTCAAGTGACACCTCGTATTATCGTTCAGAAATATCGAGCATCAGTGCGAAGGCCGACGATCTTGAGCAAAAGATAGCCGCACGTAGTTCCAGCTTAGCCGCGCTGGTGCAACAAGTGACGGTAGATCGGGTCCGCAAGGTTATACCTGCCAATGCCGCACTGATCGAATTTGTTGCTTATTTTCCATTTGATCCCAAGGCTGCACGTAGCGAAAGATGGGGCGCACGACGCTACGCAGCTTACGTGCTGACGAAAAATGGCGATATCCGATCGGCTGACCTTGGCGACGCGAAGGCAATTGATCGGGAAATCGGCGATTTTGGAGAAGCGCTGTCCAACCCTGAGCAATTCGACGAGACGCACACGAAGCGTTTGGCGCGGGCGTTGGACGAGAACGTGATGTCTCCAGTTAGACCACTGCTCGGAAACGCCACGCAGCTACTAATTGCCCCGGACGGCGCGCTGAACCTGGTTCCGTTCGCAGCCCTCGTCGACGAGCGGAACCATTATTTGGTTGAGCAATATTCCATAACGTATCTTACTAGCGGACGTGACCTGTTGCGGATGCAAAATGATGCGCCCAGTCGTAGCGCTCCGGTGATCATCGCGAACCCAGCCTTCACTTTCGATGTTATCAAAACAGTTGCTTCTGTGCACGCGACTGGAAGCTCTTCTGCAGCAAGATCTGGTTATCCCCGGATGCATTGGGACCCGCTGCCGGGAACCGCACAGGAAGCTGCAGCGGTGAAAGCATTGATGCCACAGGCGCAGCTTCTTGAGGGGCAATACGCCACTGTAACTGCCCTTGAGAAGGTTGCCGGTCCGGAGATTTTGCACATTGCGACCCATGGGTTCTTCTTGCCTGATCAACCGCCTGTGCCGCCGTCAATCGGACCGGATGTGAAGAAGTCCAGAGAATCGCTAGTAGAAAATCCTCTATTGCGTTCAGGTTTGGTCTTCGCTGGAGCGAACTCCCGAAATGGTGGTGAAGGGCAGGACGGGATTCTGACGGGACTTGAGGCTACGGGCCTGGATCTCTCGGGTACCAAGCTCGTCGTTCTTTCAGCGTGTGAAACCGGGCTAGGGCAAGTGAGGAGCGGCGACGGAGTGTATGGCCTGCGTCGCTCCCTCGTCTTGGCTGGAGCGGAAAGTCAGCTGGTGAGCTTATGGCAGGTTGACGACAAGGCGACTCGAGATTTGATGGTGGCGTTTTACAAGCGTCTGCTAGCGGGAGCGGGCCGTGGCGATGCACTGAGGCAGGTTCAGTTGGATATGCTGACACATCCTGAACTACGGCACCCGTACTACTGGGCCGGTTTCGTCCCGCTTGGTGACTGGAGAAATCTGAAGGACGAGCCGCTGTAAAGGCGGGTCGTTGACTTTCACCGAACTCTGACATTAACAAGCAGATTTTCCGTGGAGCGAAAAACCACTGGTTACGTACGTTCCGCCATATCAACAAACTTAGGACACTGTTTGAACTGTCAGTCTAGTTCGAACCGAACGACGGCGAGGTGCCGCACATCTTCGCTCGGTTGCCCGCTAACACAGTCGCCGCTGATGTCGTTGAGACGCTGCCTTCAGAGCAAATTGCGCTACTCGTCAGTCTGCTGAGTCGCCAGCGCGGCCATGCTAGTGAAGTGACCCGGATCGCAATAATGTATGAAATCTAGCACTTCACTCAAGACGGCGGGGGTCTCCGCCAGGAGCGACAGGTCATGCTCCGGCTGGGCAACCTGGTCGAAGTGCGAGTAGGTGTGCAGGAATCGCAGGATTCTTGTTTTTTTATTGGGATCGTATTCAATGCCCTGCAGCTTTTGATACAGCTCACCGACCTTGTCCGGTACCCGGAACGCGAGAAACGACTCGAGCAGCCGTCGCGCGATGTTGGGCATCGCGTAGTAAGCCTCGATGCTCAGAGTTGAAGCCTTATTTGCCTCCTCGTGTACCCGTTTAAAGAGGTAGTGATATTCGGACTCATATTTGTGAAGAAACGGGTCGAGTTCGGACAGCCGTGCGGTTCGTTGCCCATCGATGAACTCACTGGTTAGCATGTAAAATCGTGCTGGACGCGGCCGGGCCTCGGTTTCCTTTTTGTTTTGCCCCTCGAGGTTGTAGTACCAGTTGCGAACCTGGCGGAAGAAGGTGAAGTTGTGCGTCAGCACGAACAGCTGGCCGGCCGTGTGGGTGCGTTCCTTCATGAAACCAAACGCGCTGAAGAGAGAATTGGCGTCTAGGCTCGAAACAGGGTCGTCGATAACGACAACGCCATTGGTGAGATCAAAATCAGCCCCCTTGAGCGATTTTAGGAAATGGAGGAAGGCGATTGCAGTGCGTTCGCCGTCGCTCAGATGGGCTGCTGGCTGGCCACCTCTGGTAATCCGATACCCGTTCTGTTCGACGTGGAAACGTAACTCGTCGCGCCCAAGATATGACGCGACTTCCACGTTGAGTTCATCTGCCGGCCGCCTATGTTGCCGGATCTCGCGCTCCAGCTGAGCTATCTCCTTAGTGAGCTTGTCCGCACTTTCACGCTCCTTCGTCGCTTTTTCTCCTGCATCCTCAACCTGCGTGGACTTCTCCCGCCAGCCTGGGAGTGCCCGGACCAGTTCGTTCTGCGCCAGTGCGGCGCGAGCCTCCTTCATCTTGGCGTCGAAGGTGTCTGTATGCGAGTTATGGCGCTGAATAATCTCCGCGAGCTTGTCGAAAGAGGTCTTGCCAATCACTGCGCTGAAAACAGCGACGCCGGCCATCGCAGCCTGGAAGAATTTCTCGACTTTCCCGACAGGGTAGTCGGCGCTACCATCGCCTGTCATGAAGCGGGAAAGCTCGAGACGCTTAAAAGGATCCTCGCGTTTCGCTTTTAACCCGCGCAACAAGACTTCAAGCGAGAGTCGCAAAGTGGATGCGCTCTGGCTTAAGGAGTCCCTTGCGGTTTGATATTCGTCGCGAAGCTCGGAGTAGAGTGCCTCTTTCGGCGGGACCTGCAACCGATCTCTGAACTCACAGGCCGCTTCGACCTCGATAATCAAACTGTCGAGGTCTGACTGGAATCGCTTGAATTCATCGTTGAAGTGTGCTTCAAGCTGCGCGATCCGCGCTGGTGGAAACGGCTGGTCGCAGAACAGGCAAGTGCCTGACTGCTGAAGTTCGGTGTGGAGGTACAACCCGGAATTGACCCACCGGGAAACGGCGGGGTTTTCGACGAGTTCAGCAATTGTCGCAGAAACGAGCGAGCGCTCAAGCATCGTCTGGGAACGTGTTGTCAGATCGGCAAAATCCGGGAAGCGAATCGAAGGATCGGACACCTTGTCCATCGCCTTTCCTTCCTTGGTAGCGAGATATTGCTTCCTCTGCTTGTCCGTCAAAGGCTGGGGGGACGGCGCCGAGTCGGCGAGCTTCTTGATGGCTGTCTTGAAATTCGCAGCATTGTAGTTGTTGTAGATTCCGCCGCCTGAGACAGTCAACAGGTTCTTGATCCCCTTCGACTCTTCGGCGGAAAATGACTCCATGGCTGCACCAGCCTCGGCTTTCGCGCGATTGAAGCGGGATTCCTTTTCGACGTGAACTGCCTGCTGCTTTTTTAACTCCTCGATGAGCTTTTGCTTCTCGACACTATCTTCTCCCAAGTAGAACACCGGGGGAAACTGTTGCCCTCCGACTTCGAATACGTTCCGGTCGACTGTGTCGCGATTGAACACGCGTACCGGCGGCATTGCCGCTTTGGCAAAATCCGCGCCAGCCACACGCGTCTGGTCGATTTGGATTTCGACATCGCCGTCGGTGAGCGAAGTCCTGGTCTGCAAATGCCTGAAGATGTTCGAGATCGAAGTCTTACCTGTGCCGTTCCATCCATAAATCATGTTAAATCGGCTAAAGTCTGGCAGACTCGTCGCGGGCCAGGCGAAGTCGCGGAAGATCCGATAGTTCTTTGCCTTCCGTATGCGTGTGATTCTCATTGTGTTTTTCAACCTTCGGGATGTCGTTGCGACCACGTCGTGCAAGTGATAAATGGTGCGGGAATCCTCATGGCGGGCTGGCCGATTCACTCCAACTCGCTCCGAGCAGTCTAGCGGATTTCGTGTCAGCATTCTCCGAACCGAAACTGGATTGAATTTTTAAGCATCTGCCGCCGCTATTTGTTCTGTACATGGCTACGCGACAGCGTCTATCGTTCTCAAAAGACTAACGCTAAGCGATATGTGCGTGGCATAGTGCGATCATTCTCTTAACCACGCGGAGTTCAATATGGCAACGCTAGAACAAATTCAGAATCGATTGAAAAAGCTGCAGGCGCAGGCTGATGCGTTGATCGCCAAGAAGGCACAGTCGGTAGTCGACCAGATTCGTGAGTTGATGTTGAAGCACGGTCTCACGATCGCAGACATCGAAACAAATGTGAAGGCTCGCCGTGAAGCGAAGACTTCGGTTGATCGCAAGGCTGCTGTTAAAACCAAGGGCGCGAAAGCTGCTGATGTGCCGAAGTATCTCGACCGGAAAACCGGTGCGACCTGGACCGGCCGTGGACGCGCGCCCGCCTGGATCGCGAGCGCCAGGGACCGTACCAAGTTCCTTGCCGATGTTAGGGTTGAAGCAGTCTCTGCAACAGATGAGAAATCGACGGTCGTTGCAAATGGCGTTGTACGCACCGGACAGCCTAAGGGTACGCAGCCAGCGATGTACGTCGACCGAAAGACGGGCGCCACCTGGAGCGGACGCGGACGCGCGCCGTCTTGGTTGGCTGCTGCAAAGGATCGCACGAAGTTTCTGATCGATCCGGTTGTCGATGTCAAAGGAATTGTGTCGAAGGAAGAGGTCGCTCCAACGGCGATCCAAAAAGGCGCCGTCGGAGCGAAGAAGGTTGCAAGGAAGAAATTAGCTACGGCAAAGAAAGCTGTCATTAAAGAGGTGTCGACTACGAAGATGGAGGCTACCTCCAGAGTCAAGAGGGTTGCGGCCAAAAAGGCCAGCGACCGGAAAAGCGCTGGAGCTAGGGCGCCTGCAGTGGACGCTGGCTCTGATGTCGTGGCCGAGTCGCCGGCCGAGCAGCTAGCAGCGTAAGTTGATGGTCGTGCAATACCGCGATCCCAGTGCAACTATGGCGTCTGCACTGCACGGGTCACAGGAGCTGGCTTTCATCTTTGATCTCTCTGCGAGGCAGTTCCATAGTTAGGTGCGAGGCGTTCAAGTCTGTCAGCCATACGGTTGAACGGTTCGTGGAAAATTTATGCGGCTGAATTTTTCTGCTGCGGAGGTCGGAATGTTTGTTGAAGAAGAATTCAAACTGAATAATGGTGAGAAACTCGTCAATCATCGCTCACGCGTCGCGGGATTCATGCAAAACGAAGATATCGACGAGTACGACGTCATTGACGCAAGCGGGGAGACGATCGCATCAGTTAAGATAACGGTGCATACTGATGTCAAGGCTCCGTTCAAAACTACGAGAACTGTTCAGCGCAAAGATCGGGTGCGCTAGTAGAACCCGACCGTTCGAGCGCCTCGTCTTTTCCAGTAACTGGATGATCGTCCAAAATGCCTGACGTTACATTGGAACATTTCGAGCGCGCCGGCGCCGATATAGGAGCTCACGGCGACAACGACACGTTGCCGTTCGATATAGACACGCGCTTTGTTGAGCAGCGCCATGCGGAACTTGCCGGAATGGCGTTTTCCTTGTATCAGGAGTTGCAATGCGACACTGTCAAGAACAGCGCACGGAAACTCGCGGAGCTCAGCGTTTTCAATGAGCGTCTTTTGGCCCCCACTGGGCCCGCTGGATTCCGGATATCCACGAAGATCCATCCGTTCTGGACCGTCTATTTCAATGGTCTCGGCATCGCGATTGCAGACGCGCTCGAAGACCAACGCGACCTGTGTGCAAGGTCATACCGGTTCCTGCGTGACGGTGGGGATGAACTGTTCAACAGGAATTTTTCATGGCGAGCGTTTCGTGAAGCCACTGTCGCAGAGGCAAACAGTATTGCGGGCGGGGCGATTGTTGCGCAAACGGATATCTCGAGCTTTTATGAGCACATTTCGCATCATCACGTCCAGAATTCACTGAACGACCTTTTTCCTGATGGACGGATAGGCAACCAGATAACTGCGTTGCTCGGAAAGTTCTCGGCGGGGCGTTCGTTCGGATTGCCTGTAGGCGGTCAGGCTTCCCGCGTGCTTGCGGAGCTCTTTCTCGACTCCGTTGACCAAAAGATGACGGTCGGCGGGTTCCGATGGTTTCGATACGTCGATGACTATGTACTCGTCGCGGATTCCTATCCGGATGCGTACCGTGCGCTTGCGGCACTTTCGTATGCTCTAGCCGACTACGGCATCACGCTGAACAAGACGAAAACGGTGTTGCTGACGTCGAAACACTACGTCGACTATGTTGCAGCGCAGCTTGGCAGCGACGGAGATGATGCGGCCCGGTTGCGGGCAATCGACCTGTATTTCGATCCATATTCGGATGCAGGGGCGGAAGACTATGAGTCACTCAAGCAGACTGTCGAGGGTCTGCAAGTGCAGGCAATCCTGGAAAGGGAGCTTGAAAAGTCTCTACCCGACAATTTTCTGGTCGTACAAGTTAGCAGGACGCTGAAGTTGCAGCCGCCCACAGCGGCGTTGCAACTTGTCAGGACGCTCCTTAGCCCTGACAACCTTCATGCGTTCCGCGCCTCATGGTCGACAATCATGCGGGGGATCGCAGGCCTTCGCGCTACCCTCGCGTTCAAGGATATCTTTCCGCAAATAGATCACATGCTGGACGCAGTGCCCGAGCATTCATCTCATCTGCTGCAGGCGGAAGCCAGCGTGTTGCACTATATACGGACGCTACACATGGAGCGAACGTCAAAGCGAGCAACGTTTGTCCAACGCGTGTATGACATCACGCGCTCGGAGACCGTGAAGCGGGCTTGCATCGAGTGTTGGCGCAGGTGGAAGGACCGGGCCGCTTTCACGGCGCTTCGGAACAACTGGTCGAGCATGAGCCCAGAGTGCCAGCGTCTGGTGTGGCTCGCGGCTGCATCGTTTGGTGATCAGGGGGAGGGGTTCCGGCGCCAGGTTGAACCCAGTCTGAAGCGCGCTTGGCAACTCGGCATCGAGAGGCAAAATAGCCCGGCCTTCGCTCTGCTTTACCAAGGTTGGTGCGATGACGCTGAAGCTACTGCATGATCCCCGGACGGTTGCCCGTGACGTCCCGGGGCTCTTCGATGTTGTCTTCCCGCAACTGACGCCGGGCGTCGTCGCGTATTTCAACCGCACGCGCAAAGCTGCCGATGTCAATCCGGTCGCAACCAGCCTGATTGCGCAAAGCAAGCTACAAAAGGCCATGCTGTTTGAACTCGGTTCGACAGTGGGGGAAATGCTGCTGGAGGGCAGGCCTATAGACTGGGACGAGTGTCGACGCGTTTCAGTCGCGCGCCAACGACGATACTTCGACGCCGATATTCCTGAAGGGATAAGCGACCTCGACAGAAGCGTCGCGGAGAAAGTTGGGCACAACATCGCGTCGATAGTTTCCAGTATGGCCGCGACACGTGGTCGAAATGTGACGGTTGCTCCGCAGATACCAGGCCTGCACTGGATTTCCTCCGGGCGCGGCGATTTCGCCGCTGGTCCTGCCCTTATCGAAGTCAAGTGCACGAACAAGAATTTTTCGTCCGCCGATTATCGCCAGATTGTGATGTACTGGCTGCTCGGATATGCGGCTTCCATTGAGAATCGTGGGCAGGAATGGCCGGAGGGCGTTCTGCTTAATCCTCGATTGGCACAGTACGTAGTGTTTGACTTCGACGAACTCATACACGTCATCGGAGCTGGGCGCACGAAGGTCGAGATCCTCCAGGTATTCGCTTCGATGGTCGGTGACCGAGGTCTGCGATAGCTGCGCGGCGCAAGTTGGCTTGCCAACGCGTTCCGCCGGGCTCGCTTCAGGAAAATTGAGGTGTCAGCGTCAGTCTGACGCAGCCAAGCGCCGCACATCGCTGTCAGTCACGGTCGTCATGCACCGCTTACTTGGGTGACGGGCTCCCGTGAACTGATGTATTTCTAGACGCTTGGACATGTCGTTCATCATCTGCGTAACGTCGGTCCAGAACTGTACGGCGGGCGGCCTGCCGATGTTGTTCCAACACTATTTGCGCCGATGGCTTGAAGACGGTAACCGTCCGACCACGACCGTTCTTGACAGCATGTTGATGTCGGACAGTTGAGCGCAGCGCGTTGAGTTCAGGCGACGTCGTGGTGAAGCTGATCGGCAACGACCCATGGCAACAGTTCGTCGACGCGATTGACGGGATGCTCGGCGATGCGAGCGATGACGTGGCGCAGGTAGGCCTCGGGATCAAGGCCGTTCAGTTTGGCGGTTCATGCCGAATCCCGCGCTATGCCGAAGCAGTTCGTATCATTCACTCCTGGTCATGCGATGCGGTTTGCGCATTCGGCATAGTCTGAGGCTCTCTCCTGTCATTTTGGCGGGAAGGAGTAGACATGACCATCGAAGCGTATTACGACAGTCCCAAGATGCTTAAACGGCTTCACGAAGGGCCGTTGGGAGTTCATATCGATCTGTTCGCAGCGCGGCTGCTGCGAGAGGGACATTGTCGACAAGGAGCATGGCGCAATCTTCGCGTGGCTTGCGACTTCAGTCACTGGCTCGCACGCAAACGGCTTGAGCTTGACGACATCAACGAGCAATCGATAGAAGAGTATCAGGAGTTCCGTCGCCGATATCGATGTCCATTTCTCAGTGATCGTCCTGCATTGATCAGACTGCTCGGTCTGCTTCGAGAGATCGATGCAATTCCTGCCAAGCCACCTTTCGCACTGGACGAGCTCGAACAGGTTGTGCAGGATTTTGACCGATATCTGATCCAGGAGCGCGGATTGGCGCGCGTGTCTGCCGTTCGCCATGTCCCTTTCGCTCGGCAGTTTCTGCGGGAGCATTGCCTGTCTGGCTATCCGCAAATCACCAGCCTGACTGGTTCGGACGTCATGACATTCATCGAACGTCATGCAAGAGACCACAGTCCGCAATCCGCGAAACATATGTGCTCGGCCATTCGCGCGTTCATGCGATTTCTGCAATACCGAGGTTACATTGCCGCCGATCTTGCGAGCTGCGTACCAGGTGTGAGAGCGTGGCAGCTCACATCGCTTCCTGCCTATCTGCTGCCCGACCAGGTTCAAACCGTGCTCAACGGCTGTGACCGGCATACTCCCGTCGGACGCAGAGACTACGCGATCTTGTTGTTGCTTGCTCGCCTTGGACTGCGAGCAAATGAGATTGCGTTGCTGACGCTCGATGATATTGACTGGCGTATTGGCCAACTCGCCGTTCACGGCAAGGGAAGGCGACGAGCTGAGCTACCGTTGCCGGCGGAGGTTGGCGCCGCAATGGTGGACTACCTAAAGCACGGGCGGCCGCAATCCGGGAGCCGACGCGTGTTTCTCCGGCACCTGGCTCCGCACATAGGGTTTGCATCGTCGGCGGCGGTTTCCATGATCGCCACGATGGCGCTCACACGCGCGGGAATCGATAATGTTTCGCACAAGGGCGCACATCTCTTCCGGCATAGCCTCGCGACTCAGTTGCTCCGAGCCGGTGCGTCATTGACACAGATCGGTCAAGTTCTCCGTCATCAGGATCATGACACGACCCGAATCTATGCGAAGGTCGATATCGCCTCGCTGCGCACGCTTGGCCTGCCATGGCCGGGAGGTGTGCGATGAACACTCTCTCGCAAGCGCTTCGGCAGTACGTGCTCATGCGTCGTGGTTTTGGGTTCAAGTTTGAGAACCAGGAGAGGCGGCTAACGAGCTTTGTCCGTTTTATGGATGGCCGCGCCGCTACCATTATCACGCACAAGCTCGCTCTTGAGTGGGCAATGCTGCCTATAGACGGGCGCGCGTCCTGGGCGTTACGCTTAACGGACGTGCGCGGATTTGCACGCTATCGGCGCATTGCGGAAATCAGGACGGAAGTGCCACCGTTGGGCATTCTTGTTGGTCCCTCACGCCCGAGACCCTATCTCTACACCGACGTAGAGATACAGAAGTTGTTGACGGCTGCGTTAGAACTTCCTCCGGCAGATGGCTTGCGTCGGTGGACGTATCACTGTCTGTTCGGACTGCTGGCCGTGACTGGACTGAGGATCGGTGAAGTACTTAACCTGCGACGAGAAGACGTTGATCTGGAAGACGGCGTTATCACGATCCGCGACACCAAGTTCGGTAAGTCACGCCTTGTCCCGGTCCACCACACAACCAGAGCCGTATTGGCGCACTATGCGCAACGACGAGACGCGCACATCTGGCCGCCGCACAGTCCATACTTTTTCATCGCTGAGCAAGGTGGCAAACTGTTGCACCAATACGTTCATCCGGTATTTTTGAAGCTTTCACGGCGAACGGGGCTTCGAAGCCCCGATGCCCATTCCGGTCCTCGTCTGCATGACTTCCGGCATCGCTTCGCAGTTCAGACGCTGCTCACCTGGTATCGATCGGGTCAAAGCGTCGAATCATGGTTGCCCGTGCTGTCCACGTATCTGGGGCACACCTGTGTGCGCGACACGTACTGGTATCTGTCGGCGTGTCCCGAATTGATGGGGCTCGCCGCGCGAAGGCTCGACGTGCGCTGGGGAGCCCCATCATGAGACCAACCCACATCTTGCCTGCGTTGATCGAACGCTTCTTCACAGAGCGATTGATGCGGCAACGCCACGTCAGCCCACACACTATCGCATCGTATCGAGACACGTTTCGTCTATTGTTCAAGTTCGCACAAGTCTGCCTGCGTAAGCCCCCATCCAGTCTCGACCTGTGCGATCTTGACGCGCCGCTGATTGCCGCGTTTCTCGAGGATCTGGAGACGCAGCGATCAGTCAGCGTACGGACACGCAACCTTCGTCTAACCGCGATTCGGTCCTTCTTCCGCTTCACCGCATTCGAGGAGCCTGCATACGCCGCCCACATCCAGCGCGTGCTCGCGATACCTACCAAGCGATACGATAAGCAACTCGTTCAGTTTCTGACACGCACCGAGATCGAAGCGCTTCTTGTTGCTCCTGATAGAACAACGTGGCTTGGACGTCGGGACTATGCTCTGCTATTGCTCGCGATTCAGACGGGGTTGAGACTCTCCGAATTGACAGGGCTCGATCGTGATTCGGTGCAATTGGGTTGCGGCGCACACGTTCGCTGCCTTGGCAAGGGGCGCAACTATGACGATCTCGGGAATATGCGCAGTTCCGCGCCACAGACGCCAATTCGTTCTTCTGCGATGGGCTGTGGATGGCGGATCCGTGGTGTGAACTGCGCATAATTACAAGCTTTCCAGGAACTGCATCAAGCGATCGGGCGGTCGATATCGCGCGATTCTGCTGTGAGGCGGTTGCAAAGTATTGAGCGCACGCTCCTTCATCGCGAGGTCGGCCTCGACGTACATGTGAGTAGTCGCTGGGCTTTCGTGTCCAAGCCACAGTGCAATGACACTCAGGTCAACGCCCGATTGCAGCAGATGAGTCCCAGTCGAGTGCCGGATGACATGCGGTGAAATGGGATGGCTTGATAGTTGAGGGCATTGCCTGGTGGCTGTCCGCGCTGCGAGTTTGAGCCGATCCGTAACGTTGGATCGCGTCATCGGGTTCCCCGAGCGATTCGGAAACAGAATCTGATCAGGCGATGACCGGATCCGCGGCAACCAGCTTCTGATTTGGCTCGCGGTTGAGCGCCACAACGGTACGGTGCGCTGTTTCCGGCCTTTGCCGTGGATATGTGCACAGGGCGCCTTATCCAGAACGACGTCACCCACCCGCAGACCGATCAGTTCGGAAACGCGTGCGCCAGTATTGTATAGCGTTGCAAACAGTACCCGGTCCCGCTGCCCGCACCAGGTGTTGGGGTCGGGTGCGGCGAGTAGTGCCTCGATCTCGTCACGCGACAGGTGGCCGATGAGCGGCCTGTCGAAGCGCTTCATTGGGATAGCTAGAGTGCTTTGGATAACAGCCAGCGAAGAAATATCCTTGAGGGCTGCGTACTTCAGAAATGAACGGATGGCAACAAGCCGCGAATTCCGGGTGCGCGCGCAATTATGCCGGTTGTCCTCCAGATGACGAAGGAAGGTCAGCACCAGATCCACGTTGACGTCTGCTAACGCCAGCTCGACAGGCGACTTATGCAGACGCGCCTGAGCAAACTGAAGGAATAGTCGAAAGGTATCCCGATAACTGGCTATCGTCTGCGGGCTGACTGCCCGTTGTTGCATTAGCCGCTCAACGAAGAATTGCTGTAGCAGCGCGGCGAAGTTCGACGACGAACAATGGCTTTGCCTTTTAGACATGACAGACTCCTTCTGTAAAGTGCTCGAAGCGCTGAGCCGCAATTGCCATCAGTTCCGGGATGCCCGTTAGATACCAGTAGGTGTCGGTCACCTTGGCATGCCCTACGTAAGTCGAAAGCATGATCATTGCGTTGTCGACGTCCACCCCTTGCTGGTACCAGAGCAACACCCTTCGGCAGATAAACGAGTGCCTCAGATCGTGGATGCGTGGAGCCGGATGATCACCACGGGCGACCCATCCCAACTGCGAACGCAAGGAACTGAAGACCTCCTCAACGGTACTGATCTTCATGCTGCTTCCGTGCACGATGAAGAAGTGATCGCTTAGCGTGATGGGCCAATCGCGATCCCGCAGCTCTACATAGTGTGCAAGTGCTCGCACGACCGTTTGATGAAGTGGAACGACGCGGGACTTACGATACTTCGTTACCCGAATCATCAGCAGGCCTTGATCGAGGTCGACGTCTGCGCGCCTCAGGTTAAGCGCCTCAGAAATCCGCAGTCCGGTGGCCGCGATCAGCCCGAACAGGGTTGAGTAGGTCACGGGCCGCAGTTTCTCCTTCGAGGGCAACGTCGAAGCAGCGGCCAGCAGTTCCCGGATCTCCTCATCGGCATAGATGTGCGGTGTCAAACGGCGATGGGCTCGGCCGAAAAGATAAAGCGGAGGAACTTCGGTGGCAGGGTCAAATTGCTGGAGATACCTTGCGAACGGGCGAACGATCTCAATCCGACGCGCCCAGGTAAAGGGCACCTGACTTGATGCAGATCGAGCCCAGGACGCTGCCAGTTTTACGGTGAGCGGCCCCTGGTGGCCGATCCGGTCGGCAAAGCAGGCAAAATCAAGAAGCCGGCGTCCCGTACACCGCAGGTCAAAACCAAGGCGGCGTCTTGACGCAAGGTAGTCCTCGGCGAGCGATAGCATTCTCACTGAACGTTTCATGATTCGCTCCCCGGCCAGGGCAGCGCGACCTTGGCAAGGCTCCTGATATCGACCGTGGTGTAAATCGCGGTAGTATCGAGGCTGCGGTGTCGAAGGATATCGGCGATTTCCTTCATAGGGACTCCAGCGTTAATCAGCCGACTGCCTACGCTGTGCCGCAATACATGGGTTCCCCTGCAGCGTGGATCGCTGCCGCATCGCGCATGAGCGGCACGGACGGTATTGCGAACGACGCTCGAGCCGACGGGTTCGGTAAGTGGAGCGCGATGCCGCAGAAATACCGCCCGGCTATCGGAGACCGGGCGCCCGTCAGTCAGGTATTGAGCAATTGCGCGCCCGGTCCGGGGCGGCAACGGAAGCACATCTGTTCGCCGCGCCTTGCCTGCTGATAACCGCAACGTCCCGTCGTGCCAGTTCAGGTCGTCCAGCTGTAGCGAAGCGACTTCGCCGGCGCGTAGTCCCAGGTCGACCATACACCGGGCCATTGCGTAGTCTCTGCGGCCGATCGCGGATTTGCGATCGAATGCGTTAAGAAACCGTTCCAGCTCCGCCTCACATAGCGAGTCTGGTAACGATGCGAACCGCCACTGGGCGATTTGTGGAATCGCGGCAATAAGGCACCGGACGTGATCTCCGTGCATTCCTCGGAAATGCAAGTAGCTCCGTAGTGCACTCCCAAGGACTTTGCCGGTGCTCGGCTTGCATCCTTCGAGGTGGCTGACTACAAATCGATGAACATGTTCCGGTTTGACCTGTGCCATAGTGATTCTCGATGCACCGAATCGCTCCGACAGGAACGTCCGTACGATGCGTGTACGCAACCTTCTCGTAGATGCGGCCAGCCCGCAGACCTGGTCAAGGTGTGCGTCAAATTCCCTGATCTCCTCCCGTATCAGACGGGGTGTGAAGTCGGGCTGATGGCGTATGTCCGCCCTCTGGCGCAGCACGACAAGCAGATGCTTTAAGGCCGACCCGACATGGTTCCTGCTTCTTGGCGTGCGCAATGGGCAGTCGCACTGAGGCAGGTGTTCATCCAGAAAATAGCGGATCAGCGCTTCGTCAATCTGACTGAGTTTGATGCGTCGCTTGCGCAGCCAATAAGCAAAGTGCGCGACGCAGCACAAATACTTACGGACGCTCCACGACGAATATCCGCGCCCAATCAAATACGTCGAATAGGCTTGATAGCTGGGTTTGAGCACGCCGTCCGTCAACCATGCCCGGGTCCGCTGCGGTAACGCGAAGTCGCTGTTCATGATACCCCTCCTCAAAAAGCCGAACTTGTCGACCTGCCTCCTGAGGAAAGCACTTTTATTATGCGCAGTCCACTACCGGTACCCGTGACCAAACACCCTTTACAAGGCGCCAAACGGACGTCCCTGCGCGGAGCTGCGCATATTCCCGAGTTCGTCATAGTTCCGTTCATGCAAATATTTGCATGATCGGAAAGAACGATGCACGCCATTGACAACGCATACCATCGCCACGCTCAAAGCCTGGCTGCAAGAGCCCCCGCGCAACGGCGCGCACGCGTTATTCCCTAATATAAGTGGTGGTCGGCTCAGCTCTGACTCTGTGCAACATCTTCTGGGCAAGTATGTATCCACCGCGAGTGCCTGCTGCTCGTCCTTGAAACGTAAGCGAATCACGCCACACGTCCTCAGGCACAGCGCTGCAATGGAACTACTTCATGCCGGCGTCGACTGCTCCGTCATTGCATTGTGGTTAGGACACGAATCGGTCGAAACCACTCAGGTCTATTTGCACGCTCATTTAGCCCTCAAGGAAGCCGCGCTGGCTAAAGTCAAGTCTTCGAACGGTAAACCATTGGGTCGATACCGTGCAGGCGATAAACTACTTGAGTTCCTAACCGCGTTGTGAAGAGTCCGACTATGCCGAGCGCGACCGATGTATGATCGGCAGCGAGGTCGCTTTTGCGGTGCCCAAATCGCCATCAGCATCAGCCGTTCGGCATAGCACGGGATTCGGCATGAACAGCCCTATGCCGCATCCGGCATAGGGTGGTACCGACCAGGGTGTAGATTGCGGCCCCGCGTTCGCCGCCGCTGTCGGAACCGAAGTGCAGGAAGTTTTTCCGGCCGAGAGCGACGGCACGTAAAGCGCGTTCGGCTGCGTTATTGTCGATTTCCACGGCGCCGTCATCGACGTACAGTGTGAGCGCCGCCCACTGATTCAACGCGTAGTTGATGGCTTTGGCGGTATCGCCTTTCTGCGACACCGTACCCAATGTCGAGCGCAGCCAGATCTCGAACGCATCGAGTAGCGGACGCGCCTGCTCCTGCCTGACACGTCTTCGTTCGTCTGGAGGCTGCCGCGAATCGCAGCCTCGATTGCGTACAGTTCGCCGATCCGGCGCAACGCTTCAGTGTTGACCTCGTTCCTGCGTGCGACGAACAGATCGTGGAATTTACGGCGCGCGTGCGCCATGCATGCAGCCTCGCGCACATCACCACCTTCATAGATCGCGTTGTACCCAGCGAACGCGTCGGCCTGCAACGTTCCGCTGAAGTCCTTCAGATGGGCCTGCGGATATTCACCAGCCCTTGTGGGACTGTATGCGAACCAGACCGCCGGCGCGTCCTTCGAGCCGGCTGGCCGGTCATCCCGAACGTATGTCCAAAGACGTGCGGTACGGGTCTTGCCGTTCCCGGGCTCGAGCACAGGTACGGGCGTGTCATCCGCGTGGATCTTCGAGGCGGCCATCACGTACCGGCGAACGACCTCTACCAGTGGTCGGAGCAACGCACTGCACTGGCCGACCCAGTCCGCGAGTGTCGAACGGCTGAGCTGCACACCGTCGCGCGCGTAAATCACTGACTGTCGATACAGGGGAAGGTGGTCACAGAATTTGGCGACCAGGACATGCGCGAGCAATCCCGGACCCGGCATACCGCGATCGATTGGCCGGCTGGGCGCAGCCGCCTGCGCGATGCAGTCGCAACACGTACAGGCCTTCTTGGGTCGGCGGTGACGAAGCACTCGCCAATGCCCCGGTACATAGTCGAGTTGCTCGGAAACGTCCTCGCCGAGTTCGCCAAGCGTGCCGCCGCATTGCGGACAGCACGCGTCGTCGGGCTGATGTACAACGTCTTCGCGCGGCAGATGTTCCGGAAGTGGCCTACGTCCTGTCGGCTTGCCGGTTTCTGGACGGGGCCTTGTCGGTGCGTCGATCGTCGCCGCGCTGTCGTCGGCCTGCAGATCTTCGAGACGCAATTCCAGCTGTTCGATCTGGCGATCAATCTTCTCCGACTTGCGCCCGAACTGCATGCGCTGGAGTTTCGCGATCCACAGCTTCAGGTGCTCGATCTCGAGCGCCCGGTCGGAGAGTGTCTTCCGGAGCGCCGTTACAGTGTCGCGCAGATCCGTGAGCTCGCCTTCGTGTTCACGTAACGCCGCCTCACGCGCGATCAAGAGAGCCTTCAAGGCCTCGATATCGTCCGGAAGCGTAGCGTCGCTGGATGCCATGCAGGCAGTTTACGCGCGTGCATTGCGCTACGGCCGCGTTGTCACATACGTTTACAAAGCGCTGCAGGGGCGCGCTGCATCAACTGGCTGTCGCCAGTCGAATCCTTCGAGCAGAAGTGCGAGTTGAGCGCTGGTCAGCGAAACGACCCCGCCGTCGGCACGGGGCCACGCAAAGCGCCCACGCTCCAGGCGTTTGTAACATACCTCGAAATGCAGGCTCTGGGGCTGCCACAGAACATCTTGTCCGCATCACTCACCCGTTCCATCCGTTCAGCGGACAGCAACTTCTTTGTGTAGGCGAGCGCTATAACCGGTCTGGTCGACGCCTCCTGCTGCGCATCGACGACAGGAGTTATTGCTCCGTTCCTCCGAAGTGGACCGATATGAGCGAGCCTGATCCCGAGATGTCCATGGGACGAGAGCGCGCGTTGTTCACGGTCAACGACTTGATGGAGCTTGCGCTACTCGTGAGACGCCTTTCGTACAGGCGTGCCGGGAGCGGTATTTAACCGTAAAGGGATTTTTGCCGCACATGTAAGGTAATTAACGCCGCTGAATTCCAGGATACGTCTCAACACGTGGAGATATGACAGCCTTTTTTGGTGTTAAAAACCGAACACAATCTAGCTTGACAAAGCGTGTTTCGCGGCATAATTTAATTACATTGAGATGCAACCATTTGGAGTGAATGTGCCGCCCAATGAACGCAAGCGCTCGAAGACGGATGTCCTCGCGGAGGACGGTACGCTGAATCCAACGCCGTCGAACGTTCTCGATGCCAAGTTCCAAGAGGGTGGATTCTTCGATCCCCATGACGCTGTGCAGGTCAAGTATGAGATGTTGCGTCGCGTTTCTGTTGAGAAGGCCTCCATAACGCAGATCTCCGACGAATATGGTGTTTCGCGGCCAACCTTCTATCAGGCGCGGGCGGACTTCGAGCAAGGAGGAATCGCAGGGCTGGTTCCGAGGAAACGAGGGCCGCACGGTCCGCACAAGATCCAGGGCGAGGTGTTGGCGTTCCTCAAGTTACAACACACGCCCGGAGAGCCACTTCGGGCGCGTGAACTGGCAAAGCTGGTTCGCAAAGAATTTGGTCTGGATGTACACCCGAGAACGATCGAGCGAGCGTTCGGTGTAAAAAAAACGGTGGAATAACGGGATGCTGTGCCTGGCCGTCGGCAGTTTCGTCGCCGATCGTCGCGCAATACGAGGTGATGCGTTCCGCCGCTCTTGGCGAGGCGTTGCCCGCAGAAGCCCGGCGCGGACTCAGCGTCTTTCTTGCTCGCGGTATGTGGGTGTGGGCACGCATGATGGTTCCAGGGCACGCACCGCTCGAACCAATCATTACCCGGTCATCGCCGAACGCTCAGCCCATCATCGAGCGCCAAAGCTTTATCTACGTACTCGCAGGCATGGCTGTGACGGTCAATGAGCGGAGAACACGATGAACGCGTCCCTTAAAGTTCAGCCTCACCACCTCGAACGGAGCGCTTACCTCTACGTCCGGCAGTCGTCGATGCGGCAAGTCCTCGAGAACGTCGAAAGCACAAAGCGGCAATATGCCCTGCGTGGACGCGCCACGGCGCTCGGCTGGCGCGACGAGCAGATCGTCACTATCGATAGCGACCAGGGGGAGTCTGGAGCATCGGCGTCCTGGCGGGAGGGGTTTCAACGATTGGTCACTGACGTGGGCATGGGCCGCGCAGGCATCGTCATGGGCCTGGAGGTGTCACGCCTGGCCCGAAACAATGCTGACTGGCATCGGCTCCTGGAAATCTGCGCGCTCGCTGATACGCTGATTCTCGACGAAGACGGGATATACGATCCAGCAAGCTTCAATGACCGGCTCCTGCTTGGGCTCAAGGGAACAATGAGTGAAGCCGAGCTCCATGTTCTTAAAGCGCGACTACGAGGGGGAATTCTGAACAAGGTCAATCGAGGTGAGTATCGGTGCCTGCTACCGACCGGCTTCGTGTACGACGACCTTGGTAACGTAGTGCTTGACCCAGATTCCCAGGTCAGAGAGACCATCACATACTTCTTTGAGACGTTCTTGCGAGTCGGCTCTGCCACCCAGACAGTCAAGGTCTTCAAGAAGGAAGGCCTCCTGTTTCCGTCCCGTATGCGCAACGCGAAGTTCTTGGTCTTCCAGCACCTCACCGCGTCGACGGCACTTCGGATGCTAAACAATCCGCGCTACGCCGGTGCTTACGCCTACGGCCGACGGCATTATCGAAGACTTGCTGACGGACGGAAAGTGCCGAGAAAGCGTGATCGCAATGACTGGCTTGCCTGTATCCCGGACGCACATCCTGGATACATTACGTGGGAGCAATTCCAGCAGAACCTTACGGTTCTGGAGACGAATGGTCGCGGGTACAAAGTTGCGCGATCGTCGCCACCACGCGAGGGAGCTGCTCTACTGCAGGGCCGCGCCGTCTGCGGACGTTGTGGCCGGTATCTCCGGCTTCGGTACGCGACGCGACGCGGACGACAGGAAGCCTGGTATGTCTGCGACCGAGCACAAGGCGCTCATGGAGAACCTACGTGCCAGTCGATTGCCGGAGCACCGATCGATGAAGCAGTTGGTGCACTGGTCGTCGCATCGATGACTCCGGCGGCGGTTGAGTTGGCGTGTGAGATTCGCAGGGAGATCGAAGCCCGCCACGATGAAGCCGACCGGTTACGTCTGCGCGCAATCGAACGCGCCCAGTTCGACGCAGATCTTGCACAACGGCGGTTCATGCTGGTCGACCCGAACAACCGGCTGGTTGCCGACACCCTCGAGCAGGAATGGAACGATAAGTTGCGCACATTGGCCGATGCGAAGGAACAAAGGGAGCGTAGCCAGCAGCAGGAACGTCTCATACTCGACGATGCGATCCGCGACCGGCTCATAGCAATGACGGGGGACTTCAAAACACTTTGGCGTGATCCATCGCTGGCGAATCGAGAGCGGAAGCGGCTGCTAGCCTACATCGTCGAGGACGTCACACTGGTCAAACTTCCAGACGAAGGGACAACAAAGATTCACGTTCGCTTCAAGGCCGGCAAGACTGAAACGCTCACGGCGCAGAATCCCAAAACATCTGCACAACAGGTCAAAACCCAGCCAGAGGTCCTGGAGCTCATCGACAAGCTTCTCGATGACCATACGTGCTCTCAGATTGCGCGGCTCCTTAATGATCGGGGTATCCGCCCCGGCGGTTGTGTCCGTCCAGGTAAGAGCAACATTCGGTTCGACGCACTGCGCGTCTCATACATCGCACAGCGAAACGGACTTCGATCCCGCCGCGATAGGTTGCGGGAACGAGGCATGTTGACGAAGGAGGAAGCTGCGAGCCGCCTTGGAATTCACGTTGCAACGCTCATCAGGTGGGTCGAATACGGCCTCGTCAAACGACACGCCTATAACGATTATGCGTTTCTCTATGAAGTCCCGGATTCCGACCCGCCAACAAAGCACAGCAGCCGATGGGATCGACTCACTGACCGCGCGAAAGTGGCGCGATCGAGCGTAGCCTCTAAAACCCTCTGATCCGCGAATAGGAGTTGCAGTATGAGTCCAGCTAGTTGGCGAACAGGCATAGGCCGCCGTCGCGCCAGTACAGGCATTTGATGAGGTCGCCACGTTTGCCCCTGAACACGAATATGTGGCCAGAGAATGGATCCTTCGCCAGCACGGTCTGCACCTTCGCGGCCAGTCCGTCGAAGCCGCAGCGCATATCCGTAAATCCGGCGGCAACCCAGACTCGCGTGTTTGCGAGCGGACCAATCATCGGACCAGGCACTGGATCACCACGCGAAGTGTGTCGGGATCGACGCTCCCTTCAACGAGTACCTCGCCTCGTGACAGCTGGATTCGGATCGTGCCGGGCGCCTGTGCCGAAGGCGTCGGTGCAGCCGGTTCGGCCGCGCCGCTGCCGTTGTCGCTGGCCTCATTCACGGTGACCGGCAGTAAGGCACATTCGCGAGCGTTCACGCCAAGGCGTCCATCCAGATACTGCTTGCGCCAGTCGAACAACTGATTCGCGTTCACCTCGTGACTGCGTGCAATCTCCGCCACCGAACGTCCACTGGATAACGTCTCTTCGACGATCTGGCGTTTCTCGTCCACGGTGCGCCGACGATACTTCCGGGCGCCTTTGACTTCGGTGAATTCAGTCACTGTGTCCATGATTCCTTTGTGGACACAGTCACATTTGTGCCCCCGGAAAGCATGGCTTCGCCTTCATCAGGCGTCTATACGGTCAGGGTCGGACGGTTACTGAAGACGCGTCTATGTTTGGTTTCAACTGTGCGTTTGACCCTATCTGCAGCGACGTGGGCGGTGCGTGCCCCGGCTGCATCCAGACTTCGCGCGGCTGTGAAACGTTCAACGTGGTGTCTCTCGGGCGTAACTACGCGGAGGGCAGGCCGATCAGCATCACAACCTTTGGGATAACGGCAGGCTACTGGGCCCGTACATCGACTTCAGCTTGAAGAGCTCAAAAATTGGTCCACGACACTCGCTGGAGAAACGCGCGTGCAACTGGTGTTTTCTCCTCCACGGTGCCGCGAGCAAGGCGAAGGACGCAAAGACACGTGCCACCAGTAGATTAACTATGCAAATTCAATCTGAGTTTGCCTAGGATCCGCACTATCCGACTTGGTCGATCCCGAACGTTTTACTAGTGTGCCGCGCTTTTCAGTTTTGGCTTCGCGTTTCGATCTGGCCGCGCTCCCATGGGACTGTCCGAACACTTCAACCGGCGAAAAGCCAAAGGCCGCAATGGTCGCCCGCACATCTTCGAGCGCCGGCCCATATTCGTTGCGCTTCGTTTCCTCGATCCTACGAACTAGTTCCTCGAGCTGCTTCGATAGCTCGCTGTACTGCGACATGCGCTGCTCCTTAACGTGACAAGGTAGTTTACCGCGAAACTTTTTCATCCGGAGGACGCAGATCGAGCTTCGGGAATGGTGAGGAATTCCTGGATGGTGAGCGTTTCCAGGAGGCAAAGAGCCGTGGAGAGGTGCTCCACCCTTCGCAAAGGTGAGGACTTCCAGGAGAGCGAATGGTTGATGGAAAGGTGAGTGTTTTCGGCGCATCAAGATCACCCGAAGGAGTCGCGCGGTACGCGGCAGGCAGATTGCTAGCAGGTGAAGGTTGCAGATGGAGAATAATCACCCTCCGGGTGAGGCGATTATTGCGATGCGGCATACAGACGGTCTCGCGGTGAATACCCGCATTCACTAAGGCGGGTTCTCGCCGGTGAGCAGTTTTCATGAACAGGCCTCACCAGGCAAAT
This sequence comes from Paraburkholderia phytofirmans OLGA172, assembly GCF_001634365.1. NCBI lineage: Bacteria > Pseudomonadati > Pseudomonadota > Betaproteobacteria > Burkholderiales > Burkholderiaceae > Paraburkholderia > Paraburkholderia phytofirmans. The sequence goes on from NZ_CP014579.1 coordinate 167,480, forward strand.
AGCTCAGCTTTGAGTGAGATTTTCCAGGATGGTGAGTGCAAGGAGGACCGACTCTTTCACCCGTCGCGTCGCCTAGCGTTTGAAAGTCGCGTTAGGGGGCGATGGCCTTGATGCAGGGAGCCCTCGACCGTACGTTGGCTCGGCGTAGGCGATTCGGCCAGATCTGATTTGAAGGTTTAAGGGGCGTCACCCACCGTAAAAGCTAGACGCGAAGATGCATCGGGGTCCGCAATCGGATATCGGCCTTGCTCATTTCCTCCATCGCGCCGATAACGGCGCCCCCCGCGTTGTTGACCACAGAGATTCGGCTCTGAATCAAAGAGTGATTGCGATATTTCAGAATGTGAAGCCGGTGAAGGGGGCAAAATCCTGACTGAGAGGGCCGCGAAAATATGGCATATAACCGATTGTGGCTCAACTGTTCCCTGCTCCTCGCTGGGCAAGTGCCTCCAAGATGGAATTCGTTAACTCGAGCAGCGAGGCGTGATAGTCGGCAGACAGCGGGACGTCATCCATCATCGCCATTGAGTCCTCGACGCCCGCCCGAAATGATTTTCGGATCTCTGCGCTTTGCGCTTGCGTAAGGTGCAGAAACGTTGCGTCCAGGAACTTACCCAAGACCATGGCGCGTGCGGAAAGGACTGCCGCAGCTTTGGTGTGTTTGGCAATAAGTGCGCTCATCGAATCGAGCAACTCAGTTGTCTTGTCCAATTTCCGCCTCGCTCAGAAGGCTTGCCAGTCGGAATCTGCGGCTTCGACGGCGGCGATGTTTCCGCCGCTAACGTTCGGCCGCCCGGTCTTCGTTCTCGCCGGCGCCGTTCGGGGCTGCAATAGAGGCTTTGCGACCGGGGGGACGGTTCCGCCTCGTCGCGCCGGCACATGAGAGCCAGCATGTTCCGCTTCACTGACTTTGAACACCGAAACCACGTCTTTGAGATTGTTCGCCTGCTGTTCCAGCGACTGCGACGCGGCAGCAGCCTGTTCGACCAGCGCCGCATTTTGCTGCGTTACTTCGTCCATCTGGTTGACTGCAACGGCAATCTGCTCAACGCCGTTCTTTTGTTCCCCTGACGCAGCAGCAATTTCGCCGACGATATCGGAAACCTGCTTGATGGCCTGCTTCACATGGCCCATGGTGGTGCCCACATCCACCGCCTGTCGGGCGCCGTCATGGATTGTCGCAACCGATGATTCAATCAGATTCTTGATCTCTTTTGCTGCGGCAGATGACCTTTGAGCCAGGCTGCGAACCTCGCTTGCGACGACTGCGAATCCTCGACCTTGCTCGCCCGCCCGGGCCGCCTCCACGGCCGCGTTGAGGGCAAGGATGTTAGTCTGGAACGCGATGCCTTCAATTACTCCCGTAATTTCAGAAATTTTTCCGGAGCTATCGCTCATCATCTCGATGGTCTTAACCATCGCTTGAACTGCCTCGTTCCCTGAATCGGTCATGTCTGTGGCGCTAGTCGCAAGCGTATTGGCGTGGCGAGCGTTGTCGGCGTTCTGTTTTACTGTCTCCGTCAGTTGCGTCATGCTCGATGCAGTTTGCTCGAGCGAGGCGGCCTGCTCTTCGGTGCGAGCGGACAAATCGGTGTTGCCGCTGGCGATCTCTTGCGAGGCGATGGAGACGGCGCCCGCAGATTGTCGGACCGACGCAATCACTTCCGCCACTCGGGCCAGCAGCTCATTAAACGCTGTAGCTGTATGGCCGATTTCGTCCATACGGTGTACTGGGGCTTTGCGTGTAAGGTCGAGGGTTTCCTTCGATTCTTCCAGAGCAGACCGAATGCCGGTGAGGCTTTGTCGAATTCCGCGCTGTAGCAGAACGGCCATGGTCCCCGAGAGCAATGCGGCGAGCGATATGACGGTGACCAAAGTCCAAAATGATCTGGTATAAGAAGCCGCATTGTCAGCACGTAAGTCTGCGCCTGCTTTGGCTTTAAACGCAGCATGCGTTTCAAGCGATGTCTGCAGGGCTATGCTTGCAGTGCGTAGAGATCCACCTTCCTCCTGCATCGCCAATGCCTCTTGGGTATTGTTCGCCTCGCACACTTCTATGAATTTGCGCTGTGCTTCCGCAAATGCCACGAGGTTTGTCTTGTCTAGTTCGAGAAGTTTTCTGTCGGCTTCGTCAGCGATGCCATTCTCTTCATACTGACCTAGAACTCGTCTGATTTTTTCGTTGTTCGACGACATTTGCTGCTCGGTCTCAGCTCTTATGGACGGATCCGTGTGTGTCAGGTAGCGGTAGGCCCGGATGCGACTTGAGAAGACTAGCTCATCGCCGGTGGTCAGATCTGCGATGGTCCGTGTGACATTGTCCTGAAAATATTCGAATCTGTGCTGCGCGCCGCTGAGTTGCCAGGTCCCATAAGACCCGATAAAAACCATGGACAGCACCGCTATTGCCAATGTAATCGCGATGCGTTTAGAGATTGTTATGTTCATGTTGTACCACTCGCTAGGTGTGTGGTCAGGCGAACCTCCAACCGGAGAAAAGCGTAACGAAGTACCTTGGGAGGCGTGACACCTCTATCCTTCGGTTGGAGAAAAAAACCTGGTCAAAAAACCTCTGTTGACCTTCCTCGTCCAGGGTGCTGAGCACGGCGGCCGTCTTTACATCAATAAGTCTCGAGCGCCGGCGGACCATACTGTCCTTCGTGAGAGTTAGTGCGTTTCGGCCTCGCCCGATTTCCGTCACGTTCACAATGCTTTGGTGGGCGGGTGGCCCGCATGATCCCGTACGGCGGCATTTCTGCGCCGGAGACGCGTCGCAAATCGCTTCGTTAGAAAGAGGGTAGTACGCAGGGAAAGCCTGACAACGTTCGTGCGAGATGCCGTGCGTCGGTTTGACGCCGGGATGCCGAGTGTCGATGTCGTCGCAGCGGGGCCTCTGCTGCTTGTCCCATATTTGGTTGACTGAACGGCAATGCGGAAGCGATTGATCGGCGCGGGCAATGCAAGCGACACATCGTCGATGAAGACGCGTCTAACTTGGCGGGAACTACGAAAGGTGCGGTTTCTCCGGGCCTTTGGAGAGCGCGTCAAGTCCCGCAAACGTGGCGGGATTGATACCTGCTTCGCAGCAAAGCAAAACTTCCGCGTGCAACTCGATGCGTACGCCCGGCTCGGACGAAGCGATTCTGTCATCAGAGGATAAGCAGATTCTCCTCTCTCGCAAGCTTGTGGCTTTGAAAGAACAGTTGAATCAATCTTATCTTTGCGAATCCATATGATCCATCAATCCGAATTTATGTTCGTGTACAACTGCTACTAATTTGTGCCGCCTTGATGCGTCAACAAATCCATGCAAGCATCTCGACTTGTTCAGAATTGACGTGAGTGCGACTGTGCGCCGATGGGTACGCACCCGCCTGCCATACGAAGGCAGTTGTCGGGCAGGGCATCCGAAATGCGCTGGCTAGAAGCTTGTTGAACGCTCCCGACACAGGGGACAGTCGGGGCGATGTATGTAGCAGAGAAGGTCCGCAATGCTGCCTACGACCTCGGCATTGAGCATGCGCAAAGCCATCGCGGGCGTGTGACAGCGAGTATCGGTATGGTTACCTCGCGAAATCGAACCTTTGAGGAAAGTACTGCTCTGCTTGATATGGCCGACTCAACGCTATACAGGGCGAAGTCGGCGGGTCGCAACAGAGTTTGTGAAGCAGAGCGCGTGTAGCTCATCCTCCGGATTGGTTAAGGCGCCATAATCCTGTTTGACGGGTCATTGTCGCCTCGCCGTACTGGTTTTCCGACTGCAACGCTGTTGGGCGAGCTACGCAGGAGGCGACGACATTGCCATTGGCGGCTACCGCGCGGTCCCGGCCACTAGGCCGAGGCGCGAGCATATAGCCATTCGCACCCCCCACCCGTATTGAAAACACACTTCAAGGTAACGATGGAAACCTGCTACTTTTGCGATAAGCCCTTCGACGGCGTCAAGGTGAAACGTCATGATGAGCACATCATCCCCAACGCAATCGGAGGCAAGCTCAAGTCATCGGAGTTTTTATGCGAATGCTGCGGCGGAAAGCTATCCGTTTCAATCGATTCATCATTCAATGAGCATCTACAGGTCTTTTCGGTTTTGCACGGGGTCTCGCGTGACAGAGGTGAGTCGAAGAAGGCTGCCGTAGAGGTGATCTCCCGCGTCACGCCAATGGGCGGTAAGAAATCGGTGACTTTCTCATTGAATAGCGATTTCACCATCACACCAGACCGTCCCATCTATTTTGTCGACGAGGACGAGCGACTGGCTACAATCTGCTGCTCAATTCATAAGCAGGCGCAGACCTTCATGCAAAACGCGGAAATCGGAAAACTACGCGATGACGGGTACAGGGTCGTTGTCGCAAGTGATATGGCGCAATTTGTTGTCCAATCGGCATTGAGGGTCGACCTCGAAAGCATCGAAGTATTGCGGGGGCTGGCGAAGATTGCCATTGAATACGCGCTGCATTGCGGGGTTTCTATCAAGGACCTTGTCGACTTCAGAGACCGGTTTATCAAGTCGTGCGATGACACGGAGTTGCTCGGAGCGGTCACGCAATATTATCCGACAACCGACGAGGAAAAGCTTTATGAGACGGGTAAATACCATCACGAGGATTGGTATCCCAATCACCAGCTCTTCCTGTTTTCAAGGGGAAGAGACCTCTATTGCTACGTAGAGTTGTTCGGCGCAATCCAGAAATACGTTCACCTGTCGTCCACGTATTCTGGAAATCCAGGTGTCGAGAAGTACTTGCAAAAGATAACTAGCTGGAATTTCGATCCCGCAGCCTGGCAAGGTGGGCCGAAAGACCTCCATATTATGGCTGGCCAGCTTGACGTACCTTTCGAGGGCCGAACGCTGGAACAAGTTAAGAAGGAGGTGCTTCACATGGCACAGAGCCGGCCTTACGAATTGGATTCAGATGCTCAGTTGGAAAAGGTCGAGGCGCTGGTACACACGCTGATTACCTACGCGATCTCCGACATTAAGGGCTTCGACGCAGTGGATGAGATGTTGCGAAAAGCTGCCGAAGCGAAATCTGGCTTGGGGTTCATGTTGGTGGATCGTCTAAAGCAAGATCGATTGCACGCCATGAAGTGGATCCACAAGGACTTTTCGTCGTTCCGTATCCGGTCGGGGGCCGATTCATGCCCAGCAGTCGCAGCGACCATGTCGCCGGAGAACCTTCAGCACTATGCAGCCTTCAGGCTGTATGAGACGCTATGCAGCATCGGTCGAGAGAATCAGATCGATTTTCTTTTGGAAAATTCGTGACTCATGCGTCGGTTGGGCGCCGGCGTATGCTTGCGGCGATAATGAAGCGCACGCTCCAGCACGGGTACCCGTCTAGCAGCAGCGAGAAACGGAGGCCTACGTTGCCAGAGCGTCCTGGCGGATCCGACTCGCAGCGAAACTAGCGTCAGCACGCTCTTTTTGGCTCAATGTCATCACCGTGCGCGGCACCAAGGTCCAGGATACGGGAGATGTCCCGTGCGAAATCCTCTGCGCTTGAAATCCACTCCGGCGAGCCTACCCGGCTGTCGGACGGATTTCGCTTGCCCTGTGCCCTTCGGATTGCGGCGAGACTTTGAGACAGGGCCTGGGCCTCGAGGTAAAGAGGATGTCCCGTTCCAAATGTAGTGTTTGTCATTTCTCTGATGTCGGCGATTGTCGGGAAAACTTTAGGGAAAAAAATGCCTACGAAAATGGGTGTTTTGCATCTTAAATTTACACGCTGAGGTGTCCACTCATCTTCGCGTTGGGGCTTCCAGCGATTCGCTCACCAGTGTCGCAGGTCTGGCACTTGTCCCAATCGAGCGCGCGCTAGGTGAGCCAACGATGGAACCGGTCATCCGCGCCCATTCAGTCCGCTGCCTTGCGTCTACGAGCGGAACAATCTGTTCCCGTTGCCCTATCTATTCGACGGACATAGGACTGCATACGATTCTCTTGGGTGGCGCGCATGCACGGGATATGGCAATGCTTGCAACTAAAACCTGCCAGGTGACTATAAATGTCGCGTGAGTCCGTGACGCTTCCACGGCGAATCGGTGGGAACCTTCGGTGCGACGCAGCTTGTGGTTGGGCCCACGCTTCCATTGATGTGGCTTATAGCGCTGCATAAGCCAGGGAGCGTCGACTTCCCCTCTGCTGTAAGCGACAATCGGTTGCACCAAAAGAGGACGATTGTCGAGCAGGGTGAACCTGGCATTGTCGACACAACGCGTGAAGGTCTAGTGGTTTGTCGGCTTGCGACCTGCGCGGTACGCTTTTAGCCTGAAGTGACCACCTGCGAGTCTGGATTGAAAAACTAGGGACACTCGAAGCGACCATTGCCTATGCAGATGGTAATGCCAAGCGCGAAGCGAAACGAGCCGTTCACACCCTCTTGAGCCTCAGCACAATAGTCAGGACATAAGTATGAACCCTTATCCGGAAACGACGATGTGGGCCGGCAACGTGCGGCGTCTTTCATTTGCGCAGCAAATCGAAGCGACGGTTGCAGCTGGGTTTGACACGCTCACAGTGACTCCCCTGCAATACACGCAGGCCCTAGCCGCAGGTATGTCGAGCGCAGACCTTTTGGCAATGGCGTCGGATTCGGGCATAAAACTGACACAGTTGGACCCGCTGGCTCGATGGTCGGAGAGATGGCAACCACAAAACATTGATCCGGCTATCTTTTCTATCGGGTACTTTGCTTTCGCAGTCGAGGATTTTCTCAGCATCGCACGCGCTTTGCGGCTTGAGTCGATTACTGCCATATCGATAGCTCCTCCCGAAGTAACCTCGGTTGAGCAACTCACCGAGGACTTCGCAAGGCTCTGCGATTTGGCAGCCGACGACGGTATTCGCTGCGACCTCGAGTTCATTCCCCTCGATTGGAGTATTCCAGACCTCGATACCGCTTGGAGGATCGTGCGGGACGCCGATAGGTCCAATAGCGGGATTGCATTCGATGTGTGGCACTTTTGCAGAAGTGGATCGTCTCTCGAGACGCTTCGAACGATTCCTGGAAACAAAATCTCGTACGTGCAATTGTGCGATGGTAGCGCGCGCGTGCCCGCGCACCGTTCGCTCTTCCAGGATTGTCTCGAGGATAGGAGACTTCCTGGAGAAGGCGATCTGCCAGTCCATGACATCCTTGCCGTATTAAAAGATATCAATGGTCTGAGCCGGGTCGGGCCTGAGATCTTTTCGCGGAAGTTCGATTCAATGTCTGCGAAAGATATTGGTCGTGCATGCGGTCAGTCTTTGGCGACGACACTCGAGCAGTTGGGAGTTACTCGCGGCTAACACACCACAAATACCGCACCCTTTGTTCCGGGCCAGCACCAAAAATATAGAGAAGCCTGCTGTGCTTTACGCAAAATGGGCGATAAGTTTGCATAGAATCATGCATTGTGGAATGAACAAAGTCAGGGACATCGGGCGATTCTCCCTGGTAACTGTTTTGACCGTACTCCTGGGCTGGGTGCCTCCACCTTGCGCTGAGTCGCGTCGATCGGGCGAGGAATAAGCTAATGGTTAGGCCCCGTTTTGCCGCAACCGATTCGGCTCATGACACTGCGAAGTCGGCGTGTAGTTCGGAGGGCGAGGAGTTGCCAGCGATCGCCGACGATTCGGGCAGAACCGTTCCATGGATGACCCGAACGCTGCATCGACTCTATGACATCGAAGCGCGAAAAATTTTCGGCCCGGAAAATTTGCCCATCGCCCATTGGTACTACTTGCGGGTGCTGGCTCAGCGCGGCGAACTGAATCAGCTCGAACTAAGCAAACGAGTGGGAATCGCGTCGACAACTGCTGTACCCGCTCTGGACAGCATGGAAAAGCGCGGCTTGCTCAAGAGGACTCGCGATCCTATGGACCGGCGTAAGTATTACGTCAGCCTCACTGACGATGGCAGGCGTTTGGTCGATAAATTGATGCCGGAAATTATCCGCATTGTGTCCGACTCGTTTGACGGGGTGAAACCTGACGACATGCTCACCTTCTGGGGTGTTTTGCATCGGATCGCGCATAACCTCACGGGGAAGTCTGACGAGGATACGATTGTGGACTAGCTCGCTCGGGCGCCTGTCGGTCTTTGCCCGTAAATGACTCGGCATAGAAGACCATGGGTCCATCGAAAGTGCAAGTACACCGGTCAGGAGGCGAACATGGGAAGGCAGCGGGGCTGCTGAATAGCTACCCGACGCTAAGGTATCCGTCAGATGTCGGACAGGCGGCTGTGACTCAGAACCAGCCTACGTACTGGCATCCGTTCATGCATCGGTCAGAATACTGCGCCGCTTGCGATGCATTGCACGTTCCGCCCCGCCGCCGCACGTCCTCATTCGTCAGCTTTACCGAGACCACTCCAAACGACCTTGACGGCCCTGCGGAAGGCATTCAATCGCGAAGCATCATCCTCACTCCAGCGAAGAAAAATAACCAGGCCTTGGCAACTGGACATGATCAACGCACCTCGCAATTCGCGTTCTTCCATCGTAAGCGATCCATCTTCGGCGTCTACCAACTGACGCTCTGAGCGAGGAGCATAGGTGTCCACCTAACATTGAGGTGGACACCTATGGCTGACAATAATCCTGAGTTGAGAGTCGTGTTCCAGAGCCGCGATGGGCGCAGGCGCTACGACGAAAAAGGAAAGCGCGCGCTCATCGAGGCAGCCTTGCAGCCCGGCGTATCCGTTGCCCGTGTTGCGCAGGAGCACGGCTTAACGCAAATCTGCTGCGCAAGTGGATCACCAAGTACCTGATGGCGCGCGAGAAGGCACTCACGCAGGCGCCGCAGGATAGCGGCGCCGACGAACCGCATGGACTGAGTGCTGGGCAAGTCATCGACAGTGTACCGGTTGAGATTGTCAATTCGCAGAGGCACCCGGTGACAGAGCAACCTCCCGGCGCCTTTGTGCCGGTCATGCCGGCGCCGTTGCCAATGGCACCAGCGTTGGCGATGACGCTCTCGTTACACGTGCGCCTGTCCAACGGCGTTGAGTTCGACCTCGGCAAGGCAAGCATTGATGAGTTGACCACCGTCGTACAGATGCTGGGGAGGCTGCCATGTTCCGGTTCGACGTAAGCCTGAAAGTTTACCTCCACCGCGATCCGGTTGATTTCCGCTACGGCATGAACAGTCTCTCGATCCTCGTCGAGCAGGCCAATGCGACTCAATCCAATGGACTCCTCTCTTTACATCTTCGGGAACCGGCGTCGCGACCGCATCAAGATCCTCGGCCTGGGATGGCAGCGGGTTCTGGCTTATGACGAAGCGACTTGAGGCAGAGCACTTCATCTGGCCCGGCAACAAGACCGAAGTCGTGACCTTGACAACCGATCTGCTGCACGCGCTGCTCGACGGCGACGACATTACCACCATCCATCGCCATCCAAGGCGGGAATATCTGCGCGTGAGCTGAACGCGCGTCAGGCATGCTGGTCTAACCCGGCATGCCTGCCCAGATCACGATCTCCGCCGACGAACTCAATGCGTTACTCGCCATGCGGGAGGCGTACGCCACCCCTGGAGCGCGCGCATGAAGAAACCCGCAGCATGCTGCGTCTGATGACTGCGGAGCGCGACCTGGCCGAGGAACGGCTGCGTGCTTACCGGCGTGATCTGTTTGGGAGCAAAGAGGCGAAGCACGGGACTCCGAACAGTTTGGATTGGTTCAACGAGGCCGAAGCGCTTGGTGCGAATGCGACACCTGCCCAGGAAGAGACTCCCGGGACGAAGGTCGCGGAGCACACACGCAAAAAACGTGGTCACCGCAAGCCGCTTGATCCCAATCTGCCCCGTGAGATTCGCCGGCACGAACTTCCGGAAGCCGAGCGTTTCTGCAGCAACGACGGCCATGCGCTGGTGGAGTTCGGCGTTGAAATCAGCGAGCAGCTCGACGTGATTCCGGAACAGGTCCGCGTGATCCAGCATCAGCGGGTCAAGTATGCCTGCCCGTGCTGTGATCTGGGCATCAAGGTCACGCCGGCGCCGCTGCGCATCATCCCCGGGGGTTACTGACCGAATCGGCACTCGCGTGGATCGCGGCCGGCAAATACCAGTTCGGTATGCCGCTGTACCGCCAGGCTGGACTGCTGCGTCGCTTCGGCGGTGATATCTCATCCAACACGATCGCATCCAACACGATCGCAGCCAGCATGGTTCGCGTCGGCCTGGCGGCCCAACCAGTGATCAACCTGATGCGCGACGCGCTGCTTGATGCCGAGGTGATCCTGTGCGATGAGACGACCTTCCAGGTGCTCAAGGAGAAAGGACGAAAGCCACAGACGAAGAGCTATCTGTGGTCACAGATGACGGGCACGGGAATCCCGATCCGTTGCTTTACCTATACGCCGGGGCGTGGTGCGAAACTGGCCGACAAGTTGTTCACAGGTGTGCGGGAGGGCGCAGTACTGATGACAGATGGCTACGAGCCATACAACGGTATCGCCGAGCGATACAAGCTTGTGCATCTTGGCTGTGTTGTTCACGCGCGCCGTTACTTCGTCAAAGCAGAAGAAAACGTCCCCAAGGCTGCACGTACGCCAGATCTGCTCGCAACACGCTTCATCAAGCTGTTTGGCAAGTTGTTTGCCGCCGAGGCACGCAGTCAAACGTGGAGTGCTGACCGGCGTCTGCGCCTACGGCAGCGCTATAGTGCCCACGTACTCGCGGTCATCAAGGATCTCATGATCAAGCAGTCTCCTGGCGTGCTGCCGCAGAGTCTGCTTGGCAAGGCGCTGACATATCTGCGTGAGCAGTGGCCGAAGCTGGTTCGTTACATCGAAAACGGTGACTGGCCAATCTCAAACAACGCCTGTGAAAATTCCATTCGCCCCTTCTGCCTGGGACGCCGTGGCTGGCTCTTCTCGGATACCGTTGACGGCGCTAACGCGAGCGCCAATCTGTATTCTCTTGTTGAAACGGCGAAAGCCAATGGTATCGATCCGTACCGCTATCTGACCTGGCTGTTTGAACGGCTCCCCCTGGCAAAGACCGTTGATGATTACGACGCCTTGATGCCCTGGAAAATGCCACTCTCCCTGCGCTGATCCGCCGCCAAATCTACTTCACAAACACCACGCTCGTCCACTACTCAGAGGGACGGCGCTAATGGATCGCTTACCTTCCATCGACAGCTGCGGATTGATTTCACCGACGAGCTGTGCGAAAAGCCCGGTGAACTGCTTTTGTACATCCACAACGACATCGCGCGCGAACGATTCGTGCAGCGCCAAGCCCCAACTTTCGACTACACCTGCTGATAATCCAGGTTTGACAAAGTCTGCGAATGCATCGTCGATGATTGAGTCGAGCCGTGCCTGCGGGGAGCGATTCCTGTTTTCGGCGAACTTTCGAAAGCGTTCGAAGTACCGTTTTGCAATCTCCGCGATTGTGGCGCGCAACAGCGCTTCACGAGTCGAAAAATAGTGCTGTAGCGTGCTCAGACGAATGCCTGCATCGTTGGCCACCCGGTTGATCGTGTATCCCGCGTAACCCACTGCAACCAGCACATCAATCGAAACATCGATGATCTCGGGCACCCGGCTTTCCCGATTGCCGCGACGCCTGACAGACGCTGCGGTCTGCGGATCAAATATCGCTGTGGAACTGAGGGTCAGTTTCTTCACTTGCACTCCGTTTTGAGGCGCTGACTGTCTCGCTGTTCAGCATAAAGTTGGCGTCCGGCGGCGGCCGTGGGGGCGCGCTTACGCGGTGGCGCAACAATCAAGGTTGCAATTCTGCGTCTGCCGGACATCCCGCTGACAGCTGGGCGGGTGCTGCGGCGGCATCCGGATGTATGTAGCGTAATAGGTTGACCGGACGATATAAAGTATAGGTTGCGTAACCTGTTTTTCATAGCCATTCGTGTCGGAAATGGATGATGTAAAAGGGTTTTACCGGCTATATCGTTTACCCTATATCTTCAAATTAGATGGTTGACTTATAGGTTGTCTAACCTATATTTACTGATAGGCAATCGATGAAACGTTGCGATGTGGCGGGAAATCGTGGCACCGCAGTCAGAGGAGAGCGAGATGGGTTCCGGTGAGAAGTGCTTGCGGCGGCTGGTCGGTAAGTGGTTTGGCCCTTCTGGGATGATGACCATACGTGTAGTCGAGTTCAGCCGCACACCAACGGATCGAAGGCGCTACGTGCGCATCGGCGAGGCGCGGATTGATGGAACTTTGACCATCGTGTTCTTCCGTCACGATGACGGTTCGTGGAACGTGTTTCCCGCAAAGAGGAGCACGCCGGCGATGCACGCTTACCAGCTTGCGGCGTAAGCGATGGGGCGATAGGCAGGTGATCTGAGGAGAAAGCTATGAACATCCTGAAACTGGCGGGGGATGCTGGAATGCTCGTCGTACTGGACGGCAGAATCGGTTGCACCGAGTACCGAAGCGTCCATGGGACCCTCGATGCATTTCACCGTTTTGTTCAGGCGTTGGAATCGGCATTGACGAATGTTGAAGAGTCCGATGGGTCTCAGTGTCAGTCCAACGTGCGCGCATAGCGTTGACGGCATCTTCCAGAGCAGGGTGAGGCGGCCGCAAATCTCATGGCCGCTTCAGACGGAAGACGCGCCCGAATTGACGCTCGATTCTTCGTCCGCCCCGGGGAAGCCGGTAACCGGTGCGGGCGTCGAATGCCGCTGTAGTATCCGTATCAACCGCGCTTCGCAGATCGATGCAAAGCCAGAGGCATAGATGACGCGTGCACCGAATTGCTATCGAGCGGTCGCGGGCCGTGCATCGGGCTTTTCGCGGACGATTACGCCGTACCAACCCAGGCCGCGATAGCTCTCATAGCCGGGTGTTACCGCAAACGAGACCATGCGCCCGTCTAGAGCCTGGTAAAAGCCACTCTTCTTACCGTTAGTCTCGATTTTGAGATGTTCACCTAGCGTGGCTTTGTCATCTGATGTTGCGATGACTCGGAAGGCCGAATCGACGATCATGCAGCGGGTTCGTTTCCATTCTTCGTCGGTCAGGCGCACTCCCTTCACTATTGAGGAGGCTTGCGGTCCCCAGTCGAAGAATATTAGCAACGCTCCCAGTGCATGACCGTTCGCATCTCCATTCGCTCGAATTGCCGTTGCATAGGTCGCGACCGGGGCACCCCTTAACATGGCCAGTGCCTCGACGTCTGCTGCGACGTAGTCGTCGCCATTTCGTGTTTTCATGGCGGACTTAAAGCTAGCCATCTCTGCGACGCTCTTGCCTACTACTCCGTATGTATCTGGGCGACCGTTGGCCACCACGGTGCCTTTCGCATCTACGATCCATAGATCCCGATAAACGGTATAGCTACCGAGAATTACCGAGAGTCTTTGCGACGCATAGCGCTGAACTGATGCCTCCGGATTCGCAACGCAATCGACGATCGCCGAGTCCGTTGCCCACCAGCGGACATCACACGAGCGTTCGTATAGGTTACGGTCAATGACGTCAATCATATTCAACGCAAGATCCGCGTATCGCTGACCTTCGTGCGAGCGAAGTCGCTCAATCATGCTATCTCCAAGGTCGGTCAACTTGGACAGCGACCCCGCCAACTCCTTGTTCAATATTCCAGTTATTTCGGAGATGCGGTTGGAGACATGCTTCACCTGATTGGCGACTACCGCGAATCCCTTGCCCGCATCGCCCGCACGCGCCGCTTCAATCAATGCGTTGAGGGCCAGGAAGGTCGTTTCCCGGTTGATGTCGTTAATGTCCGATATCTTGCCAATGGCAAGCTTTTTCACTTGATATGTGAGATCAACTATCTCTTGTGGATCCGACATGGATGCCCCGTCTAGGTTGCTTGTGCCTGCGAATAAGTAAGCTTTGATCCGGACGGCAGGCCCCGTCACCTTGGTGACCAACACGCAAAGGTCCTCAGGTGGCGCAACGATGGTGGAGAGCCAATTGTCTACGGACCAACTCAACGTCATGGCCTCAAAATTCGTTCATGCCGGTCGGATTTCTGCCGTACGGCGAAAACACGTGGGGCGTGCGTTCCGAACCAGACTGTCTGTGCGAGCTCGCGACATACGTCTAGCAGCTGCAGGCCCAACGCGGACATATGAAAAAATGTGCCGGAGTAATTCATATCAGCAGACGTATGCGTATTGTATCAGCGGCATTTGGCCTACAACGCGAAATGTCAAAATTCCCGGAAAAAACAACGCTGAATGCCGTGCGCAGAGAATGGGGCCACCCGACAGCGGCTGCATTGCGCTTGAAATTTCCTGGTGTTCAACGCATGTCGGAGCCAGCAGATACTTGACGAAGGTGGTCACGAGGCGAGCCCTTCCTAAGAACACCGAACGTAGAACAAGTTCTCGTTGCGACTATCACCCCATAGACGCAACGAACATTCTCAAGCGCGCACTCTATTGGTTCGGCGGTGCGAAGTTGGCTTGCTCATGGTGCAACTTAACTAGGCAAGTATCGATATGCATTCCAAACGTGTCGGAGGAGAAATGACACGGCGAGGAATTCAATTTGTTGAATCTCCCAGATGGTCTGGCAGCGCTTCCTGGCCCGATGAGACGAGTGTATTCGCGTCGCCTGGGTCCGTGATTGAAAACGCAAACCATACATTTTCGATGTTTGTTGCTGCTTGATTGGCATGACAGTTGCTCTATGTGCCCCGGCTCAGTCAATGCAAGGCCGACAAGCACGTCGGCTCAGAAGTCAGCAATCAAGAGGAGATCTCATGAAACTAATTACCGCGATCATCAAGCCGTTCAAGCTGGAAGACGCTCGCGCTGCTTTGTCGGCTGCTGGTGTCTCCGGAATTACGGTGACGGAAGTTAAAGGATTTGGCCGTCAGAAAGGGCACACAGAGTTGTATCGCGGAGCTGAATACGTCGTCGATTTCTTGCCGAAGGTGAAGATCGAGGTTGCGGTCTCGGACGACATCGCCGACGAGGCAATCGAGGCGCTCGAACGGGCGGCACGCACCAGCAAGATCGGCGACGGCAAGATCTTCGTGACGTCAATTGAGCAGGTGATCCGGATTCGTACCGGAGAAACCGACGCTGCAGCGTTGTAAGACTAAAGATAGAAACACAAATAGCGATAAGAGGAACCAAAGATGCGTAAATTATTGATGTCCCTTCTAATGGCCGGATCGCTGCTCGCGGGCGGTGTCAGCGTTGCCGTCGCCGATGACGCCTCAGCCCCTGCGGCCGTCTCAGCAGCCGCACCGGCCGCCGATGCTGCGCCGGGAACGGCGGTAAGTGCTTCTGCTCCCGCAACAGCTTCTGTGGCGGCATCTGATGCTGCCGCGCCGGCAGCCCCGACAGCGCCGTTCTCGGTCGATTCGTCGAAGATCAATTCGGGCGACACCGCTTGGATGCTGACTTCCGCTGCGCTCGTGCTGTTCATGACGATTCCGGGTCTGGCGCTGTTCTACGGCGGTATGGTGCGCAAGAAGAACGTGCTTGCCACGCTGATGCAGAGCTTCGCGATCACCTGCGTCGTCACGATTGTTTGGACAGTCATAGGCTATAGCTTGGCATTCACCCCCGGCGGTTCGTTCATTGGTGGCTTCTCGCGAATCCTCATGATGGGCATGAACTACATCAAGGGCGACAAGGCCACGACGCTGACCGTCAGCCATCTGGCTCCGACGATTCCGGAGTCAGTTTTCTTCGTCTATCAGATGACGTTCGCGATCATTACCCCGGCACTCATCACGGGCGCATTTGCCGACCGTATGAAGTTCTCGGCGATGCTGGTGTTCATGACGCTGTGGTCAATCATCGTCTACTCGCCGATTGCTCACATGGTCTGGGAACCTACCGGCTGGCTCGCTAGCGCGGGTATCCTCGACTTCGCCGGCGGCACGGTGGTACACATCAATGCCGGCGTTGCTGGGCTTGTCTGTTGTCTGATGCTCGGCAAACGGGTTGGTTATGGCGATGAAGCAATGCCGCCGCACAATCTGATCCTCACGTTGATTGGTGGCGCCATGTTGTGGGTAGGCTGGTTCGGCTTCAACGCGGGTTCGGCAGTGGCGGCAGACGGTCGCGCCGGCTTTGCGATGTTCGCAACCCAAGTGGCGACTGCTGCAGCCGCACTCGCGTGGATGTTCGCTGAATGGGCGACCAAGGGTAAGCCGTCGGTACTCGGTATCGTGTCGGGCGCTGTGGCAGGTCTGGTGGCGATTACACCGGCTTCGGGCTTCGTCGGTACGGCAGGTTCGCTGGTGATTGGTATTGTGGCTGGCGTGGTTTGTTTCTGGTCGGCAACGTGGCTTAAGCACAAGCTCGGCTACGACGATTCGCTCGACGCGTTTGGCGTGCACTGCGTCGGCGGTATCGTGGGCGCGCTCCTGACCGGTGTGTTCGCGGTCAAGGACATCGGCGGCGCGGACGGCAGCGTCATCCTGCAAGCCAAGGGCGTGCTGACAACGTTGATTTACAGCGGCGCCGTTAGCTTCGTCTTGCTAAAGGTCATCGACATGGTGATGGGTATCCGTGTGACCGAAGACGAAGAACGCGAAGGTTTGGATGTGGTGCTCCACGGCGAAGCTGTCGAGTGACAGCCTCGTAGCGTCCAGAAAGAAAGTAATTGATGTAGGCGATGGGCGGTCCTTAAGTCGGACAGGCTTCAAAGATGGTCCATCGCCATTCCTACGCAGAAGCACTTTTTCGAGTCCGAACACTTTCGCGCGGAAAGTGATTGGGTGTTGCAGAGGTGGCTAGTTCGAATTGCTCTACGCGCGGATGAGCTCTCTACGGCAGCGGCGCAAGCATAATGGTCAGCACTTCGCCCAACGTAGCAATTGCAATGGCTAAATAGACCGGATTGGTACTGAGAAACTTGTGCAGATCAACTTCGGACTTGAACCTAAGCCAGACACCGAAAAATCCCAACGACAGTATCAAACCGGCGACGAGGCTGGATCCTAGCAGGATCTCCAGCCACTTCTCATGACCCGATGCGTTCGCATTCCACGAGAATGCCGCCAGACAAATGAGCTGACAGCTCAACGTCGTCAATACTCCAGGATGATACTGACGGAATTTGTACATGGATGAACGCGACCCCTGTGACGTTTGTCCGCATGGTTTTCGAACCGACCCGACGCCCCTGCTCGAGTCGTCACTAGCGGACTTTCCGCACTCACTCGATGTTACGGCGTTTTCCGACCGAACTTGTCAATCTGCACGCATGGGCGATTTTTCGCTTGAAATCGACAGGCGAATTGAGAGGGAAATCTTGCTGCTTTTTTATGCTTACGTGGCTAACTATACCAGCCCGAAACGCTTACGTGAGCCTATCGTTTTTCGACGCGCTTAACTTGCAGCTTTGAGGCAACGCACCGGAATCGGCGTGAAGCCGGACAACATTCCGACGTGCGCGGCGGATTAACTCTTCAGGCTGCAACACTATCTCGCTGCGCTGCCCGCTGCCAATCGATATCCGCGCACAGGATTTTCAGCTCACCGCGAATAACTGCGGCAATTGAAAGAGTGACGCAAAAGTGCGCGCCATTGATTGAAAGATAGGGCTTGGTAATCTGGACCACCCCCGGATGTTCGACCGCGTTCTTAAAATATGGCCGCCGTTCCCAGCATGCTCCGCGTGGGTCAATCAAACCGAGCGATGGGCCGGGTGAGGACGCGCCCGAACCGTTCGCGCTTACGTCGCCGCCTATCTGTTCGCCTTGGGCGTTCAGTATGAAACACCGTACCGCTCCGTCGAGTAGCAAAAGGTCCTTGCAGGTAGACGAAATTTCTGCGCCTTCATTAGAACGGTCGGCTGCCGATTGAAGCGCGGTTGCGTAGGCTGCCAGCAGGACGGCCTGCTCGTTGCTTTTTTCCTCAGCGTGCTTTCGATAAGACTGCCAAAGGTTGTCTATCACCATTCGGGATTCGGTTCTGTCCACGCCGCCCGGTGCCGGACGGGCGAAAAAGAATCCTTGTGCGAAGTCTGCATCGCACTCCATCGCGAGGAGCGCCTCCTGAAGCGTCTCCACGCCTTCGACTAATACCAACGCGCCAGCTTCATGAAGAAGGGATATCAATCTAGGAAGTAGGCGTGCAACGTGTGCGAATCGAGCCGCCTGCTCTATCACCCTGCGGTCCAACTTGACAATGTCGGGCTGAAGTTGCCAAACCCGATCGATATTTGAGTGACCGGCTCCAAAATCGTCTAGAGCGATCAGGAAACCCCTTTGTCGAAAGGACGCAATGCCTTCAATCAGCCTCTGCAAATTGCCATTTGGTGTCTCAAGCACTTCGAGAACAATGCGCTCAGGCGGCAGGTGAAGATGTCTCAGGCTATCTTCAACCAGATGACGGTAAGTATCGGAGACGATAAACCCGTCAGGGCGAGTGTTGAGGAAAAGCCATTCGTGGGCTGTCGCGACCCGCGTGAAGTTTGACGCGTGCATCAACTGAACGCCGCGTTCAAGGTTATTCCAACGACCAATGGAGGAGGAGCGTTCGAATACCTCCAGCGGAGACACGATATTGCCGGAACCGTCGCGCGCGCGGAGAAGAGCCTCATACCCGATCGATCGGCGGTGAGAAAGGCTGAAAATAGGTTGGAAAGCGCTTGTGAGTGTTAACTCGCCGAAATGTGCGAAGGAGTGGTCCGAGGATTTGCAACCCCCAGGAAATTCCAGCAGATTGGTAGATGTCAATTTGATCATCTCTGTAGCGACGTCTCACGCAGAGCAGTTATGCGCGGCGCCGGAGTAATGAGCCCTTCTTTGCGCGAGCAATTTCCTAAACTCGCCGGTAGAGAGGTCTTGTCGTCGGATGCAAAGAGCGGCTGGTCTGGCCGTCCATGTGTTGAAAAAATACCAAACAAAAAAGCAGGACCATGATTCGCGTAAGTGCTCGCTACGCCTTCATTCTTCGATAATGATGCAGTGGTCTAAAGCGTCCTGGCCAGCAGCCCTCGGCGTGGCATTTTCATAGTACCCGACTTTTCTTCAAATCAAAAATCAACTAGTTTTTCATCTACGAGAAATGCGCCAGGGTTGACTCCTTGTCTGAAGAACTTTTGTCGCAACCTTATGCATAACCCAAAACCGAAGTTAGCGACTAACTGACGACACGCCCATGGCTGGCCGCGCAACGTCTGGCGGAAATACGCGCCACTTGCCGTCGTCGTGGAGGAAGAAATATAGCGCTAATGGACCTGTGGGGCGCAGCGCCTCTACGCAAACATAGCGCAAGCGGTTCGACGACATGCGACCGAATCGCGCCACTCGAGCTGGCATTGTCGAAGAGGGGGATAGCCATTTTTCGACCATCAAACGCAATGAGTTATTCATCGTGTACATCAGATTCTCCACCTTATTCCTTTAAAAACGACCCGTCGCGGTCCATCATTCGTTGCGACAAGTCGTGCTTTGAGGAACTTGGGTGGTTCCCTTCATGCATTCTGTATGGTGCAGCGCTATGACGCGACTCTTCTGGTCCGGTTCGAATCGCTGACGGGAAAGCGAATCGCGGTCGATATGCAGCGCCACGTCTGAGGACTGCGGCGCTGGCGACGGAGTATAAAAAAAGCGATCCGGCAATCGATGGAGTTAGCGGATCCTTCCCTCAGTACGCAGCTGTTTGCCGATTCTTGCAATTCCAGCTTCGCCGCTGCTGAGGGCTTCCTTCGATGTGTGTACGGAGTAGTAGCCCAACACGAGATCATGCGGATGCGGTATGGCTGACGCAACGATGAAATCAACGTCATCCTCCGCGACAAACTCCAGCGGCTCCTCTGATGCGGTAAACGCGGCAAACTCGTTTCGAAGGCGCGTGCCGGAGGCGACGAGAGTGCCGTTGTTGACGTGTGCCCAAGCGACGGTGTGCCCGACTGGTGGCTTGTAGGACCACTGTTGTCCTGCATACAAGCGGACATGCAGCAGGTTTATGCCCGGCGGAGCGCCTATTTCACTGCGGCTATCGCCGTATTGTCCCAGCACAATACGTGCGGGCCCGACATTCGGAACGCCTTCTGCCGGCAGGTATTGGCTGCAAGGTGGGCCATTTTCGAGGTTGTGGGGCAAGGCCACCCAAATCTGATAGCCCCTAAATCGCTCCCGCCCGCTAGGGCCCCCTTCGTGCCAGACACCGTTGCCCGCGCTCATCCATTCGACACTACCGGCGGAAAGCGTCCCTGATGCCCCCGTCGTGTCTTCATATCGCAAATTTCCCGATAGAAGCACAGTAATTGTCGCGATGCCCGAATGGGGGTGAATCGGAAACAGCGAGTCGTCGTTGGGCACTATGTCGAAATAGTCCAGGAACACGAATGGCTTGATGAGTGCGCCAATGTCCGACGGGCTGACAATCCGCGTAACAGGACCGTGTCGACGTCCTGTTGTGCGTGTCACAACGTTACGCGATACCGACGTGGGTGTATCGACGTTCAACTCGCCTCTTGAGATAGCCCGCTCGGCGGCCGAGCGCGTCATTTGGGAAGGGGTAACGGGTGCCTCTAGGACGTCGTTCGCAGGATGTTCCATGGATAATTCGTTCGGAAGATGGTATCGGCCCAAGGATAGACGCTTGGCTTAATCGCGGGAAGCCTATATCTTTTGATGGTTACCATCGTTGGGAGCAATAGATGCTCAAGGGCATATCCTTGGACCAACTAAGGACTTTTATCTCTGCTGCGGATGAGGGAAGTTTCTCCGCTGCCGGGCGCAAGCTCGGACGGGCTCAATCTGTCGTCAGCCAGACACTCGCCGATCTGGAAGCACAAGTCAATGTGCAGTTATTTGACAGAAGCAACCGTTATCCGCGACTGACAGAGCAGGGCTCCGCACTTCTCGCCGAAGCTCGGATGGTCGTCACTGCCATGGATAGCTTCACGGCGAAGGCACGTTCCATAGCGGAAGGTCTGGAGCCGGAGCTTTCAGTCGTCGTAGATGTTATGTATCCGATGGCGTCACTTACAGTCGCTGTCGGGGCGTTTCGGGAGGCCTTCCCGGATACTCCCCTAAGATTGTACGTGGAAGCGCTTGGTGCAGTAGTGCAGTCAGTTATAGATCGCGTTTGTAGATTTGGAATCATTGGATCTATGCCTGACATACCGGATACGGTCAATGCCGAAAAGTTGCTCGACGTGCCGCTGACGACCGTAACTGGCCCGACGCACCCATTGGCCTCAAAGACAGGCGTTATTCGTATGAGCGAGCTTGAACAGCATGTGCAGCTAGTTCTGACGGATCGCTCGAAACTGACAGATAGCAAAGAGTTCGGAGTGTACTCACCACTGACCTGGCGGCTGGCTGACCTCGGAGCGAAGCACGCATTTCTCCGAGCAGGATTCGGGTGGGGGCACATGCCGCTTGCAATGGTGCAGGCCGATCTCGATTCCGGTGAGTTGGTGCAGATTCGAGTCGAGAATCTTCAACCACATGCTCCGTTACTAGCGATGTTCGCTGTATATCCGAAGGACGCACCGCCTGGGCCCGCCGGTCGTTGGTTCCTGGATCGGCTTAAGCAGTGCAACTCCGAATAGCGCGGACCGGGGCTCTCGGCGAAGAAAGTGATCGCAAGCTTGATTACTTGCCTCGATAAATATTGCCGGGTTAAGCATTCGTGAATGAATTTAGGAAGCCGATATAAAAAAAGGCCCCGTCCATGAATGGGACGGGGCCACACTAAGCTCGCATCCCTTGGAGAGTTGCGTTGCCAACATTAGCAAGTCAAATCTAGTCCATCAAGGCAAAAAATATTCGCGTTACCAGGTGCGATCGTATTTTTGCGCTTTCCCCGTGGCTCTCTTTAAGACTACTTGTACGAAGAAATTCAGAATTCGGGTCGGACAGGTAGTCCCACAATTGAACTCCACGCTCGACTTTTCTCAGTCAATTCCTCCAGCTCAAGTCTCGCTTGATTAGGTTTGCGGCCTACGCGCGACGTGAACTCAGCGGGGCTCCTCCCGAGTTGCCATGTCATTGCGCGCTATCAAACACCTGCCTACAGACCGAATCCACCGATAGTCGATTTGATGCCTACCGACACAATTGGGCAATGGAGCGAGGAAAGTAGCCGACCGCCGCGCGGCATGCGTTGCACACGGCAGCTCGACGTATGTAGGGAGCAAATAGGCAGGCGCGTTGCTGTGTTTGCATGCGTCGAAGTCGACGCAGTAGCAGTGGCGGCATTGCGAACGCCGGGCTAGAGACTGAAACGGAAGCAGGGATTTTCGATTTGATGTTGATTGGATAATCAAGATTGATCAATAGAAAGCGCAGTCCTATATTGATTCCGTCAGGACGGGTACGCGAATCCTGTCCTTAACGGCGGAGCACGGAAAGTGACTGAGAACCCTGAAATTGGCCGCTCAATCCTGGCCAACGGCATCAAGACGAACTATCACGACATCGGCACGGGGGACGTGACCTTATTGATTCACGGCTCTGGTCCGGGCGTGACTGCATGGGCGAACTGGCAACGAACGATTCCTGCGTTGGAGCAGCAGGGCCGCGTCGTCGCGCCAGACATGCTTGGCTTCGGTTATACGGATCGGCTGGAAGACGGTGCATACGGGCTCGACAAATGGGTCGAACACATTTTCGCCTTCATGGACGAACTGGACATTGAATCGGCGAACGTCGTTGGCAACTCGTTTGGCGGCGCACTTGCGCTCGCGATGGCGTCGCGAAAGCCACGGCGCGTCAGACGGCTCGTGTTGATGGGAAGTGTCGGTGTGACGTTTCCGATTACCGATGGTCTCGACGCCGTGTGGGGCTACAAGCCTTCGCTCGAAAACATGCAAGAGATTCTTCAGTACTTTGCTTTCGACCGCTCGCGTCTTACCCCCGCATTGGCGGAAATGCGTTACCAGGCAAGCATTCGCCCCGGCTGCAGTGAAGCGTTCGCACAGATGTTCCCGGCGCCGCGCCAACGCTGGGTTGACGCGATGACGACCCCTGAGGAAAGCCTGCGTCAATTGCCACACGAAACGTTGATTGTGCACGGTCGTGAAGACAGGGTTATCCCGACCAGCACCTCGTTGAGGCTCCACTCGCTGATCCCTAATTCGCAATTGCACATCTACAGTCAATGCGGGCACTGGACACAGATTGAGCAGGCGGACCGCTTCAACAAGCTGGTCGCCAATTTTCTGGCCGAAACGTAGACGTTATTCGCGTTCGCCGCCCACAGGCGCTGCGTCAGGCAGTACAGGCCTCACAAAACCATATCAACGTCGGCGGACGCCCGTCCGGACGACAGGAGACACAAAATGATCGACCTCCTCGACGTTTCATACGTTCGTCTTGGCACGGCGGACCTTGACAGTTCGGTTCGTTACGCTACAGAAGTTCTCGGCCTTCAGGTAGCACGCCGTAGCGGTAAGAGTGTGTATCTTCGCTCGGATGCCAGAGACCATACGCTTGTCTACACGGAAGGGAATACTGGCGACCAGGTCAGCGGCTTTCAGGTCCGCACACCGGACGAACTCGCGAACGCCGCCGCCGTGCTCGAAGCAGCGGGTGTCGCTATCAAGCAGGGGAGCGTTGCCGAGGCCGAGCAGCGGAGCGTCAACGACTTCATCACCTTTTCCGATCCTAGCGGAAACCTCATCGACCTGGTTATTGCGCCACATCACAGCGGGCGCCGCTATTTTCCTTCGCGTGATGCGGGAATCACTGGCTTTAGCCACATCGGATTGTGTACGACCAATGCGAAGCGTGACGAAGCCTTCTGGACCACGGTGCTGGGCGCGCGAGTGAGCGACCGGATCGGTGACGCGGCTTTGCTGCGCATCGACGGAGTGCATCACAAAGTCGCACTGCTGCCGGCGCCAAAGGGCGGCGTTCAGCACATTAATCACCAGGTCGAAAGCATCGACGACATCATGCGCGCCTGGTACATCCTGCGGGAAAAGAACGTTCGGATTCGCTTTGGTCCCGGACGGCATCCGACTTCCGGCGCCATGTTCCTTTATTTCGAGGGTCCGGATGGGATGGTGTTTGAGTATTCAAGCGGCGTGCGGATTCTGACCGAGGAAGAGGATAAGACTCACCAGCCCCGCCAGTTCCCGTTTGAGCCGATCTCATTCTGCATGTGGGGCTCGAAGCCGGAAGGCATGGAGTTTCACTCGTGAATCCGATACCGCCAGAAGCGAGCGATGCACAGCAACGGCTGCTGCGTGTTGCCTCGCGGGCGTTGGGGCGGGCCAATCTCGTCCATGCATATGGCCACTGCAGCGTCCGGTTGGATGATGAGCACCTACTGGTATGCGCCGCCATGCCGATGGGACTGGTGACAAAGGAGCCCGGAGTTGTAGTCCCCATCCGGGGGCCGCTACCCGCCGGCGTGCTTGGCGAGGTTTGTGTGCATCAACAGATATACGTGCGACGACCTGAGGTGGGCGCTGTCGTGCGAAGTATGCCGCGTTATCTCATGAGCTTGTCGGCCGCCTCCATCACCCCTATCGCGCGCCATGGGCCAGGGTCATATTTTGCGCCGAGTGTTCCTCTCTGGAGGGACGTCCAACTCGTGCGTTCTGCGAGTCAGGCTCAGGGTGTGGTCGATACGTTAGGGACTTCCCGCGCCGTTGTAATGCGTGCGAACGGAGCCGTAGTAGTGGGTGGCACGCTTGAAGAAGCAGTCGCCATGACGTGGTTTCTGGAAGACGCGGCGCGGGTTGAGTACGAAGTGCGGGCGATAGGTGCTGCGGACAGCGCGGTTTTCAGTGAAGAGGACTCCCGCCAGCGCGCAACTACAGCCGGCCGAATCATTGAACGCATGTGGGACTACTTGACAGTGGGCGATGTTGAAGTGGATGCAGGCACCTTGTGATCCTGATCAGCGAACGAAAAGAGATATGAACACACACGAAATCGGCACTTCGGCAAAGGCGCTCTACCAGGCACTCGCTACCCGGAAACCCATTGCCCCGCTCACGGATTCCGATCCGGAAATGAGCATCTCGGACGCCTATGAGGTCCAGCGATTGATGATGGAACTCCGCCTTCGGGAGACTGGAGAACACATCGTTGGCAAGAAAATCGGCATTACGAGCCAGGCTGTGATGGACATGCTTAATGTGCGTCAACCTGACTTCGGCCAACTCACCTCCGGCATGCGGTTCGCAAACGGCGCGACGATTCCGCTCGATGGATTGATCGCACCAAAGGCGGAGGGCGAAATTGCTTTTCTGCTCGGGCGAGACCTTAGCGGCCCCGGACTGACGAGCCAGGACATTCTCGACGCGACCGAATGTGTCATGCCTTGCTTCGAGATTGTCGACTCAAGGGTTCGCGACTGGAAGATCCGGATTCAGGACACCGTGGCCGACAACGCATCTTCGGGCGCCTTCGTAATCGGCGAAGGACGCGTTGATCCTCGCTCACTGGATCTCGCCGCAGTCAGTATGACGTTCGAACGCAATGGCGAAGAAATCGGGCGCGGGCTGGGTTCGGCAGCACTCGGCCACCCACTGAATGCGGTGACATGGCTTGCAAACCAGCTGGGAGAACTCGGTGTTTCACTACGGGCTGGTGAGATCGTGCTGTCAGGTGCGCTCTCCGCAATGGTGGTGGCTCGAGCCGGTGATCGGATGCGAATCGAGCTGCAAGGTATTGGAAGCGCGGAGGTGGCATTCGCATAGGTGGTTCCGAACAACTCGGCATACGGCAAAACAGGCGACGGTGGCGAGATTCGAATTCCAGTTTGGAGTGGAGACAAGATGAACCAGCAAGACAAAAAGCTGAAGGCGGCCATTATCGGTTCCGGAAACATAGGGACCGACCTGATGATCAAGATCCTTCGTCACGGAAAGCACATTGAGGCAAGCGTCATGGTCGGCATCGACGCGGCTTCGGATGGACTGGCGCGTGCGCGCCGACTCGGTGTCCAGACTTGCGACACGGGAGTTGAGGGTCTCGTCGGTATGGCGGTGTTCGAAGACGTCGATGTGGTATTCGACGCGACTTCGGCTGCCGCGCATTTGCAGAATGAGGCGCTACTGCGGCGGGTGAAGCCGGGCATTCATGTGATCGACCTGACGCCAGCCGCCATCGGCCCGTACTGTGTTCCGGTCGTCAACCTGGAAGAACACCTTCGGGCGCGGAACGTGAACATGGTCACCTGTGGTGGTCAGGCGACGATTCCAGTGGTAGCAGCGGTTTCGAGCGTCTCTCAAGTCCACTATGCCGAGATCGTTGCGTCCATCTCGAGCCGTTCAGCCGGACCTGGCACGCGAGCGAACATTGACGAATTTACCGAGACTACCTCGCGCGCGCTGGAAACAGTCGGAGGCGCGCGCCGTGGGAAGGCGATTATCGTGTTGAATCCTGCAGAGCCGCCACTCTTGATGCGTGACACCGTTTTCACGCTTTCTGAAGGCGGTAGTGAGGAGCAGATTGAGACCGCGATCACTCGTATGGTTGAGCGAGTGAATAAGTACGTACCCGGCTATCGCCTGAAACAGCGCGTCCAGTTTGAACACATTCCGGCCGACCAGCCGATTAACGTCCCCGGCATCGGACTATTGAGCGGACTTAAGACTTCTGCGTTTCTCGAAGTGGAAGGCGCCGCGCACTACCTGCCAGCCTATGCCGGCAATCTGGACATCATGACCTCGGCTGCCTTGGCCACGGCAGAGGCAATGGCCGCGCACTTGAGCAGTGGCGGTGAGGCCAGCACGAAACATGACGCCGTCACGGTGAGTACGCAATGAAAGACAAACTCTACATCTCCGACGTGACTCTGCGCGACGGCTCTCACGCTGTCCGGCATCGGTACACCATCGAGCAAGTCCGAAAAATCGCCAAAGCGCTCGATGCCGCGAAAGTCGATTCCATCGAAGTTGCACACGGCGACGGTTTGCAGGGCTCGTCGTTCAATTACGGCTTTGGCTTGCACTCGGATGTCGAGTGGATTGCGGCAGTGACGGAGGAAGTGAGCCACGCCCGTGTGGCAACCCTGCTGTTGCCGGGCATTGGCACCGTGCACGACCTGCGTGAAGCTTATGACGCTGGCGCACGCGTTGTCCGTGTTGCAACCCATTGTACTGAGGCGGATGTCTCGAAGCAGCATATCGAAGCCGCTCGAAATCTGGGCATGGAAGCGGTGGGCTTTCTCATGATGAGCCACATGACTGAGCCCTCCGAACTCGCCCGGCAGGCACTGCTTATGGAGAGCTACGGCGCTACGTGCATCTATCTCGTTGATTCCGGCGGCGCTCTCACGATGAGCGGCACTCGCGATCGGATGCGAGCCCTCAAGGGCGCTTTGCGGCCAGAAACAGAGACGGGGATTCACGCGCACCACAACCTTAGTCTGGGCGTCGCGAATTCCATTGTCGCTGTCGAGGAAGGTTGTAACCGGATTGACGCCAGTTTGGCAGGTATGGGCGCGGGCGCGGGCAACGCGCCGTTGGAGGTTTTCATCGCAGCTGCGAGTCGCCTTGGCTGGGAGCATGGCTGTGACCTTTACGCGCTAATGGACGCGGCGGATGACATCGTGCGGCCGCTGCAGGACCGCCCGGTCCGGGTCGACCGGGAGACCCTCGCCTTGGGCTATGCCGGCGTGTACTCGAGCTTTCTGCGACATGCGGAAAAAGCTGCGCAGCAATATGGGCTGAAGACTGTCGACATCCTCGTTGAGCTGGGTCGCCGCCGGATGGTGGGTGGCCAGGAAGACATGATCGTCGACGCGGCGCTGGACTTACTTGAAGCGAAGCAGCCCGTTTCTGCGAGCTAGACCGGGCGAGCGACCTTTATACAGAACGAAATACAGAAAGACATGCAGGAGGCATCATGGAACACATTTGTTCACATTTTGATTCACCCCAGGCAAACGCCATAAGTCCCGTACGCTTTGTGCGGAATGTGCACGCAGCCGACCCCGCAGCCTTGCGTGAACTGGTCGACCCAGGCCGAGTGCACTCAGCGCTGTATACCTCGCCTGAAATCTTCGAGCTCGAAATTGAAAAGATTTTTCATAGCTCGTGGGTCTATGTTGGCCATGCAAGCGAAGTACCGGTGGCCGGTGATTTCCGCGTACGGCGGCTTGGTACGCAGCCGGTCATTATGGTACGCGGGCATGACCGCGTCGTGCGTGTGCTGATGAATCGCTGTCGCCATCGTGGCGCGGCAGTGTGCGAAGTTGAGGCCGGGCGGGAAAAATTCTTCCGCTGCTGGTTTCACGGCTGGACCTACGACAATACCGGGAAATTAGTCAGCGTGACCGACCCCGAGGGCTATGGCCCGTCGTTCTCGCTAGACGACCATTCGCTGACGGCGGCTCCGCGTGTTGCGGTCTATCGGGACTTTGTATTCGCGTCACTGTCATCCGACGTGCCGCCTCTCGAAGAATATCTGGGGCAGGCCGCGCAGATGATTGACCTGCTTGTCGACGCTTCTCCCGATCGGGAGATTGAAGTGAGCGCCGGCGTTCACAAGACCGTCTACAACGGGAACTGGAAGCTGGTCGGCATGGATGGCTACCACCCGCATTACGTGCACGCATCGGTTGTCTCGATGTGGCAACGCCAGGCGGACAGCGGTATCGGCGCTACGCACCGCGCCGATCCGTTCGATGGCAAAGCGAAGACCTTCACGCGAGATTTAGGCCACGGTCACGCGATGCTCGATATGCGTGAGCATCGGGTGGAACATTTCTCGGACTATGAGAAATTTCTGCGCGGCGTAACAGGCGGCGCTGAATACATCAATGCCTTGCATGCACGCGACGGCGCGGACCACGCGAAGTTGCTACTTGCCATCGCAGGCGATCCGCATATCGGTGTGTTTCCCAACATGCAGATTATAAATAATCAGATCCGCATCATGGTGCCGCTTGAGGCCGGCCGCACAGAGGTATTGATGTTCCCCGTATTGCTCAAGGGTGTGAGTCCTGAGATCAACACTATGCGGCTGCGTCAGCATGAGTCGTTCTACGGGCCAGCTGGGGCCGGTTCGCCTGACGATGCGGAGATCTTCGAGCGGGTGCAGCGCGGGATGAATGCCCAAGTTGACCCATGGATCGATATCTCGCGGGGTATCGGGCGCGAGAAGGTCGAGTTAGACGGAACAATCATCGGCCATATCTCGGATGAAGTGCCGCAGCGTGGCCAGATGCGCTATTGGCTCAAATTGATGACGAAAGGGGCGGAAATTGAATAACGCAGACGCGACGGTTCTGAATGCGCATGGCGCGAGCGACGTTCACTTTGGCGAGGTGGCACAGTTCCTCTTTCGTGAAGCCGAACTGATGGACTCGCATCGGTTTAACGACTGGCTCGATCTCTGGTGCAGTGACGGGCTCTATTGGGTTCCGTGCAACTCAGAAAATCTGACTCCGGACAAATCGGTTTCACTTATCTATGAAACGCGCAGCCAGCTTGATGACCGCGTGTTCCGGCTCAAAGGGCGTCACGCACATGCGCAGAGCCCGCGCTCACGATTGATGCGGGTGGTATCGAACATGGTGATAGAGGAGGCATCTACGGAGTCCGTCACCGTGCGTTCGAACTTCGTGCTTGGCGAAGTACGCAGCGATCGCCAGGAGACGTGGTTTGGTCGTAACCGGCATGTGCTGTTGCGAGAACCGAATGGCCTTCGCATCAAGGAAAAAAAGGTCTTTCTGCTGAACAACGACAGCCCCATGAACAACCTCACTTTCCTGATTTGAGTCCGCGATGGAAAACTCAACAAACCCTGCGATCAATGGGGCAAACGTCGCCGGCACCGCCGGCGTCCCCGACGGACCGTGGACAGAGCTTTGTGCCTTCTCCGAAGTGCCTGACGGCGAAGGCATCCAGGTGACCGTCGACGCACAGGTGCTTGCTGTCTGGCGTGTAGGTGAGCAGGCTTTCGTAACTGACGACACCTGCACGCACGGCGAAGCTTCACTCGCTTGTGACGGCATGCTTGACGGATTTTCGATTGTCTGCGGTTTGCACCAGGGCGAGTTCGATATTCGGACAGGTCTGGTGCTGGCGGCACCGTGTAGCAAGGCGATTGCTTCGTATCCGGCCTGTGTGCAAGACGGGCACGTGTTGGCAAAGTTGGAACGTGTTCAGTCATCGTGAAGTGCAACAACTGACGGGAAATTGCAATGATCAGGTCGGAGCAGAAGATGGACCTGCCGATTATCGCGACAATGATCGGCGATTCAGCCGGAATCGGGCCGGAAGTCGCGTTCAAGGCCGCAGTCAGCGGTGAACTTGCTGGCGTTTGCCGTCCACTGCTGATTGGCGACATCGCTTCGATTCGCGCAGCGGCAGTGCTCGCGTCGCCGAGCGCTGAATTCGAGGTCATCAAGACGTTCGATGCTGCGGCCTTCACGTCGGGCAAGACGGTAGTGCTTGACCCTGGCGATCTCGGTGCAGGCGACTACCGGATTGGCGAACCCTCGGCAGCAGCGGGGCGGTCAGTGGTGAAGTGGATTGATCTCGCTGATGAGCTCGCGCGGGATGGCTGCCTTGACGGCTGGATCATGGGGCCGGTCGACTCCACGTCGCTCAAGCTCGCCGGAGCTGTTGACAGCATCGATGACCTCCAGCCGACAGGCACGTTTATGTTTCGTATGAGCGGCCGGCTGAGGGTCGTACCGCTGACAGAGCACATTCGAATTCGTGACGTTGCTTCGACTGTGACGCGTGAGGCCGTCCTTAACCTCATTGAGCTTGTTGACCAAACGCTACGCGCGTGGGGCATTGCAAAGCCACGCATCGGAGTAGCCGGTTTGAATCCCCACGCGATGTTCGAGGAGGACGCGGACATCGTCAAGCCAGCGGTACAGGACGCGCAAGCGCGGGGAATCGACGCACACGGGCCAAGCGCGCCAGATTCGATATTCAGGCACGGCCTTGAGGGACGCTACGACGTCATTGTCAGCATGTACCACGACCAAGGGCAGATTGCGTTGAAGTCGGCCGCTTTTGAAGGCGCCTGCACGATCTGTCTAGGCGTGCCCTACGTGCGTGCGACCGTACCACACGGAACAGCGATGGATATTGCCGGGCGTAACGTCGCACAGCACCACAGCATGCTGTCCGCATTCCGTACCGCCGCCGCCCTTGCAGCCGGAAGGGGCTTTCTGGCGTGACCTGCTAAATGGTCAAGGAGATTGATTCGTGGAAAACGACCTGAACGATGTGCGTGATTCGGATTCGCATGTCGTAGTGGTGGGCGGTGGCCAGGCAGCGGCGGCCGTTGTGCGTACGTTGCGGGCTGAGGGCCATCGTGGCGGAATCGCAATGCTAAGTGCGGAAGGATTCGGACCCTACGAAAGACCGCCGCTTTCGAAAGGGATACTGCTGGGCACCAAGGCGCCGGCTGACACGGTGTTGCTCAGCGCCGACCGTTTGGGTGAACTCGAGGTTGCAGTTCATGCTGGCGTAGCGGCACAACGTATCGACCGATCTAACCGGCTGGTTTACCTGGACAACGGAGAGTCGATCGGCTATGACAAGCTCGTCATTGCCACCGGTGGCCGCCCACGCCAGTTGGAATTGGCGGGCAACGCGACGGATGAGATTGCCTACCTGCGCACTATTGATGACGCGCTTGCATTGCGTGAACGGATGAAGCGTGCGGCCCGCGTTCTGGTACTGGGTGGTGGTTGGATCGGGCTCGAGACCGCTTGCTGCGCACGTGAGTTGGGATTGGAGGTCACGCTCGTCGAAGCCTGTACGCGACTGTGCGAACGCACCGTGCCGCCTGTCGTTAGCGACATCTTGCTGAGCAGGCATCGAGCAAACGGCATTGACGTCCGACTTGCCACGCAGATCCACAGCCTTGAACTTGTAGCGGGGGGCGCGCTGCGAGCGGTGGTCGGAACCGAAGAACTTGAGTTCGATCTGGTGGTTGCCGGTGTCGGTATGGTTGCGAACGACGAACTTGCAGCGTGTGCGGGATTGCCGTGCGCTAATGGTGTCCTTTGTGATGCCGTGGGCCGCACCGTTGACCCTGACATCTTTGTTTGTGGTGATGTTGCAGCGTTCACGCATCCAGCAGGACCTGCGAGACCAGCACGTCTGGAGTCGTGGGACAACGCGGAGCGACAAGGAGCGGCGTGTGCTTTCGCGCTGCTCGGCAAGGAAGCCAGCTATCCGGGGTTGCCTTGGTTCTGGTCGGAGCAGGGCGATACGAACCTGCAAATATTAGGATTTCCCGACGCGTCGCGTACGCCCGTAACACGCCTGAACGGTAACCAATCGATTTTCTTCTGGTTGAAAGAAGGATTTATCGACGCGGCCATTTGTGTCGATGCGCCTGCGGAGATGCTGGTCATCAAGCGACTCGTGCAGAAGCGGGTCCGTGTGGATCTGGCGCAGTTGTGCGATCCATCGCTAAGTTTGAAGAAGCTGTTGCAGACCATGCCTGCAACGGACGTGGCGGCAAGTGGGTAATTTCAGGAAGCGGCGCAGAGCATGACGCTCGCCGCCCTGGTGCAGGTCATGACTTAAAGCTATCAAGAACAGAGGGATGGGCAAGCTCGTTGCCCCCACTCTCATTAATGGAGACAAAGCATGAAAACGCTCAGAACGCCGCACGATTGGTCCGACGCCGCCGCCCCACTAGACCCTGCGCAAGCCAAATCCGCCAGTGGGAAACGGCTGTTCTTTGCCAGCTTTCTAGGCACTATGGTCGAGTGGTACGACTTCTTTCTGTACGGCTTCATTGCGCCGTTGGTTTTCGAAGAGTTGTTTTTTCCGAAACTCACACCGCTGAGCGGCACGATAGCCGTCTACGCGACCTTCGCAGTTGGCTATGCCAGTCGCCCGCTCGGCGGTCTTATTTTCGGGCATTTCGGCGACAAGGTCGGCCGCAAATCCATGATGCTGGTCACGCTACTGATGATGGGCGTCGGCACGGCGCTGATTGGGTTGCTACCAAGCTATGGCCAGATTGGAATCGCCGCAACATATGCTCTTGTGATTCTCCGATTTTTTCAGGGCTTCGCGCTAGGCGGTGAGTCGGCTGCAGCGAGTTTGATGGTCCTTGAAAATGCTGCTCAGGGGCGGCGCGGCTTTCTCGGGGCTGCATTGCAGAGCGCCGGTCCGCTCGGCGTACTACTGGCATCGCTTGCCGTATTCTTGGTTTCCCGCTTGCCTCACGAAACACTGTTGTCGTGGGGATGGCGAGTACCTTTTCTGCTTAGTGCGGTCTTGGTCATCATCGGGATGTATATTCGTTTGCGCGTCGAAGAGACCTACGCGTTCAAAAAACAGCAGGGTCAGCAGGAACTCGCCCGCGTTCCGGTTCTCGAAACACTCCGCAACTTCAAATGGCCAGTCTTTGTGGTGCTCGTCGTGAGCATAACGGAGAGCACTTTTTACTATCTCACTGGTGTCTATTCGGTTTCCTTTGTTACAAAGACGATGCACATGCCGGGGTCGGTCGCTATCGGTGCGATTGCCTGCGCCAATGCGTTTGCACTTGTCTCGGTGCCGATTTACGGCGCGCTTTCTGACCGTCTGGGCCGCAAAGGCGTATATCTGATCGGGATTGTGGCCTCTGCAATCTATCTGCACTTCTTCTTTCAACTGCTGCTCGGGCGTTCACCGGCTGTCATCGTGCTGGCGGTGGTGATTGCTGTAGGTGTGATTCACGCACCTATGTATGCGATGTTCGGCAGCTTCTACGGCGAACTCTTCCCGACACGTGTCCGCTTTACCGGTTTTTCAATGGGAAAGGCGTTTGGTACGGTGCTCGGTGGTGGGATCGCGCCGATGATAGCGGCCACGCTCGTGGCGAGGAATCACGGCGACCCAAGCGGCATTGGCGTCTACTACCTTTGCCTCGCTGCCGTTGCTCTCGTAGTGATTCTGCGAACGCGGGAAACATGCAACGCTGATATCGCAGAGTAATTCAATCGCTGTCCAACGATTTGCTTTGTGCCATGCGCCGCTCGGCAGAGCGGCACGGCCAAGGTACCCGCTCGCCCGTAATCCTTGAGAGAGACCTGAAATGAGAAAAAAATATCTTGATGCAGTGATGGTCGCAGGACTCGCGACCGTTGCTTCGGTCGCGAACGCGCAAAGCAGCGTAACGCTCTACGGCATTATCGACACCGGCCCCGCGTACATTAGCAATGTCGGTGGACATCGACTGATTGAGTCGTTGAGTGGTTTCATGCAGGGTGATCGGATTGGTTTCAAGGGCCGCGAGGAACTCGGCGGGGACCTGGCTGCAATCTTTGTGCTCGAAAATGGGTTTGATGGCAACGCTGGCACCTTAAGTCAAGGCGGCCGCCTGTTTGGCCGACAGGCATTTGTGGGATTGTCGAGCGGAGCGTACGGAAAAATTACGCTTGGTCGCCAGTACGACACCAACTACGACTTCATGGCCGACACGGGCGCTGCGAAACTTTTTGCAGGGAACGGAGCGCACGTTTCGGATAACGATAATCTGTTCGGTTCGGTGCGTTTCCAGAACGCAGTGAAATACACCAGCCCGACGTTCGGCGGTCTGGCATTTGCAGCGATGTATGCAGCCAGCAACGCCGCTGGTGCGTTCGCCGACAATCGCGCATATAGCGCAACGGTAGCCTACCGGCGCGGGGATCTCAAACTCGCGCTTGGGTACCTGCAGCTTAATCGCCCGAACTCGACCGATAATACTAATGGAGGGGCGGGTAGCGACTATCCGGCGCCGTTTAGTCTCTTCAAGACCAGTGCCGTCGGGGCGCGGACCGCGTTGGTGGACACGCAGCGAATCTATGACGCGACTGCTTCGTACGCGGTCGGCCCGACGCAAGAGAATCTGGTGTACTCCCACATACAGTACCGTTATCTAGATGGAAGCCATCTCCGTCTGGACAACGCCGAACTGAATGGCACGTGGCGCATCACGCCGGAATTCTTTGCAGGGCTCGCCTATATTTTCACCATTGGTCGCTACGACGAAATCAACAAGAGTCCCAAGTGGCATCAGGTTGACTTCGGCATTGACTACCTGCTCTCCAAACGAACAGATTTGTACGCGTTCGCGATCTATCAAAAGGCGGCCGGTTCGGCGCGGAACGCTGCGATCTTCTTCGTTCAGCAATCGAGTTCGCAAACGCAAGCCGAAGTGACGTTTGGCATTCGGCATCTGTTCTAGGCCAGCGCGCTCTTGGGCCGCTCCAGTCTCGGAGTGGCCGATTTTCTGTGCTTGGCTAGATGGCGGATCCTGCTGGGGAACCGACGAAGCGTGCGCGGGGCCTGAGCACAGTGCCAAACATCCGCTGCTCCTGGACGTGTGCCAGCCAGCCCGCGACCCGGGCGAGGGCGGCCAACGCCCCCGCCGTGTGCTTCGGCACGCCCATCGCTCGCGTCAACACGACCGTACCCAACTCCTGCCGTGGCAATAAGCCGTGCAAGGACCCCATCTCCTCTATAAACCTGTAAATTGCCGTCATCTGCCGTGGTTGGTCTGCGCGGCGCTTGGCCAGTTCGATCATGTAGCGGGCTCTCGGGTCGCCGCGCGGGTAGAGAG
The DNA here is from genome assembly GCF_001634365.1 of Paraburkholderia phytofirmans OLGA172. Classification (NCBI taxonomy): domain Bacteria; kingdom Pseudomonadati; phylum Pseudomonadota; class Betaproteobacteria; order Burkholderiales; family Burkholderiaceae; genus Paraburkholderia; species Paraburkholderia phytofirmans. The sequence goes on from NZ_CP014579.1 coordinate 202,884, forward strand.
GGTGGCCGAAACCGGGAATTGCCATACCTCTTTCGTGCAAGGAAGTCGCCCGCCGCACCAGCGCGCCAACCGTACTCACGCTGTCGAAGAACTCGTCGACCCGGTCATAGAGCTGGCCCGTGAGCGTACCTGTGCTTGCGCAGATTCCGGAGACGATGCAGCTATGAAGAGTACAACCCGTCGAGGACGATACTCGCACAGCGAAAGTGGCTGGCGACAGTTCGTGGTCAGCAAGCAGAATGAGAAGGGCCTCGATTCCCTCTCGGTTCTCGCTGGTTGGCTCGATCGAAAGCGCGGCTAATATCCCCTCCGATACCGTCTGGTTATTCCCCATTGGATGGTAGCGATTTTGATCTGACACCAGCCCGCAACAGCCGACCATAGTCTGGATTATCTGGCGGCCGGCGTTAAACATATGCCCGTCGTCCATACTTTCCATTGCAGATTGCTTGCTTCCGCCGATGTACAACGTGACCAGAGAAAACATGTCGAGAAGGCTGCCATGCCGCAAAGACCACGAGGATTCAATTAGCTGGTTCAGTTCCGGCCACGGTTTGCTTTTCTTCCAGATGGCCGTGCCGTCATTCAATATCCCTGTCCATAACAATTGCGCCACCGCCTCAAACGGCACGCGTGCACGCGCCAGGTCAACCGCAAGCCGCCCTCGATAGCGGGGGCCATCCGGTGTTATCTCTGTGATGGACGTCGGAATAATCGGTTCACCGAAGTTCATCGCCGAGGCCGCCACTGCGCCGTGGCCATGCCGGGCGAGAGAGCGGGCTTCAAGGCGCTTGAGATCGTCGCGCCAATAGAGACGCCCCTTATGGCCCGGCTGCGAGATGCTTCGAATCAAGCCACGGCTGACATACGCATACAGCGTCTGCTGGCGGACGTTGAGGATTTTCATCGCTTCCGCAGCAGTCGCGTAATCGGCGTGGGCCTTTTTGCGCGTGGCGTCAGCAGCTGTGTGCTCCGGAGTCGGCCGTTCGATTTTCTCAGCCATATTGATCGGGTGTACAAGATTGATCATTATCATACTGTACGCCAGTGTTCTGAAAACGGCCGCAACTCTTTAATCAGACAGCTTGCGATCTCGCTACGGCGGAAACCATGAGAAGGGTGGATAGCGCGCAACAATCGGTGCCAGTCATGGAGGTGACCAGACCGACTGGACTACGCGGAGGCTAGTGGCAGGGCGCCGTATGGCGCCTTCCTTCCGTCACCTGAACCCGAGAGAATCTAGAACCTGTGTCTTATACCGATTCTCGCGGTAGACTGATTTTTGCCGCTCGAAGGTGTGAGCGTTGTGAGGTCTGCTACGGCCGGCCCGCCGGTCGACGCGGTTCCGCTCGCATGCTGAAAAGCGGCTATTGTGTAGAGGTCCGTGCGTTTTGACAGGAAATAGTCAGCTCCGATTGAGGCGGTCTGATACGTTGCTCCATTCGAAGTTCCGGTCGCGTTCTGGCGTAGATAATCGTACGCTACTCCGATCGAAAGGTCTGCCGCAGCCAGGTATCGAAGATTACCTTCAATACTGTTGAAGGTCACAGAGCCTCGATATCCCTTGGGGTTTGGACCTGCACTTGTGTCCCCAAGTCCGGAAAGCCTGACATTTGAGAATGCGCCGCCAATTGTGACATTGCTGACGTTATAGGCCGCGCCAAGAGCTAGGTTCTGGTAGCTGTGCGCCGAGAGAAAACCAGCAATGACCGGCGATGGATTGTTTGCTGTGGCCGCTGACGGCGTGCCTGTCGTGCTGTTTCCAAAGAAGCTCAGATTTGGCTGCCGCACATTGAGGTACGCTGCGCCGACAGACAGTGGGCCGCGCGAGAATCCGGCTCCAAGAGACCAGATCTGATTTCGTGTTACGTCTCCCGCAACACCTCCGAAGCTATACATACCGCCAAAGCGGAACCCGTTGATGACGCGGCTGGCGTATTTGATTGCGTTATTCGTTCGATAGGAATTGACCAGGTTGTCGAGGTCGCCGCCGTGAGCCATCGTAATACCCGCCCACTGGGTGGCTGATACAAACGAGCCGACATAGTCGACAACGGAGTCGTATTGACGACCAAAGGTTACCGTCCCAACCGGATTGGACAGACCAACATAGACCTGGCGGCCGAACTCAAGCCCACCTTGGGAAAACTTTCCGGACGTCGGATCGAATCCGTTTTCAAGCACAAACACGGCTTTCGACCCGCCTCCGAGATCTTCGGTGCCTCGAAGACCCCAGCGGCTCGGCTGAAGTCCGTTGGCTTGCAACGCTACCTGGGAGTGCCCCGCCCCGGCCGCCGTGTGCACACTGTTGACCCAACTAACTGCCTCGTCAATGATCCCATACAGAGTCACGCTGCTTTGTGCAAACACCGAGCCAGTTGCCAGCGAGATTGCGGTACCGACACCTACATAGATGGCTTTTTTCATGGTCTCCTCGCCCGTCGCGAAATCGTTACTGTGTTTCTCATCCTTGAGTGCCCACGAGTGAGATGGATTAGTAGCTCAGGCGCCAGGCAATTCGTAACAGTAGGACTGCGAACAATACGAATTGTGAATTTATAATGTAAAACGACTTGATCGGCGGCTACCGAGTGACGGCCGATGAAAATCGGACAAGGGCTAGAAGCCGTATAGCGTTGCCGGGTTGCCAACTAGAATGCGATGGCGCTGTGTCTCATCCGGAATCCACGCCATTAACTGATCCAGCAGGTCTGTGGTGTTGGGCATAGATCCCTTGAATGCCACGTGAGGCCAGTCGCTGCCCCATACAAGACGGTCGGGATTTGCCGCAACGAGTTTTTCAACGAACGGCATCATGTCTTCATAGGGAGGAGCCTTGGATACGCGGTACGCGCCGGAGAGCTTTACCCAGCATCGCCCGGTTTCCAATAGCCGCAACAGAGCAGCGAAGCCGCGCTGTTCAAGGCCGCCGGCGGGGTGAATTGATCCGATATGGTCGATAACAAGATCTGTGGCCAAGTTCTCGAGGGCTTTTTCCATCTCGACGAGTGCGTTGCCACTGCCGTCATTCATCACATGGAGCTGGACATGCCAGCCGAACTCCGCAATGCGCTTCGCCAGTTCAGGCATCTCCGCGATGGGCGCCGCGCCCGCGTGTCCGATGGTGTATCGGACGCCTCGAACTCCCGCTTTGTGCATACGGTCGAGTTCAGTCGGGCTCACGTCTGAGCGCAGGGACGCAATCATGCGCGCGGGCCGCCCAACTTCCTTCAGCGCAGTCAGATGCCTGCTATTGTCTGTTCCATATCCGCTGGGTTGAACCAGTACAACTCGTTGGATTCCAAGCATATCCAGCAAGTCGGAGAGTGAGGACGGCAGTGCCTCGGGAACGTCGAACGCCCGAGTGGCTGCGACTGGGAACGCATTGTTTGGGCCGTAGACGTGAACATGACAATCGGTGGCGCCGGCTGGGCACAAAAGGGCGGGTCGGCGAGGATTCGCGTTTGGTGGTTGGCACAGTTCGATCATATGAGTTCCATTTCAATCGTTGCCCGCATCTTGGTTTCAAGCGTGCTGGCATATTTCACGGGTCAATGTCGGGTTGTGGGTTGGCGTCTTCCCGCAGACCCGCGCAGCTGGTTATTCGAACCAGAGATCTTGCTCGAGGATTACCGGGACTTCTTTGTTCTTTTCGGAAAAACCGTCAAATGGTGCGCCGTGTTCGTCGACACGAGCTAGCACGTCTGTCGACGGATCAATCGCCGCGCCGACTCTCAGCATGACCAACTGCTCACCCTCGTTTGCGTGGAACGAATAAAGAGCGCCACACGGAATCAGGACACAGTCATTTTTTTCGACAATACGTTCTTCACCGCGAGGACCAAAAAAAGTAGCACCGCCCTGAAGCACCACGAACAGGTGGTCTTCGTTCGAGTGAGCGTGAATCTCGTTTTCGCCGCCGCTCGCGTACGTTTTGAGAACGACGTTCATCTGGGTTGACGCGCCGAGAACCTGATTAGTCCGCCCCTGTTTTGGCAATCGTGCCCGCATATGGAAAAAACTTGGAGTCTTGCGCTGTGCCATCTGGGCGATCGCGTCGCGCCACTCCTTTCCGCTGTTTGCAATTGGAGCAACTTCGCGTTCTGCTATCGTTGACTGCATGATGCCTCCATCTATGGATTTATATGAAATCGGCGCATCGAAATGGCTGCTGGAATGACGCGCCGAAGGTTGGGCTAAATCGTGAACAGCTTTCCAGCACCAGTTATTTTTTCGTCGACGCCAACATTTCGAAGTGCGTGCCAGGCCATCGTCTGGTTGCTTGTCAGCACGGGTCGGCCCAGTTCGCGTTCTAGTTCGTCGACGACTTCGATGGACCGTATTGCAGTGCAACTCAGGAAGTAGGCGTCCGCGTCGTCACGTCTGGCTGTCCTCGCAAGATCGAGCCAAACTTCGGGCGCCACGGCGTGCATTTCCTGGGGCCCTTGAATACCCAATCCGTGAAATTCGAGAACCTCGATTTGGTGGTGGGCCAGAAAGTTGATCTCCCTCCTGTTGATTTCGTCGATGTAGGGACTCAGCAATACGATTTTTTTTGCCCGAAAGTTCTTGAAAGCCGAGATCAGGGATTTCGCCGTTGTTATCGCAGGTATGCCTGTCGCACGTTCGATTCGCTCACAAAGGCGGGAATCCATTTCCGGCTCCCAGGTTGAAACCGCCGTGCAATGAAAGACGATGAGATTCGGTTGCGTGTCTTTTAGAAGCAAAGCCCCCTGTTCGACTTCTGATGCCATGCTTAGCAGTTGACTGCTTCCGCTTCCCGTAAGAGGTAGACGTGTGGTATGGAGGGACACACCCGACGGCATGAGCGATGTGAGTTCAGCCTCGGCCGCGATGTTTCCGGACGGAAGCAGCACCCCGAGACGGGCACGCAGCCCATAGTTAGCTGTTCGACGGTGCATTCAGAGCCCCTGTGCGCCGAGAAGAATGCGTTGCTCAATCTCCTGATAGCGCGCTGGGTCCTGGACTCGTCGGCTAAGTAGCGACGCAACAATGCTGACCGCGAAGCTCAACGGAACGCAGAAAATCGCCGGATTTCGAAGAGGCAAGAGTGCGGAATGATGCTTCAGGACATCGACCTGTATCGTCGGCGAGAAGTAGATGAACAGCAGACTTGAGATCAGGCCCACCATCATTCCCCATACAGCGCCGGTGACTGTGTAGCGCTTCCAGTAGATAGCCAGAAAAATCGCGGGGAAATTTGCTCCTGCCGCGACGGCTGTCGCAAGCCCAACGAGAAACGCAACATTTTGACCTCTGAGTATCAGCCCTAAGATGATGGCAATTACCGTGAGTGCTACAGTCGCTACGCGAGCGACAAACATGGTTTGTCTCTGGGTTGCTTTGCCGCGTTTTATGACGGCGTCAAAAAGGTCGTGAGAAACAGTCGTTGCACCGGTGATTAGCAGCCCGGAAACAACCGCGAGGATAGTGGCAAATGACACCGCCGATACGAAGCCGAGGAACGAAACTCCTCCCAGCTTCTCAGCAAGCAGCGGAATTGCCATGTTTCCGCCTTTATCCATCGCAGCAATCGCCGATTGACCCACGAGTTGCATCGCGGCAAATCCAAGGATGAAGGTCAACATCAGGAAGATGCTGATGATCGTTGTGGCGACGACGAGAGACTTTCGGGCAGCGCGACCGTCAGCAACGGTGAAGAATCTCATCAAAACGTGAGGAAGACTTGCCACGCCAAGGGAGAGCGCGAGGCTAACCGAGATTCCGTCAACGGGATTCGAGATAAGTTTGCCGGGCGACAGGACGGCGGGGCCATGCGCAGCGCTCGCAGCTGCCAGAAGATTCACGGGATTGAACCCGAAGTGTGCGAGCGACATGTAGGTCATCACAATCGCTGCGAGAGACATCAACGCTGCCTTGATAATCTGTACCCAGGTGGTTGCAAGCATGCCACCGAAGATCACGTAGACAAGCATGAATGCGCCGATGATCCATATCGCGACTTCGTATTCCATGCCAAACAGAAGGTGAACCAACTCGCCGGCGCCGACCATCTGCATCACCAGGTAGCAGACAGTAATCCCGAGGGTCGTAATGCCGGTGACGATTCTGATGTTCGGAGAGTTGAGTCGATAGGCCAGTACGTCGCCAAACGAGTATTTACCAAGATTTCTAAGTGGTTCACCGAACAGGAAGAGCATGATCGGCCAGCCGATGATGCCGCCAATCGCGTAAATTAGACCATCAAAGCCGACCAATGAAACAAGCCCCGAAATACCGAGAAAGCCCGCTGCGGCCACGAAGTCACCCGCTAGGGCAACCCCGTTCTGCATTGGGCCGATGCTACGGCCAGCGGCGAAGAACTGTTCTGCCGTCTTCGTGCGGCGAGCTGCCCACCAGGTTATAACGAGTGTCGACAGGAGAAACACGACGAAGAAAAGTACGGATGCGAAGTTGGCGTGCCCTGCGCCTGAGTTGAGTACTGTCATTGCGTGGCTCCCGAATCGCGCAGGCGACGCAGAGATTCGTCGTGAACGCGGTTCACCCACACGACGAATCCGAACGTGAGCGAAAGAGTGAAAACCACCATGGAAATCCCCAATACGATCGCCAGCGATATTCCAGGCGCCAGCACCGTCGCCAGTTGAGTCTTGCAGAATGAGACCAGAAGTACGAATCCCATATAAGTCAGAAGCAATGCGGCGGTTATCGTGAGGGATATCCGTTGTCTGCGAACGGCAACTGAGCGCAGAGTCTCCACTTTCGGGGGCGAGACGTCGACTGACGACGAGGCCAATTGCATGAAATGTCTCCTTTAGTCATTTTGAATGTCTGCAAGACACGGAATCCGTCTGGGCGAATTTCTGGATTGACAATCACGTTTGCGCTACGTTTGTTGCGCGCGTGTGCTTGTGGGTCACACGAAACAACCGGGCCGTGCAACGCTCGTGACGACGGAATTATTCTTGCACCCCAAAGCGATGGAACTCCAGAAAAACCGTCGTGTTGCGCTATTTGCAATGATTAGAGATTCTTTGAAATAAGACCGCTTTTCCAATATAACTATGCTTGTGCAGTCTGCCCCCGAAGACGTATTGCTGTATTTGCAAATCACATGAAGACGATAGCCACTGCTCTGCAAATCATCGAGGCCTTCAACGAAGGAACTGGAAATTGTTCAGTGGGTGAGTTGTCTGAGCGATTCGGGCTGCCTCGAAGTCAGGTCTCGCGAATCCTTAGCACGTTTCGCGATGCTGGATGGCTTGAGCAGGATCCGCGATCGAGGAGTTACTCCGTTGGCTTGTCGGCATTTGTCTTCGGTTCTCGCTTCGTACAGGCTCACCCTCTCACACGACAGGCGTTGCCAATCCTAAGGGGAGTAGTAGATCGAAGCGGATTTAACGCGACGCTGTCGATTCTTGACCATCTCAAGCCGCTATATCTGCTTGGTATCGCGGGGTCGGTGCCGGTGGATTTGTCGTCAAATTTAGGCTCCTATTTCCCGTTTCATGCGACGGCTGTTGGCAAGATTCTGGCGACGTTTTCTGGAAAGGATGTACGGGAGCAACTGCTGGCGAGCGGTCCATTCGAGCGCCTAACGAGTCGAACGGTGACTGATGCTGACCGGATTCGGCGGGAGTTAGACAACGTATTCCGGAAAGGATACGCAGTGTCCGACGGAGAGCGGGAACCAGGGATAGGCGCCTTGGCGGTTCCGGTGATTGGGCGGTCTGGAGGCTTGTTGGCGGCGTTAGGCATTGTCTATCCGACCAAAATGGTTTCGGCGGATGATTACGACTATCAGGCTGAGATACTGAAAAGCGGTGCACGCACGCTTGCTGAGCGAATCGACGGGACACCGTTTTCGGGACGAATCAGGGGCCATTAAGTACCTGTCCCAACGAATGTAGCTATTGTCGTTCGGTTGTCGATTGTCTCGTTGTCAAATGCTGGCCTTTCTCCGGTTTTTCTGAGCACCGGTGTTTTGCTCGAGCGAGAGGTCCCTATCTGTGTTGAGAACTGAATTCGTTTGCGCGCTCGCTTGATGCGCGTGCCTATACCGGAGAAAGACCGGAACGAACTGGTATTTCGTTCCGGTGCCGTCGAAGATTGCGACTCGTTCTGAGAGAAGCCGGACTTAGACGATGGTCGTTTCCAGTTGTCCCAGACTTTCAATCCAGACTTTCACCACGTCACCACGCTCAAGAAACGTTCCGCTCTCCATGCCAACGCCGGCCGGTGTTCCGGTAAGAATGACGTCGCCAGGGTACAGCGTAAGGCGGCTGCTGAGATAGGCGATTTGATCCGCGACTGAATAGAGATGGTTGCTGGTATTCGAATCCTGCTTGAGCTCACCGTTCAACCAAAGCTTGATGTCGAGGTTCTCGGGAGACGCGACGAATTCTGCCGGGGTGAAGTAAGGTCCCAGCGGACACGCTCCGGTGAAGCATTTGTGACCAATCCAGTCAAAGAGGAAGGGCGAGGACGCGTCAACCTTGTCACGACGTAAATTGTCGCGCGCTGAAAGATCGTTGGCAACGCTATACCCGGCAACGTAGCTCAGGGCATCGTCCACGCTGACGTTCTGTGCAGGACGGCCAATGATGACCGCCAGCTCAGCTTCCCAGTCCAGACGTTGCGTATGGCCGGGATAGGTCACATCTTGCTTGTGACCGGCGAGCGTTGCACGACCGGCTTTGATGAAGTGCCACGGAGGGATGCCTTCCGCGCGGGGATCGAGCACAAGGCGCATGTTGAATGCCCGGCCCATCGCTTCGACGTGGTCGCGGTAGTTTGCACCAGCGGCGTATATGATTCCGGGGCGGCTCAGCGGTGCTGCGAACGACAACTCGTCAGCAACCAACTTGGCATTCGCTCCAATTGAGCTGTCTTTCGAAATTGCTGTCGCAAGCGTTTTCAGTTGTTCGTGAGCTTGAGGCCACTGCTCCAACGCGTTATCAATGTCGATGTGGCCAACGTCAAAAGAACCAGAATTGAAATTGCTTAGGTCGAGGCGGCCGAAATCAAAATGACCGCTTTCGATCGCGATGCCTGTGCGGGGTTTGCCGGCAGCGTCGAGATAGCTAAAAAGTTGGTAGCTCACAGGTCGTCCTTCAATAAAGCTTTGATTGCTGATTCGATAGGGTGAAGTTGCACGTCAGGCTTCCTTCCATGAGCAGCCATGGTTTGACTTCAACCTCGAATACACCCTCTGCGATAAACGGATCTGTATCAATAATTTGCTGCGCACCTGCTGCGCTCGATGCTCGCAGGATCGTCATGCCGCCGTGTTCACCCGGCTGCCCGGGGCCAGTGAAGGGGCCCGAAAGAAAAATCTCTCCCCGTCTTTCTGCGCTAATAATCCATTCAATGTGGCGCGGTAGAACTTCTGAGACTCGCGTCAAATCGCGCGGCTTGCGCAAAACTACATACAGGGTTTTGTTCAACATCCCTTGAAGGACAGAGGAAATATCATTCATGAGGAAACCTAACCGGCGTTCGTGAATAAACCCGCCCGCCGGAAATTCGGCGGGCAGGCGTTCTGCGAATACGTGCTACCGCAATCAATGCGGCTCTTCGAAGTTGACGATAAAGTCTGCGGGTGCCGGCGATTCCGACCATACGGCGTGAAGTACCGCGTGCACCCCTTCTGGGTTGTTCGGCATCGGCGTCCAGTCCGCGTTTTCGGGAATGACGTCTATGTCCCAAAAATACTCAACCAGGCTATTCCACGGGTCGCGGATGTAGTGAAAATAGTTGGAGCCCGGGCCATGCCTGCCAAGACCGAAGCCGTCCTTGTAGCCGGCGGCGAGCAGGGCCTGAGCGCCCATCTCGATTTCGTCGATGTCGCCTACTTCGAAGCTGATATGGTGCAAGCCGGTATGCGGGCCTTTCGCAATTCCGATCATGTGATGATCTCCGCCAAAGGGTGAACGCATGAATGCGAGAATGTCGAGCCCTTTGTCAGACACCAACAGGCCAAGCACTTTGCCGTAGAACTCGACCGCTCGGTCAACGTCGGTCGAGAATTTAATCAGATGGCCAAGGCGGCGGGGGCGCGCCTTTTTTTGCGATGACGTGATGTCACATGCGCGCGTGCCGATGCGACGATATCGCTGCGGTGAATTGACCTCTGCCGTCGGTGCGAGTGTCGATCCGGCATCCTCTGCTTCCTGCACGTTGATCCAGTCGCCGTCGGGATCCTTAAACCAGATGCCTCCGAAAGACACGTCGAACGGAGCATCAGCGATTTTTACGTCGGCAGCCTCAAGTCGCTCTCGCAGCGGCTGCAGGCCACCCTTGTGCGTACCGAAAGACACGTACGCGAGACGCTTCGTCGGGCCTTCCATCAAACGGACCTGATCCTGGTCACGTCCCTCGCAGCGAAAGACGAGGTCCTTTCCGGATGCATGCGTTTGAAGACCGAAACATTCATAGAAGGCACGGCCGATTTCGAGCGACGGCACGGTCAGCCCAATGTGGTTCAAGTTGCGGATCATGTCGTCCTCAGCGGATGGGGGAAAAGGGTGCCGGCGTCAGCAGTTCGGTACGCTGTTCAGCGACGAACGAACCTGCCTTGGCGAGGAAGGCGCGCCAGGCGTCTGAGCTGGAAAGCTCCTTGCGGCGCAGAAGTCGGTCCTCAAACGTCGAGAAACCCCACAATTGCACCACGCGGTTCAGCTCGCCGGTCTCGGTAATGAAATAGCCGACCAGATTCCCTAGCGCGGATGACTGAACTTCAAGACCTTCGGCCTCGTAGAGCGCCAGAAATTGATGGACGGTCCCAGGTCTGAGCGTGTAGGTTCGTTGTTCAATAATCATGAAAGAGTCCTGATATTCGATTTAGATTCTTCCTCGAGCAGTGTGATGACCGCCGAGATATCCTGGTCACCAATGCCCTGCTCGACGGCACGTCGGTAGTACGGCAGGGCAGTGGCAAATAGCGGTGTAGCGGAGCCGGAGTCGATAGCCAGTTCGGACGCCAGATCCAGGTATTTTTCTAGGGTGGTAAAGGGCCCGGGGGCCGGTTCAAAGCGACGGTCAGCCATCATTGGAGCGCGGATGGCAAACATCGTCGAGGCACCGGCGCTTTGGCGGATTGCCTCCACGACAAGATGCGGGTCGAAGCCGGCACGAGCGCCAAGGTTTAAGGCCTCCGCCGCTGCGAGTGTATGGATCGCGAGCAGGGCGTTGGCGATCAGTTTCATATTCAGCGCCGCGCCGAATGGGCCGAGATGGAATTGGGTCGGGGCAATAGCGTCTAGCACGGCACGGCAACCCTCATACAATTCCTTTGAACCGCCGACGAAGAGTGCTGCTTTCTTTTGACTGACCATTGGCGGAGAACCGCTGACCTCGCACTCCAGAACGGAAAGGCCGGCATCTACCAGTCGTGCCTCCTGCGCCAACTTGAAGCTACGTCGGTACGTGCTCAGTTCGACGACTGTCTTGTTCCGAACGCCCGATTTCAGCAGGCCGTCGTCACCGTCGAGCACCTGGAGTTGGGCACTTTCGCTTGGTAGGCAGAGCAGGAGCACCTCCGCTTCCTTCAGTACCTCAGCCGGGCTGCCCAGCGCGATTCCGCCCACTGCCGCGAAGGCCGCCGCACTGCTGCGGGGGAAGCCGACAACGCGGAAGCCTGCGCTAATCAGATTTGCTGCAATCGGCAGTCCGAGTTGACCAAGGCCAACTATTCCCACTGTTTTCACCGAGTGTCTCCTTGCTTTCTTGGCGCTATGTCGATGAATTTTGAGCGTGGCTCGTCGCGCAGTCGAGTAAGCTGGAATTGTTACGAACTATCAATGTGATTTATTCTTCGCGCAATCCAGCGCTGGTGGGCGTCTTGGAGGCGTGAGGTTGACGCCCTGTCCTTCAAACGGGTTTACCCCCAGTGCGGTAGCGCTGGCCTACATATACAAATCCTGTTTATACGAAGCCGATTCGGACGCGATGCGATGGCAGGCAGGCGGCGAAATTACTTGGCGAGACGAGACAGAGGACAGGAGGCGTCGTGAAAGACCTCAATTTGCTATACGTGTTCGAAGCGTTGTGGCGTGATAGGTCTGTAACTATCGCCGCAGAGAATCTTGGTCTGACCCAGGCGGCTGTCAGTGCTTCGTTGAAACGGCTGAGAGCGACGTATGGCGACAAGCTGTTCATACTGGTTGGGCGGCGCATGGAACCGACTGCGGTTGCTATCGACATTTCTCAACCGCTGATTGACTCGCTCAACCAGGTGCGGAAGACGACAGGCGTGCCTCAACCGTTCTGCCCCGAGCAGTCGCAACGAATGTTCACCATTCGTACTCGTGACATTGGGGAGGTTGTTATTCTGCCCCTCCTCTATCGTAAACTTCAAGGTATCGCACCGGATATCAAACTGCAGACGCTCTTCACAAAGGTTGAGGACACGATTCCTGCGCTAGGCAACGGGCGACTCGACGTGGCAGTCGGCTATCTGCCGTCGCTGGAACAGGATATCCATCGCAAGCCATTGTGCAAGCAGCGGTACGTGTGTGTGATGCGAAAAGGGCATCCGCTGGAAAAGGAGGTGATCGACGCGGAGACCATCGCCCGCGCTGACCACTTATTGGTGGAATTCGGGGGCACCGGCCATCTGCTGCTTGAGCGTGCGCTCATTGAGGCTGGAGCCAGGGACCGAATCAAGGTGCGAATTCCCCAGTATCTTTCTGCGCCACATTGCTTGCTGGCGTCTGACCTCGTGTGGATAGCGCCTGAAATACTCGCCTCGACTTTGAGTCGCTATTTTCCGCTCACTTATCGCCCGGAGCCGTTTGGGCTGGACCCATTTGAAATCGCGCTTTACTGGCACGACCGCTACCATCACGACCCTGCAAACCGATGGTTTCGCTCAATGATTATTGACCTGTTTAAAACTGCAAGTAAGCCACTGCTTCCGGGGAGTTCGGACCTTCAGTTTCTTTCGGAACCATTTCAGTTGCAGGATCCTGAAAGCGATGATCATGCGTCGGAGCAAGTCTGGACCAAACCGAGCCAGCAGCGACGCATTCGAGTCGTCGCGACTACGCCGTAACGTCATAGCTAATCGCGGCCGCAACGCGCGACCGCTCTCCGGGTTCCGACAGCTAGTTGGCGGCATTCGTGCCTTTTGGCGCGCGACGTCCGTCGATCGGACGGTCGGGCGACACCCGCACACAAGCCGCGCTGCGGCCATCGGAGTTCGTTGAATCTCACTGCCGATACTTAGATAGGGTTTCTACCAGTTGCTACAGATTGTTAATCATTAATAATTAAGAACATTGAAAGACATCATCTTTTACAATCATTGGACACATCTATGTACTTGAAAAACGCTTGGTATGTCGCCGGCTGGGGCCATGAGATCCAGCGCTCGCTCACGCAGCGATGGATCATCGGTGAGCCGCTTGTGATGTATCGCACGGAGGCTGGAAAGGCCGTTGCCCTTGAAGACCGTTGCCCGCACCGGCGCGCAGCCCTCTCCAAGGGCAACCTCATCGGCGATACCGTGCAATGCGGTTACCACGGGGTCACGCTCAACTGCGCGGGGGCCTGCGTCGCGATTCCCGGGCAGGAGCAGATTCCGCCTTCAATGAAGGTGCGTGCTTACCCTGTGGCGGAGAAGTGGCAGTGGGTATGGGTGTGGATGGGCGACCCCGAGGCGGCCGATGAATCCCTGATTCCGGACTTCCGCTACAACAGCGAGCCGGGCTGGTTGTCGACTGGGGGGTGCATTGATGTAAAAGCCAACTACCAGTTGCTGACGGATAATCTTCTGGATCTGACGCACGAAACATACGTTCACGCCAAAACCATCGGCAACTCCGCCGTGGTGGAGACGCCGATGACGCATCGGGTGGAAGGGCGCGAAGTCCATGTCGAGCGGATTATCAAGGATGCGCCGCCGCCTCCTTTGTTTGCTCGTGTGCGAAACCTGGACGAACACATCGACCGTTGGCAGGTGATCCGCTTCCAGCCGCCGGCGAATGTCTCTATCGATGCGAGAGGCTATCCGGCCGGCACCGAGGATCTGGAAAAAGGCTTGCGGTGGTTCTCCATCAATAGCATTACGCCGGTGGATGAGCGTACCAGCAAGTATTATTGGACAATCACGCGTTGTTTTGCCTTGGAGGACGAGGCAATCACCAAGCTGATTCACGATTCCATTCTGGCTACCTTTATGGAAGACGTGGAAATCCTTGAAGCTCAGCAGATCATGATCGAAACCGATAGTCGCACGAAAGCAGAAGTAGGGGTACGGGCGGACAGCGGGTCTGTGGCGGCGCGACGCATTCTTGAAAAACTCGTTCGGCAAGAGTCAGCCGCCGTCACTCAATAAAGTCAAGTCAACACCATGGGCGACATTCTCTCTGCCGACTCAGTTCAGACCGTGAACTCGTCGGTGCTCCATTTCCAGGCGCCTCAGTCCATCGGCGATGGCATAGCTTCAATTTTGCGTGATCGTATTGCCGGAGGAGTCTATGCGCCTGGAAGCTGGATCCGGGAGAGCGCTCTGGCGGAGGAATTCCCTGTCTCGAACGGCCCGATTCGCGAGGCATTACAAACGCTCGTGAATGAAGAGTTGCTGGTGCGTGAACCTAGGCGTGGCGTCCGTGTCGTGGACCTCAGCGACGAGGAAATCGTGGAAATCTTCCAGATGCGCCTCGCCTTGCTGGAGCTCGCAGCTGAACTTACGGCACGGCGAGTGACTCGGTCGCAGCTAGACGTTGCGCGGATTCTTTTGCGCGAGATGGATGTGGTGCTTGCCAAGCACGACATCGATGCACAAATGCCTATCGGCGGTCAGTTGAGCCATTGGATCTGTACGAGTTCCGGAAACGTCAGGCTTGCTCAAAATTGGAGCCGCCTGACGTACCAGACGCGAATGTATATCCACGCCTCGCTGCGCAAAAGCAAGCACCTTGAGAATGTCGGTCGGCTATGGCATGCCTTGGTCGACGCGATTGAAGGAGGGGATGTGTCGGGAGCACGAATGGCCGTTCGAGGTCTGGTGCGCCGTACCCTCGAAGACTTGGGTCTCGAAGCAGATCTTTGATGAAAGTAGTCCTCCAGCGTGCCGGAGGACTATCTTCCAAACTCAGATACATCACGCACTGATGAGATTCCTCTCGCAGGTGCGCGGTCAATGCTGCACCGTCGGCAGGGCGGATATTGCCTGACGGGAATTGTTGCCTAATTGGCGACTGTTGAGGTGGTCAAGTATCGCCGCCTCGGAGTATGAAGCATGGAAAATAGCCAGACACTTATCGTTTCCGATCTGGAGCAGCAGACGGCGAGAATTCGCGGATTTGTTCTGCGCCACCCTCAGGGCAAAGACTTACCGGCGTTTGACGCCGGCGCGCACTTAGACATTTCAGTCCCGCTAGCCTCAGGAGAGGTTGTACAACGCTCGTACTCTATCGCGAGTTCGCCGGCGCATCGTGACTATTATCTGCTGGGCGTGTTGCGGGAGGATTCTGGTCGCGGCGGCTCTGCGGCGATGCATGCCGGTGTGGCAGTTGGTCAACTGCTAACTTGCAGCCAGCCCAAGAACCAGTTCGGCATCTCTCCAAGCGCGAAGCACCATCTCCTGATTGCCGGCGGTATCGGAATCACGCCGCTTCTGTCGATGCTCCACGTTCTCGTGTCGGAGGGCAAGAGCTTCAAGCTTTGCTATTGCGCGCGGAGCACTGAGGACGCTGCGTTCCTGTCTGAAATTTCTGACTTGGCAGGGGACCGGCTGACTCTCTATTTCGACGGCGGCGATGTTACTCGAGGCATTGACCTCGGCGCAGAGCTGCGTGATGCCCAGGATGGGAGTGAGGTTTATGTCTGCGGGCCACGCGGACTGAACGAAGCAGTGATTGCCGCTGCCGCCCGCGCCGGCTGGTCACCTGAGCGAGTGCACTTCGAGTTCTTCGGAGCCGCTGCGCCTGCGAAGGGCGACCAACCTTTCCGCGTAATCCTGAAGCAAAGTGGGATGACTGTTGAAGTGGCACGCGATGAGTCCATCCTTGACGCAGTCATCCGTCACGACATTGAGCCGCTTTACGATTGCAAACGGGGCGAGTGCGGCCTGTGCGCAACCGCCGTAATCGAAGGCGATGTTGATCATCGCGATTACGTGCTCACAGCCGCTGACAAATCCGAGCGAAAACAGATGTGCATCTGTGTTTCGCGCGCCAAACAGGGCGACCTGGTGCTCGATCTCTAAATGAAGGAAAAAGTGAAACTACTCGACGACAGCCTATTGCGCGACCGCGCATACGTAGGCGGTGAATGGATTCAGGCCGTGTCCGGGGCGACTTTTGATGTTGTGAACCCCGCAACGGGTGAACTTATCGGAAAGGCGCCGCATATGGCGGCGGTGGATGTTGAGCACGCCATCATCCAGGCCGAAGCTGCCTTTGGTGAGTGGAGTGCACGAACTGCGAAGGAACGCGAGGCGCCGTTGAAGGAGTGGGCGCGGCTGATCGTGGCAAATGCATCCGATCTGGCTGCCATCCTTACGCTGGAACAAGGTAAGCCGCTTTCAGACGCGAAAAACGAGGTGCTGTTCGCAGCATCGTTTGTCGAGTGGTTCGCCGAAGAAGCAAAGCGAACCTACGGAGAGGTGATTCCAGGCTCCCGGCGCAATGTCACGTATGTTGCGATAAAGGAGCCTGTCGGCGTGGCAGCTGGCATTACGCCCTGGAACCTTCCGTGTGCGATGGTGACGCGAAAAGCGGCACCGGCTCTTGCAGCAGGATGCACGATGGTGCTCAAGCCGGCAGAGCACACGCCATTCTCCGCGCTTGCTCTGTGTGTTCTTGCTGAGCGAGCCGGCATTCCTCGTGGCGTGCTGAACGTGGTCACGGCGGACCGCCCCGCTGCGGAAGAAATCGGTCGCACGCTGACTTCCAGTCATGCGGTCGGCAAATTGAGCTTTACCGGCTCGACTGCAGTGGGCAAGCGACTCGCAGCCCAATGTGCTGACACCATGAAGCGCGTTTCCCTGGAGTTGGGCGGGAACTCTCCCTTCATCGTGTTCGCCGATGCAGACCTTGATGTCGCCGTGTCCAGCGCGGTATTTGCAAAGTTCCGCAATGCCGGGCAAACATGTATCGCTCCAAATCGCTTTCTGATCGACGCGTCAGTGCACGACGAATTCGTGAAGCGCATGATCGCGGCAATTGGGGAGTTGAGCCTGGGAGATGGGTTCGAGCCTGGTGTGACATTGGGTCCGCTCATCAGCGAAGATGCGGTCCAGAAGGTTGAAAGGCATGTCGCTGATGCTCTCGCTCGTGGGGCCAAATTGCTCGTGGGCGGAAAGCGAGCCGACCGCAAAGGAAATTTCTTCCTTCCGACTTTGATGACGGGAATATCGCCAGAAATGGCAATGTCATGCGAGGAGACCTTCGGGCCGGTGATGGGACTAGCAACGTTCACGTCGGAAGACGAACTGCTGCAGCGCGCGAATGGAACGCGACTGGGCCTGGCGTCGTACATGTTCAGCCGTGATGCTGCACGCATCCACCGCACATCGCGCGCACTGCAAGCCGGCATTGTCGGCGTGAATACAGGGGCAATTGCCACGGAGGTTGCTCCCTTCGGCGGCTTCAAGGAATCGGGCATCGGTCGCGAGGGTGCACGTCAGGGCATTGATGAGTTTATGGAAACCAAGTTCATCTGCGAAGCGTTTCCAGGTTAAGCGGGTACGGCGCCGCGCGTGGAGGAGGCTTTGCCTGTACCGTTTGTGGTCACAGGCAAAGCCGGTGCCAACCAATAAGCTACCCTATCAACAGCAACTTCCTTGGCTACTACAGCTATTTTCAACCGACCCGTGCCACGCACCCCAATTGCGAACAAGGCGGCCACCACTGGGCGCCCGGCGGAATTGAAGCGAGCAGAGCAGCCGCGAGCTCAGGAGACCCGGTCTTCGATTCTTCACGCCGCACTGCTGGAGTTCGCCGAGAAAGGGTATGACGCTGCCAGCGTTCGCAGCATCGCGGAGCGCATCGGCCTGCAGCACCCTCTTATTACGTACCACTACCGTTCGAAAGAGGTTCTTTGGCAGGCAGTGGCGGAACTTGGTTTCGCGCACATGCGGGCGGAATGGGATGCGCATCTGGCGGACTCCGGCGCAGTTAGCTCCGAAGAACGCTTGAAGCTGGCGTACGGAGCGCTGTTCCGCTTTACAGTAAAGTTTCCTGAGTTTGACCGCCTCATGCGCTGGGAGATGTTGGGGTCTAGTTCGCGGCTCCAGTGGCTTGTCGATACGGTATTGAAGCCGCTGATCGATTGGCTATTGCCGCAGATTTCCGATGCACAGGCCAGAGGCGCGTTGCCAGAAGTCGAGCCGATTCTTTTCCATTACCTGATGATGAGCCTGACGTCCTCGCTCGCGAGTTTTAGGCCTGAGTTGACTGTTACCAGCAAGCTTTCGCCCTCCGATCCGACGGTCGTTGACGCGTATTGGCGCGCGGTTGAATCGATGATATTTGAAAGGGTGAAGGTATTGAAGTAAAGCGGCGAGTTTCCGACGTTGATGACGGGGATATCGCCGGAAATGGCCATGTCCGGCAGGCAAAGCCGGCGCCAATGTTTGATTGAATGCAGTCAATGTTGATCGCAGGAATATTTCACGGACTACGTGTCGTCGGAGCTAAAGCGATAGTGGTGGCTGCGTCTATCGTGCCGGTTACCGGCAAGCCACGGTTAAGTTGAAAACGCCTGATTGCCGCAGCTGTCTTCGTACCAACTATTCCATCGATCGGGCCCACTACGTAACCGAGCTGCAACAGACGGCTTTGTACATCAGACACACTGAGCTTTGGCGCTGCAACTGGAGCCACAGCTTCTTCTTTGACGATTCGAATGGCTTTTCCAGTCGATGCGTCCCACGTAACTCGGTACTTGTCGCCACCCACACCGGTTGAAAAGAGATATTCGATGGTCTTTTCTCTTTCCTGCGAGGTTGCGAATTCCGCCTTCATTTGAAGCGTGGAAATTCCTGATGCCTGACGTACGGCATCTCGCGCTTTCGGAAGCGCGGAGAGCACATCAGAAGTCGAGTTTCCTGCACCGTTGAATGTTGCCAATGCAAAAGCAAGGAACAGAAGGACCGAAACGGAGACCAGCAGGAAGGAAAGGTTCGCGCATCCCACTGTGGCGCCACCGTTTTTTCCAACTCTCAGGTAGTTAATCAATAATCCTTGGGAGGCAACGCCAAATGCAATCGACAAAGCAAGCCCGACCCATGAGGCTACCAGCAGCACGATCTGATATTCGGCTGTCGTCTTACCCAGAAGGTTCGCCGAGAACGTAACCGAAAGCGCAAACAGCGCGCTGGACAGCGTAATTATTGTCTTTGTGAAATCGTTAAGAACGAACCACCCGCTAGGAGCGTCATCTGTGGGTGGCGGAGGCATGATTGCCAGCTTCCTCTACGGTTTTTTGATGATACAAAGGCTGAAGTTCAGGTTATTCGATAGCCAGTGAAGGAACTGAAATGCGCTAATCGGGCCGTTCATCGGGTCTTCTTTCAGCATGCCATAGAAAAAGAGAGGCAGAGCCTGAAGATACGCGCGAGCATACTGTTCATTGCGACCGGCTGGCAACTGCCAGGCCGGATGAGGATCCTGAATAATGGAGCTGATTGTTTCCGCAATCAGCCCTCGCGTGTTCTTCGAAATCTGAACTTGCGTAGTCTGCTGGAAATCATCCGAAATCTGATTGACTTCAGCTAGGATGTGAGCGAGCACAGTTCCCCCATCTTCCAGTATGTTAGGTGCGGGCGGCACTTTGAATCACAGGTAGCTTCAAACGAGCCTGCAGATTGATAGTAGGCGACCTCTATTCCTTGTCAAGTGACATCGCATAACACGAAGCTTGAGTGCCGCCGCGCTAAATTCGCTATTTGCAGAGGAAGCCTATCTGAGGCGCCTCCGTACCGTGTTTCAGGTCCTCCCATGTGCGGTCAACGAAACGCGCTTTGCCGACTCGTTATTTATTTGACCACTGCAACTTATGGCCGATATTTTCATGCGCTAAGTAGCGGAGCGATTCTTATCTTTTCTGCTTAACCATGCTGGTCGGAGAGTGCTGTAAGTAAAAAAAATGAATGCATATTTGCGTATAACTTCAGTAGTGCAAATGACATAACGTTAGATAAATTAATTTTTTTGGTTTACTGAAATTGACTTGACCGAGCGGGTGCCAACTATCGAAAATAGCATGTCTACGCTGTACAGACATGTTTTTCCACATATTTCGCCGTCTCCGAAACGTTCACTCAACGTGCACAGGAGAAATCAAGTGCGAAAAATTTCTTAAACAAAATGCACTTCTCGCATTCGGCTCTCTCAGCGGGGTTGCTGGGTGAAAGTCGTTTAATACTACGAATTAAAATGAAGAATTTATTATTTGCTTTCGGAATTACTTCCGTGTTGGCTGGGACAGCAAGTGCCCAGAGCAGCGTCACGTTATATGGAACCGTGACCGGCGGAATCACATACGCCAACAATGTACAGACGGCGGCGACCTCAAAATCAGGAAAGCCGGTCGGTGCCGCGCTAGTTGGCCAACTCGACAGTGGCACAGCGGGGCTCAACGTTAGCCGCTGGGGACTGAAAGGCACAGAAGATTTGGGCAGCGGTCTCAAAACGGTTTTTGTGCTTGAGAGCCCAATCAACGAGAACAATGGCACCCTCGGATTAGGGGGAACCCTATTCGGGCGGCAAGCCTGGGTCGGCTTAAGTGCCGACCGCTACGGCACGTTTACCTTAGGACGCCAGGGTGACCCTTCCATCGAATTCGTGTCGCCGCTACTCCCGATCTGGTACATAGGAAACAATGCGTTCCATCCTGCCGACTACGACAACCTGAATTTCACACATCGAATCAATAATTCGATCAAGTACATGTCTGATACCTATAGGGGGTTCCGATTCGGGCTGCTTTACAGCTTGGGCGGCGCAGCAGGCGACTTGACACAAAACCAGATCTGGTCGGCGGGTTTCCGTTACACCGGCGCAGCGCTTTCGGTCGCCGCGTCGGTAGTGAATGCGCGCAACCCTAACAACTCCCTCTACGGCACTAACGCCAATGCGACTGCCACAGGCAATAACCTTGGTTTTGTGGGGTCCGCGACTGCGGCAGGATTCAATCCGGCAATCGTAGGATTCGCGTCGGCCCATACCCAACAAACAATCGCGGTTGCAACGACTTACGTCGTGGGGTCTGCGATTTTCGGCGTCGCGTACTCGACGGCCCAGTTCCGTGGCCTTGGATCGGTTGCTTCGCTTAACCCGAAAAACTACGGCGGCTCCACGAATCTGCGCACCGTCGGCGCCAGCTTTCGCTATCAGTTCACCCCATTCTTTCGAATGGCCACCTCGTTCGATCACACGGCCGGCGGAAGCGCTGGCGGCAACGCTGGTGCCAAATATGAACAGGTGAATCTCGCGGGTGTCTACTCGCTGTCCAAGAGGACAGAACTGTACATAACCAGCTCGCTTCAACACGCAAGCGGCGTTGATTCTTTGGGACGCGCCGCAGTCGCCCAGATTGGCTACCTAACACCGTCCGCGACGAATAAACAGATTTCCGTCGCTGCCGGCATCAAGTACCTTTTCTAAACAGAAAACGGGAATAAGGCACTTCGCGGAACGTAGCGAAGTGCCTCGAGTGAGTCGCTTGGTAAAGCAGTCCGCGCTTAGGAACTTGTCAGTCTGAACTGCTGTTCGATCAAAAGGCCAAACAGATCGACCGGCGTCTGAAATTGGCAAGTGTGGCTGAACGCACCAGCCAGATGTCGCGGCCACGTTTACGCTGCATGTCCTGTTAGGGGGAATTGTGGCGAGCATAGATTTCGCCGTCTTCGGTCCTGCGCAGTAATTGATCCACTGCTCAGAACGAAGTCTCCTTGGCGGTCAATCTACGGCGAAACGAGCGCGCGCGCCCGCATGAAAATCTCATCCATGCGCCAGTGTTCGTTCGCATAGCGCGGATCGTCTTTCCATTCGTCCCAACCGGAATCTCGCCTGAAGTCGCCGAGCCACCCGGCTTCGAGAACGGTCGCGGCATCGATGCCGGTCACGTGCTCGCAATCTGTCGCGACGAACAGTGCATCGTCCCGGCAATACAGTTCACACATGAAGCAGGTCTGACAATCGGCTTGGCGAGCGATAAGCGGCGGCCCGTCCGGGCGAGCATCGAAAACATTGGTGGGACAAACGTCGACGCAACGGTTACATTGGGTGCAGCGGTCGTCGAGCAAAAGTTCGATCACAGGTGCTCCTTGAGAACTGAAGTCAAAGGATGGTGCGGGATCCGCGTCCACACGCGCTCGAGGCCTCCTGCCGCGATGCGAACCGCAAGGTGCGGGTCCTGTGCGGGGGCGTCGCTGCGCTGGTGCATTCCTCGGCTTTCGGTGCGTGCGAGCGCAGCCGCGTAACACCAGCGCCCTGTCGCCACCAGCGCTGCGGATTCACGTGCGCGCACTACGTCCCGGACGTTCGTACCAGAGAGGCTACGCGCTTCCGTCCACAGCGCATCCAGCGTCTGCAACGAACTTGTGAGCGTCGGGCCGTCGCGAAACAGGTTCTTGTCGAGCGGCAGCATCTCGCCTTGTACGATACGGATCGCATCATCTATGCCGACAGCGGACTGGGTCGACGGCCTTAGCGCCGCTTCACCGAGCGGCCGCAGCACGGCGTCCCGTTGACGTCGTTCCAGCGCTTTGCGGGCGGCGCCTTGGCCAGCCCAAAGTCCGGATGACAGCGCCCAAGCTGAGTTTTGTGCGCCGCCGCCCGAGATCGCCCCCGCGACGTTCTCGCGGCTCGCAGCATCGCCCGCAGCGTAAAGACCGGGCACTGTGGTGCGGCATTCGTCGTCGGTCACACGCAGACCTCCGACGCCGCGCACGGTGCCCTCTCCTCGCAACGTCACTTCGAATGCATCGACGAATGGGTCGATACCTTGTCGCCGGAACGCAAGCGAAACGTTCGGCGAGACGCGAGGAAGCATCTCCCGTATGTCGTTGGGCATCCGGCTGAGCCGGCAAAACACTGGACCTTCAAGCAGTGCTTTGGCGAGCGCACGGGTGGAGTCGGGGCCGGCGCCGATTGGCAGGAGCCTGCCGCCGGCGTCATGGTAGTTTGCAAACGCGTACGCCATTGAGCGGGTCATGGTTGAGTTAGCAGGAGCGACGGTGTAGTAATTCGAGAATTCCATGCCCGATAGCTCCGCGCCAGCTTCGACTCCCATCAGATACCCGTCGCCAGTATTTGTGTCGCTGCCGAGCAGGCGTGACAGAAACGCGCAGCCGCCGGTGGCCAGTACAACTGCACCGCTCTTCACGCACCAGCTGTCTCCCTCCTGCCGGCGAACACCGCGCGCGCCTGCGACACCGCCGCTCGGATCCGCTAGGAGCTCAAGTGCTGGGCTCTGGTCAAGGATCCGCACGCCAGCCTGCTGGACCAGACTACGCATTGCCCGCATGTATTCGGGCCCGCGCAGGCCGCGATACTGAGTGACGCCCTGCGCGTCGACGGGAAAATCGTAGTGTCCCGCGAGCGTCGGTAACGTGCGCCATGTAAGGTCGATTACGCGTTCCATCCAGCGCTCATCGGCAAGCCCTTCGGCTGCCGCAGAGCGCTTTTCGATTGCCGCCCGGCGCACCGCCGGATCCGGGGGGACCCACCAGTGCCCTGGGCCGCCTGACGCGGTAACGCCACTGGTGCCGCAGTAGCCCTTGTCCACGAGCACAACGCTGGCACCAGATCTCGCGGCGCCCAGCGCCGCCCAGGCGCCAGCCAGGCCGCCGCCGATGACAAGCACGTCTGCTTTCAGTTCGAGATCGCGGGTCTGCCGCGAGAAATGTGCGCTCGAATAACTGGCGGTGCCTGCCGGGACTGTCCCTGAAGTAGAAGCGCTCATAGTCCGGAACGCGAAGACACCGTGCGCCCCTGCTTTTGTCGCGGTGCCGAGAACGCGGTGAACGCAGCGCGCCCGGCGCCGATGAGGATGGTATCGTCCTGGGGAGTATGGATGCGCGCACACAGCACGTCGCGGAAATGCCGTTCGAGTGGGTTATCGCGCGAGAGCGCCGGATTTCCAATCGACTCGACAGCGAGTTCTACCGCGCGAATAGCGTTCGTCGTCACCAGATGTTTGATCTGCGCGGCTTTGGTCGCATCGACGGTGCCACCCGCCACCGCACCCAACAGCACCCGGTTGTTGAGCAGTAGCGTGTCGATTGTGCCGATCGTTTGCTGAAACTTGGGTAACGTCGCGAGCGCAGCACCGAGATTGCTCGGTTTGCGCTCCAACAACCAGCTGACCAGCCAGTCTCGCGCAGCGTGCGCAACACTGTCGTATATCGAAGACAGCAACGCTGTCATCCACAGCGAATCGACTGGATCCAACTGCGGCGCCGTCGGGATTAGGGGGTGTGCGTCGACGTCATGATCGGCAGGCACCAGCACGTTGTCGAAAATCACTTCGTGGCTGTTCGTTGCACGCATCCCAAGTTGGTTCCAGCGCTTGCCGATTCGGATTCCAGGCGTGTCGTGACGTACGAGCCACGTGCCAACGCGCGGCGTGTGGTCGTCACTGCGCGCCCAAACCGCTAGCCAGGTCAGTCCTGGTATACCGGTCGAATAGAGCTTGCGGCCATTTATCAGCCAGCCTTCCGGCACGCGTCTCGCCACGGTCGCAGGCAGCCCTCCGCGCGCGGGGGTTCCGAGTTCGGGCTCGACTCGCAAGGTGTTAATCAGTGCGCCGTTCTCGACAGCGTCGCGCGCGACCTTCGTGCGCAGTGCCTCGGGCCAGTGCGGGTTCTGTTGAAGACGAAAATGCTGGAGGTATTGCATTGCCAGGATCAGCGCGGTAGACGGTTCACCACGCGCCACGGCCGAAATAACTTTCATTGCCTGCGCGAGCGTCGCGCCGCTGCCGCCGAGTGCGGTAGGTACCGTAAACGCGGACAACCCGAGATCGTGTAAGCGGCTCAGGTTGGCGTGCGGAAATTCGCCGCTTGCGTCCAATTCAGCTGCAGTGGCGGCGAATTCTTCGGTCAGATTTCGGAGGGTTTCCCCGAAAATCGAAGATTCGGGGACGGGAAAAGGCGCACGCGGCCGAGCAGGCGCGGTGCTTGAGATAAGGGGCGCATTCACAGTAGACTCGCTAGCTAAACATTCGGGGGCAGGCCGCACGAGCGTCATCGCGACGAGTCTCGTAAATGGTCCTGCAGGACGCGGTATTCATCATCGCCGCTCGCGTCAGACCTCAGGCCTTCGCCAGATAGTCCGCGACAGCGATTTTTTCTGGCAGTACCTGATGCGCAGCCAGCCAGTCGGCTGCTACCTGAAGCTTGCGAATGAAGCCTAGGTCGCCAGCTCCGTATACGACGTACTGCCGCTTCATCGCCGTCAGCGAGTCGCGTACGGAATCGCTATAGTGGCCTTTTTCCTGAGACAGTCTTTCGGCATCGGCGGGATTTTCGGACACCCACTTCGCCTCCTGTGAAAACGCGGCGTTCACGGCTCTGACGAGGTCGGGGTTGTCAGTTGAAAATTTACGCGTTGTCACATACGACAGGAAATCGATTTGGAGATCCAGGTCGCGTCCATCTACGAAGATGTCGTGAGCTTTGTAATTTTCGCGTGCGATGTCGACAGTCGGGCTCCACATTGCCCACGCGTCCACCTTGCCTTGCGAAAACGCAGGCGCTGCGTCCGGCGGATTCAAGTACACAAACTTCACCAAGTTGCGATCGATGCGATGTTTTTCCAAGGCAGCGACCAGCAGAAGCTCCCCGAGTCCGGAGCGATTGACTGCAACTGACTTGCCGACGAGGTCCTCAACGCGTGCAATTCCTGAACCGTCGCGCGCGATGATTGCCGTGCTACGCGGCTCGATCGCATTGAAACTGGCGAATACAAGCGGGGATCCGGCAATCATCGCCGCCAGTGCCGGCGTTGTACTGCCACCGAAGCTAAAATCAGCGCTACCGCCCGTGACCGCCTGCAACGACGGCGCGTGATTTGGGAACGGCCCGACCCACTCGACTTTGATGTTGTCTTTCCCGAGCCATTTCTCGAAGTCACCACGCTCCTTTGCCATCATCGACAGACTGCCTGGACTCCAGCCGAGGCGAACGGTGTCGACCTTGCGACTACCGCACGCGGTCAGAGCGGTCGCGAATGCGGAAGTCGCGGCTGCAGTTTGAAGGAAGCGGCGACGAGACCACACGGATTTAATTGAAGGTGAGGCGTTGGGCATGTTAGCGGGATAGGACGGCAAGGGATTTTCAAGGGCGCACGGGCGGTGCATGGCCGCTATGGCCAACGAAACGCACGTGCAGTAACTGGATCACGATTCGGCGTCGACGCCCAGGTGTGCTAGCAGCGTGTCGCGCAATGTTTGCTTTGCATGTTCACGAACGATGTACTCGCTCGCGATGGCGCCGTCTCGCATCACTAGCGCACGGTCTGCAAGCGTGATCGCCTCGTCTACGTCGTGCGTGACGAGCAGTACGCCCGGTCGATACCGCTCCACGAGTTGCTTGACGAGGCGTTGCATCTTGATTCGCGTAAGCGCGTCGAGAGCAGCGAACGGCTCGTCGAGTAGCAAAAGTTGCGGCTCCTGCAGGAGCGAGCGAGCGAGCGCCACACGTTGCGCCTGACCACCCGACAGATTGCGCGGCCAGTCGTGCGACCGTTCGGCAAGGCCGACTTCCGCAAGCGCCGCTTGCGCCCGTTGTTCACGGTCGGGCGTCGGCGGAAGGCCGAGCGCGACGTTGCGCGCGAGCGTTTCCCATGGCAGCAGACGCGGTTCCTGAAATACGACCGCTGGCAGACGCGGACCATCGATGCGACCGGCGTCGACCGAGTCAAGCCCTGCGAGCGCACGCAGCAGCGTGGTCTTTCCGCAGCCGCTCTCACCGAGCAACGCGACGAACTCGCCACGCTCGATGGTCAGATTGAGTCCATCGATAACGACACGCGCGCCATATGCACGGCGCAGGTCGTGCACGACGACGGCGGCGCCTGTCCCGTTACGACGCCCCGTCATTAACGTGCTCCCTTCGTATAGTTCGGATGCCACGCGAGGAGCCGGCGCTCGAGAAAGCGCGCGCACGCGTCTGTCGCCACCCCGATTCCCGCGTAGATCACGATTGTCATCACGATCACGTCAGTACGCAGGAATTCTCGCGCGTCCATAGCGAGAAAGCCGATTCCGGTGCTTGTCGCAATCGTTTCTGCAACGACAAGCGCGAGCCATGCGGTAGCGAGGGAATAGCGCACTCCTGCAAGCACTGATGGCAGGGCGCCCGGCAACACGATTCGGCGAATCAAAATGTCCGTTGACAGGCCCATCACGCGGCCCAGTTCGAGCAGCTTCGGATCGACCTGACGGATGCCGAGCACCGTGTTGATGTAAATCGGGAACATCACGCCTAGCGACACCAGAAAGATCTTGCCTACCTCGCCGACGCCGAACCACACGATCACCAGCGGCAACGCCGCCAGAAACGGAATCGTACGCAGCATCTGGATGTTGCGGTCGAGCAGCGCCTCGGCAATACGAGAAAATCCGACAGCCGTCCCGAGCGCGAAACCCAACGTCCCGCCGATCGCAAATCCAGCCCCGGCGCGCAACAGACTGACTGCCATGTCGCTAAGGAGACGCCCGTGCGCAATCAGAGTGATCGCGGTGTGGAAAATCTTCGTGGGCGCCGGCAGTACTTGCGGCGAAAGCAGGCCGATCCTCGCGAAAAATTCCCAAATCAACAGGAGCACGAGTGGAACTGACCACGATATGATGTTCAACCGGCGCGGCGAAATTCCGGAAGAGTCGGACCGTAGCCCGATGGCAGCTCGCGTTGCGCGTGGCGCAATCACGCCCCGGCGCGTGCCCGGCAGAGGCAATGCACCCGTTCGCCCCTCAACACCTTCAGAACCGACCACTGGATGGCCCCATTTAAGCAACAATATACGTGCAGCATATCGACGCGGGCCGGCCTTGAGAATTATGAAATTATTCTATGTTTAGGCATATTTAATATTTGAACAGTGCATGTTTATTTTGCTGACAGCCGTCCCGGTGGTCACTCCGCGCTCGGTATTTCCACCTTAGACGGCTGCACTCCCGTAGAGCCTTTAGATTGCGACTTCGGGCGGGGGTTGGCGGAAGAGGCGTGTGATCCAGCACAGGTAAGCCAAACCGATTACGAACCAGATCACGCCTAGCACAAGCGCGGTCTTGTCGAGGCTTGCCAGCAGCCAGATATCTGCGACCGCACCAATCAGCGGGAAAATCAGTCCACCCACGACGCCAATCTTCTTATCGCCGTGATTGCCGGTTAGGTAGATGCGTACCACGCACAGGTTGACGGCGGTGAACGCGAGGAACGCGCCGAAGTTGATGAAGGAGGTGGACGTCGCGACATCGAGTTTCAAAGCGATCAAACCAACGACACCCGCAATGGCGATGTTGATTGCCGGGGTCTTGAACTTGGGGTGGATGAAGCCGAAGATGCGTTTCGGAAGAACTTCGTCGCGGCCCATGGCGTAAAGCAGACGTCCGACGCTTGCCTGCGCTGCGATGCCCGACGCGAACTGCGCAAGGATAAGGCCGGCCAGGAAAACGGTGACGAACATATCGCCGCCAATCATCTTTGCCACTTCGAAGGCGGCAGAGTCGGCGTCCTTGAATTCGACGCCCGGATGTGCCAGTTGCGTCGTGTAGGCGGCCAGCACGAAGATTGCACCACCTATCAACGCGATCCACAGGATGGCGCGCGGCATGGTTTTCTTCGGGTCGATGGTTTCTTCTGTGAGCGTCGAAACCGCGTCGAAGCCGAGATAGGAATATGCAGCGATGGCGGCGCCGGCCATCGTTGCTGCGAACGGCACGTGCGGCTTGAAGAACGGCTCCGCCATAGCGATGCCGCGAGGACCTGCTGCCGCAGCGGCATAGTGCCAGCACAAAGCGACGAACAACGCGACGATGGCCATTTGTACAACCATCAATACGATGTTGAAGCGTGCCGCCAGTTCAATGCCGACGATGTTCAACGCACTTGTTAGTACAATGAAAGAAACAATCCAGATCCAGGTCGGTACGCTCGGGAACGCGGTGTTCAGGTAGGCGGCACCGATAAGCCAGATGACCATAGGGAGGAAGAAATAGTCAAGCAGCGTTGCCCAGCCGACCATGAAGCCGAGATGCCCGTTGAAGGTCTTGCGTGTGTAGGTGTAAGCGGAGCCCGCGACCGGAAAGAGGCTCGCGAGTTTGCCGTAACTGAGCGCTGTAAATGCGATCGCGACTAGCGCGAGCAGATAAGCAAGGGCGGCAGTGTCTTTGCTCGCCTGAGCAAGCACACCGTAGGTGCCGTAAACGATTAGCGGCGCCATGTAAGCCAAGCCAAACAGTAAGACTGATGGTAGGCCTAAAGTACGCTTTAGGTGTGACTGTTCTTCGACGTGCGGCTCTTGCATGACTTCTCCTGAACTCTGGGCAAGCGGGTTGGAATCGTCCAGAGCAGACGCCCCGAACCGGTGAAGTACAACTAGGTGAAAAAACGTCAGCCGATGCGGCGGTCTCCAACTACGAGGGCGCGCGATCCGTCCTCGTTGTCGACTCTCTTAAGGTCGAGTGCCACGCGCGCATCATGCAGATAGCGGTAATGCTCCCGGCTCGTTTCGAGCCGGGAGAAGTCGATTTGAGTTTTGAGTACCGTTTCTTCTGATCCGGCCGCAGCAAATATTTCGCCGAACGGGTCGACGAGTGCCGATTCACCAGGAAACGTCAGGTTGTCGTCGCCAGAACCACACCGATTTACCATCAGCGCGAACATCTGGTTTTCCATTGCGCGTGCCTGGATAGCTCGTCGATGAACCGGTCCGAAAGGGTCCATGTTGCCGTTGGTGACAATCAGCAGATCGGCGTCAAGAGCAGCAACGGCGCGCCCTGATTCCGGAAACTCGATGTCGTAGCAGATCAACAGGCCGACTGTGATGCCGTTCCATATGCACGTCTCAAACCGATTGCCGGCGCTGAACACGCCGACGTCTGATGACCAGAGGTGCGTCTTTCGATAGTGCAGCGCAATTTCACCGCTCCCGTCGATCAGTACGGTCGTGTTGTAGAAGAGCGCTCCGTCGCGTTCTGCGAGACCTACCGCTACAGATACGCCTGCCCGGCTGGCGGCGTCACGCACAGCGCTTAAGGCTGGGCCTCCAAGTGCCTGCGCAATAGCGGCGACGTTCGTCCGGGTTGGGAAGCCAGACAACGTGGCCTCGGGAAATACGATAAGCTTCGTGCCGCCAGAAACGTCGGCGCGGCCGATCATGTCGACGACCTTGCGCGTGTTGTGTGCGACATCGCCATCTAACAGCGAGATTTGCGCGAGTTCTACCTGCATTTTTTCGCCTTTTTCAAATGCCTTTCGCCGGCCATATATAGCACTGCTTCTTTTTGGTCCAGGTCATTATCGGGGTATTGTTTTTGTCCAGAAATCACCCATCCGGGGTACCCTCAGCGGAGAAAAATATGGAGTTCGAATGGCGGGACCTCGCATTTCATCGGGAGATAGGCTCGGTCATCGATGCCATCGACAGTCCGCATTTCTGGGCTCGTCTGACCCGCGTTCTGGAACGGCACATCGGCTTTGATAGCTGGGTTGCGCTGCGATTCTGTCGTGATGCACCACCGTTGGTTTGCGCCGAACAGGCGCTCCCCGATGGAAAAATAGATCTGATGTTTCGAGACTATCTCGCGGCGGTTTATCAACTTGACCCTTTCTATCTCGCTGCGTTTGAACAGCCTGTTTCAGGGTTCTATTCACTTGCAGATGTCGCACCCGACAATTTTCGGATGACGGAGTACTACCAGCGCTACTTCAAGAAGAACATCGTCGGCGATGAGGTTCACTTTAACGTCGTGATAGACGCCAATTACACGATGGGGCTTTCTCTCGGGAGTATGAAGCGATACGACGAACGGGAAATAACGTTGCTGACACTGTTTTCGCCGTGGGTTTTGGCGTTAATGCAACAGCGGCTGCGACACGAAAATTTTGGCACCAGGCAGGACGGCTCGGACTCTGTCGGAGACGGCGATTCCGATTTGACGGACCGTTTTGGTCTGCTGGCAGAGAAAAAAGGACGGGGTGCGCTAACCGCCAGAGAGATTGAGGTGGCAATGTTGACGCTTAGCGGATTTTCTTCGCGGGCGATTGCCGAGAAGCTTTCGATATCCTTCGAGACTGTACGCGCACACAAGAAACACATCTACGTGAAGTTGGACGTTAGCTCTCAGTCAGAGCTATTTGCAATGTTCTACTAATCCGGTCGTGCCGGTAGCGACCAGGCTTCCTAGCGCTAACCCGCGTCAACTCGCCGGCCAGCCCCGGCCTAAAGTCGTGTGGCGCCTCGCTCGGCCAAATCCGCTGTTAGGCCTGTGGGCTACGCTGCCTCAACCGCCGCGAGTGCCCTCAGGACCTGTTGGTCCCGGGGCTGTCGACTATCGCGATTCGAATAGCCTCGTGTCAATCAGTTAGAAAATCTCGCGCCACAGATCAAGTGCCTGCTGCACGGGGCGGTCGGAATAGCTGAACAGCACTGCATCGCTGTCCGCCTCCAGGCGATATGGCATCCAGGAGGGGCAGACGAACACGTCTTTCGGACCGAACGCCAACACCTGATCTCCTACAATGCAGCGTCCATTTCCTTCGACAACGGCATACACAGTGGAGTCCGTCGCGCGATAGGATGCCCCGCGAAAGCCTGCAGGCAGCAACTGCATGAAAGTACCGATCGTGGGCATCGCCCAGTCGCCGGTGACCGGGTTGGTATATTGCAGTTTGTGGCCCCAGACGACATGCGGCTCTTCCTGCGCCAGTGTATGGAGTGCCTCGCGTGTGCGGTCGTAGGGATACCAGAAAAGCGGAGAAGTGCGCGACCGTGACTTATATTCCACGGGCTTCATGGTGTTGCCGAAGCGGGCAAGATTGCTGCCCGCGCTCCGATCCGTTTGCTGACTCTCGCTAAGACCATCTTCACGGAATTGGGCGTCGAGCAGTTCCACGATAGGAATGTCGAGACCATCCAGCCAGACCATTGGCTCAGCAGACGTATTGCCGTGGTCGTGGAAGGTCCACGATGGGGTAATGACGAAGTCCCCCACGTGCATCGTTACGCGTTCGCCATCCACGGCCGTATACGCACCGTCACCGTTCATGATGAAGCGCAGGGCGGATTGCGAGTGACGGTGAGCGGGGGCGACCTCCCCAGGAAGGATCAACTGCAGGCCTGCATAAAGGCTGTGCGTAATACGGGTGCGCCCACGAAGGCCGGGATTCTCGAGCACCAGCACACGACGTTCGGCCTCTTTTGCGGTAATGATTCGCCCGCTCTCCTGCAGCCACGGCCATACCGTATCCCACTTCCACAAATACGGAACGCATGGTGTATTGGGAGTTGCTGTCACGACAGCATGCAGTACCTCCCACAGCGGCGCGCAGTTCGAACCATCAATTTTCTCGTAGAACGCTTTTCGAGCCTGCTGCGTCTCAACAATATTCCCGACGTGAGAAACACGGTTGTCGTTCATGCTGTCTCCTTCTTTCCGGCGGTCTCGGGTGTGGTAGCAGCTACACCCGTGGCGCCGTCGGCTGCCCGAACCGCGACGCGGATTTGCCCAACTCCATCGAAAGCGCAATCGATAGTGTCGCCGGGCAGCACCGGACCAACGCCCTCGGGCGTGCCAGTTAGCAGAATGTCACCAGGGTGCAGCGTGTAGAAGCTTGATGCAAATTCGATGAGCTCGGCAATGCCGAGAATCAGGTCCTTGGTATTTGCCTTCTGACGAGGCTGGCCATTCACTGTCAGCCAAAAATCGATATTTGAAGGATCCGCGACTTCATCTGCCGTCACCATCCATGGGCCAAGAACCGTAAAGCTGTCGATGGATTTGCGGAGACTGCGCTCTTCGGGCCCTCTCGCGGTCATATCGAGACCGACGGCGTAACCGGCAACGTAATCGAACGCCTGTGCCTGTGTGATGTTGCGCCCGGTCTTGCCGATGATGACTGCGAGCTCGGCCTCGTGGTCGTTTCGGCGGTCCAGGTGTTGTAGCTCGACGCCTGCCGCAGGACTCACGATCGAGCTGGTTGCCTTCAGGAACAGGCCAATTTTCTGAATCTCGGCGACCTGGTTGTTGTGGTGAACCTCGACCTGCGCTCGTGCCTCTTCAAGGT
This sequence comes from Paraburkholderia phytofirmans OLGA172, assembly GCF_001634365.1. Lineage (NCBI taxonomy): Bacteria > Pseudomonadati > Pseudomonadota > Betaproteobacteria > Burkholderiales > Burkholderiaceae > Paraburkholderia > Paraburkholderia phytofirmans. The sequence continues at coordinate 236,113 of NZ_CP014579.1, forward strand.
GCTTTTTGTAATTGACTGGCGCGGCGACCACCTTGCCGGGATTGGCTACCGGGCTGAGTAAGCGGACGTCGGCGAGCGGGCGCAATGGGGCGGATGGTGCGATGCGCCTGATTTCATCTGCCACCTGCGCCAGATTTGCAATTAGCGGATCAACTGTAGGTAGCGGATAGCGATGGAGTGGCAACACGTCGAGTGCGGCTGTCACGTCGCGTACCGAGTCTCCTTCGACGACACCAAGCCGGTCGTCATCGAATCGGCAAATTTTCATGGGGATCTATCTCCGTTATTGGTTGTGAAGCTGCGTTGCCGCTTAAAACTGCGAAGCCGGTACGTTGAGCACGAGGCCATCAAGCGTCGGCCCGACAGAGAGCTGACAGCTGAGCCGACTGTTCGCCTCGACACCGACGGCGAAAGCCAGCATCTTCTGCTCGTGCTCGGTCTTTTCAGGCAAGCGATCGGCCCATGCCTCGTCGACGTATACGTGGCAGGTTGCACAAGCGCAGGCGCCGCCGCAGTCCGCGTCGATGCCGGGAACGTTATTGGCTACGGCAACTTCCATAACTGACATGCCATCAGGACCCTGATAGACAAGCTCTGCTCCGTCGGCCGTGCGAAAGTGGATGTGTGTCATGAATATCTCTCAAGTTCTGGCAGGTTATTGGGGCTGCCGATTATGTCGGGAAGGGTTGTGGGTGCAGCGGCAGCGATGCGTCCGCCAGGCGGGTTGTGTCCAGCGGGGTGGACGTCTGGATAAACCCTTTGCCTGCCATGAAATCGGCCGCTGCGTCTAAAGCCTCAACAGCCAGCAATCGGCCCTGCCGGAGATACCAGACCGACTGCGTTGCTTTGCCAGAATCTTGTTCGGCCGGTTTGCGCACGATGATCTCGTCATGGCCGTGAGCTATGCCAGCCACCTGGATTCGATGCGAATACTGGTCTGACCAAAACCAGGGCACGCTCGCAGGCGGAGTCTTCTTGCCGGCAAGTATGGCCGCCGCGTTTTTGGCCTGATCTACGGCGTTTTGTACCGACTCCAGCCGAAGTCCGGGCCCATAAATCTCATGCGTTTGCTCAGTGCAATCGCCGATCGCAAAGACGTGCGGGTCGTTGGTTCGCGCATTCGCATCTACGAGAATTGCGCTTGCACAGGCGATATCGGCTGCTGCAGCAAGTTCGATATTAGGTGTTGCGCCGATCCCAACTACGAGTGCATCGACTGCCAGCGGCGCTGCTTTTGTGTGGATTGTCAGTCCACCAGGGGCTGCTTCCACGGCTGAGATTGAGGACCCGAGGCGGATATCGACCCCGTTGCTGATGTGAAACGCGTGTACGGCTGCCGATGTCGCCTCGCCAACGGAGCGTTGCATGACTCGAGGGGCTGCCTCAAGCACGGTTACGTCTATCCCGAGTTGTCGCGCTGAGGCGGCCACCTCCATACCAACATAACCAGCGCCCACGATTCCAATACGTCGATAACCGGAAAGCGCCGTCTTTAACGCCTGCGCTTGTGCGAGCGAGCGCAGATAGTGAATTCTGGGGTCACGCTCAGGCAGTCCTGGGAAGATGCGTGCACGCGCGCCGGTAGCGAAGACCAGGCTGACATAGGATATGCGTGCGCCGCTACTCAGCACCACTTCGCGGGCTGAGCGGTTGACCCACTCGACCCGTTCACCGAGACGCAACTCACAGCGCAATGTCTCGTAGAAGGATGCTGGCCGAAGATGAAGTGACTCGGCAGTGCTCGCACCTTTCAGATAGCCCTTGCTAAGAGGAGGACGCTGGTAAGGTGGGGTAAGTTCATCGCTGACGATGGTGAGCGTACCGTCGTAGCCCATCTGCCGGACTGAGGCAACGAATTGACACGCTGCCTGACCGCCGCCTATGACAAGAATCCCGCGTTCGGCTGTCATGGCATTACCCCAGCGTGACTGGCATGGTACGAATGCCACGGAAGCGGGCGTTCGGGTTAAAGCTCAAGCCTTCGCGCAGGTCGAGCTTCGGAAAGCGTTTGGTGATGGCTGGCAGAGCGATGCTGGCTTCCAATCGCGCCAAGGGTCGACCGAGACACACGTGAATGCCGGCCCCGAACGCAAGGTGGGGATTGGGACGGCGATCCAAATCGAATTTTTCCGGGGAGTCGAATATCCGCTCGTCGCGATTGGCGGACGCTTGAGCGACGATGACCTCCGTGTTGGGCGCAATTGTTCCGCCGCTAGGAATCGCCACCTCACGCGTGGTCCGGCGGCCCTGGAGTTGCAGAGGGCTAGCGTAGCGGAGGCATTCCTCGATGCCCACAGCCACGACGGAGGCATCGGTGGCCATGGCCATGCGCTCAAACTGGTCACGGTTCTGGATTAGCGCGAGCGTTGAAAGACCGATGAGATTGGTGGTTGTCTCGTGACCGCCGTTAAGCACGAGGATGCACATGTGCAACATCTCGTTCTCGCTGATCTGTTGACCGCTTTTTTCCGCTTTCACGAGCGCACTGATGATGTTGCTGGGCGTCTCTTCAACCGGCTGGGAGCGCCAAAAGTTGACGTAGTCAAGCAGATAGGCCTTGAATTCCGCTGTTGCCTTGTGCCCGGCGGCGATTGCCTCAGCAGACACGGCTGGGTTCAGCGGAAAAAGAACCTGGGCACCAAGATCGCGTATGCGCGGGCCGTCCGCGCGCGGAACGCCAAAAATGTCGCAAATGACCTGAATTGGGATGCGAGAAGCAAAGTCGGCGACGTAATCGATGTCCTTGTTGTCCTCAAGTTCGTCGAGGAGTTTCGCCACAATCTCGTGCACGCTGACCCGCAGTCGCTCAATGCCGAACTGGGTGAAGAAAGGATTCACCACCTCACGGAGGCGGTCGTGATCCGGCGGGTCGCGAAAGAGCATGCTGGTGGTGTGCTGTTCCAGCAGCGGACCTTCGCCGAATTTTTCGCGGTATGCCGCCTCCCGATTTACCACGCCGGAAAGGTCTCGCCAGACAGCCTTGACGTCATCGTAGCGAGTGAGCAGAACTGACCCGTCTGAGTTGACGTGCGCGGGCTCGTTGTCCCGCAGGTGTTTAAAGAAGGGGTAAGGATTGTCGTAGTACGTTTTCGGGAGCTGAAAGAGGTCAAAATCCTCGGTGGCCGAATGGACCTGCTTTTCCGCAGGCGCGGAGTGAGTCTGTTGGATCGCCATGAATCCGTCTCCTATGTATTTTCTGCACACATCGCACATGCGGACCGCAACTGAGCCGCAAAGTCACGGGGTCGACACGTAGGTCCTCTCTTTCAGCAGGACCCGATACGCATCGAAAGAAATGCGGCTAAGCTACCGCGATCGGTTGCGGCCTACCTTCGACAGATAGCGGCAGAGTGCATCCCGTGATCATTGGTTGTATGGTGATGCACACGAGAGTATTTAGAAATAGAAGGTGGTGAATAGGATCTATAGACCAACCTGATAAAGGTATGCAGATGGAACTTCGAGACATCGACTTGAATTTACTTGTCGTGTTCAATGAATTGCTTCACCAGGGGCGTGTATCGGCGGCGGCGCGCACGCTAGGAATGTCTCAGCCCGCAGTTAGTAACGCCCTGAGCCGTCTGCGGAAGTTGCTTGGGGACGACGTATTCCTTAACACATCAAAAGGCATGGTGCCTACGCCTCTATCGGAGAGGCTCGCAGAGCCGATAGCGTTCGCGCTCGGGACAATCCATGACACACTGAATTCGAAGGCGGAGTTTGACCCGGCGACGAGTGCGCGCAACTTCACAGTCGCGATGACCGATATCGGTGAAATATCGTTTCTTCCGGCGTTGATGAAGAGGCTATCTGAGGTAGCACCCGGGGTCACCTTGAGCACGGTACGAAACACTGCGGTGAACCTTCGCGAGGAGATGGAAAACGCAAGGACCGACCTCGCGATTGGTTTTTTACCGGACCTGCAGACTGGCTTCTTTCAGCGGCGGCTGTTCAGTCAGCGTTATGTATGCCTCTTTCGAAAAGGGCATCCGCTTGCTGAGCAGGGGATAACCCTGAAGTCCTTCTGTGCCGCAGAACACGTGGCGATTGTTGCCGCAGGAACCGGGCACGGCATGGTTGACGAGTCTATCCAGCGCGCAGGGATTACGAGAAAAGTGCGGCTGCAAGTACCGCACTTTGTCGCCGTCGGGCACATTCTGCAGACAACCGACCTGATCGCTGTCGTGCCAGAAGCGTACGCGAAGCGAACGTTGGAGCCGTTCGATTTGGAGACTGCTGTATGCCCTGTGAAAATCCCACAGATAGTAATCAACATGCTTTGGCATGGCAGACATCACCGGGAACCAGGCAATCAGTGGCTGCGGCAAACGGTATTTGAGGAGTTTTCCTCCTGACAGGCGCGATTTCTGATCTCATCTGGCTTTCCGGTCTAAAGACGTCGCGTTAGCGACCGGGAAACGCCGTCCTTCAAGACTACCGCGCACTCGTAGCTTCGTAGCCTTAGACGCTCCGTCCATGTCACGAAAACGTTTGCCGCGATCTCTCCTGCTCCGCGAGGCCACCCCTCGCGCGATTTCTAGCGTGTTCCACGCGCTGCTTTGCACAAGCGCCGGTGATACTTAGCAATAACTGAAATGCTATGGATAGAATTTCACTGACAAGACACAATCGCCTTATAGGAACTTAGGAGAGGATCCATCTGTTGCCCGCGTTCTACGGGGTCAAAATTGCTTCCTTGACGAAGACCGTAGGCTCAACGTGAAAAAATCCAAAGTCTCTTTATTAAAATAATAAGTATTGCTATTAAATTTATAAATTTTTTTACCGCTAGCTTCTGAAATCAATTTGGAACCTCGACCAGACCTCCAGTTTCTCGAAATCTTGATAGGCCACTGGAAATCACGCGATTTGTGCGTGATGAGTCGAACGATTGCCTTGTGGGAAATCGGGTGATGAAAGTCGGGAAAAATAGTTCGCGGTAGGCAAGGGCGGTTCAATCAGCAAACTAAAAAAGTGGAGACTGACAGGCGATGAAGCATAAATACATAATCGCAGCAGCGATGGCGTGGTGCATTGGCTCGGCGCATGCGCAAGTGGTGGCGCAGGGGCAGGATCAGGAGCATCCCGGTATCCAGCAGGCGGATCGGCGTGTCGAGGCAGAGAAAGACGCACGACAGGGAGTCGCCCTGCCATCGACCATCACGTTGTATGGGATCGTTGATACCGGCGTGGAGTACGTGACAAACGTTGGGGCAGGCGGAAAGAGCTTGGCGCGTATGCCCACGAACACCGCAGGTCTTCCGTCGCGCTGGGGTGTGCGAGGGCAAGAGAACCTCGGGGATGGGCTGCTTGCGATCTTCGTCCTGGAGTCGGGCTTTGCACCAAACAACGGAACCCTCGGGCAGGGCGGCCGACTGTTTGGGCGGCAGGCCTTTGTAGGGCTGTCGGGAGGCTGGGGCACGCTCACACTCGGCCGGCAATACACCATGCTCGCGTGGGGATTGGTTGACGCGGATTTGCTGGGCCCGGCTGTTTTTGCTTCTGCATCATTGGACAGCTACCTTGCAAATGCGCGTGCGGACAACTCAATCGCCTATCGCGGAACGTTTAGCGGCGTGACCGTTGGCGCAATGTACAGCTTTGGCCGCGATGGTGCGAATGGCGGACCGAGTCCTGCGGGAACGAACTGCGCAGGCCAGACCGCAGGTGATTCGCGCGCTTGTCGCGAATGGTCCGCGCTGCTGAAATATGACGCATCATCCTTCGGGGTGGCACTGGCGGCTGACCAGATTCGCGGTGGTCCGGGCGCGTTCGGTGGACTTACGAGCAGCTCCTTGAGCGATACTCGTTTGTCCGCAAACGGGTACTTCAACGTCGGACGGTTAAAGGTCGGCGGTGGCCTTCTTCATCGGAACAACGAAGGTAGTGCTGCGACGCCAAAAAGCGATTTGTGGTACCTCGGTGCCGCCTATACATTGACGCCAAGTTGGATTGTTGATGGTGAAGCCTTCAGGATTACGTTCAAGAACAGCGATAACAAGGCGACGATGGGCGTCGTGAGAGCCACCTACGTCCTTTCGAAGCGTACGACTGTCTACGCAATGGGCGGTCGAATCTACAATGGTGGTTCTCTTGCATTGTCAATCAGCGGCGGCGGCCCGGGAAGCACTCCTCCGCCCGGCGGCGCGCAAACCGGCGTGATGATGGGCATGCGACACGCTTTCTGACGGGTTCCCCGCTTACCTGGCTCAAGACGTGGGCATGTACCTTGAGCCAGGTGGGGATGAACAGTCCAAGAGATGAAATTGCAGGACGAGGCATTCAGGTTGTCCTTTCCCTTTCGAGACGGCCGTGCCGGTAGGTGCCGATAGGCTGTACTCGATAGGACGTGGTTATCGGCTAAGAATATGCAGGTGATGCCCGTCGACGCTTTCGCGCGACGCTTTTGGCGCGGCCCACTCGGGCCGGAGCGGGACATATACGCGCTGCCGGAATCAATTGATCAGGGCGCGCTCTGACGCGTCCTCCCGCGCACTGATGTCAATCAGTTCGCTCTCAGAGACCAATCTGTCATCGGCTTCGTATTCCAGTAGCACAAACTGAGGGCGCTCGACGGACTTCTCCCTCAACTGTGCTGGGGCTGCGGAGCTTGAACTACCCATCGCAAGTACATACCGCCTCTCAAAGAGGCGCGACAGGTGGAAATTCTCTTTGAACGCGAGCGATAGCTCCAGTCCGGCTGAAGGTTAATGGATGTGGCAGATGGCGTGGTAGCGCTGGTTGGCGCGGCCGCTTTGCGCATTGCAGCCGAAACTGCCGGCTTCGAGCTTGAGCGACTGGCGCATTGACATCTGCGACAACTGCACGCTCCCGTTTAATCGTCCGAACCCTCAATGGAATCGCTCCTGGTTCATGTCTGCACCAAGGGCCGCGATCTTGAAGGTCCGCGCACGGATAGCGGTAACTCCCGAGATGGGGGAGCTGAAGACAGGCGCAGGCATCCGGTGTTCCTTTGTGGACAGTTTAAGTCGAGTCATCGCCTCGAACCGAGACCTTCCATGTGCTACGTGACTTGATAAGCCGTTCACGCTGTGTGGACATCGAAGGGCTGGATTGCAGCCAGTAAGTTGGGATTTGAACGAGATAGCAATGAACGAAATGTGGCCCCGCCCTCCAGAGTCAAATCTTGACGATTTTCAACTGTGCGACAACGTTGCATATCTAATAAGCCGGACGCGTGCGACCATGTGGAACATGGTCACACAGCAGACCCTGGCAGAAGCCGGCGTGACAAGTATGCAGGCCACAACGCTCGTCATGGTCAACAGTGGGCGGTGCCTGACCGGTACCGATCTTGCGCGGGAGTTCGCGATTAGCGCCAGCGCAGTGACTCGTCTGATCGATCGACTGGAAAGACGTGGACTACTTAAGCGAGTACGAAGCGAAAAGGACAGGCGCATTAGCCACGTAGCTTTGACCGAAGAGGGGCGCGTACTTGCTCTACAGATCCCCACAATATTCGCGGAGGTTTTCGATTCTGTCCTGACCGTTTTTAGCGAAGAGGAGGTTGGTTTCCTGAAGGACCTCCTCCGTCGAATCATTCTACGTTCGCAAGATGTGGCAGGGAAATTTTGAAGTAGGCGATGTTACGGACCGGGGACGTGCCGACACCGTTACGTAAGCCTTATATGAGGCCCCACCGGACTCCTTGAGCTTACCTGAAAAGAGATGAAATTCGCGGGCAAGGCCGGTTATTTGCGGAGAACCGCCGCTTTTCCGTTCGAACATGAAGTCGCAGTGACTCGCGGCTTCAGGCAGCGGCAAACGTCCCAGTGACCTTGAACGCGGAAACAGCTTCGGTGAGATTGCTGGCCTGGTGTTCGAGCGATTGCGCAGCAGCGGCCGATTGCTCCACCAATGCTGCGTTTTGAAGCGTAACCTCATCCATCTGGTCTATCGCAACATTTATCTGCTGAATGCCAAGGCTTTGCTCTTCAGAGGCGGTTGCAATCTCGCCAACAATCCCTGAGACGTGCTGTATCGCCTGCTTCATCTCGTCGACCCGCTCACTGACTCCGACTGCACGGAGCGAGCCGTCACGGACCATTTCGACAGATGACGTGATCAATTCCTTGATCTCCCCGGCCGCCGCCGACGAGCGTTGCGCCAGGCTTCGGACTTCGCTGGCGACCACGGCAAAACCGCGCCCTTGCTCGCCGGCGCGAGCGGCTTCAACGGCCGCGTTCAATGCGAGGATGTTGGTCTGGAACGCAATCCCCTCGATAAGGCCGATAATTTCGGAAATCTTGCTCGAGCTGTCGTTCATTAAGTGCATCGTCTTGAGCATCTCTTGAACGGCTTCGGCACCCTCGTCAGCAATTCTCGAAGTATTTACTGTCAGCTCATTGGCCTGGCGCGCATTGTCGGCGTTCTGCCTCACAGTTTCCGACAGTATTCTTATCGTCGCAGCCGTCTCTTCCAGCGATGCCGCGTGCTCTTCCGTTCGGGATGACAGGTCGATGTTCCCAGCGGCGATTTCTTTCGTCGACATTGAAACCGAATCGGCAGAACGGCGCACACTGACGACCGTATCTTCGACACGGCTCATCAACTGGTCGAACGCTCTAGCCGCGAGTCCAAACTCATCCTTTCGAGGGCTTGCAGTTCTCTTGGAAAGATCCAGCGATTCGGCAATCTCCATCATTTTGTTTCTCATACGGCGCAAGCCGCCGCAAACGACGGTGTGCAGTCGAAAGCCAGTCCATACGGTTGTGACAATTCCGAATCCCATGACGAGGCAGGACACCAGCAAGGACCGTGCGTACCGGCGACGAGCGTCGATCCCATATTCGTCCACTTGCGCGCTGTTGTATCTCGCGTACCTCTTCAACTGGGCGTCCACCGCAACGGCAGCGCTGTTCAACTCGCCACCGGGCAGCAGGCTGCTGCGGGCGTCGTTGATGTGACCGCCTCGAGACTTCTCGAGAAAGCTCGACAGCGCGGTTCGATAGGCCATCTCGCTGGCGGCGCCAGATTCAATCATTGTCTTCCCTGTCGAGTCACTTTGATCATCTTCGTGCCGGTATTTAGCTACGGCATCGTCAAGCGTCGCCAGCTTACTTGCCATGACAGTTTCCACTTGCGCTTTCTCGCCGACCGTCTCCGCAAGAAGGTGTTGGTAGGAAAGAGATTGAAGCGCATGCAGGGTTTCTTGCATCGAGTCAAGGTCCGATACCCGGGATAGCAATGTCGTCTGGGCAAAGGAGAGATGTTGCTGGTCGGCGCGGAGAGCCAACATTCCATATGTACCGGCAGACAGGATGCTGACAACAGGGAGAATCATGGCGGCGAGTAGGCGCCTGCTTACGGTTATATTCATTTTTCTAAGCTAAATTCGGCGTTGTGGGAAAACAGGACGACGACGTCCACTAATCCTTCGTGTGCTCGCGTTCTTCCGGACGAAGACTTCGACGCATGGCAGGTAGGCAATATCACCGCGCGTTTCATAAATGGGGGGCCGACGCTGTCGAAAAGGCACCGCTCATTGCTGTCTGACGCGACGTCGCGCAGTGGACATTACGGCGTTGCCGGAACTGCGGCAGGTTGGCTTGGGCCAAACCCGCATCCAAAGGCTGCCAAGGAAGCGAGTACCGCTGGGATTGAAAACAGGATGAATAGTGTGCTTAGCGGCATGTTGGCCGCAAGAAGCACACCGCCCATCATCGCTCCGAAGATCGAGCCGAGCCGACCCACACCCAAGGCCCAGCTTATTCCTGTGACTCGACTTTCCGTCGGATAAAACTGAGCGGAAAACGCGTTGGCGCCAATCTGTGATCCGTTAATAAAGAAACCTACACCTGCGACAGATGCGGCGAGCCAGAGACCGTGAACCTGTCCGAGGCTGATGATGAACGGCGCAGCCGCTGCATATGAGATGCCGAGCACGACCGGTGGCCGAAATCTGTCCATTAAGCGGCCAAGCGTCAGCGCGCCGACTGTACCGCCGATTTGATAGAGCGCTGCCACACGGGAGGCGTCCGTCAAGGTCATGCCGGCGTTATGGATAAGCGTCGGGAGCCAACTGGTCATGAGGTACACGATCAGCAGACTCATGAAAAATACGCACCAGAGGAGGAGCGTACCGTTGCGGAACCCCTTTGCGAAAAGCTGACGTACCGGAGAGCCGGACGATTTAATTTCATTTAGTGTGAACTCAGTGTATGGACCGAGTTCAATCGGACTGATTCGTCGGAGCAGAGCAGCGACCCTGACGCGCGACGTCTTGTTTGCGACGAGATAGCGTACTGACTCCGGCATTAAGGCGATCAGGACAGGCACCAGGGTTAACGGGAGGATGCCCCCGAACAGGAGGACACTGCGCCATCCGTAAGCGGGCACCAGTTCCGCTGCAACAAGACCGCCGCAGCCGGAGCCCAGCGTGAAGCCGCAGAACATCACGGTGGTCAAAAACGATTTTCGCTTTTCTGGGCAGTATTCGGAGGTAAGCGCAATAGCATTTGGCATTGCGCCACCAAGCCCAATTCCAGTGACGAAACGCAGCGCGATCAGCGCTCCGATTGTCGGCGCGTAGGCTGCCACGATGCTGGAAATTCCGAAGAACGCCACGCACACGATCAAGGTTTTCTTTCGCCCGACCTTGTCTGCCATTGGTCCAAATGAAAATGCGCCGACCATCAGGCCAGCCAGGCCGGCGCCGAATAGGGTTCCTAGCGTTGATGGGCCTACCGCCCACTCATGCCGCAGTGCGGGCGCAATGAACCCGATGCAAGCTGTGTCGAAGCCATCGACCGCAACAACACAGAAGCAGAGAAAGACGACGAGCCACTGGAAGGGAGAAAATCGTTGGGCGTCGAGCCACGCACGGACATCTACTGCCGTTGAATTGGGTTGCACTGCTGTCTCCTAACGCATTTTTTGGAACCCGTGATGATGCTGTGCGAGGAGCACTGCGTCATGACCAGGGAGTACGAAGTTCCATGCACTCCGGCCAGCCCGGGCGATGACGTATCACCGATAAGGTGCCGTCGAGCGAAAATTACGTTTGAAAGAAAACGCAGTCAATGCAGCCGAATTTATAGATGGGAATTACGCGCGTTGTAGGCCAACGTCGAATCCGTCGTGGCGCCTTGGTCAACATGACTATCACCTCGGAAGCAGCTCGAAGTCATGGAAAGCAGATGGTGCCTGCACGAAGAACGGCAGACGCAGAGTGCAGAACCGGACGATGCCGTCACGAGTGGTATTCGTAGCATCAGGGAACCAGTCGAGTCCGTACCCATTTCGATTCGCTAAGTTTCCAAATACTGCGATCATGCAGTCGGTCGTCGTCGGAACCTTCCCACGTCTCAATGAATGTCGGACTCAGCCATAGGGAACTCACTTTTTTCGCCTCGAACGGTGTCAATCCGGCGTCTATATTGCGTCGCAGCGTCGCGACTTCTTCGAGAAGTTGCTCGCGGGAGGCCAGTGGTGTGCTTTGAGGGCGAACGTTCTCGTGGTAGACGTCTAGCACCCTGCTCGCTTCGGGCTTCATGTGCCAGGTGGCGCGTTCGTCCTCGCCACAGCGAATTTCGTACGTGCCACGGATACGATACTGAAACAGTTGAACCGGCCAAAATCCGGCGAGCTCCCATTTGCCGTTCGACATCAGATGCGTGATTTTGGGACTGTCGCCACTGACGGAGATAGAGATGCCTGCGCGGGTGAATGAGCGTATTGTCACGAACCTCGTCATCGGGAGGTTTTCCGCGTCCAGGGTAACCAATGCAGCAAACCGCACGCGGGCGTCTTCAAGGGGCAAGCCTTGCTGGTACTTGTCCAACAGAAAATCCAGTGCGTCGTCCATTGTCTAATCCATCATGCGAGAAGGTAGAAATGTGCCGGACGACTGCTTCGATCGATCCGGCCTCATGCCAGGTGGGGCGGCTCAGGTAGCCTGCGTGCAGTTTTCGAATGATCCCGCTCTTCCCGGGCCGGAGCGACCGCGCCTCGGTCACTTCCGTCCGTGCGCAGATCCTACATGCCGCTTGCGCCAAGATGCAAACGCATCCGGAAGCGTTCACGGACGACAGAGATGCACCCCGGCCCGCCATGCGCCAGCGCTCGAGCCATTGCCGAACGCCGGCCCTGTTTTTGTTAGTACAGACATCTCGGTCTGCGATTGACGGGGGAGATCGTCTCCTCCGCGTTCCGTCTCGGGCTCTTACGGAACGCTCGAGTAACCGATGTTCGGTTACTAATCGAGAATCCTCGATGCGAGAAGGCCACCGTCAGCCAGCACGTTGGCGCCGACGACCCATGCGCTATCCGTTGTCAACAGGAACGCGATAACCGGGGCAATGTCTTCTGGGCGCCCAACGCCACCCGCGCGGTGGATGGCGTCCTCTACATTTGCTGAGCCGAGGGTCGTGCGGAAATCATTAAGGATCGGCGTGTCAGTCGGACCCGGGCTTACACAGTTCATCCGGATTCCCGTCGCGCGGCGCAGCGTGACTGCACGGCCCATCGTCCAGACGATGAGCGCTTCCTTAAAGTACGGATAGGCTTGCGCGTCTGAAACCGGGTTGCTCTCGAGCCAGCGCAAGCCGTCCGTGAAGCTCGCGGTGCTTCCGAGGTCGACGTGAATCTTTTGCCTTTCTCGCCAGTTTTGCCCAGCCGTGGACGCGACGTTGACAATAGAGCCTCCCTTCACCATCTTCGGAATCACGGCTTCAGTTAGCTGCCTCAGCCCGAGGTAGTTGATTCGCGCGACCCGGTCGGATCCAACGGTCCCCGGGACGCCGGCTACGTTGCACAACCCGGTCAGCGTGTCGGGCAGTTGTTGGGCCGCAGCATTGATTGAATCCGGGTCAGCCAGGTCAATCTGAACGAACTGGGCAACAGGAAAGTCCGGCTTGTTTCTGTCCAGCGCGATAACGCTTGCGCCACGCGAGCTTAGCAGACGTGCCGTTTCAGCGCCGATGCCGGATGCGGCTCCTGTAATAGCGACAGTCATTGTCGCTGCGGATGATGGAGTTGCCATATTTTCCTCTGAGTAAGGCGTAATCGGGTCGACAAATCAGGAGTCGGTCGACAGGTAGCTGGACCTGCGCCTCCGAACGAGATACGTCGTCTCCGGGTTGAACGTTAGTTTTGGGGGTTATATGTAGAGCAGCAGTCAATGCGGGTCGCGCGCGGCACCGCTCAGAACCTTACTGGTGAACCGGATTGTTCGCTCAAGCAATCGCACAAATCCACACACTTTCATTGATAGGAAACTTTCGACGGTATTTATGGGATTGGTGGGTGGTCGGGGGGGCGGGGACGCTTGGGAGGCGTTTCAAGCCACCGAAACATATAGATGGGACTTATTGTCTGGAATAAGGCGAAACAATGGTTTCAGTTCGATGGGGACTCTAGAATCCAATGGCATCGTCGACGATGTAGGTCGACGAATTGACTATTTGTTTAAACCGGAGACAGCAATGATTAGCGTGAGTCGCAAGCTGGAAGTCAATCCCGCCGATGGTTCAGCGGGCATCAAGTTGAATCGTCAACAGGTTTGGGTCGGATTGGTACGCAAGGCGGAAAACGCAGTGCCGTACGTAGAGGCGATCACCAGTTGCGTAGTGGTGCAGCAGCAGCCTGAGCGGCTGATTCGCGAAGTTGTCCTGCACGGCGAGACTCTGCAAGAACTCATCTTGTTCTTCCCGGAAGAGCGCGTCGAATTCGTGCGCCTGTCAGGTCAGGCAAAGGGATTGATCAAGAATATCATCGAAGAAGACCCAGATGGAACGCTGCACTTGCGCTTCACCTTCGACATGGTGCTTGAAGGCGTGGAACCCGGCAGTGAGAAAGAGAAGGAGTTTGCTGCGGGCATGGAGGCGGCCTATCTGGACGCTGTACGAACGACGCTGCGCCGTATCCGCGACGAAGCCGTCGCACAGGCGTGATATTGGCGAGCCGGAAGTAGGGTAATCAGCTATACATCTGAAGAATTGGAGACTCGCATGTCACGAAACGTTGAACCCATGTTTTCGAAAATCGATGCGATGGACGTCGAAGGCTTTTTGTCGAACCTTGCAGAAAACGTTACTTTCCAGTTTGGCAACGCGCCTGCGCTCGTCGGACGGGCCGCAGTGAGAGAAGGGGTGGTGGCCTTCTTTTCCAGTATCGCAGCACTGCGTCATGAGATGACGGGAAAGTGGGAAGCCGACGACATCACGATCGTGCGCTTCATGACTTATTACACGCGTCATGACCGCATTGAGGTCGAGGTTCCGTGCGCGGTCATCCTGCATCACGCCGAGGACACGCTGATCGACGACTACCGAATCTACATCGACCTTGCACCTGTGTTCGCACCGCAACTCCGTGATAAGCCGGCCGCTGCAACTCACTAACGGGGGCGCACATGGACAAGCTACTCGACGGGAAGGTAGTAATCGTCACGGGGGCGGGACGCGGGATCGGTCGCGCGGCTGCGTACGCGCTTGCCGACGCAGGTGCGTCGCTGGCTCTTGCTGATCTGGACGAGGATGGTGCGCGGGAGACGGCGGAGCATGCGCAGCATCTGGGCGTGAAGACTATCGTTGTCAAGACGAATGTCGCTCAGGAGCAGGATGTCGCGGCACTCGTGGAGCGTACCGTTGGAGAGTTCGGGCGCCTCGACGGTGCATTCAACAACGCTGGCGTCGAGCAAAGAAATACGCCGCTCCACGAATTGTCGGAAGCGCAATGGAACATCGTTATCGACATTAATCTGAAGGGCGTCTTCTTTTGCCTCAAGCACGAGATTGCGGCCATGCTGAAGACCGGCGGCGGAGCGATTGTAAATACGTCCTCGGGATTGGGGCGGGTGGCGATTCCGGGCGCGTCGGAATACTGCGCGTCGAAAGCAGGGGTGCTCGGTCTTACGAAGAGCGCGGCGATTGAATACGGGGCAAAGAATATTCGCGTGAACTCTATTCTCCCTGGGGTAATCCGCACGCCAATGATCGACTCGCTTGTCAGTCAACCTCAATTCGCGGACTTGCTGCCCGCTCTCGAAGCCCGTCATCCAATCGGTCGACTGGGTCAGCCGAGTGAAGTCGCGGACGTGGTGGTCTGGCTGCTTTCGGGCCGGTCGTCGTTCGTTACTGGAGGTGAGATCGCCGTGGATGGAGGGTATCTGGCGATCTAGACGCGTCGACGGTTACTCTCTGTAGTCAATACGTCCCGAAACCTCACCCGCTTGAGGTTTTCGGGACGTTGCACTTCTGCCCGCGATCGCGCTTCGGGATTTGGGTCCATTCACGCGACCCAAGCGAGCTCTCGTCCGCTCGGCTTGAGCGAGACACCTACTCGGGAAGTCAGCGCGCCGCTTCCGTTTTCGGAGCACCAGCGAATGGCTGAAAGAGCATGTATGCCAAGGGCCACGTATCGCACCTTTCGTGTTAAATCAACGGTCCGAAGTATTTCTTCGCCTGTCGGCCTTTCCCACTAAACGCATATGGAATAAGCGACGCCATGAAAGACGCCTTACTTGCTTTGATCAGGTCGTTCTGGGGCATGCTTCTGATTCTTGGTTTTTTGCTCCTTGTAGGCGGTGCTGCGAGCTCGCTGAATGTCAAAGGGACGATCTTCACGCCTGAGAACCGTTTAGCGATGTATATCGGGGCGGCTGTCTGTCTGATTGTCTCAGTCAGCGTCTATATATGGGAAAAACCAAACGGCGACAGGGGTGTGGCCAAGCCAGTTGCGGCGGACTATGACATCAAGATTCTCGATCCGAAGCCCGGAGTATCAGTGCAGGCCGTCGTCCGCGTTTTAGGTACTGTGAAAAAGCCACTCCCGCCCGGATACCGCCTCCAGTTGGTGAGGCGCTGGGAAACCAGGCCTGATACCTACTATCCAGTACAGGTTGCTGACATTGACCCGGACGGAGAACACTGGACAGCGGACAAGTGCTATGTCGGGGGCGACGCGGGTGACGGTCGCATCCTCGAAGCAGTGCTCGTTGGCCCAGACGCGGCCCTGCTCTTCGACACCTGGAAAACTGGCTTCGAGGCGTTTCTCAACGCTCGCAAGAACCACGACTTTCTGTTCCCCGGAATACAGAAGTTCCCGCCGGATGCAGTGGTTTGCGCAAGGGTGAGAGTTGTGCGGGTTTGAGCGTATATGATGCCGCTGGGATGATCAGCTGTGGCTCGTCGATGGTGAACGGATAGACAGCGCTATTGAATTCAGTCTGCTCTAGCTTGTCTCTCTTCAGGTGTATTCGGAAGCGCTGACGGTAGGCGTCGAGACAACCGATATGCGCGGAGGCCTTGCGAACTCACCCATCCTTAGATGAGGTGCCGGCGACCACGACGGGCGCTTGGTGGTCGGCGGCACCGCATGGCTGGTGGGGCTGTTCGAGCGAGAGAGTTATGCGCCGGCTACATGTAAGGTGATCTCTTCCCGGAGGGTCGAGCAATAGGAGAAGAGACAGTCGCAATAGAGGCGTCGGATGATGAGACGTTGGAGCCGCAGCACCATCCTCCTTCCGGTGCGCAGAAATGGCTGGCCATTCGCCGCCACTCTGCTCACGTCATTCCGTATCTGGCTGTCGAGACGGATGAGCGTCCCGAAATGCGTCGAGGGCTTCGCAGTTCCGTTCAATCGTCGCCAACGTCGGATACTCAGCAATATCGACACCAAACCGACGAGCGTTGAAAGCTTGCGGCACAAAACAGCAATCCGCAATGGTCGGCCTATCGCTGAAACAGAAGGCGCCACGCGTCGGCGAGGTGCTCAACTGCCGCTCGAGGGCCGTCAACCCCGTGCGAAGCCAATGGGTGATCCACGTTTGCTTCTGCGTTTCGTCGAGTCCAAGCGTACCTGTCAGAAACTTGAGCACACGTAGATTGTTCAGGGGATGCATCTCGCACGCGATATATTGCGACAACTCGCGCACAGCTGCCCGGTCTTTCGATGCGTACGGCAACAGCGGCGTTTGAGGGTGCGTTTCCTCCAGATACTCGAGGATCGCAAGCGATTGCGAGACACGGCTCTCGCCATCGTCAAGCACCGGTACAAGGGCTTGAGGATTCAGCGAGAGGAACTCTTCCGAAAATTGTTCACCGCCATTTCGATTCAGATGGATTGGCAGATACTCATACTGGAGTCCCTTCAGGTTGCAGGCAATGCGAACCCGATACGAGGACGAGCTGCGGAAATAGTTGTATAGCTTCATTACGTGTTTGTCCTTTTATAGCGAGCCCGCGCGCTTCAGCCGGCCGTCTTCAGTGCATCAAGCGTGTAGCCTGCGACGGCTTTGTACTGGCTCGTGATGTCGGTCAATTCCTGCGGTGAAATCACCTCACCGATTGACTCGAACGGCTGACCGCCAGTCCTTTCATGGACTACTTGGAGGATTTTGTCGGGCGGAGCTTTGCGGTTCGTAAGCACGACAGCGTTGGTCGCCTGGCGACGCTCGTCGTCGTATGAATCCAGCGCTACTTGATTGACGCCAAATTTCTGGAATTTGGCGGTCAACACGTCAGCGTCAATGATTGCCTGGCCGGCGCCGTTGGAGCCGCGTGGAACCATCGGGTGTGCTGCATCGCCCAAAAGAGTCACTCGACCGAATGTCCAGCGCGGCAATGGGTCCTGGTCAACCATTGGGAACTCGAGCACATTGGTGGTTGCCTTGATCATCCCGGCAACATCAAGCCAGTCGAAGTTCCATTTCTCGAATGCCGGATAAAACTCCTCGAGGCGGCCTTGCCCGTTCCAGTCCCGCTTCGCGGGCTGCGGAGCATTCAGTTCCGCCACCCAGTTGACAAGCTGATTGCCGGCTTCGTCGACGTTGTTGCGAATCGGATAGATGACCATCTTGCCCACACCCGGAACGAGTGCGCCGGCCCGTACCATCGTCGCGCCGCTGAGGAACGGCTTCCATTTCACGGCACCCCGCCACATGTTGATACCGGAATATCGCGGAGCACCTTCATCAGGGTAGAACTGCTTTCGAATCGCCGAGTGCAGGCCGTCACACGCGACTACCACGGAACTTCGAACGGAGCTTGCATTGCCAGCCGCGTCGACGAAGTTGCACTGTGCGCCGGCCGCATCGGACTCCGCCCCGACACACTTGCGGTCGCAGACGATTGCATCAGCTCCAAGTCGCTCAAGGACGACTTCCATCAACGTCAGCTGGAGATCTCCTCGATGAATCGAAAATTGCGGCGTGTCGTATCCAGCGGCTGTGCCGACGGCCTCGGAATGAATCAGTTGACCATATTGATTGAAAAACGACGCTTCCTGAGTTAGCACACTCTTCGCCGCCAGGCGGTCATTGACACCGAGTCGACCAAGTACGCGCGTCGCATGGGGCAGCACGTTGATGCCTACGCCAAGTGGTTTGATCTCGGGAGCGGCTTCGTAGATTCGGCATTGAATGCCTGCTTCGTGCAGCGCAAGCGCCAAGGTGAGACCGCCAACGCCGGCGCCGATGATCAGGACGTCACAATCATTTTTCATGTTTCTTCCAGGTATCCAGGGGTGGGTACGACGCCGTATAAAAATAGGCAGACGTCTGCGTATATTCTAGTTTTCGTGTCCTGAGAATGTCAAGGATGATCGCTGCAGCTCCCAGCGGACTTGGCCTTGCGTCATACAAGAACATCTTCGCAGCGGTCGAAAAATAAATGGCAGACGTCTGCGCAATTGACTATCATAGCGATAGGCGTTGCTTGAAACTGTCGGTATCTGGCGCGGTCAAGGAGCTAGGCACGGCGCCCAGGTGACTGTCTCAAAGGCGGGTTTCCGACGCGTCTTTGCGTCTTCGCGATGCATGCCAGTGCGTGCATGTTCTGCGTTGCAGCTTCATCACTGTGAATGATTAGGGTATGACCTGGGTTTCGACTGTGCAGGCCGATGTGCCTAGACGGACCAAGGGGTTGCTGCTGAACCGATGCTTGGGCATTTGCGCTCAGTACGCGTGATGACGCCAAACCCGGGGTGTCTCTGGTGTGGTGAGATTCAGTTCTACGTGGGCTAGCCACTGCCGTACACACATCGGCGATGGGTAGGTCGGGCTTACAAATAGAGACTTTTAAACATGAATATTTCGACAGAAGTCGGCATATCCCGGAAAGCGTTCTACGACGAAATCCGGGACATCAATCTGAGTCCGCTGTGGGAGGCTCTGCATAACCTCGTTCCGTCGAAGCCGAATGGGCAGTGCGTGCCGGAACTGTGGAAATGGGCCGATGTAGCGCCTCACATTGAACGCGCTGGGCGGCTCATCACGGCGGAAGAGGCTGTCCGCCGGGTTTTGGTGCTGGAGAATCCGGCATTACCGGGCCAGTACAGTGTGACGAATTCCTTGTATGCGGGGCTGCAACTGATTCTCCCGGGCGAAACCGCTCCGCCACATCGGCACGTACAGAGCGCGTTGCGATTCATTGTGGATGGCAAAGGCGCTTATACAGCGGTAGACGGCGAGCGGACCACGATGTCGCCAGGGGACTTCATCATTACACCGAGCTGGACCTGGCACGACCACGGGAACGAGGGTATTGACGGCGACATTCAACCTGTAGTGTGGCTTGACGGGTTGGATATACCGATGGTCCGATTCTTCGACGCTGGATTCCAGGAGAGTAGCGACGAACGTTCGCAAACGGTTACGCGAGCCGAAGGAAACTCGTTTGCGAAGTTCGGTTACAACATGGCGCCGGTGAACCATCGCGTGTCCAGTGCAACATCGCCGATCTTTAGCTACCCGTATGAGCGTACGCGAGAGGCGCTTGACACGTTGTACCGCCAGCTTGAGATCGATTTGTGGCACGGGGTCAAGTTGCGATACGTCAATCCGGCAACTGGCGGCTGGCCCATGCCCACCATTGGGACATTCATGCAGTTGATCCCGAGGGGGTTCAGAACCAAGCCATTCCGCTCGACAGATGGAGCAGTATTTTCCGTGGTCGAAGGGAAAGGTCGCGTCAAGGTCGGCGAAAAGGTCTTTGAGTTCGGCCCCAAGGACCATTTTGTGATCCCCTCCTGGCATACGTACAGTTTCGAGGCAGACGAGGAGTTGGTCTTGTTCAGCTTCTCGGATCGTCCGGTACAGGTCGCCCTGGACATCCTGCGTGAGGAACGCCTTGAGCCTTGAGCGCCGGCGGCGCGCCGAACTTCGATGACTTCAGAATTTTTTCAAGCGAGCAAACAATGAGCTATCTGTTTTCCCCATCCCCGACCGTTGGCATTCCTGTTCTCGGCGGCGATCAACAATTCCCCGTTCGACGTGTCTATTGTGTCGGTCGTAACTATGCCGCGCATGCTCGGGAGATGGGCTTTGATCCTGACCGTGAACCGCCGTTCTTCTTTTGCAAGCCAGCCGACGCGGTCGTGTACGTGGCAGCGGGGGAAACAGGCTCCTTTCCCTATCCGTCAGAGACCGAGAATTGTCACTACGAGGTTGAACTCGTGGCGGCAATCGGCACCGGTGGGAAAAACATTTCTGTGGAATCTGCTCTTTCGCATGTCTATGGCTATGCGCTCGGCCTCGACATGACACGGCGTGATTTGCAGATGGAGATGCGCAAAATGGGACGTCCTTGGGATATTGGCAAGGCGTTCGATTTCTCGGCGCCGATTGGTCCGATTGTGCCTGCAGACAAGGTTGGCGACCTCGCTGAGGCGACACTCACGCTGGATGTAAACGGCGAACGCAAGCAGAAGGCTCAGATTGGCCAACTGATTTGGTCCGTGGCGGAGACAGTCGCATACCTGTCGCGCTACTTCGAGTTGGTCCCGGGCGACCTCATTTATACTGGTACGCCCGAGGGAGTCGGTCCGGTCGTTGCCGGTGACACGATGGTTGCCGGCTTGTCGGGATTCGACGATCTGTCGGTCAAGGTCGTCTAACGCTCCGACGGCGATTCTGGCCGGGTTTACCTGGCCAGAGTCGGCCTCTTGCCCACAACCCGATTTGAGCGGCTGATTCAAAATGCCGGTTTCCATCTCATGAAAGCACAACGAGCAGAACCAGACAATTCGGGCGATGCGCTCGAGCAGCTTTATTCCCGTCCTGGGTTCATGATCCGTCGCGCGCACCAGATTTCGATCGATATTTTCATCGAAGCATCTCGCGCTCTTGATATCACGCCAAGCCAGTACGGCGTAATGTTTGTGCTGAGACACTCCGGCCCTTCGAGCCAGATCGGCATCGCGCGTTTGCTCGGACTCGATCGTTCCACCACCGCGCTCGTTGTGAAAAATTTGACGGAACGAGGTTATCTGACGAAAGCCCAAAGCGAGACCGACGCGCGCAAGACGGAGATCATGTTGAGCGCGGAAGGTCGGCGAGTATTGCGGCGCGCCGATGTTCTGGCTGACCGCTCCAAGGAGGCACTGATGGCGGCTTTCTCGAAAGACGAGGCCGCACAGTTTGTGTCGCTGCTGAGCAAATTTGTAGCGCACTTCAACGATACCACTCGTGTGAGTATCTCGAATGGCGCAAGTGAAGTGACGTTGGCCAGCGAAACCTGAAGAGGCCAATAATTTCACGATGTGCCGGATACCCGACGCAAGGTCGCGGATTGGTTTCCGGTGCGGGGTCGTTTGCCCGACTCACTCGGCAGGTTTCACTTGCAGTAGTTCAAATACCTGTTGAAGCACGCCTGTTTGCCGCCACGTTAAGTACTTTCCATAGACTGTTTGCTGTGGCGGAAAACAGGAGGGCAGTCTATGCCATTTTTCGCCTGTCTTTTGTACCCAGAGGATTGCGTTCAGTATGGCTCGATTGTCGCGAGGAGGGCGTCCGCGCAACGGCTCAGATCTCGGAAACAGATGTTTGATGCGCTCCCATTCGGGATCGGAAAGATGAAAATCGAGCATTGAAATCTCCGGCCGCTCCGCAGCGACATATGGCACCTCGCCGTCATAAGGCTGTGATGCGAAGCTACCGGTCGAGGAAATATCAGGCAATGCCTGCTCATGAATACACACAATTCATAAATCGAAGACTGCTGGCGCTGCGTTCATTGAGACGCACCGTGCCGTGTGTGACGCTGCGGAAGCGCCTAGCCGCGTCGCGCTGTGAGTGGCGAAAGACGCGGGCATGCTAGTCGTGCTGGACGGCCGCGTCGGAAAGGAAGAGTACAGAAGTGTTCACGGATCGGAGCAGGCGTTCCGCCGTTTGCCGACGCACTACGTGAGTTGGCCGGGCATGAAGTCCTCAGTGAAAGTACGCAATCTGAATGATGAATTTGTCGCGCGATTGAGGTGCCCGGACGGCGCTCTTTTCGGCGGACCGATCGCTAGCAGGAGAATGACACGATGTCTTCCAATACAGTTATCAATCAAGGTGAACCAAGTGCTCTGGATTACCCGGCGAATCCGGACGCCGATTCAGATGCGGATGTCCGCATGGAGAGCCGACACGGATTTTCGTCGCGGCCGGCCTCCCCTATCAGGGCGTGGGGGCAGGATCGTGGCCGATACGACTGGATGGATTGGCACAGTTTCTCTGATTATCAAGGCTGAGTCGGCTGCTGCGGCGAGACAATCGGCGTCGTTCTTTGTGCCGGGTTAATGTGGTCCGTTTGGCTCGCGCGCCGCTCGGTCGTCGTGAGTCGTGGCGGCGCGCTGACGAAGGGTAAGCAATTAACGGCGTGTCTCGGGCAGCCGTTCGCGGTTCACCGCGCGTTCCCGTATGGCGGGAAGGTCCGGCGGGGCAGGGTGCAAATCAAGTCGTCTCCCTGCTTTGACAATCTGGCTCGGAATGTCGTGACCCAGCAGCGAGGGCAGGCGGGTCGACGCCAGAGTCAACGCTTCGAGATTCACGCCGGTGTCGTAGCCCATCAGTTCAAGCGCATGCACGATCTCCTCGCTGCAGACATTCCCGCTGGCCCCCGGCGCATAAGGGCATCCGCCAATTCCGCCGACCGAGGCATCGAAGCGGCTCGCACCAGAGTCGATTGCCGCGAGAACGTTCGCGAGACCCATTCCACGCGTGTTGTGAAAGTGCAGTGTTAGCTCGATGCCAGGCCAGCGCCGTGCAAACAGCTCCGTCAGCCGCGCTACCTGACCTGGATAAGCCATACCCGTTGTATCGCAAAGCGTTACGCCGTGCGCGCCTGTTTCTTCGATGAAACGGCTCGACCATTCAAGCACCGTTTCCTCGGAAACATCGCCTTCCATCGGACAGCCGAACGCGCAAGATAGCGAGATGTTGACCGGAATCTTCACAGCGTCTGCAAGGCGGGAAACCTGCTGAAGACTACGATATGACTGCTCTCTGGTCATGCGGAGATTAGAAAGATTGTGACTTTCACTGGCGGACATCACCAGATTCAGTTCGTCCGCGTGTCCGTCAATGGCCCGCTCTGCGCCTCGCGCGTTTGGTACAAGCGCCGCGTATTTGACGCCGGGTGCTCGTTCAATTTCGCGCATGACGATTTCGGCGTCGCGCAGGGCAGGGATGGCCTGCGCGGAAACGAACGCAGTAACCTCGATTTTGTTCAGACCGGTTCGGGACAGAGCATTAACGAGGCTAATCTTCTCTGCGGTCGGAACGAAGGCTGCTTCGGCCTGAAGGCCGTCTCGAGGGCCGACTTCATTCATGTAAATTCGTTGATGGTTACCGTTCCAGCTGCTCATGCTACGGCTCCTTTTGCGCGGAGATCGGATATCTCCTGATCCGATAGCCCGATTTGGCGCAGCACCTCGTTCGTGTCGTCGCCAAGCTTAGGCGCTGAGGACCGGATGGAGCCTGGCGTGCCGGTCAATTTCGGAACGATTCCCGGAACGTCGATTGCGTCGCCGTCCCGTGTCACTTGACGCAATATCATGTCGCGCGCCCGATAGTGTGGGTCTTCCGCGATGTCCTTGGCCGTATAGACCTTGCCGGCCGGGACGCCTGCTGCCGTGAGTACCTTGAGGGCAGTTGCGACTGTACGTTTGACAGTCCACGTCTCGATAGCCAGGTCCAGCTCAGCCACGCGCGCAACGCGCCCCGCATTGTTCGCGAGATCTGACTCTGATCCGAGGTCTTCGCGGCCGATAGCCACCATCAACCGTCTGAAGATGCTGTCACCGTTTCCGGCAATCAGAACAAAGCCGTCTACGCATCTATACGCATTCGACGGTGCAATGCCGGGCAATGCGCTGCCCGCCGCATCGCGGACGGCGCCGAACGCGCTGTGTTCAGGAATGAGACTTTCCATCACATTGAATACCGCTTCGTGCAGCGCGACGTCGATAACCTGTCCCTTGCCGCCGTTGACATCACGGTGATACAGCGCCGTCAGAACGCCGATCGTCCCGTGCAGCGCCGCGAGCGTGTCGCCTATCGAAATGCCGCAGCGAACGGGGACGCGCCCTGGCTCACCAGTAAGATGACGCAGGCCACCCATTGCTTCGCCGATAACACCGAAACCGGGTAGGTCACGGTACGGGCCGGTCTGCCCGTACCCGGAGACGCGCAGCATGATCAGCCGAGGGTTGATTGCCGAAAGCTGTTCGTACCCCAAACCCCAGCCTTCGAGCGTTCCAGGGCGGAAGTTTTCAATCAGCACATCGGCGTCCGCTATCAACTTGCGAGCGATCTCCTGCCCTTCCTCCGTGCGCAGGTCGAGTGCAATCGAGCGCTTGTTCCTCGATTGGACTTGCCACCAGACAGACGTGCCATCCTTCATCATTCTCCAGTTGCGCAGTGGGTCACCTGCCCCGGGAGACTCAATCTTGATCACATCCGCGCCGAATTCGCCAAGGGTTTTGGCGGCAAACGGGCCGGCAATAAGCTGACCCATTTCAATCACGCGAACTCCTTGGAGCGCGGCTGGGGAGGTTGGGAGGGGAAGTTGGGCACTCATGTTCGGGAATTTCCTCGACGTTTCTGTGGTTCGTGATGCGCGCGAAACATATGCTTGACGGACGCTTGCGCTTCCGGAGTTCAACCGAAAAGCCACGGCTCATCGATACGGCGCGCCTGTTCGTATGCCCGTATCCGATCTGCCTGCTGGAGCGTCAATGTGACGTCGTCCAGGCCATGAAGCAGTCGGTGCTTGCGTTCGGCATCTATTTCGAACGCAATGGCATCTGAGCCTTCTGGAACGACTTGCTGAGATGCGAGATCCACCGTTATCCGAAGCCCAGGATGGTTCTCCGCCAGGTCGAACAGATGCTGTACCGTCGCAGCTTCCAGCACGATTGGCAAAATGCCGTTCTTGAAACAGTTGCCATAGAAGATATCGGCGAAGCTCGGTGCTATCAATGCACGAATGCCGAAATCCGACAAGGCCCACGGGGCGTGCTCGCGACTGGAGCCGCAGCCGAAGTTGTCACGCGTCAGTAGCACCTGGGCGCCTTGGTAGCGTGCGAGGTTCAGCACGAACTCGGGATTGATCTGCCGGGTTGACGCATCCTGCCCTGGTTCGCCATGATCCAGATAGCGCCACTCGTCGAACAGGTTAATTCCAAACCCGCTGCGACGAATTGATTTCATGAACTGCTTCGGCAGGATCGCGTCTGTGTCAACGTTCGCTCGGTCGAGCGGTGCCATTGGCGAATTAACTTGGGTAAACGGCTGCATTACGAACCTCTCTTGCGAACGTCGACGAAGTGCCCGGCAATAGCGGCGGCAGCCGCCATCGCCGGACTCACGAGATGGCTGCGCCCCCCGGGTCCCTGTCGACCCTCGAAATTTCTATTCGACGTGGAAGCACAACGCTCGCCCGGACCAAGGCGGTCGTCATTCATTCCCAGGCACATTGAGCAGCCGGGCTCACGCCATTCGAAACCGGCTTCCTTGAACACGACGTCAAGCCCCTCGGCCTCTGCCTGAGCCTTAACGAGTCCCGATCCCGGGACGACAAGTGCGAGGTGGACGTTAGACGCGACTCGCTTGCCCTTCGCAACTGCGGCAGCTGCACGTAGGTCTTCTATGCGGCCGTTCGTGCACGAGCCAATGAATACCTTGTCGAGCGCAATGGTCTGGACCGGAGTGCCAGGCTCAAGGTGCATGTAGGCAAGGGCTCGCAGCATGTCCGCTCGCTTGACAGGGTCCTGTTCATCCGACGGATAGGGAACGTGACCGTCGACGGTAGTGACCATCTCGGGGGACGTCCCCCAGGTCACCATCGGTTGCACTTTCCCGGCATCAATCTCCACAACCTTGTCGAAGTGCGCACCTTCGTCACTGACCAGCGTGCGCCAGTAGGCGACGGCCGCGTCCCAGTTTTCCTCGCGCGGGGCAAATCTGCGTCCATTTATGTAGTCTATGGTTGTATCGTCAACAGCTATCAGGCCGACACGGGCACCTGCCTCTATCGCCATGTTGCACAACGTCATCCGTCCTTCCATCGACAACGCCTGAATGGCTGCGCCTGAAAATTCGATTGCATAGCCGGTGCCGCCGGCGGTACCGATCTGTCCAATCAACGAGAGGACCAGATCTTTTGCAGTGACGCCGTCGGGCAGCTGACCGTCGACGCGCACGAGCATTGATTTCATCTTCGCGACCGATAGACATTGGGTCGCCAGCACATGCTCTACCTCAGAAGTGCCAACCCCAAACGCCAGCGCTGCGAAAGCGCCGTGGGTGCTCGTGTGGGAATCACCTGCCACAACTGTCATGCCTGGCAGTGTCGCGCCCTGCTCAGGGCCCACGACGTGAATGATTCCCTGGTTTGGGTTGGTCAGGCCGTAGGCGGTGATGCCGAACTCGTTGCAATTGATGTCGAGTTGTCTGACCTGGATTCGTGACATCGGGTCTGCAATCGAATCGACGCTCACCCGTTCAGACGCGATAGTAGGCACATTGTGGTCGGCCGCCGCCAATACAGTCTCCGGGCGCCAGGCCTTTCGGCCCGATATTCGAAGTGCCTCGAAGGCTTGGGGGCTGGTCACTTCATAGACGAGGTGACGGTCGACATAGAGCAGTGAGGGGCCACCGACGGTCTCGGTAACGACATGCCGTTGCCACAGCTTGTCAAAAAGCGTGCGGGGCGGATTCATGTGTTCCATTCTGTATCTCCGGATAATCTGAGGTGCCCTTTTGGCCGCATGCATCTCGCCGTATCAGCAGACCGGACGCGGTATTAACGGTGCACCGGACCGGGGACGGGTCAGGCAATTGTCCGCGTCAAGACGCGCCGCAGGAATCCGGTTATTTCAGAACGAGCCTTCGCGAAATACGAAAGCCGGATGGGGAAAATACCTAGGCTCTAATCTGGACTTATCGCGCCAGGCGCGTCGCCAACCAGATGTCCTATGAGCAGTCGCGCGGGTTTTTGCAGTGCGGTGAGATCGCGCGCGCCGATCATCAACTGGCGCTCTGCCCAAGGCTCTGTCAGTTTGATCTTTCGTAAGCCCATAGAACGTAGGTGAGGGCGTACCGCAGCTTCAGGCAGCACGGCAACTCCGAGACCTGCCGCCACCATGAGGCACATGGCGTCGAAACTGCGCACCTGAATTCGGAGCTTTAGCCGCTTGCCGGCGGATTTCGTCGCAAGC
This sequence comes from Paraburkholderia phytofirmans OLGA172, assembly GCF_001634365.1. NCBI lineage: Bacteria > Pseudomonadati > Pseudomonadota > Betaproteobacteria > Burkholderiales > Burkholderiaceae > Paraburkholderia > Paraburkholderia phytofirmans. Next base: position 263,560 of record NZ_CP014579.1, read on the forward strand.
TCAAGTCGCTCTGCAAGTGAAGTCTCACGCGCGAGGCTGACAAAGTCGAAATCAAGCGCTTCGTCGAAGGAGATTGACTTCTTAGCCGCAAGCGGATGCTCATAAGGGACGACAAGTGCCAGCCTGTCCTTCCGATAAGGAATGGTCTGTAGCCCAAGTGTCGGTATCCCATCAGCGAATATGCCGAAATCCGCACGGCCATTGGCCACGGCCATGGTGACCAGCTCGCTATTCTGTTCCTCCAGTTCTATGCGAATGTCGGGGTTTGCAGCTGTGAAGGCGGCTATTTCGGTCGGCAGGAACTGGGTGATGGCAGAGGTGTTTGCCCACAATTTGACAACACCAAAGACACCGGCGGCGTAGTCAGACAGATCCGCTGCGAGCAGATCAACGTCACCGAGGATACGTTGTGCGTGGCGATGCAGTGCGTCGCCTGCAGCAGTGAGCGTGATGCCACGCGAGTGGCGCTCGAAAAGCTCGGTTCCTACCGCTGCCTCGAGATCGGCGACGCGTTTGCTAGCTGCGGCAACGGCGAGGTGTGCGAGGTGTGCGCCCTTACTTATGCTCCCGCTCCTCACGATTAACGTGAAAAGCGACAATGAAACCAGGTCCAACCGATGCAGATTCATGTTCAATGCTCTGGCGTTGGCAACGCACCAATTATGACTGCTGTTTGCAGAGAGAGTTTTTTGAAAGCCACAGAGAACGATGAGAATTTGATTTCGAAGGGAATCGATTAGTTGTCAGATTTGGTCTCCTTAGTCCTTTGAAGATTGATGGAAAAATTTCCGTTGAGGCAAGTGCCAATCTTGAAAACCGACGCTTAAAGACGGGTCCGCTTGGTACGTCTACCGCGTCACAGGAAGGTGTCTTTGACGGGGCAAGATTTGATCTAATTGCGACGCTGCAGCGTCTTGCGAACCTAAGAAAAAATCTCTTGAAGCAAGCGTTAACCCGAACTCATGGGATCCCAGAAAACCCTTATTTGATAACGCTCATTTATATCTTGGAACAACGGCGCATCCATCGACACGAGTACATCAACGCGCAAGAATGACCACAGACTTCGCAAATTAGCCCGATCGTGGAATGTCTGTGGATACTTCGTCCAAGCCTCCTTTATCAGGAGGGTTGCCGGGCGTGCTTCATGTATGCGGGTTCGCATATCGTCCCTTGAGAAGGCCGTGATGTCATGGGTGAACGCCTGTTTGCTATTGCCCCGACCAGTTGAACTCGGGACTACCAACCAACCCAAGTAGAAATCATGCAACGATTTGCAAGAACCGTGCTCTCAATCCTCCCGCTGGTGATTATCGGAGGCTTGCTGTACGCAGCATTTTTTGTAAAGCCGACGGTCGGCGCGAGCCGCGTCCAGCCTCCTGCGGTTCAGCGCGGCGAATTGATCTACGGCATCGCGTCGTCGCCATCCGGCGTCGTCTTGGGCGCGGGAAGCGGAGGAAAGATCTGGCGTACCGTTGACCTCGGTCAATCGATGACAGTTACGCAATCACCGACTACAGCGAATTTGCAGGACATCGCGGCATGGAGCAGCGGCGAAGCTGTGGCGGTGGGCGATGCCGGAACGGTCATTGTAACGAGGAATTCCGGTCAATCCTGGACGCCGGTCAAAGTGAATTTGTCTTCAATCGCGAACAAGCTGGTTCGGGTGCGAATCTTTGATGATGGCAGCGCATGGACTGTGGGTGAAATGGGAGCGGCGCTCCGGTCGACTGATCGCGGCGCGACATGGAATCGCATGACGCCCGAAGAAGATAAAGCGTGGAACGACGTCTTTGTCGGTGGGGAAAGAGTCTGGCTGGTGGGCGAGTTCGGGCGGATCAGCGAGTCGAAGGATGCAGGCCACAGTTGGGCCAACATGGCCAGTCCGGTGAAGAGCAGCCTCATGGCGATCGCATTCCGCGACGAGCAGCACGGTGTCGCAGTCGGTGTTGATGGCGTGGTTGTCACAACTAATGACGGTGGCGACACGTGGACAGCTGTACGTCCGACGTCTACCGCTCACCTGTTCGATCTTGCTTGGGATGGAAAGCAATGGCTCGCGGTTGGAGAGAGGGGTGTTCTGCTGATTGGCGATGCGACGGCCGCGAACTGGCGGGTGTCGCGGGTATCGCCCGACAATCGTCAATGGCACACCAAGATCATCCGTGAAGGGCAGCAATACCTTGCGTCAGGCGGTTCGCTGGACGTTGTTGACGCACGATAAGAATTCGCTAAGCGCTGATTTTTGCCTTTGAGCGGTGAACAGGAGACGAGTGTGAAGGACACGATTTTCAATGCATTGGAGAGCTTCGTCGAGTTCTGTATTCGACGTCGCATTTGGGTGGTCGCGATTCTCGGCTGTGTGACGGCGCTTATGAGCGTATTCGCATTTCAGGTCTCGATGAAGACTGAGCTGGACGACCTGATGCCCCGCACGCATCCATACATTGCGATACACGAGCGCTTCAAGCAGAGCTTTGGCGGCTCCAACATAGTTAGCATCATGCTGGAGGTGAAGCAGGGCGATATCTTTAATAAGACGACACTGGAAAAAATTCAGAAGGTGACGCGTGAGTTACAGCACGTCAACGGGGTCAACCAGTATCAGATTGTTTCGCTCGCATCCAAGAAAATCAAGGACATCCGTGGTTCGACAGACGGCATCGAGTTTGTACCGTTGATGTGGCCTGACGTCCCGCAATCGGAGCAAGACATAGCGAGTCTACGTAATGCTGTGATGAACAGCCCTCTGGTCTACGGGTCGTATGTTTCCCGCGATCTGAAGGCCGCCTTGATTACGGTCGATTTTTACGACAGTTCTGTCAACTATGAAACTGCCTTTCGCCAGGTCAGCGCAATTGCAAACAGCGTCAAGGGTGATGGCGTTGAGGTGCATCTCACCGGTGCGCCGATACTGTTCGGATGGGTTAATCACTACCTGCCGGAAACACTGCTGATCTTCCTCCTGACGGTTGGCTTCCTGATTGTGCTGCTGTTTGTCAGCGCCCGCACCTGGCGTGGCACGGTGCTCCCGCTGTTAGCCGGTGTCGTCAGCGCAATATGGGCACTCGGCACGGCGCGGTTAGCGCACTTCAACGTCGATCCGCTGGTCATCGTAGTTGCATTCCTGATTACGGCCCGCTCGATCTCGCACTCGGTACAACTGGTAACACGGTTCGACGACGAAATCGCATCGGGCGAAGAGAGTGCCAGAGCGGCTGCGAAGGCAAGCATGTTGGCACTGTTGAAGCCGGGGATGCTTGGCGTCATTGCCGACGCTGGCTGCATGATCGTGGTGTTGCTGACGCCTATCGCGCTGATGCAGAAGGTTGCAATTATCGGGACTGTTTGGGTTTTGACGATTGCATTGAGCGCAGTCGTCCTGACGCCGGTTCTACTGTCGTGGATCAAGCATCCGAAGCGATATGCACATCCTCTTGATGTTTCACCGATCTTGCAGCGGATTCTCAACATCTGCATCCGCATCGTAACTACGCGTTGGCGCTATACCGTCCTGATTGGAGCCGCTGCAATCTTCGTTATCTCGGGCGTCTACGCGTTCAACCTAACGGTTGGAGATGCAAATCCGGGATCGCCGATTCTGTGGCAGGAATCCGCCTATAACAAGGATGCCGAGGCGATCAATCGGAGGTTCCCGGGAGCCGACCGGATGTTCGTGGTGTTTGCCGGCACGCAGGCCGGAGCGCTGAAAGATCCTGTTGTATTGAACAACATCAATGAGTTCCAGAAGTTCATGGGTGCGCAGGCAGAAGTGGGAGCCAGTCTGTCCATTGCCGATGTCATCCCCGTTGTCAACAAGACATTGCACGAGGGAAATCCACGCTATTTGGCCTTCGGAAAGAACAAGGAGGAGAACGGTGAGTTGGCATACATGCTGCAAAGCGGTTCCGAACCGGGTGATATGGACCGCTTCGTCGACCCTCAATACCAGAACGGGTCGGTGATACTGTTCTTCCGCGATCATCAGGGGCAGACAATTCGTACTGCAATTGCTCGCATCAAGGAATTTTCACAGGCGCACCAGATTGACCAGGGTGAATACAAACTTGCTGGCGGAATGGTTGGCGTACTTGCTGCGGTCAATGAGGTACTGTTGTCCGGACAAGTGGAAAGTATTGCCTTCGCCCTTCTGGTGCTAGTGGCCTGCTGTGCTCTGGCTTATCGTTCGATGATAGCCGGCATATTCTTTATGGTGCCGGTAGTGCTTGCCAATACGCTGACGTTCAGCATCATGGCGGCCAAAGGCATCGGCATGAACATCAACACAGTCCCTGTGGCTGCGCTTGGGATAGGGCTTGGCGTTGACTATGCATTCTATATCGTCGACGGAATCAAGGAAGACCTCCACCATCACGGCCACAACGATCTGACGCGAGCCATCACGCGCTCGCTGAACACTGCAGGGCGTGGCGTACTCATCACAGCCTCGACCTTGATTGTGAGCGTCGTGCTGTGGAGCTTCTCTTCGCTCAGATTTCAGGCGGAAATGGCGACGCTGATGGCAATTTGGCTGGCCATCTCCGCTGCGAGCGCGTTATTCATCATGCCAGCGATGGTCTATGTCTTCCGTCCAAAATTCGTGGTCGGCACGTCACACCATCAGGCGCCTGTAGTTCCGCGCAAGGTGTACGGTCTGAAACGGGAGCAGAATTTGTAGTGAGTTTGCGGTGGCTTTTTCGACACATGTTCAATCTTATCAATATAAATAGGACTACTGGAGGAATGATGGGGAGATTAAGGGGAAGCAAACGCAGTTCGGCGAGGATCGCGGTGCTGTTGGCTGCGTCAGGTTTCTCGGGTTATGCATTTTCGGCTGATTCGGTGCCTGACCCAACCACCGATCTCTCATCAAATGAATACTCTTTCAAGATGGGGGGATTCGTCCGAACCTGGGCGTCGATGAATCTGCAGAATCACCCGGAAACTGGAGGGGGGCAGGGTGAGCTGTCAATGTTGCGCGGATCTGTCGAACTCGACGCGAACGCCAAGACGGGGCCGTTTCAATGGACAGTTGTCGGCCGAGCAGATCGCGAAGTACTTACACCCTACGAAAAGCAATTGCAGGATCAAGTCCGAGCGAATTCTCCAGGCGGCCCCGGTAGCAGCATGCTAGGGTTCTACGACCAAACCCAGCTTCGTGAGTACTATGTTGACTTTGACGTTGGGCCACGTGTGCATTTCCGCCTGGGTAAGCAGGAGGTGGCTTGGGGCGAGACAGACTTCTTTCACCCGACTGATCTGATTAACGGCTACGACTTTCGGTGGCGTTCGTTCATCGAACGAGACAACGACGAACTGAGAAAGCCGCTCATCATGGCAAATGGGAACTTCGACATTCCCGCGCTGCAGGGCTCTCTGCAGGTGTTAATCCGGCCTGGTATTGACCAACTCACTGACATTGGTAACACATACGATCTGTCTGGTGGTCGTTGGGCGGAGCAACCGAACAAAGGCGCTGATTTCCTTGCTCCTGGTGCTTTAACGACAAACTATCGCAGTCGGTACGCCAATGAAAATGACGTCAGTGGTGGAGTGCGATGGACGGGTATTCTTGGCTCCGCCAATTACGCGATTTCCTATTTGAACACTTATCACCCGGACCCGATCGTGAACTCGGCGTTCGTGCCGTGGGGACAGAAACCAAAAGGAACTCTCGGGGACTTCATCTTTCCGAAGATGAATGTGTTCGGCGCCAGTATCAGCAATGAGATTCCTGCAATTGACTCGGTTGTGGCGGCAGAAGTGGCCTATCAGAACAATGTTGCCTACAACGTCGGAAGCAATTTTTTGAATGGGGCGCTGCCCGGATTTGGGGGGGTGATAACGAAGGACGTGGTTGTTTCGTCTCTGCGGATCGACAAGCAGCTTCGCCTCATGCAGCTACTGGGTACGAGCGAAGATACCCTCGCGTCGCTCCAGTTGTTCGATACGTGGATCCAGAACTTCCACGATTCGGACGATCTGGTCTACCAGGCCGGATTTGGGAAGAAGGCGAAGCAGCACACTACGCTTCTAACCGGCTTTTTTACCTTGAACTACATGAATAGCCGGCTCAACCCAGGACTTGCGGCAGGCTTGGACATAAGCAATGGCGACGCGTTCGTCATTCCCAGCGTCGAATATAAGGTTGGTAATCATTGGCGGTTCGTGGCCGAGGCCGACATCTTTTTTCCAAGGCACCAGAAGTATCCCGGCCAGATCGAGCAATCGACAGCTCCGCTTGGCGGCTTTGCCAACAACGATCAATTCATGATTCGAGCGACATATCAGTTCTGACTCGACACGGAGACATACGATGAATAAGTTTCACAAGGTTGCCCGTCAACTCGTTTCCCTATCGCTGCTGGTTGCAGCGACCGGGGCGATTGCGGCGGAGGTTCCAGCAGGTACCGTTGTTGATAAATCAAACATTGATGCGGTAAAGAACGACACGTTCGACGGACATACTATTGCGAGCCTGCTTACCGACAAGGTTGAGTGGCAGATACGCAACTGGAACCTGAAGCTCACTCTCGACCATGCCAAACCTATTCCGGTGGAGCCGCGCCTCGTCGAGGCGACGAAAGCCTATTCGAATCAAGTGAAGTTCGATTCCAAAACCAAGGAAGTCACAGGCTATGTGGCCGGCGTGCCGTTCCCTGACATCCAGGCGAGTGATCCGGACGCGGGCTTCAAGATTATGTGGAACTTCTACTACGCGCCACGCGAAGGCGACGTTGTCTACAACGATTCGTTCATTCTTGGGGTCAACGGCAGCAGCGGCCTGGAGACCAAGCAAGCATGGATCTATCAGCGGTATTACTTCAAGAACAGGCTGCTGGACAAACAACCTGTCGTGGGCGATGGATCGGTGGCGGCCAAAACGTTCTTGCTGGCCCAGTACCCGGAAGACATCAAGGGTATCGGGACATTCACTGTTCGTTCAGATTCAGCCAAATTCGAGGATACCTGGGCGTATCTGAAATCTGCACGGCGCGCGCGCAGGCTGTCGGGCGGCGCGTGGATGGATCCCATCGGTGGTTCGGACATCCTCGGCGACGACAACAACGTATTCAACGCACGGCCGAGTTGGTACAAGAATTTTAAGGTGGTTGGCAAGCGCTGGATATTGGCAGTGTCTGACGGGAGGAAGGACAACCGTGTCGCGTCCAAGTCGGGAACAGTTGACGAATTCCCCACTGTTGATCTGAAAAATGCCCCGTACTGGAACCCCGTCGAAAAGTGGCAACCTCGCGAAGTTTACGTCATTGAGGCGACGCCGCCGGACGAGCATCCGTATAGCAAACGCGTCATGTACGTCGACGTAGACACCTTCCGGCCGTGGTACTCAGAAAATTACGACAAGAAAGGCGAGTTCTGGAAGTTCACGATGTCCCAGATGCGCTCCGGTGTATCGGATGGTGGTCAGAAAGTGCTGATCTACACTGGCTTCGGCGTTATCGACTTCAAGGCGCGTCACGCGTCGATTGTTCCGATTATGGGCCGTTCGGACCCTGTTGGCATAACGGAAGACCACTGGTCGCTGAGCAACCTTGAGCAGTTGGCGAAGTAAGCCACTGACGCTACGGCGCTCGTGTGCTAAACGCCGGGAGGAAATGTGTATATGTCTTTTATGTGCGGCCGTTACAAAGAGGGTTCGCTATGACTCGCCTTGGGATTGACACCCTGAAGCATGCTGTCGGCTACGGTTCTGTTCACGATGTACCTAAGCTGCCACTCGGCTTCACTGACGTATTCGAAAGCTATTTCGTCCCGGCAAATGGCCTCAACCTGCACGCAGTCATAGGCGGAAAGGGCGCTCCGCTTTTACTGCTCGCCGGGTGGCCGCAGAACTGGTTCGCCTGGCGGTACATGATGTTGCCGCTTGCACAGTCATTCACCGTTATCGCGGTCGATCCACGCGGCGTGGGTCTTTCGGATAAGCCGACCAGCGGCTACGACTCCAGGACCCTGTCGGCCGACATGTTTGCGTTGATGGATACCCTCGGTTATGAGCATTTCGCCATGGCTGGCCACGATATCGGCATGTGGACAGGCTTCGCGATGGCTGCTGACCAGCCGGGCCGAATCGAGCGCATCGCTTTGGGCGAAGCAATTATTCCGGGCGTATCAGATTCTCCACCGTTGCTTTCGGACGATCGCTGGCTGAGCGACTTGCTTTGGCATTTCAATTTCAACCGTGCTCGCGAGGTCAACGAACGTCTGGTGGAGGGTCGTGAGGAAATCTATTTTGGCCATCAATTTGCCAGCAAAGCCGGGTCGCCTAATGCGGTTCCAGCCTACGCCCAATCCTTTTACATTGAGCAACTCAAGCGCGACTCGCAAGCATTGCGCGCCAGCTTCGACTATTACCGGGCCATCGACGAATCAATCCCTCAGAATCGCGAGCGGCTCACGAGGGGCAAGCTTACCTTGCCGGTGTTGGCTTTCGCTGGCGAACTGTGCTGCGGCGGCCTCGTCGAGGCTGAGCTAAGGACCGTAGCCGAGGACGTGCAGTCAGCGATTATTGCCGGTGCCGGTCATTACCCTGCCGAAGAGAAGCCAGAAGCTACTCTCAAATCGCTACAGGACTTCTTCGCGCCTTACGGTGACAGCTACATCTAGGCAAGGTCTCTATGGCGCTATTCATTAACGATGACGTTGGCAGGACCCGCCCGCGTGCCTGCGGCGGCGGCAAGGTGGTCGACAAGATTAGGAGGGCGGCGCCGTTCCGTTGGGCGTGGCATTTATGCGGACTGGAGTTCGATTACCTCCGTCACTCGTGACGCTATGGTCGTACTCTGGAACACAGTAAAGATAACCCTGGTATCGACTGACGTTCAAAGCGAGGTAGAGCAGATGGAAGCTGTGAAATCGGACAGTGCTGTTTCCTTGATTCAGATTGCACTGAACACAATTGACCTACCGGGTTCGCTTCGCTTCTATGCGGAAATATTCGGTTTTGTGAACGGAGGGGGAATACCGATATGGGGCGGTCCCATGCAGTTACAGGGTCTTGACTCCAGCGCACGCGGAATGATGTGGTGGCTCGTCGGGCGGCAGAAATTCTTTCAGCTCGAGATATTTCAGCATACCCGCCCCGAACAAAGGCTTCAGCCTGCTAACTGGCGGCCATGTGATCACGGCTGGACACGGTTTGGCATTTCAGTGTCCGATATCGACTCTGTGCGGACAGGACTGGCACTCTGGGGCATTACACCCCTCGGAGAATTGACGGACGCGAATGGAACACGTCGTCTCGCATTCCGTGATCCATTTGTCGGGGCAATCGTAGAGGTCGTGGAATTTCCCCATGAGGCTGGCACGAATCGTAGTAATAGTCCCGACGCAGCCGTGGTCTATGCGAGCTTTTCCGTGGCCGACCTTGAAGATGCTCGCACGTTCTATGGGGAGGTACTAGGTTTTGCTCTTACATCTCGGGACAGCTTGCACGGACCAGAGCATGAAGCGCTCTGGGGCCTCGCCGGCGCAAAGGTTGATGGATTTGTCGTCGAAAGTGGTCAGGTCCGAGTTGAGGTGGTGCATTACGCGGAGCCAAACGGACGACCAAAACCTGCGGACCACCAAATCTGCGATCAGGGCGTTATGAACGTTGCACTCGGCTCCCGGGACATTGCAACAATCGAGGCACTCGTGCAGCGAATTCGTGCGTTCGACATACACACGACGCCGCCATTCGAGGGGGATGGGTCGCTGGTTACCTATCTGACAGAACCAAATCGTGCAGTGGAGATTATTTCGTTACCCGAAGCGATCGACGCTGAGTGGGGATTCGTTGCATCCAAGCCCTTTCTCGGGTTGGACGCTTAAGGGCTCTACCGACAATCAGGTTGAGTGATTCCAGTCTCTTGCGGTTGTGTCTTGCTGCAGGCTAAAGCGGACCTCAAGAGTAAATCTAGTTACAGTGGAAGGGAGTTAATGGTATGAAAAACGATGGGAGCTTCAGCAGCGCTTCGGTTGCGGGACGGCTGGCTGGCAAGGTCGCGGTAGTAACCGGCGCGGGCGGCGGTCAGGGCCAGGCGGCGGCGCTGCTCTTCGCACAGGCGGGCGCAACGGTTGTCGCCTGTGAGATCAACCCTAAGGGCGTGGAAGCGACGAAAAAGATCGTGTCCGAGCAGTCGCTCAACGTGGAGATTGCACAGGTCAACGCCGCCGACGAGGCCGAAGTCAAGGCTTGGATCGACGAGGCGGCGGCGCGCCATGGGGCTATCGATATCCTCTACAACAACGCGGGGCATACGCATTTTGCGCCTTTCGGCGAGATGTCGCTCGAACAGTGGCGCGAGACGATGCGGTACGAGCTCGACATCGTATTCATTCCCACGCGCGCGGTGTGGTCGCATCTCGTTACGCGGGGCGGTGGGTCGATCATCAACATCGCGTCGGTCTCCGGCATGAGGGGGTCGGAGTTCCTCGGCGCAGCCGCGCACGCAACGGGCAAGAGTGGCATCATTGGCTTCACCCGCCAACTCGCGCTTGAGGGTGCGCCGCATTGGATTCGGGCCAACTCCATATCTCCGGGGCCCATCGTCACACCGGTTACGCAAGCGCTGCTGGAAACCAGCAAGGAGTTCAACTCTTGCTTCAACGGCTGGCCAATGCTTGCACGCACCGGTCGCACGGCCGATGTCGCCTTCGCTGGGCTGTATCTCGCTTCTGACGAATCCTCGTTCGTCACTGGCGCGAACCTTACCGTGGATGGCGGTTGGTCAGCCAAGGGCGGCTTCACGCCTCATTGAGTGGAGGCAAAAGTCTCATTGACCATAAGGTTGCGACGACCAACCATTAGTCGCAGAGGCTCTGTCAAGTTTGCGGGCGCAGGCTTCACCGCCGGATAGCTGCGCAGCTGGTCGGTAACGATCCTGCGCGGCACCGGTTTGAACGCAGCACCCTCCGGAAGAAGCGTTTTGCGGCAGCCTTGTCGCGCCGCTTTTGCACCAGCACGTTGAGTTCGGCATCATGCTCGTCGACCGCTCGCCACAACAGATACGGCTCGCCGCGTAGCGTCATGAACATCTCGTCCAGATGCCATATGTTGCCCGGTTGGCGCCGCGCCGCTTTGGCGCAATGGGCGAATCCAGCGCCGAATTTGCCGCACCAGCAGCGGATCGTTTCGTACGTGACCACGACACCACGCTCGAGCAACAATTTCTCGACGTCGCGCAGGCTCAGGCTGGACCGCAAATACCAGCGAACCGCGCAGCTGATGACGACGGTACGGAGGCGGTGGCCGTCTCCCCATTAACCTGATAGTGCCTGAAAGACTTCTGCACGACGTCATTGGAACTTGCATGATCAAGGCAACTAAAGTTAAAGAGCCGCCTACGGACGCGGCGGCGCCACCAGCAGTCGGACGTCGGCGCAATGAGAATCGGCGCGAACAGACGCGCGCGATAGAGACTCGTCGGTCAATCATGGACGCCGCGTTGAACGAATTTGCGGAGCGCGGTTTTGACGGGGCTAGCATGCGTCATATTGGCGATCGGGCTGGCTTGGAATACACGCTCATCACCTATCACTTTCGCACGAAGGATGCTCTCTGGCGTGCCGTCGCCGAGGATGCTTTCGCGCAAATCGAGGTAAAGTGGAATAAGGCGATTCCAGTTGATTCGCAGATGTCCGCTGCAGACAGGGTACGTGAGGAGTTTCGTACTTTCCTTCAGTTTACAATCGAACATACGGCCTTCCATCATTTCTTGCTGCGGGAGAATCACGTGAGTAGCCCGAGACTCGCCTGGCTGCTGGAAAACGTGCTCCTGAAGACGAGAGAACGCATCCTGCCGCAGATTCGTGCGGCACAGGCAGACGGTGCATTGATCAAGGCGGACCCTAACCTGCTGTATTACATGCTCATTGGGATGACTTCTGTACTCTCTTCCTTGAAAGGAGAGATGAGCGAAACAATGGGTTTCTCGGTCGACGATTCCAAGGCGGTGAATCGCTATTGGAAGCTGATTGAGCGAGTCGTGTTCACGTAGAAGTTCAGGACCGAAGCATCAGGAACTCTTTGCTTTCGAATCGTGCGCTGTCGTACTCCTGCGGTGCGATTTTGCACGTCGGCGTCTGACGGGGCGTCGGCAGTCGGTGGTCGGTAGTCGGGGCGCTGCGTCTGGCGGCATGTGTGACGGAATTGTTCCTGATGCCGCGCCCCTCTCGATCGACCATAGGACGGGCCTCGATTGCCCCAACCTAAAGCCTTTCACCCGTTTGCTGAGGAACAAAGGGCACAAGACCCGAAGTCGAAGCTGGTAAAGGCCCAAGTGGAACTCCGCCACCTGACGGGGTTTCTGGCAATCATACCGGGCCGGCATGTGAGAGGCGCGGTCAACCGGTCACTAAGCAGTGGCTTGGTGGACGTCTACGGCATCGTCGGAGCATTGAGAGGTCTGGTTCGTCAGGGTGAGCTGATATCGGATGCCGCCGTTGTAACAGCGATCTAAACGCAGTATGAGGCTGTAACCAGTGCGTCGTGGCACCAGCAGTCAGAACACCATTTGCTGTCAGAGTTCAGTCAACTGCTGTTCTGCGTGTCACCCATGAGTTTGCGATGCTCGTGCGCCACACCGTACCTCGGTTCGCAATGAACACCTTGCCCGCAGCGAGGCTGGGGAAATGCTCGCACTTGACGCTCATGGGGTCGAGCACGAATGGTTCCCGCTGAGCCGGCGGGTTTCTAATTGACCGGCTGTCTCAATGCCTTTGAATGAAGGCCTTTTCTCCAGATCTTAGTCGGGCGGGAACACGCGCCAGGATCCGTCATCGTGCCGGAAGAAAAAGAGCGCAACCGGGCCTTTGGGTTGCAGTGCCTCCACGCAAACGTATCGGCTTCTACTGACGCCTGTGCGACCGAATCGGGTTACCCGAACGGGCATCACCGAATTTGGTATCAGCCACTTTTCAACCAGCGAACGTAAGGAGTTCTCTGCGGCTTTCATCGCTTGTTCCCGTTGGTTCGTCAGCGCCCAGTTGCCGTTCCCGCGATGTAACTTCGACCGGGAACTGGTTGGTTACTTTGCTTGATTGGGACCGGGCACAATCTATCGAAGTAGCCGTCGCGACCGACGCAACCTCGCCTGGAATTTTCAACGTGCGACGTAGCGCGATCGAGGCGCCCAGGGAGTACTGGACGCCGCGAGTCTCTGACGGCTACTCGTTGAGAAAAGCCGAAGCGGAAGGCCCGAATGAGCGGCGGTTGACCGGAGGAATCTGGCGTCGGTGTCCAACGACAAAACGCGACTATTTCTCCACGGCGTCCACTGCGACAACGGCCTGACGGGCCCGCTTGGTCGCCGCTGCAGACGCAGCGCTCACATTGCTTTCGGCGATAGCGACGACTTGCTTTGAGGCCGCTTTTGCGGCTTCATAGGTGGAGCTGGAGGCCTCGTTAGCCGTTTTGACGAATGACTTCCATGTTGCCAAAGCAGTTCCGTATCCTGCCGGAGCGTCCTTCGATAGGTCGTCGAAGAACGCCTGAGAATTGTGCTGGAACGCTTTGAGTTGCGCCTCGGCATCCTCAGCGAATTCGGTCTGGATAGCGGAGAGGATTTCGTAGACATGTCGCCAATACGACTGCGCGTTGTCTGCGGTGAGTTGCGCCTGACGCGTCAGCAGCGCATGTGGCTCCTGTGGGTCCTTGCCCGAAAGGGTCTTGACGATGACGTCATGACTTTCAGCAACGGTTGATTTGACCGCTTGCAGGCTCAGTTCCGTCACCTTTTGAATACCCTCGAAACCTTTGGTCAGGAAACCAAACGTTGCCTCCAGGGCGGCTTTCTGCGCGACTACCAGTTGTTCAGGCACGAGACTGCTCATAAGAACTCCTTAGTGATGAAGTGGCGCATGCCCGTGCGATCTGCGAAGGAAATCACGGACAACAGCCACAGAGGCGGAAACATGGTGCGATGCAGCAGAATTGATTCTAAGTGCGGGAGCGCAGATGTCAACTGTTCGTGCGCTGTCGACACTTTACGTCGTCCACTAGCAACGCGGAATGTCTTGATGGCATTGACGTATAAGGGTGAGTTAGGGAAAAACCCTAGTGAAAATGCTCGGCCTCTGGCATCAGGGCGAACCGCTTTATTCCGGCTTGTGCAAAGGCACAATTTATTTTTCGTTTGACACCAATGTGGTGGCAGAGGAATAGTGATAACGCCAGCGCAACTTATGTCGGACGATTGCGAAGGGATGAGGGGACACAACATGGCGTCACGATGATGTAATGACGTACGTGTAGCTTCACCCGGCACCGCGAATGGATCGGCGCCGGATTTGCATAAAAACATATACTGAGAGATGTCAAGCAGGATGAATCAAGATACAAGACATATCGGTCACCTCGAACGCAGTGTCGAGGACAACCGCCTCAGGCGAGCTCTCGCCGCACGCCTTGACAGGACCTTCAAACAGGCCGGGGTCAGTTCGGCCCAGGCAGCGAAGTGGTTAGGTGTAAGTGAGGACGACGTGCAGTATTGGCGGCGCGGAATCACGGTCCCACCGCTAAACGTCTGTACGCGTCTCGCCGCTGCCTTCAATCTCGACATTCACTGGCTTTGCACGGGGCAAGCACAGCTCGCCTAGGTCTGTTATCCCAGGAAGAATGCAATGCCGGATGCCGCGTCAAAAGACGACGGATTGCAACTGCGACTGCGAGCGAAATCTGTGCTGAGCCGCTGACCCTGGCAGGTCGTTACCGCAATGCATGTGGAGGCCGTGCGGCAGTGCAGCCGCTCGAATAGGCTCGCTTGTTTATTCGTAAGTATAACTGATGAAATAGGCTGACTATAACGGCGCCCGGAACACTGAGGCCAGCGCGCTGGCAAAGTGTCATCACACGACCGCACATGAATATTGTTTTCCTAAACCGTAACTGAAACTGAGGGTAGAACATGGCAAAGCGCATTGTGTACGTGACCGGTGGCATGGGTGGAATTGGAACATCGATATGTCAGCGGCTCCATAAGGATGGGCTGACGGTCGTGGCCGGTTGCGGACCGAACTCGCCACGCCGGGAGCGGTGGTTAGCCGAGCAGGCAGAGCTCGGCTTCTCCTTCATCGCCTCGGAGGGCAATGTCGGGGATTGGGAGTCGACGGAGGCCGCTTTCGCGAAGGTGAAGAAGGAGGTGGGTGAGATTGACGTGCTGGTGAATAATGCCGGAATTACGCGGGATGGCGTGTTTCGAAAAATGTCGAGGGAAAACTGGAACGACGTCATTGCTACGAACCTCACGAGTCTTTTCAACGTGACCAAACAGGTCATTGAGGGGATGGTCAGCAAGGAGTGGGGCCGGATAATCAACATCTCCTCCGTGAACGGACAAAAAGGGCAGTTCGGCCAGACCACCTACTCGACTGCCAAGGCGGGCATTCATGGCTTCACGATGTCGCTTGCCCAGGAAGTTGCAACGAAGGGCATCACGGTGAATACGGTTTCCCCCGGGTATATCGGAACCGATATGGTTCGTGCGGTACGCCCTGAAGTACTGGATGCAATCGTCCAGAGTATTCCCGTGCGGCGACTTGGAGAAGCCACAGAGATTGCTTCGATTGTCTCGTGGCTTGCCAGCGACGAAGCGGGTTTCGCTACTGGCGCAGACTTCTCGCTGAATGGCGGCTTGCATATGGGTTAAGAGTCGACCCGCAGTGCGAATGGCGAGGCCTGAGAGCTCAAAGCTCTGGTGCCTATGACGAGGCGCTAGAGCAGCATAAATCGGCTGTTGATGTGACGGACGGTGCGCCTGCGAGTTCTGCGCGACGCCGCAAGCCCAAGGGAAGTCCGGCGGAAGGGGCGCGAGCCGCCAGAGGTGGCATCAGGGATAAAATGGTTCACTGTACAAATAGGTCACACGAATAGCCGTACTGCCAATCGTCGCTTGTATGTTGCCGGTCTTTACGTTGAACTGGTTGAGGGTCGAAGCAGGGAACTCCACGACGTAGTCAAACGGGCCGAAGACGTCTGCGCATTCGATCCATTCCAAGTTTTGAAGGCGTCGGATAGCCGTCTCATGATTTATTCCAGTTTATAAACTGCATTGATGGTTTGTTCCGTGTGATTCGTTACGATAAGGCTCGACGATTGCCCGCAGTGGGTCTTGGGTCTCATCGGACTTTCGTCAGTCACTGCGCGGATAACGGTATGTTGACCGGAAGGCTTGAATTACAAGCGGGCATACCATCGAATTGATTGATATTTGCGATGAGTCTTTTGAGCGTAGGAAGCGGCTCATCCTGTTGCCATGAGCATAAGCGTGGAGTTGTGTTTGGGGCTTCAAGTGGGCATCATATGACGCACGGAACAGCAGTGACTAAGACATGGGTACATGCTAATTGCACGCCGGCAGACCGTTACCCTCCTAGTAAATGAATGGATCGTTCGTCGAATTAAATTACAAATACATCTCAAGTTCCAGCCAAGCGAGTCGTTAACTCTTGCTGTGACCCTCGCTCCGCGTGAGCACCGTACCCGGGAAGGTTGCACCATAATCCGATAAATAAGATAGTGAGAGACCAAGATGGCCACGAGAATTATGCTCAAGCATCCGGCGACCGGAATGCTTAAAAAGGGTTACTACGGCTATAGCTGGACATACCTATTCTTCGGTTGGTGGGTACCGTTGATTCGAGGCGAGTTAGGAGTTGCAGCTCTACACCTGCCTTTAGCTGCTTCACGTTTGGCTTATGGCAGCTCATCGTGTCATTCCTATACAACAAGCAGTACATGACACGCATGCTGATCGACAAAGGCTACGTATTGGCTGATTCGTCTGCCGCTAACGATCTTGCCCGCATGAAACTTGGCATGGTCGCACCTCAGGCCGCCGCCGTTTCCGCCTGAGCGCCGGGCGCCGATCAATCAATGGAAAGCTGTCTGGTCAGCCGACGCGGGAATTCCAACTTCCCTGTGTATTTGGTCTGAGCCTCATCGTTGCGTAACGAAATACGCTGCGTCTGGGAAGTCAGTCTTGTACAAGCCCGCGTAAAGAAGGACGCTCCAGGTATCTGAACTAGATTGTTCGGCAAGGGAGCCGAGTCTGACGCGTGAGCGTCGGTGTGCGCTTAGTCCTCGCAACCTTCGCAGAAAAACGACGGGGTCGGTTTTTCGGGCTTACAAGGCCAGAAATCTCCTTGGACAAGCATGTAATCTTCTTTAAGAACGGAAACTATCATGAGTGCATGGCACTATGAACACAACGGTCAACGTCTGGGTAGCGTCTCCGAAGAGGAGATTGGCAATCTTATCGCGGCACGTGTGATCGGTCCCGACACACTGGTCTGGAGGCAAGGTCAAGCTGATTGGACTCCACTTTCGAAAACCGACCTGGCGTCGAAGCTCCGCAGCCTCAACACGCCACCGGCGTTGCCAGCCGAAAAAATCAGCCATGTCATCGTATGGATCCTTGCATTTACCCCGCTCATCGCGGCTTTCCTCCAAGGATTTATCGGCGGAATCATCTATGGTAGCGACACAGATCTTGATGTCATTATGCGTCGCACCTGGTATTTCCCAATTTTGATGAATATCGGATTGTCCTACCTCGACGAATACAAACTGAGGCAGGCAGGTGTCGACACAAGTGACTTCGGCAAGATGGCCTGGCTTGTTCCTGTTTATCTTTGGAAGCGCGCAAAGACTCTCAAACAAACACCGGTATATTTTTGGATCTGGGTGGCGATGTTTGTGCTCTCGTTGTTCGGCGATAGCTAAGCGCAGAAGCGCTTTACAGCGGGTCGTCTTTCAATGCTGCGGTCAGGCAGAGCGCGAGCCGTAAATCACGGCTCGCGCTCTGCACGCCCCCGGACCTGACGCTACTAATGCTAGTGTTTCTGATCATGACCAGTCCCCAGTTCCGATTCCCAGCCTCACGCGAGCCGGTGAACTCATGTTGGTCGGACAGCCGAAACAACTGGTCCTGATTCTGTGCAAAAGGCGAGTTCTCGGTCGAGAGGCCCCGGCCGGTGTCACGACGCAGAGGCGTCTTACGTTATACGCCTAACGTCCACGAGAACTGCCGCGAATACCGATAACGGGGCGTGTCGTAAAAGGCAGCAATTCGCATGGTTCTGCATCATTCAAAACGCTCATCTCTGGCTCGATCCTGCATCGTTTCCTGCTCTCGCTCCCTTGCAACATCTCTGGCAAGTTGGCGCTGAGCCTCTGTCACAAACGACATAAGTTCTGATGGGATATATGGGCCGATGCTGTCCAGTAATCGAAGGTTTCCTTCCATCAGGGCCGCTCGGGAGCCGCTCCAGCTTCTCGGTCGGAAGCGTCCAATGAGCACCGCGAGCACGGCCCTTGCGTTCGGTGCTGCGCCGAGCAGCGCCTTCGCCTGAGCTGACCAGAGTCGGGATCCCGTCTCTTCGGACACGCACGAGAAGGTAATGATTGAGGCTGCAAGTGAGAAACGATGTTCGGGGTCGCTGTTACACCAGGCAATGAGTGCCTCACTGGTGACTGCGTCCACTGGGTTCGCGCCATAGCCGCGCAATTGCTCGAACTCGCCGGCATCTGCCCACCGAGGCTTGCCTTCACCCCCGAACAATCCGTCCATGACGGCCGTCGGCTGGAGATTAAATAACTGCTTGAGCAAATCGTCATTGAGCGACCAATACGTCTCGTATTTCGCCATGGCATCACTTAACTTGGCCGCAATTTCCGCCGCAGTGGGGCCGGCATCGGGCGCGGTCATGCAGGCTTTCGCTACTTGAGCGAGCTCATGATCTATACGTTGAGTGCCTTTACGGAACGTAGCGCGCCTGAGCAACTCGCGGCCTGCCTCAAGAAGCTCAGGCTCGTGCTCTCTCTTGGCTGAGACATCCGAGAATAGGCGCATCGCCAGAATCTCGAGCGCTACTTCAAAACCCTCTGACTGGTCGGCGATGTGGTGCAGGAGGTGCCGGAGAGCGCCACCGGGCACGTTGTCAGTAGTCCGACCAAACGCCAGATTTCGGAACATCCAGACCGGCGCCGTGCGCATTTCAAGCGTAGTGCGAAGCCGCTCGGCACCGCGTTCATCAAGCCCCACGGCCGATTGCAGAACAGGGAGAAACATCTGCGTAACTGGTTGATCAAGCGCCAGGTCGAGTATTTGTTGCGCCACGCTCTCGTTCTGCTCTCGTAGCCTCGCAAGAAAGCCTCCGAGTACTTGGACGTTCCGCTTTCCCGGAGCCGTTTGTTCGAGCCCTTCGGTGAGCAGTGTCCATGTGGCGTGGTGGTCCTGGCAACCGTCAGCGAGCCCACGGCCGAATGACCACACCTTGTTTCCGCCAAGGAGGAGTTCGGGCAGGAGTTCTGTGAAGACGCGTTCATCAGCGGCGACCGAGACGCCGAGTTCAAACGCTATTGCTTCAAGCCTCTCAGTTGCGCTCATCACGTCGCCATCGATTTCCACATCTTCTATATCAAGGCCGGCAGAGCTATTGCCTAAAACAAATGCGCACACCCGTTCCGGAAGACTGATGGGTCTCAGCTCACTCTCGAGGGCTGTCAATCGTGAGAGAACTTCGGGCGTGAGTCTGGTACGATCAAAATGCAGTGTCTGTCGGCACGCTGCCCAGCCTTCTCGCCAGAAGCCATCTGCGGCCAGAATGCGCAGAAGCCTCTCCAATTCGTCGTAGATGTGTGCACCTGTCCACAGGCCACGGAATTGCCGAGCGAGAAGGGTAAGCAGTTCGGACTTGAGGCTGGGGGCAATCAGGGCCAGAGATTCAATCAACTCAAGGGCGGCACTGTACCAGCGTATTACGTCGGCGCGACTGTCTGGCTGATATCCGTAGTTTCGCGACCGCGCTCCGAAGTTAAACGGGTAGGACGAGTGAAAATGCAGCCCTTCGAGCGCGTTGTGCAAGGCCCCCAGACCAAGCTCCCGATCCTTGGCCACCCCAGACGTAAGGAGCCACCTGATCAAATTGAGGCGCTGCTCGATGGTGGCATGCGTTCCGGATAGATGGATGGTAAACAACGAGACGAATATGTCGGAGGCTTTCTTGGCGTCGACCTCACGTGAGCAATGCGTGGCGATCCGGCCCAGGAGTTCGGCACTTCTCTCGAAAAGAGGCGCGTCATATGCAATCGAGCGCAGTAAGGGGAGGTGTCTTTGCAACTCGATCGCCAAGGGAATGGCATCGAGCTCATAGGCGCGCTCCAGCGCCACCAAAGTAGCGTCTGGCAGGATCGGTGCGACGTTTTCAAACATCGCTTGGCCCACCTCGTCAAGCGATGTTACGTCTCCCAAAAGTCCATTGGGAGAAAGCCATCTTTTGACGATGGCCGCAGCCCTTGGGCTGTCATGCAAAAAGGATAACCGCCGCGAGAACGATCGCGCCAGACGTCTGGTTCCACCGCTGACGAGCTGCTGATCTATGAGATCGTAAGGGGTGTCCTCAAGCGCCAGTGTCGCCAGCCGGTTGGCAATGGCATGCGGGAGCACCGCACGCCAGTCGCCGCGCTGCTGCACGAGATCACGCCGGTGCAACTCGCCGACGTGGCGGTAGATTTCCGTTGCAGTTTGCCCTGAAAACGCGGCCAGGCGTGGAAGCTCAGCATCGTCTCCTGACAGCGCCTCTCCCTGGAAAGAGTACACGAGTGAGCACGCTTGCGCAGCGACGAACAAGGCATCATTCGACTCTTGCCGTTGCCGAAAGAGGCGCTGAAAGAGTTCATCATTCGACAGACCTGCGATCGTATCCCCGCTTTCGACCGTATGGGCGAGAGCAATTGCGATTCGCGCGTTGCCGCCCGACACCTCGGCGATGGTGCGCGCGTCCACCTGTGACAGGTATGGATACCGGCGTTGGACCAGTTTCTCAATCAGCGCGGGTGAGGACGTATCAAGGCGGACGACCTGCGTCCCTTCGGGGTGGTCATCGCGCACGTCATACTCGACGGTGAGAACGCTAACTGTGCTCTTCGGGCCGCTGCACAGGTCGGAGAGCCTGCGATGCAGATCCGGAGGACAATTGTCGACTATGAGAATGGCGCGCGTGCGGTTTGCTATCAAGTCCGAAGCGAGGCCAGTTGGCTGCGGATCCGGGTTGTCGGATAGGTTCGTGTAAATGGCAAGCGGGGGCGGCAGTGCGCGCGCTCCGATTCTTGCATCAAACAAGGCTTCGACGAGCCGAGTCTTGCCGACGCCAGACAGGCCGACCAGACGCACTATCTTGCCGGATTGGGCCAATTCGTCGCGCAGGCTGTCGATAGCATCGGCCACCGACTGCGGCGGAGCGTCCCGGCGCGTGCCGAGATGCAGCCTCAGTTGGTCGTCAAACAGATACTCAGCATTTGCGCCCTCTGAGCTACTGCTCCAGGGGCCGTAGGGACGCCAACCCACAACAGCATTGCCAACCTTTTCCTTAACCCACGCAATCAGTCCTGGGTGGAGCCGCACCCACGCCGCCAGACGCGTGCGATCGTAGAAGTCGGTATAGAGCTGATCGGCACCATCCGTGCCGTCCAGAACATCGCGCATCGCATTCCGGCGATTACGAAGTACGCTGTCGGATGTCGACCCTGTGGAACTGACGATGATGTAGGCGCCTGCCTCAGCCGCGAGTTCCTGGATGACAGGTCGGACTGCTCCTGCTGGCCGCATCTCGGCGAGGATGTCTGCTCTCGGCATGTCCGGCTTCTTCACCTGGAAACCGGTGGAAGGGCGTGGGATGAAGCCGCCGATAAGTTCGCCCGGCGGCAATGCTACGCGGACATCCAGTCCTCCGTCCGCCGCCGTCTGGTTACCGCCCCATGTCACTGCCGCAGCCGACAGGCCGTCGCTTACCAGTTCGGCCTCGCATAGACGGCCAATCAGTTCTCTCAGGTCGACGTCATTAAGTCGAAGAATATCATCGGGTGTGATATCGAACATTGCGATTCTGGTTAGCCAGGGAGCTATATTTTACTTGTATTCGAGCAGTCGAATCATTTGGTCAGCGCGTCATTTCGTTGCGTAATTGTAATTCTGTCAGAGTACATCCGCTGGGGCGGTCGTTATTTGTCGCAATCCAGCCATAGAAGCGCACTCGGCAGCTCTATCGTTTAGACATTTAAACGGCACATCTCATGCACTGCGCATGCTGAGCGGCGTGTTATTGAGTCAAGTTGATGACCTTCCCGTATCGACGTGCCATTTCGGTAGCTCGGTGATGCGTTCTCCAATCCAGTTTACGGCTACTGCCATATCGTCACGTCGCTCGACTGGGTATTGCGCTCCCTCAACTGGAAGTTGTCCAGACGCGATGGCGTGTGGCTGGTCTAACCTACGTTGACCAGAACCGAAACGATGCCACGGGTATTCCACGAACAATGCGCCGGTATCGAGCAGATACAGCACGGCGATGCGACTCCGAACCAACTCAAGGTATTCGCTACTGCCCAGTATCGAAAGGCGGAGCAAGCCATCGGAGAATGTTTCGGTTAGTCGCTCTGTTGACGTGCCTTTCTCAATCACAGGCGTAGCGTTCGCGGATGTCAGCGCGTGTGAACTCTCTTGCCACTCTTTCAACCGGGGTACTATCAAAACCTTCCGTTCGTTGGTCGCGTTCCCGATGATGGGTTGGAGCAAGTCGCGGTCGACATAAAATCGGTTGCCGGCTAGCCAAGGCTCCGCAAGGAAACGGGCAAGCGGTTCGCTGTCGGACGTCTTGATGAGCGTGTGTTGCAGAAATTGCGTGACACCCGCCGCGTCGCCTGATGGCGACGGGAGATACCACCTGTTCATCAGCGTCAAGATTGCGTGCGGCAAGTCTTCGTGCCGATAACAGTCCCGAATGAGGGCAGGATAGTCATGGCAAAGGGACCAGAATGGAGGACGATAGTTGCCGTCAGGTTTGAGGTGAGAGTTGCCACTCACCTCAATGATGCGATGAACCCATTCAGCGGCGCATCGCATCTTCGCGAGATGCCTGGACAACAGTTCTCTCAGGTCTGTAAGCGTGTCGCGCGAGCCTAGAAGTTTCGATTTGTCAGCGTGGTCCTCGCGGACCCAAACTTCGAGAGCGGTTTCATCGATGTTTCTCCAGAATTCGACGCCCGTGTCCTGATGCAGGTCGAGCAATGATTTGGCGTACTCGAAAAGTCGCAGGACGTCGTCGTGCGGCGCGGCAGAGTTGGTGTGGTTGAACATGATATCGAGTGGTGTGATGTGTGAAATACGCGTGCGGGTGACTCAGAAAGGGATGTCGTCCGCCCAGAGGTCCAGACGACCCGTCGGCAGTCCTTCTACGCGGTTGACTATGAACCTGCATGGAAGAAGGTCATTCGTCACGGTAGAAGGCACGAGAGCCGGATTCTTGAAGGCCTGTATTTCTAAAGACTCTGCGGAGGCGATTCGCGCTTTTCCTGTCATGCCCCGCCACGGATACTCGACGACGAGTGCGTAGTCGGCGAACACGTATACAACCGTGAGGTTGCTTCGAATCTCTTTTAGCAGATTGCGGTTTGCGATAACCGGAATCCGCAACAGACCGCCTGCAAATACTTCGAAAGTGGCTGGTTTTCCAGAGACGTCAATGCCGAAAATGAGCTTTGACGCCGCGTGGGTGAGTGCCGAGTGCTCGGACTCGTTCAGCGAGTCACATCGAATGACGAGAACAGATTGCTCGTCAATCAAATCCTGGAGTCGCTCGGGTAGCTCTTCGTAGAGGACGCGACCGTACGTGCCGGTATCATTTGTCGGCTCGACCGGTTCAAACAGCTCCGGCCAGTCGACGGGAGTCAGACGCGAATGCTGCGCCTGGCGAGCGCTGTCGTGTTTGCATAGACGCGAACGAAATCGCCTGCGCTCGATAAGCGCCTGAGCAGCCCTACGCAGCCCCGGGTGTCGGAGGCTGTTGATTGCAAACTGGCGCTCCGAGAAACAGAGGGTATCTAGCCAATTCTCATCGTTCAGCAAGCGCCAGGTATCATCGTATGTGTTGTCGGCGTACACGGAAGCACGACGCATCACGTCGCGATAGTGTTCGAGCACATCTCGCATCAGACCTACATTTTCGGCGTCGTACGACACAGGCTTATGCCACGAGGTACCCAGAACCCACGTGCCTACAACGTCTGGGTCAAGGGATTCGTAGTAGGCGGAAGTCCCGTCGTCGTGGATGTCAATCAGGCGCGCAGCCTCGCTGAGAAGGCGTTGCAAATCTCGGGACGGATAGTCTGAGCACGCGTCATCAATGTCGCCCATTGCGTCGTCGGTATAGTAGCGTTGCGATTCCTCGTAATCTTCGCCGTGGGCGGGTTCGCGGAAACGTTGCGGGTCGATAATCATTATGTTCTTCAGTTGGTCTCGTATGTGGTGTAGCTGCGCGTTTTAGCTTTCGCTCGTATGCTGGACATGGGCTTTGTGTAACGCCTCGCCAATACGGGTCACGAGCGGCACGACCAATGCATTGCCCATCAACATTGCACGCGTTGCGTCGGACACACCGGGCATTTCGGTAAAGCGGCGAGGGAAACCATTGAGGGCCTCCAGCTCTTCTGGAGTCAGGCGGCGAAGTAGGCCGCTGGACTCGCGAATTGCGTGTTTTGTGCGCGCTGCGGTGGTCCCGCCTTCTGACGTGATGACCGTTCGCGACGGACGGTCTAAGGGGTCGGGGAACGACATTGCACCTTCTGAATAGTTATATGCAAAACCGTTTTTCGTTCGGGGAGTTTTCTTTGCTGCCTTCGCGGCAAGCCAATTTTCCTCGTCTTCTTGCTTGATGTAGAAAGTTGTCGGAACTGGACCAGTCTTGCGGACGATGTCCCCGAGCGTAAGCGGTGTTGCTTGACCGGTGAACTCGGTGAAGTCAGCGATTTCTGCCGCGTCGACAGCGAAGGTTCGAACTGCGCCGTCGAGCATCAATCCGCACTTTGAAAATCGCGATTTGCCATTCGAGAGGGGGCGGTAATGGAGCTGTTCGTCGAACGGGTCTGAATGAAGGTTTAACGCCGGAGTGGCACCGTCAAGTGGATTGCGAGGAACGCAGGGAAGTGCGTCGTTGAGGACTGAATGGTCAAGCCACCCGGAACTGGCGGACGCAAGGCTGGCAGTCTCCATGTTCTCGTAGACGCCTGTGGACTCATGGTAAGCAACGATGAAAATGCGTCGGCGGCGCTGCGCGTAGCCGTAGTCCGCTGCGTTGACGACTCTCCACTCAGCTGCGTACCCAAGCGAATTCAAAGTAGCAAGGATGACTGCGAAATCACGTCCCTTGCACGACGCCGGACTCGAAATCAGTCGGTCCACATTTTCGAGCATTACGTATTTGACGGGTTCGCCATCCATGATTCGCTGTTTGAGCAATGCGGCGATGGACCACCACAAAACGCCCTTTTTTCCGGCGAGCCCATCAGATTGCGACAAAGGCTTTGCTACAGAATAATCCTGACAGGGGAAGCCACCGCAGAGTATGTCCGGTGATGCTTCTCGTATTGTCTGTTGGCCTGATTCGGAAGCGAGGACGGCGAAAACGTCTTCGTTGATATGCGTTTCTTCTGGCCAATGCGTCTTGTAAATTGTGCTGGCGTGCTGGACTTTTTTTGACGGTTCAAACTGATTGCTGAATGTGACCTCAAACGGTGCTCCATGAACGGCTTCCAGGCCGAGCCTGAATCCGCCGACACCTGCGAACAGTTCTGCGACCTTAAGTGTGGCGTTGTCCTTCGTGTACGACATCCTGTTTCCTTATTGCGATGGTGGAAACAGGTGAAGCGATCGGTTTTAGCCTTTCGTCGAAAATTCTCGAAAACTTTTCGAATCATGCCGACGACATGAGATGGTGGAAGTGGAGTGCGGTTAAGGCTGGACCCGGATGCCGAGCGGCGGTGTTATCCGGAAACCTGTGAGGGCGCGTGGAAAACGCGAAAGAGAGGGCATTCCTAGCCCCGAGAGTCACTCGCCGTCTGCGTTCGCTACCGACGCGGCAACTTCGTAGTGTCGACTGGACCGAGAATATCGGATGGCATCTTGGACACGGGGGAAAGCTACATCGAGGAGCGATGTCCGGATTAATCGTGTTCTGCCGCGCCAGCCATATCGACGCAGTTGGTAATGACAATGATGTTGCGCGGGAGGTTGCAGCGTAGTCGACGTCGGATTTCGTCCTCGAACGAAAGTCCTGCGTCGTGCCAATCTGTGATGAGCGATGCGTTCGCTTCCTTGAGGAGCAGGTCCAGCTGATGTGGACGATAAGGATGAACTACCAATGCACATGAGTCTTGCGCCTTGTATACGATAGGCAGTTCGGTTTCAAATGCCTGAAACGCACGCTCGAGGCCATCGAAATCGATGAGGAGAGTTTTGTTGTTGAGGGCTAAAACGACTTTGAGGTCATTTGTGTCGCCAGACTGCAGCGCAAGCTCAGCGTAGCCAATCGACGCGTCTTTAGAATACACAATCGCCGCGATGTCCCATTGTGTTTTCGCCCGGACGACGAGGCATTTCCTCTCCGTGAATTGCTGCGCGAGTTCATCTGGTAATTCCGTTCGCGGTATCAGGAAACATGTATCGCAATGTCGTCGCGACAGGTGCCATATCTGGTCAAGCATGGGCGTTGATCGTCCGCTGAGGAACCTTCGGACTGTGGCAGGACCGGTC
Source organism: Paraburkholderia phytofirmans OLGA172 (assembly GCF_001634365.1). Taxonomy (NCBI): domain Bacteria; kingdom Pseudomonadati; phylum Pseudomonadota; class Betaproteobacteria; order Burkholderiales; family Burkholderiaceae; genus Paraburkholderia; species Paraburkholderia phytofirmans. The sequence continues at coordinate 290,145 of NZ_CP014579.1, forward strand.
GCGATGACTGTATTGTTTGACTGCTCGGACGATTGAACTTCGTCACCAGGGGCGCACGTATCGTGGCTATGAATTGTCTCGGACAACGTCGGCATGGTTGCGATAATTTGATGCACGGTGGGATGGGCCCGCTACGCCGGCGATAAAAATGGCAGCGAGAGGGGATCTCGCTGCTCGACAATTAAGATTGGGATGAGAGGGTGGAAAGCTTCGGTTTGCCTATGTGGACAAGGACTTGTCCTGCTCCATATCCTTTCTTTGGATATGTCGGTTGTCCAGAACATAGATTGGCCTATCCCAGGTGGTGTCAACCGCATCGCCGCCCAATTCGGCGTATGTTGGCCGACTTCCAGACTGGGCGGTCACCCCACAAATGCATAGGTCGTGAATGAGCGACTCAGTCATCGGGACGTTCTCCAGAATTGCTGCGTCGGCGAACTGGTAAACAATGAGCAGACGCCGGGCAAACGGGGCGTTCCAGTAAGATTTAAGCGCGTGGTCTGGCAGGACGACGGTCTCGTCGCGAAGAAACAGAGCCGCGAAATGTTCGTCCTCACGCGTGGTGATGACCTTGGCTTCGTACTTCGCAGCCGTCGCTGGAAATTCTGACGCCGTTTTGTTGTGAAGCGCGACGAGGACGCAATAGTCGTCGGGCGATACGTCCTCGTTTGTCAACAGCTCGCGAGCGTGGACAAAAAATGAACATGGGTGTTCGACCGTCGCGAGATAGTCGGTGATGAAACCCATCAATTCGACATCGAGGTCGGCTGCTGAGAGTTCCTTTTGGTTGACGGATTTCTGAACCGCTTGCATATTTTTTCCTGATTTCGTGCTTCCTGTATCGACTGCCGTCCAATAGGCTTTCGGGCAGCTGGAGTTTGTATAGCTAACGCTAGACTTCGTCTTGCAATGGATTGAATTGCTAGACGCAGACTTGCGCGCAACCAGACACGTACAGACGCGCGCAACTTTTATTCGCTTTTGTCCGTATCTACTGTGGAATCGCTGGACTTCGGTACCATGCCGAAATCCTTCGCTACCGATTGAAGGATGTCGGTGACCACATCGGGGCGCTCCTGTATGAGATGCCTGACCGTAGCGTCAGCGAATTGTTCGGTTGCAAGCATTTTCACGTCGATGTCCAAGGACCCGCTGACGACGCGGTCCGGTCCTTGACTCGCCACCTCAACCGCATATTGCTCAAAGATTTCGGCTTCGCGCAGAAATGCAGAGCTTCGTACAAATGCGACCGGGTCACGATGTCTCGCCTCTTGCCTGAATTTGTCAAAGAGGTGCAGGTCTTTCGCTGGCTCCAGAGCAGTAACAATCTTGCTACCAAGGGCCATCCGAGTTTGCAGTACGCCTTTGGCCTTCCATGAATCGAGCAGCTGACATACCTCGGGGTCGCCAAAGTCGCAGACGACGAAAAAGAAGTCGGCACGCACACGGTAGCCAAGGACGAGCACAGGCCCATCGGGCGTCTGAAAGACGAGCAACGAAGTCGCAATTTTTTTGCGTGCATACCGTGCCCAGCGCGGGGAATCCGGTTTCATAAAAAGGTAGGGCTCGCCTGCGAGTGCCCTGAGCGCTTGGGGTGCGGAGTCTTCCGGTTGGTAAGTGTTGATTCGGGCGCCGATAAATGATGTCGCGTTCATAAACTGACTAACTTTGGTGGAATCGTTCGAGAAGAACTCTCGATTGCGGTTAATAGAGTGAACGAATGGTATTTGCAGTTTTCGTATAAAACAAGGGGGTTTGGAAAATATCCAAATATTTATACGTGCCAGATGGAAAATAATTCGATAATGATTTTACGGGATGCGATATTTGAATAATTTGAGTAAAATCATCTGATTATATAATTCGATATTGCTCGAATCGGGTGGATCATGATTTGCATATTCACCCTGCCGGATGATCATCGTGGCTCCGGCGTGATGTTGCACGATTCGTGGTGAGGCAAGTATTGCCTTATTGCCCGAGATAATTTGCAAATGTTGGTTTGCAAATTATCTCGTGTATCGGACGCGCGGACGGGATCGGGCCGACCTTCGGCGCTGGCGTCCAGGCGCGTAACTCAATGTCACCGCGACTACGCGAGCCGAATCGGGACGCTGATTAGCGCAATGTCATATGTCCGGCAGGAAGCATGGCCGGGGTATCGGGCTGTGATGCATGGGTTGGGTTGCCTTCAGCCCGCTAGTTGCTGGGCTAAGCCGTCATGCGCTTCCCGTTTCAGGAGCGTTCGTAGCCGCATAGCTGATCCGCAGATGTGCAAGAAAGGCGCGGCCTGCGAGACATCGCGATGTCTGCACCTTTATACGCACGGAGTCAAAGCCGTTCGGAAGCCGGGATAAAACGGCGTCGCCATACGTTGGATGCACGTACATCCAATCTCAAAAGCGGCGCTACCTGGTAGGCCATTCCTCAAGTGGGTCGGGGGCAAGTCCCGCATTCTTCAACAAATCGTTCCGCGACTTCCGCACGGCCGTCGGCTTATTGAACCGTTCGTCGGTGGTGGCGCTGTGTTCTTGGGGACCGGGTTCGAGGAGTACCTGCTCAACGACAGCAACGTCCATCTTATTGAACTGTATCGGGCCGTGTCGGAACGGCCGATCGAGTTCATGAACCTCGCGTCCTCGTTCTTCGTCGACGATAACCGTTCGTCGAGTCGATACATCGAACTGCGTACCCAATTCAATTGCGAGCCAGACAGCCTGACCCGAGCAGCGCTATTTCTCTATCTGAACCGGCACGGTTTTAACGGGTTGTGTCGGTATAACAAACGTGGCAAGTTAAACGTGCCGTACGGACATCCGGTACGCGTTCCCCGATTTCCTCGAGAGGGAATCCTGAATTTTGTCGAGAAGGCGCGAAAGGCCACATTCGTCAATGACGATTTTGCGGCCGTTATGCGAAGGGCGGTACTAGGCGACGTCGTTTATTGCGACCCGCCGTATGTGGACCCTGACGGCGCCCGGAGTTTTACGGCGTACGGGCCGGCTGGTTTCGGCATGGACAGGCAACAGGAGCTCGCCGAGCTTGCCAGAGAGCTGAGAGGGGCGGGTGTGCCGGTTGTGATTTCGAATCACGACTGCTCGGCAGCACGGGAGTTATATGCGGGCGCGAAAATTTTCACGTTCGCAGCACGACGTTCCATCAGTGCTGACGGCACCCGGCGGGGCGATGCGGGGGAACTGCTAGCCGTATTCGAGGCGTAGACATCTCTATCTGGCGGCGGCTTTAGGGAAGGGCGGCGCTAAGGTTCAAAAAAGCATTCTGTCAGGGTATGCGGGAAGTGTGCTCGTGTCAGTGGAGATTACGGGGGTAGCCTGGTTTGAGAGTCCATGTTTAGTGGTGCTGATAAGATTTCCGTCATCTGAATCCAGTTTAGAAAAAAATTCGTCGATATCACAATAGTTTCCCTCTTCAACGTCGCGTTACGCCGAGGCGAGGACTTGCAACAGTGCGGCCGTCTGCTGTTTGCGTTTATCGTCGCTATCCTGCATGGCAAGTTGCCTCCTTCGTTGGCCAACATCTTAGGTGAGATTCCGCCATTCACTGGCACGTTGCGCTGTTGAGTGGACGGTGTGCTCTGGGGTGTGGACGCGATTGACTAGATGCGTCATTTCGCCGTCTTTTTCGATCGCGGTTTTGGTTGTCGCAACCTGACATCAGGCAATCCGTCAAGTAGCTCCACTAGCTCATTTTGCTGCTTCTCCAGGTCAGCGAGAAGGCAGGGAGGCGGCTCGAATAGGTCATCAATGTACGCGAACAGCTGTTCGAATCCACTTTGCCGTGAATCGACGGTCACGAAGACGACGGCACGTGGGCAATATGTGGTCGATATCACCGAAAGAAGATGACCGAGATCATTCGTAAAGGAATTTAGGCACTTCTTCAATGCTTTTTGATCGACCAGAGCTGCGATTGAATTAATAACTTTTGCGTTGTACCGGCCCAGTTCAACTCCGGGCTTGTAACTCATGACGAGACAGGATTGTCTGGTCGCAACCTCTTCCAAGTCGTTCGCATCCCGAATCTGCTGGATTCTAACGCCATCGTTCAGGCGGAAGAGTTCTGCCGTCGTGGCGATGACGGGGACGTGGTAAAAAATATGGTCCTGGACCAGCAACCTGTTTATCTGGTGGTCCATCGCCGAAACGATCTTGGGCGCAATCGCGTACGCGAGCTGATTAAGCGCTTGCACGACAGTCTTTTCGTTGGGACCATCTGGTAGAAGCTCCACCGCTTTGCTGCACGCAGGTGCCAATTCGCGCGGAAAGTTTCCCGGGAAAGGAAATTTGTGCGGCACAAAATGATCAAACGGATGCATAAAGGCGTTCTGCCCAAACTCCTCGGGTCCCCCGTAGTGGTCCGGTGTGAAAACCCAGCGGGTACCGGGATACCGGTACTTGCACTCCACCATCAAATCAACGAAGTTCCGACCTCGAATGTACGAGGCGTCGATATCGTACGAAAACTGTCGCTCGATTGTCAGGTCGTCAGGCTTGAGATACGAGTACTCAAAATCAGCGATGCATCCTTTTGACTCGAGGTAAGTTCGCACATCGTTTTCCAGCGGCGGACCAGAGGAGAGCAGAGATTGTTGCCAAGACTTTGCCATATCGTATTTGCTGTTGTTAGTCGGGAAAGGATCCAGTCGAGAGCTTGGTCCATTTGTGCGGTCCTGGGTGAACAGTTACGCTAGCACTCGCTCGTGCGATGGCGAAGTCCATGGAGGCGAAATCGATATATTGTGTAGCAACTGTAAAGCATCGACATACGACTTCTGCCTCAGATATTCGCCAGCCATCGTAATGTCAAAGCGGTTCATTGGATCAGGCCGTCGCAGGGGCCGCGTAAGAGGCACTGCATTCCATAAGGTTTAGTGTGAGCGGGCATTTCCGCGTTGTATCCGCCCGCACCGCGCGAACGCCCGGTTGAGTTCCCGTACTTGAGTTTACCTTCAGATACAGGTTACTTTAAAACACGTCATGAAGTGCTTGCATTTCGTCCAGATGCCATCTATAAAGGTGGTGCATCTTCTCCATCTGGTAAGGCGGCGAGTGATGCAGACATCTTGTGTAGTGTTCTCCGCGCGAGCGGAGGTGAGCGGGTGAATTCAAGCAAGTTGGAATTTGCCGGATGTCTTCTCCGCGAAAGCGGAGGTCGTAGCGAAGCAGTTGCTGCGGAGGAATGGTAATTGCCGACGGCGCAAGTGGGCACGGATTCATTCCGCTGAAGCAACTCTGGCGTATTGGAGGCCGGCTTCCAGGAGACTGGAGCCGGTCTTTCCATATGGAAGAGCTCGTGAGAGTTGATCAGCGTCACGGTGCACCGGATGACGGCGGCTGAGTCATTAGAACTACAGGCTCGAGGTCGACTGCTATTCAGTGGGGACGCAGGCAACATTGGCTGTCGACGTCTCGCGTTTGAGGCTTTCACGACGCACGCCCACATGCAGTTGAGCTGGATGCAGGTCGGCGTCGTTGGGCTATAGGGAAGGCGCTCAAATCGTGCCATCGTTTGTGCCGTACGGCACGTCAAACTGAATATTAGTAAAGTCGCAAGGCAAACCGTCAGAGGGTGTATGGCTACGTTTCAGCAACTTGAGTCGCGGATCAAGAAATTAACAGATCAGGCTGAGCTGATGCGTCAGAGGAGGGTTGACGCAGTCGTAATGAACATCTGTAGCTTGATGTCAGAGTTCGGGTTGACCCTCGCAGATATCGAAAGGGTTGCTCGCCGGAAGGAGGGCAAGAAAGTTGAACGGACCGCTAAAGCTTCCGGTTCTAAACGGCCGACAACGGATACCTCTGGCAAGGCGACGGCCGCGAAATCTGGCGCGAAAAAAGTGACGTCCGGGCAGACGATAAAGTATCTTGATCCGGATAGTGGCGCGACATGGAGCGGGGTAGGGCGGCCGCCGTCGTGGATTAAGGACGCCCCGAATCGTGACGCCTTCCTGAACAGTGGCGCGGGCAAAAGCGGAAGCAAAAAGAAAAATGCGGGAAGGTGACTATGTTCGTGGCCTGCTACGGCGAGGTCGCCCATCGCGAGAGCAAACCCGAGAAACGCCTGAGACTGCAAAAGAAGATCGCGAGCGACTGAGATGATGCAATCGAAGCGTCGGTTCTCGTAAGAAATTGATATCGAGGGTGCGCCAGAGCGTCAAAAACGGTGAGTGCGGTGTGCAGGCGGTCCTCACCTCAACGAGTCTGCGTAGGCCGATCAACGTGGCTTTGCGCCCCGCTCCTGCGAATCTGTGCAGCCGGCGCAAACTTTCGCCAGCAGATGTAATCCGGTCATGGCCCTGTTACCGTAGCCACGCTTTCATGTCCTCGATGGTAACCCCTTGGACCGGGGATTCCACGGTTCCAGCGAGCTCCAGAAGCGGCTTCGATTTTGCCCGTACCAGGACGTTGCCATCGGGCATGACATGCCACACCAGCCGCGTGCCCGGCTTCACGCCTAACGCTTTCCTGACCCCGGCAGGCACGGTGGTACGGCCTCTAGTTGTCAGTCGCGATTCAGCCATGAACTTCCCCTTGAATGTTCGGGTTACGGAATACGACTCGCGCCCTCCCCGTTGTGGTCAAAGACGCAGACTTCACATGATGCTTGCGTTTGCTCACTGGCCACGTTCGCGATTTCGTCGTCCCACGATGCTTTTGGACTCAACGCGGACGGACGCCTGACTCAGTCATCCCAATCGCAGCGGTCGCTGCTCGCTCCTATGCTGCGCTTCGAATGGTCGACGAAGCAAGGCGCAAACTTGCGCGATACATCCTCAGTGATTCTCCATCGCCGATTCAGGGTGTCGCGTCCGGTTGACGCGCCATCTTATGGAGGTAAGCGACTGCTTTGAGCGGTCGGGGATGCGAAGGTGTTCGTCAGCGAGCTCAGGGCGGCTTCGTTCGCGTATCGGAAGAGTTGCCGGTTGCTAGATTTCGAAAACCGAGAGCATTGGCGTTCTGTTGCCGTGGCGACTGTCCTGTCTCGAAGCTGAAAGCCGCCCGCTCCGCCGTTGCAGGTTTCCCAAATAACGGGGCGTGCTGAGGGGGGGCCCTGCACTTTCCTGACGGCATAGGAGCTCGGCATATATCACGAACTGCAGGAGAGGAAATCCGCAGCGTCTGTCTCAAAATCTCTCGACAGGGCCAATGCGCGCTTGATGCTCGCATGTCATCCGGAACGCTAGCGACTTCATCGTATCAGCCGCCTTTTTGAGTCAAGTAACATCTCATCCAGTGGGCACGCCAAATAGAAGGCGATTTTCTCGAGAACGTCGAGCGAAAGGTCCGGCGCTTTACGCTCAATCACCCCTAGGTATCCGGGTGCCATTGCTAGGTCTCTGTTCATCTGGTTCTGGGAAATTTCCTGTCGGACGCGATGCGCGCGAACATTTCGTGCGACGACCATCTGTAAATTTCCAAGCCTTAGCTCCGTCGGCGCCCGATACTGGTCATTTGAAAAGAACGCGCTTGGATCCGTCTGCAGGGCTCTTGCCAGCTTACACACGGTTCCTAACTGAACGTTCGAGGATGTGTTTTCAATGAGATAAACCGTGTTGCGGCTAACACCAGCAATTCGCGCAAGTTCATCCCCTGACATCCCTTGGCCTTCCCTTATCAAAGTTACGGACGCGGCAAAGCGCTCCCGAGCCGATACGCATCGACGAGGCATATATAGAAAATTAGAGGTTGTCGGGCGAATGTTACACCGCGACGGGCGATTTGATGCTTGGAATCTGCCAGGCAGGTATGGGGAACAGTGCTGTATTGCAGCATCTTCCGACGAGCGACTGTTTAGTCTCGTTCTCGCAGCCATCGGGCCGGCGGACGACTGAGGGCGGCAGCCCTCAGTCGTTCATCCTAGGTCAAGCTGGGCCAACGCCTTGAAAATCAATGGAACTGGCCCAAGGTTCTGACAAGCGAGGAATTTTTACCGGATTTTGTCGAGCAACGACAACATAAGTTTGTCGGCAATGACAGACTTTAGTTGTGCCAGCAGAGTGACGCCAGCCTGTCGAGCAATCAAACCAGCCCGGTCATGTAATACACCGCGATCACAAAGAAAACCGCCATCGTCTTGATCACCGTCACCGCGAAGATATCGCGGTACGACTGGCGGTGCGTCAGCCCCGTCACCGCTAGCAGCGTAATCACCGCGCCGTTATGCGGGAGCGTATCCATCCCGCCGCTCGCCATGGCGACGACGCGGTGCAGCACTTCCATCGGAATATGCGCCGCTTCCGCGCCCTTGATGAACGTGTCGGACATGGCCGCGAGCGCGATGCTCATACCGCCCGATGCCGAACCCGTGATACCGGCCAGCGAGCTCACCGAAACCGCGGCATTGACGAGCGGGTTCGGAATGCTCTTCAGCGCATCGCTGACCACGAGGAAGCCCGGCAAAGCCGCGATCACGCCGCCGAAGCCATACTCCGACGCCGTATTCAACGAAGCCAGCAGTGCGCCTGCCACCGCTGCCTTGGTGCCGGCCGCGAAACGTTCGCGAACGCGGCCGAACGCCGTCACCACGACCATCACGATGCCGAGCAGCAGTGCGCCTTCAACGGCCCAGATTGCGACCACGCTTTTGATCGTCGTTGTAACAGGCGCATGGATGCCCGGCAGGATGTCCGGTGTGATGGTGTAAGCCGCGCCGTACCAGTTCGGAATCCAGCGGGTCAGCAGGAAGTTCGCCACGCCGACCAGCACCAGCGGCGCCACCGCCAGCAGCGGATGCGGCAGTTGCTTCGATTCGACGCGCTCCGGCTCGTTGTGCAGATCCGTGCCGTAGCCTTCGCCGGTCGCCATCGCCGCGCGGCGGCGCCATTCCAGATACGTGAGGCCAACCGCGATGATGAACAGCGAGCCGATCACGCCAAGCGTGGGCGCGGCCCAGGACGTCGTCTTGAAGAAGGTGGTCGGGATAATGTTCTGGATCTGCGGCGTACCCGGCAGCGAATCCATCGTGAACGAGAACGCGCCAAGCGCGATCGCGCCAGGCATCAGGCGTTTCGGAATATTGCTCTGGCGGTACAGCTCGGCCGCGAACGGATACACGGCGAACACCACCACGAACAGCGATACGCCGCCATAAGTGAGCAATGCGCACACCGCGACGATCACCGCATTGGCGCGCGAGCGGCCAATATAGCGGATGGCCGCAGCCACGATCGACTCCGAGAAACCGGAGAGTTCGATAACCTTGCCGAACACCGCGCCCAGCAGAAACACAGGGAAGTAAAGCTTCACGAAGCCGACCATCTTCTCCATGAAGATGCCGGAAAATACCGGCGCGACGGCGCCCGGATCGGTCAGCAGCACCGCGCCGAGGGCGGCGATCGGCGCAAACAGAATGACGCTGTAGCCGCGATACGCGGCAAACATCAGAAACGCCAGCGCGGCGAGGACGATAACAAAGGACATTGAGTCTCCAAAGCTTGGTTGTTCTACGTGTACGCCGTCCCAGTGCGTGCGACGGCCCGGCGCCCGCAAACGCAGATTCCATGCCACGCACGCTGCTGCAGCCTGCCTGTTGATTTCGCAGGCTGAAGCTCGAAACGCGATGCGGCCGATTGTACCCAAACGTCTCAAAAACGGGACGTAAATCAACGGAACATAGACCGAATTGAGGTTAAACCCTTATGCAATGTGCTTACCGGCGATCTCCGCGATGAGATAATCTTGTCTACGAAATGAGACAAGCATAAATAAACGATAGCCGGAGACAGCGACACCATGATGAACGACTGGGCGGGCCTTCCTGCCACCTACGGCGACGTACTCCGCCGGGCGATGGATTCGCTTTTCCGTACGTTCGAAAACTTCAGCGAAGGGACGTTCATCGTCGACGCCGAGGCGCGCGTCGTGTGGATCAACAAGCGCTACGCGGCGCGCTTCGGTTTTGCGGACCCGGAGCAGGCAATCGGCCGGGATTGTGAGGAGGTGATTCCCAACAGCCTGATGCGGGAGGTCGTGAACACCGGCAAACCGATTCTGCTCGACATCCTCGAAACGGACCGCGAGCCGCTCGTCGTGACGCGGCTGCCGCTTAAAGACGATGCGGGCGAAACGGTCGGCGCAGTGGGCTTCGCGTTGTTCGATGAGCTGAAGGCGCTCACGCCGCTTTTTTCCCACTACTCGCGCGTGCAGGAGGAACTGATCGCGACCCGCCGGTCGCTCGCGCAGGCAAGACGGGCGAAGTACACGTTCGGCAGTTTTGTCGGCACGAGCGCGGCCAGTCTCGAAGTGAAGCGCCGGGCGCGCCGCGCTGCGCAACTCGAGTCACCGGTGCTGTTGCTCGGCGAAACCGGCACGGGCAAGGAACTGCTGGCGCATGCCATTCACGGCGGGTCGGCGCGGGCGAATCAGCCGTTCGTGACCGTCAACGTCGCGGCGATTCCGGACACCTTGCTCGAAGTCGAATTCTTTGGCGCCGCGCCCGGCGCCTATACCGGCGCCGACCGGAAGGGACGTGTCGGCAAGTTCGAGCTCGCGAACGGCGGCACGCTGTTTCTCGATGAAATCGGCGGCATGCCGCTGCCTTTGCAGGGCAAGCTGTTGCGCGTGCTGCAGGACAAGGAGTTCGAGCCGCTTGGCTCGAACCGGATCGTGCGCGCGGATGTGCGGATCATCGCCGCGACCTCGGCCGACTTGCGAGCGTTGGTCGCGGCAGGTCGTTTTCGCGCGGACCTGTTCTATCGGCTGAACGTGTTGACGATCCAGGCGCCGGCACTTCGCGAGCGCTCGTCCGATATCGAAGCGCTTGCCTACGCCATGCTCGAGGACCTGTCGATGCAGGCGCGCGGCGCCAGTCACTTCGAATTGCAGGACGACGCGTTGCGGCTGCTGTGTTCGTACGGGTGGCCTGGCAACGTGCGCGAGTTGCGCAACACGCTGGAGCGGGCGGTGGTGCTCTCGGACAGCGAGCGAATCGATGCGCGTGCGCTGGCGCCGTTCATCGGTCCGGCAGCACACGGCGGCCATCGTCCGCACCTGTCCAGCGCGGTCTCTGGCGCGCACGCTTTAGACGCGGCTGCCGGGGCGACTTCGGGGTTGTCTGAAGCGACGTCGTGGAGCGACGCCATGGCTACGTTCGAAAAGCGCTTCCTGAGCGACGCTTTGCGCGCCAACGGTGGACGCGTGATCGAGACGGCGGTGCAGATCGGCATGGGCCGCGCGACGCTCTACAAGAAGATCGCGGCATACGGCATCGAGGTGTGACAAAGTCCGGTGGCACCGAGTGACGCAGCGTAATTGCCGCGTGGCACAATCGCGTGATCGAAAAACAAGATGTGATCGGGGTTTCTAATGAAACGCAGTCTCTCCTCTTTCGCGCGCCGGGCTTGTGCTGTGCTGGCGCTTCCCGCAATCGCCGTGCTGAACGGCTGCAGCAGCAGCGCACCGCTGTTTCTGTCCGACGGCCGCCCGACTACGCTGGTTCAATGCCCAGCAGGCTCCGACTCCTGCTCGCAGCAGGCAAGCGCGGCTTGCGGCGGCGCTTTCGATGTCGTGCGCCAGTCCCGTGACAATGGCACGCTCAGTCTGATATACGCCTGCCGGAAGAAATGACGTTATGCCAGCCGGCTGCTGGCATAACGGGATTGATAATTTCCTGCCTTTATCCCGCCGCCCGGCATGACGGCGGGCGTGTCCTCCCTGGCGCAGAGTTCGTTTGAACGGACCAAACCCGGCCATATGGCGAACTGGTGTCACACAATAGGCATATGGCCGTCATAAATATCCGCCTCTAATGCGCATTGCCAAAACGGCTATGATGCGTATTGGATATTTATCGAGCCGCTCCCAGAATATGACTCATACTGTTTACGCCCTTGGCAGAGCACGCCGGTTTCTCCATTAAGCCCAGTCGGTGCGGCACCTAACGGAGCGCGAAGATTCTTCGGAGTAATCTCGTCTGGCCGGCTCAACATTAAAACATATACGCAGATTTTGCCGGTTGCAGCGGGCCGGATTACCGGCGCAAGAAAGATTTTCCGTTTAAGTGTGCTGGGTCGAGTAATAACGGCACGTTTCATGATTTTTAAGCGAATTCAATGAGTAAGTCCGGGGAAAGCAATGAATCACCATCAACTCGAAAAAGATATCGAACATCTTGAACATGTAATCTCGCATATCTCCGGTGAAGATTGGATCCCACTGTCATATTGGCGCAACCGTATCGCGTTGGTGTCCGGGGCGGCACTGGTGCCGGCCCAGGCCAATCGCGTCAAACGGCTAGATGCAGCCCTATCGGCATTGGAGGAGCGGAAGAAAGCTGACCGTTCGCGGGGCGAGGATGACGTGCACCGTCTGATTGGGTAACGTTTTCCGCAAAAATAAGGGAACAAAACGCCTGAGGGCGCGCCGGCTCGACTCGTTCGCCGTCGCATCGCCCGGTCGATTTCGAACGCCGCGTGTACGATGCAATCGACGATTGAATGCGATGACCACAGCCGTGAGCCGCTCGCCCTGAACGGCAGTCAGTCGAAGACCACCTTGCGCTGGCCGCCCCGTGTGGGCCACCCTGCGCTGGCCACCCTCTGCGGCCCACCCTCTGCGGCCCACCCTGTGCGGGCCACCCTATCCGGCATCTTATTCGTCTGATAGTGTCCCCCAATCCCCCACGGGGGACTTCCTCCGGGGTGCCCGCCCGGCAGTTCGTCAAATCGATCGGAGTACCCGCCATGGCCTCATATAAACAGTTGACTGCTCAGCTCGAAAAACTCCACAAGGAAGTCGCGGCGGCGCGCGAAAAAGAAATCGCGCAGGCGATCGCCGATATCAAGCAGAAGGTCGCCGAATACGACCTGACAGCGGAAGAACTGGGTTTTACGAGCATGCGTGCAACGGCACGCAAAACGGCTTCGGTAGCCAAGTACCGCAACCCGAAAACCGGCGAGACGTGGAGCGGCCGTGGCCGCTCGCCTGGCTGGCTCGCGGGCAAGAATCGCGAGCGCTTTCTGATCGAAGGCTGAAGCCCCGCCGTGCATGGCGCTTTCGCTCGAAAGGCGCCGAATTTTTCTGAAGTGAAGTTGCGTCGGGTTTTTTTCGCACCGCTGAGGGGTCCCGAAAACGCTCACCTGTCGCGTGAGTTTGCAACGCGCGCCTTGAGTTTCGCGAGGCGCCTCGAACCGGAATTCGTTGTTTCGGTGAGCCTGGTTTTGTCGGATGACGCACCTTGCGGTGCGATTGCCTCTTCTGTCCCTCATGGCTGCATCATTTTCCTCGAAACCCGCGCCAGCCTTTGCTGGTGGGCGTTCCCAGGCTATGCGAAGGATTGCGCGGCCCGTCGTTCGGTTCTCGTGCCGCCTTTTCCGCGGAGTTTACCTGGCTGCTGATCCTCGCACCGTCGGTGCGTGAGCGGCCTTCCGTGTCTTCACTTTTCGCCTCGATTCGAGGTTCGCAATCGCGAGTCCCGAAAACGCTCACCTTTGCGTTCGTCTGAATGCGCAGGCCAATGCGCCACTCAATCAACGGCTCGCTGCACCACTTAATCGCCACCCAAGGCACCCCTAGGCAAACCCGGAGATGAGCCCACCTCATACCCCGGATCAAAACTCATCGATACAGGGTCGCGAAGAGCGGACAGCACAATCGGTCATCCACTCACTCCCGACGGAAAGACCATGAGCGTATCGACGGACAACCAACTCTTTATCGGCGAAGGATTCGAAGGCCCCGGCGTCAACCTCGCGCACATCAACGTACTCGTCGGTCCGCGCAATGGGCCTGCGGGACAGGCCTTCGCCACCGCATTGGCTACTCCTTCTGCGGGGCATGCACCGTTTGTCGTGATCGCGAGGCCGGGCGTGCCGACCAAGCCGTTGACGCTGTATGTGAACAAGGCGCAGATCGGCAGCGACTTCCACGGCAACGCAACGTGGGGCGCCTCGCAGGCTGGTATTGCCAAGGCAGTGGCCGAGTCGCTGGAGAACGGCACGCTGCCGCCGGAAGCGGAAAACGATTGGGTGGTGGTGTCGGCGAACTGGGTCAATCCGGGCACCGACGATCTCGACGCCGTTTTCGAGAACAACTACCGCGCGTGCAAGAACGCGATTCTCGCGGCAATGAAGGGTCTGCCGCATCGCGACGAAGTGTTCGCCGCTGCGCGCGACGTATCGAACCCGTTCTATACCCCGAAACAACGTTAATCACGCGCAATGCGGTCGCGCGCCGTGAGGGGCGTGCTGCTGGGTGCGCGACTGAATGCGATCAGGAAGGAGACAAGCACTATGGAATACATTTGCCTCGGCCACTCGGGCCTGAAGGTGTCGCGTCTGTGCCTCGGCACAATGAACATGGGCACGCCGCAATGGAAGCCGTGGATCTTCGACGAAGCGCAGAGCGAGCCGATCGTGCGCCACGCACTGGAAGCCGGTGTCAATTTCATCGACCTCGCCGATTTCTATTCGACCGGCGTGGGTGAAGAAGTGGTGGGCCGCATTTTGAAGCGCGTCGCGCGGCGTGAGGAGATTGTCGTGACGACCAAGGTCGGCTACGACATGGGCACGTATCAGAACGCCGGTGGCCATTCGCGCAAGCACATCATGGACGGTATCGACGCGTCGCTCGTGCGCCTCGGTATGGATTACGTCGATATCTACATGCTGCATTTCTTCGACGTGAATACGCCGGTCGAAGAAACGATGGGTGCGTTGAACGATATTGTGTGCGCGGGCAAGGCTCGCTACATCGGCGTATCGACGATGTACACGTGGCAGTTCGCGAAGATCATGCAAGTGTGCGAGCGAAACGGCTGGCATAAGCCCATCAACATGCAGTTGCAACTCAACCTGGCCTATCGCGAGGAAGAGCGCGAAATGATTCCGTACTGCCAGGATCAGGGCATCGGCGTGTCCGTGTTCAGTCCTTTGGCGCGTGGTTTGCTGACCTGCGATCCGAACTCGACGCGTAACCAGACCGATTTCTTCACCGCGCAAATGTACGGCGATCCGGCATCGCTTGAGATTGCCGCGTCGGTGGCGCGCGTGGCGGCGCGGCGCGGTGTGTCGGCGGCGCAGATTGCGCAAGCGTGGGTGCTCAATCATGGTGGCGTCGCCAGCATGCTGGTCGGCGCGGATACGCCGGCGCAATTCGACAGCGCGCTGGCCGCGCTGGGTACGAAGCTCTCCGCCGACGAACTGTTCGAACTCGAACGCAATTACACACCGTGCGATCTGATTAACGACTACACCGCGGGAAAACGCATCGCTCGCGAAGCGCGGCTTGCGCAAGGCGTGTTTGTCGAGAACCTGGAGAAGGCAGCGTGAACGAATTTCTTCGAACCGGGCATTACATAGATGGCGAGTGGTACGAAAGCGCGAGCACGTATCCCGTTCTGAATCCTGCAACGGGCGAGGTGATCGCTCAAGTCGCCAAGGGCGGCGCCCCGGAAACGATGCAAGCCGTCGCCGCGGCGGAGCGAGCCTTTCCGGTATGGCGCTCGATAACAGCCAAAGAACGTGGCGCGCGTGTCAGACGCTGGGGCGAGTTGATGCTCGAAAACCGCGGCGCGCTCGCCGAACTGCTGACCCGCGAACAAGGCAAACCGCTCGCCGAAGCACGTGGCGAAGTCGGCTATGCGGCGAGCTTCCTCGAATGGTTCGCCGAGGAAGCCAAGCGCAGTTATGGCGACGTGATCCCGAGCCCGAATCCGAACGCGAAGATCATCGTGACACGCGAACCGGTCGGCGTGGTCGCGGCGATCACGCCGTGGAATTTCCCGCTCGCGATGATTACGCGCAAGGCCGGCCCGGCGCTCGCGGCAGGCTGCACGATGGTGCTCAAGCCTTCTGAAGAAACGCCGTTGTCCGCCTTGGCGCTGGCGGCACTGGCAGAGAAGGCCGGCATTCCACCCGGCGTGTTCAACATCGTTTCCGGCGATGCAGTCGCGATCGGCGGCGTGCTGACTGAGTCGGAGGTGGTGCGCAAGCTGTCGTTCACCGGCTCGACGCGCGTCGGCAAACTGCTCGCAAAGCAGTCGGCGGATACGCTGAAGAAGCTGTCTTTGGAGCTTGGCGGCAATGCGCCCTTCATCGTATTCGACGATGCAGATATCGACGCCGCCGTGCAGGGCGCGATGGCGTCGAAATTCCGCAACACCGGGCAGACCTGCGTGTGCGTGAACCGCTTCTACGTGCAGGACGGCGTCTACGACGCGTTCACGCAGGAGCTGACACAAGCCGTGCGGAAGATGCGAATCGGCAACGCGCTGCAAGGCGAGGTTGAGCAAGGCCCGCTGATCAACCAGGCGGCGCTGAAGAAGGTGGGGGCGCACGTCGCCGACGCGTTGCAGAAAGGCGCGAAGGTGCTGACCGGCGGCAAACCGCACGCACTCGGCGGCACATTCTATGAGCCGACCGTGCTGATCGATGCGTCGAAGTCGATGCTGATCGCCGCGGAAGAAACCTTCGGCCCGGTGGCGGCGTGCTTTCGCTTCAAGACTGAAAACGAAGCCGTCGCGGCAGCCAACGACACACCGTTCGGCCTCTCCGCCTATTTCTATACGCGTGATTTGGCGCGTGCATGGCGCGTTGCGGAAGCGCTGGAGAGCGGCATGGTCGGCATTAACGAAGGGATTCTGTCGACCGAAGTCGCGCCGTTCGGCGGCGTCAAGCAATCGGGCCTCGGCCGTGAAGGTTCGAAGTATGGGCTCGATGAATACACGGAACTGAAGTACATGATGATGGGCGGGCTCGGGCGCTGATTTCGTCCCACGCGTTCATCTCACGCGTTCGCCTGGCGTATCGCATGTCGAGGCATGCGGCGAACAGCGAGGCGAACGACCAGATAAACAGCGAAGCGAATAACGAGCCGAACTGCCCGGTTTGGCGCGGCACTGGCATCACGCCGGTGCTGCGCGTACCGACACATACCTACAAGGAGACAGCGTGAGCAATCAGGATAGCCAGGCGGCCACTCTCGACCTCGCCCCCACTTTGCCGTCCGCCGCAGCGTCGGCCGTGCACGGCCCCATTCCTCTCGACGACGTTCCGCTGAACGCGTTCCACGTCAAGATCGCCGGGCTGACGTTCGGTGCCCACTTTACTGAAGGATTCGCACTCGGCACGATCGGCTATGCGCTGGCGTCGCTGAATCGCCAGATGCCGCTCGACGCGTTCTGGATGGGCATGATCGGCAGTTCCGCGCTGATGGGCATCTTTGTCGGCAGCCTGGTGTTCGGCTGGCTGTCGGATCGCCTGGGACGACAGAAGATCTTTCTGCTGAGCTTCCTGATCATCGCCGCGGCGGCGTTTGCGCAGTTCTACGTGAGTTCGCCATTCGAGTTGTGTCTGTTGCGGGTGTTGATCGGCTTCGGCATGGGCGGCGATTTCGCGGTCGGGCATGCGATCCTCGCCGAATTCTCGCCACGCAAACATCGCGGCACCTTGCTCGGGTCGTTCAGCGTGGTGTGGACCATCGGCTATGTGGTGGCCAACGTGCTCGGCATGCAGTATGCGGACGCGTCGCCCGATGCATGGCGGTGGCTGCTTGCGTCGGCCGGCATTCCGGCGCTGATCGTGCTGATTTTGCGTATGGGCACGCCTGAATCGCCGCGCTGGCTGCATGGCAAGGGACGCGTTGCTGAAGCCAAAGCGATCGTTCTCAAACACTTCGGCCCCAACGTGACACTGAACGACGGCAACGATGAACACGCGCACATGCCTGGTGGCTTCATGCGCCTGTTCAAGAAAGACCTGATCCGCAGAACGATCTTCAATTGCGCGTTCTTTGTGTGCCTCGTGATTCCCTATTTCGCGATCTACACGTTTTTGCCCACCATTCTTAAAGCGATCCATTTGGACAACAACTCCAGCACGGATTTTCTGTTGAACGGATTCCTCGTGCTTGGTGCGCTGATCGGCATCTGGCTCACCATTAAGTTATCGCGCCGTGCGTTTCTGATTGGCTCGTTCGCAGTGACATGTATGTCGCTGGTTGCGTTGAGCTTGCTGCCGGAGTCCGCAACGCTCGCGATGATCGTCGCATTCGCGATCTTCACGCTGACGATGTCCGCGTTCTCGAACCTTGTTGGCGTGTTCCCTCCGGAGTGTTTTCCGACCGAGGTGCGCGCGTGCGGCGTCGGGTTGGCGATTGCGTGCAGCCGTCTTGGTTCGGCGGTCGGTACGTTTTTGTTGCCGCTCGGCATCCTCCACCTGGGCTTTCACGCGACGATGATGGTGCTGGCTGTTGTACTGCTGATCGGCATGGTAGTGTCGATTGCATGGGCGCCTGAAACGAAGCATCTGACCTTGAACGAAGCCAGCGGCGCGTAGTCCGCAGTTAGCGCTGTTTAGAAACCCCGCCGCATTGGCAACGATGCGGCGGGGTTTTTTTTATTTGTTGCGCGAGAGCCGAGCGGAGTTTCCCCAGGTATTTTTCGGAAAAGTCTTAATCGCCGATCAGGGTAAAGATCATGTCTGTCAGATGTATTTGACTCAATCCTAAGGGTAGTCCTAGGACTTTAAGAATCGTCTTAGGTACTTCGACAAAGCGGAATCTTAATATTGGTTTGCGCCTGAACGATAGGCCAATAGTTCGAAACACATACCGCCACTTTCTGGCTTAGAACATTGGAGCGCCCGGGGGCTAATGGCGAGTCTTGTCCAATTTCGATTCGCCGTTGAATCGCAAAATTTCTTAACTCACTGGAGCAGTAAACATGAAAGCAATCCTCCCCGCACTCGCAATCGGCGGCCTGTTGGGTCTCGCATCGTTCGGCGCGAGCGCCGCAGACGGCACGATTACCATTAACGGTAGCATTACCGACACCACGTGCTCGATCAATGGCGGCGAAGCCAGCAAGAAGATCGTGCTGCAGCCCATGACGGCCAGTTCGTTGTCTACCATGGGCGCAACTGCCGGCACGTCGATCCCCACCGACCTGGCATTCACGCTGACCGGCTGCACGGGCGGCGCAACGAAGGCAATCGCCAACTTCGAAAACGACACCACGGTCGACCCGGTCAGCGGCAACCTGAAAAACACTGGCGGCACCGCAAAGAACGTGCAGATCCAGTTGCTGAACGCGGGCATGAACCCGATCAATATCACGACCAACTCGAACAACAAGCTGGCGGATGACGGCGTGGCGATCACTGGCGGTGATGCCACCCTGCAATACTTCGCGCGTTACTTCGCCACGGGCAAGGCCGAGGCCGGTTCCGTGAACACGTCAGTGCAATACACGATTCAGTATCAGTAAGCGCTGACCGGAGGCGTTCACGCGGGTGAGCGCCTTTTTAACGGTTCTTTTTCAAGATTAAATTTAAAGGTGATGGTGATGAAACTGCTCAAAAAAATGACGATGGGAATCGGTTTTGCCTGTGCGCTGCTTGCTGGCAGCGCACAGGCAAGCGTGACGATCGGTGGTACGCGAGTGGTGTATCCGCTCGAGCAGCGCGAAGTCACAGTCAAGCTGGATAACGACAGCAACAGCCCATCGCTCGTGCAGGTATGGATGGACGATGGCAACGCGGAAGCGAAACCGGGGGACATCAAGGTGCCGTTTGTGATTACGCCGCCGATCTTCCGCATGGATGCGAAGAAAGCGCAGACGCTGCGCGTGACGTACAGCGGCGAAGCGCTGCCGCAGGATCGCGAATCGGTTTACTGGCTCAACGTGCTGGATATCCCGCCGAAGGCCGACGCAGCGCCCGACGCCAACGTGCTGCAGCTTGCCTACCGCACCCGCATCAAGGTGTTCGTGCGTCCGGCCAAACTGCCGGGCAAGGCCGAAGACGCCCCGGCACAGTTGAGCTGGAAGGTCGCCGCGTCGCCGAATGGCAAGGGCCAGGCGGTGAGCGTATCTAACCCGACACCGTACTACGTGTCGTTCAGCGAAGTCGATGTCGAGAGCGGCGGTCACACGTTCAAGAACGGACGGGGCGGCATGGTTGCGCCGCACGCGACTGAAGTGCTACCCGTCGAAAAGATGAATGCAGTGGCAGCAGGCGCGAAGGTTCACTACAGCGCGATCAGTGACTACGGCGGCGCCATCGAAGGCGACGCGACGCTCGGTCAATAGACCGCAGCCTTGCCCGCCGGGCGGCAGCCTTCCGCCCACAACTCAACCTTTCTCGCATACGGCGTGCGTTGCACAGGCAACGCACAGGGATGACGCACGCCTGTTGGAAGACATCGGAAGTCGGTCAAATCATGAAGCACTCACCTCGCCATCAATCGCAAGTTTGCGCCCGTGAAGTTCCCGATCCGCTCGGCTTGCACCCTATCGCCGCGGTTGTCATGTCGGTGTTCGCGGTCCTGGGAGGCGTCCAGTCGGCGAACGTGAATGCCGCAGAGACGACTTCCGCCCCTGCCGTCCAGTTCGACACGACATTTTTGCGCACCGACCCGACGCAGACCGTGGACGTCTCGCGATTCTCGCAAGGCAACGCGGTGTCCCCCGGCGTTTATCCCGTCGATGTCTTCATGAACGATATGCGTGTCGCACACCAGGACGTGCGTTTCGTGGCTGCAAGCGAAGGACAAGGTGCGCATGCATGTCTCAGCCGGCAGATGCTGGAAAAGCTTGGGGTCGATTTTGCCAAGGTGAATGCGGATAGCAGCGTCAAGGCGGCAGCGCATGTGCCTGCTGACACGGGCGCCGATGCTCATGGAGCGGATAGCAAGCAAGCCGGCGATTCGGCCGTTGCCCATGCAGACGAATGTGTCGATCTTGCCGCCCTGGTGCCGCAAGCGACGGTCGACTTTGATTTTTCAGAGCAGAAGCTGATGCTGAGCGTGCCGCAGAAGTACATGCGCAACGCCGCACGTGGCTATGTGCCGCCTGAGATGTGGCAAAACGGTGTGAACGCGGGTTTCGTGAGTTACAACGCGAACACCTACCATACCGCCGGCTCGGGCATGGATTCGACCCAGAGCTATCTGGGCCTGAACGCTGGTGTGAATATTGGCGCATGGCATTTCCGCCATCAGTCGTCTGTCTCGCAGGCGACCGGCCAGGGCACACAATTCAACAATATCGCTACGTATGTGCAGCACGACCTCACGGCGCTGAAGTCGCAGGTGACGTTGGGCGACGGTAGCACGACGGGTGATGTGTTCGACAGCGTGCAGTTCCGTGGTGCGCAGATTGCCACCGATGACCGCATGCTGCCCGACTCGCTGCGCGGCTATGCGCCGGTTGTGCGCGGAACGGCCGAATCGAATGCACGTGTGACCGTCAAGCAGAACAATCAGGTGATCTACGAAACCAGCGTTTCACCGGGGCCGTTCGAGATCAAGGATCTGTATGCGACCGGTTACGGCGGCAATCTCGATGTGACCGTCACCGAAGCCGATGGACGTACCAAGACCTTTACCGTGCCTTATGCCTCGGTGGCGCAGTCACTGCGGCCGGGCACCACGCGCTTCTCGGTGACGGCCGGGCAGTTGCGTAACGACAGCCTTGAAAACAAGCCGAACTTCGCGCAGTTCACGTTGCAGCGCGGTTTGACGAACATGCTGACGGCCTACGGCGGCGGCATAGCGGCGAATGGTTACGTGTCGGCCGACATCGGCGTGGCGCTCAACACGAAATTCGGTGCGGTTTCCGCCGACGTGACGGGCTCTCAGACTCAGGTTCCGAACCAGAGCACGATGCGCGGCACGAGCCTGCGTATCGGTTACAACAAATTCGTTGACTCGACCGATACGAATATTGCGGTTGCAGCGTACCGCTATTCGACGGCTGGCTTCATGAATCTGTCGGATGCCGCATCGGTGCGCGATCAGGCAATGCGGGGTGGCGATATCAATTCGGTCTATCGGCAGAAGAACCGTTTTCAGCTCACGGTTAACCAGAATTTCAAGGATCACGGCAGCGTGTTTCTGAGCGCATCCGCGCAGCAGTACTGGAACCACAGCGGCAGCGATACGTTCTATCAGGCCGGCTACACGAACAGCTACAAATACGGCACCTACAGCGTGACCGCAGGTCGCACGCGAAACTCGGACGGCTCGATGTCGAACCAGTACATGGTCAGCACGACGATCCCGCTGGGTCATAGTCAGCATGCGCCGCTGATGTCGACAAGCCTGTCGAGCTCGGGTGGCAGCACCAGTATGCAGGCCAACGTGAGTGGCTCGCTGGGTGATAACAACCAGTATTCGTACAACGCGTACGGTACGTATGGGGCTGGTAACGGCAGTAGTTCGTCCAATACGGGTGTGAGCGGCACGTACCGCGCGCCGTATGCGCAGATGACCGCCTCGGCAAGTGCGGGCTCGGGTTCACGCCAGGTGTCGGCCGGTATCAGCGGATCAATCGTCGCGCATCCTGGTGGCGTGACGTTGTCGCAGACGGTTGGCGATACCTTCGGGATTGTCGAAGCGCCGGGTGCAGAAGGTGCAAGCGTGTCGAGTGCGTCGGGTGTCAAGATCAACAGCCGGGGTTATGCGGTGGTGCCGTACCTGACGCCTTACGGGATGAACACGGTCGATATCGACCCGAAGGGCACGTCGACCGATGTCGAGTTCCAATCGACTTCAGAGCAGGCCGTGCCGCGGCTTGGCTCTGTAGTGATGCTCAAGTACAAGACGGTGAATGGACGTGCAGCGTTGATTCGCGCGCCGCAACTCGGTGACAGGGCGTTGCCGTTTGGCGTGGATGTGGTGGATGGCAATGGACACACAGTGGGTGTGGTGGCTCAGGACAGCCGGATTTTTGCGCGAGGTCTGGAAGACAAAGGCTCGCTGTTCGTGAAGTGGGGCGCGGCAGCGTCTGAGCAGTGCCAGATTGATTATGTGCTGCCGAAGTCGACGGGCAAGGCGGGTGCTGCATACACGTCAGTGCAGGGACATTGCCTTGGCACAGGGGAATCGCTTCAGGCGGCATCCGCGACGGGTCGCGAAGAGCAGAGTCACGTTGCCGGGTCGAATCCTGACCATGCAGTAGAACAAGCACATTGAACTGACTTTTAGAACGGCAAGTGCCTGGTGGAAGGCCTTGCCAGGAGGTACTCGTGCTCACTGTCAAATATCGTTGTGTTTCGAGTATCGGGACAATTGCAGGACCGTAGGAAAAGTAAATCTTACACCGCAAGGAATGGACATCATGAAATTCGAATCTGGAATGGCAAGTAAACTAACGCGATTCATCATAGCGGACCGTCAGGGAATGGGGCGGTTGGGGCTGCTGCTCGCATGTCTCGCGTTGCTTCTAGTGGGACCCGAGGCGCACGCTGATTGCTCTGCGAAAGGGTCGCTCGGCACCACGCAGGTCAGCTTCCCGGCGACAATTTATGTACCGCCCGATGCCGCCAATGGTACTGTACTCGCTACTACAGGAGCTGTTGCTGTGACAGGGGCAACAGCCAACACGCAATACGCGAACTGTACTGGAAGTGGCAGTCTCTATTGGGCGATAGCCGCTGGGCCGGTTGTCGCCGATCGGATTGGCACAACGTCTGTACCAGGAATAGGCTATACGACTTCACTATCGGGCGGAGGTTTCAGTGACGACATTAATATGGATACCAAACTCAACGCGGCAAATATTCCTGGCGGACTTGGTATGCCTAAGTTCACCTCTCAGTTGTATGTCACGGTCAATCTAGTCAAGACCGGGCCCATCACGCCCGGCAAGCTTTCGCTGAACCCTAGCGGAACTGGCACTCCCGGTCGTGCTGGAGTTTTTTTCGCAGGCGACGGCGGTAGCATAGTGTTCACGGTGACGATGCTCAGCAACGTCTCGTCCGTTAGTTCAGCGGCGTGCACCGTGACAACGCCTTCGCCCAACGTCCCGTTGGACGCCATCAGTACGAGCGCGCTGACGGGGGTTGATTCTACTGCCGGCGAGAAGTCTTTTCCAATCAAGCTCAATTGCCCGAGTGCCGAAACTAAGGTCTATATTACTTTGACGGATAACGCTAACCCAGCCAATACAAGCACCACGCTTTCTCTGAAATCAGGCTCAACCGCGAGTGGCGTCGGGCTCCAGGTGCTCAACGCAGGTACGCCGGTCGCGTTCGGACCGGATTCAGCGGCACCCGGCAACAAGAATCAGTGGCTGGTGGGCACCTCTTCCGAAGGTCCGATGACCATCCCGCTCACAGCGAGATACGTCCAGACGGCCACCAAAGTCAAGGCTGGTACCGTCAACGGCGTCGCAACCTTTACGATGTCATATCAATAGTTTCTGACAGGGCGGCAATCTGCCGCCCTTCGTATCTGCCCGGGAATCATTGCGGCGGTACAGCATCTGCCCCTGAATCCTCATTTCCCGCCGGCCGCCCCCATGACGTGTATCATTCGTTCCCTGCGCTGTTCTGTGCCGGCAATTCCCGCATTTCCAAACGCTCGTTCGTAACCTGGTTGCGACGCGGCGGAGTCGCCATTGTGACGCGGGTCTCAGATCCAACTCCCGCAGCTCGACGCCGCCGCGCCAGACGTGGCAGACCCGAGGCCACAAGCTTCCGGACACCGCCCGAACCTCTATCCGTGACCGCCAGACCCGATGTCAGTCTCCGGACTCAAGCGCCGCCGCACGTTCGCGGTCATTTCCCACCCGGACGCGGCCAAGACCACGCTCACTGAAAAGCTGCTGCTGTTCTCGGGCGCGATTCAGATCGCCGGTGCCGTGAAGGGCCGCAAGAGCAATCGCTACGCGACCTCGGACTGGATGGAGATCGAAAAGCAGCGCGGCATTTCCGTCGCCAGTTCGGTGATGCAGTTCGAGTACGGCGACGCCGTCATCAACTGCTCGACATCCCGGGCCACGAGGACTTCTCCGAAGATACCTACCGTGTGCTGACGGCGGTCGACGCCGCCGTGATGGTGATCGACGACGCGAACGCTGAAGCTGCTCGAAGTCTGCCGCAGCCGCAAGACGCCGATCGTCATGGGCAAGGAATTCCAGGGCGTTTACGACATTCCGCATGACCCGGTGCGGTTGTTTCGTGCCGTGCCCGTCATTTCTATGCTGTGTTTAGGCGGACCGACAGCGAATACGAAACCACACCGTTCACCGAAGTCTAACTGAACCAGTTCGCGATCCTCTACGAAGATTGCTTTATTAGGATTCGTTTGTAGAGTGCATTTGATGATCTGCCAGACGGTAGGTTTTTATCTGCCTTGCATACAAAAATTTAGGCGCTCTCCACATTCTATGGTGAACAGATTGTACTGAATTTTTACTATTGCTTAGTACAATGAACGACGCAGTATCAGTAATCGTTGACCGGAGGCGTTAAATCGGGTGAACGACTTTTTAACGGTTATTTTTCAAAATTAAATTTAAAGGTGATAGTGATGAAACTGCTCAAAAAAATGACGTCGGGAATCGGTTTTGCCTGTGCGCTGCTTGCTGGCAGCGCACAGGCAAGCGTGACGATCGGCGGTACGCGAGTGGTGTATCCGCTCGAGCAGCGCGAAGTCACAGTCAAGCTGGATAACGACAGCAACAGCCCATCGCTCGTGCAGGTATGGATGGACGATGGCAACGCGGAGGCGAAACCAGGGGATATCAAGGTGCCGTTTGTGATTACGCCGCCGATCTTCCGCATGGATCCAAAGAAAGCGCAGACGCTGCGCGTGATGTATAGCGGCGAAGCGTTGCCGCAGGATCGCGAATCGGTGTACTGGCTCAATGTGTTGGACATTCCGCCGAAGGCCGACGCAGCGCCCGACGCCAACGTGCTGCAGCTTGCCTACCGCACCCGCATCAAGGTGTTCGTGCGTCCGGCCAAACTGCCGGGCAAGGCCGAAGACGCCCCGGCACAGTTGAGTTGGAAGGTCGCCGCGTCGCCGGATGGCAAGGGTCAGGCGGTGAGCGTATCGAATCCGACGCCGTACTACGTGTCGTTCAGCGAAGTCGATGTCGAGAGCGGTGGTCACACGTTCAAGAACGAACGGGGTGGCATGGTTGCGCCGCACGCGACAGAAGTGCTGCCGGTCGAAAAGATGAATGCAGTGGCAGCAGGCGCAAAGGTTCACTACACCGCGATCAGTGACTACGGCGGCGTCATTGCCGGCGACGCGACGCTCGGCCAATAGAGCACAGCCGTTCGCCAAACAGAACAAACACATCGAACTGATTTTTAGAACGGCAAGACCGTCGCATGGAGCGTAGTGGACTCGGTTTGCGGGAACTGATCGGAGTATTTGCTACGAGCCGACCCGGCAGGGGTGAGGACGAGTCCGCCCCTACTTTTGTGGGCAGAGGGGCCGCTGACTGCGGCATTTGCAGATACAGGAATGAACGAAATGATGAAGATACTGAAAGCGCTGACAGGTGCCGTGAAGTCGCATTGGCGCCGCGGGTTGTTGGGGATGGTTGTACTGGCGTGCTCTACTGCTGCTTGGGCTTCAAGTTGTTCGGGGCGCGCGAGTACCATTACTTTGACCCCGCCGGCAGCAATCGCCATCCCCCGGGATGCCGTAGTGGGCACTCTGCTCACCAGCTGGATAGCGTCAACTGCTGACTCCAACTGGTACCAATGCACTGGGACCAGCGGCAGCGATATGGCGGGGGTTGCATTTGAGCCGCTGTTACAGACGCCCTCGGGACTAACCATTTCCAGTGGCGGGGTTAGATACACGGTCTTCAATACTAGCGTTGCCGGAGTCGGTATCGCTGTAGGTGTGTCTGGAATCAGTGCTTGTAGCACGAGTGCATTTCGAGATCTCGGAACTCCAAACAGTGGCATTACTCTAGTACCCGCGCCTTGGGTCTTTACCAATGGCTGTACCGTGGGTAGCGGACCCGCGAATGTCGGTGGTCAGGCGCAGATTGCTTTTGTTAAAACCGGCCCAATTACGCCTGGTACGGCCAGTGGAGGTGTCCTTTTTGAAGCTGCTGCAGTCGTAGGACCGTTCAGTACGGGAGCCACTCTCGTGAGCGGAATGCGCAAGTCGTTTAAAGTGGATTCGATAAGTTTTACTGTTGGGTCTTGCACTATTCCAGATATGCCCGTATCGATGGGATCATACAAGGCTTCCACCTTCACGGGTCCGAATTCGTCGTCCAACCCAATCGATTTCAGCGTGGCCGTCAATAGCTGTCCGGCGGGATTAAATGGGATCCAGTATTCATTCGACGCCCCGAGTGGCGTGATTAATGCAACCGCCGGTGTGATTGCATTGTCAAGCAATTCTACTGCGACGGGTATCGGTCTGCAGCTCAAGGATAATTCTGGTAACGCGCTGAAGTACAACACGAATTACACTTTGAGCAGCTACAACAAATCCACCGGTGGTTCGTACACGATTCCGTTGAAGGCTTCGTACTATCAGACCGGGAAAGCCGTAACCGCGGGCTCAGCGAACGGGACACTGACTATCACGATGACCTACCAGTAGCAGGGGGCGCACGAGTTGCGAGAGAGCGAACGGCATGGTCGCGCCCAGATAAGATTGCATGTTGTTGCTCATGCCGTTCAGTTGGCACTGGACGGCGTTTTCGTTTGTATGGCTGGTGTTGCACGGCGATAGCGCACCGTCCGGCGCAAACGGTTGCTGCTGACTTTGCTGAGCAACCGTCGACGCTTTAAGGCGCCCGATATCGTCGCCGTTTGCGGCGGCCCGCCCCCATGACGTGTATCATTCGTTCCCTGCGCTGTTCTGTGCCGGCAATTCCCGTATTTTCAAACGTTCGTTCGTAACCTGGTTGGTTGCGGTGCGGCGGAGTTGCCATTGTGACGCGGGTCTCCGACCCAACTCCCGCAGCCCACCGCCGCCGCGCCAGACGTGGCAGACCCGAGGCCACAAGCTTCCGGACACCGCCCGAACCTCTATCCGTGACCGCCAGACCCGATGTCAGTTTCCGAACTCAAACGCCGCCGCACGTTCGCGGTCATTTCCCACCCGGACGCGGGCAAAACCACGCTCACTGAAAAGCTGCTGCTGTTCTCGGGCGCGATTCAGATCGCCGGTACCGTGAAGGGCCGCAAGAGCAATCGCTACGCGACCTCGGACTGGATGGAGATCGAAAAGCAGCGCGGCATTTCCGTCGCCAGTTCGGTCATGCAGTTCGAGTACGGCGACGCCGTCATCAACCTGCTCGACACGCCGGGCCACGAAGACTTCTCCGAAGATACCTACCGTGTGCTGACGGCGGTCGACGCCGCCGTGATGGTGATCGACGGCGCCAACGGCGTCGAAGCGCAAACGCTGAAGCTGCTCGAAGTCTGCCGCAGCCGCAAGACGCCGATCGTTACCTTCATCAACAAACTCGACCGCGAAGTGCGCGAGCCTCTCGAACTGCTCGACGAAATCGAGCAGCATCTGGGCGTCGCCGCCGTGCCGTTCACGTGGCCGATCGGTATGGGCAAGGACTTCCAGGGCGTCTACGACATCCAGCACGACCAGGTGCGCCTGTTCCGCGCCGGGCAGGATAAGGCGGGCGGCGCGGTCGAAACGCTGCAAGCGCTCAGCGACGAAGAAGGCGAACGCCGCTTCGGCCATAGCTGGGTTAAGGCGAAAGAAGAAATCGACCTGATCACCGGCGCGTCGCCGGATTTCGATCGCGAACAGTTCCTCGCGGGTCAGCAATCGCCGGTGCTGTTCGGCTCGGCGATCAACAACTTCGGCGTGAAGGAAATTCTCGACGCGCTGGTCGATCTGGCGCCGCCGCCATCGATGCGCATGACGGTGCAACGTCCGGTGATGCCGGACGAGCCGAAGTTCACTGGCGTGGTGTTCAAGGTGCAGGCGAACATGGATCTGGCGCACCGCGACCGCGTGGCGTTCATTCGCGTGTGTTCGGGGCATTTCGAACGCGGCATGGCAGTGAAGGTGACGCGCACGAACAAGACGTTTCGCGCGAATAACGTGGTGACGTTCCTGTCGCAGCGTCGTGAGACGGTCAGCGAGGCGTATCCGGGCGACATCATCGGTATCCCGAATCACGGCACGCTAAGCCTCGGCGATACGCTGACCGAAGGCGAGTTGTTGCAGTTCGTCGGCTTGCCGTTCTTCGCGCCGGAAATTTTCCAGACGGTGGAAGTGGTCGATCCGATGCGCGCGAAGCAACTCGGCGAGGCGCTGAAGCAGCTCGGCGAAGAAGGCGCGATTCAGGTGTTCCGTCCGGAAGTGGGCGGTTTGATTATTCTCGGCGCGGTTGGCCAACTGCAGTTCGAAGTGGTGTCGCACCGCTTGTCGACGGAATACAAGGTTGACGTGCGGATGGCGCCGGCGCGCTATCGGATGTCGCGTTGGGTCACCTGCGACGATGCGGCCGAATTGCGCCGTTTCACCGATTCGTACGCGGCGCGGATCGCGCTCGATGCATCGGATGCACCGACGTATCTGGCATCGCATGTGTCGGAGATCGAAGTCGCGCAGAAGGCGTGGCCGAAGATTGTCTTTAACGAATTGCGCGAGCATTCCGGCGCGCCGTTCAAGAAGGCGATGTGAGCGTATGTATGTCGCGCGGACACGGGTGACCCGGTCCGTGCGAGTACTTTCGCCACAGCAGTCTTTCACTTCACGGCAACAGCTTGCGCATCTCCGGCGTCGAGATGTCGTCAATGTGGCGAAATGCTGGTGCGGCTTTATCCATCTCCGCCGCGTCGACACCGAACTCCTCGAAGTAGATGCGCCACTCCCGCACCACGCGCCAGATGTCTGCAATCAACTGGCTGGCTGCGCGCTGGGATAGCGTGAACTTGTCGTGCCAACTGAGAGCGTTGTCCAAGGTAGCCAGCCTTCCGTCATTGCCTATGCTCAGGTGAAGATAGCGCTCGGTGGCATTGCTGGCGCGAGGCAGAACATCGTAAAGCGGGCTCAACCGCCAGCCGTGTAACGCGGCATCCCAGATGAAGCCGTGATTGCGCAGGTGGTCATCGTCGTTGCTAACGAAGATGTTATAGACCATGCGCTTGAAGAGCTCCGCGTTGTTCTCGCGAATTACGCTCGGGTGGCAATATTTTCGAATGGCGTCGGCCAGGTCTGCATATGACTTGTCGCGCGACTCAGCCTCATCGCAGGCCACAAGCGTAAGGCCGCTGACAAACCCTGAGCGATGTTCAACCCGCCCATCGCCAGACCCGAGTTTCAGGAGATCGGCGTGCTGCGCCGGCGCGCCGCCCGGCGTCATCCAGTAGCGGTCGAATCGGCGGATGAGCATGATGCGGCGGTCGCCAAGCAATAGCGTTTTCACGGGTGGCACTGTCAACCCTGCTTTCTCTGCCATCCTGAGCGCGGCGTACTCGATGCCCGGAATATCAAACCGGTCATGGCGGCTCGCGAACTTGGCGAGCCACAGCACCTCTTGATCGTCGCGGACGGAGGCCTTTGGGCGCGCGCCACCCAGAGCGGTGCCCTCTACGAAAATGGCTTCCAGATGGGCCGGAACGGGCAGGCCGTCCTCGATGCGCTCTGCAGCCTCCATCAGGTGGTTCAGGGTGTGCCAGTTGCTCACGCCCGCCGCTGGCAATTCCGTTCGGCTGGAACGGATGTCGAGCGCCCCCACGCGTTCACTTCCCGCGTGCAGGAGATACTCCGATTCAGCGAGGCTGTTCGGTGGCGCTTTGAGCTTGGCCTCGATAACGCGCCGCCCCCAAGAGTCAGGCGCTGCATCGCGGATGCCACCAAAGAAATGAAGGGCATTGACCGGCAGCAGGTATTTGCCTGAGATGAATGTCCGCTCCGCAATGCTCAGGCTGACCGGGTCCACCTCCAGTGCGTCGTCGCGCTTGAGGTAGTTCAGACCATAGGCGAAGCTCGATGCGACAAGATTCGAGCCCTCCTCAGTCAAGACGAGTTGTCCGCATGGCGCCCATTGCGCGCCAATGTTGGCGAAAGCTATCAGTCTTGATTCGCGAGTCGCCATCGAGATCCTTTTTTCAGCTGGGTTGGGTAAAGCGGACGATTAGAAATTCAGTTCGTCACGTTCGGCTGCGCTCATTTCGCGAACCCGGGACCTGCGCTCGCGCGCCGCCAACGCCGCCAACGCCGGGTCTCTTTCCGAATACAGGTTTTCGAGTGATGTGCCGGGTGCGATGGCATCCAGATACCGCAGAACCTGTCCGATGGCGAGGCCCGGGTCCCCGTGTTCGAGGCGGTAGACGGTGTTGCGCGACAGACCGGCACGCAACGCCGCGTCGGTCTGCTTGACGCCGCGCGCAATGCGCAGTCGTGCCAGCAGTTCTCCGAGGTGCCTGCTTTGCTCGAGGAGGGGCGGCGCAAGGGCGGAAGCTTGGGTCACTTTCATGTTCGTTAAAACGCTCATTATGAGCTTAATGCTCGATATATCGAGCATATTAGGCCACTGGGCATCGGACGTCAAACTGCCAGTCATTGATAAATGTACTTTAAATCGAGCATTAAGTTGATAATCCTTGATTTTACGAGCATGATGAGTTGCGAACGGCGGCATCGCGCTATGAATATGACAAGGCGCCCTGCGGCGCCTTGCTTGAGTGCTGGTCCGACCTAGGGTGAAGCGATGCACCCCTTATACAGCTCAACGGCAGAGCCCTTTGATGAATTAGTGTCGCACCACTGGCATTTCCTCTGCATCTGCGTCCAGGTCTGTCGCGCTTTCAGTCCGGGCTTGTTCCCGCTCTGCGGCCGTCGTAGAAGCTTGCCCCTTGATCTTTGCAGCCTCTGCAAGAAGGCGCGCCGCACGGCTCGCGGTGATGCGGCTTTGAGGGATGCCCTTCGCATCGAGCGCGATCACCTGGTACAACTCACGGTCGCACTCGAGCTCATGCTGATATTGTTCTGCCGTGTCGACAAGCAGTTCAAGCATGGTCTGTTGACGCCGTCTTTCGTCGCTCGTAACGGCAGGATTCCTACACATTGAGGACGCAAGTGTTATCAATGTGTTGAGATGGCTCAACTGCCGGTCGCAAAGATTGAAGGCGGACAGCGCAAGTTTTTCGTACTGGAGTGCGTCGACTGGCGGGCGTGAATCGGGTTGAGATTGTTTTTTAGGTTTGCTGCTCATGGTGCGACCTCCCTGGTACAGCTTGGATCGCCCGACACTCGCTTGCAAAGTGGGTGAGCGGGCACGAAGCGGGATTGGAAGACCGGCGCTAAACCAAACCGGCGAGCCTTGCGGCTCCCCCACCACGACCCGCCCATTGGAATATAGACGTGCAGAGGTAGACGCACGACCCGCGTGAGCGGGTGTGCGGATTTAGCTAGCAGGCTTCCAACCCTGACCGCCGGGTGTTTCCCGACAGCTTGATGATTATAAATCAGCGCAGCGTGGCGACTGTCGCCTGTTCGGGCTAAATCGTCGACTTTGGCCATTCGGATAAGGTAGGTGTCTCAATCGACGTCGTAGGGCGCCGCAATAAATGCGACATTGATAACGGCTAGCTTGAGGTCGGTGAAGCGGGTTCGTTTCGCCTGATTGGGACGAATCCGACCTGCAGGCCGAAAAGCTTCGCAACGCTGTTGAGCGAGTCGATGGTCGGATTCCCGGTCCCGCGCTCGATGTCCTGGATGACTCGGCGGCTGACGCCCCGGTGCGCGGCGAATTCCGCCTGGGTCAGGCCCGTCATCTTGCGCATCGCTTTCATGGCTTCAGGAATGTTCATATCACCCCGGGCGATCCTTTCGTAGAAAGCGCGGCGCAGGGCGTTCTGCTCTTCACGGGTGGGTCGAATCCGACGGGGCATGATGCGCCTCTTGTGGTTGAAGGGCTTTCAGTTGTCGGACCTGCGTATCAATGGACTGCGTCAGGAACTCGATGATGTCGTGATCGACGCCCTGTGCCTCCATTATGTCGGGTAGGCGTTCGATCTGCGCGCAGTCGACCCAACGATCGTCCAGGAATATCTGCAGGGTGCAATCCATGAGGCAACTCCTTGTGCCTCATAGATGTAGCACGATAAGGCGATGGATGGCTTATGTGCTTCTTATAAGTGTTTTTTGGTCGAATCAGCGGCTGGATGGCACTCGGAAAGGGTCGCAGACGTCGGTTGCTTTTGCGCTCGTTGGCGTTCGATCGTGGCGCGTTAGATGATGCGTCTAATGTCCCTCATATGGGCCACTAAGCGGCTTAACAGCCTATCTATGAGCTATTAAGCAAGATTCGGCCGCTCAAGGATGGGGGAACCCCGCGCAGCGAACCCATGAGCGAGAAAGCCTGTGACCCAGCGGTTGTATTGGCGGGGCGGGGGGGCTGAAAGCCGCCCGGCAAATGCTCGCACAAATTTTCAGTAAAATAATCAATTTCAACATTTGCTGAAAATGTCATTTTTATTGAAAAATTTGCCAGATTTCAGTATTTAGGCTAGTTTCAACAAATGCTGAAAGTGGACAAATTGATGAACAGGACCGAACTTCAGGGTCGTGAGGCCTTGGAGAGCTTGCTCTCGCAAATACCCGTCATCGGCATCCGTGACGTGCAATGGGAGTTCCCGCTCGCCAGTCACGAAGTCGACCTCATCGTGCATCTGCAAACTGCAGAGCAACCCTACCAGTTGTTCTGTGACATCCTGCCCAGCGGGCAGCCGCGATATGTCAACCACGCCTTACTGAAGATGCGTGAGGAAGTAACCCGGGGCGGACCAGAGGTTGTGCCGATTCTCATTGCCCCCTATTTCTCGCCAGCAACGAGGGAGGCCTGTCAACAAAACCATGTGGGCTATCTCGACCTGGAGGGCAATGCGCGGATTTCCTTCGGGAGTGTCTTCATTGACCGTCAAGTTTCCGTCAAACCCGTCGTTGAACGTCGCGAACTCAAGTCCCTATTCAGGCCTCGGTCGGCGCAAGTGCTTCGAGTGATGTTGCGCGCGCCTGCACGTATCTGGCGCGTTGCCGAGCTTGCGCAAGCCTCGGGCGTCAGTCTGGGCCACGTCAGCAATGTGCGGACAGGATTGCTGGATCGTGAATGGGCCACGGCGAGCAGCGATGGACTTTACTTGTCACAGCCCGACCTCTTGCTGGACGCATGGCGTGATAGCTATGAAGCGCCAGCCGGCGAGCACAAGCGTTTCTACACGACACTTCACGGCAGTGCCCTTGAGGATGCCGCGCGCAACGTGCTGAGTGGGAATGGCGAGAAGGATCTTTGGGCGGCCTTCGCTTCATTTTCCGCTGCCAAGTGGTTGGCACCCTATGCGCGAACCAGTACCCACTACTTCTATGCAAACCACGCAGGGCTGGAGAAGCTCAAGACGGCTCTGAAACTGGAGCCTTCGGCGAAGGGAGAGAACGTTATGATCACGCTCCCTAAAGACGAAGGCGTGCTGTCGGACACCGTCGAACCGGCACCCGGCGCCATCTGCACCAGCCCGGTTCAGACCTATCTTGATCTGAGCATTGCCGGTGAGCGTGGCGAAGAGGCCGCTCAATATCTCCGCCAGGAAAGGATGACATGGCCGAATTAGTTCCACAGGAGCCGCAGTCGGCGGCTGATTACGACGATCGCACCACCCATGCCGTGAAATCCGTGCTGGTGGAGATTGGCCAGGTACTTGGCAGCTTTAGAGGCAAGTTCGCGGTCATTGGCGGCGCGGTGCCTTGGCTGCTGCTCGACAGCGAAGAGATGCGACACGTCGGCACGATTGACGTCGATTTGAGCCTGAACGCCGAGGCCCTTGCCGATAAGGAATACGCCACCCTCGTCGCAGCGCTGATGGGTCACGGGTATCAACAACGCGACGGACTCAGGCGCTTCCAGCTCGTTCGTCAGGTCCCGCCCACGGACGAAGGTCCGGCGATCGATGTCATTGTCGACTTCCTCATGCCGCGTCAGGCCGATATCGAAAAGAACATTCCGCCGCTGATTGACAACTTCGCGGTCCAGCGCGCAGACGGCGCCGACCTCGCGACGCGTTTCTATCAAATGGTGGCGATTTCAGGTCCGATGCCAAACGGCGGTACCAACAAAGTCGAAATCGCGGTGTGTTCTATTCCCGCCTTGCTGGCTATGAAGGGGTATGCCCTGAACGGACGGCTCAAACAAAAAGACGCCTATGACGTCTACTTCTGCGTGCGAAACTATCCGGGAGGCGTGGAGGCCTTGGCAGATGCCTGTTACCCTCTTCTCGACCACGCAAGCGGTGCGGTTGGGTTCGGGTATATCGCAGCGAAGTTTGATGTCCTCGATGGTTTTGGACCTACCTCGGTCCGGCGATTCGTCGAAGACTCTCAAATCCTCGGTGATCGCACGCCAGAGCAATGGCAACGGGACGCTTTTGGGCAGGTCGAGGCGCTCTTGCGCGCATTGAACTTGCGTGAGTAAGCGCCACTGCGGCCTTGTCGAGTACCCGTAGCTGACACGCATGCCACGGGACCAAGAGATTATTCCAGGCCGGACGACGAAGTTACGACCTTCGACTGCGATGACTTAGCGCTAGCCGAGTGCGAGACCTGTGGGAGCAAAACCTCTTCCCGCATCCACCCGGCAAACGCCTGCACATATTCAAGCCCCACATGCTGCTGCGGGATGTCGAGCCAGTACCCGAAGGGCCCGGTTACTTCGATCTCCGCGAACCGCGCCAGGCTCCCATCCGCCAGTTCCTCGACGATCATGTTCCGATCGACCACCGCCAGCCCCGCGCCTTTGCGCGCGGCGCGGATCGCCTGCTCCAGCGTAGAAAATTCGATGCCGTTTTCCGCGTAGCGTGCGGGCAGGCGCGCCTTCGCCAGCCAGTTCGGCCACAGGTCCAGCCGAGCATCGTTATGCAGCACATGCAGCGCGGGCATATGCTCGAGCAGCATGTCGAGTGATTCGCTGAGCAAATGGGGTGCGCCGACCAGTACGTGGCGCTCGGTCATCAGCAATTCGGAATGCCCGCTCGCCAGCGCGTCGCGGCCGAAACGGATGTTGCAGTGACAGTCTTCCGTGGGCGAGGTGCGAACCGACAGTTCAACATCGGGCAATTCGTCACCGAGCGAACCGAGCCGCGGAGAGAACCACTGCGTCGCAAAGGTGGGCGGCACGGCGACGACGAGACGTCGCCGCCCTTTGGCCGCATTGATCTGACGGAAGCCGCGCTCGATCGTGTCGAAGGCTTCAGAGAGGCAGGGCAGGAATTGCAGGCCGGCCTGCGTCAAACGGATACCTTTGTGATCGCGCTCGAACAGCTTCGCGCCGAGCGATTCCTCGAGCAGCTTGATTTGCCGGCTCACCGCGCCTTGCGTCACACATAACGCAGTGGCGGCGCGATTGAAGCTCATGTGGCGGGCGGTTTCTTCGAAGAAGCGCAACGCGATCAGCGAGGGCAGGCGCCGCATAAATCACCTTCTGTCTCTCTGTTCATCCGGAGCAAGTGCGACGGCTGTCGCGCGCACGCGGAACCCAAGTTCGTAGCACGCGTTGTGTCTCCGACGCGCCGTGCCGACCTTCATCAGCCCGTTCATTTCAAGGCAAACGGGCTGTTCGGCACCGGTAGGATTGTCGCATTTCGGCTCGTTATTTTGCTTAAGTGCGCTAAAAAAATTCCGAAACGCGTTGGCTCGGATCAAGTGGAAACTCGCCTACGTCACGCCGCAGATTCGGAACCGCCGCGCAAGCCCTCGACTTCGCCTATCCTGACGAAGACGCGCACCTCGCCGCCTGTGCGCTTTCCCCACTCTGCGGAGCGCCCGTGACCGTTCGCAACCTAGACGCCTTGTTCCGCCCCAAATCCGTCGCCGTGATCGGCGCCTCCGAGCGGCCCGGCAGCACCGGCGCAATGGTGTGGGCGCGCGTGCTGGAAGGCGGCTTCGACGGCCCCATCTGGCCGGTCAATCCGAAATACGAGACGCTCGGCGGACGCAAGGTCATCGGCGATGTCGGCGATTTGCCGCAAGCGCCTACCGTCGCGCTGATCTGCACGCCGCCCGATACCTGGCCCGGCATCATCCATAAACTCGGCGGCTTGGGCACGCGCGCGGCGATCATCGTCGGCGAGGTGCGGTGCGATGAGGACCGCTTGCAGCTCCGGCACGCGCTCTCGGCGGCGCGGCCGCATTTGCTGCGCATTGTCGGGCCGGGCAGTCTCGGCGTGGTGTCGCCGGCGCTGCATGCGCATTTCGGCGCGCCGTCGTGCACGGTAAAGGCGGGTGGCGTGGCATGGGTGTCGCAATCGAATGCGCTGACCAATGCGGTGCTCGGGTGGGCGCACGCGCGCGGGCTTGGCTTCTCGCACGCGGTGGCGTTAGGCGGCGAAGCCGACGTGGATGCCGGCGACGTGCTCGACTATCTGGCGAGCGATCCCGGCACGCGCGCGATCCTTCTGGAGCTGGATACGGTGCGCGCGGCGCGCAAGTTCATGTCGGCGGCTCGCGCTGCGGCGCGCAACAAACCGGTGCTGGCATTACGCTCGGGCCGCGCAGATCCGGCCGACGCGCTCTACACCGCTGCGTTTCGTCGCGCGGGCATGGTGCGCGTCGATTCGCTCGACGATCTGCTCGATGAAATCGAAACGCTAGGCGTGGGCCGGGTGGCGGCGGGCGCGATGGCGACGCTGATCACCAGCGACAGCGGCCTCGCCACGCTCGCCTGCGACGCCTTCGCCGCCGCTGGCGACACGCTCGCGCCGTGGCCCGCCGAAGCGGATGCGGCGCTAAGCGAAGCGCTGCCGCACGCAGTGGCCGGCAACCCGCTAAGGCTCGGCGACGATGCCCGTCCCGAGCATTTCGGCACCGCGCTCAAGCTGCTCGCTGAGCATCGCAGCACGGGTACGGCGTTCGTGGTTCACGCGTCGACGCATGGCGCGCCGGTCGGCGAGGTCGCGCAGGCATTGATCGCGAATCAGCGCTTCGCGTATCGCGGGCTGCTGGCGTGCTTTTTCGGCGGCGTGGATGCGGCCACGCGCGACGCGCTGCATGCGCAAGGCATTCCGGTCCATACGACGCCGCAGCGGCTTGCGCGCGCCTTTGCGCGTCTGGTCGACTACCGGATGGGGCGCGAGTTGCTGATGCAAACCCCGGAGGGCTTGCCGTCACAGATTCCGGAAGCGATCGACGCCGCTCAGGCGCAAGCGCGCGCCGCCATCGCCGCAGGTGAGCACCAACTAACCGGCGAAGCGGCCGCACAGTTTCTTGAGCGTTTTGGACTGCGTGTTGAAACGCAAGGGGGGGATCTGGCGAAAGGATCGTCGGCGCAAGGCGTTGCGCAAAGGTTGACGGAAGCTCCAGCACAAGGCGCCGCGCAAGGATCGACGCTGAAGTCAACGCCAGCGCTGACCCCAGCAGATTGCGCGGAGCTGGCTGCCGCGCAGTCGCGTAAGCCGGTTGTCGACATCGCCGTCGAGCTTCACGACGACGACAACTTCGGCCCGGTCTTCCGCTTCACCACGCCGTCCGCGGACGGCGTGTCCGACCCGCTGCGCGTCTACGGCCTGCCGCCGCTCAACCCAATGCTGGCGCGCGACATCGTCACGCGCTCGCGCTACGCGCGGCTGGCCGCGCCGGAGCCGGCATTGGCCGCTTTGACGGCGTTGTCGCAAGCAGTCTGCGACGTCAAGGAACTGGTCGCGCTCACGCTGACGCTGCGCCTGTTCAGCGATCACGTCGTGGTGGTCGAGCCGACCCTGAGCATTGCGCCCACGCGTAGCCGTCTTGCGATCGTGCCCTATCCGCGCCGCTTCGAGGAGACGCTCGACTGGCAGGGCATACGTGTGACGGTCCGGCCGATCCGTCCGGAAGACGAAGCCGCGCATCACGATTTCGTCGAATCAATGACGCCGGAAGATTTGCGGCTGCGTTTTTTCGGCGCGGTCGGCAGCTTCGATCATTCGCAGCTCGCGCGCATGACGCAAATCGACTATGACCGCGAAATGGCACTGATCGCGACAGTGACGAGCGAAGACGGTTTTACGCGTACGCTCGGCGTGGTGCGCGCCGTGGCCGATCCGGACAACGAGACCGCAGAGTTCGCCGCCGCGGTGCGCTCCGACCAGAAAGGCCGGCGCCTTGGGCAATTGCTGATGGATCGCATCATCAAGTACGTGCGGGCGCGCGGCACCCATTGGCTGGTCGGCGAGGCGTTGCGGGAAAACGCGCCCATGATCGCGCTAGCCAGATCTTGCGGCTTCACCATCACGCCGACGGAAGATCCGGGCGTGGTCGGTTTCAGAATGGCGCTGGATGAACCGGCGCAGGGGTAAACGGTGAATTGCCCCTTGCTGCCACGTTCAGCCTTCGTGGGTATGAGCCGCAGCCGAATGCAAGGCCATCCGCGCCGACGAGTGTCCGCGGCGATTCGCGGACCTCGATGCCAGGACCTGAGCCTCAGGCCGGAAGCTTCGCCGCGGCTTCATCCACCTGCGTGCGGGTCACGGACAACTCTTCCAGCAACGCTTCAGCGTAGACAGCGCCAGTCTCGCGTTCCAGACGTGCAATCGTCGCGGCGCAACGGTTCGCGTCCTTCAGCGTCGCGATGAACGACTTCACCGATTCACCCGCCTTGAAAGCGTCGAACAGCGGCACGCGAATGTCGTCCGGCAGCGGACGCGCCGTCCATTGATACGGCTTGCCGTTGTACGTGAACGACGGCGGCAGCACGCGCTCTTTCTTCGCGGCCGGAATCAGGCCGAAGGTGCGCGCGGCGTCGCCGATCTGCTCGGCCGAAAACAGCTCGTCCGGGCTGATGTCGAATTGCTGAATGAAGGTCTCGATGCTTTGCATCGCCGCAGCGCGGTCGTCGCGGCGCTTTTGCGCATGAGCGACGATGTCGCGCAGTTCGTCGGCTTCTTCAGGCGTGATCGTGAAGCTCGACTGCTTCTGCTGGAGTTCGGAAAAACGCTGGAATTCGGAATCGGTCAGAAGTTTCGCCATTGCTTATCGATGGGCGCGCATGAGGGGACCCATGCGGCGTGATTTTTGAGGGGGTCGCCATTCTAAACCATGTGCGCTAGACAGCCTCTTCCCGAAACATCGACAGCGCCTGCACCGTCTCGCGCAGCAACGCCGTCGCCGCTTCCAACGTCGGCGCGACGTATTCGTCGATGCGCCGCAAGTACGGGCAGGTCAGCACCGCAATGGCCTGACCGGACGGTCCCTGGATCGGAACCGTGACGTCGGTCACGCCGAACGTCTGCTGACTGTCCTTCTGCGAAAAACCCGCCGCACGAATCCGCTCGCAGGCCTGTTCCAACGCATCACGGTCGATCGTGACTTCGCCCTTCACCTTGGTGTGCTCGGCCAGCATCCGTTCGCGCTGCTCGAAGCTTTGGAACGCCAGCATCACGCGGCCCGAACCCGTATCGATCAGGCCCACCCGTGAACCGAGCCGCACCGACATACCCCACGTGCCCGGTCCATCCACCTGCGCGATCACGAGCAAATTGCCGCGGTCGTACACCACCAGATGACAGGATTGCTCGGCTGTATCGGCAAAGCGCTGCATCAGCGGCAGCGCCTCGGAAATCAGCCGGTTCATCGGCGGATGACGATGCCCGAGTGCATAGAGCTTCAGACTCAGCGAAAAACGGTCGCCTGCCGCCGAGCGCACGACGTACTGCCGCGCGACCAGTCGCTCTAGCATCCGGTACATCTCGCTCGCATTGCGTCCCAGCAGCTTGGTGATTTCGGCGCGCGTCAGCCCTTCCTTCTGCTCGGCGAGCAGTTCGAGGATGTCGAGGCCTTTGTCCAGCGCGGGGGCGCGGTAACGGTCGTCGTCTTTGTCTTCTGCGTCCATCGTGGGCGAGGTTCCGAGTGTTGTTCTCATTATCTGGCGCATGAGTGTAAGTGCGGGGTGAATCTAGTGCGAGATGGCGCGGGTCCAGGGGAAACACTGACGCATGGTGCAGTGCACATTCCTTGACTTCGTAAAGTTTGTATATGAATAATGAGTTCATTGGTGAATTGAATCGCACCAATACACGAACACGATAAGAAAGCGCAGGACGAAGTGCCCGCCACTCGCATGGCAGGTTCACGCAGTTCAATAACGCCTTACCTTGCATGGGGCCGGAGTAAGTGCTTTGCATGGAATCGGAGTAGCGCGCTATGGGGCTGGAGTAAGCGCTAAAGCGCTTACTCCAGCCGGCACGCGAACTCCGATCGACAGCTAAAGCGCTAACTCCGGAC
The DNA here is from genome assembly GCF_001634365.1 of Paraburkholderia phytofirmans OLGA172. Classification (NCBI taxonomy): domain Bacteria; kingdom Pseudomonadati; phylum Pseudomonadota; class Betaproteobacteria; order Burkholderiales; family Burkholderiaceae; genus Paraburkholderia; species Paraburkholderia phytofirmans. Next base: position 331,082 of record NZ_CP014579.1, read on the forward strand.
CGACAAAGGAGACAACACCATGTCGTTCGCAAAAGGGCCGCACGCGGCTCGCCGTCTGTTCCAGCGTTCGCTATTTGCCGTTGCAGCGGCAGCTTGCGTCGCCGGTCTCGCCGTCAGTGGTGCGGCACAAGCCGCCGACGGCGGCAAGATCGGCCTCGGTCTGCCGCTCCTCACGTCGCCGTTCTGGCAGTCGTACAACAACTATCTGCCGAAGTACGCGAAGGACATGGGCATCGATATCCTCGCGCCGGTCAATTCGAACGGCGATCCCGCGCAGCAGATTACCGACATGAACAACCTGCTGAACCTCGGTGCGAAGGGCATTGTGGTCGGCCCGCTGGATTCGGCGGCGATCAGCCGCGCACTCGATGCAGCCGCCGCGAAGAACGTGCCGGTGGTCGCCGTCGACGTCGCGCCGACGCAAGGCAAGGTCGCGATGGTGGTGCGCGCCGACAACCATGCCTACGGCGAGAAGGCGTGCAAGTACATCGGCGAGCACGTGAAGTCGGGCAAAGTCGTGCAGATCATGGGTGACCTGGCTTCGGTGAATGGGCGTGACCGGTCTGAGGCATTCCGCTCGTGTTTGAAGGGCTTTCCGGGTTTGTCGTTGCTGGAGATTCCGGCAAGCTGGAAGGGCGATGTCGCGGCCACCGCGCTCGACAGTCTGCTCACTGCGAATCCTGACGTGAAGGCGATCTATATGCAGGCGGGCGGCGTCTATCTGTCGCCCACGCTGCAGACCCTGCGCCGCAAGCAGATGCTGTTTCCGGCCGGCGATGCGAAGCATGTCGTGATTGTCAGTAATGACGGCATTCCTCAGGAGTTCGACGCAATCCGTCGCGGTGATATCGACGCTACTGTTTCCCAGCCCGCCGATTCCTACGCGAAATACGGTCTCTTCTATATCAAGGCCGCGTTGGCCGGGCAGACCTTCAAGCCGGGCCCGACGGATCACGGCAGCAACATCATCCAGTTGGCGCCAGGCATTCTCGAAGATCAATTGCCCGCGCCGCTCGTCACGAAAGCGAATGTCGACGACAAAGCGTTGTGGGGCAATACCGTTAAATGAGCGAGCCGACGCCCTCCGTGCCGGTCGTCCCACCCTCCGATGGGGCTTCCTTCGGGGCGTCCCCCAAGGGGACTTCCTTCGGGGCGCAGGGGCTTCCTCCGGTCGCCGAAGCGTTTGAGGTCACCAAACGCTTCGGTTCCACGGCCGCGCTGAAAGACGTCAGCATCCGGGTGATGCCCGGCGAGTCGCATGCACTTGTCGGGCGCAACGGTGCGGGCAAATCGACACTGGTGTCGATCCTCACGGGCCTGCGCAAGCCCGATACCGGCGAGGTATGTTTCAACGGCGCGCCAGCCCCTTCGATTGCGGATCGCGATACGTGGCGTGAGCGCGTCGCCTGCGTTTATCAGCATTCCACGATCATCCGCGATTTGAGCGTCGCGGAGAATCTGTTCATCAATCGGCAGCCGTTGCGCGGCGGTGTGATCGATTGGCACGCGATGCGCCGCGACGCGCGGGCGTTGCTCGATCACTGGAAGATCGACGTAGGCGAAGATGCGCGCGCCGGGGATCTGAGTGTAGAAGCGCGTCAACTGGTGGAGATCGCCCGGGCGCTGTCGTACGGCGCGCGCTTCATCATCCTCGACGAACCGACCGCGCAGCTCGACGGCGACGAGATCAAGCGCCTGTTCCGACGCATCAGCGAGTTGCAGCGCGAAGGCGTGACGTTCCTGTTCATCTCGCATCATCTGCAAGAGGTCTATGAAATCTGCCAGGCCGTGACAGTGCTGCGCGACGCGCGGCATATCGTCAGCGCACCGGTTTGCGCGTTGCCGCGCGAGCAATTGATCGAAGCGATGACCGGCGAGCGTGGCGGTCTTGCCGTCGCCGATGCGGCGGCGCGCGCTGCCTTGCCTGCGGATACGGCTGTTGCGCTGGAGGTCAAAGATCTGGTCGGTGCCGATTACGAAGGTGTGTCGTTCACGGTGAAGCGTGGCGAAGTGGTCGGGCTGACCGGCGCAACGAGCAGCGGCCGCACGAGCGTGGCTGAAGCGATTGCTGGTCTGCGCGCGGCCCGGAGCGGTGCGATCAGCGTGGATGGCATAACGCTGCCGCAAGGCGATGTCCCTGCTGCGCTTGCGCACGGCATCGGCTGCGTGCCGAAGGATCGCCATCACGAAGGCCTGGTTCTCACGCAATCGGTTGCTGAAAACGCCTCGATGACGATTACGCGTCTTCTCGGCAAATTCGGCATTGCGTCACCGGCGAAGAAAAACGCCTTCGGTCAAAAGATGATCGATGCGCTCGGCATCGTCGCGCAAGGTCCCGCGCATGTCGTGTCAGGTCTATCGGGCGGCAATCAGCAGAAGGTCGTGATGGCGCGCGCGCTCGCCACCGATCCCAATGTACTCGTACTAATCGACCCGACAGCAGGCGTCGATGTGAAATCGAAAGAAGCGTTGCTGTCAGTCGTGGATCGTGTGCGCGAAGACGGTAAAGCCGTGCTGGTCGTGTCCGGCGAACTCGACGATCTGCGCACTTGTGACCGCGTGCTTGTCATGTTCCGTGGCCGTGTCGCGGGCGAATTTCCGGCGGGTTGGCAGGACCACGACCTGATCGCATCCGTTGAAGGAGTCAGTCTCCATGAAGAATAGTGCGCCCAGCCCTGCATTCGGCACCGCACAAGGTCAAGCGCAGCTGCAGCCCATCGCTCAGGCGACGCGTGGCAAACGTGCTCGCATCGAACTCGCGCGGCTGCGCGACCTGGCGTTGCTGCCTGCGCTGGCGTTGTTGCTCGTGATCGGCGCGTTTGTCAGCCCAAGCTTTCTGACGAAGGCGAATCTGATCAGCGTGCTGGGTGCGTCCGCGGCATTGGCGTTGGTCGTGCTCGCCGAATCGCTGATCGTGTTGACCGGCAAGTTCGATCTGTCGCTCGAATCGACGGTGGGTATTGCGCCCGCCATCGGTGCGATGCTGGTGATGCCGGCGGCGTCCGCGGGTTTCGGAATGCAGTGGCCAGCGGCTGCGGGCTTGCTGAGCATCCTCGTGGTCGGCGCGGTGATCGGATTCGTCAATGGTTTTCTTGTGGTGCGTCTGCGGCTGAACGCCTTCATCGTCACGCTGGCGATGCTGATCGTGTTGCGCGGCATGCTGGTCGGTGCGACCAAAGGCGGCACGCTGTTCGATATGCCGCCTTCGTTCTTCTCGCTCGCCACCACCATCGTGTTGGGCTTGCCGTTGTCCGTGTGGCTCGCGGCGGTCGCATTCGCGATCGCTGCGTTCGTGCTGCGCTATCACCGCCTGGGCCGCGCGTTATACGCGATCGGCGGCAATCCGGAAGCGGCGCGCGCGGCGGGGATTCGCGTCGAGCGCATAACGTGGGGCGTATTCGTGCTCGGCAGCATGCTGGCCTCGGTGGGTGGTTTGATCGTCACTGGATATGTCGGCGCGATCAACGCGAATCAGGGCAACGGCATGATTTTCACGGTGTTCGCGGCGGCGGTGATTGGCGGCATTTCGCTCGACGGCGGCAAGGGCACTATGCTCGGTGCGCTCACCGGCGTATTGCTGCTCGGCGTCGTGCAGAACCTGCTGACGCTGGCCCAGGTGCCGTCGTTCTGGGTTCAGGCAATCTATGGCGCGATCATCCTCGGCTCGCTGATGGTGGCACGGCTCGCCAGTGGCGAAGGCCACAACTGATGCGCACGCATCGCGGAGAACTCATTTGACCAGCCGCCCGTTGCAACCGTCGCAAACATTGCAAACCGACCCGCGCCTGATCCTGCTCAGTCCCATGGATAACTGCCTGATCGCGGCAGCGCGTCTCGATGCGGGCACGCAAGTCGAGATCGAAGGCGAGCGCGTGACGCTCTCTAAAACGATCGACCTCGGCCACAAGGTGGCGCGCCATGAACTCGCGAAGGACGACAAGGTGCTGCGTTACGGCGCGGTGATCGGGCACGTGACTGAGGTGGTAGCGCGCGGTGCGCATCTGCATACACACAACCTCGAAAGCGATTACCTGCCCATTTATACGCACGACGCGGGTCACGAGTTCGTCCCTCACTGAGTTGAGCACAAAGAAGTGGCCTCGTGCCGCGCTGGAATGACCATGACTGACACTGCCGTAGCATCCGCCGCCTTGCAGCGGCCCACGCTGCAAGGTTATCTGCGCAGCGATGGCCGCAAAGGCATCCGCAATGTGGTCGCGGTAGCGTATCTGGTCGAGTGCGCGCATCACGTCGCGCGCGAGATCGTCACGCAGTTTCGCGAACCGCTCGATGCATTCGACGATCCTTCAGCCGAGCGCGAACCCCCGGTGCATCTGGTCGGCTTTCCAGGTTGTTATCCGAATGGGTACGCCGAAAAGATGCTCGAGCAGCTCACCACGCATCCCAACGTGGGCGCGGTGCTGTTCGTCTCGCTCGGATGCGAGAGCATGAACAAGCACTACCTCGTGGACGTCGTGCGTGCGAGTGGCCGTCCCGTCGAAGTCCTGACGATCCAGGAAAAAGGCGGCACACGCAGCACGATTCAATACGGCATCGACTGGATTCGCGGCGCACGCAAGCAACTCGCCGCGCAGCAGAAAGTGCCGATGGCCCTGAGCGAACTGGTGATCGGCACGATTTGCGGCGGTTCGGACGGCACCAGCGGCATTACGGCGAATCCAGCGGTGGGCCGCGCGTTCGATCATCTGATCGACGCGGGCGCGACGTGCATATTCGAAGAAACTGGCGAGCTGGTGGGCTGCGAGTTTCATATGAAAACGCGCGCCGCGAGGCCGGAACTCGGGGATGAAATTGTCGCGTGCGTGGCGAAGGCGGCACGTTACTACTCGATTCTTGGGCACGGCAGCTTTGCGGTTGGAAATGCGGATGGCGGCCTCACCACGCAAGAGGAAAAATCGTTAGGTGCGTATGCAAAAAGCGGTGCATCGCCGATTGTCGGCATCGTCAAACCCGGCGACGTTCCGCCGACACGCGGCCTCTATCTCCTCGACGTCGTACCAGACGGCGAACCGCGCTTCGGCTTTCCGAACATCAGCGACAACGCGGAAATCGGCGAACTGATCGCCTGCGGGGCGCATGTGATTCTGTTCACGACCGGACGCGGATCGGTGGTCGGCTCGGCAATTTCGCCGGTTATCAAGGTGTGCGCGAATCCCGCGACGTATCGCAATCTCGCCGGCGACATGGACGTCGATGCAGGCCGCATTCTCGAAGGCCGCGGCACGCTCGACGAAGTCGGCCGCGAAGTGTTCGAGCAAACTGTGGCGGTGTCGCTCGGTGCGGCGTCGAAATCGGAATCGCTCGGTCATCAGGAGTTTATCCTGACGTACAAGACTTTCGAACCGGTGGGCCCGGCTTGTTTGCCGTCGGGCGTTATACCGCCGCATCGGATTGTTGCGATCGAGCCGCACTGAGCGGTCTATCATCGGTCAATCCGCGATCGATTCGGCGGCCATCGGTGCAGCGATCAGGGCGTCAATTGCGTTGCCATCGGCGCGGCGGGCAACATCGTCAGCACGTATTAAAAAGGAGGCGTGGTCCATGACGGTAAAGGTCGGTTCGAAGATCAAACAGCGGCGCAACATCGGTCGCCGTGCATTGCAGGTAACCGGATTGGGGCTCGGTACGGCGCCCTTGGGCGGCCTCTATCGCGACCTGTCCGAAGAAGAAGCGCACGCGACCATCGCCGCTGCGTGGGACGCCGGCGTGCGTTACTTCGATACCGCACCGCACTACGGTCACACGAAAGCTGAGCACCGTCTGGGCGATGCGTTGCGCGGATATCCGCGCAGTGAATACGTGCTGTCCACCAAAGTCGGGCGCCGTTTCGTACCGCGCACCACGCCCTACGATGGCAGCGAAGGCTGGCAAGACCCGCTGCCGTTCCAGGCGATCTACGACTACACACACGACGGCATTCTGCGTTCCTTCGAAGACAGCCAGCAGCGCCTCGGCATCGTCGATATCGACATTCTTCTGATACACGATATCGGCCGCTTCACGCATGGCGACAAGAACCCCCATTACTGGCGGCAACTCACCGAAGGCGGCGGCTTTCGTGCGCTCGATAATCTGCGCTCCTCGGGCGCGGTCAAGGCGCTTGGGCTCGGCGTCAATGAAGGCGCGGTAATACTCGATGCAATGGCTGAATTCGATATCGATTGCGCGTTGCTCGCGGGCCGTTATACGCTGCTCGAACAGACCACGCTCGACGATCTGCTCCCAGCATGTGAACAACGCGGCGTCAGCATCCTGTTAGGCGGCGCGTTCAATTCGGGCATTCTGGCGCGCGGCGTCGAAGGCGATCTGAAATTCAATTACGGCGACGCGCCGAGCGAAGTCGTCGAGCGCGTCGCGCGGCTGGAAGCGGTGTGCCGGGTGCATGGCGTGCCGCTTGCTGCGGCGGCCTTGCAGTTTCCGTATGCGCATCCGGCGGTCGCGACCGTGTTGACCGGCGCGCGCAGTGCCGACGAATTGCGTGAGAACGCCGCTTCGTTCGAGCAGCCGATTCCCGCGGACTTGTGGTCCGCGTTGCGTGACAAGGGCTTGCTCGACAGCCGCGCGCCCGCGCCAGAGGATTGATTTGACGATGCATATCGATGCGCACCAGCACTATTGGGACCCCGCTCGCGGCGACTACGAGTGGCTCACGCCGGAGCTGAAAATCCTGTACCGGACATTCGGTCCCGCCGATCTCAAACCGCTGCGCGAAAGAGCGGGCATCGAGCGGACAGTGGTGGTGCAGGCTGCGCCGACTCTCGACGAAACACGTTACTTGCTGGACATCGCGCGGCATGAGCCGTCGATCGCCGGTGTGGTCGGCTGGGTGCCGTTGCTGCTGCCGACAGCGCCGGCGGTGATCGAAGCGCTGGCGCAGGAGCCGAAATTCAAAGGCGTGCGACCGATGCTGCAGGACTTACCGGACGATACGTGGATTGCAAACCCGGATCTTGCGCCCGCGATCGAAGCGCTGATTGCACACAACCTCGCGTTCGACGCGTTGATTTACGCGCGGCACGTCGAGCCTTTCGAAACGTTCGCTGCACGTTTTCCCGCGTTGCGCATCGTTATCGATCACGGCGCGAAGCCGCCGATCCGCTACGGCCGCGCGGGTTGGCAAACATGGGCGGACGCGATTACGCGGCTTGCGCAACTGCCGCAAATGCATTGCAAGCTCTCCGGTCTCGTCACCGAAGCGTCGCCGGGCTGGACCGAAGAAACGCTTCACCCCTATGTCGAGCATCTACTGAAGTCATTCGGTCCCACGCGTTTGATGTGGGGCAGCGACTGGCCGGTGCTCGATCTGAACGGCGACTATTTGCTCTGGCACTCGGTGGCGAATACTTTGCTTGCGTCCTTGAGCGACGACGAGCGCGAGGTAGTTTTTGGCGGCAACGCCGCCGCGTTTTATCGCCTTTGATGTGATACGCGCGTGACGAAAACAAGTTACGAAAACAAGCGAAAGCCCATTCAACTGGAGTCGTAGATGACACAAAGACTGGCCGGCAAGACGGCCCTGATCACCGCGGCAGGACAAGGCATCGGCCTCGCCACCGCGGAGCTGTTCGCGCGCGAAGGCGCGCGCGTGATCGCCACCGATATCCGCATCGACGGACTCGCCGGCAAGCCGGTCGAAGCGCGCAAACTCGACGTGCGCGACGACGCGGCGATCAAGGCGCTGGCGGCCGAACTTGGCGCGATCGACGTGCTGTTCAACTGCGCGGGCTTCGTGCACGCCGGTTCGATCCTCGAATGCAGCGAAGCAGATTGGGACTTTGCCTTCGACCTGAATGCGAAGGCGATGTATCGCATGATCCGCGCGTTTTTACCCGCCATGCTTGAGAAGGGCGGCGGGTCGATCATCAATATGTCGTCGGCGGCATCGAGCGTGAAGGGCGTGCCCAACCGCTTTGCGTACAGCGCGTCGAAAGCCGCGGTGATCGGGCTGACCAAGTCCGTCGCTGCAGACTTCATCACGCGTGGTGTACGCTGTAACGCGATCTGCCCGGGCACGGTGGCTTCACCGTCGCTCGAACAACGGATCGTCGAGCAGGCCAAAGCGCAAGGCGCGACGCTCGAGGCCGTGCAGGCGGCCTTTGTCGCGCGTCAGCCAATGGGCCGCATCGGCAAGCCGGAAGAGATCGCCGCGTTGGCGCTGTATCTCGCGTCTGACGAATCGTCGTTCACCACCGGTCATGCGCACGTGATCGACGGCGGCTGGTCGAACTGACGCACACGGCTGCTCACTGCAAACCGGTACACACGAACCGAACATCACTGAACATAAAGGGAAGTGCAACGATGAAACTGCTTCGTTATGGGCCGAAAGGCCAGGAAAAGCCAGGCCTGCTCGACGCGCAGGGCAAGATTCGCGATCTGTCGAAGGTGGTTGGCGATATCGACGGCGCCGCGCTGACTGACGAAGGCCTCGCCAAACTGCGCGCGCTCGATCCGGCTTCGCTGCCGGTCGTGGAAGGCAATCCGCGCATCGGGCCGTGCGTCGGCAAGATCGGCAAGTTCGTCTGCATCGGGCTGAACTACGCGGACCACGCGGCCGAATCGAATCTGCCGGTGCCCTCGGAGCCGGTGATTTTCAACAAATGGACGAGCGCGATCTGCGGCCCGAACGACGGCGTCGAAATTCCGCGCGGCTCGAAAAAGTGTGACTGGGAGGTCGAACTCGGCGTGGTGATCGGCAAGCCGGCGAAATATATCGACGAAGCGAACGCGCTCGACTATGTCGCTGGTTACTGCGTGATTAACGACGTGTCGGAACGCGAATGGCAGGCCGAACGCGGCGGCACATGGGACAAGGGCAAGGGCTTCGATACGTTCGGCCCGATCGGTCCGTGGGTCGTCACGCGCGATGAAGTGGCCGATCCGCAGAATCTGAATCTGTGGCTCGAAGTGGACGGCCACCGCTATCAGAACGGCAATACGAAGACGATGGTGTTCGGCGTGGCGAAGCTGGTGTCGTATGTGTCGCAGTGCATGAGCCTGCAACCGGGCGACGTGATTTCGACCGGCACGCCGCCGGGCGTCGGCATGGGTGTGAAGCCGAATCCGGTGTACCTGAAGCCCGGCCAGACGATACGTCTCGGTGTTGAAGGTCTCGGCGAGCAGACGCAGAAGACTTACGCGGCGGAGTGATTCGCCCGCCTGTTGGAAAGCGTTGCCGATGCGAAAAGTGAAGAGGCCGTTCCCGCGTGTGAACTGACCCCGCAAAGTTGGACACCTGTCCAACGATTTGGGGTGCAGTTCAGCGACGCTGGAACGGCCTTTTGTCGTTCAGCCCGCCGGTTCGTGCTCGCCGTTCTCGCTGATGCGATTAATCGTGCCTTGTGCAACAGCGACGAGCTTCTCGCGGCCACCGTCCATCACATACACGTTGCACTGGCAGGTTGCCTGAAGCTGGCCCGCGTAGACGACCTTCGCCCGCGCGATCAGCGTGCCGTTCACCACCGGCCGCAGATAGTTGATCTTGTACTCGCCGGTCACGACTTTCGGACCCAGCGACAGCGCGCCGGCGAACGTCAGCGCATTGTCGGCGAGATAGCTGATAACGCCGCCATGCACGAAGCCATGCTGTTGCCGCAACTCGTCGCGGATCGGCAGGCAGAGCGTCAGTTCGTTGGTGCCCGTGTGCATCAGCTCCGCGCCTAGCAGCATGCTGAACGGCTGGGCATGCAGTGCGCCGCGCGCCCGGTCGAGGATGTCGGTCATCGTGATTCCTTCGGGCGTCGCCCGCAGTGGCATCTGCACCGGCGTGCGTTGTGCAGTCCCTACCCACTCTAGGAAGCGCCGATGCATCGCGTCAAGGTGAATCCAAAATATCTGCGCGACATTGTTGTGAAAAATGATTGGAATTGCGGAGTTGACCGATGAAAAGGGGACATAAGACGATTTTTGATGACATTGATCTCAAGCAAAGTTCGGCCTTGCCGTTAACCCTGACGTAGCTCCTGTCATTCTTTGCTTTAGGTGTTCACGATGTTCAGCAAGATCAAGGTCGCATCCGGCCTGTTGTGTGTCCTGGCCGCGTTCTGCGTTTTCCAGCTGGTCACGGTGGGTTTGGGGTTCTGGTCGCTCACGCGCACGCACGACGACGTGGGCGATCTGTCGAACATCGCCTTGAAGCAGGTGGACGCGGTCAATGAAACGACCCAGCGTCTGATGGATGCGCGCATCAACCTGTCGCGCGCCGGCACGCGCATGGTGCGCGGCGGCGCCGAGCCGGCCGACATCGTGCAGCACGCCCGCGAACAATTGACGGCCGCCGATCAGTCCTTCACCGCGTTCATGAGCGCGCAAAAGACCAGCGACGAAAACACCGCGCGCGCCACCGCGCTGGCCGAGCGCTACAAAAAGCTGCACGACGCGCTTTCGGAACTGGTGCAGTTTCTCGACTCGAACAATATTCAAGCGTTTCTGGACCAGCCGACCCAAGGCTTGCAGGACGCCTATCTCGCCGAGTCGCATAATTTCGTGCAGTTCGGCACCGCTGCGAGCCATGCATCGATCGATTCGATCGACACCCGCATGGCGACGTTCCGCGCCGTCAGCATCGCGATCCTGGTACTACTGGTGACGGGCACGTTCGGTGTGTACGCGGCGCTCCGCAAGGGCGTAGTGGCGCCACTGGAAGAAGCCGGCCGTCACTTCGACCGCATCGCGCAAGGGCGTCTCGACCAGCCGATCGCCTCGCGCGGCACCAATGAGATCGGCCGCCTGTTCTCGAGCCTCGCGAAAATGCAGGCCAGTGTGGCGCGCACCGTGCAAACCGTGCGCGAATCCGCCGACTCGATTCACCTCGGCGCGGACGAAATCGCCACCGGTAACGCCGATCTGTCGGCACGCACGGAAAACCAGGCGGCGTCGCTCGAAGAAACCGCGTCGAGCATGGAGGAATTGACCGCCACGGTGCGCCAGAACGCCGATCATGCCCGCGAAGCCAATGCGCTCGCCGAAACCGCGCTTGACGCGACCTCGCGCGGCAGCGAAGTGGTCAACGAGGTGGTCGACAAGATGCGCGGCATCGCGCAAAGCTCGGACAAGATCGCCGAGATCATTTCGGTGATCGACGGCATCGCGTTCCAGACCAATATCCTCGCGCTGAACGCGGCCGTCGAAGCGGCCCGCGCCGGCGAGCAGGGTCGTGGCTTTGCCGTGGTGGCGGGCGAGGTGCGTGGCTTGGCCCAGCGCAGCGCGCAGTCGGCCAAGGAAATCAAGACGTTGATCAGCGAGTCGGTCGCCGAGATTCAGGGCGGTTCGGCGCTGGTCGAACATGCGGGCGAAGCGATGCGCAACGTTTCGGCGTCGATCTCGCGCGTCACGCAGATGATGGCCGAGATCAGCGCGTCGTCGCTCGAACAGAGCACGGGCATCGAGCAGGTCAACCAGGCGGTGGTGCAGATGGACGAGATGACGCAGCAGAACGCGGCGCTCGTCGAGGAAGCAGCCGCGGCGGCAGCCTCGCTGCATCAGCAGACGCAGCAATTGAAGCAGGCCGTTTCCGTGTTCGAAATTTCTGAAACTGTGTTGCGGACGCAACAATTTGGGGAAGCGGGCGGCCAGACGGCGGCGTTTGCGCTGTCGGGGATGCGGGCGATTTGAGCCACGCGAGCGCTCTAAAAGAAGGCATCTGCAAAAGAAAATGGCCCGCGAAAGCGGGCCATTTTGCATTAGGCGCGAGCGCCTAAGGGTGCTTCAAGTACCGGAAGGTACTTAGGCCGGCTGGATGTTCGCAGCCTGCTTGCCCTTCGGGCCTTGCTTAACTTCGAACGTCACCTTCTGGTTTTCCTGCAGGGACTTGAAGCCGCTGCCTTGAACTTCCGAAAAGTGCGCGAAGAGATCTTCACCGCCGTCGTCCGGCGTGATGAAGCCAAAGCCCTTTGCATCGTTAAACCACTTCACAGTACCTGTTGCCATTTTTGATCCAATAAATGTTGTGTGTTGCATTCGCGACCGCTATTTCTCAACGTGAGATCGAGCGCGAAGTGAGAGTTGTATCACGTCTTTATGATGGACGCCAATCAACCAGTATTCGGGTATTCCCCTGATTGGGCCCTTTTGAGGCCCGGAAAGCATTTTGCAGGGTGCTCCAGCCGGTAGGGTAAACTGCTTGTATTACTCTTCCAGGAAAAACATTGACACATTATTTGCAAGATGAACTCACCTCATTCTGGAGTCGTTTGACCCCTTATCTCGCGATATTGGAGTCGGAATCACCTCAAGAAGGCGCCCCGGACCCGGTCGGCCGCATCACGGTCAATACCGAAGACCATCAGGCTTTTGCCCTTCATACCACCGACAAAAAGCCGCACGGCGAAACATCGGATACCCCCACCGGACAAAGCGCGACCTACACGCGATTTAAAACTGCCGACGCCGATTGGGGACCTTGGCAACGCGAAGAATATTGATTGACCGGCCAGTCGGCTTTTAACACCGATGTCCGGAAGTCGGCGGCCGGCGTTTAGCCCGGCAACGCGTCATAGGCGGTCGCGAGGTGATAGGGAGTGGTCGACGGCATGTCGGCACGCGCCACGTCACCGGCGGCCGTTTTGCATTCGAACCAGCCTTGCGGGCGCAAGAAACGTTGCCGGAAAAGCTCGATTTGCCGCGGCAGCGCGGCGAGCACAGCGGGGTCGCCATGGCTCGCCAGTGCGCGCAGATATTCCGTCTGGGCCCAGATCCGCTGGGTGGCGTCCTTGATTCGCCCGGTTTCGTCGAGCGAGGCGCATACGCCGCCTGTTCGCGGGTCCACGCCATATTGCTGCGCGAAGCTGAATGCGCGCGTCAGCGATTCTTTGAGACCCGAGGCCTCTAACAATGTGCCCGCCTGCTTGACCAGCCAGAGCCATTCGAACTGATGCCCCGGTTCCAGACGGTTGTCATCGGTGCCAATCGGCAATTCGGCGATGCAGCCGGTCGGCGCATGCACGAAGTGACGCGCGACGGCGCCGGCAAGACGGCGCAACGCGGCGTCGAAGGTGTTGTCGCGCGTGGCGTCGCGGGCGGCCAGCCAGGCTTCGGTCAGGTGCATCAGGGGATTCTGGATCGGCGTGCCGGTCACGAGGCCGAAATCCGCCGTGAGCGCGGCGTTGAACAGATCGCCATCGGCTGCAAAGTGCGAGTGAATCAGCGCCGACGTGCGATGCACGACTTCCAGCGCGTCGCGGTTGCCGGAACGGCCGCCATATTCCGCACAGGCGAACACGACGAATGCGTGCGTGTACAAGTCTTTGGTGGTGTCGAGCGGCGCGCCCTGCGCATCCACGCTATAGAACCATCCGCCGTGGCGCGTGTCCTGAAAGGTGTGCATCAGCGAGTCGAATAGCACCTGGGCATGAGCCGCATCGCCCGCTTGCGAGAACACGAACAATTGTCGCGCGCACGCCATCGCCCGGTAGCGTTCTGCGGGCAACGGTGCCGGACCCTCGGCGCTGACCGCTTCGTACGGCAGCTTCAACACGGTATTGAAACCGGGCCCACGCCACAGCGGCAGCACCACACGAGTGAAGTGATCACGCAGTGTGGTGGCGAGAGTGATGGTCGAAGCGGTAGGGGTCATGCTCTGCATAGTTCGGCTGGTTAAACGCGGTCATTCGAAACGCCTGCGGACTCGGCTTGTCGCTTGGGGTGCGCCGGCGTGCGGCCAAGCATAAAGCAAACGGCTGCCGCTGGCACTCTGCCACAGGTGCGGAATACGCAGGCAGTTCCGGCACGACGAGGCGTCGTCTAAAAAACGGAAAAACGTCGGCGAATGGCTTCGGCAGGGGCGGGCGGCCATGCGACAATGCGGTCTCGAAAAATTCCAATGGCATTGACGAGCGGTGCTCGGCGCCCGCTTTCCGGCGACGGCCGCTTTTTTCTCTATGGCAGATTCCGCAGCATCTACGCAGTCCCGGCCGCAGCGCGCCGCTTCGAAGAAGCGGCGTCAGGCCACCGTCTCGACCGAAACTGAAAACAAGCTGGCGCGCGCCGCGCGCTCGGCACAACGTCTCGCGCAATTGAGCGATGCCTCACGCGACGACAGCACGCTCGACCTGTTCCCTGACGATCCCACCCGCGCCACGCTGGAAGCGATGAACATCGACATCCGGCAAGGCACGCTGCATGGCTTTGAATTACCCGATGTCGTGCTGGCAGCGGTTGGCGCGATCGATGCCGACGGTGTGGCGCTGGAGGCAAGGGCCGCGCGCCGCGCGCCTCGTGCGACGAAGTCCGATGAACCCGCGCCGGTGAATGCGCAATTGAGCGGGCTGGAGACGGAGGCCGTGGAGGCTGCATCACCTGCTGGCGAGCTGGCTTTTGGAGATGTGAAGGCAGACGCGGAGGCGTCGGCGGAAGAGAAGCCGGCGGCGTCGACACGTGACGCGGCTGTGCCGCTCACGCCCGCGATGGCGGCGGCGACCGTGGCGCGCAGCGTGACCGCGCTGCGCCAGGCGGCTGAGAGGAGTGCGGCTGCCACGAGCACCGATACAGCGGCTGCATCGACCTCGGGCGGTGCGAGGCCGCCTTTGCCGCCGCAGCGCGTCGCGGCGACCTTTGCCAAGGTGACGACGGCTTCGCGAGAAGCAGCCGGCGCCGAAGCCGCGAATGCGGGAGCGGAGCGCGCGTCGTCTTCGGCGGAATCCGAGGCCGGCGTGGAGCCGACTGTTTCGAAGCCGGCCGCCAGGCAGTCGGGCGAGGTGTCCGCATCTGCATCCACATCTGCATCCGCGCACACAAGCGGTGCTTTCGCTGCGCCCTCCTTCCGGGAAGCCCAGCGTGCCGAAGCCGCCGCGGCAGCGCTGCGTGTTGCGCCTGAACTCGACCGCGCGCGTGCGACGGCCTTCGCCGATACGGTCGATGCCCTATATGGTGTGATCTCCGATCAGCGCCGCGCCGCCTCCGACCACTCGCGCCGTATGAAATGGATGCTGTCGATCGTGGTGGGCGCGTTGCTGATGACGGTCGCGATCGGCATTACGCAGACGGTGCTTCTGATGCGTCTGACGCGTGAAACCACCGCCCAGCAGCATCGCATCGAACAGCTGATGCAGAACCAGCAGGCCGCCATGGCCAACTTGCTCGACACCCACATGGCGATGGCCAACGCGGCGGCGGCCACTGCCGCTTCTGACGCAGCCGCATCCGCAGCGTCCCAGCCAGCCGCGGCCACGCCTGCTCATGGCAAACGCGGCGTGCGCGCGCAGCACGCGCACACGCCGAAAGCCGCCAACTCGCAGTGAACTTCGGCGCCGCCGCGCCGGCGAAAGCCGGTTGCAGTGGTTTGTTTCGCCGCCGGCTCATCGCAAGCCGAACTTCGCGCTATACGCTTCAATAGGCGGAAGTTTTGACCCCGAAATAGCAAAAAACAGGGATGTTGTCATGGTGCAACGCACCATGGATAAAACTCTGCGGCAACAAACCACACCCGAGAAATTGCTGCATCGCACTAGCTTTGGATTAGGGAAAACCCTATAATTCTTCTTAAGGGAAAACCCTAGTAAATGCAGTAACCAACCGGGAGTCGCCATGAGCTTCATTTTTGCATTGTTCCAAAAGGTCAGCGACCTCTTTGCGTCGCCCCATCTGCCGCTGGATTCGGACTACTCGTATGCAGCGCGTAGCCGCGAAGCAGAGCGCGTGCGCAAAGCGCAATCTACGTTGTTCGGCATCAAGCTGAGCGACTGAAAAGCAAGGTTGCATGGCCTGAGCGCGGACCGCCGCGCAATGGGCGCGCACGTCGAGTGTGCCTTGCATCATTGAAGCCACCGCCCGCGAAACGCGTGCCGTGGCTTTTGTTTTTTGGGTGGTCGCCGCCTAATTCCCAGTTTTTCTGAATATTTCCTGGCCGAAATGAATGTAACGACGCCTCACAGGGTGCCGTCGTGCCATTTCGCCCATGCACCGTGCATGCGCTATAGACGGGCGGCGAACGCCGAAAAGCTGCCATTCATCAGTCCCTTTCCATGAAATGTGCGCTTACAAGTGCTCACGTCTTCATGTGGTTTGCACCGCTAAAGTTGGTCTCAAGCGTACGGCGTCTGGTCCGAACCCAAAATCGCGGTTCGATGTTGGCCGAACACGGGCGCTGGCTTGACACAAAACTTTGTATGGGAGGTCACGATGAAAACTTTTAACAAGACGTCGCGTTCGATTGTTGCAACCTTGCTGGCGGGCGGCGCGTTGCTCGCAGCCGGCAGTGCTTTCGCCCAGGAACGGGTGATCGTCGAGAATGGTCCAGGACCGGCGGTTTACGGTCAGCCGCACATGATGCCGGTGGATGTGTCGATCAACCTCGGCTGGCATGGCGATCGTTACTGGGACGGCCATCGCTACTGGGCGCACGACGACTGGATGCGTCATCATCCGCACGACTACGATCCGCATCACCACGGCGATCACGACGACCATCGCCCGCCGCCCCCGCGCTATTAATGCGCGCATGACGGCGCCGCAGGTCGCAGCGTGAAGTCCGCAAAGCCGGTCCTTCCTCACGGAAGACCGGCTTTGTCACGTTCGGTCTTGGAAAACGGCGCGCTGCGCTATGCTTCAAAGCTTTCATCGACGGCAGCAGGAGAGCGGCGTGGACAAGGCAGTCATAGGCGTAGTGGGCACGGGATTGATGGGCGTCGGCATTGCGACGCAAAGCGCATTGCACGGGCATCGGACGATCGTTCACGACGTCGACCCGGCGCGTCTCGCGAGCGTTGCGCCGAAAGCGGAAGCGGTGCTCGACGAACTGATCGACGCCGGACGCATCGACCGCGTTGCCAAACAGGCAGCGCTCGCGCGCATCGAGACGCATGCGCAACTCGACGTCATGGCGTCGGCGCAATTCGTGATTGAGGCGATTCCCGAGGTGCTCGAACTGAAGCATCGCCTGTATGCGTCGCTGGCTGAGTTGATGGCAGACGACGCGATTCTCGCGAGCAATACCAGCGGTTTTCCGCCGGATCAACTGGTTGCTCCGTTGCGCGCGAAGGAGCGTTTTCTGATCGCACATTTCTGGAATCCGCCGCACATGATCCCGCTCGTCGAAGTCGTGCCGGGTACCGCGACCGCGCCGGAAGTCACCGAACGCACCGCTGCGTTGATGAGCGCGATCGGCATGGAGCCGGTGGTGCTGGCGAAAGCGATTCCGGGTTTTGTCGGCAACCGGTTGCAGTTCGCGGTGCTGCGCGAGGCGTTGAACATCGTGCGCTCGGGGGCGGCGACGCCGGATGTGGTCGATCGCGTCATGAAGGCGTCGCTCGGACGCCGGTGGGGCATCGTCGGGCCGCTCGAAGGCGCGGACATGGGCGGCCTCGACACTTTCCTCGACATCTCCACGCATCTGATGCCGGAACTCGCGAAAGACGAAGACGTGCTCGATCTGCTGCGTGAGCAGGTCGATGCGGGGCGTGTCGGCGTACGCAGCGGCGCTGGTTTCTATGAATGGGACGAGGCGCATCTGGCGCGAGTCAGGGAAGGCCGCAAGCGGGTGATTAGCCGCGGTTAAAACTATCAGTTGCGCGTCGACCGGGCATTTTCCCGGAGTCTCGACGCCGCGACCAACTTGTCCCGCTGCTTCCCAACCCCACCCAGAATCGATTCGGCCAGCCCGTCCGGAAATCCCGAGGGCACCACCGCATCCACCGCGCTGATCACATGATCAGTCGCGTTAACCACTTCAGCAATAATGTCCTGCGAGGTCTCGCTACCCAACCCAACCTGCCGGGCCTGTTCGATCCAGTGCCGCCGCTGGACCTTGTCGATCAGATAGTGATTGGTACTGCCACGAATAGCCATTGCCATCTTCGCCTTCTGACGCGCAATCTGATTGCGCCCAGGACCAATGATCGGATGTGCGGATAGCACGTCGTAAAGTGGCGTCGACCGGTACAACCCCCCGGGCAGATGAAAAATGCTGAAGTTCTTCGCATGCCCATCCGTTGCTGCGAGTAGCCAGAACACGAGTTGAGCCTTGAAGAACTGTCGCCGATCCTGATCCGCGGTTTCCGAGCCTAGCAATACATCCATGATCTCAGCGATGCCTGGTCCACCGTCGGCTTGATACTTCAGATGTGAGGGCTTTCCGGTGGCCTGGCACATGTCTTCCTGCGGAAGGCGCACAATCCAGCTCGCGTCCCTCGACAGCCTGCGGTCGAAGCGCTCGACCACGAGCGCTTTCTGATCCTCGAACGTTGCAATCTCGCAGTTCGCCGCGGGGAGTCCATACGCCGATACGATTTTTGAGCACAGCCATTCGTTTTCGATCGAGGTCCGCATGTCCGCCTGCATATTGCCAACCAGGCCGAGCGGGAGCTTGAAGATATGCGTGGTCGGCGTGCTGCCGGTCGGGTAGATCCACTGTTCATCGTGGCGCAGCAGCGCCGTTTTCTCCTGTGCGCCAGCAATCGATAACCTCAGATCCGCACCACTATCGTATTGGCCGAGCGGCGCCGCTGAAGTGGCATTGCGCAGCAGCTGCGCAATCTGCAACTCGGATAACGGTGTTCCGGAGATGCCGTATAGATCGGTGGGTTGCTCATCAGGTGGGAGTAGTTGGATCGCGCCGACGCAGTCGCGGCCAAGCGCTACCAGCAGGTCAAAAGCATTCGTGCTGCCCGCGCGATGCCGTTGGGCTAATCGCCGGCGGATCGCATCGCTATCGGGAAGCAAATTGTCGAAAAATGCGCTGACCACGTCTCCACGGTACGGTTGATTCCCGGGCGTGAACGGCATCGATAGGGAAAGAGGGCGGCCCTGTTCATCTTCGATCCACTCGTCGAGATAACTCAGGCGGTCCCCTTCCCGTGCCTTTTCCCAGTAGCCGACGGGCAGGCCGTTCATCCAGATGTCGAGTCGTTGCGTCTGAGAGCGGCGCGCCATGATTACCAGTTTTCCCGTTTCTTTTTGGTTGTGATTGCCCCAAGAGGTTGTTTCGAGCTCGACGCCTTCGGAGCTCGGTCTGCGCGGTTGGGGGCCGACGGAGGTTTCACTTTCCTGGCGGCGGGGATCTGCCGTTGAAGCTTCGACGTATCGGTCTGCGCCGGTCCACTGCCTGGCGCGGACGACGCTTGGCTCATACGCAATTCCACGTTCAGCAAACGCATGACTTTAAAAAGCCGCTCGACACTCGCCGATGCCGGATTGGCCTCCAGTTGCGCGTAGCTTTGCTGGGTGATGCCTAGCAGTTCGGCCACTGCAGCTTGTGTGAGCCCTGCGGACTTGCGGAAGCCCAGCAGAATGGGGCGGAGCTGACTTAGCGTCTTGATGGCGTAATCCATTGGATTTTCTTCAGGCTCGTACAGTCTCTGGACTGTATCACGCAAATACAGGAAATAGGCTGTAAATCAGATTAACAGGTTATAGGCTGTAAATTAAATTTACAGCTTTAAGCCTGTTAAGACGGCCGCGAAGTCAATCGATGAACCGGAATCCACGGAAGGGCGAATAGCCGCAGTCCGCTTCAATTCCGCTCCCAGCAGTCCCAGCGAGTCTGCGGTATAAATAGCGCCCGCCTCACCCCCAAACCCCACGACAAACCATGTCCCACTACTTTTACGACCCTGCTGCCGGTCACGGTCTCCACATGATCCGTTCAAGGCCATCGTCGCTCCGCGCCTGATCGGCTGGATTTCTTCGCGCGCCACCGATGGCACCCTGAAGCTCGCGCCCTACAGCTTCTTCGGCGCGTTCGCCAGCTGAATCACCGGTCGCGCTCGAATGCAAGCTGCTTCCGCACGACCGCATAACGGTCCTTCCCGCGACGCAAAGCCCCGCGCAAACTGGCCCGCTTGATGCTTGCAACCGACGCTCCAACGCGTCGTTTTCAACCGTCGGCTCACTCCCCAGGAGCGCGATCATGTCCACCGAATTCGCCACGCAGTTCAGCCATGTCCGCCCGCAAGACACGCCCTACGTGGATCAGGGCCTACGCGACTTTTTTCTATACCGCGATTTAGGCATCGCGCAGGCAACCGGCGGCAAGGTGCTCGCGCAACTCGTCAAGGCGAATCACGCACCAGAGCAAGGCACGGGTTGGCACCGCCATGAGGCCGATTTCCACATTGTGATCATGCTGAAGGGCTGGGCGCGCTTCATGTACGGCGACAAGGAGACACGCGTCGCCGCCGGCGATTGTGTGCATCAGGCGCCGGGCATCGTCCACTATCTGTTCGATTACTCAGAAGATATGGAGTACATCGAAATCGTGTCGCCGGCCGATTTCAAGTCGATTGAAGTCGAAGGTCCGTGCGAAGTACCGGCGGTGCAGCCGTGGAAGAGCGTCGCGGCTTGAACGAGCCGCCGCGTTGTTTGCACAACGCGGCTACGTGAACGAACAGATTATTGCGTCGCGGGTGGCCGCCGGCGCGGTGCCTGTGACGCCTGCTGCGGCTTGGCGGCGGAGCCGGTTCCAGTCGACTCGGCAGCGGAGCCGGCTCCATTCGACTCGACAGCGGTCACATTGTTATCCACTACAACCTCGACCACCGCCGCCGCGGCCGGCGCTGCCGCAATCACCTCGGAAGCCACCGCCACCGACACCGGCTGGATCGTGCGCGCCCGCGAACTCACCACCACCGCACGCGGTTCGTTGTCGTAAATCACCGCCCGCACGCGCGGATAAATTTGCCGCTCCCACCGATGTCCATTGAACACGCCATAGTGCCCGACACCGGTTTGCACATGATGCGTCTTCAGATACGGCCGCAACTTGTCGCACATATCCTGCGCAGCGAGCGTCTGCCCGACCGCGCAGATATCGTCCTTCTCGCCTTCCACGGTCAGCAGCGCAGTACGGCGAATCTTCGAAGGCTCCACAAGCCGCCCCTCCACCTCGAGCTCATGCAACGGCAGCGCATGCCGCTGAAAAACAGTATCGACGGTCTCCAGATAGAAATCGGCAGTCAGATCCATCGTCGCGAAGTATTCTTCGTAGAAAGTGTGGATCGTGTCGGCCTTCGCCGGATCGCCCTTGGCGCGTTCGCAGTACATGGTCTCGAACGAGTCGAGATGGCGGCTGAGGTTCATCGACATAAACGCGCTCAGCTGCACGAAGCCGGGATACACGCGACGGTGCGCCCCCGCAAAACCAAACGGCACCGCGCCGATCAGGTTCTCCTCGAACCACTCGATCGGCTTGCTCTTCGCCAGTTCGTTGACACGCGTCGGGTTGATGCGCGTGTCGAGCGGGCCCGCCATCAGCGTCATGCTGGCGGGCTGCGCGGGGTTGTCATCGGCGGCCATCAGCGCGACTGCGGCCAACGCGGCGACTGTCGGCTGACACACCGCCAGCAGATGCGCACCCGGCCCAATCGTCTCGGTAAAGCCCATCACATGCTGCACGAATTCGTCGAAGCCGAAACGGCCTTGGCTCAGCGGCACATCGCGCGGGTTGTGCCAATCGGTGACGTAGACGTCGTGCTCGGCCAGCATTGTGCGCACGGTGCCGCGCAGCAGCGTCGCGAAGTGGCCGGACATGGGCGCGATCACCAGCACGCGTGGCTGCGGATGCGAAAGCGTGGTGTCCTTACGGAAATGCAACAGCGAACAGAACGGCGTGTGCGTTGCCACTTCCTCGACGATCTGCACGGGTTTGCCTTCCGTCACCACGCTATCGATGTCGAACGGCGGCCTGACCGGCGTAAGGCCGGCGAGCGTCAATAATCCGCAGGCCGCGCGTATCGAGCGTCCATGCGACGTGTCGCCGAGCGCGGGCCACGCGTCGAGCGAATGATTCACCAGCGCTGCGCCGTGGCGCATCGGCAGCATCATGTCGGCGAAAGCCTGGTATGCGGGATATGCGAGCAGGTTCATAACCTTCGCACGAGTGCAGGAAAGGAAGGAGCCCGAATAGACGCAAGTCATGTGCCAATCATGCAGTCGCACCGGCGCGGCCGTCGTTGCAGGTTGGCATGGCATTTGCGCGAGTCATGGGAACGGGCCGGAATTGCCGCGCTTTGGTGCGCCCGCGCACGGCAACGTGCACGCGCATCGTCAGGCGCCGGACGAACGCTTCATCTGGAGGAGAATCGTATGGCGAATACCATGCTCACCATTAGCAGCAAGAACTATTCGTCGTGGTCGCTGCGCGGCTGGCTGCTGACCAAATTCAGCGGCCTGCCTTTCGAAGAGATCGTGATGCCGATCGACGACCCCGCCGCGCGTGCCGAATTGCTGCTGCTGTCGCCATCAATTCTGGTGCCGTGTCTCTTTCACGACGGCATCAAGGTCTGGGACACCATGGCGATTGCCGAGTATCTGAACGAGTTGAAACCGGAAGCGGCGCTGTTGCCGCAGGACGTCCGCGCGCGAGCACATTGCCGTTCGATTTGCGGTGAGATGCATTCGGGTTTTGGTTCGCTGCGCTCGGCATTGCCGATGAATCTGAAAGCGCATTTTCCGGGCTTCAAGGTGTGGGCCCGGGCGCAATCGGATATCGACCGCATCGTGACGATCTGGAGCGAGTGCCTGAAGCAGTACGGCGGGCCGTTTCTGTTCGGCGAGCGTAGCGCGGCGGATGCGATGTACGCGCCGGTGGTGACGCGTTTCGTGACCTACGACGTCAAGCTGGATCCGGAGATCGTCGACTACGGGCAGCGCATCATGGCGCTGCCTGAAATGCAGCAGTGGATCGCGGACGCGCAGCAGGAAGTGGAAGAGATCGACGAACTGGATGTGGAGTTTTGATGACGGCGCGGTGCCGCCTTTCGAAAGCCTTGAGTAATATGGCGACGCATATTGCTGTCAACGCGCCGACGCACCACCACGCCACGTGCGCAGCAGTAGCGCGTTGGTGACGACGCTTACGCTCGAAAACGCCATCGCCGCGCCGGCCAGCATTGGGTTCAGCAAGCCGCAGGCGGCCAGCGGAATGCCGATCAGGTTGTAGACGAAGGCCCAGAACAGGTTCTGCTGGATCTTGCGCCAGGTCCTGCGCGAAATGTCGATGGCGTCGGCCACCAGCGCCGGCTCGCCGCGCATCAGCGTGATGCTGGCCGCTTGCATAGCGACGTCGGTGCCGGTCGCCATCGCGATGCCGATGTCGGCGGCGGCAAGCGCAGGGGCGTCGTTGATGCCGTCGCCCACCATCGCGACGATGCCGGCGCTGCGGATCTTCAAATCGTGAATCACGCGTGCCTTGTCGTCGGGCAGGACTTCGGCGTGGAATTCGGCGATGCCTAGCGCTTGGGCGACGCTCGCCGCGCTGCCGTAGTTGTCGCCGGTGACGAGCACGCTTTTGACGCCCATTTGGGCGAGCCGTTCGACAGCCGCGCGGGCGGTCGGTTTGACGGTGTCGCCGAAGGCGATCAGCGCCAGCGCGGCGGGCGCAAGCGGTGCGCGCTGCATCAGCCAGGAGACGGTGTTGCCGGCGGCTTCGAGCTGCTTTGCGCGCTCGGCGAGTTGCGGCGGCAATGGGATGCCGAGTTCGTCGAGCCAGCGCGTGCTGCCAAGCGCCAGGGTATGGCCATTTATGTCGGCCTCCACGCCGCGGCCGGGCACCGCGCGTGCGGCGCTGGCTGTGAGTGTCGCAACTTTCGTGAGCGCAACAGAATCTGGAGTGTCCAGCGTGCGCTCACCCAGCGCGCTATCTACCAGTGCCGCAGCGCCACCATTCGCTGGCGAGTCCTCAACCACGATGCCGTTTCGCAGATTGCCCGCCTGTGCCGCTTCATACGCCTTCACCACGGCCCGCGCCAACGGGTGATCGCTATGCCGCTGCACGGCTGCGGCGAGCGCCAACGCCTCGTCGCGCCCGATGCCGCCGATTGCCTCGAAAGTCGTCACCGATGGTTGCCCGACGGTCAGCGTACCGGTTTTATCAAACGCAACGATATTCACCCGATGCGCGGTTTCCAGCGCCTCGGCGTCCTTGATCAGCACGCCCCGCCGCGCAGCGACGCCGGTGCCGGCCATGATGGCCGCAGGCGTCGCCAGTCCGAGCGCGCACGGGCACGCAATCACCAGCACGGCAACCGCATTCAGAATCGCGGTTTCCCAACCCACGCCCGTCATCAGCCAGCCCACGAGCGTGAGCGCCGCAATCGCCAGGATCGCCGGCACAAAGATCTCGCTGACGCGGTCGACCAGACGTTGGATCGGCGCCTTCTCGGCCTGCGCGCTTTCCACGAGGCGGATGATTCGCGCGAGGGTCGTTTCCGCGCCGATTGCGGTGGTCGCCACCGCAATCGCGCCTTCGCCGTTGATCGATCCGGCGGTAACCGGATCGGCTGCCTGCTTCGGCACGGGGAGGCTCTCGCCGGTAATCAGCGATTCGTCGATATGGGTGCGGCCTTCGAGCACTGCGCCGTCAACCGGCACGCGTTCGCCGGGACGCACGATCACCACCGTGCCGACCCGCACTTGCGCGAGCGGTACTTCGTGTTCGTCCGCGCCGACGCGGATGCGCGCGCGGTCAGGTCGCAGCGCGTTGAGCGCGCGGATCGCATCCGTGGTCTGGCGCTTGGCGCGCGCTTCGAGCCATTTGCCGAAACGCACCAGCGTGATCACTACCGCCGACGCTTCGAAATACAGACGCGTCATGTCGCCCGGATGGGTCGCCAGTTCGTAGACGCTGATTCCATAAGCCGCCGACGTGCCGAGCGCCACCAGCAAGTCCATGTTCCCGGCGCCGGCTCGCACCGCACGGTAGGCCGCGCGATAGAAGCGCGCGCCGAACACGAACTGCACGATCGAGGCGAGGCCGAATTGCAGCCAGGGGGAAAGCATTGCGTGCAAGCCGAACCATTCGCCGATCATCGGCAGGACGAGCGGCAGCGTCAGCGCGGCGGAGGCGAGCACAGCCGCCAGTTCGCGGCGGGTCTGGTTGCGTTTGCTGTTTGCGGCGGAGGCGAGGGCGGCAGTGTCGGCGGCGGACGCCGGTGCGGCTGGCGGCGCCGTCAGTGTCGCGTCGTAGCCGGCCTTCTTGACCGCTGCGATTAGCGCGTCGGTGTCAGAACCCGCGCCTGAGGCCACGTCGCTTAGATTGACGGTCGCCGTTTCAGTCGCCAGATTCACCGACACGCGCGTGACGCCCGGCACTTTCGCCAGCGCCTTCTCCACGCGCATCGCGCATGAGGCGCAGGTCATCCCGCCGATGTCGAGTTCGGTGGTTCCGGAGGGCGTAGCGTCCGCGGGACGCAGCGGCGTGGCAAGTGCAGTCATGGCAGGCAAGGCTCGTCGCGGCATTGGGCCGCATCATGAGCCAAGTATTGACCTTCCCATCATGGGAAGGTCAAGGATGTTTTTGGTGGCGCGCTGAAGCGCCGTCAAACGGGCCGTCCAACCGGTCATCCAACCGGCCGTCCAACCGGCCGTCCAACCGGCCGTCAAACGGGCCATCCAACGGGCCATCCAACGGGCCATCCAACGGGCCACCCAAATGCGTTACCGACAGCACCCGGAATGTCCGCCAGTCGATCGGGCTCGTGTCACAAGCTGCGGAACCAGGGCACTGGCGCTTGCGTCGCGCAACGGTTGACGCGCAAAGAAGCTCAGAATGCCGGCGGCGCGTCCAGCATCGCCTGGCCGACGGCCTTCTGTTCGTCGCTGGTGCGCGCCAAGAGGGCTTCAGCCGCGCCGCGCCGGTCGGCGGCTTCCTTGTTCTGGCTGAGTTTCCATTTGCCGACCAGTCGCGTGACTTCGATCTCGAGACCGACGATCGCCCCCAGCATCTGGGCGATGTAGTCGGCGGGCGCGTCGCCCATCTTCCAGGGCACGGGTTCGCCTGCTTCCATCTTGCGGGTGAGCCGCGCGACCAGGCCGCGCACGAATGCCTCGTCGTCGCGCACGACTATCCGGCCGTGCGCGTGCACCACCATATAGTTATAAGTCGGCACCTGGCGATGCGTCTCGTGCTTGCTCGGATACCAGGTCGGCGAGATATAAGCGGTGGGGCCCTGGAAAATGACGAGGGCCTCCGGGTTGGCGGCAACCTCCTGCCAGACAGGGTTGGCCCGGGCGACATGGGCGCGGAGGATGCCGTGGGTTTGGGCGGCCGCGTCGCTTCCTGTGGAAGCGTGCTTCGCGTCACCCCCTCCGGCGACTAGCTTCGCGTCGAATTCAAATGGCAAATGATTCGCATCGAGCCCATTCGGCCCATGGGTAATCAGCGCACCGAACGGCTGCTCGGCGATCAGGCGGTGGAGAACCTCTGGACGGTTCTCTTCAAAATGGGCGGGCATATACATAAAGCGCTCCAGATACAAAAGGGCGGCGAGTAATCGGGAAGGGCGGCCAACAAGGCAAGAACCGGCGCGGGACTAACAGAAATCGTGAACCTTACTGCAAATGGTGTCCGCGCGCGCATTGCAAAGCGCTATTCCTACCTTTGTGCTTGCCTGGTGAGCAAGGATACGATACAACCCGATGTTGTCGGCACGCGAGCGGCGGACAGACTGCGCTCGGCGCCGGGAGGCCACGCATACAGGTTCCGCCGCGCACCGACGTTTCCCTTAGGACCGCACGTTCCGCCACCTGAACGAATGATAAAAAATCGCCAAGAACTGTTTTCGCTTCACTGGACCTGCGCATCGCTCGCAGGCCTCGCATTTCTGGCTGGTTGTGCGTCGACTCCCTCCGCGACGCAAAAAACCACTGGCTGGATCAAAGACGAAGTCGCCGATTCGTATGTATTCGGCTATCCGCTGGTGCTGATGGGCGTTGCGCGCGATGCGGCGGTTGGCACCGGTCCGGGCCAGGCGCCGGTCAATACGCTGCGCCACGCGCAGGCTTTGCCGCCGATCGGCGCAGCCAATCCGCTGCTGGCGAGTCTCGATACGCTCGATTCGATCGGCTGGCTCGACGTCGGCAGCGAGCCGGTAATCGTGTCGCTGCCCGACTCGCATGGCCGCTACGTCGACGCCCGCGTGCTCGACATGTGGACCAACGTGCTGTGGTCGACCAGTTCACAGTTCACGACCCGCACCGCTGGCATCAAGACGCAAACGATTGCCTTCGTTGGCCCGGGCTGGCAGGGCGATCTGCCCAAGGGCGCGTTGCGCGTCGACGTGCCGACCCGCAACGCATGGATGAGCGTGCGCATCCAGTCGAACGGCACCCGCGACCTGACGGCGGTGAAGAAGCTGCAGCGCGCCGTCCGTGTCGCGCCGCTGAGTGTCTACACCGGCGAGACGCGCTCGGCGTCGATTACGCCACCGCGCAGCAATGCGGCCGATGCCGCCGCCGCCGCGGCGGCTTCCGGCACACCCGCCGCGCAAGTTGCCGCGCTCGACGCGAACGGCTTCTTCAGCCAGCTCGCGCAGGCCTTGCCGGACAACCCGCCGACGCCGGCCGATCCGCATGCACTGAAAATCCTTTCCGACTTCGGCGTGACGCCCGGCGATCCGGTGAATCTGCCGAGCGCGCCCGAGGCGATCGCCGCGGGTCTTGCTGACGGCCACGAGCGCGTCGTCACACCGCCGTCCAATCTGCTGACCGGCAATGGCTGGAGCTGGTTCGGCGACGGCGTGGGCAACTACGGCCTCGATTACGCGATGCGCGCTTATGCTGCGGCGACCCAACCGGGAATCGGCACGAAGGACGATGAAATGCGCGCGGTCGTCACGCAGGACAGCGAAGGTCATGCACTCAACGGCGCAAACCGCTACGTGATCCATTTCGCACCGAACCAGTTGCCGCCGGTGCGTGGCTTCTGGTCGATCACCGCTTACACGAAAGACGGTGCGTTAGGAGAAAGTGCGCCGGGCCGTCTGGCGGTCGGCGATCGCAATGGCGCGCGCCGCAATCGCGATGGTTCGCTCGACGTGACAGTGTCGTCGGCGCGCGGCAAGGGCGGCAACTGGCTGCCGGCGCCGCGCACCGATCTGCAACTGGTGCTGCGTCTGTACGCGCCGAAGCCGCAAGCTACCGACGGCAGCTGGCAACCGCCGGCCGTTGTGCGTCAATGAATTGCGGCAATGAAGTTCGCCAATGAAATGCGTCGGTGAAGTGCCTCAATGAAGTGCCTCAATGAAGTGCGACATGGAAATGCATTACTGATATGCGTCACGACTGTGACAGCAATACATGAGTGACGCATAAATTAGCGCATATCCGCCGCTTCCTGCCGGCGGACATGCGCTGCTGTAGCGTGCAACAATGTGTAAGCCACGGCTCACATTGCTATCCCGCGTAAGATTCACCACTTATACTGCCGCTTGCGGGATTTTCGTTTCGCGGCGGGCTTGCCGCCGCATTACCCAAGACCGAGCATGGCAAGCCTCAATAAAGCGTCACTCGCCTCTTCCATGCAGACCATGCGCGACGTCGCGCAGTCACGCCGCACCCGGCGTGTCATCGCGGGTCTGCTGATCTTCCTCGTATTGTTCGGTCTGCTGGGCTTTTTTGCGGCGCCGCCGTTGATTCGCCACATTGCCGAGCAGCAACTCAGCAAGCAACTTGACCGGCCCGCTACGATCGGCCGCATTGCGCTCAATCCGTACACGCTCAAACTCGAAGCCGATCGCGTGCATATCGGCGAGCGGGGCGGTGCGGGCGACTTCGTCGATATTTCGCGGCTCATCGTGCAGCCGTCATGGAGCTCGCTGTTTCGCGCGGCGCCGATCGTCGACGAAGTGCAACTCGATTCACCGCGTTTTCATATCGTTCGCTATGATGCGCAGCGCTTCAATTTCACCGACCTGATCGAAAAGTTCTCGAAGCAGCCCGCCAAGCCCGATAACAAGCCAACGCTCTTTTCGGTGTCGAACATTCGCCTCGAAAACGGCCAGATCACGTTCGACGACAAGCTACTCGGCGTCACGCATGTGATCGATCAATGGAAGCTCGGCATTCCGTTCATCGCCACACTGCCTTCGAAAACCGACATCTTCGTCGAGCCGTTGCTCCGTGCACGCATTGACGGCAGTCCGCTCGCTATCGACGGCAAGACCAAGCCGTTTGCAGCGTCGCGCGAATCGGAAGTGTCGCTGCGCTTCGACGGGCTCGATGTGCCGCAACTGATCTCCTACGCGCCGACCAGGCTGCCGGTGATTGTGCAGAGCGGCAAGCTGTCCACCGATCTCAAGCTTAACTTCGTGATGGCCAACGATGCGCCTTCGTTGCGCGTGGCGGGCACGGTCGATTTGAACGATGTGGATATGCGCGATCGGGGCAACGCGCCATTTTTCGCCGTGCGCGCGGTGCACGTGGCTGCCGCGACGCTTGAGCCATTGAAGAGCCTGTATCACTTCGACGATATCCGCATCGACGCGCCCAGCGCCAATCTTGCGCGTGATAAGGAAGGCGTGTTAAGTGTCGAGCGGATATTCGCGGCTGCGCCTGCTGCGGGCGCTTCGGCACCGGCGTCTGCTTCTGCACCGGCATCCGCGAAGGGCGCGTCGTCGTCCATGACGGCTCAAAACGCAGCGAGTGCACCTGTCGCGGCATCCGGTGCAAGCGCCACGGAAAAGGCCGCGCAGCCTCTGGATCTGTCGATCAAGCGTTTCGCGCTCAACGACGGCACCGTCAACGTTCACGACGAAGCCACCTCGCGTCCGGTCGATCTTGGCCTGCAAAAACTGGCCGTCACGCTGACCGATTTCTCGACGCTCGCGACTACCCCCGCGCACTACACGCTCAATACCGGCTTCAAGGACGCCGCCGGCTCGCTCGGCGTGGCTGGTGCGTTCGGCCTTGTCGCGAAGACCGCTAACGCAAAGCTCGATCTGAAGTCACTGCCCTTGCCGCTGCTGCAGCCGTACCTCGACACGGCGACGGCGGCGCAAGTGGTCGATGGCGCGCTGTCCGCCAACGCGAACATCGGGGCGAACTGGTCGAAGTCGCCAGCGGCTGTGATGGTCACCGATACGCAGCTGGATCTGCAATCGCTCAAACTCGCGGCGCGCGGCAGCAAGGAGCCGGTCGTCTCGCTCGCGCAAGGCCAGGTGACGGTTAAGCAGGTGGACGTGGCGGGACGCACGGCCGATATCACCGGTGTTGACACGACCGGCCTGGTGGTCAATGCGCAACGTCTGAAAGACGGCAGCATCGACCTCGCCGCGCTCGCCGGTCCGCATCAGGCCGAGCAGCAGCGCACGGCGATCCATGCGGTGAAGAAGGCGGAGGCGGAAGGGCCCGCGTGGCACTACAAGATCGGCGAACTCAACCTGAAAGACGCGACCGCCAATTTCACCGACAACACCACGCCGAATCCAGTGAAGCTGAGCGTGACGCCGTTGCAGTTGAAGGTGCAGCAGATCAGCGACGATTTGAGTAAGCCGCTGCCGATTGATCTGCAGGCGACGTTCAACAAGAAGGGCACGCTCGGCGTAAAAGGCGATGTCACGGCGACGCCGCTCAGGGTGGCCGTCAAGGTGAATGCGAGCCGCCTGGATGCGGCGGCCTTCGAACCGTACTTCGGCAGCAAGTTGAATGCGCTGATCGCGAGCGCGTTGCTCAACGCGAACGGCGATCTCGCGCTGAGTCAGGCGAAGGCGCTCAAAGCGACGTACCGCGGCGACGTAGCGCTCGTTGACGTGCGAATGATTGACAAGGCGACCTCGGACCCGTTCGCAGGATGGGGTTCGCTCGCGCTGACCAACCTGAAGGCCGACTACGACGAACACGGCACCGTGGTCGACGCGGGCCGCGTCACGTTCACGAAGTTCTATGGGCGTGTACTGCTCGACGCGCAAGGCAAGCTGAATCTCAAGGACGTGGTCGCGCATGAAAGCGGCGCCGCGCAATCGCTGACACGCGACAAGAGCGGTGGCCACGAGCCGGTGCCCTTGACGCCGCAGGCCGCATCGGCGCCCGAACTGGCTTCCGCGCCGGTAACGGCGTCGTCTGCTACGCCCGCCACGGTCACTGCCGCCACGCCGCCGCAAAGCCCCGTCAAACTGCACTTCGGCCAACTGGTGCTGCAACAGGGCCGCGTGACGTACACCGACAACTTCATCAAGCCGAACTTCACGGCGAACCTGGTCGGCATTCAAGGCACGGTCGGCGCGTTCGGCACACAATCGACCACCTCCGCGCCCGTGGACATTGCCGCGAAACTGGCGGCCAATGGTCCGCTGTCGATTCGCGGTACGGTCAATCCGCTGATTGCAAAGCCGGCGCTCGATCTGACTGCGAGCGCACACGATATCGAACTCACCAATCTCACGCCGTATTCGGCGAAATACGCCGGGTATCCGATCACCAAGGGCAAGCTGAACGTCGATCTGCACTACCAGCTCGATAACGATCAGTTGAACGCGAACAATCATATTTTCATCGATCAGCTCACGTTCGGCGATCACGTCGAAAACGATACGGCGACCAAGCTGCCGGTGCGTCTCGCGATCTCGCTGCTGAAAAATTCGCGTGGTGAAATCGACGTGAACCTTCCGGTATCGGGTTCGTTGTCGAATCCGGAGTTCAGCATTGGCGGGCTCATCTGGCATGCCGTGCTCAACCTCCTGGAGAAAGCTGTGACCGCGCCGTTCTCGCTGATCGCCAATGCATTCGGCGGCAGTGGCGAAGAAATGGGCTATGTCGAATTCGATCCGGGTTCGGCGACGCTTTCGGACGCTGCGGACAAGAAGCTCGACTCCATCGTGACAGCGCTGGCCGACAAGACGTCGATCCGTATCGATCTGATTGGCCGCGTCGATCCGGCGGTCGACGGGCCGGGCCTGCGTGCCCAATACGTCGAACGTGAGGTCAAGCAACAGAAGATCAAGGACGTGGTGGGCAATGGCGAGAGCGTCGATCTGTCAACCGTTACCGTGGATCCGAAGGAATACGACAAGTACTTGACCAAGGCCTACAAGGCAGCCGACTTCAAGAAACCACGCAATTTTGTCGGCTTGACCAAGAGCCTGCCCGATGACGAGATGAAGGCGGCGATGGCCGCCAATGCTCCGATCGACGACGCCAGCTTGCGTCAGCTTGCGCAGCAACGGGCGCAAGCGGTGCAGCAGTATTTCGAAGGCAAGATCGATAGCAGCCGTGTGTTTATAGTCGCGCCCAAGTTGAACGCAGATGGCATCAAGGACAAGGGTGCGACGACGCGGGTGGACTTCGGACTGAAGTGATGCGTTCAGGCGGCGCGCGTAGGCTTTTTCTTCAACACCGTCTGCTCGATCACGCGCGCGAGCGTGTCGAACGCCGGGCCGATCTTCTCGTTCGTCACGCAGGCGTATCCCAGCAATAGCCCACGTCGCGCGGGCGTCTCGCTGCTGTAGTAGGCGGCGAGCGGCCGCACGATCACGCCGGCATCGTAAGCGGCTGCCGTTACCGCGCGATCGTTCGCATGATCGGGCAGGCCGAGCACCAGATGCAGGCCGGCCTCGTCGCCCATCACCGGCAGTTCGTCGCCGAAACGCGCGGTGATCGCATCGATCAGAATCTGCCTGCGTTCTCCGTAAAGTGCGCGCATACGGCGAACATGTGAGGTGAGATGGCCGTCCATGATGAAGTCGGTCATCACCGCCTGCTGCATCAACTGCCCCTCGCGATATAGCTCGGCCACGCCCGTGCGGAACGTATCCACCAGATGCTCCGGTGCGATCATGTAGCCGATCCGCAAACCCGGAAACAGCATCTTCCCCAAACTCCCCACATAGATTACCTGGCCGGCGTCGTCGAGCCCTTGCAGCGACGCGAGCGGACGGCTGCCGTAGCGGAACTCGCTGTCGTAGTCGTCCTCGATGATCCAGACGTTGTGCTGGCGTGCGTATTCGAGCAACGTGCGGCGGCGCGCGAGACTCATCACCATGCCGAGCGGATATTGATGCGACGGCGTGACGAGCGCCAACCGCGGCGGCTGTTGCAGATCCTGCTCGCGCGGATTGAGGCCCTCGTCATCCACCGGCACCGGCACCAGCGTAATCCCTGACGATTGCAGCACGCTTCGCGCGCCCCAATAGCACGGCTCCTCCACCCACGCGCGATCGCCGACGTCGGTCAATAGACGCACGGCCAGATCGATCGACTGATGAATGCCCGTCGTGATGATGATCTGATCGGGCGTGCAATTCACCGAGCGCGCGACGCGCAGGTAATCGGACAGCGCGCGCCTTAAAGGCCGATAGCCGCCGCCCGGCGCATAGGTCAGCAGATCGGGATTGGCTTCCTTCCAGAGCCTTGCCTGCAAACGGCTCCAGGTACGCGCCGGAAATTCGGCGACGTCGGGCACGCCAGGCATGAACGCGCCCCACTGTTTGGCGGAGACGCCGGCCTGATCGATGAGCCTGCGTCCGCGCGTGGAGAGATCGCGTAGATCGCGTTTGGGCGGTTTCGAGCCCTCGGCGGCTTGATCGGCACCGTCCGCATCGACGCTCGTCACCGCCGGCTTCTTGCGCGTATTCACTGCTGCCGTGTCCGGCCGCGTGTCGGCGACATAGGTGCCGCTGCCGGTGGTCGAGATCACGTAGCCTTCGGCGGTCAACTGATCGTAGACGTGCAGCACCGTATTGCGCGCGATACCGAGGTCTTCGGCGAGCGTGCGCGAACTGGGCAGCTTGGTGCCGGGCGGCAGCTGGCCGGTCAGGATCGCCTGCTGCATCAGCCGCAACGTCTGCCTGTAGACCGGTTCGGCGGCCGTGCGGTCGAGCCGCGCGGCGAGCCAATCCGACAAGATCACGGTGTCCAAGTGGTTCTATCCAGAATAATGAAATGGTTCCATATTGTAGAACCGTATGGGACTATAGTGAGCTACGCAAATGTTGCTATCCCTCCGTTTCGACGAGGGAGTCAGCCGGACCGCAGAGGAGACGAGGGCATGAAAACCGATGACGTGATCGTCAGCTTTCGAGGTGTGCGCAAGACTTACGACGGCGAAACGCTGGTCGTCAAACAACTCGATCTGGATATCTATCAGGGCGAATTCCTGACGCTGCTCGGACCGTCGGGATCAGGGAAAACCACGTGTCTGATGATGCTGGCGGGCTTCGAATTCCCCACCGGCGGCGAGATCTGGCTCGACGGCACCCTGCTCAATACCGTGCCGCCGCACAAGCGCAACATCGGCATGGTGTTTCAGAACTACGCGCTGTTTCCTCATCTGACGGTTGAGCAGAACGTCGCGTATCCGCTTACGGTGCGCAAGCTCTCGGCGCAAGAGCGCGCGCATCGCACGAATAACGCGCTGAAGATGGTGCGTATGGAGAGTTTCGCCAAGCGTTACCCCGCGCAGCTTTCCGGCGGTCAGCAGCAACGTATCGCGTTGGCGCGGGCGCTCGTGTTCGAGCCGAAGCTTGTGCTGATGGACGAGCCACTCGGCGCACTCGACAAGCAGTTGCGCGAACACATGCAGTACGAACTTAAATCATTGCACGAGAAACTCGGCGTCACGTTCGTGTATGTCACGCACGACCAGGGCGAAGCGCTGACCATGTCCGACCGCGTCGCCGTGTTCGATAAAGGTATCGTGCAGCAACTCGATACCGTGGACCGTCTTTACGAATCGCCGTGCAACGAGTTCGTCGCGAACTTCATCGGCGACAGCAACAAGCTGCGCGGCACGATCGCGAACGTCGACGGCGAGTACTGCGAGTTTCATCTGATTGACGGCACGCGACTTACGGGACGTAATATCGGCGGCGCGCAGGCGGGCACGCCGGCGGTCGCGTGTATCCGGCCCGAGCGCATGAAGCTCGCTAACGGCGTGTCTCGGCCCGGCGCCAACGCGCTGAGCGGTGAGGCGCGCGGGCTGATTTATTTCGGCGACCACGTGCGTATGCGCTGTGGTCTGCCGGAACAGGACGAGTGTTTCGTGAAGGTGCCGCTCGGCACCGACGCACTCGAAACCTTCGCACCTGGCGCGCCCATCGCGCTCGAGTTTGCGCCCGAGCATCTGCGGGTGTTTGCAGGCGCGTGAAGTTGTTGGAGGCGTGGAGCGTAGGTCGTTCGATGCAGGCCAAAGAGGCAGTTCACCTAAGCAGCACATAACAAGTCGCACTGTACTTAGCTTGAAGTACACCACCAAAGGAGAGCAACACACCATGAGCAAGATCGGGAAATCGCGCTGCGCCATCGCTGTCGGTGCTGTGGCGCTCGCGCTGGGCGCCGCGCAAGTCAATGCAGCCGAACTGACGGTCGTCAATTTCGGCGGTGCGAATGGCGACGCGCAAAAGGTCGCATTCAACCAGCCGTTCGAAACGCAAACCAGCAATAAAGTGACCGCCGTCGAATACAACGGTGAGCAGGCCAAAGTGAAGGCGATGGTCGAAGCGAAGCACGTGAATTGGGACGTGGTGGAAGTTGAGTCGGGTGACATCGGCCGCGGCTGTGACGAAGGGCTGTACGAGAAGCTCGACTGGTCGAAGATTGGCAAGAAGTCGGATCTGATTCCGGAAGCGCCGCAAACTTGTGGCGTCGGTTTCTTCGTATGGTCGACGGCACTCGCGTACAACGCCGACAAGCTGAAAACCGCGCCGACCGGCTGGGCCGACTTCTGGGACGTGAAGAAATTCCCGGGTAAGCGCGCGATGCGCAAGGGGGCGCGTTACAACCTCGAATTCGCACTGATGGCCGACGGCGTGCCGCCGAAGGACGTCTACAAGGTGCTCGCCACCAAGGAAGGTCAGGACCGTGCGTTCAAGAAGCTCGACGAGCTGAAGCCAAATATCCAGTGGTGGGAAGCGGGCGCGCAGCCGCCGCAATTCCTTGTCGCGGGTGACGTGGTGATGTCGACTGCGTACAACGGTCGTATCGACGCCGCGCAGAAGGAAGGAAAGAACCTCAAGGTGGTGTGGAACGGCAGCATTTACGACCTCGACTACTGGGCGATTCCGAAGGGCACGCCGAACAAGGCGCTGGCCGAGAAGTACATCGCGTATTCGATTTCGTCGAAGCCGCAGCAGGATTACGCGCACAACATCGCGTACGGTCCGGTGAACGTGGCGGCCATCAAGGCGCTCGATCCGAAGACGCTGTCCAATCTGCCGAACTCGCCGGCTAACGGCAAGAACGCCGTGCTGCAGAACCTCTCGTTCTGGACCGATCATGGCGATGAGCTGGAGCAACGTTTTTCGTCTTGGGCTTCGAAGTAATTAGCTAGGTGTGAGAAGGCGCGGCTTTTATGGTGAAGCCGCGCCGTATCAATGCAATGAAACAAACGCAAACGCATGTCTTCGCGATGTGCGCGAGCGGCCGGATGCATGAGACCGGAGTAAGGGCTTTTGCATGGGGCAGGAGTAAGCGCTATGGGGCTAGAGTAAGCGCTATTGGGCTAGAGTAAGCGCTATTGGGCTAGAGTAAGCGCTAAAGTGCTAACTTCTAGCCGACACGCTAACTCTACCCGACACGCTAACTCCTGCCGACAGCTGAAGCGCTAACTCAGGATCGAGGAGACGAGGTGTGACTACGATGACGATCGCCGCCGATTCGACGCCTGAGTCGAATGTTCGACTTAAGCGGGAACTAAAGGCAGCGGAGGCGAAGAAGCGCGCAATGGCGCTGCTGCTGATTGCGCCGCTCGCCATTTTTCTGCTGCTGATTTTTGTCGTGCCGATCGGCGCGCTATTGACGCGGGCCGCGCAGAATCCGGAAGTGGTGAACGCCCTGCCGCATACGCTCAATGCGTTGAGCGGTTGGGATCGCAAGGCGCTGCCGCCCGATGCCGCGTACTCCGCGCTGGCCGTGGACTTGGCGGCGATTGCCGATAGCGATGGCATGGGCGCGCTGGCGCGACGGCTGAACGTGGAAATTCCAGGCTATCGCTCGTTGGTCGCAAAATCGGCTCACGCCATGCCGTTCGTCGACGACAACAGCAAGCCATTGACGCTCACGCCGGCCCAGATGCACGCGAAGTTCGTCGAACTCGACGAACGCTGGAACAACATCGCGTACTGGCAGGCGATCGCGAAGAATTCCGGTGCATATTCGCCGTTTTATCTGCTGGCCTCTTTGGACCACAAGCAGGATGGATTTGGTCACATCATCGAGACGGATCCGGACCAACAGATTTATCTCCACGTATTCAGCCGCACTTTCGTGATCGGCGCGGTCGTGACATTCTTTGCGCTGCTGCTCGGTTACCCGCTCGCTTACTGGATTTCGACGCTCTCCGATCGCCGCGCGAATCTGGTGATGATCCTCGTGCTGATTCCGTTCTGGACCTCGATCCTCGTACGCGTGGCCGCATGGATCGTGATTCTGCAAAGCGAAGGGTTGGTGAACAAGGCGCTGATCGCCAGCGGGCTTCTGCACGATCCGTTGTCGCTGCTGTTCAACCGCACGGGCGTGTACATCTCGATGACGCACATTCTGCTGCCGTTCATGATCCTGCCGCTGTATAGCGTGATGAAGTCGATCCCGCCGACCTATCAGCGCGCCGCGATCTCGCTTGGCAGTCATCCGTTCGCCGCGTTCTGGCGCGTGTATGTGCCGCAGACTTATCCGGGCATCGGCGCGGGTGCGTTGCTGGTGTTCATTCTGGCAATCGGCTACTACATCACGCCGGCCTTGCTCGGCGGACCGAACGATCAGATGGTCAGCTACTACGTCGCGTACTTCACCAACGTGACGATCAACTGGGGTATGGCGTGTGCGCTCGGCGGCTTGCTGCTCGCCGCGACGCTCGTGCTGTATGTCATCTACGGGCGCTTCACGCGTTCGTCCCTGAGCCTCGGCTGATCGCCTGAACGGAGCTTACTCGCGATGAAACTTGCCAAGCCCTTGTTTGCGCCGCATACGTCCTTGATTGAACGCGTGTGGTATTTCGCGTTGCGCGCGCTTGCCGTGCTGACGCTGCTGTATTTGATCCTGCCGGTGCTGGCGATTGTGCCGTTGTCGTTTTCTTCCAGCACGTTTCTGGTGTATCCGATTCCGGGCTGGTCGCTGCGCTGGTATGAGAACCTGATTGGCTCCGATGAATGGCGCATGGCGGCCAAAAACAGCTTTATCGTTGCGCCTTCGGCGACTGTCGTGGCGACGGTGCTCGGCACGTTGGCTGCGATCGGCCTGACCAAAGCGAATTTCCGCGGCAAGGCCCTACTGATGGCGGTTCTGATTTCGCCGATGATCGTGCCGGTGGTGGTGGTCGGCGTCGGCATGTATCTGTTTTTTGCGCCGCTTGGGCTGGCGAATACGTATATCGGGTTGATTCTTGCGCATGCGTCGCTCGGCGTGCCGTTCGTGGTGACGACGGTGGCGGCGACGTTGCAAGGCTTCAATTACAACCTGGTGCGTGCGAGTTTGTCGCTGGGTGCGAATCCTGTGAAGACGTTCTTCCGCATCACGTTGCCAGTGATTGCGCCGGGCGTGATTTCGGGCGCGCTGTTCGCGTTTGCTACCTCGTTTGACGAAGTGGTCGTGACGCTGTTCCTGGCTGGAGCGGATCAAACCACCCTGCCGCGTCAGATGTTCACCGGTATTCGCGAGAACATCAGCCCGACTATCGCGGCGTTGGCGACGATTTTGATCGTGTTTTCGACGTGTCTGTTGCTTGCGTTG
Source organism: Paraburkholderia phytofirmans OLGA172 (assembly GCF_001634365.1). Taxonomy (NCBI): domain Bacteria; kingdom Pseudomonadati; phylum Pseudomonadota; class Betaproteobacteria; order Burkholderiales; family Burkholderiaceae; genus Paraburkholderia; species Paraburkholderia phytofirmans. The sequence goes on from NZ_CP014579.1 coordinate 369,467, forward strand.
GAATGGCTGCGGGGAAGGAATGCGGCACGGGCGGTGGCAGCGTAAGCGTCACGAGTTGAGCGGCAAGATTAAGGCGTCTGATGTTCTGCGTGGGGGAGACCGCGTTCTTCGCCACGATGCGCGTCATGTAGCAAGAAGCTCTGCTGCAGAGCCACGGCAACCCTTGCCAGCACGTCGTCCCAGTTGCCTCGCTGCGACTGGGTGAAGATGCGCAAGCTGGGATACCAGGGGCTGTCATCCCGACCGCACCCCCAGCGCCAGCATCCTGCGAAGCGGTTGAGCAACCAGACGCGTTTTCCCATCGCCGCAGCGAGATGCGCTACTGAGGTGTCGGCGGAGATGACTAAATCGAGGTTTTCTAACAGGGCTGCGGTGTCGGCAAAGTCGGTGAGCTCATCCGTCCAGTCAATTAGATGCCCGCGGCTTGCCTCACCGAGGCGCTTCGTCGGGTCATCAGTCTTTTGCAGGCTGACCCAGCGTACGTGCGGCAACGCTAGCAGCGGCGCGATTTGCGCGGGACTCAGACTGCGTAGCCGGTCAACATCTATGCCTGAATGACCGCCCGCCCAAACTATGCCGACGCGCGGCAATCCGGGATTCGGCAGGGCGGTGAGTCGCGCGCGCCACTCGCCGGCGCGGTCAGCGTCGGCGAACAGATAGGGGATGGTGGCTGGAACATTGTGGAATCGAGCGCCGAACGCCATTGGCAATGACATCAGAGGGCAGTACCAGTCCCAGTCGCTCAGATCCTCAGGTAATGCATCGATCAGCACGAGACCCGGCCAGCAGGAAGAAAATGATCGTTCGTAGAGACGCTGCAAGGAGGAAGGGCAAACATAGGCTACTTGCGAAAATCGTTCGAGCGCCAGTGGGAGATAACGCACAAACTGGAGGCTGTCACCGTACCCTTGTTCGTGAATGATGAGCAGGCGCGTGTTCCGTGCGGATTTTCTGTGCTCAACATCTGTTATTTCCGGGCTCTCGCCCTTCCATTGCGGCAACGGTAACTGTGGCCGTGCGGCTTGCGGCGTCCCATTGGAGTCCTCGAAACTGGCCCGGCGATCTTCGAAGAACGGCCACGCCTCTTCATAGCGCTCTGCCGCAAGCAGGGTATGGCCAAGATTGCTGCGCGCGCTGAGGTTGTCAGGAGCGAGTGCGATAGCACAACGGAAGCGCAGCTCCGCCTCGTCAAGTGCGCCCAATGCCTTGGAGATGAGGCCCAGGTTGTTGTGTGCTGCCGAGTTGCCTGGGTCGAGTTCGAGCGCCCGGCGATAGCTGATGGCCGACTCCTCAACGCGATCCTGGTACTGCAGCGCCAACGCATGGTTGTAGTGGAGTACCGGCAAGTCTGGCTGTAGCGCCAAACCTCGCGAGGCACTTTGAGCTGAACGGGCAAACGCGCGCAATCTGCACTGAATCACAGCCAGGGTGTTGTAGAAGACGGGATCGGGTCGGGCCTCGATCGCACGCTCAACCCACTCTGACGCAGCCTCGGTATGGCCTGATGCCAGCGTGACGAGGCCGCCTAAATGCAGGGAGTCGGCGTGACTTGGGTGTTGGCTCAGGATCAGATTGAGGATTGTCGCCGCAGTGTCGAAGTGTCCGGCATTGTGGGCCTGCAAGGCCTCGTTGTATAAGGTCGCAACGTCGTCGGACGACGCGTGAGCGAGAGTTTTCATGATTGGGAACGTCGGTTCGGCGCTTCGAACTTGAATGAGAGGTAGACGCTCCCCTCGTTTGCGCAGACACGCCATCACGCGGGAGGGTAAGCAAGCTTCAATTTTGTAGGCAGCTGAACGGATAGTCTTTAGGACCTTTCCGAGATACGCGACGTATTATGGCTACGCTCAGGGCGATTGCATGAAGCTCATAGGCCCAGCAGGCTGGCACGATATGGATCGTTGGCGCGAGCCTTGAGGCGGCGTATCTTCAGTCCTGCTTTTGTGTTTGTATCGAGCTTGAGCAGCGGTGCGCGCCCCGAAATGCGACGGATCTGACTGCCATGACCGTGCGGATATCGGAGCCCTACGGCGCGGCCGATACCTGCCATTCACCTCCCAGCGACTGAAACAACGCAGCCGTATCGGCAAACCGGTCGGCCTGTGCGCGGGTCCGGTCGAGCGCGGTTTGCAACACCTGGCGCTGCGTATCGAGCAGGCTGAACTGACTGACGCCGCCCGCCGAATACTGCGCTTGTGCGATAAGCAGACTCGCTTGCGCCTGCTGCGCGGCCTCGTCGCGAGCCCGCAGTTCGTGCGCATCGTCCTGTAGCGCTGTCAGCGTGTCAGCAACCTGCTGCAGCGCCTGCAGCACCGTCTGCTGATAATCAGCTAGAGCCGCATCATAAGCCGCTTGCGCGGAGCGCTTCTTTGCGCGCAGTTCGCCGCCGCGGAAAATCGGTTGGGTGAGATTCAGGCCGAAATTCCAGATATTCAGCCCGCTGACCACGTCCTGAATGTTCGTGCGTTCCGAACCGATCCCAGCCGAAATGGAAAATTGCGGAAACAGGTTCGCCGTTGCCACGCCGACATTCGCGCTCGCTTGATGTAACAACGCCTCCGATGCGCGGATATCAGGCCGTTCGCGCGCGAGCGTCGATGGCAATGTGAGCGGCAACGTATCCGGCAGATGCAGCGAATCGAGCGTCAGGTCTGCGAAGTCCGCCTTCGAGGGCGGCATGCCACGCAGGATAGCGAGTTGGTGGTCGGTCTGCGCAAGTTGTGTCGCGAGTGGCGGCAACGACGCACGGGTCTGCGCGAGCAGCGTGCGCTGGCTGCGCACATCGAGTTGCGAGACGCCGCCTGCTGCGAACCGCCCCTCGGTGATCTTGAGTTGCTGCGCCTGGGTGTCCGCGAGGCGCTGCGTCAAGGCGATCTGCTGCTTTAAAGACGCGCGCCGAACCACAGTCGAAACCACATTGCCGGCGAGCGAGAGCCGCGCCGCTTCGAACTCGAACGACTGATAGTCGACTTGCGCCATAAGCGCTTCCAGCGCCCGGCGATTGCCGCCGAAAATATCGAGCGCGTAGGACACGCTCACCGACGCGTTGTAAAGCGTAAACGGCCCCTGGTTGGGCACATTCGGAATGCCGAACGCCGCGATATCGACCCGCTGCCGCACGCCGGATACGGTCGCGTCGACAGCGGGGAATGCGGTCGCGCCGAATTGCGCGTTGTAGTTTTCGCGTGCCTCGATCAGCTTCGCGCGGGCTTGCGTGAGCGTGGGGCTTTGTTGCAGGGCCTGCTCGACGAGACGATTGAGCGCATCGGACTGAAACTGCTTCCACCACATCGGTGTCGCATGCTCAGCCGCGACAAATGTCTGCGATGCGCCAGCCACACCGCTGGCCGTGACGGTCCTGGCGGGTTGCGCTTCATGTGTATAGGTTTGCGTGTCAGGCGCCGCCGGCGGCTGAAAATCCGGCCCCACCGCGCAACCGCACAGCGCGACGACGGACAAGTAAGCGAGCGGCTTCATCGATCGATCCTCCTAGTCGAGCGTGCGCCGGTAGAAACGCAGCGCGACGCCCATCACGACGACCATGAACAGCGCCACGGGCCACACCGACGGCCACAGGTCGGCCCAGTCGTTTCCTTTGAGCAGGATGCCGCGAACCAGCCTGTTGAAATAGGTGAGCGGCAGCAGATTGCCGATGAATTGCGCCCAGCGTGGCATGCCCGCGAACGGGAACATGAAACCGGATAGCAACAGACTCGGCAGAAAATAGAACACGGTCAGTTGCATCGCCTGCAACTGATTCTGCGCAATCGACGAAAGCGTGATGCCGACCGTCAGATTCGCCGCGATAAACAGCAACGCAGCCAGATAGATTGCCAACAGGCTGCCGGCAAATGGCACCCCAAACACGAAGCGCGCCGCGGTCAGAATGATCGATGCCTGCACCAGCCCGATCATCACGTAAGGCACGATTTTGCCGGTCATTACTTCGATCGGTAGCACGGGCGTGGCGAGCAGGTTTTCCATCGTGCCGCGCTCGCGCTCGCGGGTGATGGCGAGGCCGGTCATCATCACCATCGTCATCGTCAGGATCACACCCATCAGACCCGGCACGACGTTGTATTGCGTGATGCCTTCGGGGTTGTAGAGGCGGTGCACCTGGACGTCGAAAGCGGCCGGAGTACCGTTCAGATGGGCGAGCACCCCGGTGATGTCCTTGTCCGCGACCGGTTGCACAAGGCCTGGCAGCGCGGCGAGCGCGGTGTTCGTCGCGGTGGGGTCGGTCGCATCGGCTTCGACCAGCAGCGAAGGACGTTCACCGCGCAGCAGACGCTTCGAAAAATCCACCGGCACCGACAACACGAACTGCACCCGGCCTTGGGCAAGAGCGCGGCGGCCGGCCTCCTCGTTGGGCAAGGATTCGACGATGTCGAAATAAGCGGAGTTTTTCATCGCGGCGATGAAGCTGCGCGAAAACGTGCTGTCGTCGCCGATGATGACAGCCGTTGGCAGATGCTTCGGGTCGGTATTGATCGCGAAGCCGAACAGCGTGAGCTGAATGACCGGCAGGCCGACGATCATCGCGAACGTGATGCGGTCGCGCTTTAACTGCAGAAATTCTTTGAGCACGATGCTCCACCAGCGCGACAGCGAAAACAGGACGCGCGTGCTCACGGTTGCGCCCCGTAGTTGTCGGTGGAGTGGCCCATCAGGTAGATGAACACGTCTTCAAGCCGGGTTTCGATGCGCTCGGCGCGCAGCGCAGTGCCCTCGGTTGCGTGCCTGATCGCAGCTTCGAGCGCGGCATGGTCGATGCCGCTGACGTGCAACGCCGAGCCGAATACGACGGTCTGATCGACGCCAGGTGTCTTGCGCAATTGTTCCGACAGTTTGCTCAGGTGCTCGCCGTAGATGGTCCAGGTCGCGAGATTCTGCGATTCGATCACGTCCTTCGAAGTGCCTTGCGCAAGCAGCTTGCCGTACGCGATGTACGCGAGCTTATGGCAGCGCTCGGCTTCATCCATGTAATGCGTGCTGACCAGTACCGAAATGCCGCGCGCGGCGAGGCGATGCAATTCCTCCCAGAATTCACGGCGTGCGTTCGGATCGACGCCTGCAGTCGGTTCGTCGAGTAACAGGAGCTGAGGCTCGTGCAGCATGCAGGCTGCAAGCGCGAGCCGCTGCTTCCAGCCGCCGGACAACGCACCGGTCAGCTGATCCGCGCGACTTTGCAGACCCAGCGATTCGAGCGAACGGTCAACCGCCTCGCGCCGGTTCGCCATCTGATAGATGCGGGCGACGAAGTCGAGGTTCTCGCGGATCGTCAGGTCGTCCCAATACGAGAAGCGTTGCGTCATATAGCCGACGTTGCGTTTGATCTGTGCGCTCTCGCGCACGATGTCGTAACCGAGACAGGTGCCGCTGCCCGAATCCGGTGTGAGCAGTCCGCACATCAAACGGATCGAGGTGGTCTTGCCGCTGCCGTTCGGTCCGAGAAAGCCGAAAATCTCGCCGTGCGCGACCTGCAATGTCACGTCGTTCACGACATGTTTATCGCCGAAGTGCTTGTTGAGCTTGTGCACGTCGATCGCGTATTGCGCATATTGCGGCGCGGGCGGTTTCATTGCAGGTTCACGGCAACGGGTTGGCCGGGGTGCAGCTTGACTGCGTCGGCGGCGGAAGAGCGGGCTTCGACCATGAACATCAGCTTCGCGCGGTTCTCATTGCTGTAGATCACCGGCGGTGTGTATTCGGCCTCGCTCGATATGTACGTGATTTTCGCTGGGACGTCGGCGGCGCATCCGTCGCAATGAATGGAAAGCGCACGGCCTGGCGCGAGCTTGCCGACCACGGTCTCCGGTACGAAGAAGCGCACTTTCACGTTCTGCGGCGGCAGCATCTGTACGACCGGATTGCCCGCTTGTACCCACTCTCCGACGCGATACAGCGTGTCGTAGACGAGTCCTGCCGCCGGTGCGTTGACGCGCTTCTGGTCGAGCTTCCATTGCGCCTGGGCGACGGCGGCCTGGGCGGCTTCGACTTGCGCGCTCTGCGCAGTGATTTGCTGCGAACGGCCGGGGAGCTGCGCGACGTCGACCTGGTTGCTCAGTTCCCGCACTTGCGCGGCGGTGGCGTCTGCGTTGGCGCGCGAATCGTCGAGTTGTGCTTTCGGGATGCCACCCGCGCGGTACTGCGCTTCATCGCGCGTGAGTTGCAGCGCTGCCTTGCGCGCATTGGCGACCGCTTGCGCGAGTTGCGCTTTGGTGACGTTCACTTCTGGACGGCGCTTGCCGGTTTGGATATCGGCTAGCTGTGCGCGTGCCGCGGCGAGTTGCCGTTGGGCCTGCTGCAAAGCGGCGGTTTCGTCGACAGATTCGAGCGTGAATACCGGTGCGCTTGCGTCGACGGTCTGTCCTCGTGCGACCGTCAACTGCGTGAGCTTGCCGGATTGCGACGAGCCGAGATACACGAACTCGCCCTCGATATAGCCCTGATAGACGTTGTTGTCGCGATGCGAACAGGCTGCGAGGACCGTCGCCGCGAGCAGCAGACAAACGCAGGCGCTGCAAGGACGACTCATGACTGGCTCCCGGTGTCTTTGCGGTTGCGGCGTACTGATGAAGGCTTCGGCTGTTGCGCCTGCGCTCGCGATTGTGTTTGTGTTTGTGTATGCACTCGCACCGATGCCATATGTGGCGCTGGCTGCATGCCGCCGATCAGCAGTGTGGTCACATGCCGACGCAACGCGTCACGCTCTATGACGGGCAGGCCACGCGCGCTTTGCCAGATCTTCGCCGTGGCGAGCGGCAGCATCACGAGCGCCAGAATTGAGTTGAATAGCAACATCGCTTCCAGGTCGCCATTGACTGTGCCGTCCTGCTGAGCGTGTGAAACGCGGCTGCTGAAGCGCTTGATGTTGTCGAACGGGATGCGCTGGATCATTCGTTCACGCAGCAGGCCACCTTCGTTGACGATCTCCCGCAGCCAGAGTGGCGGCAACCACGGCATGCGGTCCGTCACGTCAAACAGGCGCGCGACGAATTCGTGAACCAGTGCGAAGGGATCGCTCACGGCGTCTTCAACGGCCGGGCGCCAGACGAATTTCGCCGCAGGGGCGAGCCGCTCGTCAGCCACTGCGTCGAGCAGCTTTTCGCGATTCGTGAAGTAGTAATGGACCAGTGCCGACGTGACGCCCGCTTCGCTCGCGATCTGCGCGACCGTCGTGGCCGCGATGCCGCGTTCGGAAAAAAGCCGCGTCGCGGTATCGAGCAGATGTTCGCGCACATCGAAGTCCCCGACGGCCGGGCGGCGGCCGAGTGGTTTTACGGGAGAACGCCTCGGGTTCATCAATCCAGACTAATTGATGAGTTAGTTAAATTCAAGAAGGGCGTTGCCGTATGCGGTCCGCATTATCGACGGCCTGTCCGTCTGACAGAACTCTAGGAATCTTCCCATTCCATGCCGCTTTGCGTCTGTTCATACTCAAAACTTCTTAAAAGTGAATGCGTTCTTCGCAAGGATTTCATGAAATTTCAGTTAACGCTGCTGGCATGTGCGCTGGCTTTGTCGGGTTGCGCGGGGCAGGCCGCACGAGACCGACTCGGTATCGAAGACCCGACCGTTCTGAAGACTGGCATCGGCGTGGCACAAGACGCGGCCGCTGGCGCGCCGACGCCTCAATGGTTTAGCACCTATGCGCCAATCACAAGCGGCGGCGAGGCGCTTGCTGGCCTGCAACAGCAGTTGGACAAATTGCCCGGTGACAAGAACAGTTATTTTCACGCAAAGGCTCAGTGCTGGATTAATGCCGGACAGGAGGAGTGGCGCGCCCGTGACCAATGGGGTTTCGTCCAGGAAGCCATCGGTCAGGCGGCGATGATCACGATCGGCCTGCAAAACGGCACGGCGTTGTCCGCTGCTAATCAGGAATTGCGCACGGTGTCGACGGTGCGTCCCGACTTGTGGAAGATCGTCAATGTGATCAAGAGCGATCCAGCCACGGCCCGTTGCCCGGAGGCACAACAGCCGCTCGCCTGTGCTGAGGTAGAACTGATCCATGCAGGACATTACGCATGGAGACGCAATTTCCCTGCCGCTGAGAAAGCGCTGCCCGGCATCCAAAGCGAATTGCAGAAATCGGCGGAAGCGGCGTTGCAATGCGCCAAACCGCAGAAGGCCGAGTCGGCGGCTGTGCAAACGATCACGCTCAGAGCCGATTCGGCATTCCGCTTCGACAGCGGCGACGAAACCGGCATGCTGCCGGGCGGCAAGGCGCAACTCGACGAAGTGGTCGCGGGTCTGCAGCAGGTGAAGGGCATTCGCCAGTTACACATCAACGGTTACACCGACCGCCTTGGCAGCGACGCGTACAACCAGAAGCTCTCGTTGCAGCGTGCGCAAACTGTGCGGGAATATCTGCGCAACCGCGGCGTGACGTTGCCAATAACGGCGCAGGGGCACGGTAAGGCAAATCCGCTGGCGGAATGCTCGCAGACGAAGCGCGATGAACTGGTGCAATGCCTGGCGCCGAACCGGCGTGTCGAAATCGATTTCGTGCGCGATCAGGGCTAATCCGGCGATTGACGCGCCATTATCGTTTTCAATCCCAAGCGTACGCTCATCAAGTCAACCTGTCCGCGTACTGTGATTGACAGGTATTTGTAAACTCATTAGGAAAACAAAATAATGACTACTATCTTGATCGTGGACGATCATCCCGCGTTGCGGCTGGTGATCAAGACTCATCTTTCACAACTGCTCGGCATCACTGAAATTATCGAAACCGATAATGGACAGACCGCAGTCGAGTTGGCCCGGCAGCACACGCCGGATCTCGCTATTCTCGACCTCGATATTCCGCGTATCAACGGGCTCGATGTCATTCCTCGTTTAAAGCTGGTGCATCCCTCGATTCGAGTGCTCGTTCTGTCAGGTCACGATCCGTCGACCTTCGCGCCGCGCGCGATGCGTACAGGCGCGCAGGGTTTCGTCGGCAAGTCGCAGGACATGAAGGAGATCTTGCGCGGCGTCGAGGCCGTGCTGGCGGGGTACACGGTTTTTCCTATGTCGGCAGGTGGCGCCGGCGTGGGGGCGTCCGCAGCCAGCGAAGAAGAGAAGCTCAAGTTGTTGTCCGATAAGGAGCTCGTCATCCTGCAAATGCTGGCCAAGGGTATGTCGAACAAGACTATTGGCGACTCGCTCTTCATTAGCGACAAAACGGTGAGTACGTACAAGAGCCGCATCCAGGAAAAGCTGGGGCTATCTTCGTTGGCGGCGCTGATTGAATTTGCGGCGTTGCAAAGACTGATCGACTGAGTTTCGCAGGCTATGAACATGATGAGCCTGTTTGGTTCTCCGGTGGGCGCGCAGGGTCGCGCTCGCCGCTTCTCTCCCTCAGCACGTACGGCATCGATCCGCTACGCGACCGTGTTGGGTAGTCTCTTCGCATTCACGCTATTGTGCGTCGTGTCGGTGCGCGCCAATGCGGCGCCGTTAGCGGAAGCAAGCTCGCTCGCCGGCAATCCGCGCCCGGTTGCCGCGCTGGCAGCGCGCGGCCCGGTGGGTGACGCCCAAGCGGGTGGCGGCGCTTATGTTCGTGGGCAAGGCGTCGATATCCATGCCGTTGGTGCCGCGCCGGCCAGTGAAAATAGTTCCTCGCAGGACGGGTTCGCTGTTGCCGAACACAGCTCCGCTCCGGCATGGCCTGCGCTGTTTGCGGTGCTAGTTGCCCTCACGGGTCTGGCGATTGTCGCGTTGGGCGGTTGGTGCCGGGCGCGCGCTGGGCTAAAGCTCACCTCCAGGAAACTACAGGTTATCGAAAGTGACTGGCAACGCCGGCATACCGCGGCCGAAGCACGGGAGCAGGCCGCGCGCATCGCTGCAGGCACGCAGGCGACCGCCGCTGCGAAGCAGGAGCGTGACCGTATCCTGAGAACCATGCGTCATTTTGTTGGCGGGCCATTGTCCGCGCTAGCCGGTCTGTTGGCCGGACTCGACACAGCTTCGCTGACGCCCGTTCAGAGAGCCTTGGCAGGCAAGATCCAATCAGCAGTGCGGACATGCGTTCGCGCGCTGGAGGACATGCTGTCGCCCTCCCCAATTGAACCGCATGCGATCGTGCTCGACGAAGATTCGACGGATTTCCGCGAATTGATTGATGGCGTCGTCGCGTTGTTTTCACCCGCCGCAGCACAACGGGGTCTACGTCTGAGCGTGAGCATCGACCAGTCGGTGGCCGCGCGCGTTCTCACCGACAGCGCGCGGCTGGGTCAGATAGTCTTCCATTTGCTGAGCAAGGCTGTGCGGGCGACCGAGCACGGACAGATCACGATCGCGGTGCGGGCACAACCGCTGAACGCTGGTTCGCAGCGCATTTTCATCAGCGTGAGGGATGTCGGTGCGAAGGCTGCACCTTCGGCGCAGCCGCCGCTTCCCGGGTTATTTGTCACCGGCGAACCGATGGGCGACGAGTCTCACAGCGACGGTGATGCTGGGTTCGCACTATGCCGGCTGCTTACGCAGCGCATGGGCGGCGAACTCACAGTCGAGATTCAGCCGGGGTTCGGCACATGCGCGACGTTTACTGCGCCGTTCCCTATCGAGTCCCTGCGGCCGTTCGTCGAACCTGCCAACGGCAATGCACTGGCGATCTCCGCGCGGTTGGTGGGGGGAGCGGCCGGCGCTCAAGCCGAATCATTTGACCGAAGCTATCTTGGCGCGCTATCAAACGAGGGCATCGATTTGCACACGTTTATAGCGGGCTGGCGGCGTTCGATGCTCGACGACCTGGATAGATTGCGTAGCTTGCGCGACGGGCGTGACCGGCTTGACCTCGCTGGTTTGCGCGCCACGCTGCACCGGCTCAGCGGCGCGGTGGCACTCGTCGGGGCATCGAGTTTGATGGACGCATTGCGGCAAGTCAGCGCCGCCCCGACGGAACCGGAAACAGACGCGATTGACGCGCTTTTGAAGCGCGCCGAGGCGTTGATGATGCAACTTGACGACCAGACGATCGACCCACATCGGAGCAAGCTGTCATGACTCGACCGCTAGCCTTGATCGAGGGCGATCTGACGATACCGCTGCCACGGCCGTTCGACGGTCTGCCGCCGCCGTTTGGCGCGCACCGGCGCATGCTGCGCGAGGCCGTACAAAAGGCCGTGGAGCAAGTTGCCAGGCCGGCACGAGCTCCGCGGTTTCCGCCGGGCGTGACGCACATTCTGTCCTACAGGGCGTCGCCACAACGCGTGGATACCACGCGGTGGGACGCATCAATGGCGGAGGCGAGGCGTTATCTGGAAATGAGCAATACCCGCCCGCGCTCTTCGCGCTCGGATCACCTGCTCGCGGCGTCGATTTTCGCTGGTTGCACCATCGCACTGACATGGTTGCTCGTAACGTGCTCCATGAAGGAAGCGGAGAAGGCAAAGCCGCTGGCTGTCGCGTCTGCGGTTCAGTCGTCCGCCAAGGCCACCGATTCGCCACTCGATCATTCGCAACAGCCTGTTGAACCGGCCGTTGATGCGACGCGGGCGGCGGCGCTGGCAAGCACACCCGCGCCGCTGCAGACCATCGCGTCCATTGGGAGCGCCGCTCCAGCTACTCCGGCGCGCTATGCCGAGCCAGTAGCGGTGCCAACGAACCCAATCGCGCAGGCCGGATCTTTGCCGGATGCTCCGAAGCAGTCCGTGTCCTTGTCTCAGGCTGAGCCAAGGCCGACTGCTGCGCCGTCTCCGGTTATTCAAAAGCAGGCCGCGTCGTTGCCTCAAGTTACGCTGAAGCAAACCACGCAAATTGCCGCCAGTGACGACAACTCAAAGGCACCGGTCAAGGCTGCGAGCGGGACCAGGATGGCACGCCTGACGGAGGCTCACGTGAGTGGGCGTCTGACACTGAGCCGCACGGTCCGTCCGGCGGCACAGCCCACCGTATCGACGCAGCCCGAATGGAGCGCCCGTTCGTCGCATGATGACGACTCGGTCGATCAGGCGCCGTGGCTGGGTTGGGCCTCGCAGCAGCACCGCCCCCCCGCGGCCATGCGCGCGACCGTGCCTGCTGACAACAACTGGAATGACCGTATGACCCAGCGCCGGATCACCGACGATCCAGCGGCCTTCCACACCGGCGGAAGCGGAAAGTAGTCTCGTGTACGGAACAACAACCATGGATTTACCTTCGCATGAATGCCCAGACTGAACGCATTGCCAAAACGTACGACGATTTACCCTATATATCGGGGTGCTACCCAGAGAGCGCCCCCGAGCACCTCCGGGCCGTTGCCTATCTGTTCGGGCTCGACGTTCCACCGTTGCAAAAGGCGCGTGTGCTGGAGCTCGGCTGCGCCGCCGGCGGCAACATCATTCCCTTTGCGACTCGCTATCCGCGGGCCACGGTGGTCGGGGTGGATCTCTCCGTTGTGCAGATCGAGGCTGGCCGGCGTGCGATCGAGACGCTTGGGCTGAGCAACATCGCGCTGAGGCAGGGGAGCATTGCGGATCTCGACGCAAGCCTTGGGCAATTCGACTACATCATTTGCCACGGAGTTTACAGTTGGGTCCCAGACGACGTCCGCGAAGCCATTCTGCGTGTTGCGAACGAATGTTTGAGCCCGGAAGGCATTGCCTACATCAGCTACAACACCTATCCCGGCTGGAAGGCGAAGGAAGTGGTGCGTGACGCCATGATGCTGCGCGGCGGCGGTCGTGCTTCGCCCGAAGAGGGACTGGCTTACGCGCGCGGCATGATTGATTTCCTGCATGACACGGCGCAGCCCGGCAGCCTGCTGAAAAAGATCATGGATGACAACATCCAGATGGTCCGTCATGGCGATGCCAGCTACCTCAATCATGAGTATCTTGAGGTATGCAACAGTCCCTGCTACTTCCGCGAGTTTCTTGCGAGGGCGGAACGCCGTGGTCTGAGCTACCTGGCCGAGGCGGAGATCGGGAGGATGTTTGCCGGCAACCACGGACGGCATACTGCGGAATTGTTGCTGAAGGAGTGTGCCGGCGAACAGGTGGTACTTGAGCAATTGATGGATTTCCTCAATAACCGGACCTTCCGCCAGACTTTGCTGGTTCATGATAAACGCGCTGAACAGATACGCTATGGATTCGACCTAAAGCGGCTCGTCGGCCTCCACCTCGCCGGCCGCTACGCGCGCCAGCCGGATGGCGACGGTCGTTGGCAGGACGTTCGTAGCGGTCGGACTATCGCTACCGGGCCGGACACTCAGCAGGTGATCGATGCGCTCAACGAGGCATGGCCTGCAACGGTCGCTGTCGAGGAACTGGTGCGGTGGGTGACAAGCGTTTCCGGGCAAGCGGGTGAGGAGATCGAATCCAGGGTGCTGGATTTTGTTCGGAGCCTGGTTATCCGTAACGCCGTGCAGTTTCGGCTAGAGCCTGTAATCGCGCCGCCTCGTCCGATCGCGCACCCGGAGGCGCCGTCAGTGTTGCGTCGGCTTGCTGAGCTGCGCGCCGGCGGCGAGGCGTCACTGACGCTGTTTACTGCGTGGCACGAATGTGTGGTGACACTTGGGCCGGTCGAGCAAAAGCTCTTGCCCCTGCTGGACGGTAGCCGCAATCTTGACGCGCTGGCGGAGATCATCGGCCGTGGCGTGGCAAACGGCGAGCTGCATTTCAAGCGCGATGGAGAGGTATTGACGCAGCCTGCGGAGATCGCCGCAGCGATCGAAGAAAACGTCCGGCGCGCTGTGCAATGGTTTGCCGATAGCGCGATGCTTGCGGCACGCAGCGAAACTGCGTCTGCCGGCAAGCCGGCTTCGAAACAGCGTGTCCGAAAGGAACACTAACAGAGGGCGATTGCATGAAATGTTACGGAAGGTGCCGGGATCGTTGTAAGGCGCGGTGTGGCGCAGGACATCGCCTCGCGCTGGCCCGTCGCGCCAGTTTGCTTGGCCTGTGAGCTTCTTGCAATCGCTCCGTGCGTGTGCAAAGCGCTCGGTGCCTTTGGGAATCGTCTCATAGTCGACGACAAAAGCGAGACCTACTATCTAATCCCTTGCAGCGGTCTGCTTGTAGGGCTCCCCGCTGGACGACACAATTCAATGTTGGAAGAAATATCTATGCTGGACATCAACGCTGCCGTCGAGGAATGGCTCACCGACCACGCAAGCCGCGGTTGTAATCGCCAGTCCATGTTTGATGCCATGCTCAAGGTCGGCTTTGAACCGGAGAGGGCGGCTGGCGTTATTGACGCAACTTTCAAAGGAATTCAGTCAAAAGATCCGCTGCCGATGGGTATAGAAGCCCTCCGGCAGGGCGAGTATCTTTATGACGCGTGCCCTGTCGCTGCGGACAACGTCATTCGCACCTTCGACCGTGACGTCACCGTGTCGATGCGCTGCGAACGTCCGCAAATCATCGCATTTGACAACGTTCTTTCCGCAGAGGAGTGCGCCGAGGTGATTGAGCGCTCGCGACCTCGCCTAAAACGTTCGGTCACTGGCGTTGGTGTCTACAACAGCATTCGCACTAGCGATACGGCTGGGTTCCTTCCCGGTGAAGATGCATTCATCCAGCGCCTGGAGCAGCGTTTCGCCAGCCTGATGAATTGGCCCGTGGAGAATGGTGAGCCCTTGCAAGTCCAGCGCTACAAGGTCACGGGCGAATATAAGCCGCATCACGACTACTACTCGCCACAACAACCGGGTGCGATAGTTCGCGGTAAAGATGGCGGCCAACGGGTTGCGACGCTGATCGTCTACCTAAACGATGTGCCCCAAGGAGGCGCCACTCAATTTCCTCTACTGGGACTATCGATTACCGCAAAGCAAGGTGGAGCGTTGTATTTCCGCTATATGAACGGGCAGCGGCAACTGGATGCATTGACCTTGCATGCGGGGGCGCCAGTACTCGCAGGAGAGAAGTGGATCGTAACAAAGTGGGTCACTGAGCGACCGCTGGAAAGTCGCGCGAGGCGCTAACGAGTGAGCGTCAATCAGCAGCGTAGTTGAGGATAGGCCGCTTATCCGCCACCTTCACACCCCCATGCCTAATCCAGCAAGGGCGAGTCGTGATTAACCAAGCCCACACCGACCTCGGCAGCAAATAAAAAAAGCCCGGCCAAAAAGCCGGGCTCTCAAATCGGCTGCGTCCTTCCACAAGGACGCAGCACCTGCAAAACAGCTTGCAGTTACCGCATGCGTTACCTGATACCTTAAGCAGCCAGCAGCGAACGCAGCACGAACGGCAGAATCCCGCCGTGCTTGTAGTAGTCCACTTCGATCGGCGTATCGATACGCAGCAGCACGGCAACACGCTTCTCCTTGCCGTCCTTGCCGCGAATCACCAGCGTCACTTCCTGTTGCGGCTTGAAGTCCGAACCCAGGCCTTCGATGTCGTACGTTTCCTCGCCGGTGATACCGAGCGATTGCACGCTATCCGAGCCCTTGAACTGCAGCGGCAGCACGCCCATACCCACCAGGTTCGAACGGTGAATCCGCTCGAAGCTGCGAGCAACCACAGCCTTCACGCCCAGCAGTTGCGTGCCCTTCGCAGCCCAGTCACGCGACGAGCCCGTGCCGTACTCTTCACCCGCGAACACAACCGTCGGCGTGCCCGCGTCGATGTACTTCATCGCTGCGTCATAGATCGACTCTTGTTCGCCGCTCGGCTGGTGAATCGTCAGGCCGCCTTCCACACGCGTGCCGTCTGCCTTCGCCGGGATCATCAGGTTCTTGATCCGGACGTTCGCGAACGTGCCGCGCATCATCACGTCGTGGTTGCCGCGGCGCGAGCCGTAGCTGTTGAAGTCGGCCTTTTGCACGCCGTTTGCCTTCAGCCACTTGCCTGCCGGCGAGTCTTCCTTGATCGAGCCAGCCGGGCTGATGTGGTCGGTCGTGACCGAGTCACCGAAAATGCCCAGTGCGCGTGCGTTCTTGACCGGAGCGATGCTGTCGGCCGGCGTCATCGAGAAGTCCTTGCCGAAGAACGGCGGCTCAGCGATGTAGGTCGACTTCGGCCAGTCGTAGACTTGACCTTCTTCGCCTTCGATCTTGCTCCACAGGTCGCCCTTCTTGGTCAGCGACGCGTAGTTCTTGCGGAACGCATCTGCGTCCAGCGCAAACTTGAGCAGGTCGTTGACTTCTTCGCTGGTCGGCCAAATGTCGCCCAGGTAGATGTCCTTGCCGCCCTTGCCCTTGCCGACCGGTTCGGTCATCAGGTCGCGCGTGATGTTGCCGGCGATCGCGTAAGCCACAACCAGCGGCGGCGACGCCAGGAAGTTCGCGCGGATGTTCGGGTGAATACGCGCTTCGAAGTTACGGTTGCCCGACAGCACAGCTGCCGCAACGATGTCGTTCTTCGTGATCGCTTCGTTCAGTTCCGGCGTCAGATCGCCCGCGTTACCGATACAAGTCGTGCAACCGTAAGCGGCCAGCGTGAAACCGAGCTTGTCGAGGTACTTCATCAAGTCGGTCTTCGTCAGGTATTCCGTGACGATGCGCGATCCCGGCGCCAGCGAGGTCTTGATGTGCGGAGCGACCGTCAGGCCGGCTTCGACAGCCTTCTTCGCCAGCAAACCAGCAGCCAGCAGCACGCTCGGGTTCGACGTGTTCGTGCACGACGTGATCGCGGCGATCAGGATGTCGCCGTTCTTCACATCGACGCCGTTGCTCGTCGTGTATTGCGCGTCCAGATCGGCTTCCTTCTTCGCAAAGCCGTTTTCTGCCACCGGCTTCGAGAACAGGTCGCTGAAGGTCGACTTCACCTGACCGATTTCGATACGGTCTTGCGGGCGCTTCGGACCTGCCAGCGACGGCGTCACCGTGCCGAGGTCCAGCGTGACGACCTTGGTGTAGTCGATCTGGCCAGCCTTCGGAATGCCGAACAGACCCTGCGCCTTGAAGTAGTTTTCGAAGGCGGAGATTTCTGCGTCGGTGCGGCCCGTGCCCTTGAAGTAGTCGATGGTTTTTTCGTCGACCGGGAAGAAGCCCATGGTTGCGCCGTATTCCGGCGCCATGTTGCCGATCGTCGCGCGGTCCGGCAGCGACAGCGACTTCGTGCCTTCGCCGAAGAACTCGACGAACTTGCCGACAACCTTTTCCTTACGCAGCAGTTCGGTCACGGTCAGGACCAGGTCGGTCGCCGTCAGGCCTTCGCGCAGTTTGCCCTTCAGTTCGACGCCAACCACGTCCGGCGTCAGGAAGTACACCGGCTGGCCGAGCATGCCGGCTTCAGCTTCGATACCGCCCACGCCCCAGCCCACCACGCCGATACCGTTGATCATGGTGGTGTGGCTGTCGGTGCCGACCAGCGAATCCGGGTAGTACACGGTGTCCGCGCCTTCAGCCTTCTTGTGCACACCGCGTGCGAGGTATTCCAGGTTCACCTGGTGAACGATACCGACGCCCGGCGGCACGACCTTGAACGTGTCGAATGCCTGCATGCCCCACTTCATGAACTGGTAGCGCTCGTTGTTGCGCTGGAATTCCAGTTTCATGTTCAGGTCGAGCGCGTTCTTTTCGCGGAAGTGATCGATCTGCACCGAGTGGTCGACCACCAGATCGACCGGGACCAGCGGTTCGATCGACTTCGGATCCTTGCCCATGTGTTTCGCGACACCGCGCATTGCAGCGATGTCGGCGAGCAGCGGCACGCCGGTAAAGTCTTGCAGCACGACGCGCGACACGACGAACGGGATTTCGTCGACGCGCGCAGCGGTCGGCTTCCAGTTCGCGAGCTGCTCGATGTGTTCTTCGGCGATCTTCTTGCCGTCGTAGTTACGCAGCACCGATTCCAGCACGATACGGATCGAAACCGGCAGGCGGTCGATCTTGATGTTCAGTGCCTTGCCGAGTTGCGGCAGGGAGTAGAACTTGCCTTTGCCGGAACCGCTGTCGAATTCCTTGAGCGTTTTGTGGAGGTTGTGGGCCATGGTGTTTTCCTTGGTTTGATCGCGGAACTACAGTACTTAACTTGAACTAGATGACGTACAGATCGACGTATTCATTGACCGGCATGGCTTCGAGCCGTGCCTGATCCAGCGACACGTCGAGAATCGCCAGTTGTTGCTTGACCGGAAAGCGGCGCGCGAGGTTGGTCTTGAACTTCTCGACCAGCAACGGAATCCCGTCTTCGCGACGACGCTTATGACCGATCGGGTATTCGACTACAACTTCGTCGAACGTCGACCCGTCGTTGAATTCGATCGTCAGTGCATTGGCGATCGAACGCTTCTCAGGATCGTGGTAATCCTTCGTGAACTGCGCGTCTTCGACACATTCCATCCTGGCGCGCAGCACATCGATACGCGCATCCTGCGCGATCGAATCTTCATAATCCGCGGCCGTCAGACGGCCATGGATCAACGGCACGGCGATCATGTACTGAATGCAATGATCGCGGTCGGCCGGGTTGTTCAGGGGGCCTTTCTTGTCGATGATGCGGATCGCGGCTTCGTGCGTGCGGATCGTGATCTTCTTGATGTCTTCCACGCGTTTGCCTGCTGCGGCGAGTTGCGCGTGCAAAGTCATCGCCGCTTCCACCGCCGTCTGCGCATGGAATTCAGCCGGAAACGAGATCTTGAACAGCACGTTTTCCATCACGTACGAGCCGTATGGACGCTGGAACCAGAACGCGTTGCCGTTGAATAGCACGTCGTAGAAGCCCCACGTCTTCGCGGTCAGCACCGACGGATAGCCCATCTCGCCGGTCTTCGAAATCAGCGCGAGCCGCACGGCGCGCGACGTTGCATCGCCAGCGGCCCATGACTTGCGCGAGCCGGTATTCGGCGCGTGGCGGTACGTGCGCAACGCGTGCCCATCGACAAACGCCTGCGATACCGCGTTAATCAGTTCGTCGCGCGTCAAGCCGATCAACTGGCCGACCACCGCGGTCGACGCCAGCTTTACCAGCAGCACATGATCGAGTCCGACCTTGTTGAACGAGTTCTCGAGCGCGATACAGCCTTGAATTTCGTGCGCCTTGATCATGCCGATCAACACGTCTTTCATCGTCAGCGGCTGTTTGCCCGCTGCGATGGCACTGCGCGAGAGCCAGTCGGCCGTCGCCAGAATTCCGCCGAGGTTATCCGACGGGTGGCCCCATTCGGCAGCCAGCCATGTGTCGTTGAAGTCCAGCCAGCGGATCATCGCGCCGATGTTGAAGGCGGCCTGAACCGGGTCCAGCTGGAACGACGTGCCCGGCACCTTCGCGCCGTTGGGGACGATCGTGCCGGGCACGATCGGTCCCAACAGCTTGGTGCAGGCCGGGTAGGTGAGCGCCTCGAGTCCGCAACCGAGCGTATCGATCAGGCAGTTACGCGCAGTGTCCAGCGCGACCGTGCTGTCGATCTGATAGTCCAGCGCGTAGTCGACGATATCGACCAGGACTGGGTCCGGGTCGGGTCGCACGTTGGAAATCGGAGCGGACATCGGGGTGCCTTCCTGATGTAACGGATTAGTTGGTCTTGTTGACCGCGTTCGATTGCGTCGGAGCCGGTGCGCCTTGCCCCATGGCTGCCGTCTTGCACTCGTCGGCCAGACGTGAGCTGTCCTTATCCGAGAACAACATCGCCTTCGTCGGGATCACGACCAGGTCCATGCCCGATGCGGCGTCGTGGAAACGGTCTGCGCCCGTGGTGGTCGTTTCGCGCGGCAGATTGTAGTTTTTGTTCGCCCAGTGAACCGTGACGATCTGGTCACGCTTCATGTCGCCCTTCAGGTCGAATGCGAGACCTTCGTCGCATGACCACTTTTCCGAGCCTTCCGGCACCGGATCGACCTTCGCTTCCTTGGCCGGATTCGACTTGCGCTTGATCAGGCGCTTCGGCTGCGGGCGCTTCGCCACAGCCTTGGCAGCCGGCTTCGTGGTCGTGGTGGCGGTGGTCGCCGTCTGCGCAGCGGCGTCAGTCGCGACGGTCAGCATCGTCGTGGACAGGGCGCCAATCACGGCGGCGATCATCAGCTTTTTCATGGTGGAGAACCTTTCTATCTAATTTCAGTTGAACAGTACGCGGGCTACCGGTCCTGGCGACCGCGAGGGTTGAACTGCACGCGCTATGAAAGCGCACAGCGACCGCTATTTTCTCCTATTTAGCGGCACGTACCTCAAATTCTCGGGACCGGTGTAATTTGCGCTCGGACGGATGATCTTGTTGTCGATCCGCTGCTCGATGATGTGCGCGCTCCAGCCTGCAGTGCGGGCGATCACGAACAGCGGGGTGAACATCGCCGTCGGCACGCCCATCATGTGATACGACACCGCGCTAAACCAGTCGAGATTTGGAAACATCTTTTTCACATCTGCCATCACTGTTTCAAGTCGTTCGGCGATGTTGAACAGCTTCAGGTTGCCCGCTTCCTTCGAGAGCTTCTTCGCGACTTCCTTGATGACCTTGTTGCGCGGATCGGAAATCGTGTACACCGGGTGACCGAAACCGATCACCACTTCCTTGTTTTCAACACGCTTGCGGATATCGGCTTCGGCTTCGTCAGGCGTCTGATAGCGCGACTGGATTTCAAACGCAACTTCGTTCGCGCCGCCGTGCTTCGGGCCGCGCAGCGCGCCAATTGCGCCGGTGATCGCCGAGTAGATGTCCGAGCCCGTACCCGCGATCACGCGGCCGGTGAACGTCGAGGCGTTGAATTCATGCTCGGCGTACAGGTTCAGCGACACATGCATCGCGTCGACCCATTCTTTCGACGGTTCCACGCCGTGCAGCAGGTGCAGGAAGTGGCCGCCGATCGAATCGTCGTCGGTTTCGACTTCGATGCGCTTGCCGTTGTGCGAGTAGTGGTACCAGTACAGCAGCATCGACCCGAGTGAGGCCATCAGCTTGTCGGCGATGTCGCGTGCGCCCGGCAGGTTGTGGTCGTCTTTCTCCGGCAGCACCGTGCCGAGCACCGACACGCCGGTGCGCATCACGTCCATCGGGTGCGCGGCGGCCGGAATCCATTCCAGCGCGGCTTTGACGTTCGCGGGCAGACCGCGCAGCGCCTTGAGCCTGGTCTTGTAGGCGGTCAGTTCGGCTTGCGTCGGCAGCTTTTCGTGGACCAGCAGATACGCGATCTCTTCGAATTCGCATGCACCGGCGATGTCGAGAATGTCGTAGCCGCGGTAGTGCAGATCGTTGCCGGTCTTGCCGACCGTGCACAGCGCGGTATTGCCAGCCGTCACGCCGGACAGGGCAACGGATTTCTTCGGTTTGAAGCCGCTTTTAGGATCGTTCTCGCCTTGTGCACCGGCGGTTTGCGTCGTCTCGCTCATCTCCCGCAATCTCCTTTGTGCCTGCTCGTTGCTTCTGATTGAACCGCGCATTCGACGTCTGTTCCCCGCTGCGCGAGACGCTGCTGTGATTCGCTTGCACGGCTCCACGCGAGGGTGCCGTTCAGCGCCGCCACGCCGGCGGCTGCGTTGACCATCATGCTCATCATGCAGCTTGCCCGTTAGTGCCCACTTTCGTGAAGAGCGGCGCGGCGTCTTGCGGGACGGCGCGGCCAGTGGATTGAGCGCGACGCAGCACCGACCAGTAATAGCGATAGCTCGCCCGGTCGTGCAGCGTGTCGTGATGGCGCGTCGGTCCCCATTGCGCGGACTGCGCGGCCAGCAGAATTTCGGTAGCGGTGACGATTTCTTCGTCGCGCGGTGCAAACGCGGCCACGATCGCCTCGATCTGCGCCGGGTGGATGCTCCACATGCGCGTGTAGCCGAACTCGTTGCGGGCGCGGGCGGCGTCGTTCGCGACCACACTCATGTCGCGCACTTCCGTGCTGACGTTATGCGACGGCACCTTGCCATACGCATGGCAGGCCGCCGAAATCTCAAGCTTCGCGCGCCGGACGAGCGGGTGATCGAACTGACCGGGCGAGCGCATGGCGGTATCGGGAATCGCGCCATCGTGTGCGGAAACGAAGTCCATCAGGCCGAAGCTCAGCGCCTCGACGCCGGGGAGCGCCGCCAGATCGAACACGCGCGTCAGCGCGCCATGCGTTTCGACCAGCAATTGCACCGGCACCGGCTGCGCAATGCCGAGCTCGCAACGCGTCGCTTCGATGAACGCGACCATTTCGGCAGCATCGGCGACGTTGCGGATCTTCGGGAGGGTGATGTAAGCAGGCGCTCGCTTTGCAGCGCGCAGAATGAGGCGGACGTCGTCACGCCAGTGCGCGTGATCGAAGTCGTGAATCCGCACGCCGACGCGGCCGAAGCGGTCATGCTCGCTGCCAAGCAGCGACGCGACCAGCTCCGCATGTTCGGCTTCGCGACCGACCTGTGCGCCGTCTTCACAATCAAGTGTGATGTCGAACACCGGGCCAAGTTGCTGCTGCAATGCGAGTGATTTCAGCATCAGCTTCTCGCTGCCGGCGTAGTGATCGCAGGCAGGCAGCACAGCGGGCGGCACTTCGCCGTCAAACAGCACTTCGGCGGGTGTGAGGGCGCGCATCTTCGGCGTCAAGGGCGTGGGTGGTCGTTAGGGAAATCTGATGCGGATCCGCTCTGTTCGGCCATGGTCAGGCAGCCGCGCAAAGCGCGTTCGAATCAGATGCGGATACTGGCACGACAAATTGCAGAGTGAACTGCAAAATGGAGCGACGTACCTGCATTCGCACGTAAAAAACCGGAACCCGCTGCGATAAAGCTACGGAGTTCCGGTTCGTCTGCATCAAAGGCGCTTAGCCGAGCAGGTGTTGAACGCCGTCGCGTTCTTCCAGCAGCTCGTTCAGCGTGCCGTCCATCTTTTCGCGCGAGAACGCGTCGATTGCCAGACCTTCAACACGCTTGTACTCGCCGTTTTCGCACGTAACCGGCACACCGTAGATGATGTCTTCCGGAATACCATACGAACCGTCCGACGGGATACCCATGGTGACCCACTTGCCGTTCGTGCCGAGCACCCAGTCACGCACGTGGTCGATCGCCGCGTTCGCTGCCGACGCTGCCGACGACAGGCCGCGTGCCTCGATGATCGCCGCACCGCGCTTGCCGACGGTCGGGATGAACGTGTTGCGGTTCCACTCTTCGTCGTTGATCAGCTTGGTCAGGTCCTGACCTTCTGCTGTTGCAACGCGGAAATCCGGGTACATGGTCGGCGAGTGGTTGCCCCACACAGCCAGTTTTTCGATCGAAGCGACCGGCTTGCCCGACTTGGCCGCCAGTTGCGACAGCGCGCGGTTGTGGTCGAGGCGCAGCATGGCGGTGAAGTTCTTCTTCGGCAGATCCGGCGCCGACTTCATCGCGATGTATGCGTTGGTGTTGGCCGGGTTGCCGACCACCAGCACCTTCACGTCGCGGCTGGCGACTTCGTTCAGCGCCTTGCCCTGAACCGTGAAGATTTCGGCGTTTGCCGACAGCAAATCCTTACGCTCCATGCCTTTCGAACGCGGACGTGCGCCGACCAGCAGGGCAACGTCTGCATCCTTGAATGCAACCTTCGGGTCGTCAGTGATCACGACACCCGACAGCAGCGGGAATGCGCAATCATCCAGTTCCATCACGACGCCTTTGACGGCGCCTTGCGCTTGCGGCAGGTCGAGCAGTTGCAGGATAACCGGCTGATCCTTACCGAGCAGGTCGCCATTGGCGATGCGGAACAGTAGGGAGTAAGCGATTTGACCTGCGGCGCCGGTGACGGCAACGCGCTTTGCGGGCTTAGCCATTGAGAAATCTCCAGGACGATGCGTTAGACGCTAGGGAAAACGCCATTCTATATGCGCCTTCAACGAAGCGTTGTGAAACACGGCGGAATTCACTGTTCGCGTACAGCCTCGGAATGTGCCGAGGCTGTACGGCGCGCTACGGCAAGACCGCCATGCCGGAAACCTGTACTGCTCTGCTTGAGAGAGCGGGGAGCGAGGCATGTTGGCGCCGGGTAGCCGCTGCACGGCGCGGGCTCCTGCAAACAGCGCGTTTCGGCAAGCGTCTGGCCAACGAATGGCGGCGAATCGAAACCTGGACTGCGTGGGAACAGCATGGTGCAGAGTGGCTGCCGGTGCGCTGCGGCGCTGCATTGCGTAGTGCAAAACAGTCGCCGGAAAACCCGCAAACCCTTGCTCGACAAGGAGTGTAGGAGCCGTTAGGCGCAAAGTCAACATTATCTTATGTCTTATATAAGACATATCTATTGCGGGGGAAACCCTAGACGCGGGCGGGCCCTTTATGATGAAATATGTGGATGACTTCGAACCAGGCGAACACCGCGAATCCGACCGGCCAGGTGGCCGCGGGCGAAGGTGTATCCGCTGCCATGCCCGCCACGTCGCCCACTTTCAGTCCTTTGTATCAGCAGATCAAGGGCTTGATTACGCAGAGCCTCGAAACCGGCGAGTGGAAACCTGGCGAGATCATTCCTAGTGAAGTCGAATTGGCGGCAAGATACAAGGTCAGTCAGGGAACAGTGCGCAAAGCGATCGACGAGCTTGCCGCCGACAATCTGCTGGTGCGCCGCCAGGGCAAGGGTACTTTTGTTGCAACGCACAACGAAGACCGCGCCCAATTTCGCTTCCTCAGATTGCTGGCCGATGACGGCGCGGAGCACCCGCACGTCAGCCGCCTGCTTGAATGCCGGCGCTTGCGCGCTTCGGCTGACATCGCCCGGCAACTCGATCTGAAGCCTGCCGATCCGGTGGTGCTGATCAAGCGCTTGCTGCAGTTCGACGGCGAAGTCACCGTACTCGACGAAATCTGGCTGCCCGGCGCGGTGTTCCGCGGACTCACGCTCGAGCGGCTGTCGGAGTATAAAGGTCCCCTCTACGCGATGTTCGAGACTGAATTCGGCACCCGCATGATTCGCGCAACGGAGAAGATCCGCGCGGTCGCGGCTGAGCCTTCAGTGGCTGACCTGTTGCATGTGCCGGCGGGTTTTCCACTTCTCTCGGTGGAGCGCGTCTCCTATACATATGGAGACCGGCCGGTTGAGGTGCGCCGTGGTTGGTATGTCACAACCGGGTATTACTATCAGAACGATTTGAGCTGAGTCGGATGAAGAAGGCGCCTTTATCGCGCACGCTGTAAAGGACCTGTGGTGGTTTTCGCTGCAGCGCGATATAAAAAGGCGCTAAAATTGCGGATTAGTGTGACTACATAGTAGGGGTCTAGCATGGCTGAAACCGTAAAAAAACCGAGGCCGGAATTCCGGAACATCGGTATCGGGCAGATTTTGACGGCATACCGTCTTCCGCTAGCGGGGCGAGTGTCGATCTTGCACCGCTTGAGCGGTGGTCTGCTTTTTGTTTTTCTTCCGTTCCTGCTGTACCTCTTTGATCAGAGCCTGACTTCCGAACTGAGTTTCGAAGTCTTCAAAGGTTTCCTTTCCAACATCATCGTCAAGCTCATCACGCTCGTTCTCGCGTGGGCCTTTCTGTTTCACTTCTGCGCCGGCATCCGCCACCTGGTGATGGACACCAACCACAGCGCGGTCACCAAGGAAAAGGGCAAGCAAACGTCGATCGTCGTTCTGGTCGTCTCGTCGCTTCTGACGATTGCTTTTGCGCTCAAACTCTTCGGAGCATTCTAAAAAATGGCAGCTAACAACCGAATCGGTCCGAAGCGTCTCGTCGTCGGCGCGCACTACGGTCTGCGCGACTGGCTCGCCCAGCGCATTACCGCCTGCATCATGGCGGTCTACACGGTGATCCTGCTCGCGTGGTTCTTCGGCGCGCGCGATTTCTCATATGACGGCTGGGCGTCGATCTTTGCGACGCAATGGATGAAGCTCGCCACGTTTGTCACGCTGCTGTCGCTGTTCTATCACGCGTGGGTGGGTATCCGCGACATCTGGATGGACTATGTGAAGCCCGTTGGCATGCGTCTGTTTCTTCAAGCGCTGACGATCGTCTGGCTGCTCGCCTGTGCGGGCTACGCTGCGCAGATTCTCTGGAGAGTGTAAAAGAATGGCTGCAATCAAAAATTCTCTGCCGCGTCGCAAGTTTGACGTGGTTATCGTCGGCGCAGGCGGCTCGGGGATGCGCGCTTCGCTGCAACTCGCGCGTGCCGGTCTGTCGGTTTGCGTGCTGTCCAAGGTGTTCCCGACGCGTTCGCACACGGTGGCTGCCCAAGGCGGCATCGGCGCATCGCTCGGCAACATGAGCGAAGACAACTGGCACTATCACTTCTACGACACGATCAAGGGTTCCGACTGGCTCGGCGACCAGGACGCGATCGAGTTCATGTGCCGTGAAGCACCGAATGCCGTGTACGAGCTCGAACACTTCGGCATGCCGTTCGACCGCAACGCTGACGGCACGATTTACCAACGCCCGTTCGGCGGCCACACCGCCAACTATGGCGAAAAGCCGGTGCAACGCGCTTGCGCGGCGGCTGACCGTACCGGTCACGCGCTGCTGCACACGCTGTATCAGCAAAACGTGGCTGCCAAGACGCAGTTCTTCGTCGAATGGATGGCGCTGGACCTGATCCGCGACGCCGACGGCGACGTGCTCGGCGTGACCGCGCTGGAAATGGAAACCGGCGACGTTTATATCCTCGAAGGCAAGACCACGCTGTTCGCTACGGGCGGCGCGGGCCGGATCTTCGCGGCATCCACGAACGCGTTCATCAACACCGGTGACGGCCTCGGCATGGCTGCGCGCTCGGGCATCGCGCTGCAAGACATGGAATTCTGGCAATTCCATCCCACCGGCGTGGCCGGCGCGGGCGTGCTGATTACCGAAGGCGTGCGCGGCGAAGGCGGCATTTTGCGTAACTCGAACGGCGAGCGTTTCATGGAACGCTACGCGCCGACGCTGAAAGACCTGGCGCCGCGCGACTTCGTCTCGCGTTCGATGGACCAGGAAATCAAGGAAGGCCGTGGTGTGGGTCCGAACAAGGATCACGTGCTG
Source organism: Paraburkholderia phytofirmans OLGA172 (assembly GCF_001634365.1). Classification (NCBI taxonomy): domain Bacteria; kingdom Pseudomonadati; phylum Pseudomonadota; class Betaproteobacteria; order Burkholderiales; family Burkholderiaceae; genus Paraburkholderia; species Paraburkholderia phytofirmans. The sequence continues at coordinate 396,225 of NZ_CP014579.1, forward strand.
CTCGACCTGTCGCACATCGGCGCCGAGACGATCATGAAGCGTCTGCCGTCGATCCGCGAAATCGCCATGAAGTTCGCGAACGTCGACTGTATTAAAGAGCCGATTCCGGTTGTGCCGACCATCCACTATCAGATGGGTGGTATCCCGACGAACATCAACGGCCAGGTTGTTGGCACGTCGCGGGATCACAAAGAAGTCGTCAACGGTTTCTACGCAGTGGGCGAATGCTCGTGCGTGTCGGTGCACGGCGCAAACCGTCTCGGCACGAACTCGCTGCTCGACCTGGTAGTGTTCGGCCGTGCGGCCGGCAACCACATCGTCAAGCACGTGAAGGACATCAAGGAGCACAAGCCGCTGCCGGCCGACGCGGGCGATTTCTCGCTGGCTCGTCTGAACAAGCTGGACAAATCCACGTCGGGCGAATACTCGCAAACCGTTGCGGCCGACATCCGTTCCACGATGCAGGCGCACGCCGGCGTGTTCCGCACGTCGAAGCTGCTGGCCGAAGGCGTCGAGCGGATTCGCGAAGTAGCTGCACGTGTGGACAACATCTACCTGAAAGACAAGTCGAAGGTGTTCAACACGGCACGTATTGAAGCGTTGGAAGTGGAGAACCTGATCGAAGTGGCACGCGCCACGATGGTTTCCGCCGAAGCGCGCAAGGAAAGCCGCGGCGCGCACGCGCAAGACGACTTCGAACATCGCGACGACGAAAACTGGCTGCGCCATACGCTGTGGTTTAGCGAAGGCGATCGCCTCGACTACAAGCCGGTTCAGATGCAACCGCTGACGGTCGAATCGGTACCGCCGAAAGCGCGTACCTTCTAAGGCACAAGTCAAAGGAATTCAGAAATGGCTAAGCGTACATTTGAAATTTACCGCTACGATCCGGATAAGGACGCGGCGCCGCGCATGCAAACGTACGAGATCGAAATCGACTCGCACGAACGGATGCTGCTCGACGCGCTGCTCAAGCTGAAGGCGATGGACGAAACCTTGTCGTTCCGCCGTTCGTGCCGCGAAGGCGTGTGCGGTTCGGACGCAATGAACATCAATGGCAAGAATGGTCTGGCCTGCTTGCAGAACATGAACGACCTGCCGCAAAAGATCGTGCTGCGTCCGTTGCCGGGCCTGCCCGTCGTGCGCGACCTGATCTGCGACTTCACGCAGTTCTTCAATCAGTATCACTCGATCAAGCCGTACCTGATCAACGATACGCCGCCGCCGGAAAAGGAACGTCTGCAGTCGCCGGAAGAACGCGACGAACTCGACGGCCTGTACGAATGTATCCTGTGTGCTAGCTGCTCCACGTCGTGCCCGAGCTTCTGGTGGAATCCGGACAAGTTCGTCGGCCCGGCTGGCCTGTTGCAAGCCTATCGTTTCATCGCGGACAGCCGTGATGAAGCGACGGGTGAGCGCCTTGACAACCTGGAAGATCCGTACCGTCTGTTCCGTTGCCATACCATCATGAATTGCGTCGACGTCTGCCCGAAGGGCCTGAACCCGACCAAGGCGATTGGCAAGATCAAGGAATTGATGGTTCGCCGCGCTGTTTGATATGAACCACCCCGCGCTCCCTATCGTTCGCTGCCCCCAAGGGGGGCGGTCAGTGCGCTTGGGAGCGGCCCGGCGCGTACTGACATGAACAACGAAACATCGCATCAGTCCGACCCTCTCCGCCGCGCGCGCCTTCGCTGGCGCGCGCGGCGGGGCCTGCTGGAAAACGATCTGATCTTTGAACGTTTTTTCGGCCGATATGAGCATGACCTCAGCGATGCCGATGTAGGCGCTCTCACGCGCCTGCTCGAGCTTAGCGATAACGACCTGATGGACTTGCTGCTCGCGCGCAAGGAACCGGAAGGCGACCTTGCCGACCCGGATGTGATCCGGGTGCTGGCGCTGTTGCGCAACGCTTGAGCGCCGCGAACTTTTTGGGCGCCGCTTGTCCGTTGTTCCCAGGCGTGCAAATTATCGAAACCCTGTTTCCATACTTCGATTGAGGATGTGCTATGACCCCGTCAGATGTTAAAGCCACGCTATCGTTCAGCGACAATTCGCCGAGCGTTGAAATGCCGATTTATAAGGGCACTCTCGGCCCGGACGTGATCGACATCCGCAAACTGTACGGCCAGACCGGCAAGTTCACGTACGACCCGGGCTTTATGTCGACGGCGGCGTGCAATTCGGCGATCACGTACATCGACGGTGACAAGGGCGAGCTGCTGTATCGCGGCTACCCGATCGACAACCTCGCGCAAAACGCCGACTTCCTCGAAACCTGCTATCTGCTGCTGAAGGGCGAACTGCCGAACGCGCAGCAGAAAGACGAGTTCGTGAACACCGTCACGAAGCACACGATGGTGCATGAGCAAATGCACTTCTTCTTCCGTGGCTTCCGTCGCGACGCGCACCCGATGGCGATTCTGGTCGCTGCAGTCGGCGCGCTGTCGGCGTTCTACCACGACTCGCTCGACATCAACAATCCGCGTCACCGTGAAGTGTCGGCCATTCGCATGATCGCGAAGCTGCCTACGCTCGTCGCGATGGCGTACAAGTACAGCATCGGTCAGCCGTTTGCGTACCCGAAGAACGACCTGTCGTACAGCGCGAACTTCATGCACATGATGTTCTCGAACCCGTGCGAAGAGTACAAGGTCAACGACGTGCTGGTGCGCGCGCTCGACCGTATCCTGATCCTGCACGCTGACCACGAACAGAATGCGTCGACGTCGACGGTTCGTCTGGCGGGTTCGTCGGGCGCTAACCCGTTCGCGTGTATCGCGGCCGGTATCGCTTGCCTGTGGGGCCCGGCGCACGGTGGTGCGAACGAAGCCGCACTGAACATGCTGGAAGAAATCGGCTCGGTCGACAACATTCCTGAGTTCATCAAGCAGGTGAAGGACAAGAACTCGGGCGTGAAGCTGATGGGCTTTGGTCACCGCGTCTACAAGAACTACGATCCGCGTGCGAAGCTGATGCGCGAAACCTGCCACGAAGTGCTGGAAGAGCTGGGCCTGCACGACGACCCGCTGTTCAAGCTGGCCATGGCACTGGAAAAGATCGCGCTGGAAGACGAATACTTCGTGTCGCGCAAGCTGTACCCGAACGTCGACTTCTACTCGGGCATCGTGCAGCGCGCGCTGGGCATCCCGACGTCGATGTTCACGTGTATCTTCGCGATGGCACGTACGGTCGGCTGGATTGCACAGTGGAACGAAATGATCGCCGATCCGGAACAGAAGATTGGCCGTCCGCGTCAGCTGTTCGTCGGCGATACGCCGCGTGAAGCGAAGCCGATTGCGCAACGTTGATCGGGTTCGAGTCTGTGTGGTTCGTAGTGTGATGATTGCTGCGAGCCAATGCGGAATCAGCTGATAAGAAACGCCCCAACGGGTTCACTGTTGGGGCGTTTTGTCTTGCGGCGTTAGATCTCGAGCGCCAGGCGTTGAGGACGAAGCCCGCAAGCTGCGAACTAAGTGTTGTCTTGTGTCTCGTGGAAATATGCCCAGCTGAGCGCCCGGTCTTGCATTCCTGCTGGCAGTGACGCCATGAACTCGCGCGCGCGCGTGAGAACGTCTGACTCGAGGAGTTGAGTAATCGTTGGTGTGCGTGCGACCGTTGCGCAATAACGCATTGAACCAAGGCCGTTGAAGTTGACCGTGGCCGAAGATTTTTTTACGCTGAGGTGCTGCCAGTCGCACTGGCGAAAATTTGTCGTTCAGGCGCAGTTCGACGTTTTTTTTGTATTCCAACAAGTTTTTTGTTCGAAATCCCTCTTTCTCGCAAATTTTTTTACCAGCTCGCGGTTGCTCTCGGAGAAGGCCAAACACACCGCGAATACAAAGGCTTGGCGAAGTTGAATCGCTTGTTCGCGGGTGCCAACGGTCAGAAATTCCCGGGCGAAGAGTCGCATTTCAAGCTTCGCATTGCTCCATCTATTCTTGCCGGGTAACTCCCATACAGGTATCGTCACTACCACCCAACTCCCTGTTTTTTATCGGTTTTCTCCGTGATTGAAGGGCCCTGGGCGGGGTTCTGCGTGGCATAATCGACCGACACAGTCAGCCCGCAGTCATTACTACCCCGCATACCATGGCACAGACTCTCTACGACAAATTGTGGAACACACACGTGGTCCATACGGAAGAAGACGGCACGACGATTCTCTATATCGACCGTCACCTGCTGCACGAAGTCACCAGCCCTCAAGCGTTCGAAGGCCTGAAACTGGCTGAGCGTCCGGTGTGGCGTATCAGCGCGAATCTGGCGGTGTCGGATCACAACGTCCCTACCACGGATCGCAGCCACGGCATTGCCGATCCAGTCTCCAAGCTGCAAGTCGACACGCTCGACTCGAACTGCGACGCCTACGGCATCACGCAGTTCAAGATGAACGACCTGCGCCAGGGCATCGTGCACATCATCGGGCCGGAACAGGGCGCTACGCTGCCGGGCATGACCATCGTCTGCGGCGACTCGCACACGTCCACGCACGGCGCGTTCGGCGCGCTGGCGCACGGCATCGGCACGTCGGAAGTCGAACACGTGCTGGCTACGCAAACGCTCTTGCAGAAGAAGAGCGAGAACATGCTGGTGAAGGTCGAAGGTCCGTTGCCGCGTGGTTGTACCGCGAAAGACATCGTGCTCGCGATCATCGGCAAGATCGGCACGGCGGGCGGCACCGGCTACGCGATCGAATTCGGCGGTTCGACGATTCGCGCGCTGTCCATGGAAGGCCGCATGACGGTTTGCAACATGGCGATCGAAGCAGGCGCGCGCGCCGGCATGGTCGCCGTGGACGACACCACGATCGAATATTTGAAAGGCCGTCCCTTCTCGCCGTCAGGCGTCGAGTGGGATCACGCGGTCGAGTACTGGAAGCAGTTCAAGTCGGACGAAGGCGCGCAATTCGACCGCGTGGTCGAGTTGAACGCCGCGGAAATCGTGCCGCAAGTCACGTGGGGCACGTCGCCGGAAATGGTCACGGCCGTAGACGGCCGCGTGCCGGATCCGGAACGCGAAAAAGACCCGGTCAAGCGCGATGCAATGGAACGCGCGCTGAAGTACATGGCGCTCGAACCGAATGCACCGATCGAATCCATCAAGCCGGATAAAATATTCATCGGGTCGTGCACCAACGCGCGCATTGAAGACATTCGCGCTGCGGCATACGTCGTGAAGAAGCTCGGCCGCCGCGTCGCACCGAACATCCGTCTGGCCATGGTCGTGCCGGGTTCGGGTCTGGTGAAGGCGCAAGCGGAACGCGAAGGCCTCGACAAGGTCTTTACCGATGCCGGTTTCGAATGGCGTGAGCCCGGTTGCTCGATGTGTCTCGCCATGAACGCCGACCGGTTGGATCCGGGCGAGCGTTGCGCGTCCACGTCGAATCGTAATTTCGAAGGTCGTCAGGGCGCCGGTGGCCGTACCCACCTCGTGAGCCCCGCGATGGCTGCCGCCGCGGCTATCGAAGGGCATTTCGTCGATATTCGCAAGCTTGGATAAATACGCATGATGAAGAACATGAATCGCACCACTCTATTGCGCCGCTTCGCACTCGGGACCCTGGCCGGGCTGTTGCTCGGTCTGGCCGGCTGCAATACGGTGCACGGATTCGGCGAGGACATGTCGCACCTCGGCAATTCGATCAGCAATCACGCTGACAAATGAGCGGTTTTTGATTTTTGCCGGCGATGCGGCGAGCGGCTTTCCGGCCGCCACGCGCATCGCCCGGTCTTGAAACAGGCGCAAGCGTCATGGATAAATTCATCGTACACACCGGCGTCGTGGCGCCGCTCGATCGCGAGAACGTCGACACGGACGCGATTATTCCGAAGCAATTTCTGAAGTCGATCAAGCGCACGGGCTTCGGTCCGAACGCGTTCGACGAATGGCGTTACCTCGACCACGGCGAGCCGGGCCAGGACAACTCGAAGCGTCCGCTGAATCCGGATTTCGTGCTGAATCAGCCGCGCTATCAGGGCGCGTCGGTGCTGCTGGCGCGCAAGAACTTCGGTTGCGGCAGCTCGCGTGAGCATGCACCGTGGGCGCTGCAGCAATATGGCTTCCGCGCGATCATTGCGTCGAGCTTCGCCGATATCTTCTACAACAACTGCTTCAAGAACGGCCTGCTGCCGATCGTGCTGACCGAACAGCAAGTCGATCACCTGTTCAACGAAACCTACGCGTTCAACGGCTTCAAGCTGACCATCGACCTTGAGGCGCAAGTCGTGCGCACGTCGGACGGCGGCGCTGAGTATCCGTTTGAAGTCGCGGGCTTCCGCAAGTACTGCCTGCTGAATGGCTTCGACGATATCGGCCTCACCCTGCGTCACGCTGACAAGATTCGCCAGTTCGAAGCCGAGCGGATCGCGAAGCAGCCGTGGTTGAATCACCGCATCGTCGGGTAAGGGCTTACAGGCCCACGAGCCCGGTGGCTCGTTGATTCACGCTCAAAAGTCTCGAAGAAAATCATCAAGGAAATTCGCATGAAGATCGCAGTCTTGCCGGGCGATGGCATCGGTCCCGAAATCGTCAAGGAAGCCGTCAAGGTACTGAACGTACTCGGCGAAAAGTTCGAACTCGAACAAGCGCCGGTTGGCGGCGCGGGCTACGAAGCAAAGGGCCATCCGCTGCCCGATTCGACGCTGGCGCTGGCGAAAGAAGCCGATGCGATCCTGTTCGGTGCTGTTGGCGACTGGAAGTACGACTCGCTCGAACGCGCACTGCGCCCGGAGCAGGCCATTCTCGGTCTGCGCAAGCACCTGCAATTGTTCGCGAACTTCCGCCCGGCAATCTGCTATCCGCAACTGACGGGCGCTTCGTCGTTGAAGGAAGAAATCGTTTCGGGTCTCGACATCCTGATCGTGCGCGAACTGAACGGCGACATCTACTTCGGCGCGCCGCGCGGCGTGCGTTCGTCGCCGGATGGGCTGTTCGAAGGCGCGAAGGAAGGCTTCGACACGATGCGTTATTCGGAACCCGAAGTGCGCCGTATTGCGCATGTCGCGTTTCAGGCTGCGCAAAAGCGCCAGAAGAAGCTGACGAGCGTGGACAAGGCCAATGTGCTCGAAACGTCGCAGTTCTGGCGCGACGTGATGATCGACGTCTCGAAGGAATACGCGGACGTCGAGCTGTCGCACATGTACGTGGACAACGCGGCGATGCAGCTGGTGAAGGCGCCGAAGTCGTTCGACGTGATCGTGACCGGCAACATGTTCGGCGACATTCTCTCCGACGAAGCCGCCATGCTGACGGGTTCGATCGGCATGCTGCCGTCGGCCTCGCTCGACAAGAACAACAAGGGTTTGTACGAGCCGTCGCACGGTTCGGCGCCGGATATCGCCGGCAAGGGCGTGGCGAATCCGCTGGCCACGATCCTGTCGGCCGCGATGATGCTGCGCTATTCGCTGAACAAGGCGGAACAGGCGGACCGCATTGAAAGCGCGGTAAAGAAGGTGCTGGAACAAGGCTTGCGCACGGGCGACATTCTGACGCCGGGTTGCAAGCAGGTCGGTACCGTGGCGATGGGCGACGCAGTGGTCGCCGCGCTGTAAGGCGCTTGGAAGTCGGGAGTCGTACAGGTGGCAGTTAGGTCGCCAAGCAGTCGTCAAAGCGGCCTTTAAAACGCGAATTGGCCTTCAAACAGGCCGATTCGCGCGTAATACGGGCGACAAGCGGCGGATCTTGGCGTCGCCGGATTCCGGTTTTCGTGTATATTGTAGCGATGGTGCACACAGCTCAAATCTCCTCGATTTCGAAACTGCACGGCAAAACGGCCCGTGTGGTTGAGCTCGCCATTACCACCAAAACGCTCGTTAAAGCGATTACCCCGAAAACGATCACGAAACGCTGATCGTCCGTCGTGCCCGCCCATCTTCCCCGCGCGGTCACTGCGGGCAAAGATGCGGGGAAGTCTCCACTCGAAGGGTATGAAGTCATGAACGTAGGTCTCGTAGGTTGGCGCGGTATGGTCGGCAGCGTCCTGATGCAACGCATGCAGCAGGAAGGTGATTTCGACTTGATCGAACCGGTGTTTTTCAGCACCAGCAACGCGGGCGGTAACGCGCCGTCGTTCGCCAAAAACGAGACCAAGCTCAAAGATGCGACAAGCATCGAAGACCTGAAGAAGTGCGAAGCGATCATCTCCTGCCAAGGCGGCGATTACACGAACGAAGTGTTCCCGAAGCTGCGCGCAGCGGGCTGGAACGGCTACTGGATCGACGCGGCTTCGTCGCTGCGTATGAAAGACGACGCGGTCATCATTCTCGATCCGGTCAACCTCGACGTGATCAAGAATGCGCTGGTCAAGGGCCAGAAGAATTTCATCGGCGGCAACTGCACGGTCAGCCTGATGCTGATGGCGCTGGGCGGCCTGTTCCGCGAAAACCTCGTCGACTGGATGACGGCCATGACGTATCAGGCCGCTTCGGGCGCGGGCGCGCAAAACATGCGCGAACTGCTGCAGCAAATGGGCACGCTGTACGGCGCGGCCAAGGAAGACCTGGCTGATCCGTCGTCGGCGATTCTCGACATCGACCGTCGCGTGCTGAGCGCGATGAACAGCGACCGTATGCCGACCGATAACTTCGGCGTGCCGCTCGCCGGCTCGCTGATTCCGTGGATCGACAAGGATCTCGGCAACGGCATGTCGAAAGAAGAGTGGAAGGGCGGCGCGGAAACCAACAAGATCCTCGGCAAGCCGGCCATGGGCACGCCGGGTTCGATCCCGGTAGATGGCCTCTGCGTGCGGATCGGCGCAATGCGCTGCCACTCGCAGGCGCTGACCATCAAGCTGAACAAGGACGTGCCGCTGGACGAAGTGAACAGCATCCTCGCGTCGGGCAACGACTGGGTCAAGGTCGTGCCGAATGAGCGCGAAGCGTCGATGCGCGATCTGTCCCCGGCAGTGGTGACGGGCACGTTGACCGTGCCGGTCGGCCGTGTGCGCAAACTGGCGATGGGCGGCGAATATCTGTCGGCCTTCACGGTCGGCGATCAGCTGCTGTGGGGCGCGGCAGAACCGCTGCGTCGCATGCTTCGCATTGTGCTCGACAAGTAAAGTAAACTACGCGCTCACGACGCGTAGAAAACTCAAGAAGCGTCGCGCTTGTGCGGCGCTTTTTTCATTGTGTGCTCCGAATATCTTGTCTCTTTCCAACCGCAAAAAAGGGCTGCGCGCTGATGCGCCAGGAGTCCCGATGAACCTTCGACTCTCTTCCCTTCGGGCTATGTCTATGCATCAAGGTACGAGCCGGCTGACGGCCGCGGCCGCTTTGGCGCTCGCGCTGTCCGGCGTCGGCGTGGGTAGTGCAGTGGCAGCGCCGGGCGACGCCGCGAGCGCGCCGGAGGGTGCCTCCGTTTCGCACGCCGCCGGCAGTCAATATACGGTGAAGTCCGGGCAATCGTTGAACGACGTGGCGATTGCCGTCACGCAATCGCACGACCGGGGGACGCTCGCACGCGCTTCGCGCGCGCTGTTCGATGCGAATCCGAATGCCTTCATGAATCATGACCCGAGCCGGATGCGTGTAGGCGCGCTGTTGACGGTCCCGGCGCTCGATGCGTCGGGCGCTCTGGCGGCCTCGGCGCCGGGTGCGGGGTCTGCGTCTGCCGCGCTATCGGCCGCTACGGCTGCGCCTGCTGCCACGCCGAGCGCGGCGGCGGCCGGTGCGGCTGTCGGTGCCGCAAGCGGTGCGGCGCAGGTGAATGCCGCTGCAGCGAGCGCGGCAAGTGCCGCGGCTCGCGCTGCAGCGCCGGCCACGTCTGCGGTTTCAGGGGCGGCCAGCTCAACGGCTGAAGCAAGCTCGGCGACGCCAGGTAGCTTGACAGCGGCAGGCGCGATCCCGGCGGCGCCCGTAGCGGGCTCACCGGCCGCAGGCGCGTTGCCGGGCAGTGGCGCGCATGTCTGGTCAGGCGCGATCCAGCCCTCGGCCCGCGAGACTGCCGAAGGCGCGTCGGCGGTCGCCACAGCACAGCCGGCATCGCAACCGCGCGCGCAGGTGTCCAGCTTGCAGCAATTGCTTGCGCTGAAAAACCGCGTGCTGATGGAGTTGCAGAAACATGGCATCGGCGGTTCGCCGGCCGCGACTGTCAAGCCTTCGACGAACGGTGTGCAGCCGGCCGCCGGCGTTTCGTCTGCGGTGGCCGTTTCCGGTCATGGCGGCGCTGCGATTTCCACGTCGAACGACGCCGGCATCTCGCAGACGAATTTGAGCGTGGCGGCGGCGATCGGCGCGGCATTGGTCGTGCTGCTGGCGGCTTTGCGTATGCGCCGGAGGAAGCGCGCCGCTGTTGCCGCGGCTGAAGGTTCGTTGGCGGCGGACGCAGCCGCGGCTGCCGGTGGCGCGGCTGGGCCGCAGGACATCCCTTTCACAGGCGAAGAGATTCCGGCGCGCGAAGCGCCGGCCGTGAGCGACGAAGTGGCCGCGCCGCACAGGGCGGCACTGGCGGAGCGCGAAACCGCGGAGCGCGCAGCAGCCGAAGGCGCTGCATCAGCGCGCGCTGTGTCAGAAAACGCAGCAGCGCCGCAAGTTGCTGCCGAGCGTGTGCAAGCAGAACCTTCAACGGTAGACGAAGCAGCGCCGGAGTCCGCGGCTGCGGAACCCGCCGCCGAACGCACTGTGGAACAACGCGAAGCCGCCGAGCATCCGCCGCACACGGCCCTGCCCGTACTCGACCTCGACGCGCCCCAACACGCCTCGCACGAAGGTCACGCGCCGGCATCTTTCGAACCTGCGCAACCGATCGCGGACACCCTAACGGCTACCCAACCCGAGTTCGCGTCGGAACCTCTTCCCGCCGCTCATCACGAAAACTTCGACGGAGCCACCACGGCGGCGAGCCTTGCAGCCGCCGCGGAACTCGGGGCCGACGCGTTGCCGCTGACGTCGCTTGAACCGGTCGATGAGACCCTCCAGCAAGAGGTGCCGCCGCACCGTCTGCAATGGGACGACGAACCGGAGCCGATCGCGGCTGCCGAACCGCCGGCGCAGCAAGACACAACCCACGTTGAACCGGCGCATCAGCCGTCCGATGAGCTGCAGCCACAACCGGAATCACATCAGCAAGCCGACACCGCTATGCCAGATGCCGCATCGGAATTCGAGCTGCCCCCGGTCGCGCCAACTCAGCCCGCGCTGTCCGTTCCGACCGAGTTCCCGCGCGACGCCGTCGATGCATTCAGCAGTCTCAACATGCCCTTGCCGCCGCGCATTGAATCGACCGACGCAGACGCGGCCGTGAGCGCACCCGCGTCGTTGTCGACACAGCCGGTCGCGTCCGCGGAAACCGCCGCGCAGCAAGCCGTGGCGTCGCACGATCCGGATGACGCTGCGCACATCGCCGATGAAATTTCCGCCGGCACCGCGGGCCATGCAGCCGTCGCGGGCCTGGGCGCGGCCGGCTTCGGCGCGCTGAAGCTCGATTTCGACCTCGAGCTGCCGCCGAGCCCGGCTCAGCCGTTGCCCGCTTTCACGCAGGCCGATCTGACCCGCATCGCCCGCAACAAGCTCGATCTGGCCGCCGAATACATCGACCTCGGCGATCTGTCCGGCGCGCGCATGCTCATCAACGAAGTGATCGAAGCGAACGATCCGGCCACGCGGACCGAGGCCCGCGCGCTGCTCTCGACGCTCGCACCGTTGTCGTGAAGCGGATTGCGCTAGGCGTCCAGTACGACGGGTCGGCATTCTGCGGCTGGCAGTCGCAGCCGCACGGCAAGACCGTGCAGGACGAACTCGAACGGGCGTTGCGCGAGTTCGCGCAAACGCCCGTGCAAACCGTTGTGGCGGGCCGCACGGATACGGGCGTGCACGGCCTCGGCCAAGTCGTGCACTTCGACACGGAACTCGATCGCACAGATTTTTCGTGGATTCGCGGCACCAACGCCTTCCTGCCGAAGACGATCGCCGTGCAGTGGGCCAAGCCGATGCCCGACGAATTCCACGCGCGGTTTTCTGCGTTCGAGCGGACTTATTACTATGTGTTGTATGTCCATCCGTTCCGCTCGCCGATGCAGGCTACGCGGGCCGGCTGGGTGCACACGCAGCTCGACGTCGACGCCATGCGGGCCGCCACCGTCCACCTGATCGGCGAGTACGATTTTTCGGCGTTCCGTTCGTCGCAATGCCAGGCGAAAACACCGGTCAAGCATCTGTATCAGATCGACATACTGCAACAGGGCGACTTCGTTCATTTCCGCTTTCGGGCGAACGCGTTCCTGCACCATATGGTGCGCAACCTGATGGGATGTCTCGTTGACATCGGCCGGGGGCGCCATCCGGCCGAATGGATGGCCGAGGTTCTCGCCAGCCGCGATCGCGACTGTGCCGCGCCGACTTTCATGCCTGATGGCCTGTACCTGGCGCAGGTGGGCTATCCTGATCAATTCGCCGTGCCCGCGCCGCAAACAGGCGCCGTGCCGTGGAGTACCGTATGGACCGAGCAAGCGCAAACATGAAATCAACCGAAAACCTGGCTGTCGAAGTTCACGCAGACGCATCGCGGCACGCCGCGCCGCATCGCACGCGTATCAAGCTGTGCGGCCTGTCGAAGCCGGAAGACGTGAGGCAGGCGATCGATCTCGGCGCCGACGCGATCGGCCTCGTGTTCTATCCGCCGAGCCCGCGCTCGGTGAGCGTCGCGCAGGCCGTCGAGCTGGTCCATGACGTGCCGCCGTTCGTGTCGGTAGTCGGCTTGTTCGTGAACGCAACGCCGGACTGGATTCGCGAAGTCGCCAGCAATGTCGGGCTCACGCTGCTGCAGTTCCACGGCGACGAAACCGCGGAGCAGTGCGAATCCCTCGCCGGTGTTGCGGGTTTGCCTTGGTTGCGCGCCTTGCGAGTCGCGGCGGATACTCAACCGGCAGATTTGGTAAAATCAGCGCTTAACTATTCAGCAGCCAGCGCCCTTCTGTTCGACACCCATGTCGAAGGCTATGGCGGCGGCGGGAAGGTTTTCGATTGGTCACTTATTCCAGCAGAGCTCGCGCGTCGGGCCGTTTTGAGTGGTGGGTTGAACGCGCAAAACGTCAGTGATGCGATCCATCGCGTGCGCCCGTACGCGGTCGATGTCTCGAGCGGCATCGAAGTGCCGGGCGCCAGGGGCGTGAAAGATCACGCCCGGATGGCGGCGTTCGTACGCGCAGTGCGCGCAGCCGACGCTGAATGATTCAGGCGGCACGGTTTTCTCATATGAAAACCGTGCGCCACACTGAGAAGAGTGATCACCATGTATAACTTGCCAGACGAAAAAGGCCATTTCGGCCAGTATGGCGGCGTATTCGTCGCTGAAACGCTGGTTCACGCACTCGACGAGCTGCGTGCCGCGTACGAGAAATATCAGAAAGATCCGGAATTCGTCGCCGAATACGAGCGCGAACTGAAGCATTTCGTGGGTCGTCCGTCCCCGATTTATCACGCACAGCGGTGGAGCGAAATGCTCGGCGGCGCGCAGGTTTTCCTCAAGCGTGAAGACCTGAATCACACCGGCGCTCACAAGATCAACAACGTGATCGGCCAGGCGCTGCTCGCGAAGCGCATGGGCAAGCCGCGCGTGATCGCGGAAACCGGCGCGGGCCAGCACGGCGTGGCGACCGCGACCATCGCGGCGCGCTTCGGCATGGAATGCGTGGTCTACATGGGCGAGGAAGACGTGCGCCGCCAGGCTGCCAACGTGTACCGGATGAAGCTGCTCGGCGCGACCGTCGTGCCCGTGGCGTCCGGCTCGCGCACGCTGAAGGACGCGCTCAATGAAGCAATGCGCGACTGGGTGACCAACGTCGAAAACACTTTCTACATCATCGGCACGGTGGCCGGACCGCATCCGTATCCGATGATGGTGCGCGATTTCCAGCGCGTGATTGGCGACGAGTGCAAGGTGCAGATGCCTGAAATGGTCGGTCGCCAGCCGGATGCCGTGATTGCGTGCGTTGGCGGCGGTTCAAATGCAATGGGTATCTTTTATCCGTACATTGAAGACACTTCGGTGCAACTGATCGGCGTTGAGCCGGCCGGCGACGGGATCGAAACCGGCCGGCATGCAGCCTCGCTTATCGCCGGCACTCCGGGTGTGCTGCACGGTAACCGCACATATCTCCTGCAAGACGAGAACGGTCAGATCATCGAGACGCATTCGATCTCGGCCGGTCTGGACTATCCGGGTGTCGGCCCCGAGCACGCGTGGCTAAAAGACAGCAATCGCGCGCAATATGTCAGCATCACCGACGAAGAGGCGCTCAAGGCGTTCCACGATTGCTGTCGCATCGAAGGCATTATTCCGGCGCTGGAATCCAGCCACGCGCTGGCCTATGCCGCGAAACTCGCGCCGACGCTGCCTAAGGACAAGGTCCTTCTGGTCAATCTGTCGGGCCGCGGCGACAAGGACATGCATACGGTCGCTGAGCGATCGGGTATCCAGTTCTGAGCGCCGCGACGATGCGCGACGAGTTCGACGAGCCGCAACCGGCGCTTGAAACCGCCCCGGTCGCCGAGGTAGCGGCGGCCGAGGCGCCTGCACCCCTGTTACCGCAGGTGCCCGCCAGCATCCGGCTGTTGAACCGCGATTTTTTGTCCGATGTGGCGAACATCCCCGACGGGTCGATCGACCTGATCCTTTGCGATCCGCCCTATGGGCTCGGCAAGGATTATGGCAACGACTCCGACATGCGCTCCGGCGAGGATTTCCTCGCCTGGACCCGTGGCTGGCTCGAACTGGCTATTCCGAAGCTCAAGCCGTCGGGTTCGCTGTATATCTTCTGCACGTGGCAGTACGCGCCGGAAATCTTCAGCTTCCTGAAGACAAAACTCACGATGATCAACGAAATCATCTGGGACCGGCGCGTGCCGAGCATGGGCGGAACGGTTCGCCGTTTCACCTCGGTGCACGACAACATCGGCTTTTTCGCGGTATCGAAAGATTATTTTTTCGATCTCGATCCCGTCCGCATTCCGTACGATGCCGTCACGAAGAAGGCGCGTTCGCGTAAATTGTTCGAAGGCAGTAAGTGGCTGGAGCTTGGCTATAATCCGAAGGACGTCTGGTCGGTGTCGCGGCTGCATCGGCAACACGCCGAGCGTGTCGATCATCCGACCCAGAAGCCTCTGGAAATTGTCGAGCGGATGGTGCTGGCAAGTTGTCCGAAGGGCGGGCGCGTACTCGACCCGTTCATGGGCAGCGGCACCACCGCAGTCGCTTGCGCTCGGCAGCAGCGCGAATTCGTCGGCTATGAGATCAATGAAAGTTACTGCGCGATAGCGCGCGAACGCGTTAGCGCGGCCGCGGCCGCGCCCACCGCCGCTCGCAAAACCCGCAAGAATGCGGCCAAAGCTGTGCGGCAAACCGAGGCGCAATAAGCGCGCAGTAGCTTAAGAATCCGAGAATATTCCATGTCCCGTATCAAGAACACGTTTGCCGCGTTGTCCGCCCAGGGTAAGAAAGGCCTGATTCCGTTCATGACGGCCGGCGACCCGGATCCGGCGCGGACGGTCGAATTCATGCACGCGCTCGCCGCCGGCGGCGCCGATGTGATCGAACTCGGCGTACCGTTTTCCGACCCGATGGCCGACGGCCCGGTGATCCAGCAATCGTCCGAACGCGCGTTGGCGCATGGCGTGTCGCTGCGCCACGTGCTGGCCGACGTGAAGCGCTTCCGCGAAACCGACGACAAGACGCCGGTGGTGCTGATGGGCTACGCCAATCCGATCGAGCGCATGGGCACCGAGGCGTTCGCCAAGGCGGCGAAGGAAGCCGGGGTGGACGGCGTGCTGGTTGTCGACTACCCGCCGGAAGAGTGTGTCAACTTCGCTGAACAGATGCGATCCGCCGGCATCGATCCGATTTTTTTGCTGGCGCCCACCTCCACGGATGAGCGCATCGCTGAAGTCGGCAAAATCGCCAGCGGCTACGTCTATTATGTGTCGCTGAAAGGCGTGACCGGCGCGGCAAATCTGGACGTTTCCAGCATCGCGAGTAAAATCCCGGCCATCAAGTCGCGCGTACCCCTGCCGGTGGGCGTCGGTTTCGGCATCCGTGACGCGCAAACGGCGCGTTTGGTGGCGGAAGTGTCCGATGCCGTCGTGATTGGCAGCCGTATCGTGCAATTGCTCGAGCAAGCGGCCCCCGAAACCGCCGCCGAGACGCTTACGCGCTTCATTGCTGAAGTGCGCGAGGCGCTCGATAGCGCTGCGACTGCCCGATAACAGTTATTTTTGTCGTCTGTAGTGTGAACGGCGGGTTCGTCCCGCCGTTTGCGCAACCGTTGACCCCTGAAGGATTCAATATGAGCTGGCTCGATAAGCTGCTGCCGCCGAAAATCAAACAAACCGACCCGAAGAACCGCAAGGGGATTCCGGAAGGCCTGTGGATCAAGTGCCCGTCGTGCGAAGCCGTGCTGTACCGCAATGACGTCGAGGCCAATCTGCACGTTTGCCCGAAGTGCGACCATCACATGCGCATCGGCGCGCGTGAGCGGCTCGACGGCCTGCTCGATCCGGAAGGCCGCTACGAAATCGGCCAGGAAATCGTCCCGGTCGACGCGCTCAAGTTCAAAGACAGCCGCAAGTACCCGGATCGCCTGAAAGAGGCGATGGACGACACCGACGAAACCGACGCGATGGTCGTGATGGGCGGCGCGATCCACACGCTGCCGGTGGTGGTCGCGTGCTTCGAGTTCTCGTTCATGGGCGGCTCGATGGGTTCGGTGGTCGGCGAACGTTTCGTGCGCGGTGCGCAGAATGCGCTCGAACAGAAAGTGCCGTTTATCTGCTTCACCGCTTCGGGCGGCGCGCGGATGCAGGAAAGCTTGTTGTCGCTGATGCAGATGGCGAAAACCACGGCCATGCTGACCAGGCTCGCCGAAGCCAAGCTGCCGTTCATTTCCGTGCTGACCGATCCGACCATGGGCGGGGTGTCGGCGAGTTTCGCGTTCCTGGGCGACGTGGTGATCGCCGAACCGAAGGCGCTGATCGGGTTCGCCGGTCCGCGCGTGATCGAACAAACCGTGCGTGAAAAGCTGCCGGAAGGCTTCCAGCGCGCCGAGTTTCTGCTGACGAAGGGCGCGGTCGACATGATCGTCGACCGTCGCAAGCTGCGCGAAGAAATCGCGCAATTGATGGCGCTGTTGAGCCATCAGCCGGCTGACGCAGTCGCGTAAGCTTTCGTGTCGATGCCGCGGCGTGCCCGTTCAGGCGCGGTGGTCATCAGAAAAGCAGTCTAAAAAATCGCGCGCCGCGAGAGTCATCAAGCGGCGCGCTGTCATTTCCGGGATAATCACGGTCTCGCAACGCAGCACAGATTCACTCGATGACCACATTCTCCACCCTCGACGCGTGGCTCACGCACCTTGAATCCGCGCATCCCGTCGGCATCGACATGGGTTTGGGCCGTATCACGCAAGTACGCGACGCGATGCAGTTGTCGTTCGCGTGCCCGATCATCACGGTCGGCGGCACGAACGGCAAAGGTTCGACCTGTGCGATCCTCGAATCGATTTTGCTGCGCGCGGGCTTCACGGTCGGTTGCCACACGTCGCCGCATCTGCTGTCGTTCAACGAACGGGCGCGCGTGAACGGCGAAATGGCGAGCGACGCAGACCTGCTGCCGCACTTCGAAGCCGTGGAAGCCGCGCGCCTGAGCCTCGCCGAACCAATCACGCTGACCTACTTCGAATTCACGACGCTGGCGATCATGAGCCTGTTCGCCTCGCGCGGACTGGACGCTGTGATCTTCGAAGTCGGCTTGGGCGGCCGCCTCGACGCGGTCAACATCCTTGACGCGGACTGCGCGATCATCACCAGCATCGATATCGATCACACCGAGTATCTCGGCGACACGCGCGAGAAAATCGGCTTCGAAAAAGCCGGCATTTTCCGTCCGGGCAAGCCGGCGATTTGCGCCGATCCGGTGCCGCCGCAAACCCTGATCGATCACGCCGAAAAGATCGGCGCCGGACTGTGGCTATTCGGCCGCGATTTCCGCTACGAAGGGCAGGCAGGCAGCGAGCGCCAGCAATGGAGCTACGTGGGCCCGACGATGCGCCGCTCTGCGCTCGCCTATCCGGCATTGCGCGGTGCGAATCAGTTGATCAACACCTCGGCGGCGCTTGCCGGTCTTGAAGCGCTGCGCGACCGTTTGCCGGTGTCGGCGCAGGATATCCGGCTCGGCCTCGCCAATGTCGAATTGCCGGGGCGTTTCCAGGTGCTGCCTGGCAAGCCGGCCATCGTGCTCGACGTCGGCCATAACCCGCACGCCGCGGCGGTGTTGACGCAAAACCTCGGCAATATGGGCTTTTTCCCTTACACGTACGCCGTGTTCGGCGCGATGCGCGACAAGGACATTGCCGGCGTACTGGCGCACCTGAAAGGCGAAATCGACCATTGGTGCGTGACCGATCTGCCGACCCCGCGTGCGGCTTCGGCGGAAGAACTCGAAGCGGCTTTGCGCGAGCAAGGCGTAAGCGATAGCAATGACAGCAGCGTGACGCGCTACGGAACACCGGCAGAGGCATTCCAAGACGCGCTAAAACGAGCGTCAGAGAATGATAGAATTGTGGTTTTCGGCAGTTTCTATACGGTAGCAGGCGTAATGGCCTACCGTAAATCGCAGCAACACTGAACGGGCGCCAGGCTCGAACCAAGCGATTCATGGGAATTTTCTCGTTCGGCAAGAAAGACGACGCGCCCACCCGGCGCGGCGCAAACACCAGTTCCACTCGGGCCGCCGGTGGCGAGCGCGTGGAGCGGCGAACCCGCCGCGCGGAGCGCACCGTGGATGCCGATGCAATGCTGCTCGACCCTACGTTGCCTGAAAAGCAGCGTGCGCGGCGCAGACTCGTCGGCGCGATTGCGCTGGTCGTCGCAGCGGTGGTGATCCTGCCCATGGTGCTGGATTCGCATCCGAAGCCCGTGACTGACGACATCTCCATCGACATTCCAAGCCGTCCCGCACCGAAGGTCGCCAAGACCGACGAAGACACGCAGGCCGGCGTGGCACCGGATAACCCGGCGCCTGACGCGGCACTCGCCGCTTCCGGCCTGGCACCGACAACGGCAGCCACGCAAGGCCAGTCCGGCGCAGCTAAACAGCAGAGCGCGGCGACGAGCACACCGTCCGCAGCCAAGCCCGCTGTGAAGCCGCAGGCGCCCACGGTCGCCACTAATGCGGCACCGGCCGCGCCCGCAGCGCAAGCGCCCGCCAAACCGGCCAAGCCGACCAATGCGCCCGCCACGCAAAGCGCGGCGAACATTGCGGCACCGAGCGACGACAGCGCGAATACTCCCGCGGCAAGCGCGGACGCCAATTCCGGCACGCCGGCATCGCCGCCGGGCAGCCGTTTCGCCGTCCAGCTCGGCGCATTTGCGAACGACGCCAACGCGCGTAATTGGGCCGCCAAGTTGAAAGCGGCCGGAGTGCCTGCATATACCGAACATCGGAAGCAGGCAGACGGCTCCACACTCACGCTATTGCGCGCCGGTCCGTTCGCCGACCGTGCAGCGGCAACCGCCGCGATTGCGAAGGTTCGCGAGGCCGGCTTGACGTCGGGCGCGAACAGCGGCGCTGCACAGTAAGCGAGCGATGTTCACTGCCTTCGACTACGCTGTAATGGCGGTGATCGGTTTGTCGGCCTTGCGCGGCACATGGCGCGGCTTTTTGTCTGAGATATTCGGGCTGATCGGCTGGATCGCGGCGTTTTTCATTGCTTGCCGCTTTGTCGGTTATGTCGTGCCGTTTATCCCTGCCACATGGCCGGGCGGCGCGCTGACCCAGTGGCTTCTGGCGTTCGCGCTGGTGGCGATCGGCGTGGTGCTGGTCGCAAGCGTGCTGAATGCCCTGCTGAGCCGCATCGTGCAGGCGACCGGCTTGAGCGGCGTGGACCGCTCGCTCGGTTTGATGTTTGGCCTCGTGCGCGGGGTCGTTCTGGTGCTGGTTCTGGTCGCCCTCGCAGGCTTGACCGAACTGCCCCAACAGGAATTCTGGCGCAACGCCTTGCTTCGGCCCTATGCGGTCGAGGGCGTGCACGTAATGAAACCGCTGCTTCCCGAGACGCTCGCTGCCTACGTCCGCGTGTGACGATCAGGTGAACGGTTAAAGGAACGCAGCAGGACTCCGGCGTAATCCGGTTGCCTCTATGCACCGTCGCGTACCCTCACGTACCCTCGCGCAGCATCTTTGGCACCGGCCGCCGTTACGAATTTCGTACCTTTGAAGGACATGCCATGTGCGGCATCGTAGGCGTAGTTTCCCACTCTCCGGTCAATCAGCTGATCTATGACAGCCTGCTGCTTCTGCAGCACCGCGGTCAGGACGCCGCCGGCATCGCGACAGCGAACGGCAGCAACTTCCATATGCACAAGGCCAACGGCATGGTGCGCGACGTGTTCCGCACGCGCAACATGCGCAGCCTGCCCGGCACCACCGGTATCGGCCAGGTCCGTTACCCGACCGCCGGTTCTGCATCGAGCGAAGAAGAAGCCCAGCCGTTCTACGTGAACGCGCCGTTCGGCATCATCCTCGCGCACAACGGCAATCTGACCAACTGGCAGCAGCTGAAAGATGAGATGTTCCGCATCGATCGCCGCCATATCAACACGAACTCCGACACCGAAGTGATGCTCAACGTGCTCGCGCACGAATTGCAGCTGTCCAGTTCGAGCCTGCAACTCGATCCGGCCGCGCTGTTCAAGGCGGTGTCGGGCGTGCATCGCCGGGTGCGGGGTTCGTACGCGATCGTGTCGCTGATTGCCGGCTACGGCATGCTCGGCTTCCGTGACCCGTTCGGCATTCGCCCGCTGTGCCTCGGCAAGCAGGAAACGCCGGAAGGCGTCGAGTGGATACTGGCGTCGGAATCGGTTGCAATCGAAGGTGTCGGTTTCGAATTTGTGCGCGACATCGCGCCGGGCGAAGCGATTTTCATCGACCTCGAAGGCAATTTGCACTCGCAGCAATGCGCCACGAATCCTAGCCTGAACCCGTGCATTTTCGAACTCGTGTATCTCGCGCGTCCGGACTCGGTACTCGACGGCGTGCCGGTCTACAACGTGCGTCTGCGCATGGGCGATTACCTCGCCGAGAAGATCAAGCGCGAATTGCCCGACGTCGCGATCGACGTCGTGATGCCGATTCCCGATTCGTCCCGTCCGGCTGCGATGCAGGTCGCGAAGAAACTGGGCGTGGAGTATCGCGAAGGCTTCTTCAAGAACCGTTACGTAGGCCGCACCTTCATCATGCCGGGCCAGGCGATGCGCAAGAAGTCGGTGCGCCAGAAGCTGAACGCAATGGGCATCGAGTTCAAGGGCAAGAACGTGCTGATCGTCGACGATTCGATCGTGCGCGGCACCACTTCGCACGAAATCGTGCAGATGGCACGCGATGCCGGCGCGAACAAGGTGATCTTCGCTTCGGCGGCGCCGCCGGTGAAGTACCCGAACGTCTACGGTATCGATATGCCGACACGCGGTGAACTCGTCGCCCACGGCCGCACGGACGATGAAGTCGCGCGCATGATCGGCGCGGACTATCTCGTTTATCAGGACGTCGACGCCCTGAAGCAGGCGGTGCGCGATATCAACCCGGCGCTGAAGGAATTCGAAGCCTCGTGCTTCGACGGCAACTACGTCACGGGTGATGTCACCAGCGAATACCTCGACCGCATCGAAACCGCGCGCCTCGCACCGTCCTCGCAATCGGACCGCGACGCCGCGAGCGAAGCGGCCGACGGCGGCCCGGCGCGTTCGCAACTGCACTTGCAATTGTCGGTCGGTTGAGTGATGGCGCTCGCGGCGTGGCCCGCTGCACGCCACGCCGCGAGCGTGTTAGCATGACGGCTTGCGTCGATTTGATCTCAGCTTGCGGACGCGGGGCAACCCAAAACAGCTAAAGCGAAGGGTGGAAAAGCCGCACTCATCCGCCTCCGCTCCAGCTTTCCCCCGCACATGAAGCCCGCTTATGCCGACGCAAAAGCGGGCTTTTTTGTTGCTGACGTTTGGCGTTAGGCGCTCCTCTCGCGTGGAGCCGTCGACGCCGAACCCAGCCATGGAACATTGGAAACCAGAACTGACATGGACGACTCCCTGAACTTCGATACGCTGGCAGTCCGCTCGGGCACAGTGCGCAGCGACTTCAACGAACATTCGGAAGCGATTTTCCTGACCTCGAGCTTCGTCTTCGCGAGTGCCGCGGACGCCGCCGAAAAATTCAAGAATTCCGAAGACAACTACACCTATTCGCGCTTCACGAATCCGACCGTCACGATGTTCCAGGACCGCCTGGCCGCGCTCGAAGGCGGCGAAGCGTGCATGGCCACGGCTTCGGGGATGGCCGCGATCATGTCGGTCGTGATGTCGGCATTGCAGGCTGGCGACCATCTGGTCAGCTCGCAGGCGCTGTTCGGTTCGACGCTCGGCATGTTCTCGCAGATTTTCAGCAAGTTCGGCATCACGACGACCTTTGTCGATCCGACCGATCTGGACGCGTGGAAAAACGCCGTGCGCCCGGAGACGAAGATGTTCTTCCTCGAAACGCCGTCGAACCCGCTGACCGAAGTCGCCGATATCGAAGCGATCAGCAAGATCGCGAAGGCAGCCAACGCGCTGTTCGTGGTCGACAACTGCTTCTGCAGCCCGGCGTTGCAACAGCCGCTGAAGCTCGGCGCGGATGTCGTGATGCATTCGGCCACCAAGTTCCTCGACGGCCAGGGGCGTGTGCTCGGCGGCGCGCTGGTCGGCTCCAGGCAGTTCATCATGGAAAAGGTGTTTCCGTTCGTGCGTAGCGCCGGGCCGACGCTGTCCGCGTTCAACGCATGGGTGCTGCTCAAGGGCATGGAAACGCTGTCGCTGCGCGTCGAAAAGCAGTCGGCGAATGCGCTCGAAATCGCGCGCTGGCTGGAAATGCATCCGGCCGTGAACCGCGTGTTCTACCCGGGACTCGAATCGCATCCGCAGCACGCGCTGGCCATGCGTCAGCAAAAGGCGGGCGGCGCGATCCTGTCGTTCGAACTGAAGGGCGATACGCCTGAGCAGATGCGCGCGAATGCCTGGCGCGTGATCGACAGTTCGAAGATTTGCTCGATCACTGGCAATCTCGGCGATACGCGTACCACCATCACGCATCCGGCGACGACCACGCATGCTCGCGTAACGCCGGAAGCGCGTGCCGCGGCGGGTATCAGCGAAGGCTTGATCCGTCTCGCGGTTGGCCTGGAAAACGCCGGCGATATCCGCGGCGATCTGGAGCGCGGTCTGGCGGGTTAAACCGTAGAGGGGCGGCGGCCCGGTCCGGGGCTACCCCTGCCGCCCGGTCGCCTATGCCGCTGGCAGCGTGCGCGGGCTGCTCATCGTGACGAGCACGATGAGCAGCGCTAACACGAAGAACACCGCAGACGTGCCAGCCGAAACTGACAGGGCATGGGTGAGTTCGGTTTTGGCCCCCAGTTCCAAAGTCGAACCGAGTGGCCCACGCGTCAAAGCGATACGGTTAAACGTCAGATCGGCAATGAAGACGACGACCGCCGTGCCCATTGCGCCGCCGATATAGTGCGTCGCATTGATCAAACCGGAAGCCGCACCAGCATGACGCGGCGCCACGCCGGCAATGCCGGCCGTCGTAAGCGGCACCAGGGCTGCGCCGGTTCCGATTCCCAACATGACGATCGGCAATGCCAGATCGGCAAAAAACTCCGTGTCGGCACCCACTCGGCTCAAGCACACCATGCCGCCCGCCGCGATCAGCAGTCCTCCCGTCAGCAGACCTTTGCGGCCCAGCCGCGGTATGAGCCACGGCACGCCGACCATCACCATCAGAAATTGCGTTGCCGCCAGCGGCAGGAAGGCGAGGCCCGCGCGGAACGCGCTGAACTCAAGAACCTCCTGCACGTATTGGGTCAGGAAGAAGAACGTTCCCAGCATGCCGCCTATCAATAGCATCCTGCCGGCATAGGCGCCTGAACGTTGCGCGCTGGCGAAGAGCGAGAGCGGGGTAATCGGGTGCCTCGCCCGCTTCTCGACGAGAACGAAGGCGATGAGCAATAGTCCTGCTGAGATGAGCGACACCACGACGCCTGGGTGTGCCGCTCCGTCCGGCACGCAACGTACGAGCCCGTACACCAGGAGGCTCGTGCCGAGGGTGACGGTCAACGCACCCATGACATCGAAGTGTCTGCGGTTACGCGGCGCCTCAGGCAGGCATCGTGGCCCCAGCACCAGCAACAGTGCGCCGATAGGCACATTGATGAACAGTACCCAGCGCCAGGAGGCGAAATCGGTCAGTACGCCGCCGAGCACCAGCCCGGCCGCACTCCCACCGCCGGAGACCGCTGTGTAGAGCGTGATCGCACGCATACGCGCCGCGCCCTCCGGGAAAAGCAGCATCAGCAGCGCGAGCGCGGATGGCGCGGCAAAGGCACCGGCGATGCCTTGCAAGCCGCGCGCGAGGAGCAGCCCATGGAGGGATTGCGCGAGCCCGCCAGCAGACGACGCCAGGACAAACGCCGCGCTGGCGGCCAGGAACACACGACGGTGTCCCAGGATGTCGCCGGTGCGGGCGCCCAGCAGCATGAACCCGCCGAAAGTCAGCATATAGGCGTTTTGCACCCAGGACAGGTCCGCGCGCGCAAGTCGGAGGTCTGCCCGAAGATGCGGCAATGCCGCGTATATCACCGTGCCGTCGATGACCACCATCAACTGGCAGGCCAGGATAACGACAAGAGCAAGCGTGCTGGCGGACAGTCGATTACGCCCGCCCGGGAGGCGCCGGGAGGCTCGGTAGCCTGTCATGGCGTCTGCCTTCAGGCAGCCTCGCGGGCTTCGAGCTGCGCAATGTCCGCCAGCGAGAGGCCCATTTCGTCGCGCAGAAAACGAGGCATGGTCCAATGCGGCAGCGCACCCTCATCGAACGGGCCAAAGGATTGCCGATACAACGGCAGCCACCGAAGTGATTGCTCGATTAGTTGCTCGCGGCTCGGCGCTTGCTGATAGGTCGCGTAAGGGCAACTGCGGTGCTCGATAAAGAAACCGCCGGGCAAGCGTTCCTCACAAAGCGTCCGGTATTCGCGTGTCTGGAGAATGAGGTAATGCCAGATCTCGTCGATCTGCTGCTCGACCGGCAGAAAAAGACCACTCAGTTGCTCCCGGTGCTTCGAGACCAGATAGAGGTACCGCAAACATTCCACCAGTTGCCGTTCTACGTAGTCCGAGGACGCGCCGGTGCGATTGGTGAAATAGAGGATTACTTCCGAATACAGTTCGTGACCGAGCAATGCCTTTGCGTCGACCGCCGGAGCAGAATACAGGGAGTGCATGCGATTTCCTCTTTGCAGTGAGAGTAGTTGGAACCTGCCGGCAGACCCTTAATCTCTCGGGAGCCACGCATATTTTCCCGATTTGCCGATGGCGATATGGGCGCGGTGTGAGATGGTGCAATCCATCCCTGTCGCTTCCCGAATGCGCGCTTGCAAATCAGCAACTTCCCGCGGCAGGAGCGGGGCGCCATGGAACGTCGTGTAATGCAGGCAGGCTTGCGATTGCTCAACCGTGCGTAATTGATAAACGAAGATTGTGGGCGAAGCGGCGCAGATGAGATCGTCGAAATCGGCTTGCGACACCATGCCGTGCGAAGCGCACAGCATCTCTTTTTCGCGGCCGCAAAATCTGAAAATTTGCGCAGGGTTTGCCGAGCCGTCGGCCGTCTGGACGCAATCGCCGGAGCGGTAACGGATTAGCGGCATATACGGATTACGCACGCTCGACACGATCAGGCTGAAAATTGAGTCGCTCGTCGCGAACGGCACGAGTTCCAGGCGCATTTTGTCGAGATACGGCGAGTAGCGGCCGTGTCGATCGCTGTAGTAGAGATAGCCGAGTTCGGTGCTGCCGAAGAGATCGACGAGCGGGCAACTGAAATTTTCCAGCAGGAACCGCCTGACGTTTGCCGGGGTGTACTCGTAAGCGTGGACGATGCTGGCAGGTTGGGGGAAGCGTTCCTTTAGTCCGTATTCTGAGACCTTCAGTACGAAATGGGCCAGATGGAAGCTGGAACAATCCAGATGATAAAACCCATGAGGATGAGAACGCCTGGCAGCCTCGATATCGTCCAGCATGCACTCGATATCGGCGCGTTCCCACAGTGCAGGGTCGAGTTTCTGGTTGAGATACGAAGTGCGCGCATCGAGCCGCCTCATCGCCGATGAGGCGATTCCAGCGATGTGCGTGTCATATTTGCGGACGTTTACTCGCGCCACGTGTTCGGTTGCCAGCACCGTAGTGAGCGATACGCGCTGACATTGTTGCTGCCATGTGAACCGAATGTCGGGGTGATCGCTCCACAGCTGATAGTACGAGTTCAATAGAAAGTAAGGCGGGCGGATGATCTGCATCCTTGCGTGATGGGTGCCGGTCGAAAGAACGAACTCGGCTTCGCCGGCCTCGAGCGCGGCTGCAAGTCGCGGCGTCATCCAGTTGTTGGGAAAGTCCAGCGCGATAGCGGGTTTTTCCAGAATCGGGAAAAAGTTGTCCGCTATCGACTGTCGATAGATGGGGATGTCTTTGATCTGCTCGATCACATCGGCTGTCGGCTGGCTTTTCATGCGGACTCCAAAGCCTGGTTGCGATGTCGAGGGAAGCTGATCCTTGCACCTTGCAAGGATCAGCTTGATGAGCGCGCCAGGTTGCGTTTCGCCATTACAGGTCGCTCAAGTTCGACGTAGGGCGATTAGCTGATGCAGCCTTTCTTCGGAGGCGGCGTTGCTCTGGCGATCGAAATGCAGCCTGCCTTTGCGGCTGAAATGCAACCTTCCTTGCTGCCCGATATGCAGCCGTCTGTTTCAGACGAGTTGGCGGCGACCCACTTATTCCATACGGAGTTCTGAGCAATTTGCTGAATGAGCTTTTCCATCGAATACCTCCAGCGG
The DNA here is from genome assembly GCF_001634365.1 of Paraburkholderia phytofirmans OLGA172. Lineage (NCBI taxonomy): Bacteria > Pseudomonadati > Pseudomonadota > Betaproteobacteria > Burkholderiales > Burkholderiaceae > Paraburkholderia > Paraburkholderia phytofirmans. Next base: position 423,121 of record NZ_CP014579.1, read on the forward strand.
TATAGAAAGTTGCGGATTGGGGTGTGTCAGCTAAACATCAGAAATATTACGCACCCCGTAGCTCTGTCTTTGTTTTGGAAGGTGGGTTCAATTTTATTTGTGACCTTCGACAACGCGATTGGGCCGTCGCACATCTGTATGCCGGCTCGACGTCTACGGCGAGATTGGGGCGTCGTTTGCCAAAGGCCTTGATGGAGCGGGCCGGCAGCGGTAGCGGAGGGGGTGAAGTGATGACTGGCAGTCGCGAAGACACTGCGCGCTTTTGCTTGACGCGCGTGGCGCAATGACGCATCTAACTCGTACTGCTTTGTTTGCCAGATTTAACTGTTGGTCACAGTGCGTCGCGGATCGAGGTTCAAGCGTGACTTCGGTTCCGTGTCGCGCGCCATTGACCGGGCGCCAGCCCGAAACGCCGCGTGAATGCGTGCGTGTAGGCGCTCTGATCGCCAAAGCCGATTTCCAACGCGATATCGCTGAGAGATAAGCGTGGATCGGACAACAAACCAAGAGACGTATCGAGCCGCAAACGCTGCAAGTAGCGATGTGGCGTTTCGCCGAAGGCGTCGATAAAAAGCTGATGAAAGCGCCGCATGCCGAAGCCGCAGTGCGCGGCAAGGTCGGCGATACGCAGCGGCTCCGACAGATGCGCGCGCAGCCAACGGTCGATGCGCGCGAAGTCGAGGCCGGCGCCATAGGCCTGAGCCCCGGCCACCGTACCGGTGTCGGCCACCAACGCGGCGCCCAAGCGCGCGGCTGCATCCCATTGAAAACGCCGGGTGTCCAGGTCGTCGGCTTGCGCGCCGCCTGTGGCGTGCGCCGCAATCCGATGCACGAGTTGCGTGAGCGAGACATCCACCGTCACCGCCCGCGCGCGGTCGAACAGACGTTCCGGCACGGCTAGCGAGGTGGCCGGCAGATCCAGCACCAATTGCCGGTTCTCGCCGATGCCCGCGTAATCGTGCCGCGCCCCGGCCGGGATGAGCCAGGCGGAGCGGGCGTCGATCTGATGCGCGACGCCGTCTACCGCCATCACCATCGCGCCGTCGAGTCCGAGCACGACCTGGTGAAAGTCGTGCACGTCCGACGCCTCGACCACGCCGTAACGGCGCAGCGAAACGCTAGGTGCGGTGACGGCGGGGTGACTCATTGGCGAAGCCCACTTGCACAATGCAAAACAGCGCAGCGAAAAACTTAGACGCCGAGCAGTTCGACTTCGAACACGAGCGTTGCATTCGGCGGAATCACGCCGCCGGCGCCACGCACGCCGTAGCCGAGTTGCGGCGGAATCGTCAGCTTGCGCGTGCCGCCGACCTTCATGCCTTGCACGCCTTCGTCCCAGCCCTTGATAACCATGCCGCCACCCAGCACGAACGCGAACGGGTCGTTGCGGTCCTTGCTCGAGTCGAACTTCTGGCCGTCAGTCAGCCAGCCCGTGTAGTGCACGCTGACGGTCTTGCCGGCCACCGCTTCGGCGCCGGTGCCTTCAACGATGTCTTCGTATTTCAGGCCGGATTCGGTAGTCACAGTCGACATATGTCGCTCCTTAGGTCAAAAACGTAAAAACCGACATTGTAGGCGTGTTGGCGCTGCATCGCTGAGGATTGGGGCGTGGCATGCGGTTTGCGTCCACACTGGCCATCCGGCCAGGCTGGCCGCGCCGGGTGGCATGCCTATAATGGGACGTCTTTTAACATTTTATGCACCGCCTGAGAGGGCTTGATCGTGACAACGTCTTCCACCGGGACCGCCGGCGCAGACCCGGTTCTTTCCGGCTTTGCCGTATCCGAACGCACCGCACGTCTGCGCGCGGAGACCGCGCTATTTATGCGCGACCACGTGCTGTCGCTGCTGTCGCATGACCTGCGTGGTCCGCTGAACGCCATCCATAGCTGGGCCTACGTGCTCGAGCGTAAGCTCGATGCCAACGACCCTAATTCGCAGCGCGCCGTCACCGGGATTCGTAACGGCGTGGACCAGCAGGTGAAGTTGCTGGAGACGATTGTCGATGCCACGCGCGGCGAGACCAAATCGCTGGCGCTTGCTATTGCTCCGTTTCCGCTGCATCCGCTAATCGATGAAACGGTGGAAGAAGTCCGTTCCGGGTTGGCTCGCGCGCGTGGTGTCAAGATCGCGGTCGAATCGCGACTCGCTACCGAGCAGCTCAACGGCGACCGTGAGCGCCTCGCCGCCGCGCTGTGGGTGATGCTCACGTTTGCGGTCGAAGCGAGCACGCAGGGCGCCGCAGTCACGCTGGCCGCACACGCGGACGCCGCCAGGTGGCACGCCACCGTCACCTTCAATCAAAGTGCCGCTGCGCTGGACGATCCTTCGGTGCCTCATTTGCTGGAAGCTTTTGCCCGCAAACAGGCACGCGAACCGCGCGAAGCCAAACGGATCGCGTGGGTGTTCGCGCTGTGCAAGCGCGTCGCGGAAGCGCACGGCGGCAGTTTCGAGCAAAGCGACGCGCCTGAGAGCGAAACGGCTACGCTCGCGCTGCATGTGCCGCTGAGTGCGCCGACACCAACGTGAGCGGCGGCTGTCGGCGCACGTTCCTGTACGCGATTAACTTTCAGCTTGCTTTCGCCCTCTATACTGACAACTTTTGTTGCCGGAGCCCTTCGCTTTGATCCAGGTTGTCGCCCTTATCGGTGCATTGTTTCTCGTTGCCCTCAACGGTTTTTTTGTCGCCGCCGAATTCGGTCTGGTGAAGCTGCGCCAGACGCGCGTGCGGAGCCTCGCGGCCAAGCACGGCATGCGCGGGCGTTTGCTGGCGAAGGTGCACGGACGGCTCGACGCGTATCTGTCCGCCTGTCAGCTCGGCATTACGCTGGCGTCGCTCGGGCTCGGCTGGATCGGTGAGCCGGCGTTCGCGGAACTGCTCACGCCGGTTTTCAGCCTGCTTGGCGTGGAATCGGAGAAGCTGATCCACGGCATCTCGCTGTTCTTCGCGTTCTCGTGCATTTCGTTCCTGCACATCGTGGTGGGCGAGCTGGCGCCGAAATCGCTGGCGATTCGCGAGGCGGAAAAGGTTTCGTTGTGGGCCGCCACGCCGCTATACGGTTTCTACTGGGCGATGTATCCGGGGATCTGGGTGCTCAACACGAGCGCCAACGCGGTGTTGAAGCTCGCGGGCCTCGACGCGGACCACGGCCACGATTCGCATTACTCCACCGAGGAACTCAAGCTGATTCTGCGCGGCCGCCACGCCAACGTCGCGACTGAACTTGGTTCGCTGGATGGCGCCTATAGCCAGGACGAATGGAACACGATTGCGCATTCGCTGGACTTTTCGCGCATGACCGTCTCGGATCTGATGCGCCCGTCCCATGAAATGGTCGGCCTGCGGCGCGATTTGCCTTTGCGAGAAAACATGCAGATGGTGGCGCGGCACCGCTTCAGCCGCTATCCGTTGTTGGAAGACGCGTCCGGCGAGCGCGTGGCCGGCATGATCCATTTGAAGGATTTGCTGCTGGCGCGGCACGCTGGCAGCACGCTCGACGACCTCTCCAAATATGTGCGGCCCGTGCAGTATGTCAAGCCGGACATGCCGGCGCTCGAACTGTTTCGCCGCTTCCGACAGGGTGCGCCGCACTTCGCGCTGGTTGGCCGCAAGAATTCGAAGCCGATCGGCTTTCTGACGCTGGACAATCTGCTCGGCGCACTGGTCGGGCAGATCCACGACGAATTCCGCCAGGGCGATGCCGACTGGACGCGTATGGACGACGGCACGTTGATGGGCAAGGGCAGCTTGCCGGTGGTGTCGTTGGAACGCGCGCTCGGGATCGACATCGACGAGGGCAGGGCTGAATCGGTCGGCGGCCTCGTGATTCAGGCGCTCAACGACCTGCCTGCCGAAGGGCAGCGCGTTGAGTTCGATTGCTTCGATGTGGTGGTCAAGAAGATGAAGGGGCCGCGCATCGTGCTCGTGCGCGTTTATCCGAAGATCTTCGACGACGAAGGTGGTTGAGCGGCTTATTTGCGGGCTGCTGTTGCCCGGCTCTTATCGGTAGTCAGCGCGTCGCCCATGCTTTCACCGCCTCCAACCTTCTAAAAGTCGCAGATCAACTGTGTGGCACGCCATCCTCCACCAACACTGCGATAGGCATTGCGCCCAACGCATCGCGCAGATAAAGCAAGCCGTTTTCATCGACCTTAGGCGCCGCCGGACTCAACCAGTCGAACAGCGCCCGCGCGGCCAGATCCGCGGGCATCTGGATTGCCGTATCGCCCCATTTGGCTGGATCGGCCATCGGCAAATCGCCGTCTTCGCCTAGCAACCCGGCAGCCAGCCGGCTCGCCACCACCACAGCCCATGCGTTCCCATGCCGGCGTGCAAAGGCGATCACATTCGACGCATGCGCACCGCGCACCTCGAGCGGAAGATACGTACTCTGACTTAGCAACTCCGGCAAATGCGCGCGCAACGCCAGCACGCGTTGCACCACCGCGAGCTTCACCCGGCCATCGCGCCAGTTCGCCAGAAACGCCGAAGGCGGTGTCTGTGCCAGCCACGCCTCACGTTTGGCAAAGTCGACGGGTCGGCGATTGTCCGGATCGACCAGACTGAAGTCCCACAACTCAGTGCCTTGATAAAGATCGGGAATCCCAGGCGATGCCAGCCGCAACACCGTTTGCTGCAAACTATTGAGCGCACCAGCGCGTCCAATCCGTGCGACGAGCGCGGACAACTCGCGCAAGAACCCGTCGCGCCGCTGCGGCGCCAGAATATCGAACAGGAACTCGCGGCAGCCGGCCTCATAGGCTTCGTCGGGGGAGAGCCAGTTGGTCTGCAGCTTCGCCTCCCGCAGCGCCTTCAACTGCCATTGTGCGACGCGCTCGGCCAGTGCCTTGACGCCGGCTTCATCGTCCGGCTTTAGATCCGGTGGCCAGCAGCCCACCAGGGTCTGATACAGCATCGCTTCGGCGGCGGGGCCCGGCGCCCAATCGTAGCGTGTGTCGTGGCTGACGCTGCGAATCCTCGTACCGTCGACGGCGCGGCGATGCGGTGCATTCAATGTCGACCATGCGCGCAACTTGGCGCTCCATTCATCCGCGATTTCGCTCAACACCGCGAGCCGCGCGCGCACGTCTTCGCCACGCTTGTGGTCGTGCGTTGCCGTGGCGAGCATCGCGTGGGGAAAGCGCTGCGAACGCTCCAGATTCGCCGCGTGGAACTGGTCCACCGATAACGAAAGCTCGCTCGGGTCCGAGCCGACTTCGTTGCGCGACAGCAAACGTCCATAGCGATAGCACGCTGTATCTTCAATCGCCTTCGCGGCGACCGGCGCGGTCAATTGCGAAAACAGCGTCTGCGCGGTGCGCCTTGCGGAACCGGTATGACCCGGCGGTACGCCATTCGGACCCTGCTGCTGTGATTGCACATTGCCGCGTGCATTCGGCACCTCTTCTGCGCTGCCGCCCAACCACGCGTTCACGCGGTCGAGCACTACATAGTCCGCGCGCGAAAGCGTTTGTCTCGCGCCTGCCAGCGCCTGCTCGAAATACACGTTATCGATGGCGCCGCGCAGCCCGTTCTGTGGATAGATCCGATACACCGGAAAATGCACGGCCAGTTCGGTCAGCACGCGTCGCAACGCCGTGAAGGTGAAATCGCGGGTCGTCAGCGAATCGCGGGCGATCCGATGCAACGCACGCGCTGCGCGGTCCAGTTCCGCCGCGAGGTTCTCCACGAGAATCTTGCGTCGCGCGGCCAAGGCTTCGTCGGCGAAGCGCGGGCTGCGGCCGGTGAGTTCGGCCCATGTCTGCGCGAGCGGCTCGGCGCCGGCCGGATCGTGCAGTAGCGCGCCCACGTCGTTCATGAAATCGTAGCCGGTCGTGCCGTCCACGGGCCAATCGTCGCGCAGTGGTTCGCCGCGGCCGAGAATTTTTTCGACGACCACATACGGTGCGGTGTCGCGCAATTCGGTGAGGCGCTGCCGCAGACGCTGACAGTACTCACGTGGTTCAGCGAGACCGTCCACGTGGTCGATCCGCAAACCGTCCACCACGCCTTCCTGATACAAGCGGAAAATCAGCGCGTGCACGGCCTCGAACACTTCGGGCCGCTCCACACGCACGCCGGCCAGCGTCGAGATGTCGAAGAAACGCCGCCAGTTCACTTCGTCCGAAGCAGTGCGCCACCATGCGAGGCGGAAGTGCTGCCGTTCGATCAGCCGATGCAGACGGTCACGCGTCACCGGATCTGCGGGCGCATACGCTTCTAGCACCAATTCGATCGCCGCGGCGCCGTTTTGCGCGACGAACTCGCGCAGCATGTCGCGTCCTTCGGCGGCGCGCGGCTGATCGGTCGGCTGCGTCGTCAGGCCCTGGAAACGTTCGGCCAGTGCACTGAGATCGGTGCGGTCGGCGCTTTGCAGAATCGCCGCGTAATCGGTTGGGCACACCGGAAACACATGCGGCCCGTAGCCGATATAAAAGCGGCCGCTATCAGCCGCAAAATGCAGCGCAATCCGGCCTGCTGCGAGCTCCTCGCCGTACGCGGCGCCGAGTGTCGGCGCCAGCACCTTGCCGCGCAAGGCTGGATCGGGCGAATGCCAGTCGATATCGAAATGGCGAGCGTACGCGCTGTGCCGGCCCCATTCGAGGATATCGAGCCACCACGCGTTGCTCGAACCGCCGACGCCCATATGGTTCGGCACCACATCGACGATCAGCCCCATGTTGTGCGCGTGCAGCTTATCGACGAGGCGTTTCAAGCCCGCCTCGCCGCCGCATTCGGCGTTGACCTGGGTGTAGTCGACGGTATCGTAGCCGTGCATCGAGCCCGGCTCGGCGGTGGTGATGGGCGACGCGTACACGTGGCTGATGCCGAGCGCGGCGAAGTAGTCGACATGCTTCGCGGCATCGTCGAAGGTAAAGCCTCGATGGAACTGGAGGCGAAGCGTGGAGCGCGGGACGGTCATGGCGTATCAGGCTCCGAAGAGGCGTTGGAGGCAGAAGCAGGAACGGTTGCGCCGCCGCGCGCGCGGTCGACGGCCAGCAGGCGATCGCTGAAGGTGTCGTCCTCGAACAATGCGTCGATGGGCAAGCTCACGCGGCGGCGCCAGTTCGGATGCTCGTCGATCGAGCCGGGCAGATTCGGCTGCTCGACCAGCGCGAGCAAATCTTCGAGCGGGAAAGTGACGAGCGGCCCGGGTGTCGCGGCGACGAAGGCGAGCGCTTCATCCACGGGCGCCTCGTCGGGCGGCGGCGCTTCCACGTCCGGCACGGCGACGCCGGCTTGCTGGAACGCGCGCCATAGCAGAGCGCGATCGGCGGCGCGTTCTTCCTGCGCCACTTTCTCCGCGTCGCGGCCGTCGGCGCGCGCCATCGTTTGACCGATCCGGTTGCGCCACGTAATGTCGCTGCCGCGCCACCAGCCTGCCACGGTCGGCAGATCATGGGTCGTGGTGGTGCCGACAGCGTTGCGGTCCCACGCGTGCGGCGGCCTGAAACCCTTGCCGCCTTCCGCGCCTTCGAACCACAGCACGCGAATGCCGGCGAGACCGTGCTCGTCGAGCCGCTCGCGAAAGCCGGGCGGCACGGTGCCGAGATCTTCGCCGATTACGATCGCGCGATGCCGCCACGATTCGAGCGCGATCAGCCGCAGCAGGTCTTCGAGCGGATAGCGCAGATAGGCGCCATTACGCGCGCTTTCGCCTTCGGGCACGAGCCATAGGCGCCGCAAGCCGAGAATGTGGTCGATGCGGACGCCGCCCGCGTGCGCGAACGCCGCGCGCAGCATGTCGATGAACGCGGAGAAGCCCTGCGTGCGCATTGCGCGCGGCGAGAAGGTGGTGAGCCCCCATGCCTGGCCGGCCTGGTTGAACAGATCGGGCGGTGCGCCCACTGAAATGCCTTGCAGCATGTCGTCACGGTACGACCATGCATGGCTGCCGGCACTATCGCATCCAACTGCCAGGTCGGCGATCAGGCCGACGGCCATGCCGGCATCGGTCGCCGCATGCTGCGCGTGCGACAGACCCTTGGCGGCGAGCCATTGCAGAAACAGATGAAAATCGACTTCATGCCGATGCGTTTCGGCAAAGGCGTCAACTTCCGGGCTGCGCGGGTCGCGTAACGCATCAGGCCAATTGCGCCAGTGGCCATTGCCGGCCTCCTGAGCCAACTGCACCGCTTGCAGCGCTTCGAAACGCGCGTGATCTTCGAGCGCACGGCCGGCACGTTCGCAGAAGCCATGAAATTCGAGCGCGCGCGGCGTATCGTGCGCGCGTTCCTGGGTGCAAAAGTTCTCGTACAGCACGCGCAAAACCTTCAGCTTCAGCACAACTGCGTTCGGCCAATCGATCAGCGGCAAGTCTTCGAGTGCCGACCAGGCGTCGGTGGCCTGCGCGGCCTCGAGTGCGGCGCGCGCGGCGTCCGCGCCGAACACCGCGGCGGGATCGATATGCGTGACGTTCAGCCACAAACGCGACGACGGCGAATACGGACTGAACCGGTTCGGCTCGGCGCTGAACATCGCGTGCGTCGGACTGACGGCGAGCGCATGGGCGCCGCGCTTCGCGCTTTCAATAGCCATCTGCGCGAGAGCCGTATAGTCGCCGATGCCGCCGTCGCCCGTGCGGCGCAAGCCATACAACTGCGCGGCAATGCCCCAGAGCGGCGGCGTTTGCGCCGTGGCGCCGTCGTGCAGCGTGCGCCATGCATCCGCGACGGTATAGCAGCGTGACGGCGCCACGGCCAATGTCATGCGTTGATCGTTGATCACCAGCGTGTGATAGCCGGGCTCGTCGATTGGTGCGAGCAATGCTTCCTCGCCTTTAGGCGCCGTGAAGCGGCCGTCGATGATCGAGCCGCTTTCGAGCTCGATCCGGTAGTGGCTGCCGGATTTGATCGCCGCGGCAGGCAGCGCGATGCCGCGCTCGATCTCCGCGGTCATCAATGGCGGCAGTTTGCGGCCGGACAGTTCGGCTTCGAGCGCCGCCGCGCTGTGCCGGATTTGCGTGGCGTTAGCGCATGGCAAGCCCATTCGTTCGAGCAGCACGGCGAGCGTGCTCTCCGGCACATGCTGCGTCGTATGGTGCGCGTCCCGCCACTCGACCTCGAAGCCGACGCGAGTGGCAAGGGTAACGATCGTATCGTTTGAACGGCGGGTAGCACTCACGCGTGGCGCTCCTGTTGGCTCACGATGCGAGCATCGTGGCCGATGGCATATTCGCTGACGTCGCCGGTCACCCACGCGACAAACGCATACGAAGGCAACACCTTGGCGTCGACCTGCTCGCGCACGCGCGGCGGCGTTTCGAAAATCACTTTGCCGGCGGGCAAAGCGGGGAACGCCACGTTCTCCTTCGAGAGATTCAACGCGATCGACAAGGTTTCGCCGTCGCAAAGTTTCCAGCGGGCGATCAGCGCATTGGCGTCGCCGCCGTTTGCGGCGCTCAGCACGGTCGAGCCGAGCGCTTTGGAATGTTTCAGACGCGGCGTGATCAGCTTCGCCCGCACGGCGAGCGCGGATTTGTAGAAGTGCATCCAGTCGAGACGGTCTTTCGCGTTGTCATCTTGTGCGGAGCCTTGACCTTGAACGGGCTCAGGCGGTGACGAGACCGCAAAGGTCTTCGCGTCGTTCGGATCGGGAATCTGCGCACGACGCTTTTCATCGCTGAACGCCGAAAAGCGTGCGAATTCGCGGCGCCGTCCTTCGCGCACGGCGTCGGCGAGCGCGCCGGTGTAGTCGGTGAAAAACAGGAACGGCTGGGTCGAGCCGTATTCCTCGTCCATGAACAGCAGGGGGATTTGCGGCGACAGCAGCAGCAAACCGGTGGCGGCGCGCAAAGCATCGTCCGACGTCAGCGAGCGCAAGCGCTCGCCGAATGCGCGATTGCCGATCTGGTCGTGATTCTGCAAGAACATCACGAATGAGGTAGTCGGCAGATGCTGGCTCGATTCACCACGCGGCGCGCCGTCGTGAATCGGCGACGGGTCGCCCTGATACGCGAAGCCTTCCGACAGCACGCGCGCGAGACGGCGGATCGGCTGGTCTTCGTACGCGTGGTAATAGCCTTCGGTTTCGCCCGTCAGCAGAACATGCAGCGCGTTGTGCGCGTCGTCGTTCCATTGCGCGTCGAAATGCGTTTCCAGCAGGCTCGCGCTGTTGTGTTCGTTTTCCAGCACCAGATGCACGTGCCGCCCGTGCTGCACTTTCGCGCGGATATGGTCGGACAATTCGCGCAGCCACGCATGGTTGCCGATGGCATGCACCGCATCGAAACGCAGGCCGTCGATGCGATATTCGTTGATCCAGTAGACGGCGTTGTCAGTGAAGAAGTCGCTCACTTCACTGCGGTCGAAATCGATCGCGGGGCCCCACGGCGTGTGCGTGCCTTCGCGGAAAAACGCGCGGGCGTATTCGTGCAGATAGTTGCCGTCCGGGCCGAAGTGGTTGTAGACCACGTCGAGAAACACCATCAGGCCAAGGCTGTGCGCGGCGTCGATCAGCGCCTTCAATTCTTCGGGGCGGCCGTACGCGGAATCGGGCGCATACGGCAGCACGCCGTCGTAGCCCCAATTGTGCTTGCCGGGAAAGTCGTTCAACGGCATCAATTCGATCGCCGTTACGCCGAGTGCGGCGAGCGCGGGCAGACGTTTCTGCACGCCCGCATAACCGCCCACGGCGCCGACGTGCAACTCGTACAACACCGCTTCTTCCCACGGGCGACCGTGCCAGTTCGTATGTTCCCAGCGATACGCACGCGGATCGATCACTTCGCTCGGGCCGTGCACGTCTTGCGGCTGGAAGCGCGACGCAGGATCGGGCACCGCACGCTCGCCATCGAGCCGGAAGCGATACAGCGTACCGGCGCCGCTATCGACGGTTGTTTCGAACCAGCCGTTGCCGGTGGACGTCATGTCGTGCGCGCCTTGGGCCGGTCCATTTTCGATGTCCACCTGGACCGTCTTGCACGAAGGCGCCCAGAAGCGGAACCGGGTGCGCGGCTTCGCGCCCATAGCGCCCAGCAGCTGCGCGCTGAACGGCAGGCAATGCGCGTGATGATGCGCGTGAGGATCAATCGGACTTTCGGACATGATTCATCACCATTCGATGTTGCTTTTCGCCTACGTGGTCGGCGACGTATCGCCGCTTGGCGGATGCGCACCCGGATCGGGCGGCAGGGCGGTCAACAGCCGCGGCCCATGCTGCGCGCCGGCCTTCCAGCCCGCCTGCCAATCCGCTTCGCCGACGGGTTGCGCCGCCAGCATCACGAGGCTATGCGCGGCCACTTCGACCTCTGGCACCGCCAACCGGTGCGGCGCGCTCGCCGGCTCAGCAGTATCTAGCAGCACATGCCATTCCAAGTGTGGCGCGGGTGGCACGAAACGCAGCGTTTCCGCCGCGGCGTTGAGCATCATCAACAATACTTCCGTTTCGCCATTCAAGCCTGGACCCGCGCGCCGCAGCGTGAACGCGCGGCCTTCGGGGTCCTGCCAGGCTTCGATGGTAAGCGGATCGCCGTGTTCATCGAACCAGCCGACATCGAACAGGCCTGGCAACACTTCACGGTCGCCGAACAGAAAACGCGTTTCGCGTAGCAGCGGATGCTGTTTGCGCAGCGCGATCACGCGTGCGACGAACGCAGTCATCTGGCGGCCGTCGGGCGACTCCGCGCGCTCCCAGTCGAGCCATGATAGTTCGTTATCCTGGCAGTACGCATTGTTGTTGCCATTCTGCGTACGCAGCGATTCGTCGCCTGCCAGCACCATGGGCGTGCCGAGCGCCATCAGCAGCGTGGCGATCAGCGAGCGGGCCACGCGCTTGCGGGTTTCGAGGATGACCGGATCGTCGGTCGGGCCTTCTACGCCCCAATTGCGACTGCAGTTTTCATTGTGACCGTCATTGTTGTCTTCTTGATTGGCGTCGTTGTGCTTGTGTTCGTACGCGGTGACATCGGCGAGCGTAAAGCCGTCATGCGACGTGACAAAGTTGACCGATGCCCATGGTTTCCGGAAACGCCGGTTGAACAGATCGGCGGAGCCGGTCAGACGCGCGGCGAGATCGGGGCGCAGGCCCGCGTCACCGCGCCAGAAGCGGCGCACCGTGTCGCGGAAACGGTCGTTCCATTCCGCGAATCCCGGCGGATGATTGCCAAGTTGGTAACCGCCGGGGCCGATGTCCCATGGCTCGGAAATCAGCTTGCGCTGTGACAGGATTGGGTCCTGCCGCAAGGCGTCGAAGAAACCGGAGCCGGGATCGAAACCATGCTGCTCGCGGCCGAGCGTCACGCCGAGATCGAAACGGAAGCCGTCGATATTGAACTTCGTCGACCAGTAGCGCAGCGAATCCGTCACCATCTGCAGCACACGCGGATGCGGCAGGTTCACGGTATTGCCGCAGCCGGTGTCGTTGATATGGTGGCGTTCGTCGCCGGGAATCAGGCGGTAGTAGCTCGCATTGTCGAGGCCGCGCCATGAGACAGTCGGCCCCATTTCGTTGCCTTCGCAGGTGTGGTTGTAGACCACGTCGAGAATCACTTCGATGCCGGCCGCGTGCAACTGGCGCACGGCGATGCGCATTTCATCGAGCCGGTGCGTGCTCAGATACGACGGCTCCGGTGCAAAAAATGCCGCGCTGTTGTAACCCCAGTAATTGCGCAGGCCGCGCTCCACCAGAAAGCGGTCGTTCAGAAACGCATTCACGGGCAGCAATTCGACAGCGGTCACGCCGAGCTTCAGCAAATGCGCGATGAATTCCGGCGAAGCCAGCGCGGCGAACGTGCCGCGTTCGTGCTGGCGCAAATCGGGGCGCAACATCGACACGCCGCGCACATGCGCCTCGTAGACGATGGTCTCGCCCCACGGCACATTCGGGCGCTTGTCGTGTGACCAGTCGAAGGCTTCGTCGATCACGACGCACTTCGGCATGGCCGGCGCCGAATCGCGGCGATCGATCGAAAGATCGGCGCGATTCGAATGCACACGATAGCCGAACAGCGCGTCGGACCAGCGAAACTGCCCAACCAGTTTGCGTGCATACGGATCGAGCAATAGTTTGTGCGGATTGAAGCGATGCCCATGTTGCGGCTGATACGGCCCATGGGCGCGAAAGCCGTACGCCGTGCCGGGGTGTGCATTGGGCAAATAGCCGTGCCAGACTTCATCGGTGCATTCGGGCAGCGTGAAGCGTCTCATCTCCTTGCGACCGGTGGGATCGAACAGGCAAAGCTCGATTTTTTGCGCATTCGCCGAGAACACCGCAAAGTTGACGCCGAGGCCATCCCAGCTGGCGCCGAGCGGATAGGGCGAGCCGGGCAGAAGCCGGTCGGGCAGTGCGTGCGACATGATTCCCCTTCCTTGTTCTGTTTTATGAACGCTATCGTGGGACTTCATGCAACGAGCGCGTGGCCTGGCCGCCGCGCGCTCGCCTTACAACACATCCATCAATCCGCGCGCAACACGATCGTCGCCAAAGGCGGCAGCGTCAGCACAGCGGAATGCGGCCAGCCGTGGCTCGAGACATTGTCGGTATGGATCAGCCCGCCGTTGCCCATGTTCGAGCCGCCGTACACGCCAGCATCCGTATTCAGCACTTCCACCCAGCGGCCGCTGCGCGGCATGCCGATCCGGTACCCGACCCGCGGCACCGGCGTCATGTTGCACACGACGACAAGTTCGCGGCCCTCGCCATCGGTGCGGCGGTAGGCGTACACGCTGTTGCCGCTGTCGTCGCCGACCAGCCATTGGAAGCCGCCCGGCTCGCTGTCGAGCCGATGCAGCGCAGGCTCTTCGCTGTACAGACGGTTCAGGTCGCGCACGAGCTTCTGCACGCCGTGATGGTTCGGATCGTCGAGCAAATGCCAGTGCGGCGACGTGTCGTGGTTGAATTCGGCCAGCTGGCCGAATTCGCCGCCCATGAACAGCAGCTTCTTGCCCGGATGCGTCCACATGAATCCGAAGTACGCGCGCAGGTTGGCGAACTTCTGCCACCGGTCGCCGGGCATCTTGCCGAGCAGCGAGCCTTTGCCGTGCACCACCTCGTCGTGCGAGAGCGGCAGCACGAAGCGCTCGGAATACGCATACACCATCCCGAACGTCATCATGTGGTGATGGTATTGGCGGTAGATCGGGTTCTCTTCCATGTAGTGCAGCGTGTCGTGCATCCAGCCCATGTTCCACTTGAACTGGAAGCCGAGGCCGCCGTCTTCGACGCGCGCCGTCACACCCGGCCACGCGGTCGACTCCTCGGCGATCGTGATCGCGCCCGGTACGCCCGGCACATAGCCGACTTCATGATTCAGCCGCTTCAGAAACGCGATCGATTCGAGGTTTTCGCGCCCGCCGTGGATATTCGGCACCCACTCGCCAGGCTCGCGCGAGTAGTCGCGATACAGCATCGAGGCGACCGCATCCACGCGCAGGCCGTCGACGTGATAGCGCTTCAGCCAAGCCAGGCCCGATGCCACCAGGAACGCGCTCACCTCGTTGCGGCCGAGGTTGTAGATCATCGTGTTCCAGTCCTGGTGATAGCCTTCGCGCGGATCGGCGTGCTCGTAGAGCGGCGTGCCGTCGAAGTCGATGAGGCCGTGGGCGTCGTTCGGAAAGTGCGCCGGCACCCAGTCGAGAATCACGCCGAGGCCGGCCTCGTGCGCCTTGTCGACGAATAGGGCGAACTGCTCGGGCTTGCCGAAGCGCGCGGACGGCGCGAACTGTCCGAGCGGCTGATAGCCCCACGAACCGCCGAACGGATGCTCGGCAATCGGCATGAACTCCACGTGCGTGAAGCCCATGCTTTTCACGTAAGGAATCAGCCGCTCGGCGAGTTCTTCCCAGGTGAGGCCGCGCTGGCCTTCTTCGGCGACGCGCAGCCACGATTCGGCATGCACTTCGTAGATCGAGATCGGTGCGCGCGGGGTTTGTTTGGCGGCGCGCGACTGAATCCAGTCCTGGTCGGTCCACGCAAACTGCTCGATCTCGTCGACATGCGCGACCACCGATGCGGTGCCAGGCGGCTTTTCCGTTTGCATGGCGCACGGATCGGCTTTCAGTGGCAACGGATGGCCGTCACGGGCGAGCAATTCGTACTTGTAGCGCGCGCCCGGGCCGACGCGCGGCACGAACAATTCCCATACACCGGCCTGATGACGCAACCGCATCGGATGACGGCGCCCATCCCACGAATTGAAGTCGCCGACCACCGACACGCGCCGCGCGTTCGGCGCCCATACGGCAAAGCGCACGCCCGGCACGCCGGCCACTTCCATCGGACGCGAGCCGAGGCATTCGAGCACCGCGTACGGGTCGCCGCCAGCGAGACGCCCCAACGGCTCGTCGCCGAGAACCGGGCCGAACGAATACGTGTCCTCGATTTCCTGCACGGTGCCGTGCCAGTCGATGCGCAGGCGATAGGGTGCCCCCGACGTGACTCGACCGGAAAACAGCCCGGGCCTGAGTTGCTCGAGTTCGCCGAGTGTCGAGCCATCGGCGCGCGAGATCACTATGACATGCGAGGCGTTGGGCAACAGCGCGCGCACCACCGGACCCGCGTCCGTCTGATGCATGCCGAGTTGCGCGAAAGGATCGGGGTGACGCGCTTCGACGAGCGCGTCGATATCGAGTGGTTGGAGGCCTGCGGCCGGATCATGCTCACTCATAGTCGCCCTCGGCCGGAGTAGGCGGTGTGGCGGCGCCTGGCGCCTGAGTTAATGGATCGTGCTGCGAATGGCTGGTGTCGCCGAGCAAGCGGCTGGTGAGCGCGGCGAGGCCGCGTACCGGCAAACTGAGCCACGTCGGACGATTGGCCGCTTCGTAACGGATTTCGTACGCGGCTTTCTCGATCAGGAACAGATCGAGCAAGGCCTGTTCGGCTTCGGGCGCCACCAGCGGCGTCGGCGAATCCGCGACGGCGGTGCGGTATGCCTTCAGGAACGCTTCGGTGGCGTGCGCGCGGAAACGCTCGAAGAGCGTGCGCTTGCGATCGGCGGTCTGCTGCGGCGCGCTTTCCATCGTGGACTGCGCCGCGGCGCTCGCATAGGACAGTGAGCGCATCAAGCCGGCCACGTCGCGCAACGGGCTCGACTTCTGGCGCCGCTCCTCCAATGTACGCGCGGGCTCGCCTTCGAAGTCGATCAGATACGCGTCGCCCTGCGCGACCAGCACCTGGCCCAGATGGAAGTCGCCGTGAATGCGCGTGCGCAACGCACCCGCATTGCCCGAGACCAGCTTGTTGACGGCTTTGACGAGCGCGGCGCGGCGGTCGATCAGGCTTTGCGCCAATGCCTTGATGTCCGCGTCGCTCATCTGCTCGATGCGCGGCGCGAGCAGATCGAGCGCGCTGGCGAGCATGGCTTGCGTACCGTCGACCCACGCCTTCACCTGGTCGGCGCTGGCCGGTTCCGGCGCGAACGCTGGGTCGTCGGCAGGCGAAGCGAGCGCCACATGCAATTCACCCAGCCGCTTGCCGATGACGCCCGCCAGCGCGCTGTAGCCTTCCATGAGAATCGCTTCGTTATCGCGGTCCGCCGCTTGCGCTTCCGTATCCACGGCGATGGCGAGTTCGTCCACCGAGCGGCGCAGGTAATCGAGCGACCAGTTCCAGGCGTCGCCCTGATTGTCGATAAACCCTTGCAAAATCGCGAGCGTATGCGGCACGCCTTCGGGATCGACGCGCACCACTTCACCATACAGCGGCGCGGTGTTCGCGTAGCCGAGTTGGGTCAGATAGCGGCTGATTTCCGCTTCCGGATGAATGCCGCTCACCAGACGCCGCACCAGTTTCAGCACCGCAGCATCGGCGATGATCAGCGAGCTGTTGCTTTGCTCGGCCGCCAGCCAGCGGATCTCGGGCCGCTCGCCGAGTTCGCTGAGTTCGTCGAAGCGTTCGGTTGGAATGAACTTGATCTCGCTCTTCTGCACGGTCGGCACGACCGCGCGTTCGCGCAGTTTGCGCAGCACGCCATGTGCGAAGATCGGCAGCGCGAACGCGTCCGTCAGATGGCCGACGTTGCGGCCGCGACGCACGCGCGCGAGTGCCAGTTGCATGAATAGCGGCGTCGTGGTTTCGCCGCCCCACGTGATGGCGATTGGCACGACGTACCGTTCAGTATGGTCGCCCACGTCCGCTTCGATTTCGGTGAACGCGAAGCCGCCGTTGGGGATCGTCGTCAACGCGGCGAGGCGTACCGCATGCATCTTCAGATCCTTCGAGGCAAACCAGCGGCGCCGGCTTAACCACGACGGCAGCACCTCGGATTCGAGCAGGCGCACGTTCTCTGGTGTCGGGCCGATCTGGCCCTCGCGGATCACGATCGTGACAAATTCGGGCAGCGGCTCCGAATGCGCCTGCGCCCATGTTGGACGCTGGCCGCCCGAACACAGCATGAACCACAGGAAACCGTACGGCGGGAAGGTCAGCAGATAGGTGAGTTGACCGATCGCGGGGAACACGGAATCCGCGGTCATTTCGACCGGCACCGCGCCGTTGAACTCGGATAGATCGAGTTCAACCGCTTGCGGCGCGCGCGACAGATTCGCCACGCACAGGATCGGCGGCTGGTCCGGCATTTCGCGCAGATACGCAAGAATCTTGCGGTTTTCCGGCTTGAGGAAACGGATCGTGCCACGTCCGAAGGTTTGCTTCGCGCGCCGGGTGGCGAGCATGCGCCGGGTCCAGTTCAACAGCGAATGCGGGTCGCGGCTTTGCGCTTCGACGTTGACGGCGTCGAAGCCGTACAACGAACCCATCACCGGCGGCAGCACCAGTTGTTCAGGGTCGGCGCGCGAGAATCCGCCGTTGCGATCCGACGACCATTGCATCGGCGTGCGTACGCCATCGCGGTCGCCGAGGTGGATGTTATCGCCCATGCCGAGCTCGTCGCCGTAATAGATAACGGGCGTGCCTGGCATCGACAGCAGCAGCGAATTGATCAGCTCGATGCGGCGGCGGTCGCGCTCCATCAGTGGTGCGAGGCGGCGCCGAATGCCGAGATTCAGGCGCGCGCGGCGATCGCTCGCATAGGTGTTCCAGAGATAATCGCGCTCGGAATCCGTCACCATTTCGAGCGTCAGTTCGTCGTGATTGCGCAGGAAAATTGCCCACTGGTTCGTTTCCGCGAGGTCCGGCGTTTGCCGCATGATGTCGGTGATCGGAAAGCGATCCTCGCTCGCAATCGACATATAGATGCGCGGCATCAGCGGGAAGTGGAACGCCATGTGGCATTCGTCTTCGTCGCCGAAATATTCCTTCACGTCTTCCGGCCACTGGTTCGCTTCGGCGAGCAGCATACGATTCGGATACTCGGCGTCGATGGTTGCGCGGATCTTCTTCAGCACCGCGTGCGTTTCCGGCAGGTTCTCGTTGTTGGTGCCTTCGCGTTCGACCAGATACGGCACCGCGTCGAGCCGCAGCCCGTCGATGCCCATGTCGAGCCAGAAGCGCATCACTTGCAGCACTTCCTTCAGCACCGCCGGATTGTCGAAGTTCAGATCGGGCTGATGCGAATAGAAGCGGTGCCAGAAGTAAGCGCCCGCGACCGGGTCATGCGTCCAGTTCGACGGCTCCGAATCGATAAAGATGATCCGCGTTTCCTGGTACTTCTGATCGGTATCGGACCACACATAGTAGTTGCGATGATTCGACCCCGGCTTGGCGCGGCGGGCGCGCTGAAACCACGGGTGCTGATCCGACGTGTGGTTGATCACCAGCTCCGTAATCACGCGGATGCCGCGTGCGTGCGCTTCCTGAATGAAGCGCTTCACGTCGGCAATCTGGCCGTAGTCGGGATGCACATTGCGATAGTCGGCGATGTCGTAGCCGTCGTCGCGGCGCGGCGACGGGTAGAACGGCAGCAGCCAGATCGCATTCACGCCGAGTTCGGCAATGTAATCGAGCTTCGCGATCAAGCCGGGAAAATCCCCCACGCCGTCGTTGTTCGCGTCGAAGAACGACTTGATGTGAACCTGATAAATGATCGCGTCTTTGTACCAGAGCGGATCGTCGCTGAGCGCGGCGGGTTTGCCGCGCCGTGCCGTCCGCGCTTTCGCCGCGCCGCCGGCGGTTGTGCTCGCGTGGGTCTGCGACGTGCTTTGGGCTGGATCGTCACGCTTCATGTCGCACCTTCCAAAAAGGTTAGGTTGCCAGCGTCGTCTGCGTGATCGTCGCTGTCGGCATCATCTGGGCGCTCAGCAGGTAAGCCGCCGAGCGGCGCGATGCGCCAGATCGAAAACGGCTGGCCCGACCCGAGCCGGATGTGCTGCCAGCGGCCGTGCCATTCGAAACGCGCACCGGTCATCTGATCGGTCACTTCCAGCGCGCCATGGTCGTGCAGATTCCATCGCTGGAAAGTGTCCCACGACAATTCGATATCCGCGCCCTGTTCGTTGAACGGGTCGAGATTGATCGCCACCAGGATGACGTTGTCGCGTGCTTCGGTCGCTTTTTCGAAGAACAGCACATGGTCATTGTGCGCCGGCAGGAACGTCAAGCCGAGATGCGTTTGCAATGCCGGGTTCGCGCGGCGAATCCGGTTCAACGCACTGATCTCGCCGACGATGTTGCCGGGCCGGTGCCAGTCCCACGCGCGCAGTTGATACTTTTCGGAGTCGAGATATTCCTCGCTGTTCGGCAGCGCGGCGGCTTCGCACAATTCGAAACCGCTATATACGCCCCATAAACCCGCGAGTGTGGAGGCGAGCGCCGCTCGAATCAGAAAGCCCGACCGCCCCGACGACTGCAAATGCCGCGGGTTGATGTCCGGCGTATTGACAAAGAAATTCGGCCGGTAGAAATCACGCGCGCTGGTTTGCGTGAGTTCGCTCAGGTACTCGATGAAATCGCGCTTCGACTCGCGCCACGTGAAATATGTGTACGACTGCGAGAAGCCGATCTTGCCGAGGCGGTTCATCATGCGTGGCCGTGTGAACGCTTCGGCGAGGAAGATCGTGTCGGGATAGCGCGAGCGCACGTCGTCGATCACCCATTCCCAGAACGGCAGCGGCTTGGTGTGCGGATTGTCCACACGGAAAATGTGCACGCCGGCTTCGATCCAGAACAGGAATACGTCGCGCAGCGCCAGCCACAAATCGGGCTTGGCGTCGTGCGCATAGAAGTCGGGATTGACGATGTCCTGATACTTCTTCGGCGGATTTTCCGCGTACCGCAGCGTGCCGTCGGGGCGCCAGGCGAACCACGTCGGATGCGCGTTCAGCCACGGGTGGTCCGGCGAGCACTGGATCGCGAAGTCGAGCGCGATTTCGAGGCCGTGCGCGTGCGCGGCGGCCAGCATCTGCTTGAAGTCGTCGAGCGTGCCGAGTTCAGGATGCACGGCGGTATGGCCGCCTTCGACCCCGCCGATCGCGTACGGGCTGCCGACATCCCCCGGTTGCGCATTCAGCGTGTTGTTGCGGCCTTTGCGGTTCGCGATGCCGATCGGGTGGATCGGCGGGAAGTACAGCACGTCGAAGCCCATGTCGCGAATGCGCGGCAGTTTCGTGACCACGTCAGCGAAGGTGCCGTGACGCGATTCGTCGTCGCTCATCGAACGCGGGAAGATCTCGTACCAGCTCGCGAAACGCGCGGCGGTCCGTTCGGCGTCGATCTTGTAGACGATCGGATCGCGGCTCAGGAACGGGCGGTGGCGCGCGGCGGTCATCGCATTCGCGGTGGCCGGCTCGAGCAGCAGCGCGAGCTTCGTTTCGGCGTCGGCCTTGGTGAAGCGCTTGACGATATGGTCGAGCGGCTCGGTCATCGCGCCGTCCGCGGTTTCCACTTCGGCGAGCACCAGCGCGAACAGATGCGCGGCTTCGTCGAGTTCGAGTTCGACGGTTTGGCCCGCTTTCAGCTTCTTCTGGATATGCTCGACTAGCGACGCGAAGTCGTCGCGCCATGCAATGACCGTGAATTCGTGACGGCCGAGGCGCTCCAGCGGAATGCGCGCCTTCCAGATATCGAGGCCAACCGGCTGGGCCGGACTCATCGGCACTTCGTGCCAGGCGGTCTCGTCGGCGGCGCGCCAGACAACGGCGGCTGCGATCTTGTCGTGACCCTCCGCAAAGATCGCGGCAGTGATTTCGGCGCGCTCGCCCACCACGCGCTTGGCGGCAAAGCGTCCGTTATCGACCGAGGGCGTGACGCTCTCGATCGCCACGCGCGGCGCGCTGATCGCTTCGAGCACGGTCTTGTGGCCGCTGCGCTTGCTGGTCGCCTTGTCGATCGGCGGCGCGAGACGGATCGGTTTATCGGCGGTCCCGCGGAACAAACGTACCGCGCCGGGTGCCAGCGTGAACGGCGTCAACGCGGCGGGCGTGGCATGCCCTGGCGCGTCGAGCGGGACGAAGCGCGTGAAGTTGCCCGGTACGCCCGGGAGGAAGCGGGCAGGATCGACGCGCACAGGCGTACCGAGTTCCGGATTGATGGCGATCAGGATCGCTTCGCCGGCGTTGCGCAGATCGGGTGTGTCGGCGCGCAGCAACACCGCGAAGGGCACGTCGGGCCCGCTTAGCGGGCGCAATTCGCCGTTGGCGTGGAGCGTCTTCGTATTGCGCACCACCTCGTTCGCATGGCTGATCCGTTCCGAGAGGTCGAATGGCTTCGACTGGCAGGCGAGGGCGAACTGCGCAGCGTCGCCGCGTGTTTGCGACATCGGCTCGGCGATGCCGTATTCGAAGCCCATCGGCATCATCCAGCCGGCGCCGGTCGAGGCCGACGCGAACAGCGCGCGCCGGTAGGCCCGCTCGACGATGGCGGCGTCGTGCGCGTCGCTGAGATCGGCGGCGAGGCGGGTGCCATAAGGCGCTTCGGGAAAGGCGATGGGTGCGGCGATGCGGGCGAGCGCGGCATGCTCTTCCACCATCCAGCTGGCGCGGAAGTCCCACCAGCGCACCGACGAGAACACGCTGTCGAAACCCGCGCCTTCGAGGCCGAGCAGATCGCCGCGGGCGAGACCCGGCGTCGCGGCAAGGAAACGCATCTCAGGATGATTCGCGCGAACCGCGTCGCCGAGTTGCCGCCAAACGGCGGCCGGCACGCGATGCGGCGAATCGAACCGGAAGCCGCCGACCCCCGCATCGGCTAGCGTCAGCAGTTGCTGCGTCCACCAGCCAAGTAGTGCATCGCGGCTGGCGTCGTCGCTGAAGTTGGCATACGCGACGTTGTCCTCGTGATGCACGTGGCGCGGGTCGAGCCGCGCCTCTTCAGACTCGAATGGGTGGAACCAGCCTGCATGTTCGGCGTACAGCGCGCCATCGGCGGCCATCCGGTCGATCACCAGATCGACCAGCAAGGTCAAACCGTTCTGGCGGGCGGCGTGCGCGAGCGTGCGGATCGCCTCCGTGGCCGATTGCCCGGTCTCGAACACCGGATGCAGCCGGCCGTGGTTGCCGACCACCTGTGCGTGACCCGCCCGGCCCGGCTCGAAAATGCCGCCGATCAGCGCGTGATCGAAGCCCAGTCCGGCTGCGTGAGCGAACTGCGCAGGCCATGCGTCGAGCGGCCCGACGAGAAGTGAATGGAAAAAGTAAATCCGCGGCGCGTACCCGTTTGGAGATTCCATCGGTCTTTTCCAGATTCGTCCTGCTGCGGTGTGGATGCAATTGGCATGCGATCACAGCGCTCATTGGGCTTCCAGAGCCGGATACCGCGCGAGGCGTGAAGCGAGGGCGCGTACTGGTCAATGTAGTGCAAAGATCGTCACGCCGCTGGCCAGTTAGGGATGTTTTGACGCCAGGCGTCGATGGCACGTGGCCGGCCAGAACTATTCGCAAGACGCAGCAAACGGTGTGCCAGTGCGTTTTGGACGGAAGCGAAGGGGGCGGGAGCGCGCGCCCTATTGGGAGGCGCGGCTGACGGCTGGAAGCGGCGGAGGCGTGTTGGCGGACAGCCCGCGTGTAAAACGGACGGGCGTCGTCCGGGTTTTACACGGGGGGGAGCGAGACGCGCGCCGGGGCCGCAAAAGGCGAAGCGGCGACCGGCGGAGCAAGCGTTGCGAGGGAAAAGACCGTCACGGAAGAAGGGCGGCTCAAGAGCCGACCAGGCCCGCGGCGATGTTCACGCACAAGCCCAGCACGGCGACGTTGAAGTAGAACGACAGAATCGACTGCGCGAGCGCGGCGCGGCGAATCGTGCGGGAGCGCAGTACGACGTCCGAGGTTTGCGAGGCCACGGCGATGGTGAACGAGAAGTACAGGAAGTCCCAGTAGTCCGGCTGGAGCTTGTGGTCGGGAAACAGCAGGGCGGTCTCCGGCGCATCCGCGTCGTAGTAAATTCGCGCATAGTGCGACGTGAAAATGGTCGGGATCATGAACCATGCGCCGATCATCGTAAGGCCGGTCAACAGGTAGTGCCATGCAGTCGAGGCGCCGGCCGTGCCCTTCGCCGAAGCCAGTTCGAGCACGATC
This sequence comes from Paraburkholderia phytofirmans OLGA172, assembly GCF_001634365.1. Taxonomy (NCBI): domain Bacteria; kingdom Pseudomonadati; phylum Pseudomonadota; class Betaproteobacteria; order Burkholderiales; family Burkholderiaceae; genus Paraburkholderia; species Paraburkholderia phytofirmans. Next base: position 446,464 of record NZ_CP014579.1, read on the forward strand.
GCGGCAATGCTGGCGATCGTCGCGACGCAGATCACCACCAGCACCACCCCCGCGTTTTCATCGTCGCGCCGCGCGAATTCGCGGACATGGCTTTCGTCGGCGAAGGCCATGTGCACCCAGATCAGCACGAGATAGGTCCACACTGCGGCATCCCAGCCGGCCAGAACACGCACCATGGGGCGTGTGTGCTCGGGAACCGCCAGCGCGGCGACGAGGCCAGCGACGAGGCCGATCAGCATGCGTGGTCGATTGCGAAGAACCTGCGGATAATATTTTGTCAGCATGAGGTCAAGAGTGGAGGGCCGTCTGTGTCGCGGATTCTACTCGCGCTTCGGGCGCCATTTGTCGAATGGGGGAATCACAGGCTATAGTCTTTCGCAACGGCCTTGCGCGCCGCTTTCAGTTGAAAGGCGATTGGCAGGCGGCACGCTTTTCGCGTTGCACGCCGCGCACTGAAGCTATTTCACAAGGCTGTCATCAGCACAACGTAATGCGGCTCGCTTCGGCATCATGCAGCCACACAAGACCGCTTAAGCGGCGCCAGACCAGGTTTGGGATAGAGAAATCGACGTAATGCGTGGGCGGCATCGCGCCACGGCCGCGTTTTCCGTCGAGAACGACTCATGATCGACTCGCCATCTGGAGCCCCCATGACAGATGTTCCTGAGAAAAAAGATGCGCACCGCGAAGTGACGCATTTGGCCGGGTTTTCGTCGTCAACTTCGTCTTCGTTGCCTTCTTCGCGAAGGTCTTCGCCGTTGCCTTCGCTGCATGCCTCGCGTTCGTTTTCGTTCTCGGCCTCACGCAGGATATGGGTGCTGGGCGCATGCGCCACTGCCGCCGCGCTCGCGTTTGCCGGCGCGGGCCAACCGCTCTCGTGGATCGCCCCGGCGTTTGCCGATGCGCCCGCCGGCGGCGGGCTCGATGCGTTCCTTGCGCTCTCGCAGCGTCTTACCGGTCGCTCGGGCTTCGACGCCGTGCTCGGCAAACGTGTCTACGACGCCCTCGCCAAATCCGACAGCCAGTTCGCCCAGAACGTCGCCGCGCTCAACACGTGGCTGCAGGGTCATGGCGGTGTGCCGTCCGATACCGTCACGCAGGCATTACAGGCCGATCAGCCCGCGCTCGCCAAGTCTGTAGGCGCGATCATGCGCGCGTGGTATCTCGGTCTCGTGGGCGACATGCCGCATGTGGACGTGGTCGCTTATGAAAAAGCGCTGATGTTCGAGCCGGTCAAGGACGTGCTGACGATTCCGTCCTATTGCCGCGACGTGCCGTTCTACTGGACGCAGAAGCCAGTGAGCGCCTGAACGGCGTTCCTCTCGCGCGTGCCTTGCCGTCGTATCGCCTGATTGAGCCGTTTGACGAGACGTCGGCACGCGAGACCCGCAAGCAACGATAAGCCGGCACAGTCGTGCATGGGACCAGAGTAAGAGCTTTGCATGGGACCAGAGTAAGAGCTTTGCATGGGACCAGAGTAAGCGCTAAAGCGCCAACTCTGGTCGACAGCTAAAGCGCCAACTCTGGCCGACAGCTAAAGCGCCAACTCTGGTTGACAGCTAAAGCGCTAACTCTGGCCGACAAAGAAGAGGGCAACAATGGCAAACTCAAATTCCGCCGACATCGTCGTGGTCGGGTCGGGCGTGGCAGGTGGGCTGGTTGCGCATCAGATGGCGTTGGCCGGTGCATCGGTGATCCTGCTCGAAGCCGGGCCGCGCATCCCGCGCTGGCAGATCGTCGAGAATTTCCGCAACTCGCCGGTCAAGTCCGACTTCGCGACGCCGTATCCCTCCACGCCGTACGCGCCGCATCCCGAGTACGCGCCCGCCAACAATTACCTGATCCAGAAGGGCGACTATCCGTACAACTCACAGTATGTGCGGCTGGTCGGCGGCACGACGTGGCACTGGGCGGCCGCCGCGTGGCGGCTGTTGCCGTCGGACTTCCAGTTGCACAAGCTGTACGGCGTGGGACGTGATTGGCCTTATTCGTATGAAACGCTGGAGCCGTGGTATGTGGCGGCTGAAATTCAATTGGGCGTTTCCGGGCCGGACAGCACGATCGATCTCGGTTCGCCGCGCTCCAAGCCTTATCCGATGAGCGCGTTGCCGCTCTCGTACATGGATCAGCGCTTTAGCGACGTGCTCAACGCACAGGGCTTCAAGGTGGTGCCCGAGCCGGTCGCGCGCAACAGCCGTCCGTACGATGCGCGGCCCACCTGCTGCGGCAATAACAACTGCATGCCGATCTGCCCGATCGCGGCGATGTACAACGGCGTGGTGCATGCGGAGAAGGCCGAACAGGCCGGCGCAAAACTGATTCCCGAGGCGGTTGTGTACCGCGTCGAAGCGGACAACAAAGGGCTTATCACGGCAGTCCACTACAAGGACCCGAACGGCAACAGCACACGGGTCACCGGCAAGCTGTTCGTGCTCGCCGCGAACGGCATCGAAACGCCGAAGCTGATGCTGATGTCGACCACCGACAAATTCCCCCACGGCGTCGGCAACAGCTCCGACCAGGTGGGCCGTAACCTGATGGACCATCCGGGCACGGGCGTCACCTTCCTCGCCAATGAACCGCTGTGGCCCGGACGCGGGCCGATGGAGATGACCTCGATCGTCAATTTCCGCGACGGCGCGTTCCGCTCCGATTACGCGGCGAAAAAGCTGCATCTGTCGAACGGCGTGCCGACCATGAGCGTGACCGCCGATCTGCTCAAAAAAGGCCTCACCGGCGCCGAGTTCGACCGGCAGATCCGCGACCGCGCGGCCCGCACGCTGAACATCAACAGCTTTCACGAGCATCTCGCGGAGCCGCAGAACCGCGTGGTGCCCTCGGCGGATCACAAGGACGCGCTCGGTATTCCGCAGCCCGAGATCTACTACTCGATCAACGACTACGTGAAGAAGAGCGCGGCGAACACGCATGAACTGTATGCGCAGATCGCCTCGCTGTTCGGCGGCGCCGAGGTTTCGTTCGACGATACGTTCGCGCCGAACAATCACATCATGGGTACCACCATCATGGGCAGCGATCCTGGGGATTCGGTCGTCGACGTGGACTGCCGCACGCACGATCACTCGAATCTGTTCATCGCCAGCAGCGGTGTGATGCCGACTGCTGCCTCCGTCAATTGCACGCTGACGATCGCGGCCTTGTCGCTGAAACTGGCCGACAAGCTCAAGCGTGAAATCTGAGCCCTGAACGGAGAGCCACAATGACGAACAACACCTCTCGCGTGCAGCCGGCCGATGCGCTGGTTCAGGGTACGCGTCGCCGCCGCTTCCGGGTGGCGACGCTGGCGGCGGTCTTTTCGCTGTTTGCGCTGTACGTCGCCTGGCACGAAGCGGATGGGCCTGGCGCGCGGCATAGCGACGAACTGCCGATCACGCAGGCCCAGGCCGACGACGCTGCGCAACCCGCCATCGCGGGCGCCACGCCGACGGCGGTGGCCAGCAGCGATCTCGTGAAACGCGGTGAATACCTGGCGCGCGCCGGCGACTGCGTCGCCTGCCATACGGCTGACAAAGCCCGCCCGTTCGCGGGCGGCCTGGCGATCAACACGCCGTTCGGCACGATCGTGACGCCAAACATCACGCCCGACCCGGACACGGGGATCGGCCAATGGAGCGACACCGATTTTTTGCGCGCGATGCATGAAGGCGTCGGCAAGAGCGGCGAGCGGCTGTATCCGGCCTTCCCATACGCGGAATACACCAAGGTCACCGATCAGGACGTGCTGGCCATTCGCGCGTATCTGAATACGCTGACACCGATCCACTATGCACCGCCGAGCAATACCCTGAAATTCCCCTTCAACCTGCGCTGGCTGATGGTGTTCTGGAATCTGTTCAATTTCGACGAAGGCCGTTTCGTCCCCGATCCGAAGCAAAGCGTCGAGTGGAATCGCGGCGCGTATCTGGTCCAAGGCCTCGCGCATTGCGAGGAATGCCACACGCCGCGCAATTTCATGCAGGGGTTGAAGACGAGTTCGCGTTTCTCGGGCGCGGTACAGGCCGGCTGGCATGCGTACAACATCACCCCGGACAAGAATAGCGGCGTGGGCAATTGGAGCGATGACGAGCTGGCGGCGTATCTGTCGACCGGCGCGGCGTCGGGCCGCGCCAATGCGGCGGGACCAATGGCCGAGGTGGTGACCGACAGCACGCAGTATCTGACGCACGAGGACGTCGGCTCGATCGTCACATATCTGCGCTCGGTGCCGCCGATCAACGGCGGCGAAGCGCGTCCGCGCGACCAGTGGGGCAACCCCGCCGCCGACGATGTCACCGCGTTGCGCGGCACCACGATCAATGCCGTGAACGGCGCGCAACTGTTCATTGCCAATTGTGCGACGTGCCATAACTGGACTGGGCAGGGTGTCGGTGCAAGCGCGCCGGGTGCGTATCCGTCGCTGATCCATAACTCCGCGGTCGGCGCGAGCGACGCCAACAATCTGGCGATGGTGATCCTGCACGGCGTCAGTCGTACGACGAAACAGGCTGACGTGCTGATGCCCGCGTTCGGCACCCAGCTTACCGACGATCAGGTAGCGGCCATCACCAACTATGTGACCAAACAGTTCGGCAATCCGCAGTCCACAGTGACGGCGGATCAGGTCGCCAAACTGCGCACGGAGCAGTAACGACTGCGTCGGCGGCACGTTTTCCGGTAAGTTCTGCCGGAAAACGTGCCGTATTTGCGTCATTTATACGTCATTTCGGTGCCGCGGCGCGCCAAGAAAAGATAGGTAGCGCGCATGCGCACTTGGGCATGCCGATCTATCATGAGCGAATGGCTTCCGTACTCGTCAACCCCGTCCAGCATCATTCGGCCAATCGGAGCGGCCGCGACTTTGTCGTAGGCGATTTGCATGGCTGTGTCGATGCATTGCGCTATCTGCTGCGCGACATCGCGTTCGACCCGGCACGCGACCGGCTTTTTTCGGTCGGCGATCTGGTGGATCGCGGCGAACATTCCGAGCAGGCGTTGACTCTGCTCGACAAGCCGTGGTTTCACGCGGTGCTCGGCAATCACGAAGACACTTTATGCGCGGTCGCCGATGGGCGCATGCGGCGCCGGTGGTGGTATGGAATCGGCGGGATATGGGCGGCGAAATTGTCCGACGAGCGCTTGCAGGACTACGCCGAACGGCTGCGGATGTTGCCGCTCGTGCGCGTGGTCGGTAGCGGCAAGGAGCGCTTCAATGTTTTGCATGCCGAATTCTTCGGCACGGACGCCGAACTCGACGCCGGGAATTTTTCCGCCGAAACGCGCCAGCAATTGTTATGGGGGCGCGATCTGGCCTTGGGCAACGGCGATCCGCAGCGGCAGCGTGGCCTTTCGCTGACCTATTGCGGCCATACGCCGATGCGCGATATCCAGCAAATCGGCTCACAGGTGTTCATCGACACCGGCGCATTCGGGTCCGGCGGCAGGCTGACGATCGTGGAGCCCCAGGCGTTGCGGCGCTGGTCGATCTCGGTTGAGGCGGCACGGGAGAGCGGGGCGGCGGCGCTGGCCTTGCCTTGATGGTTTCGAGCGCGTTTCGGTCTCCTAGCCCACCTGATTGAGTTCGAACACCATATCGACGCTCGTGCCGTTCCAGTTGTATTCCAGATACGCCGCGTGATGGCAGTCGCGCAGCAGCGTGGTTCTGAACGCGGCGAGGCACTCGCCTTCCTTATCCCGCACCGATGGATACACAATGCCCGGCGCACCGGCCTCGCGCACGGCACGGCCGAGCGATTGTCCGGCGACATAGTCGTCGGGCGACAGCACCGCGAGATCGAGCGAGACGTCGCTGCGGATATCGATCACGTTGCCTTGCGCCATCACGGTATAGAGGCGCATCTGCTGCCGCATGGGCGGCTCGGCGGTCGCCTCGAGAAATTTCCCCGTGTGATAGCGCGTCTCCGCGATCGCAGTAGCACGCGAGCGAGCGCAATAGAACACGCCATACGTGCCGTCCGAGAAGCGGCTGCCGAGCGGATTCAGGTGCGTCAATGCTGCCATGATCGGTCCGTATCCCGGGCCGAAACGGCGCTCTTCGCGTGGCACGAGATCGAGTTCGCCGACTTCGGTGCGCAGGCGGTCGTTGGTCATCGCTTCGAGCGCGTAAAGAGCGTCGAAATCTTCGGGCGAGGCGACCCGGTCGAACAGATTGATGGCCGGAAAGCGCGTTGGAATCACGCGATACGCGGGCGACCAGTCGAGCGGCGCGCTGCGCCAGCGGTCCTGCCAATGCGGTTGTGTCACGCCCAGCCGCCTCGCATCGCGTCGAGATACTGGCGCACGGCCACGAGATCGCTGATGTTGCCGGCCAGCATGCGGTCCAGCGCGCGGCGGCCGCCGAACGGCGGTGCGCTGTTGGGGCGCTTGATCCAGGTGTCGGCGGCGCTGGGCTGCGGCAGCAGGATTTGCAGCGCCTTATAGATGCCAAGCAGCAGCGACAGTCGCTCCAGCGTGTCGCGCCCCAGACGGGCTGTCTGCGGGGCGGATTTCCATTTGAAGTAGGTGGAGCGGCCCGGCGAACCGAGTAACACGATCTGCTCTTCGGCGCTCAGGTCCCAGTCTCGCGCGATGTTGAAGAACGCGCGCAGGCCTGCCGCCGACATTTCCGTGAGCGTGGGTTCCGAAACCGGCGGGCGGATTGGCGGTTCGGGCCGGGTGGCGCGGGCAGCGTGAGCCATGAGCGGATGAGTCCTTATATGTACTTGAAATAAATATTAGTCTAAAAATGGATTTTTGCAAGAGAATATAATCCCGGCTCGTTATGACGCCGAAGATCGGGAGAAGCGGGAGATGTGGGTTCGAGCGGTAGCAACGGCAGTTGCAGTGTGGTGTGTGTCCGGTGCGGCAATGGCTGCCGGTTATGCGGAAGTGTGGAATCCGCCGGAGTCGACCGGGCATATGGCGAAGCACACAAAGAAAACGGCGGGTGCAGCCAAGGTCAAGCCTGCCGCCGGCGCGAAGGCGGGTTTGAAGCACGCGGCGAGCGCTCAACATGGCGCGCAGCGGGTTGCGGCGGCGTCGACGGGTGGCGTCAAGCCCGCAGCGCACGGCGGCGTGAAGAAGGTCGCGGCTAAGAATGTTGGCCACGGCGGCGTGGTCAAGGGCGCGGGCAAGCCCAAGTCGAAGGCAGCGGTGGTGGCGCAGGGTAAAAAGCCACATGCACAAATTGCTCAGGCGAAACCAGGTCAAGGCAGGATCATGCACGCCAACCTGGTTCAAGGCCATACAGCGCATGCTCGCGTGGTCAAGGTGGCGGCGAAAACCGGTGCGGCCAAACCGGCTGTCGTTCACACGAGCGCGCCTGCCAAGGCCGCAAACGTAATGGCGAGTCCCTCGGCCGCGACCGCTAATTCTGCAACCGCCAGCAGCGGCTCGTTGCCGCCGATCCTCCACTGACTTTCGGTTCAGGCGGCGTGCCGTTTGGGGTGATAAGCCTCACGCAGCCTTTCGCGGACGGCCGCCTTTCTTGCCGTTCTCGCGGGCAGCCGCCGATTTCGCCTCGGATTTCACGCTGCCGCCGCTGCGGCCGATATCGCGCATCCATGCCTTCGAGCCGAATACACCGTCGATAAGGCCATGCACCGACACGACGACATCGAGCGCCGGAAAAACGAGCGCCGAACCGAGACCGAAAATCTCAATCGAGCGCAAATCCGCTACCGTTGCGTTGTGCAAACCTTCGACATAGGCGATTGGCACCAGCCGCAACGTCTCCATCGAGCGCTTATCCCTCACCCGCGAATGCAAGGTCACCACAAAAGAAGGCGCTGTACAAGCGCATGGCGGAGGAACTGGCGGCGTCGCCGGGACTGCGACGAGAGGATGTGTTCATCAATCTCGTCGAAGTGCTGAAGGAGAACTGGTCGTTCGGAAATGGGATCGCGCAGTACGCGGTTTGAGTGACTGACGAATGCGATCGGCGGCGCGCCATGTGCGCCGCCGTCAAGGGGCGCTGCATCGCTATAATGGTTCGCTGTCCTTTCCTAACCCACCGACCCTCCTGCCTCCATGACATCCGACCGCACCGATCCGCACCACGAAGCTCTCGAACTGGGCGGCTCCGTCTGGTTTCAGGCGGGCGCGCAAACGCTCGGCGGCGCGTCGCGGATCGCGCTGCTCGCGGCGATCGGCGAGACCGGTTCGATTACCAGCGCGGCGAAAGCTGTCGGCATGAGCTACAAGGGCGCGTGGGACGCCGTCGATACGATGAACAACCTCGCCGGCGAGCCGCTAGTCGTGCGCTCGACTGGCGGCAAAGGCGGTGGCGGCACCACGCTCACGCCGCGCGCGGTGAAGCTGATCGAGACGTTTCGGGCGGTCGAACGCGAGCATCGGCGCTTTCTCGAACGTGCGGGCGCGGCGATCGAAGGCTTTGCGACGGATTGGGATCTGATCGGCCGCATCGGCGTGAAAACGAGCGCGCGCAATCAGCTTTATGGAACGGTGTTGGCGATCACGCGCGGGACGGTCAACGATGAAGTGTCGCTGGCGCTGCCAGGCGGCCATACGATTGTCGCCGTAGTCACGCATGAAAGTACCGAGACGCTGGGACTCGCGCAGGGAGCGGCGGCGTTCGCGTTGATCAAGGCGTCGTGGGTGGTGCTGCTCGTCGAGGATGAAAGTGGCGCGCCGCTGAAGCTCTCGGCGCGCAATCAGTTGCGCGGCACCGTGCAGAGCGTGAAGCGCGGGGCGGTCAACGCGGAGGTGTCGTTGGTGCTGGACGGCGGCGCGGTGATTGCCGCCGTTGTCACGAATCAGAGCGTCGATACGCTCGGGCTTGTGGAAGGCGGGACGGCGGTCGCTGTATTCAAGGCGTCGAGTGTGATTCTTGGGGTGAAGGATTGAGTGAGCCAAGGGTTCTGGAGGGGCACAGGCTCTGACGTTATGGCACGCTGCGCACATGAAGCGGCACGCGGATTGCCGGACGTGGACTTCGGTTGCCGGACGAGCAATCGGTTGAGTGTGCTTCAGACGGCCGAGGAGTGCGGCGGCGTAAGCGTGTTGAGCGTTTGTGACAGCGGCGCCGTGGCGGGGCGTACGTCGCGCACGGACCTCCACTTGGCGCGGATGAACGGTCGCTCGTGACCGGACACCTTCAGCGCGATATGCGTGACCCAGCGTTGCGTCGGCACATGCACGCCGTGCATCAACAGCGCGAGGATCATCAGACTCGCGGTGACGGGCAACGCCGATAGCCGGCCCGGCTCCGCATTCCACGCCATGCGCACGAAGAACAGCGCGGCCAGCGCGCCGACCAGGCAACCCGTGACGGCTTCAGACGGCGAGTGGGCGCTCAGCACGACGCGCGACAAGCCGACCGCGATGCCCGCGGCCAGACCCAGTATGACGCCAAGCAGACGAATTGCCGGACGCGCCGGCAGCAGCATCAGGAATAGTGCGACCGGATAGACGGCGGTAGACAGCATGGCGTGACCGCTGACGCCGGTGAAATCCAGTTCGCGCACGCCAACGCCCCAGCCGAGGAAGGCCAGCTTGGTCACGGTCACAATGCCGATGGCCGCGCCAAGCAGCAGCAACCAGCCAGCAGCCATACGCCACGAGTAGCCGACCGCCAGCCAAAGTGCGATGGCGAACGCAAGCGGCAGCGTCATGCCGGCGCCGCCGAGGCTGGTGATCGAATACCACAGATGGACAGGTAAATCGGGCATGGAAAAAGTGCGACCAAGGCCGCGTAGAATCGGGTTGGTGATGGTTTAACGCGCGACCGGCTTGAAGCGCCGACGCCGCAAAGGCGTATTCCGAAATTATTTACCTGCCAGTATAGACGGGTGCTTCGGGCCAGACTTGCTACGCGCCGGGCTTTTTGTGACGGGGCGTTGGCCGGCGAACAAGCTTTGCAAAGATTTGACGTTATTGCTGCTGCAAGGTTCTCCGATAGGAAAATTCGGTGCTCGACGGTGGTCCGGGCCTCCAGCATCGCATGAGGATTGGTGTTATTGTGCATTGCACAACAAAGCGTCGTTCTATCGAGCGTCACCTGTCCCCTTTTTGCGAGGTTATCCGCCGATGGCAAAAAGTCTATCGAAAATCTGGCTGCGCGGTCTCAAGCGGCTGCTCTCCATTCAAACCGAGCACGCCCACGCAACCACGAAGCGCGCCGCCACGCGGCCGGCACGCGTTGCCACCGCCAAGCCTTCGGCCAAGGCCCGTCCTGTCAAGCCAGTGGCCGCGCTGCGCGCATCCGCGAAACGCGAAGCGCCGCGAGCCGCCCCACGGGAGTCGCGGGTTCGTCCACGTGCTTCGGCATGGGCGAGCGGTTCGTGGACGCGCTCGTTCCATTCGGCGCCTGTGGCACCTGGGCGACTCGTCAACCACCTTCAGTATGGTTTGTATATCCCATCTGGCCATGCGCACGAGTCGATGCCGCTAGTGGTGATGCTGCACGGCTGCACCCAGTCGATTGACGAATTCGCGGAAGGCACGCGGATGAACGTGCTCGCCGATCGCTTCGGCTTTGCCGTGGTGTATCCGGAACAGTCGAAGCATGTCCATTCGCATCGCTGCTGGCATTGGTACGACGCCAGCGACAGCGCCGGCGGCGCCGAGACGCGTGCGGTCGTCTCGCTGGTGGATTCGCTGGTTGCCCAGCATGGCTTTGACAGCGAGCGTGTGTATGTCGCCGGAATCTCCGCCGGCGCCGGCTTGACGGCGCTTCTGGCCGTCAACTATCCGGAGCGTTTCGCCGCGGTTGCGCTGCATTCCGGCCCTGCTTTCGGGGAGGCTCGCTCCGGCATTACGGCAATGGACGTGATGCGGCGTGGCGCGCGCCGCGAGCCGGCCGAGCTGGTCGACGAACTCGTTAATGTGGCCGAATACCCCGGCATGCCGGCCATCATTCTCCATGGCGACACCGACCATGTGGTCGCGCCGGTCAATGCGGACCAGTTGGCGGAGCAGTTTCTTCGCCTGAACCGGATCGTCGACGAGAAAGGCGTGCGTAAATCAGGTGAAGTCAAGGAAGACCGTAAGGGTGGCGTGGTGATGCGCGACTATCTGCGCGGCGGCCGGCGCGTGGTGCGGCTGTGCCGTGTGCAAGGGCTTGCGCACGCGTGGAGCGGCGGCGACGACGCCGTACCGTTCCATTCCGCCAAAGGTCCGGACGCGAGCGCCATGGTGTGGGAATTCTTCAGGCACCAGCGCCGCACCGGCGCCGGCCGTATCGCTGAAAGCACCGCCGCAGAAGCCTCGGCGGCCGCACGCTGAGATTCGAACAACATTTCGAAATGAGCATTGGCGCGACCCTAGGGTTTTCCCTATAATAGGGGTTATCCCTTAGGCGTTACCGCCTGAACTCATTGTCGAGGTTGACCATGTATCTGCTTAGCCGCCTGTTTCTGTTTCTGACCAAATCGCCCGATCAACTCGCGAAAGAACGCGCTGACGCTTTCCTCGCAGAAGCGACCGATCTGTACGATCTGGAATTCCGTATGCGCAAGCTGGATCGTGAGGCAACCACTCGCCATCCGTCGTGGATGAGCCAGCACTAAGCTGCACAGGTTTGAAGCATCGGCATGTATTGAAGTGACGATCAGCACTGAAACGCGAGTAGCGACGGCAAACGGCGCATCTTTCAACACCTCTCGACATTCCTGATCAAAACAATGTGAGCGGGCGCTTACTTGCCGAAGCGGGCAAGCGTACGCTGCCGCGCTTCAGCATGGTCGACGATCGGTGCGGGATAATCCTTGCCCAATATCACACCGAATTCCGCGAGCCGCTCCGCACCCGCCAGCCACGGAGCGTGAATCCATTTGGCCGGCAGCTTCGCAAGCTGGGGCAGATAGCGTTTGATAAAGCGCCCTTCGGCGTCGAATTTTTCGGATTGCGTGATCGGGTTGAAAATCCGGAAATACGGTTGCGCGTCGCATCCTGTCGATGCCGCCCATTGCCAGCCTCCGTTGTTCGCCGATAAATCGAAGTCGTTCAATTGTTCTGCGAAGTAGCGTTCGCCGAGCCGCCAGTCGACCCCCAGATCCTTCACCAGAAAACTCGCCGTCACCATTCGCAGGCGGTTGTGCATGTAGCCGGTGCGGTTCAGTTGCAGCATTGCGGCGTCGACCAGCGGATAGCCGGTGCGGCCGTCGCACCACGCGGCATACGCCTCGTCCGCTTCCGGGCCTTGCTCCCAGCGCAGCCGGTCGTACTCTTCCCTGAACGACGCGCCGGCCGCCAGCCTCGGATGATGCGAGAGGATCATGAAGTAGAAGTCCCGCCAGATCAGCTCCGAAAGCCACGTGGCCGAGCCTTGTCCGTCGGGCTGCAGTGAGCTCTCGTGCGCGAACCGCGCGAGCGTGCGGGTCGAGACCGTACCGAAGCGCAGATGCATCGACAGATAGCTCGGACCTTTGACGGCGGGAAAGTCGCGCCGGTCCTTGTAGCTGTCGATGCGGGTCATGAAGTCGTCGAGCAGACGTTGCGCGCCGCTCATGCCGGTGGGCAAGTTAAGCGCCGCGAGATTGCTCGGTGCGAAGCCGAGCTGGTCGAGCGTCGGCAACTGGCGGTCCAGCTTGGGCTGCAGTGCTGCCAGATGCTGCGCGTAGGTCTCGACCGGGTATGGTTTCAGATCGAACGCCGTCAGCTGCTTGAGCCATGCGTTCCTGTACGGCGTGAACACCGTGAACGGTTTGTTCTGGCCTGTCAGCACCTCATCACGCTCGAAAATCACCTGGTCTTTGAACGTCAGCCATTGGCGTCCAGCTTCGACAAGCCGCTCCCGCACCGCCTCGTCCCGCTCGATCGCGACCGGTTCGTAATCGTGATTCGTGAAGACCGCATCGACGCCGAGTTCGTTCGCGAGCCTCGGTACGAGATCGGCTGGATCGCCGTACAGCACGACGAGGGCGCCGCCCCTGGCGCGCAATGCTTCGTCCAGCTCGCCCAACGCAGCAAGAATGAACTCGATGCGGCGGTCCTGCGCCTGCGTCTCCGGATGGCGAGTTTGCCAGGCGTCGATCAGCGGTTGCAGGATCGTCGTGTCGAATACGAACACGCACCAGACGCGCTCGCAATGCTTGAGCGCGTAGTACAGCGCGGCGTTGTCCGTGTTGCGCAGGTCGCGGCGAAACCAGACCAGACCGGTATCGAAGGCGTCGTTCAGGCGCCGGATGCGTGTCATCGGAATCGCGGATCTAGACGAATGGCTCGTTAAGGCCGCGGCTTACGCGATTTGCAGGCGCACTGCGACGTTGTTGCGCGTGGCGTTCGAGTACGGGCACACCTGATGCGCCGCGTCGGCCAGTTCCTTGGCTGCAGCAGCAGCGAGGCCCGGCAAGGAGACGCGCAGATCGATGTCGAGTGCGAAGCCGCCGTTGTCGTTCGGGCCGATACCCACTTCTGCCGTAACTTGCGTGTCAGCCGGCAAAGTCTGCTTGCGCTGGCCGGCGACGAATTTCATCGCGCTCAGGAAACACGCCGAGTAGCCGGCTGCAAACAGTTGCTCCGGGTTGGTGCCCGCTGCGCCGGTGCCGCCCAGTTCACGCGGTGCCGCCAGCTTCACGTCCAACGCATTGTCCGACGATACGGCACGGCCGTCACGGCCACCAGTGCTGGTTGCGCTTACCTTGTAGAGAATGTTCATGGTGCTGCTCCTTTATCTGGGTTGTCAGGATCTGCATGTTTGCGGCTGGTTGCTTGCCCGCCGTTCTGGCGGAGCACTTTCGAAGCGGCATGTGGCAAAGATAGTGCACAAATAATTTGTGCACAAATTAATTTTTGCATCGTACCGATAGCGTGCTTTTTGAAACAGGCCGGCTAGTGGTCCATGTAATCGTTGAGCGTGGTGCGCAGGCGCGTTAGATCGTCGCGCAGACGGAGCAGGAATTCCGGCGTCTGCTGGGTCGCGCAGAAGATTTCTGCTGGCACTTCGCGTGCCTGACGCTTCAGTGCGGTGCCCACTCTGGTGAGCCGGATATAGACGAGCCGTTCATCTTCAACGCCGCGTACCCGTTCCAGGCAGCCCTGTGTTTCGAGACGTTTGAGCAGTGGCGTGACTGTTGCCGAGTCGAGATTCAGTCGCGCTGCGAGGTCTTTGACTGTGATGTCGTCGGCTTCCCAGAGCACCAGCATCGCCAGATATTGCGGATACGTGAGGTCGAGCTTGTCGAGCAGCGGCTTGTACGCTTTCGTCATCGCAAGCGAGGTCGAATAGAGTGCGAAGCAAAGTTGCTCGTCGAGCGTGAAGGGCAAGGCGGGACGCTGGGTCATATTGCATCTCGTGTAAAAAGAGCGTGCAAATCGATTGCGCGCAAACCATTGTGCCGCAAGTCGAGGTATTCAACCCGGCATTCAAGCCGCCGGCGTGGTCGGCAGGTCCGGCGCTTCGGGCGTTTGCACGCCGAAGCAGCCGCGATAGGTCGCGTAGAACGAGCAATACAGCATGGTCGTGACGATCATGGTGGCAGGCATCAGGATCGCGAACGCGAAATCGCCCGCGCCCAGTGCCTGCATCAATGCGGTCAGGCCGAACGAGACCGTCGTTGCCACCGCGAACCACAATGCGCCGAACACGATGAACGCGCCCCGATTGCGCCAGCAACTGACGATGCTGAAGAACATCGCCTTGACGGGCGGCACGTCGTGCCACGCGATAAGAACCGGCGAGAACCAGAAAATCATTGCGACCGGAATGTAGAACGCGAACGCGGTGATCACCGCCAGCGGGATATTGCTGTTGGCGATCGCATCCTGATCCATCGTGGCCATGCCGAGCATGACTTTCAGCAACATACCGCCGTCGGCGAGTGCCGAGCCGGCCAGCACCAGCGCCATCGCAACGACGTACAGCACGCCCAGCAGCAGCAGACGTTTGGCGACTACCGGGCCGTACGAGTGAAAGCCGTCCACCAGAATGGTCGGGAACACCGGCTTGCCCGCGATGGTGTTGCGGCACGCCGCCATGAAGCCGACCGCAACGCCCGGAATGAAGACCAGCGGCAGCACGCCGCCGATGACCGGAATCTGCGACGCCAGCGTCATGACCAGCAGATAGGTGAAGAACAGCGTCAGAAACGCAAGCGGGTTCTTACGGAACAGCCAGATACCCTGCCGGAACCAGACATAGCCGGTTTTCGCGGGGACTTCGATCAGTTGCATGAGGTATGAATGCCTGGAAGTGCAACGCCGGTCAGGCGTTCGCGCAAGATGCGCTCGAAATGGCCGGGGTCGTGCGGTTTGAGCAGCTCGGCCGTGCGCGGCAAATGAAAATCATACAGGCGCGAGACCCAGAAGCGGTAAGCGCCCGCACGCAGCATGTCGCCCCAATGGCGGTTTTCTTCGACGGTGAACGGGCGCACGGTCTGGTAGGCGCGCAGCATGGCTTCGGTGCGCGCCTCGTCGAGCTTGCCGGTGGCGAGGTCGACGCACCAGTCGTTGACCGTTACCGCGACGTCGAACAGCCACTTGTCGCAGCCGGCGAAATAGAAGTCGAAGAAGCCGCCGAGGCGCACCTCGTGGCCGGTTTCCGGCGCGGCATGCGCGAACAGCGCGTTGTCGCGGAACAGGTCGGCGTGGCAAGGGCCTTCGGGCAACCTCGCGTAATCCGCCGATGCGAAGAAAGCCTCCTGATGCGCCAGTTCGGACGACAGCAAGTCGCGCTGCGCGCCCGCGAGGAACGGCAGGATGGTCGGCACGGTTTCTTTCCACCACGGCAGGCTGCGCAGATTCGGCTGATAGCGCGGGTAATCGCGCCCCGCCAGATGCATGCGCGCGAGCATTTGCCCGACCTCGACGCAGTGTTCGGCTTGCGGCGCCAACTCCGGCGCGCCTTCAAGCTTGGTCACGATGGCTGCGGGTTTGCCGTGCAGCGTGCCGAACAGCGCGCCGTCTTCGCGCGGCATGGGATCCGGCACCGGCACGCGGTGCGCGGCTAGATGCCGCATCAGATCGAGATAGAACGGCAGTTGCTCGGCCGTCAGCTTTTCGAAAATCGTGAGGACGTATTCGCCGTGCGTCGTCGTCAGAAAGAAGTTGCTGTTCTCAATACCGGACGGGATGCCGCGAAACTCGACGACTTCGCCGAGATCGTAATGACGCATCCATTCTGCTAATTGGGGCTCGGTGACAGCGGTGAAGACAGCCATGCGGGAAACGTCGGATCAGGTTAGTCGGGCTGGCGCGATGCGGCCAGTGCGAGGTGTGGGATGCTGGAAATCGGCAAGCAGGCTGAAAACCCGAGGCGACGCCTGCGGGCCACATAGATCCAGGGGAGCGGCTTACGCCGCGCCGCCACCCCGGCATGCATCAATAAGTCAGGTTCACCGACGGCAAACGCGTGCTCGCGCGGCCGTTGTCGCGCACGGTGGGCGACGTGTCGAGCGGCGCGCTCATCTGGTAGCGCGTGCCGAGATTGGAATGCACGTTGATTTCAACGGGCTTGCCTTTGTCGCGGTATTCGGTGATTTCGGTGCCGTTAGCGCTGCGTTCGTAGAAGCTTGGCGTGCGTGGGACGTTGATTTCGACCTTCGAGCTGACCTCGGCGGCCGGACGATTGATCTTCGCCAGGTCAGGCAGACCGGCCCGCTCATTGGCGGACTGGGGTGCATCGGCGGGCGGAGGTTCATCGACAGGCTGGGCAGCCATCGCGGCGTTGCCAAAGGCGAGGGCCAGTGCAACGGCGACGGGAAGGAGCGGCTTCATGGTGATTCTCCAATATGGTGCCCCGATTCTAGCAAATCCAGCCTTGCCCACGGGCGCGATCGCCTTATTTTGCGCCGCTTTCGCGCGCTGTGCGCGCAAACTTGCGGCCGCTGTTGCGGCAGATGTGGTAGGCGCCGCGAGGTCATTTGGCCATCACGGGTTCCGTGGTAATGTCATCTCATCAATAGGGGCGAATGACGATGAACAACGATACCAATCAACGCGCGGTGCAGACTCCCGCCAATAGCTTCCCAACCGAATCCTTTGACGACGCGACCGAGGCCGTCACGCGTTTGTCGGCGATCTACGAAGCGAACACCTCGTTTTTGCGCGACGCCTTCGCGCGTTACCGCCGCAACGAACTGTTCGAAAGCCGGGTGCGCGCCTGCTACCCGTTCGTCAGGGTGCGCACTGAAGTCAACACGCATATCGACTCGCGCCGCTCGTACGGTTTCGTCGCGGGCCCCGGTGTGTTCGAGACCACGGTCACGCGGCCGGATCTGTTCGGCAACTATTATCGCGAGCAATTGCGCCTGCTGGCCAAGAACCATCACGTGCAGATCGAAGTCGGTGTGTCCGATCAGCCGATTCCGATTCACTTCGCGTTCGCTGAAGGCATTCATCTCGAGGGCGATCTGGATCGCGAGCGCCTGTTCCTGATGCGCGACGTGTTCGATACGCCGGACCTCGCGCTGCTCGACGACCGCATCGTCAACGGCACGTATGAGCCGCCGCCGGGCGAGCCGCATCCGCTCGCGCTGTTCACGGCGGCGCGGGTGGATTTCTCGCTGCATCGGCTGAAGCATTACACGGCGACCTCGCCTACGCATTGCCAGAACTACGTGCTGTACACGAACTACCAGTTTTATATCGACGAGTTCGTCAAACTCGGCCGCACGATGATGGCCCATACCGACGACGAAGAACTGCGCGCCTATCGCAGCGAATACACGTCGTTCGTCGAACCGGGCGACGTGACCACATACAACGAGAATCTCGCCGAGCAGGCGCAGGAAGGCACGGCGCCGCCGCGTTTGCCGCAGATGCCCGCGTATCACCTGAAGCGCGCCGACGGCAGCGGCATCACAATGGTCAACATCGGCGTCGGGCCGTCGAACGCGAAGACGATTACCGATCATATCGCCGTGCTGCGTCCGCATGCGTGGATCATGCTTGGCCACTGCGCGGGTCTGCGCAATACGCAGCGTTTGGGCGATTATGTGCTGGCGCACGGCTATGTGCGCGAAGATCACGTGCTCGACGACGATTTGCCGCTGTGGGTGCCGATTCCTGCACTTGCCGAAGTGCAGGTGGCGTTGGAACGCGCGGTCGCGCAGGTCACGCAGTTGGATGGCGTCGAGTTGAAGCGCGTGATGCGCACGGGCACGGTGGCGAGTGTGGATAACCGCAACTGGGAATTGCGCGATCACCGTGAGCCGGTGCAGCGGCTGTCGCAAAGCCGTGCGGTCGCGCTCGACATGGAAAGCGCGACGATTGCGGCCAATGGGTTCCGCTTCCGCGTGCCTTACGGCACCTTGCTATGCGTGTCGGACAAGCCTTTGCATGGCGAATTGAAACTGCCCGGCATGGCGGATCAGTTCTATCGCGCGCAGGTCGATCAGCATCTGCAGATCGGTGTGAAGGCGATGGAGTTGTTGCGGATGAATGGCTTGCATCGTTTGCATAGCCGCAAGTTGCGTAGCTTCGCGGAAGTGGCGTTTCAGTAAGCGTATGCGTTGGCTTCGCGGAATACGGTTGTGAGTAAATCGGCCTCGGTATATCGCCGCGCAAAGGCGTTCGAGGGCGCGCCCTTCGGCGAGATCAGTTCCGCGCGCGCCAGCGCCGGGCACAGGTGCGCAGTCCAGCGTATGAAGCAGGCTTCGAACTGCTGCGCATCGAGCGCCGCAAACACGCGCCCAAACGTGTCATGCGATGCAATGCCGTTGACCAGCGGCAGGTAGCGTCGCAGCCACTCCAGCTTCGCTTCGGTCCACGTCTGGATCGCCACCCAGCTATCGGTGCCCGACAGGACTGCACACGGCGCCACCACCAGCATCTCTGTCAGATCATGAGCCGGCGTGCGGCTGCGCGGATCGCGCAAATCGCCAAACGCTTCTTCGATACTGAGCACGTCTTCCTGCATCGCTTTTCCCAAGCACAAAAGCCAGAGTAAACGCGCCTTCAACCGGGCTCACAAGCATTTCGCCACCATCTGTAACGTTTCATGCAATCGCCCTAGTGGCTATCTGAATAGCGGTAATTTTTTCGGAATTATCCTATTCCGGGCGTGCTCGCAGTGACGATATTTTTGTAAATGTAGCGAAAACTACATTTACAAACGGCGATCGCCATCCAACTACATAGAGACACGATGACTGCCAGACGATTATTTTTGCGAACAAGCTTCTTATCTCTTGTTGGCATCACTTCCCAAATCGCAAAGGCGACTCCCATATCCCCCCAAATTGCAGCCACTTCGCTGCGCGGATACGTGTTAACAAACGGCGCGACTGCGTTGAGGCGCGACGACGGGTCATGGGTATTCTGGGTGCGCATCATAAATTTCGAGGACCCGAATAGTGATATTGCAGCGAGTCTCCAGGTGGCGACGGATAAAGGGTTCTCGCAGATTATTGACGTCCTGCCTGTCACTCTCACAAAAACAAAATCATTTATCGCCCAGACGGTGTACACGCCAAAAACAGGTAATACACAGCTCTATTATCGCTATGTTGTCGGATCGAGTCCGTCTACCGCACCATCCGTAAGTTCCTCAGTGAATTCAATTGCCCCTTGGAATACAGAGTCAAAGGCTGAATAAAATGGCAAAAGTGGAAATGGTGTTGCAATTCGTCGAAAACGGCTCGAATTCGATGACTACTTATCAGGCGTTGATGTCCGCGGCAAATAGCCCAAATGACTCGCTATCAGTCATTCAGAATGACACCAACCTCGTTGCGACGGTATCAAATGCCGCTCCGATGCTGCAGCCAGTACGTATCCTGACAAACGGATTGGCCGCGACGTCTGCATTAATCCGAATTGTGACAGATTGGAAAGATCCGAACAAAAAGGTCCAGCCAGGTGACGTGCTGACCGTTGTAAGTGCGGCGGGAACAATCGCTATTACGCTGTTTGTTTGGGCGGAAATTGGCCCAGGTGCCGCAGCAGCAATCGGTGCACTCGTTCTCGCTGCGGACCTGCAATCCGCCTTTCAGCCGTATATAAACTTTGCAAGAATGTGGTTGGGTGATTATATGGAAAGCTTGCTGCAAGTCTCGAAGCCTGTATCGGTTGCTAGTGCGTCGCTTTATTGGTCAAGTCTCGAACCCGGGAGTGGATACGTGCTTGCATCATACAACGAAATATTGACGCAAAAGGGTTTGTTCGTTTGTCTGAGCGACAAGGGATTTTCAGGTGGCGCTTTGATGCCTATGGGGACGCCAATTCCAGGTAGCTTCACGCCAGTCAATGAGGAACAATACAAGGAAAACTACTGCCGATATCTGAGTGTTAAGGAGGGTTGGAGCGATATTGTTAATGCAATGGATTATTGCAAGAACGTGACATTCAGATAGCTATGACAGCAATGCCGCGTTGTATTCGGGTTTCACTTATTGGATTCTTTCTCGCTTTTCTGTGCGAGGCTTGGGTGGAAATCGCCTTGCTTCAATCCGGCTCGCTACCATGGGAAGGCTGTCTGGCCGTGTTCGCAAGTTTTATGGCAAATCCCTTGGCGCTTGTGTATGGGATAAAGAGAAAGAGATGGGCTTACGACCTGCTTAAGTGGATCGCGGCCTTTAGTCTTGTATGGACTATATCCGGCCACTCATATCTGCAAGAATTGGGATTGTGGGCTATTGCGCTAATTACCCTTTGTGTGTGGCTCCGGCTCGGCGCGCTGTTAATATTGCGGCGAAAGGCGGTGAAAGATTGGATCGAAGCGACGACTGCCGGCGACGGTCTGCAGGGGCGTGGATGAATGACGAATAGGCGGCCCTTCTCTTCTGCCATCACTTACCGCATTGCGCGATAGGTGATGGCAGAGACTTTCGCTACAGTTGTCCCCGAGATTTTAAAATTACCCAGGCATTTAGGGTTTCAGCAACCCGTAGACCCTCGCCGACCTCCGCCAGGAGAATAGCGACCAGGCGTTCATCGCTACGATCCCGCTAATCCAAACTACGACGCGTGCACTGGCGTTGCCGCTGTGACCTTCGTTTATCAATTTAAGGGAAAGCAGGGCTGATATCAGGATGCCAGCCACAAACAACCAGAATGACATCTCGGGTGAATTGACACCGCAAATCTCGCCCGTGGCGTGGTTTAACCATCCCACAAGTGTTTGCCAGTTATCCGTATCGCGCAGTACTGCCGTCACGACCATGCCGTTTTCAAGTCGAGGGGCTCCGCGCATTTGTACAGAGTACTGACGTTTTCCTGCAACTGTAACGTTAAAGGCTGTTCTCGTGCCACTTTTGTCTTTCTGGATGACAATCCCGCCTATGTCTTCAAGCGTGACTGTAACGGCGTGATAAGTCATGAGTAGATGGCGCAGTAACTGAATCTACAAGTATAGTTATCCTCCGGAATCCAGAGACACAGGCAGTGAGATTTTTTTGGCATTACATTGCATTCTGTCAATACGTTTCTCGACCTACCGTGTTTGCAGAAGTTCTGTGCGCCAGGCACTTCATCGCGTCACGTTGGTGGCGCATCGAGTTGAGGGTTGCATTCCGCAGTTCAGCGAGCTACCTATTCCGTCTCCTGGCGCGGTGACCTGCTGCCTGTTTCTGTGAGCCTGGACCGCAGGTAATTAGCATCGGACAGCATCCTCCAGCCCCTGCTGGAATCCAAAAGGGCCTTGCTTACCAAAGTAATGATGCCGGGCTTCCCAGAGAGGGTTTCAGAATTGCCCGAAGCTCGTCAGCCCGATCAAGCTTCCAGCGGCCAGCAGCCACAGCGGATGGATGCGCGTTTTCAACGCCAGCACGGCGGTGAAGATGGTGATTGCCCACGCAATCGCCGTCGGGTCCGACGCCCGGGCGATCACGGCCGCGCTTGCCGTCACGATGCCGGCTGTTACCGGCACCAGCCCAACCTGCGCGTAACGGCGCCACGGGCGGTCCTTGAAGCGCTCCCATGCATGCAGCGCGAGAATCGTCACGATTGAGGACGGTCCGAACTTCGCCACGGAAGTGACCAGCATGCCGGCCCAGCCGGCCACGTGCCAGCCAACTAGCGTGACGATCATCAGATTCGGCCCGGGCGCGGCTTGCGCGAGCGCGAACAGCGCGCTGAATTCGCTGGCCGGCATCCAGTGGTGGACCTCCACCACTTGACGCTGCATCTCCGGAAGAATCGTATTGCCGCCGCCGAACGCGAGCAGCGAAAGCTGGCTGAAAATGATGGCTAGTGAAATGAGCGTGTCGTTCATCGCGTGGCCCTCGACGCGATATAGATGCTGAGTGGCGTGAGTACCAGCATGGTTGGCAGCAACGGCAGGCGCAGGATCGCGATCGCGACAAAACCGAGCGCAGCGATGAGGGCGGCCAGCGGCTTATGCCATAGCGGCAGCAGGATTTTCACGGCCATCGAGATCAGCAGGCCGGCCGCCGCCGCGGCGAGACCGGCAAACAGGTGCCTGACATGCGGATCGTTTTGCGTGTGCTCGTATAGCACGCCAAGGCCGATCACCACCAGCGACGGCCCCGCAATCAGGCCGAGCAGGCCGGCTAGCGCGCCCCGTACGCCGCGAAAACGCATCCCGATTGCCACCGAGAGGTTGATCACATTGCCGCCCGGCAAAAACTGGCACAGGCCTAGCAAATCCGTAAATTCCGCGGCGTTCAACCAGCGCCGCTGTTCGACAAGCGTGCGCCGCGCCAGCGGCAGCGCGCCGCCGAACGAGATCAGTCCAAGGCCAAGAAAGCCGCCGAAAATCTCCCGCACCGTCGGCGTGGGCGCCAGTCCGGGTTTGGCCGAGGTGAGATCGTGATCCATATCGCTAAGCGTCCGTTTTCAAGCTCAGAAGGTTAGCGCCGAACCGGCAGGGCGCAAAACGATTTTTGAGCACGCCGTTCTGACCGAGAATCACAAGCATGGCTCGTAACCTTCCCCCATTTCGGGCGCTGCGCGCTTTCGAAGCCGCCGCACGGCACGAAAGCTTCACCGCCGCGGCGAACGAATCGTAGGTGACACACGGTGCAATCAGCCGGCAAGTCGCAGCGTTTGAAACGTGGCTCGGCGTGCAGGTATTTCATCGCCGCGCCAAGCGCATGCGGCTGACCGACGACGGCCGGCGCTATCTGGCTCTTGCCGAGAGCGAGATTCCTGTGTGCAGTCCCGCGTTGCTGCAGCGCATCTCGATGCGCGCGGCTATTGGTGGGTAGCGAGGCGGGAGGTCGCGCAGGCGCCGCTGGTGGCGCAGTTCTGCGAATGGCTGCAAGCGCAGGGCGATCAGACCGACGTAGCGGTAGCGAGCGACCTGGAGGCCACTCGCTAGAACCCGCGTGCGTTGCTCTGCTCAATACGGCGCATTGAACATCAGCAAGCTGACTTCGCGCACGAGGCGCGAAGCTTCAGCATCACAGATAGAACATCCGGTCTTCATCCGACTTCACAGGATGCGGTTCGGCTTCTTCACGGTCCTCATAGAACTTCAGCACCGCTTCGAGCACCTGGTCCGGATCGTCGATCACCTGCATCAAGTCCATATCTGTCGGATTGATCAGGCCCATCGGCGTGAGCGAGTTCTTGAACCACGCAAGCAGGCCTTCCCAGAACTCGCCGCCCACCAGAATGATCGGCACGTGGCGCGACTTCTTGGTTTGAATCAGCGTGAGGACTTCGGCAAGCTCGTCCAGCGTGCCGAAGCCGCCCGGCATGACGATCACTGCATCCGAGTTTTTGACGAACGTAACCTTGCGCGTGAAGAAATGGCGGAAGCGCAGCGAGATGTCCTGCCACTGATTGCCCGATTGCTCGTGCGGCAGTTCGATGTTCAGGCCGACCGAAGGCGCCTTGCCCGCATGGGCGCCCTTGTTGGCCGCTTCCATAATGCCGGGGCCGCCACCCGAGATGACCGCGAAGCCTGCGTCCGACAGCTTGCGCGCAATTTGCGTGGCGAGTTTGTAATACGGCGAGTTCGGTTTCAGGCGCGCTGAACCATAGATGCTGACAGCCGGACGAATCTCCGAGAGGTACTCGGTCGCCTCGATAAACTCTGCCATAATCGTGAACATCTGCCACGATGCGCGGGCCTTCTTAGCCGTTGCGCGCTCTTGATCTGCGAGTGATCGCAGACTCGGTATCACTTTTCTCTTAGTCATAATGCCTGAAGAACGAAGCCTTGAAGGTAAGACCCTGCTATTGGTAGACGGTTCGAGTTATCTGTACCGGGCCTACCATGCGATGCCTGATCTGCGCGGACCCGAGGGTGGTCCGACGGGTGCGCTCTATGGAATGATCAACATGCTGCGGCGCATGCGCAAGGAAGTCACAGCAGAGTATAGCGCGTGCGTGTTCGACGCCAAGGGCAAAACGTTCCGCGACGACTGGTATGCCGACTATAAGGCGAACCGCCCGTCGATGCCGGACGATCTCTCGCGTCAGATCGAGCCGATCCACGTCGCCGTGCGCGCGCTCGGCTGGCCGCTTCTGATGATCGAAGGCGTCGAAGCCGACGACGTGATCGGTACGCTCAGCACCGAGGCGGAAAAACGCGGCATGAAAGTGATCGTGTCGACTGGGGACAAGGATCTGGCGCAGCTCGTGTCGGATCATGTCACCCTCATCAATACGATGACTAACGAGAAGCTCGACCGCGAAGGCGTGATCGCCAAATTCGGCGTGCCGCCGGAGCGCATTATCGATTACCTGTCGTTGATCGGCGATACCGTCGACAACGTGCCCGGCGTCGAAAAATGCGGGCCGAAAACGGCGATCAAATGGCTGACGCAGTACGAAACCCTCGATGGCATCGTCGCACATGCGGACGAGATCAAAGGTGCGGTAGGAGACAATCTGCGACGTGCGCTCGATTTTCTGCCAATGGCGAAGAAGCTCGTCACCGTCGAGCGCCAATGCGATCTGACCGGCCATATCGTGTCGATCGAAGAAGGCCTGGAAAGCCGGCCGGAATCGCGCGAGGAGCTGCGCGACGTGTTCACGCGCAACGGCTTCAAGACCTGGCTACGTGAGGTGGAAGTCGCGGAAGCCGTGGAAGGTCCCGAGACCGACGTGCCGCCGGCGCTCACCGTGGATCACGAGCGTCATTACGATACCGTGCAGACCTGGGAGCAGTTCGACGCCTGGCTTGAGAAAATCAACGCCGCCGAGCTGACTGCGTTCGATACCGAAACCACCTCGCTCGATCCGATGACCGCGCAAATCGTGGGGCTGTCGTTGTCGGTCGAGCCTGGTTACGCTGCTTATGTGCCGGTTGCGCATCGCGGTCCGGACGCGCCCGTGCAACTGCCGCGCGACGAAGTCCTCGCGAAGCTCAAGCCGTGGCTGGAAAGCGCCGAACACAAGAAGGTCGGCCAGCACATGAAGTACGACGAACAGGTGCTGGCGAACTACGGCATCGAAATGCGCGGCGTCGAACACGACACGCTGCTGGAATCGTACGTGCTCGAATCGCACCGTACGCACGACATGGACAGCCTCGCGCTGCGCCATCTCGGCATCAAGACGATCAAGTATGAAGAGGTGGCGGGTAAAGGCGCGTCGCAGATCGGCTTCGACGAAGTCGCGCTGGACAAGGCTGCCGAGTATGCGGCGGAAGACGCCGACATCACTTTGCGTCTGCATCAGGCCTTGTATCCGCAAGTGGCCGCGGAGAAGACGCTCGACTACGTGTATCGCGACATCGAAATGCCGACCTCGCGCGTCTTGCGCAAGATGGAGCGCACCGGCGTGCTGATCGACGCCGAAAAGCTGCGCGCGCAAAGCAGTGAAATCGCCACGCGTCTGATTCAGCTGGAAAGCGAAGCGTATGTGCTGGCTGGTGGCGAATTCAATCTTGGTTCACCGAAGCAGATTGGTCAGATTTTCTTCGAGAAGCTCGAATTGCCGGTGGTCAAGAAGACCCCGAGCGGCGCGCCGTCCACCGACGAAGAAGTGCTGCAAAAGCTCGCCGAAGACTATCCGTTGCCGAAGATCCTGCTGGAACACCGCGGGTTGTCGAAGCTGAAATCGACCTACACTGACAAGCTGCCGCGCATGGTCGACGCCCAAACTGGCCGCGTACATACGAACTACGCGCAGGCGGTGGCGGTCACGGGCCGGCTGGCGTCGAACGATCCGAACCTGCAGAACATTCCCGTGCGTACCGGCGAAGGGCGTCGTATCCGCGAGGCGTTTATCGCGCCGCCGGGCCACAAGCTCGTCTCCGCGGACTACTCGCAGATCGAATTGCGCATCATGGCGCACATTTCCGGCGACGAATCCCTGCTGCGGGCGTTCTCGCAGGGCGAAGACATTCACCGCGCCACTGCAGCGGAGATTTTCAGCGTGACGCCGCTCGAAGTGTCGAACGATCAACGGCGCGTAGCAAAGGTCATCAACTTCGGTCTGATCTACGGCATGAGCGCGTTCGGTCTTGCCGCGAACCTCGGCATTACGCGCGACGCGGCCAAGCTGTATATCGACCGCTACTTCGCGCGCTATCCGGGCGTCGCGCGTTATATGGACGAAACGCGTCTGAGCGCGAAGGCCAAAGGCTACGTGGAAACCGCGTTTGGGCGCCGCCTGTGGCTGCCGGAGATCAACGGTGGTAACGGTCCGCGCCGTCAGGCCGCCGAGCGCGCGGCCATTAACGCGCCGATGCAAGGCACGGCTGCCGACCTGATCAAGCTGTCGATGATCGCGGTGCAGAAATGGATCGAAGAGTCGAAGGTCGGTACGCGCATGATCATGCAGGTGCACGACGAACTGATTCTCGAAGTGCCCGACGCGGAATTGTCCGACGTACGTAAGCGCTTGCCGGAACTGATGTGCGGTGTCGCCGCGCTGAAAGTGCCGCTGGTCGCCGAAGTAGGCGCCGGCCTGAACTGGGAAGAAGCGCATTGACGTGAATGTGACGGCGCGCGTGATAGGCGATAACGTCGCGCGCATGTCACATATGCGTATTGATGGCTTGTGATAACCCGTGCCGCTCGCGGACAATCGCCAGGACGGACGGCGTGCGCTTCATGATTCATACGCGCTTCATGCACGCCGTCGCGACGCATAACCCATCGGCAAATACGGAGAGTTCAATGCATCGTTTTATCGTCGTTGGCGGGGGCGCGGGGGGGCTGGAGTTGGCGACGCGCTTAGGCGACC
This sequence comes from Paraburkholderia phytofirmans OLGA172, assembly GCF_001634365.1. Taxonomy (NCBI): domain Bacteria; kingdom Pseudomonadati; phylum Pseudomonadota; class Betaproteobacteria; order Burkholderiales; family Burkholderiaceae; genus Paraburkholderia; species Paraburkholderia phytofirmans. The sequence goes on from NZ_CP014579.1 coordinate 473,464, forward strand.
GCTATGCACCCCGGAAGAACAAAGGTGGCGTGCGCGCGCAAGTGACGCTCGTCGACCGCAATCCAACCCATATCTGGAAGCCGCTGCTGCATGAAGTGGCAGCCGGCAGCATGGACCCGTTCACCCAGGAACTCGAATATGCGGCGCAAGCGCGCTGGCACGGCTTCGAGTTTCAGCAGGGCGAGCTGACCGGTCTGGACCGCGCGAACAAGCGTCTCACGCTCGGTACCGTGCTCGACGACGATGGCGCAGAACTATTGCCCGAACGCCAGCTTGAATACGACACGCTGATCATCGCGATCGGCAGCACCACGGCGTTCTTTGGCGTGAAGGGCGCGCCCGAGTTTTCCCTCGCGCTCGATACGGTCAGCCAGGCGGAGCGTTTCCGCAAGCGCCTGATCGCGGCCTGTATGCGCGCGGAGCATCAGGTGCATGAACCTGTCGAGTCGAACCCGGGGACGTCGCCTTCATCGGAGCCGCGCATTCAGGTGGCGATCGTCGGCGGCGGCGCGACGGGCGTCGAACTCTCGGCTGAGTTGCGCAATACGGCTCAGGTCTTGTCCGCGTACGGCTTGCATAAGCTCGATCCGCGGCACGACGTCGGCATCGTGCTGATCGAGGCGGGGCCGCGCATTTTGCCGGCCTTGCAGGAGCGTGTGTCGACGGCCACCGCCGAATTGCTCACCAAGCTCGGCGTGAAGCTGATGATCGGTGAGACCGTGGCCGAGGTCGCGCCCGGCATGATCCGCACGGCCAGCGGTAAAACTGTGCGCGCCGATCTGACGGTGTGGGCGGCGGGCATCAAGGCGCCCGCTATCCTGAGTGAGCTCGACGGCCTGCCGGTCAACCGTCTGGGGCAACTCATCGTGCGCCGCACGCTGCAAACCGAAATCGACGACAACATCTTCGCGCTCGGCGACTGCGCGGCTTGCCAATGGCCGGGCAACGAGCGCAACGTGCCGCCGCGCGCGCAAGCGGCTCACCAGCAGGCGAGCTTCCTGTTGAAGGCGCTTGCGGCCCGGCTCGAGAACAAGCCGCTGCCCGAATTTACCTATCGCGACTTCGGCTCGCTGGTGTCGCTCGGGCACTTCAGCGCGGTCGGCAATCTGATGGGCGGTGTGATCGGCGGCAATATGCTGATCGAAGGGCTGTTCGCGCGCTTCATGTACATGTCGCTGTACCGGCTGCATATCGCGGCGCTGCACGGCTACGCGCGGATGGTGCTCGACACCTTCGCGCATTGGTTGCGGCGCACCACGCTGCCGCGGGTCAAGCTGCACTGAGGGCAGACCGCGCTCGAGAAGGTTGCATCTGCAACAGGATGCGGGTGAAGCGTATCCTGTTGCCTCCAACCTTCACCCGAGGAGCGCCGCATGCTGAAACCCGACATCGACAGCCTGGTCCCGCACGTTCCCTTCAATCGCCGTACCTTCATCAAGGCCGCGCTCGGCACCGGTTTCGCCGCGGCCGTGCTGCCGGTGTCGGCGCAAACCATCCATACCGATAGCGACGGTCTTGAAGCCGGCGAGATTGGCGTGCGCTCCGGCGACACGCTCGTGCCGGCCTATCGCGCACAGCCGAAGGGCAAGACGCATTTGCCGGTGATCATCGTGATCCATGAGGCGTTCGGCGTGCATGAGCATATTGCCGATGTGTGCCGGCGCTTTGCCAAGCTAGGTTATCTGGCGATCGCGCCGGATCTGTTCGTCCGCGAGGGCGATCCGTTGGTGCTGCCGACCATCCAGCAGATCGACGATCAGATTCTCAGCAAGGTGCCGGACGAGCAGGCGCTGGACGACCTCGACGCTACCGTCGCATGGGCGGGCGAGCACGGCGGCGATCTTAACCGGCTCGGCGTGAACGGTTTTTGCTGGGGAGGACGTATCGCGTGGCTGTATGCGGAGCACAATCCGCGGCTCAAGGCTGCGGTAGCGTGGTACGGGCGCGTGGGCGGAGATCACAGCGCGACCACGCCCGCGAACCCGCTCGATCGTGTCGGCGATCTGCACGCACCGGTGTTGGGGCTATACGGGCTGCAGGATCAAAGCATCCCACAAGCCACACTTGCGCAGATGAAGCAGGCCATCGCCCAGGGTCCGCAGGTGGGCCGTGGCTCGCAATTCGTCGTATACGACGACGCGGGCCACGCGTTTTTCGCGGATTACCGGCCGAGTTACAAGAAGGCTGATGCCGAGGATGGCTGGCGACGTGTGCTGGTGTGGTTCAAGCAGCATGGGGTCGCGTGAGGGCGCGCGCTTGCTTGGTCCAGCGCGCGTTCGATACCTTCGTTTGACGTGCCATAACGGCGTGCCGATGCGCTCGGCTGAAGGAATGCAAAAGGCCACAGCCGCTTTCCAGCGGCCGCGGCCTTTTGCCAATCGTCCCGCTTGATGGGTCGCTTAAGGATTCGGGCCCGTTGCAACCGGCCGCTTCGGATCAGAACTCCATTCGCTCCACGATCCGGCATACAGTGCCGCGCCATGCATGCCGGCGATCTCCATCGCGAGCGCGTTCACGCACGCCGTCACGCCTGAGCCGCATTGCAACACGACATGTTCCGGCGGCGTGTCGGCCAGCAACGCATGGAATTCCTCACGCAGCGTGTGTGCCGGCTTGTAGCGGCCGTCGGCGGTGAGGTTGTCCTTGAAGAACCGGTTGAGCGCGCCAGGAATATGGCCGCCGACGCGATCTAGGGTTTCGTTTTCACCGCGATAGCGATCGTTCGCGCGCGCGTCGACCACGACGCGTTCTTTCGTGCCGAGATTGCGCTCGACGGTCTGCACGTCCACTGTGACGGAGAGTGGCGCGCCGGCTTTGAAGTCACCGGTATTCTGCGCTGGCGCGTCCTGCGTCAGCGGATGACCGGCGGCCTGCCAGGCTTGCAGCCCGCCGTCGAGCAGCGCGACCGCATCGTGGCCCAGCCAGCGCAGCAGCCACCATGCGCGCGCGGCGTACATACCACCCTGCGCGTCATACGCGACCACCTGCTGACCCTGTTTGAGCCCGCGCGACTCCAGCGTCTCCACCAGCCGCGCGCGATCTGGCAGCGGATGGCGGCCATTGTGGCCGTTCTTCGGTCCTGACAGATCGCGATCGAGGTTTAGATAGTGCGCACCTGGCAAATGCCCGGCCAGATAGGCTTTCTCGCCCGCCTCGGTGTCTGCCAGATCGAAACGGCAATCGATGACGAACACGCTGCCCGGCGCGGCGGCTAGCCGTTCCGCGAGGTTGGTCGCGGAGATGAGTGTGGTGTAGTGAGTGTGCGGCATGACGTCTCCTGTGTCGACCGGAGTTAGCGCTTTAGCGCTTACTCCGGTCCCATGCAAAGCGGTCGACCGGAGTTAGCGCTTTAGCGCTTACTCCGGTCCCATGCAAAGCGGTCGACCGGAGTTAGCGCTTTAGCGCTTACTCCGGTCCCATGCAAAGCGGTCGACCGGAGTTAGCGCTTTAGCGCTTGGTCCGGTCCCATGCAAGATGGTTGCGAAGCGGGCGATTGCGGCGCTTGCCCGGCGGCTTGGCGCTGTTAGCGAATGGCCGAACGATACTGATAGTCTAAACAAAAAAAGACGAGCCGAAGCCCGTCTTTCCATGCCTTGATGCGGCTCACTCAAGGATCGGCTCAAACGCCGATCAAAGCGGGCCGCGGGCGAATCAGATCGCGCCGAGTTCGCGCCGCAAGAACTCGTGGAAGTGCTGCATGCCGTCTTCCATGGGGCTCTGATACGGGCCGACCTGCGATTCGCCGCGTTCCATCAGCGCGCGGCGGCCTGCGTCCATGCGCTCGGCGATCTCGTCGTCTTCGCGGGCCGTTTCCATATAGGCGGCGCGCTCGGCTTCGACGAACTCCCGTTCGAACAGCGCGATTTCCTCAGGATAATAGAACTCCACCACATTGGTGGTCTTCTGCGGACCGCGCGGAATCAACCACGACACCACCAGCACGTGCGGATACCACTCGATCATGATGCCGGGGTAGTACACCATCCAGATCGCGCCGAAATCGGGCGGATTGCCTTCGCGGAAGCGCAGCACCTCGTCGTGCCATTTACGGTACGTCGGGCTGCCCGGCTGCTCCAGATCCTTGTGGACGCCGACCGTCTGCACGCTGTACCACTCGCCGAATTCCCACGTCAGGTCGTCGCAATTGACGAAGCTGCCGAGGCCCGGATGGAATGGCGCGACGTGGTAGTCCTCCAGATAGACCTCAATAAAGGTCTTCCAGTTGTAATTGCACTCGTGCACTTCGACGTGATCGAACATGAAGCCCGAAAAATCGAAGTGTTGCTTGGTGCCGAGGCGCGCCAGATCCCGCGCGACGTCGCGCCCCTGCGCTTCGAACAGCAGGCCTTGCCAGTTCTGCAGCGGCGTGGCGCCGAGATTCAGGCAGGGGTTATCCGCAAAATGAGGTGCACCGAGGAGCTGGCCGTTCAGGTCGTACGTCCAGCGATGCAGGGGGCAGACGATATTCTCCGTCTGGCCGCGGCCGTTGAGCATGATGGCTTGCCGGTGGCGGCACACGTTCGACAGCAGTTCGACTTGCGACTGCTGGTTACGGACGAGCACGCGCCCTTCGCTCTCGCTGGGCAAAGCAAAATAATTCCCCGCTTCGGGCACCATGAGATCGTGGCCGATGTAGCGAGGACCTTTCTTGAAAAGGGTGTCGATTTCGCGCGTTAAAAGCGCTTCGTCAAAGTAAGCCGTGACTGGCAGCTGGCTGTGGACAGACCGCAACTGCAATGCATTGCTCAGATTGGACATTCCCACTCCCGTGAAGACGTGAAAGCAGTGAACAACCCAACCATCGAAGATTCGATTTAGGGAACCCGAGATTATACCCGTTTCCCCCGCCTTGGGGCGCTTAAGTGACTGATTTAGGTCAAAAATGTCAAGCAAGTTCAAGGTTTTCGCCACGGACCAATCGTTTTTTTTCTGCGAGACTGAGGGTCGGACACGGATGGCAAAGGCGGGGCGTGGGCTGGCGATGGGATCGGAAATGTCGCTTTTGCCGTAGAATGTCCGACTTGTTTTAATTTTGCGACTATTCATGGCGAAGACCGCGTCGAAAGATACTGCTGCCGCGCCTGCTGAAGGCGTCGATACCATGCCGCTGCCCGAGAACTATGAGGCGGCCCAGGCCGAGCTGGAAGGGCTGGTTGCGCGCATGGAAAGCGGCAATCTCAGCCTCGAGGAGTCGCTCACCGCCTACCGGCGCGGTGCGGCTCTCGTGGCGTTTTGCCAGCAGCAGCTCGAGAAGGTCGAGCAGCAGGTGCGCGTGCTCGATGGCGAGACGCTCAAGCCACTGCCCATGAATACCGCAGGCACAGCCGCTACTGAAAGCGGGGACGACCTATGACATTCGAACAATGGACGCGCTCGGTACTCGACCGCGTCGAATCGGCACTAGAACACTACCTGCCCACGGAAGCGACCGAGCCGGGCAAACTGCATGAAGCCATGCGCTACGCGGTGCTGGGCGGCGGCAAGCGGGTGCGCCCGCTGCTGTGCCACGCGGCCGGCGAGCTGACCGGCGCGCGCGCCGAGTGCCTGGATGCGGCAGCGGCGGCGCTGGAAATGATCCACGTGTACTCGCTCGTGCACGACGACATGCCCTGCATGGACGACGACGCGCTGCGCCGCGGCAAGCCCACGGTACACGTCAAATATGACGAGGCCACCGCGCTGCTGGTCGGCGACGCGCTGCAAGCGCAGGCATTCGTCGCGCTGACGTCGGACGTGCTGGCGCCGGCGCAGCAGGCATCGCTCGTGCGGGAACTGGCCTTGGCGAGCGGCTCGATCGGCATGTGCGGCGGCCAGGCCATCGACCTGGCGAGCGTCGGCCATACGCTGACGCGCCCGCAACTGGAAACCATGCACCGGATGAAAACCGGCGCCTTGCTGCGTGCCGCGGTGCGCATGGGCGCGCTGGCGGGCGAAACGCCGAACGCGGACGCCATGCGTTCGCTCGACGCGTATGCGGCCGCTGTCGGCCTCGCGTTTCAGGTTGTCGACGATATTCTCGACGTCACGACCGATTCAGCGACGCTTGGCAAAACAGCAGGTAAAGACGCGAAGGACGGCAAGCCGACCTACGTGTCGATTATTGGGCTAGAGGCGTCGCGTGCGCTCGCAGCGCAACTGCGCAGCGACGCCCACGCTGCGATTGCGCCGTTTGGCGCGCGCGCGCAGCGTCTTGCCGAATTGGCCGACCTGGTGGTGAACCGGGTTAGCTGAACGCGAAAGCCCGCCGCCGTGCACCTTCGCTATGAGGTGCATGTATGAAGTGCGGGCGCGTAAGTTTTCCTACAATGGAACGACGATGTACGACTTGCTGAAAACTATCGACGACCCGGCAGCCTTGCGCCGCCTCGATCGCCGCCAATTGCAACCGCTTGCCGACGAGTTGCGTGCCTTCGTGCTCGACAGCGTATCGCAGACAGGCGGCCATCTTTCGTCCAATCTCGGCACGGTCGAGTTGACCATTGCTCTGCACTATGTGTTCGACACGCCACGTGACCGGATCGTATGGGACGTCGGCCATCAAACCTATCCGCATAAGATCCTGACGGGCCGCCGCGACCAGATGCACACGCTGCGTCAGCTCGGCGGCATTTCGGGCTTTCCGAAGCGCGACGAGTCGAAATACGACACCTTCGGCACCGCGCACTCGAGCACCTCGATCTCGGCCGCGCTCGGCATGGCCGTTGCCAGCAAGCTGCAGGGCGAGAACCGCATGGGCATCGCCGTGATCGGCGACGGCGCGATGACGGCCGGCATGGCCTTCGAGGCGATGAATAACGCCGGCGTCGAAGACGACGTGCCGCTGCTGGTCATCCTCAACGATAACGACATGTCGATTTCGCCGCCGGTCGGCGCGCTGAATCGCCATCTGGCGCGCCTGATGTCGGGCCGTTTCTACGCCGCCGCGCGTGCGGGCGTCGAACGTGTGCTGCGCGTCGCGCCGCCTATGCTCGATCTCGCCCGCAAGCTCGAAGAGCACGCGAAGGGCATGATCGTGCCGGCCACGCTCTTTGAAGAGTTCGGTTTCAACTACATCGGCCCGATCGACGGTCACGACCTCGATTCGCTGATTCCTACGTTGCAGAACATCAAGGAACTGCGTGGCCCGCAATTCCTGCACGTCGTGACGAAGAAGGGCCAGGGCTACAAGCTGGCCGAAGCCGATCCGGTGCTGTACCACGGCCCGGGCAAGTTCAACCCGGCCGAAGGCATCAAGCCGGCCGCCACGCCGTCGAAGAAAACCTACACGCAGGTGTTCGGCGAATGGCTGTGCGACGCGGCCGAGCTGGATGCGCGCGTGATCGGCATCACGCCGGCCATGCGTGAAGGCTCGGGCATGGTCGAGTTCGAGAAGCGTTTCCCGGATCGCTATTTCGACGTCGGTATCGCCGAGCAGCACGCGGTGACATTCGCCGGCGGTCTGGCTGCGGACGGCATGAAGCCGGTGGTCGCAATCTACTCGACCTTCCTGCAACGTGCGTACGACCAGCTGATCCACGATGTCGCGCTGCAAAACCTGCCGGTGGTGTTCGCCATCGACCGTGCGGGTCTGGTCGGCGCGGACGGCGCCACGCACGCGGGGGCCTACGATCTGGCGTTCCTGCGCTGCATCCCGAACATGACGGTGATGGCGGCGTCGGACGAAAACGAATGCCGTCAGATGCTGTACACCGCGTTGCAGCAGCCGAACCCGACGGCGGTGCGCTATCCGCGCGGCGCCGGCACGGGCGTGGCAACCGTCAAGCAAATGACGGCGCTGCCGCTTGGCAAGGGCGAGGTCCGTCGCGAAACGTCGCAACCGGCCGGCAAGCGGATTGCGATTCTGGCATTCGGCACGATGGTTGCGCCGTCGCTGGCCGCCGCTGAGCAACTGGACGCCACGGTGGCGAACATGCGCTTCGTGAAGCCGCTGGACGCCGAGCTGGTCCGCCAACTGGCCGAAACGCACGACGCCATCGTCACGGTCGAAGAAGGCTGCGTGATGGGCGGCGCGGGTTCGGCTTGCGTCGAAGCCCTGCTTGAGACTGGGGTTATGCGGCCTGTACTGCAATTGGGCCTCCCGGATCGCTTCATCGATCATGGGGATCCGGCCAAGTTGCTCGCCGCGTGCGGTCTCGACGCTGCGGGCATCGCCAAGTCGATTCGCGAGCGCTTTCTTTCCAGCGGCGCGGTCGGCGGTCAATCCTCGGTGAAGCGCGTCGCTTAACCGCGTCGCTTGGTTGCGTCACGTAACGGCGTCGATTGGCAGCGCCGTTAAGCTGCTCTGCCGTGCGCTGCGCCGCGGCCATAGCAGTCTCCAACTTGAGTCGATGGACCTTCGGGTCCATCATCCGACCCCGGCAGGGGCCGGCGTTCGCCGTTGCGCGCCCTGATCCGCACGGCCGCTGGGAGCCCCCAAGTCTGTCGCTTCGCGACAACCTCCGATGGGGCAATCCCCCAATCCCTCAAAGGGACTTTCTGCGGGGCGGGGGACTGCCTGCGGCGCAGAAAACTTGGGGCAGCCCGCTTGGGACGGCCCGGCGTTTCTTGAAAGGACAAGAATATGAACCAGATGAACCCCGCCTTTGTGATGCCCGACGTGCAGAGCACGCCCGATACGCGTCAGATTCCGATTCAACGAGTCGGCGTCAAGGCCGTGCGTCATCCGTTGACGGTGCGCACGCAAGGCGGCGAAGTGCAGCCGACCGTCGGCACGTGGAATCTCGACGTGCATCTGCCGGCCGATCAGAAGGGCACTCACATGTCGCGCTTTGTCGCGCTGCTTGAAGAGAATAAGGCGCCGCTCGAGGCCGCGACTTTCCGCACCATGCTCGCCGCGATGCTCGAAAAGCTGGAGGCCGAGGCGGGCCGCATCGAAGTGTCGTTCCCATACTTCGTGAATAAGACCGCGCCGGTGTCGGGCGTGCAAAGTCTGCTCGACTACGAAGTGACATTGACGGGCGAGACCCGCAATGGCGCGACGCGTCTGTTCCTGAAGGTGCTGGTGCCGGTCACGAGCCTGTGCCCGTGCTCGAAGAAGATTTCGCAGTACGGCGCGCACAACCAGCGCTCGCACGTCACGATCAACGCCGAGCTGGCGGGCGACGTGGCGGTGGAAGAGTTGGTTCGTATCGCTGAAGAAGAAGCTTCGTGCGAACTGTGGGGCTTGCTCAAGCGTCCGGACGAAAAGTTCGTCACCGAACGTGCCTATGAAAATCCGAAGTTCGTCGAAGACCTGGTGCGCGATGTCGCGCAGCGTCTGAATGCGGACGAGCGCATCGTCGCTTATGTGCTCGAAGCAGAGAACTTCGAATCGATTCACAATCACAGCGCTTATGCCGTGATCGAGCGGGACAAGCGGGTGGCGTGATCACGCTTTAGCCTCCTCTTGCTTGCCGCAAATGGAAAAAGCCGCTTTCACGAAGCGGCTTTTTCTATGGGGTTGCCATTGTGTCGCGAGGCGTGCGCCAGGTGTCGCGGGCTCAGCGCGCGAGGGACGTCAGATCCCAGCGCGGCTTCACCGTGAACGCGTAGTCTTTGCCCGATTGATCGGGCCAGCGTTGCAGCCTCAACGCACCCGCCAACGCGATCATTGCGCCGTTGTCCGTACACAGCGACAGGTCCGGGTAGTGCACGAAAAAATTGCGCTTCTTCGCCGCGGCGGAAAGGGCTTCGCGCAGTTGCCGGTTTGCGCCCACACCGCCCGCGACTACCAGGCGATTGAGTTTGGTTCGTTTGAGCGCGGCCAGCGATTTCGCCGCCAGCACTTCCACGGCCGCGTCGACGAAACCGCGTGCCAGATCGGCTTTCGCCTGCTCGCAGATATTCGCGCCGCCGAGCTTCTTCGCGTGCGTGAGGACAGCGGTCTTAAGCCCGCTGAAGCTGAAATCGAGGTCGCCGGAATGCAGCATTGGGCGCGGCAGGACCACCGCGCCGGGCGTGCCGAACTCAGCCATCCGCGACACTTCCGGGCCGCCCGGATAGCCGAGGCCCAGCAGTTTGGCGGTTTTGTCGAAGGCTTCGCCGGCGGCGTCGTCCAGCGTTTCACCGAGCGTCTCGTAGACGCCCACGTCCGTTACACGCATCAACTGCGTATGGCCGCCCGACACCAGCAGCGCGACAAACGGAAACGGCGGCGGTTCGTCCACCAGCAGCGGCGACAGCAAGTGCCCTTCGAGATGGTGGATACCGATGGTCGGCTTGTCCCACGCCATGGCCAGCGAATTGGCGACGCTCGCGCCGACCAGCAGCGCGCCCGCGAGGCCCGGGCCCTGCGTATAGGCGATTGCGTCGATATCGCCGCGTACCGCGCCGGCGCGTTCCATCACCTCTTCGAGCAGCGGCAGCGCGCGCCGGATATGGTCGCGCGACGCCAACTCCGGCACCACGCCGCCGTACTCCCGATGCATCGCAATTTGCGAATGCAGCGCGTGCGCGAGCAGGCCGCGCTCTGTGTCGTAGAGCGCGAGACCGGTTTCGTCGCAGGAGCTTTCGATGCCGAGAACGAGCATGATGGGTGGGTCGGGTGGGTTTGAGCGGGCACGGGAGTGAAGCCACTCCGGCGTCCAAAAGTGAAAAGGCAAGCTTTAAAGTATAGCAGCGCGGGCAGAGGGCCGCCGACGCGCGGGTACAATGCGGCCCCATGGAATCCTTCGATATCGCAGTGATCGGCGCAGGCGCGGCCGGCATGATGTGCGCGGCCGTGGCCGGGCAACTCGGCCGTCGCGTGGTGCTGATCGACCACTCGCAACGTCTCGCGGAGAAAATCCGCATTTCCGGCGGCGGCCGGTGCAACTTCACGAATCTGTACGCCGGACCAGGCAATTACCTGTCGGCCAACCCCCATTTTTGCCGCTCGGCGCTGGCGCGCTATACGCCGCGCGACTTCATGGCCTTGCTTAAGCGCCATCACGTGACGTGGCACGAGAAGCACAAGGGGCAGTTGTTTTGCGATCAGTCGAGCGACGCGGTCATCAATGTACTGAAGAACGAATGCGACACGGGCCGCATTGCGTGGCGCACGCCGCTCGCGGTCGAGCAGGTGCGGAATGACGCCGCCGGGCGGTTCACGCTGGATACCCACTCGGGCCCGATTACTGCCCGCGCGCTCGTGGTGGCGACCGGCGGCCTGTCGATTCCCAAGATTGGCGCCACCGATTTTGCCTACCGCCTCGCCAAGCAATTCGGCCATAAGCTGATCGACACGCGCCCCGCGCTGGTCCCGCTGACCTTTGCCACGGCCGACTGGGAGCCGTTCTCGGCGCTCTCCGGCGTGTCGCTCGAAGTGCAGCTGGCGACCGGCAACAAAAAGGCCGGCGCCGAGTTCAACGAAGATCTGCTGCTCACCCACCGCGGCTTGTCGGGCCCGGGGGTTCTGCAGATTTCGAGCTACTGGCAGCCCGGCGAGCCGATTCATATCAATCTGCTGCCCGAGCAGGACGCCACCACCGCATTGCTGGAAGCCAAAACCGGCACGAAGCGCCAGATCGCCAATCTGCTCTCGGAATGGGTGCCGCAACGGCTTGCCCACGTCTGGCTGGAAACCCATCAGATTCCCGCCGAAGCGCGTGTGGCCGATCTGCCGGACAAGACGCTGCGCCGCGTCGGCGAGGCGTTGTCGCGCTGGACGCTCACCCCCAACGGCACCGAAGGCTACCGCAAGGCCGAAGTTACGCGCGGGGGTATCGACACGCGCGACCTGTCGTCGGCGACGATGATGAGCGCCCGCACGCCGGGTTTGTACTTCATCGGCGAGGCGGTCGACGTGACCGGCTGGCTCGGCGGCTACAACTTTCAATGGGCGTGGGCCTCCGGCGTGGCGGCCGGCCAGGCGGCCGCGGAGTACGTTTTAGGGGCTTGACGGCGCATTAGCTTTGTGAGAAAGCTCTGCTATACTCCTGAACCTTTACAAAGTTCCGTTATTGAAAAATGACGACCATCCGCGTAAAAGACAACGAGCCGCTTGAAGTTGCCATGCGCCGCTTCAAGCGCACGATGGAGAAAAACGGGTTGCTGACGGAACTTCGCGCCCGCGAGTTTTACGAAAAGCCTACGGCTGAGCGCAAGCGCAAGAAGGCGGCTGCGGTTAAGCGTCATTTCAAGCGTCTGCGTGGCCAGATGCTGCCAAAGAAGTTCTACTGATTCTGGCGTTGCCGCGGTTCCCGTCGAACGGAGCGGCGACATCCAACTGGTGAGGGCACAAGCAGGTGCCGTCACGGAAAACACGGCCCTTCGGGCCAGCCGGCAGGGTCGCATCCACTACGCAAAATCGCGCCAACCCGCTTGAGGAAGCAGTCCCAAGCGGGCGTTTGTGTTGGATACGGCGTGTTGATGCAGGGTATGGGTGCGGTTAGCCGGCCGGTTTTTAAATTTCAACGCATTCAGGTGAGTGATGAGTCTCAAGGACCAGATCAACGACGACATGAAAGCTGCCATGCGGGCGCGTGAGACTGAGCGTCTCGGCACGATCCGCTTGCTGCTCGCCGCCGTCAAGCAGCGCGAAGTCGACGAACGCGTCACCCTTGACGACGCGGCGATCACCGCCGTCATCGACAAGATGATCAAGCAGCGCAAAGACTCGATCAGCCAGTTCGAAGCCGCTGGCCGCACGGATCTCGCCGACAAGGAAAAGGCCGAGTTGGTCATCCTGTCCGCCTATATGCCGGCGCAGATGTCCGAAGCGGAGATCCTTGCCGAAGTTCAGGCCGCGGTCGCGCAAACTGGCGCTGCCGGCCCGCAAGACATGGGCAAGGTGATGGGCGTGCTCAAGCCGAAGCTGGCCGGCCGCGCCGACATGACCGCTGTCTCGGCGCAAGTCAAAGCCGCGCTCGCGAAGTAATTCCCGTATTTCCGGTCTGCGCGCGCCGTTGCTCGACGGCGCGCGCAGCCTTGGGCCTTTTAGGTAGCGTCATTCACTGTGATTCCACCGTCATTCCTGCAGGACCTGCTCAACCGCGTCGATATCGTCGACGTGGTCGGCCGGTATGTGCAGTTGAAAAAGGGCGGCGCGAACTTCATGGGGCTGTGCCCGTTTCACAACGAGAAAAGCCCCTCGTTTACGGTTAGTCCGACTAAACAGTTCTATCACTGCTTCGGCTGTGGCGCACATGGTACGGCTATTGGCTTCCTGATGGAGCACGTCGGCTCCACGTTTCCAGAGGCGGTCAACGAACTCGCGCAATCGGTCGGGTTGACCGTGCCGAACGAGCCTTCGCCGGGATATGGCGGCGGTGGCGGTTCCGGCGGGTATTCGCCCGCTGCGTCCAAGGCAGTCACCACGGCGCTATCCGATGTCATGCAGACCGCCTGCGATTTCTACCGCAAACAGCTGCGCGGCGCGCCGGTCGCGATCCAGTATCTGAAGAAACGCGGGCTGACCGGCGAGATCGCCGCCCGCTTCGGCCTCGGCTACGCACCAGACGGCTGGCAGAACCTCGAGCCCGCATTCCCCAACTATCGGGACGATTCGCTGGTCGAATCGGGTCTTGTGATCGTCAGCGAAAAGGCCGATGCGCAAGGTCAGAATCGCCGATACGACCGCTTTCGCGAGCGGATCATGTTCCCGATACGCAATGTGAAAGGGCAGGTGATCGGCTTCGGCGGGCGCGTGCTGGACGGCGGCGAACCGAAATATTTGAATTCGCCGGAAACGCCTCTATTTAACAAGGGCAGCGAGCTGTACGGGCTGTTCGAGGCACGTTTGGCCATCCGCGAACAGCATTACGTGTTGGTGGTCGAAGGCTATATGGACGTGGTCGCGCTGGCCCAATTGGGATTCCAGAACGCGGTGGCCACGCTCGGCACGGCCTGCACGCCGATTCATGTGCAGAAACTGATGCGCCAGACCGATACGGTCATCTTCAGCTTCGACGGCGATTCGGCGGGGCGCCGCGCCGCGCGCCGGGCGCTGGATGCCTGCCTGCCCCACGCGGCGGATAACCGGACCATCCGGTTCCTGTTTTTGCCGTCCGAGCATGATCCGGACAGCTACGTGCGCGAATTCGGCACGGAGGCGTTCGCCGAGCAGGTCGAGCGCGCCATGCCGCTGTCGCAGTTCATGCTGAACGAGGTGCTGACCGGCAAGGAACTGGACCAGCCGGAAGGCCGGGCTCGCGCGCTGTTCGACGCGAAACCGCTGCTGCAGCAGCTGCCGGCCAATGCGCTGCGCGCTCAGATCATGCATATGTTCGCCGACCGGCTCGACGTGCCGTTCGACGAAGTGGCCGCCTTATGCGAAGTCGACGCCCGGATCGCGGCAGCTGCCCGTTTGGCGCCGGCCCGCAAGGACCGGCGCAGTGTGACCGGGATCGAAGAAAAAACGCTGCGCAATCTGGTGATGTATCCGCGGACGGTGGCGGTGCTCGACGAGGAAGCCGAGCAGGCGCTTCTGAGCGTCACGCGGCACGGCGAGCTGTTCGAAGAAGTGGCGACGCATGCGCGCGCGCTGGGCGATTCGGCGGAGTTCCAGTTGCTGTCCGACCTATTGCGAAACGGCGCGAATGCCCCAACTTTCGAGGAAATCTTTCGCAAAATTCTAGACTATGATGAAAACGTCCGGGATTTACTGCTGAAGGACCCGGAGGATGCGACCGTCATCGAGGAACGGCGCGAGCAGGAAAGGATTGTCGGAGAGGAACTGAAAGCGGCGATTCTGAAGATGCGATACGACGCTTACTGCGATCGTCTAGAGCAGCTTTCGCGGCAATCCCGGCACACGCCGGAGGAGTTTGCGGAGCTGACGGACCTGAATCAGAAGCGGGCTGAGATGAAGCGCCAGCTTGGGTTGTAAGCGAGATGGCAGAAACCTGGGTGCTATAATAAAAGGTTTCCAGCGGTTTGTTTTTTCAATGGTTTTCCTAGCAAAGGCGAAAAGGCGATTGCGATGGCAAAGACACCAGGCGGAAAAATAGCAACAGGCACGGGTTCGAATGAGCCGACCAGAAAGGTCACCGAGGCCAAGTTAGCTTCTTCCCCCAGAAAAACGTCTGCCGCAAGCGTCACACCTGCTGCCGGGAA
The DNA here is from genome assembly GCF_001634365.1 of Paraburkholderia phytofirmans OLGA172. NCBI lineage: Bacteria > Pseudomonadati > Pseudomonadota > Betaproteobacteria > Burkholderiales > Burkholderiaceae > Paraburkholderia > Paraburkholderia phytofirmans. Next base: position 488,476 of record NZ_CP014579.1, read on the forward strand.
GAAATCCTCGACCAGTTCCGCTGCGCGAGCGGAGCCGGACAGGGCGGCGAAAGCTGTACCACCACCGGCCGCAGAACGGCCGGATGTCAGAAGCGCAAGGGAAGCGCCTGCCGCGCAGGACGATGCGGTAGAGCGCGAGACTCCAGTATCCACGGTTCAACCGGCTGTTGTCCAACAGCCGCGAGTCGAGACTACAGCCGGTACGACGAACTCCATGACGAAAAAGCTGAACGAAACACCCGTTGATGACGACGCAACCCAAAGCGAAGAAACCCCTGCGGCCGTTCCCGGCAAGGTGGAAAAGGTCAAGGCTCGCGATCGTCGTGCAAAGGAAAAAGCGCTGCTGAAAGACGCGTTTGCGTCGTCGCAGCCGGGCACCGTCGAGGAACTCGAAGAGCGCCGCTCCAAACTGCGCGCGCTGATCAAGCTCGGCAAGGAGCGCGGCTTCCTCACGTACGCGGAAATCAACGACCACCTGCCGGACAACTTCACCGAGACCGAGGCGATCGAAGGCATCATCAGCACGTTCAACGACATGGGCGTGGCGGTGTACGAGCAGGCGCCGGATGCTGAAACGCTGCTGTTGAACGACAACGCACCGGCTGCTTCGTCGGACGACGAAGTGGAGGAGGAAGCGGAAGTCGCGCTCTCCACCGTCGACTCCGAATTCGGCCGCACCACCGACCCGGTCCGCATGTATATGCGCGAAATGGGTACGGTCGAGCTGCTCACGCGCGAAGGCGAAATCGAGATCGCCAAACGGATCGAAGACGGCCTCAAGCACATGGTGATGGCGATCTCCGCGTGCCCGACCACGATCGCCGACATTCTGGCGATGGCTGAGCGCGTCGCGAACGAGGAAATCCGCATCGACGAACTGGTCGACGGCCTGATCGACGCCAACGCGGAAGATGCGGACGGCTTCTCGGTGCAGGAAGCGGAAGCGATCGAAAGCGAAGACGAGGAAGGCGAGGAAGAAGACGCGGACGAGGAGGAGGAAGACGACGGCGCGGCGCAAGCCACGGCCAACGCAGCGCAGATGGAAGCGCTCAAGCGTGCGTCCCTCGAGAAGTTCGCCATGATCAGCGAATGGTTCGACAAGATGCGTCGCGCGTTCGAAAAGGAAGGCTACAAGTCCAAGTCGTATCTGAAGGCGCAGGAAACCATCCAGAACGAACTGATGACGATCCGCTTTACCGCGCGTACCGTCGAGCGTCTGTGCGACACGTTGCGTGCGCAAGTAGACGAAGTGCGTCAGGTCGAGCGTCAGATCCTGCATACGGTGGTCGACAAGTGCGGCATGCCGCGTGCCGAGTTCATCGCACGTTTCCCGGGCAGCGAAACGGATCTGGAATGGGCCGACAAGATCGTCGGCGAAGGTCACGCGTATAGCGCGATCCTCACGCGTAACATTCCGGCCATTCGCGAACAGCAGCAACGTCTGCTCGATTTGCAGGCGCGTGTCGTTTTGCCGCTGAAGGACCTGAAGGAAACCAACCGCCAGATGGCGGCCGGAGAACTGAAAGCACGTCAGGCAAAGCGCGAAATGACCGAGGCGAACTTGCGTCTCGTGATCTCGATCGCGAAGAAGTACACGAACCGTGGTCTGCAGTTTCTCGACCTGATTCAGGAAGGCAACATCGGCCTGATGAAGGCGGTGGACAAGTTCGAATACCGTCGCGGCTACAAGTTCTCCACGTATGCAACATGGTGGATCCGTCAGGCCATCACGCGTTCGATCGCGGACCAGGCGCGTACGATCCGGATTCCGGTTCATATGATCGAAACGATCAACAAGATGAACCGCATCTCGCGCCAGATCTTGCAGGAAACCGGTCTCGAGCCGGATCCCGCAACGCTGGCCGAGAAGATGGAGATGCCGGAAGACAAGATCCGCAAGATCATGAAGATCGCGAAGGAGCCGATCTCGATGGAAACGCCGATCGGTGACGACGACGACTCGCATCTGGGCGACTTCATCGAGGACAACAACACGGTCGCGCCGGCCGACGCCGCACTGCACGCCAGCATGCGCGATGTCGTGAAGGACGTGCTCGACTCGCTGACGCCGCGTGAAGCGAAGGTGCTGCGCATGCGTTTCGGTATCGAGATGAGCACGGATCACACGCTCGAAGAAGTCGGCAAGCAGTTCGATGTGACGCGTGAGCGGATCCGCCAGATCGAGGCGAAGGCGCTGCGCAAGCTGCGTCACCCGAGCCGTTCGGACAAGCTGAAGTCGTTCCTCGAAGGGAATTGATCGAAGTTGGCGGTCGTGGGAAATGATGTAGCGGTTTGAAGGGGCCTCCCGGTTGTTTCGCTTGGGCGAAGCGGTTACGGAGGCCCTTTTTTCGTGTAGTATGTCGGCCAATCGATGAATTGGCCCGGCCTTCATGACCGGGTCTTTTTCTTGGGCCGGACGCCGTGCTGGTTGCAGGCAGCGGACTCATAATCCGCCTCCGAAAGGACACCGTCGGTTCGACTCCGACCCGGCCCACCATTTGCTATTCCAGCATGTTCCAAGACGTTCTGTCTGAATCTCCCAAATCCTTGTTGGGAAGGTAGTTCCGCTCATTCGTCATGCTCAAAACGGCCGCTTGGTTCCGCTGACTTCTATCGTTCTGAGGGGGTAACTCGACGCCGCAAAGAGGAGTTACCCCCATGCCCCTTTCAGACGCTGCAATTCGCAAGGCTAAGGCTGGCTCTAGGCCGACGAAGTTGTCGGATGGTGGCGGCCTCTTCCTGTTGCTCAATCCGAACGGTTCACGTTGGTGGCGGTTTAAATATCGTTTCGGGGGCAAGCTCACACTAGGTTGTTCTGTGTCATGGCCCAGTTGCGCTGCGCTTTCTCGCGTGCCGCAGAGTCGGACCGCCCGCTGGTCGTGATTGCGTGAAGGCAGGCCGATCGGGTAGGGTGGCGACATCGCAACCACAACGAGGAATCAACAATGAACAAGCAGGAACTGGTGGATGCGGTCGCGGCGGTAACCGATGAAAGCAAGGTCGCGACCGGCGAGATGATCGACGCAGTGATCGCTACGATCACCGGCGCGGTGACGAAGGGCGACACCGTCCAGCTGATTGGCTTCGGCTCGTTTTCCACGGGTGCGCGCGCCGCACGGGTCGGCCGCAATCCGGCGACCGGCGCCGAAATCCAGATCCCCGCAGCGAAGACGGTCAAGTTCACGGCGGGCAAGGCGTTCAAGGATGCCGTCAACGCGTCATGACGAAGGTGGCAATCGCGCCCGGCGACTACGCCGGGCTGCACAAGGAAGTGGTCAGTGTCGTCGAATCGGCGCGACGCACGGCGGCACGCAACGTCAATGCCGTGATGACCGCCGCCTACTGGGAGATCGGGCGGCGGATCGTCGCCAGCGAGCAGGGCGGGCAGGCGCGCGCCGGCTACGGACAGGCGCTGATCGCCCGGCTCGCGGACGACCTGACGCGCCGTTTCGGACGCGGATTCGGCCGGGCGAATCTGGCCAGCATGCGCGCGTTTTATTCCGCCTGGCCGGCGGCGGAGATTTTCCAGACAGTGTCTGGAAAATCGGCAGCCCCCGGAAATGTCCAGACGCCGTCTGGAAAATCTCCGCCGGCGAAAGACGTCGTCGACGCCATGGCAACGGCGCCCGATTACATGGCATTAGCCACCCGTTTTACGCTGCCGTGGTCCGCCTATGTGCGCCTGCTTTCAGTGAAGACGTCGGCCGCCCGCGCTTTCTATGAAAACAGAGGCGTTGCGCGAAGGCTGGTCGGTGCGCCAGCTCGACCGCCAGATCAGTAGCCAGCTTTACGAGCGGCTGGCGCTGTCGCGCAACAAGGCGGCCCTGCTCAGGAAAGCCGCCGATGTCCAGCCGGGTGATCTCCTCACGCCAGAGGAGGCGATTCGCGACCCGTTCGTCCTCGAGTTTCTCGACATCAAGGACGAGTACTCGGAGTCCGACCTTGAGGAAGCGCTGATCCAACATCTGGCGGATTTCCTGCTGGAGCTCGGTGACGACTTTGCTTTCGTCGGCCGGCAGCGCCGCCTGAGAATCGACGACACGTGGTTCAGGGTCGATCTGGTGTTTTTCCATCGACGTCTGAGATGCCTGGTCATCATCGATCTCAAGGTCGGTCGCTTCAGCTATGCGGACGCCGGGCAGATGCATCTCTATCTGAACTACGCGCGCGAGCACTGGATGAAGCCTGGGGAGAATCCACCTGTCGGTCTGATCCTTTGCGCCGAAAAAGGTGCAGCGGAAGCACATTACGCGCTGGACAACCTGCCGAACAAGATTCTCGCGGCGGAATACCAGACGGTGTTGCCAGATGAGGCGATGATCGTGCAGGAGCTTGAGCGCACGACCGCGGAACTGGAGCGGCGTACCGGGCCTGCGTAAGGGTTGGTCCCGACGCCCGGCGGATCCCGCTTACCTGAAGGTGAGGCCGCGAGTCGGTACCGCATCATCATGTGAGGTTAGACGGTGGAGCACCGTTGGCGCGGCATAGCGGAATCTTGATGTTGCTGCCCTCGGCGCGTTCCCAGTACAGCTGCGCGAATTCCCGGATGCTCATGTGTGCGCCAAACACCCTGACGTACTCGCGGTAGTCCGCCTGGATCTGGGCCGAATAGCACATGATCGCTCTCCCTGGACGAGGCGTACCGGCGCGCGAGTCGATTTGCCTTCGACAGCCGAATCCCAGTTGCTGAGCGTGACATCGACGGGCAGCACCTTTACGCCGTGGCGCCTTGCGTCCTGGACAAGCTGCGAGGGGGAATAGAATCCCATCGGCTGGCTGTTTAGCATCGCGACGAGAAACGCGACAGGCTCATGACACTTCAGCCATGCACTTGCGTAGACCAGCAGCGCGAAGCTCGCCGCGTGACTCTCCGGAAAACCATATTCGCCGAAGCCCTGGATCTGCGCAAAGATGGCCTCGGCAAACTCGCAGTCGTAACCGCGCTCGAGCATCCCGTTCACGATGCGGTCGTAGTAGGCTTCGAGTCCGCGCCTTGCGGCGCCATGCGGCCATCGCGCGACGCAGCTGGTCGGCCTCGCCGGCGGTGAATCCGGCAGCGAGCATCGCGCCTGCATCACCTGCTCCTGAAAGATCGGCACGCCGAGCGTGCGCGAGAGCGCCTGCTTCATCTGCGGGCTCGGATAGGTGACGGGCTCCTTACCTTGCCGCCGGCGCAGGTAGGCGATGCCTTGCCGCGGTTAATGAAGATCGCCCGTGAAGCTGGCCTGGCGCTGCGCGGCACCATCGTCAGCCTGGACGGTGCCTACGACTGTCGGATCAACCGCAAGGCCATCTTCAATCGCGGCATGGTGCCTAACATCAACCCGAACCGGCGCGGCAGAAAAAACCCAAACGCGGCGCGCAAGGCGCTGTTCGATCCGGCCATTTTTAAAGAGCGTTTCAACACCATCGAGCGATTGTTCGGTTGGGAAGACAAGTTCCGTCGCCTGCTGCTGCGTTTCGAGCGGCTCAGTCATCTGCACTACGCGTTCAAGACGCTCGTGTACACGATGATCAATCTACGGCACTACTGCAGCAGCTGATCGAGCGATCAGGCTGGCGTTTCCCGTTCCGACGCAGTGCGTCGTGATCTGCCTCGTGCGCACATTGCCCTGTTTGTCTTGACAGCGTCCGTCCATCCTTCATTCAAGCATCAACCATATATTTTGCATTCCTATTGATGAAAAAATCACCATTAGTGATCCGAACAAAACCTGCAACCAGTAGTCTATCAGGTCAAACACCGGATGCTCGATGACTTCCTCCGCCAGCGGTTCAAAAATCCCACCGTTCGGATGAAATTTGCGTAAGTCCTGGATTCAACTCAGCAGCCCAAAAAAATAATTTTTCAAATGTGCTTGACGGGGGTGGCGGTGGACCCTCATAATTCGCCTCCCGTTTGATGACGGACGCGAAGAAAGCAGAGCTTCCAAGCGAGTGATCTTTAAAAATTAACAGCCGATAAGTGTGGGCGCTTGATGCGCGACGCGCCGGTGGGTTCTTCGGAGTCTGCCGGGAAGCGAAAGTATCAAGTCTCACACTAGTATTAAAGGAAGGTTTTCCTGTTGGGGTGAATTCACGCCGGCAGGATGATCATTCGTCAGTACGTTGAGTGAGCGACCGGGTTCGCAAGAGCCCGAAAAACAGTAACAGGTTTGAACTGAAGAGTTTGATCCTGGCTCAGATTGAACGCTGGCGGCATGCCTTACACATGCAAGTCGAACGGCAGCACGGGGGCAACCCTGGTGGCGAGTGGCGAACGGGTGAGTAATACATCGGAACGTGTCCTGTAGTGGGGGATAGCCCGGCGAAAGCCGGATTAATACCGCATACGCTCTACGGAGGAAAGGGGGGGATCGCAAGACCTCCCGCTACAGGGGCGGCCGATGGCAGATTAGCTAGTTGGTGGGGTAAAGGCCTACCAAGGCGACGATCTGTAGCTGGTCTGAGAGGACGACCAGCCACACTGGGACTGAGACACGGCCCAGACTCCTACGGGAGGCAGCAGTGGGGAATTTTGGACAATGGGCGAAAGCCTGATCCAGCAATGCCGCGTGTGTGAAGAAGGCCTTCGGGTTGTAAAGCACTTTTGTCCGGAAAGAAAGCCTCTGGGTTAATACCCCGGGGGGATGACGGTACCGGAAGAATAAGCACCGGCTAACTACGTGCCAGCAGCCGCGGTAATACGTAGGGTGCAAGCGTTAATCGGAATTACTGGGCGTAAAGCGTGCGCAGGCGGTCCGCTAAGACAGATGTGAAATCCCCGGGCTTAACCTGGGAACTGCATTTGTGACTGGCGGGCTAGAGTATGGCAGAGGGGGGTAGAATTCCACGTGTAGCAGTGAAATGCGTAGAGATGTGGAGGAATACCGATGGCGAAGGCAGCCCCCTGGGCCAATACTGACGCTCATGCACGAAAGCGTGGGGAGCAAACAGGATTAGATACCCTGGTAGTCCACGCCCTAAACGATGTCAACTAGTTGTTGGGTCTTCATTGACTTAGTAACGTAGCTAACGCGTGAAGTTGACCGCCTGGGGAGTACGGTCGCAAGATTAAAACTCAAAGGAATTGACGGGGACCCGCACAAGCGGTGGATGATGTGGATTAATTCGATGCAACGCGAAAAACCTTACCTACCCTTGACATGTATGGAATCCTGCTGAGAGGTGGGAGTGCCCGAAAGGGAGCCGTAACACAGGTGCTGCATGGCTGTCGTCAGCTCGTGTCGTGAGATGTTGGGTTAAGTCCCGCAACGAGCGCAACCCTTGTCCCTAGTTGCTACGCAAGAGCACTCTAGGGAGACTGCCGGTGACAAACCGGAGGAAGGTGGGGATGACGTCAAGTCCTCATGGCCCTTATGGGTAGGGCTTCACACGTCATACAATGGTCGGAACAGAGGGTCGCCAACCCGCGAGGGGGAGCCAATCCCAGAAAACCGATCGTAGTCCGGATCGCACTCTGCAACTCGAGTGCGTGAAGCTGGAATCGCTAGTAATCGCGGATCAGCATGCCGCGGTGAATACGTTCCCGGGTCTTGTACACACCGCCCGTCACACCATGGGAGTGGGTTTTACCAGAAGTGGCTAGTCTAACCGCAAGGAGGACGGTCACCACGGTAGGATTCATGACTGGGGTGAAGTCGTAACAAGGTAGCCGTATCGGAAGGTGCGGCTGGATCACCTCCTTTCTCGAGCTAACGTGTCGAACGTTGAGCGCTCACGCTTATCGGCTGTGAATCAGGACAGACTCAGGGGTCTGTAGCTCAGTTGGTTAGAGCACCGTCTTGATAAGGCGGGGGTCGATGGTTCGAATCCATCCAGACCCACCATGTCGATGATCGTTGGCGCTTTAGCGCTTACGAGCATCCCATCCCCGAAGGGGGCAGGGCGGATCAACCTTGAGTCTGAATGGTTAAGTTGGGGGGATTAGCTCAGCTGGGAGAGCACCTGCTTTGCAAGCAGGGGGTCGTCGGTTCGATCCCGTCATCCTCCACCAATCATCAATGCTGGTTTATCTGCAGCGCACGTTGAAAGGCGTTTGCGATGTAGTGAAACAAGCATTGGCGATTGAGCCAGTCAGAGTGATACGTGGTTATAGCAACCGCGATATCGGCTGTCGTTCTTTAACAATCAGGAAGAAGTAGTAAAGAGATTCACGAAAGATCACTTAGAGATGGGTGATCGAGTAGGTGAATCAGGGTTGTGATTGTATCAATGTATGAAAAGGTGATCGAAAGATCGCTTTTGGAATACGGCGCAACACGAATACTCAACCTGTAGCGATTGTGGCGAGCGTTGCATTCCCAGTGGATGCGACATGAGACACACCCGTTATAGGGTCAAGCGAACAAGTGCATGTGGTGGATGCCTTGGCGATCACAGGCGATGAAGGACGCGGTAGCCTGCGAAAAGCTACGGGGAGCTGGCAAACGAGCTTTGATCCGTAGATGTCCGAATGGGGAAACCCACTCCTTATGGAGTATCCATAGCTGAATACATAGGCTATGTGAAGCGAACGCGGTGAACTGAAACATCTAAGTAACCGCAGGAAAAGAAATCAACCGAGATTCCCAGAGTAGTGGCGAGCGAAATGGGAGCAGCCTGTACTCGTTATCTTCATTGTTAGTCGAAGGCTCTGGAAAGTGCCGCCATAGCAGGTGATAGCCCTGTAGACGAAAACAGCGGGGAAGAACTAGGTGTACGACAAGTAGGGCGGGACACGTGAAATCCTGTCTGAAGATGGGGGGACCATCCTCCAAGGCTAAATACTCGTGATCGACCGATAGTGAACCAGTACCGTGAGGGAAAGGCGAAAAGAACCCCGGGAGGGGAGTGAAATAGATCCTGAAACCGCATGCATACAAACAGTCGGAGCCTTTGAAAGAGGGTGACGGCGTACCTTTTGTATAATGGGTCAGCGACTTACATTCAGTGGCAAGCTTAACCGATTAGGGCAGGCGTAGCGAAAGCGAGTCCGAACAGGGCGTTCAGTCGCTGGGTGTAGACCCGAAACCAGGTGATCTATCCATGGCCAGGATGAAGGTGCGGTAACACGTACTGGAGGTCCGAACCCACTAACGTTGAAAAGTTAGGGGATGAGCTGTGGATAGGGGTGAAAGGCTAAACAAACCTGGAAATAGCTGGTTCTCTCCGAAAACTATTTAGGTAGTGCCTCGTGTATCACCTTCGGGGGTAGAGCACTGTCATGGTTGTGGGGTCCATTGCGGATTACTACGCCATAGCAAACTCCGAATACCGAAGAGTGCAATCACGGGAGACAGACATCGGGTGCTAACGTCCGGTGTCAAGAGGGAAACAACCCAGACCGCCAGCTAAGGTCCCCAAATATTGCTAAGTGGGAAACGAAGTGGGAAGGCTAAAACAGTCAGGAGGTTGGCTTAGAAGCAGCCATCCTTTAAAGAAAGCGTAATAGCTCACTGATCGAGTCGTCCTGCGCGGAAGATGTAACGGGGCTAAGCAATATACCGAAGCTGCGGATGCACATTTATGTGCATGGTAGGAGAGCGTTCCGTAAGCCTGCGAAGGTGCATTGAAAAGTGCGCTGGAGGTATCGGAAGTGCGAATGCTGACATGAGTAGCGATAAAGGGGGTGAAAGGCCCCCTCGCCGTAAGCCCAAGGTTTCCTACGCAACGTTCATCGGCGTAGGGTGAGTCGGCCCCTAAGGCGAGGCAGAAATGCGTAGCTGATGGGAAGCAGGTTAATATTCCTGCACCATTGTTAAATGCGATGGGGGGACGGATCGCGGAAGGTTGTCCGGGTGTTGGAAGTCCCGGTTCCTGTGTTGGAGAAGGCGCTTAGGCAAATCCGGGCGCGGAATTCAAGGGCATGGGACGAGTGATCTAGGTCACGAAGCAACTGGAAGTGGTTCCAAGAAAAGCCTCTAAGCTTCAGTTTAACAAGACCGTACCGCAAACCGACACAGGTGGGCGAGATGAGTATTCTAAGGCGCTTGAGAGAACTCGGGAGAAGGAACTCGGCAAATTGGTACCGTAACTTCGGGATAAGGTACGCCCCTGTAGCCTGACTGGCCTGCGCCAGAAGGGTGAAGGGGTTGCAATAAACTGGTGGCTGCGACTGTTTAATAAAAACACAGCACTCTGCAAACACGAAAGTGGACGTATAGGGTGTGACGCCTGCCCGGTGCCGGAAGATTAAATGATGGGGTGCAAGCTCTTGATTGAAGTCCCGGTAAACGGCGGCCGTAACTATAACGGTCCTAAGGTAGCGAAATTCCTTGTCGGGTAAGTTCCGACCTGCACGAATGGCGTAACGATGGCCACACTGTCTCCTCCCGAGACTCAGCGAAGTTGAAGTGTTTGTGATGATGCAATCTCCCCGCGGCTAGACGGAAAGACCCCATGAACCTTTACTGTAGCTTTGCATTGGACTTTGAACCGGTCTGTGTAGGATAGGTGGGAGGCTTTGAAGCGTGGACGCCAGTCTGCGTGGAGCCGACCTTGAAATACCACCCTGGTTTGTTTGAGGTTCTAACCTTGGTCCGTGATCCGGATCGGGGACAGTGCATGGTAGGCAGTTTGACTGGGGCGGTCTCCTCCCAAAGTGTAACGGAGGAGTACGAAGGTACGCTAGGTACGGTCGGAAATCGTGCTGATAGTGCAATGGCATAAGCGTGCTTAACTGCGAGACCGACAAGTCGAGCAGGTGCGAAAGCAGGTCATAGTGATCCGGTGGTTCTGTATGGAAGGGCCATCGCTCAACGGATAAAAGGTACTCTGGGGATAACAGGCTGATACCGCCCAAGAGTTCATATCGACGGCGGTGTTTGGCACCTCGATGTCGGCTCATCTCATCCTGGGGCTGTAGCCGGTCCCAAGGGTATGGCTGTTCGCCATTTAAAGAGGTACGTGAGCTGGGTTTAAAACGTCGTGAGACAGTTTGGTCCCTATCTGCCGTGGGCGCTGGATATTTGAAGGGGGCTGCTCCTAGTACGAGAGGACCGGAGTGGACGAACCTCTGGTGTACCGGTTGTCACGCCAGTGGCATCGCCGGGTAGCTATGTTCGGAAGAGATAACCGCTGAAAGCATCTAAGCGGGAAACTCGCCTTAAGATGAGATATCCCCGGGGCTTCGAGCCCCTTGAAGGGTCGTTCAAGACCAGGACGTTGATAGGTCAGGTGTGGAAGCGCAGTAATGCGTTAAGCTAACTGATACTAATTGCCCGTAAGGCTTGATCCTATAACAGGTGTGTGTCGGCAGCCGTTAGTGCTTCAGCACTTATGGATGCCCACCCTGCGCCATGCGCAGGGTCTTGAGACCACATGCACAGGTTGAGATCGATGTTGTGCCTCGAACAACACAGCCCGAGCTTGCTGAAAGCTCCTCTGGTGAGCATCACCAGAAACTACTTCTTCCAGATTGGTTGTGTTGACAAAGTCAACACGACAACAAGTCATGCCTGATGACCATAGCGAGTCGGTCCCACCCCTTCCCATCCCGAACAGGACCGTGAAACGACTCCACGCCGATGATAGTGCGGATTCCCGTGTGAAAGTAGGTAATCGTCAGGCTCCCCAGCATGTCCAGAAACCCCACCCCGCAAAGGTGGGGTTTTTGCGTTTATGCACAAAAAATTTGTATTCCTAAGAATAAGAAGCAGGATTTTGATATTTGCAGAGCCGACCAGTCGATACTGGGGACCCCTGAGCTTGCCCCCGAAAAACGAATCCCTTGCTGAGCAGGTAAACTCAAGCAAGGAGAAGAACGATGACAGGCAAGGCAAAGCGGGCACAGTACACGCTCGAATTCAAGCTGGAAGCCGTGCGACTGGTCAAGGCCGGACAAAGCATGGCGGCCGTGGCGGCGACACTGGGTGTTGTTGAACAGACGCTGTACAACTGGATAAAGGCTGAGCGGGAAGGCAGGCTGGCGGGCGCTGGCACGAAGCCTGTGAGCCCAGAACAGATGGAACTGGCGCGGCTGCGTGCGGAAGTGGCTCGCCTGAAGATGGAGCGGGATATTTTAAAAAACCGCCCTACGCGCTTGCGCGCGCCCCTCATGAGTAGAAACTCCCGGGGAGTACACTCGATGCACGCAGAGACAGTGGCCGTAAGCTTCTTGGAGGTATGAACCCCGTCAAAAAACCTGGCCCAGGGGAAGCTGCGGACTCATCTGTGGCGGCGTCTTCGGGCGACCCCGTTTAGGAAATTGATCTATTCCGAGTCCCCGTCCTGCGCCTGATTATCCAGGAGGTGGGTGATGCCAAAAGACCGAACACGATCCAAGCCCTCAGGGTTGCCGATCATTCATCCGTTTGCAGCCGGTATTGATATCGGTTCACGGTTCCATGTTGTCGCCGTGAGTCCAGATCTGTGCGACGAGCCGGTGCAGACATTCCAGGCATTTACGAGCGATTTGCAACGCATGGCGGACTGGCTCGTCGCGACCGGCACAAAGACGGTTGTGATGGAATCGACCGGCGTGTACTGGGTCGCCGCCTACGAGGTGCTGGAGTCCCGGGGCCTTGAAGTCGTTCTTGCCAATGCACGCGAGGCGCGCGCAGTCCCTGGAAGAAAGAGTGATGTCAACGACGCACAATGGCTGCAGCGACTGCACGCGTGTGGGCTACTACGGGCAAGTTTCCGGCCTGGGCGCGACATCGCGGAATTACGCGCATACCTGCGTTGCCGCGAAAGGCATACTGACTATGCCGCCGCGCATATCCAGCACATGCAGAAAGCGCTGACCTTCATGAATATCCAGTTGCACCACGTGATCACGGATATCACGGGCGTCACTGGAATGCGGATCGTCCGCGCGATCGTCGCCGGCGAACGCGATCCAGACCGGCTGGCGGCGATGCGCGACGTCCGCTGCAAGGAAAGCCTTGAGACCATTCGTAGTGCACTGGTGGGCAACTACCAGCCCGAGCACGTATTCGCCTTGAAGCAGGCGCTTGCGCTGTATGACTTTTACCAGCGGTGTATCGACGAGTGCGATGTTGAGATCGAACGCGCTGTCGCGATTCTCAATATCGCTCACCCGATTCCGGATGCGCCGTTGCCGAAGGCGAAGCATCGCAGCAAGCTGCCCAGCGATCCCAACTTTGATGTGCGCACGGCCATGTACCAACTGGCGGGGACCGACCTGACGCAAATTCACGGCATCGGCCCATTCCTTGCACTGCGCCTGATTGGCGAATGTGGAACGGACTTGAGCCGATGGCCAACCGCCAAACATTTCACTTCATGGCTCACGCTTTCGCCCGGCTGCAAGATCAGCGGTGGCAAGGTGCTGTCATCGCACACGCGCAAAACAAGCAGTCGCATCACAGTCGCCCTGAGGCTTGCGGCGGTGACCGTTGGAAGAAGCAATACCGCGCTTGGTGCATTCTACCGGCGCCTCGCCGGGCGCATCGGCAACGCCAAGGCCGTGACCGCGACGGCGCGCAAGATCGCTGTCCTGTTTTATAACGCGATGCGCTATGGCATGGACTATCGCGACCCGGGTGCGGATCATTACGAGCAGCAGTACAGGGACCGCGTCATCAAACAGCTTCATCGCCGCGCGGCGCAATTTGGGTATTCACTGCAACCTCAGGACTCGCCAGCGTGAAGGTGTGTTTCTTAGGAAAGCCGCAGCGTACTTCGCGAAGGAGTCGATGTGAAGTGCGCGTTCATTGACCGGAATCGACACCACTGGCCAGTTTCAGTACTGTGTGAAGCGCTCGAAGTCAGCCCCAGCGGATATCATCAGCGCCAGCAACGCAGCGCCAAGGACAAGCCGCAAAGAGGCTACATGAGCAACGATGCCCTGCTCGCGCACATCAAGGCGATTCACGCGCAGGTCAAGGGCGAATACGGCTGGCCGCGCATGTGGAAGGAACTGCTCGCGCGCGGCGTGCGCGTGGGCAAGGAGCGGGTTCGCAAGCTGATGGCGCAGCATGGCATTCGTGCACGGCACAAGCGCAAGTACATCGCGACGACGAACTCGAATCACAACCTGCCGGTTGCACCGAATCTACTGGGGCGCGACTTCACGGCGTCGGCGCCGAATCAGGTCTGGACGAGCGATATTACCTATCTGGCGACAGCCGAAGGCTGGGTGTACCTCGCGGTCATCATCGACATGTTCAGCCGGCAGGTGGTGGGCTGGTCGATGCAGCCGCACATGAAAGCGGAGTTGGTCACAGACGCGCTACGCATGGCGTGGTTCCGGCGTCGCCCCGAGGCTGGTGTAATCGTGCATAGCGACCGGGGCAGCCAGTATTGCGGCGGCCTGTTCCAGGACACGCTGAAGGCCTACGGCATGCGCTCGTCGATGAGCCGACGCGGCGATTGCTGGGACAACGCGCCGACGGAAAGCCTGTGGGGTTCGCTGAAGGTAGCTCGTATGCATGGACGACACTTCACCACGCGGCGTGCTGCAATGGATGAGGTGATTGACTGGCTGAGCTTTTACAATGCACGCCGGTTGCACTCGACACTCGACTACGTCAGTCCCATGACATTCGAGAAAAACTGGTTCGCGGCTCAGCAGGGACGAGCCGCATAATTCCCTCGGTTATGGGATTCGCGGAACGGGGGCAAGGTCAGATTGTTTGCCTGCGGCGACGGGCTTTCTTTGCCATTACGTTTGCGTTCGGCTCCGGCCTGGTCGATTCTTATTGGTTCTTCATCGGTTCTATTCGCGCTGATCAAAAGCAAAACCTCGCCCTCTCATGCTATGTTTGACCGACCCGCATCGCCGCCCGTAGGAGACACGCAAAAATGCCCGCCTCGACAGCCATCGTCACCATCCTGGCCGCACTGCTGCTCGGCGCCATGAGCCCCGGACCGAGCTTCGTCATCGTTGCCCGCAATGCAATCGGACTCTCGCGCGGCGACGGCCTCGCAACAGCCGCCGGCATGGGCATCGGCGGCGTGTTCTTCAGCGGCATCGCCTTGCTCGGTCTATACACCTTGCTGGCGACGGTAGAGTGGCTGTACGTCGGCTTGAAGGTGGCCGGTGGCCTTTATCTGGTCTACCTTGCGTCGAAGATATGGCGCGGTGCGGCTAAACCACTCGCGTTCGACGCCACGCAAGCCGCCGCTACCAACGTGCGTAAGTCCTTCTGGATCGGTTTGAGCACACAACTCAGCAATCCGAAAACCGCGGTCTACTACGGCAGTATCTTCGCGGCCTTGCTTCCGCAACATCCGCCGGTGTGGTGCTACTTTGCATTGCCCCCCGCGATCTTCGCCATTGAAGCCGGCTGGTACACCGTGGTCGCGTTGTGCTTTTCGAGCAAACGGCCGCGCGAAATCTATCTGCAATGGAAGGCCTGGATCGATCGCGTCGCCGCAAGCGCAGTCGCTGCACTCGGTTTACGTCTGATCCTGACAGCGCATAAAGTGGGTATCTGAAACGGAAACCTCGCTTGAGCGTTGGCCGTGCCGCGCGACACGGCAAACCGGTAACGAGGGCAGCATCGCCGCGCGGGCGCACGCAGGGCCCCTAACAAAACAGTTACAAGATAAGTGTTGACGCTGACGTGCCCCGACGGTTATTGTGGCATCCGAAGTTCAAGAAGTTCGATTGCTGTTCATCAATGTCTCGCTCCTCAGCGGTATTCGTTGTCCTCTCCCTCCTTGACGCTTCACGCGCTCCTCAACAGAGCAAATTTTTCTATTTTTACTCAAGGATTCTTCATGGATACCGGTACCGTTAAGTGGTTCAACGACAGCAAAGGCTTTGGCTTCATCACCCCGGACAAGGGCGGCGACGACCTGTTCGCGCACTTCTCCGAAATCAGCGGCGACGGCTTCAAGACGCTGGCTGAAAATCAGAAGGTGAGCTTCGAAACGAAGCAAGGCCCGAAGGGTCTGCAAGCGGCTAACATCAAGCCGATGTAAGTTTGAAGGGCTCGGTGTCCGGCAACGGACATCGGGCTGCAGCGACATCCTCGCGGAGCTTTGTCTCCCACAGTTGGCGCGATCGCTTTTAGCTGCATGTGTTGTTCAGCAGCAAGCCCCAAGCGCCAAACGCCTCGTTGCACCTCATTCTCCCCTCTGGCTTCAACGCCCTTTTTTAGCTTTCCGACTGCGTTTGTGGATTCGGCTCGCAATGGCTTGAATCGGC
This sequence comes from Paraburkholderia phytofirmans OLGA172, assembly GCF_001634365.1. Classification (NCBI taxonomy): domain Bacteria; kingdom Pseudomonadati; phylum Pseudomonadota; class Betaproteobacteria; order Burkholderiales; family Burkholderiaceae; genus Paraburkholderia; species Paraburkholderia phytofirmans. The sequence continues at coordinate 504,575 of NZ_CP014579.1, forward strand.
TCGTCCGCGTGACCCGTACAACGGCTCGCACGGCAGGCGCGCACTCGAACATTATTAAAATATAAAATGCAAAACAAACATATTCATCATTACAACGGCTATGCCGTCAAACCCTCGGCGCATCGTTTGCCCGACGGTAGCTTTTCATCCAACCTGCTGCTCGAACGCGCTGACAGCGTGCGTACCGAAGGGCGCTACCAGTTCTATTCGCTCGACTACTTCCCGAACGAAGAACAGGCATTGCAGCATTCGGCACGCTGGGCACGCCGCTGGGTCGACACGCGCGGTTAAGCGCGAGTCGAGTCTGATGCGCGCGGGACCCCGCGCTTGCATCGTACAACACTACATAGCGCGTCATTGGGCGCGCTAGACAATCGCGCGCGGTCTATTTGGATTCTTCCGCCTTGATCCGCGCGCGCAGTTCGAACTTCTGAATTTTTCCGGTCGACGTCTTCGGCAATTCGCCAAAGCGCACCGCCTTTGGCAACTTGTATCCCGCAAGAAACAGCCGGCAGTGCGCGATGATCTCTTCTGCGCTTACCTGAGCGCCCTCCTTGAGCTCGACGAAAGCACATGGCACCTCACCCCATTTCGGATCGGCCATCGCCACCACGGCGGCGACCGACACCGCAGGATGACGGTACAGCGTGTCTTCCACCTCGATGCTCGAGATGTTCTCGCCACCCGAAATGATGATGTCCTTGCTGCGATCGCGGATACGGATATAGCCGTCAGGCATCCGCACGCCGAGGTCCCCGGTGTGGAACCAGCCGCCGCGGAAGGTCGCTTCCGTGGCGCGCTCGTTCTTCAGATACCCCTTCATGCAGATATTGCCGCGGAACATGATCTCGCCGAGCGTTTCGCCGTCATCAGGCACCGGCTCGAGCGTGTCCGGGTCGAGCACCGTCACGGCTGCCTGCAAGTGATAGCGCACGCCTTGCCGTGCATTCATTTCGGCACGCGCGTTGTCGTCGAGCATTTCCCATTCCGCCTGTTTCGCGCAGACCGCGGCCGGGCCGTAGGTCTCGGTGAGCCCGTACACGTGCGTCAGATCGAAACCGATCTCCTTCATCTTGGCGATGACCGCCGGTGCGGGCGCCGCGCCCGCCACCATCGTCGACACGCGATGCGTGATGCCCTCGCGCCATTCGGCGGGCGCATTCGCAAGCGCGCTTTGCACAATCGGCGCGCCGCAATAGTGCGTGATGCCTTCGCGGCGAATCAGGTCGAACACCGTCTTCGCGTCGAATTTGCGCAGACAGACGTTGACGCCCGCACGTGCGGCGACGGTCCACGGGAAACACCAGCCGTTGCAGTGAAAGAGCGGCAAGGTCCATAGGTAGACTGCATGTTTCGGCATATCCCATTCGAGGATATTGCTAAGCGCATTCAGATACGCGCCGCGATGGTGGTAGACCACGCCCTTCGGGTCACCGGTCGTGCCCGAGGTGTAGTTCAGCGCGATAGCGTCCCACTCGTCGGCAGGTAAAGTCCAGACGAACTCTGGGTCGCCAGTTTGCAGGAACGCTTCATAGTCGGTCGCGCGGATGAACTTGTCCGCGTCGGCGGGCATCGCATCTGCCACGCTGATCACGCGTAACTCGGGAAATTCCAGCGCCGCCCGGTGCGCGAACTCGCTGTACTCCGTGTCGACGATCAGCGCCTTCGCCTCGCCATGGCGCAGCATGAACAGCAGCGACGACACGTCGAGCCGCGTATTCAGCGTATTGAGCACGGCCCCGGCCATCGGCACACCGAAATGCGCTTCTATCATCGGAGGAATATTCGGCAGCAACGCAGCAACCGTGTCGCCGCGTTCTATGCCGGCCTGCTGCAACGCGCTGGCCAGACGCCGCGCGCGCCCGTAGGTCTCGCGCCAGTTACGGCGAATCTCCCCATGGACGACCGCCGGCCGCTCACCGTAGACTTCCGCTGCGCGTACGATGAAATCGATGGGTGTCAGCGGGACATAATTGGCCTCGCGCCGCTCAAGGCCTTCTTCGAACATGTGCTTCATCGCTTTGTCTCCTGATGCGCTGGTCGCGCCGTCGCTTTTTCTGATTGATGAACTAGCCTAGCAACTGTCATGGTGAACTGTCTGTCATTCAAATGACAGAGTGGCGCGCCCTGACTCTTCTCAACCGACTTCACCCTCCTACGCCCCCTTGGCCGCTTATGGATGACGCTTCGCTCCCCGCCTGCGCAGACACCCGCCCGCACCGTCCTGAACGGATTCCGCGCACCGATCTGCCGCGGCTGTTCGGCACCTGCGCCTGGTTCAGGGCGCTCGCCGCCGAGCATCAGGCCATGGTCCTTGCCAGCGCGTACGCGGAGCGTCTGGAAGGGGGCGCATGGATCGCGCGCCGCCAGGAGCCGTCGGACTATTGGATCGGCGTCCATTCCGGCCTGATCAAACTCGCCATCTACAACGCCTCAGGACGCAGTTGCACGCTCTCTGGCGTACCGCCTGGCGGCTGGTTCGGCGAAGGCAGCGTGATCAAGCGCGAATTGCGCAAATACGACGTGGCCGCCATTCAGCCTTCGCTCGTGATGTTCGTGCCGACGGAGACGTTTCATGCACTCCTGGAGTCGAGTCTGCCGTTCACAGGCTTCGTGATCCGGCAGTTGAACAACCGCATGGGCGAATTCATCGCAGCGATCCAGAATAGCCGGTTGCTGGACGTCGACGCGCGCGTCGCCCAGTCGCTCGCACAACTGTTCAATCCCGACCTCTATCCCGACACCGGACGCACGCTGGCCATTTCGCAGGAAGAAGTCGGCCTGCTGGCAGGCGTGTCGCGGCAACGGATCAACCAGACACTGCAAAACCTCGAAAAGCTGCAGATTTTGCGCCTCTCGTATAACCAGATCGACGTGCTGGATCTCGAACGCCTGTGCGCATTCGGTCGGGAGCAGATTTAGGGCAATTGCGTGCGCCTGGCTATGTAGCCGAGTGAAAAAGGCCGTCATCCGGTTTACCGGGTGACGGCCTTTCTGTTTGTCATGCCGAAATAGTCCTAAGCCTGCTACACGGTGCGCGGGTCGCTCCGGCGAGTGACGGGCCGCACCAGCATGGCATCGGTATCGAACAGCGCGAAAGCGATGTTTTCCAGCACGCATGAATTGTTCCAGCACAGATAGTAGCGATGTGCAGTCTGATAAGGCGCATACCGGTCGGGCATCGCGTGCCGCGGCTTGCCTGTGTGCAATACCAATTGTTGGAAATCGCAATGCGCTATCGCGCCGTATCAACCTGCAGGACGGTTCGGCCTCGGACAACCAGCGGATCCTCAACCACCAAGTGGCGCGCCAATAAAAAAAGGTGCCGCGAACGGCACCTTTTCTACCACAACTCGCTTCTGCTGAAGCTTAGAAGCGGTGACGCAGACCGACCGTAGCAGCCGTCTGGTTCTTCGACGACGACGGCAATTGCGTGTTGTCGCCGCTGTAGATCGAAGCGACACCGCCGTCGCCCATTGCGTGCTGGTACACGGCTTGAGCGTAGACGTCCGTACGACGCGACAGCGAGTAGTCAGCTTGCACGCCGACCTGGTGGTAGCGAACCGAATCCGAACTACCGTTCGCGCCAACGCCGTAGCCCTTGCCGTCGGTGAACGTGTACGCAACGCCCAGGCTCATAGCCGGCGTCAGGTTGTACTTGCCGTTGACTTCGTAGTTGTTGGCGCGCAGCGATTGTGCAGCACCGACGAAGTTGTCCGAACGCGATTGCGTCCATGCCAGACCCACGGTAGCCGGGCCGAATGCGTACGAACCAGCAACGCCGAATTCACGTTGACGGAAGTTGCCGACGTTGCCTGCCAGCGCGTTGACGTACGAACCGTCCGAAGCGCCGCCATTAGCTGCGCCCGGGTTGTTCTGCTGTGCGTAAGCAGCGCCCAGGTGCAGACCTTGCCACTGGTATGCAGCACCAACGCTGTATTCGCGGTTGTTTGCGAATGCGCCAGCCTGGTTCGAGAAGCCGTACGTGCCGCCGAACGTAAAGCCTGCGTAGTTAGCGCTCGAGTACTTGATCGAGTTGTTGACTGCGTAGCCGCCGTTCGTGTTCAGGTTGTCATTGTTGAACGGGTGAGCGAAGTACGTACCGCCCCAGCTGCCCGTTGCGGTCAGCGGTGCCAGGTAGTCTTGTGCTGCGTCGTATTGACGACCCAGCGTGAGCGTACCGAATTGCGCGCTCGACAGACCGACAAACGCTTGACGGTTGAACATGCCGTTGTTGTTCGCGTACTTGCCGTTGTTGATGTTGAAGCCGCTTTCCAACGTGAAGATGGCCTTCAGACCGCCGCCCAGATCTTCCGAACCACGCAGACCGAACATGCTTTGGTTGATGCCGCCGCTACCCGCTGCCCACTTTGCGTTGTGGTTGACGTTGCTGGTGTAGGTCAGGCCTGCGTCCAGCAGACCATACAGGGTCACGCTGCTTTGTGCGTGAGCGACGGAAGCGAACGATGCGGCAACCGCAACGACGATGAGACTCTTTTTCATGCGTGGGACTCCAGTTCGATAAATTTACGCGGGGAGCGGGACCTGCCTCAGCAACGCATGCGTCACGCGCTGCTGCCCTGTTGGCCAAACCGTTTCGGAGCGGCCGGGCACCCTTCAAACGAAGCGTGAGTGTAGGTGGAGACCCTAGTAGCGACGCCCGCAATTTACACAACATGGAATTTCTGAATCAGCAATAATAAAATCGAGATCGGCATTAAGTCTTTGTTTTTCAGACATTTATCGCAAAATCAGAGCTGCGACACGCCAGCTCTGGACAAAAGTTATTTGCAACATCTCAATATTAAAGTTGTGTGAATGCAACAGCATTTAATATGGATGACCTAATCGGGTCGGAACGTTTAAAAAGTGAGAAGCGTCTGATTGTTCGAAAACCGGGCAATCGCGATAAGCCCAATTCGAAGCGGTGTAAATTTATTTTGGAAAAGCGGGAACTAAATTGATTTAATGCGGTCTGCGATATTAACGCCAGAATATGCCTGGAAACCTGGAAACGAGCGCCTACATTAGCGGTGATTAGAGCGGGGCGCGAATTGTCGCTCGATACGGCTGCCGTGGGCCGACTAAAGCAGCAACTACAGCCGCAACGAAGACCTTTTCGGCAAACCAAGCCGGAATCAGCGCAAGCAGATTAATAGCGCACCGGAAGCGGCGTATTGCCGCATCTGATATTGGCTTCTCAATGCAGAGGATTTCTAGCGAAGCGGAAGCAATGCACCGGAATGCTCGCAGGCACGGCACAAAATCCGCGTCTAATACGGCTAGCGCATCGTCACGCGCTTTAGCGTCTGCGAAGGGGCTTCACCAAACACGTTTTTGTAGTCGCAAGAAAAGCGCCCGAGGTGCGTTGACCTCCAGCATCATCGGATTCGGCTCAACGCCTCCGAACCCGTCACTGGTGTCTCGGCCATCAGCGCCGAACAATCCGAGGTACGTCTGGCGATAGGCACCGCGGAAATAGGGTGACCTTGCCCCCGTTCCGCGAATCCCATAACCGAGGGAATTATGCGGCTCGTCCCTGCTGAGCCGCGAACCAGTTTTTCTCGAATGTCATGGGACTGACGTAGTCGAGTGTCGAGTGCAACCGGCGTGCATTGTAAAAGCTCAGCCAGTCAATCACCTCATCCATTGCAGCACGCCGCGTGGTGAAGTGTCGTCCATGCATACGAGCTACCTTCAGCGAACCCCACAGGCTTTCCGTCGGCGCGTTGTCCCAGCAATCGCCGCGTCGGCTCATCGACGAGCGCATGCCGTAGGCCTTCAGCGTGTCCTGGAACAGGCCGCCGCAATACTGGCTGCCCCGGTCGCTATGCACGATTACACCAGCCTCGGGGCGACGCCGGAACCACGCCATGCGTAGCGCGTCTGTGACCAACTCCGCTTTCATGTGCGGCTGCATCGACCAGCCCACCACCTGCCGGCTGAACATGTCGATGATGACCGCGAGGTACACCCAGCCTTCGGCTGTCGCCAGATAGGTAATATCGCTCGTCCAGACCTGATTCGGCGCCGACGCCGTGAAGTCGCGCCCCAGTAGATTCGGTGCAACCGGCAGGTTGTGATTCGAGTTCGTCGTCGCGATGTACTTGCGCTTGTGCCGTGCACGAATGCCATGCTGCGCCATCAGCTTGCGAACCCGCTCCTTGCCCACGCGCACGCCGCGCGCGAGCAGTTCCTTCCACATGCGCGGCCAGCCGTATTCGCCCTTGACCTGCGCGTGAATCGCCTTGATGTGCGCGAGCAGGGCATCGTTGCTCATGTAGCCTCTTTGCGGCTTGTCCTTGGCGCTGCGTTGCTGGCGCTGATGATATCCGCTGGGGCTGACTTCGAGCGCTTCACACAGTACTGAAACTGGCCAGTGGTGTCGATTCCGGTCAATGAACGCGCACTTCACATCGACTCCTTCGCGAAGTACGCTGCGGCTTTCCTAAGAAACACACCTTCACGCTGGCGAGTCCTGAGGTTGCAGTGAATACCCAAATTGCGCCGCGCGGCGATGAAGCTGTTTGATGACGCGGTCCCTGTACTGCTGCTCGTAATGATCCGCACCCGGGTCGCGATAGTCCATGCCATAGCGCATCGCGTTATAAAACAGGACAGCGATCTTGCGCGCCGTCGCGGTCACGGCCTTGGCGTTGCCGATGCGCCCGGCGAGGCGCCGGTAGAATGCACCAAGCGCGGTATTGCTTCTTCCAACGGTCACCGCCGCAAGCCTCAGGGCGACTGTGATGCGACTGCTTGTTTTGCGCGTGTGCGATGACAGCACCTTGCCACCGCTGATCTTGCAGCCGGGCGAAAGCGTGAGCCATGAAGTGAAATGTTTGGCGGTTGGCCATCGGCTCAAGTCCGTTCCACATTCGCCAATCAGGCGCAGTGCAAGGAATGGGCCGATGCCGTGAATTTGCGTCAGGTCGGTCCCCGCCAGTTGGTACATGGCCGTGCGCACATCAAAGTTGGGATCGCTGGGCAGCTTGCTGCGATGCTTCGCCTTCGGCAACGGCGCATCCGGAATCGGGTGAGCGATATTGAGAATCGCGACAGCGCGTTCGATCTCAACATCGCACTCGTCGATACACCGCTGGTAAAAGTCATACAGCGCAAGCGCCTGCTTCAAGGCGAATACGTGCTCGGGCTGGTAGTTGCCCACCAGTGCACTACGAATGGTCTCAAGGCTTTCCTTGCAGCGGACGTCGCGCATCGCCGCCAGCCGGTCTGGATCGCGTTCGCCGGCGACGATCGCGCGGACGATCCGCATTCCAGTGACGCCCGTGATATCCGTGATCACGTGGTGCAACTGGATATTCATGAAGGTCAGCGCTTTCTGCATGTGCTGGATATGCGCGGCGGCATAGTCAGTATGCCTTTCGCGGCAACGCAGGTATGCGCGTAATTCCGCGATGTCGCGCCCAGGCCGGAAACTTGCCCGTAGTAGCCCACACGCGTGCAGTCGCTGCAGCCATTGTGCGTCGTTGACATCACTCTTTCTTCCAGGGACTGCGCGCGCCTCGCGTGCATTGGCAAGAACGACTTCAAGGCCCCGGGACTCCAGCACCTCGTAGGCGGCGACCCAGTACACGCCGGTCGATTCCATCACAACCGTCTTTGTGCCGGTCGCGACGAGCCAGTCCGCCATGCGTTGCAAATCGCTCGTAAATGCCTGGAATGTCTGCACCGGCTCGTCGCACAGATCTGGACTCACGGCGACAACATGGAACCGTGAACCGATATCAATACCGGCTGCAAACGGATGAATGATCGGCAACCCTGAGGGCTTGGATCGTGTTCGGTCTTTTGGCATCACCCACCTCCTGGATAATCAGGCGCAGGACGGGGACTCGGAATAGATCAATTTCCTAAACGGGGTCGCCCGAAGACGCCGCCACAGATGAGTCCGCAGCTTCCCCTGGGCCAGGTTTTTTGACGGGGTTCATACCTCCAAGAAGCTTACGGCCACTGTCTCTGCGTGCATCGAGTGTACTCCCCGGGAGTTTCTACTCATGAGGGGCGCGCGCAAGCGCGTAGGGCGGTTTTTTAAAATATCCCGCTCCATCTTCAGGCGAGCCACTTCCGCACGCAGCCGCGCCAGTTCCATCTGTTCTGGGCTCACAGGCTTCGTGCCAGCGCCCGCCAGCCTGCCTTCCCGCTCAGCCTTTATCCAGTTGTACAGCGTCTGTTCAACAACACCCAGTGTCGCCGCCACGGCCGCCATGCTTTGTCCGGCCTTGACCAGTCGCACGGCTTCCAGCTTGAATTCGAGCGTGTACTGTGCCCGCTTTGCCTTGCCTGTCATCGTTCTTCTCCTTGCTTGAGTTTACCTGCTCAGCAAGGGATTCGTTTTTCGGGGGCAAGCTCATCCGCACTTCCTGAAGTGTCTGATGAAGTGAAGCGGATGGAAGAACCATAGTTTCTGCCCGGCTGCTAATCCGGTCCGGTCCCAGAACTGAAAGAGCTTAAGCGTCTCCATGAACTTCGTGTAGCCTGCGGTGTTGCCATAGTAGAACTCACCAGCCGTCTTGAGTTTTGCGTAGCGGGCGTCATTATTGCTGCCATCCCATTCGCTTGGGGCCTCGCACACGAAGCCGCGTAACATGTCGCGCACGCCGGGGGTTGTTCTTACGTATCGAACGAGCGCTTCCTCTTTCTGGTACTCCTCGTGCGCGCTCTGTTCCTGCATGTTTTGGTGATTTGTGGCATCTCCCAAGAGTGTCCGAAGCTGTTCGAAATCACACAACCCGTCCGAGCGGAACAGACTGTTGCCCTCGCTGATCTTCTTCCAGCCCATGAAGAACGGGAAGTCCGCGTCGGACACCTTAAGAATCGTATCTGGGCTGATATCGATATAACCTTCCTGGCCGCGAGCGAAGGCCACGCGGACCCACGTCGCACGCGGATTTGCCTGCATAGGGCCGGACTGCTGGGCACCCAAAGCTGCCGTGGAGTGAGACGGATCGGCCAAGGTGGCGGGCGTGCTTAAGATCCGTCCAAAGCGCAGTAGCTCATACCCGTCACTTGGGCAGGTTGCATACAGCGCCTTCGCTCGCTTGAAAAGATCCCAGTCGTATTTGGGTTCATAAATTGGGGTATCTGTGAGTAGATCCCGCTGACCGTTACCTGCGTCCTGCCACACCCTCGTATATTTCCCATTCTTGTGAAAACACATCTCGACGTAAAGCGAGCCGGCGTTTTGCCCCGTGCTCTGCAAAGGGAACTCTATGCCATGAAGTTTGTGATGCGCATCTGTGGCGGGTGGTTGTGCCAGAAATTGCTGGTGCGCTGGAATGACGTAGTAAGTCCGGCCCCAAACGTCAGTCGTCGCTGATGTAACGACCGGTTCGTGGCCGAGTTGTGTGTGCGAGAAGTATGCATCGAAGTCCGCCTTCGTCATGAAGATTTCGAAGTGCAACTGCGATACGTTATGGCACTTCCCGGCGTAACCGAGGATATCCTTGCGACGAACCTTTAGGTTGCCGCCGGCAACTGGCGCGCCGGACGGGCACTGAAGCCATGCTGGCGGATCGTAGCGTAAAGGGTGCGCCGAAACGTGACCAATCCCGCGGCTATTTTGCTCATCAAGATCCATCAAGTGCATATATAGCGAGTAAAAAGTGAGCGTACGGCCTTCGCCGGTTTCGGCCGTGTGTTTGAGCAGCACAAAGCCATTGTTGCTGTTCAATTCGGGCGTTCCATCGTTTTTTTTGCCGCCATCGCTAACCGGCTTCTGGCTCACGCGATATGTCACGACCTCGCCATCGGCGATTGCCCGCACCTCCAGGTTCTGATTGTCTGGATACAGATGCACGCCCGTGTGCCAGCGGCGGTCAAAAGCGATCGGATAGATCCCGTGTGCCAGTTCATACTTGTCGACTTCGTCCATCATTGGGTCGGTAGCTGTGGCATCGGCAGACGTCAGGCCGGCAGCGGGTAGGAAGGGAGGGCTGATAAGCATCTTTTACCGCGACATGTTGTAGAAATCGGTTGCCTTGAAGTCGCTTTTGGGAAGCGCTGGTAGCGGAGCATTCATGCTGGCGGGACCTTCAAACGTAAACGACTCCGCCTTGACCCGGAACTCACCCTGACAATGGAACACCACGTTGCCATTCTCGATCGTGATCGCGGCGCCGCCGCTGGCCATGACTGCCTTCGTTTTCCCGCTCACCAGCACGTCCTGGCTAGCGCTTGCCACGCGTAGCTGCTGGTCCGCGAGCAGGTCGAGTGCATCGCTCTGCGCCTGGATCTCGACCTTGCCCTTGGCTGCAAAAATCTTCAGTCCGAGCTTGTGTGCGCATAGCGAAATGAGATCACCTGCCGCCAGCGTGAAGCGTTTCACTGCGCTCACGTCGACGTGCCTGCCCGCAGCGAGCATCACGTTTTCGCCGGCGGCCTGCTGCACGGAGCTCGGTGTCACCAGAGCAATGCCGCCCGGTGCGCTGGCGATCAGTCCGGCGTCCTTGAGTTGGTCCAGCGCATCTTTCAAGCTCGCCTGGGTCGCCTTGTCGGCAGGTGCGGCTTTCGCCTGCGTGGTGGCATCAACCAATGCGGTCACGCGACTCAAGGCAGACTGCAATTCCCTGAGCGCGGCCTGCATTTCAAGCTGCGGCGCGTTGGGGCTGGACAGCGCATCGGCTGACAGGAACAGGCCTTTGGGCGCATGCATCGTGCCCCAGCCCTGCGTGTTGATCTCAAAGCCCTCGCCGCGCTTCTGTTTCTGGCTGTCCACCAGATACCCGAGGCTGACCGACGACTTCATATAGACCGTCGCCACCTTGACGCCTTCATGGCCCTTCAGATCCTCGAAGCGGATCTTTGCGCCATTGAGCGGCGAGCGCCATACCGCGCGGCTGTACCAGCCGGCCTTGCCATGCACGATGTCCGGGTGCGCGTAGTCATGCAGCGCGCCGCTGATGTACAAGCGATCCACGTCCCCGTTGGTGCCTTCGAGCCGGACCTCCGTGCCCGGCAGCAGCGGCGAATGAAATCCACCTTGGTACGACACGCTGGGGCGCATCAGACGCAGCGGCATCGTGTTCATGCCGCGCGTGCCGGTGCGCCGCAGGAAATGCGGCAATACCCGGTAGCGGCCGTATTCGTCCAGCCATGCGTACGGCTCGTCATCGCCCGACTCGATGGTGGCGATCAGCGTGCCGCCGACCCAGCGCCAGTGCTTTTCGAGGATGTACTCGGGGCGGTATGTCAGATGCGAGGGCGTCGCCTCGAACTGGTTGATGACCGGCTGGGTACGACTGCCTGTCGTAATGAGCTTAGTGATCACGAAGCCGTATTCGGCCTCGGGCATCGCGTGGTTCGTCAGGCGCACCACCATGCCGGGCATCATGCCGATCACGTTGCTCGTGCCCTTGAACGTGGTTTGCCGTGCGATCAGTTCATCGCGTCGCGCGTCGGCCAGCATCTGCCCGATCTCCGCAGTATGATGGTGCTCGGTGCTGCGATTCACGCTGCCATACACAGAACAGTCGTCGTGCGCGACGTACGACTCGGCCTTCAGTGGGGCGACGGGCGTGCGATAGTTGTGCTCCCGCAACTCGACCACGGCCGGCACAAGCTTGCGGATCGGACTGATCGACAGCACGGCCTCATGCCAGTTTCCCGAGAGGCCCGAGACGGGCATCAGCGGCACCTCGAGCGCGCGGACGTAGCCACGCGGCGAATTGCCGAACACAATCGTGTCGCGTTGCGGTCCATCTCCCTTGCGGCCCTGCTTGAAGTACCAGAAGAGGCCGGCGCGGCGGCAATGACGCGACACAAAATCCCAGACGGTCTCCTCATACATGACCGCCTGCTCGAAACGCTCTTCGACACCTTCCAGCTCGAACTCGACGTCGAATGATTGGATCAGTTGCCGGTCGATGATCGATTCGGTGATCAGTTCCTTAAGCGTCTTGTCGAGAAATATCCCTGAGTCGACCACTTGCCTGAAAAGCGCCACGCGAGGTTCGATGCGCAGCTTGTAAGTTGCCTCGTCGCGGCTCGTGTTGACGCGCTCCCATTGCGTCACCACGCCATTGACGGTGCGCGCGGGATTGACTACCGGGTCGAGCAGGCCCGGCAACGACGGGATCGCGGCACGTTCGTCGATCGTGAATGTCGACCGGCGCCCGACGCAGGATGCGCCATCGATCGACTTCTCGACCGACGTAACGGTGAGGTCGGCCACGTAGGTTTCGTTGAACGCTTCCTCAAGACGGAACTCCAGCACATCTAACCGTGGGTCAAACGTGGCGATTGAGAGTCTGAGGTGTTGGGTGAGCCTTGCACCCGGATGCTGCAGAACATCGTTAATGGTTCGCATGGCGGCAGTGAAGTCCCCGTTTTTTTGGGTGGCACGGTGCGCGCACATGTTGGAATGTGCCGACCCGTGCGATTCGACTTACTGAGGTTACCTGCCGCGATGCGCGAACGTCTATGAGACAAGCATGAGAAAAATCCCATTTTTACAAATCTTCGTACTTCTGATGTTTTTTTATTCTATCGCAGGAACAACGCACGCCATTCTTCCGATCGAGTTCGGGTTTTTACCCAGCCGTCAATCCGCCATCCGTTCCAGCATCGCGAGAAGGGTGTCGAATGAAAGCGGCTTGCGCGCGTATTCGATGGTGGGATTCGGCTGCGCGGGGATATCCGCGGCCGCGCTGCACAGGATGATCGGAATGGTGCGCAGACCGGCGTCGTCGTTCAGCGCGGCGCACAGTTGCGGCCCCGACATGACTGGCATCATGCAGTCCGACACGATGATGTCGGGCTGTGTCTTGTGGATCTGTTCAAGTGCGGCAACCCCGTTGGGCGCCGTCAGCACGGTATAGCCATGCCGCTCCAGCAACAGTCGCCAAACCGTGAGGATGTCGAACTCGTCGTCCACGAGCAGGATGGTTTTCATGGGCGGCTACGTATCTCGTCGCGGCGTCAGCGTGGCTGACAGGCCTTGCGCCGAAACCACGCTGGCGAGGCTGACCGGGCTTTCGATCACGTCGAGCCCCTGAGACGAAATGACGAGTTCGCGCAGCGACGTGTCGTGTGCGCTCTCACGCTGCTTGACCACGGAAATCATGCGCCGCAACCCCGCTGCCGTTTCGGCGTAGCGCAGCAGCACGAGGTTCTCGGTCAACGCGGAGACCCGCACGCTCTTCGCGTGTCCGGGGTCGGCGTAAAGCGGCAGCTCCTCCGTCAGTATCGTGGTGACGCCGGCTTCCCGAAGCTGATGAAGCAGCGCGTTCAGGAACAGGCCGAAGCGTTCGGTCCGCAAGGCCGAGTCGCGAAAGCCCTCCACGCCGTCGATCACGATCCGCTTCGCACCGGTCTTCCTGACCGTGGCGAGCGCAACGGCCGCGAGTTCGTCGACCGCCAGTTCTATGGCGGGCTGCCATTGAATCATCACGCGGCCGTCGTTGTACGGGCCGGCGAGATCGATCGAGACAGCCTCGGCTTTGCCGATCAGGCGCTGGGGTCCTTCGTAAAAGCCCAGATACACGCAGCGTTCGCCGCGCGCCACGCCGGCCGCGAGAAACTGCAGACAAAGCAAGGTCTTGCCGACCCCTGACGGTCCAATCAGCGTGGTCGTGGAACCTTGCGCAAAGCCGCCGCCGAGCAGGCCGTCCAGATGCGCAAGGCCGAAGCCGAGCCGCGTTTTCAGATCGACCGGGCCCGGCGGCGCCGCGCATTGCGACTCCAGACGCGGGAACATCAGGAGCCCGCTTTCGGCAATGCGAAAGGAATGTTTGCCCATCAGATGGTTGCGCGCACGCATCTTGTGCACTTCGATTTCGCGCGTGCGGCGCATGCCGTCGTTATAGCGGTTCAGTTCGATCAGGCCGTCGACCAGCGTGTGCTCGGGATGCGGTTCGTTGCCGGAGAGCGGTGCGAGCAGCAACGTGGTGCAATCCATTGCGGCGACCAGCGCGTTCAGTTCGTGGATGAACTTCGACAGCGACAGCTCGGTTTCGCTGAATTCGCGTGCGCTGCGAAAGCCGTCGATGATCATGAGGCTCGGACGAGTGTCGTAAATGCTCGACGCAATCAGCTTGAGGAAGCCATCGAGACCGTCCTGCATCAACTCGTGATAGCCGGAGACAAACAGCATTTGCTGTGCAACTGCGGTTTCGTCGAAGAAGCTAAGCCCTTTGAGGTGCGCCAGCAGCTTGTCGTGCGACTCGGCGATCAGGGTCATGTACAGCACCTTTTCGCCCTGGCTTACACGATGAAAACCGATCTGGCTCGACAGAATCGTTTTGCCCGCACCGGCCATGCCTTCCAGCAGATAGACCCCGCCGCTGACCAGACCCCCGCCCAGGATCTCGTCGAGACCGGGGACACCCGTTTCCATGTTGGGCCGGGAGGACGTCTGAGATTCGTGTGTCGTCATGGTCGGTATGTCGTTCAATGAAGTGCGCAGGAGCGACAGCTGGCAAATGCAATCAAGCGGACCGTGTTTCGCTCAATCTGACTGCATCAGCAATTCACGTTCCCGCTCGTTGTGGCGACCTCGTGTGCAGGCAATGGATGCTCGGATTGCGCTTGCTGCCCGCCAGTTGGCGAATGGCGAGGGGGCGGCGGAGCGTAATGCAAGTTGAGGGTGCATGAGCGTGCGCGAGGGTTTTGCAAGTTACCGGTAGTTATCGCCAACGTACGGCTGAGTTTTTCAACTCGCCGTATACAATTCGGCAGCGCCTGACTTTTGCCCAAACCTGACCTGATCCCACTCATGCCGAATCCGACCCGGGCCTTTCTTCTCGGCCCGCTCCTGAAAGGCGTTTCACGCTCCTTCTATCTCACCCTGCGCGTGCTGCCCGTCGGGATGCGCGATCCGATCGGCCTCGCGTACCTGCTGGCGCGCGCGGCCGACACGATTGCGGACACTTCGCTGATTTCGCCCGAGCAACGCCTTGCGTTGCTGCTGTCGCTGCGCGACCAGGTCAACGGCGCCCCGAACGACGGCGCACTGTTCCAGCGCATGGCTGCCGAAGTGGCGGGCCAGCAGGTCCAGTCCGATGAAAAGGTCCTGCTGGAATCGCTCGGTCCGGCGCTCGAGGTGCTAGCGCAACTGAGCGAGTCCGACCGCAAGGCCGTACGCGAGATCGTGTCGACGCTGACCGAAGGAATGGAATTCGACCTGCGCACATTCCCCGACGAACGTTCCGGCCAGATCGCCGCGCTGCATGAGTACGAGGAACTGGACCGCTATACCTACCTGGTGGCGGGCTGCGTCGGCGAATTCTGGACCACCATGACCTACGCGCATATGCCCGGTACGCTGAAAGAGCAGCCCGAGACAATGGCGCGCCGCGGCGTGCGTTTCGGCAAAGCGCTGCAGATGACCAACGTGCTGCGCGATTGCGGCAAGGATTTGCGGATCGGCCGCTGTTATCTTCCGCAGACGATGCTCGATCAGGACGGCCTCAATGCACAAGATCTCCTGCTGCCGGTGAATTCCGTTCGCGCTCGGCCTCTGATGGTCGAACTCGTGCGCAAGGCGCTGGATCATTTCCGTGAGGCATTGGACTACACGCTGGCGATTCCCGCGTTGTCGGTGCGTTTGCGTCTCGCCTGTTTGTGGCCGATCCTGATCGGTCTGGAGACGCTGCTATTGCTGGTGGATAACGATGCCTGGCTCGACCCGGCCAAGGTCTCCAAGGTCCGGCGCAATCGGGTGTATCAGATCATCGCGTCTTCACTGCTGCTGGTGCCTTCGAATGGCCTGGTGCGGGCGTCGGTTGAAAAGCGGATCAAGCAAATCGAAGCTCGATTCTGAGGGCAGCACCCCTTAACTCAATCTGCATCGTTGAGTCATCAACAATCGGGAAACCCCTAGCATCCTGCGTCGATGGTTCGCGTTAGTCTCTTCTAAAGAGGAGACGATCCATGAGACAAGCGTTCAATATTGCAGTGGTGTTGTTGCTTGGCTATCTGATGGCGGATAGGGCGCTGATGCGCGCGCAAGCCGGAGAAATGGGGACAATAACGTGCCACCAAGGTGCGGAGCTGGTCAAATCGAACGCGTTGAAGAAGGGCTTCGGTGACACGGGGGCTCGCAGCCAGGGTGAAAATTTTCTGTCGAGCTGTCTCGTGACGGGGCGTGGCCAGGTGGGCGATCTGATCGCTCGCGAATGACGCAAGCAGCCTGGCGCCGCTGAGGCTCCATCAACGCGTGGCACTACATAAACAAAAAGCGCCCAGACCGTGAGGTCCAGGCGAAGTCATCGGGAGCCCGATGACGGAGGTATCGAATACACAACTGGCCCGCGACCGGGGATGCTCGGTCGCGGGCCACGTCGTTTGAATCAGGGCGCGCGGCTGTTTTGCGCGCTTGGCGGCCGATCGGTGCAAAGGGCACGGCCTCGGCGGCTCGTTCCGCTGGACTGCTGGGTTACCAGCTCAATTACCCGGTCAGTTGACCGCTGGGTTGCCAGTTCTGCCGCGAGCTTAGTTGCCGAAATAAACCGACTTCGGACCGTTCGCCGGAACCGGGTGGCCCGATTGCGACGAGCCACTCACTACACCGCCTAAACCGCTTTCCGCCGTTTGTGCGGTACCGTTTTGCTCGGCGACACGGGCTTCCGCAGCCTGAATGTCCGCCGGGTAGTACGGGTCCGAGTGGCTCGGCCGGTAGCCGGCCTTTTCGACTTGAATCAGTTCTGCACGCACTTGGGCGCGGGTCACGGGCTGGCTGGACTGCGCAAACGAGGCAACAGGAGCGGCCAGCGCAGCGGCGATAACAACAGCTTGAATGAGCGATTTCATGAGGAACTACCTCCAGTTCGGTTTTCTAGCTTGCTACGAACGGTCTTGTTCGTAGGCAGTGATTGAATTGTAGTTTTGCGATCTGGCCAGAGTAATCACCAATTCAGGTAATCTTTGTTGCGAAATTCGAAACAAAAAAGGGCGCCGATGGCGCCCTTTTTCCCTCTACGACCTGAAGGTCAACTCAAACCGCTGCAGGCCGCCACTTCAACAGCCGCTGTTCGACCGCCGTCAACAGATAGTCCGCAGCCAGTGCGACCACGGCCAGCACGATCATTGCCGCGAACACACCGCTTGCATTGAACGCGCCTTGCGCAGTGGAGATCAGCAGACCGATACCTTGCTTCGAGCCGAGGAATTCGCCCACCACCGCGCCGACCAGCGCAAAGCCGAAGCTCACGTGCAGGCTGGCAAGAATCCAGCTCAACGCCGACGGAATCACCACCGAGGTCGTCACCTGGCGGCGCGACGCACCCAGAATCTGCGCATTCGCGATCATGTAGCGGTCCGCTTCACGCACGCCCTGGAACGCATTGGCGAACACCACGAAGAACACCATCACGACCGCTAGCGCCACCTTCGAAGCCATGCCAAGACCGAGCGCAATCACGAACACCGAGCCGAGCACCACGCGTGGAATCGAGTTGGCGATCTTGATGTAGAGGCTGAACACGTCGGAGAGCAGCTTGTTGCGGCCGAGCACGATGCCGCAGAACACGCCCGCCACCGAACCGATAATGAAGCCGAGCCCGGTTTCTTCAAGCGTGACCCACACTTGTGTCAAGAGCGGACCTTGCGACGTGCCGTTCACGAACCAGTCGACGATCTGATCGAAAATCGCACTCGGCATCGAGAAGAAGAACGGATCGATCCACTTCAGGCGCGCGGACAATTCCCACCCGCCGAGCACCACCACCAGCACGACAATGCGCAGGGTGATCACTAGCGCATGGCGTTGCCGGATGCGTTTTTGCGCGACACGCTCGACCTGGGCGAGCGTCGCGGGATCGATGCCCGAAGGCATCATCTGTTGAGGGGTAGTAGACATATTTGCCGTTCCTTGATTAACCGATCTGCACTTCTTCGCGCAGGTCGTGCCAGATGTCGCGCGAGATTTCAATGAAACGCGGGTCGTAGCGAACCTCCGACGTGACGCGCGGACGCGGCAGATCGATTTCGTACACTTTCTTCAGCGTGGCCGGGCGTGCCGTCAGCACGAACACGCGGTCGGCGAGCGCAATCGCTTCTTCCAGATCGTGCGTGACGAACACCACCGAGCCGGCGCCGCCCCACAGTTGCAGCAGTTCGTCCTGCATCAGCGTGCGGGTCTGCATGTCGAGCGCCGAGAAAGGCTCGTCCATCAGCAGGATTTCCGGTTTATTGATGAAGGATTGCGCGAGCGCCACGCGCTTTCTCATGCCGCCGGACAGTTGATGCGGATAGTGCTTGCCGAACTTGTCGAGGCCCACGCGGCGCAGCCATTCGTTGGCTTCGTCGTACGCGGCGGATTTCGAGCGGCCGCGATACAGCGGGCCGGCCGCCACGTTGTCGAGCACCGAGCGCCACGGAAACACGGCGTCGGCCTGAAACACGAAGCCGATACGCGGATCGATGCCGTCCACCGGCGCGCCCATCACGCGCACTTCGCCGGTGGTGGGCTTCAGCAAGCCGGTGATCATGCTGAGCGTGGTCGACTTGCCGCAACCCGTCGGGCCGACAACCGCGACGAACTCGCCGCGCGCCACCGACATGCTGAAGTCGCGCAACGCGATCGTCGCCTTGCCGTCCGGAGAAATGAAACGGCACGATACGTTGCGCATCTCGATGGCGGGCGTATCGCGTGACATAGGTTGATTCATCGGCTGGTGCCTCGCAGTTCTCGTGATGTTGAATGAGCGTTACTTCGCCGCGGTCTTGACCGCTGCCGACACGTAGTCGTTGGTGTAGGTCTTGGCGAGGTCGATATGCTTGCCCTTCACCGAAGGATTGAACGCCGACAACACCTTCAGGACCGTGTCCGGGCCGTCGGCGGGCATCTTGCCGTCCTTCGTGAACATCGGCAGCGACGCCTTCAGCGCGCCGACGTACAGGTCCTTGTTGTTGCCGTAGTAGTCCTTCGGCATCTTCGCGGCGATCTCTTCCGCGCTATGCGTGGCGATGAAGTTCAGCGTCTTCGCGAATGCATGCGAGAGTTTCGCGGCGTCGTCCTTGTGCGATTCGGCCCATGCGCGCTGCACGTAGAAGCTCGACGCCGGGTAGGTGCCGCCGAGCGCGGCGCGCGTGCCTTCCAGCGTGCGCATATCGACCAGCACCTTGGCGTCGCCGGTCTTCAGCAACTGCGAGACGGTGGGCTCGGTGGTCATGCCCGCGTCGATGCGGTTCTGCTTGATGGCCGCGATAAAGCTGTTGTCCGCGCCGACCGGCAGCAGCGTGTATTGCGTGGACGGCACGCCCCCGCGTTGCGCGAGGTATTGCGTGAGGAAGCTGGTCGAGGAGCCGAGGCCGGTCACGCCGAGCGTCTTGCCCTTCACGTCGGCCATGCTCTTAAGCGTCTCGGCAGACTTGGTGGAGACCATTTCCACTTCACCCGGCACCTGGCCGAAAATCACCAGCGCCTGGACTTCCTTGCCCTTGCTCTGCAGGTCGATGGTGTGATCGTAGAAGCCCACCACGCCTTGCACCGCGCCGGCGAGCAGTTCGTTTTCCGCATCCACGCCGGCCGGTTGCGAGAGAATTTCGACGTCGAGGCCTTCGTCCTTGAAGTAGCCGAGCTGTTCGGTGAGCTTGGCCGGCAGATAGATGATCTTGGTGGCGCCGCCGACCATGATCGTCAGCTTCTCGGCGTGAGCCGCGGCCGAAGCGGCGGCAAGGGTGAACGCAACACCTGTCACAGCGGCAATCTGGCGCAAGGTACGCATGAAGCAGTCTCCTTAGGTTTGGTCGCCGCGAGGTGCGGATGCGGCGCTTTCTGGATGAGTGACGGGGATTATAGAAATCGGAAACCTTCTGGCAGCTTTCGGGGCTGTGGGCAAATCATGGGTGTTAACCCGAGAATTCACCGCAACTGTGCCGCCCCCCCAGGCAAACCCCACTACGTGTGCCACAAACTGCGCAAGCCGCGCGCAAAGCCCTTGTTTTACGGCACAATCGGCGTCCTGACTTTTGCCGTGCGTTTAGTTGCCTATTTCGCCGTTCCCGCCATGAAGCTGCTGCTTATCGAAGACAACCCCACGCTGGCGCACTGGCTCGCGAAGATGCTGGAACAGGAGGCGTTCGCGCTCGACGCCGTGCAGGACGGCGACGCCGCCGACCGCTTGCTGCGCACCAACCACTACGACGTGATCCTGCTCGACCTGAATCTGCCGAAGCTGTCGGGCAAGAACGTGCTGCGCCGTCTGCGCCAGCGCGGTGACGCGACGCCGGTGCTGATCCTGACGGCGAGCGGTTCGATCGACGAAAAAGTGGAGCTGCTCGGCGCCGGCGCGGACGACTACCTGGTGAAGCCATTCGAAGTGCGCGAGCTGATTGCGCGGATCAAGGTGGCGATCCGTCGCCAATCGCCGTCGAAGGCGAGCGAGGTGGTGTGCGGCGATCTGGCGTTCGACATCGACACACGCCAGTTCACGCTAAAGGGCGCGCCGCTGAACGTCACGCCGCGCGAGCGCTCGGTGCTCGAAACGCTGATCCTGCGTCTGGGCAAGACGGTGACCAAGCCGGCGCTGGTCGACGCGATCTTCACGCTCGCAGACGAGCCGAGCGAGGACGCCGTCGAAATCTACATTTCGCGGCTGCGCAAGAAACTCGATGGCAGTTCGGCCGCGATCGTCACGTTGCGCGGTCTTGGCTACTTGCTGCGCAAGAAAGAAGATGACCAATAGTCTGCGCATGCGTCTGCTGTGGTGGCTGCTGGTGCCGCTCGCGTTGTACGTGTTCGTCACCGGCAAAGCCGAGTACGACAACGCGCGTCACACGGCGGATCTGGTGCAGGACAACCAGCTCATCTCGTCGGCGCGGATGATCGCCGGTGAAGTGGAATGGGTGGACGGTTTTCTGCGCGTGGACGTGCCGCCCGCCGCGCTTGAAGTGTTCGTGTCGCCATATCGCGATCAGGTGTTCTACAGCGTGCGGGTCGATGACGGCCGCTTGCTGGCCGGCACGCCGGATTTTCCGCAGCACGCGGCGAGTTCGTCCGACAAGGCCGATCACTACGACGCCGAATTCCATGGCCAGCCCGTGCGCGCGGTCGGCCTCGTGCGTCTGATGTACGACAGCGGCGCGACACACCGCGTCCGGGTGACAGTCGGCAAGACGGTGCGCTCGCGCGACGCGATGGCACAGCAACTGTGGCAGCCGCAACTCGTGCGGCAGATCGAGATGATCGTGCTGGCAGTCGCACTGGTCTGCATCGGCCTCACTTTCGAATTGCGGCCGCTGATGAAAGTGAAGGAAGACGTCGCCGACCGCGACCCCATGCAGCTCGAGCCGATTCGCGTCGAGCGCCTGCATACCGAGTTGCGGCCCATCGTCGAGGCGATCAATCAATGTATCGCCAGGCTCGGCGTGCAGGTGGCCGCACAACGGCGTTTTATCGCCGACGCCGCGCACCAGTTGCGCACGCCGCTCACGCTGCTCGGCACGCAGTTGCAGTTCGCGCGTCAGCAGGACGGCCTGAACCCCGCACTCGACGAGGCGCTCGCGGCGATGCACCGCAGCAACCGTTCGATGGTCGGACTCACCAACAAGCTGCTGTTGCTCGCGCAGGCCGAGGCTGCCGACAACAGGCAACTGGCGGTGGAAACGGTGGATCTGGTGCCGCTTGCAATGGAAGTGGTGGAAGATCTGGCGCTGCTCGCGCAGGCTCGGGACATCGATCTGGGCGCGGAACTGAGCGGCCCCGCGCCGGTGGCCGGGCATCGTGGCCTGCTTCAGGCGTTGATCGCCAACCTCGCGGAGAACGCGATCCGCTATACCGGCAGTGGCGGCCACGTCACGGTGGCGGTCAGCGCCCATGGCGATTCGGTCGCCGTGTCGGTGCTGGACGACGGCCCCGGCATTCCGGCCGAGTCGCGCAGCCGGGTGTTCGAACCGTTTTTCCGGGCGTCGGCGGATACGGAGGGAACGGGGCTGGGCCTCGCCATCGTGCGCGAAATCGCGGACGCGCACCACGGAGAGATCGCGCTCAAGCCGGGCGAGGGCGGCAAAGGCGTGCACGTGACCGTGTCGTTTCCGCGTGCGCCGACGGAACGGCCTCAGGCCGGTTAAATCAGCCGCTTCAAATCGGCGGCTCTGAAGGTAGTCGGGACAAACCCGCGATCGGTACAGGAAATGCGTGTGCGAAAGCTTCGGGAAGGATTCGCGCCCCTAGAATTTTTGGCAGGCGATCCATCAAACGCCCACCGCGCACGCGGGATATAACGGAGACATCCACAATGAACCCTGCTTTGACGCGCCTTTCGCGCGCCGTCCATGCCGCTGTCGCGGCTTCGCTTTCACTCCTGCTGATCGTCCAACCGGCGGCGCCCGCGCAGGCCTCTGCGCCGGAGAAAGTCGTGATCATGGTGGGCGGGATTACCAAGCTCATCTATCTGCCCGCGCGTTTGACCGAGCAGCTCGGCTACTTCAAGGCGGAAGGCCTCGACGTCGAACTGCTGTCGCAACCGGCGGGTGTCGATGCGGAAAACGAACTGCTCTCGGGCGGCGTGCAGGCCGTGGTCGGTTTCTACGATCATTCGATCGACCTGCAGGCCAAGGGCAAGGAAGTGAAGGCGATTGTGGTATTCGGCCAGGTGCCCGGCGAAGTGGAGATGGTGGCGACGAAGCAGGCCGACACGATCAAAAGCATGGCCGACGTGAAGGGTAAAACGCTCGGCGTGACCGGGCTCGGCTCGTCGACCAATTTTCTGACGCAGTACCTGGCGAATCTCAAGGGTGTGCCGAGCTCGCAATACACGGTGCTGCCGGTCGGCGCGGACAACAGCTTTATCGCGGCGATCAGGCAGAACCGCATCGACGCGGGCATGACCACCGAGCCGACCGTGTCGCAACTGCTCAAGTCGGGGGACGCCAAGGTGCTGATCGATATGCGCAATGTCGAAGGCACGCGTGCCGCGCTCGGCGGCACGTACCCGGCTTCGAGCCTGTACGTGCAGAGCGCGTGGCTCGACACGCATCAGCAGGAAGCGGCCAAACTCGCACGCGCCTTCGTGAAGACGCTGCAGTATCTGCATACGCACAGCGCTGAGGAAATTGCCGCGCAAATGCCGAAAGACTATGTCGGCAGCGACAAGGCGCTCTATGTCAGTGCATTGAAGGCTTCGCTGCCTATGTACACGGCGGACGGCAAGATGCCCGCCGACGGTCCGGAAACGGTACTGAAGGTACTGGCGGGCTTCAATCCGTCGGTGAAAGACCGGCACATCGATCTGTCGCGTACTTTCACCAATCAGTTTGTCAACGAGGTCAAGCCGTAAGATGGATGCTGGCGCCTCTCGAGACGAGGTGCGCCGGCTTCCCGAAGAGAGGGACGACGAATCGTGTTTTCAGGCAGTTTGCGCGGACGCTTGCTGTGGTGGCTCTTGCTGCCACTGGCGGCGTTCGTGTCCATTTCCGGCGTGATTTCGTATCGCAACGCGCAGACCACGGCCGACCTGGTTCAGGATAACGCGTTGCTATCGTCGATGCGCATCATTGGCGAGGACATCGACTGGGATAACGGCAACGTGTCGATCCAGATTCCGCCGGCCGCGCTCGAGTTGTTCGAGTCGCCGGAACAGGACAGCGTGTTCTATCGCGTCGAAGCGAGCGGCCACCGCTTGCTGGCCGGCAGTCTCGAGTTGCCCGTGCCGCGCGGCGTAGGCGACTTTCCGATGCTCTACTCCACGCATCTCGACGATGGCCGCCCCGTACGCGCGGTTGCTTACTTGCGGCAGCTCTATGACTCGGGCCGCACCGAAGAAGTCGTCGTGGCGGTCGCGAAGACGGAAGGCTCGCGCGACGCCATGGTGTGGCGTCTGTTGCGTCCGCAACTATTCGGCGAGGTGCTCACGCTGGTGCTCGCGATGGTGTTCGTCTATCTCGGGCTGACCTTCGAATTGCGGCCGTTGATGAAGGTGAAAGACGACGTCGCCGATCGCAACGCGTCGCAACTTGAACCGATACGCGTGGCGCGTTTGCACGTCGAATTGAGGCCGATCGTCGAAGCGATCAACCAGTGCATCGCGCGCATGGGCCAGCAGGCCGCGACTCAGCGGCAGTTCATCTCCGACGCCGCGCATCAGTTGCGCACGCCGCTCGCGCTGCTGGTGGCGCAGATCCAGTTCGCGCGGCAACGTGAGAATCGGGACGTGCCGCTCACCGAAGCACTGGCCGGCATGCATAAAAGCAGCCGTAAGCTGACCACCTTGACCAACAAACTATTGCTGCTCGCTCAGGCCGAGTCCGCTGCGCCATCCAATACGCGCGAACGGGTCGATCTGAGCGCGTTGATTGCGGGCGTGCTGGAGGAGCTGATCGCATTTGCGCAGTCGCGTGAAATCGATCTGGGTGCTGAACTGGAAGACGGTTTATACGTGACCGGCGACGAGGCGTTGACCGCGGCGCTCGTCACCAATCTCGTCGACAACGCGTTGCGCTATACGCAGCCCGGCGGCTGCGTCACCGTGCACACGCAGCGCAGCCATGACAGGGCGACCGTGCGTGTGCTCGACAACGGGCCGGGTATCAAAGCCGAGGCGAGGGCGCGCGTGTTCGAGCGTTTCTATCGTGCATCGAATCACGCCGACGGAACCGGTCTCGGCTTGCCGATCGTGCGCGAGATCGCCCACCGGCAAGGCGGCACGGTAACACTCGAGCCGGGAGAGGGCGGAGTCGGCCTGGTCGCCACCGTCGAGATGCGACTATGGTCGGCAGCGGTGTGATGCGCGGCCACATCAGGGGAAACTTATGAAACTGCTGCTCGTTGAAGACGACGCTGACCTCGCGCGCTGGGTGATGAACCTGATGCAGGTCGAGAATTTCGTGGTTGACTGGGCGCAGGACGGCGAGCGGGCGGAGACGCTGCTCGGCCTGCAGTGCTACGACGCGGTGCTGCTCGATCTGCGGCTGCCGGGCATTGGCGGCAAGGACGTGCTGGCGCGTCTGCGCCGCAAACGCGACAACGTGCCGGTGCTGATGCTCACCGCCAACGGTTCGACCGACGACAAAGTGGCCTGCTTCTCGGCCGGCGCCGACGACTATGTCGTCAAACCCTTCGACGCACGCGAACTAGTGGCGCGCATCAAGGCGCTAATCCGCCGCCAGGCGGCCGGCGACAAGGGCCAGTCGATCGACTGCGGCGATCTGCGCTATCTGTTCGATTCCCGCGAATTCGTACTGCAAAGCGAACCGTTGCCGTTGCGGCGGCGCGAACATGCCATCCTCGAAACGCTGATGCTGAAGCAGGGCAAGACAGTCTCGAAGTCCACCTTGATGGACAAGGTCTTCACGCTCGACGACGAACTCAGCGCCGATGCCATCGACATCTACATTCACCGCTTGCGCAAGCATCTTGCAAGCTCCAGCGCGAAGATCATGACCTTGCGCGGGCTTGGCTACATCCTGCGCGAAGAAGTGCCGCGCGAAGCGTTTGCCGAGGCGTTATAACGCGTTGGCGCAGTGCTGAATCGCTCGCTCGACCATTGTCAATACCATTCTCGTTTAGTGTTTTCACCGACGTTTCCTGCGCTCCCGCGAAAGAGGTGTGAAGGGTTGGTCTGACTATCCTTTGTGCTGCTACTCAAGTGGATATCAGATCATTTCAACGCAGCAGGATCGGAGGGGACGATGGTAAAAAAAAGCAGCTTGTTGCTGGTGGCGAGCGCCGGCGCATTGGCGATGGGAAGCGCTCACGCGCAATCGAACGTACAGCTTTACGGCTTGATGGATCTGAGTGCAGTGTCTTACCAGACCAACGCGAATGCTGACGGCAAGCACGTGATTTCGATGGGTATCAACGGCGAACCGTGGTTCAGCGGCAGCCGCTTCGGTATGAGGGGTGCGGAAGATCTGGGTGGCGGCGTGAAAGCGATTTTCAAGCTGGAAGCCGAGTACCGCGTGAGCGACGGCGCCATGGAAGACCCGGGCCAGATCTTCGACCGCGATGCATGGGTGGGCGTGGAGAGCGACACCTTCGGCAAGTTCACGGCCGGCTTCCAGAACACCATTGCGCGCGACGCGGCTGCGATCTACGGCGATCCGTACACCAGTGCGCAGCTGACTACCGAAGAAGGCGGCTGGACCAACACCAACAACTTCAAGCAATTGATTTTCTACGCGGGCAGCGCAACCGGCACCCGTTACCAGAACGGCCTTGTCTGGAAGAAGCTGTGGAACAACGGCGTTTTCACATCGGCGGGCTATGCGTTCGGTAACAAGACGAGCTTCGGCAACAACGCCACGTACGCCGTCGCGCTCGGCTATGACGGCGGTCCGTTCAATCTGTCGTCGTTCTACAACCACGTCAACAATAACGGCTTCACCAATAAGACCTACTCGGTGGGCGGCAATTACACGTACAGCATCTTCCGCGTGAATGCCGGCTACTTCCACTACACCGGCGATCAGGGTGCGCTGGGCCAACGCCGTGACAATGCGTGGACGGTATCGTTCAAGCTGGCGCCGAAGGGTCCGCTCGACTACGAACTCGGCTATCAGCAGATGCACACGTCGAACGCCGCCTTCGACGACAACGGCAGCATCGCCAATGCCAATCTCGGCTTCGATCCGAATACGGGTACCGGCAGTGGCTACAAGGAAACCTTGTACGCTTCGGTGTTCTATCACCTGTCCAGGCGCACCGAGCTTTACGTAGCCGGCGACTATATGAAGCTGCACAGTGGCTATGTCATCGCGACGACGTTCGGCGCGAAGAACCAGTTGGAGTTGACGACGGGTATTCGTACGCGCTTCTAAGTATCGAATCAAAGGCTGGAGAGGCGGCGTACTGTTAGCGGCGGCGCTTCCGAAGGCCCGTGGTCAGGACGCCATATGCATCGAACATGCACACGGCGTGATTCGTTTGGCTTGTGCGCGCTGTCGCAGCGCGTGAACCTTGAACGCGCTCCGCGCCGGCGCGCCGAACGCAGCGGAATGCAAACAATCGCTCGCCGATCTAGCAGGCCGGCTGCGCCAGACCGCACAGCGGAAGACGCTCATTCACCTGGTCTAGAAGGCCCGTTTTTTTCCATTCCACATACCGAAGATAGCAAGTCTGCTGCGGCGGAAAAGTCGCCGGCAGCCTGTGCCACTTTTCTTTCGTTTGCAGCACCCAAAGTATCGCGTTGAGAATCTCGCGGTCGCTGCGGCGGGGGCGCCCGCGACCGGACGCAACCACGGGAAAAAGACTTTGGACGCGCGCCCAATCGGCGTCGGTGAGAGGGATCTGAAGCATCGCCCGCCTTGAATGACTGTGTGAGGAATGCGCAGTAGTTACATGCCGCGTGGGTGCCGATACTAGTAAATCTTTTTTTCTCGGTCAAATCTTATTGCTGCAGTGCGGAACCTTAGTTCACCGCTTGTCGTATAGCGATTCTATTCGCGAGGCATGACACAAGTTGTCAGTTTGAAGGGGCGGACTTGCGGCAATCGCCGCGTTCAACGCCCTGAGCGATGCCCCGTACCGCCGATGCGAAACGCTACGTAACGTTTGCGTTCATACCGACGGTTGGAGAGTGAAATTACGCTTCAACAGGTTTGACTGTCTCGCCGGGAACCGTTGCCCAGCAGGGATCTTCAGCTTCCGTCCCGGTTTGGTATGACAGCGAACGCGTCACATGGCGCGAGATGTGCTTACGTTAGCGCAGATAAAATATGCTTGCTACATGCTAACGCTCGACTATGAAAAGCCCATATCGCTCGCAATCACGTTCGGCACGCGTACCGCTTGCGTTGTGCAGACCGATTGGGACGACTCGCTCGACGATGCTATGGCGCTGAGCGAACTGGAAAACCGGGTCCGCGAAGGTCTGCGCGCGGGCGAGTTTCATCTCGTGTTTCAAGGTGCCTACCGCGCGGCAAGTGGAGCGCTGGCGCGCCTTGAAGCGCAGGTCCGATGGACGCATCCTGACTACGGGCTGCTGCTTCCCGGCAGTTTCACGATGCCGCTCGAGCACCCGCAGGTCGCACTGGAGATGGCCTTGTTCGTCCTCGACGGCGTCTGCCGTGAGCTGGGCGGCTGCCTCTGTTCGAAGATGGCGCTGCTGCCGGTCGCGATCACGCTGCCGGCGGAAGTGGCCGTGCTCGAATCGTTTGCCGACGACCTCACGCGCGTCGCGCGTTCGTATGGCGTGCCGGCTAATCTGCTTGAAATCGAAGTACCCGACAGCGTTGACGCGGCAGGTCTCCTGTCTTTGCGTACTTTGACCGCCGGCCTTCGGTCCGCGGGAGCCGGCATCTCGCTGGGCAGGTGGGGCAACGGCGCATCGTCGCTTGCACTGCTCGGCACGCTCGATGTGGACACCGTTACGATCGCGGCTGAGCTGATGGCCGTGGTTCCGCGCGATCCTCGCGCCTGCGTGGTGATGTCGGCGTTACTGGATCTGCTCCATGCGCTCGATGTGCACGTCGTGGTGAACGGCGTCGAGACCAAAGCACAATTGCAATGGCTGAGCGCATCATGGCCGGAGGCGTTGGCGCAAGGCTTCCTGTTCTCACACCCAAAGGCAGGGCTGGCCAATGTGCTGGCGCTAAGCCGCGAATCGTGATCGCGTCCCGCACGTTACGTAACCTGTCCTCACGCCATTGAAGAATGGTGCGGTGCAAAATAACGCGATCTACCGCGTTGGTAGCATAAACACCTTATTGAAACGCGCGTGCGATCCTGGCGAACAACCCATTTTTCGTAATCCATTCCGCGTAAGCACGATAGTCGGGATCGTTCATTAGATGCCGCTCCTCGGTTTTGGCGCGCATGAAATACACCAGATTCACACCCGCCAGCGCGGCGCAGTGCGTGAGCGCGACTTGCCAGCCCAACGGTTCGACGAACGGCACCGCCACCATCCAGAACGAAAGATTCTTCGCGATGTAGGCGGGATGCTTCGTGAAGCGATAAGGTCCCGAGGTGATGATGCCGCGATTGGTCAAGTTCGAAAACCGCAAGCCGAACGCGATGGTGGAAAGCGCGTAGCAGAGGACCAAGGCAATTATCATGGTGCCCCAGATGATTCGGACAATGGGCACGGATATCAGCCAGTTGTCCCAGAACATCGAACCCTGGTAGTGGATGTACTGCGTCGAGATCAGCGACCAGAACGGCTGGTAACAGATAAGCGCAACCAGCCAGCCGAGCGTGGTGGGTTCCGCGCTGCGCACGTGAGTATCGAGAATGCGCAGTGTGCACAGATAACCTACAGTGCCGAACATCAGGTCCATCGTGAAGGACAGGTCGTACATGAAACTGAACGTCGCAAGCGAGAACGGCGCGTTCATGGCGGTCGCGAGCGATGCACCGATATGGTCCGCGTCGGTGGAAAGATAGGTGATCATCAGCGGCAGGAAGAACGCTTTCACCATCCATCCGGCCAGCATTTCACGCACGGGCTTCCAGTTGCCTGGGCGCTGCCCGCAAAACACCAGGCGGCCCCACAGCATATAGGCATCATCGGTTTCACGCTGACACCTGTCCATCCACGCAAAGTAAAACGGCGCCGCCACGATCAGATACGGTGCGAGCGTACGGATCAGCGACCAGAAGGGGTTATAGAACGTGCCGTGATACTCGGGCAACAGCCAGTAGAGCAGACCGATTCCGGCGTACACGGAAGCCAGCGCGGCAAGGCGCAAACCCACGCGCGCAACACTGAGCGGCCGAACCGCCTGGCCGGCAAGTCCGGCGCTTGGGCGTAGATACACGCGTGCGACAAACAGTTCGTATAGCGCGACCGTCGCGATGATCGCGAGACAGGCGGCGGTGCTGCGGCCTGCGCCGTCCAGCGCAGTGCTGTCGCGTAGCAGCCAGAGCGTCAGAAGGCCGCCCGCGATGCCAAGCAGGCCAACGGAAAACGGCGTCGCCGAACGCGGCCGCTGCTCTTCTACGTGCGCTACGTTATCCAGAGTGGAGTTCATGTCATCCTCGTATTCATGACATAGATAGCGGCCGGGCTTTTGATTTTTTAAGTCCCGGCCGCTGTGCCGAACGATCGCCTATTTGCCGGCAACGCCACCAAGCAATCCGCTGACAATGTTCGTCACCGGCGCTAGCGGATTCGTGCTGGTCGAACCGCTACCCGCACTGCCGGTCAAGCCCGTCACGAGGCCGGTGACCGGCGCGAGCGGCGAGGTCTTGCCAGCCGCGCCGCTGGCGCTCGAGGTCAGCGTGGTGACGAGGCTGGTGACGGGTGCGAGCGGGTTACCGGTGCTGCCGTTCCCACCGAGCGAACCGAGGTTGCCGATCAGGCCCGTCAACGGCGGGATGCTGCTGCCGCCCCCGGATCCCCCCACTGCGCCAAGCGGGCCCGGCTGGCCGGCGATCGGCGCCGACGGATTGGTCGTCGCGCCCGTCAGCAGTCCGCCCGTGCTCGTGACCGTCTTGCCCAGCTGGCTCGCTACGCCGCCGGTATCGTTACCCACCTGATTGCCGGTCGCGCCCGACACTTTTTGGCCGGTCGAATCGAGCCCGCTGCCGATGGTGCTCAGCAAGTTGTTGAGCGGTGCGCCGAGGCCCGTGTTGTTGCCGATGGATTGCGTCGTATTCGAGGCCATGAGGGTGATCGGGTTGATGGCCGTGCCTAGTTGGGTCTCGGACTGTTGAACCGGCGCGCTGGCCAGCGCCGAGTTCACTCCCGAGCCAACTTTGACGACGCCGTTGCCGACATCACCGACAACCGTACCCAAGGTCGACGTGATGGGTGCGAGCGGCGCGAGACGCCCGGTTCCGAGACTCGTCATCGCGCCGCCGACCGCAGTAACGGCCGCGCCCGCGTTGGTAACGAGACCCGATGTGGAGGTCAGGGTCGGGCCAAGCGGATTGGCCGAGCTGCCCAGGGTGCCCAGGCCTGCAGCCGTGCCGTTGCCGAGGGACTTGACGCCGTTGCCGAGATCAGTGAATGCGGCGCTTAGATTCGCAGTCGTTGCGCCGTTGACGCCAGGGACTGATGTACCCGTGATCCTGGAGCCCGTATCCGCGGTGGTCGTGCCCAAGGCGGTGATGAGGTTGCCGCCCAGGGTGGCGACGTTGGCGAGAGGAGTGGTGGAGGCGCCGGAGCTTGAGCCGGAGCTGGAACCGGAGCTGGAACCGGAGCTGGAGCCGGAGCTGGAACCGGAGCTTGAGCCGGAGCTTGAGCCGGAGCTGGAACCGGAGCTGGAACCGGAGCTGGAACCGGAGCTGGAACCGGAGCTGGACCCAGAGCTGGACCCGGAGCTAGACCCAGAGCTAGACCCAGAGCTAGACCCAGAGCTAGACCCAGAGCTAGACCCAGAGCTAGACCCCGAACTGCTTGCTCCGGAACTAGAGCCTGAGCTACTGGCGCCGGAGCTACCCGAAGTGCCCGAACTCCCCGACGTGCCCAAGACACCCGAAGTCCCGCCGAGCCCGCCCCCGCCAAGCCCGCTTCCTGGAGTATTGAGGCTGGATCCGCAACCGTAGAGCGCGAGTAATGTAGACGTCGCAATAGCGATGGCTGTCCGACCGACGAATTTTTGCATGGTGTCCCCGTTGAACGAATATTGGCGGGACCAACACTGCAAGTTGCGCGCCAGACGCGAGTTATCGCTTCATCTCGATAATTAAGCACACATGTGGTTTAAAAAACTATGATATGAAGAATTTATCGCATCAAAAACACGATTCGGGCTAAGGTGGCCACGGCGTGTTCCGCGTCCGTGCTACGTAACGCGTCCAATGGACGTAACAGCATCGAGCCGCCGCCAAACATGGCAGCGGCCCCCGCCCTCACATACGCCCTCAATGACACCCCACGCCGATTAAAACGCAGCGGTATAAATCTCCAACGCATCGGCCTCAGTAACAGGCCGCGGATTATTCACCAGAAGCCGCGTTTGCAACATCGCGTCGCTCGCCATCCGCTCGAGCCCGCTACGTTCGATGCCGACATCGCGCAACCGGGCCGGAATCGCGGTCGCGGCAATCATCTGTTCGAGCCGTTCGATCAACGCCAGCGTCTTGCCCTCGGCGCTGCCCGTCATACCCGGCACGATCACGTCTGCGAGTTCGGCGTACAGCTGTGCCGCCGCTTCGGCGTTGAACCGCAACACGTGCGGCAGCACGAGTGCATTCGAAAGACCGTGCGGGACGTGATAAATGCCCCCGATCGGATACGCGAGCGCATGCACTGCAGCCACCGGCGAATTGGCGAATGCCTGACCGGCGAACGCCGCGCCGAGCAACATCGCTTCGCGCGCCTCGCGATTCTGGCCGTTCTCGCATGCGGGCAACAGATTGCGCGACAGCAGGTCGAGCGCTTTCACCGCCAGCATGTCGGACACCGGGTTCTTCAAATGCGCGGACGTGTACGCCTCGATCGCGTGAACCATCGCGTCGACGCCGGTCGCCGCCGTCGCGGCAGCAGGCAGCCCGAGCGTGAGTTCCGCGTCGAGAATCGCCAGATCGGCGACCAGTTGCGGTGCGACCACGCCCATCTTCTTCGCCTCGCCCACCGTCACGATCGACACGGCCGTGACTTCGGAGCCGGTGCCTGCGGTGGTCGGCATCTGCACGAGCGGCAAGCGCGACACCGTGACCTTGTTCACGCCGTACATCTCGCTGAGCGCCTGCTGGTCTTGCGGAGCCAGCACGGCAATCAGCTTCGCCACGTCCATCGACGAACCGCCGCCGAGTCCCAGCACGATCTCCACGCCGGTCTCGCGTGCGCGCGACGTCGCCTCGAGCACGATGTGCTCTGGCGGATCGGCGATGACGTCGTCGATCACGGTGGGTTTCCAGCCGTGTGCCGCGAGATCGGCGAGCGCCGGATTCAGCAGCCCGCTCTTGTGTAGAAAACCATCCGTCACCACGCACACGCGTGTGAGCGACGGAAATTGCGCGCGCAACAACGCGCCGAGACGGCGCGCCGCGCCGAACTCGACCACCATGGCCGGCACCGTTTGAAACCGGAATGCGTTCATCGTGTCACCTGCAGGTCAGGACTAGCCATTGGACATCAGTTGTACCAGATTCGGATCGCTTCACTCCAGTCACATTTTCAATCGCGCTGCGTGAGTGACTACCGTTCGCTCAGTCTTTATCCGTACCGCTCGCGGATTCCTCCGCTTCCAGCGCCTCGCTCATCTCCTGCGCGGCGGCCTGTAGTTCCGGCACATAGCGCCGCGTCGCCTCGGCCAACGTGACCGCGCGTGAGAGAAACACCACGTTCAGACTTGCCAGCACACGCTCCTGCGAGACGATCGCGACGGCAACCGCGCCGATTTTGCTCTGCGCGGCCCAATCGCCGTGGTTCGATCCGAAGCCGTCCGCGCGAACTCGCCGTACCAGGCTTTTGATCAACGCATCATTGGAAGCGAGCGCCTTCTGCTCGTCTCCGCCCGCACCCGAACGCAGCAACTCGAGAATGTCCTCGCGTTCGCCCTCGGGGCACATCGCAAAGTAAGCGCGTCCAGCGGCCGTGAGCAGAATCGGCAGGCGCCGCCCAACCATCGAACGGTGAAACGACAGCGGACTGAAGCGGTGCGTGGTCTCGCGGATGATCATCGCGTCGCCGTCCGGCGTGGTCAGGTCCGAAGGCCACGCTACGCGCTGCAATACAAACTTCGATTTCGCACGAATAGTAATGCATCTGATTCGCATTTATAATTTATTCAGCGTCGCAAGTCATCTATAAGACATCTGTCTTAAGACATAGGGTAATGAGCCGTAAGCCTTGTCTGGCGGGGCTCGACCCTGTTCGGGGCGTGGCGGGGATATGTTTGTTTAGCAGCGAGTACTGGAAAACACGCATATACTCACGTTCGTGCCGTAAAAAGTAGTGCCGTGGGTCGCGCCGCGTTCTTGCTGCTTTGTCGCAACTTCGCGGCTCAGCGCCACCAACGCTCTGTCTATCACTTCACCAAGCAAAGCATCAAACATGTCCACATCGCCGAAGATCATCTACACCCTGACCGACGAAGCGCCTGCTCTGGCGACTTATTCGCTGCTGCCGATCGTCAAGGCGTTCACGCGCTCGTCCGACGTGATCGTCGAAACGCGCGATATCTCGCTTGCCGGCCGGATCATCGCTGCATTTCCGGATTACCTGACCGCGGAACAGAAGGGTTCCGACGATCTGGCGGAACTGGGTGGACTCACCACGCGTCCGGAAGCGAACATCATCAAGCTGCCGAACATCAGCGCTTCGGTGCCGCAACTGAAGGCCGCGATTACCGAACTGCGCGATCAGGGCTTCAAGCTGCCGTCCTATCCGGACGAAGCGAAGACCGACGAAGAGAAAGACGTCAAGGCGCGCTACGACAAGATCAAGGGCAGCGCGGTGAACCCGGTGCTGCGCGAAGGCAATTCGGATCGCCGCGCGCCGCTGTCGGTCAAGAACTACGCACGCAAGCACCCGCACAAGATGGGCGCGTGGAGCGCGGACTCGAAGTCGCACGTGGCGCACATGAGCGGCGGCGATTTCTACGGCAGCGAAAAATCGGCGCTGATCGCAGCGGCCGGCGCCGTGAAGATCGAACTGATCGCGGCCGACGGCTCGACGAAGGTCCTGAAAGAAAAGACGGCCGTGCAAGCGGGCGAGATCATCGACGCGTCGGTGCTCAGCAAGAACGCGCTGCGCAACTTCATCGAAGCAGAAATCGCCGATGCGAAGAGCAAGGGCGTGCTGTTCTCGGTGCATCTGAAAGCGACCATGATGAAGGTGTCGGATCCGATCATCTTCGGTCACGTGGTCTCGGTGTTCTACAAAGACGTGCTGACCAAGCACGCCGACGCGCTGGCGCAAGCCGGCTTCAACCCGAACAACGGTATCGGCGATCTGTACGCGCGTCTGAAGGACCTGCCGGCTGAAACGCGTGAAGCGATCGAAGCCGACATCAAGGCGCAATACGCGCAACGCCCGCAACTGGCCATGGTCAACTCGGACAAGGGCATCACCAGCCTGCACGTGCCGAGCGACGTGATCGTCGACGCCTCCATGCCGGCCATGATTCGCGAGTCGGGCAAGATGTGGGGCGCGGACGGCGCACTGCACGACGCCAAGGCCGTGATTCCGGACCGTTGCTACGCCGATGTCTACCAGGCTGTGATCGAAGATTGCAAGAAGAACGGCGCATTCGACCCGGTCACCATGGGCACGGTGCCCAACGTCGGTCTGATGGCACAAGCTGCTGAAGAATACGGTTCACACGACAAGACGTTCCAGATCCCGGCAAACGGCGTGGTGCGCGTGACCGACGCAGCCGGTACGTTGCTGATCGAGCAGGCGGTTGAAGCAGGCGACATCTGGCGCATGTGCCAGACCAAGGACGCGCCGGTTCAGGATTGGGTCAAGCTCGCAGTGAACCGCGCTCGCGCCACCAACACGCCGGCTATTTTCTGGCTGGACGCGGCGCGCGCGCACGACGCCCAGATCATCAAGAAGGTCGAGCAATACCTGAAGGATCACGACACTAGCGGTCTGGATATCCGCGTCATGACGCCGGTCGAAGCCACGAAGTTCTCGATCGAGCGCATCCGCGCCGGCAAGG
This sequence comes from Paraburkholderia phytofirmans OLGA172, assembly GCF_001634365.1. Lineage (NCBI taxonomy): Bacteria > Pseudomonadati > Pseudomonadota > Betaproteobacteria > Burkholderiales > Burkholderiaceae > Paraburkholderia > Paraburkholderia phytofirmans. The sequence goes on from NZ_CP014579.1 coordinate 540,032, forward strand.
ACACGATCTCGGTCACCGGCAACGTGCTGCGCGACTACCTGACCGACCTGTTCCCGATCATGGAACTGGGCACCAGCGCGAAGATGCTGTCGATCGTTCCGCTGATGGCGGGTGGCGGCATGTTCGAAACGGGCGCGGGCGGTTCGGCGCCGAAGCACGTTCAGCAACTGGTCGAAGAAGGTTTCCTGCGTTGGGATTCGCTCGGCGAATTCCTGGCGTTGGCGGCTTCGCTCGAACACCTGAGCGGCGCGTATCACAACCCGAAGGCGCAGGTGCTGGCCAAGACGCTGGATCAGGCAACGGGCAAGTTCCTCGACAACGACAAGTCGCCGGCGCGCAAGGTTGGCGGTATCGACAACCGCGGCAGCCACTTCTACCTGGCCATGTACTGGGCTGAGGCACTCGCTGCGCAAACCGAAGATGCCGCATTGCAGGCGCAGTTCGCCGGCGTGGCGAAGGCGATGGCCGACAACGAAGCGAAGATCATCGAAGAGCTGGGTGCAGCGCAAGGCAAGCCGGTGGCTATCGGCGGTTACTACCGTCCGAGTGTCGAACTGACGAGCAAGGCCATGCGCCCGAGCGCGACGCTGAACAAGATTGTGGACGCGGTCGCTTGATGACCTGAATGAGGTGCTGAGGCTGTCGCCCAAGGTGCCGAAGCAAGCACGGAAATAAGTGCGAAAGTACGCGGTAAGCAAGACGATGGCGCTCTTCAGGAGCGCCATCGTCGTTTCTACGCGTGCGGGGGTGGTCATATCTGCCCTCACACGTGAACGATTTCCCATTCGCTGAGTTTTTCGGGGATCTCGAGCGTCGACGTATCGACTTCGGTCAGATGCGGGCAGGTCAGGCCACGTGCGACTTCATCGGCTGCCTGTTCCGGGCAGGAAAATTCACCGAGCGTCTCGTTGCCGTAGGTTGCCTCCCAACCACCTTGGCCCGGCAAAATGTAAAACGCTCCCTGGGTCGATTCAAAGCGAAAGCCTTCCATTTTTAGTCTCCCAATTGCCAATTAAAAACTGCGATGCTGCGGCGGCCTCAGGTCGGGGGGCTTGGGACTTGCTGCGACTGCGTTTTCGTCCCGTCTTTTGCTGCACCCTTTTCGCTGCGTCCTATGAACCGTCGGCTCTTGTAAAAGAGTCTACGCCAGCGCGTCATGGCGCAAGGGGTTGTTAGCGGGTTCTTTTTATCAAAAAATATCGTTTAAAAATAAAGGCTTGGCATCGTCATTTCAAGATGTGCAACGCGGGGCGGCATTGCGAAATGGCGAATTTGTGCCACGCACCACGATTTTTTACGAAGCAAGGGCTCATGCCACATCGTGAAATTTTGGCGTCCTAGCCAGATAGTGGGCGTCGTGCATTCGTGGTGCCGCGCCGGATTTCATCGGAAAGGGTGGCCACCACCTTCTCAGTCAGGCTGCTCATTTCTGTGGCGTGTTGACTTATCGACTGGAAATACACACGTTGCGTGTGCGTGCGACGTCATGTGACGGTTCGACATAGCCATCATAGTGTCAGTCCAAATGATCACGGTTCGAATCTCGCGCGCTGGCCGCTTGCTTGGGATCGCGCGTAGACCTGTTACGGCCGGTGCAATCGGAGCTCAATTTTTCAGTTGTCAGACGTCTTATTTTGGATCGGCATTTTTGATGGTGAAGCGTTACATTAGCTGCCGTCTCCCAGTGCGTATGACTCGGATGGCAGGGTAAACACCTCGTTGGATTCGACGGACGCAAGATAGTAGACTGTCGTCAGACAACATATCATGCGATTCAGACCCAAATTACCCGGCCTGCTCGAATGCGCCGCGTTCCGTTCGATCAGGCCTTCCGAGTGGCCGAAACTGGAGACAACCTTGACATCTGCTCTCGCCCCCGCCGCCGACCCGCTTGAGTCCGCGGTCTCGAAGGTCAAGCGGAACGTTCTGCCGCTTTTCCTGATCATGTTCATCGCGAACTATATCGACCGCGTGAACATCGGCTTCGTCAATTCCCACATGCAGACGGACCTCGGCATCGGCGCTGCCGCATACGGCCTGGGGAGCGGGTTGTTCTTTGTCGGCTATGCGCTGTTCGAAGTGCCGTCGAACGTATTGATGCAGAAGTACGGTGCACGCGCCTGGCTGACCCGCATCATGGGCACCTGGGGGCTGGTCGCGGCCGCCATGGCGTTTGTGTGGAACGATACGTCTTTCTACGTGCTGCGATTCCTGCTCGGCATCGCTGAAGCCGGCTTCTTCCCAGGTGTGGTGTTTTATTTCACACAATGGCTGCCGCAGAAAGAGCGGGGCAAGGCCGTGGCGGTTTTTCTCTCGGGCTCCGCACTGGCGTCGGTGCTGTCCGGTCCGATTACCGGCAGCCTGCTGTCCATTCGCGGATTCGGCTTGCATGGCTGGCAATGGATGTTTCTCATTGAAGGCGGCTTCTCAATCGTGCTGTGCGGTGTCAGCTGGATGCTGCTGAAGTCGCGCATTCGCGACGCCTCGTGGCTGACGGCTGAAGAGCAGTCCGTTCTCGAAAGCTCGATCGCCGCGGAGCAGGCCGAGCGCGAGGCGCACGGCGGCGCGCATTTGCCGGCCATGAAGCTGCTGAAGGACCCGCAGATCCTGCTGTTCTGCTTCCTGTACTTTGCGATTCAACTGACCATTTACGCGGCCACCTTCTGGCTGCCGACGATCATCCGCAAGATGGGCGGACTTTCGGACTTCGAAGTCGGCATGTTCAATGCCATCCCTTGGCTCATCGCCATGTTCGCCATGTACTGCTTCGCCGTGTTGTCGGCGAAGTGGCGTTTCCAGCAGGCGTGGCTGGCCGTGGCGCTCGTGATTGCGGCGTGTGGGCTGTTCGCCTCGACGTCGGGTAATCCGGTGCTGTCTTTCGTGGCGATCTGCTTCTCGGCGATCGGCTTCAAGGCGGCGGCTTCGCTGTTCTGGCCGATTCCGCAGGGTTATCTGGACGCGCGCGTTGCGGCTGCCGTCATTGCGCTGATCAATTCGGTCGGTAACCTCGGCGGGTTCTTCGCACCGGCTGCCTTTGGCTATCTGCAGCAGCACACCGGCTCGATCACCGGCGGCCTGTACGGCTTGGGCGTGGCGTCGCTGATCGCGGCGGCGGCCGGCTTCCTGACCCGCAATCGCAGGGTGAACCGCGACGCGCTGCCGCAGCCGCTTCATAGCAAAGCCCACTAACCGTCGAAACCGTCCATCACGAAGCACGCACGTTCCGATTGCTGTCCGGTGCGGGTGTCGAATGCGATCACGCAACGTCATGTTTCCCGCCAGTCGGCTTACTAACTCACCTGGTCCCAATCTCATGTCCACGAACTCATCCCCATCGAACGCTACGCCGATCGTGACCGAGCTGCGCGTCGTGCCCGTCGCCGGCCGCGACAGCATGCTGATGAATCTGAGCGGCGCGCATGGCCCGTTCTTCACACGCAATATCGTCATTCTGCGCGACAGTGCCGGTCATACCGGTGTCGGCGAAGTGCCGGGCGGCGAGAGCATCCGCAAGACCATCGACGACGCGCGTCCGTTGGTCGTCGGCCAGTCGATCGGTAATTTGCAAGCTATCCTGAACAAGGCACGTACGCAGTTCGCCGACCGCGACGCCGGCGGCCGAGGCCTGCAGACTTTCGACCTGCGCACCACCATTCACGCGGTGACCGCGCTCGAAGCCGCGCTGCTCGATCTGCTCGGCCAGCATCTGGGCGTGCCTGTCGCGGCACTGCTCGGCGAAGGTCAGCAACGCGACGAAGTGGAAATGCTCGGTTACCTGTTCTATATCGGCGACCGCAAGAAAACCGATCTGCCCTATGCCAGTGGCGCGCAAGGGCGCGACGACTGGGAGCGTGTGCGTACCGAAGAAGCCATGACGCCCGAGGCGGTGGTGCGGCTTGCCGAGGCAGCGCAAGCGCGCTATGGCTTCAACGATTTCAAGCTCAAGGGCGGTGTGTTGCCCGGCGACGCCGAAATCGAAGCGGTCACGGCGCTCGCCGAGCGGTTCCCCAATGCCCGCGTCACACTCGATCCGAATGGCGCATGGTCGCTCGCGGAAGCGGTGCGCCTGTGCCGCGACAAGCACGACGTGCTGGCTTATGCGGAAGACCCGTGCGGCGCGGAAAACGGCTACTCGGGCCGCGAGGTGATGGCCGAATTCCGCCGTGCGACCGGTTTGCCGACGGCGACCAACATGATCGCTACCGACTGGCGCCAGATGGGGCATGCGATCCGGTTGCAGTCGGTGGATATTCCGCTTGCCGATCCGCACTTCTGGACCATGCAGGGCTCGGTGCGCGTGGCGCAGATGTGCAACGACTGGGGTCTCACGTGGGGTTCGCACTCGAACAATCACTTCGACATTTCGCTCGCGATGTTCACGCATGTCGCGGCTGCGGCGCCCGGCAAGATCACGGCGATCGACACGCACTGGATCTGGCAGGACGGTCAGCGCCTGACGCGCGAGCCGTTGCAGATCGTCGGCGGCAAGGTCAAGGTGCCTCAGGCCGCCGGCCTCGGTGTCGAGTTGGATATGGACGAGATCGAGAAGGCGCACGCGCTGTATCGGCAACATGGCCTCGGCGCACGCGACGACGGCGTGGCTATGCAGTACCTGATTCCGAACTGGACCTTCGATAACAAGCGCCCGTGTCTGGTGCGCTGAGTTTTTCATGATCCGGGCGGCGGCCCGCGGGGCCGCCGCAAGCTGCCGCGATCAACTACCGCGGCTCTAGCGCGCTCAACTCCGGCGAAACACAACGTGCGAGATGCGCTGCACGAGCAACGCCGCTGCAAGCGCCGCCACCGCCGTCAGCCACACGCCGATATGAATCGACTGCACCAATGCATCGCGTGCCGTGTCGATCAGCGCCAGCGTATTGAGCCCCGACGTCTTCATATCCGCAATCAGTTTCGCGCGCACTGCTTCATCGATCAGGATGCGCAGATCGACGAAACGCGGCTGCCATTGCGATACGGCCGGCTCGCCGAGCACGCTCATCGTGCGCGTGACCACGTTGCGGTAATGATGCTGCACCACGGTTGCCACAATGCTGGTGCCCAGCATCCCCCCCACCATCCGCGTGGACTGCAGTAGTGCGGTCGTGATGCCGAAGCGTTCACGCCCGGCGATCTCCTGGCCGAACACATTCAGATTGTTCAGAATGAAACCCAGGCCGATGCCGACGGCCGCCATCGGCAATTCGATCCACACGTGCGGCGTCTGCGGATTGGCAAACGCCAACGCGATCGACGCGAACAACAGCAGCGCGAACCCAATCGACAGAATCCGCGTGGGCTTCTTCATGTGAATGACGATGCGCGTATTCAGCAGGCTGCCGAGCGCGATGCAGGCGGCGATCGGCGTAGCGAGAAGACCGGCGTGTTGCGGCGACAATCCGAAGCCGCCTTGCAGCAGCAGTGGCGCGAAGAAGATCAGCGAGAACATCACGAAGCCGGACAGGAAGCCGAGTATGAACAGGGTGACGAGTTGCGCATCCTTGAAGAGGTCGAGCGGAATGATCGGGTGCGTGGCGCGTTTCTCGCACACCAGCAACGCGACGGCACCCACGCTCACGAAGGCCGCCAGCGCCAGGTTGCCGGGCGTCAGGCCATCTTTAGGCACGGCTTCGATGAAAGCCTGCAGGCCGCCCAACACGGCGGTGACCAGTGCTGCGCCGAGCCAGTCGATCTTGACTTCGCCCTCGTGCGGCCGCCGGAAGTTGGGCAGATGCGCCCAGATGAAATAGAGCGCGGCGGCGCCGACCGGCAGGTTGATCAGGAAGGTGGAGCGCCAGCCCCAATGCTCGCTCATCCAGCCACCCAGCGACGGACCCGCTGCGGTGCCGATCCCGTATGCGGCCGCCATTACGACTTGCCAACGCACCCGCGCGCGCGGATCGGGGAATAGATCCGGTATCGACGCGAACGCCGTGCCCACCATCATCCCGCCGCCGACGCCTTGCAAGCCGCGCGCGATCACGAGGAACAGCATGTCGTTTGCGACGCCGCAGAGCACCGACGCCACCGTGAACGTGATGACCGCGGCGATCACGAAACGCTTGCGGCCGAAATAGTCACCGAGGCGGCCGAACACCGGGACAGTCACCACCGACGCCAGCAGGTACGCGCTGGCAATCCATGCGTAGTACTCGAAGCCGTGCAGTTCGGCGACGATCGAAGGCAGTGCGGTGCTGACTACAGTCTGGTCGAGTGCGACCAGCATGTTGACGAGGCCGATGCCGAGCATCGCTAGCAGGGCGTTTCGGAAAGGCAGGGCGGTCGCAGTCGCAGTCGCAGTCGAGTTCACGGGTCTGGGAGAGAGGGGCTTTTCAGGGTGGGCGCGGCCGGGCGCGGGCCAGGGTCTTGACCACTATTGTGTCCTATAGTTGTCTGACCTCTTGCGCTCAATTATACGGGTTTCCCCTTAATCAAGGCCATTCTCGAGGCATTCAGCGCAAATAAATGCCGTGCGCGCGGGCACGGCAGGACGGGTGCACATCGATATGTGACGTCTGTTGACATTCATTAAGCGAGGCTGAGTGGCTTTCCTCGCAAGCTTTTGCGCCCGAGCGCTATCCCGCCGCGCGGCCGACGGCACGCCGCGAGGTGCACTGCACGAGCAGAGAGAAGTCGAGACCGGCTCACGACATCCACCTTCACGTTCTATGTTCCCGTCGCCAGGCGACGACGGGATGTTGACTGCGTTTGAGCGAATGAGTGAACTTGCGATCGGAGGGTGCTAGTCCTACTTCAGGAGTGTCATCTGCACGACCTTCAAAACAACAAGGCCAACGGCTAGCAGCAGGTAGCCGCGCAGCACGCCCATCCAGACACGCTTGGCCAGCGTGAGATTCGGCGGCGGCAGTTCGTCCAGCGGCGGCATGCGCCACGTGTCCCGGGCGCTCTTCGGATACTGTTGCACTGGTCCATCCGCGGCTTCGCGACGGACTCGGCGAATGCCGACCGTGGCGGCATAGCCGAGGATGGCCAGGAGTGTTCCGCCAGCGAGCGTTTCCAGAATCGTTTCACCCGTGATGTCCGGGTAGACGACCGAGGCGGTCAGGATGATGGACAGCATCACCAGCACCCACACAACGGCCCCCGTGAAGACGTTCAGTTTCTTCGAGTTGACCCACGGGCCAAGCACCGCGCGGTCGTTGCACAGCAGAAGCAAAAATACCGTAGCGCTCGGCAGCAGCACGCCCGCGAGCGTTTGCACAGCTTCAGTCAGCAGACCAAGCGGGCTGCCTGGAATCAGCACAAGCGTTGCTGCGGCCGCAACAATGCCGAAGTAGACGAGATAGAAACCCTTGGCGTCCGACACGGGGCGATGCAGCGAGTGGCGAATCTTGAACACGTCGCCGATGGCGTACGCGGTCGACAGCGACACGGCAGCAGCGCCAATGATGCAGGCATCGAGCAGCGCAACAGCGAAGAGCGTGGCCGAGGTGCGGCCCGCGTATTTCTCCAGACCTGCAATCACGCCACCCGCGTCCGTGAAATTGCCGAACTCAGGCTTGCCGGCATACAGGGCGGCGCAAAATGAAATCATCGCCACTGCGCCAATCAGCACGAACACAATGCCAATCCACAGGTCAGCCTTTTCGTACTTCATGAAACGCGGCGTGATGCGTTTGTCGACAATGTAGCTTTGCTGGAAAAACAGTTGCCATGGTGCAACGGTGGTGCCGACGATACCGATGACCAGCAGCATCACGTCGCTCAGTTTCGAATGGGCGGGCCAGTTCGGAATGAGGAAATCGCGCGTCATCTGGCCGACCGGCGGGTGAATCGACACCAGCACGGGCACCAGCAGCAGACTCAAGATGCACAGTACGACGGCAAAGCGTTCGAAGCGCCTGAAATTGCCTGTACTGACTGCGGCCATCGTCAGCGCCGCTGCAATGCAGACGCCCAGAAACTTGGAGATACCAAAGAAGTCAAGGACGAAAGTGATGCCGATGAACTCGGTCACGATGGTCAGCGCGTTAAGAATGAACAGATCGACGACGCTGAACGCACCCCAGAACTTGCCGAAGCGCTCGAAGATGAGGCGCGCGTGTCCGACACCGGTGACGGCGCCCAGTCGCAGCACCATTTCCTGATTGACGAAGAGGACCGGTACCAGCAGCAGGATGGTCCACAGCAACGTGGTGCCGTAGTTCTGCCCGGCCTGGGTATAGGTGCCGAAGGCGCCTGCATCGTTGTCGCCGACCATCACGATGAGGCCGGGGCCGAGAATGGCCAGCAGTGTACGGATGCGAGCCCACCAGTTGGTGCGCGGCGCGGTGTCGTGGTGGGCGATGGTGCCCAGCGCACCCCTGATGTCGCCGACGTGTGCAGAGTCAAGCACGGCGCTGCGCGGCGGTGAGACGTTAGCTGGAGTGGACATTTTGTTTTTTCCCCTGATTCTGGTTATTGAAAGGACATTGCGCACCTCCGGCATACGTAAGGGCGTGTACCGTCGAAAAACGGCGTCGCTTGCGTATGACGGAAAAGGGCGCGGAAGATTACGAAACGAGCGTTTTAAGGCGTTGCCAGAATGCAGCGAACCTGTGCGGTTCGCTGGCATGCAGCGCCAGCATGGCGTCGTAGTGGACGCGTGATTCTTCAACGTGCGGCAGTTGCGACAGAAGGAGGCCGAAGTTCATGATATTTCTCCAGGCGTTGGCTTAACGCGGTTCGCGGAAAGCCAGCAGACATGGAGGTCGGGCGCACTATGCGCATATCGACGAACGTCTACTCGCTTTCCTCAGGCAAAGATAGAGGTGAGCGGCATATGGGATAACTGTCACTGTCCGGCATGGCGGCTCCTTATCGACGTCGGTACTCGCGCTTGCTGCATGTTTGCAACGCACGCGTTTATCCACGCGTCTGCCCGCGCCATCGAAAATCGACAAGGCGCGAACGGACGCAGCCGCGAGTCGACGCTCGCGACGCGATGCCATACGGACGCACGAACGCTGCGGCCATATGGCGCTAATCAAGGTGCACGGAGAGGGTAACTACGGCGCGCACCGTCTGCCTGAAGGCAAGACGGCGGCTGGGTGAAGAGAGCGCGGACGTCCTGCCGGTCAGGCAGCGAAACTATTCGAAGGTCGACTACTGCAGGTGTCCAAGGCATCAGCCCCGTTTGTGAAGATTTTTGAATTTTAGGTGGCGCGTGAATCCGAAGTCAACATCATTCGTTAAGCAGAGCAGATATTGTTTGCCAACAACGTTTTCTTTCAAAATCGACAGGAAAGAACGGCCGTTTTTGTTCGGGAATGACATTGGAAATGAGAGACAGAACCGGTTGGCACGGGATTCTGGTCAGGAGATTCGGACTGCGATGTCTTTGAGGAATTTTTGCTTGTGGTTTTTATCGCGAGCCGAATACAATCCGCCCGTCTCATCAAAAGGAGTCCCTCGTGGACACATGCTCTAGTAGTGGAAGTCCGATGCCGGCCTGTGCCGGCGCAGTCACCGCGAGATAGTCGCCGCAGGAACACTCCTTCGTCGCTAACTCGCTTTTGCCGGGTTAGCGCGCTTCATTACCGACTGGTTCTTTGCCGGTCTGTCAGCAGCACGCTCCCTTTGTTTGGCCGTTTGTCGCAAGTCCGCTTGCGAAACGCAGTCACGTCGTCGCACGTCGTCCGGCTTGGCCGGGCAGGGCGGGGGTGCGCGACACTTTTCGGAGACATGGGTGGCTTGCGGCCCTGGCTCGGCGACCACGGTGTGACGTTCAGCCTGCAGGAAACCAGTGAATACCTGAATAACCTCTCGGGAGGCGTCAAACGCGGTGGCGCCTACGATGGGCTAACGCAACTCGGTGTCGTGGTGGACACGCAAAAGGCATTCGGGCTGCCGGGCGGCACGTTCAACGTTTCAGCGTTACAGATTCACGGCACCAACCTGACCCAGCGGAATCTGCAGACCTTGCAAACGGCGACCGGCATCGAAGCGGATGCTACGACGAGACTATGGGAACTCTGGTATCAGCAGTCCCTGCTCGCGGGCAAGGTCGATGTGAAGATCGGGCAGCAGAGTCTCGACCAGGAGTTCATGACGAGCCAGTATGCGGCCACGTTCATGAACGCCACCTTCGGCTGGCCGGTGCTGCCGTCCACCGATATGCCGGCGGGCGGGCCCGCCTATCCGTTGTCGTCACTCATTCCGAATCCGGACAACCCATCGCAGCGTGTCGGCAATGAAGCCGTGTTGGGGCTGAGGACCAATATCCAGTTCTGACGCGCTGCAATATGCCGCCGGCGCTCAGATATTGATCTGAGCGTCGATTTCCAGCGATCTTCCGCTATCTCAACTGCCAGATGCCCCATGCGGCAATGAGCAAAGCCGCGGTGAGCCCGCCGCCGAGTAGGATGTAGGTAGCCATTGAAATGAAATGTAAGCGATACGTGATTGAAAGGAGGATTCGTGAGATTGCCTCGTATGCTACCGGCCCTACCTTTCAGAACAACGTTCGATGACGCCTTGTAGTTCGCCTATCAGTGGCAGGCGGGGCGCGGAACGCAATCTGCCCATCGTGCGCCGGCCAGCCCGAGTGGATATCGGCAACCTTGATGCAGATGGTGAAAGCGCCCGGCGACGTGAATAATGGCAGTTCGTCGCGGTTATGGTTGATGTTGGCGGATTTCACGACCGCTTCCGGTGCGAATCAATGGGCGCTGATGGTGACGTGATCGCCTAACGCAATCAGTTTGCAACCGCAGGCCGTGCTGTGCCCGTACATCGCAACGCGCCTGCCGTTGTCCATGATCATGTCCGACCCTTCAATGATCGGATTGACACCGTGTGTCGGGCACGACACCAGATCGCCCACGCGGGCAACCTTGCGCCCGAGGACGTCCATTGTGTCGGAGCCGGTGATGATGAAACCCCCGTGTGTCGTGCTGTCGCCTACGCAGGCAATTGAATACATGTAGAACTCCTATCATTCAGGATCAGGTTTTGGGACGATAGCGTGAATCAGAAGGGCCGTTCCAGTCGGTCCCGTCATGAAAGCAGATTGTAGTGTTGTCATCAAGGCCACGCAACGCGCGCCCGTAGGGCCGTCGCGCATGTACTCTCGGCGCAGCAATAGAAGGGAAGAAGGGAATGTGACGCAGTAAACGAAGCGCGGGCCGTGAGTGTTACCAGCATTCACAGCCCGCTGACCACCACCAACTCATACAAGGAGTTGACCATGGCTAACGCCAATCTTAAAGCACAACCCCGCAAAGCCCGCAAACCTCGTCCACCTGAGTACGAGTATCGCAGCGGCATTCTGCGCAGCGCCCCCGATCCGGGGCCGACGCAACCAGACTTTTCTCGTAATCGTCCATACTTCATCCGAAACAGCTGAACAGGGGGGCTGACCCTCACCGCCGAGTAGGCGGACAAAGCGCCGCGTCAGCGGCCCTTTGTTCAATTACAGATGATCCGAAATCAATTTCACTAGATCATTAAAAGCCGCGTCAAGCTTTACCTTCACGTATTCTTCATTTCCGTGGAACTTAAAAATATAGCCAACAATTTCTTTTCCTTCCTGGTTCGTCAGGTCGGCGGTAAGTTCATATGTCCCATCGGCACCACTTAGATCGAGTGTTAAGTCAACCTCCGTAGGGTAAAAACTCACATATGCCGTACCACCGAGAGCGTTCTGGTAAAAACCCGAATTCGACGACTCAATCTTAATCTTCTCACCAACCGCAGTTTTTACCTTTTCAACATATCCTGCTAAATAAGCGCAGATATCGGTAGTCATCACTTCTTCCCCCGAGCAGTGACTGCTCCGAATATACCTTCCGTCAGAGAATGCGTCGAGTCGCTTCCTCTGGATTTAGCCCAGTCAGTCAGCTTGGAATCAGTAGGGTCGTTTATCGGCCTAATTGTTACGTGACCGTTCGGCTTGTCATGCGTCGCTTGCAGACCGCACGAACATAGCTTTTGCACGTTGAGTTCAACGTATTTCCCGCTGTCCAAACCGGCTTCCGATGTGGCCGCTGATAAGCCCGGCTCCTTCCCATCAATGCGTGTCGTATCTTTCCCGAGTCGCGGAGTCAAACTATCGGGCGTTCCTGACGCATTTCTGAAAACGGTTCCGCTCGTTAAAACTTTGGGTTCGAAGCCAGCCAGCCCCAGCGGATCAATCCACCCCGTCGGATCGGGCGCGTACTGCCAGGTGTTCAGTCCACCCGCGAGGTCAATCGGATCCTTGCTGATGAACCTGCCGCAGTGGGGATCGTAGTAACGGTGGAAGTTATAGTGCAGCCCCGTCTCGGCGTCGCCACTCTGACTTTGCAGCCGTCAGAAAATCTGGCAGTGGTGTGGATTGCCTACCACGTCATAGTCGTCCCACTCATGGAGCGCATTCTCTATCGAGCCTTGTACAACAAGGGGTTCCAACACGCGTTCTTATCTCAGACGAAAGGCTTCCTCGAGAGACAGCTCGTCCTCATCTTCTATCTCTGTCAGTGAATAGTTTTGGGGCAACGCAGATCGAACCGCGTTGTACAGGTCATGGTTTGAATTTGTGACCTCCAGAAGCAGTTCGTTCTCGCCAACCCTAAACACTCTCAAATCATATGCCCATGTGTTACGAGAATTGAGCGCCTTAAGAGCGATGCAGTTTGCCTTCTCATGCGCAACCAGCTGGCTTCGTCGTAACTCACTCATCACATGATCCGCGTTGCATTCGCGACCGTCCAGTCTTACCGAATATTCATAGCTCACAATCAACTCCCATCACCATGAGGACGCCCACGAACCGTAGGAAGATCACCAGGGTTCCGAATTCCAATATGCTTTTCGTCCCCGTCTTCCGTAACTATTCCACGATCACTCAGTTGATTGTTGCACGGGTCTTGCTTATGGACATGAGCATTATTGCCCGACTTGTATCCGCTTGGATTCTGATTGCCGTAGCGATGAATCCTGACCTCCGAACCATCTGCATGATTCCAATTGGCGTTCTTCCCGTTATCTTTTGTTAGGGTAAAACTGTCTTTTGCGAGCGTTTTTTCGATACGAGCGACGCTCATGCCTTTTAGCTGCTGTAGAGCCTTTGCGGCCGATGTACACGTTAGCCCCAGCGGATCAATCCACTGTACCGGGTTGGGCGCATATTGATAGACGTTGATGCCACCGGCCAGTCCAATCGGATCCTTGCTGATGAACCGGCCTGTCTGCGGATCATAATACCGATGCCGGTTATAGTGCAGACCGGTTTCCTCATCATAATACTGCCCCTGGAAACGCAGCGCGTTAGTGACCTCTGCCGGGTCCGGCTTCTCCTTCCAGGTGTCTTTCCAGCCACCCCACGCTTTGTAGCGTGCCAGCCATACCACCTTGCCCGATTCATCCACGAGTTCCTGTGGCGTGCCCAGGTGGTCATTCTGATAGAACAGTGTGGCGTGGCGCGTCGTCGCCGGCATCTGCACAAAGCGCCCATCGGTGCCGGTCGCCAGGTGCGCCGCCTCGACCAGCGTTTCATCCAGCCGCGCGAGCGGCACGGACGAACCCGGTTCATGCAGATAGTCGTAACGGACCCGGTTCAGTTCGGCCAGCACGTTACCGATGCACTTGGGCAGTGACTGCTTCCACTCGTACAGTTTCTTCGCGTCCTCGGAACCGCGCCTGTTGTGGCGCAGCGGCGGGTATTGCTCGTCCGGATGCGCGCGCAGCCAGGCCGCATCTTCTGCCGCCTCGCGTGCAAACCGTTCCGCCTTTTCCTGTGGCGTCTCCACGACCGGCGGCGGCGTCATCTTCTCCGGGTCCACCGGATTGCCCGCCGGATCGAACGCGAAAATTTCCGTCAGGTCCGGGGTGACGGCCTTCAGCAGTCGCCCGACCGGATCATAGGTGTAGTCGGTCACGCCGCGCGTGCGGTCCTCGATGCGCGTGAGGTGTCCTGCCGGGCCGTACTGCAAACGCCGTTGCGCGATGCGCTCGTGCGGACTGGCCGCGCTCGCGGGCCTTACCGCGAACCGCGCCAGCCGTCCGGCCGGATCGTATTCGCGCTGCTGGCTGAATGCCCTGTGCGTGCGTCCGGTTTCGCGGTGCAGCCGGTCCCGCTCGAAGTCGACCAGCGGCTGGCCATCGACCAGCACGCCATGCACATGCCCCGAGCCGTAACGCAGCCAGTCGACGGTGCGCGTGCTGGGCAGGATGGTTCTGGTGCGGTTGCCGAGCGCGTCATATTCGTGACGCGTGACCGTCACGTATTCAGTGCCGGTGGTGGGATGCTGATGCTGTTCTTCCGCGATCAGGTTGCCTGCCTCGTCGTAGTGCAGTTGCACCCGGCTGGATTCGCTCTGCGCGGTTACGAGCCGCCCGCGTGCGTCGTAGTAGAACTGTTCGCTATGGGTTCCTGTTCCGGGTGCTCGGATGTTGCGCCTCGCGAGGCGCCCGAGCGGGTCGCGCACGAACCCGGTTTCCACGTCCCCCTCGCGCAAGCCCACAAGCTGTCCCGCCTCGTCGTAGGCATAGTGGGTGGTGCGACCGTCGAAGTCCTGCTGTTCGACCAGTTGGCCGAGGGCGTCGTAACGGAATCGCGTCACCTCGTCGTTTTCGTTGCGCAACCACTCGAGCCGCCATTGCGCATCGTAAAAGCAGGCGATGTGACCACCGATACGGGCCGGCCCAGCGTGTCATACGCGGTCTGCGTGACATCGCCATTGGCTGCCGTGACCGTGACCGGCAAACCCCGCGCGTTGTATCCGGTGCGTGTCGTATTGCCCAGTGCATCCGTTGCGGCGACCAGGCGCCCGCTCGCGTCGTAGGCGAAGCGCTGCATCTGCCCCAAGGCGTCGCGGGTGCCAATCAGGTTGTTGTTTTCGTCCCAGTCGAAGCGCTCACTGGTACAGTCCGCGTACTCGACCAGCACGATGCGGTTATGCGCGTCATAACGGTGGAACGTGGCGTTGCCGGCGGCGTCCGTGACCTTGGTGTACCAGTGTTTGCGGTGATACTCGAAGCGCGTGTCCTCGTACACATCGCGCGCCCCTTTACCCAGCCAGGTGCGCACGCATTGCGCATCGGCCGGGGCGGGCAGATCCGCCTGCCTGCCGGTCCAGTCCCATTCCAGGTTGAAGGTGCCGCCATTGAAATCGGTGTAGCGCACCAGGAGATGCTGCTGGTACGCAAACTGGCGCTGGTGGCCCAGCATGTCCTGATGTTCGAGCAGGTCGCCCTCGGGGCTGTACGTGTAGGTCGCCAGCGTTTCCGTGTGACGGCTTCCGGCATGGACGCGATGGATCGACCCGACACGCCCACCCACGTACGCCAGGCGGATCGTGTTATCTGCGCGATCGCTGATCGTGACCAGTTCGCCCGCATCGTTGTAGTCGAGCGTCAGACCGAGACCGTCGCGTGAGGTGCGCGTAGTCAGGCGGTAACGCTCCCGCATTGCCGTGCCGTGCCGCTCATAGTCCTCACGCGAGCCGTCCAGCCAGGTCAGCTGGATGCGCCGCGCGTCGGGGCGGCTGACGCTCAGTTGCTCGGTCGGCACGTCAACGGATTCGCCCACCTCGACCGGCGGCAGCGGCACGGCCCGGTTATCGGCACCGACTCGCCGCCAGCCGGCCATTCGTCATAGTCGAAATCGAACCGCACCGTGTAGTGACCAGCGCGCGTCAGGTGCGCCTCCGCATCGTTGTCCGGTGACGTGACGCGTGCCGAAAGCGTGCCGGCGATTTTCGGCCAGTTGTCTTCTTCGAGCTTCAGGCGGAACGGACGCTCCGAAGGGATCGAGCGGAACGAGTTGATATAGGATTGGTTGCGTGCGGCTCGATGCACGACTTCAATGATGACCTGGCCGTGCGGCGCGTCTGGTAGCGGTTCATCCATCTTCAGCATGAGGCCGGGGCACAGGTCATGAACGGTGCTCCTGCCGTCGTAGACGATCTGCCACGCCACCGCGGCCTCGTGTCTCAGGCGTGCTTCCCATGCAGCCTCCTGGGCATTCAGGTGGTGCGTACCAAATACGTACGTCTGCCCCCAGGTGGTTTTGTCGTCACGCGTGACATTGGCCCGAGCGTCGAAACGCTCCCATGCATCGTCCGGGTTGTAGTCCGCCACGCGCACCGATTCGGGAATGGTCTCGCTATGCGTCTGCAACGCAATCACGGCTTCATGACCCGACTCAAGACCTGAGGTCTCGCGATAGGGGATGACCACGTGAGGCCGGTACGTATAGCCGTCCACGTCGTCGGCGAAATGCACCTCATCGCCGATCTTGCCGGGACGGATAAAGCAGTAAAGGCCTGTCTGACGCATCAGCAGGTAAATATAGTCCCAGTCAGACATCTGGTATTGCATACGGAATGCGAGCTTGGGAAACGCGCGCCGCAGCTTGAAACTGAACTGGTGCGTGCTGAAATCGTGACGGCGCAGGATATCCGCGATGATGTCCGGAACCGATTTGTTCTGGTAAATGCGTGTGGCGCGCGTGAGGCGTAGGCGGGCAATATGCGCCTCGACCACGATCCGGTATGCGCAGAAGTCACGCGTCCTGCGCGTACGGACCACCTGCGTGATACAGCCGTTGAAGGTCCGGGTCCCGCCGCCGTCGGGCGGCGGATCGATGGTGAATGTCGCATCGCGGCTTAGGTAGTCGACACGATTCAGGTCGACATTGGCCGTCAGTTCCAGCGTGATCTTGTAGGGCTCGCCCAGCCGTTCAACCGCTTCGACCGATACGATTGACAAGCTATCGGTCGAAGGCGCTTGCCTGACTTCCAGGTGATATGACTGGCATCCGGTGGTCCATCGCGCCGTTGCGCCCCTGGCCTGTCCTCTGCTGACTCCATCCGTCATCCGCTCGCCTCCGTCCGTGCGCAGTGCATAAGATCTTGCGCATGGACTATCGGATGAACTCGAAAAAAAATCTATAGGATATCTACGTGAATTTCGCAAACACTTGTCGTGTCACGGGGCGCAATTGCATGAAACGTTACAGATGGTGACGGGATCGTTGCAAACCCGGTCGGCTGAAGGCGCGATTACTCCAGCTTTTGACCGTGGAAAGAGGCGATGCGTGATGAGGCGAGCTTCTGACGCAACATCTTCGCGGCCTGAACCAAATTCGTCAGTGCCGGAATCACCTCCTCCCATGTACGCGGTTTCAGGCCGCAAGCCACTCGAGTACGGCGTTCAGGTCGGTTTTCCAGATGTTGCGCCCGTTGATTACGCCGGGCGACAACACCTTATCGGCCAACAGGTGCGCAACGGACGCCAGCTTGCGCAAAAGAAGTCGTCCGGGGCGCCCTCAAGAATGGCGGAGTTTGGCCGACAATGCGTACAGAGGCTTTGCAAAAGAAAATCTTGCGAGTTCGCGACACCTCGGCGACGCAATGGGTCAGAAAAAATCCCGAAATGTGTGATAAAACTATGGTAGTTCGAAAAAAGGCCTGACTGAACATGCCATCGGATTGTGATCGCGAATAAGAATTTAACTGGGCGTCGTTCCGCTACGGAGGCGTTGTGATTCGAAACTGGCTTGGCGGGGTGTTGGTTGCAGTGTGTTTCGTCAGTAACGCCTTTGCGGACGGACCGGATTGTTCCCGGCCGTTTACGCTTGGATTGCACGACCACGGCCTGCTCTATTCACTCGATACCGATAGTGGTATCGACAAAGACTTTGCAGATGAGTTGATCCGGCGTAGCGGTTGCCAGATCAAGGTCAGTCTGATGTCACGCGCACGTATCTGGAAACTGATCGAGTCGGGCGCACTCGACTTCAGTCTTTCTGGCATTGCAAATGACGAACGCAATCAATATGCTTCGTTTGCGTGGTACTTCAGTAATAAATACTATCTGCTCGTGCGGAAAGACGCCGGCATCCATAACGTCGCGGACTTCGAACACAATGAACGCGCCCAGCTCGGCGTGATCCGCAGTTTTCGCTACAGTGCATCGGCCAACGAACTGGTCGACAGACTGACGTCGGAAAACCGGGTCAGCCTGGCGGGCGGGCTCGAGCCTCTCTACCAGGCGCTGATTCTTCGACAGATCCAGGGCATGATTATCGAGCCCTTCGATTACCCCGCGCTGGACGAGAAAAAGATACGCGACGTGACGACGATCGTTGAGTTCAACGATCCTTCGGTGCCGCACGGTCTGATCATGTCGAAGAAAGCACTCTCGGCCGCCGAACAGGAGAAGTGGCGGGCGCTCGTGGATGAAATGCGTGCCGACGGAACGGTGCGCCGTATCTTCGAAAAGTACTTCAGGCCGGACCTGGCCGATGCCATGGTCAACTTCAAGGCGTCACCGTGATCCGGGTACGCTCGGTTCTACTGCCGTTGCTGGTTTTATCCGCATCGCTCTGCGTGACCTGGGTCGTGTGGAATCACGAACGGCAAGCGACTCGCAAAGAGCTTCGCACCCAGTTTGATTACACCATGAGCGATGCGGTAGGCCGCATCGAACAGCGCATGGCGACTTACGAGCTGATGTTGCGAGGCGTGCAGAGCCTGTTTGCCGCGAACGGAACGATCGATCGCGACAGGTTCCGGCGCTATGTGAGCGCACTCAATCTCGACGCGAACTTTTCCGGCGTCCACGGCGTCGGCGTGATCGAATGGGTGCCCGCGGCGCGTAAAGCGGCTCATATAGCGGACATGCGCCAGGGCGGCATTCCAGACTACACGATTCATCCCGACGGGCGGCGCGAGGATTATGCCCCGATCATTCAGCGCGAACCCTTTATTGGCCTCGCACGCGGCCCGTCCGGCTTTGACACCTGGGACGAGCCGGTGCGGCGGGCTGCGCTGGAGAAGGCCCGGGATTCCGGCATGGCGGCGATCTCGGGAAAGGTGCGCCTTGCGATCGATATGGACGCAGACCCCCAGCCGGCTTTCATCATGTACCTTCCGGTCTATGCTTCCGGCAAGGCACAGGACAACCTCGTGCAGCGTCGGGCGAACATCATTGGTTGGGTCTATGCATCGTTCCGCATGCGCGATGTGATGGCCAGTCTCTACGGTGAGCAGCCACCCGGCGTCTCGCTGGCCATTTACGATGGCGTAGAACCATCGGAGGCAGCACTGCTGAATCGCACTTCGGATGCAAACAGCCAGCGTGCGCCCGCGCTCATCTCCGCAAACGAATATCTGGTTGTGGACGGGCACGACTGGACGCTGTCGATGAGCGCCTCCGACGCGTTCCGATCCCGCTTGGGACGTAATGCGGAGATGTTGATTGCGGGCACGGGCAGCGGGTTGAGTCTCCTGCTGGCGCTTCTGGCCTGGCTCGTGATGACGGGGCGGGAGCGTGCCATGCGACTCGCCTCGGCGATGACCCGGGAGTTGCGCGAGAACGAAGAAAAATTTCGCGCCATTGCCGACTGCACGGTGAACCTGGAGATCTGGTGGGGACGGGACGGCAAACCTCGCTGGATCAACCCGTCGGTTGAATACTACACGGGCTACACCGTCGCCGAATGTATGGCGATGCCCGATTTCACCCTCAAGCTAATCCATCCGGAGGACATTTCGCGCGTTGCGCCGGAATTTCAAAAAGGACTTCAGGGTTCTCGCGGCGAGGATCTTGAGTTTCGTTGCGTGCGCAAGGATGGATCGCTCCTCTGGCTGTCGGTTTCCTGGGTTCCGATTAGCAATCAGAGAGGAGACTTCATTGGTTTTCGTACAAGCGGGCGCGATATTACGGAGCGTAAGAAGTCGGAGGAGAAAATCCGCGAACTTGCCTTCTACGACACGCTGACCCGCCTGCCCAATCGCGCGCTCCTTCTGGATCGGCTGAGGCAGTCAATGGTGGCCAGCCGGCAGAACAAGGCTTGCGGCGCCCTGATGTTCATCGATCTCGACCACTTTAAAACGCTGAACGATACGCTTGGGCACGACAAAGGCGATCTGCTCCTGCGACAGGTCGCATATCGCCTGTCGAGTAGTGTCAATGAGGGCGACACGGTTGCCCGGGTCGGCGGTGACGAGTTCGTTGTGCTGCTCGGCAACCTGAGTCTGGACAAGGCGACGGCGACGATGCAAACAGAGGCGGTGGGGGAAAGAATTCTCGCGGTGTTGGGGGGCGCCTATCAGCTCAATGGTGTCCAGTTCCGGAGTACCGCCAGCATCGGCGTCACAGTATTCAATGGGGAGCAGACTTCCACCGACGAGCTTTTCAAGCAGGCCGATCTCGCCATGTATAAGTCGAAGGAGCGCGGCCGCAATGCCATGTGCTTTTTCGACCCTGCGATGCAGACGGCAGTGCTGAGACGAGCCGAGCTGGAGGTGGGGCTGCGCAACGCCATTGAGGAGAACCGGCTCGTGCTTCACTATCAGGCGCAGGTCGTCGACGGCGACCGCATAACCGGTGCGGAAGCGCTGGTGCGCTGGGCGCATCCTGAGCGCGGCCTGATACCCCCGGGTGAGTTTATCCCGCTCGCTGAGGAGTCGGGGCTGATTCTCGAGATGGGGCGAACGGTATTGGCGTCCGCATGCGCCCAGCTGGCCCTGTGGGCGACGCGGCCGTCGATGGCGCATCTGTCTATATCCGTGAACGTAAGCGCCCGGCAATTTCGCGAACCTGACTTCGTGGACGATGTGCTCGCAGTGATCACCCGGGCTGGGGCGCGGGCGGACAGGCTGAAGCTCGAGCTGACCGAGAGTGTTCTGGTTGAGAACGTACAGGACATTATCGAAAAGATGAGCATCCTTCGAACGCGAGGTGTGACTTTCTCCCTGGATGACTTCGGGACTGGCTACTCTTCGCTGGCTTACCTGAAAAGATTGCCATTGGACCAGTTGAAGATTGACCGGTCGTTCGTGCGCGACATCCTGGTCGACCCCAACGACGCGGACATCGCAAGAACGATCGTGGCGCTCGCCCGAAGTTTTAACCTGGGTGTCATCGCTGAGGGCGTCGAAACTGAAGCGCAGAGAGATTTCCTTGCGGTAGCAGGATGTCATGCCTATCAAGGTTTCCTTTTTTGCAAGCCGCTTCCGATTCAGGGTTTCGAGCAATTTGTGAGCAGATTCGGTTCCCGGGACCGGACGGAAGACCGGTCGACGGGGCGTGATGGGAGAAGCGTTGGTTCAGATACGGTCACCTGATCAATCTATATTTGGCGGCAGGAAAACCGGCGCCGCGACGTCGCGGGTTCTTGCACCAGCTCCGCAACCTCGCGCCACCACTTCCCGCCGCGGTGCGGCGCGCCCAAATCTAACCGCTCGCCCATGCGGGGCGTCGCAAGCGGAATGCCGCGCGCGGCGGTGAGTCCGACCACGCGCTCGTAGGGTTCTTGCCAGCGATGCATCGCCAGGTCGAACGTGCCGTTATGAACGGGCACCAGCCAGCGGCCGCGCAGATCGATGTGTGCCTGGACGGTCTCGTCGGGCTGCATGTGGACGTACGGCCATTGGGCATCGTAGGCACCCGTTTCGAGCAGCGTCACGTCGAATGGACCCAGCCGCTCGCCGATGGTCTTGAAGCCGTCGAAGTAGCCCGTGTCGCCGCTGAAGAATACGCGCAGCGCGTCATCGACGATCACCCACGAGGCCCACAAGGTGCTGTTGCCGTCAAACAGACTGCGGCCGGAGAAATGCTGCGCCGGGGTTGCCGTGAACGCCAGGCCGTCGATCTCAACGCTCTGCCACCAGTCGAACTGGCGTACCTTCGACGCCTCGATACCCCACTCGATCAGGCGGTCGCCGACACCCAGCGGCGTCAGAAACACACCCGTCCGCGCGGCGAGCGCCAGCACGGTCTCGCGGTCCAGATGGTCGTAGTGGTCGTGCGACAGAATCACGCCGGAGAGCGGCGGCAAGTCTTCGAGCGCGATGGGCGGTGCATGAAAGCGCTTCGGACCGAACGACCGGAACGGCGATGCGCGTTCAGCGAAGACCGGGTCGGTCAGCCAGAACTGACCACGCAGCTTGAGCAGCATGGTCGAATGCCCGAGGCGATACAGGCTCCGGTCAGGCGCGGCGTCGAGCTGTTCACGCGACAGCGCAGCGACGGGCAGGGTGCCCGCCGGCACCGTGCCGTCCGGTTTGTTGAACAACACATTCCACACGATGCTCAAGCTCTTGCCGATTCCTTCGACGGGACGCGGCTTGACGTTACGAAAGCGCTCGCCGTCGTGCTGTGCCGACGTGTCGAACAATTCGCGCCCGCGTCGCGCTGCCGTCAGGCCCAAGACGCGGCGAACAGAACCGGTGAGCGATGTCATGCAAACCACCTCGATACGGAAAGTAGACTGTTGAGTGTAGTTTATTTTTGAGAAAAGTAAACTGCCCAGTGTAAAATTTAACGATGGACACCAGTGATACCCCTCTCCGCCTGACTGACCGCAAGCGCGCGGCCGTGATAGCCGCGGCCATTGAAGAATTTCTTGCGGCCGGCTTCGACGCGACCAGCATGGACCGCATCGCGGCGCGCGCGAGCGTCTCGAAGCGTACGGTCTACAACCATTTTCCAAGCAAGGAAGCGCTGTTCGCGGCGATCCTGCGGCAGTTGTGGGAGTCGAGTGACACAGGAGCGGCGCCGGCTTACTCCGCCGTGCACCCATTGCGTGCGCAGTTGCTCCAGCTTCTGTTGAAAAAGCTGAGCCTGTTGAATGACGAGGCGTTCCTGTCCCTCGCGCGAGTAGCGATCGCGGCAGGCATTCATTCACCGGAGCGCGCGCGCGATATGGTGACCCGCATGGGTGAACGGGAGGAAGACTTGACGGTGTGGATTCGCGCAGCCGCTGCCGATGGCCGCCTCAAGACGTCGGACCCGGTGTTCGCCTCGCAGCAGTTGCAGGGCCTGGTAAAGGCGTTCGCTTTCTGGCCGCAGGTGACGATGGGCCAGCCACCGCTCAGCGTGGATGAACAAAGGCAAGTCGCGGAATCCGCTGCCGATATGTTTCTTGCGCGTTATGCGTGAATCGTTGGCGACGAGATGTCAGTCTCAAGGCCCTCGAAGGGTGAAGCGGAGTGTGTCACAGTAACAACTCTCACTCGAGGAGCGACTCCGCATGACCCGATTACCGATTGCCGACCGATGGTTCGAACTCAAACGCATCAGCGACGACATCACGCTACTGTGGGAACCCCACGTCGTACCGTTAATGCGCTGCAATATCTGGCATGTGCGTGGCCGCGACCGGGATCTGATGATCGATACAGGGATGGGCATCGTCAGTCTGCAGGATGCAGCGAGGCACCTGCTGCAGAAGGACGTCACCGCCGTTGCGACGCATACGCACTCGGACCATATCGGCGGACATCATGAGTTCGAGCACACGCTGGTTCACGAATTGGAGGCAGACAACCTGCGCTCGCCGCGCGAGCGAGGCACCCTTCTGGCCTCGGTATTGGGTGACGAAGCCATTCGCCGGTATCGCGAAGCAGGTTATCCGTTCGACGGCGATCTGATTACGGCCCTTCCCAGCGCTGATTACGCGATGTCCGACTATCGTGTGAGGGCCGCAACGGTCACGGAAATCGTCAAGGAAGGGAACATTGTCGATCTCGGCAACCGGCATTTTGAAGTCCTGCATCTGCCGGGCCACTCACCGGGCAGCATCGGGCTATGGGAAGCGGCGTCCGGCACGTTGTTCTCGGGCGATGCGATCTACGACGGCCCGCTGCTGGATGAGATAGGCGGCGCGGATATTCCGGCCTATGTGCGCACCATGAAGCGCCTGCGCGAATTGCCTGTGCAAGTGGTCCACGCTGGACACGACGCGAGCTTCGGGCGAGAGCGGCTGGTCGAGTTGGTCGATGCCTATCTGGCCAAACGTACCTGATCACGGGGCTGCTCGACGGCCTGGCGCGTGGCCTGCTGGACTTCGCGCGCCAGGGAAACGGTTGGCGTATGGTCTAGCCCTTAACCCGATAACCCAGTTTTACGCGTCTTTCAGCCAGGGCATTTCCACGGGTGACACCACCAGACGCCGGGACTCCCGTTTCAGTTCGAAGATAAACCCGACCAGGATCATGGAGTCGGCATACGGGATCGGGAATACGTGAGGATTGTCCGCGGTGCGTAGTGGGTGCGCCGGCGTATCTGCTGTCGTCGCGGCGTTCTCGCGGACGCTTTCCAGCTCGTCGGCCATGGCCTGCCCACTGACTTTCTGGACGCGGCTACGCAAGTCGCTGAAGGGTTCGATGCGCGCCCCGTCTTCGTTGTATTCGGGCACTTCATAGATGAACCAGGACATGTGCGTCTCCAGAGAAAAGGGCAAGTATTCTAGCAGCGTGCATCACGCATCCACGCTTTCCTGGCTACGGAAATCGAGCCGCGCTCAGTCCCCACCACAAAAAAACTGAGACGAAAGTCTCATCCGGTCGGATGCTGCACTGCGGTGTGATCTTCCGGAACCCGCATGCTAAAAGTCATCCTAAGCGTGCCACTCAGCGATACGCGCCGAGCCGACCGGAGACATTCATGCCCTATGTTCCGCAAGTGAGACACATCGACCGGATCCGCAGGTTGATCGAAGGCCGAACGACCGATCGCGGCGCCGATGCTACGCGGCTGGCTTCGTCGTATTGGCGCTCCCTTGAACAATATCACCTCGATCCTGGCGTGACAGAAGGTCCGCGCATTCTGACCGCGCCAGAATTGCGCGACGTACAACACCGGGAAGAATCGGTTTTGCGGGCCTCGGGAGAGTGTCTTTCGCGTCTGCATGAGACGGTGCGCGAAGCGGACTACTGCGTGATGCTCACTGACGCGCAGGGCGTGACGATCGATTATCGCGTTGACCGGGATCGGCGCCACGACTTCAAACGAGCGGGACTTTATGGGGGCTCCTGCTGGTCCGAGCGGGAAGAGGGAACCTGCGGCATTGCCGCCGTGCTGCTCGATTCCCAACCGATTACGGTGCATAAGACCGATCACTTTCGCGCCGCTTTTACCACGTTGACGTGTAGTGCTTCGCCTATTTTCGGGCTGGAAGGCGAGCTGATCGGCGTGCTGGATGCGTCGGCGATTCGCTCGCCCGATGAACGCGAAAGCCAGCGGCTGATCAATCATATCGTGCGTCATAGTGCGGTGTTGATCGAAGACAGCTTTTTTCTCAACGCGACCACGCATTGCTGGGTTTTGCTGGCGCACCGCAATCGCCACTACGTGGAAGCCCAGCCGGAAATTCTGATCGCCTTCGATGTGCGCGGAAATGCAGTCGCGGCCAATCGCCGGGCCAAAGAGTGCGTGCCGGGCCTCGATCGGCTGCCGCGACCGGTCTCCGAGTTATTTGATGTCCGCGCCGAACGTCTTCTGGATGTCAGGCCCGGTCGCGACATGGTCTCGATGAAATTTGTGGGCAACGGTTCGCCTCTCTATGCACGCGTTCGTCCACCCGTCATTCGCGCGCAACGGCAGCCTGTGCCGAAGCCTCAGGGTCCCGCCCGCGAGGCGCAACCCGCACTCACCGAAATCGATGCCCTTGAGCGCGACCGCATCGTCGCTGCCCTGACGGATGCGAAATGGCGCCCGGACGAGACCGCCCAAACCTTGGGCATCTCGCGCGCGACGCTCTACAGACGGATCGCGAAGTTCGGCATTGTCCCGCCTCACCGGCGATAGCGGTCCACGGTTTTCCAGCGGGCAAAGAACCCGCGTATTACTTCGACGTTTCATTAATCCGTATCGAATGGAGGAGCAGTCATGCCTGAAAATAATGCAAGCCAGACTATTGCACATGTTCTGGAGTCCATGGAATCAGCGCTTAAACACGGTGATACCGCTGCGGCGCTCGCGTTGTTTCAACCCGAGTGCTATTGGCGCGATCTGGTTGCTTTCACCTGGAATATCAAAACCATGGAGGGCCGGGACCAGATCGGTGCCATGCTCGACGCGCAACTCGACGCCATTAAACCCACCCGGCTGAAGGTTGCTGAAAATGAAGCACCGACCGAAGCCGGCGGCGTAGCACAGGCGTGGATCACCTTCGAAACGGAGGTCGCCCGCGGCAGCGGCTTTATCCGCGTGAAGGATGGCCTGATCTGGACCTTGCTGACCACCATGGGTGAACTGAAAGGCCATGAAGAACCCAAAGGCAACCGCCGTCCGATGGGCGCGGAACATGGCGCGCGCATGGATCGAACGAGCTGGAAGGAACGTCGTGAAGCCGAAGCGCAGGCGCTGGGCCGCGCGGAGCAACCCTACTGTTTGATCGTGGGTGGCGGGCAGGGTGGGATTGGCCTGGGCGCGCGTCTGCGGCAGTTGGGTGTGCCGACGATCATCGTCGATAAAAATCCACGTCCTGGCGATGCCTGGCGCAACCGCTACAAGTCCCTGTGTCTGCATGATCCGGTTTGGTACGACCACATGCCTTATTTGCCGTTCCCGGATAACTGGCCGGTTTTCACGCCCAAGGACAAGATTGGCGACTGGCTCGAGATGTACACCAAGGTCATGGAGTTGAACTATTGGGGGTCGACCATTTGCAAGTCCGCGCGTTACGACGAAGCAGCGGCTGAATGGGTGGTCGAAATTGAGCACGATGGCGAGACGCTGACGCTGCGGCCAAAGCAGCTTGTGCTTGCTACGGGCATGTCGGGGAAGCCGAATATCCCCTCATTCAAGGGCATGGATGTGTTCAAAGGCGAGCAGCATCATTCGTCGAGACATCCGGGACCCGATGCGTACAAGGGCAAGAAAGTGGTGGTGATCGGCGCGAACAATTCGGCGCATGACATCTGTGCGGCGTTGTGGGAAGCAGGCGTCGACGTCACGATGGTTCAGCGTTCGTCCACGCATATCGTCAAGTCGGATTCGCTGATGGAGCTTGCGCTCGGTGATCTTTATTCCGAGCGCGCGGTGGCGTCGGGCATGACGACGTCGAAAGCCGACCTGACGTTTGCGTCGATCCCGTACAAGATCCTGCACACGTTTCAAAAGCCCGTATTCGATGCGATCAGGGAACGCGATGCAGAGTTCTATGACCGTCTGGAAAAGCGGGGTTTTATGCTCGACTTCGGCGATGACGACTCGGGGCTCTTCATGAAATATCTTCGGCGCGGGTCGGGTTACTACATTGATGTGGGCGCCGCCGACCTTGTCGCGGACGGTAAGATCAAGCTGAAGAGTAGCGTGGATGTGGTCGAACTCAAGGAACACTCTGTTCTGCTAAGCGACGGTGCCGAGCTCGAGGCGGACCTCGTCGTCTACGCAACCGGCTACGGATCGATGAACGGCTGGGCCGCCGATCTCATCTCGCGTGACGTGGCGGATAAAGTGGGCAAGGTGTGGGGGCTGGGTTCGAATACGACAAAAGACCCGGGACCGTGGGAAGGCGAGCAACGCAACATGTGGAAGCCCACGCAGCAGCCCGCCTTGTGGTTCCATGGCGGCAACCTGCATCAGTCGCGCCATTACTCCCAATATTTATCGCTGCAATTGAAGGCGCGCATGGAGGGAATTGCGACGCCGGTTTATGGCCTCCAGGAAGTGCATCATCTTTCCTGACGCCGGCGGGCGGTCGATGCGCGTGTCAGCGATCCCAGTTTGACGAATACTGGGTTGGCGTTGCAATGCGCATCGGCCGCTACGATAGTCGTTCCTCTCATTGGCCATGCGCTTGCTGACCGCTGGCAACGTCAGCCGGCTATCCGCCGGCCTCCGCCGGCTTTGACCAATCTGAGCGTCACCGCACAGACTCGCCGGCTCAGCCGTACGATTCTGAAGTCTCAACGCTCTGCTGCCACCTGTCCTCGAGCCTGTTGCGCAATCCAGCAGAACGATCGCGCTTCTACGATGAAACCATCCGTTCTCCGCATGCTGACCGCCGTTGCGTCGCTGGGCGTGGGATTCTCTGCAGCTGTGTGCAATGCCTATGCGCTCGATACACAGATGAACTGCCAGTCGAGCCCGCATGATTTCATTGCTCCGCTTCTGGACGAGCAGTCGATCGATCCAAAGCCAATGCGCATTGAAGCGAACTCGGTTAATGCATTTCGTCCCGCGCACGGCAGCAACCTGACGGCATTCGGCTTTCATGTTCATGCTGTCTTCGGCTATGAGCCAAACGATCCCATCTTCAAGCAAGGCAGCGGCCAGTCGGTTAGCTCCTCAACGTATGGCGTGGTGGTGACCGGCTCTGCCGCGTCGGTTGAGGCGAGCGTTCGACGGGCAGGGAGCGATGCTGTAGTTCACGAAGTCATTCCATTTTTTCTCACGGCCGTTTTTTGCAACGGGCATTGAGACCGATCCTCACTCGTTCAGATCGTCCATTCCTGCAGCAACGCCATTGCGCGCCCGACGAGCGCCGCAGCAGGCAAGGCCATCCCTCGCGCGCCACTTGCCACGGCCCAGGCATTGGACGCTGCGGCTCGTGCGATCAAGGCCGCCCCAGGATCCTGATCGCAGGTCCGCGTTTATGGACATGCTGAAACCGGACACAGTCAGGTTCTGACGGATTGCTCCTTGAACAGGGCAAGTGCGCAGAAGCTCATGAAGCATGCCGGCGCCACGTACCAGGCTGCGGAGATTGGATTGCC
Source organism: Paraburkholderia phytofirmans OLGA172 (assembly GCF_001634365.1). Taxonomy (NCBI): domain Bacteria; kingdom Pseudomonadati; phylum Pseudomonadota; class Betaproteobacteria; order Burkholderiales; family Burkholderiaceae; genus Paraburkholderia; species Paraburkholderia phytofirmans. The sequence continues at coordinate 568,465 of NZ_CP014579.1, forward strand.
CGTCCATTTGATCAACCCTGTCACGATGAATTGTGCAGTACCGCCAAACAGGGCTACGTGCAGCGCATGCGCAGTCGCCATGCCACTGGCGCGCACCCGCGCAGGAAGCGCTTCGAGCACAAGCAGGGCGATGACGCCGGCGCCCGTCGCCACCAGCACGCTAATGAGCGCGACGCCGCACAGGATCGGCAGCGCGCTGTTCGCACCCGCAATCAACAGGAAGACCGGATAGACCAGAAGCGCCGTACATCCCGAACTCAGAAGGGCCAGTGGCTTGCGGCGAGGCAGACGGTCGACGAGGCGGCCGGACAGTGGCGGAATCACGACCAGCAACAGCGCGGACAACGCCGATGCCATGAATCCGGTGAGGGCGGGCATGTGCATCACGCGAGTCACATAACTCGGCATGAAGTAGACGATTGCGTAGACCGGTATGGTTTGCCCCATCATCATCAGCATCGCCAGGACGATCGTGGCGCTATGGTGGCGATACAGTTCGGCGAGCGGTGCGCCGGCATGCCGGGCGTCGGCGGTTGCTGACGGCGCAGGATCCTCGCGAAGCCGACGGCGAATATACAAGCCGACTGGCGCGATCAGAAGGCCAATCAGGAATGGAATACGCCAACCCCACGAGGCAAGCGCGGCTGGTGACAGCGTGCTGGAGAGCAGCAAGCCGAGAGAGGCGCCCAGCAATGCAGCGGCGCCCTGGCTAGTGAGTTGCCAGCTGACCAGATAGCCGCGCCGCGACACCGGTCCCGCCTCCATGACGAAGGTCGCGGCTACGCCGATGTCACCGCCGAGCGCAAAACCTTGCAGCGATCGAGCGGCGACAAGAATAAGCGGCGCGGCCACGCCTATCGTCGCAAATGACGGACACAGCGCGATCGCGGCTGTCGCCAGGGCCATCATCCAACTCGTTCGTGTCATGGCGGCGCGGCGTCCCACGCGGTCGGCATAAGTGCCGATCAGCATCGCGCCAAGCGGGCGCATGAAAAAACCGACGCCGAAGGTGCCGACGGCCAGCAGCAGCGATGTCATTGGATCTGTCGCCGGGAAGAACTGGTCGCCGATCATCGCCGCGAAGAATCCGAACACGGTGAAGTCGAACATTTCGAGGCCGGTGACGAGCGATGCGGCGATGATGGCCTTGAGAAGTTCGCGGCGATTGCGGGTGTTCGCGACCGTAGCGAGCGGGGTCGTGCCCATTTCATTTCCTGGCGAAGAGGTGGTTCCGGACGTCGGCAGATATGCGGACGCGCGAAACTATACCCCGGTTTTCAATAGATGGCCGCAGGCCGCGAGGGCTTCCTCCCATGGCACGTGCGCATGCTGATTGGTGGACGGCCGGAAGAGAACAGTCTTGCCGGTGAGAGGCAATAACGAGTGCGCGCCTTCACGCCATGCACAGAAGCGGTGCGCCAAACTTGAGTTCAGCAGGGCCTGCCACACTGGCGCTATGCTAGCGTCTTCGCCTACCTTGAGGAGCAACTGATGAAACCAACTACAGGATCGATGATCACGTTTAGCCGCCCTGACGGCAAGGACGTCCAGGGTTATCTGGCCAAACCGCACAAGCCAGAAGGCGCGCCGGCCATCGTCGTGATTCAGGAGTGGTGGGGTTTGAACGACCAGATTCGCGGCGTGGCGGACCGGCTCGCGCAAGCCGGCTATCTGGCCCTGGTGCCCGATCTCTTCCGTGGCAAATCGACAGTGGAAGAAGAAGAGGCAAACCATCTGCTGAGCGGGCTCGACTTCCGCGACGCCGCCGCTCAGGATGTGCGTGGCGCCGTCCAGTATCTGAAGCAGCATGCGGCGAACGTCGGTGTGACCGGCTTTTGCATGGGTGGCGCGCTCACCTTGCTCTCGCTATGCAATATCCCTGAAGTGTCGGCCGGCGTGGTGTGGTACGGCTTCCCTCCGCTCGAGTACATCGACGCCTCGAAAATCAAGGTTCCTGTGCTTGGTCACTGGGCGACGCAAGACGAATTCTTCCCGGCAGAGACGGTCGACGTATTGGAGGCGAAGCTCACCGCCGCCAATGTCGACGTCGAGTTTCATCGCTATCTTGCGTTCCATGCGTTCGCTAACGAAACGGCAGTCGGGCCGGGCCGTATCGCCAGGACCCAGTTCGATCCGGTCTGGTCGCAGCAGGCCTGGGACCGCACGCTGACGTTCTTTGGCCGCACGCTTTGGAAGTAACAGGCACGCGCGAACCCACACTGCGAGGAGGATGCTCGCGGCGGCGAGCCACTATGCTAGCCGCCGCATCCCGTGCCGAAGCGCCGATCACGCGAGTCACGACCTGATCGCTCTGTTTACCTATACTCATCTCACTCTGAAGGCAGCCCAATCGCCGTAACCAATACCAACAAGACGGAGCCTCACATGCCCGTAGCGATGCGAAACGCGGCCCTCGTGCTGCTGCTGTGTTTCACTTTGGGTGCCAGTGCTTACGTGCAAGCCGGTTCCGGTTGCGATGGGGGATGCGACGCCCGCGGCCAGTTGCTCGATCATCGGGTCACGTTACGGCTGAGTGCCGCGGCGTTTTCGAAATTGCTTGCCTCAAACGCATCCGGTCAGCACCTCGCGCAGATCGCCGGCGCGCCTGCCTGCGGCGTGGAGATCGTGACCTTCCGCTACCGGACCATCGGCGGCGCGGGCGAGCCCACTACCGCCAGCGGCGCACTGATGATCCCGGGCGGGCGGTCGGCGGCATGTGGCGGCCCGCGTCCGCTGATGCTCTACGCGCACGGCACGACCGCATATCGCAACTACAACATCGCCGATATCACGCAAACCGATCCGGGTAACGGCGACGGCGCCGGGGAGGGCATCAGCGTTGCCGCCATGTATGCGGCCCAGGGCTATATCGTGGTGGCGACTAACTATGCGGGCTATGCCGGCTCCGATCTCGCATACCACCCCTACCTGAACGCCGACCAGCAATCCGCCGATGTGGTCGACTCGCTTCGGGCGGCGCGGGGTGCATTGCGTGAAGTGAAGCCCGCAAGAAGGACGCGCGAGAACGGCAAGCTCTTCGTTACCGGCTACTCCCAAGGTGGCTTCGTGGCATTGGCGACGCATCGTGCGCTGCAAGCGGCAGGCGTCAAGGTCACAGCATCCGCGCCGGGATCGGGTCCGTATGCACTCGCCGCCACCGCGGATGCGCTCATCGAAGGCGAGGTGAACCTGGGGTCGACGCTATTCACGACCTTGATCTTGACGGGCTATCAGCATGCCTACGAGAACATCTATCGCAAGCCCGGTGACTTCTATGAAGCGGCCTATGCCCCGGGCATCGAGAATCTCCTGCCGAGCCTGCAAGCTCTCGACCCGCTATTTGCGAAGCGGAAACTGCCCTCTGCGCAACTCTTCAACAGCGTTCCGCCGGCGCCACAATATGCTTCGATGACGCCGCCAACTTCGCCGCCTCTCGTACCGCCCGCGCTGACGCCTGTGTTTGCTGCCGGATTCGGCAATGCCAATCTCGTGCGCAACGCCTATCGCCTGAGTCTTCTGGAAGATGCCGCGGCCAATCCCGATGGCGCGTTTCCCAACACCACGGTTGCCCTGACCCCCGCGGCGAATCCTATGCATCCGCTGCGCCAGGCGTTCAAGCGCAATGACTTACGCAACTGGCTGCCGCGTGCGCCGGTTCTGCTGTGTGGCGGCGGCTCGGATCCGACGGTGTTTTTCTTCAACGCACGCATCGAACAGGCCTACTGGCAATACGCCAAAGTGCCGGCAGGGCTCACGTCCGTGCTGGATGTGGACTCTCCGATTGCCGGGTCCGATGATCCGTACGGGCCCATCAAACAGGGTTTTGCAAGCGCGAAAGCGACGCTCGCCAATCAGGCCGTTGCGGGCGGTGCAACCGATGGTGGCGCCTCAGCTGTACTTCAGGCCTATCACGGTGAACTGGTCGCGTCGTTCTGCATGGTCGCTGCCCGGGCCTTCTTCGCGAACTTTTGAGCGCCTGCGGCTATCGTGCGCAGACAACGAAGACCGGCGGCGAAGGGCCGAAGCACAGGCCCGCGCCTCACGCAGGCCTATGAGGACAACCAGCCACGCCTGATCGGCCACGCCAGCAGCGTGCGATACACCGTGACAAGGCCGCGCATCACCATGGCGCCGCCCAGCCGCCACAGCGGCGCGATCAGCTGGGATGCCACGCATGCCATGGCGATGGCCCCGACCATATCGAGCGGGAAGTGGACGCCGACAAACACGCGTGCCCACGCCACCGCGACACCGGACAGCAGGATCAGCATGCCGTACCGTCTCATGCCACCCAGCAACAAGCTCAGTGCGATGCAGGCGAATATCGTCCCATGGTCGCTCGGGAACGACGGGTCGGGTGCGTGCTCCAGAAACGTATGGCCGATTCCGATCACGAAAGGCCGGGGATGTGGCCAAACCAGACCGATAACCTGATTGAGCCCGAGGGCGAGCAGGGTCACGCAAAACGCGCGCACGGCGACTTCTCGCTGACGTTCGCCGCCGAAGAGCCATATCGCGATCAGCGACAGCGGCACGAGATAAATGACGTAGTCAGCGATCATTCGCGCGATGTCGATTTGCCAGGCTGGCGTCGATGGCGTGGCGTTGATCATCAGAAAGAGCGCCTGATTGAACGCTTCAAGTGTATTCATGCAGTGAGGTTTTTGAGGGGCGTGAGATGAATTGGGCCCCCGATCATAGCGAGCCAAGCTTAGGAAAGGCTTAGGCGCAGGCGGAGGCGATTGACAGAATCGTCCGGCGCGAGCCGTGTAATCTGTCGATGCATGGCGGCAAACATGTCGACGGCATAGGCAAGCATTATGAGGCGATCGGGATGAGCATGGACGAGCGCATTGATTTTATCGTGCGCAACATGTGGGCCAACGACGTCGCGTGTCGGTCGCATGGGCTGCGGCGCGTTTGCGTATGTTGCCGCCGACGGGGCATTTCGTGAACCGCAGGCGGCAAACGCATCGTTTGATACACGCGTATGCGCTACTTCCATTTTGAACCGAGATTCTCCAGCCCGGCCTTCATGAGGTCCTGCGGCAACATGACGACGCGTAGCTCGCAGTCGGCGTTGAACTTCAGAAAAAATGGTTCTGCGAGTGCGGGAATTCCCGACGGATCGTCGAGGTTCACGACGAGTACCGCGCCGCGTGTTCCATTCTGCTCGGTGAAGTAGGCGGCTTCGGGTTTTAATTCTTCAAGTATTTTCCCTATCACTTCGCCGGCAGTGCCATCGCGCACCAGCGTGTTGAACGGTTCGTGCGGTATTCGTACGTTGAGAAGCATGCGCATGTCTTCCTCCTGGTTGATGCCCAAAGGGCATCTTAAGAATAGGAGGTTTATGCGTCGGTGTCGCAGTTGGTGTCTGCGTCGACTGCTTCATCTATCAGGCAGATTCCCGGGCTTTAACGAATCCTCCGTCCTGCGCTGTCGATCACATGCTCGCCGTCCTCTTTTGCAAACGCCCCTTGTTGCGCTGCGGGCAGGATATCGAGAACGACCTCGGAAGGGCGGCATAGACGCACGCCGAGCGGGGTAGCCACAATCGGCCGATTGATGAGGATCGGGTGCGCCAGCATCGCATCGAGCAATTGCTCATCGCTCAAGGACGCCTCCGCGAGGCCGAGTTCGGCATACGGTGTGCCCTTCTCGCGCAGCGCGGCGCGCACGGTGAGGCCCGCGCGCTCGATCAGGTCCTTCAGCGTGGCCCGATCGGGTGGGTTCTTCAGATACTCGATGATCTCCGGCTCGATGCCGGCATTGCGGATCATTGCCAGCGTATTGCGCGAGGTGCCGCAAGCCGGGTTGTGATAGATCGTGACGCTCATAGTCGCTGTCCTTTGACGCTGAGTGTTGCCTCGTACCAGTGCTGCGAACGATTGACGACGCCGACCACCAGCAGCATCACCGGCACTTCGATCAGCACACCGACCACCGTGGCAAGCGCCGCGCCCGAATGAAACCCGAACAGACTGATCGCAGTGGCCACCGCAAGCTCGAAGAAATTGCTTGCGCCGATCAGACTTGACGGACCTGCAACGCAATGCGCGACGCCCAGCCGGCGATTGAGCAGATAGGCGAGGCCGGAATTAAAGAACACCTGAATCAGAATCGGCACCGCGAGCATCGCGATAACCAGCGGTTCCTTGACGATTGCCTGCCCCTGGAAGGCGAACAGCAGGATGAGGGTTGCCAGTAACGCGCTGATCGAATAGGGCGCGAGACGGCCGACCGCCTGCGAGAAATGCGCGCCGCCCTTGGCGAGCAAATGACGGCGCAACCCCTGCGCGAGGATGACGGGGATGACGATGTACAAGCCGACCGACATGATCAGCGTGTCCCATGGCACCGTAATCGCGGACAAACCCAGCAGGAGGGCGACGAGCGGCGCGAATGCCACGATCATGATGGTGTCGTTGAGCGCTACCTGCGATAGCGTGAAATACGGGTCGCCTTTACACAGTTGCGACCAGACGAACACCATCGCCGTGCACGGCGCGGCCGCAAGCAGAATGAGACCGGCGATATAGCTGTCGAGCTGATGCGCGGGAAGCCATGGCGCGAACACATGCCGAATAAAAATCCAGCCGAGCAACGCCATCGAAAACGGTTTGACGAACCAGTTTACAAACAAGGTCACGCCGATACCGCGCCACTGGCTTTTCACTTGCGTCAGCGCGGCAAAATCGATCTTGACCAGCATCGGAATGATCATTACCCAGATCAGCACGCCAACCGGAAGATTCACCTGCGCCACTTCCATGCGGCCGATCGCCTGAAAAAGTTGCGGGAGCAGTTGCCCGAGCAGGATGCCGCATATGATGCACAGCGCCACCCAGACGGTCAGATAGCGCTCGAAGAATCCAATCGCCGGCCGTGCGTCGCGCGCCATGGTGTGGGTGGTGTTCATTTTTCCCAGCAGCCGGGGAGGTCGCTCGCGGCGCATGGCGCGCCGGCGCAGCAGTTTTCAGTCAGGAAGGCGATCAGGCCCGTCATCGCGTCGAAATTCGCCGAATAGATGATGAAGCGTCCGTCCTGCCGCGGTTTCACCAGCTCGGCATGTGACAGATCCTTGAGGTGGAACGAGAGGCTTGATGGGGAAAGCCCGAGCTGCTGCGCGATTTCACCGGCGGCCATGCCGTCCGGCCCGGCGACGACCAGCAAACGGAAGATCGCCAGCCGCGATTCATGAGCGAGCGCGCCAAGGGCGCGTACAACGAGGTTCGAGTCCATGGCCAAACGATACGCGGATCGTTATCATATTTCAAGTATTGTTGAAATGATGTGGCTGATTCGGCTGACCTGCGCAAAAGTGTGGGTGTGAGCTGACTGCATGTGCGATGTGGCGTGTTACGAGGCATTCAACGCCACATCGTGAGGCCACGGCAATCGCCTCGAATCAGCTCAGTTGCCGAACAACGAGGCCTGCGTCCCGCGGCCTGGCGCAGGGCGTGCCGGTTTGACCGGCGCTTCCCGACCGGCCTTTTCCGGCGCCGCAGCCGAATCCGCAGCCGAATCCGCAGCCGCTTCCAGCGAAGTCTGCCCGGCCTCGAGCGATAGAAGAAACATCTTGTTTGCCAGTCCACCGGCAAAGCCGGTCAGATCGCCGGACGCGCCGATCACGCGATGACATGGCGCCACGATCGAGAGCGGATTTCTGCCGTTCGCCGCACCCACGGCCCGCACCGCGTTGATGTGTCCGATTTGCGTGGCGATGTCCGCGTAGCTGCGCGTCTCGCCGAACGGGATCGTCAGGAGCGCCGCCCAAACTTTTTTCTGGAAGTCCGTTCCCTGGAAGTCGAGTTCAAGGTCGAACCGGTCTCTCGTCCCCGCGAAATATTCGTTCAATTGCCGCTCGGTTTCGATCAGGATCGGGCGGTCATCCGCTTCGACCCTCTCCGGCAGACGCACCCGGTTCGGCTTGTCGTTCTCCCATAGAATGGCGGCGAGCCGGTTGCCGTTTGCAACGAGCTTTAGCTCGCCGACGGGTGAATTCATTGACTTGCATGCGTATGTCACTTTGCTGGGTTCCTGGCTGACTGGAGGCTAGGATGGCGCAATGCGAGGCTGCAAACTCGCCGTGCAATGGCTCCGATGCCTGACAGCTTAAACTCCGTCTTCGCCGAGGTCACGCCGGATCTTGCTATCCAATTCCGCGCATGGCCGCCGACTCAGTAGAATTGATACCCTCGGCACATCGCCGACCGGCAACCGGATATCTTCTCTACCACTGTGACAACCACCCTCGAACAACTGCGGGCCGGACAACTGGCGGGTACTCGCCGACTCAAACTCGCGTGCGGCCTGAGCGAATTCCCGCGTGAGATTTTCGATCTGGCCGACACGCTGGAAATTCTCGATCTGTCGGGTAATGCACTCTCAACGCTGCCCGACGATCTGCCACGCTTGAGCAAGCTGCGCATCATCTTTGCTGCTGACAACTCTTTCACGGAATTGCCGGAAGTTCTCGGGCAGTGTTCGCAACTGAGCATGGTCGGCTTCAAGGCCAACCGCATCCGCGAGGTTTCGGGTCAAGCGCTGCCGCCGCTGTTGCGTTGGCTGATCCTCACCGACAACGAGATCGAAGCACTGCCGCCGGAAATCGGCGCCTGCACGCAACTGCAGAAGTTGATGCTTGCCGGTAACCGGTTGCACACCCTGCCCGAGGAATTGGCCGCCTGCTCGCGGCTCGAACTGGTGCGTCTTGCGGCGAATCAACTCAGCGGACTGCCCGCGTGGTTGCTGCGCCTGCCACGGCTCTCCTGGCTGGCTTACGCCGGCAATCCGTTCAGCGAAGCGCTGGAGACGGCCGCACTGACCGACACGCCGATTGGCGATATTCGATGGGATGCTTTGAAACTCGACGCGCAGTTAGGCGAGGGCGCGTCCGGTGTCATTTATCGTGCGGCGCTTGTTCCTCGTCATAACGATGCGAGCAGGCCTGTGGCCGTCAAGTTATTCAAGGGCGCGGTAACGAGCGACGGATTGCCCGACTGCGAGATGGCGGCCTGCATTCATACCGGCGATCATCCGAACCTGATTCCGGTGGTGGGCAAGGTGAAGGACCATCCAGCGGGCGCACATGGCCTGGTGATGGAGCTGATCGATCCGCAATTCACGAACCTTGCCGGACCACCGAGCCTTGAATCATGCACGCGCGACATCTATGGCGCCAGCATGCGCTTCGACCTGGCCTCGGCGTTACGCATTGCATATGGCATTGCATCGGCGGCGTGTCATCTGCATCGTCAAGGCGTGATGCATGGTGATCTGTACGCTCACAATATTCTGCACGGCGGGCAGGGTCGCGCGTTGCTGGGCGATTTTGGCGCGGCGTCTTTCTATGCTGCCGATGATCGAGACCTCAGCGCCGCGCTGCAGCGCCTGGAGGTCAGAGCGTATGGTTGTCTGCTCGAAGAGTTGATCGATCGATGCGACTGGCTGGATGCGGACGCGGACCTCGCGGCGAAGCTGGTGGCGTTGAAGGAGAATTGCCTGAGCGAGGATATCGGCAGCCGGCCCTTGTTCGACAAAATCACTTCCGTTTTGCGGCAGCTAACCGGCGCCGGCGATCGGGACGCTGCAGCGTGGGCGGCGATTTGATCCTCTTTTGTATGAACGCAATGCAACCATTCGTCCGTGTGTTTTAAGGAGAGAAAATCGATGACGCAGAGGATGCGCCGCCGCTTGCTGGTTGCCGGCACGCTTGCTGCGGCAGGTCTGACAGGTGCGGCTCGTGTCGATGCAATGCAGGGCGGCAAGCTCAAGATCGCCCTCGTGTTGAAGTCGATGACCGATCCGTTCACGGTTGCGATGACGAACGCTGCGCAGAATTATCAGAAGCACTATGCGTGGCAGTTCGGCTTGACCATTCGCGGAACGGCAACGGAGAGCGACACTGCCGTGCAGATCCGAATGGTGGACGAGTTGATCAAGGCGAGGATGAACGCGATCGTCATTGCGCCGACTGACTCGAAGGCGTTGACAGCGATCATGGCGCGGGGGATCAAGGCCGGCATCATCATGGTCACTATCGATAACCCGCTCGATGACGCAGCGCAGGATGCCGCCCATATCTCCGTGCCTTTTGTCGGGCCGAATAACCGCAATGGCGCGAAGCAGGTGGGGGACTATCTTGCGAAGCGGCTCAAGGTGGGCGATCAGGTCGGGATCATCGAAGGCATATCCGCCGACCGCAATGCGCAGCAACGCACGGCCGGCAGCAAGGACGCAATGAGCGCGGCTGGCATGAAGATCGTCGCCATACAAGCCGGCGACTGGGACTATGGGAAAGGACGGGACGTGGCGTCGAGGATGTTAGCGGACTATCCGCAAATCCGGGCACTGATGTGCGGCAACGACAATATGGCAATGGGGGCGGTCGATGCTGTTCGCGATGCGGGGAGAACCGGCGGTGTTTATATCACCGGGTATAACGGCAGCGATGCGATCAAGCCACTGCTGGCCGACGGCCGCGTACTCGCGACGATGAATCAGTTTGCCGATCGGCAAGCTGTGTTCGGCGTCGACGTGGCGTTGAAGGCGGTCACTGAACAGAGAAAGCAGAGCGAATTGTCGCGGGTCATCGAAACGCCATTGCAACTGATGACTGGGGTGAAGCGGTGATGTGAATTACGCGGGCGAACCCGCGTTTAAGTCAGCATGACGGACCCGATGGCGCCGGGCTAGTACTTGAGCTCACCTGTCGGACAGGTAGCCATTCACCCACCCAGCACTTCCAGCATCTGGGTATTCAAGCCATTGACGAAAGCGTGCTCACCGGGTCCCGGGTTCTCGCGGAACTCCTTCGCACGTTCAACCAGAACCTCGTCCACATCGGTCCCGAGGACAGCAATTGTTTCGTCGATGAAGGCGTCAAGCGGCATCGCCTGCTCGGCTTCGCGGCTGTTCATGAGGTCCGTGCGCACCCAGGGCGGTGCGATCTCGAGTACGCGAACCTTCGTGTCCCGCAGCATGAAGCGTTGCGACAGGACGTACGAATGCAGCGCCGCCTTGGTCGACGAATACACGGCAGTCACGGCCAACGGCACGAAAGCCAGGACCGAGCTGGTATAGGCGACGACAGCGTCGTGCCTGGTCTTGAGGTGATCGATCAGCGCCGACGTCATGCGGATCGGCCCCATGAGGTTGGTCGTGATGGTGGACACCATCAGCGCGTCGTCCATCTGGCCGCCCGCCTGGTCAGGCTGCATGATCCCTGCGTTGTTGATCAGCACGTTGAGATCGGGGTAATCCGCGATCAGTTGCGCCGCTACCCGCTCGATGCTGGCGGGGTCGGCGATGTCGAGTTCGATTGCCGCCATACCGGGATTCGCCGCCACCACCTCGTCGAGATGGCTGCGCCGGCGGCCGCTGATGATGACCTTGTTACCGCGCGTATGGAGCGCTTCGGCTAACCCGCGGCCAATGCCTGAACCGCCGCCCGTGATGAAGATCGTGTTTCCGGTGAGTTTCATGATCGTTTTCCTTTTGATGCAGATGTAGGTGGGGGTGCCGTGGTCAGCCGGGGAACCGGTCGCCGAACATCGGCAGGCCACTCGCGGATTCGGTCCTGGTCGCTTCGTCCTGGAGGACGTCCCAGTGCTCGGCGAGCTTGCCGTCCTCAAAGCGGACGACGTCGGCCGCAATCCACGCAGCGGGCCTGCCCATCCCAGTGAAGCGGCCATGTGCGATGACATGGTCACCCTCGGCCACGATCAACTGGTTCTCATAGCGCAAGGTGTCAGGCAGCGTGCGGACCAGGTCGAACAGACCGTCGCGTCCCGGCGCAATATGAGCGCTATGCTGAATGTAGCGGTCGGACCAGAAGCGCTCGGCTGCAGCGTAGTCGCGCTTGTTGAACAGGGTGTCGAACGCTTCCAGTACGAACGCCTTGTTCTGTTCCGGGGTTGTCTTCGTCATGTTGAGACCCTCTTTAAAGATTCAGGTGACGACGTCGTCACGCGTCGGATAGCCGTTGTGCTCTCTGCCGCCTGATTGTTCGGGCAAAGAAGGCTATACTTAAGACAATGGTGAGTGACATTGTCATTGAGAGGAATTGTGGGCGCTCGTCATGGCAATGTCAATGGTGATCGACATTGTATTTCTCGATGGATTTGATTGGGCCGTTATGGGCCGAAGGGGGGAGAGTGGGTGTTTCCAGGCAGCAGGCGGTTGAAAACCGGCGCGCGATCGTGGCAGCCGCCGAGAAGCTGTTTCGCGAGCGTGGTGTCGATGCGGTCGGGCTCGCCGAACTGATGAAGGCGGCGGGCTTTACGCAGGGCGGTTTCTACAACCACTTCAAATCAAAAGACGCGCTGGTCGCCGCCGTGATGGAGAAGGCGATGAAAGATGGAGGAGAAGGTTTTGCCTCCATCACCGAAGACGCCAGGTCAACTGACGCCGACCCGCTCAGGCACAACATTCAGTGGTACCTGTCCCACGAGCATCGCGCGAATATCGATACAGGTTGCCCCTGGTCGGGTTTTGTAGGCGACGCCCGCCGGTTCGACGACGTCGCGCGCGGCTCTTACGCAGAGGGTCTCGCGGTGAACCTCGAACGATTTGCCAAGGTCATCGAAGAGAGCACGGGGATCAGCGAAGGTAGCCGCAGGAAGGCGATCACGTTGTTCAGCCAGATGGTCGGTACGCTGCTACTTTCGCGCGCGGTTGCAGACGTTGACCCGGCGCTCGCGGATGAAATTCTTGACGAGGGCCGCGAGCATCTCCTCACCGCCGTGGACACGCAACCTGGAATTCAATCGCGTGGCCGCTCGCGTCGAGGGTAGCGCAATGTCCGTTACGTAAAATCGAATGCTCTGATAGTCGCGGCACGATGCTGTTACGCAAGGCGCCGCGCTCAAGGTTGCGCAACTTACTTGACGCTGCTGGCCACAAGCGCGGCGGCGAGAAGTAAAGGCTTGACGGTCTCCATGATTTCTCCGGTTCCGTACCGTCAAGGCGTTCGGCTCAGACGATTGTCAGCGTGACGTCGATGTTGCCGCGGGTCGCGTTCGAGTACGGGCAGACCACGTGAGCCTTGTCGACCAGCGTCTGCGCCGCTTCGCGTGCCATGCCGGGGAGCGAGATCTTCAGTTCTACTTCGATGCCAAAGCCATTCGGGATCAGGCCGATGCCGACACTGCCGTCAATCGAGACATCAGCGGGGATAGCGATCTTGTCGCGGGCGGCGACGAATTTCATGGCGCCGAGGAAACAGGCGCTATAGCCTGCCGCGAAGAGCTGTTCAGGATTGGCGCCATCGCCGCCTGCGCCGCCCAGTTCTTTCGGCGTGGTCAGCTTGAAGTCGAGGTTGCCTGCGGGCACCACGGCGCGGCCGTCGCGGCCACCGGTGGCGTGAGCTTGAGCGCGGTAGAGAACTTTATCGAGTGACATGGTGAAGCTCCTTTCAGTAGGGTGAGTGATCGAATTTACTATCTACTACTAGATTGATTCGTTCGCGAAACAAAAGCGAATGAACCGGGTTGTTTCTGCCAGTTTTACATCTTCCCCGGATAACTATCTACTCAAAGATAGACTGCCGGGCCAAACAAAGAGGCGGCGTACCGCCTCGCAATTGACTGCTGCACTGACTGCTCTACCGCGCGATCCGCACCGTCGCCTCGACGTCTTCGAGCCGGGCTTTGGTGTGAAACAGGCGGCTGGCCAGCACGCTGCCCTGAAATGCCGCGAACAGCGCGCGCGCCGCGTTTTCCGGCTTGCCGTTCACCGCCAGCGTGTGCTCTTGTGCGCCTTGCACGAGCACCTTTGCCAGCCAGTTCTCGTTGGCCTTGAAAAACGCCTGCACCGCTTGCCGGATGTTGTCGGGCAGCGACTCGATGTCGGCGGCCAGCATGCCGCACAGGCAAATCTGATTGCCGTCGCCAAGCGTCTTGCCAAACAGCTTCGCGTACTTGCTCAGCTTTGCGTCCGCTGGCAACGAAGCGTCAATGCCGCGGAGACCGTTGAATACCTCGTTGCTGTACGCATTGACCGCTTCCAGAACCAGATCGTCTTTCGACGGAAAGTAGTAGTGGATACTCGAGGTCTTGACGCCGACCAGGCTGGACAGATCACGGTAGCTGAAACCGTTGTAGCCGCGCAGCATGATGAGCGTGACTGCGTGGTCGAGAATCTGTTCGCACACTGATGTTGTCGTTTCCATGGATCGAACTCTATCTACTCATAGATAAAATGTCAAGCGGTTCCCATGCCCGGGACATGCGTGCAGTGCCTGTGATCGCGGATCAGTCCGGCCGCCGGCCAATTGCGCAAAGGCGCACGGATCGGCTAGGCTGGTGACATTCACAACCACAGAGAGGAAAAGCAGTGAACAAGCAGGAACTGGTGGATGCAGTCGCCGCGAAGACGGGTGAGAGCCTGTCGCTGACGCGTTGAGCGACTCATGGTTGGTGATTAGCGGACGGTCGCCACTCCGAGCTGAGAGTCTCCGAAGGGGGGCGACGATTGCCGTCGCTATCGTGCTTTATTTTTCGAGCGCCCCAGGCAGACGACGCCAGGCCAAAGACCAGCGTCCAGAAGGATCAATGATGCGCGCATCGCTGTAATACACCAGGCCAGTGGGAGACGGGCGGTTCTTTCCACTCTAACGCGGCCTTTGTGGATGGCCGGTGCCAGGCAGGCACGACCGATGATGCACGGATAATGTGAAGTGCATTTAGAGAGAAGGAGTATCCGGTGCGTCTAGGTCGCCCGATCAAGGCATTACCCCAGCCCTTGTGCGATTACTGCAGCGCTCACGCCACGCTCGTGAAATACGGCGAGGCGTCGTATCCCTACCGCGAGGACCACGGCGCGCTATGGGTCTGCACAGCGTGCCAGGCGTGGATCGGCATCCACTCACGCAGCACACGGAACGTGCCGCTGGGGCGTTTGGCCGACGGTGCGTTGCGCGACGCGAAGAGCCGCCTGCACGACACGCTCGAGCCGCTGGTCGCGGGCAAGGTCAGGCGCGATCGCGTCAACCCGTTTGAGGCCCGTGCGAAAGCCATCCGCTGGGTCGCGGGCGAACTCGGCTTCGAGCCGGTATCGGCGTCCATCCACAACCTGTCCCTCGACCAGTGCGAGCAGGCGATCCGGCATGTCGAAGCATTCATCGCGCGTCGCGGTGCCGCTTCGTCAGAAGGTAACGTTTAAGCGATCGCCTGCCGTGGCCGATCGCCGTCGGGCAGTGAGCGGCCTCGAAGCGACAGTCGTCCGGTGCTGTCGAAGGGGCGGTCATGGTGCCATGGCAGCCATTTAGAGAGTCGGAAAACAGGATGGACGACTGCCAAGTGTTATGCGCGGCATGGGCATCAGGGCACAGGGTTGCGAATTGAACAGTCAACGACGATACGTTGTCCTGCACCATAGCCGCCCATGACGGCCTGCTTCTATTGGCCCGAATTGCCAACCGTTTGCAGTGGTGGACAGGCGGTCTCCGCCATTAGTCGCGTCGACGGTACGGGGTTGGCATGCGGCCTTCACAGACGAGATCAGCCATTCGTGGACGCTCGTAGACGGTGATGCGGCGCTATCTGGCCAAAAAAAAGCCGACTGCGTTGGGGGCGGCTAAAGATTTTGGCTAGTCCGCGGCTGCGCCAGAATCTGAGAGAGTATTTCAGCGCATTATCCTTATTGGCAGGTCGAGTCGCCTGACAAATTGGGCGTACGCAAGCAGGCCGTGTTGACCGGTGAGTGCTCTGGAGCGGTGAGCAGGGCTGAGGCTATCGACTCCTCACCGATTCCTGACGCAGTTCGGCGAGAACAGAGTTGGTGAGTTCAAGCAGCGTCGAGTGGTATTTGGCCGGCAGGGCCACATCGTCCATCAGCGACAGGATATCTTCAATGCCCTGCGGGAATGACAGGGTGATCGAGACACGCTGCAACGTCGTGAGATGCGGCAGGACTGCATCATGGAACGTGCCCATAACCATCGCCCTTGCTCCGAGAACACCCATTTTCCTTGTGTTGGCGGCCATAATCTCGACTACCTGGCCCAGTACACTGTTCGTATTGCTCAATTTGCCGATCCGTTCAGGTTGCTTGACTGTTTGCAGCAACGGTATCCGCCGCGACCATGGTGTTCCTGTCTGCAGGGATGACTGGTGCCGTCTCTGCCCTTTCAACGTTGCACGACGGGGCGTCCGAACTTTCGGTACGGACGCCGACAAACATGGTTCGCGCTGTCGGCGAATCACCGGCGATACGGATGGCCACCTAGAAGCTGTCCCATTCTCCACGCTCGAGGGCTTGCGCAGCCCTGACAGGCTGCGCTGCGGGCCGCTGCGGGATTGGCGCCGCCAGCGCTCGGGCTCGCGCCGGTGTCGCCGTCGCGTGCGTTTGCCCGACACGGCGGATGACCTCGGCGTCGCGTGAGGCGTTCAGCCTGAACATCGAAACGGAAGTTTTCAGATCGTTCGCCTGCGACGCGAGCGAACTGGCGGCCGCTGCCGCCTGTTCCACCAGCGCGGCATTCTGCTGGGTGACTTCGTCCATCTGCGTGACGGCCTGGTTGATTTGGCCGATACCCTTGCTCTGTTCCTGCGATGCGGCTGTGATCTCACCCATGATGCCCGTCACGCGTCTGATTTCGTGGGTGATCTCACGCATCTTCGCACCCGCATCCCGCACATGGCCGGCACCTGCCTGCACGCGCTCCACGGAATCGTGGATCAGTTCCTTGATTTCCTTGGACGCCGCCGAGGAGCGCTGCGCCAGCGAACGCACTTCCGAGGCCACCACCGCAAAACCCCGACCCTGCTCTCCGGCCCGCGCCGCTTCGACGGCCGCATTGAGCGCGAGGATATTGGTCTGGAAGGCGATGCCCTCGATGATGCCGACAATGTTGGCAATCTTGTCCGAGCTGGCATTGATGCCATCCATGGTTTCGACCACGCGTGACACCACGGTGCCGCCCTGTTCGGCCACCTGGGCGGCCTGCGCTGCGAGCTGGTTGGCCTGACTGGCATTGTCGGCATTCTGGGCGACAGTCGAGGTCAGTTGCTCCATGCTGGACGCAGTTTCCTCGAGCGAGGCGGCCTGTTCTTCGGTACGCTGCGACAGGTCCTGATTGCCCGCCGAAATCTGGTGAGTGGCGGTGGCAATCGAGTCGGCCGAAACCTTGATCGTGCTGATCGTATGCGTGAGCTGCTCCTGCATACGCTTTATCGAAAACAGCAGGCTCGAGCGGTCGTCCTGGGCGATCTTCACTACGGCAGTCAGATCGTTATTGGCTATCTGGTTGGCGATATCGGCGGCATAGGATGGCTCGCCGCCCAATGAGCGGATGATGCCGCGGTTGAGGAAGACCACGACAACCGACAGGGCTCCGGCGAGTACCAGCAGAATCCCGAGGCTCTGATACAGCGACGAGCGGAATGCGGCATCAAGGTCGTCGACAAAGAGCCCGGTCGTGAGAATCCAGTCCCACGGCTGATAGGACACGATGTAGGTGATTTTCGGAGAAGCTTCTGTTCTCCCCGGTTTCGGAAAAGAGTACGCGGTAAAGCCCTGACCGTCATGCTTGCTAACAGCGACCATATCCCTGAAGATAGTGACGCCGTTCGGATCCTTGTAGTCGTCAACGTTTGAGCCATCCATCTGCGGGCTGGTCGGGTGCATCAGGACTGTCGGCTGCGAATTGAGGATCACGAAATAACCGTTGTCCCCGTACCGCATGTTCCGGATGCTGTCCATGGCGCGCTTCTGGGCTTCCGCTGCCGACATAGAGCCGGCGGCCACCTGATCGCCAAAGGTCTTGACCACACTCAGGGCGATCTCCGATGCATGTTTCAGGTCCGCCTTGCGCTCGTCCAGCCGCATTTCTCGAGTCTGGTAAGCGTTGTAGATCGATATTCCGGCGAGACACAGCAGGCTCAGGATCAACGGCAACCAGAGTTTTTGCGCAAAAGACAGCTTCATGTGCTTACCGACCTTTCGGATTGACCAATGTGTAGGAGAGGGCGCGGAAGCTCACTTTGCAGGGTGGGCTTCGACGGAATACGTACAGATAACGGCGCAAGATCGATTGCGATTAATACTCGATCCAGGAACAGTCTCTTACGGATATTGCACAATACTGGCTGCCGGTATGTGATATAGGAAGGTGCGGACGCCACGGAAGAAAAACGCCAGATGCCAGAACTGGAACTCGGGGGAGCGGACAAGAGACGATCAGCGCTTGGTGGATTCCCTCACATTCAGGGCGACAAATTGGCCGGCCGGGATTCCCAGGGACAGGTTTTTCGCCGCTGACTTGCCACGGTCAGCGCCGCGGCATCACCCCGTTTTTCTGATGCACAGAATCCGTGAGCACCGGCCGGCAAGATACGCACGCCGGCATCTGGATCTGACCTCGGCATGTTGCGGCACGTCGCCGACAAACCGAGGTACAGACTCGTCGGCTGTTCGCCGGCGCGACCGTTCTCCGGGATAGAGCTAAACGTGAGACGATGGATCGCTCAGGCTCCGCTGGGTGTGTGCAGTTGGGTCGCGGGCGGCTGCTTTTTTGCGAGGTTGGGACATTCGGAAAAGCTCGCCGGAGGGCAGCAAGGGGTCGACAGCCTCTATTCGATTTCTCCGAGACGGTCATTAAGTAATGACCAAGTTCGGGCAGGCTCGAGTGACTGTCGTGGCCGATATTCCGCCGCAAAGGGCATCGTCCTTGTTGCCGTCACGATCTCTTCAATCAGTGGTCGACATGAAAGGCAACTGTCGTTCTCAGGCAATGCCGCCAACGGAAACACCTTCGCCAGGGCGGGTAAGCCCCTCTCTCGAATTCGCGTCACCAATCCGTCCAACGATTTCGGTTCAGGCACCGTGGAGCAAGTGAGCGAATTCATTAGCAGGTCATTGGTTGACAAGGCCAGACGGTCTAAGGAATTCGGTATGTGACCAGCATCATCATGCCAGTGGAGGGAATTCGAGGAGAGGCGAAAGTGATGAAGGTACCTGACGACTTTCCTCGCGATGTCACCCCAACCGTGCTTCGCGCTTGGAACGATCGGTTCTTCAACCGACTTGAAAGTGCATTCACCCAAGCATGACGCAATTAAATTGATCAATCGGCTGACACAAAGCGAGCGACGACCTTCTGTGCCGGAACAGTCGATCATCCGCCCGCCCCACGAGATGTAGATCACCGTCGAGGTCTTAACCCAAACTGCTCTGCACGGCTGAGCAAGCGCTTCGCTGCCGCGTAGGTCGGTACCTCAACGAGATGCCCATCCATTTCCACCTGCGGATCTCCCAGCTTTTGAGCCTCCTCGAATGGTGGTAGCGAAACGGCCCTGCCAGCCCGTTCGACGTGATTGGCGGTCAGGCTAGCGTTGATGGCCAACACTTTTGAGCGAAGTGTCGATACGCGCGTTGCGTTGCTCTCATACGCGTGCCCAATCATATGCTCGCAGGTCGTAAAGCCATTGTGTTACCGACACTGAGCGGACGTTTTCATCGCTTCCACAAGCTGAGAAGTGGTGAGAATCTGGTGAGCGTATGTCGGTCCGTCAATGTTCAGTGCGGCGTGTAGAGCCTCTTTTGAGCGCGCAGCAGTTGCATCGCGTACCAGCGTTACGTGATATCCCAACTCCATACCGATTCGCGCAGTCGCTTCGACGCACGTATTTGCGAGAAGGCCAATCAAAATGATCTTCTCCTTTCCGTAGCGTTTGAGTTGATGGTCAAGATCCGTATTCGGAAAGCCGCTTGAAGCCCAATGCTCGGTCGCGACGATATCACCGGGCTGCACCTGGAAATCGTCATGGAAGGTGCCCCCCCACGTTCCCTTTGCGAAGGTTTGCCGTTCGGCAGCGCCAAGTTGATAGGGGGACGGGTATTTCCAGTTGACATAGTCACCCGACTCCCATCGATGATGCGGAACATGGTAGATCGAGATACCCACCTCCCTTGCCGTCCGGACAACGGTGCGGAGGTTTTCTAGCATGTTGTTCTCCTTCGCGATGTCCTTAACCCAAGGAAAAAGCTTGCCTCCCTCGCTAAGGAAGTCGTTGTAGAGATCGACACACAATACGGCAGTAAGTTTAGGCTCGTAAGTGACCATCGCAAATTCCAGAAAGTGAACGGAGCATACCCAGCCTGCAGCCCAGTATCGATCGAAAAAATAAATGTCGAGTATAATTTATTCTATCCGCGCTTCGTGATACCTGACAAGGTTTTGTGTGCCCCTTTGAGTGATCTTGCTCGGTATGTACGTGCTTGGAAGCCTTGAACAGCCGCGCCATTCGCATCGACACTTCCGGAAGCGCAGTCGACTAGGCGGCGCGCCGTCGTACCGGTCCCTTGAGCCCGCTCACGTGCGAGTCGCGCGTGAGCGGCGAGTTTTGCTTGAGGTGTCAGATGTCCGGGATATGCGACGTGCTGACGCCTACAATCGGGGTCCAACTGAAACAGTGTGGAAATGCGGATAGGCCGGTTTCCCAGCTCGAATATCGAAGGAGCTCTTTATGGGACGTTCGAATCGCGAACAGGCGGACAAGAACCGCCAACGCATCGTTGATGAAACTGCGGCGACCATGCGTGGCCTAGGTGTTGCCGCGGTCAGCATCTCAGAGATCATGGCACGCGTGGGCATGACGCCCGGTGGTTTCTACAATCACTTTGCCTCGAAAGACGCACTGATAGCCGAGGCTTGCTCGTCAGGGTTCGCACGGTCCGCTGAAAACTGGAGAGCGAAGACGATATCGCACAAAGGGGCCGTAACCGGTACGCTCAAGCGGCTCGTCTCGTACTACTTCGCTAGCAAGCCTATCGAGAAGACTTGCCCCATGGTCGCTCTTGGGCAAGATGCAGCTCCGCCTCGTGCGAGTGAAGGTTTGAGTCAGGCCTATCGTGAAGGTGTCGAGCAGCTATTCACGACTTTCGCGGACATCGCGCATGTCGATCCTTCATGCTCGCTGTCGCCCGAAGACCTTGTCGTGGTATTCGCCGCGATGGTTGGTGCGAATATGCTGGCTCACTCTACTGGAGACAGGACCTGGGCCACCGAAGTCGAGCGCGTTCTCGTCACGCCGCACAGTCATCAAGCGTCCAATGTCTAAAAGCCGATCGGATATTTCATGTCGTTAACGGAAAGCAATGTTTGCGCGGAGATGCAGTACCGGGGTGTGGTCTGGCTTGCGGGATGGGCGCCTGCATGCCTTTTCCAGCGACCGTCGCACCCTTTGTCCTACGCGGCGTGACGTTGGCTGGGGGCATGATGGTACGCCTGTCGATTATTGAAGCAACCACTAGGAAACGACATCATGAACTACACTCCTGCGCTGGCCGAATTGGTAATCGAACAGATATCCGACGCCGTCATCTTTGCGGACTGCTCGGAAACGATCGCACGGTGGAACCGTGCCGCTGAGACACTGTTCGGCTACAGCGCGAACGAGGCGGTCGGCAGAAAGCTTGATCTGATCATCCCCGAGCACCTACGCGCCGCGCACTCGACGGGATTCGGGACGGCAATCGCGAACGGTACGACGAGACTGCATGGACGGCCAACCTTGACCCGCGCGACACACAAAAGCGGACGCAAGCTCTACGTCGAAATGACGTTCGCGCTGGTGAAGGCCCTGGATGGGACGGCGCTTGGTTCGGCGGCGGTCGCGCGGGACGTGACGGCGCGCATCGAAAAAGAACGCGCTACCCGTTCTGTAAGCACGGCAGCGAGCGCAATTTAGGCGAGCCACAACTGACGTCACGTCGCGCTCACGGCCATGCGACTGAAAATTCCAACTTCGTTCACGCAAGACTAGCTCGTGGCTCGGCGGACAAATATAGGGCTGCATAACCCGAGGCCCGCGGAAGGCGAAAAACCGAGGGAACCTGAGGGAGTGACCGTCAGTGCTTTCTCCCCCCATACTCAAAATTCAACAGGCGACGTGCGTGTAGTGGCAATACATAGATCGTTGGAAGCGAACTGGTAAGGAACAATACAATATGGCGGATCTTGTTAGCAATATGCGGATCTTCGTCCGTGTGGTCGAGAAGGGTTCCTTCACGGCGATCGCGAAGGAAATCGATATGACTGTCGGGCAGGTTTCACGCGCCGTAAATATTCTAGAAGAGCAATTGCAGGCGGTCCTCTTGCACCGGACCACGCGCCATCTATCGTTGACAGATTCCGGCGGACGCTTCTATGAACGTGCAAAAGCGATCCTTGCGGATTTTGACGCTGCTGCGGAAGACGTGCGCAACGCTAGCCATTCGCCTGCGGGCCGCCTGCGGCTACACTGCGCACCCGGGCTCGCGCAAAGCCTAGTCGCCGCAGCGCTGGCACGCTATCAGGTAATCTGCCCCGATGTCCAGGTCGAACTGAAGATCGAGCAGTGCATGCCGAACCTCGTCGAGGACGGCTACGATCTTTCACTGTTCTCCGCAACACAACTTCCCGACTCACTTTACGTTGCGCAGCCGCTCGGCACAGCCTATTCGATAATGGTAGCTTCGCCGGGCTACCTTAAGCTCAATGGTGCACCGCGTACACGAGACGATCTCGCGTCTCACACGCTCATCGAGTTCGATTCGCCGGTGGCACCACCAAACGAATGGCATCTCGAAAGCGGACAGGAGTCGCATCTACTGAATATCCCGAAGTCGCCCCTCCAGACGAATGTGCCTGACGCAATGCGTGCAGCATTACTGGCCGGAGCGGGAATTGGTGCGCTTGCTACGTACTCTGTGGTGGATGACCTTGAATCTGGTGCGCTCATACGTGTGCTGCCGCAATACCGCCTGCGTCCTTTCACCGTATTTGCAGTGTATCCGTCTCGACGATTCCTCGATGCGAAAGTGCGGACAATACTCGACCATCTGCGGGAGACGCTTTCGCATTCGCTGAAGGATGTGATAACACGCGTCGAGGTGCTTGAGCGGACCGATGAGGAAGGCGTGAGCCTTCCCCATAGCATCTGAGAACTGCAATTTAAACTCTGTGCAATTCTCCGAAGTTGCACAACACCGCCACCCGTTCACATTTTCATGCCGGCAGGCCACACGCCGGACGGTTAACGTGGCGTTCGCCGATCGGGGATATGCAGGCGGCGAACCCGCGCAGGCCGCGCTTGACGAGGGGATCGAGCTTGAGGTGATCAAGTTGGCGGAGGCGAAAAAAAGATTCGTGCTGTGGCCGCGCCGCTAGGTGGTAGAGCGCAGCTTCGGTCGCTTGAATTGCTTTCGCCGGGCCGCGCGAGATTACGAGCGCTTACCCATGACGCTCGCAAGGCTTCATCTCGTAATCTTTGCGGTACTGATGCCCGTCGCAAACCTGACAAAACGCGCCCATCAAGCTCTATGCACGACTACCTGCGGTCGGTCTGATCGACCCGATCATCTCATGATGAGAAGCATCACTGCCATGTTCACGTTCATGGCGACACGACACGCTACCGTCGGTGCTGTGCTGCGGGCTGAGGTGGCGCCAACTGATATTTTCCGGAGACTGTAGTGTCGACCCGGCAGTTGAGCGAGTATGTCCCAAGCCCCGCAACAGACAAGGATAAACGCGAGCGCCAGAGTCGGAAGTTTGAACGGCTGTACCGTGCTGCTGCTTTCCGCTCCCCCCCTGCAGATGTCGTCAGTCATCGTGAGGGCGGCGAACATGTAGACCGCGGCCGCGCAGTGCAACATATGTGCAGCGCGATGCACGCTCGCCAGAGACCGCAGGCCGTTCACCCTGGTATCGGCTAAAAAGCGCCATGCGAACCACACAGTGAGCAAGCCAAAGATCGCCTCCCATGCGTGTGACGGCAGAGTTCTAATGCTCGGTGCCAGCATTCCCGTCATCGCGACACCCATCAACAGATACGCAATGTCAGTATCGGCTCCATCTGAACACCGCGAAGACGAGCAAGGCCCGCCTGGCTTAACAGCTGAAAGCCAGTTGGCTGGTAACTTGGCGGCTCCGAGGCGGATCGTGCTTACTGCCGTGACGACCAGCATGAGCGCAGTCAGAATGCCCAGCAGCCAGGGGGGAGGCATCATGCGACGGTTCCTTTCAACGTAGCTCCGTGGCCAGTGCGGGCCAACACCGTGGCGACCAGAAGACAAGCGCCATGGTGCGCTCGCGTTGCCGACATGCGCGTCCGGGCCGTTTGTAGCTTGCGATGGGTTGGGCCGGCGACAACGGTCATAGCGCGCTTGATCATCATTTGTCACGAGGCGTGACCCGGAGGCGGCGGCGAGCGGGAGACCGCAGTATTCGGAGATAGACTTCGGCGCGTGCGGCGTGGAAGATCACGACGCACGCGCACACCGATGTGCACCGTGGATGCGGTGCCATGCCCACGGGGTCAGAGCGACCCTGTTCCAGGGCCACTCAAACCGATACGAACAGAAGTGCAAAGACTTCCTTAGTACTGCAGGTTGGGGAAGCCCCCGCCCTCTCCGCGTCCTTCGCGCGTCAGATCGAGAACACCGTAGATTGTCCAGATCGCATCGAACGAGCTGGTATCGCCGCGCTTGTACGTCGCTTCGCTCCCCCAGTGGTGGTGGATTCCGTCCGCGTCGCGGGAGAATACGTTCAAGGAGGCGCGCTGCCCGCCGTCTGGCGTTTCAGCGCGGTAATCCCGGTTGAAGGTGTTGTTCCGCGAGGACAACAGGCGCAAATTGTGCCAGCCGCGTTCACGTGCGTAGGTGCCGAGCCGTTCAGGGCTAGTCTTCGCGACGACGACGAGGTTGGCTCGCTCGGCAACGTGAAAGGCCGCGCCCTCGAGCCCGTCGACAATCGATGTGCAAGACGGACACGGCTGCTCGACAAGCGGCAGCTCGGCAGTCTTGCCTCCTGGGGCTCCCGCTCGTTGGTCTTGTGACCAGCGCGGAAACATCATGTGGTAAATGATCAGTGAGTTCTTGCCCGGCTCGAACAGTTCCGACAGCTTCACCTCGCTTCCATTGTCGGCAGACTCGAAGACGTAGTCCTCCTTGATCAGGCCGCCCGCAGGGAGTGCCCGGCGCATGGCGGCTACTCGCTCGTTCAGCTCTTTGAGCTCTAATTCTGCCTCTAACAGCTCACTACGTGCGCGGCGGTATTCATTCGACTCGCCGGGGAATCTGGCATTCGGGTCGAGGAGTACATCCCTCCACTTGTTCATGTCGCGTGGCGTGCCCTTGAGAACCATAGTTTCCATCCTTCTCTATGCTCTGAACTCTGTTCCTTGCGTAGTGTGAAGATCAGAGCGTCCGTTGGAGATTGCGAAGAGGGTACTGACGTACTACGCCGTCAGCGGGCGTATGTAAACCGGACCTACCACGTGGGTATGGGATGCCAGGAAATCATAGGTATATGCATGAATGGGGTCTCCTACCTGATAATCCTCCGTTATCCGTTATCTCTGGCGGATAACGGAGGGGTCTGTCTTATACCTGTCGCTCGACGATCAGTTGCTTTTGGGTGCCGAGTCCTTCAATCCAGAGCGTAACAACGTCGCCTTTATTGAGGTAGGTCGGTTCGGGCTTCATACCCATGCCGACGCCCGGGGGCGTGCCGGTGGTAATCACATCGCCCGGAAGCAGCGTCATGTAGCGGCTGCAATAGGCAACGAGTTCCTTGACCGTGAAAATCATGGTCCTGGAGTTACCGCCCTGACGACGCTCGCCGTTGACGTCGAGCCACATGTTCAGGTTTTGCGGGTCGGGCACTTCGTCCTTGGTCACGAGCCACGGGCCAATCGGGCCGAAGGTGTCGCAACCCTTGCCCTTGTCCCACTGGGAGGATTGCAGCTGGAAGGAACGCTCGGATACGTCGTTCACCACGCAGTAGCCGGCGACATAGTCCAGAGCTTCTTCTTCGGAGATGTACTGCGCCTTTTTGCCGATCACAACGCCGAGTTCGAGCTCCCAGTCGAGCTTCGTCGAGTGCGGAGGCACGACGATGTCGTCGTTGGGGCCACCGATGGACGTCGTCGACTTCATGAAGATGATGGGCTCGGTGGGAATGGCCATGCCAGCCTCTTCGGCGTGGTCGCGATAGTTCAGACCGATAGCAATGAACTTCGAGATGCCAGATACGGGTGCGCCGATGCGGGGATTTCCCGGGACGAGAGGCAGCTCGGACAGCCGAATTTTTGACAATTTTTCGAGCTCACTCGCCGAAAGATGCGCAGGCGTGATGTCGGACACGTAGCCGGACAGGTCGCGCAGTGCACCTTGCTCGTCAAAAATCGCAGGCCTTTCCGCGCCAAATTCGCCATAGCGACAAAGCTTCATTTTGTATCTCTCCAAGTTAGGGGCTGGAAGATCGTTACAGGGCAGCCCGGTTTTTTCTTTGCCACGCACAGCAGAATTGACGAAGTTGATTGGCCACTGGCCTTCGAGGACACGGCGCACTTCTCCCGGTGCACCGGATTGCAGGCCGGCCAGCGTGTCGCGGCTGTCTGCGATCTCCCCGAGAATGCGATTTCCAATGTCGATGGAATCCCAGGCGCAATCTGTCAGGACAACCTTTGCTTTCACTTTCATCTCATGCTCTGGCGTGTCATTAGCCTGCACCCACCTGGCTGCCATCAGGTGAGTTTGATTTGAAAATCGTCCAGGGCTTTCTATAGCAGATTGACCGTGCAGGTTTTGGGCGCTGAAGCCGATACTGTTGCGCTGTTTCCGCGATCACTCGCGGTCCATAAATGATTCAGGTACCCACGCGTAAGCGTCACCATCTGGACGAATATGTCCGACACCCGGATAAGGCAAATGCGGGGCGGCGACGAGCACTTGCGTGCGAGAGAACTCGGCGAAGGCTGATCTGCGACTCTCCACCGCGCCGGCGGGATCCACGTCAAACGCGATTGTGAATTCAGGTTCGGCAAATTGCAGTGCGGCAATATGAACGATATCGCCGACAAACACGAGGGTTTGGCCTTCGCTGGTTAGTGCGTAGAAAGCTGAGCCAGGTGTGTGTCCCGGGTGGAGTGACGCCGTAATGCCGGGGACAATCTCAGTGGTCTTGTCGAAAGGGCGCAGTTGACCCGACTCCGCATAGGGTTTAACTGTTAGTACTGCTTGCTCGAATGTGTACGGAAGTGCATCCGGCCGATATGCGGATGTGGCCGCCTGTTCCGGGTCAAGAAAGAAATCGACGTCCGGCTTGCCGACATGTACAAGTGCATTCGGGAACATTCGCTCGCCTGCCATCGTGAGACCGCCTGAATGGTCCACATGAATGTGCGTAATTAAAATGTCGGTGATGTCTTGAGGTCCAAGCCCTGTATGCTCGAGACGCGTGAAAAGTTTTCCGCCGACGTTAATTTGGCGGAACAGTTCTCCGGCACCCGTATCGACAAGAATCTTACGGTCATTCAGTTCAATCAGGTAGACGTTAATCGACGTCTCGACCTCCCCGCAAAGAAATGCCTTGGCCAACAGCTTCTCCAATGTCGCCGTATCTTTGCCGGAGATCAGTGTGGGCGCATTGAGAGGAATAGTGCCGTCAGATATAACGGTTACCTTTGCGGCGCCAACTTGCAGGCTATAGAGCGGTGCGACTTGCGGCAGTCTGCCGATGTTTGAGAAAGAAGGGCGCGAGTTGGTGATTTTTCCGCTAACTGACGACTCACCGAGTTCGGAACTACAGGAGCAGGGTGTTTGCATGGTGTTCATCCTGTAAATACGTAGATCAGCTGCAACCAGGATTTTGTGATTGCACGCATTTACGTCGTCGAATAAGAAACGCCACGGATAGGCGTCGATAGGTGCACGTTGCTCAGGTACTGGCCGAGCAGTTTCTCGAGGATCAGCACTGCCTTGATGGTAATTCTGGATTGCGCGACGGTCGCCTGTTGGGATGCTGCTGTGGCGGCAGGGACGATGTCTTGAATCTGGTCCAATGTGGTCACTGGCTTATGTGTAACTACATCGGACGTTGCGAAACAATAGAGTAATATTCCTTGATAAAAATGAATATCATGCTCTAGCGCGGCGTTTTGAGTCGATAGCTATCCTTTCCAACTCTGCAGAAAATCGAGCAGTTGGGCATTGACAATCTTAGGCTGCTCCTCCTGCGGCATGTGTCCCGCCTGCGCAATTGCGTATGTCCGTATGTCGGTTGCCATGGAGCGCCATACCTCGGCCATATCAAACATTTTACCGACGGCGTAGAATTCGGCACCCCAAAGCGCCAGCGTCGGCACCTTGATGGGCACATGTGCGTCAACCTTGTCCTGCGCGACGTCTTCGGCGTTCGCTCGGTAGTCGGACATTGCTCCACGGACGGCACCAGGAGCCTGGTATGCTCGAACGTATTCCTCGAACGCATCGCCACTAATTGCAGTTGGATCGTAGCACCAGTCCGTGAAGAAATGGCGGAGCCACACGCGCTCGTTGCCTGCAATCAGTGCTTCCGGAAGATCGGGAACCTGGTGGAACAGGAAGAACCAGTACGCCTTTGCAATCTGCGCATTCAGCCGCTCAGCGACCACTCGCGTCGGAACGTTATCCATCACAACGAGGCGGTCAAGTCTGTGCGGATGGTCCTTAGCGAAGCGCGTCGCTACTCGTGCGCCTCGGTCGTGGCCCACTAGCGCGATACGGTTGATGTCCAACTTGTCAAGCAGGGCAAGCAGGTCGTTTGCCATCGTGCGTTTGTCATATCCTGCCGCGGGCTTGTCCGTTGCCCCATAGCCACGCAAGTCTGGCGCAATCACACGGAAATGTTGCGCGAGCACGGGAATCTGATGACGCCACGCGTAATAGGTCTCGGGGAATCCGTGAAGCAAGAC
Organism: Paraburkholderia phytofirmans OLGA172; assembly: GCF_001634365.1. NCBI lineage: Bacteria > Pseudomonadati > Pseudomonadota > Betaproteobacteria > Burkholderiales > Burkholderiaceae > Paraburkholderia > Paraburkholderia phytofirmans. The sequence continues at coordinate 597,189 of NZ_CP014579.1, forward strand.
GACCGTGGGTCCGTCGCCTGCTTCTACATAGTGCTGACGAATGCCGTTTGCCTCAACGGTGTGATGAACCAATTCAATGTCTTTCATGATGTCGTGCAATCATTGGCCAAAGTAGATAGGTTGATACCGGGCATGTTTCGCGCCGATCCGGAGACACACGTGAAGTCTAGGACCAAGCAGAGGGGCGATAAAGGCGCTTTCGAGGTAATGAATTTCCCTGGCAGTAGACAAATCGCAATATGTTCGCTAAAGAATCGAACAAACCAGGTGTTAATACCGATTTAAAAATTGACGCTTACTTGATCTTCCTCAGTGGTATTTCGGCGGGACTCCGGATGGAGGCTCCTCGCTTGCAATTAACCGCCATGCGCTTGCCCTTGAAGAGAGCGCCAGCGCGAGTCCGTCGCGAGCACCACGCTTTTAGCGCGCAGCGTCGCGCCGCTTGCGGTGCCGATCTCAACGGTCTTCACACCCGGCACGAGCATCTCGGCACTGCAGATTCATGATGTCGACGTCGTAGGCGCGCACGTGCTACTCGAGCGCGGTCGCGAAACTCAGTCCTTCCGTTTCCTGCACCGATACGAAGTCTCGATCGCCATCGTGTAGAGCACCTGACCGCCGAAGCGTTCGGCGGGCACGCCGGTGCGAATGTCTTTGTGCGCCGCGTCGATCGCAGCCGCCGCGCCAGCGGGGCCGCAGCCGCCGGCAAGCATGTCAAAAATCTTTTTCGCGTTGAGCGTTTTCCGCGTTGCGCGCGGAGGCGCCGGTGTCCAGCTTCGCGAGAAGCTCGCCGACACCCGCCTACCGGTGGAGTTCAGCAGATAGCAGCCTGAACTTGATTTGAAGAATGCGTCCGTCACGAGCAATGCTCGCGAGCGCGAAAGCGTTTCTTTTAGCATTGTTTCCATTGCTGAGAAGGTGTTTTACGCTTTGGGTAATTTTGCGGCGAAAAAAGAATGGAAATCGCTCAAACCCAGGCCGGCTGGATATTCCCCGGTTGGCGCTTCAGTAGCAGAATCGTAGGCGTCACTTTTTCGCTATTGAAAGTGGCTGCGACTTGTACTTACCATTGCGCCTGCGGAACGCACCATGGCAACGGAAATGAACCTTGCATGGATTATTTTTTATAGCTATGTACTACTTATAATATAGTCGATCGCCATTCCGGATTTTCGATATGGGATATTTCGTCTTTTTTTGCGAGAGCGGCCTGGATGTAGTGCGCGTGATCGCTGCCTCACGTCGGGCGCCGTCTGCCTGGTTTGCTCTCGGGCCCGCTGGTTGTCAAGCAGATGCCGACATAAGCGAAAGCGGCGAGCATTTCTGAAGCTGACGTCAGAACGCCGCAGACGGGGAATGTGTCGCCGAGTCAGGACGACTGTGTACTTGAACGGGTTTGGATCGGCTGCACTGACCGGGCAATTGATTGTGGCCGGTCACGATCGGTTAACGTAGTTACGGATTTTACTAGAAGTCAGGTGGCTCCAATCAAAAGGGGTAAGCCTTGAACAGCATGGAGCATGGATATGTCAAGTAAAGAGGTACTAAGTAAGCTGCGAAGTGTGGTTGCAGCAACGGATCTGTTAACTGGTGAAGACGAGAAGGTTTTTTATACCAAGGGTTTTCGGGTTGGACACGGCAAAGCGCTCGCAATTGCGTTGCCCCGCACGCTACTGCAACTTTGGCAGGTTCTTGAGGTTTGTGTTGCGAATGACGTAATCATCTTGATGCAAGCGTCGAACACCGGCATCACCGGAGGCTCGACTCCAGACGGCGACGATTACGATAGAGATCTGATAATCGTCAGCACTCGGCGTCTTGGCGGACTTCAAATCATTGATGACGCGAGGCAAGTCATTGCATTCCCTGGATCAACGTTGACTGAGTTGGAAAATGCCCTTAAGCCATACAATAAAGAACCGCATTCTGTCATTGGTTCTTCATGTATCGGCGCATCGGTTATCGGTGGAATCTGTAATAATTCCGGCGGTTCGTTGATTCGGCGGGGGCCGGCCTTTACTGAAAAATCCCTTTTCGCCAGGATCGACACGAGTGGAAAGCTTCAACTCGTCAACAATCTCGGAATCAAGCTAGGACGGGATCCGAAAACCATTCTCGAGAACCTCGCTTCACGTCAGTACACGACGGGCGATTCGCCAGACTGGGACGGAAAGTTGTGGGCGGAAGATTACGCAAAAAATCTTCGTGACGTAACTGCGGATAGTCCGGCTCGTTACAATGGGAATCCGGAATATTTGCACGACAGCGCCGGTAGTGCAGGAAAACTTGCGGTCTTTGCCGTTCGCTTGCCTACCTTTGATGCCCCGGCGAATACCACCACCTTCTACATTGGAACTAACGACGAATCTGAATTGGTCCAGCTCCGTCATTTCCTTTTGACAAGCTTGTCTCAACTGCCGATCCAGGCGGAGTACATTCATAGAGGCGCGCTGGATCTCTCGATTCGTTACGGGAAACACATCTACAAGGCGATCCGGCGCCTAGGTCCTGAGAAGATCCCGGAATTGATCGCACAAAAGGCGAGGTGGGACAGATTGGTTAAGCGCGTTCCCTTGCTTCCCGAAAACACCGTGGACAAGGCAATCCAGATCTCCAACGCACTCACTCCAATTGGTCTGGCTGACCGCATCCCCAGCTATTTGGATCTGTATGAACACCACCTGGTGATCAAGGCGGATGAGCGCGATGCAGCGGAGATGGCTACACTTCTCGAACGCTTTTTTGCAACTCGCACAGGGAAGTACTTCAAATGTAACGAGGACGAAGCTCGCGACGCGTTTCTTGTACGATTCACCGTCGGTGCCTGCACCATCTGCTACTGCGAAAGTCACGGAATTGACACCAACGAAAGGTTGCTTGCATTTGATGTGGCACTACGTCGAAATGACACTGAGTGGCGCCTGAAGTTGCCGCCTCACCTGCGAGAGCAGGTCCTGCTGGACTCTTGCTGCGGACACTTTTTCTGCTTTGTAAATCACCAGGACTACATCCTGAAGCCCGGATACGACGCCGTTCTCTTCAAGAAAGAGGTATTGGCATACCTTGAAACTCGCGGTGCAAAATACCCCGCGGAGCATAACGTCGGCCACCTGTACCACGCTTCTGAAGGTTACGAGGCGCAAATGAGGCAGCTGGACCCGACGAATAGCTTCAATCCTGGTATTGGGAAGACGAGCAAGAAAAAATATTGGCATTAGAGAAGCCGAGGGGTGTCGAAAATCAAGCAAAATTCGACATTCCGACACTTGGCTTAGTGTTAGCCAGGTGGGGGAGTTTCGTCTGCTACGCATGCAGCTCCATTTCACCGACCTCAGGTCCCGTCACTAATCCGCTGTTTTTTGGTGATCCGGTGTGGAGCGACTATTCGATTGGCCCATGGGCGGGTTCCTGTGGCCATATCGACATTGACACGGTCGGCGTAGCAACGGCTCCCAGGCTGGTGTAAATCGAACTCCTGCGGCACCGATCGGAAAATCTGGATCCCAGAAGCCAGAGTGCAATTGTGCGGCTAAGCGGGGGCGTGATGTCGAGCTTTTCGCTGCGCGATCGAAATACTCATCTCGTGCGGCGCGCGTCGGTTCGTCCGCGATGTTCGCGCCGCGGATGAAGCATGTTGCATGGGAACTCAACTGAAACCGAAAGTACCAACGAACGGCGTATGCGTCAAGGACCTCGGGGCGGATTGCGAAGTTGTCGTAGTTGACCACTGAGTGAGGCTTGACACTGGCGTCGTGGAGACGAGTTTCGACCTCAGTGCGAATGGTCTCTACGTCTTCGAGACCGGCGACTTCGTGCTCCTCAAAATTGTTGAAGAACAGACTTTGCACCGCGTCGTAGCTGAACCGTTCGTTGAGCTGTAATCTGAGAATTGCAGCGCGCAACCCATAGGCACTAAACGGAATATCCTCTCAGGCGCTCACGCTCGCAAGATCACAATGAGCAGTAGCGCCGGTCTATCATGCTCGGGAGTCGCGCAGAGCGTCTGCCACGAATTCGAGTCGATCCTGGCCGAAGAACAACTGATCGTCGACAAGGAACGACGGGCACCCGAATACGCCAAGTCGCGCGGCTTCTTCGGTATTTTGCTTGAGTTCGTCCTTCACTTTCTGGACAGAGACGCACTGCAGGAAGTCGTCCAGAGAGATGTCAATCGGAGCAAGAACCTCTGCAAGCACAGATGGGTCGTTAAGATTCTTGGACTTTGCCCACATTGCCTCGAACACCGTGTCGAGGTAAGGACGGAAGAGGAGCGTATCCTTGAAGACCACAGCGCCTCGCTGGATAACCAAAGTGTTGATCGGCCAAAATGAATTCACCTCAAACGGCACGCCACGCTTTTTTGCGCATAGTGCCATGTCCTTCCAAAACCAGGCTCTTTTCGTGGGCACGTCGGTCGGCCCGCTATTGCCGATTGACTTGAGTAAGGCGCCGAGGAGGACAGGAACCCATTCTATCGAGGCCGCACCTTGTTCTGCAATTTTTGGGAGCTCGCAATAGGCGAGGTAGGAAGCAGGGCTACCAAAGTCAAAAAAGAACTTGAGCTTTCGAGACATATCAGTACCTTTAGTGAAACTGGGGCGGCGCATCATTCGATTTACTAACGTTCCATATACGGTCACACGTCGAACTCGAATGTCTACGCTGTCAGCTGTTGTTGATGGAGGTTCCAGTAGTTTACGCATTATGCGCCGGATTGAGAATGCCATCGATCTCTTTCGGCTTGTAGCGTTCCGGAAAGAGTGTCCGGATGAACTCGGTGTCGATCGAGCCGTCGATTACCAAATGTCCTAAGTGAATGTCTTCGGGGCCCAGTTCGCGTGCGATGTTTTGCGCCAAGTCTCTCAGGCCATTTTTGGCACCGGAGAATGCAGAGAAACCGGTGCCCCCTCGCACGCTCTGTGTTGCCCCGGTAAAAATAATCGCGCCACGTTTGCGCGGCAGCATCGTCCGCGCTGCCTCCCGTCCGGTCAGGAAGCCGGTGAAACTGCCCATTTCCCAGACCTTGTAGTACTTCTGCGCCGTTGTTTCCACGATACTGAGCTGCACGTTCGCGCCAATGGTAAAGACCATCACATCAATCTCTCCGATCCCAGCCTCGATGTGCGGGAACAGAGAATCGACCTGCTCTTCTGTTCGGGCATCAATGCCAAAGGCGTGAGACTCATGACCGTCGACCGAAATCGTGTCCGCCAGAGGAGCAAGTTTCTCCGCATCACACCGAACGGCCGCGATAGCGAAACCTTCGCAGGAAAGCCGCTTTGCGATTGCGCTGCCTGGTGCGTCAACAGCCCCAATGATGAGGGCTATCGCCGAGTCGAGCGGCGATGGGAGCACGGATTCCGCATGGGTGAGCACGTCGAAGCTGCGTTTACCGTGATAGTAGCCCGTGCAGGATTGTGCCGTCCCTCCAAAGGACATGGACTCAATGAGCACTTTCATGTTGACCTAATTTGGATCGCTTCGAGCGCCATGCTCGAAACTCCTGGGCCAAGTACGGGCTATTCAGCTTAGCTTACCAGCAGAAGCTCAGTGCTCCTCGAACACCTGCGTGTCGCGTGCAATCGCGGTGGGCATGAGCTGACGCAAGAACTCTATCCAAGTTCGTATCCTCGCGTCCGTATCTCGTCGAGACGGATGACCGAGAGATTCGGCATCACGCGGCTGGCGCTGGTTGTCGGCGGTTCAATGGCGGCACAGCAGACCTACGAGTGGGCCGTGAGCTATCCGGAGATGGTGCTTCGCGCGGCGCTTATTGCAGGGACTGCGAAGATCACCGAGCACGACTTCCTCTTCGTTGAAACGCTGGTTGAGGCAATCATCACCGATCGCGGATTCAAGGGCGGCGACTACGCTACGCCTGCCGAGGTGGCGGCCGGCTTGAAGCGGCACGGGAAGATGTGGACCGTGATGGGTTGGAGCACGGAGTTCTTCCGTGCCGCGCGCCACAAGGCCCTAGGCTTCGATTCGATGCAGGCCTTTGTCGATAATCTTATGACCGGCTACTTCGCGCCGATGGACCCGAACGACCTGCTCGCCATGACTTGGAAGTGGCAGCATGGAGACGTGAGCAGGCACATTGGCGGCGACCTTGCAGCAGCGCTTGGCCGCATCAGGGCCAAGACCTTCGTGATGCCGATCAGCTATGACATGTTCTTCTCGCCAGCGGAATGCGAGGCCGAGCAGAAACTCATTTCCGGAAGCGACTTCCGGCCGATCTCGAGCATCGACGGACACTTGGCCCTCTTTGGAACCGACGCTGAATGTCTGGCGCAGATCGACCTGCACCTGAAGACCTTGCTGGCCACGTCGACATGACCGGAGCCGACTGCCGGAGGCGACTGGTTTGTTAGCTTCGATCGCGTTTCGCGCGCGCGAGGCATGGTCGCCCGGCAGGCCATGGTCGTTGTCGACGGAGGGAAGTCAAGCGACTCGGGGAGGTCCGCTTGATGGCGGGGTTTGCCGCCGGTTGCCGATGGCGGTTAGACAGGTATGCATTACGACGGCGCAAATTGTTCATACTTCGGACCCAACGTTTTGGGGACTCACTTTCTACCACTTGGAGGCCTATGATGATCGAGGTTAGTGTCATGTACGCAAACACGCCTGACGCCCGCTTCGACCACGAGTACTACCGCGACAGGCATATGCCATTGCTGAAGACGTGCATGGGCGAAGCGTGTTTGTACTACACCGTTGATAAAGGACTTGCAGGCGGTTCACCCGGCGAACCAGCAACCTACGTTGCCATGTGCCACTTCTTCTGCGACTCGGTCGAGTCTTTTCAAACAGATGTCGGGCCGCACGCGAAAGAGATCTTCGGTGACATACCCAACTACACCGACTTGGTGCCAACGCTTCAGATAAGCGAAGTTGTAGTAGAGCGGGCTTGACAGGAACGGCCGATACGTTCCGAACGGTTCTGTCGCGATAAGGATCTCGGGGGGCGCCGCTGCAAATAGCGTGGTCGAAATGGCTACATTCGCGGACTGGGCGAATTTGGGCGCCGACGGTGGGAAAATTTGAGAGTCTGGAGAAATTGATGGCGGGGCGCCCCTCTGATCGCGAGGTGATCATCCGGTGTGTTTGCTGGCCCCGACATCGCGCCACGCTTCTCCAGCACTTTCGCATCGGGTAGAACGCAATCAACATGTCAGTTGAGCGCCCGGTGCCGACAGGGTCTCGGCGTATGTGTTGACAGGTTTATTTCCACTCCGAACTAAATAAACTCGCCAATTCACATAAGCGCGCATTAATTTTATCAAGCGCGTCAGAGACTTCGAATTTTCTCCGGAAATTACTGATCGTATGGACAATACTATGATTGTATATTGCCATCGTCGTCCGTCAGCGAACACCAGATACGCACCCGTTCAAGCTGCGACTTTCCGTTCCGCCCCGAGCGGCAATTCAGGCATGTCAAGATCAGACTGCGGCACAGCGCCAAGCTGGCGATGTACGTCATGCGTCACGAAACCCTGTTCGCGGCTCGGCACATCGAACCAATTCCGGTGGGCAAACGAATCGCGGATGTCTTCGAGACCGCTTTCCCAATGCTCTTGCATCGTGTCGACGCTGAACTCGTAGTCTTTGTAATGCCCCTCGTAAGGCTTGTTCTTGTAGATGAGGTGCACCACATTGATCGCGCTGCCGTCGGCTTCTTCTTCAGCGAGACGGAATAGCGGATCGGCCCTGCGAAGATCGGGAGGGACATGTGAGAGCAGTTCCTTGATGAAGCGCGCATGCTTCTGACGATCCGCCAGCATGCCGGTAATCGCCCGCGTACGGCTCGAGTACTGAATGTCTTTGGCACGCTCGGACACGTCGAGAAAGTCCCCCGGCGCATTGCCTCTCGCGCTCCATAGATCGACCTGAAAAACGAGTGCATCCTTGTGGTCGGCATCGCGGAGCACTTCGGTTAGCGGCGTGTTGGAAACGAGGCCGCCATCCCAGTAATACTCGCCGTCGATCTCCACCGCCGGAAAACCTGGCGGCAGCGCCCCTGACGCCATGAAATGCTCCGGGTGCAGACGCATCTTCGTGTTGTCGAAGTACACCAGGTTACCGGTCTGCACGTTCACCGCGCCCACAGAAACGCGGATGTCGCCATCGTTGATACGGTCGAGATCGGAGAACTTCAACAGCGTTTCCCTCAGGGCGGCCGTGTCGTAGTAGCTGACCATGTTGGGGCTTTGCTTGCCGAAACCTGCCATTGGAAACTGGGAGCGCGGCGAGAAAAAACCCGGCTGACCCTCTGTCAACGCGCGGCTGGCTGCCCACAAACTTGCCCACTTGCGCGACAGGTCCTGCACGCCGAAACCGGGCGGCATCCATGCACCCAGACTACCTACCCAGTCGAGCGGATGGCAGATCGAATTCCAGAAACCTCGTAACGCTTCCACACGGTTTTCCGGCGCATTGCCCGCGATGATGGCGGTGTTCAGAGCGCCGATCGACACGCCGGCGATCCAGTTCGGTTGCACACCGGCCTCGGCCAGGCCTTCGTAGACGCCGGCCTGGTAAGACCCGAGTGCGCCGCCGCCCTGAAGCACCAGGGCGATCTCGTCGTAGCGCGGCAGCGCAAACACATCCGACTGCCCGTTGATTTTTTTTGTGCTGCTGCGCATACGAGACCCCTTATTGCATTGCCCAGCCGTGGCTGACGATCACCGACTGCCCGGTGAGCGCGGACGATTCGAAGCCCGCAAGGAACGCAACCGTATTGGCGACGTCCTCGACCGTGGTGAATTCACCGTCGACGGTTTCCCTGAGCATCACGTTCTTCACGACGTCGGCTTCGGAGATACCGAGCGCCTTCGCCTGCTCGGGAATCTGCTTGTCGACGAGCGGGGTATGCACAAAGCCCGGACACACCACGTTTGCCCGCACGCCGCGCGGGCCGCCTTCCTTCGCCACCACCCGGGCCAGTCCCAGCAAGCCATGCTTGGCCGTCACATAGGCAGACTTCAACTTCGACGCCTCGTGCGAATGTACCGAACCCATGTAGACGATCGAGCCGCCCTTGCCGCCGGCGTACATGTGCTTGATCACAGCCTTCGTCGTGAGGAAGGCGCCGTCCAGATGGATCGCCAGCATTTTCTTCCAGTCGGAAAAGGCATAGTCCTCGATGGGAGCGACGATCTGGATACCTGCGTTCGACACGAGCACTTCGATGCTGCCCAACTCCTTCACCGCGCGTTCGATGCCGTTATTGACGGCTTCCTCGCTGGTGACATCCATTGCGACTGCCAGCGCCTTGCCGCCCGCCGCGACGATGCTGCTGGCCACTTTCTGCGCGTTCTCGAGATTCAGGTCGGCAATCACCACTGCGGCACCGAGGCTGGCGAGTTTGCGTGCGCACTGCTCACCGATACCGCTTGCTGCGCCCGTCACGAGCGCGACTTTATTGTTCAACGACATGTTGCTTTCCTTTCCTAACGGTTCACGGAGCGTTATTGATTGACCGCAAGCTTGACGCTCTCGGTCGAAGCCAGATAATCGAGCGCAACCTCGCCGATATCCAGCGTGAGATTGGCAATCACATGACGCGCGCCGACCACCCGCTTCACCGGCAGATCGGCGATGGGCGCCAACGCGTGCGGATGCAGTTCGAGCGCAGCGGGACCCGACCACGCGCCCAGCACGCTCACGTCGCGCAGATAGAAACGCACGAGCTCGCACACGCGCGGCGAACCGTCAACGTGCGGGATCACTTTCAGCAGGTAATTCGGTGTGTCCGCAAGCTTCTTGCGTTCAGCCTCGATGTCGAGTGACACATGCTTGAAGCCCATCGTGCCGGTTGCGATACGTTGTGTGCCGTAATCGAGTGTGCCGAGCAGCGTGTCGTTGCCGTCGACGCTCAAGGTCGGCTTGGCCAGCTTCTTCGGAAAGCCCCAGATTTCCCGGCCGCCGGCGATTGGACCTTCGTCATCGAGGTACATCGAATGCGTGTAGTTACCGAGGCGCCCTTGATGGTCTCGCACCGAGATGACCTGACCGCTTTCGGTGTAGTCACCAAAGCCCGACGAATCTGGCATGCGAATGAATTCGTAATGGACGAGATCGTTTTCCGGATGCAGCGGCTCAGGCACGATGGCGCGCAGAGCATCGAAATCGGTCTCGTATGAAATGATGAAGTATTCCCGATTGATAAAGCGGTACGGCGGCCGTGGATAGGCCGGATTGTGAACAGGCATCGCAAAGGCGTCTTTGCGGATCGAAGCGAGATTCATAACAGTCCTCTATGACAGGTGGCGCATGCAGAGCCGGTGCAATGGTAGAGGCAACGCCGATGCAGTAGGAGCCACCATTTATCAAAAGACAGTTAACCAGACTGCAACGCTTCGGCTGGAACCTCTGTCAAGGTCACGGTGTCGTACGCGCTACCGGAATCGCCAGAAAGATCAACGCAGCCGCGGCTGAATCGTTCCTCGGCGGGCGCGCTTCGCCCGGGGGCAGTTGTTGATTTCCGTTAATTTCGCTAGCGCGTTTAACGTGTCCTTTAATTCCGCTAAGGCGGCTGTTGAGCGGCGCAACAGGTAAACAGGGGCAAGGCAGGGGCGAGCGGAAATATCATCCGTCGTCCATGCAAGCATACGATGCCGCTGGCCTATGGGCGCAGACGAAAAGCGGCGCACTGGAACACTTTGAGTGTTATTCGATGGACTTCTACGTTCCACAGTCGATGTCCGGAACCGCACTCCCGCACAGCGTCATCATCGTCTATGCTAGACGGTGAGTGCGCGTCGGCCATCAACACGCGCGCTAGCGGAAATGGCGGACATCAATTAGCGCCTCTGTGGACACGGCTAGCGCAATTAACGAACTTCAACAGGTAGCGTGTCCCCGGACAACCTTAGCGACTCATTTCTAGCCCACTGCCAGGGCTGCCTCATGGGAACATTCAGCGGGCATTGCCTACAGAGCAGGTGGTGACATCGTCGATCGGCTGGCTGGAGCGCATCAAAACTATGGGGACTTCTCCGCCGTATACGGTGTCGTAGGCAAATTGACAAATATGCTGTCGAAAGGGCGCCACTTTATCGCCGGTCCAGGAGCTAACAGCAACAAGCTTGCAACTTCGTTCATTAAAAGTGAGCGCGGCGGTCATTTTGGTCCGTGTGTTTTATCCATAAACTCTGAAGGCGTTGTATTGAATTTCTCCAACCTTGAGGCGGGGTAGGAAATTGCAGCGAGCGCGGTCGTCACCAAACCGATCGCTTCTGCGGCCGCACGAAATATTCGCGCGAGCGAGCGCAGTCTGAAGACCCTATTTAGACGCTCCCGATCTAACCCATCTTGGCAGATTGTTACAACGCTATATAACGGGTGCCTTTTCTTAATCGTGCCTTATTTGTCTGAGGGGGGCGCCTCGTCTGACGGACGCCGTGCAACCGACGTCCTGCACGTCGGATGACTCGGTGAACTGTTGATCCGAGGCGTTCAGATTCACGGGAGCGGTATCGAGGATCACGCCTCAACCCCGCCATTGGGGGCGAGAGTTTTATAGAACAGTGGCGCGAGCAGGAGCGTCCTGCAAGCGGACCCTGCTCGTTGGTTCCAATGCAAGTCGGAACTGACACCGTTACGTCCACTTCACACAAGCGAAAAAACACAACGGAGTTATCAAATGTTCGAGCTTGACTACCAGCATGCTGGCGCCATCGCAATACTGACGCTGAAACGACCTCCTGCAAACGCTTTCACTCCGGACGGTCTGTTCGCACTGCAGGAAACCGTAGAGAGGTTGAACTCCGACCCGCGCGTACGCTCGCTCGTGATAACTGGAGATGGACCTAAGTTCTTTAGTGCGGGTGCCGATCTCAATGCCTTTTCTGACGGAAGTCTCGAGATCGCGCGAACGGTTGCGACACGATTTGGCAGGGCGTTCGAGGCGTTGCAGAATGCTCGGATGGTAGTGATTGCGGCCATCAACGGCTATGCGATGGGCGGGGGTCTTGAATGCGCGCTGGCGAGCGACATTCGAATAGCGGCAGAACACGCGGTCCTTGCCCTTCCTGAAACCGCTGTCGGTTTGCTCCCATCCGGATGCGGTACCCAGACGCTACCGTGGCTAGTTGGCGAGGGCTGGGCCAAGCGGCTAATACTAACCGGCGAGCGAATCAATGCCGCCACCGCTCTTCGTATCGGCCTTGTCGAAGAAGTGGTAGGGAAGGGTGCGGCGTTGGAGAGCGCGCTGACGATGGCCCTGCGCGTAGTGAGCCTCAGTCCGCAAGCGGTCGAATACAGCAAGAGGTTGATTCATCAGGCGCGCAATGGCATTCCGCGTGCTCCGGCACTCGCGGTAGAGCGCGAACGCTTCGTTGATCTATTTGACCACCCAGATCAGCGTGAGGGTGTGAACGCCTTTCTTGAAAAGCGTCGGCCAAAATGGACTTTCTCAGAGTTTCAGGAGGGGCAGTCGTGAGGACGACTCGAAGTACATTTGCATATGACGAACCATATATTCTGTTTCATGTTGTAAACAGAGGGCGGTCATTTCGCTAAACCGCTCAATTTTGCCGGCGCCTTTCGGGGGCGCTGGTGGAGATTTCCGCGAGCTCTATACGTCCGACCGCCAGAAGGAGATCGGGCGACAGTTGAAGGATGAAGCGGGGCGTCTTGAAAAGCATCTCGCTCGTGCCGCTGCAATGCGGCCCAAACCCAAAACGAAGCTGCATAGATTACGCTGAACAGCCCGTTGAGCCGTTTTAGCCCGTCAGTCACCAGCAGCCTGCTAGGCGAGCAACCAGGCTTGAGCCGCGTAGAGGCTACGGGCAACGGAACGGCCTGTCTCGACACCAACCTTTTCACGTCGCACGTTCGCCAGACACTCGAATCCCGGTGCATGCAGCGCGTTAAGCGACCTCTTCGTCGTGTTGCGGGTTACTAAGGGCGAACTATTTATTCTTGGTCGAAAAAATTTATATCTCATTTTTATTGCAACCTCGACAGTGGTCAGCCCACGAAATCGGACTTTTCATTGATCGAACTCCAGAATGTCGAGGCTCAATAAGTTCGATATCAATTGCCAAAATACATGTTGCAAAAACTGGCCGGTCCGTCGCACCCAGGCACGTTTTGAACGGCGGTTCGACCGACGTTATAGCCGCTCCGGATGACTACCGCGGATCGATGGTTTTGAGAGTCCCCAGCACCTGTGCTATCTGCCGCTGTGGCATAGCTGGCCACTGGCGCTCCCGTTTCTGCTTGATAATCCGTCTGCGTTTGCGCCTGAGCTGCCCCAAGACCGGCAACAAGCAGTGCACCGATGACCACACTTTTACGCACTTGACTGTTCTTCATGACTTTCTCCATAGGCGGACCCTGTCCGTGAGAAGAAATTTACCAGTCAAGTTGCTTTGCAAAAATCACTGACTTGATAAAGGAGCGTTTCACCGGGAGAAGAAATCGGGTACTCCATCCTTCTATTTTTGCAAATCCTGGTATAAGAAAGTTTCAAATGATATAGCCAGTTATCTTCGCGCTGAGTACAAGATACGGGCTACTCGTCCCGGGCGTCGGCTATGTCAAAACCAACACCGGGAGCGAGTGTTCCGAAAGCAGCGACGCAATTCACGGGAAGTTGGCAAACCCGATTCAGCATGCTGCGTGTGTCTGATAGCCGGCATGATCTCGGAGCTGCACTGGAGGCTGGTGCCGTTGCCAGCAACGAGTACCCGTGCTCGTCAGGCGCACCGCGCGGTCAGGCCGCCGTCTACCACAAGGCTGGTGCCGGTGATGTACTTTGCCTCATCTGAAGCGAGAAAGAGCGCGGCGTAGGCGGTATCCCAACCGTCGCCCATCTTTCCCGTTGGCACCTGCTTGTTTCTCTTGTCAATCATTTCGCCGGTATCGCCGCCATACGTTTCCTTGAGCGGCTCCCTGATGAGCGGCGTATCCATGAAACCAGGCAGAACGCAGTTCGCCCGAATACCTTGGGATGCGTACTGAATAGCCATGTTTTGCGTCATGGCGAGAATCGCTGCCTTCGCAGCGCTATAAGCCAGATACGGGAACCCAATCCAGCGGGTGGCGGCGACCGATGCGATGTTCACAATCGAGCCGGAACCATGTTCGAGCATGTGCGGGATGACGTACTTGCACGTGAGATACACGCTCGACTGGTTGACGGCGATGACGCGGTTCCAGGCATCCTCGTCGGTTTCAACGGGACCGCCCACTTCGACGATGCCGACATTGTTGTGCAGTACGTCGATTCGGCCGAAATGCCTGATGCACTCGGCTGCCATAGCTTGAACGTCAGCGGAGTCAGCCACGTTAGCGCGAGCAGCGACGCACTTTCCTCCTTCCGACTTAATCTGTTCGGCAGTTTCCAGCGCTGCTGCGATTCGATAATCGACGGCGAGGACGCTTGCTCCTTCACGCGCGTACAACGCCGCTGCAGCCTTACCGTTACCCCAGCCGGGTCCGGATGAACCTGCCCCGGTGACGACTACTACCTTGCCCTTCATTCTGTCTGCCATCCTGTACCTCGTATCTTCCCGAAGAGCTGCGACGACCCGGAACGGGACCGCTGCCGACTTAGGAGCTAATCAATTTGTCAGTAGTCTGAACGTAAGACCATTGGTCTTTTCCGTGGACTGTACGAATTACGCCGCTACGGCCAGGCAACGCCTGGGTAGTGGCGGCCGTCTCTATGCAAGTTTGATGCCGCAGACGGAGGGCAACGCGGGATTCACTGTTGCGGCGGGCGTTCCGACGCGGCGGTGTCTGTCGTACAGGTGCCTGCGTTTCGCCGCGAAACGCGACATCTGTAGCGCACCGACGCGACAGCTGTCGCATGGGCCGCCACATCGCGCGCCGGGTTTCAGCTCCGCGCCCAGTTGCGCGGCGAGCGCGACGCAGGTCCCGGCATCAGCGTCGTCGATAACCGCTGAAGGTTTGATGCTATATTTGTTGGTGTCTGGCAGACGCGTGTTAGTACTTTTTTCTCACTAACCGATCTCGTTGTTCGCAGCGTCATAGGCAGCGATCTTGCTGCGGTTAGAGGTGCGGAGCAGCCAGCGCCGCGGCCGGCAATCGAAGCGTTTTGCCTGGAGCAGGAAGTGTCTTACCGTCAGGCAAACGCCGTCATGTCGACGCACTTCGCGCCGGCATGACCAAATCAAGAAGGGAAATGGTCTAGGATGCCGCTTACCGATGGTGGGCCCACCAGAGGCCAGGGGTCAGATGTTCTTTCGCCAGAAGAGGTGCAGGGTGTTTTGTCCCGCACCCTAGCCAGCCCAGAGTTTCTGTCGTCTCCACGGATGGGCGCGTTTCTGAAATTCCTGGTCGAGGAATGGCTTGCCGGCCGTGACAGGTCGCTGAAGGAACTGAACATCGCGATGTCGGTCTTCGGCAAGGATTCGTCATTCGATCCGGGCAGCAATGCCATCGTTCGGGTGGAGGCTGGACGACTACGCCGCCTGCTAACCGACTATTCCCGTGGCTCCGGGATCGATGACCGGCATTTCCTTGAGATACCGAAGGGCAGCTATGTGCCATTCCTTCGGCTGGCACCAACACCAGAGCGGCTGCCTCCCGGCTTGAGCCATGCGTCCCAACTTCCCGGCCGACATCACGTCACGGTGATTGCCTGCAGAATTGCTGGAAGTTTTTCCAATCGATCGATTGATTCCGGTCGAATACACGATGACTTTCTTGTCTTTCGAAGGTTATTTGCAAAGATCACCGAAAAATACGGCGGAAGAGTTGCGGAGGAGGCTGGCGATCGATTCGTCAGCTATTTCGGCTGGCCGAGATCCCTGGAAAATGCCGCATATCTTGCCGTCGCTGCGGCAAGAGAATTGGTTCTCGGGGAAATTGACTCGTCCAGAGATGAATCCGTCGCCGGGCATGAGCAGACCCTCGACGATGTCGCGATAAAGGTCGGGGTGGCAACCGGCTGGGCGATCAGCGGTACGCGAAACTCCGATTCGGGGACACCCGTTCCGGCATTGTTGGGAGACGTATTGGCTGACGCCACGGCAATTTCTTACTGTGCCTCGGCCGGGAGCGTATTTCTGTCCGAAGCTACCTATCGGGTCTTGCGCCATTATTGCCGCGCCGAATTGCCCTGCTGCCGCCTTGCGTCCGGCGAGACCGTCTGGCGACTTGAGGAATTGGGGATCCCCTCCGAGTCCACCGAGGGCGTGCCGCTAGTCGGGCGCCGCCACGAACTCAACCTTCTGTTCGGACGTTGGTCTCTGGTCGAGGGCAAAGAGGGGCAAGTCGTCGTCATCAGCGGCGAACCGGGGATCGGCAAGTCGCGTCTGATCAACGATCTGTGGGCGTCCATCCGGCAAAATGGGGGGCGGCGCATGCTTCTCAGGGCCTTGCCGCTCTATTCGAGGAGCGCCTTGTCGCCTGTGCGGGACGCAATATCCGAATTGGCAGGGATCGTGCGTACGGATGGCGGCGAACAAATCAACGCCAAACTCCTCGCGCTGGCGATAACACCGGCCGAGTCCGAGCCCTCGGGTGTAGCGATGCTCGGCTCGCTGTTCGGCCTGGCGTTGCCGGACGCGCTGGAAGCCATGCCGGCGAGCCGTCGCAAGGAAGCGATTTTTGCAATGCTTGTTAGGGTGATTTTCACCGCGGCGCGCAAGGCCCCCCTGCTGCTAGTCGTCGAGGATGTTCATTGGCTCGACCCCTCTACGACCGAACTGATTCATTTGATCGCCCGCGGCCTCCAGGCCCAACCAATCATGCTGGCAGTGACCTCGCGGCCGGGCAACGATCAGTGGCGTCGTTTGCCACGCGCCACGGTCCTGGAACTGGCGCCACTAGGAACGGCTGACGTCGAACAAATGATAGACGAAGTCACCGGCTCAATAAGGCTGTCGGCGGAACAGCGCAAACTCGTGGTCGAAAAGACCGAAGGCATTCCCCTATTTGTCGAAGAATTTGCAAGAACCCTTTGCGACATGCCTGAGTTCCGCGGACGACTTCCTGAACGATTGATTGACCTTCTGATGGCAAGACTGGACCGGCTGGGCGACAACAAATTCATCGCGCAAGTTGCGGCGGCGATCGGTCGGGAATTCCGCAGTGATCTTGTGGCCGCTGTAGCGGAAGTGCCGGAAGCCGCCCTCGGCGAGGCCATGCAGACTCTGGTCGAGGAGGGCGTGATTCTTCCGGGCGGGGAGAGCGGGACAGGAATAGGGTGCTTCCGCCACATCCTGTTTCGCGACGCAGCCTATGAATCGATGCTACTCGAGCAACGCCGCCAGATTCATCAGCGGATCGCCCGACTGTTGGCAGGACAAACCGGCTTCGAGCCGCGCGCCGAAATCATCGCTGACCATCTCGTCAAGGCGGGTCTGGCAGAAGAATCGGCGCCCCGGTGGCTGGAGGCAGGAAAGCGGGCCGCGAGAGATTTCGCCAATGAGGAGGCGACCGGCCATTTTCGCGCAGGTCTCGCGGCGCTCAACGGACCTGCGCTCACCGCCGCAAACAAGAGGCACAGGCTCGAATTGCTCACGGAACTGGGCGTCGTTGTTCGGGTTACCAAGGGTTACGGAGCGCTTGAGTTATTTCCTATTTACGAAGAGGCTAAAACGCTCTGTGCACAGATTCATAGTCCCGATCAGGAAGCAGCGACCTTTGCCGCGCTTTGGGCCTATTTCTGCGCGCGCGGAGACTGGGCGGAATCGGCTGCGATTGCCGCCGAGGTTGCCCACCGAGCCAAGGAAGCGCGCCATCGCGACCTGCTTCTTGAAGCCCGCAGGCTGTTCGGTACGAGCGCCCTGTTTCAAGGACGACTGTCAGAGGCAAGGCGCTGGTACGACAAAGTTCTGCGTCACTATGACTTGGCGCGTTACAGGCCTTCCTACGGCTATGACGCGGGAGCCACTGCCGCCGTTTACAGTGCATGGGCGTTATTCCTGCAAGGCGACGACAAAGCGGCCCTGACGCGAGCGGATTTAGCCTGGTCGATCGCTCGGTCGCAAAAGCACGCGCCAACACAGGCGGTCGTCCTGGGTTGGCGTTCAGTGTTGGACATTCTCCGCAGCGAAACCAAAGATGGGCGTGAACATGGCGAACTATTGAGGGAACTCAGCGAAAAACATGGTTTTAACCATTGGAGTCCGTTGGCAGAACTCGTCCTGGCCTGGAGCGAGACCATGGCCGGCTTGCGGCCTCTTGACTATGATTCCATGAGCCGGAATGTCGCCGATTTTTGCCGTGGTTGGGGTGGCTTCCTTTCTCCCTTCCTCTGGATGACGGTTTCCCAATGCTGCGCGCTGGGTAACCGCAACGATCTGGCGCTGGGCGCTCTTATCCAGGCCGAAGACTTTGTCCGATCCCATAGCGAACATATTTGGGATGCCGAAATCCTTCGATGTCGAGGCGAGTTGACATTGAAAGAGGAAGGTTCCGACGGGAAGGCCCTCGCAGCCGGCTATTTCAACCGCGCCGTCGCCCTGGCAGCATCGCAGGGCTCCGCTGTATTCGAGCAGCGCGCGCAAAAGAGCCTGGCCGCCCTGACGTAATATGGCGCTATTCGACCGCCTTAAGCTCGGAAGGGCTGCCCCATAGCACCTGTCCGACCGTTCCGACGGACATCATTTTCTCGATATCTGCCGCGCCGTAGCCCAGTTCCTGGAGAATTTCCTGTGCGTTGGCCCCCGGTGCCGGAGCAGCCGCGAGTTCTGGCAAAGGCGAGCCATCGAAATGGAACCATGTCTGACGCAGATTGAAGGCAGGAAGATCCCCGGAGGAGGTCTTGAAGGCAACGTCCGCAGACGGGTTTTCTCGATGTCGAGCCTTGAGTTCGGCGATCGATTGCACCGGTGCCGCGATGATTCCGGCGGACTTGGCGGCGGTCAGTGCTTCCGGCACGGTTAGTTCGGAAATGCCGGGGATATCAGCATCGGCCGGCTCGACGCAAATCCAGCCGTCCTTGACCTTCCGCAAGCAGTTTGCCGTTCCGACCGGTGCGGGCGTTACCTGGAACGAAGCCTGAATGAAGCTCGCGGCGCTGGCGAGGGACGTGTCGACCCAGTCGCCGCCCCTTTCAGGACGCCGTTCGCGGGCGAAGAGAGCGACGATCGCTCCGAAAGCCGCAATGTACCCGGTAAGATAGTCGACGCAGGAAGCTAGCCCGTGCAACTCGGGCGCATCGGAAGAGCCGAATCTGGTCATGATTCCGGTCGCGGCCTGCAAGAGCGGGTCGTACCCAGGGTAGTCGTCGTGACTGCCCGGCCGTTCGCCTTTGAAGGCGCTCAATTGGACGGCAATGGCATCGGGATTGAGCCGCGCGAGACCGGCCCGATCGAGACCCAACCGCTTCATGACCGGGTCGAGTTTGTTGAACACGACCAAATCAGCCTGTGCAACCAACCGTCTGAGGATCTCTCGCCCGTCTTCCTGCCGCAGATTGAGGAGAATGCTTCGCTTTCCTTGGGAGAGTTCGCCCGGCCAGACCACGGTTACCGCTGGCGCATGCTCGGGCTGTGTGGAGTCCACTTTGATGACCTCGGCGCCGAGTTCAGCCAGCATCCGGCCGCAAGCCGGCCCGGCAATGACGTTGGCGAGATCGACGACGCGCATGCCGGCCAGGGGAGCTGCCAATTTTGCCGCTTCCTTTGCGGTCGCCGACTGTGAAGCAGGCAATGAAGTCTTCCCGGTCGTGCCGATGTGGAGAGCCGGATAGGGTTTGGCGGAAGCCAGCCGAACGGCACGCCCAAGCTGCGGCCAGTCGCAACCGCCAACTGTCTCGACGATTCCGGACTGCCTTGCATGATCTGACGCGCGCCATTCGTCGAAATCGCGAACCATCGCGCAGGGAATGTTGGCCTCGCCAAGGATGCGTTCCCACTCCTCGGCCGGCTTGCGGGCGACGGCGGCAGCAATCAGTTCAGCCAATTTGGCGCGAAGCGGCAAACGCAGATTTTGCGCCACGGCAATATTGTGGTCGGCGTATTCGGCGTTGGATGAATCATAGATCGGGAGGTCGACCACCCCCAAGGCCTGCATGTCCTCCCAGATCCCTAGCGTCTCAAGCAGTCGCCGAGCGTAATCACGATGAATGACGCTGAGAAACATGACTTGGCGATCGTCGGCGGCAGGATAGCAGGCAAACAAGGGGTTCATCTGGCGTTTGAGCCATTCGAAATAGGCCTTGTCGGCACGAGCCTTCCCGACATGCGCAGCCAGTTCGGGAGGCAGCGAAATAATAGGTCCTGTCTTCAGATGCTCAGGAATGCCCCCAACCTCCAGCGCCAGCGCGCCGACCGAAGACAGGCCGGCAGCCAGACGCGAAATGACGATATCCCGGCCGGTATCGGACCGGAGGCGGTCCATCAGAGCCGCTCCGACTGCCGTCGCACCGAGGACGCCGGCATAGACCGAGCACAGCGGCACGGGGGTGTAGAGGACGTTGTCGCCGAGCAGACTTCGGGTCATCGCCAGATCGGTATAGAAGCCCGAGACCGCCTTGAGGATGTCGTCACCAACCTCGTCCGGGAAAGGATAGGCGGTTTCACCGGGAAGGACGGCTGTAATGGCGAGACGAATTTGCTCGTGAATTCTTTCGCCATTATCGGTGCCGTCGCGGATTACCACGTCGGCCCCCGCCGAGCAAGCCGGTTCTGCACCGGCATGAATATGCTTGCCGCGGTCCAGATACGCATCTAGTGGCGCGGGCTCGCCGCCTTCGCGGCAAACGATTACGGTTGCACCTTGATCCGCCAGCAGCAGGCCCGCCAACCGGCCTGCCATTCCAGTGCTGCATTCGACGACCGAGATTCCCGACAAAGGCAAAAGCGACATTTATTCCTCCCATCCTGCAACTATGTAAACCTTGGAGGATTATCTGCTCTAGCTGTTCCCGGCGAAACGTTTGTTACGGTAACATACGTCGCAGAACGTGGTGTTTTTCCTTAAAATTCAATAGGTTAGGATGGGCGATAAAATAATCGCCGCCTTGATGTCCAAATAGTCGGCCGCCTTCGAAATTTGCGGCAGCCACTCGATCGAATAATCGGGTACTTCGAACACGGAGTCATCGGCCCGTGCGTGCGCAGGTAACCACGAGCCTCTCGCTGACCGAGTACCCTCCCTCCCGCATGAGAGCAACTTCATTCCCTGGCAGTGCTGCCGAATAGTTCGGATACTCCCTCCTTACGCTGATTAGCGCAAGCACTAGCCGATGTACGGTCGGTTCGTTGAGGTCGGTGTCGCGCATGAGTTGCGGGAGACTGATGCCAGCGCCGAGCGTTCCTGCCACCGCTCGCAACAGGCGCAGGGCGCGTCATACGGCCTGCGCTCCAGGCGCAGTCTCCATCACGACGCCACCAGTTCAGATTTTAGGTCGCCGATTCTGGCACGACTCATGATGCCGAAATCCGACGACGTGGTTACTGTTGACTAGGCACTATTGCAGGATCCGCCGAGTGTAGGCCGAAGCGTGGGAGATATACTGAAAAGGTCGAGGTCACAGACACGCTGACGGTAGCGGCGCCCCGTTTTCTAGATCCGCGCGTCATCCGGTAACTGATTTTCTACTTGGGCAGCCGCGACTTCGCCTTTACGAGCCGGTCGTCTGATTAAGATCTCCGCGACTTGCCACGAGGCGAGCGCACAGCAGCCAAAGACTACTTCGCGCACACGCTTGACTAACGCCAGCGACAACGCCACTTCGCGGTCTACCCCAAACATTTGTGCGAGGAGAACGACAGCCGCCTCCTGTACACCCATGCCTGCCGGAATAATGAAAGCCGCGTGTCGGACTGCCTGCGTGAGCGCTTCGATTGCGAGCGCGCCAGCTGGTGAGATTGAATGGCCAAGCATTGAAAGCGCCCAGTACGTCTCCAGCGCTCCGAGTGCATAGCCGGCAAATTGCCATAGAAAGCTGCGAATCAAAAGCCCGACACGTGACATCAACGCATCGATATCCGTATCAAGTTGTTTACAGTCGATAGCCTGAAGTAACGGATTTTCCGCTCCAAGCAAGCGCGCTGCCCAACGTTCTATTGCGCGAAAGACGCCCCCACGCCGAACTACGATGAAGACGACGGCGGGTAGTGGCAATGAGAGCACCACGGCTAACGCAATGGGCCCGAGTGAATTCTTCATCTCAGTGCACGCGAGGATGAGGACCAGACCAATAGCCGAAAACGCATACTGCACCATCATTGTCACGAGCACTTCGACGATCACCGACGCACTGACGCTGCTCAGGTTATGTGCCTTCCAGTTCGCAAGGCGGATGCCCACGATTTCGCCGCCAATGCTAGCTACCGGTAACAGGCGGCTGACCGCCTCACGCACCGTCGCAATCCACCAAAGGAAGAGAAGTGACGTGGACTTACCTAGGAGGGTCCTCCAGCCGCAGGCGTCTAGTAGCAGCGGAAGAGCGTGTAGCGGTATCAGCCAAAGGATGGTCGGACCGGCGCGCCGGATCGTGTTTAGAACGTCGCCGCCGTCATGCAATACAAGGTAAAGAAGTAGTCCGATGCCAGCCGGTAGTCCCACCCGTTGCAGCCATTTCATCGCGCATGGTTCCCGCAAGCAATTTCAGCGAAGCCAGTACAAATCGCACCGGAAGCCGAAATGGCTTTCATCACACGCGGCGATGTCAATGCAGCGAATTCGTCGGCGTGCCGGTACGTGCTCATCGCTGGCGTCAGTTGACCATCATCGAGCAATGCCGGGTGGCTGTAGATTTCGCACACGCCCTCACGCATGCCGGATATCGCATCAAGCAGCACTGTCTCGTCCATGTTTCCCGTTTCGGATATGCCGACCACATAGTCGTTTCGTGCGATCCCCGCGCGATCGAGTTTCGCCCGTACGAGCGCTACCCAAGGTTTAATCCAAGCCGGGGAGTGTGCTTCGAACGGCAGGCGCACGGCGCGCATGCCGTATTCTGGCCCGATCTGGAGAATCAGCGACAGGACAGTGGGATGCAAATGGAAGTGCTTGTGAGTATTCACATGGTCGAGCGTGAGCCCAGTTCTGGCGAACGCGTCAAACTGGGCGCGAATTTCCGCCGCGAGCTGTCGACGGACATGCGGGAAGAAGTAGAAGCGGAAACCGTCACGCACCATGTTACGACCGAAGTGGCCTTGCTTATCGACCAAGGCCGGTATCGACTGGCGTAGGAGTGTGGCCGCCCCGTCGGCCAGCACAAGATGAAGACCGACGTGCAGGTCCGGCAGACGTCGCGCACGAGAAACGGCGTCGGGTGCAGCGGGCGCGCTCACCATTAGGCTCGCGGCGGTCAGTACGCCGTGCCGGTGGGCCTGTTCGACGGCCTCATTAACACGCACGTCCAAACCGAAATCATCAGCGGTTATGATCAGCGTGCGATGACCAGCGCGCGACCTCGTTAGCTCTCTCCTTGACATCACGCTTCGTGGGCCCGCAGAAACCGGAAGAATTCGACGCCTTCACGCAGGCGCCGTTTCATCATGTCCCAGCTCGTGAGCATCTCACGCAGAATTTCCCAGATCTTCGACGGGCGGAAATAGAAGCGCTTATAGAAATTTTCGAGCTGGTGGTAGATCTCGTCGCGCGACAGATGCGGATAGCCGATCGCCGCGAGCTGCACCCCTGACTTGCTGACGAGGTTGATGACCTTGTTCTCTTCCAGCCAACCGTTCTCGACCGCCTGGTTGTAGAGCGTCGTGCCGGGATAGGGCGCGGCGAGCGACACCTGGATCGTATGCGGATTGATTTCCTTCGCATACTCGATGGTCTTCTGGATCGTGTCCTGCGTCTCGCCGGGCAGCCCAAGAATGAAGGTGCCGTGAATCTTGATGCCGAGCTTGCGGCAATCTTCGCTGAAGCGGCGCGCGATGTCGGTGCGCAGGCCCTTCTTGATGTTCAGCAGAATCTGGTCGTCGCCGGACTCGTAGCCCACCAGCAGCAGGCGCAGGCCGTTTTCCTTCATGATCTTCAGCGTCGCGTACGGCACGTTCGCCTTCGCGTTGCACGACCACGTCACGCCCAGCTTGCCGAGGCCGCGGGCGATTTCCTCGACGCGCGGCTTGAAGTCGGTGAAGGTGTCGTCGTCGAACATGATCTCCTTGACTTCAGGCATGTTGTCGCGAATCCACTTCACTTCTTCGAGCACGTTCTCGACCGAGCGCGTGCGATAGCGATGGCCGCCCACCGTTTGCGGCCACAGGCAGAACGTGCATTTCGAGCGGCAGCCGCGGCCCGTGTAAATCGACACGTACGGGTGCTTCAGGTAGCCGATGAAATAGTTGTCGATCTTCAGATCGCGCTTGTAGACGGGAGCCACGAACGGCAACTCGTCCATGTTCTCGAGGATCGGGCGCGCTTCGTTGTGCTCGATCGAGCCGTCGGCGGCGCGATAGCTCAGGCCTTTGATCCCGGCGAACGGCTTGCCTTCGGCGATTTCCTGACAGGTGAAGTCAAATTCTTCGCGGCAGACAAAATCGATCGCCTCGCTCGCGGTCAGCGAATTGTGCGGATCGACCGCGACCTTCGCGCCGACCATGCCGATCAGCACCGAAGGCTTGCGCTTCTTCAGGTCTTCGGCGAACAGGGCGTCGGTGGGAAAGGACGGCGTGCTGGTGTGGATGACCACCAGATCGTATTGCTGCGCAATATCGAGCGATGCTTCGACGGACAGGCCGTCGGCGGGGGCGTCGAGTACACGGCTATCGGGGACGAGTGCGGCGGGCTGCGCGAGCCACGTCGGATACCAGAACGAACGCACTTCGCGTTTAGCCTGATAGCGCGAACCCGCGCCACCGTCGAAGCCGTCGTACGATGGCGCCTGTAAAAATAATGTATTCACGGGTACTCCTGGAGCGTAAATCATGAACCGGACGATGATGCTGATCACACGGCACGTGTACGAATATCATCGTCTATCGGATGCCTTCATCGCTGCCGTGTTTGAGGTGCGTACCGATTCGATAGCTCGAGTGACTGGCATGCGCGCTCCGCGCCAGACTACGTACGATCCGAACACCGCAGCAAGCCACTGTAGCGTGAGAAGCATGTCGCGCAGAGGCACGAGAGGCAGATCTCGCCAGAATGTCCGTGTATGACGTGCACTGCGACCGTGCAAAATAATACGCGCGGCGAGGCCAAAAACCGTGTTTGCGGCCAGAATCGCGGCCGCCAGGTGGTGAGAGCAAGCGCCGTTTGCTGAGTGGAAGAGCACTGTAATACCGGCGCTGAACAGAAGCCACGGTGTCGGAAACGTAATGAAGAGGGATGCGAAGCCCCATGGATTGATCGAGCGTATCGTTCGCAGCCAGCGGGTTTCGCGTTGCCAAAGCGTCGCGAACGTGGGCTCAATGACGTCCGTCGCGACCATGACCGGAGACAGCACAGTTCGCAAGCCGAGGGCGCGAGCGTGCTCGGCGAGCCAGTAGTCGTCAGCGAGGCAATTTTTAAGTGCCTCGAAACCCCCAATCTTCTCGAGTGTCTCGCGTCTAATCGCAAGCGTGGCGCCGAAACCGAAGCGGCGAGAGCCACCTGCATGCGCGACTCGAACCGAAGGCGCAAACCATTCATTAATAAACAACGCACCCACACGCGGCCAGAAGCCTCCTACACTCTGAGCCATATACAGGCATGTAACTACACCGACGGTGGCATCGGTCAGTGGCGCGACCACTGTCTTCAGATAATTTGGTCTTACGGCGATGTCACTATCGGCGATGACGATGATGTCATGTCGCGCTCGTTCCGCCATGTTGATCAGATTGCTCACCTTGAGATTGCTGCCGTGAACCCGTGTGTCGATTGCGAGCTCAATGTCGCGCAATGGGTACGCGGCTTGTAGCCGTCGGACGATGGTGATCGCCGGATCACTCGAGGATGAGACGCCAAACAGAAGCTGGAAGTTCGAGTGCGTCTGCTCGCAGAATGTAGCAAGGTTCTCGTACAAGCGCGGTTCCGGTCCGCATAGTGGCTTCAGTACGCTGATGCCCCCGATCTGGCGATCGTTTCTTTTGCAGACGCGCGATCTTTCGAAAAAGGGCATCGCGACGGCAGCGATGGTTACATACACGGAACCGAGGCCGCACGAAAGAATAAGCAGGCAGATCGATACCTGCGTTGAATGGACCGTCATTGGCTGATGCTCTTACACACTCCGCGCAGAATTGGCCCGGGAGATGGCGACACAAACTTCGTCGGAGCACAAGTGGACGCGGCTCCGTTTCCTTTCTTACAAGTGATGCGGCGCAATTTTTGTCGGCTAGCTTCCAGGGAGCGACAAACCACCTCTGTAATGCCCGGTAATATTAATGAAAACATTATGCAGATCTTTAGTTCGATACGATACAGATCTGATTGAAATTAATCAGATTAATCAATATGGAATATGCTGGTGCGGATGAAAAAAATCGTGCGTACCTTCATTTAAATTGCGTGTGATTCGAGAAAGGACACACGCTCATCGATCAGTGAGAGATTGTAGCAGCGCGTGGATTAGTTTGCAGCGCAGGTGTCCGCGCCAATGATGCCGTACGTCTGCAGATATGAAAATTACATTTTTCTTTCTTGATTAGCTATAGAAGATAGAATAGTGTATTCAATAATTCACAATGAAAATGCTGTGTAATTCAGTGAATGTTTTTAGATTGCTGTCGCGATTAGACTGGCTGTTATGCTGTCACGACGTAGGCGAACGATTTGATCGAAGAAGCAGCGTGCTGAAGCGGTCCCATTATTGATTTGAGGCCAATCGACCGCCCAGCGGCCAGTGCTACATGCCTCATCGCACGGTTTTTGATTGGCGGCCGCGACCCCGGACAGATGAACAGACGGTGGAAGGGCCACGTTTGATCGCAGACCCGGACAACGAACAGCCTCTGTGACGATGTGTCTGGCATAGATGCCATATCTGCTCGGCATAAAACCTGAGGTCGAGCCGCACCAGGAAATGACGGGGCTGGATTCGGAGCACCATTCAAGAATCTTGATCGAGTCGGCGCACTCCCCGCCATCTAGAGGCGGTTTGGTAGCGTGTGGCGAGCAACTCTTTGTGGATTTACCGCGGGAGCGGCTTGATCACCTTCCATCCTTACCAGACGCTAGCGTCAAGGAAGCCAGCATTCTCGTCAAAGGATCTCCTTTTCGACGACGGAGCATGTGCACTCCCAGAATTTCTTCGTCGTCGTATTAACGCTTGAAAAAATACTCCCAGACCAATCGCGAAGGTCGGTTGGCGGTGTTTTCGCTTCAGTCAGTAGAAGTCGGGAGGCAAGTGACGCGGAGGGGGATGATACTGCGGCTGCGCGGGCCGATACGCGACATATCGTTCGGCTACTCCGGCCATGGGAGACGATACTGATCTTGTTGATGAAGACATAGACCGGTCGTCCGGTCTATCAAAAATGGGTATGAAATATATAGTGCGAGTTCCGTTGCTGGTTCAGGCCTGCGAATGGTGCATAGACTTGATGCGATGGTAGATCCAATCTATGAGGCCATTGCGTGAAAACTCGGCTTCGTGGACGGGATGCATCAGTGCTTGTCCCTTTCTCTCCCGGGCGGCTAGTCGTGCTGCGAGTGCATGCGCGACGTCGCTGTGCTGCTTAAGAAGGCTGGCAACCACGCCCCTCGGTAGTTCGTAGGCGATTACGTAAGTTCGTGCCACGAATGATACGTATGAGGTCACGCCTGCAATAGGCCCGCTTTCGCCGAAGTACTCTCGCGGACCGAAGCGCACGATGTCGTCGGCGTCGCCGCGCTGCGAGGTTGCACCTACGATCCCGTGGGCAATGATGGTAATGGCCCTTGACATCTCGCCGGCGGCAAGTATGACGTGTCCGGGTGTCAGTTCGCGTCTGACTAGCGCGGCAGCAAGCTGAACACGCTGCATGCGTGACAGCGTGCCAAACACTCCGATCCCTTCGATCAGACGGTACGTGAGCGCAGACTCCCCGCCGCCGACTGCTGTGTCGAATGGCTCGATCAGTGCCGAAAATGACTCCATATGCCGATGTGCCGCGTCGTAAAACCTGTTCAACACTTCGATTGATGATCGCTGTCCGGTAGGGAAAAACGTGATTTCATAACGGGTCGTTCTGCGTCCGACTAATGTCGTTGCAATTGTTGGCGTCGGATGATTTGCTATGCCGACACAGGTATCGATGGCAAGTTCGAGTGCACGAACGACGTCGGAAGGCCGGAACTTGGTGAATGCATCGAACTTTGCAACCGTCGCATGAGCCCCTGCGGGAACGCTTCGATTGATGATTCTAGACTTTGCTATCACGCTGTTCGGCACCACAATTGTGTCGCGATTGGTTTTAGCGATGTGCGTAGCGCGCCACGTAATTTCAACGACCTCTCCCTCGGTTGAGTCGTCTAGCGTGACGGCGTCTCCCACGCGGTAGGGTGACGTAGCGTTAATTAGCAAGCCAGAGAACAGATCCGAGAGAGTGCTCTGCAATGCGAGGCCCAAAACAATCGCGAGGGCGCCAGACGTAGCGAGTACACCCTTCAATGGTATGTCAAGGACGTCCGTAGTGATTGCCATCGCTGCGCCCGCGTATAGGAGCGTTGCTATGACGTCCAGTGTGAACCTGTGCTGCCGAAGACTTAATCCAACTGCGTAATAGGCCCGCACGACCGATGAGACTGCGGCAGCGGACAGTAACCACCACACGACTTCCAGTACCCCGCTCACGAAACGCATCGCGGGTAACGCGATATGCTGTGCCGCTTGTGTTGGCACGACCCCATACGTCAGCATTGTGACCGTGAACAACGCGAAGGCAGCAGACTTGATCGCTGCGTACACGACCGGGCGACGCGGGCCCATTTTCCAGAGAAAGACGAGAAGGTTTACGACCGCCGCCGCGATCGGCAATAGCAGTTGGTTAAGCGGATGTTGCATGGGATTCTGGAAGCCGCCTCTGACCTGCGTTTCAAGCAGGTACGTGCAGCATGGCGCGACTCCGCGTTTTCATGCGTGCAGTAAATTGACGATGTGTCGTCTGGATCCGTCACCGAAGTAGAAGAAGTGAGGGCGAAGCGCAAACCGCGGGAAATATCGACGCCGCGGTTCGACGGCTGAACGATACCCGTCGGATAGAGATCGGATCAATTCCAGGCTTGGCAATTCACTGTTCCTGGATCTGCGGGAACATGCGTCTGGCGCTGGATAGTATGATGTTCTGCCTGAATGGCAATCTCGATGAGGATCAGGACGACCTCGTTGCCACGGGAGAAGTCATCCTGACCCTTATCGACGTGGGCGCGGACAGTCACTGCCTCCTGTTGCGCTGAAAAGTCCTGAAATGTTCTGGTATCAGGCTGCGGCGTCATTGGCGCCAAGTGCGATCGCGAGAGGGAAATCGAAGAACTCGTATGACATTTGCAAGGCTGATTCCGCTAGGTCGAACTCAACCGGCGGTTTTCCAGTGAGTTTCCATAACCGTTCTAGACTATCCTTGCACCTCATCTCCCACGCCACGAACCCGCGACTTCGCGCGATGTGCAATGCGTTCAGGAGTGTGCATTCCGCCAAGTGCGAGGTGGCGTCGAACTCGCGTCGTAAAAGCATGATCTCTGCTTCGGCTCGCAGCAGTTCCACCCAGGAGAAAAGGTCGTTCATAGCGGCTGCCCTTGTCATCGCACGAGCGAGCAACGCGTCAGCATCGCGGGCTCTGCCAAATCTCGCTAGCGCAATTGCGGTTTCTGCCAGGAACGCGATCAGCACGACGCAATACTGCGCATCGCCCATTTTCTCCAGCGAAGGGGCGATGCTTGTGTCATACGATTCGACCTGCCCCAGGCGCAGCGCAGTCAAACCTCGCCACATTTCCGCGCGTGGCTTAAATGCCCACACGCAGTGCTGCCGCACGGCGTTCGAGAGCATCTGGACCGCCTGGTTGAGCCCTGCATCGTCGTTTCGCAGCAATGCTGTCGGACATAGTGCCTCGCTCAACACGTAGCAGATCGATGGCGTGTGGCCAAGTGCTTGCGCGTTCTTGAGTGCTCGCCGCGCTGTCAGCTCAGCGTCATCGTCGCGGCCGAGAAAGGCCAGTACCTGCGCGAGTACGGAGCCGGTTGCGCTGTGCTCGTCAAAAAGGAAGCGGATACGCTCGGCGTGGCTGGCGCGGCCGTCCGGTATTCTGATCGACTCCAGTTCGGTGAGTGCTTCATCGAGCTGCCCAAGCCACAGACGAGCCATTCCGGACATCCTCCGCGCCACGGTCCGGTCGCTGAGCCAGCGGGACTCCCCGGCAACCTCCGTGAAGCGCGTCGCTAGAGCAAGCGTCCGCGCATACTGCCCATTCAGCCATGCATGACTCCAGCAACCCCATAAGGCCCGCAGCTGATATTCAATATCACCCGTCTCCTGGGCAAGCGCCAAAGCAGAGTCAAATGGCTCGCAAGTCTGAGCCCCTACACTTTGAAACAGCAGGCATGCGCCGCGCGCCGTCTGCAGCTTCATCTCCCATTCGACTACCGGCAAATTCAGCCGGGCCTGGACGGGAAGTCTGGCTAACGCGTCCAGAGCTGTGTCCAGGCGCGAGAGACACTCCTCGAACAATGCAAGTTGCATGGTCGGGGCAATACTGGCCACGGTGAGCTCGATGGCGATAACCGTTGTCCCGTCTGTTGAAAAACTCCATTCGACAGCAGAGCGAAGATCGTCCAGATAAAACCCGAACGTGCGGCTCCAGTCGATCTCCACGCGTTCTCTAGCGAACCTCTCGGCGGTCCGGAAAATGTCCAGAACGTGCCGCGCGTGGCCCACTAGCCAGTCGTGGCTCGTACCGCTTTCGACGAGACGGTCACGCGCATACGCGCGGATCGTGTCGAGAAGCCGGTAATGCATCTGGGGGAGGTTAGGAACGGCACACAAAAGTGACTTGTCGACGAGTTCGGCGATAGCGGTCGCCACCTCATGTTGCGGCATGTCGGCGCCCCCGATCATCCGCTGTGCCGAGTCCAGCGTGAAAGTCCCGGCGAACAGACTGAGTCGCGCCAACGCCGTCCGAAGGTGCGGCGGCAAAAGCGCGTGGCTCCAGTCCACCGTCGCGCGCAATGTCTGCTGGCGCGGGAGCGCGGTTCGCGCCCCGTTTCGAAGAATCTGGAAGCGATCGTCGAGACGATCGGCTACCCCTTGAATGCCAAGGGCAGCAGTGCAAGCGGCAGCGAGTTCGATTGCCAGAGGGATGCCGTCCAGTTGTCTACAAATACGAGCGATCAGCGGTGTGTATGCGTCGACTTCCGCGTCCGGCTCCAAACCGGTCCGTTCGAGGAAAAGCTGGATCGCGCCGAAGCGCACGGCGTCTTGCGCATCGTAATGCGACGGCATGTCGAGCGACGGCACGTGATAGACCCGCTCTCCCGCGATTCTCAGCGCTTCCCGGCTCGTGGCGATTACTGTCGAGTTCGGTGTCATCTGCAGCAGCGTCTCTACGAGCTGCGCCGCGCTTTCAATCAGGTGTTCGCAATTGTCAACAACGATCAGGAGGCGACGACCATGGAGGGTAGGGGCGATTTTCTCGAGATCTCGCGCCCCATCGCCAGGCGGGAAACCGAACGCGGCAGCGACCGTGGCCGGCAGGTAGCCAGCCGACGCGGTCGCCGCCAATTCCACGAGAACAGTGCCGTCGGCAAAGTACGATGACATCTGGCGGGCGGCCTCGATCGCGAGCCGGGTCTTGCCGACGCCGCCTGTGCCAACGAGCGTGATGAGGCGGCGTGACCGGATGAGATCGGCGACCTCGACGAGCTGCGTTTCGCGGCCGATGAGACGCGATACGTGAGCTGGAAGCCCTTTGCCGCGGAATGCCGATGTGCTTGTCGGTGCCAGGCTTGACGGATCTGGAGCTAACGACGTACCAATGCCCAAATCTCCGACGAACTGGTACCCGCGTCCGGCAATGGTCCGTATCGCGCCGCGGTCGTTTCGCAGCGCGCGGCGCAGTAGTGATACCTGACCTTCGAGGGTATTCACGCCGACGACTCTTCTCGGCCAGACCACCTCCATGATCTGTTCCTTACTAACGACCATGCCACGCTGTTCGATGAGCAGTACGAGAAGGTCGAACGCGCGGTTCCCAACGCTGACGCATACACCGTCATGACTCAGCTCGCGACGGCCGGGGTTAACGGTCGTCGCGCCGAAGCGAAACAGGATGGCAGATTGAGACGGCGTGACCATGATGTGTCCTCTGGGCAGCGCGGACTCTGAAAAGAGTAACGTTACAGGCAACGCGGCGCCACTTTTTCCTTGAAGTACTTGCTGCTCAGACCCTCGACTTCCGCCCCCTTTCAACTTCCTGCTGGCGGCTCCACTGCTGTCTGGGACGCGGCAGCCTAGCGCCAGAAGATTTCAGGACTTTTCAGCATACCAAGAGGAGATGACGTTGCCGGGCCGCTATGATCGATGCATGTTCGGCTTGGCCAACATGCGTGTCAGTGGAGTAACGAACATGCAATCCCACGAAACGATTATCGTTCTTGAGCGCCCGGCCGACGAGAGTTCAACGGCTATCTGGCTCCGCCGCATGATCAGATGGTCGCGCCCTTGCACCGAACGTGCAACCTGACCTGCACAGTCAGCAAGGGCGCTTTCAACGTCCAGCGAGCCATCATAACGCGGAAGAAATAGCCTCATCAGAAATTCGTTTTGAGGTCTGATCAACCGGACGGTGGTGTGCCGTCTATGGAAACTGCATCGACACATGGGAACACCAACGGGAACACCAACAGTCCGCGAGCGGATTCTCGACCATGCCATAATCCTGATCATGGAGCGTGGCTACAACGGGTTTAGCTATCGGGACCTGTCGGAGCTGGTTGGCGTTAAGACTTCGAGCATCCACTACTACTTTCCGTCCAAGGAAGATCTTGTGCTTGAGGCCGTCAACGAGTACAGCGATAACGTACTCAACTCCATGCAGGAGATCGATGCCGCGTTACCAGCGGACACACAGCTTGCGAAGTACGCAGAGCTGTTCGACAGCGCATTGAGTGACGGTAACCAGATTTGTCTGTGCGGTATGCTAGCCGCGGACATTCGCTGGCTGCCAGAGAGCGTCCGACTTGCGGTCCAGACATTTTTCACGGCCAACGAGAGCTGGCTGGCGAAAGTGCTAGCACAAGGGCTCGACGAGCGCCCGCTCGCCGTCAACTGTACGTGGGATAGTGCGGCCCGAATGCTCTTTGCTGCATATCAGGGCAGCATGTTGGCGAGTCGCCTGTTTCGAACGGCAGCACGTCGCAAAGAAATCGAAGCCGCATGGAAGATCATGAGGTAAAACAGCACCGAAAAGGGCGGAGCTTTTCACACAACGCGAAAACCCTCTTCTTGCACTTTGTTTGCGGGCGGGTGCTGAACCGAAGGTGTGACGGATTTCGTGCAAAAATCTATCTAGTAAGAGATAGCGTGTTTCCTGGGAGCGCAGAGCAAGATCGCAACCCCGGCTGACGTCTCGATCAACGGTAGGGTAAGCGTCGGATCTAATCAGGTTGGCTTTGGTATCGAGGTTGGATTGAAGATCTCGCTGCCTGGTATATCAATCGATGGAGTCCTGTCGGTTGTCGACAAGGTCCACGTTGTCTGCGCGTATTCGAGCACGACCCGTAGCAACGTCGACCGCATGCTCATGCAAAGCGCCGCCGGTTGAACGGAAAATCCGTCTCGGGAAGGAGGTCATAACGCAAATAGAATACGTCAAACCAACTGGGTGGCACTCCGAGAACGGGCGATTCACGGTTGCTCATCTGCCAAATCCCCATGCCTCTCGATCACCTGAGCGTCGCGCGCAATCACGGTGGGCATGAACTCACGCAAGAACTCTATCCAAGTCCGTATCCTTGCATCGGTATATCGTCGCGAGGGATGCAGCGCGTAGATGTTCATCCTTTGCAATGTATATTGGGGCAGAACTCGAACCAGGCTTCCGTTCGCCAAGCCGAGGAGCGCCGAATATACAGGCAACACGCCAATTCCCATGCTTGAACTTACCGCCATCGCCATGGACTCTGCCGTGTTCAACTCTACCGAGCCGGACACTTTCATCGCCTCGATACCTTTGTCACTTTCCAGCAACCACTCATATGCAGGAAACGCGGGAGTGTGCAGGATGAGACACTCGTGCTGCGCGAGTTGGCTTGGGCTGCGTGGCATACCACGATCGCGCACGTACTCGGGGGATGCGCATAACACGCTGAACGAGGTGCCGAGCAGGTGAGAAACGAGGTCGGAGTCCGCAAGCGCCGCTGAAGTTGCTACGATCGCGACATCGGTGCTCCCCTCATAGAGCTCAGGGAGCCGTTGCGATAGCGTAAGCTCGACGGCGACATGAGGATAACGAGTCCGGTACTCTTTGACTGCCGGCAAAATATAGTACTGACCAAATCCCACGAAGCTGTGAATGCGCAATTTCCCAATGGGGCGCTGCTGGGCACCGCTAGCTTCCTCGTCGGCTCTCTCGACATCCGCGAGAATCTGCTTGCATCTATCGAGATAAACCTCACCCGCGGGTGTCAACGCAATCTTTCGTGTAGAACGATGGAACAACCGTGTACGCAATCTCATTTCGAGTTCGGTTATGGCTCTGGAAATGGCGCCGGGGCTGGTATTCAATATCTCGGCAGCGGCTGTAAACTTACCGCATTCAGCCACACGCACAAATACGCGCATCTGATTGAACATGTCCATGCTGCTCCCTGTTGTTTTGATTAACGCGAGGCGGTTGCCGGAGTAATCATATCGCTACTAGTTTCCCATCCCCCGCCGAGTGATTTGAACAGGTCCACCTGGCTCATTGCCACATCGACTTTGCTTTCGGTCAGCCTGAGTTCGTTCGCTGTCAAGGTACGACTCGCATCGAGGTCGTCAAGATAAGTTGCCCTACCGCCAACAAACATCCGATGTGCATCGGACGCGGACTCGACAGCCGAGGCGTGCGCACGTTCAAGTGCGTTGAGTTGGTCCATGCTTGCTTCATAGCCTGCCAGACTCGACTGAACCTCCTTCAGTGCTTGCAAGACGACACCATCGAACGAAGCCAACGCTGCGCGCTGCTCGGCACGGGCTTCGGAAATACGTGCGCGCGCACCGTTTACGGGGAAAGTCCAACTAATCATCGGGCCGACGGACCAGCGCGCAGTGCTTCCCATCCCCAAGTCGCCGGTTTCGCCTGTTAGACCGGTAGACGCACCAAGAATTACGTTAGGGTACAGGGCGCCGATGGACACGCCAATGCGCGCGGTCGAGGCTGCAAGCTTTCGCTCCGACTCCCGAACGTCCGGGCGCCGCTTTAATAGTGCGGTGCCGTCTCCGATAGGTATCTTTGATTCGAGCTGGGGTAAACGTGTACATTCGCGGACAGTTTCTGGAAGCTCTGCTGGGCTTTCTGCGAGCAAAGCGGCCAAGCGGTATTGTGCAATGTGTTGACGTGCGCTGTACTTGGGTATGGTAGCTTCTATTTCCCGGATCGCAGTTTCCTGTCGAGATGTCTCGGATACGTCCGCTCGGCCTAGTGCGTGCAGTCGGGCAATGAGATCTCCCCGAGACTGCTGCTCAGCAACCGCTTGGCGAGCGACACTCAACTCTGCTCCAGAGCCACAGTTCTCAACGTAAGCGTGCACGACGTCCGATACGACGGCGACACGTGCAACGTCTTTTGCCGCTAGTGCTGCGTCGCTATCTGCCTTTGCGGCCTCTACCCCTCGTTTAAGCGTTCCGAACAGATCGATTTCGTACGTGACGTTGATGCCGAAGTTGCTGGCGTTGGTGACGGGCACCTTTTCGGGCAGCAGGTATTGCTCACCCGCCTCCTGCGTGCGTTCCTGCAGGGCCGAAACACCCCCCGAGAAACCGCCCTGCTCGTCAGCAAACTGGACGCCAGCGCGTGCGCGCTCAAGATTCGCCATCGCTACCCTGAGGTCTGTGTTCTGCTGCAACGCTCTTTGGACCATGTCGTTCAGAACGGGGTCATCGTACAGCTTCCACCAGTTTGGAGGCGGAGATTGCGAATCCGTCGTGTATCCCTTTGCATCGAGAAGCGGCTGCTTAGCCACGTCCTGATTTATCGCGGCCTCAGATGGCAACCGATAGTTCGGACCGACCACACATCCTGTAAGGATGGTCGAAAGGGCGACCACGGCTACAGCCTGTCTCATCGAGCGCTCCCTGTTGTTTCGCCGCCCGATTGTCGGACCGACACTGTAGCGGTACGGCCCGCGATGAGCCGGAAATCGACCGGAACATTGTCAAACGCAATCTGAATAGGAATGCGCTCAGCGAGACGGACCCAGCTAAAAGCCGGGTTGATGTTTGGCAGAAGACTTGAGCCCTGTGTCCGGTTACGGTCTTCGATGCCCGCAGCAAAACTCTCGACATGGCCATGCAGGAGGGTTGGCTCTCCCATCACTTTTATATCAACAGGTGCTCCAATGGTGATGCCTCTTAGTCTCGTTTCTTCGAAGTAGCCGTCAACCCGAAACGAATTGAGGTCGACAATCGATAACAAAGACTTCCCGCTCGTCGCGAACTCTCCGACTCGTGGAGCTTGGTCGTTCAGGTAGCCGTCGACGGGGCTGTACACCCGAGTCCTTTGCAGGTTGACCCGCGCTACGCCCACCGCAACATTTGCTGCGTCGAGTTGCGCCTGAGCGGCCTCGACGCGCGTTCGACCCTGTTCGCTCGTTTCGGCCGAGACGAGCTCTCCGAGGGCAGCATTTCTGGCACTTTCGCGTCGTGCTTCGTCCAGTTCGACTCGTCGTTGACTTGCCACCGCCATGGCGTCGCTGAGCGCAAGCGTGTATCGTTCCCTGTCAATCTCGTAGAGAAGTTGCCCCTTGGTGACCCGTTCGTTGTCTTGAACTGGTACTGCGGTGATGAGCCCCGAGACGTCAGGCGCAACCTGAACGACGTCCGCACGAACGTGTCCGTCTCTTGTCCATGGTGCGAAAGAGTAGTATGCGACGAGCTTCCAGAGAATATATCCAGCAACTGACGCTGCAATGAGCGTAAGCAGGACGCGGCCGCTTACTAAAAATATGTTTTTCACTTTCTTGGCACAGTAAAGAGAACAAGAATTCCAAGTATCACGACGTACATGGACAGGTCGAAAAGATGACGATGCCAGACCAGCCGATAAAATCCGACCTGTTCCAGCACCCGTTTTACCGCTAGATTTAGCATCCAGGCGATCAGCATCAGGAGAACGATTGCTGGAGCGAAGATGCCTACGATATCCACGTCTTCTATCAATTGACTTCTCCGTTGTCGCCACGGACGAGAGCGACGCGCAAGTCTGCCAAATAAAAGGCGATTTCACTTCGAGCCTTAGCTCGCTCTCGTCCTCCGGAGGCAACACCACTTTTAGGAAAACTAATCTCACTCATGGCATTGTCGATAGATGCCAGAAGAGCAGCTGGGACCGGCTTCCGATGCCGATGTCGAACACACGTATCGAAGTACGACTCAATGTTCCGAAAAACACCCTCGAGCGTCGTCTGTATGTCCTGCGTTACACGTCGCTGCTTTCTCCTAAGGTCAAGGACACTGAAAACGATTCGTGCATCCCTTAGGCTTTCGGACGAAGGATGGCTTTTATTGTTGCCGCTGGAGGTTTGCCTTTGCAGCGATTGCATTAGTCGGTCAAGGACGCGTGCGGCGAACAGCCGTTGGTTCGCAATTGGTCGGAGCGACGCCGCCGTAGCTATGTCCGACCACGACTGACGTGTATGCCGTGCTACGAGTAGATCAGGTCCGAATGGCTTCGTCAGACGCATCCAGATGATTGCGAACAGCAGTCCAACGACACCGGCAATGTTGAGATTGAGGAACGAATCAAAGTTGATATCGAAAATACCTTGAATACTCAGAAATGTTGCTGTGTGTACGGCGGTTAGCGCGGTGGCGACGGCGAATCGAGGTCTAGGAAGCACGGTACCTATCAGGACAAACGGCACGCAGAATATGATAACCAGCATTGCGAAGTCCTGAGTGTGCGGTAACACTGCAACAACATAGATGCCGGCGATGACGAGGCTGCAACAGACAGCGACAAAGTACTGGGTTATCTGTGCAGCCGGGTCGTCGGCCGTCGCAAAGAAGCAGCAGGAAACGGCCGCGAGCGTTACTCCCAGCGCGCCGTCTGTCCATCCAGAATAGATCCACAAGCAGCAAGCGACGAATATTGCAAGAACGGCAGAAGCCGCAGAAAACACGAGCACGGGCGTGTCACGATATGGCTTTGGGGTGCTTACCCGCCAATGGCGGAGCGCTCCTCGCCAAGATGGATTGGGCTCGCGAAGGGCGGCTTCGAGAGTGAGGCAATCTTCCCAAACGTCCGTGAACTGTCTCAGGCGGCGGAAGACGCCCGCGAGGTTGGCAGAGTCAGGTGCGTGAGCAGCCAAGCACTCTCGTGCCAAGGTCGCCACATCATGGCGTAGATGGCGTAAGGAGTTTCTAGAGGAGCCGCCGTTTTCAAACCGTTGGGTAACCAAATCGATCGCTTTTTGCAAGTCGGCAGGGATGGCCCGGTTCTCGCGCTTCAGTTGAGACAATGAGTCGATGAGTGCCGAACCAATCACCACAAAGAGTTGCATCCGGGAAATTAGCTGCTGTGCCTGCTTTATGGCCAACGGCGTCACGTGGTCATAGGACAATTGACTCACCACGAACTCTAGCGAATTCGACAAGGTGACGAGTCGCCTGCGCAGTGTCGGCATATCAGCTTTCTGGTCGTTGCCCGAGAGGCATATCTGACCAAACTTGGTCGCGTCAGCAAACCAACCGCTTGCTCTGTCTGCGAGAGAGGAACTGAGCTTTACGGGAAAGAGAATGCTTCCGACGACACTCGCACAAATAATTCCAACCGTAATCTCCTCGGTGCGGGAGACCGCTATGTCGAACACGGTGTATGGTGAATCGACAGCGCTCAGCGCGACCAGTGGCATGGTGTATCCAGCGAGAACAAACAAGTAGCCACGTGCGCTTCGGTCATGCATCGACGCAAACACGAGCAGACCGCTCCATAGTGCAACGATTGCGGAAAAGATCAACGGTTCTTCAACGAAGCGAGGAAGTAGCAACGCGGCGGCAGCTGCACCGATGGCTGTTCCGACGGCTCGATAAACGGCCTTGGACCGGGTCGCTCCGACAAATGGGTTCGCCACCACGTAGACGCTGGCCATCGCCCAGTATGGTCGCGGTAGTTCCAGTTTGAGCGCGATGTAGAGCGCGATCATCGACGCAATGAACGTCTTGAGAGAAAAGAGCCATTCGAGTCGAGACGGGAAGCGGAACCCCGTGCCCTTCAACATAGCTATCACGCTTGCCCCCGTTCAGCGTTGAAGAACGCTTGGAGCACCTTGATCGTTGTGTCCAGGTCATTGTCTGAAATGTTTGCGAGAGCTCGAGAGCGCAACTCTGCAAGTCTCACCTCAGCAGCATCCGCCACTTCAAAACCCTTTTCGGTCAAAAAGACGGAATTGGCTCGACGGTCTCCGGGATAGCTCAAACGTTTAACAAGGCCCGCGAGGGCGAGCTGGTCAATCAACCGGCAGAGGGATGGGCCTTTTAGGCTAGCCATTTGGGCTAACGTCGACTGATGAACCGGTTCGGCAAGTTTCTTCAGGAGCATTAACGGCTCTGCACATGCCTCTGTGAGCGGCAGTGAGCTGAGACATTGTCTCCTGATGAAACGCCATTGCCGCGCCGCCGTTGTCAGGGCTACGCTGGCAGCAAGTCGCTTTGCGTTGGTGTCTGAACACATGGTCGATGCTGCCGATTCGACCGACTGGTGACTGTTTAGCAATCAGCAGTGGGAAGCGGCTTCCGTCTAGAAAAATTCAGTGTACGCACGCGCGCGGTTCGAGGACACACCGAGGTTGCCAAGAGATTCATGCCAACGTTGGTAAAAATGCAAAATTTGTTCTTTTTCTCTGATTTTTGAAACCTTTGACCGGTCGATGTAGATCGTTGCACACACGTGGACCGACGAACGCGTGGTCGACTTTGACCGACAACAACAAGAAACGCGACCGCGCCAAGGTCGTAGTGGCCGGCGCCGTTGCGACGGCAGGGCAGCGGCAAAATTACAAGCGGGAGGTGCGGTGTCCTGCGTCCCGGATCGGTTGCTACGCTCGTACCAAGCGATACGTGTGCATTAGCAACATGCCGCGCGCGTGGGCAGGGCGTGGCGTCGAGCCGCAACTCTGCTCAGTTTCGAAAGTGGCGCAAAGCGTTGTGCGGACGAAGCACGCCCGGTGGGCGGAACGGGCGCTCCGATGCCAGAGGGCATCGCTGCTTCAATCGGTCGCCCTTGCTTACAATGTGTTCGAGCGCGTGCCGTTGGACAACTTGACAATACCTCTATCAGCACTTCGTCATTCGGGAAAGAGCGGCGAATCAATGCAACGAATGTCTAACTCACGACACTGGGTGAGCGGTCCATTGGTTGATCTTCATATAGGTCCGTATAATGGACCATTGGTCGTCGTAACCTTTGCGATGTGTTGATTTTATACAGATAATCTGAGTAGATTAAGCTCTCAAAGCCATATATTGCGTTAGTGATGGTG
Source organism: Paraburkholderia phytofirmans OLGA172 (assembly GCF_001634365.1). Taxonomy (NCBI): domain Bacteria; kingdom Pseudomonadati; phylum Pseudomonadota; class Betaproteobacteria; order Burkholderiales; family Burkholderiaceae; genus Paraburkholderia; species Paraburkholderia phytofirmans. The sequence continues at coordinate 637,719 of NZ_CP014579.1, forward strand.
CCATAATATGGATCAAGGCAAGAATTGGAGGGGCGTGATGGAAGCTGTACCTGGAGCGCAGGCTGTATCCCGCGCCCTGCGTGTTCTGCGAGCGGTCGCGAGGACGAGAAGCGCTGGCATCAATCTCGCGCAACTGGTGCGCGACACATATCTCAACAAACCGACCGTCCATCGGCTGGTGCTTGCGCTGATCGCTGAAGGAATGGTCGAGCAGGATCCGCGATCGTTGCGATATTTTGTCGGACGCGAATGCTATGTCTTGGGCAGCATCGCGAACGAGCGCTTCGGGTTAGGTCGCGAAGCGGCAGACGCTGTGGCGCGCCTCGCACGCTCATCGGGAGATTCGGCTTTCTTCTCGATTCGCAGCGACGTGTATGCCGTTTGTGTTCTGCGAGAAGACGGAGACTTCCCGCTCAAGACGCATGTCCTACAACCTGGAACTAGACACCCGCTAGGTGTCGGCGCAGGCAGCCTTGCTATGCTCGCCGCTATGGACGACGCTGAAGTTGAACGCTGCCTTCTGATAAACGACGAGCAACTGAGGACCGCATATCCGAACTTTTCTGTGCCAATGCTACGAAAGGAAGTTGCTCTTACGCGGGAGAGGGGATATTCGGTCAACGAGGGGAGGGTGGTTAGCGGTTCTTGGGGAGTCGCTGCTGCGGTCCGCTCGCCGTCGGGAGATGTCGTGGGAGCCCTTACGATCGCCGCGGTTGAGTCGCGACTGCAGAGAGACCGTCAGCAGGAGATGGGGCGGCAATTGCAAGATGAAGCACGGCATCTTGAGAAACATCTCGCAGGTGCCGCTGCCATGCGGCCGGAGCACAAAATGAAGCGCACCGGACGAAACTGACGACCCCAGATCATAGACTGATGCGAAACGTTGCCGGTAACGCGCCGATCTGCGCCGGCGCAGGGCCGTGCTGCCTGAGCAGATTGCGCATTACGTTACGCGCGGGGCCGCGGCATTATCGTGCCGCTTTGGACCAGTACGTCGAGTTCAACACCGTGCTAGTCGACCGCTCGCCACAACAGATACAGCTCGCCGCCGCGCAACGTCACGAACTGGTAAGTAGGCCCGAGGGATTTCACCTCGAGCACCGGGTGACCGGAGGCAGTCACCCGCCCCCGGTTCCCACTGAACGTAGCGTGCGGATTTCCCGCACTACGCTCTTCAGCAGTTGATTCACAGCACCGCGATAGCTTGCAACGCCCGATAGGGAAGGTGCAGCTTTGGTCGCATTAATGGAAACCGCTTCTTGATCTCCTGGAATGCCTCCCAGGTAACGCCGCCTGAACGACTCCGACTACTCAGCATCTTGCGCCAGTAACGCTCCACCGCTCTATGTACCTTCTGCAACGCCCGGAAGTTCCCGGCAATGCCGTAGTACGCATAGTGGCCGCGTAATACCCGATTGAGCTTTTCAGCTTGCTCCCGAATCGATAAATGCCTCACTTGACGCATCAGGTCTTGCAAGCTAGCCAGACTACGCCGGAGTCGAGACTTTTCCGTGCGCATCCCTATCTTGGAATTGCCTTTCAGGCTGCGCGTGCAGTACAGGGTGAAGCCCAGAAAGTAAATCGTCTCTGGACGCCGCTTCCCGTGATGGCTTGCGTACCGTTGGGCAAAACGACCAAATGCAACGAGATTGGTTTTGGTCGGTTCGAGCGCCAGACCAAATTTCTCTAATCGTTTGCGCAAGGCATCCTGAACACGAAGTGCATCAGACTGATTTTGGAAACACATTACAAAATCGTCGATATAGCGACCCAGATAAGCCTCGCCCTGCAGGTGACGCTTGCAGGACCACAACGGTCTGAGAGTATTCCGCAGCATGTGGTAAAGGGACCTATGAGATCTGTAGGCTCCAGGTCTGATTCAAAGGTAAGCTCTGTCATCTTCTTCGCCTCTTCCCCGGTAGCCTCAGCCAGGCCGCACCACGGTCCGAACCGCCGGTCGCGTTCAGGAAGGCCAATGCGAGCAACGCATTTATCTCAGGCAAGGTGGCAGCCTCGTGTGCCAGGCGGATGGTGTCTCTGGCGTGCCGACTGGTACGAATTGCGGCGCACACTGCGTGTCAACGTCTGACTGGGCTGCTGGGCTTCTCTCTCAGCAAGCGAGCGATTGTTTCGCTGATCCCGTCTATGCTGCCGAGGCCATGGATTTTCCGGTACTCAGGCGGCTTCAGTCCGTTGCACTCGCCCCTTTGAGCCCATTCCTGGTAGTACTGGATCAGCGGCTTCGTCTGTGCAACGTAGATATCAAGGCGCCTTTTCACGGTTTCTTCCTTGTCGTCGTCGCGTTGGATGAGCGGTTCACCAGTGACATCGTCAAACATATTGTTCGCAGGTGGGTTGAACGTGATGTGATACGTGCGGCCGGATGCTGGATGCACACGACGCCCACTCATGCGCATGATGATTTCATTGTATGGGACGTCGATTTCCAAAACGTAGTCGACTGCAACGTTTGCTTGCTTCATCGCTTCAGCCTGCGGCAAGGTGCGTGGAAAACCGTCGAACAGGTAACCGCTCGCGCAGTCGGGCAGTAGCAGTCGTTCTTTCACAAGATTGAGGATGAGCGCGTCCGGAACCAACTCGCCCGCATCCATATATCGCTTCGCTTCGACGCCGAGATGTGAGCGGGCAGCAACCGCCGCACGCAGCATGTCACCTGTGGAGATTTGCGGGATGCCGAACTTTTGCCTGATGAAGTTTGCCTGTGTACCCTTGCCTGCACCTGGTGCGCCTAAGAGGATCATTCGCATACTGAACCGCCCCGGATTTGGTGGAGGCTCCAATTTTTGAGAAAATGGAGCTATGAACAAGTCGAACAAATTTTCTGCTGAAGTCCGCGAGCGTGCTGTGCGCATGGTGCAAGAGCATCGGGGCGAGTATCCCTCGCAGTGGGCAGCGATCGAATCCATCGCCCCCAAGATCGGCTGTACGAGCCAGACGCTGCTGGGATGGGTCAAGCGAGAAGAAGTTGATAGGGGTGAGCGTGAGGGCGTCACGACGTCGGAACGTGAGCGCCTCAAGGCACTGGAGCGTGAGGTTAAGGAACTGCGCCGTGCCAATGAGATCCTGAAGCTGGCGAGCGCATTTTTCGCCCAGGCGGAACTCGACCGCCGCCTGAAGTCCTGAAGGCCTTTATCGATCAGCATCGCGACACCTTCGGGGTCGAGTCGATCTGCAAGGTCTTGCGGATTGCCCCGTCTGGCTATCGGCGTCATGCCGCACAGCTTCGCGATCCGTCGCGGCGCTGTGCCCGAGCGAAACGCGATGAGTTTCTGAGTCCGGAAATCAAGCGAGTCTGGCAGGCCAACATGCAGGTCTACGGCGCAGACAAAGTCTGGAAGCAGTTGAACCGGGAGGGTATCGCGGTGGCACGTTGCACCGTCGAGCGGCTGATGAAGCAACAGGGTTTGCGCGGTGTGAGGCGTGGAAAGCGAGTTCGCACGACGATCCCCGACGTATCGGCTCCACGCCCGCTCGACCGGGTCAACCGTCAGTTCAAGGCTGACCGGCCGAACCAGCTCTGGGTTTCGGATTTCACGTACGTCTCGACGTGGCAGGGCTGGCTTTATGTCGCATTTGTGATCGACGTATTTGCTCGGCGCATTGTCGGCTGGCGCGTCAGCTCGTCGATGACCACGGACTTCGTTCTGGATGCACTTGAACAGGCGCTGTACGCTCGACGGCCGGACAATGACGGAACACTGATCCATCACTCCGATAGAGGTTCGCAATACGTCAGCATTCGCTACAGCGAACGGCTGACCGAAGCAGGCATCGAGCCGTCGGTTGGCAGCAGGGGCGACAGCTACGATAACGCGCTGGCTGAAACGATCAACGGGCTGTACAAGGCAGAAATGATTCATCGTCGTGCGCCGTGGAAAACGCGTGAGTCCGTCGAATTGGCGACGCTGGAATGGGTAGCCTGGTTCAACCATCATCGGCTGATGGAACCTCTCGGCTATATCCCGCCCGCTGAAGCTGAGGCAAACTACTACCGGCAATTCAGCAATACCATCGCTGTGCCGGCATCAACTTAAACCAACCAGCCTCCACGATTCTCGGGGCGGTTCATACCGTTACCTTGAACTGTTAGGGAAACCTCGTACACCGGAGGGCCACCGCCCGTTGTAACACCGCTCGCGTACCTTACGAGGTGACCATATTCTCCGGAGAACATGCATCGTTGCAGACCTCAATACAACGCAGTATCAGTCGGCACGAAAGGGCTGCTCTTATCCATCCAGTCGAAATACCCCGAAGACCAACTCCAGCATGTACGTTCCTGGATCAGAGGCGGTTTTGGCGCTTTGGTGCCGCTCTGCAGTGTGTCGAAGTTTTGATCCAGCGTGCTATCGTCTGCGGTCCCAGAAAGGGAGTTTTCAATCATCGTAATATTCTCTCAAGATGAATAGTCTCAATAGGCTGCTACGACAATCCCGTATGACTTTTGAATGGCACCTTGAATCTTCCGATCTTGTGCCGTTCAGAGGATTGCGAGCTGCGGTGGTCAAACCGTGCTAGAAAAATAATGACGGTCAGGGGTAGTTGCCCGCATACGGTCAGCTATTCCTCTTTCTCGACTAACGCTTGGCGATCGGGACAAAAGGAAGGTCATCGGGGCCGATATAATTTGCGCTCGGACGAATGATCTTGTTGTCGGTCCGCTGTTCAACGATATGCGCGGCCCAACCGGCGGTACGCGAGATCACAAATAGTGGCGTAAACATCGCCGTCGGTACGCCCATCATGTGATACGAAACGGCGCTGAACCAGTCGAGGTTGGGGAACATCTTCTTTGCATCCCACATGACTTGTTCAAGCCGCTCGGCGATGTCGAACATTCTCAAGTTTGACGCTTCCAGCGACAGTTCTCTCGCAACGTTCTTGATAACAACGTTGCGCGGATCGGAGATGGTATACACGGGGTGCCCAAAGCCAATGACTACCTCCTTGGCCGCGACACGCCTCTTGACATCGGCTTCGGCCTCATCCGGAGTTTGATAGCGCGACTGGATCTCGAAGGCTGCTTCGTTTGCGCCACCGTGTTTCGGCCCGCGCAGCGCGCCGATCGCACCCGTGATCGCCGAGTAGAAATCGGCGCCCGTGCCCGCGATCACGCGGCTTGTGAACGTCGATGCGTTGAATTCGTGCTCCGCGTACAAGTTCAGCGAGACGTGCATCGCATCGACCCACGACCTTGACGGTTCCACACCATGTAGCAGATGTAAGAAGTGGCCGCCAATTGAATCATCATCGGTTACGACTTCGATGCGCTTGCCATTGTGCGAATAGTGATACCAGTACAACAACATCGACCCGAGAGAAGCCATCAGGCGGTCGGCGATATCCTTCGAGCCCGAGATATTGTGGTCATCCTTCTCGGGTAGAACCGTGCCGAGGGTCGAGACGCCCGTGCGCATAACATCCATCGGGTGCGCTGCGGCCGGCAGACACTCGAGTACGGCCTTGACGTTCGCGGGCAGTCCACGCAGTGATTTTAGCTTCGTCTTGTACGCGACGAGCTCAGACAGTGTCGGCAGCTTTTCGTGCACCAACAGGTACGCTATTTCTTCGAACTCGCATGCGCGCGCGAGGTCAAGAATGTCATAGCCGCGATAGTGAAGATCGTTGCCTGTACGTCCCACTGTGCACAGCGCCGTGTTGCCGGCGGTTACTCCCGACAGTGCAACCGACTTTTTTGGTTTAAATGTGGCGTTAGCCGACGTATTGCTTTCTGTTTGGCTCATGATCCACTCGTCTCCGGTTTGATCGATACTGATTTGCAGCGAACAGAGCACCAATTTCGGTGTCGGACGCATGATTGCCACGAGAATTGCTGAGATCGGCGTGCCTCTGCATCGTCGGGAGAGCGTCTCTCCGCGCGCCGTCGCCCACCGTCGTATCACGAAAGATCAATGCCGCCGCGTTCGTAGCGCAACTAGGCTCGACCTCTTAGCTCCCAAAGTCACTCTTGGACAATTGCAAAGACCGGGCCATTCTCGAGAAAATCGGGTAAGTATTTGTTTTATAAGAACTTGATGGACTGGCGAAGCGCGTCGTGTATTTCAGTAATGAAATTTCTGTTTCAATTTTGCATCTGGTACGTACATAACCTGAGATGGGGACAAAACCCTAAACGGGAGGAATTTCAGATGAATCCTGTCACCGGAATGCATCGGTCTCCCCGACTCTGGGCGGTGAGCATCAGTCGACTACTCCATCTCTTTTTCGAAATGGCCAGTGAATACGAAGGCCGGACCGACCTACCACATGACCTCATGTGCGCCGAGTGACCTCGGCGCATGGCTCGGGGAATCGGCGCGCCACGGGGGAAGTGCATTGCTTGCCAACGGGCATGGGGGGGCGACTTAACCCTAATGGCGTCCAAACGCTCCTGACCCAGCACGCAGGTGCTGCCAGCAAGAGATGCCCATCCTTAACCTCTAAGCGGGTGTCGCCACACGTGCTGACGCACAGCGCGCTGGAGTTACTGCAAGCAGGCGTCGACTCCTCCGTGATCGCGCTGTGGCTCGGACACGAATCAATTGAAACGACGCAGACCTACCTGCATGCCCATATCTCACTCAAGGAGGCGGGCTTAGCCAAGCTCAAACCTTACGAGCGGGGCAAATCAACTCGCTTCCGACGGAGCGACCACCTGCTCGCCTTCCTTGAATCGCTGTGAAGCAAAAGACAATGTCGAACAGAACTTGAGCTATGCGCGCTTATCGCAGTCGCAACTGCGCGCGTAGCGAGTCGCCTCGAGAACCGCAACGCGTAGTCAATGCACCGCATAAACAGCCGAGCGGAACGGCCTCGACTTCGAAGGCTACCTGCGCCACGTCATCGCTCGTATCGCTGAGGATCCAGTCGTTGACGAATTGTTGCCATGGGTCGTTGCCGACCTGATCGACGTCGACGCCGCCTGAACTCGACACACTGCCTTTAGCTGTTCGATATCAACACGCTTTCACGAACAGTCGTGGGCGGACGGTTACGGAGCACACCCAAGGTTTCCGTACTTTCCTCAAACCAGACTCTAACGGGTTGCCCCCTGAAGGTGCGGCGCGTTCGAGAGGCGTTGCTCTGCCTTATGCGGGCAATTCGCAGCATGTGGGCCGAATGATTTATTGACCGAAATAGATCGGCTTCATGCCGTCACAGGATGAGGTTGAGCAACTGACACCAGATGCTGACGAACCTGTGGCCGTGCCGCCGACGCCGCTGGTGTCAGCGACGCTCACGGTTGTTTCGCTCTGCTTGGCTACGCGCGCTTCGGCAGCCTGGATTTCAGCCGGATAGGTTGAGTCATTGCTGGCGCCCGGGTTATATCCGGCCTTTTCGAGCTGGACCAGCTCGGCGCGCACCTCAGCGCGGGTTTTCGGCGCATTCGACTGAGCAAATGATGTAAGCGGTGCGATAAGCGCTACGGTGATAGCAACTGCTTGAATAAGGGTCTTCATGATGGTTTACCTCGACGTTTCGGTTTGCTGCTACGAACAGCCCTGTTCGCAACCAGTGACTACAGTCTAGGTAAGTAAATGCTTAAAATTAAGATGCCTATCGGGAAAGCAATTTTCTATTTTTTATGGTAAAGCCCACCAAAATGAAGTGCCGATGGCGGGCCGACTAGATGTGTGAGGTTGACCCGGTTCGACGGATAGATTTGCAGTTGAGTCTAATGCGGTGTGGCACCTCCCGATAAGGTTGAATCGCGGGTTGTCCACGGTCGGGCGGCGGGTCGCCTGTCACGACCACGACGCTGCCCGGCGGTGGGCAACCCGCGCGGCGATAAGCGTTGATCTTGCGCATGCAGGTTTTCGAACTCGAGCGGCGAACAGTAGCCGATGCTGCTGTGCAGGCGGCGTAGGTTGTACCAGCTCTCCAGAAACGAGAACAGACGCCGCCGTGCCTGTTCGTGGGTCGCGAAGTGTTCACGACAGAGCAGTTCGGCTTCGAGTGTGCCAAAGAACGACTCGCACATCGCGTTGTCATAGGCATCGCCGGCCGTGCCCATCGACGGCTGTACGCCTGCTTCGCGGCATCGCCGCCCAAAGGCAATGGACGTGTATTGACAGCCCTGATCGGAATGTAGAATCACACCGTCATGGCGTCGTTGCTGCAACGCCATGTCCAGCGCGCGTAACATCAGTTCGGTATACAGATGGTTAGACATCGCCCAGCCGATGATGCGACGGCTGAACACATCCAGCACGACCGCCAGATAGAGGAAACCTTCGCCCGTGGGTACATAGGTCGCATCCGCGACCCACAGCACGTTTGTCGCGTCGGCACTGAAGTGCCGGCGCACCAGATCCGGCGCACGCCGGGCACCTGCGCGTGGCCGTGTGGTGCGCGGCCAGCGCCGCCGGCTTGCCCCGCACAGACCCGCCATCCGCATGAGGCGCGCCACCCGCTTGCGCCCCACGTGTACGCCTTCGCGCGCGAGCTGCGCATGGATACGCGGTGCCCCATACGTGCCGCGCGAGCTCGCATGTAGCGTGCGGATGCGCGCGAGCAGTTGCGCATCGCTGCGTGTGTGCATCGCGGGCTCTCGCACCAGCCACGTGTAATAGCCGCTCGTCGAGACGCCGAGCAGCCGCGCCATCGTGGCGATGGGCCAGCGGACCCGGTTCGCTCTCATGAATCCGTATCCTTCGGCGATACGGCTCCCGTCTCCCGGGCAAACCAGGCCGCTGCGTGAGAGAGTATGTCGCGCTCCATCTTCAGTTGCCGGACTTCACGACGCAACCGTGCGAGCTCCTGCCGTTCGGCTGTGGTCAGACCGTCATGCCGCACGCCTGTGTCGCGATCAGCCTGCGCCACCCAGTTGTAGATGGTCTGTGCAGTCGGCTCGAACTCCTTTTCCAGTTCCTCCGGCCTGCGTCCAGCCTTCACCAGCTCGATCATTTGCGCCCGGAATTCCGCCGGGTACGGGGTACGATGCTTGCCCATAATCGGCACCTCCTTCTCCAAAGGATAGATGTCCGTTTTTCTGGGTCAACTTCAGTGCGCGTGTCACTACTAGGGCCGGGAGTCTTGAGCAGGAGGCGCGATGGCGAGTTTGGATTCCCTAGGGGAGCGACGGTCTATTGCGAGGGCGACAACGAGTTGAAATAAGCGCAAGTCAGAGTGCTCGGTTGTCTTGATTGCGCAGTTGATCTGGTCGCAGCCAGCGACGGGAAATGGATAAAGAAAGCCCGTCGCGCGCGACGGGCTTCGACAGAACATGTGAAAAGCGCAATATCGCTTTTCTTATCAGCAGACAAGAATTAGAACTTGTGGCGCAGTCCGAGGCTGACAAGTTCTTGCGTGTTGGTGCCCGGGTAACCGTACGAGCCCACTGAAGCCTGCGCATTGACTACGCCGGTACCGTCGGCGTTAAGTGTTTCGCCACTGGCGTGCTGCCACGCACCGACAAGGTAAACGTCCGTACGTTTAGACAGGTTGTAGTCCGCACCCAGCGAAACCTGATGATACGTCGCGCCCGTATCGCCGCTCGACTTCGTATAGCTATAACCAACGCCAACAAGCAGGGCAGGCGTCGCTTGGTAGTTTACGAAACCTTGGCCTGTGTTGAACTTCTCGGTAGAGGCGAACGTCGATTGCGAGTCCGACTTGTATTGTGCGTTGCTATATCCGGCGCCGAATGTGAATGGGCCGGCAACGTATTGAGCGGCAACTCGGGCGATGTTGATCGACTTCGCGCTTTGGTAGCCGAGATTAACCAGCGAGCCGTCGAATGTGCCATCCGACGTGCCACCCCAAGTCGTTCGTTGTGCGACCGTCCCTGTCGGGTTGTCTGCTACGAAATAGCCAGCGGCGACGGAGATCGGGCCATTGTTGTACGCTGCAGCTACCGACCAGGTTTGACCGGAACCGGTCTGGCCAGCAACACCACCAAGTGCGTACATGCCCTCCACCTGCAGGCCTGCGTATACCGGCGACACATACTTGATTGCATTGCTGGTGCGCGAGCTGTTGTCATAGTTGTCCACGTCGCCGACGGTCGCAAAGACACTGCCAAAGTAGTTGTCTTCGGTAATCCCCTGAACGAGGTCGACTAGCGGATCGTACTGGCGACCAAGCGTCAACGTACCGTACTGATCGCTTGCCAGTCCGACGAACGCCTGACGACCGAACTCGCGACTACCCTGGCCGAGCGCGCCCGTCGTGGGGTTAAAACCATTCTCCAACTGGAAAATAGCCTTCAGTCCGGCGCCGAGATCCTCCTGTCCCTTGAGGCCCCAACGCGTGCCGGAAAGGTCGCCACCACTATTGTTTCCAAGGGACCACAGATTTTTACCAGTCGCGGTAGCGTTATGGACAAACGTTAGGGAAGTGTCGATCGTTCCGTACAGAGTGACGCTGCTCTGAGCGTGGGCGCTACCGGCCGCAGCTAATGCGGTCAGCGAAATCAGGTACGGCTTGCTGAGTTTCATTCTAATCTCCAGGAATGTGGGGCAAATCCACGAAAAAAAACGGATAGAACCGCAAACGGACTGCAAAAATAGCTGCGCTTTCGTCGACATGCGACCACAACCGACGGCTGGACAAACACGCGAAATCGGCGGGAAGCAATTCGTTGAGGTCGCTAGCAGACCGCTTATATTGCAGATAAGGCGATGTATTGGACGCGGACAAAATTTGTATACATATTGCAGGAAGAGCAACGGTGTTTTCACTTTTTTGCAGGTTGACTGAAAGTATTCACTTATGAGCCGCATCCCGCCGCGCCGCAACAGGCTCGCCCGGCGCGGAGTAGCCCTAGTTTTCTAGTCTTGGGAGTCGTGGCGCTTGAAGCCATAACGTAATCTTTATTAAGATGCAATTACTCGCAGGGCAGCAAATATGCGATTCGACACGAGCGTTCTTGTTGCGGGGAAGCAACGACGAATCTAGCGCAAGGCGGGGCACTTGGGAGATGAAGTCGGCAAGTTCGCGAGTCAACTTGACCGGGACGTTATACCGATTACGAAACTGCAGCGGTTTGGGCCAATCGAGAATGACCTATTTCATTCGCGATAGATGCCGCTAGGATTCTGCCGGCATCCGGGATGCTTGAAGAGCCATTCAAGCTGAAACCCACTGCTAGACGTCACCCCCGGGGTTTCTGTGAGCAAGCTGCGCAACACCGCAGTGAATCTGAGGGACGCGATGGAAGCAGGGCGGGCCGATCTCACAACGGGTTTTCTGCCACAACTGAAGGCTGGATTCTTGCAGTGCAGCCTTTTCCAGCAGCCCTATGTCTGCATGTTTCGCCACGGCCAACCGCGAAAGTAGTTCGAACGTACCTTTTGCTGTCACAGCATTCAGTAGCACATTCGTATCTGGATCGGTTTTGTGCACTCAGATCGTCATCAGAAATTGTATTGAACGTAGCCTACGCCATTTTTCACGATTGGTGACTACCCGCGGATTTTCGATTTCAGCGTCTGGAATGCTGAGCGCTTTCGCCTGTTCCGGAATCTGCTGCCACCCGGTGGGTAAGATAGCAAACCCAGATGATCGCGGCTGACGTGACGCATCGACTGCCTGCATTGCACCCAGGTCGGTCCCACTCGACGTGATGAAGTATTTGCGGCTGAAGAACCGAACAAGCGGTCGTCGATACGCTGACCGGCGCGTAGGCATTGCAAAGACATTCTTGCAGAATCCATCTGCGTTCCCTTCAATTGTCCTATCGTACTAAAACGAGGAACAGGCGCTGTTCAAATTTCAAGTACGCCCGCTGCAATGAATCCGCCATCGACGGCCAGCGTCTGACCCGTAACATAAGATGCATCCTCTGATGCAAGAAACGAAACAACGCTGGCGATCTCGGCCGGAGCACCGTACCGGCCCATAGGCACAGCCCGAAGATAATTGTCGCGTGTAACTTGCGAGTGCAGCGTCGCAACCAAGGGCGTTTCAATCGGTCCGGGCGCGATTGCATTGGCTGTAATCCCAAACTCAGCGAGCTCGATCGCCGCCTGCCGCGTAAGGCCTATCACCGCCGACTTCGAGGTGCCGTAGGCTGCACGACCGGCGCTTGCACGCAACCCGCTCACCGACGCAATGTTAATGATGCGGCCCCAGCGCTCCTTCTTCATATGCCGTGCTGCTTCCTGAGTCAAAAACATCGGTCCGGTGACGTTGATGTCCATTACCGCACGCCAATGATCGATCGGGTACTCGCAAAAGGGATACGTCTTTGCGATACCGGCGTTGTTCACAAGCACATCGCAGCGACCGACCTCGGCGGCAATGCTCTCGAACAGCGATGCAATGGACGAGCTGCTCCCGACGTCCACACTCATCGCCAACGCTCGCAACCCCGTGCTACGGCACTTTCCAGCCGTCTCTTCCGCTGCAGGCACGTTTCGATCAGCTACGACGACTGTAAAACCGTCGGTTGCGAGCCGCTCAACAATGGCAGCGCCAATACCCATCGCGCCTCCGGTTACGAGGGCGACCCTACCGTTGCTCCGTTGGGGCGCATGAGCTACCACGGACAGATCAGCGCAAGTGGTGTCATTCATCAAATGCTCCGTTATCGATTAAAAGTTTGGTGTGGCACCAAGAAAGCCGGTGGAAACCCATGGAATGAAGGTGACAAGTACGAGTGCAATGAGAAGCGCAAGCATGTAAGGCCATACACGTCTGCTAACGCCATCAGGGGATACCTTGCCGATTGCGCACGCGGCATAGAAGCCGACGCCAAAGGGCGGTGCGAAGAGGCCCACGCCCATGGCGAGGATCACAACCATCGCGTAATGCACGTCACTAATCTGCATTGATCTGGCCACCGGAAAAAGAAGTGGTCCAAAGAGCACGATCGCCGGAATACCTTCCAGAACACTGCCAAGAATCGCAAAGCAAGCGATCGTCACGAGCAAGAAACCGATCGTTCCTCCAGGGACGGATTGCATGAGGGAAACGAGTTGCGACGAGAACCCAGAACGTGTGAGCGCCCATGCCATAGACGTGGCTAGACCGATGATTAGCAAGATGGCGCCTGAAAGCGCGGCCGCATCTACGCACATCCCGTAGAGCCGGCGTAATTCAACCGGTTTGCCGCACAAGCGCGCAATGACTGCGACGACCAACGTGTACGCGACACCAATTGTCGACACCTCCGTCGCGGTTGCGATACCTTCGATCACTGCCACGCGGATCAGGATTGGGAGCAGCAGAGCGGGCAATGCGATAACAAACGTGCGAAGAATCTGTTTGACAGGTGCCCGCTGAGCGTGCGTCGGCTTCTCATGACGTGTCCGTAACCAGCAAACCAAGGCAATTGTCACGGTGGCGACAACCGCCGGCATGAGGCCCCCGACAAACAGAGCGTTGATGGAAACGCCACACACCGCTCCAATGGTAATCAGAACAAGGCTTGGGGGGATGGTTTCTGTCATCGCGCCAGAAGCACTGAGGAGCGCCGCCAGTTCCTCCGGGTCGGATCCACGCTTCTGCATCTCAGGGAACAGTGCGGGAGCAACCGCAGCCATATCCGCGGCCTTGGAACCCGAGATGCCGGAGACAAGGAAGATCGCACCTAGCAGGACGTACTGCAGCCCACCGCGGACGTGGCCAAGGAGTGAGCACATGAAGTTGATCAGTGCCAGGGCCATACCACTAAGTTCGAGCATCCCTCCCAGCAACACGAACACCGGAACGGCCAGCAGAACTAGGTTCGCCATCCCTTCGTCCATTCTGCTCACGACGATCGCAAGCGGCGCATGGGTCACAAGTGCCAGGTAGCTAACTGTCGCGATCCCAAAAGCGAAGGCGATCGGTGTGCCAAGTACGATCGCGACGCCGACCAAGGCAACAAAGAACACCAGCAGATTGAGGTTGCCCATCGCGATCAACGCAGGCGCGGACACCCAAAGGATCGCTACGACAATAGCCACTGTCAGGATTGCCCATGCCGTACGTCGAAAACTTCCCAAGCTGAACGCCTTTGCCACCGCCACAAGAGACATCAATGCTGCCCCGAAAGGCAACGCAAAAGCTCGAAGTCCGTCAGGTATATTTAGCGCAGGTGTGGTGATCTCCATTTGCCCGATTGCGTGCTGTCCCGCAGGGAGCATGACCATCGCTACAAAGACACAGACAATTAATGACGAGACACTCTCTGCCCAATCCTGCAAGGCCGGGCTCCATCGCTTGACGACGGCTGTCATTTTCATGTGCTCGCCGCGAATAAGCGCTAAAACTGCGCCCATCATTGCTAGCCAGCTGAACAGAGACGAAGCAAGTTCGTCGGACCAGATCAAAGGGGAGTTCAAGGCATAACGCCAGATTGCCCCGCAAAGCAGAATCGTTACCTCGACTGCCAGAAGCACCGCTGCGAAAACCTCGATGAGACATACTGCGGTGCGTGCAGCGCTAAAGGAGTGACGAAGCTCGGAGAGCGTCGCGGGCACGGATAGATGTCGAACGGTTTGCATATCTCACCCCAGCGTTCCGGTGTACTTTTCGAGTAGGCCCCACGTTTCAGCGCCAAACTTGCTACGCCAATCCGTGTAGAACCCGGACAAGTTCAGCTGTTTGCGAAATGCATCCGTATCGATCTCATTAAACCTGAGTCCGGCGGATTCGAGTTTGGCCCGAAGTGTTTGATCAAGCCGCTGCACGTCTTGTCGCTGCTTGACGCCCGCGTCATTGATCGCGTCGGCAACGATTTTTTGAAGCTCCCTGGGCAGACGTGAAAATGAGTCTTTATTAGCAAGGAACCAAAATCCATCCCACATGTGGTTGCTCAACGCGCAGAACTTCTGAACCTCGTAAAGCTTCGCCGTGTAAATAATCGATAGAGGATTTTCTTGCCCCTCCACGACGTGAGTTTGCAATGCGGAATAGACCTCTGCGAAATTGACACTTGCCGGGGACGTCCCTAGATCTTTGAACATTGATGTCCACAGGGGGCTCGGCGGAACTCTTAGCTTCAGGCCTTTCAGATCCTTGGGGTGGGCGACCGGACGCTCCGATGTGGTGATCTGCCTGAATCCGCCGTTCCAGATCTTCTCGAACGCAAAAATTGACGTAGTTCCGATCTTCGCTCTCACATGTGCCCCGAGGTCACCGTCGAGGGCCTTCCACACCTCATCATAGCTTTTGAAGGCGAAGCCGATGCCGCTGATCTGCGCCTCTGGTACAAAAGTGCCGAGGATCAGTGGTGACAGCGTGAAGAAATCGACAGCTCCTGAGCGAAGTTGAGAAAGCGTATCAGTGTCGCTGCCGAGTTGATTGCTTGGAAATACCTGAATATCCACGCGTCCCTTTGATTCGGCAAGAATACGTGATGCCATCTCTTTCGCGCGCATGTTCATTGGATGCGTCACGGGCAGGTTATTGGCGTACCTAAGGGTAAATTCCGCGGCACTGGCTCGCGTTGAAATCAATGACAGCGCGGGTGCGGCTACCGCAAGTGAAATCCCTTGCAGGAAGGAACGTCTGCTCGTCGGATGCATGATTGTCTCCTGAGACCAGCCGGTGTTCCGGCTTTTTCTAAGTTGAGGTGGCCCTTGAATCGAGGCGCTCGGAACGACGCGAAGTTCAATTTGCGATGGCCGGTCCTCCCCAGATTGGCGAAGCGCGATTCTCCCGCGCTTTCAGTAAATCGTGCCCGGCGTCGCGCACGTGCGGGATGCCAAGCGATTTCAATTGCCGATACAGTGACGATCGACAGATTCCAAGGTCTTTCGCCGCTGCGGAGATGTTCCAGCGCTTGTTAGCCAGAACCTCAAGAAGCCGGTCGCGGCGGTCCGGCTTAACGCAATCTTCGATCTGGGAAAGGGTCTGTCCTATGCGTTGCTGTTTGGCCGAGAATGCGCGCACGTTCATCAACTCACGGGGGAGATCTTCGACGCAGATTGTCGAATCCTTCATGACCGCACACGCGTAGCGAAGGGCGGCTCGGAGCTGCCTAAGATTGCCGGGCCACTCGCATGACATCAGAACGCCGAGAGCATCGGCCTCGAAGGTCACTTGGTCGACCTGGTCGTCCGCTTCCTCGTTAGTGATGCGCTCAATCAGTTTCGCTAGGTCACTACGTTCCCGGAGCGCGGGCAGGCGAAGGACGCCTACCGCGATCCGATAAAATAAGTCGGCTCGGAAGCAACCTTCTTCCACAAGAGCGCTGAGGTCTTGATGCGTTGCACAGATCAGTTGGAAATTTATCGCAGTTGGCGATGCAGCACCGAGCGGTGTGACCTCGCGTTCGGATAGCGCTCTCAGCAACCGTGTTTGCTGCGCCGCAGGCATATCGCCAATCTCGTCAAGAAGCAGCGTGCCGCCGTTCGCTTGAATCAGCTTCCCCTTCATACCAGCAGTCAGCGCGCCGGAAAAGGCGCCTCGCGTATAACCGAACAGCTCACTTTCAATCAAGGTATCAGGAATCGACGCACAATTTAGCGCTACGAAGGCCGCATCGCGCCGAGTGCTGTAAGCATGCAGCGCTCGCGCCAACAATTCCTTCCCGGTTCCGGTTTCGCCAAGGATAAGTACCGGAATGCCCCGATCTACGAAACGTTTACCTCTCTCGACAATCTCGATCATGACCGCGTCGTTGGCAGTGAGCTCTTCGAGTCGCGGATAAGGCTTATTCCACGGGCCCGAATCACAGTGAGTTGTTTGACGAGCGCTCACGTCTATCTCCATCGAATATTTTTCCAACGTCGGGCCGCCGCGACTGGCAGTGAACCGAAGCCGTCAACGGCTTGTGACCGTGTGCGGGTGGTACCGCTGTGAATACAGGTTAATGTCGCCCACTAATATTTTCCAATACAATAATAGTCACCCTGTAATACCATGAAGGCATAAATATGGAATTGCGCCATCTCCAGTACTTTGTCGTTCTGGCAGAGACGCTTCATTTCGGTCGTGCAGCGGAGCTTCTGCACATCTCGCAGCCGCCACTATCCAGGCAGATTGCGTTGCTGGAAAAGGAGTTGGGTGTCGTACTCTTCGATAGAACACGCCGCAGCGTCCGACTGTCTGCAGCGGGGGAGAGATTTTTTCTTGATGCGAAGGAGATTCTTAGCTCTGTGCAACGGGCAAAGCGCAATGCGTTGACAGCGAGCCTTGGACACACCGGCACGTTGTCCGTTGGCTTTATGTTTTCCGCCACCTATAGCGTCGTCCCGGCCATTGCGCGCGCCTACACTTCCACCTACCCTGAGGTAGATCTACAGCTCACAGAGTCGATACCTGCGCTGCTGGTCGAAGAAATCAGGGCGAGCAATTCTGACGTCGGAATCATGTACCCGCCCGAAGACACCGAGGGGTTAGAAACTCGAACTGTCTTTAGGGAACCCCTTGTGGTAGCCCTTCCGGCCGATCACCCCCTGGCACGCTGCCCCACCATTGAGGCCTCTGAGTTGCGCAAGGAGTCCTTTCTCATATCGCCGCGCCGAGCCGCGCCCTACATCTATGACGCGATCGTCTCACATTGCAAGCAATGCGGGTTCGTTCCCAAGATACGACTCGAGACCAACTATCAGCAGACCATCGTGAACCTTGTCGGACAAGGACTCGGAGTCGCGCTGGTTCATCGGTCAATGAAGACCGCTCGCCCGCTGAATGTGAAGTTCAGGACGCTAGCCAATCCCCCGATCGTCGATCTGAATGTCAGTTGGAATCAGGAGAATCACAACCCTTGCATTGAGACCTTTGTCGCAGTCGCAAATCAGATCTCGAATGAACTCACAAACGGAACCGGATAAGCGACAGTTGTGCATCGGCGAGCGACACATGTCGCATTGAGGCGCATGCGCGCAAGAGAAAGTCGTGGCGAAAGCGACCGCAGACCCGCGCGGGTCCGCGTGGATAGGAACGTATTTCAGATTGGCATTCTTCTTGCCTTTGGATGGAAACCACGATCTGGAGGCTGAAATCATGCTTCAAGCGGCACACAAGTCTGAGCAAGTTTCCGAGTCGCGCGCTCGGGCCAAGCGATTCACACACCCCGGAACAGCTTGCGCCCCCCGTGTTGTCGACGTGACGACGACAACGGGAACGCGCGACCTTCGTATCTCGCTCCCGGCACTAGCGAGCGTGGGACCAGCCTTGCACCGCGTCCTTGACGCTTATCCGAACAGCGGTGGTTGCGGCAGAATCGTCTATGGCCTTTGTGGCACGATCCAGTACCACGTTATGACGAAGGCAACACAAGGCGTCAAACCTTTCGTCTATGGGGCACCGATCCTTTGTGCGCTTGAATGCACATTGATCACCGCGGCTATCACCATCGGCCATCGCGGTGATGGAAAGCGCATCCTACATTGCCACGGCGGCTTCCTCGACAGCAGCGGCACTCAGCACGGTGGTCACATCATTCTCGATGAGACAGTCGTGGCAGGCAGTCCAATGATCGTGAGGCTCTGCCTATTCGAACAGGTGGATCTCGTTGCCTCACCCGATCACGAGACAACCTTCGATCTTTTACTTCCAATTAAGGTACGGTGAAATCTACTATGGATACCGATGTCGTTGTTGAGTCCGGACATTATGGGCGACTTGTGGTTGCGCGTCTCAAACCCAATGAGGATTTGATTGAATCGCTCGAAAACAAATGCCTTGAGCATGGGATTGGTCGAGCAATCATCCGTGGTGTCGTGGGAAGTCTCGTTGACGCATCCCTGGAGCGCGGGCATGGAAATACAACCTGCGAGCAGCCTATTTCTGGGCCGGGGGTCGAGATCTTGAACGTATTTGGCGAAATCGATTTGAGGGACCGGGCTTACCCAAATACGGTACTTAGCGGAATCGTCGCAGACACCAAAGGACAAATGTTCGCTGGACGCTTCAGACGAGGTGCGAATCTTTCGTTCATAACGATTGAAGTATCGCTGCAAGAATGGATATCTGATTGAGATGAGAAAGGGGGCGCACGGAAATTCGCACGTTGACACCTGCCTGGTGCAATTTCTGCAAATAACGGAATGATGCTGCACAGGCCCACCGCGAAGCACGACGCGAGCACGTGTAACGCGTCGGAGAAAGTCATCACAAGCGCTTCACGCATCATCAGATGCATGCAGCATCTCCAAGCCAGCTCCGGTCGGGTCCAGGTGTCGCTCGCAACCAGCGCCAAGCGCACGGTCCGCGCGTGTAGCAACGGCCGGATAAGCGGACGTTCTACTGTCACGTGTTCGGCAAGCTACTCGTAGTGGAGGGCAGGCGATCGTTGAGCATCGTACTCGCGACAGCGACAGCGATAGCTATCGCGACGCCGAGGTTGCGCATCAGTGTGTTGCTCAATCAACGTTATCCTTAATTGGTATCCGAACGTGCAGTTCACGATTCTGGCCTTCACATTTCGGCCCAGAGGGGTGCGAAGCCGACACAACCGGCTATTCACCGGTTTCTTGCCGGCAGTGAGTGACGACGCGCTCAAGCGGATGAGGCGGGTCGTGCGTGGCTGGCTCCATCACCGGCGGGCGGCGACGACGCTTGAGGATCTCACGCAGTTATGCAATCGAACGATAACAGGGCGGTGGAACCACTACGGAGCGTTCTATGGGGCGGGGATGCGCTAGCTCTTCCATTACATGGACCAGAAACTCGCCCTGTGGGCCAGACGCAGGTACAAGACCATGCGACGGCGAAAGCAGCGCAGCGTCTAATGGCTCGGCAAGATGAAGGAGTTTGCTCCGCGGTTGTTCGCCCACTGGCGTGTCGCTCGGTGCCCGGTTGACTAAGGGGAGCCGGATGAGGTGCGAGCCTCATGTCCGGTTCTACGAGAGCCTCGGGGCGAAATTCCCCGAGGCTACTCACCACTAAGCGGCCGCTTCCCGGTACTTCGCCAATTTCGATGTCTTTCCGATTCCCGGGTTGAAGCAATTGCACGGATCCAGTTTCTGATAGAACGCCGCAAGCTGTGGCTTCGCGTGATACAGATGGCCGACATTGTGTTCCGCTGGATATTCGGCGCCTCGGCGATCAAGCAGCCTCCACATCTTGTGTTCAATTTCGAGGCAGTCGTTGCCTTTTTTGACGATGTAATCCTGGTGGAACACGTGGCATAGAAAGTGGCCGTAATACAACTTCAAGAGGATTGCATCTTCGATGCCGGGCGGCAGCGTCTCCATCCAGTCGGGATCGTTGCGACGTAAGGCTATGTCGAGCGCGACGATATTCTCCACTTCCCGGGTATGCACTGCACGATAGCGGACGGCTGCACCGGCAGCGACGAAGCGATGCAAGAACGCTTTTCTGCCTTCGTCGACAGTGCATTCGAAATAGCCCCCGGTGGCGTCGGCGAAGTAGCTTGCAAGGAACGCGCGAGTTTCGTCGACGCCTTCGGCAGTAACCTTCAGCATCAGGTGGTGCTCGTACTTTTCACGATACTGTTTCATTCGCGGGGGCAGGTGGCTCGGCAATAGCCGGCTCGCAGCCTGCATCACGCGGTCAGTGAAATGCGAAGGGAAAAACCCGAGCCGATCAAACAGCGCTTCCAAACGGCTTTTTAGTCTGAACAATGCGGGCAACCGGGACGTGCCGAGATAGTTTATCGCGATGAAAGTATCCTTTCCGTATTCCTTAGCGATGTCGAAAGCGTTTCTATGGATATATTCGCCCGAGATTGGCAAATGCTTGAAGTCGTGCAGTGCATGACGGCGGATCTCGGTAAGCTCGTCAGGGCGGTTCGTACCGATATAGAACACTTGGGTGTTCCGCTCAATCGGAAACGTATCGAGCCGCACTCCAAACACCATGACTTTGCCAGCCGAGCCTGATGCCTCATGGAGGCGCTGCGGATCGGCGTTGAACCGCGCCGGCGTATCGGCATCGATCTCACGAACATGGGTCGCGTAGCCGCGATCGGACCCTGCGCCCGCGTTGTGGCGAATATCGGCATCTGTGAACTCACCGCGCTCGAGCCGGCCAAGGATGTCTTCAGGGGTGTCGCCGAGTTCGATTCCCAGATGGTTGACGAGGTTCAGTTTTCCCGTCACATCCACCTGCCCGAATACCGCCATTTCCGTATACGCTGGGCCGCGCTGCACCAGCGCACCGCCCGAGTTGTTGCAGACTCCGCCGAATACCGATGCGCCGATGCAACTTGAGCCGATCACCGAATGCGGCTCGCGGCCAAGGGGCTTCAATGTCTGTTCTAACTGGTCGAGCGTTGCCCCGGGAAAGCAGACGACCTGCGTGCCACCATCGATCACGTACACCTTCTTCATGCGGCTCGTGCTGACGATCACGATGTCGCGATCATAGTCGTTGCCGTCCGGTGTCGAGCCGCCAGTGAGGCCCGTGTTCGATGCCTGCGTGATCACAATCACATTCGCTGCAGTGCACGCCTGCAGCACTTTCCATTGTTCGACGATCGTACCAGGACGTACCACCGCGAGTGCCTTGCCTAAACCAAAGCGAAAACCGGTGCGGTAGCGGCGGGTCGCGCCTTCATCGGTCAGGGTGTACTTCTTGCCGACGATATTGCCCAGGTCCACAATCAACGCGTGGACCACATCGGCGGGAGTAACTGCCATCGGCGTGCAAGCTTCAGACATCAAATTTTTCTCTCGAAATGTTAAAGGTGGCGCGATCGACTTAACCCAGCGTTTTGGCGGCAACCTTCGAGCGCGTCGGGTCGACACAAGGGCGTAAAATTAGGTCGGTCTTTGGTTCAATACCTCGACGCCGTTTTTCGGGGACGAAGGAGATGTGACTCCGCCGGATGCGCCACTTCCTCTTATCGCTGACGAGCAGTCTCACCACGAGCCCCGCGACACCCCGGGAACTGGGCCCGACATTGCTCCGTTCCATACCGATTCGCGAACGGCGCAGCTTGTCGTTGGGAGCTCTAGCATCGCCTGTACTGGTGTTGTTGGGACGATGAACGCCTGGCAACATGAACTTGATCGTCTGTGCGGCGTCGGGCGCAAAAGAAGTTGCGTGGGTACCGGAATATTCCGTCGTCGATCATCTCGCGTCGGGGTGGCTGGTTCGTCTGTCACTGAGTGGTGCCCGTCGTGCCTTGTTTGCCAATTTGCTATCTGACATCCCGCCATCCTCCGACGATCCTTCAATTTCTTTCCCGGTAGTGCGCGATTGGGTAAACACACGTTTGGCCTGAGCGGCGTTTCTAGCTGGGCGGCGAGTTGAAGCTCAGCACCTCGTCGGACTCGGGGTCGCTTCAACGAAGTTCGTGGCGACCGCGAGCACTATCGCGACTGTACTTCTGTCACGCCACGAGCCGAGTCGATCGTCGAATGGAACGACGAATAACGTTGTCTCCCGTAGTGACGAGGAAACAAGGCTCATCGTGACTCGAGATAGCGTCGAGCAATGCAATACGATCGTCGCTATTTAACCGAGTAGGTGCGATTTCCGACAATGGCGTGTCGTTCCAACATCTCGAGCCCTCTACCAGATTCAACGTACTTTCATTCCATCGAGCATGGGTTTCAAATCACGGGTCGACATCGGGCCGCAGTGTAGCGGCTCCGATGTCGAGATGGTCAGTAATCGTCGAGCCAATGAGCGGCCTAGTCGATTCGTTCCAGTTCTTTCGAATAATTCATGCCGCGTTCACGGTAGTCGATCGCGTTTGCGCGCAATTTCGCAATAACCTCATCCGTTAGCTCTCGAAGTACCTTTGCTGGCGCACCGATAATCAAGCTTCGCGCGGGGAATGACTTTCCTTCCCCGATCAAAGTGCCAGCTCCGACTAGGCAATTCGAGCCGACCATCGCGCCGTTTAACACAACTGCCTGAATTCCAATGAGACAGTTTTGTCCGACCGTGCACCCGTGCAGCATTGCTTGATGGCCGATGGAAACACCCTCACCGATGACAACTGGAAAGCCAGGGTCCCCGTGAATAACTGCGCCGTCTTGCACGTTAGCGTTGCGCCGGATCGTGATCTTTTCGTTGTCGCCCCGAATCACTGCTCCGGGCCAGATGGACACGCCGTCCTCGATCTCGACATCCCCAATGACCACTGCTTCCTCGGACACGTATGCGCCGGGATAGACTACGGGCCGTCGCGACCCTATTCGGTAGAGGGCCATATCAAACGCTCGCTTCCTGATCGAGACAGAACTTCTCCCACTCTTTTGCGAGCAAGGCGCGAACGTCTTTTTTGGTTATCTTGCCATATGCGGATTTCGGCAACGTATCCCAGAACACTACGTGGCGCGGCCATTTGTAGCGCGCAAGCTTGCCGTCCAGATGTCCAATCAGCTCGTCGGGCGTCGCTTTACATCCTGCCTTACAGACGATCACGGCCACGCCAAGCTCACCCCATTTTGAGTCGGGCATACCGAGAACTGCCACTTCATGGACGCTGTCATGAATCAGCAACGCCTCCTCTACTTCTCGCGGATAGACGTTCGACCCACCTGAGATATACATGTCCGATGACCGGCCGGTGATGTACAGAAAACCTTCTCGATCGAGGTGACCGAGGTCGCCGGT
The DNA here is from genome assembly GCF_001634365.1 of Paraburkholderia phytofirmans OLGA172. NCBI lineage: Bacteria > Pseudomonadati > Pseudomonadota > Betaproteobacteria > Burkholderiales > Burkholderiaceae > Paraburkholderia > Paraburkholderia phytofirmans. The sequence continues at coordinate 661,152 of NZ_CP014579.1, forward strand.
GTGGAAAAATCCGTGCTTGAACGCCTTGTCGTTGGCTTCGGGGTTGTTGTCGTAGCCAAGCATGACCGCGGGACCACGGACGCAGACTTCGCCCGTTTCGTAGGGCTCGAGTTGCTTACCTTTCTCATCACAGATGGCCACTTCAATACCGGTCCGGGGATAGCCGCACGTACCGGCCCGGCTGTTCGGTGCATCGTCGTTCTCTTCATGCATCGACGGCGGCAGCACCGTGATGTTTCCCGTCACTTCGCCAAGGCCGTAATACTGCACCAGCACCCGGCCAAGTTTGCGAAGCGCGTGCTTTTGGTCCGCGCGGTACATGGGCGCGCCGGCATAGATCACGAATTTCAGCGAACTGTGATCAAAGTGATCCACCGATTCGTGCTCGGTGAGCATCTTGACGATAGTTGGCACCGTGAACATGTTGTCGATCCGATGCTTTTCGACCAGTGCCCAGATTTCTTCCGGATCCATCCGTTCGGAGCCCGGCAAAACGCTGGCAGCGCCCCGGGCGGTATTCACGATTGCATGGATACCGGCACCGTGCGAAAGGGGAGCGACGACCAGCGAGCGCGATTGATAGCTAATGCCGGGCATTAGATCTGCGAGGTGATTGGTCACAACGAAGGCCATCTGGCCGTGCGTCAGCGTGCCCGCCTTTGGATGCCCGGTGGTGCCGGAAGTGTAGAAGAACCACAGCGGGTCATCCCGGTCGACGTTCTCAGACGGAAATCGCGCTGTGGGTGTTTCGGCAAAAGCTTCGTATGCGAACTCGCCACTTCTGGGGTTACCCAGGGAAACAACTATCTCCAGTGCCGACGACGCATCGCGCACGGCGTCGACGTAATTCTCGAAGCCTGTGTCGTAAATCATTACCCTTGCGGCGCTCGACTTTCCGAGGTAGGCCGCCTCGGGCGGCGCTATGCGAAAGTTCGTCGGGACCCACACTGCTCCCAGCTTGAACGCGACATATGCGCTTTCAAATAGCGGAAGGTTGTTTCGGGAATGCACGAGGATTTTGTCGCCCTTTTTCACCCCTTGCTCTCGCAGGGCAGTGCATACGGCATCGACGCGCCGGTTGATTTCGGCCCAGCTATGCGTTCGTGTCGGGGTAATAAAGCCTGGCTCGTCGGGATGGCGGTGTGCGACCTGGGTCAACAGGTCGCCGAGGTTCATGACAGTGGTTAGCATTGCGATTCTCTCTATCTTTATGCCGACATCGTCAGGCGCGACGTTCAAGAATGCTGAGGTAGTTGGTGACTGCTGCACCCCCCATATTGAAGACGCCGGCGATATTCGCGTCTGGAATCTGCATGTCTCCAGCTTCACCCGAGAGTTGCATCGCCGCCATAACGTGCATCGAGACGCCAGTCGCGCCGATCGGATGTCCTTTCGACTTCAAGCCGCCAGACGGATTGACGGGCAATCTGCCTTCCTTCGTCGTTACGCCATCGAGAATCACGCGGGCGCCTTGCCCCGGTTCAGCCAGACCCATTGCCTCGTATTCCAGCAGTTCCGCGATGGTGAAGCAATCATGCGTTTCGACGAGTGCAAGGTCGTCGAGCGTCAGTTTCGCCAGGCTCAATCCCCGTTGCCATGCGAGGCGGGCTCCGCCAAATTCCGTCCGTTCGCGCCGTGACAACGGCAGAAAGTCGCTTACCTGAACCGACGCACGGAACGTGATTTCGCGCTTCGCGTCACGTGCGGCATCCGGCGCGGCGATGACCAGGGCTGCGGCGCCGTCGGAAATCATCGAGCAGTCGGTGCGTTTGAGCGGACCCGCCACATAGGGATTCTTTTCGGAGGGCGTGCGGCAGAAGTCATAGCCCAGATCACGCTTCATGTGCGCATAAGGGTTCACGACGCCGTTGTGGTGATTTTTCGCCGCGATTGCAGCCAGCGCATCAGACTGGTCACCGTAGCGATCGAAATATGCCTGCGCGATCTCTCCAAAGATCCCGGCAAAGCCACCCGCTACGCCGGCCTCTTCCTTCGCGTACGAGCACTTCTGAAGTATTTCGCCGACTTCTTTCGTCGGCAGGCTAGTCATTTTTTCGTAGCCGATTACCAGCGCGTACTTTGAGCGGCCAGAGCGAACCGCGTCGAGTGCCGAATAGACCGCAGCCGATCCTGTAGAACATGCGTTCTCACAGCGCACCGTCGAGGTATAACGGAGCTCAGGAATAGCATTGAAAACGAGTGTGGACGGAAAGTCCTGATACACGAAGCCACCGTTGAAAGTACCAACGTGGATGGAGTCGACTGCTTTTGCGTCGATCCCGGCGTGCTGCAGAGCCTCAACGGAGACTCGGGAAATCATTTCCTCCGGTTCGAGAGCGTCGAGCTTGCCGAAGGGGAGATGGCTCCAGCCGATGATGGAAGGTTGCATTTTGTTGACCTCTGAGAGAGAAGGGAATTTAAACGCGGGGAAGCGTGATGCCGGGAAAAATTTTGATGACAGCTGTATCGTCCTCGTTTCCGAAGCCGGCGGCGGATGCCGTAGTAAACATCTGGTGGGCGACGGACGCGAGCGGTAGCGGAAACTTGCTCGATCGTGCCGCGTCCAGCACGAGCCCCAGGTCCTTGACGAAAATGTCTAGTGCCGTGTGAGGGGGCGCGAATTCTCCTCGCAGTATGTGAGGGACGCGGTCCGTGAATGCCCATGAATTCCCTGCGCTATGGCTGATCACGTCGTAGAGCTTCTGCGGGTCAATACCCTCTCGCAATCCCAATGCCATCGCCTCTGCGGCAGCCGCTATCTGGACCCCGACAAGCAGTTGGTTAATTACCTTCACTGTCGAACCAATTCCGTGCTCGCCACCCAGTCGGTACACTTTCGAGGAAATCGCGTCGAGAACGTCGCCGCAGGCTGCATAAGCAGACTCTGGTCCCGAACTGAGTAATACCAAAGTGCCGTTTGCGGCACCGACCACTCCACCCGACACGGGCGAATCAATGAGGTCGATGCTCCTTTCGGCGAGGTGCCTGCCCAACTGAGTCGCATATCCGGGCGGTACCGTGGCCGCCGCCACGACAACGCTGCCTGGACGGAGTTGTTGCGCTGCGCCGGCTTCGCCGAACAATACATGCTCAGTCTGCTCTGCGTTGACCACCAACGTGATCACCACGTCGCATTGAGAGCCAAGCTGCGCAGGGGTATCGCAACCCTTGCCGCCGTGCTCGACGAAGGCCGCGACTGACTCTGCGCGAACGTCGCATCCAAATACTTCGAAGCCCGCCTTGATGAGATTTTTGGCCACGCCTAGCCCCATCGCACCGAGCCCAATGACACCGACTTTTTTCATCTGTTTTCTCCATTGCGGCGCTAGACGCCGCATATAAATTTTGCTATCGGTTCACTAGTTCTTTCCGGACGTGCAGCACTAGCAGGCCGCCGATTGCGAGTGCTGTCGCCAGGACGTAAAGTCCGATATCCGTTGAATGCGTCTTCTGGTTAACCCACCCGATAAAGAAAGGTCCTAGGAAACCCGAAAGATTGCCGACAGAATTCACGACCGCTATTCCCGCGGCCGCGGCAGCACCACTTAAAATGGCCGTGGGTAGGCACCAGAACTGCGAGATAGCGATGATCACGCAGCAGGTCACCACCGTAAGTGCGATCATCGCGACGACGATGTCGTGGCCGAACCGCACAGTGACGAGCCAGGCGAGCGCACCGATCAACGCCGGTATGGTGATGTGCAAGCGGCGTTCGTGCATCGCGTCTGATGAGCGACCAACGAGGATCGTTCCGATCACTGCGGCCGCGTACGGCGCCATGCTCAAAATGCCAATTGCAAGCGGATCCTTGACGCCGGAGTTCCTGATCAGCGTCGGCAGAAAGAATCCGACGCCGTAAAGTTCGACGGCTAGAAAGAAATAGATACTGCACATGAGCCAGACGCGCGGGTTAGTGAAACCATCGCGCAGTGAGTGGGATTGTGTTTGAGCCTGGTCCTTGGCGATTTCTGCGGTGATCAACCTGCGCTCATCGTCTGTGAGCCATTTCGCGTCGCTGATTCGGTCGTCGAGGTAAGCGAGAACAGCAATTGCCATGACGATTGAGGGCAATGCCTCAAGCAGGAAGAGCCATTGCCACCCGGCCCATCCGTATACGCCCGACATTGAATGCATGATCCAACCAGACAACGGGCCACCGATCACGCCTGCTACCGGGATGCTAGTCATAAAAAGCGAGATCATTTTCGACCGACGCTTTGATGGATACCAGTACGTGAGATACAAGATTACGCCTGGAAATAGTCCCGCTTCGGCAAGGCCTAAAGCAAAGCGAAAGAAGTAGAACATGGTGGGCGTGGTAACAAACATCGTTGCAGCCGAAATGAACGCCCACGTGACCATAACCCGCGCAATCCACACGCGTGCGCCGAGTTTGTGCAGGATGATGTTGCTTGGAACCTCGAATAGAAAGTAGCCGATAAAGAAAATGCCGGCACCCAAACCGTACACAGTTTCGTCGAAGTGTAGGTCGCGAAGCATCTGAAGCTTGGCAAAGCCAACGTTGACGCGATCTAGGTAGGCGACGACGTAGCACATGAGCAAAAGCGGAATCACTCGCCACGTGACCTTCGAATACACCGCGGCTTCGGAATTTTGACTAACTGCCTCCCCAGACTGGGTAATACCTTTGACGCTAGACATGTGCCTCCTTCTGGAAGGTTCCAGAATCGCTTGGATCCGATGGTTACCTTCCGATTAACGGTCCATATAATGGACTCTGTGTTTTAAAGTTAATCAAGTAGACTTATGCTAACGGTAGAGTCCATATATTTAAAGGGGAAAGCGTGCCTAAGTAGGGTTAACTATGGCGCTACAATATGGACCGTTATTTATTGATGATTTCAGGGAGGGTGGGTCCCGGCGCGCACGCGGGATCACTTGCGCTGCGCGTGCTGCGAACGGTGGCAAAGCCCCGCACAGCAGGCATCAATCTCGTCCAACTCGTGCGCGGTACCGAGTTGAACGAGCCGACTCCCGATCCGGCTCGCGCTCATCGCAGAATGCGTGGTCGAGCAGTATTCTCTTGCGCTTGATCACCGAGTACGCTCGGGTGGTTAGCTCCGTTTGATCCGGTGCGCTGGCTTGGTGTCGGACAAGTCGCGGCGAAATGCGCCCGGGCTGGTTCCAGTCCATTTGCGAAAGGCTCGATGAAACGCGCTCGGTTCTGTGAAGCCAACTTCGCTCGCAATGTCGGCCACGCTGAGTCCGCGCTCCCGGAGTAGTGATTGCGCCAGCGTGCTTCGCATCTCTTCCTTGATGGAGGCAAAGCTCTGGCCTTCGCTGCGCAGACGTCGACGCAACGTCGCGGGCGTCATGCGTAATTGTCGGGCCAGTGTGTCGAAGTCCGGCCACTCCGCCAGAGGCACGCTCTTCAGGTGTGAGCGCATTTTCGTCACCCACCTGGTGTCGTGGTTATAGCGTACGAGTAGATTGCTGGGTGCGCTTCGCAGAAAGGTCTTCAGCGCCTGCTCGGAACGAATCGTTGGCAGGTCGAGATAGGCGGCGTCAAAGGCAAGACAACTGTCCGGTTGATCAAAGTGCACAGGCACACCGAAGAATTGATGATAATCGGCACGGTGGTCAGGGCTCGAACACGCGAAATCGATGCGTTGCAGCGGGATGCGCCGGCCAATCAGCCAGCAGGCCAGACCCAGCAGAATCAGCCAGAACGTCCGATAGGCAAAGGCCGGGTACGGAGTGCCTTCTCCAGCGAGAACGATCTGCGCCTGACCGTCCGTGACAATGAGCTCACCACGTGGGTCGTCGAGCACAACCCGCAGGAATTGAAGCGCGCGGCGTAACGCTTGGCGGAGCGTTTCCGCGTGCAGTACCACTTGGGCCAGCAGCGTGAAGCTGCCGCGCCGCATCGGGCGCGCGGACAAGCCGAAGAATTCATCGTCGGACGCGTCGGCGATCGCAAGCCAGAGCCGACCGTACTCCTGCGTCGTTACGGATTCATACACCGTGGTCGGCAGGCCTGCTGCCCGTAATACCGGCTCCACGGCAAATCCTTGCCGACGCAGACACGCGAGAGCGTCATCGACAAAACCCGGCGAGATCATCTGCGGCTCCATTTGGTGGTCTCCTCATATGGTAAATCCAATCAAAATTCTAGGTTCTATTTGTCATTGATTGCAATGTTCGAACTGCCGATCATTGGAAGCAAATCTGTCGTAGCCATGTGGATTCCGGCCGAAATGGAAAGAAGGAGCACCCATGCCAGCAGCAGCCATCAGTCGGTCGATACAGGTATATGCCGACGCCGTCGCCCGCGCCCGCATTGGGGCTGAAGTTGCGCATCTGCACGGTGACGTCGATCGCGGGTTGAACGGGTGCGTCGAATGTGGCGACAGGTCTGTAACCACGGACACGACGGCCTTCGACCCGGCCGCTGTCAACAGACAGCATCGCAGCTTCAGTTTCGCGCGGATATGGGCGCTCCCGGTGCGGGCCTATCGACGAGCGCTCGAATTAGGCGGCTCGCTGCCGTCGACCCTGAGCGGCACGCGCCGGCATCCTTCTGCGCAACATGGAAACCGACAGGGCATCAGACACTTAAGAGGGCGGAGCGAATGAACATCACAAATCGGGTATTTCTCATCACTGGAGCGGGTTCAGGCCTCGGTGCTGCTGTGGCACGCATGGTTGTGGCGCAGCGCGGCAAAGCGATGCTGCTCGACGTCAACGCTGAAGCGGTTGGGGCGCTGGCGCGTGAACTTGGCGCTGCGGCGCGCTTCCAGACGGCAGATGTAACTAGCGAGACCGACGGCCAGGCCGCAGTCGCCGCCGCGCTGGACGCATTCGGCCGCATCGATGGCCTTGTCAACTGCGCGGGCGTTGCGCCGGGCGAGAAGGTAGTCGGCCGCGAGGGACCGCACGGTCTTGCCAGCTTCGCACGCGCGGTCTCGATCAATCTGGTCGGCACATTCAACATGATCCGGCTCGCTGCTGACGCCATGTCGAAGCAGGAAGTAGATGAGGACGGCGGACGCGGCGTGATCGTCAACACCGCGTCGATCGCGGCGTTCGACGGACAGATAGGGCAGGCCGCTTATGCCGCGTCTAAAAGCGGCGTGGTTGGACTAACGCTGCCGGTGGCGCGTGAACTGGCTCGTTTCGGTATCCGGGTGGTGACTATCGCGCCGGGGATCTTCGCGACACCGATGATGTCGGCGATGCCTCAGGACGTACAGGATTCGCTCGGCAAGGGCGTGCCGTTCCCGTCGCGTCTCGGGCGGCCGGAGGAATTTGCGGCGCTGGTACGCCATATCGCCGAGAACCCGATGTTAAACGGCGAAGTGATTCGTCTCGATGGCGCGTTGCGCATGGCTCCGCGTTGACTTACTGGAGGTAAAGGAATTATGACGACAAACGATCCGATTGTTATTGTTGGAGCGGCACGCACGCCGATGGGCGGATTTCAGGGTGACTTGGCGGCCGCCAGCGCAAGCGAACTCGGTGCGGTATCGATTCGCGCCGCAGCCGAACGCGCTGGCGTGTCGGCGGAGCAGATCGACGAAATCATCTTCGGCTGCGTGCTGCCGGCGGGCCAGGGTCAGGCACCGGCGCGGCAGGCGGCGCTGAAGGCGGGGCTGCCGTTGTCGGCGGGCGCAACGACGGTCAACAAGATGTGCGGTTCGGGCATGAAGGCGGTGATGCTGGCGCACGACCTGTTGCTGGCGGGCTCAGCGAACGTGATGGTCGCTGGTGGCATGGAGAGCATGACGCAGGCCCCGTATCTACTGCCCAAGGCGCGCGGTGGCTACCGTATGGGCCATGGGCAGGTGCTCGATCACATGTTCCTCGACGGGCTCGAGGACGCGTACGACAAGGGCCGTCTGATGGGCGCGTTCGCCGAGGATTGCGCGGCAGCTTTCCAGTTCACGCGCGAGGCCCAGGACGCGTACGCTATAGCCTCGCTCACGCGTGCGCAACGTGCGATCGCCGACGGAAGCTTCAAGGAGGAGATTGCACCCGTGACCGTGCGTGCGGGCAAGACGGATACGGTGGTCGAGATCGACGAACAGCCGGGCAAAGCGAAGCTCGACAAGATCCCGATGCTCAAGCCGGCGTTTCGGGACGACGGCACGGTGACGGCGGCGAACTCGTCGTCGATTTCGGACGGTGCGGCAGCGCTTGTACTGATGCGTCGCTCTGAGGCCATTCGGCGCGGCTTGACGCCGATGGCTGTGATCGTCGGGCACGCTACACATGCTGACAAGCCCAGCCTCTTTGCCACGGCCCCGATCGGTGCGGTGCGCAAGCTGTCGGAGAAGACTGGCTGGAATCTGCGGGAGGTCGATCTGTTCGAGTTCAACGAAGCGTTCGCGGTGGCCGTGATGGCGGCGATGCGCGATCTCGATCTGCCGCACGACAAGGTCAACGTGAATGGCGGCGCCTGCGCGCTCGGGCATCCGATCGGCGCATCGGGGGCCCGCATTATCGTGACGCTGATTCACGCATTGCGCGCACGTGGGCTCAAACGCGGGATCGCAAGTCTATGTCTAGGCGGCGGTGAAGCTACCGCCATCGCAATCGAAGCTCTATGACGTTGCATGCCTAGATGTCGCTGAGGCGTACCGGAGGCATTATCAGCTTGCGGGAGGGAATCGACGCCGCGCTGCAAAAACATTCTATTGTCGATTGCCTAAGACGGGCCCAGGACGGCCGCAAATCCCGAGCCACGCCTCGCGATTTGCTTCCGCAGTTACATTGCCTGGGGACACTCCTCGTTGATCCAGAGATTCCGTCGTCAGTGCACTTAAAGGCGGGCAGGGAGTAGCAGGTAATCGGTTAGCTGTTACCGCATCGAGCGGTGCGGTAACAGCTCCCTCAATCTATAAAAATGCGCTATGCCAGTTCGGACCTCCCAGGTCATTCGGAACGGAGCTTCGCAACATCGACCTCAAGCCTCTTCGGCATTTCCTCGCGGAGAAAGTCGACCCACGTTCGAATCTTCGAGTCAAGAAACTCGCGGGAAAGATACATAGCATATATGTCCATTTCCTGAGACACGTACTCGGGCAGAATGCGCGTCAGCTCTCCAGACGATAGGCCATCCATAGCCGTATAAATGGGAAGCAACCCAATCCCAATTCCGGTCTTCACCGCGACGACCATAGCGTCTGCTATGTTGACCTTGAATGTTGACGGCCCGAGTTCAATGTTCTCGATGTCGTCCGCTCGGTGCAATGTCCATAAGTTCGACCGAAAGACTGGCGATTCGAGCTGGAGACAAGTATGGCCTACAAGGTCCGCCGGGCATTGCGGGACACCGTGCTTCGCGAGATATTCCGGGGAAGCGCAAACAATACTGAACGCGGTTCCCAATCTCTGACAAATTAGACCGGAATCCTCCAGCCCAGTCGAAGCGACCAACGAAACGTCGTACCCCTCCTCGAGGAGGTCCGGTACACGCTGCGTTAGCGTAAGTTCAATCCTCACATCCGGATAGCGTTGTTGATACCGACCGATTGCCGGCACCACGTAGTGCTGACTGAAACTGCCCATAGCGTGCACCCGCAGTTTTCCCGCAGGACGGAAGATAGCATCCCGAGCTTCGACTTCCGCCTGATCTACTGCTTCAAGGATCTGCTCGCACCTTGAGAGAAAGCGTGCCCCGGTATCAGTCAGCGCTACCCGGCGCGTAGTCCGGTGTAACAAGCGGGCTTGGAGGTGTGCCTCCAGTTCAGCGACGGCCCGAGATGCGTGCCCCGTTGTGATATCCATGCTTAATGCGGCGGCCGTAAAACCACCTGCGTCGACGACACGTGTGAACACGCGCATGCTGTGCAGTATGTCCATGTTGAATCCATCCCGTAGTTAAAACTGCATCGATCCCAAACGCAGTTGAAGAGCGCTGACCCGGTTTCGCCAACTTTCCACTGAACTTGTCGCTAGTCTTCGTACCGCAGTCGCAGCCAGTCAGAGACGTTGACGGGAACCCGGCATCCGACCGACGGAAGAGGTCTCTCGGCGTTACAGTAAGCAAAGTACCGCGCCGGCAGCTCTGTCAACTTGTGTAGTAGACGGTGGAGCAAGCAACGGCGACGGAAATGGCGCGTGCCGAGGTGCAGCCGGGAAGTGCGACTGCGAGCGCTTGATCGGAGCCGCGCTCAAACCACGGGTCGATGCGATTTCACGCCGGCGTGTCTTGAATTCCCCCCCATTTTCCGCCGCGGTCTTGAAGAGTTGAACGAACCGTCCTCCAAATCGAGAATAACAGGTACCCATGGAGATGCAGGGCCGTGAGATCGAACGGCCCTTTGAGAATTCAATGCATGAGTTCGATGCTTAAGATTGCAGTGGGCGCGTTTCGGAGCCGTTTGGAAACGCGTGTCAAATTCCTCATACAAAAAGTTTGATTGTATCTTGTTGTGAATCTATCGATAGATAGATTTCGTGGCAAATGACTAAAAATTTCCCGCAGCGTTTCGGGGGCTGCGTTAGTTCACGATTCTCCACGCGCTCGCGACGTTTTCTAGGCGCGATCGTGTTTGAAACAACCGCCTCGCTAACGCGCTGCCCTGATATGCGGCGAAAAGAGTCCCTGCCGCACATTCAAACTTGCCGTTGACCGCTAGCGTACACTCATCGACGCCTTGTGTTAGCACCTTCGCCAGCCAGTTCTCATTGGCTTTAAAGAATGCCTGCACCGCATGCCATATGTTATCCGGCAGCGACTCTATATCTGCGGCGAGCATCCCGCACAGGCAGATACGATCACCGTCGCCAAGAACTTTGCCGAACTTCTTCGTGTACTTCGCCAGTTTTGCGTCGGTCGACAGCGATGCGTCGATCGAATAGATGTCGTTGAGCGCCTCTTTACTGTACTCGCTGACTGCCACCAGCACCAAGTCATCTTTCGCCGGAAAGTAGTAGTGGATGCTCGAAGTCTTTACGCCAACCAGTTCAGACAGGTCACGATAGCTGAAACCGTTATAACCACGCATCATGATCACCGTCACAGCGTGGCAAACAACTTGCTCGCGTACGGTTAATGAAGTATTCACTTACGCAAAGTCATCTTCTAGTAGATCGATTGTCATGCTAGAAGTTCACGTCTCGGCGATTGCTCATTGACGTGTCGTTTTTTTCGCTGCTCGCAACGTGGTTGCTAAAAGCCGCAGTATTCAGCGTGCGCTCAACATGAGCGTAATGCACATATTACGCCTCGGTTTTTGGCGGGCGTGGTGGAAATTTGGTGCAGCGCTTTCTCAAGGTGCAGGGACCCTGCACCGATGGTGCAGAGAAACATGACACAGGTGCCTCCGAGTATGTTGACTTTGCCGCGATCGACAGTCATACGTCGCATGGCGGAGATCCCGCACGTTGCTGACAGTGGAGAAGCTTAACACCGGTGAGTGCCGACAGGCCCACCGGGAAGCTGGCCGAGACAGGCGGCCGGCACACATCCCAGAACGATAGTTCGATGGTTGCTGGACCTTCCAGGCGCTGATGCTGGCGTACTGGGTAGCGGCCTTTACTGCGAAGGCGCCGAAATACGGCGTCGTGCTGCTGGAAAGACCTTTTGACGCAAGGAGGCGAACGAAGAAACGATCACTACGAAATCGATGGACATGGCCTGTCCGCTGACAACGAACCATTCGGCTTACTTGGCGGCCATACGGATTGCGCCGTCGAGACGGATGACCTCGCCGTTCAGATATTCGTTCATGAGGATGTGCTCCACAAGAGCGGCGTACTCCACGGGCTTACCCAATCGGGATGGAAACGGCACCGTTTTGCCCAGCGCGTCCTGTACTTCAGTGGGCATGCCGAGCAGCATAGGGGTTTCCATAATGCCTGGCGCTACTGTCATGACCCGGATACCCCGTCGGGAGAGTTCCCGTGCGAGTGGCAACGTCATTGCTACAATGCCACCCTTGGAAGCCGCGTAGGCTGCCTGTCCCGCCTGTCCCTCAAACGCGGCCACCGAGGCTGTGCAGATGATGACCCCGCGCTCGCCGGAGGTCTCTTGCGGGCACGTGCTCATCACTTCCGCCGCAATTCGGATCATATTGAAACTGCCTACCAGGTTGATATGGATCGTTCGAGCGAAGGAATCCAATTTGTGGGTCCCCTGACGACCGATGACCTTTTCGGCGGGAGCAACACCTGCGCAATTGACGAGTCCCCGGAGGAGCCCCATTTCCATGGCCACTGTGAAAGTTGCTTTGGCGCTGTGTTCGCTGGCGACATCCGTGACAACGAATCGGGCATTCGGCCCAAGCTCAGCGGCGATGGCCTTGCCGGCGTCGGCGTTGACGTCCGCCAGGACCACTTTCCCGCCCCGTTCGACGATCATTTTCGCTGTGGCCGCCCCGAGACCGGAACCGGCCCCAGTTACTACAAACACGTTGTCTTTGATCTGCATGTCCGATTTTCTTTCATGTGATGCTGCCGTTAACGCGTCGCTAGTCGAAGCAGCGTCGTCGTAATGAATGCGTGACAAGGGCGCCTTCAGCCAGCCCCAGATGCTGTTCTCCACGAGGCAAAACTGCAGACTCGCGAGGGCACAAGCAGTCCCGCAGCCCGGTGCGGTGGGGCTGTCCAATCGCTATTGAGTTAGGACGTCGTCCGCAGTGCGCGCGAGTGGTCCTCAACCGGTCCCGGTCCCGGTCCCGGTGACGCGCAGCTAGTCTGAGTAAAACGTTGTGAACGAGCCAACCTCTGCTCTTTCCGTGACGAGGGTGTTCTCGATACATGAGGGATCCGCAAATCCAAGACTCATGCCGACGACGAACATCTCATTCGTCTCCAGTCGGAGTTGATCGGCAATGACTTTGTGGTACTTCATGAATGCCGCCTGAGGGCATGTGCTCAAGCCATGGGCGCGTGCAGCGATCATGATGTTTTGCAGGAACATGCCGTAGTCGAGCAGGCTGCCCTGCTGCATAACGCGGTCGATTGTGAAGAGCAGGCCGACGGGCGCGTCGAAGAATTGATAGTTGCGGCTGTGTTGGGCCTGCATTCGTTCCTTGTCGCCCTTTTCGATTCCAAGCAACCCATATAGCTCCCACCCCACAGCGCGTTTTCTTTCTAGGTATGGCGATATCCACTCACGCGGGTAATAGTCCCACTCGTCCGCGCATGTCTCGTCCAATGCCGAATCGTCATTAACCTGTTGAATCGCGGCACAGACGCGATCTTTGGCGTGACCCGTGACGACGTGTACTCGCCAGGGCTGGATGTTGACGCCCGTGGCAGCGAACCGCGCCACGTCCAATATCGATTCCACCGTCTCTCGAGGTACGGGCGTGGGCAGAAACGCCCTCACGCTGCGACGTGACAGGATGGCCCATTCGATGGCCTTGCGAAGCGCATCGGCATCCATCGGCGGCGGTGTGTCACTTCTTTTCATCGGTCACTCCCTCTGTCTCCAAGTTCGGCAAAGCCGAGCAACTCCCTTACTCGGCAGCATTGCTTTTGCGAGCAATATTAGCGGGGCGGAAAGAGATATGTTGTCTCGTACAAGACATTGTCTTGAACATGGCAATCAACACCAATAGCCGATCGCTTCAATAAACCCACGAAGTGTCATCTTCGGGACAGTGCCTGGCTAGTGCAGCGTATAAACTTGATCCGGCATCGTAAGGTTCGATGCGATCCAATTCAGAGGTTGCACCTACACACCGCTTGTGTTCGGAAGACATTCACATACCGGCGAGGAGACATGACATGCCCACCCAAATTTACGAGCACGGGCTCGATCGAAACGAAGCCAACTATGTGCCGCTGACACCGCTGCACTCGCTCGATCGATGTGCCGAATTGTTTCCCGAGCGCATCGCTATCGTGCATGGTGCGTTGCACCAGACATGGGCGGCCACGCGCAGTCGCTGCCGCCGACTGGCCAGCGCGCTGGCCCGGCGAGGGGTCAAGCGCGGCGATACGGTATCGATTATCGCGCCTAACACGCCTGCGCTGGTGGAGGCACATTTCGGGGTGCCGCTGAGCGGCGCCGTGCTCAACGCGATCAATTGCAGGCTGGATGCCGACGGCATTCGGTTCATCCTGCTTCACGGGGAATGTAAGGTTCTTCTTGTGGATCGTGAATTTGCCGCCCTTGCCGCGGACGCCCTCGCGCACGTTCCAGATAGGCCACTCGTGATCGACATTGCCGATCTCGAAGCGCCGCCTGGGTCATCGATAGGTGAGCTCGACTATGAGCAATTGCTCGAAGAGGGTGATCCGGACTTCGAGGGCATATGGCCCGCAGACGAATGGGACGCTATCGCATTGAACTACACGTCTGGAACGACCTCAGACCCGAAAGGGGTCGTGTTCAGTCACCGTGGGGCTCAACTTATGAGCATGCTTCAGTTGATCGACTGGGGCGTGCCCCGCGGGCCGGTGTATCTCTGGACGCTCCCCATGTTCCATGCCAATGGATGGTGCTTCGCGTGGGCGGTCACCGCCGCTGGTGGAACCCATGTCTGTCTACGCAAAGTCAATGCCGCAGGAATATTTAGAGCCATCCGGGAGCACGGCGTCGACCATTTTTGTGCGGCGCCAATCGTCCTCGCCGCATTGGCCGACGCACCCGCCAGCGAGCGTAGCCCGTTGCCTCGGACCGTTCGCGTGCGCACGGCGGGTTCACCGCCCCCGGCCGGCGTGTTGAAGTCGGTAAGCGAGTTGGGATTCGAAGTTGAGCACGTGTACGGCATCACCGAAGCGTCGGGCACGCCGGTCAGTTGCTTCATCCAGGCTAACTGGCACGCATTGGCCAACGAGGAGCAGGCGCGCCTGAAGGCGCGTCAAGGTCACCGGACCTCCGGACTTGAAGCCATGCGAGTAGCAACTCACACCACGCTTGAGCCGGTTCCTGCGGACGGAAAGACTGAGGGAGAGATATTGCTGCGTGGCAATGTAATCATGAAAGGCTATCTGAAGAACGAGGAGGCGACCCGAAACGCTTTTGAAGGTGGCTGGTTCCACACCGGCGATATTGCCGTAGTGCACCCCGATGGATATGTTCAGATCACGGACCGTTCTAAAGACGTCATCATTTCGGGCGGTGAAAATATTTCATCAGTAGAGGTGGAAGACGTACTACACCAACACCCGGCCGTCCTCATCGCGGCAGTCGTGGCGCAGCCGGATGCCAAGTGGGGCGAAGTGCCCTGCGCATTTGTCGAATTGAGGCAGGGTTTCGATGCCCCGCCGGAACGAGAGCTGATTACGTTCTGTCGTGAGCGGCTCGCTCACTACAAGTGCCCCGTGAGGATCGTGTACGGCACCCTGCCAAAAACAGGTACCGGCAAAATTCAAAAATTCCGACTTCGCGCGGAAGCTGGTAGCCGGGAGGCCATTACGAAGCTATCTCACGCATAACTACTTAGGCGGCCTTCGGGCTCAACCTTCGGAACGCAGGGAAGCGAACCCCAGTTTTGCTTACATCAGCAGCGAGTTAAGCCATGTCGCGGGTGCAACGATGCTTGCACTTGCGACACCGATCGCACCCATGGCGCGATCAATCTCCGGAGTGGGCGAAATCTCGCAACCCTTTCAGGTCAACAATTCGGACCGAGCCGTACTCGATCATTAAGAATCCCGCATCAGCGAGCTCGCGAAGCGCTCGGTTTGTGTTCTGCCTGGATAGGCCGGACAGGCGCCCGATTTCTTCTTGCGAAAGACCCAGTGTCAAATCAGTAGCATTAAAGAGTTGAGGATTGAACAGCTCAGCGAGACAGAAAGCGACTCTTGCGGACGCTTTATGCCAACGCAGGCTGCCGACGAGACCTACGTAGTATCCGCACCGTGCATTGAGTTGATCGATGACAAATCGGCTGAACGAATGGCTATTGTCAAGCAGCCACTCGAATGTGCTGCGCGGGATAAAAGCCACTTCGCTGTCGCGCAGCGCGACCACTGAGTATGGACGAGGCTCATCCTTTAGTACGGCGCCCTCTCCAAACCAGCATCCCCCCGGCACGCCGGCGAACGTTGTGGGCCGCCCCGCTGTAGAGACCGCATCGACTTTGACTAAACCTTCGATCACGCCAAGCCAATGATCTGCTGGGCTTCCCCGATGACAGACCGGAGCGCCGGCAGCATACGATCGTTGAAAGGCATCTTTCTCCACGCGAGCGAGTTGCTCCCGTGTCAAATTAACCGACCAGGCGGAGCGCGATATGAAGCTCTGCAACTCAATTGAGAGGGACATAGGGAGGTTACGTTCGAAGTCTCAAGTGGCCATAGTTTAACCATTTACCGGCCGACGCCGAACGATGACCAGATTGGTAGGTGACGTCGAAGTCTTTGGACCGTTACGGTTCTCACTCGGGCTCTTTGCATTCGTGAGGTACAACTTCGCGGATGGTTTCTACGACACGGCGACGGGAAATGCGTAGAGGAAATGGCAGCAAGGCGACTCGATGGTCGACTACAACATCTTCTAGCACACGGGAGTGGCTGCCCAAAGTGTCTACCAAAACGCCGCGCTTTTGCCGGCGTGTACGTTCGAATCGACACGTTCGGACGCCATACTCTGGATAGGCGACAATCGTGAAAGATGACGAACGCTGCCGACAAATCTATCACCCGCCTGGACGTGTTCCATGAGATATCTGAGGTCGAAGAAGTTGGCCATTTTTAACGATGTCTGCGACAATCAGGGACAACTGATCTGTCGTGATTCCGCAGATCTACTCGAACCACGTGTTGGACGCGATCCGATCGAGAGCCGAAACACGCAATGAGACACTTGGATGTCGTCATGCGATGATGGGCAGCGTCGAAATTGACAACGACACGGCCGAATGTGCCTTGCGTGGGATCGCCGGGGGCGAACAAACTTCCCGCGCTCCGACTTGAACAGCGGGGCGAGCGCGGCACGCCAATCGACGATGCGGGCTAGCACCGGTAAATTGAATTGACGCGAGCGCGGCGTACGCGCTCGCCGAACAATGGCAACCATTCGCCATCGTTATCGACATAGCGACGCCCGGGAGTGATCTCGCTCGCCGGTTTAAGGCAAGCACGCTCACTTGCAACATGCTGCTCGTTGCGTTCGCTGCACGGGCCTCTCGCCAAGACATAGCCCGGGCGTTCGAGGCCGGTTTTGACGGGTACTGTGTAAAGCCACTCGCTCCAGTGCGGCTACTCACCCTCCTCGAGGCTGTCGTAGGTAGGACAGAGCGATAAGCCCGATCAGGAGAATTCGGTATTCACCATCGGCTATCGATTATTTGAACGTCTCGCGTTTTTTTCCCCGGAGGCGAAGATGTCTCCACTATTCAAGCACTACTGCACAACTATTACTGCAGTTGATTCTCCTCCTGTGTCAACGAATCCATCGAAACTTTTTCCTTAGTCTCATTTTTTGGGAAGCGACCGCCACCAAAATCAGCGTTACCGCCGCGCCCCACCAGATGGACGAGCCGTCCTGTGAAGGGTGTCTGGAGCCCCGAGCCTAGGGCCAGTCACTTACCAGCAATGCCATCCCGTCGCAGCAGAAAAGAATTGAATTCTGACGGTGCTACTAAGCAAGTTGTTGCGCAAAGAATGAAACGTGGCAGAGGTTCTTGAGTGACCTACCGCCTTTCACGAACGGACGCCATTTGGCTCTGCGATGGCGCCGTCTACCTCGAAATACCCGCTGTCAAGCGATAACACCACTTCGAACATCGATGTCTGTCGCAGACCCTCCGCTCCCCAGAACTCCACCTTCCCGTCTGGACCGACAACGATGACTTCACGGGCTCCCCCTTCCAGATAGGCGTGCACCCGGTGGGCTATGTTCTGCTGTCGCTCGCTATCCAGGAGCACCTCGACACAGAGGTCGGGCACGAACGGCACCGGGTCGTCGCGGTCGAAATCTTCCCATTTCTCGGGCAACATCCATACGACGTCCGGGACCATGATGCCAAAGCAGAGAGTGGTAACGGCCACCGACATTGCCGCAAGATGACCCAACCGCTCGTTCAGTTGGACATAAACGTCCGTGAGCACTATCTGGCGCCGAGCCGACGGGCATGCATTCGCGACTATTTCCCCGCACTCGTTCAACTCGTACGGGTACCATTGAACCACGTCCGGCTTCACGGTCAGGCGCTGCCACATCATAATCAACGCGTTGCGGTCCAAGAAAGGCAACCGATCCATTAGGTTCTCACAGGTAACTAAATTAGGTGTAGACGCTCGTTTCTCGGTTCGATATCTTCATATACAGGCACAGCGCAAACAACGAGACTTCTCGGATCAGCTTCAACCTTCGGGGATAGCTCTCCTACACCGCGGAGTTCAATCACCATGCGGAAGCTATCGGGACGGCCACGCCCAAACGATCCACCCGCGCGCTGCGTCCCGCCTGTCGCGACGATAGTGTTCGGGACCCCACCTAATCATAGCCGGCTGTGCAGGCCCAATTGTGGCTAATCGAGCAAAGATGTCTTCCAATACAGCGGGTGATTTGCGAGCCGAAATGGCAGATACTCTCACGCGCAACGCGCCTGGCGCTGGCTTGCGCGATACCGAACACCTCGTTCGGCCGACCCGTTGCGTTGCTCGCACGCAAACCAATTCGGGAGAACGCGCAAACTGGTATCTCGATTGCGCGCTGCAGTAGCCGGGGCATTCAGATTCGAATTCGCCATGCGTTTCCTTTTCCAGCTTGGCCGCGCTCCAGCGCGGTGAGCTGCGATTCGATCAGCACCAGCCCTTCCAGGGCGGACTTCGCCTCCAGCGCCTTCAGGCGCTTGTTCATGGTCTCCAGGGGCATGGCGCAGCCAGATGCTACGCACCCCCTGCAGCGAGACGCTGAGGGCATGGCGTTTGAGCACCTCGTTGGCGATACGGATCTGGCCGTAAGCGGGCAGTTCCAGGGCCAGTTCGATCACCGCGGCCTCGACCTGCGGATCCACGCGGCTCTTCAGCAGCGGGCGGTGGTGGGAGATTTCCTGCAGGGCCGCTTCACCGCCCTTGTCGTACAGTTCCTTGAAGCGGTAGAAGCTGTCGCGCGAATAGCCTATTACCCGGCAGGCCTGACTGACATTGCCCAGTTGCCGCGCCAGTTCGAGCATGCGGACCTTCGCGCGGATGACTTTCTGTTCCTGAGTCATGGTGGACTCCTTGCGGTTCGCCACGCGCGTTGCCGCTTCGGACTACGTCCTCCGCGCCCACGCGCAACAGCACGAGAAACCGACCACTGTCAGATTTAGTCTAGGCTATTGCACGTCAGCCGTACGCAGAAAAATCCCTCGAGGCAGTCGGTACTTCGAGGGGGTAAACCGGGGGGCCAAGCGAGGAGACAAGTTTGCCCCACGGGCCAGGAGCCGTTCGCGCTAGCGATTTCTTCAGTCCTTTACAAAGGCGCATGAAAGTGTGTGCATCGGGTCCGAGTATAAGGTGGTCCCGAAATCGTTGCATTTATCTTGTATCTGTTGGCATAGATTCACGCGCCAAACGGAGGAGCCCTCTTCGGGTAAAACTCCTCCGTCAGATAGAGGACGAGCCATTCGGCTGGCCAACCTCGGCGGTTTCGACTTCGAGGCTTGCACCGCGGGCTCTTCGTCAACGAACAAACAGTTTCCTGAGGGATGCGTGATGCCAGGCGAAAACATCGACGATGCGCATTTCTCCCTACGTCAAAAGTGTGAACCCCGGATAACACCGGCGCCGTCGCGTTGATACAACAACACACCCTACCAAACGGATTAAACTCGGCTGTACTGCACCTTGGCTGGTGGCGCTGCATCGCGATAGTTGCGAGTTTGTGACGGATTATCACGGAAAATCGGAAAAAGCTTATGCAGTCCGAAAATGATGGTGGACTGCACCCGCCTCCTATACTCGCGTCGTTGCTTTAAGGCTCAATCCAAACACGCTGGAGTGAATTTATGAAAAAGATCCCCGTTGCCCTCGGCGTATCCGCGGCCCTCGCCGCATCGGCCGCCCATGCACAGAGCTCGGTCACCCTGTACGGCCTGATCGATGCCGGTCTGATGTATACCAACAACGTCAAGACCTCCGCCACTTCGCACGGCAGCCTTTTTCAGGCGACCAGCGGCACCATTAACGGCAGCCGGTTCGGTCTGCGCGGCGCCGAGGACCTCGGTGGCGGCCTGAAGGCCATTTTCGTGCTGGAAAACGGCTTCAACGTGCAGAGCGGCAAGCTCGGGCAGAATAGCCGGCTGTTTGGTCGTCAGGCGTTTGTCGGCCTGACGAGCAGCGAGTTCGGTACGGTGACGCTGGGCCGCCAGTATGACTCGCTGGTGGACTTCGTGGCACCGCTGTCCGGTACGGCCGGCACGTTCGGCGACACGGGCTTCGCGCATCCGTTCGACAACGACAACCTGAACCACACGCTGCGGATGAACAACGCGGTCAAGTACATGAGCAGCAATTATGCGGGCCTGAAGTTCGGCGGCCTCTACGCGTTCTCGAACAACACGGACTTCACGCTGAACCGTGCTTACAGCGCGGGCGCAAGCTACGACTTTGGCCCGTTCAAGATGGCCGCTGGCTACCTGCAGATCAACGGCAACGGCGCTGCCCCCCAGGCGAACACCAGCGGCGCAGTTGACCTCGGCGAAGCGCCTGCCCAGACTGCAGGCTTCAGGTTCGGGGCGAACGTTCAGCGCACGATCGGCGCGGGTCTGAACTACACCTTCGGCCCGGCAGTGGTCGGCTTCGTGTACACGAACAGTTTTTATCAGGGCACGCAATCGTTCAACCTCAACAATGGTTCGCAGCGCTTCAACAACTATGAACTGAACGCCAAGTACACGCTGACACCGGCGGTTACACTGGGTATCACTGACACGTACACCGATGCCCATCTGTCAGGTGCGTTCAATGCGACCGGTACGCGGTACGGCATGGATCCGAAGTGGAATCAGGTCAACCTGCAAGCTGTCTACGCGCTTTCCAAGCGCACGGATGTTTACGCCGAAGGCATGTATCAGCACGCAATCGGCCAAAACGTTGTCGCCTTCATTAATACGTCGGGTGGCGCGTCGTCGACGGCGAACCAGGTGGTCGGCACGGTCGGGTTGCGCACGCGCTTCTAAGGAGGCCTGAAACCGAACCGGTTTAGCCCTGTCTCAGGGCGCAACAGCAGTGTGCGCCGGCAAAAGCACCCGCCGGTGCAAATTCATCTGGGTACGACCGATACAGTTTGATTGGAACGGTCACGTCCAGATGTGTCGGGATTCTCGTCGCGGGTCCAGACGAAACGGCGGTCACGGCGCAGTGAATGCGGAGCGAGAGTCCGCGGACACTTGCGCTGACGCGACTTTCTCTGTAGCTCCAGCACGATTTGGCCCGTTCACATGGACGGGTCTTTTTTCGACCAGGTACCCCCGCACCGATGCAAATCTGCCACCACGGGCCGGAATACTTGCGGAGCAAGTCACATGCGTGTTGAAGTTTTGGCGGTGGTGCAGATCAAGGACGCAGGCGAAGAGCAGCGTAGTCAGCACGCAGGCCGCTGTGAGCCGGACACCAACACGCGAGAAGGTGTCAGCCTCGCATAGCGCCAAGACTTTTAACTGTTAGTCCCCGGTTGCGAAAAGCGGGCGTGCGCTTTCCGCATGTTCTTTCGAAGCGTGTCGCGTGACGGACTTCTCTTTATAAGATTCGCGTCGATGGTCGTGACTGCATCAACTGCATAAATAAGACAAGTGACCACCCTGACTAGCGCGTATTTCAACTGCTTGCTACCCTAAAGTTCAACCCCCGTTACCCTAGAGGCCGAAACTCGCCAGCGCGCCTCCGCTCAAGACTCTGGCGATAATCGTTACGCGCGCACATCGAATCGGCCCGCCATCGCCCCTCATTTGATGGGCTTTACCCTAAAAAATAGAAAATTGCTTCCCCCACAGGCATCTTAATTTTAAGCATTAACTTACCTAGACTCTAGTCACTGGTTACGAGCAGGGCTGTTCGTAGCAGCAAACCGAAACGTCGAGGTAAATCATCATGAAGACCCTTATTCAAGCAGTTGCTATCACGGTAGCGCTTGTCGCTCCCATCACGTCCTTTGCTCAGTCGAGTGCGCTGAAAACCCGCGCTGAGGTGCGCGCCGAACTGGTCCAGCTCGAAAAGGCCGGATATAACCCGGGCGCCAGCAATGACTCAACCTATCCGGCTCAAATTCAGGCTGCCGAAGCGCGCGTAGCCGAACAGAACGGAAAGACCGCGGCGGCAGAAGTTCGCGTCGCTGACACCAGCGGTGTCGGCGGAACGGCCACGGGCTCGTCAGCATCTGGCGTCAGCTGCTCGACTTCGTCCTGTGACGGCATGAAGCCGATCTATTTCGGTCAATAAATTATTCAGCCCACTTGCTGCGAATTGCCCGCGTAAGGCAGAGCAACGCCTCTCGAACGTGCCGGACGCTCCGGGCTATGCGTCAACTCAGGACCGCTGCCTGGGATTGGCGCCGACATTCCCAATGCACTTGGCGATGCGCTGGAGAAACGGGCGCTAGCGTTGGTCGACATGATTGTTGACCATGTTGACGTCGTATTTGGATCCGCTAACGCAAGTCATCAACGAAATGTAAGCGGATGACGACGACTGAGGACTGGAGCAGTGCAAGACGAATATCGCACTGCCTCCCACAGCGAACGCGCAGTCTGCCGAAACTTGCAAACCGGGCGTATGTGCGATCGACGTTCAGCCGCACCGTTGCCGCAATGGCAATGGCAATGGCGTGAAGGGAAATGTGTCGATCAAGGCTAGGTCAAAAGCTGTCGCGCGTTACCGCGCCCCTGAAACATGGGACCACGACGCCATCATAAATGAAACAGAAATGACGTCAGGCGGTCTCCACTGAATCGAGTCGCGCAGCCTGCCACGGTCCGTTGCGTTGAGTGGCTGCCCGGCGGTTGAAAATGCTGGCCGCATTCAGGCCCGCTCGTACCCAGTCGATCTGGTTGTGCTCACGCAAGACGATCAGTGCGATGCCGAGCATCAGTCGAAAGGTGTCTACGTGGATCTCGTTCATTGTGGTTTGAGTGTTAGCCGGCCGTTCTTCGTTTTGTTCGACCATCGTTTCCCGGCGCCAAGACGGTCAACATGCTTTTGAAGGTCTCTTGCCCATGAAAAATCTGCCTCCAGTCCGAGGTCGCGTACGAGCCTTACAACCTTCACGCGTTTGCAGTGGCTCAAAAACTCGTCCAGCACGTGGGGGAGCAGATTGCGCAAGCCGACCATCAGGTTGCTCGCTTCCTCCATCGATTGTCCCTTCCCGATGTCGCTAGCGAGCTCCAGGATGGCTCGCTCGGGCACGGAGACCAGTACCCCAGAGTCACCGGCCGGAAGTGGTTTCAGGCCCTTCTCGTAGGGGAAATCGTCGTCGAAGAGGGTGGTAGTCTGGTACGAGTAGCTCAGGTGTTCCGCCACCCACGGAGGAATGCGGTATGGCTTCTGTCCCCATAAGACGACTTTTTCCCGGAAGGCGATGTTGTGACGTACGCCCTGCCAAGAAAGGGCCGTTTTGCCACCGACGTGAAGGCCGGGTATGCATCGGCCCAGATAGGCGATCGAGCCGTCTCTTGATGGCGTGTCACCGGTCAGAAGGTAAACCCCCTGCGAGAGACGCTGCAGCCAGCCGGATTTGACCATATGCGCCGCGAGCGCGGCACTCACTCCCATGTCCCTGAGCATGCCGGAATCGATCGGGTGGCCCTGCCGGCTTTCTTGCAGGAGTCGCTGGACTGTCTTGTTGCTCACCTGGGAGAGGTCGTTTACTGCCTGGATGCAGTATAGGAAGGTCTGCAAAAGTCCTGGCATTGCGTTGCTGCTGAGCTATCCTGGAAGCAGAGCCAATTAGGTGGGGAGCAGTGTAATGACGCAACTTGGTCTTGGTCTGGATCTGTCAACGAAGCGCACGCGCAAGCGGGAATTTCTCGATGAGATGCGACGCGTTGTGCCCTGGTTGAAGCTGATTGCGCTGATCGAGCCGCACTATCCCACGGGCAAAACCGGTCGGCCGCCGTTCCCGATTGCGACGATGCTGCAGATTCATTTCATGCAGCAATGGTTCGGTCTGCCAGACCCTGCCATGGAAGAGGCACTCTATGACGTGCCGCTGTATCGCGAGTTCGCGGGTCTCGACGGCGGGATGGTCCGCTTGCCGGATGAAAGCACGATTCTCCGGTTCCGCCATCTGCTGGAAACGCACGGTCTGGCGGTGCAAATACTGGCGCTGGTCAATGAAATCCTGACGGAGAAAGGCCTGATGCTTAAGGCTGGGTCGGCAGTCGACGCCACCCTGATCGCCGCGCCCGGTTCGACAAAGAATGGCTCCGGCACGCGCGATCCTGAAATGCAATCAACGCAGAAAGGTGGCAACTGGTACTTCGGGATGAAAATGCATATCGGCGTGGACGCCGATTCGGGCCTGGTCCATACGGTCATTGGAACGGCGGCCAATGTTCACGACATTACCGTAGCCCAGACGTTGCTGCATCGTGAAGAAACGGATGTGTACGCAGACGCCGGATATCAGGGTATCGAAAAGCGTTGTGAGCCTGAGGCGGTGCGTTGGCAT
The DNA here is from genome assembly GCF_001634365.1 of Paraburkholderia phytofirmans OLGA172. Classification (NCBI taxonomy): domain Bacteria; kingdom Pseudomonadati; phylum Pseudomonadota; class Betaproteobacteria; order Burkholderiales; family Burkholderiaceae; genus Paraburkholderia; species Paraburkholderia phytofirmans. Next base: position 685,672 of record NZ_CP014579.1, read on the forward strand.
GTTGCAATGCGACCGGCAAAGCGCAGGAAACTGGATCTGAGTGATTCGTTGGACGCGATATACGATCAGATCGAACGCCTGAAGGCGGGTATTCGGGCCAAGGTCGAACACCCGTTTCGCATCCTCAAGCGGCAGTTCGGTTACATGAAGACGCGCTATCGTGGTTTGCCGAAGAACATCGCCCAGATCACCACGCTGTTTGCTTTGGGCAATTTATGGATGGCTCGCAGAGCTTTGCGCAAAGCTTGAAACACCGGGCCGATGAAGGCCATATGTCTGGTTGGAGCGCTCCGGAGCGCGGAAAACCCCTCGCAATCAGCTCACCAACAAAGATCTGAACGCCGAGGTTGCGCTCGATGTGAAAGGTAACGCTTCAAAGCTAGTTGTGCAGAGCTTCCTTAACTCATTTCCTTATACACAAATCGACGTGCCTGGAATCGATGCTGGATAGCAAATCAGCCAGGAGGGGGTTGTTAACAATGCGGATTTCGCGTTTACTCTCGGATTTTCGGCATGAAGACTCGAGACGACGCGGGAGCATGGGTGGACGAGGAATTTGAGACGCTGGATTTGGGTGATCCACGGCGAGACCGGCGCGCGAAGGAGCTGGTCAAGCGGTTCGCCAGCCGGCCCACGGCCAGCATTCCGGGCGCGTGCGAAGGCTGGGCCGAGACGATGGCGGCATATCGTTTTCTGGGCAATGAGCGCATCGACTGGCGCGACATGATGCAGCCGCATTGGGACCGTACCACGACGCGCATGGGGCAGTTGCCGGTGGTGCTTTGCATTGCCGATACGACAGAGCTGAACTTTAACGGTCAGGACATTGAAGGGGCCGGCCCGCTCAGTTATGAAGCACAGGTGGGCATGTATCTTCACGCGACCTATGCGGTGACACCGGATCGGGAGCCGCTGGGTGTGATGAACGCATGGATGTGGGCGCGCGAACCACGCGATGCAAACGGCAGGCGTGGCGGTGTCAGGGAAAGTGTGCGGTGGGTCGAAAGCTATGAGATCGTGGCCGAACAGGCACGGGCCCTGCCTGACACGCGACTGGTGTATGTGGCCGATCGTGAAGGCGACATCGCCGCGCTCATGCAGCGTGCGCAGGAACTGGGTGAACCGGCGGACTGGCTGATGCGCTCGCAGCACAATCGCGCCCTGAAGGGCGAAGCGAATTTGTGGGAGACGGTGCACGCCAGTGAGGTGGTCGGCCACATCAGCTTCGTGCTGCCCGGGCGCAGCGGCCAGAAGGCGCGTGAAGTGAGGCAGGAACTGCGTAGCCAGCGCATCACGCTGCCCGGGCGTGCCGGTGTCACGCTCACCTGCCTCGAGGCGTATGAAGTGGATGCGCCAGCGGGTGTGAAGCCCGTCATCTGGCGTCTTGTGACCAACCGCGAAGCGGGCGATGCGCATGCGCTCATCGAACTCGTTGACTGGTACCGCGCGAGGTGGGAAATAGAAATGTTCTTCAACGTCCTGAAGAACGCCTGCCGGGTTGAAGCGCTGCAACTCTCACAGATGGAGCGCGTGGAGAAGGCGCTCGCGCTGTACATGGTCGTATCGTGGCGTATCGCACGGCTCATGCGTGTCGGCAGAACCTGTCCGGAGCTGGACGCGTCGTTGTTCTTCGCGGCTGACGAGATACACGGCGCTCACGTGCTCTGTAAGAAGGCGCGTCCGAAAAAACCACCGACGCTCAGCCAGGTGATACGGATGATCGCGTCACTGGGAGGATTCCTCGGGCGCAAGAGCGACGGCGAACCGGGCGCGAAGACGCTGTGGATTGGCATGCAGCGAGTCATGGATGCTGTGATCACCATTCAGATCTTGCGCGACGGTTACGACACTTCTGTATAACGAAATGTCCTTAACTACCTCGAGTACCAAGTCATCTTTCGCCGGAAAGTAGTAGTGGATGCTCGAAGTCTTGACGCCAACGAGGTCAAACAGATCACGATAGCTGAATCCGTTATAACCGCGCAACATGATCAGCGTAGCAGCGTGGCCGACAATCTTCGCACGTACCGTCGATGTAGTATCCATGCGCTTAACGTATCTATCAATAGATAGATTGTCAATTGGAATCTTAAATGATGCCGATAGCTCTGGCCGCGCGCGAAACGTGGTTGCTGAGGCAGAAATCTACGGCGCGCACCCAACATGGCCCGTTCCTCGCATCATACGCGTCGGCTTCTGTATCAGCGTGTTGCCCGAAGGACGTCAGGTCATCGATCTGCCGCCTACGCGCTTCGCGGTGACAGAACATCGCGTGCAGATCGCGCAGTGCGCCTGCGGCAAGCGTCATTCGGGTGTGTTTCCCGGGAACGTGAGCCAGGCGGTGCAGTATGGTCCCCAGATCCGCGCGGCGGCCGTTTATCTGACGCAGTACCAGCAGTTGCCGGTGGCACGTACGGCCCAGGCACTGGCGGATCTGTTTGGTGTGCGGGTGAGTACGGGCACGGTGCAGCAGAGCATCGATGAGGCGGCCGGCCTGCTGGCCCCCGCGGTTAAACAGATCAGCGAGGCGCTACGCGAGCAGCCCGTGGTGCATTTCGATGAGAGCGCCATGCGCGTGGGGCGTGCGCCTTACTGGTTGCATCTGGCCTCGACCCGTACGTTGAGCTGGTATGGCGCACATCACAAGCGCGGTGGCCAGGCACTGGACAGCTTCGGGATTCTGCCCGGTTTTACGGGCATCGCCGTGCATGAGGGCTGGAGGCCGTACGCTGCCTATGCGTGTGACCATGCGCTGTGCAACGCGCACCATCTGCGCGAACTGGTGTTCATCGTGGAGTCGACCCAGCAAGCCTGGGCCCAGCAGATGATCGATCTGCTTTGCCGGGCCAAGCGCGAAGTCGACCTCAGTGTGGCTGGCGGCAACAGGGCGCTGGATCCATCGCGTCAGCGCTATTACAGGCGACGCAGCCGCGAACTGATCGCCCGGGCGCGCAAACTGAATCCAACCCAGGCGCGCGCGCCCACACGCGTGGACCTGCGCGGCCGGATCAGACAAAGCTTCACCTACAACCTGGTGCGCCGCCTGCAGACGCAGGCGACCGAAGTGTGGCGCTTCATTGCCGATCACCGGGTACCGTTCGACAACAACCAGGCCGAACGCGATATCCGCATGCCCAAGCTCAAACAGAAAATCTCGGGGTGTTTCCGTGCGGTATCAGGCATGCAAGCCTTCTGTACGATCCGCTCCTACCTTGCCAGTCTGCGCAAACAGAACCGCGCGCTGATCGATGCGCTCGCCCTGGCCTTTACCGGATTCGTCGTTTCACCGCTTCCGGCTGCTGAATAGTTACCCGCCAGGATACCAGGTCTAACTCAAAGTTCCTAACACCATCTAAGGGACACTTAAACCAAACGCTAAAGCGCAATAGCTCGCTGGATTTCCAGCTTCTGATAGCAATAAGTTCACACGTCCGTGCACAACCTGTCAGCGTTCTGCGCGGCCAACTGCAGGCTGTCAGCATGATGATCGAGCCTATCGTTCTCGGACAGAAGAATCGATGAGCCTCGAAGAGCAAGGCTGAAATGGAAAAACTCCTGCCAGCAACAATTGCTGAGACACCGGACATAACGTTTACGGCGCGTGCCAGGAAGCTCGGTGTGGATGAGAAGAGGTTGAATAAGCTGTTCCCTGAACTAGGGCTTGGACTGCGTGAAAGACGTCTTGATCTGGTTCGACGGAACAGATGGCTGCGGCTCCTGAGAATTGGACGCAATCTGCGTGAGTTCAAGCGGCGATTCGAACGCGAGGGGCTCGCGTTCAATCGGGACAATGTATTCAAACACGGTGGAATCATGTTTCATAGAGGGGGGCCAGAAGAGCGACTCTTCCTCTGGGTAAAGGAAAGAAGGCCCTTTTGAAGCTGTTGGGATGGTAACCGGCGGCAAAGCGATAGATGAGCCTTTTCACAGGTTTAACCGATAGATGACTTTTCTCGGAATAAAGCGATAGCGGATTTTATGTGTCAACTTTCGCTTTATTCGTCAACAGGAGGCACACCGAAACCCCGCATACACATACTGATAATGCGGTTGAAACCAGTTGCGAAAGGCCGGCCGCAACATGCATTGCGCGGTGCGCGCCGAACCGCCTTTGATCACATAATGCTGCCCGTCGAAAAAGTTGGCGGAGTAGCCCGGGTAAAACGGAAACGCTTCAAACCCCGGCAGTGCGTCGAACACGGTGGAGGTCCACTCCCAGCCATTGCCGAATTGACCTTCCACGCCGAACGCGCTGACGTTATCAGGATACGCATCGACCGGCTGCGGGTCCCAGCTGCGAAAATCGAAATTGCCCGACATCGCGTGCGGTGCGCCGTGTGCCGCGCGTTGCCATTGCGCTTCGCTGGGTAGCGTTTTGCCGGCCCAGCGCGCGTAGGCGCTGGCTTCGGCGTGACTCACATACACCGGCCAGTCGAGCGGCAGCGGTACTTCGTCGAACATCGTGCGCAGCATCCATGCGCTGTGCCGATCGCCTCCGGTTTGCTGCGACCAGCAGGCGGGATGCTCGATATGTTCGGCTTCTTTCCAGGCCCAATCCTTGTCGGTCCACCACTTCGGTTCGCGATAGCCGCCTGCCTCGATAAACTCACGAAATGCGCCGTTCGTCACCATGTGGCGGTCTATCTCGAACGCCGGCACGTCGACGCGCATTTCGCCGAACTCGTTGTCCCAGCCGAAACGGCCACTCTCGCGCGACATGCCGAGCACCGTCGCGCCGGCCGGCACGTTGACCATCGAGGACAACCCGTCACGCGGTTCGGAACGCGTCAGCACTGCCTCGCGCAACGTGGTGACTTTCTGCGCAAGCGGCAACTGGTGCAGCATGTACGCGAGCGTTTCAGCATGCATCAGCCGATGCTCGATCGCGACGTTCAGCAACTGCTCGGCCGCCTCGGCATGTGCCCCCTCGCGGCCGAGATGCGCCGAGTCGCTCAGTGCATCGAGCTCGCGGTCGATCTGCTCGCGGGCGCGCAACGCGTAGCTGCGCACGGCGTCGAGCAATGGCCAGTCAGTGGGTTGATCGGTCGGAAAGCCGCCGTCGACAGGATCGATACCGAAAGCGAAGAGCTGGTCGAGGTGCGGATCGAACGCCGGCAGATCGCACAGGCGTTGATCGAAAAGGTTACGATCGAAAGCTTCCAGATGGCCGAGGTAAAACACGATCCGGTGGCGCTCGCGGATCGGCCGTTCATACAGAAACTCGGGTTTGACGATGGCAAACAGGGCGTCGGTGACTTGACGCGCGTCGATCAGACGCTGGACGAGCGGGTGATGCGGGGCGGGGTCGCGATTCATTTCGCCAAGTCTCCTTGCGGGGGACGGACTAAAGACTGTACCCGCTCGCAGGAGCTATGCCAAGGCGAATGCGCGCTAAAAAGCAGATGGCGGGGGACGTGGCGGCGCGGGCCAGGTCCTGCGCGTAGGGCTTACACCTTCTGCAGGCCTTCCAGGTCGACGATCCGGATATGTTTGCCGTGTGCGTCGATCAGGCCGCGCTTTTGAAATCTTGACAGGGTGCGGCTCACAGTTTCGAGCGTCATCCCGAGGTAACTGCCCATGTCCTCGCGTGTCATGCGCAAGTTGAATTCCGCTGAAGAATAGCCGCGCTGCGCGTTGCGCTCCGATACGTCGAGCAGAAATGCCGCTACGCGTTCGTCCGCTGAAAGTGAGCCGAGCACCATCATCTGCCCAGCTTCGCGGACGATCTGCTCGCCCAGCAGTTTGTGCAGTCGGTCCTGCATTGAGCTGATTTCGCGGCACAGGGACTTGAGGGCCGGGTAGGGGACGATGCAAACGGTGCTGTCTTCCAGGGCGACGGCGCTGCATGCATGCATGTCTTCGCTGATGCCGTCGAGGCCGAGCGCTTCGCCGGCAAGGCGCAACCCGGTGACCTGTTCGCGGCCGTCACGGTGCGCCATGACGGTTTTCATGGAACCGGAACGCACGGCATAGATATTGTCGAAGCGGTCGCCGCTGCGATACAGCGCTTCGCCGCGCTGCACCGAACGCGCGGTGCAAATGAGCGCTTCGAGTTTCGTCAGTTCGTCAGGCGACAGGCCTTGCGGCATGCAGAGCGCCCGCATCGAACAGCTCGAACAGCGAGCAGCGGTGCGCGCACTCGCCTTTGCCGGTGCGGCACGACGGCCGCCACGCGCCGGCGGCGAAATCACAGTGGAATCGGCAGCGGCGCCGGCGGAGCGAGTCACAGCGGTAGGGATAAGCATGTTCTGCAGCCATTTGTCGGAGTAACAACTGATTGTCCCACCGCCCATGCCCCCCGCTTAGCGACAAAATGACGCGTCCATGCAGTTAGGCATCTTGAGCGATGTCACCCTCGCGTTGCTGCTTGTGGTTATGGACTGCTATGTATTCTGGCGAACGTGCTTTGCTCTGATTTTGAAGATAGGGTGCTGCGCGTGCCGCCCTTTGGGGCAAGCACGCGCAGTTGCAACGTGCGTCGCCACGCGTTCAGGCGTCTTCACTGACCTTGCCGCCGCGGACGGAATCAGCAGCACGGGCAAGGTCGCCTGGCGCACACAACGCTCTGCGACGCTGCCGGGAATCTAGGGCCAGGTTTGCCTTACAATCAGGAACTACTCAGACAAGCTGCTTCAGCACCGTTGATGAACGAGCACAAAACGACGGGCTTGCCCGACAAGATCTACAGCGACATCCTCAATCGCATTCTTGACGGCGAGTACAAGGAAGGCGAGCGGCTGCCTACCGAGCATGCGCTCGCCGAACGCTTTGCGACGTCTAGGCCAACCGTGCGCGAAGCGCTTGCACGCTTGCGGGCGGACGGGATCATCATGACGCGGCACGGCTCGGGCACCACGGTTGCGCGGCGGCCGGACCCCGATGTGCGCCGGTTTGCGCCGCTCGAAACGCTGTCCGACATTCGCCGCTGTTATGAATTCCGCATCGTGACCGAGGCGGGCGCGGCCGAGCAGGCGGCGCTCAAGGCCGACGCCGACGACATCGCCGCGATCCAGCATGCGTGGGACCAGTTGGAATGCATCATCGAAACCCGGGGCATCGGTGCGCAGGACGATTTCATATTCCACCTGGCGGTGGCGCGCGCCTCGAAGAACCCGTTTTTCATCACGGTCATGTCGTTCATCGAAGAGCAGATCCTGTTCAGCATGAACCTGTCGCGCAATCTGTCGCTCGTGAAGACGGTGGAGCGGCAGCGGCTCGTGCAGGACGAACATATGGCCGTGCTCGAGGCGATCCGCCGCAAGGATGGCCCTGCAGCGGGGCTGGCAATGCGCGCGCATCTTGAGAATGCGCTTGAGAGGATGTTCGGTTCCTGAAATCCCGCGCGTCTCTCCAGCGGGCCGCGACCGGGCAACCGCAACGGCGGCCCGGCCTCGATCGCTTCAAGGCGTCAGGCGGCGGCGGCCATCGGCCCGAACAGGGCGGTGCGGGTCTTCGGACTGATCGCGATATCCAGCGCCACGGCCCGTTCCACGCCGATCTGCAGGGGCGACCCGAGCCGGCTGATGTCGATCCCGGTCTTGCGCAGCAGCCGTTCGATCGGCGTGGTGGTCACCGTGACATAACGCGTGATGCCCATCCGGTCGGCAAACGTCACGAGTTCGTGAATCGCCTGCATCGTCAGGTCGGCAAAGCCGAACGACTGCTCCTCGCCGCCGGTTTCGATCGCGAACCGGCTCAGTTCCCAGATGTGCCGCCCGACTGGCGCATCCGCGCCATGCAGCAATTGCGGAAAGGTGTCCTTCAACATGTTTGGCCCCTCCGTCGGCATCAGGCGCCAGCAGCCCCGCACGTGCCGGTCGTCGCCCTGAATCAGCATATAGTGCGGCCCGAGGGCGTCGTAGCCGTCGATCTCCATGCCCGCGATGGTCGGAATGTCCCATCCGAGCCGCCCGTGAAACACCCGCGCCCGCAGGCGGTACATCTCGTTGATGTCCGCGTTGTCAAATTCTTGCCGCATTCCAATCCGGATCGTTGTTTGCATGACGTTCTCCTGAACGTGTTGGGATACCCAATACGCAAGAAAACTTATGCATTTTGAATCTTTCCGCCACCTATCTACCTGGATAGGTGTGCATGCTGATCGGGTAACGCAGAATTCGAGATAAGCCTCAGCACTCAACCGACGGGACACAAAAATGGAACTTCTCGACAACCACTGGCAGGCGCAACCCTCCGTGCAAACTCGCCCGGCAGAGCCTTCATCGGCGGTGGACCGCGTTCTGATCATTGCCTATCGCAAGAAGAAAAAAGAGAGCCAGCGCCGTTTCTGGGCACGCTTCGGCGTGACGCAGTCGCGTGGCAGCCGGTTCGAATCGGGCGCCGAAATTCCGCCGCCGGTGTCGATCCTGCTGGGCCTCTACTTCACCAAAACCGTTTCGGACGCCGATCTGGGCCGGGCCGAGCGGGTCCTGACCAGCCGCGACGCCGCCGCCTTGCTCAACCCGGGTCAATAAGTCCCAACTGCGCGGCGATCACGGCCGCCGCGCGCCGTGAATTCACACCGAATTTCGTCCTGATGTTCTTCATGTGGAAGTTCACCACGGCTTCCGAACAGTTCAGGATATGGGAGATTTCCCAGGTGGATTTGCCGCGCGCGGTCCATTTCAGACACTCGCGTTCGCGAGGCGTGAGCTTGGGCAATAAAGTCTGGGCATGCGTAGTCAAATGGCGCTGACTGGTATCGATCACCAGATCGCGCAATAACACCAGGTTTGGCAACGCAACGTTGATATGACGCCAGAATTCGCCGGTCGGATTGCTGTCGTTGACGAAGCACATCATGCCGGCTTCCTGGTTCGGCCCATGAATCGGCAACGTCACACCGGCGCGCAGGCCGTGCGCGCGGGCTTCCTCGTACATCGATTGTTGCGGCGCGGTCGTGAAAATGTCCGGCGACCAGATCAGCGGCGCGGCGCGCGTCGCGCAATGCGAGACCGTCGGGTCGATGTGGACGAGACCCTGCTCGTCGTAGGTACGCCGCCACGCCGGCGCGTAGGTGCTCCGCACATAGGCGTCTTCAAGGCGAATGGTCGGGCGCGGCAGCATGGCGATCAAAAGCTTGTCGAAGCCCCACGTTTCGGCAAGGGCCGTGATCGCGCCGAACCATTCCGCTTCATCTGCGGCGTTCAGTAGCGGTGCCATTTCCTCGATAAAATGTAGCGACAATTTGGTTCTCTCAGACTCGCAAACGTCCCGTTGCGGTTAATTGCGGTACGGCAATCCGTCCGGCTGTTTTTATTCTCACAATCTATCACTAAAAATCGTTTCACAAGCCGACTGCAATTTCTAAAGAAACGGCATCGGCGCTGGTTCTGCAACCAGAGGAACGAATGACTCCTTATATCGGATTTGTTTGACCTGATTAACATTCACGGGCCGATAAAGTGGGTAATTTTCTCGTAGTTGCATTTTTGAAGATTTTGATTGGCAACATTATTGTCAACCCAATCTGAAACGCGATCGTCCGCGACAATCCTGCGGACGATCCGTATCTGCGCCGCCTGCTGCGATCCGTGCCTGCGGCCAAAGTGGTGTCGGGCATGGGCGAGCGGCCTGCGCTCGTTCATCTGCGCGACGAAATTTTGCTAATCCGCGTGCTGCACGATGCGGTTACGTTCTCGACGATTGCCGACATGGGGCCGATCCTGCCGCTACTCAGTTCGACGCCGCCCGAACATCATGCGAAGATCGATCATGCGACGCAGGTCCTGCTCACATTGGCGCGTCAGTTCGCGCAGAAGCGCGCGTTGAATTGACATTGCCTGGTGTCGAAAGCGGGCGCTTGCATCGCGCGCGTATGCCGGGCGCACTGCGCTTCAGCCTGCTTTCGCCATTAACTTCCATCGTCCAAAGCCTACGCATGACCGACATCAGCCGCCGCTATCCCGATCCCTCCATTCGCGTGCTCGATCCGCGCTTCAAATCGCTGATTCTTGCGTCCGCTTCCGTCGAGTGTCTGTATCAGGGCGCGCGCTGGTCGGAAGGGCCGGTCTGGTTCGGCGACGGCCGTTATCTGCTGTGGAGCGACATTCCCAACGACCGTATCCTGCGCTGGGACGAAACCAGCGGCGCGGTGACTACGTTCCGCCAGTCGTCAAACAATGCGAACGGCCATACGCGCGACCGCCAGGGCCGCCTCGTGACCTGCGAGCACCTGACGCGGCGTGTCACGCGCACCGAGTATGACGGCTCGATTACCGTGCTCGCCGACCGTTATCGCGGCAAGCGCTTCAACTCGCCGAATGACGTGATCGTGAAGTCGGACGGTTCGATCTGGTTCAGCGATCCGACCTTCGGCATCGACAGCTTTTATGAGGGCGAGCGGCAGGAGTCAGAACTGCCCGCGTGTGTGTATCGCATCGACGGCCAATCCGGCGAAGTGACGGTGGTCGCCGACGACGTGCTGGGCCCGAACGGTCTCGCCTTTTCGCCGGACGAGTCGGTGCTGTACATCGTCGAATCGCGTGGCGTGCCGCGCAAGCTTCGTGCGTTCGACGTCGACGTTAGCGGCGAGAGCGCTGTATTGTCGAACAACCGTGTGCTGATCGACGCCGGGCCGGGCACGCCGGACGGCTTTCGCGTCGACACGCATGGCAATCTCTGGTGCGGCTGGGGCATGGGCACGGACGAACTCGACGGCGTGCGCGTCTTTACGCCGCAAGGCGAGCCGATCGGCCATATCGCGTTGCCGGAACGCTGCGCGAACGTGTGCTTCGGCGGACGCCATCGCAACCGCTTGTTCATGGCGGCAAGCCACGGGTTGTATTCGCTGTATGTGAATACGCAGGGCGTCCAGGGCGGTTGAGTACGCGCCTCTGGATGCGCAGTGCCAGCGCGGCTTGCCTGACAACCTGTTGCTCAATCCGCATGCCGACTGCGGGTTTGCCCTTGGATAAAGCGCGCAAGCCATTGAGCCGCAACGATTGCCCGTCAAAACAGGCAGATTGGCCAGCAAGGCGCGGTGGCGACTATTTGCTTGACATCGGCAGTTCCGCTTCGCTATGTTCCATTGGTAGAGAGACACCGCCAGCAGCGCATCTGGTCGGCGGACTTCCATACCAAGAAGCGAGGAGACGCAATGACTGTTTCAGGCAGGTTGGCGTTCAGGCTGGTGTCCGTAAGTCTCGTCGCAAGCGCCGCATTGGCATCCGCAGCGCGCGCGGCCGATCCGGTAACGCTCAATATCGTCGACGTGGCCGGCGATCTTCAACTCACGCAGAAGGGCTTCGAGGCCTTCAAGGCGAAGTATCCGGATCTCGTCGCCAATCTCACGTTCACCAACGCGCCCGCGCCGCAGTTGCCCGGCAAGATCAAGGCGATGCAGGCCGCTGGCCGCTCCGATATCGATCTCGTTCTGACCGGCACCGACGCACTGGCCGCCGGCATCGAACAGAACCTCTGGATGAAGCTGTTGCCGGACAATGCGGCGGCTTTCCCCGGCGTGCTGGACAAATACGCGCCTGGTCCGCGCAAGATGCAGGACCTCGCACAAGGCTTCGGTCTCGAAGTCGCGTATATGCCGGCTGGTCCGTTGCTCGAATACAACCCCGCCAAGGTCAACGATCCGCCCAAAACGCCTGAGCAATTGCTGCAATGGTGCAAGGCGCATCCGGACAAGCTGATCTACGCCCGGCCGGCGAACTCCGGTCCGGGTCGCACGTTCCTGATGGGCTTGCCGTACGTGCTCGGCGACAAGGATCCACAGGATCCGATTCACGGCTGGGACAAGACGTGGGCCTTCCTCAAGCAGCTGAACGATTGCATTCCTTACTATCCGGGCGGCACGTCGGCAGTCATGAAAGAGCTTGGCGAGGGCACGCGCGACATGACCGTGACCGTTACCGGCTGGGACATCAATCCGCGTGCGCTCGGCATTGTGCCGGCGGAATTCCGGGTGCAGGCATTCGACAACATGACGTGGGTGAACGACGCGCACTACATGGTCATTCCGAAGGGCGTGCCGAAGGAAAAGCTCGACGTGCTCTACAAACTGATGAGCTTCATGCTCGAACCGGCGCAGCAAGCCATGACCTATGACGACGGTTATTTCTACCCGGGGCCGGCGATCAAGGGCGTGAGCGTCGAGCAGGCGCCCGCGCACAGCCAGGACGTGCTGAAGAAATACGGTCGGCCGGAGTACGCGAAACTGCTGGCCGAGCGTCCGCATGTTTTGCCGCTCAATGCGGCGGCAATGGTCGCGGCTTTCAAGAAGTGGGACAGCGACGTCGGCGCACAGAAGACCAAGTAGTCGCTGAATGAGTCCGTGCACGCGTTCGTTCGGTCCGCCGGGATTCGCGTGCCATGCACGCAGAAAACCGCCATGTAGCTGCTGACGCATCCGTTCTATTGGGCCGCCGCGACTCGAGGGTCAAACGTCAAGCGTCACGCGTATCAGGAAGCCGCCATGAAGCATCACTTTGAACAGTTGCGGCTCGCTTCAGTGAGCCGCAGTTTCACAAATGCGGAGGGCCAGGCGGTCGCGGCGTTGCAAGGTCTCAATCTGAATATCCAGCGTGGCGAGTTCATCGCGTTGCTCGGGCCTTCGGGCTGCGGTAAATCGACGGCGCTCAATTGCATCGCCGGTTTGCAGCCGTTGAGCGGCGGCGGCATCTGGCTCGACGAGAAACGCATCGACGTGCTGCCGCCGGAAAAGCGCGGTTTCGGCATGGTGTTCCAGAACTACGCGCTGTTTCCGCATATGAGCGTGCTCGACAACGTCGGCTTCGGATTGAAGATGCGCGGTGTCGGCAAGAGCGAAACCATGCGCCGGGCGCGTGAAGCGTTGCAGCTCGTGCAACTTGTCGGGCATGAACGTAAGCTGCCCGGGCAGCTTTCGGGCGGTCAGCAGCAGCGCGTGGCGATTGCGCGGGCGATCGTGATCGAACCGCCGCTGATTCTGATGGACGAACCGCTGTCGAATCTCGATACGAAACTGCGCATTGAAATGCGTGCCGAGATTCGCCGCATCCATAGCCAGCTCGAGCGCGCGACGCTCTACGTGACGCACGATCAGGACGAGGCGCTTTCCATGGCCGATCGCATCGTCGTGATGAAAGAGGGGGTGGTGCAGCAGGTCGGCACGCCCAAAGAGGTCTACACGCGGCCGCAGAATTTGCACGTCGCGCGTTTCATGGGCTATCGCAACGTGACTGAATTCACGCTCGAAGGCACGCAAGGCGATGCGGTTGCGGTGAACGCGAACGGCGTGCGTCTGATTGGCACGCCGATGGCCGGTTTCAACAGCAAGCGCGTGAGCGTCGCCTTGCGTCCAGAGGATATGGAGCGTGCAACACCTGGCACGCAAAACGCCTTCGACGCGCTGGTGACAACCGTGGAATACGGCGGCCACGATTCCCTGCTGCGGGTGAAGACCGCGTTCGGCGACTTGTGGGCGCGCATTACGGGCGAATTCGAAGAGGGCGAGCGCATCAGCCTGCACGTGCCGCCGTCACGCACGCTCGTCTATGACGCAGAGGCGGTATGAACACGCCCACGCTGTCGCCGCCACCGGTACCATTTGCGCCGCGCGACGCCAAAGCGTGGCTGGTCGCGCCGGCTTTGATCTTCATCGTCGCGTTGTTCATCTATCCGTTCGCGTACGGTTTGGTGCTGTCGTTCCGGCCGATGAACGGCGGCGGCCTGTGGGCCAACTACGTGACGTTCTTCACCGACACGTCGATGTGGCCGACCATTCTCGTCACGCTCAAGCTCGCTGTACCCGCAACGCTGATCAATGTCGGCGTGTCGGTTCCAGTGGCGTTCGCGCTGCGCCGCAATTCACCCTACCAGAAACTCGTCACGACGCTGCTGGTGATTCCCGTCACGCTCGGCACCGTGCTGATCGCCGACGGCATGCTCACGTACTTCGGCCCGAACGGCTGGTTTCCGCAGGCGTTGCAAGGTTTGCATCTCTACACCGACGAAGTGCGTTTGACGCACAACTTCTGGGGCGTGCTGATCTCGCTGATCGTGTCGGGTTTTCCGTTTGCGTTTCTGTTGACGCTGTCATACGTGACCGGCATCGATCCGACGCTCGCGAGCGCTGCTGCCACGCTCGGCGCGAGTCCGTGGCAGCAGTTTCGCCGCATCTACCTGCCGCTGCTGGTGCCCGGTCTAACGATGGCCGCGTGTTTATCGTTCGTGCAGGCGTTCTCGGTGTTTCCATCGGCGGTACTGCTGGGGGCGCCCGCAGGCCCGACGCGCGTGATGTCGATCGCCGCGGCCGAAGCCGCGTTCGAGAGCTATGACTATTCGCTTGCTTCCGCGATCGCCATGGTGATGGGTTTCGTGCAACTGGTGGTGGTCGCCGCCATGCTCGGCGCGCGCCGTTTCTTCTACAGCGGTCCGGTGACGGGAGGCAAAGGCTGATGGCTAGCGATCGCCACGCCGCGCATCCTTCGTGGTCCGCGTCCACATCGAACGAAAACAACGACGGCGCCCAGCAACCCAGCAAGCGCGTGAAGCAGCGCGCCAGTGTGCCGGGCCGCATCTGGCACGTGCTGGTGTGGGGCGCGATGGTGTTCTTCCTCGTCAACGTGGTGTTGCTGATTGCGACCGTGGCGGTGAATTCGGTGGCGACCCGCTGGTTCGGCACCTTGCTGCCGCAAGGCTTTACGCTGCATTGGTATGCGCAGGCGTGGAGCGATTTCCAGTTGGCGAGCGTGCTGTGGGTCACCGTCGAAGTGGTCGGTGCGGTGGTGGTGTTGTCGGTGCTGCTCGGCGTGCCCGCGGCGTATGCGCTCGCCCGCGTGCAGTTTCCCGGCAAGCGCATGGCGATGCTGATTTTCCTGCTGCCCTTGATGGTGCCGCCCGTGACGTACGGCATTCCGATGGCGACCGTGATGTACAAGGTCGGCCTCGCGGGCACGCTGGGCGGCGTAATTCTCGCGAATCTCGTGCCGGCGCTGCCGTTCGTGATCCTGGTGATGACGCCGTTCATCGAGCAGATCGATCCCAATCTCGAAGCGGCGGCGCGCATTTTCGGCGCGAACACGTTCCGCTATTTCCGCTACGTGCTGCTGCCCCTGCTGGTGCCCGGCATGTTGGCCGCGGGGCTGCTCGTGCTGGTGCGGACCATCGGCATGTTCGAACTGACATTCTTTACGGCGGGCCCCGCGACGCAAACGCTCGTGGTCGCCTTGTACTACGCGGTATTTTCAACCGGCGTGCGCGCACCGCAATCGATCGATGCGATGGCGATGATCTACATGGCGATCACGCTGATCTGGGTGCTGATCGCGCTGCAATTCGTCAGCCCGACGCAGATCGTGTCGCGGGTGAAGGAGCAGAAGCGCTGAGGAGCTGAGCCACTGAAGCGCCCCCCGAAGGAAGTCCCCCGCCCGTAGGAAGTCCCCCGCCCCGAAAGAAGTCCCCCGCCCGTAGGAAGTCCCCCGCCCCGAAAAAAGTCCCCTTGGGGGATCGGGGGATCGGGGGGCGCCAAAAAAAGCATCGTGGAGCAGACGTTGACGACGAGAAAGAAACCTGAAGAACTGCGCAGCCACCGCTGGTACGGCCTGAACGATCTGCGCTCGTTCGGCTATCGCTCGCGCACCGCGCGGCGGCGCGCACACGGATGCAGCCGGCGAGCCGGAGATTCACTGAGTCTGCCAAGGGCTCAATATCAATACCCCACGCGATACACCCGGCCCGTTTGCGCGCCTTCCACACTGCGCAAGTAGGCCTGCGCCGCGCGTTCGGCCGTCACCGGCTCGAAGCCGCGGAAGTAGGGCGCATAGGCGTCGAGCGCTTCGGTTAGTACCGTCGGGCTTACCACGTTGATCCGGATGCCGCGCGGCAATTCGATCGAGGCGCCGCGCACGAAGCCTTCCAGGGCCAGATTGACGGTGGTTGCGTTCGCGCCTTCGCGGATCGGTTCGTCGCCGACAATACCGCTCGTCAGCGTGAACGAGCCGCCGTCGTTCACGTAGCGCTGGGCGCCCAGCACCACATTGATCTGACCCATCAGCTTGTCGCGCAGGCCGACCCAGAACTGCTCGACGCTCATCTCCGGTAGTGGGCCGAAATGCAGCTTGCCGGTGGTGGTGACGACGCCGTCGACCTTGCCGATCTCGCTAAAGAGCCGCTCGATGCTGGCCGGGTCGGTACTGTCGACGCGATACTGGCCGCGCGTCGCGCCCACTTCGATGACTTCATGGCGCGCTTTCAATGCTGCGCTCACTGCTTGGCCGACCGTGCCGGTTGCGCCGATCACGACGATCTTTTTCATCTGCCGCTCCGTTTAGTTTTGGATATGCAGTTGATTGTCTCCGCGTTCGGCGGGCGGAAATAGCTTGTTCGGCTTGCAGGTCCTGCAACCCCGAGTTTCTAATCCGTGCCGAAACGCGCACCGTCATTCAACCGGAGCGCGCTTTGGAATTGCCTGATTAATCGGTGCAAGCGGCGTCATTCAAACGAATACCCGCAACGCGATTACTTATTTCGCCCGATGTAATTCGATCACGCGAGTGGGCCGAAAATGATTAAGGGCGTAGTGAATGCGGCCGCGTTCGCGACGGCTGCGGATCGGACGCGGGTCGTCGAACAGATCGTCCGCTGACTCGGCGCCTTGCGGCTCGACCATGCCTTTGTCGATGACCGTGTAGCCCGGTTCGAGCGCCAGCAGCAGATGATTGCCGCCAACCCGGCTGTCGAAGCCGGCCATGCCGTCTTGCGCCTCGGGCACGCTGTTGACGAGGGTCGCGTTGCTCGTCGTGATTTCGTCGGGCGAGATCGGGCTGTGGCCGGCGATGCGGGCGGCTTCGAGATTTTTGCCGTCGGTGTCGACCGTGCTGTCATGGGTGCGGTCGTTATGCAGTTCGGTCGTGCACGGGCCGATGGTGCGCGGCTGTTTGCCGGCGTCTGCCGGCGTGTTGATATCGCTGTTCATCATGCATTCTCCGTTGAAGATGACATGGTTGAAGTGCAACAAAACCCATTCCGCCTTGCGCCACGTCTTTGTGCGTGTGAGTTTGAACTGCGCGCGGCGCCTCAGTTGCCTCGCGGTTATGCGCAGTGATGTATGCGGGCGTTTCACCCGGCGATTGCGTCCTGGATTCCTTTCGTTTTTTTTAATGGACGCCTATTTTCTACAGAGTATGATCTTACTCCGACAAGTGGAGCGCGGTTAAATTGGCGACATGCGTTGACGACATGTGTCCGGTTGTTTTTACATGGCCGACAACGAATAGACGCGCGCTACTCAGAACATCTTACGGGGCCGTCAGGGCGGGTGACACATGCACTTCGATGCTGCATTCACACATCGCGGCTATTTGCTGAATTGTGCGCCGGCGCGCGCGGGCGATGGTACTTGGCAACCTTATGTGGTCATCTCCCGCTCGAGCGACGGCGAACTGGTCGCCAACCGGTTTTTCCCCACTGACTTGCGCTTCCCTGACGAAGCCACCGCTATCGCGCACGCACGCGACTGGGCGGTGCGCTGGATCGATGCGAGCAGCGTGACCATCTGAAGCAGCGGGCAGCGGGCAGCGGGCATCGGGCACCGGGCTCCGGGCTCCGGGCACGCGTGGCCCGGCATACCGGGCAGCCGCGGTGCGCTGCGCGAGCGGCTGTAAAACGCGGTAATCTCTTGGGACAATCACTCTGAACCGTGCCTCGCGCACGGCGCCGTTCTTTTATGCCTAACGTGCCTTCCCCCAACTGGGGTCTCGAACAGATCGTCGCGGACTTGCGCGCGTCGCGTGAAAAATTGCATCGCACGCGGCATCCGCTCGGTATTCGCGAGCTGCCATCGCGCGAAGCGGTGATCGCCATTGTCACTGGCTTGCGCGCGGCGTTGTTTCCCACGCACTACGGTGCCCCCGATCTCACTGACGAAACGGTCGACTACTACGTCGGCCACACGCTCGAAAGCACGTTGCGATTGCTCGCCGAACAGATACGGCGCGCCTTGCGCTTTCTGCCCGAGTTCGGGGAAACGCCCGATGCGGATCTGAAGGCGCGCGCGTTCAACGTTGCGCGAGAGTTCGGCACGCAGTTGCCCGGCATTCGCGCGTTGCTGGTCAGCGATATTCAGGCTGCTTTCACCGGCGACCCGGCCGCCCAGCACATCACTGAAATTCTGCTTTGTTATCCGGGCGTGTGGGCGATGACGCACCATCGTCTTGCGCACGCGCTGCATCGCCTCGGCGTGCCCTTGCTCGCGCGCTTCATCAACGAGATCGCGCACTCCGCGACCGGCATCGACATTCACCCAGGCGCGACCATTGGCCCAAGTTTCTTTATCGACCACGGCACGGGCGTCGTGATCGGCGAGACCGCGATCATCGGCGAACGCGTGCGCGTCTACCAGGCTGTGACGCTTGGCGCGAAGAGCTTCGCTGCGGACCTTGACGGCACGTTGGTCAAGGGCAACGCGCGGCATCCGATCGTTGAAGACGACGTCGTGATTTATGCCGGCGCGACGATTCTCGGCCGCGTGACCATCGGGCGTGGCTCGGTGATTGGCGGCAACGTGTGGCTTACGCATAGCGTGCCGCCGGGCAGCAGCGTGTCGCAAGGCAAGATCCGCGAGGGTGGGCGCACGGGCACGGACGAGGAGGGCGGTTGACGAGCGGGCTGGCTCGCGCGTCATCTCGTGCTTTGCCGCACGGCTTTCTCGTTAGCGGTTAAGGGGAGAGCCCATGGTGCGCGGCCGTGTTCACATGCCTCGCTGCGCAATTGCCGGCGTGGAAGCGACGGTGGCAAAGAAAGTAAGTGTGCCTGCCCCGCACGGGGGCGAACGCTAATAAGCCGATAACATAATTAATACAAAATTCGAATAAAGCAATGCAATAAAAAGCCCAAATGAAAATCAAATAAGAAAAAAGAAAACGAAGGCAAAAAACCGCGCCAAACCGATCCCAGGCAGGGGAAATCACATTCCTCCACACAATGCCAAAAAAATCCAAACCCCAATCCCCTCATTGAAAAATGCAAAAAACAACACATTTTTCCACGTAACCGCAAAAATAGAAATTTGAATACCGCCGAAAAAACGAATAAAAACGATTTCGGCTATAGTCGCCATTTTCCAGCCGCCAGCCGGGCAAAAAAGAGCCCCAATAAGCCCGCCACCAGGAGTAAAGAAATTGAACGCCCGTGAACCTGCATTCATCTCCGCTTCGCGCAGCGCACGCCTGCGCCAGATGCTCGTCAGCAACGAACTCGAATTCATGATGGAGGCCCACAACGGGCTCTCCGCCCGTATCGTCCGCGAAGCCGGCTTCAAAGCGATCTGGGGTTCGGGCCTCGCGATCTCCGCCCAATTCGGCGTGCGCGACAACAACGAAGCCAGCTGGACGCAAGTCGTCGATACCCTCGAATTCATGGCCGACGCCAGCGATTTGCCCATTCTCCTCGATGGCGATACCGGCTACGGTAACTTCAACAACGTGCGCCGTCTCGTGCGCAAACTCGAACAACGCGGCATCGCCGGCGTCTGTATCGAAGACAAACAATTCCCGAAAACGAATAGCTTCATTAACGGCGAAGCCCAGCCGCTTGCCGATATGGACGAGTTCTGCGGCAAAATCAAAGCCGGTAAAGACTCGCAGTCGGATGAACACTTCTCGATCGTCGCCCGCGTCGAAGCACTCATCGCCGGCTGGGGCATGGACGAAGCGCTGCGCCGCGCGGAAGCCTATCGGCAAGCCGGCGCCGATGCGATCCTGATTCACAGCAAGCTCTCGCGTCCCGATGAAATTCTCGAGTTCGCGCGCGAATGGGCCGGCCGCGCGCCGCTCGTCATCGTGCCGACCAAGTACTACAGCACGCCCACCGAAGTGTTCCGCGAGGCTGGCATCAGCACGGTCATCTGGGCGAATCATCTGATCCGCGCAGCGACCTCGGCCATGCAAGCCGTTGCCAAGGAAATTCATTCGAGCGAGACGCTTGTCAACGTCGAAGACAGCATCGCCGCAGTCAACGAAATCTTCCGTCTGCAAGACGCCGACGAATACTCGGAAGCCGAAGACCGCTATCTGTCGAGCGGACGCGCGGCCGGTGCGGCCGTCGTGCTCGCGGCAGGCCGCGGCAAGGGGCTCGAAGCCGTCACCGAAGATCGTCCGAAAGTCATGCTGCCGATCGCGGGCAAGCCGCTCTTGCGCTGGCTCGTCGATGCGTTCAAGAAGCAGAGTGTCAATGACATCACCGTGGTCGGCGGTTATCGCGCCGATGCGATCGATACTGCCGGTATCAAGCTGGTCGTCAATGAGCGTCACGCGCAAACCGGCGAGCTGGCGTCGCTCGTCTGCGCAGTCGATAAACTCGCAGGCGACACCGTCATCTCGTACGGCGATCTGCTGTTCCGCAGCTACATCTTGCGCGATCTGGTCGAGAGCGAAGCCGCGTTCAGCGTGGTGGTCGATTCGTCGCTGACCGATGCGGAAAACGCCAGCGTGCGCGACTTCGCATGGTGCTCGGCGGCTGACGATCGCGGGCTGTTCGGCAACAAGGTCACGCTGCGTCACGTGTCGAGCGGGCAGGAGGCAACGTCCGCCATCGCTTCGCAAACGCCGCATGGCCGCTGGGTCGGTCTGCTGAATGTGCGCGGCGAGGGGCGTGAGCGTCTGCGAGCGGTACTCGGCAAACTGCAGGCGCGCCCGGATTTCGATTCGCTCGATATGCCCGCGCTGCTGAATGCGCTGATCGAAGCGGGTGAAGCGATCGAAGTGCAATACGTGCACGGCCACTGGCGCGGGGTGAACGATCTGGACGACTTCCGTCGTGCCGGCGATTTCGCACATGCGCAGGCGCCGTTCGCGGCAGCGGTCGGCAACCAGATGGGGACAACCAGCGGGGCCGCGCAATGATCGAGGCAGCACAATTCGTCGAAGCGGCGCGCGAACGCGGCTTTGACTGGTATGCAGGCGTGCCGTGCTCGTATCTGACGCCGTTCATCAACTACGTCTTGCAGGATGAGTCGCTGCATTACGTCTCGGCCGCCAATGAAGGCGATGCGGTTGCGTTGATCGCGGGCGTTACGCTCGGCGCGCAGAACGGCCGGCGCGGCGTCACGATGATGCAGAACTCCGGCCTCGGCAATGCGGTGAGCCCGTTGACCTCCCTTACGTGGACCTTCCGTCTGCCGCAATTGCTGATCGTGACGTGGCGCGGGCAACCCGGCGTCGCGGACGAACCGCAGCACGCGCTGATGGGCCCGATCACGCCCGCGATGCTCGACACCATGGAGATTCCGTGGGAGACCTTCCCGACCGAAGCCGACGCGATCGGTCCGGCGTTGGATCGCGCCATCGCCCATATGGATGAAACCGGCCGTCCGTACGCACTCGTGATGCAAAAGGGCAGCGTGGCGCCGTACGAATTGAAAGAGGGCCACGCTGGTGCCCGCCGTGTGCCGGTGGCGCCGCGTGCGCAATTCAGGAACGTCGCGGCGAATGAATTGGCTTCACGTCACGATGCGCTGCAGAAAGTCATCGCGCACACGCCGGTCGAATCGACGGTGGTGCTCGCGTCGACCGGTTTTTGCGGCCGCGAACTCTATGCCATCGACGACCGTCCCAACCAGTTGTACATGGTCGGCTCGATGGGTTGCGTGACGCCGTTCGCGTTGGGTCTTGCGCTCGCGCGTCCTGACCTGCACGTGGTCGCGCTCGACGGCGACGGCGCCGCGCTGATGCGCATGGGCGCATTCGCGACGCTCGGTGCGTACGGTCCGTCGAATCTCACGCACGTGCTGCTCGATAACGGCGCGCACGACTCGACCGGCGGTCAGGCGACGGTGTCGTCGCAAGTATCGTTTGCGGGTGTCGCCGCGGCTTGCGGTTACGCGTCGGCGGTTGAAAGCGACGACGTCAATGTGATCGATGAGCTGTTCGATACAGCACCGTCGCCCCACGGCCCGCGCTTCGCGCGACTGGCGATTCGCCGCGGCACGCCCGATGGCCTGCCGCGTCCCACTATCACCCCGCCCGATGTGAAGGCGCGCCTGATGCGCCACATCGGCGCCGCTTAAGGAGTGTGCTCATGCTGCTGCTCAATCCCGGCCCGGTGACGCTCACCGAACGCGTCCGCAACAGCCTGTTGCAAACGGATCTGTGCCACCGCGAAAGCGAATTTTTCGACTTGCAGGAAGAGGCGCGCACACGTCTGGTCGATCTGTACGGGCTCGACGCAAACGAATGGCAAGCGGTCCTGATGACCGGTTCCGGCACGGCTGCTGTCGAAAGCATGACCGCCGCGCTGGTGCCGCAAAACGGCAAGCTGCTGGTCGTGGAAAACGGCGTCTACGGCGAGCGTATTTCGCAGATCGCCACGCAATACGGCATCGCGCATGAGTCGCTGAAACACGACTGGATGGTGGCGCCGGATCTCGCGAAGATCGCCGAACGCCTCGACGCGGACAAAGCGTTCACTCACGTCGCGGTGATTCATCACGAAACGACCACCGGCCGTCTGAACGATCTGCAGGCGCTCGGCGCGCTGTGCCGCGAACGCGGCCTGCGTCTGCTGGTGGATGGCGTCAGCAGCTTCGGCGCGGAAGCGATCGATTTCGCCGACGCCAGTCTCGACGCCGTCGCGGCGACCGCGAACAAGTGTCTGCATGGCGTGCCCGGCGCGTCGTTCGTGCTGGCGCGGCGCGCGGCGCTCGCGCAGGCGGCGAGCCGCACGTACTACCTGGACCTCGGGCGCCTCGCACGCTTGCAGGACCAGCGCAATACGCCATTCACGCCGTCGGTTCATGCGTACTACGCGCTGGTCGAAGCGCTGCGCGAACTCGCCGACGAAGGTGGCTGGCGGGCGCGCCATGCGCGTTACGCTGCGCTCGCCGAGCAGGCGCGCGCGGGCCTCGCTGAGCGGGGCATCGGCAGTGTGTTGCCGCCGGAGCAATCGTCGGTGGTGCTGCGCGCGTATCGTTTGCCGGACGGCGTGTCGTATCCGCAGCTGCACGATGCGTTGAAGGCACGCGGCTTCGTCATCTATGCCGGTCAAGGCGGCTTGTCGGCCGAACTGTTCCGCATCTCGACGATGGGCAACATTCACGCGGCCGACATCGACCGTCTCCTGCAAGGCTTTTCCGCGCTGACACGCTAAGGCGCGCGTTGACACGTGGGTCCGGTACCAAGCCGGTACCAAGCCGGCAACAAGCGCAGGGCGGCGCATCACACCGGGTCTTTGTCCGGCGGTCCATCGGGCCGCTGCGGCTCCTCGGTGTGATGACCCGGCGACGGCGGCACGAGCGGATCGGCTTCCGGGTCCCGGTTCGGATCGGCGTTCGGATCGGGAATCGGGCTGGTATGCATGTCGTAGCTCATTGCATCACCTCTTTGAGTTGGGAAGAGGGCCGAAAGCGGGCCGAAAAGCGGGCCGAGGAGCGGGCGGTGCGCCCGGTCGAATGCGCATAAACGCCGACCGTTTCCTTCTAGCGTAGGCGATCCGGCACGCCGCGCACCCTTACTTTTTTCCGCGGCGGCCCACGCTCAATTGCCAGTAGCGTTCGGCGGCGAAAACGTCGTCGTAGTGGTCCGCGCCGAAAGCGCGCAACTGGCTTTCGTAGGCGTTGACCGCTTCACGTTTGAGCTGGGTTCGGCGCGCGAGATCAATCGTATGGCTCGCGCTCGGACAAGCTGGCGTGGCGACGATGCCGCGTTGCGCGAGGTCGGCGAGGCGCGCCTGCACGACACCGGGTGTGCAGCGGTGAATCGCGTCTTCATAGGCGAACCACGTGAGATGTGACAGACGCGGCAGGATTTCGCAGCAGGCTTCGAACACCCGCACGTGATCCTCGTGATGCAGGCCGAGCGGCATGAGCAACGTATTCGCGGTCGAGCGGTAGATGGTCTCTTCAAGCGCCGCCGCCAATCTGGCGATCGACGGCGAGTCCATGTATTGGTCGTCGCGAAACGGCATGCGTAGCGGAATCGCGTCGAGCACCTCGAGCGCGAGGTCGTCTTCGCGCGTGCGCGCGTGGATGGCCTGACGGGCGCTCGTGAAACCCGACTTTTCATCCCATTCGGTATGCATCTCCTGCTCGGGCGGTGCGGCGAACACCGTGCAGACCGCGGCGTCTGGATGGGCGGCGAGTAAGGCGCCGCAACTGAAGACGGCGTCGTCGAAATGGGGCGAGACGATGAAAAGGCGTGGGCTGGTTTCGCTCATGGGACGTGTGATGGTTTCGAAACGCGCGGGCCGCACTCGACGCGCCAATATAGCGCGCGACAAACTTGCTGGATGGGCGGCGTCACATCAGCTTAGGCGGAATCGGCGCGGCTTGCGTAACCGTTGTGATCGATGCAAGACACGTGCCCGGGCCGCCGCGATGCTGCGGGGCATCCCGTAGAGGCTCACCGTCCGGCGTTCTGCGGCTCCCGAACCTGCTCACCCTCTGCCGACGGCCCGACGGGCGCATGTACGAACGAGCAAGTGGAGGTGGCGGCGACGCTGCTCTGAGCACAGGGCGCGCGCGCCTCGAGCGAGAAAGCTACGCGCCGCCGGCAGCCAGCGCTGCTGCGCGGCTGAACGCCGCCGCAATGGTCGCCACAATGTCGTCGCGCAACCTGGTGTCGGCCGTTCCTAGCGCATAGGACGGATGCCATGCCGGCACGATCAGGCGGCCGTCGTGGGCGATGGTTTGACCGAGGTATTCGGACAGATTGACGTGCGCGCCGGTCAGCGCTCTCAGCGCGGTTGCTCCCAGTGTGACGACCACGCGTGGCCCAATCCGCGTCAGTTCTTTTTCCAGCCAGTACTGGCAAGCCTCGACTTCGCGCCGCGCGGGCGTGCGGTGAATGCGCTGCTGGTCGAGCGTTTCCCATTTGTAATGCTTGACGGCATAAGTCAGATACAGCGCCCCCCGCTCCAGTCCTGCGCGCGCAAGCGCAACATCCAGCAGTTGACCGGCCGGCCCGGTGAACGGCTCGCCATGCTGGTTCTCGTACTCGCCCGGCTGTTCGCCGACCACCATGATCGCCGCATGTGCGGGCCCGGCGCCCGCAACCGCCTGTTTCGCATTGCGCCATAACGCGCAGCGCCGGCAGGTGGCGAGCGGGCCGGTGGGCTCCAGCAAGGGTGGCGTTATCGCCGAATACTCGACCGGTGGCGCGGCGGGAACGGTGACGGTCGCGCTTTGCGCACCGAGACGGCTGCGCTCGCGCGCGAGGCGTGCGGGCAGCGGCGGACCCGCGGGCGGCATTCTCCAGTAGCGCAGCGGCACGGGAGACGGCTCGCCATTGAAAGCGCTGGCGTAATACGCGAGCCAGAGCGCCTCCGTGGGCGTGCTGGTAATGGCTTCACCGGTCATGGCGCTTGCCGGTAAAGCGTGCGTGGCTTGCTCGTGAGCCTCCGTTGCCGGCCGGCCAATACGCAGCAGCATGCCGTTCCAGAACACCGCGCCGTGCGGCGTGGCCAGCATCCACGTGGAGTCGCCCATGCGAGCGGCGAACCGCGCGGCGGCGCGCGCCAGCAGGTCATGATGCGGCTCGTACCAGCCGACGAATTCAGGTGGCCCCATCGACGGATCACGCCGTCTGAACAGCGTGAGTGTCAGCAGATCCTCGGTTTCGTGTTCGATAGCCCGGATGCGTTGATCCAGCAGCGAGCCGTCTGGATCGTTCAGATCGAGGACGTTGCGCTCGCCGCGCGTCCAGCGCCATAGGACGCGGTACAGCAGCGCCCAGCGGTCCGGCGCGCGGAAGCACGCGGCCGTTTTCAGCCAGGAGAGCAGTTCGCGGGGAATTGCGGGAGCGGACAGGACTGGGGCAGGGCCGGTGGCGATTCCTGAGCCGGAGGCACCTGCAGTGGCGAACGCGGACTCAGCAGCCGGCATGCCTGGCGCTGCCGCTGCACCTTCAGACTCAAGCCATTCGATCTGCGACGGCTCGACACCTTGCCGCAGCAGCGCCCGCGCGGCGCGCCGCCATACGGCGAAAGACGGTTCGATCGGAATGCGTTTCATGCTGTCGCGCTAAAGCTAGACGTTGCGCAGATCGTCGGGCGTATCCACGTCCCGCAGAATCCCGGGGTCGTCGACGTCCAGCCGCATCACCCGCTGCGAAGTCAACAGCGCGCGCGCGCCGGTGTCGCCGTCGAGTGTCATCAGGGCGTCCCGATGCTCGACACCGAAGCCGACCGGATGGCCGCGCTGTCCCTGATAAAACGGCGCGACGATCGAAGCGCCGCCGTCGAGCGCACGCGCCACCGCTGCGATCGTCGTGGTGGCAATGCGGGGCATGTCGGCGAGCGCGACGATCCAGCCCTCGGCGTCATCGCTGGCTTCGATGCCGGCGGCGAGGCTCGCACCCATGCCGCGTTCGGCGTCCGGAGCGAACATGACGTCGCAGCCGGCGTCGTTCAGGAGGCGGGCGAGGGCGTCCGAGCCCGGCCGCACCACGGCCAGCACACGCGTAACGACTTGCAGCAGCCGGTGCGCGGCTTCGTGCGCGACCGGCGTGCCGTCGGGCATGAGCGCGAGTAGTTTGTTGTGTCGGCCGTCCGGATCGAAGCGAGAGCCGAAACCGGCGGCGAGCAACACGCCAGTGGCGAGCGAAGCGTAGGCCATTGACGGGCACCGGAAGAAAAGATGAGACCGATTGTGCGATGCAACGCGTCGGCAGGCAAGCGGCAATGCATGGGCTGTTATGTGCAGATCGCGCACGCGCACGCCGGTCGCGTGATACACCGCATTCGCGATCGCCGCCGGCACGGCGGTGATGCCGATCTCGCCGATCGAGCAAGGTCACGCGCGGGACGAGTAGTCCGCTCAATCAGGCGTCGGCCCAGCGGCGCAGCAGATTGTGATAAATGCCGGTGAGGCTGACCACGGTTGCGTCGTTCGAACCTTTTTCGGCGGCGAGGCGCTGCACGTCGTTGTCGAGTTGAAACAGCATGGCGCGTTCGCCGTCGTCGCGCACCATGCTCTGAATCCAGAAAAACGACGCAACCCGCACGCCACGCGTCACCGGGTTCACGTGATGCAGGCTCGAAGCGGGGTAGAGCACCATGTCGCCGGCCGGCAGCTTCGAGCGATGCACGCCGTAAGTGTCTTCGATGCAGAGTTCGCCGCCGTCGTAGGACTCCGGCTCGGCGAGAAAGAGCGTGGCCGACAGATCGCTGCGGATGCGGAAGCCGGTGCCGCGCAACTGGCGGATCGCGTTGTCCACATGCGTGCCGAAACCGTCGCCGCCCGCATATCGGTTAAAGAGCGGTGGAAAGACTTTCAGCGGCAACGCAGCGGAAAAGAAACGCGGATTGCGCCCGAGCGCGTCCTGAATCGCATCGCCAACCGCGCGCGCGGCGGGGGAGCCTTCGGGCAATTGCTGATTGCGCTTGGCCTGCGCCGACTGCTCGCCGGAAGTCGCATTGCCGTCGATCCATTGGGCCGCGTCGAGGACTTCGCGGCATTGCGCGACCTGATGTTTGTCGAGCACGCCTTGCAGATGCAGCATCATGCGCACACCTCTTCATCGATCCCGTTAGCCAGAGCACGAAATGCGGCCACCGGCGAAGCGGCCAGCCACGCTTGCATTTTCTCGACGAACGCGGGCGTTGCCGTCACCGGCACGCGCCGCAGCCACGTCAGCGCGGCATCGATCTCGCCGTGTTCAGCCAGTAGCCGCGCATAGTTGAACTGGCCGCGAAAATCGCCGCCCACCGCTGCACGCCGGTAATAGTCGAGCGCGATGCTTGCGTCGGCATCGACTTCCCAGCCGTCCTCGTAAAAGCTGCCGATAAAGTTGATCGACTTCGTGTGACCCATTTCGGCAGCGCGCCTGAACCACTGCAGCGCCTGTGCACGATCGCACGCCACACCATTGCCGAGCGCCAGCACCGACGCATAGTTGTACATGCCCCAGTCGAGTCCGGCCTGCGCCGCGAGGCGGTACCAGTAGACCGCCACAGGCGCGCACGCGGTGGTTCCCCAGCCATGTTCGTAGCTTCGGCCCAGCATGTTCATCGCCATTGGATGATCCTGGCGGGCCGCGTGCCTGAACCACGTCAACGCTTCTTCAGCATTGCGCGCTACGCCGTGGCCGTCGAGCAGATACTGGCCGTACACGGCCTGCGCTTCGACGATGCCGTTATGCGCGGCGGCCGCCACCCACACGGCGGCTTTGGCGGGCGGCCCGGAGAGAATCGCGGCGAACTCGTCGTGCGACACGCTCGCCAGCGCCTTCAGCATCACCTGTTCCATCATGCTGTGCTTAGTAGTGCGCGTTAAGCGTCAGGAAGGCGGAACGGCCGGCTGCGATCGACGCGTAGTGCGCCGGATACGCCTGGTCGTAGTACGTCCGGTTGAAAATGTTCTGCACGTTCAGTTGCAGATCGACCTTCTTGTTGATCCGGTACGTCGCCATGCCGTCGAAGCGCCAGTACGACGGCACTGCACGCAGGTTCGCCGTGTCGCCGTACACCTGCGACATGTAGAACGCGCCGCCGCCGATCGTGAGCTTCGGCAGCACGTCGTAGTTGGTCCACAGGCTGATGCTGTTCTTCGGCGTATTCGGGAACTGGTGGCCGTTATCCGAGGTGGTCTTGCCGTTGTCGCGCAACTGGCTCTTCATGTACGTGTAGCCGCCGAACAGCTGCCACTTGTTCGTCAACTGACCGGCCACGCCGAATTCGAAACCTTGCACGCGCTTGTTGCCGGCCATCGCGTATTCGTTGTTCGGCAGCGTGACGCGGGCGTTGGTCGTATCGATCTGGAACAGCGCGCCCGTCAGCGAGAGATGGTTGTTCAGCACATTCCACTTGGTGCCGAGTTCGGCGCTGCGGTTCTTTTCCGGGGCGAGTTGATCCGCATTCGCACCGACACCGTTGCGGCCCGGCGTCAGCGATTGCGTTTCGCTGCCCTGGCCGAGCTGGGCGCCGGCCGGCGTCGACGAGGTCGCGATCGACGCATACACGCTGCCGTTGGAAGCCGGTTTGAAGACGAGGCCGAACTGGTAGTTGAAGAGCGTGTCGTCGCGCGAGGTGCGCTTGCCGCCGCTGGCCACCGTGTTGCGGAAATCGGTCGAGTAATCGTCGACGCGCAAGCCGATGTTGGCCTGCCAGCGTTTGGCGAGTTCGATCGTATCGAACGCATACAGCGATTTCGTGGTGGTGCGCTGCTCGCTCGGATCGTTCGCCTGGCTTACCGAACCGGCCCACGGGTCGTTCGGATTCGGCGACCACAGGCTCGTGCAGTTATAGCCCGACGCCGCGCCGATGCCCTTGGTCTTGCAGATCGCACCGGTGGCCGCAGCCACGGCGTACGAATCGTTCACGCTGGTTTCGCGCGACAGTTCGAGGCCGGTGGTGAAGCTGTGCTTCAGGAAGCCGGTCCTGAACTCGCCGAACAGTTCGGTCTGGTTCGCGAGGCTGTAGACGTCGCTGGCACGCGTATTCGCGCGGCGCCACACCATGCCGTTCACGACGTTGCCCTGGCTGTCGTCCGGCTGGGTCCAGATGTAGTCCTGGGTGGACTTCGTATAACGCGTGGTGTTGCGGATCGTCAGGTTGCTGTTGATGTCGTGCTCGATGCGTACGGTGCCGACGTCCGAGGTCGTCTTGCGGAAATCGCGGTCGATCAGGCCGTAAAAGTTGTGGCGGTCCACCTTGGCCGGATAGATCGTGTCGACGTTGGCCGGCTTGTTGGCGGTCGTGTAGAAGTACGGAATACCGCTGTCGGGCAGGTCGTCGGTCGAGAGATGGTAGTAGCTCGCCGTGACGCGGGTCGGCG
Source organism: Paraburkholderia phytofirmans OLGA172 (assembly GCF_001634365.1). Lineage (NCBI taxonomy): Bacteria > Pseudomonadati > Pseudomonadota > Betaproteobacteria > Burkholderiales > Burkholderiaceae > Paraburkholderia > Paraburkholderia phytofirmans. The sequence goes on from NZ_CP014579.1 coordinate 715,367, forward strand.
TGCCGAGACCGTAGGTGAACGACGGCGCGATGCCCCAGCGCTCGTTGTTGACCGCGTCGCGGCCGGCCACGTCGTTGTTGTGGCTCATCACGTTCAGACGGAAGGCCGCGTGATCGGCCATTTGCCAGTTGCCGTCCGCGGTGAAGCGGCGGTAGCGGTCGGTGCCGAGGCCCACGCTGCCGTCGGCGGAATTGCCCAGATGCGGCGTCTTGGTGATCAGGTTGATGCTGCCGCCCGCGCCGCCGCGGCCGCCGTAGGCGCCGTCCGAACCCTTGGTCACTTCCACGCTTTCGATATTGAACACTTCACGGGTGGTCGCACCGATGTCGCGCATGCCGTCGACGAAGGTGCTGCCCTGAGCGTCGTAGCCGCGAATGAACGGCCGGTCGCCGAGGGGATTGCCGCCTTCGCCAGCGCCGAATGTGATGCCCGGCACCGTGCGCAGCGCTTCGGTCAGCGTCGAGGCGCCCGTGCTCCTGATCAACTCCTGCGGAATCACGGTCACCGACTTCGGGGTGTCGACCAGTGGCGCGGTGAATTTGACCGATGCCGAGTGGTCGGTCTTGAAGCCGTCGTCCGCCTGGCCTTGCACGGCGATCGGCGCGAACTGGCTTTCCTTGTCGGGCGGCGCCGTGCCGGCCGTTACCTGCGCGAGAGCGGGACCTGCCGCCAACATGCCGCACAGCGTCGTGCTGATCTTGCCGAGCTTCGGTTCGTCGGACCGCAACTTCATTTTTATCCTCGTCGTTGAGTGCTGGTAGCCGGGCGGGCTGCGCATCCATTACCCGGATATTCCGCGTTTATTACAAAATGGTTTCGGCGTGCATTCTATGCAATCAGATTGTAATTGAGAAGCGTTCTCATCAAAAAATCTCAGTGCGTGGAATTGAATGTGAGAGCCGCCGCGTGGAATTGGCGGGGTAATCGACGAAGATGGGTAAGAAAGGCGGGGGTTTGGCGACTACCGAGGCGTAGCGGTGACTTTGCGTCTGTCGCGCGAGCGGTTTTTGCAGTGCGTGATGGGCCGCTTCTGATCGAAGGGTAGCCCGTGCCTCGCTAGATTTCTTGCTGTGCCGCCAGCTCGGCCAGCGTCTCCCGCAGCCACTATCTCGCGCTGGTTTCGCTGGTGGCGTCGGGGCAGATCCTTATCGAGGCCGTTGCGTTGAAGTCGTATCCGTTTGCTGAACTGGAGGCGGCCATCGACGCTGCCGGCCGTATGCCGGGTCTGCAATGCACGGTCGTGGAAGGCCAGTCCCGCGAGACGTGGGGTCGAGCACGACGCACGGCACTATCGGTCGGGAGCCCGCTCCGGATGGCGAAGGCGCGAATGATTGCGACCGTAGATCCCATAGATGACGAGCCCGATCACCAGCCAGACGAAGAGCCGTAGCCACGTGACGAGCGGCAGCCCGGCCATCAGCAGCAGGCAAAACAGAATCCCGAGGATCGGGATCACCGGCACGCCCGGCGCGCGGAACGGCCTCGCGGCGTCTGCGTCGCTGCTGCGTAGATAGATCACGGCGCCGCAGACGAGAATGAACGCGAACAGGGTGCCGATGCTGACCATCTCGCCCAACACGTTGATCGGCGTAAACGCCGCCACGACCGCGACGATGGCGCCGATCATGATCTGGCTCAGATAAGGCGTGTGCAGACGCGGATGAACTTCCGCGAACAGGTGCGGCAGGAGGCCGTCCTGCGACATCGTGAAGAAGATGCGGCTCTGGCCATACAGCAGCACGAGTATCACGGTCGTCAAGCCGGTCAGCGCGCCGATCTTGATGAGCACGGAAAACCAGGTGACGCCGATCACATCGACACCTTTCGCGATCGGATCCGGGACGTTGAGCTCGGCATACGGAACGAGTCCGGTCAGCACGCCGGCGACCGCAATATAGAGCACCGTGCAGATCACCAGCGAGCCCAGAATACCGATCGGCATATCGATCTGCGGCTTGCGTGCCTCCTGGGCCGCGGTGGACACCGCATCGAAGCCGATGAAAGCGAAGAAGACGACGGCCGATCCGCGGAGAATGCCGCTTGCGCCGAAGTTGCCGAATTCGCCGGTATTCTGCGGAATGAACGGATGCCAGTTGGCCGGATGGACAAAGAAGGCGCCGATGACGATGAACGCCAACACCACAGTCAGTTTGATCGCCACCATGATGTTATTGAGCCGTGCCGACTCCTTGGTGCCGAGCACGAGCATGATGGTCAGCACGGCGATAATGAAGACCGCCGGCAAATTGACGATACCGGCTACCGTGCTGCCGTCGGCGAGCGTCACCGTGGTGCCGGGCGCAGCCGCCATGGTGGGCGGAATGTTAATCCCGACATTGTGCAGCAGGCTCACGATGTAGCCTGACCAGCCGACCGCAACGGTCGCCGCGCCCATCGCATACTCGAGGATCAGATCCCAGCCGATGACCCACGCGAATAATTCGCCGAGCGTGGCATACGTGTAGGTATAACTGCTGCCGCAGACCGGCAGCATGGCAGCGAGTTCGGAGTAGCAGAGTCCGACAAAGGCGCAGGCAATCCCGCCGAGGACAAACGAAAGAATGATGCTCGGCCCCGCATAATGGGCCGCGGCCGTGCCGGTCAGAACAAAGATGCCGGCGCCGATGATCGCGCCGATACCCATCGCCGTAATGCTGAGCGCGCCCAGCGACTTCGACAGGTGGCGTTCACCGCCCTCCGCGCTGGCAACAATATCCGCGACGGATTTGCGCGCCATATAACCCGTGTCAGCCATGATGAGTCGTCCTGTTCATATGTGGGTGAATCCGAGATCGAATCGATTCGTGACGTACTGCAATAAGCGACTTCTTTAAAGGCGACCGACACTGTTGATGCTGCGGTTGAGGAGGGTACTGACGAATTCAGTCTAGTCTGGATTTAATCGCGTGTGTACTGAAGAGCGAGGTTGCGGTTGCCAAAACGGCCTTGCGGGTGCGCCGCAAGGCCGTCCTTCTGTCATCGAATCTGTTCAATCAATCGATGCCGTGAAACACCGCATCGTCCGGGCCGAGATAAACGGGCGGGCGCCACGCGGCGTCGCGCATCGAATGCTGGACCAGCTTTTCGACACCTAGCAGCACCGCGAAAATCGCCATCCGCACGGGAATGCCGTTATCGGTTTGGCGGAAAATCGCGAGGCGCGAATCGTGATTCAGGTCGATGCTCAGATCGTTCGCGCCCGGCCGGCTGTCGCGCGGCAGCGGGTGCATGATCAGCGTGTCGGGACCGCATACGCTGTCCATCAGCGCCTGATTGATCTGGAAATCCGGCGTATAGCCTTCGAACGATTCGTCGGTGAAGCGCTCTTTCTGGATGCGCGTGGCATACACCACGTCCGCGCCGCGCAGCCCGGAGGGCAGATCGTGGGTCTGCTCGATCACGTGGCCGTTGCGCGAGATCTGCTCGATGATGTAGCTCGGCATTTCGAGCATGGGCGGCGAGATCAGCGTGAACTTGATGCCGCGATACAGCGCCAGCAGCTTGACCAGCGAATGCACCGTGCGGCCATATTTCAGGTCGCCGACGAGAGCGATATGCGCGCCGTCGACGATCTTACCCAGCCGCGAAAACTCGCGCTGGATCGTGTACAGGTCGAGCAGCGCCTGGCTCGGATGCTCACCCGGGCCGTCGCCGCCATTGATCACGGGCACGTTGGTGGCGCGCGCGAATTCGGCCACCGAGCCTTGCTCCGGATGACGGATCACCAGCGCGTCCACATAGCCGCTCATCACGCGGCTGGTGTCGTAGATCGACTCGCCCTTTGCCATCGACGAAAACGTGAAGCCGGTGGTGTCGCACACCGAGCCGCCGAGCCGGCAGAATGCCGCGCCGAAGCTCACGCGGGTACGCGTGCTGGCTTCGAAAAACAGGTTGCCGAGCACCGCGCCTTCGAGGACGCGGGAGATTTTCCGGCGCCGCGCGATCGGCTGCATGATGTCGGCGACGCGAAACAGCGCCTCGACCGAGTCGCGCGAGAACTGATCGACCGACAGCAGTTGCGGCTTGCCCTCGAACAGCATCTGGCTTGCCAATGACTGTGAATCTACGCTTTGCGTATACTTCTCGCCTGGCTCGCCATGCACGACGATTTCCGATACGAAACGCTCCACGATCTCCGGCATGGCCCGCGATTCCTGCGAATCGTCCGGCAGCAGCCAGGTGTCGAGCGCGCGGCGCGACACGCCGATGCGGCTCGCGAACGTGTCGCGGGTCATGTTCAGGCGACGCATCGCATCGCGTAGGAAGGCTTGTTGTGGGACGCTCATGCGGGCACCTTGTCGGGAGTGGTCGCGCACTGGTTATGTACGCGGTGCGTATATTAGTTTCCCTGTCGTAGAAGTCAAGCAATTTTGCGACGAGCTTTGCAAACCGGCGCCGGACGCGGTTACACGGTGAGCATGCGCGAGCGCATCGAGCAACTGAACGCCCTGCCGATAGCCGGTACGCTGATGGCCGCGCCGTACTACATCCGGCCTTCGCAAGCCGGCATCGTCGGGCATTTCATGGCGCTTGCCGATGCGAGCGACAAGCCTGTCGTGCTGTACGACATTCCTTATCGAACCGGTGTTCGGCTCGAACTCGATACGCTCCTGACGCTTGCCGCGCATCCACGCATCCAGGCGGTGAAGGATTGCGCGGGTTCGCTCGAGACCACGCTCGCGCTGATTCGCGACGGCCGTTTGCAGGTGCTGACCGGCGAAGACATCAATATTTTCAACACCTTGTGTCTGGGTGGGAGCGGGGCGATCGCGGCCTCGGCGCATCTGCGGCCGGAACGGTTCGTCGCGCTGTATCGTGCGCTGTCGGCGGGCCGGCTCGACGAAGGACGGCGTATTTTTCATGAGCTCGCGCCACTGATCCAGGCGCTGTTTGCCGAACCGAATCCGGCGCCGGTGAAGGCCCTGCTCGCCGCGCACGGTCTGATACGCGACGAGTTGCGCATGCCGATGACGCGTGCCGGCGACGCACTGGTCGCGCGGCTCAGGGAATTGGAAGGGCTTGATCGGATAGCGCAGCACGCGGCCGCCTTGTCGGCTTGAGTGTGGGTTCGCTTGCCGCCATTTGTATTTGAGATGATGGTTCGTGATGCCAGGCGATAATCGGCGCCCTTTGTCCATTATCGCCACCGGCTTAGTGTCCGGTCGATGCCGCATGCAGTTAGTCTTGTCCACCGATCTCCTGTCCCGCTGTAGCCCGCTCAGCCCGCTCAGCGCGCTCAGCCCGCTCAGCGCGTTCAACACGCCGAACGTGTGTTGTTGCGCCCGTGCGCGGCCTTGCACGGGCCCGATGACACGCGCCGGGAGCCGCTGATGTCCTCCGTGTTTCGCGCCGGCAGTCAGCTTTCCAGCGGCTCGGTGAGGTTCGTCACGTGCCGCACCGCGCTGACCATCGCGGTTGTCACGGCGTTCGGCACAGCCGCCCTGACGCTCGCCGCGGGCATCGCGATCGGCATGCATTGGCCGGCGCGCGGCGGCTCCGGCGAGCAGGCGGCGAACCGTGTCGAGCACGACTATGCAGTCGATCAACTCGGCAAGCTGAACGCGTCCGTGGCGCAGATCGAACCGCGCATCGCGCGCCTGACGATGCAGGTCGGCGCATTGCGCGATTTCGAAGCACGCCTGAATACACCGCGGCCGGCGCCGCGGGCACCGGCCATCCCAGCCACCCTGGCCGCACCGGGCGCCGCCTCTGAACCCGACACGTCCGCTACCGACAGCGAAGGCGAGGGCGGCCCTTCCTTACCGCCGCGCAGCTGTACGGATGTCATGCCGCAACCGGCCGTTCATGCCTATGCCGGGCGCACCCGGCAACAACTGGATTGCATTGCCGCGACGCTGTCCGCGCTCGAGCAGCAAACCGCTGGTCACGCGATCGCGTACGCCGCCTTTCCCGGCCGCATGCCCGTCGACGGCGCGCGCTTCGGCTCGCCGTTTGGCAACCGCACCGATCCGTTCACGCAGCGCTTGAGTTTTCATCCGGGCATCGACCTGGTCGCCAGAACCGGCACGCCGATTGTGGCGGCGGCGGGCGGCCGGGTGATTTTCGCTGGCGAGAAATTGGGCTATGGCAATGCGGTCGAAATCGATCACGGCAACGGCCTCGTGACCCGTTACGGCCACGCGTCGCGCATTGTCGTGCATGTCGGCGATCTGGTGCTGCCGCGCCAGTATGTCGCCGATGTCGGCTCGACCGGCCGCTCCACCGGACCGCATCTGCATTTCGAAGTGCTGGTCAACGGCGCGCCGGTCGATCCGGCTGCCTACCTCGCGCTATTCGCGCCCGTGCCCCATGGTTGAACGACGTCGTTTTTCCCGCGATGCGGGCAGTCTGACCCACCGCGCCTATACGGTGCAGCCCGCGCGGCCGCTCGTTCTTCGCGTAACGATTTGGGTGCTGGTGTGCGCGCTCTGCGCGGCAGGTGGCGCGGCGGCCGTTTTGGCGTGGCACGCGCAACGCGCGGATACACCGGCTGATCAATGCAATGCGGCGCGCGTCGATGAAGGCAGCGAACAGACGGAACTCGCCCGCACGCGGCTTGCGCTGGCGCAGGAATCGGCGGCGCGCGCCGCAGTGCAGAAAACCGCGGACGGCGCCGCCGCCGACGCCGCGCGATTGAACGCCGAACTGCAGTTTCTGCGCGGCCAGAGCAAGGCTAAGACGCCGGCGCCGAGCCGCTGACTGTCATTTTCATTTCCACGAGGTACTTATGTTCAGCAAGAAAAAGCACGCGGGCATCCAGCAGACCAAGCTCGCCACCCTCATCGCACATGACGTGCGGATCACGGGCGACCTCGTGTTCAGCGACGGCCTGCGCATGGACGGCCACGTGAAGGGCAACGTCAGCGGCGAGCAGGGCACTCAGACGCTGCTGGTATTGAGCGACCGCGGCTCGATCGAGGGCAACGTGCATGGCTATGACGTCGTGGTCAACGGCCGGATCGTCGGCGATGTGATCGCCGATCACTTCGTCGAATTGCAAAGCAATGCGCATGTGATCGGCAACATCTACTATCAGCAGCTGCGGATGGACTGCGGCGCCTCGGTGGACGGCAAGCTTACCCGGCGTGAAGCCGCGCAGGCGGCGACGCCGATTCTCGTTTCGGTGGCCGATACCGCGCGCGAGGAGCGCAAGGCCGGCTAGGCGGCCGCGCTCTGCGTCAAACCGGCCCCGGCAGCGACTGGCATTGCGCAGGTGTGTCGTGGCCGAGCGAGTCGCAGCGCCGCGAGCGTGAATCGAACATGGCGCGCATTTCCCGTGCTTCGGCAAGACGGTCCAGCGCGCCGCGGTCGAGCGTGGCGAGCATGTCGCGTTCGACGATCAGATGGTGCAAGGCCAGCACGATCAGGCCGATGGTCAGCAGCAGATCACCTGCGAACACCACGGCGTAAAGCGCCGAGGTGGTGCGCGGATTGCCGTACAACAGGGTCATGTTGGCGCGGTCGAGCAGCACAAGCACGAGCGGCACGACGGCATTGAGCGTCACGATCGCGCTGCCCACCGCCACCAGCATGCGTGCTGGCCCGAGATGCGGACGGCGCCGGCGGCACACTTCATACAGCGTCGCCGCGCGGTACGGCACGAAAAACAGCGCCAGCAAGCCGGCGCGGACCACCAGCGGTGCATTCCATGCCAGCGCGCTCCCATACAGCAGGCAGAACACGGCAGTGACGACGAGACCGGCGCGCCACGGCGCGGATGCGCCGAACAGGTCGCGCGTGCCCGACCAGATCAGCATGCGGCTTTGCAACGCCAGCGCCGCCGTGGCCAGCAACAGCAGGTCGTTGTGCCAGATCGCATGCAACGTGAAGCAGGCCGTTGCGGTGGCAAGCAGATAAAAGCCGGCGGCCCAGAAACGGAAGGCGCCGACCTGAAGAAACATGCGCGAAAGCGCCGTCGAAATGAGGGCGCTGCACAGAAACGTGATCAGCCACACCGTTTGGAACGTCGCTACGTCAATCATCATGAAGTTTCCAGCAGCCACTCTGTCTGTTCCTGCTTATCGGTAAAACGAGGCCATGCAGCGGGGGGGGCGCCATGACGGACAACTGAACGGAGCAGCCATACGGGTTTCGAACGGATCCGGATGCTCACGCGGCCACCATTCTTTCACGGAGCAGCTCGCCGAAGTCGTCGGCGGTGAGTGGCTTGCCTAGCAGGAAGCCTTGCATCTCGTCGCACATCATCGACTTGAGCATGTCGAGCTGCGATTCGGTTTCGACGCCTTCGGCCACCACGTCCATTTCCAGCGAGTGCGCGAGCGCAATGATCGCGGCAACGATCGCGCTGCCTTCCGGTCCGTGCTCGTCGAGCCCGTTGGTGAAGAAGCGGTCGATCTTCAACTGCTTGACGCGAAAACGTTGCAGATAGGCGAGGCTGGAATAGCCGGTGCCGAAATCGTCGATGGCGATTTCAAAGCCGCTTGCCTGGAACGCACGGATCATTTCGATGGTTTTCGGCGCGTCCTGCATCGCGACGGTTTCGGTGATTTCGAACATGATCTGGTCGCATTGCACGCCTTCAGCTTTGACGATCTCGAGCATCGTTGCGACGAGATTCGGTTGCGACAACTGGCGCGGCGACAGATTGATCGCCACTTTCATCGGCGGCAGGCCCTGCTCGATCCAGCAGCGAATCTGCCGGCAGGTTTCGCGCAAGACCCAGTAGCCGATCTGCACGATCTGGCCCGAGCGCTCGGCAATCGGAACGAACTCGAGCGGCGCCAGCGTGCCGAGCTGCGGATGATGCAGGCGGATCAGCGCTTCCGCACCCGCCAGCGAGTCGCCGCTGCCGTGGAACTTCGGCTGGAAGTGCAGTGAGAAATGTCCGGCGGTGAGCGCTTCATGCAGCGCGCTTTGAATTTGCAGCGTGCGCATCGCGGCTTCATTCATGCTTTGTTCGAAGAAGCGATAGGTGCTGCGGCCCGCGCGCTTGGCTTCGTACATGGCCGCGTCGGCATGTTTGAGCAGGGTGTCGACGGTATCGCCGTCGTGGGGATAGAGCGCGATGCCGATGCTCGGCATCACCTGCAGCGGTTGCGAATCGCTCCATATGCCCTGGCGCATCCGGTCGAGCACCCCTTCGGCTATCGTGCAGGCATCTTCGCGTGAGCCCAGGTTCTCGGACAGCACGACGAATTCGTCGCCGCCGAGACGCGCGACGGTGTCGCTCGCGCGCACGCACAGCAGAAGGCGCTGTGCGAACGCGGACAGCACTTCATCGCCAGCCGAGTGGCCGAGCGAATCATTGATGGTCTTGAAGCCGTCGAGATCCATGAACAGGATGGCGAACACCGAGCGGTGCCGGCGCGCGTTATGGATCGCACGGTCGATGCGTTCGGTGAGCGTGCTGCGGTTGGGCAGGCCGGTTAGCGTATCGAGCGTGGCGAGGCGCACGATCTGACCGTTCAGCTTCGACACCGAGCCGATCAGAAAGCTGGTGCGCGCATCGAAACGCGACAGCATCAGCGTGACGATCAGAATCGCAAACGTGAACAGGATCACCGACGTCGCGAGCCACGCGGCGTTCACGCCCTTGGCTGCGCCGCACACGGCGCCGGGCGGAAACTCGGCCGCCGCCATGCCGGCGTAGTGCATGCCGGTGATTGCGACGCCCATGACCAGCGCCGCGATGAAACGTTTGCTCACTACGTGGCGTTCGCCATCGTTACTGAGTGCGCGTGCCATCCATAGTGCGGCGGTCGACGCGCCGATCGCGATCGCAAGCGAGCCAGCGAACCAGGCCGGCTGATAGTGGGTGCCGGGCTCCATTTCCATCGCCGCCATGCCGGTGTAATGCATGCCGGCAATGCCGAAGCCCATCAGCACGCCGCCGGCCGCGAGCCGAAGCGGCGTGAGCCGCGCGTTGGTTGTCACGACCAGCGCCAGATACGACACGCCGATCGCGAGTCCAAGCGAATACGCGGTTGTCGCGAAGTCGTAGCCGAGCGGAATCGGCAGTGAGAAGGCGAGCATGGCGATGAAGTGCATCGACCAGATCCCGACACCGAGTGCCGCGGCGCCGCCCAGGCGCCACGCGTGCCGCAGACGTGCGGACGCCAGCAGGAAAATGCGGCCTGTCAAATCGAGCGCCGTGTAAGACGCCAGCACCGCGACGACGAACGAGATTGCAACCAGCCAAAAATTGTATGAGCTCTGCATGTTAAGTCCAACCGCGGGGGGGAAGCGGCTGAACATGTTATCGACAGTTGCCGGCATTTATTTAATTGATTTTCAATATGTTAGATATCGGCGTTGAGCATTTCGCGTCTGGCCGTGGCTTATGCCAACGAGAAGCCTTCGTCGAGCCAGCCCGAGACGCCGCCGATCATCAACTTGACGGGCCGTCCGATGGCGCGCGCGGCGAGGACACATGGCGGTGGCGCTGCGCCGGTCGACGCCACAGCGAGGATCGCCAACCTCGCGCCTTTTGACAAACAGGCGGACAAATGCCTGATCGAGTTCAAGCTCTCCGCACCGGAGACGCTTGATGTACACACGCATGGCTCGCCGACGGAATGCGGTTTCGGCTTCAACGTCAGTGCGGACGGGGACGTTACTATCTGATGACAGCTTCCTGACGGTCGGCATGCTGGCGACCACGCGCCTGTTCAGCTTGGCCCGCGTGGCTTCCCCATCCAGCGCCGCGTCTCTTATTATGCTGTTGTTGCTGATCGTTCCGCTGCTCGTCTCGCTGTCGTTCATGCTGGTCGCCGATATCGACAGCCCGCGAGGTGGTGTGATTCGTGTGAAGCCGCTCAATCTTCATGCGCTCGCGGATTCGATCCGCTCGCATTGAACCCGTACTGAACCCCATTGAGCCACATGAAAGGGAAAAACATGTCCGATCTCGCGCAGACCATCGCCAGCTTCAATACCGGCCGCGATTCTGAACGGCTCGCGATGAAATACAAGCTCATGCGAGGCTCGCCGTTCGTGTTTCTGCGCGGCACCTGTCATCTGTTTTACGCGCGCCTGCCGCGCGACAAGGTGCTCGACGATGCGCCGCCGGTGTGGATCTGCGGCGACATGCATCTGGAAAATTTCGGCAGCTACAAGGGTGACAACCATCTCGTCTATTTCGACAACAACGATTTCGACGAAGCCTGCCTCGCACCGAGTCTTTACGAACTGGTGAGGCTCGTCACGAGCGTGCTGGTCGGCGCGAGCGATCTTAAGCTGAGCCGTGCGGAGGCACTCGCGCTTTGCCATACCGCAGTCGATGCCTATAGCGCGGCGCTCGCCTTCGGCAAAGCGCGCTGGATCGAAGCGGAGACGTCGACCGGCATGGTGCGCGATCTGTTCGGCGCATTGGCGAGCCGCACGCGCACCGAGTATCTCGATCGGCGCACTACGCTCAAGGGCAAGGCCCGCGTGTTGAAAGTGGACGGCAAGAAAGCGCTGCCGGTCAGCGACAAGGCGCGGGCTGCCGTCACCGAGTTCATGCATCAATTCGCCGCCGGTCAACCCAATCCCGACTTCTATCGCATCGTCGACGTGGCGCGGCGGATTGCCGGCACCGGCAGTCTGGGCGTGGACCGCTACGTGATTCTCGTCGAAGGTAAGGGCTCGCCGGACGGCAACTATCTGCTCGATCTGAAAGAGGCGCTGCCTTCTTCGGTGACGCCGCATGTGCGCACGCCGCAGCCGAAGTGGCAGAGCGAGGCGCAGCGAGTGGTTGAAGTTCAACGGCGCAATCAGGCGGTCTCGCAGGCGTTCCTGCATGCAGTCGACTTCAATCGGCGCTCGTATGTGCTGCGCAGCCTGCAGCCTTCGGAAGACCGCGTGGCGTTGAGCGACTGGGACGGCAAGCTGCCGCGGCTCGAAGCAGTGGTCAACAGCATGGCCGAATTGAGCGCGTGGGGGCAACTGCGCAGCGGCGGCCGGCAGAAGTCGTCGATTGCGGACGAGCTGATCGCGTTCGGCAATCGCAAGGATTGGCAATTGCCGTTGATCGAACTCGCGACGCAGTGTGAGGCGCAGGTGAATGCCGACTGGAAAGCGTATTGCGAGGCCTATGATGGGGGGGCGTTCAATCTGGTGGCGAAGAAGTCTTAACGGGGCGTCACGCTGGGCGCTTAGCGCGGCGCCTGGTGTTTTGTATCGCTCTTTGGGGCGGCTACTGCCGCACCCTGTCTTTTTCCTTCTAGCTGTATCAGGTCGGACCCTCAGTCCTCATCCATTTTCATGCAGGCATATCTCGCGTCCAACGGGACCGCGTGCGGCCGGTCCACGTCTGACGTTCTGATTTTCGTCGCGGTGATGTGGCAAAGGCTCGCAGACTCTTGCGTAGTTCCCTGCGGGTCTTCACGACCACGTTGAAAGCGTCTTTTGTGTAGACGCATGGATTGCGTAGTTTTAGGAATTGTCGGATAGCGGGGATTGAATGCTCCTTATAGGGTGCTTGAGATTTAAACAAGTAAAACTAATAAGGATGACTATTAAAAATAATAGAATGACTGATTGGTCAGCGGCCGTGGCGGCTCGCCTGCTAGCCGCATTCACATGCGGCTGACGGTGGCGTTCGGTGCAAACGCGGACGACTACTGTCTAAGCGTCTTCTGAACCGCCTGAAAGAGAAGGGCATGACGACCTTCGTGACGTTCTATCACTGGGACTTGCCGCAACATCTGGAAGATCGCGGCGGCTGGCTCAATCGCGACACCGCTTACCGTTTCGCCGACGCTCGAGCACGACAATCGACGAGCGCGCGAACATTTCACTGATCGAACCGATGGGCAACCACCGTGTCATCTGGCTCGACTATCATGGAGTGCAAATCGTGTCGATCGACCAGACAAAGACGCCGTTGGCGATAGGGGATGCCGCGGCGTTCTCGTTCGATGGCGCGCATATTTCGCTGCTCGAGGCAGAAGGCGGCGCGCGTCTATAGTGACTGGATGCTGCGTCGTTGACTACAACCGGCTTGACGGAGACCCGCGTGGCAACACTCAAAGATGTCGCGGCACTGGCTGGCGTCGGCATGTCGACTGCCTCACGAGCCATTTCCGGCAAGGGACCCATTTCAGCCGATGCCGCCGCCCGTGTGAAGGCCGCTGTCGAAGCGCTGAATTTCCGGCCGTCGTCTATCGGCCGGGCGATGGCGACTCAATCGCTCGGCATGATCGGTATTTTCGTGCCGACCTTCTTCGGTTCCTGCTACGGCACGATTCTCAAGCAGACCGACGCCGAACTTCGCGCGGTGCGTCGCCACGTGGTGGTTGCAACGGGTTGCGGGGATGTGTCGCCGCGCGAGCAGGCCATCGACGCGGTGCGCTTTCTGATCGGCCGCGATTGCGACGGCGTGGTGGTGATCAGCCACGATCTGCACGACGACGATCTGGACATGCTGCATCGCATGCATCCCAAGATGGTGTTTCTGAATCGCGCGTTCGAACAATTGCCGGAGGCGTCGTTTTGCGCGGATCATCGGCGCGGCGGCGAACTGGCGGCGCGCACGCTGCTCGATCACGGGCATCGGGATATCGCGGTGATTTCCGGGCCGTTCAGCGCTTCGGACAATCAGACCCGGCTCGAAGGCTTCTTTGCCGAACTGTTGCGCGAGGGCATCGCCCGCGATGACGTCACGCTGATCGAATCGGACTTCTCGCCGGAGGGCGGTTACGCTGCCGGGCAGAAGCTGCTCGATTCGAAGCGGCGTTTCACCGGGCTCTTCTGCGCGAACGACACGATGGCAGTGAGCGCGCTGGCGCGCTTCCACCAGGCAGGCATTGCCGTGCCGGACGAAGTTTCCGTGATCGGCTACGACGATGACTATTCGGCCGCGTATGCCTCGCCCGGACTTACTTCGGTGCATATCCCGACGGCGGAATTGACGCAGAATGCCGTGCGCTGGCTGGTCAATCAGTGCTACCGGACCTCGTGGGAAATCTTCCGCGAGTTTCCGGTGAGCGTGACGATGCGGGAGTCGGTGGCGCAAGCGCCGGGAGCGCTTATGCGAGGTGCAGGGGCGGCTCAGGTGCCGCTGCGCAGCGACTGTTCGTAGCGCAAGCGGGCTTCTTCGTCGAGCCGCGTGTCTTCGAGTTCCTGCAGCACGCCTTCGAGATCGATCGGCGTGGTGTCCAGTTCGACACGGCCGGTCAACTCGGCGTCCACGTGTAACGCGCCCGCTTCGTACAGCGACCAGATTTCCTTGCCGTAACTTGTGTCGAGCAACGCGGGCGCGAAGCGGCCGAAATACGTGGCGAGGTTGTTCACGTCGCGCTCCAGCATGGCCGGTGCTTCAAGATTGCCGGCGGCATCCACGGCTTGCGGCAGATCGATGATCACCGGGCCGTCTGCTGCGAGCAGGATGTTGTATTCGGACAGGTCGCCGTGAATCATGCCGGCGCACAGCATGCGCACCACCTGGTTGAGCAGCAGCGCATGCAATTCGAGGGCGCGTGCTTCGCTCATCTCGACATCGTTCAGACGCGGCGCGACGTTGCCGTCCGCATCGGTCACCAATTCCATCAGCAGCACGCCGTCGGTGCAGATGAACGGCTGCGGCACGCGCACGCCGGCATTGGCAAGCTGGAACAGCGCATTCACTTCGGCGTTCTGCCAAGCCTGTTCCTGCACTTCGCGGCCATAGCGGCTGCCTTTTTCCATCGCGCGCTGCTGGCGGCTGTTCTTGACCTTGCGGCCTTCGCGGTAGGACGCGGCCTGGCGGAAACTACGCTGTTTGGCGTCCTTGTAGACCTTCGCGCAGCGCGTGGATTCGCCGCTGCGGACTACGTAGACGGTGGCTTCCTTGCCGCTCATCAACTGCGAGATGACTTCGTCGATCAGGCCTTCTTCGACCAGAGGGAGCAAACGTTTGGGTGTTTTCATGCGACCGCCGGAGAGCGGTGCGTGGCTGATCGGCCGTGTGGGGCCGATTGCGAGGGGAGACGGTGCGGGATTCGGGTCATGCCGGATTATAAGGGGTATGGAGACATGTGCCGGAACACGAGCGTCAAGGTGCCGGATGCGACCGGCACGCCCTGTACGTGTGGCCGCTATGCGAGGGCATCACGCCGCCTGAAATACAGACTCCATTCGCTGTACTTCGGGCCGGGACAGATTCAGCGCGGTGGCTTCTTCCCGCCATGTGTTGACGGCGTCTTGAACTTCCGCAACGACGCGGCGCGCTTGCGCGTCGTCGAGTCGATAAAACTCAGCGGTTTCGATCGCGGTTTCAAGATTCGGCAGGGCGCTCAACCCGTCCAGCGTGAGCGCGTGTTCCCGCTTGCTCGGGTTTGGATTCATATCGAATGCCGGCGAGAGTCGCCAGCCCGAAGCCTCGCGAATGAAGCCGTGATTGCGAAGATGATCGTCCCGGTTTCCCACGAGTACGTTGAAAACGACTCTTCTGAAGAGCTGGGCGAGATCTTCGTCGATATGACCTTGCGCGCCGTTGCCGGCAAGATACTCGGCAATGTCCAGATAGCTGGCTTCCGATTCGCCGTCCTGACGTTCGAGCAAGGTCATGGCGGAGGTGTACATGCGCCGGCTGCCTTCACGGCGATCGAATCGTTCGACGCAGAACGTGCCATAACGTGCGCCGACGTACTTGAGTTCGGATTGCGGCACCCAGATGCCGGCTTTCCTGGCCAACCGGTGTGCGATGTATTCCCACGCGCCGATGTCATAACGGTCGTCTTTCGCGGGGAATTTGGCGATCCAGAGATCGTTGCCCAAGCTGGTGAAGTTGGCTTTCGGACGAGCGCCACCGAGTGAGGTGCCAGGCGCGATCAGCATGGCGAGCCACTGCTCGTATTCGGGCAGTTTTTCGATATCCGCCTCTTCAATGCGCAGGCTGATATACGCCAGGGTCGCGAGGTCGGTGACCGGCGGCGCGGCCTCGGCGCTGTTGTCGAGAAAATGTCCCTCCGTGTCCTGAAACCGCAGCGCGCCGACTCGCGTCAGATCGTGTACGCCCAGCAGGAAATCGATCTCCTGCAAATTGCGCATGGGCCGGTCTTCACGATCTGCCGCCGCGGCCTCGCGGCGCTCCATCAGCACGCGGCCCCAGCGATCCGGTGCTGAATCCATGAAGACGCCGAATGCGGCGGACTTCGCGGGCGGGTATTGCTCGTCGGTCCATAACTCGAGGCGCGGGTCGAGCATGAATGCGTTACGCCCATCTACCCAGTTCTTTGCATAGGCAAACGATGCAGGCAAGTCGGTACGTGCAGTCTGGCGATACAAGGTGCCGACCTGTTGCAGGCTGCTCAGTTCGGTTGCGTCGAGAAATACCTTGAACGCATCTCGACGTTTATTGCTGACCATCAGATTTCTTCGGGTGTTTTTTTGTCGGCTGCCCGGTTTTGACAGGAACGGCGCCGGGCGTGTTCGTACGCGGTTTGCGCTGACCCGGCAACTTGAGATCCTGCAACTTGCGCCCAAGTTCGTCGTCGCGGGCGATGGCTTCCATGTCCTTGTCGAGGCCCAACACGCGAAGCGCCCGCATATAGGTGCCGAGCGCGATATTCGGATCGCCTTTCTCGAGGCGGCTCAACGTGTCGCGCGAAATGCCCAGCCGTTCGGCGAACAGCACGGTTGGGAGTTCACGCCGCAGACGGGCGAGTTTCAGCCGTTCGCCAAGAGCGCGCATCTGCTTCTCGACCGACGGAAAGGGACGTTGAAAGGTGCGGGGCATGTCCGATAGATTAGGCAAATATCATGACTATGTCAAAAGTATCGGACAAGAAAGCTGGGCCCGGACGTTCTAGGCGTGTTGAAGGTACCTCAAAATTCCGAGGTTTTGTACGATATTTCAGGCATAAATTAGGCTTTTGCCTGAAGTATCGTACAAACCTGAGTGTTCAACAACCGGTGGACTCCTTCAAACCGGCTTCCTACCCCGCCAGTCCCTTCAGCAACGGCCTGGGGTTGAATTCGTCGGCTTAGGGCCGCCTGCGTTTCAGCAAGCAGATCGGCATGGGCTTGCCGCTGTTTGACGACGTGTTCGGCACAGGGGCACCAACGCAGCCTACACGTGGCTCGGCACTGCTGTCGTGCAGACGCCGGCCGTGTAACGATGTTGTAATTGGCGGCAACAGTGTATTGCGTTTTCCCCCATTCAATTCGCATGGCAATCGCTTAAAATTCGCCGTAACAATTTGTTACGGGGTGCGAGATGTTAGCCGTGTTCATCATCACCTGTCCGATCTGCATCGTCGCGTTGTTCGGTTTTGCGCGACATGTGGATCCGCTGACAGGGCAGTTCAAGCGCTAAGCCGAGGTGGGGCGATTCCAGTGGCGAGTTCGGAGCCATTGCCGGTTTTAGCCATTTTCTTCAACTGATCAAGGCCTCAATCCTTGCCTTTGTGTGCCGAGTCACGGCACGATGCGCGATAACCTAAGTTTGGGGCACGACCGCGCATGCGAGATTTTCTGGCAAATATCACTACACGTCTTGGCGTACTGAAGGGCATGCTTCCTTTGAGCCGTGCCGCTGCGGCGCGCGATGCGCTGGCCGGCGTGCAGCTGGCGTCGATGGATATTCCGCAGGTGCTCGGCTACGCGCGCATTGCCGGCATGCCTGCCGTTACGGGCCTTTACACCGTCTTTCTGCCGCTTATCGCGTTCGCGTTCTTCGGCGCGTCGCGGCACCTCGTGGTGGCTGCCGACTCCGCCACCGCCACCATTTTTGCAAGCCGCCTCTCGACCATGGCGCCGGCTTCGAGCGCCGAATATGCGGCGCTCGCCGGGATGGTCGCCTTGCTCACTGCCGCGCTCCTGTTCATCGCGCGAATCTTCAAGCTCGGTTTTCTCGCTGACTTTCTCTCGCGCACGGTGCTGGTCGGCTTCCTCGCCGGCGTCGGCGTGCAGGTCGGCATCGCCATGCTGGGCGACATGGTCGGCGTCCCCGGGCATGCCGCGCGCAGCGTCGATCAACTCGCGCTCGTGGTGCGCGAGTCGGCGCAGATCAATCTGCCGACGCTCGTCATTTCTGCGCTGGTGGTGGTCTCCATTCTGGTTTGCAAGCGCTTTTTGCCACGCGTGCCGGTGCCGTTGATCGCGGTGGTGGCGGGTATCGCTGCCAGCGATGTGTACGGTTTCGCGGCGCACGGTATTGCCGTGCTGGGGCCGGTGGCAGGTGGATTGCCGCCGCTGCGCATGCCCTCGGTCACGTGGCAGCAAATGCTCGATCTGCTGCCGGTCGCCGCCTCGTGCTTCGTGATGATCGTCGCGCAAAGCGCCGCCGCGAGCCGCGTATTCGCCGAGCGCTATCAGGAAACCGTCGATACCAATGCCGATCTGCTGGGAATTGCCGCCGCCAACGCCGCGGCGGCGTTTTCCGGCGCCTTCGTCGTGAACGGCAGTCCGACGCAAACCGCCATGGCCGATCGCGCCGGTACGCGCAGCCAGTTCGCGCAGGTCGTATTCGCGGTGGTGGTGGTCGTGGTGCTGCTGTTTTTCAGCCGATATCTGCAGTACCTGCCGCACTGCGTTCTGGCCAGCATTGTGTTTACGATCGCCATCGGCCTGATCAACCTGCAGACGCTGTTTTCGATTCGCCGCGAAAGTCCCGGTGAATTCACGCTGGCCGTGTTCACCGCGGCGGCCGTGGTGCTGATCGGCGTCGAGCACGGCATTCTGGTGGCGGTCGCGTTATCGCTGCTGCGGCATGTGCGGCATAGTTACCGGCCGCACACCATGGTCCTCGTGCCCGGCGAAGACGGCATCTGGGTGCCGGTAGCGGCCGCGCCAGGACTCCAGACTGCGCCGGGGCTGATCGTCTATCGCTTCGGCGCCGATCTGTTCTACGCGAACGACCACTTTTTTGTCGACGACACCGGCGGCCTGATCGATCACGCGCCGAGCGCGGTGCGCTGGTTCGTGATCGACGCGAGTGCGATCACCGACCTCGACTATTCGGCGGCGCGTTCGATCGGCGAGTTCTGCGAGACGCTAAAGCGCAGCGGCATCGAAGTGATCTTCGCGCGCGTGAACCAGTACTTGCGCTCGGATATGGATCGGCATGGGATTACGCCGGTCGTTGAAGCAAGATGTATTTTCAGCACCCTGCATGAAGCGCTACACATGGCAGGGGTGGAGCAACCGGGTAAGCACGTTAAAGAGGCGTTGTAAGCGCCAGTTTCGCCTGACGCGGTGGATTGCTTCAGGCTTGCGGCTCTTCGTCGGCAAAGAAGTAAGCGATAAAAAAGCATGCGCCCGAGAGCAAGGCGCCCAGCACGGCCACCGTGTATGCGAGCGTCTTACCATGCCAAAGACCGTTGAACCACTGATGAAGCTGGGCCATCAGCACCGCCGCGTTGCCGCCGATGCGCTGCAATTCGATCTGATAGCGCGGGTCTGCGATGCTGTACATGGCGACGGCGCTGTCTGGCGCCGGAGCCATGGCATAGATGATCGCCGCGGCGATCAGGCCGGCGAACAGCGCAACCGCGCTCGCGAGATAAAGCCGCTTTTGCAATGGCGAGTGCTTCACTGCCGGATGCGCTGCCGGATTCAGGTCATTGCCACCGCTCATCGTGTTCGTGTGTCCACTCGGGTCATCAAGGCGACAGTATCGCAGAGCGGGCGCACCGCGAAGGCGCGGCTAGCCTTTCGAAGTCAGCAGCTTGATCCCGGCAATGCCGAACCTGATCGCGAGCGGCCCGTCCACTCAGGCTGGCCAGGCAACTCAACCCCCCGCGGCTATACCGATGCAATCCGCCAGCACCCCCGCCACCGCCTGCCGGCTATGCCGTGGACGCTGCACGAGCCCGATTTCACGGTGAAACGTCGCGTCGCCGAGTTCGAGCGCGGTGACGCTGGCGGGCCACCTGCCGAGTCCCGCCGTATTCGGCATCAGCGCCACGCCGATGCCGCGCGCGACCAGTTGCGCGATACCCTGTAACTCGTCCAGTTCGATCACGTCGTGCACGTTCAGCCGCGCACGCCGTAGAAAGCGGTCGACCAGCCTGCCGCCGAACGATCCCCGGTCATAGCGGATGAACGGCTCGCTTCTGAGCAGCTCGCGCCAGGACCGCTTGCCACGCGCGAGCGCCTTGGGCGCCAGCAGCACGAACGGCTCGGTGACGAGCGTGCGCCATTCCAGTTCGGACGGCAGCGCGAACGGCGGTTTGATGATGACGGCGAGATCGAGCTCGCCCGAGTCCACCTGCCCGAGCAAACCCAGCGACACGCCGGGCACGACGCGAATCCGCCAGCCGGGGCGGTCGTCGCGAAAGCGGGCCAGCGCGTCGGCGAGAAACGACACTTGCGCGGACGCAATCGCACCCACCCGCAACATCCCACTTTCGGCCACGCCTGCGCTGCGCTCCGAGAGCCGGTTGTACAGCGTCATCATTTCTTCGGCGAGTGCGAGCGTTTCGCGGCCGGCGTCGTTGAGCGTGGCGGAGCGGCCCGTGCGGTCGAACAGCGCGAAACCGAGTTCCTCTTCGAGCCGTTGCATTTGCGCGCTCACGGCGGATTGCGTCAGGCCGATGCGCGCGCCCGCGCCGGAAAACGTGCCGTACTGGCTGACGGCGATAAAGGTCTTGAGTTCGCTGAGCATCGAAGATGGGTCGATTGATCGATTTTGGTGTTAGTCAGGTCAAATATATATCGTTTTTCACCATTTTTAGTCATGGTTAAAATTGGCCTCACGCGTGCACCTTTGTGGGCGCGATGCGTCATTCCACTATCCCCCTGCGAGTTTTCCCATCATGACCGTTGCCGAAACCGTTTTGCCGCCGTTCCATCTGGCGTTTCCTGTGCATAGCCTTGCCGCCGCACGCGAGTTCTATGGCGAGTTGCTCGGCTGCCCGGAAGGGCGCAGCTCGCCGGACTGGGTCGACTTCAACTTCTACGGCCACCAGATCGTCGCGCACCTCGCGCCGGAGGAAGTCGGCCACCGGCAGACCAGCAAGGTTGACGGCGACGCGGTGCCGGTACGCCATTTCGGCGCGGTGCTCTCGATGGCGCAATGGCAGGCCGCCGCGGACAAGCTGCAAAAGGCTGGCATCGACTTCATCATCGAACCGCATGTGCGCTTCAAGGGCGAGGTCGGCGAGCAGGCGACGATGTTCTTCCTCGATCCGTCGGGTAACGCGCTGGAATTCAAGGCGTTTGCGGATATGTCGTCGCTGTTTGCGAAGTAATGTTGGTGCAAGGCTGGGCCTAACCGCCCGGACGGTGATCGCATAGGCTCGACCTGAACGTAAGGTATTGGCATCGCGCAACAAAATATCGAGGCATGTCTCGCATACGCTTGGCGAGGCATGCCTTTAATTGCCCCCTTAAAATCGCCTATCTACACTTCATCAAACGTTTGCGGCTCATGAAGCCACATGTGTTTGAAGTCCTGCGAATCCTTACATTAGCCTTCCTGACAATTTCGCCATTTTCGCGCCATGCAGGCGTTGGTGCTATCGATCTAGCATAGGACCTGATTCACCGGGAGAGGCGCGAGCATTGGCTCCGGCAACATGGCTTCATGTTTGCCGGCTTCGGCATGTCGAATGCTGAAACAGCGCGGCCTTCCAGTCACGGCGATTCAATTTCTTATCGGCATTCTCTCGGGCGCGTTTCATGTGGATCGTCAACGTTGCGCTTAAGCGGCCATACACGTTCATCGTGATGGCCATTCTGATCTTGCTGGCAACGCCATTCGTGCTGTTGACCACGCCGGTCGACGTGCTGCCGGAAATCAATATTCCGGTGGTCAGCATCATCTGGAATTACACGGGCTTGTCGGCCGAAGACATGGCCAACCGCATCACGTCGGTCAACGAGCGCAGTCTGACCACCACGGTCAACGACATCGAGCACATCGAATCGCAGTCGCTTGCGGGGATCGCAATTCTCAAGGTGTTCCTGCAACCGAACGCGAACATCCAGACCGCGATCGCCCAGACCGTGGCCGTCGAGCAAGCGCAGCTCAAACAGATGCCGCCGGGCGCCACGCCGCCTTTGGTGATCAGCTACTCGGCTTCCAGCATTCCGGTGATCCAGCTCGGCTTGTCGAGCCCGAAGCTCTCCGAGCAGGCGCTCAACGATACCGCGCTGAACTTCCTGCGCCCGCAACTGGTGACGATTCCGGGCGCGGCCGTGCCATATCCGTATGGCGGCAAATCGCGCCTGATCTCGGTCGACCTCGACACGCGCGCGTTGCTCGCAAAAGGCCTGACGCCTTCGGATGTGGTCAGCGCGTTCAATGCGCAAAACCTGATTCTGCCGACCGGCACGGCCAAGATCGGGCCGAAGGAATACACGATCAACATGAACGGCTCACCCGCTACGGTGGAGGGGCTCAACGACATTCCGGTGCGCACGCTCAATGGCGCGACGACCTATCTGCGTGAAGTGGCGCACGTGCGCGACGGCTTCTCGCCGCAGACCAATATCGTGCGGCAGGACGGACACCGCGGCGTGCTGATGTCGGTGCTGAAGAACGGCAGTGCGTCGACACTCTCGATCGTCAATACGCTGCACGGCATTCTGCCTGCCGCGCGCGCTGCCTTGCCGCCGGACCTGAACATCACGGCCTTGTTCGATCAGTCTGTGTTCGTGAAAGCGGCGGTGCAGGGCGTGGTGCGTGAGGCGGTGGTCGCCGCCGCATTGACCGCTGCAATGATCTTGCTATTTCTCGGTAACTGGCGCAGCACCTGCATCATCGCGATTTCGATTCCGCTGTCGATTCTGTCCTCGCTGATCGCCCTGCACGCGCTCGGGCAAACCATCAACATCATGACGCTGGGCGGCCTCGCGCTGGCGGTCGGGATTCTGGTCGACGACGCAACGGTGACGATCGAAAACATCGAACGGCACCTGCATATGGGCACGAATCTGCACGATGCGATTCTCGACGGCGCCGGCGAAATCGCGATTCCGGCACTCGTCTCGACGTTGTGCATCTGTATCGTATTCGTGCCGATGTTCTTCCTGACCGGCGTCGCGCGCTATCTGTTCGTGCCGCTGGCCGAAGCGGTGGTGTTCGCGATGCTCGCTTCGTACGTTCTGTCGCGTACGCTGGTGCCG
Source organism: Paraburkholderia phytofirmans OLGA172 (assembly GCF_001634365.1). NCBI lineage: Bacteria > Pseudomonadati > Pseudomonadota > Betaproteobacteria > Burkholderiales > Burkholderiaceae > Paraburkholderia > Paraburkholderia phytofirmans. The sequence continues at coordinate 738,362 of NZ_CP014579.1, forward strand.
ACGCTGGCGATGCTGCTGATGGGCCACGCGCACAAGCCCAGGGCCGATGCCAGGCCGAGTCTGTTTCGACGCCTCTATCTGCGTTTCGATCGCGGCTTCGAGCGCATGCGCTCCACCTACATCATGATTCTCAGCAGCGTGCTGGTGCGCCGCGGCAGGTTCGGCAGCCTGTTTCTCGGTTTCTGCGCGCTGTCGATGAGTCTTGTTTTCGTGCTCGGCGAAGACTTCTTTCCGAGCGTCGATGCTGGCGACATTCGTCTCCATATGCGTGCGCCGACCGGCACGCGCATCGAGGAAACGGCGCGTCTCGCGGACCAGGTCGAGAATGTGATCCGCGAGGTCGTGCCGCCTGCGGAGCTCCGCACGATTCTCGATAACCTCGGCTTGCCGTATAGCGGTATCAATCTCTCGTATAGCAACGCGGGCACGATCGGCACGCTCGACGGCGAAATTCAGGTGGCCTTGAACGAGAACCACAAGCCGACGCAACGCTATCTGGACAAACTGCGCGCGATCCTGCCGCAGCGCTTTCCGGGCGTCGAGTTCTTCTTTCAACCGGCCGACATCGTCACGCAAATTCTCAACTTCGGCCTGCCCGCCGCCGTGGACGTGCAGATTTCCGGCGCGGATCAGCAGGGCAACTTCGATGTTGCGCGCAAGCTGCTGAAACAGGTGCGCATGATTCCCGGTACCGTCGATACCCACATCCAGCAGAAACTCGACGAACCGGCGATCAATCTTCAGATGGACCGCACCCGGCTGCAACAACTCAATCTGAGCGCGAGCAATGTGGCGCAAAATGTGCTCATTTCCTTGTCCGGCAGTTCGCAAACCTCACCGGGTTTCTGGTTCAACAACAGGAACGGTGTCGAATACAGCGTCGCGGTGCAAACGCCGCAGTATCAGGTGTCGTCGATCGACGAGTTGTTGCGCACGCCCGTCTCGGGCTCGGCCAACGGTCCGACGCAACTGCTCGGCAACCTCGTGCGGGTCTCGCCGCAGAATCAGTTCGCAGAAGTCACGCACTACAACATCAGGCCGGTGATCGACCTGTACGTAAGCGTTGAAAAGCGCGACCTGGGCAGCGTGGCCACTCAGGTCGACAAACTGGTGGACAACGTGCGGGCCTCGTTGCCGCGCGGCAGCCAGATCACCTTGCGCGGGCAGGTGCAGACCATGCGCAGTTCCTTCTTCGGTCTCGGGATCGGCGTGGCGATGGCCATCGTGCTGGTGTACCTGCTGATCGTGGTGAATTTCCAGTCGTGGGTCGATCCGCTGATCATCGTCAGCGCGTTGCCCGCGGCACTGGCGGGCATCGTATGGATGCTGTTCCTGACCGGTACGCATTTGAGCGTGCCGGCATTGACCGGCGCGATCATGACGATGGGCGTCGCCACCGCCAACAGTATTTTGATGGTGTCGTTCGCGCGCCAGCGGCTCTCCGCCGGCGCACCGCCGCTCACCGCCGCGCTCGAAGCCGGGGCAAGCCGGATCAGGCCGGTGCTGATGACCGCGTTCGCGATGATCATCGGCATGATTCCGATGGCCCTTGGTCTCGGTGAAGGCGCCGAGCAGAATGCGCCACTGGGCCGCGCAGTGATCGGTGGCTTGCTGTTCGCTACCGTGTCCACGCTGTTTTTCGTACCGCTCGTGTTCGCGGGCGTTCATACCCGCCTTGCGCGGCGCCACCGCGACGACGACACAGACACGACGGGCAGCCAGGGCCGCGGCAACGACGGCCCCGCTCCGGACCACGGCGGCGAAGGCAAACCCGCGTAACGTTAATTGACAGCTGACAGAGATGGCTGACAGAGATGGCTGACTGAGATGACCGAAAAAACTCATGCATCGCTGGCGATTCCCGCCCGAGAGACCGAAGGCGGCCACGCCTTGCCGCCGCGCAATCGCGAATGGAAGCGCGCCAAAATCGCCATCTGGATCGTGCTGGCGCTGCTCGCCGTGGGCGCGTTGCGCACGGTGATCGCGAATGTTTTGCAAAACCGCTCGGTCGCCGAAACGACGCAGCAGAACGCCACGCAGTATGTGAGCGTGGTGAGTCCGACGCAAACGGAAGGCGGCGGCAACACCTTGTTGCCGGGTACCTTGCGCGGCTACGTGGAGTCGCCGATTTACGCGCGCTCCACGGGTTATCTGCTGCACTGGTATGCCGATATCGGCGCGCGCGTGAAGCAGGGGCAACTGCTCGCCGATCTGGATACGCCGGAAATCGATCAGGAACTCGCACAGGCATTGGCGCAGCGTCAGCAAACCAGTTCGAGTCTCGGCCTTGCCAAAACTTCGCTGGAGCGCTGGCAACAATTGCGTCAGCGCGATGCGGTTTCGCAGCAGGAACTCGACGAACGGCAGAGCACGTACACGCAGGACATCGCCAACCTCGCCGCCGCCGATGCCAATGTACAGCGCTTGCGGCAACTCGAATCCTTCAAGCGCATCGTCGCGCCGTTTTCGGGCGTGGTCACGCAGCGCAATGTCGACGTCGGCGACCTGATCGACGCGGGCAGCGGGACGAGTCGCGCGCTGTTCGCACTGGCGCAATCGGATCCGCTGCGGGTCTATGTGCAACTGCCGCAGGCGTACGCGCAAAACGTCTCGGTCGGACAGAAGGTCGTGGTCACGCAGGCCGAATTGCCGGGTCAGCAGTTCCACGGCACGATCACGCACATCTCCGGCGCGATCGACGTGCCGACCCGCTCGCTGCAAATCGAAGTGACCTTGCCGAATCCCGACGACAAGCTGCGGCCCGGCGCGTACGTTCAGGTGGCTGTGCCGGCGGTTGCCCATGCGCAATTGATGGTGCCGGGCAATGCGTTGCTGTTTCGCGCCGAAGGTCCGCGGCTCGCGGTGGTCGATGCGAAGGGTAATGTGGCGTTACGCAAGATCGTGATCGCGCGGGACCTGGGGCAGTCGCTCGAAATCGAAAGCGGGATCGAGGCGAACGACAGGATCATCATCAACCCGAGCGATTCGATCGCTGACGGCGATCACGTGCAGATCGCGCAGCCGCGCAAGAGCGGCAAGGGGGCGTCGTGATCGCGAAGCAGGCGGGCGCTTGCCGGGCACTGACGGCGCTCACATCGCTAACGGCGCTTGCGGCCACCGCGAGCGCGGCCTTGCTGGCCGCGTGCACAGTCGGCCCGGATTATCAGCGGCCGCAAGCCGAGGTGCCGCCGGCCTGGCAAACCGATTCGTACTGGCGCGTCGCGGCGCCTGCGCATGCGCCGATCTCGCTCGACTGGTGGAGCGGCTTCGGCGATCCGACACTCGGCACGCTGGAAACGCAGGCGCTCGCGCAGAATCAGACGCTGGTCGCGGCGAGCGCGCACTACGCGCAGGCCAGGGCGACGCTGGCGAACACCCGTGCGCAGCAGATTCCTGAAGTCGATCTGGCGGCGACCGGGTCGCGCTTCAGGATTTCGCACGACCGCCCGCTGACCAACTACGGCACGCCGACCGTGTCGACGGTGCAGAACAATCTGCAACTCGGCCCGTCGATCAACTACGACACCGATCTATTCGGCCGGATCCGTCGCGAGGTGGAAGGCGCCGCGGCTTCCGCGCAGCAGTCGGCCGACGACCTCGCCAACGCACGGCTGGTCCTCACCACCGATCTCGCCACCGACTATTTCTCGCTGCGTGAACTCGACGCCGAGATCGACGTGTTGAATCAGTCGGTGAAATTGCAGCAAAAGGCGCTCGATTACGTCACGACCGAGCACGATCTCGGCTCGGTGTCCGGGCTCGACGTGTTGCAGCAAAAATCGCTACTCGATTCGACACGTGTGCAGGCGCAACTCTTGCTGAATCAGCGCGCGCAGTTTGAACATGCGATTGCCGCGCTGGTCGGTGTGCCTGCGCCGCAGTTCGCTATCGAACCCAAAGTGCTCGACACGCAGGTGCCGGCGATTCCGCTTGGCGTGCCGAGCGACGTATTGCAACGCCGCCCGGATATCGCATCGGCAGAGCGTGCGATGGCCGCGGCGAACGCGCAGATCGGCGTCGCCAAGGCGGCGTTCTTTCCGAGCTTGACATTGACGCCGAGCATCGGCTGGGAAAGCACGCAGTTCGCCAGTCTGCTCAGCGCGCCGACACTGGCGTGGACGCTTGGTGCGGCGGTCGGCCAGGTGCTGTTCGACGGTGGCCGCCGCGCGGCGAACGTCCAGTTTGCGAGCGAAGGTTACAAGGCGACCGAGGCGAACTACCGGCAAACCGTGCTCAACGCGTTCCAGCAGGTGCAGGACGGCATCACAGGCCTGTCGGTTCTGGACGGCGCGGCGAAGCAGTCGCACGAGGCGGTGACCGATGCGCAGCATTTGCTGGCGCTCGCCAACGACCGCTATTCGGGCGGCCTGGTCGCCTACCTCGACGTCATCACCGCGCAGCAGTCGTTGCTCACCAGCGAGCGTCAGGACGTGCAGATCCACGGCCAGCAGATGACCCTCTCTGTTTCGCTGGTGAAGGCGCTGGGCGGCGGCTGGGATGCCGGCACGGCCGTATCGGACGCCCAGCCGCCCAGCAACGCAGCGAACGCAGCGAACGCAGCGAACGCAGCGAACGCAGCGAACACAGCGAACGCAGCGAACACAGCGAACACAGCGAACACAGCGAACACAGCGAACACAGCGAACACAGCGAACACGCAGGAGGCGATGGCTCCCGCGAAGTGAGCCGCCCGGCAATGACACGGCCAGACAGGAAAGAGCAAAACGAGGCGTTTCGTATAATGCAGAGACAAGGGGACGCGCATGAAATTGCTGATCGTTGAAGACGAGCATAAGGTGGTGGACTACCTGCGCTCCGGTTTGACAGAGCAGGGCTGGGTCGTCGACGTCGCGCTCGACGGTGAGGAAGGCATGCATCTCGCTACCGAATTCGATTACGACGTGATCGTCCTCGACGTCATGCTGCCCAAACGCGACGGCTTCAGCGTGCTGAAGGCGCTGCGCATGCGCAAGTCGACGCCGGTCATCATGCTGACCGCCCGCGATCATGTGAACGACCGCGTGCGCGGTCTGCGCGAAGGCGCCGACGACTACCTCACCAAACCCTTTTCCTTTCTCGAACTGGTCGAGCGGTTGCATGCACTGGCGCGCCGCACGCGTTCGCAGGAGTCGACGCTGATTTCCGTGGGCGATCTGTTCGTCGATCTGATCGGCCGGCGCGCCACCCGCGACGGCGTACGTCTCGATCTGACCGCCAAGGAATTCCAGTTGCTCAGCGTGCTGGCGCGCCGCCAGGGCGACATTCTCTCGAAGACCGCCATTACCGAACTCGTGTGGGACGTCAACTTCGACAGCCATACGAACGTGGTGGAAACCGCGATCAAACGACTGCGCGCCAAACTCGACGGCCCGTTTCCCTCGAAGCTGCTGCACACCGTGCGCGGCATGGGCTATGTGCTCGAAGTACGTGAAGAGGCGGAACAATCATGAACCGTTCTATCGCGCGCCGCCTGGCGGCGATGTTCGCGCTTGTGGCGCTGTTCGTATTCACGCTGGTCGGCACCGGGCTCTTTGTGGTGTTGCGTACGCAACTCGAACACCATCTGCGCGAATCGCTCGACGATCGCACCGAGATCGCGCGCATCATCGTCTATCACGCGGTGACGCCGGAGAAATGGCGCATGGCCCGCGAAAAACTCACCGACATGATGCCGCACGACGGCAGCACCGTGTATTCGGTATCGAGCGACGATCCGTATTTTCACTATGGCAAGCCCGTCCAGGGGCCCGTGGTGTCGAGTTGGCAGGGCGGCTACGCGAGGGTTTCGCCGGTCGGCGGCGGCGCGGACATGCTGACCGTCACGGTGACGATACCCGCTTACGGCGCCCGTCCGCCCGTGCAATTGCAGGTTGCGGCCAGCTGTGTGCCCAACATCCGCACGATGCGCGTGTTCGGCTCGGCGCTCGCCGCGCTGTCCGCGTTGGGGAGTCTCGCCGTGCTGTTGCTGAGTTATTCGGTCACGCGGCTGGGTCTTGCGCCGTTGACGCGGCTGACGAGAGATGCATCCGCGGTAAGCCCGAATAACCGCTCACAGCGCCTGAATACGGCCGCGCTGCCGCTCGAATTGAACGATCTGGCCAACTCCTTCAACGGCGCGCTCGAACGTCTGGACGGCGCATACGGCCGCCTCGAGTCGTTCAATGCGGACGTCGCTCACGAACTGCGTACGCCGGTGACGATTCTGATCGGCCAGACCGAAGTGGCGTTGACGCGCAACCGCTCGGTCGACGATTTGCGCCACACACTGCAATCGAATCTCGAAGAGTTCGAACGCATGCGCACGATCATCAACGACATGCTGTTCCTCGCCCGTGCCGACCAGGGCGAGCGCGCGACGGGTCTCGTCGAAGTGTCGCTGGCTGCCGAAGTCGCGCATACGCTGGAGTTTCTGGAGATTCCGCTCGAAGAAGCGCGCGTGCATGCGCAGTTGCGCGGCGATGCGGTGACGCGCGTGAACCGCTCCCTGTTCGGCCGTGCGTGCACGAATCTGCTGATGAACGCGATCCAGCACTGTGCGCCGGGCGCGGCGATTACCGTGACGATCTCGAATGCAGCGGATCAGTTGCGCGTCGCGGTGGCCAACCCGGGCGAGCCGATCGAGCCGGGTGTGCTCGAACATTTGTTCGACCGGTTCTATCGTGCGGAAGTGTCTCGCACCAATAGCCGTGAAAACCACGGGCTGGGTCTCGCGATCGTGAAGGCGATTGCCGAGATGCATCGCGGCACGGTGTCGGCGCAAAGCGCAAACGGAATCAACACGTTTGCGTTTTCGATTGCGGCGTCGAGTGTGGAAACCAGCTTGCCGGCGGCGCGCACGAAGGCCGGTGTCCCTGCGGAAGCAGCGGCTTGCGTACCGGCAACGGCCACACGCGCAACGGCACATCCGCAGGCGTCAGGATCGTGAGGCCGTCGGGCTTGTCGAGTTCGGAGCCGATTTTCGCCAGCAGCTTGTTCGGCGCCACGCAAATGGAGCAGGTGAGGCCGATCGCCTGATTGACGGCGTGCTTGATGCGCGCGGCGATCTCGCGGCAGGAGGGGGTACGTGCTAAAAATCCAGCGTGAACTGCGGTGACTCGTAGCCTTTCTTTTCCCCCGCGCGTTGCAGGTTGCTGGCCTTGACCCCTAACAGCCTGATGGATTTGACAAGTTCGACCCGTTTCAGGCACTGAGTCGCCGCGTTACGCAACGCCTTGGCGTCCGCAACAGGTTCCAGAAGCGTGACGTCACGCGTTATCGTCTGGAAGTCATTGAAGCGCAGCTTGATGCCGATCTTTCGCGCAAGATAGCCCTTTCGCTGCAGATCTAGCGCCACCTGCTCGCACAGGCGGGTAAATGCGGCACCTAGTTCCTGCCTGTGCCGCACGGCGTGCAGGTCTTGCTCGAATGTTGTCTCCCGGCTCATCGAGACAGGCTCGCTGTGTGTCACCACTGGCCTATCATCAAGACCATGAGAGACCCTGCGGAGCCACGATCCATAGCTTCGTCCAAAGTGTTCGACTAGCCATCGCTCGTCGCGTGCGGCAATCTCGCCGATGGTTGTTATTCCGAGAGACTCAAGCTTTGCGCTGGCCTTCGGGCCAATGCCGTTGATTTTGCCGGCTGCCATCGGCCAAATCCTGGACTCCAAATCCTCAAATCTCAGGATAGTGACGCCGTCCGGCTTTTGCATGTCCGAACACAACTTTGCTAGAAGCTTATTTGGCGCAATTCCGACCGAGCACGTGAGACTTGTTGCTTCGAATACAGCGGACTTCAAGTTGCGCGCAACTTTCTCCGATGCCTCATTCAGCTGAGAGACGTCGGCGTAGACCTCGTCGATTCCGACATCCTCGATGGTCGGACTAACTGACCGAACTGCGTCCTTGAACAGACGCGAGTAGTTTCGATACAGATCGAAGTTTACTGGAAGGAGAATGGCATTCGGCGCTAACCGGGCCGCTTTCATCGCTGGCATCCCGGAATGAACTCCCAGCGCTCGCGCTTCGTAGGTTGCGGTCGTTAAGACGCCTCTGCCCGTATAGTCGCGTAACCGGGAGAATTCACGGGTGCCGTCCGGCATTGTTCTCGGAGCATCCGACCGACGGCCTGCAACAACCATTGCTTGGCCTCGCAATTCGGGATACTGCGACAGTTCGCAGGACGCAAAGAATGCGTCCATGTCGATATGGGCTATGCGCTTGTCATCTGGCATGCGTTAATAAATCACTAGCAATCAATCGTTTTGTCGGGCCAACGCGACGTTTGTGGGCGGCCTTTTGACATGATTACGCAAGTTGCGGATCTTTAGAAGAACAACGTCTCGGCGTCGTTCAGCCAGGACGCGCGGGCCGGCCCGTTCGGAAGCATGCGATACAGCAGGAACCCCAGCTGAACGGTCGGCAAGCCTTCGACGAGGAAGAGCCACTGCAATCCATGCATGCCGGCCTTCCGCATCATCCAATCCAGTCCTGATGCAGCTCGCAGACAAATTTAGCCGCCTCGGAAAACCCGCAACGAGTCGAGTTAAAACACGCCATGAACCAACCGGTAGCGCACGCGGCTCATGTACTCGCGATAAGTCGCGTCGTTCGAGAGCAATTGCTCTTCCCTCACGATCCGTACGATTTGCAGCGTCCACTGGACGACCAGGACGACGACATTGCGAACGCCGAAGTTGGCAACGAGAAAACCGATGTCCGTGACCAGATAGCCCAGGTACAACGGATGGCGAACAACCCGATACGGTCCGGCCACGATGACGCCGCGATTGGCCGGCAAAAGACCGAACGAACGCCCTAGCGACCACTTTGCATAGATCTGCACCGAAACCCCGGCAACCTGAATGACTGCGGCCAGCCCTTCCGGAACCAGCTTGATGCCGGGTGTAATCTGGAACGCGAGAAAGTAAAAAGTTGCGCAGACGGTCACGACGAGGCTGAGCGGATTCCAGTCACGCTCGCGCGGGACGCGGGCCAACACGGCCAGCACGACGGTCAACACCTCTGCAAACGCGAAAACCAGCAGCGTGACCCGCGATGGGTCTCTCACGTATTGATGAATGCTCATGGCGACGAACAGGCCTAGCAGCGGCACGGTAAGTGCTCGCACAACGACTTCCGTCGTAAGTTGCGCGCGTGTGAGGGCCTTATTCATGGATCGGAACGGATCGTTGGTTCAGGAGCATCGCGGCTGGCGCCTGCGGTAGTGGAAGACATTGCGTCACTGCGCGAGACGCGGCGGAACATACGCCCCGTAGTAAGGGCCGCCCTGTCCGGCGCCGCCGGTCACTTTGAGATTCGTTATCAGATGGCCCTGGATGTATTTACCGCTGCCGCCGACTGCAACATCGATGTGGAAAGCGGCGAAACCGACAATCGTTTCTGTCGACGACGCCAGGCTCTGCACAACCGGTACCAGCACATCGACGTTGGCTGGAACCGAACTGTAAAGTGTCGTCTTGGCGCCGGGTTCAAGCCAGATGGAATTGCCGATGCTCAAGCCAGTCGGATTTCCGCTACTCATGAGAGCACGCATCGTCGGCACGTCGTTCGCATCCGTTGCAAATGATGTCCACTGTCCGCCCGAGCAGCTGCCGTAGAGCGAGTCGTTGGTGATCTGAAATGTATAGGCTTGCCCAGTCGACGGATCGATCGCCGGCGCCCCAGTCTGGGCATTCCAGTACAGGTCGAAAAGGCATTTGTCCAGCGCCACGGGGAACAAACCACCTGGCCCCACATAGCCCGGCGCCGAAACCACTGCCACCGCAGTCGCAGTCACGGCGGTGGTGTACACGCCGAAAAGGGGAGCAAAGAAAAATACCAGTTGCCCGCCATTCAATCCTGTCGCGCGCGAAACGGTGACTTGCACCGCCGGGCTATCGTACGTGCCGGGTGTAATAGTCGAAGACTGCATGCCGGCGGGAGACCTGGTCAAATTCCAGTAACCGCTCTGTACCGTCGCATTAGCCAAAACTATGTGATCCGAAGCATTGAGCTTGACAGCGCTGGCGGCAGCGGCAACAGCGGCGCTCCAGCCAGGCGCCGACGTTCCGGAAGACAGCGCGCTTGCTCCCGCGAGGGCGGCGGCATCCGCCGCGGTCTGCAACTGGTCCTGGGCGAGATAGTAGTGTCCGATATCCACTGAAAACGCTGCGAAAGCCAGCGCCATGAATACAAAAAAAACCAGCACAAAGCTTATCGTCCCACCCTGACGGCGACGCTGGGCAAGCCTGCTGGTGGCCCGGTTGTGTGTGATGCAAGGCTCGTGGCGCGCGGGAAGCATCGGGGTGGTCATGGCCTATTCGTAAATCATGACGGCTGTTGCGTTCAGAACGACGGGGGCAACCAGGGCACTAAACTGCGAGCCGAGCAGCAGACCCTGATAGGTGTACGAAACCGCGACCTGCAGTGTGCTTCCGGAGGTCGCTCCGTTCGATTGCGTCACCGTGACGGTTGGCGAGGTTGCGCTCCCGCCAGAGACCAGGCTGTTCTGCGCGTAGGAGACTGTGAGGGAGGCGATCTGGCTCGTCGTCAGCGGTGGCACCTGGACTACGATGCCGGCTCTGGCGCCCGCGCGGGCCGCGTTCGTAATGACGGCGTCGTCATAAAAAATCAGATTGACGTCGATGATTCCCACCAGAATCATGACCAGAAACGGCAGCAGAATGGCGAATTCGATTGCCGCCGATCCTCGGCTCGCGCGAGGCACCCGGCTTGCACGGTTAGGGTAGGGCATCGACATTCCGGGTTTCATCGCACGGTCATAGATGGATTCGTGCCGGACGCGGTGTCGCTCGACGTCGCGCCTGAGCCTATCGACGCCGGCGTCGCCGGCCTTGCCATCCGGTCGCGTTGAATCTCATAGAAGCGAAGGTTGTCCTGTACGGAGGCTTTCGGCAGATCCTGTCCGAGGATGGCCGCCGCTGCTTCCGGATTGCCGAGCAGGCCGTACGCGAGCGCGAGATCCTGGCGCGCCTGAGGCGGCGCACCGGGATAGCGCGTCACGTCGAGCAATACATTCGCGCCGTCACGCGGATTGCCCCCCAGCGTCAGCGACAATCCAAGGTTGACGCTCAGGCCCGGATCGCCAGGGCTGGCCTTGAGCGCCTGCCGCAGCACGGCTTGCGCCGCGATGTGATCGCCCTTCAGGTCGAGCGCCGCACCGAGGCCCGCTGAAGCGAGCGGCTCGTCAGGCTTCAGGGCCAGTACCTTTCGATAGATCGAGATCGCATCGTCAAAGCGCCGCTGACGAATGGCCACGCGCGCCGTGCCGATCATCGGCGCGGTCGCACTGGGGGCGCTCTGCAGTGCCCGCTCGTAGTAGACGGCCGATCGAGTGAAGTCGCCCACAGCGTAGAGTGTGTCGCCGAGGCCAGTCAGGCCGGCAACCGAGTGGGGGTCGGCGGCCACGACCTTTTCGTAGAGCGTCGTGGCCAGCTCCACGTTGCCCGAGTCGAGTGCCGTGCCGGCAATGCGAAGCTCGCCCATGCGGTCAGGCATCTGGTTGCGGGGCTCCACATGCGCTTCTGAGACGTGATATGTCGTCGTGCAGGCGCCCGCCGCGACAAGTGCGCCGGCGCAGCAGCAAGCGAGCCTGACAAGCCGTGCCACCCGGCGCACCGCGCGTCGGTGTGCCGCGAGCACACGAAGGTCGATTCGCAGTTCTATGGTTTTCATTGTTTGGCGAAGAACTCCAGAACTTGAATAACTGCCGGACCGGCTGCAATGACGACAACCGCCGGCAGAATGAACACCATCATCGGCAGCACCATTTTCGGTGCGAGCTTGGCGGCCTTCTCCTCGAGCCCAACGATATGGGCCAGTCGCTCGGTACGAGACAAGGTTCGCAGCGCCTGAGTGATCGGCGTGCCATATCGCATTGACTGTGTCAGCGCGGAAATCAGCGCGCGAATTGACGGCAGGTCGATCCGCTCGGCAAGCCGGCGCAGCGCACGCTCGCTGTCGCCGGATAATTTCAGCTCGTCGGCGGTCAGCGAAAACTCCTCCGAGAGCGGCGGGCAGATGGAAGCCAGTTCATTGGCGACCCGGCGAATGCTCACCGCCAGGCTGTTGCCGGCATTGGTGCAGATCACCAGCAGGTCGAGCGCGTCGGGCAGACAGGACGCCATGGCGCGACGGCGCCGTTCGGCAAGCAACGCGAGCACATATTCCGGGACGATCATCCCGACCATGAATACGAACACCATCAGGATTGCGCGCGCGGCGGCATAGCGGCCGACGACGGGCATGTGCGAACCCAGCATGACCGCCAGCGTCGCACACACAATGCCAAACAGGAACTTGACCGCGACCAGAACGGGAACGGCAAGTTTTCCGCGGTGACCGCCGCGGACCATCTGTCTGCCGAGTTCTGCGCGATACTTCGCGTCGAACAGCGGCAGCTTGTTCCCCAGCGTCGCCAGGCGTCGCATCAGCTGCGCGCGCAGTCTGGGATCGTCGCCATCCACGTCGACCGGCGCACTGTCCAGGCGCTGGCTGAATGCCGCCTCGCGCGCGCGTTCGGCTATCCTGCCGCGCCTGCCGCCGCGCTTCACGGCCCACCATAGCGCTAGCACGCCGAACCATGCCAGCAGCATCAGAAGGTTGAGCAGTGTCTCGAAGCTGGCTGGGCTCATCGTGAGGTATTGAGTTTGGACATCCCGTTGATCACAGCGATACCGACCACGACTGAGATCGACGCGAACGTCAGCAGCTTCTGCCCGGCGGGCCGGTCGAACAGCACCATGACGTAAGCGCGATTCAGGCCGTACAGGCCAAGCATGATGACAACCGGAATGGCGGCTAGAATCCGGGTCGTGATCCGCGCTTCCGCGGTCAGCGCCTTCGTTTTCATGCGGATCTCGCCGCGTGTGCGGACAATGGCGGCCAGGTTTTCGAGCGTTTCCCCGAGTTGGCCGCCCGTCTCACGCTGCAAAAGCAGACACACGCAAAAGAACGAGAAGTCAGTGACTTCGATTCGACGCATGGCCACCGCTAGCACTTCTTCCAGGTCGATCCCAAGCTGCAGCGCGTCGCCCATCAACCGGAATTCGTGACGAAGCGGCTCGGGACATTCGTTGGCAGCCGCACCGATGACGTGGGTGACAGGCACGCCCGCGCGCACCGCTCGCACGATCATGTCTATCAGGTCCGCGAAGCCATCCAGGAAGCGTCGCCGGAAGCGGGCGACAAGAAAACGATAGGCTTGCACCGCGGCAACGAGGGAAAGTGCGGGCGGCATCAACAGTTTGACGACGCCGGGAAGCGGCATGAAACGCGTCATTGCCAGCGCGAGGAGCGCACCAGCGATCGCGGCGCCGATCACGATACGAAGGCCGCTCGCACCGGCGACCGTCCTGACGCGGGTGATTTTTGGCGCGAGCCAGCGGCTGACGGCATTGCCGCGCCGGTTCACCTTGAAGAGGGACGCGTCAAAGCGGCCTGCAGCCGGGGCGAGCCCCCCGTCCTGAACCAGAAAAGATCGAAGCATGCGCGCCCTGATCCGCGCGTCGGGCCGGTTGTTTCGCATCTCCTGAACGGTAAGCACAAGCAGGCCGAGCAACAGCGCGCAAGCGAACGAGGAGAGGGTGACGAGGTCGATCGACGTCATGGTGTCATGGCCTCCAGCAGCGCGTCTTCGACGCCGTAATAGGCGGCACGCTCGCAAAAAGCAGGTCTGAGCGCCGCCGTTTCGAAGACACCCCTGACTTCTTCGTTGTAGGCGCTCGCGTCGTACCGGAATATGAAGAGATCCTGGGTGATGATGACGTCGCCTTCCATGCCGACCAACTCCGTGATGCGCGTCACGCGCCGCACGCCGTCGCGCATCCTTTCGATCTGCACGAGCAGATGGACCGCGCTCGCAATCTGCCGCCGGATCGACATGAGCGGCAGATTGCCGTTCGCCATCATGACCATGCTCTCGAGCCGGGTGATCGCGTCGCGCGGGGTGTTCGCGTGGATCGTCGTCATCGAGCCGTCGTGGCCAGTGTTCATTGCCTGCAGGACGTCGGACGCCTCCGGCCCCCGCGTTTCGCCGAGGATGATCCGGTCTGGCCGCATCCGCAGCGCGTTGCGCACCAGATCGCGCTGGGCGACGCCGCCCAGCCCCTCCGCATTCTCAGGGCGCGTTTCGAGGCTGACGACATGCGGTTGCTGAAGCTGTAGTTCGGCTGCATCTTCGATCGTAATCACGCGTTCGCGATCGCCGATGAAGTGGGACAGCGCGTTCAGCAAGGTGGTCTTGCCCGAGCCGGTGCCGCCCGACACGATGATGTTGAGGCGGCACGTGCTGGCGAGCTTGAGAACATTGCTCATCTGCACCGACATGTTGCCCTGCTGCGCCATCCGATGCAGCGTGATATTGCGCTTCGAAAACTTGCGGATCGCGATACAGGCGCCGTGAATCGCCAGCGGTGGCAGGATGACATTGACCCGGCTGCCGTCGGCAAGGCGCGCATCGACCATCGGACTGCTTTCGTCCACCCTGCGGCCCACGCCGGCCGCGATGCGCTGTGCCACGTTGACGACGTGGGCGTTGTCGCGGAACTTGTACGGCGTCAGTTCCAGCCGGCCATGGCGTTCGACATAGACCTGATCGGGGCCGTTGACGAGCACGTCGGTCACGCTGTCGTCCGCGAGAAGCGGCTCGATCGGACCCACGCCGAACATGTCGTTGAGCAGTTCGCTGACAATCTGGCCCTGCTCCGAAATCGTGATATTCAGCCGCTCATGCGCAGCGATCTCCAGGACGAGCTGTTCGACGCCGGGTTTCATCTGCTCGCGCGTCTTCCCGACCGCGGCCGACGCGTTCATCGAGGTGAATACGCCATTGCGGATGATCCTGAACAGGTCCGAGCGGACCAATGCCTCGTTACCCTCCGCTAACGCCGGGCGCTCCGGCAAAGTCGCGAGCGCTGCGTCCGCCCGGACGGGAGGCACAGCAATTGGCCTCGCGCCTGTATCTGCCTGGGTCTCAACTGCGTCTGGCTGAGGTGGCTGCTTTTGCCCGAACATCAGCGTCTCCTGATTCCGAGCTTCTGGAGAAACGTGCGCTCGGCGGCCATATCCTGGCCGGTGAGATCACTGCCAATACGCCTGATCGCCTGATTGAAACCGATGGCCGCTTTTTCGTCGGGCGCCTCGCCGAGATTCTCGGCGATCGATACGGCCTTCACTTCGAACGGCACTTCATACAGGACGCTGCGTCCGACGGCCGCCATGAAATCGGCGGCCTGCACCTTGCCCGCGGTCACGGCATTAGGGCTATTGAGCAGCAGCGAAGCAGCCGGATTGTTGTCGCGGTCCTCGATGTAGCGCAGCAGGCGGACTGTCTCGCGTGCGGAATGCACCGAGCGGTCGGCAACGAGGTAGACACGCGATGCGTGGTTGAACGCTTCGCCCGCGAGCGGATCGGCGTGGTTTCCCACATCGAGCATCACATAATGGAAACTGTCGTGAAGCACCTCGAGCACGCGCTTGAGCGCGCCAGCCTGGAACGGCCTTGGGGCACCGTAGTCCAGTTCGGAGGACAGGACGAAAAGCCGGCTCCCCTTCGCGACGAGCGTGCGTTCCACATACTGCGGATCCAGCCGGTGCACGTTCTGCAGCACGTCCATCAGGCCGTTGTTGCTCTGGATGCCAAGCATGCTGTTCGCGGCGCCGCCGTACACATTCAGGTCGACATAAGCGACCCGGCGATGCGTGTCTTCGGCCAGACGGCGGGCGAGATTCAGGCCGATGGTCGTGACTCCAACGCCGCCTCGCGATCCGACGAGTGCAATCGTCTTGCCGGCACGGTTCTGCACGACGGGATTGATCTTGCCCTCGGCGACGCTGACCGTCCGCTTGAGCAGTTCGACGGTCAGCGGCTTGACCAGATAGTCGCGTACACCGAGCTTGAGCAAATTGCGAAAGAGCCCGACGTCGTTGCGCTCACCCAGCGCCACGACCTGAACCGATGGTTCGCACACTTCGGCGAGCCGCCCCAGGTCCGAGAGCGGCATCGCCGAGGCATGCAGGTCGACCAGCAGGAATAGTGGCGAGCGTTCGATCTTCGAGAGGTAGAGAATCGCGTCTTCTATACCGCCGATCGCCACGTGCGCGTGCGGCATCGCCTGCTCGAGCACGTAGTTTTTCAGCACCTGTTCCGTGTTGTGATCCGCTACGAACGCAATGAAGTCGACGGCCCGAATCGCTGTCGTGCCTTTGCGGAAACTGAAATCTGTGCTCATGTTGACCTTAGGTGAGTTTCACGCGCATCAACGGGAATCACGCGTCGTCGTCTTGTCGAGCGGTGTCACATGCTCGGTCTGATAACGGTGCACCGCGCTTGCCGCCACAGCGGCGTCGGCCGGTCCGAGCGATTCGGGCCTGACGATGTCCTGCGGATAGGCAAGCTGTGCCGCGAGGTTCGTATAAGTCGCGCAGCCCCACGCCATGTCAGGGCGCTTCCAGCCGGCGTCGGTCAGGATCGATGGGCGAGCCAGACTGGCACAATCGGGCGGCACGGCAAGCTGCCCGTCGAACCGGATGACCGACGCGTCAGGCATCGATCTCGGTGCCCTGAAGCATCCGCTGACGCCGGCCGTGACACTGCAAACCAGCATGAGCGCAATAAGTCGTGCAGAAATCATGGCTGTTTCGCTCAATATCAATAGACATACCCGGCTGCACCGACGAGGCGCGGTTGCCCGGATGGGGTAGAAGCCTCGCCGGACTCATGTCTGAAGCTGTACTCGACATCGCTGCTCGGCGACATGAGTGAATCGAGTGGTGTACGAAGCCTGGCTGGATCTGTCGGTTCGACGAGATAGGGCGTCACGATGATGACGAGTTCGGTCTTGTTGTTCAGGTAATTGGTCGACGAAAACAGCTTGCCGAGAATCGGAATCGATCCCAGGCCCGGCACCTGCGAAACGATGTCGGTCGTGTTGGTTTGCAGCAAACCGCCGATGGCGAAGCTTTGCCCGCTTGCGAGCTCGACGGTGGTGTCGGCTCGGCGCACGCTCAACCCCGGCACCGTGATGCCATTGGTGGTGACACTCGCGGTCGTGTCGATCTGACTGACTTCCGGGCGGACTTTCAGGCTGATGCGGTGCTCATTGATCACCGTCGGGGTGAAATCGAGTTTTACGCCGAACTGTTTGAACTCCACGGTAACCGAGCCGTTGTTGGTCTGCGCTATCGGAATTGGAAATTCGCCGCCTGCGAGAAAGCTGGCCGTTTGCCCGGACAAGGCCACGAGGTTTGGCTCTGCAAGAACAGTCAGCAAGCCCTCCTGGCTCAATGCGTCGACCATTGCCTGAATGCTCGTGCCACGGCCCCTCTGAACCGTACCGAAGCCGAAGACAGCAGCTGCGGAGAATTGCCCGACCGTCGAGCCGACCGATGCCCAGTTGATCCCCAACTGCTCCGTGACGTTCCGGTCCACTTCGGTGATGCGAACGCGCAACTGCACCTGAAGTGGCCGATCGATTGTGATGCGATTGACGAGCACTTCCTTGTCGGCCAGATAGGGCGAAATCGTCTGCACCACGGCATCGGCATCGGCGGCCGAAGGCGCCTCGCCTGAAACCAGCAACGAACCGGGACTGGCTGTCAGTTTCACGTGCAGGTTCGGAAAGCGCGCGGCGATCGCGCTGCGCAGCGAATCCATGTCGCGGCCGACAACCACTGTCCGTTGAAGCAGTGTCTTGTTGTCCGCACCTAGCACGTACAGTGTCGTTGTACCTGCCTTCTTGCCCAGCACGAAGACCGCCTTCGGAGAGGGCACGTGGACATCCGCGATCGTTGGGTCGGCGACGAACACAGCGGTCGCGTTCTCGCCTAGACGCACGAGGGTGCCCTTGCCGGCGTCCACGGCCAACGCTCCCTGTGAACGCAGAGGCCTGTCAGCCACGGTGGGGTCCGGTCCCGGCGGCAGGGCCGCGCGAACAGGCGCCTCCTCGCCGTAGACGGCAAGCGCGCTAGCCCCGCTTATCACGGCGCAAGCCGTGAGCTTCAAACCGATGCCACCAGGACCCAAACCCGGACTCAACTTTGTTGTCATGGCGTTCCATCCTTGCGAGTGGACGCTATGCCCTCTCGGCGCGTCAGTGCAGTGCGGGGAGAGACGGCAGTGGCGGTACGTTGTTTCCTGCGGTACCGCTTGACTGTGCGACGCTGGACGGCGCGTCGCTCCTGTCGGAACCTCTGTATATCGTCACGGTGGGCGGTAAGGCCGATCCGGAACGGGTGGCAATGAGCTGAGGGCCTCGTGCTCGCGGCAGATCGCGCACGGCGCGTGAAATGTCTCCGGCCCAAACGGGCGGCGGCAGTGAGTCGGCCGGCACGGACGCGGCAGGATCCCGGGAAACGGTCGCGAAGCTGCGCAAGGCGAGCGACAGGCTGCCGAGGCGCGCGGCGACGGCAACGACTTCGCCCATCCGTGGCGTGACCTCAAGCGTCACAGTGCGGGCGCGGTTGGTGACATCCGGGGTATCGCCGCTCTTTGGACGCTGTATTTCCGAGCCGACCGCGAGCACCCGAACATGCTCGACGACGGTTTCGCTCGATACGGCGAGGTCTGGCGAATCAGTCCGGCGGTCCATCTGCTGCGTCAGCAACAGGTCCACGTAGTCGCCGGGCTGGATCAGTCCGGCATTACCCGATACATCGTCGACGGCGACCGACACTGCTCGCATCTCAGGTTTGAGCGTGGCGGCAAGAAAGCCGGGGGCGCTTGGCAGGATGACGTCGTCAGCGACAACCAGGGTCCCGTTCGTTATCGGGCGACGCAAAAGCGCCCCCTTGAGTTCAACCGCGCCGGGTGCCCCGTAGACAACGGCATTGGGGGGAATGTCGGTGACGGGCAACGGCTTCCAGGTAAGATCCTCGTCCCGTAGAAGCAGGCCCTGCGGAAGATCGGCGGCACTGACACGGACCTTTTCGGTGCTGGGCACGGGCGTCGGCGCATGCGCCACGCTTGCGACCACGACCCGAACGATCAGGGCGATCAGGGTGGCGCAGGCAATAAGCAAACCCACTTTGATGATGTTGGACATAGAGACGCCGTCCTACCGCATCGAAAGCAAGGGCAGCACGGAAGGCAACACGATGAGTGAGCCGCCGCCGAGTGCAAGCGCTACACCATAGGGCACGCCTCGCGCTCCCGAAAACATGGCGAGCGTGCGCATCGAGGGCGAGTTCTGCTTCGGGTTCATGTGTCGCGTGGCAAGACTGATCAGGGAAACGCCCAGCCCGATGACCGAGATGAGGGTCAGGGCTGGCAAAGCGAGACTCCGTCCAAGCCACAGGAAGACAATCGACGCCAGCTTTGCGTCGCCTCCACCCAGCACATTCGCCGCGAACAAGGCGGCGCAGACCACCAAAACGGCAAACGCAAGCAGCAGATGGGCAAGCACATCGCCGATGGGCATGCGGATGACGACAGCGTTGATAAAAAACAGTGCGCCGATCATCAGGATCATCCTGCTCGGGAGGCGGCGACAACGCACATCGAAAACCGCGAGCCACAGCAGCGCGCAAAACACGACGAGGCGGATGGCGATAGATAGTGGCGACACAATCAGCACGGCTCCCGAGAACATGAAGATTGGGTGGAGGCTGCGAAAAGCAGGTGCGTCGAGCCTCCCGGTTGCGTGAATTACGCGTTGTTCTGGGACGTTGTGACGCTCTTGAACAAACTGGAAAACATTGAGCTGACGCTGGTGTTGAAGGCGGCCGCCATGCCCCCGAGTGCGAGGACGACGATGCCCGCCAGAACCGCGTATTCCATGGCGCTGACGCCACGCTCGTCACGAACAAATGCTTTCAGAAAGGTGTGCATTTTTTTCTCCTGTAACAAGAAGGAAGGGCAGCCTCAATGAATGAGCAACTGGCCCGACGTGAAAAATCGAACGGTCTATTAAAACAGTCTGATCCCATGAGTAAGCGGCGTATGGCGCCATTCGACGGTTAATGGAACAATGAGCATGCGCGCAAGGAAAAACCTCCCGGATTAAAGTTAGAAATCCTTATTTACATGCGTGTTGAATATTATTCGGTCATGTCTGCATCCGGCGCTCTCCTTGGTGCCTATGAGAAATAAAGAATGCTTAAATTATGTCCGCACATTGGCCGCAGCCAGGAAGCCAGCGTCTTGCCTGTTCTCATCGTATAGTAGGACAATTTGTGAGAAAGAGAACATTTCTGTTTATAAAACGCTTGCTCAACAGAAGTCTCGAGTTCCGGGCGGAACTACACGGACCTTGAACCGGGTACTGTAGTGATTCACGTGGTAGCCGCCGGCAGCGTGGCTCACTTAAAGCCGCGGGAACGACACCCGACTCGCGAAGCCAGCCTTGCACCGCTTCGACCATCGCGACCGGTGGATGATCCCAAGCTTGTTTCGCCCATCATCGTGAGCATGCGGATGCTCGACGAGTCGGCGGATATTCGGGCGATGCTGGAGCTGATGTACGGACTGTACGATGAGGAAGAGATGACCTGCATGCCGCCGCACGGCGGGTGAGGGCGAGATTTGCCCGTTGCCGTATCCGCCTGCCGCACACGCCTGAAGCAGGCTGCGGCAGGCAGCTGGCTATTACTGCTTGATGCCTTCCGTCTGAATATGCAGCGTGGTCTGCATCTTGAAGCCATAGGTCTTGCCGAAATCGATGCCGAAATCGTCGCGATTGAACGTTGCGGTCGATTCGGTGCCGCACACTTCACGCTTGATCATCGGGTTCATGACGCAATTGAACGATACGATCTTCAGGTTGACCGGCTTGGTCACGCCATGCAAGGTCAGCGTGCCAATCACTTCCACGGGCTTGTCGCCGTCGAAGCGGATCTGCGTGCCCTTGTAGGTGGCGGTCGGGTACTTGGCGACGTCGAAGAACTTGTCGCTGACCAGTTCCGCGTCGAGCTTGTCGTTACCGATATCCACCGAGCTCAGATCGATCGTCACGTCCGCCGTGCCGGTCTTCGCCGCGCGATCCAGCACCACGGTGCCGCTGTTCTTGTTGAACTTGCCGCGCCAGATCGACAGTCCGCCGAAGTGGTCGGTTTCGAAGCTCGGGTAGGTGTGCATCGGGTCAAGTTGATACGTATCGACGGCGGCCATTGCGTTGAACGACATGGCTGCGGTCAGCGCGCCTGCGGCGAGCAAAAGTTGCTTTTTCAAGTGATTCTCCAGGTTTCAGAAAGGGATGCGATGCTTCGCTGTGCCCAGTTATTTCTTCGAAGCGACAATGTGAAATTTGATGACGACTTCGTCGGCGACAACCGACGTGTCTTTCCATTCGCCCGTACCGACATCGAACTGCGAACGTTTGATCGGCAATGCGCCGTCGAAGGTTTGCGTGTTGCCCTGGCTGGCGATGGTGACCGGCACGACGACGATCTGCGATTTACCTTTGATGGTGAGCTTGCCGGTGACCTTGTACTGGTTGCCGCCCGCCGGCGCGATCGCGCTCGAGACGAACGTCGCGGCCGGATAGGCCGCGCTATCGAACCATTCCTTGCCCTGGGCCTGCTTGTTGTAGTCGTCCGCACCGAGGTCGTAGCTGCCGGTGTCGATCGACACATTGGCGTTGCCGGCGGCCGGCTTGGCCGGATCGAAATTCAGCTGCGCCGAAAACTTCTTGAATTTGCCGTCCACCGGCACATTCATCTGCTTCGTCGTTGCAATAACGCTGCTTTTGCCCGTGTCGACATCGGCGTGCGCGAGGCCTGCACCGAAGAAAGAGACGGCGGCGACGCCGGCCAGAACGGCGTGATAAAAATTTGATTTCATAGTGGTACGCATCCTATCGAATCCAGGCGCGCAAATTGCACGCCGATGGGAATTAGATTGCCAACAGGCTGTAGCTAATTGCCGGCTACTCGCCGGTCATTCGTATGTTATTTGAGGAACGGAATCATCCGTGCGAGTAATCCGTCGCGGTCGACGAATTGATGCTTGAGCGCCGCGAGTACGTGCATGGCCACGAGTGCCAGCAACGTGTAATTGAGCAGCACGTGGACCGTGCGCAAGCCTGCCTTGAGCGCCTGGTCAGGGCCGATGAGGGTGGGCAGCGGCACGATGCCGAGGTACACCACCTGAATGCCCGAGGCCGAGCTATAGAAGTAGCCGGACAGCGGAATCGCCAGCATCAGAACATAGAGCGCGCCATGCACGAGATGGGCGGCAGCCTTCTGCCACGTGGGCGTAGCGCTATCGAGCGCCGGCGCGCGGTGAGTGGCGCGCCACAGCACGCGTGCCACGGCCAGCACGAAGACGGTCACGCCGATCCACTTGTGCCACGAGAAGTACTTCAGCTTGGTCGGCGTGAAGCCATGGATATCGGTCATGATCCAGCCGATATAAAACCCGCAGATGATCAGTAACGCGATGAGCCAGTGCAGGGCGACGGCCGGGCCGCTGTAATGCTCGATATCTGAAGGACGGGGTTTCATGGGTTCATGCTCGCTATTCGTGGTGCTTGCCGCGTGCGGTGTGTCGCGTGTGAATGCGGATAGTAGAGATGTCAATAGGAGCCGACTAGCCGGGGAGAAGAGAACAGATTGTTCTAGCAGTGACGTTAATGTGGATGGAGTGAACGTGGGATGGCACACGAGGCGCCCCACTCCCCGGCGGCATTTCGGTCATGGGTTATGCTGCAAACTTCACTACCGCGCTTGCGCGCAATCAGAATCCAGGGACCTGCTTGGTGAATTCCGTCTTCCTGTCTTGGGGTATCGCCATGGCCGCCACGGCCGGCGTCATCACCCGTCCGTTCAAATGGCCCGAGGCGGTGTGGGCCGTCGCCGGCGCGTTATTACTTGTGTCGTTGAAGCTGCTTCCCGTCGATCTGGCAATCGAGGCAGTCGGCAAAGGCACGGACGTCTACCTCTTCCTGTGCGGCATGATGCTGCTCTCGGAAGTCGGGCGTCGCGAGGGTCTGTTCGACTGGGTCGCTGTATTCGCGGTCAACCACGCCAAAGGTTCTCCGAGGAGGCTCTTTCTGCTGGTCTATCTGGTCGGCGTGGTCATCACCGCCTTCCTTTCCAATGACGCCACCGCGGTCGTTCTCACGCCGGCCGTATGTGCCGCCGCTAAAAAAGCGAAGACCCATCCACTGCCCTTGCTCTTCGTCTGCGCGTTCATTGCGAACGCTGCGAGCTTCGTGCTGCCGATCTCGAACCCGGCCAACATCGTGCTGTACGGCAATCACACGCCCGCGCTCGGCGCCTGGCTGATGCGCTTCACGCTGCCTTCGCTGCTGTCGATCGCTGCGACCTATGTGCTGTTGCGGTGGACCCAGCGCGAGGCGATCGCCGGCACCTGCGAGGCCGATCTTGAGCCGCTCGAGTTGTCGTCGAGCGGGCGCGTTGCGCTTGCGGGTATCGCGGTGACGGCCGTTGTGTTGCTGACGGTTTCCGCCTTCGATGTCCCGCTTGGCCTGCCCACCGCGATACTCGGCACGCTGACCGCCGCGGTCGTGCTGATTCAGGAGCGCAAATCGCCGTTGCCGATGATCCAGGAAATATCATGGAGCGTGCTGCCGTTGGTCGCGGCCTTGTTCGTGCTGGTCGAAATGCTCGATCACACCGGCGTCATCAGGACATTCGTCAATCTGCTGCAAGACGCGACACAACGCAGCGAACTCGCGACGGCCGGCTGGGCGGGCAGCATCATCGCGATCGGCAGCAATCTGATGAATAACCTGCCGGCGGGTCTGATCGCGAGTTCGACCGTGACGCAGGCGCATAGTCCGGAGCGCGTGATCGATGCGTTTCTGATTGGCGTCGATCTGGGGCCGAACCTGTCGATCACCGGCTCGCTCGCAACGATCCTCTGGCTCAACGCAATTCGCCGTGAAGGCGAAGACGTGAGTTTCATGAAATTTTTGAAAGTAGGCGGAGTGGTGATGCTGCCGGCCCTCACGCTGGCGCTTGCCGCGCGAATCCTGATTTTCTGATGAATCGGGCGCAACACGCGGCGGCTGCCTTGACGCCGCGTGTTATCCGCGCCCGTTCAGCGATTGCCGTCGATCGCCGGTGGTGCGCTGGCGGTCAATCACGTCTTCGCTCTTCGCCGTCACCGTCACCGTCACCGCCAGCGTCATGGCCAGGTGCCCGTCGAACGCATGCGCGGCATGGCGGCCGGCGTTTGCGCGGACTGCTCGAGTGAGCGCAGCGCGGCATCAAGCCGCGCGAGGCGTGCGCGCTGGATCGGCATCAGCGATGTTTTAGGAAGCGTGCCCAGCCGATTGCGCCAATACGACAGCGGAATGCGATCGTTGGCGGAGATCAGCTTGAATATGTGTTCGAGATGGGCAATCTCTTTGTCTATATCTTGATAGCTCATCTAAATTCCCGAAAATGAAGTGGATGTGGACGATGAACCATGCAGGCGGGATGCCACCAGTTGGACAGATATGTCTAACCAATGGATGCGCCTGGCGTTGGTGAAGGTTCCAGCAAGTGCCGTGCCCGCACTCCGCGAGGGTGAGTCGGCATCCAGATTTCAAATGCCCCTTCGACACCAGCGCGCCGATGGTCCAGTTCATTGCGCAATTCAGTGCGCTGCGCAGGCGGAACAAGGTGTTATCGCGCGGCACGGGGATGGCCTGTCGGGACTTGCATTCGTCACATTTAACATTTAACGCGGCACCGCCATGACGGGCTGCGCGTAGCTGACGGCAGGAGCGGGCACGATCGCGTAGCTGGTCGGCGCGGGCACCACGACCGTCGTGTACGCGGTAACGGGTTTTGTCGGCAGCGGCACGGGCGTGCCAACCGCGACAGCAACGGGAGCCGGCGGGGGCGCCACCACATAGACCGGCCTGACCGGCGCGTAGTAATAGACGGGGCGTGGCGGCGGCGCGTAGACCACGGCAGCGGGCATATAGACGACCACCCGGGCGAACGCCGTCGACGACCAGGCGAGACCGATGGCGGTGAAGGTAGAGGCGCAGACGAGGCGAATACTCACTTGATGCTCCTGAGACGTTTTGAACGGCGCGGCGCGTCTTCCGGTGAAGAGGCAATGCGGCTGGTTCGGATTGCTTGAGAGTCCGCCCGAACCGTTGAGGCGTTTGAGTCGCTTGAGCTGCTTGAGCTGCTTGAGCTACTTGTTGCGCCGGCAGACGAAAGATACGCAAACCGCGTTCGAAACGGCAGCGCGAACTTATTTCATTCAATGTCGCGCGAAAGTGGGGCAGGAGATAAGCGTGCAGGTGTATGAAGCGCATGTTGTGTTGCGGCGCCGGCGCACACGCCTGCCGCGCCGGCGCTACGAAAACCATGACATACGGCGACATGATTCTGAAATTGCCTTGCGCCGGTGCTTCCTCAAGAATTCGGCCTGTCATCGAACGGATCGCGGCGGTTTGCAGGCGACGCACGATGGCTCAATCGAAGGAGTCAGTCATGAAAAAATTTCTCGCCGTTGTGCTGCTGTGCTGCGCATCCACCGTCACGTTCGCCCAAACGGCCGCACCGCAGGGCGCCAATCCCCAGCGCATGGAGCGCATGGCGCAGCAGCTGCAAACGCGCTTTGCGAATGCCAACACCACGCACGACG
The DNA here is from genome assembly GCF_001634365.1 of Paraburkholderia phytofirmans OLGA172. Lineage (NCBI taxonomy): Bacteria > Pseudomonadati > Pseudomonadota > Betaproteobacteria > Burkholderiales > Burkholderiaceae > Paraburkholderia > Paraburkholderia phytofirmans. Next base: position 763,913 of record NZ_CP014579.1, read on the forward strand.
GCAAGCTCACTAAAGAGCAAGCCGCCGCGGGCATGCCGATGGTCGCCAAGCATTTCGATGAGATCGACACGCAGAAAGCGGGCTACATCACCTTGCCGCAGATCGCGGCATTCATGCAGGAACGCGGGGCAGCGCACTGAGCCGCGCGAGCATCGGCGGGATCGTAGGACCTTTGACGCCCCAACTCAAGCGGCCTGGTGGACCGCGTTCAACGATCCGGTGCTGAGCGTGCTGGCCACCTAATACCCAAGCTGGCTGCTGCCGGTGGCGGTGGTGCTCGCCGTGCCGCGGGCCTTGCCCGGTACAGCCGGTACGTTTGCCGCGCTCGGTGCGGCCAATAATCTGTACCCGCAGATTGGCCTCGTGCTGTTCATCCCGTCGTTCTATGTGCTATTGCATCCCCAGGCCGAACGGCACGCGGCGCGTCATACGCCGCCCGACGCTTAAACCGAGGAGCTTTCATATGGATCGCCCCGCCAAAATCATCGTGCTAGACGACGAAGCCGAACTGCGCAACATGCTGCAGCGTTTCCTGCGCAGCCACGGCTTCGACGTGCGGGTCGCGGAGGACGGCAAGCGGCTCGACCGTTATCTGGAGCGCGAGCCGTTCGATCTGCTGGTGCTCGATCTGATGATCGGCGAAGAAGACGGCCTCGCCATCTGCGCCCGTTTGCGCGAGCAAGGGCAGACGTTACCGATCCTGATGCTGACCGCCAAGGGCGATCCGCTCGACAAGGTGGTCGGCCTCGAAACCGGCGCCGACGACTATCTCGCCAAACCGTTTCTCCCGCGCGAACTGGTAGCGCGGATCAATGCGCTGCTGCGCCGCCAGAAGATCGCCTCGGGCGACGTCACCGTCACCTCGCAGAACGTGCGCTTCGGCGATTTCAGTCTCGACGTCGGCAAGCAGCAATTGTCGCGTGCTGGAGAGTTGCTGGAGCTTCACTCGGCGCAGATGCTGCTGCTGGTCGCGCTGGCTTCTTCGCCAAACCGGCCTGTGAGCCGTGACAACCTGCTGGCACGCGCTCGTGGGCGCGAGCACGATGCGCTCGATCGCAGCATCGACGTGCAGGTGCTGCGGCTCAGGCAGATCGTCGAGGACGATCCGTCGAAGCCGCGCTTCATCAAGACCGTGTGGGGCGTCGGCTACATGCTGGTCGCGGACGTCGACTCGTGACGCGCGCGTGGCTGCAAAGGGCGCTGCCGAAAACGCTGTTGGCGCGCAATATCGTCTTGCTCATCGTGCTGGTCATGCTGAGCCAGGTGTGTGCGCTCGGCGTGTTGCTGCACTATGTGCAGCGGCCTCGCGTCGAACGGGCGGCCGCGGTGTTCGCCACCTACGTGACGACGCTCGATAACCTGCTTCAGGCTACGCCGCCGGACGCGCGCGCCAAATTGACCGCACGCCTCGACGCTCGCGCGCAACGACCCGCCGAAGCCGCCGTTGAGCCGCCGCCCAGTCTTCTGCGCGCCTATCGCACGTATCAGCGCAACGTGTTTCTCGACAGCTTGCGCGAGCATCTGCCTGCCGACATGCCCGCGCTCTGGCAGTCCGAGGGTGGTCAACGCTTGTGGATTCGCATGCATGCGCCGGCCGATGCGCCGCACACGCCGTACTGGATCGCGCTGCCGATTCCTGATGACGCGCAAGGCGCCGGACTCGACGCCGCGATCCTGCTGTCGCTCGGTTTGGGCGCACTGGCGGCGCTGACCGGCTACGTAATCCAGCGCCACCTTAACGAGCCGCTCCAGCAGTTGACGCGGGCGGCGCGCCGCGTGAGTGCCGGCGAGACGCCCGCGCCGCTGCCGACCGACGGGCCGACCGAGATCGCCGCGGTAAGCAGCGCATTCAATCAGATGACGCATGCGCTGCAACAAGCCGAAGCGACGCGCGCACTGATGCTGGCAGGCATCTCGCACGACATCCGTACGCCGCTCACCAAACTGCGGCTCTCGATGGCCATGGCGATGCCGGACGGCAGCGACAGCAGCTTTGTGGTCGCCGCCGAGTCCTATCTGGACCAGATCGAAACGATCTTGCAGCAGTTCATGGATTACGCGGGCAGCGGCGAGCGCGAAGCGGCCGAACCCGGCGATCTCAATGCGCTGATCGAACGGCTCGCCGGCGATTTCGCAGGGCTGGGGCACGAGTTCGCGCTGTCGCTCGCGGTTTTGCCCGCGATTGCGTATCGGCCGATCAGCATGCTGCGGCTCCTGATGAACCTCATGCAGAACGCGATCGTATATGGCGGCACCGGGCTCGCCGTGCGGAGTTGGGCCACGGGCGAAGCCGCGTATGTCGCAGTCGGCGATCGCGGCAAAGGGCTTTCCGCAGAGGAATTGGAGCAGCTCAAAGCGCCGTTTCAGCGTGGCCGCAATGCTCGCGCGCATAGCGGCGGTACTGGGCTTGGGCTTGCGATTGTCGAGCGGATTGCGCGGCTGCACGGCGGCAGCCTGCAGTTTCATGCGCGCGAGGGCGGCGGCCTGGAGGTGTGGGTGGTGTTGCCGCTCATTCCAAGGGCCTATCCAGCCACGCGTCCAGCCCCACCCGGAAGGCCACGCCCGCGATAACCGGCACGGTTAGCATGAGAATGATGCCGAAGTTGGGAATCTCGTCGCCGTAAGTGATCGGACCGTAGAGCACGACCGTCGCAACGATCGCGAAGACCGCGACGCCGACCGCGACCATCAGAAGATTGCGCGACACAATGGACAGATCCTTGCGTTTCGCCTTGCCCGGCGTGGCGCTGGCAGTGGGGACTTCGTCGTGTTGGGCGGGCATGATGGTTCTCGTGACTGGAAGAAGGGCGGCAAGTGCGCTGAGCCGGTAGCCGCGTTGAGGCAGGCACAGCCCTAACATCAATATAAGCCGCATCGCCATCTTACCCAACGGTCAGTTACTGCTTGCCCGAAGCGAGCTGCTCGTTGCGCTCAGCGAGAAACCGGATCAGACCGTCCACACCGCTTTCCTGGATCTTGTCGCTGAACTGCTGCCGATATGTCTGGATCAGCCAGACGCCGAGCACGTTCAGGTCATACAAGCGCCAGCCCTGCGGCGTGCGGTACAACCGGTAGTCGATTTCTGCTGGTTCGCCGTTCCTGGTTGCAATCGTGCGCACCACCACGTCCGTATCGGTTGGAGCGAAGTGTATCGGCGGGTACTCGATCCGTTGATCAGGACGGAGCTGGCCGATAGCGCCCGAATAGGTGTGGATCAGGAGCATCTTGAACTGTTCGACCATTTGCTGCTGCTGCGCCGGCGTTGCCGTGCGCCAGTAGCGGCCCATCGTGAGCGACGTGGTGCGGCGAAAATCGGTGTAAGGAATGATGTCGCGGTTCACGATATCCATGATGCGGGGAATATCGTCCGGCTCGATCGCGCGGGTGCGCACCTCGTCGAGGATCTGCTGCGTCGCGGTCTTGATCAGAACCTGCGGCTCCGATTGGTCGATTTCCGCGTACGCCGCACCGCCAAACGAGAGCAAGGCTGCGCAAAAAGTCACTAGAAAAAGAGTCTTCATGTCGAGAATCCTGGCTGGGTGCATTGGCGTGCTGCTACGCAAGTATCGTCTATCTACGCCAAACATGTCGCGCCGGCACTCGTCACTGTTGAGAGTCGGAAGCTGGCCGGGCCGCTGATACAAATTTTTACAATCTCTCAAACGCACGCCCCTTGAGCCTTCCGGTCCCCGTCGGAAGACAACCGAAAGCAACCCTTCACAGGACTTTCCCATACCAATCCTTACCTTTCGTAGGGCACGGTCGTTCCCAATCAACATACGAGGCGAAGAATGGACAAGATCAGGAAGTGGGTTGGAGTCGGTGCAATATTCAGCGCGAGCGTGCTGGCGTTCGCGAGCATGGGCGCGACAGCGCAGGATCATGATGGCGATCACCACAACCAGCAGTACACACATATCTTGCTGATCAGTGTGGACGGGATGCATGAGGCCGATCTGGTCAATTACGTCAGGACACACCCGGGATCGACCTTCGCGAAGCTCGTCAAACATGGTGTCGAGTACACACATGCTTCGACCTCCAGGCCCTCGGACTCGTTTCCAGGGCTTCTGGCCTTTGCAACCGGCGGCAGCCCCCTTAGCCACGGCGTATTCTATGACGATACCTATGACGCTACCCTGTATCCCCCGGGCAGTAATTGCACCGGCACGCCCGGCACGGAAGTAAGCAACTTCGAAGCACTCGATTGGGATCTCACCAAGTTGGACGGCGGATCGCCGCCACCCGGCGCAACGTTCGATCCACGCAATCCTCACATCAATCCCGCGAACCTCGCGCTGCGCAAGACCGCCAGCGGCTGCGAGCAGGTCTGGCCGCATCTATACATGAAGCACCATACGAACACGATCTTCGAGATCATCCATGAGGCCGGTTTGCGCACCGCATGGTCGGATAAGCACCCGGCCTACGAGATCCTCAACGGGCCGTCGGGGTTGGGACTAGACGAACTCTACGCCCCCGAGATCAACTCGACCTCCCTACAAGCGAATGGCTATCCGAACGCGCCTGCGACTGCGGATTGGACCGCCGACCCGACCTATACCCGGACGTACGACGGCTTCAAGGTCAAGGTCGTCCTGAACTGGATCCACGGACTGGATCAGACCGGGACGAAGCAGGTCGGTGTGCCGGCGATCTTCGGCATGAACTTTCAGGCGGTCAGCGTCGGACAGAAGGTCACGGCGGCCATGGAAGGCACCACCACGACCCGTGGTGGCTATCTTGACGCAGCCGCGACCCCGACAGTGCCGTTGGAGCAATCGCTGGACTTTGTCGATGCCTCGCTGGGTCAGATGTACGATGCACTCAAAGCGGCCCATCTGCTGCAATCGACACTGTTCATCGTCGGCGCCAAGCATGGCCAGTCGCCGATCGACGTCACGAAGCTTCACATGCTTAGTGGTTCGAAAAACGCTTATGCGACCGCCGACGTGAGCGACCCCGCCACCCTGCTCACCAATGGCGGCGTAGCGGTCGCCCAGGAAACGGCCGACGACGTGTCGCTCTTATGGCTCAAAAACCACGGCGATAGGGATCAGGCAGTATCGATCCTCAGCGCTGACCAGGGGAGCGTCAATTCCACCCGCATCCAGACACTCTATGACGGCGCAACCTTGAAGTCGATCTGGGGCAATCCTGCGGAGGGCCGTGTTCCCGACATCATCATCCAGCCGATCCATGGGACGATTTACAGCGGGAGCGCGGCAAAGCTCGCCGAGCACGGCGGCCTTTCGGATGACGATACGAACACGCTGCTGGTGGTCTCCAATCCGAAGCTGGAAAAGAAGGAGGTCGATACGCCTGTGACGAACATGCAAGTGGCGCCGACCATTTTGAAAGCGCTCGGCCTCGACCCACACAAGCTCGTGGCCGTTCAGCGTGAAGGCACCCATAGCCTTCCGGGCCTCGAGGCCAATGGGGGCGACGATTCGGAGTAACGGCAGTGAAAGCGCCGGCAGTCACTTTTAGCTTCAGGCTGCCGGCGCAACTGTCTCTTCATGGCCGGCCACTACCTGACGACGCCAGCTTCAAACTGCCTCGGTTCACATCATGCTGCTGGCGGCGCTGCCAGTGCCGGCTGCAGGTGTGGACGTCGTTGTGAGCGGATGGGCGAGACCCGCCGCGGACAGCAGCGCGACGGCAACCGGATCGGGCATGCCATTGACGTCGATGGCGCCTGCTGTCGCCAGCGCGCCGAGATCGCTGTCGACCCCTGCTTGCCCGACGATAAACGGCGTCGTCAGAAACGCCGGAGCTGTCAGCGTGACTGCATAACGCTGCTGCAGATTCGTGACGACTGCCGATTGCGCAGCCAGTACATCGGTTTGATTTGCCAGCGCCCGCTGGAACTGTGAGTTGCTCGGGAAGCCCGCAATCAGACTGGTCTCGCTCGTGCCAAGTTGCGCAGCGAGGTAGACGAGCATCAGTTCGGTCTCGGGCGTCGTATTGGACGTGCCGTCGACAAATGCCAGCGAATGCAGGGTCGTGCCGCCGGAGGTCACGGTGAGGATGCAGGGAAGCGTGGCGTTGAACGTAATGCTGTAGTGTCCACCACCGTCTGTCAGGGTGGAGCCCGAACCCGACGCACAACTGAAGCTAACCATCGCGCTTGCGAGCGCCTTGCCGATGGCGGCCGTGCCGGATAGGGCGACGTTTGGCATCCCGTCTCCGCTGCCACAGCCGTCGAGGCCGAAGCAGCTGCTTCCGCTGCACGCGACGAGTGTTGCGAGCGAAGCCCCGCAAAATGCGGCCAGCACCGGACGAACGAAACGCGCATCGTGAGTGTTCATGGCCGCCTGCCGTTGATAGAAGGGGAGAAGGCGAGCCGCCCCACGCAAAGGGACTGGCGCTATTTTAAATTTTAGCGCCTTATGCCCGGAATCGTTTGTCGCATCAATGACATTCACCGCGTTATCCGCCACTGCGGTTATTCGCGATCGGTCGTTTCAGCGTTCTGCGAATCAGCCGATGCGCTGTACTACACCGACGGCAAAGGCAACGTGGCGATGCCGCCGGTAACGAGATCAAAAAACCGCATCCATCGCCGCCGCAGGGCCAGGTCAAAAGCAGGACTCAACCTCGCCGGCCCAGCTCGACGCGATCCGGAATACTCTTTCATCACCCGCGCTCCCGCCCGGCTTGAGCGTACCGCTGTCATTCATCGGCAAGGCTCTCCTGAGAGAGGCCTGCTGCCACGTGTGCGGCTTACAGATTCAACATTAATCGGTACCGTGATTGCCTCCGGACGTGGGGCGTAGCCGCTTTGCATGGCACAATTGTCCCGGGCTGCCGCTTCTCGCTAAACTTACGACCCGTTGTCATGCGTACCAACCAACTATCAGGCCGTGTCGCCACCGTAGCTGTCGTGTTGTCGCCAGCTCTAATGCTGTCAATTAGAGGGGGCACTGGCTATTGCTTTTTCGTTATTTTCGCGCTTGCTCTAGCCTATCTTGGCCAAGCCGAGCATCGGCGTCGCGCGGCGGCGCTGTTTCGCGAGCACCGGCTTTTCGTCCTGGGTCTGATCGGCATGCCGGCCGTCGTGCTGTTCCAGATAGCAGTTTTGCGAAGCGGCACGTTCCCAGCGCTCGATCCATTCCTGCGGCTGGCTCTCGTCGTCCCGAGTTTTTTCTATCTGGGGTCGCTGGCGTTCCGGCAACTCCGCCTTGTGCAATGGGGATTTGTGGCGGGCGCGCTGGGCGCCGGCACCTGGGCCATTTACGCGCACTTTCATCCAGCCGTCTGGGTCTTTCCCGATCGCCTCGGCAATTCGTTTACCAACCCGATCCCTTTCGGCGACACGGCATTGCTGCTCGGCTTCCTGTCGATTGTGTCGATTACGCGAGGCAGGCGTGCGCACGCAGCTGAGGTGGCGATCAAGATTGCGGCGTTTCTGCTCGGCGGATACGCATCATATTTATCGGGCTCGCGCGGCGGCTGGATTGCGGTGCCGTTGCTCGTATGGGCATCCGTCGGCGGCCGGCACTGGCTAGCCGGCAGGTGGGCACGCATTGCATTGGGCTGCGCGATCGTGGCGTTTTCCGTGGCACTCGCGTCGACCAGCATTGTCCGTCAGCGGGTCGACGCGATCGTGTCCGACGTCAAGGGGATACAGCAAGGCGACATCGATACTTCAGTTGGCCTGCGCCTTGAATTGTGGCGCGCGTCCGCGCTCCTGTACTCGCGGCATCCGGCGTTTGGCGTGGGGCGCGGCCGTCTGGAGGAAGCGCTGAACGCGCTCGCCCAGCGTGCCGAGGCGCCGCGAGCGATCGTCAACGCGGGCGCACATAGCGACTTCTTCTCGACGCTTTCCCAAATGGGAACTGTCGGTGTGGCCGCACTGCTGCTTCTGTACGTCGGGACCTTCACGCCGTTCTGGCGGAACCGGCTTAGTGCGGACGGCGAAATCGCTACCGCATCGTATCTGGGACTCGCCCTGGTTGGCAGTATGATCATCTTCGGATTGACGATCGACGCGTTGACGCTCGTGATGAGCGCAGCCTTTTTCGCGCTGAGTGTCGCAACACTGGCTGCGTGGATCGAGGCGCGAAAGCGCGAAATCGGCGAAGCGGACAACTCAAGTCCGCTGAAGCTGAAACGGCCTCCGCGAACGATTCTCGTGGCCTGCCCGCGTCGCATAGGCGATGTGTTGCTGGTGACGCCGCTTATCCGGTCGATGAAGACGCAATGGCCCGAGGCCGAGATCGATATGATCGTGTTTCGCGGCACGGAGGGGGTACTTGAGCACAATCCGGACCTGCGCCGAGTCATTACTTGCGCCCGGCGCGCCCCGCTGCGTGAGCGAATTGCCGACGCTGCGCGGATCTGGCGGCGTTACGATCTCGCCTGCGCAGCCATCGACTCCGATCGCGCACTCTTTTATACGTGGTTTGCCGGCCGCAAGCGGATCGGGCTCGTCAATGCCGATCGTGTGACGTGGTTCGCCCGCGCCATGCTTCACCGTATCGCGCTCGACCGGCAACTGCAGGCACACGTGGTGTCGAGCACCCTCGAACTCGCGCCGCTGGTGGGCGTGACGCCGCGCGGGGAGGTGGTCGCACCGGGCATCCGTCTCGATCCCGAGCGCAGAGCCCGGTTCGAGGCGCGCTTCAATGCGCCTCCCGGCGCGATGCCGGGGCAGCCAATGGTCGTGCTGCACGTGTGCCCCATGTACAGGTATAAACAATGGACCGTCGACGACTGGGCCGCAACGATCCGCTGGCTGCGTGCGCAGGGCTTTGCCGTCGCGCTGAGCGGAGGACCGGCGCAGGCCGAGCGCGAATATGCCGGGCAGGTGGTCGCGGCGGCTGGCGAGCTGGTCCTGAACCTTGTCGGTGAGCTGACGTTCGGCGAAACGGCGGAAATGATCCGGCGTGCGAATCTCTTCATTGGCCCCGATACGGGGACCACACATGTTGCTGCCGCATGCGGCACGTTGACGATCGCGCTGTTCGGCCCGACGGACCCAGTTCGGTGGGGGCCGTGGCCATGCAACTGGCCGGTGGGTGAACAACCATGGGCTCGACGCGGCTCAGGCCTGCGCGGCAACGTATACCTGTTGCAGGGGGAGGGCGAGTGCGTTCCGTGCCGGCAGGAAGGGTGCGGCGGCCATACGGAAAGCACAAGCGATTGCCTGACCGGCCTGCGGGCAAGCCGCGTGGTTGCTGTCGCTGCGCAACTGCTTGGTATACCCGCGCCGACACAGATTCAGATCGTCGACATCAGCCGATAGATACGCCACGTGGGCGTCGGCGTTCGGCAGGTCACACCTTGCGCAATGAACGCCGCCAGTTAGGCAGTCCGCGCTTGCACGTCGCCAGGGCAAACACGATCATGTACATACCGTGCCCTGGCTCTTCGGTACAACAGTTTCGGCGAACGTCACGCAATGCAGGGGCGCTGCGGTCGCGCGAAAATCGTTGCGTCCTGGTAACTCGTTCAATGAATCGAGTCCCAGGTGCTGGCGAGACTATGCGAATCCATCCAGTCGTACGACTCACTGCTGTGCGCCCACGCCCAGTTCCTGGCCGCCTCGCGTTTTTTTCCGACCGCCTGTGCGGCCTCTTCGGATCGCGAACCTTCGTCATGCTTATCGTTCATGCGCTCGCCGCGGCCGATGTTTATCGAGCTTGATGAGTCGTATTTCATTGAGCTTCCTGTTTGAGAGTGCTGTCAACACGCATCAATCCTGCTCCACCAGTTCGTCGCGCGTCAACGCGGCGAGAAGCTCGGCGAAGCGCTCAAGCGCCACGACGGAGCCGTGCACTGTGCGGTACTCCTGACGTCCAATCTTCGCGTCAAGAACCATCGTCATTCCCGATTTCCGAGCCAGATCAAGGATGTCCATCTGCTGCTCCACATCGTTGAATCATGCGATTCAGTTAGCACTCTGATGCGTGTGAACGGTTTGTCCACGCAATGCATTCTAAGCACTATGCGCTGGACATCAACGCAGCCACGATGAATTCACCGTTTTCAAAACAACAACAATAGAGACGGTAGCCGGATGCTGCGAGGTTCCATCCGCATGCCGAATGCGATGAAATACAAATCGTCGGAAGATTGGCCGCGAAGTTATCCGCGATTGCATCGGCCACGGTCATCGCTTTCTGACGGTGGCGATCAGTTGTGCCGTTCGCTGGCACTTTCGGTTTCAGTTCATTCCGAGAGTTCGCGCCGCAGCTGCGAGATATCGAGCGGCTTGCCGAGCAGCCGTGCGCCTGGGATGGTGTCGCCGATCTCGGCGCTCTCGCCGTAGCCCGACACCAGTAACACGCGGATGTCCGGCTGCTGACCTAGCACCGCGCGCGCCAGGTTGTCGCCGGACATGCCGGGCAAGATCAGGTCCGTAAACAGGACGTCGAAACGTTGCGCGGGCACGAGCCGCAGCGCTTCTTCGGCGCTCGCGACCGCGGTGCAGTCGAGCCCCAGCGTGCCGAGCAGGTCGCTGAGTGCGTCGCGCGAATCGGCGTCGTCTTCGACCAGCAGCACGCGAGCCGGCGTGCCGGGTTGGCGTGACAGCGGACTGGCCAGGGAATCCGCCAGCGCACTTGCCGGGGCGTTGGCGAGCAACGTTTCACCCGAAGAGGACGGCTCAGTCAGGCCTTCGCGCGGACCGGAAGCTTCGGATGCGCTGGCCGGATCGTAGACCGAGCGCGGCACGCAAGCGGCGATCTGCCCATCGTTCACGCTGGCGATTCCAGCGCGCAATACGCTGCGCACCTTGCGCGCGAGATCGTCGCGCCGGTATGGCTTGGAGAGCAGTGTGATGCCGGCATCGAGCTTGCCGTGATGGACGATCTCGTCGCGCGTATAGCCGGAGGTGAAGAGGGTCGGCACGGTGGGCGAGCGCGCCGCCGCACGCTGCGCCAGTTCCACGCTTTTCACCTGGCCGGGCATCACGACATCGGTAAACAGCAGATCAATTGGCACGTCGCTATCGATGAATTCGAGCGCCGCGTCGCCGCTGGATGCGGTCAGCACTTTATAGCCGAGTTGCGCGAGCATTTCGACGGCGGTCAGGCGCACATCCGCATCGTCTTCGACCACCAGAATTGTTTCGCCGCCGCCCACCGGCGCCGCGGTCTGATCGACGGTTTCGGCTGTTTCCGGCTCGCAGCAACGCGGGAAAAACAGCGAGACGGTGGTGCCGCGTCCCACTTCGCTGTCGATCACCGTATGGCCGCCGCTCTGCTTGACGAAGCCGAACACCATGCTCAAGCCCAGACCGGTGCCATGGCCGTCGGGCTTGGTCGTGAAGAACGGTTCAAACACGTGCTCCAGGATTTCGGGCTTCATGCCGGTGCCCGTGTCGGTCACCGAGAACACCACGTACTCGCCGGGCGAGAGCTCCGGCTTGCCACGGCAAAACGCGTGGTCCAGCACGCGGTTCGCCGCGCGGACAGTGAGCGTGCCATCCGCTTGCATTGCGTCGCGCGCATTGATCGCGAGATTGAGCAGTGCGTTTTCGAGTTGATTGCGATCGGCCTGCACATGCCAAAGGTCGTTGCTCAACACCGTTTCGATCTTGACGGTCTCGCCGAGCGCGCGGTGCAGCATCTCGCTCATGCCGGCGAGCAGGCGGCGCGGGTTCAACACGGTAGGCGAGAGAGGCTGGCGGCGCGCGAAGGCGAGCAGATGCGCGGCCAGTTTCGCGCCGCGTTTGACGGCATCGGTCGCGGCGGACAAGCGCCGCAGCGTGGCCGGACTGCCATTGGCATCGGCGGCGAGCATCTGCAGATTGCCGTTGATCACTTGCAGCACATTGTTGAAGTCGTGCGCGACGCCGCCTGTGAGGCTGCCGATCGCTTCCATCTTCTGGGCCTGGCGCAACTGCTCTTCGGCTAGCGCCCGTGCCGCGACCTCGTCGGCGACGCGTTGTTCGAGCGTTTCGGTCAGTTGGCGTAGCGATTGTTCGGCGATCTTGCGTTCGTGGATGTCGATCAGCACGCCGGGAAAGCGGGTCGGCTCCCCATGGTCGTCGAACTCGCACTGGCCGTTCGCCTGCACCCACATATAGTCGCCATCGGGGCGGCGAATCCGGTACTCGGCGCGAAACGGCTGGCCGGTGCGCATCGCTTCGACCGTCAAGCGGTCGTTGAGCGGCTGGTCGTCCGGATGGATCACTTGCGCCGTGGCATTGCGTTCGAGTCCTTTCGCGGCCTCTTCCAGCGGAAAGGAAAAGGTGCGCGCGAAACGTTCGTCACCGGTGACGATGCCGGTGCGCACGTCGAGCACCCATGTGCCGAGCACGGCGCCGGTATTGAGCGCGAGTTGCAGCCGTTCGTTGGTCTCGCGCAGTTCTGCCTCGGCATGTTGCCGCCAGCGTTCTGTCAGTACGCGCGTGGTGGTTTCGACGACCATCGCGAGTACGCCCGCGGGTGCGCCGCTGTCGTCGGCGACCGGGCTGTAGTAGAGGTCCATCCAGACGTCTTCAGGCTTGCCGTCGCGCAGCAGAACCAGTTCCTTGTCGCGATACGACAGGGTGCCCCCGGCAAGACATGTCGTCATCACGTGACGGTTGAAATCGGCGACCTCCGGCCAGCCGTGTTCGACCGGGCAGCCGAGCAGATACGGATGCCGTCCGCCCGCGAATATCGCGTAGGCGTCGTTGTAGATCATGTAGCCCGGTTTGCCCCATAGCAGCACGAGGGGCACAGGCGAGGCGAGCAGCATTTGAACGGTGGCGGTCAGACTGCGCTGCCAGTTTTCTATCGCGCCGAGGCTGGTCGCGGTCCAGTCGAATTCGCTGATGCGCCGGGCCATTTCCCCGTTCCAGCCGGGGCAGCCGTGGTCTTGTGCCGGAAATGGCATTGCTGCGCTCCACAGAGATCACGTCAATGAGTGTGTTCCCACTCTGCCGGCGCGCATGGCGCGCGTGGATGCTCAGCAGGAGGCGGGATGAATCTTCTGCCGTGCACCGCGGGGCGCGAAGCTAAGCTGCCGCGCGGCTGCAATAATTGTAGGCTACAACGCTTGGCCGGTGACCTGATCGAGGGTGCTTTACGGGTTTTGCCGAACGGATGCGCGATGAGGGGTTGGCAAGTTTTACCTCGGGGGCCTGGTGGGGCTATGAATGGCGGAAAGAAGGGCGTGTGTTGGTGGGGCTGATTGGTTCTATATGCTAAACATCACACGAAATGGGCTGTCGCCCGCCCCGCACAGGCCCGACGCTAATAGACCAATAAGAATTCAAGGAAAGGCCAATGAAGCCAGATCAAGGAAAGGCCAACGCCGTAGGCGTACAGACAGCAAGCCCCGAGCAGACAAAAAACCAAAGAGCGGCACCGCCATAAAACCACCCTCGATGCCGCCGCCAAAGGCAAAAAGAAATTAATTCGACAATGACAAATAAGGCGAACTGAGCGGTGTAGGCGGGAACGGCTGCAAGCCCGTCTGCTTGCTAAAGCTATACCGCACATAAACAGCTGCAAGCCACTCGCGATATTCATAAGCATTGCCGAGCGATGCAGTCGCCCCAAACGCCAACTGCGGTGCCAGTTGATACTCTCCCACTGCGCCAAGCGAATAGGAAACCCCGGTCTTGCTCTGCCCAGGATAAACCGCACCACTATCCACACCCGTGCCGATGAGTTTGGCTTCCCCCGCCGCGTCGCTCTGGCGGTTGGAGCCATCATTGAGCGGGAAGTAGTTCGACGCGTCCTGACGATAATGCTGCACGCCGATCGATCCCTTCACGTCGTAGGTAAACGCACCACTGCGCCCGGTCCATTCCACCGGCAAATTCAGGATCACATATTGCTGCGGGCTGAAATACCCGCCTTGACCATACGTGAAGTAAGACAGATTGTTGTTATAGCGCATCATCGTCGTGTTCACACCGATGGTCAGCGTCTGATCGGCATCTTTCAACAGGCGCGTGTAGACACCGCCGCCGCCCTTGACGGCGTCATTGCTCGCAACGTGATTGCCCTGGTAGTACTGGTACGCGGCATTCACATACAGACCGCTGGTGCCGTCATCCCATGCAAGGCTGCCAAGGCCGCCGTTGGAGGTGACGCCACCCCATTCAAGCCCTGAGCCCGAGTCACGCGCGCCAGCGTAGGACAGCAAACTGTCGGTCACCGCCCGGCGCGCAACAGCCAGCGAATAAGAAACCTTGTCGGTAATGCCGCCGCTGTATTGCAGGCCGGCCACGATGGTCTTCTCGGGGAAACCGAGCGGCGTCACACCGATATCGCCGCTAAAACCACGGCCCTCGTAGCCGAGCGACAACCCCACGCCGCTGGCAGTCTGGCTGCCGTAGATGTTGTTGCCAGCAACCGCCGCCGTCGCCGACGTGCTATTGGACAGCCCCGCGCCGAATCGCGCGAGCGTCGATACATTGCCCGAGGCGGTGCCCGCATCCAGCGTAACCGGGGTCGCCGTCACGACGATATGGCCGTTGCCGGCCTTGATACGCCCCTGAATGGGCGCTTCGATATCCGTCAGCGTCGACAGACCGTCTTCTCCCGAGCGGTTGCGGAACACAATCCCGCCCGACACGGTGCTCGACTGCTCGCGATTGACCTGCGCCAGTTCTTCGGCGACACCGAGCGTTTGCGTGTTGGCTACGTTCGGTTGCGCGTAGTTGCCGCCGTTGCCGTTCGCGCCGGGTTGTTGGGGGTAATACGCCTGCGCATAACCGGTCGGCGGCTGCGGGATGTACGGCTGCTGTTGCTGCGCGTAATAACCCGAGCCCTGGCTCGGATACGGCTGATAGGGCTGCTGACCATAGGCCTGCTGCGGCGGATACGGTTGGTAAGGCTGCTGCGCGTAACCTTGTTGTTGCTGCGGATAAGGCTGCTGGCCGTAATAGGGCTGTTGTTGCTGCTGCGGGTAGCCTTGTTGCTGCTGCGAATAGCCTTGCTGCTGCCCATGCGGCGCCTGCGCATAAGCTTGCGCGTTGCGGTTGCTGTTTGACGTGCCGGGCTTCTTGCTTGCCGAGTGTTTCGTGCTCGTGGCCGAACCCGTGTAACGCGGTTGTTGCGTCGAACCGGCATTAGCCTGCGCTTCACGTGCCGCAGGCGACATCGGCCACGGCGTGGTTGCATAGCCGTCGGGCACCTGCTGCTGGTATTGCACCTGTTGCGGATATCCACCTTGTTGCGGGTAGCCTGCCTGTTGAGGATAGCCGGCCTGCTGCGGATAACCGGATGGCTGCGGGTAACCGGCCTGTTGCGCGTAACCCGCCTGCTGCGGATACGCCGGGTTGTACTGCTGCTGCGGGTCCGGCTGCATTGGTGGCATCTGCGTTTGCATCTGCGCCTGGCCTTGACCCGGATACGGCTGCAACGGCGCGCCCGACTGGCTCGATCCGTTGCTCTCCTGGCCGTAGCCGCCCGTGTTGGCGCCGGGACGCGGCGCGTTATAAGGAACGGCGGTAGGCGCGGCGTTCGGCGCGGCATTGGGCAAATACGGCTGCGCAGGGGCCGTATAAGGCGCGACATAAGGCGCGGGCTGCGAGGGCGGCGGATAGTTCGGCACGGTCTGTGACGGCAAGGAGGACTGCGAGTACGGAAGCGATGCACGCGCGGCATTGAGGCCGCCGCCGGCAAACGCGGCGTTGTCGGCGTCGGTCGGCGAGATCGTTGCGGTTTTACCTTCGAAGGGATTGGTGCCGGGCAGCGGCGTCGCGCCGATCCTGCGCATCGCGGCTTCCCAGCCGCGCGGCACGTTGCTCGATGCATCGGCGCGCGGCGCGTTGGCCATCAGCGGCGTATTGGCCGCAACCAGCGAGCGTTGCAGATAAGTCGACGCGAGCGACAGCTTGCCTTCGGCGCGATACATGCGGCCGACCGTCGCCAGCACGCCCGGATCGCCAGGCGCCGCAGCGAGCGCCTGATCGGCGAGCGATTCGGCGTAGCTGAACTGTTTCGCACCGACCGCCGCAGGGATGGTCGCCTGCAGCAGGTTCAGGTCGTCGGGCTTGCGCTGCAGCGCGACGCGGTAACTGGCGAGTGCGTTACGGTCGTCGCCGGCGCTCGAATAGAGGCGGCCGAGGGCGGCTTGCAGATCGGGATTGTCGGGCATCGCCGCCAGCCACGGCGCGATCACGTCATAGGCGCTGGCAAGGTCGCCGCGCTGACGCACCGCGTCGCATTGCTTGATGACGATCCCCAGATTCAGATTGCCGAAATCCGTGCGCTGCTGCGGCGTCAATGGCATCGACGCGAGCCGCCGCATCACCATGCCGAGTTCGGCTTCCTGCTGCGTGGCGGACAGAATGCCCGCGTATTGCAGCAGCAAATCGGTGTTGCCGGGCGCCGCGTTCATCGCGCTGCGCACGAGGCTCAACGCGCGATTCGGGTCGCCGGCCTGCTGATACGCGGCGGCGATTACGCCGATCAGTTCGGGGCTGTTGCCGGCAACCGGTTCGGCCGCGTACAGCGTCGCCAGCGCTTGTTGCGACTGGCCGTTGCGCGCCATCCGCGTCGCGAGGTCGGCCTGCTGATGCACCCACAAACGGTGCTGCAAGGTCGTCATCGCGTCGGTGCGTTGCGCGGGCGGAATCCGGTCGAGTTGCGCGAGACCGGCTGCCCAGTCCTGCGTTTCCGCCGACAGCAACGCGCTCGCATACAACGCGTCGGTCATGTCGGGATGCGCGGCGAGCAGCCCGTCCATCATGCTGCGCGCATTCGCAACGGCGCCTTGGCGCACGTAAATGCGCGCGAGGTCCAGACGCAGCCAGGGATCGTCGGGGTCGTTCAGCAGCGCGTCTTCGAACAGGCTGCGCGCGCTGCCGAGATCGCCGCGCGCTTCGGCCGCGCGTGCCTGCGCGGCCTGCGCTTCGCCACGCAGACGGTTGATGCCGCCGGCCTTGGACTGTTGTTCGCCGTTCAGCTGATTGGCGAATTGCAGCGCTTCGTCGCCGCGGCCTTGCGCGGCGAGCGCGCCGACGAGGCCGCGAATCGCATCGGGATTGTCGGCCTGGCGGCGCAATGCCATCCGGTAGGCCTGCTCCGCGCCGACCGGGTCGCCGTTCGCCAGCAGCATTTCGCCGAGCAGCACCTGCGCGGTGACATCGGACGGATTTAGCGCGATCGCGCGTTCGAACAGCGACTTCGCCTTCGCGACCTCGCCATTGCTGCGCGCGCCGATCGCGTCGCTGGTATAGGTCCAGTAGGTCGCGCTATCGAGCGCGGTTTTCCAGCGCGCCGGATTGCCGCTGCGCGACGCGCGTTCCAGATAGTTGCGGGCTTCGGCAAAGCGTTCCTGCTTCAACGCGGCGATACCCATGCCGCCGAGCGCGTCGGTGTCGTTCGGACTGCTCGCGAGGACTGACGAAAACTTCGCGCGTGCCGTGCCGAGGTCGCCACGATCGAGCGCGGCGAAACCGTCGGCGATGGTGCGGCCGCGGGCGTCGACGGCGGCATTTTCCTGGGCGCGGTCGCGGGCCGCCTTGTCCTGCTGAACCATCGATTCGAAGCGCGCCTTGACCGCGGCGTCGTCGGGTGCACCTTGCAGATAGGCTTCGTACAGCGCGGCGTCGGAGGGCCGTGCGTCGAGCCATAACAACGCCTGGCGCCAGCTCTTCTTCGCCGACGCGCCGACCGTGCTGTCGCCGGCGAGCTTCTGCAGCCGCGCGATACCGTCGCGGCGCGTCACATCGCGATACGTCAGATGCTGTGCATAGGCGAGGGCGTAGCGCGGATCATCGGGGTTGTCGCGGGCAAGTTGTTCGAGGCCGCGGCGCGCCTGATCCCAGCCTTGGGGCGTGGCGGAGAGCGCCTGGTAATACTCGAGCTGCAGTTCGGGCGTGGCCGGTTTGCCATTCAACGCGCGCTGATACTGCTCCACCGCGCTCGCGCTCTGACCGCTTTGCGCAAGCCGCCGCGCGTCGTTGACAGTCTGGTCGCGCAGGCTCGATTCGCCGAGACGCCGGCCCAGTTCGTCCAGATTCGGATAGTTCGGCGCGACCGCTTTCAGACGCGCCAGATACTGCTGCGCGCCCGCGCCGTCCTTGCGGTCGGCGAGCACCATGCCCATGCCGTAGAGCGCATCGGGTTGATTCGGGTCGATGCGCAGCACTTTCTGCCACGCCTGTTCGGCGAGGTCGCCGCGGTGATGCGATTGCCAGTACTTGCCCTGATCGATCAGCACGCTCAGCGGATCTTTCGATGCCTGCGCCAATGCGTCGGGCGAGGCCGTCGCCACGCAGCAGACAGCCGTGAGGCTCAGCGCGAACCGCAATGAAAACGCGAGGGCGCTCAGTCGCATGCATTTCTCCAACTGGGCACCAGACGGCCGGCTTCGTCGAAACGATAGCGGCCGTCGATAAAACCGGTGCCGAACAAGCCCAGCACACGATCGTAGTAGACAGGGTCGCGGCCCGGCGCGCTGGTGTCGAGCACGGCGAGATGGGTCCGCGCGAGACCGAGGCCGCGCTCGTCGCCGAGCGCCTGGAAGTACGGCGCGAGCGCACCCCAGTAGCTCAACGGTCCTTCGCCGCTCGCCGAGCCGGTGGTCGACGCAACCTTCTCGGGCGGGATGCCGGTTTGCGCAACCTTCGCGCGCATGCCGCCGAGCGCCGCGAGCCAGGGTTTGGCGAGCGGATCGGCGGGCGAGGCGAGGCCGGCCCACAGATAGACGCGGATCGCGTCGTAGCTGCCGGTGTCGCCTTCTTTCGGATCGACCACGAACTGGCCGTTCTGCCACGCGGCCCAGTCGGGCGCGAAGCCTTGCGGCGCTGTGGTCCTGATCAGCTTGTAGGCGCTGTCGGCGAGCCTGGCCCACGGGCCGTTCGGCATGTCCCTGGCCAGCGCGCGCAGCACCGGCAAGGGCAGATAGCTCGGATTCAGGCGCGTCACGCCGCCATTCCTGAAGCCTTGCGGTCCGGGCAGCAGCATCGGGCCGACGCCGGGCAGCGTGGTCATTTCCTGGCGAGCGATTTGTGCGGCGAGCGCCTGACCGAGTTGCGTATAACTTGCCTCATGCCAGAGGCGGCCGGCTTGCAGCAGATCGTAGGCGATCCACAGATCGGAGTCGGATGCGGAATTCTGATCGAGCACGCCGAACGAGCCGTCCGGTTTCTTGCCCCACAGCCACGACGGCAGCCGCACGTTTTGCGCGTCGAACTGATTGCCCGCGAGATTGGTGCGGGTCCAGTTGAGCAAGCGGTCGAAGGTCGCGCGGTCGTTCGCGGCCAGCGCGAAGAACAGGCCGTACGATTGGCCTTCCGAGGTGGTTTTCAGCTGTGCCGAGGAGTAATCGATCACGCGGCCATCGGCCTGCACGAAGTGTTCGACGAACGTGCGGTAGGCCGGCCAGTCGGAGTTGCATGGACCGGCCTGGCCGGGCGCCGGGGTGGTCTGCGCCACCTTGGCGATACTGGCCGAACTCGTGGTCGCTGCAAGCGCGAGGCCAACGCCAAGCCCCAAGGCGAGTGTCATAGAGATCTTGTTGATTCGAACCGGCATATCAGTCCTATCAGTCCCTCAGGCGGCGCGCGGCGATCGAACGCAGCGTCCGGTAGAACAGGCCCGCGATGATCAGCGCGGCGAGCACGCCGCCCAGCATCAGCAACAGCGGATGCGACGACAGCGCCCAGCGCAGATACTCCTGCGGCGACAAATGGCCGACATAGTACGCTTCGCCGTTCGACGTGATGGTGACGGTGCGGCCGTGGATCACGGCCATCGCGCCTTGAATTCCCTGCAGCACGTCGGCGTCGAGCAGGGCGGCGGACAGATCGGCATCCGACTGGCCGGCCGCGCTCACCAGCGCGACGGCGCTGCGGTTCTTGTGCAGCGGCGATTCGAAACCGGTCAGGAGCGCATCGCCGTTCGAACTCACGAGCGTCAGATCGGCGCGCGCTGGCGAGCGTTCGACACCGCGCTCGCCATGCCACCAGTCCTCGAGCTTGAAGACCACGTCCGAGAGCGCGAAAGTGCGCGAATCGCCGTCGCTGGAGAACGGCATCGATTTGGCCCAGCGCTGCAGCAGCGGTTGCTTGCCCGGCGCGCCGAAAATCAGCAGGTCCTTGTCGGCGTACTTGTCGACGTCGTCGGCCGTGCCGACGGTGACGCCATTCACCGGGTAACCCGTCGATGCGCCCATGCGGCCCATGGTCATCAGGTACAGGCTGTAGTCGCTCGAATCGGCCTCGTCCGGCAGGATCACGGCGGTCTCGGAGAGGTCGGCCATCCGCGTGAAGGGGAAGCCGCTGTTGGCGAAGGCGGCCAGATCGGGCAGCGCCATGTAATGCGGGAACGACGACAGGTCGATGGTCGAGTTCGGATCGATTGCCCCGACTACGTTATCCAGCAGACGGCCGTGGCATTCGCCGGTGTTCGGAATGTCGTAGAAGAAATGCAGACGCACTTGCGCGCGCGGCGTCAGCAGCAGCGGCGGAATATGGAGCGTGCGACTCGCTTCGGCGGTCCTGTCCGGCAACACGCGCGCGAAGTAATGGCTCAACTCGAACACCGAGGCCGACTCGGCTGGAATCGGCAAAGCCTGCACGAAGCCGTCATTGACGCTGACATTCAGCGACGAACGGTCCCGCAGCGGACGCACCGTATAGCGGTAGCGCAGATCGATCGGCGCGCCCTTGGTATGCCACATGAACAGATCGGGCGGGACGCGCAGATTCACGCGGACGGCGTCGGCGTCGTAGCCGGACACGGTCAGGTCGCGCGGATCGGCGAGTTCGCCGAAACGCACCGGACGGTTGGTGGGCAGCCAGTTCGGCGCGTCGTACGGCGCGCGCGGCGCGAGTTCGTTCAACTGGGTGATCGTCGCGCTCGGGCCGCTCAGCGTGTTCTGGCCGATGCCGAGTGCCTTGGCGGCGGTTTTCAGTTCGGCTTCGGTGCGGCCGAGCACGAGCAGCAGCTTGCCGCGTGCCGGCGCTTCGCGATCCACCACGGCGATCGTCGGGCCGGAGATCGCCGGAATCGTCACGCCGGCCGGGCGCTGGTCGTCGGTCGCGAACACCACCGCGTTGCCCGACAGCGGCGCGTGATCCAGTTGCGCCGGAAACACCGCGCCACGATAGCCGGCGAGCGCGCCGAACCATGACGCGACGATGCCGCCCGCTTCGAGCGTAGCGGCGCCGGGTTTTTGCGGGAACACGAACGGCAGCTCGAGACGGCGCACGTCGCGGCGGTCGAAGAACGGCTGCGGCAATGCCGCCAGGTCCGGCTTGCTGGCGAGCGACGCATAGGTCAGATCGAGCGAACTGGCGTTGCTGACAGTGGCCCACAGCGACGAATTCGCCGGGTCTTCGCAGCTCGTCGTGTAATGGCCGATCAACTGCACGTTCAGGTGGTTGAATTCGGTGATGAAACGCGGATCGATCGAGACGTCGCGCGCCACCAGCATGCCGGCCTGTTCGTGCGGCACGGGCAGCGTCGCGGCGACTTCGCCGTTCACCAGCACTTTCAGCTGGGAAATATTCGCGAGCAGCGCGGGCGAGTAGCTATAGACCAGATGCAGGACCGCGCCGGTCACCACTTCGTCGCCGCGCACGGAGAAGGCGACGCCGTTCTGGCCGTCGGTGCCGCGCAGTTGCAGCGGATCGTGCGCGCCCAGGTCGGCGAAGGTGAGCGTCTGGCGGCGGCCGCCCGGCACCAGCGTGCCCGGTTCGGCGGTGGTGGGCGTTCTGATACCCAGAGCTTTCACCGACGACGCGGCGAGCGCCGGCGTGGGCGTGGCCAACTGCGCTTGCGCGAGCGTGTTCGGATCGTAAGGGATGGCCGCGCTCGGCGCGGGCACACTGCCCGCGCCAACGGCGACGCGCGCAGCCGGCGCGTCCTGGGTCACTGCCGCCTGGCCGGCTTGCGGCGCACTCGCGCCGCCGATGGCCGCCGCGGCCACTTCAGCCGCCGAAGCCAGCGGCGCCGCCAACGCGGTCTGCAACGCGAGCCAGCAGGCAAGCCCGCGCATCAACCGCTGCGAGCGGGGGCGTCCAGACAGACGTGCCTTCGGTTCCATCACACTGCGCTCGTGATTCGAGCGTTCGACGTTTGACTTCGCCATCCTGTTGCCCATAGATCAGTCTTTGGTTTTTAGCTTCTTGACGTCCACCGGACGGCTTTTCATCGCGCTTCGAAGGTCGGCATAAAGATGCTCGAAGAGCCCCGCAATGCCGCGTGCGCCGACCGTCAGCACATGCGACAGACCGCGCAACGGCGTGTCCTGCTGACGCCCTTCGGCCCAGCCGGTCCACGCGTCGGCGCGCGCGAAGGTGGTCTTGACGAACTCGTATTCCTGCTCGCGCGTCATCGCCGAGAAGCGCAGGCCCACGCGGCCCGGCTCCGTGAAACCGACGGTGGCGGGGAAGGCGTATTCCTCGTCGCCGCGAAACAGCGACACGCTCACGTGTTCGTGCAACGGCACTTCGATTTTCGCCGGCAGCGCCACGCCGACGCCGCCTTCCGAATAGTCGATGGTTTCGCAGGCAAGTGTGCGGCCGGTCGAGAACTTCAGCATCACGGGCATCTGCATCGCCACGCGGTGCACGGCGCGAATCTGCCGGCGCTCGCTCGCCGCGGCCACGCTCGCGCCGAGTATCAGCATGTTGTAGATGGTCCAGCCGAGGTTCAGGATGGTCGTGTTCACCACGCTGCGGATGTGCCAATTCAGATAGATATGCACGATGCCCACGACAAAGCCGATCAGGTTCAGCAACAGCAGGAACAGATACGGCCGCGAGATCGCCCAGTCGAAGTAGTTCTTCTCGATCTGGCCACCCTTGGCCGTCACGTTGAACTTGCCGAGCTTCGGATTGATCAGCGCGAGCAGCGTAGGCGCGGTGATGTACGACGCCAGCACCGATTCGTACACTTCGGCCCAGAACGAATGGCGGAACGAGCGCTGCATCCGCGAGTTGGTGATGCTCGCGTGCATCATGTGCGGCAGTGCGTAGATCGCGATCGTGCTGGCGGCGGCTTCGATCACGTGCGCGCCGAAGAACAGATACGACAGCGGTGCGGTGAGGAACACCAGACGCGGGATGCCGTAGAAGAAGTGCATCATCGCGTTCAGATAGCAGAGCCGCTGGCCGAGTTTCAGGCCCTTGCCGGTCAGTGGATTGTCGATCCGGAAAATCTGCGTCATGCCGCGTGCCCAGCGAATCCGCTGGCCGATGTGGCCGGAGAGACTTTCAGTGGCGAGACCCGCCGCCTGCGGGATCGCCAGATACGCGGTGGTGTAGCCGAGGCGGTGCAGCTTTAACGCGGTGTGCGCGTCTTCGGTAACGGTCTCTACTGCAATGCCGCCGATCTCTTCGACCATGGTCCGGCGCAGCAACGCGCAGGAGCCGCAGAAGAACGTGGCGTTCCACAGATCGTTGCCGTCCTGCACGAGGCCGTAAAACAGTTCGCCTTCGTTCGGCACCTTGCGGAAGGTGCCGAGATTGCGTTCGAACGGGTCGGCGGAGAAGAAGTGGTGCGGCGTTTGCAGCATCGACAGCAGCTTGTCGCGCAGGAACCAGCCGAGGCCGATCTGCAGGAACGAGCGGGTCGGAATGTGATCGCAGTCGAAGATCGCGAGGTATTCACCCTGGGTGATCTTCAAGGCTTCATTGATGTTGCCGGCTTTCGCGTGGCGGTTGTGCGTGCGGATCGTCCAGTTGACGCCGACCTCCTCGCAGAACGCCTTGAACTCGGGACGGCGGCCGTCGTCGAGCACGTGGATCGAGATTTTCTCGGCCGGATAGTCGAGCGCGAGCGCGGCGAAGATGGTTGGCTTCACCACCGAGAGCGGCTCGTTGTAGGTCGGGATGAAGACGTCGACGGACGGCCACAGGTCGCGCGAAGCAGGCAGCGGCATCGGCGTGCGCTTGAGCGGCCAGGCGGTCTGGAAGTAGCCGAGCAGCAGCACGAGGGTCGAATAGACTTCGGCCGAGACCAGCAGCAGGCCCCACGCGGCGTCGAGCGGATGTTCCCAGTACGTGGTCGAAGTGAGCCGCCAGTACATATAGCGGCCCGACGTGACCACCGAGAGCATGATCATCACCATCGTCGCGTAACGGCCAGGCAGGCGGCGGAACCACAGGGCGGTGACGAAGCAGCAGGTTGCGAACGTCAGTTGCTCGTAGAACGCGAGCGGCACCGTGAACACGAAGTACAGCATCATCAGCGCGAACAGCGTGACCAGACCCGTCACGATCCGGCTGTTCCAGAAGCGTGCGTCGACGAAGCGTTCGAGCCGCGATGGCTCGGCGCCTTCGAGGCCTGGCGATGAAGGCGTAGTCATGCGACGTTCCTCGGCGAGACGGCGATCGCATCGACCGCCGCCGTCAGCCAGTTGCCGCACGAGCGAAAATCCGCGGCTGCCTGGCTGAGTGGATCGTAGTGAATCAGCGTGGTGTCGCAGGCGAGCGCTTCGCTCACGCCTTCGTCCAGATGGATCACGCCCGGGAAAAGCTTGTCGCCGAGCATCTGGCGCAAGACCTTGAGGACGTCTTTGGTCAACTGGCGCGACTGGTCGATCTGGTTGATCACATAGCCAACGCCGCCGAACTCGGGACGCGGCGCCGCATACGTTTCAATCAGCCGTTCCATTAACGGAATGGCCGCGTAAGAGGCGGCGTCGGCCAGCACCACGTTCAGCGCGAAGGTGGCCGCGCATAATGCCGTGCGTACGTACACGGACGAACCCGGCGGCGTATCGATGATGACGATGTCGGATGCATCGAGCCGCAGCGTCTGCAGCGACTGCGCGAGCCACCCCGGCTCCTGGTCGATACGCGCTTCGAAGCGGCGGCGGTCGTCTTCGAGCAGCGCGCCATAGGGCAGCACGGTCACGCCGTCTACGCCGTCGAACATCACCGATTGCCATGGATCGCCCGTCAACGTGGCGCGCGACAAGCCGTCGATGCTGTCGAGCGGCACGCCGAAATGCAGGCGCAGCGCGTTCTGCGGATCGAGGTCGAGGGCAATCACCCGGCGGCCGCTAGCGGCCAGCACGGAAGCGAGATTGGCGGCGAGGGTGGTTTTGCCGACCCCGCCTTTGGCAGACACGACTGCAATGACCTTCATGAGCGACGAGGGCCGTTGATCAGCCACGAGTTGGAGGCGGCGGGCGTGACGGCGCGCGGTGCGCCCGCCGGCACGGCGGCCGCTTGAGTGGCTGTGCCGCGCAGACGGTCGAAGACCGATTGCAGCGGTGCGGATTCGCTTGGCGGGGCGGCGGGCCGCGGCGGCGCGAGTGTGGGTTCCGGGGCGAACAGTTTGCCAAGGATCGAAGCGGGCGGCTTCGGCGCAGCAGGCGCAATCGTGTGGGTGTGGGCGGGTGCCTGTGCCTGTGCCCACGCCTGGGCAGGCGCGGGAGCAGGCGCTTGAACCCACGCGGGCGCGGCTTCCGGGTGCGGCGCCGGTGCGGTTTCATCTTCCGTATCGGGCGCGCCAAAACGCGAAGCGCCGCTCGAAGCGGCAGGCTGAACAGTGACGACGACCGGCGGGATGTCGCGCCTATGTGAGCGGGTGAACAGCGGCGTCTTCGCGCGCGTGACGGAGGCGGCGTCTTTGGGCGTCGTGTCCTGAAGATCGGCAGTGGGCGCCGCGTCTTGCGCCGATGCCTCGCTAGCAGCGACTGCACGGCGTTGGCCGATCGCCGGAATCGCCGGCTGGGTCAAATCCAGCGTCACCAGCAGCGGCCAACGTGTGCGCGCCGAACGCGCTTCGTTTTCGCGGCCGATTTCCTGGTACGCGTTGGCGTCGCCCCCAAAATGATCGAATAGTTTCTCGATGTCGCTCGATGAACTCATAGTGCCGCCGTCTTGTACATGACTTGCCTTGCCACGATCCACACGCTTGCTCGCGGCGCCAGAACTGATTTCAACTTCACGATCCGCTCAGACCGGATGCCGGCCCATTCGAAACTCGATCGCGGTGTCTGTGCCGTACTCGCTGGTTTGTGCGACCGACAGGCCGTGCGCGCCCAACGCGCTCAACCAGGTCTGATAGACGCCTTCGAGAAACGCCGGGGTCCACGCGAGCGCCGTGTTGCCGAACGCCTGCAGCGGCGCGCAGTAATGAAGGATGCGCAAAGATTCGGCTTCGTCGGACAACTCCACGAAGCCCCAATCCATCCCATGCCAGACCAGATTCAATGCCTGAGCGAGTTCCGCCGTCGACCCGCAAGCCGGCAACTGATGCGCCGCGGCAAACCGGCAGCCGATGCGGTACATCAGTTGGCGCAGTTCGTCGCGGCCGATCTGCGCTTCGAACTCTGTTGCCAAAGCGGTCAGCATGCCACGCCATTGTGGCGAGATCTGGCGTTCCAGCAGGTAATCGAGAATTGGGACCATATTTTCCAGGAAAGGGCCGTTGCTTCAGCCGTGTATGAAAATGGGCACCGACGGTCAAATACAAGTGAACGTGTTAAGGAAAGCCGCGCGTTGCACGCGTCTTAGGTTATTTTTACCGAATTGTCCAGTCTGTTCGCCACACTTCGCAGGAGTCTACTTAAGACATTAACTTTTAGCCACTTTACATTCGTCGGAACTATAGATGCAAATTGGGGTGGGTGGCCGCGTAGCCCCTCGGAGCGGGGCGCAATTCTATTTGCGGGCAGGCTAAATATTTGTCAGACGGTTGCCGTTATACATCGGACGAGTGACCGGAGCCAGTCTGATATCTATCAATATGCTTTCCACCTCAACGAAGCAACTGTCCGATTCCGGTTTGCGCGACCGTTTTCATCGACGATCGCTGGAACACCAGCGTCCACTTTCGACCGTGGCGATGGCGTTTACTGTTGTCGCCTTCCTGTGTTTCGTGGGGGTGCGCAACATGGTCGCCGGCCCGGCGACGCCGCTCCCCTACCGGCTCGCCTGTGCGCTGATGCTTGCCCTGCTGGCGATAGCGATTCCACGCACCGGCTCGACCCGGATGTTCGGCGCAATCGGTGTCGCGTACTCGCTGGTGCTGATGGCCGGGCTCGCGCTGAACGTTTCCGGCGTCGAGCAACCGTTGCTGTGGGCACTGCCGGCAATGGTGGCAATCCCGATCTGCGCCGCGCCGCTATGGCTCACGCCGCTGCATTTCTTCGCCGGCAGCGCGCTGTTCTATGGGGCGGCGCTTGCCTTGCTGTTTGGCGAGCCGCACACGCATGACGTCGACGTCGTCGTGTGGATGTGGGTGGTGGCGATCGGCATACCGGCTTCGGTTGTGTTTCACTTCGTTTTCTACCGGTTCCGGCGCAACCACTTTCTGCTCGAGAGCCAACTGGCGCAACTCGCCGC
This sequence comes from Paraburkholderia phytofirmans OLGA172, assembly GCF_001634365.1. Taxonomy (NCBI): domain Bacteria; kingdom Pseudomonadati; phylum Pseudomonadota; class Betaproteobacteria; order Burkholderiales; family Burkholderiaceae; genus Paraburkholderia; species Paraburkholderia phytofirmans. The sequence goes on from NZ_CP014579.1 coordinate 791,121, forward strand.
GACCGATCCGCTGACCGGCCTGCAAAACCGCCGCGCGTTTGTGAAGCAGGGCGAGCGCCGCCTCGAAACCATGACGCCCGATGCGCGGGTCAGCGCTATTTTCCTAGACATCGACAGTTTCAAATCGCTGAACGACCGCTTCGGTCACGCGATCGGCGACCACACGCTGTACCAGGTCGCCCAGGTGCTGATGGAGGAGACCTCCGCGGACGACAGCGTGAGCCGGATCGGCGGCGAGGAGTTCGCGGTGCTGCTGCGCGACGGGCTGGCAGGCGCACTGGCGCTGGCCGAGCGCCTGCGCTGTGCGATTGCCGCGATCGAGCGGCCGGACGGCCATCTGACCGCGAGCTTCGGCGTGGCCGAACACCGCAGCGGCGAAAACATCATGGTGCTGCTCGATCGTGCCGATGAAGCCTTGCTGCGCGCCAAGCATTCGGGCAGAAACCGCGTGTGCGCCGAACGTGCGTTGCCGTTCGAGGCGCCGCACATGCTCTCCGATGCCGCGCATGAGGAGGATGGGGCGGCTGCGTTGCGGCATCGCTGGGAGGACTATTACCTGACCTCGCACTTCCAGCCGCTCTATAGCTTGTCGCATCAGAAGCAGGTGGGGTTCGAGGCGTTGCTGCGCGGCGAGCAGGACGACGGCACGCTGGTGCCGCCCGTTGTCCTGTTCGCGCCGAAGCCGTCCCGCGACGAAGGCGCGCTCGATCGCGCGAGCCATGCCGTGCATCTGGCCAATGCGCGCGAATCGCTGCCCGGCGGCGCGTGGCTGTTCCTCAATATTTTGCCGGCCACGTTTATCGCCGAAGGCTATGCGGATCAGCTCGCCATGATCGTGCGGGCGGTGGGGCTCGAACCGGAGCAGGTGATTCTCGAGATTCTCGAATCGCATGGCGGCAGCGTCGACGACATGTCGCGGGCGGCGGCTTTGTACCGCGAGCATGGCTTTCTGATCGCCGTCGACGATTTCGGCGCGGGGCAATCGAACCTCGACCGGTTGTTGCGGATCCGGCCGGATCTCGTGAAGCTTGACGGTGAGCTGATTCGCGCAACCAGTCACGGTTCCGGGCAGCCGATCTTGCCGAAGCTCGTTTCGCTGTTGCATCAGGCGGGGATGCTGGTGGTTGTGGAGGGCGTAGAGACCACTGAGGAATTGATTCTTGCTGTTGAGTCGAATGTGGATTTCGCGCAGGGGTATCTGCTCGGGCGGCCGGCGACCGAGATTGCGCCGCCTGAATCGGTGCATCGGCGGATCGATGATGCTTTTGATGTGATTGCTCAGGGGAGGGCGCATCAGCATGCGTTGTTCGAGTCGGAAGTGGAGCCTTATCGGGTTGCGTTGAGGCTTGCTGCGGATGGTTTGGTGGCCGGTGTTCCAATGCGGGAGGCGTTTGCTTTTCTGGCGACGTTTGATCGCTGTATCAGCTGTTTTATTCTCGATGATTCGGGTAGGCAGATTGGGGCTGAGGTGCCGGGGCCGGCGTGGAGCAGCGATGCGGCTTCGCTGCAGCCTGTCGCGAATCCGCGGGATGCAAGGTGGGATCATCGGCCTTATTTTCGTAATGCGGTTTTGTTGCCTGGGGTGGCTGTGGCTAGTAATCCTTATCTTTCTTTGGCCAGCGGCCGGCCTTGTGTTGCGGTTACCCTGGCTGTGCAGTTCGCTAATGGTAGGGCTGTTGTTGGAGTGGAGCTGGATTGGTCGGTGGTGGGGTTGCCTTGGCCGGCGGGGGATTAAGGTTTTTTTTGCTTTTTTGCCTGCGGTGCTTTGGCTGTTTGCCTAGGGCGTTGGCCTTTCCTTGAATTGATATTGGTTTATTAGCGTCGCCCCTATGCGGGGCGGCACTCACTTTCTTTGCCGCCGCAAAGAAAGTAAGCAAAGAAAGCGGCTCAAACCGCTAATGCTAAGTGGGCACCGTGGTCTGCACGGGGTAGTGGTGCATCTGGAATCCGGGCCCTCGCACCTTCAGGCACCAGTGACAAAGGATTCATCAGCTCCCACTCCGCACTACGTGCGTCGCGGACGGGTCTGCATGGGAAACCACAGGCTTCGCCCCGGCTCAATAAGCCCGTGTCCGTCCCCACCGCCACAAACGTCGCGCCCGCCGCCAGGTACTCGGCCGCAATGGCCGTCCGGTGCTAGTACACCCGCCGGCTTTGCCGGCGTCCCGCACCTTCCCGATGTCCGCTTCCATCTCGATGCCCGCGCCAACGCACTCCCCACGCCACGAATGCCCCGCGGTGGGTAGCGCGTCGCCGCGACGTCGTTCGGTGCGTGCTCGTTGTCGATCAATAGCCAGTCGAAACCGGCCGTGGCCAGCAACTCGGTCACGTATGCGTCGGCAAGCGCCCCCATAAGCCGAATTGCGGTTTGCCTTCGGTCAGCGCACGCTTGAATGTGTTTTGCAGTAGAGACATGTCGGCACACTCAAATGAAGTTCAAACCAATGCCGCCCAGCGGACCATAGTCGACATGGAAAGTGTCGCCCGCTCGTGCCGGGATCGGGCTCGTGAACGAGCCGCTCAGAATGACGTCGTTTGCGTTCAATACTTCGTCATACGAAGCGATCTTGTTCGCGAGCCATGCAACGCCAATTGCAGGGTGATTCAGCACGGCCGCGGCAAGTCCGCTTTCTTCCACAGCCCCATTCTTGTAAAGCAATGCGCCCACCCAACGAAGGTCGACGTCCAGCGGGCGCACCGGGCGGCCGCCCAACACAATGCCGGCATTCGCCGCGAAGTCGGAGATGGTGTCGTAGACCTTGCGCGGCGCCTTCGTCTCACGGTCGAATTGCTCGATGCGCGCGTCGATAATCTCGACCGCAGGGCTCACGTAGGCCGTGGCATCCAGAACATCGAACAGCGTGACGCCAGGGCCCTTCAAAGGCTTGCTCAATACGAAGGCCAGTTCGACTTCCACGCGCGGTGCAATGAATCGGTCGGCGCGGATGTCCTGGCCGCTTTCGATGAACATGCTGTCGAGCAGCGGCGCATAGTCGGGTTCGTCAATCTGCGACGAACGCTGCATCGCGCGTGAGGTCAGGCCAATCTTACGGCCCTTGATCACATGCCCCTCGGCCAGTTTGAGCTTCACCCACTCGCGCTGAATCGCGTAACCGTCCTGTACAGTCATCCCGGGATACCTGGCCGAAAAGTGGCGCAGCTGGGTACGCGTTTTCTCGGCGTTGTCGAGCTGCGCCGCGAGATCGCGGATAGTCTGTTCGTCTAGCATGATGGATTCTCTATGAGCAGCCGACAGGCCCGGCTGCCGGGCCGGAATATTAGGCCGGAATGTCAAGCTCAAATTCCAGGCTCAAATCCCAGGCACAAGTCTCAGGCACAGATATCAGGCACAAGTCTCAAGCCCAAATCTCAAGCCCAAATCTCAAGCCCAAATCTCAGGCCTTTAGCCGCGCGTGCAAGTTATTGTGCTTCCACGTTTCCGCTTCGCTGAGTTCATTGATTTCCAACGACAACGCCAGCCCGTGTTGTTGAAACTCAGCGGCGAAGTGCTGTTTGATCGCTTCAAAAAGCGCCTCTCCGGTCGCTTTTTTAGTGGCGTCCGAGCGGCCCGGGGCGATCTTCAGGTTCGCGTGCAGGAAGGCGGCGTCGGCTCTGCCGTCGGCGATGCAGTAATGATCGCAGCGCAAGGCGCGCACGCGGATGCCGCCGAGCGGATAAACGCGTTGTTCGTTCTCGCGCTGTGCGCCGAGGCATTCAGCGAGGGATGCGCAAAGCTGCCCGATGCTGTTTTCATCAGCAAGATTGGCGCTGTATTCGAGTGTCAAATGTGGCACGGCAGGTTCCTTTTTCAGAGTTTAAGCAGGCAGGGGCGTCACGGGGAAGATCGCATTGATCTGGCCGGTGCCCGAACTGCCGAAATACGGCGTAACGACTTCAACCTTGCCGTCGTAACGATCCCAGCCGAGCGCACCGAGCAGCATCGCGGTGTCGTGCATGCCGCCTTCGCCCCAGCATTTCTCGTTATACAGCGGCAGCATCTCGCAGAAGGTCTTCCAGTCGCCGGCTTCCCACAACTCGACCACCTTGCGGTCCATCTGTTCGAGAAATGGACTCCACACCTTGTGCATGAATTGCTCGGCGGTGCCGTTGTTGGCGAAGTGGTGGCTCAACGACCCGCTCGCCAGAATCGCCACGGTGCCGTCGTAGCGTTCCTCGATGGCCTTGCGTACCGCGAGGCCGAAGCGCGCGCTGGTTTCGAGGTCGTGCCACATGCACCAGCCGGCTACCGACACGGTCTTGAAGTGCTGGTCGCTATTCATATAGCGCATGGGCACCAGTGTGCCGTATTCGAGTTCGAGCGTGGTCTCGCTGTGCGCACGGCTCTTTACGCCCATTTCATTGGCGACTTCCGCAATCAGATCGCCGAGCCCGACATTGCCAGGATACGCGTACGGCATGTTCTTGATGAAGTGCGGCAACTCGTTGCTCGTGTAGGCACCCTCGAATTTCGGCGCGCAATTGATATGGTATTCGCTGTTCACCAGCCAATGCACGTCGAAGACGACGATCGTATCCACACCCAATTCGCGGCAGCGTCGCCCGATTTCATGGTGGCCGTCGATCGCGGGCTGACGGCAGCCTTTGTGCGGGCCGTCGAGTTCGGACAGATATAACGACGGGACGTGAGTGACTTTTGCTGCCAACGCGAGTTTGCCCATCGCGGTCTCCTATTCTGTGTGGCGCGAGGCGTGATGCCCCCGCGCGCAAATGACCGGCGTGTCAGACGCCCCATCGCGGAATGTGATGCGAGCCGAGCGACACGCACACGTTCTTCGGTTCGAGGAACACTTCGTAGCTCCACGTGCCGCCTTCGCGGCCCACGCCTGATGCCTTGGTACCGCCGAACGGCTGGCGCAGATCGCGCACGTTCTGGCTGTTGACGAAGCACATGCCCGCGTCGACAGCTGCGGCGACGCGATGCGCGCGGCCGGTGCTCTCGGTCCAGATGTAGCTCGACAAACCATAGGAAATGTCGTTGGCGAGTTTGACCGCATCGGCTTCGTCGTCGAACGGAATCAGGCAGGCAACCGGGCCGAAAATCTCTTCCTGGGCAATCCGCATGCGGTTGTCGACGTCGACGAACACGGTCGGTTGAACAAAGTTGCCTTTGCGCATGGCTTCGGGCAAGTCGGGCGCGTCGAGTCCGCCGCACGCGAGCGTGGCGCCTTCTTTGGGACCGAGTTCGATATAGCTGCGGACTTTGGCCAGATGTCCCTGGCTGATCATCGGGCCGACGATCGTGCTGTCGGTCAGCGGATCGCCCACGGTCAAGCGTTTTGCGCGTTCGATGAAACGTTCGGCAAAGCGCGCGTAAATCGAGCGCTGCACCAGAATGCGCGAACCCGCCGTGCAGCGCTCGCCGTTGTTCGAGAAGATCATGAATACTGCGGCGTCGAGTGCGCGCTCGAAATCGGCGTCGTCGAAAATCAAGAATGGTGATTTGCCGCCCAGTTCCATCGAAAACTTTTTCAGGCCGGCCGTTTGCACGATGCGGTTGCCGGTTGCCGTCGAGCCAGTGAACGACACCGCATGCACGTCCGGGTGCGCCACCAGCGGTTCGCCGGTGTCCTTGCCGAAGCCATGCACGACGTTCAGCACGCCGGCAGGAATGCCGGCCTCGAGGGCGAGATTGCCGAGCATCGAGGCGGTCAGCGGCGACAGTTCGCTCATCTTCAACACGGCGGTATTGCCGAATGCGAGGCAGGGCGCGACCTTCCAAGTGGCCGTCATGAACGGCACGTTCCACGGCGAGATCAGCGCGCAGACGCCGACCGGGTGGAACAGCGTGTAGTTCAGGTGCGTATCGGTGGGATACGTATGACCGTCGACTCGGGTGCACATCTCCGCGAAATAGCTGAAGTTGTCGGCGGCGCGCGGCACGAGTTGCTTGCGCGTCTGCGAGATCGTCTGGCCGGTGTCCTTCGTTTCGGTCTCCGAGATGTCCGGCACGTTCTTCGCGATCAGTTCGCCGAGCTTGCGAATGACTTTTGCGCGCTCCGCCGCGGGTTTGCCGGCCCACGCCGGAAACGCCTGTTTGGCCGCACGCACGGCGGCGTCGACTTCTTGCGCACCGCCGCGGGCCACTTCCGCGAGCACGTCCTGCGTTGCCGGATTAACCGTCTCGAAGTAGTCTTTCGCGGTGCTCGGTTTGCCGTCGATCAGGTGTTCGATTCGCATGCCTTGTCCTTTCTCTGGTCCCATAGCGCTTACCCCGATCCCATATAAAGCCGCCGATCAGGCGCGGCCGAAGTCCGCGTCGGATGCAATCGTATTGACGAGACGGCCAAGCCCGTCGATTTCGCAGACCACTTCGTCACCCGCATTGACGTTGACGATGCCTTCCGGCGTGCCGGTCAGGATCACGTCGCCGGGTGCGAGGGTCATGAAGCTGCTCAGGTATTCGATCAACGCCGGGATATCGGTGACGAGGTCGCGCGTGTTGCCGTGTTGCTGCCGCGTGCCATTCACGAACGTGCGCAATTCGAGTTGCGTGACGTCGTCGACATCGGCGGCGTCGACGAACCAGGGACCGAGCACCGTGCCGCCGTCGCGATTCTTCACGCGCAGGTTGGGGCGGTAATAGTTTTCCAGATAGTCGCGGATCGCGTAGTCGTTGGCGATCATGTAGCCGGCCACATGCTGCATGGCGTTTTCACGCTTGACGTTCTGCGCGGTTTGGCCGATCACGACAGCCAGCTCGCACTCGTAGTGCATAAAGGCGACATCGGCGGGGCGGCGCGTGAAGCCGCGGTGACCAATCACCGTGCCCGGGCCTTTGAGAAAGACCAAAGGTTCTTCCTGATTGTTGAACTGCAATTCCTTGGCGTGCTCGGCATAGTTCAAACCGAGCGCGAAGATCGTGCCGACCTCGATCGGTGCGAGCCACACCACTTCATCCTCACGACGCACGCGGCCGTCGGCGAGGCGTACGCCGTTGGCGTCCGGATAAGCTTCGTGAATCGCGCCTGCATACGCAACACGGCCACGCATCATGGCTGTTCCCCATCTTGTTCTTCTGCACCGGCAAACGATACTTCGAGCGGCGCCAATCCGCCAATCGATAGCGTGGCCGTGTTGCCGATATGGGCGATGGGAGAACCATAAGGCACGCCGAGCGTGATGACGTCACCGGCGCTCAGTGTCATGAAATCGGTTACGTCCGCAATCAATTGCGCGGCCTTGCGTACCGACGATGCAGTACTCGCCGTGAAGACCTCACGTCCTGGAAGCGAAACCTTGATCGTCAGATCGTCGGGCGTAGCAATATGACGCGCTGCAACCACCGCCGGTCCGATCACGCAAAAGCCGTCGCGTGCCCGGAACCGTACCGAGGGCCGGTACACGCTCGCATGCGGCACGCTCAGGTCGGCGACCAGCGTGTAGCCGGCGATATAGTCGAACGCCTGGCCGGCGCCGACGCGTGTTGCAGTGCGGCCAATCACGATACCCAGCGAAGCGCCGACTTCCACACCCAATGCATCATCAGGCACGACGACACGTGCGCGATGACCGGCAAAGCTATTGCGCGGCTTCAGATAGAGAATCGGCGCTTGCGGCGGTGCTTTATACGGTGTGGCATGCACCGCATCGCCCAATGCTTCCAGCGCGGCGCGGTCGTTCAGCAAGGTTCCATAGACAGCGCCGGAAACGGGTGCGCGGCAGGCCATGCCGCGTGCGAGCAGCGCGGCAACAGTGTCCGCATCCACGTCGCGAGGCAGCGCGTCGCCTTCGGGGTGCAACAGGTGATCGGCTAATGCAAACATAAATTAGCTGTCTCTCGGAGAAAACGCTAACATATTAGTAGTATTGCGCTTGATATCATCCACGGTCAATAGCCTGTCGGCTGATCGCGGGTTTTCCCTTAAGTTTCGACGGCTGCCTTTAACTTATCCGCCATGTCCGCTTCCGCTTCTACCCGAGTTCTGCACCGCAATCTGCCGATGTTGCTGCTGCGCGCCAGAGAAAAAATGATGGAGCGTTTCCGCCCATTGATTACCGCGCACGGACTGACCGAACAGCAGTGGCGCGTGATTCGCGCACTCAATGAGCACGGCTCGATGGAGCCGCGCCACATCTCCGAGATCTGCACGATTTCGAGCCCGAGCATGGCCGGCGTGCTCGCGCGCATGGAGAGTATGGAACTGGTGACGAAGGAGCGTTTCGCGGAAGACCAGCGCCGCGTGCTGGTGTCGCTCACCGACACGAGCGTGGAACTGGTGCGCGTGATCTCGAAGGATCTCGAAGCGCACTATCGCGAGCTGGAGCGTAAGGTAGGGCCGGAAATCGTCGAGCGCGTGTATCGCGCGGTCGACGATCTGCTTGCCGGCCTTGAGGAAGAGGATGAGTGAAAGCCGTGGCTCAATCGCCCTTGTCGGGCGCAGCCCGTTTTCGGGGCCGCACGGGTGCGGTTCAGAGTTGTTCGGTCTTTTCTTTACCGGCTCAGGCGGGCAGCAGACTACCGATACTCGTCGATTTCGATAGTGCCGCCAAGCGACTCCATCATTACGCGAATATCGTCAGGGACGTCGGGTACACGATCGCCCGTCTCGTTGTGCCAATAACAGAAGAACCGCATGCGCGCGTCGGTTCTCGCGATGGTCGCGCGCAAGTCGTCCCGAGGCAGTCCAAGCCGCTCGACCAGGTACCTGAGGTGCGGCTCAAGTCGGTTGCTCCTTACTGCTGCTTCACTGCTAACGCTCCAGTAGCCGAAGCGCCATCTGCTTTCGCTGACACGGCCTGACGGCAAGACCTTGAGTTCGCCTTTCACGCCGGAGCGATCTGGCAGCACATTGAAATACGCGGTCCAGAAATCTGGGGGTTCGGCATCCTGATAGATTGAAAAAGACGCGTATGCGAGGGGGGTATCCATTGACATTGTGGCTTGTTCCTTAAGGTGCATAGACATGCATGTTGTCGATTTTTCCGCCGTTGAAATACACGTCTCCGTTGTCATGCCAGATGACGTTGTCGTCTCCACTCGACACTTTCGCCATCCGCCGAAACCGCGTCGTACTCGGGAAACTGCGCACCAGTCGCGCATGCATGATTCGGCAGGATGCGCAATGCGTGAGCGCCACGTCGATACAAGGTAAACTGCTTCGTCCGTAACGAAGTCGACAGCTTGACCCGCTAAAGTGTGCGCTTGAGCGAGGTGGGGCAGGCAATGTCTGCCGTCCATCGAATCCATGTCGCTTCCATTTGAAGAGAAGTCCAATGCCGTTGTCACATGGACCGTCGAGCGGTCCCTCAAGCGGTCCCTCAAGCGGTCCCTCAAGCGGTCCGTCAGGCGCCGCTGACGGGTCGGCCAGCATGTCGCATGATCCCGCCTCTCGTCCAGCTGAAGGCTCGCAACAAAGTGCCCTGAAACAGGGGGTATTTCTGCACACGGGCTGGCGCAGCGCCGGAACGTGGATCTGGTCACGCCTGCGCGCACTCGATTCCGTGACCGGATTCTATGAACCGTTCAGCAACGTGCTCGCCGATCTGAGCCTCGCCGACGTTTCCGCATCGCGTCCTACCTTGACTTCCGGGCATCCGCCGCTCGCCGCGCCGTATTTCGAAGAGTACCGGCCGTTTCTGCAAGAGGGGGCGCGCGGCGTAGCCGGATACAGGAAGCGCTTCGGCACGGATCGCTTCTCACCTGTACCCGACGCGGAATTCCCCGCGCTGCAGGCCTATTTGGCCAACCTGTGCGAGCGCGCCGCCGGGCAAGGCAGCGTACCCGTTTTCAAGTTTTGCCGTTCGTCGGGCCGGCTGCCGTGGCTCAAGCGCGCGTTTCCGCAAGCCATGCATGCAGCCGTGCTGCGAAATCCCGCATCGCAGTTTGCCTCGGGGTGGCTGCTCAATCAGCAATGGAGCAATCCGTTCTTCGTGGCCGCGCCGTTTCGCGTGCTGGGTCTGAATCAGACGGAGCCGCTGGTCCGGCAGGCCATCGAAATCTGCGGCGTGAGCTTGCCGCCTGTTGTGGCGGCTTCGGATGACGCCTACGCCATCGCATGCGAACAATATGCGCGCACGGCGGAAGGCAACAACGCGTATCGGGCGTTCGTCGCGTTGTGGATTCTTTGTGCGTTGCGGATGGCGGACGGCGTCGATCTGATGATCGACGTCGACCGGCTGGGACAGTCGCGTGAGTATGCGGCCGGATTGCGCGCCGGGTTCCAGGCGCAAACCGGTTTGTCGCCTGACTTCAGCGGCGCGCGCGATCTGGTCGAGGAGACGCGTCGCAGCGCGGCGCGCATGGTCGGAATCGATGGCCGCTCGATGCGAGCGGTTCATTCCGCGGCGCTGAAATTCCTCAAGGCGCAGAGCGGAACGGACGCCGCCTTTATCGAACTCATCCGCGAGAAGATGGTGCTCGCCAACGAATTGACCGAGCAATGGCGCTGAATGTTCGATAGGTACGCGGCAGTGCGAATCGTCGCGTACTTGTGCCGGGCGTGATTTCAGTTATCAGCACCTAATGCGGCTCTAACGCTCTAACGGCCGCCGGGACCGCCGTCCGGATTGCGGCGCCATGGCGCGTCGGAGAAGTACTGGTCCGGCTTGAAAAATACCGCGCTGCCCGTTACCGCGACCAGCTTGCCGAGCCTGCCTTCCTCGATCGGTTGCTTCGCTCGGGCCATGATTGGGCTGTGAGCCCGGTGATGACCGACCAGCATTTTCACGCCGGAGCGCTCGACCTCGTCGACGAGCGTCTCCGCTTCCTCAACCGTGGACGCGAGCGGTTTTTCGGGCGGCTACGGCGATCCGGGTCCGGTTCATGGATAAGCTTTCTCCGGTGGCAGAAAGAGCGGGGTTATACGAGCGCTTTCTTGGCCTCAGCCATGGTCTGGGCCCGCTGCAGTTCGTATTCGTGCTTGTCGATCGGAACGGCATTGCGTTCGCCCAGGTCGCTCAGCTTGACGCGGAAGTTCTCGCGTGCGCTCCAGGCCGTTACCGCTGCAACGATCGTGATGGCAAAGGTGATTGCGCCGATGGTGAGCGGAACATCGTGCGATCCGGGCGGCGCCACATAGGCGAACAGCGCCGGCAGCAGCGCGGTAATCGTGGTGCCGATGTTCTGGCCGATCGCCATCGCGGACACGCGTGAGCGGGTCGGGAACAGCTCCGGAAAGAAACTCGGAAAGATGGCGTTATAGCCTTGATAGATGATGCCCCACATAAGGATCGACATGACCATCGCGAGCGGCACGTTCTTGATGCTGATCGCGTAGAGATAGCCGAACGAGAGCAGCCCCGCGCCGAGCGCGCCGACGATGATTGGCAGGCGGCGTCCGATCCGGTCGGACAGATTGCCCACGTAGGGAATCACCAGCACGGCGACGATGTTGCCGATTACCGGAATCCACAGATAGACACTCTTGGAAAAGCCGATGCCGTACGATGGCTGAACCGCATACGCCGCGCCGAAAATGGTGGCGACGACAGGGATCACGTTCATCAGCGAGCAGCCGACCACCCGCAACATATCCCCCCAGTTATAACGGAAGGCTTCGACGATCGGTGACCTGGGTATGGCGCCGCTGGCGTCTTCCTTGGTGAAAGCCGGCGTTTCATGGACCTCGCGGCGAATGATGTAGCCGGCAATCAGCACCACCGAACTCAACAGAAACGGAATCCGCCAGCCCCACGAGTTGAACGCGCTCTCTTCCATGAAGTAGGCGAGTGGCAGGAATACGGCCGCGGCGAGAATCTGCCCCGCTTGCACGCCTTGCAGCGTGAAGCTTGCGTAGTAGCCGCGCCGCCCGAACGGTGCATGTTCGAGAATCATGGAGCTCGCGCCCGAGATTTCGCCGGCCACGGCAAAACCCTGGATCAGGCGGAGAACGACTAGCAGTGCCGGTGCAAGCAGGCCCACCTGGCGGTAGGTGGGCAGAAAGCCGACCGCCATCGTCGAGAGGCCCATCAGGAACATGCATACCAGCAGGACGTTTTTCCGGCCGTGCGTGTCGCCCCAGTGCCCCAGCACGACCGCGCCGATGGGCCGCGCAACATAGCCGACGCCATAGGTCGCGAGCGATGCGACGATGGCGATCTTCGGATTGCCGGATGGAAAGAACAACTGAGGAAAGATAAGGGCCGCTGCCTGCGCGTAGATGAAGAAATCGTAGTATTCGAGCGCCGAGCCGATCCAGCCGCTAGCGGTCGCCTTGCGAGCCTGCGAGCGACGCTCGCGGCCGCCTGCCGATGCGTTCGTTTCCATGTCGTCTCCTGAACAGAAATGTTTTGATCAGCTTCTGTGGCTGCTTCATTTGCGTCTTTAAAGTGAATTTTTGCAAGCCAGGACTTATCGGGAAGCGGCTGTCAATTGCCGTCGGCGGTCCGGTGCGGGTGCCGAAATGCACTGCCGCGTGGATAGATCTGCCAGTGAGACCGGGTTAACCAGTACTTTGGGATCCATGGTATTTCGTCTGATCAGCTTCGCTTGCCTGATCCAAGCGCACTCGTCACGCATGGCGTGGGCGGCATTTGAGCGGAGCCTGGCGTATGGAGGCCACCCGGATAGGGTCACGAATGGATGCCCTTTCCTGAGGTTGCACCGGTCAGACTGACCAGCACAGTTGCCATACGAAAAACAATACAGTGAGGCGCGGTTTTATTGTGCTGTATCGGGAATATGGCCGGCACCGTCGATACAGTTGGCGGGTCCACCCTTGCGGCCTTTCCCGAACACGAGGTAACGAAATGAATGCAGTGAACGAACAAGCGAAGTTGTCGGTGCAGCAGTTGGGCCATTACATCGGCGGCGCGCCGGCAGCGTCGATTAGCGGCCGCTTCAAGGACGTGTTCAATCCCGCCACGGGCAAGGTGACCGGCTCGGTCGCATTGGCGTCGGTTGAGGAAGTGGATGCGGCGGTGCAGGCCGCCAAGGCCGCCTTTCCCGCCTGGAGCGAAACTGCGCCGATCAAGCGCGCCCGCATTCTGTTCAAGTTCAAGGAGTTGCTGAACCAGCATCACGACGAACTCGCCATGCTGATCACGCGTGAACACGGCAAGGTGTTCACGGACGCGCAAGGCGAAGTGGTGCGCGGCATCGAAGTGGTCGAGTTCGCCTGCGGTATTCCGAACCTGCTGAAGACCGATTTCACCGACCAGATCGGCGGTGGCATCGATAACTGGAACCTGCGTCAGGCGCTGGGCGTGGTAGCGGGGATCACGCCGTTCAATTTCCCGGTGATGGTGCCGATGTGGATGTTCCCGGTGGCGCTCGCTTGCGGCAACACGTTCGTGCTGAAGCCGTCGGAGCGTGACCCGTCGGCGTCGTTGCGCATTGCTGAATTGTTGAAGGAAGCCGGTCTGCCGGACGGCGTGTTCAACGTCGTGAACGGCGACAAGGTAGCCGTGGATGCGCTGATCGCGCACCCGGACGTCGCGGCGCTGTCGTTTGTCGGGTCAACGCCGATTGCCGAATACATCTATACGGAAGCGTCGAAGCGCGGCAAGCGTGTGCAGGCGCTCGGCGGCGCGAAGAATCATCTGGTGGTGATGCCGGACGCCGATCTGGACCAGGCGGTCGACGCCTTGATCGGCGCCGCCTACGGTTCTGCAGGTGAGCGCTGCATGGCGATTTCGGTCGCGGTGGCGGTTGGCCATGTCGCCGATGAACTGATCGAGCGCCTCGTGCCGCGCGTGAAGTCGCTGGTGATCAAGAACGGCGAAAACCTCGACGCCGAAATGGGTCCGTTGGTTACCGCCGAACATAAGGCCAAGGTGGCCGGCTATATCGATTCGGGCGTGGCGGAAGGCGCGAAACTGATTGTCGATGGCCGCGCGCATCCGGTTGCGAATGAAGACGGCTTCTTTATCGGCGGGACGCTGTTCGACCAGGTCGGCACGCAGATGAAGATCTACAAGGAAGAGATCTTCGGCCCGGTGCTGGCCGTTGTGCGCGTGCCCGATTTCGCGAGCGCGGTCGAGTTGATCAACGCGCACGAGTTTGGCAACGGTGTGTCGCTCTTCACGTCGGATGGCGGCGTGGCGCGCGCGTTCGGCCGGCAGATCCAGGTGGGCATGGTCGGCATCAATGTACCGATCCCGGTGCCGATGGCATGGCACTCGTTCGGCGGCTGGAAGCGCTCGCTGTTCGGCGACCACCACGCGTATGGTGAAGAGGGCGTGCGTTTCTATACGCGCTACAAGAGCATCATGCAGCGCTGGCCGGATAGCATCGCGAAGGGTGCCGAGTTCACGATGCCGGTCGCCAAGTAAGCAATAAAGCAGCCCTTAAACGCCAGCGGACGAATCTTCTTCCGCTTCGCTCAACACGGCATTCTGCACCGCCGTGGCAGGGCTGACATAAGGCGGCGCCTGGCGCGGGTCGTCGATGCTGTAGCGCAACCGGCCCGCCTCGACATACACGCGCAGCTGCCGATACTTCACCAGATAGATCAAGCCGACGATCGCCGCCGCGAAACCCGATGCAGCGCCGACCCCGAGCGCCCAACGCGGGCCGAAGCGATCCGCGACCCAGCCCACGACCGGCGCGCCGAGCGGCGTGCCGCCAAGCGCGATGGCCAGCAGGATCGCGATCACCCGGCCGCGCATGGCCGGCTCGGTGCTAAGTTGCACGAGGCTGTTCGTCGACGTGGTGAACGTCTGCGTCGACACGCCGATCACGACGAGTGCAAGCCCGAACAGCACATAGTTCGGCATTAGCGCGGCGACCGTGCAGCCCACGCCGAAAATCGCCGCTGCGCCGAGCAGAAGGGCCATGCGAGGTTTCGCTCTGCGTGCGGCGAGCAGCGCACCGGTCACCGAGCCGACCGCCATGGTCGAGCTCAGCACGCCGTATTGACTCGCGCCTGCATGAAAGGCGGTGACCGACATGGTGGAGATGAAGATCGGGAAGTTCAGCCCGAAAGTGCCGATCAGAAACAGCATCAAGAGCGCGGCCTTCAGATCGGGGCGCGTCCACACATACTTGAAGCCTTCCACGAAGCTGCCGCGTGTGCGTATCGCACGCGGTTTCAGATTCAGTTCGCTGAGGCGCAGCATGCGCAGCGAACCGAGCACGGCGACGAAAGAGAGCGCGTTGATCAGAAACACCCAGCCGGTGCCCACGGAGGCGATCAACAGCCCCGCGACCGCGGGCCCGATCATGCGCGCTGCGTTGAACGAGGTGGAGTTCAACGCGACCGCGTTCGACAGATCGGCTTCTCCCACCAGATCGGAGACGAAGGTCTGACGCGCCGGTGAATCGAATGCGGTGACGCAGCCGAGCAAGCCCGCAAACACATAGACCTGCCATAACTGGACGAGGCCGGTAACGGTGAGAAGCCCGAGGCATAAGGCCAGCGTGCCCATTGCCGCCTGGGTGGCGAATAGCAGCTTGCGGCGGTCGAAATGATCGGCCGCATAGCCGGTTAGGGGCAGCAGGAGCATTTGCGGCCCGAACTGCAGCGACATCACAATGCCTACGGACGTTGCATTGTGATGCGTGAGTTCCGTGAGCACGAGCCAGTCCTGCGCCGTGCGCTGCATCCATGTCCCGATGTTGGAGACGATCGCGCCGCTGGCCCAGACCCGGTAGTTGAACGTGCGCAGCGAACGGAAGGTGCCGCTCACCGGGACATCCCCGTGTGAACGATCTGCGCCGTGCAACAGTTTAAACGCGTGGTCATGCGCGCGATGTCTCGAGCAGATCGAGGACGTCCTGTGTCGTGCCGGTTTCGCCGAGGCGCGGGAAGATTCGCGCGACGCTGTTGGTATGAGCGTCGAGGTTCATGTCCGTCATCGCGTCGACTGCGAACGTGACATTGAAGCCGAGTTCGTGGGCGAAACGCGCGGTGGACTCGACGCCGATGCTGGTGGACACGCCGACGAGCACGATCTGCGTGACGCCTTGTTGGCGCAGATACGCTTCGAGATCCGTGTTCGTGAACGCGCCCCAGGTGCGCTTGGTCACCAGATGATCCGACGGCTGCCGATTCAGTTCGGGCACGAGATCCGCAAAGCCTGCGGGGAAATCACCGGTAGGACGCGACTGTTCCGCGCGGCCCGGCGCGCCAGCCGTCACGTTGACGAGCACCACCGGCAGACCGTGGCGGCGAAACGCATCGGCCAGATCAGCGGAGCGCTTGACGATCTCGCCCGTAGCGTGGACGGTGGGCAGCGCGACGATGCCTCGCTGCAAATCGATGACGACCAATGCGGTCTTTGCGTCGAGCGTAGTGAGAGCCATGGTGTTTTCCTGAGCGTTACGAGTCGATGAGGCGTTTGAGCAAGTCGACGCCAATCGCGAGTTGTTTCTGTTCGGCGGCGGAGAAACGGGTCTGGATCGTACGGAATAGCCAGTCTTCGCGTGCCGCACGGCTTGCCTTGATCTTCTTGCGGAAGGCGGGCGTGAGGGAGAGAACGGTTTGCCGCCCGTCGTTAGGGTCTGGAGTACCGCTCACGAGTCCGGCAGCTTTCAGAACTGAAAGCGTTTCGCCCATGGATTGCGGTCGCATACCCTGAAGGCGCGCGAGCGTAGTGACCGTTGCTGGACCTTCGCGTTCCAGCAGGCCGAGCACCTGCACCTGCGACGGTGTGAAATCGCCCACATGCGCTTCTTCGCGCAACCGGCGGCGCAGTTTGCCGACGAGTACGCGCAGGTCTTCCGCCGTGGCGTGCAGGGCGTCCGGGTTGGAAGGGGGGCGGG
Source organism: Paraburkholderia phytofirmans OLGA172 (assembly GCF_001634365.1). Classification (NCBI taxonomy): domain Bacteria; kingdom Pseudomonadati; phylum Pseudomonadota; class Betaproteobacteria; order Burkholderiales; family Burkholderiaceae; genus Paraburkholderia; species Paraburkholderia phytofirmans. The sequence goes on from NZ_CP014579.1 coordinate 807,784, forward strand.
TGGGCTGAGAGTCGTTGCTGGACATACCGGCAGATGTGAAGGTTACCTTGGTAGGTTACCTTCACATCTGCCGGGAGTCAAGTTGCGGAAGTTGGCAGCGGAATGCGAGGGGGCCGTGCATTCCGTGTCTCGCTTTAGTGATCGAAGGTATCCAGCGGAGAGCCGGACGACATCGGTCCGCTTTTCCGTGATGGACTTTTCCGTAACGGATTGAGGCACTCCTTGGGCCAGCGCACCTGTGGTAAAAATCGCGGCGAACTCGTACAAGCTCAGTGAGCACGCAACCTTCGGTTGACGAAGCGCCACACGGCGCTCACCAGCAGCGATCCTACACCGAGCGAGACACCCAGCAGCACGATCGAACTCATATGATCGCGCACCAGCGGCACGTTGCCGAACAGATAGCCGGCCGCTACCAGCGACACGATCCACAGCGCCGCGCCGGCCGTGACGAACGACACGAAACGTGCAAACGTCATGCGCGAAACGCCGGCAACGAACGGCGCGAAAGTGCGCACGACGGCAATGAACGGCGACAGCAGAAAGGTGAAGCCGCCGCGTGCTTCGTAAAACGCGTGCGCTTTACGCAGTGCATTCTTGTCGAGCCAGCGATAGTCGGCGGTATAGACTTTTTCGCCGATTGCACGGCCGATCGCATAGCAGACAATGCTGCCGGCCACGGTAGCGGCGAATAGCACGGGGATCACGAGCCATACATTCAGCGCGCCGGTGGCGGCGAGACCGCCACAGATGAAAATCAGCGGATCGCCGGGCAAAAAGAATAACGGCAGGAAGCCGATTTCGACGAACACGACTAGAAACAGCATGGCGTAGACGGCGGTGCCGTATTGCACGATCAAACCGCTCAGGTGCTGGTCGAAGTGCAGGGCGACCTGCAGCACATGCATGAGATCCATCTTGGTTCGAAAAGGATTTGGGTGTTCAGGAGTTTAGTCCCGTGGCGGCGCGGACACTTGTTTATTTCAAAGGGGTGATGTCAATATCGGGGCGTGTCTTTCAGAATTGCCTCTAAAAAACCTACGAGACGCTTATGCAACACGCTTCCAACTTCACGTTCCGCCTGGCCGCGCCGCACGATGCGCACACTATCCGTGCGATCGAATTCGAGGCCGGCCAGCGCTTTGCCAGCGTCGGCTTGACAGGTATCGCCGATGCCCCGCCGATGGAACTGGAGCTCGTCAACCGCAAGATCGACGCGCAGCAGATCGTCGTCGCCGTGGATGCCGATGAGACTTGTGTGGGATTCGTGATGTTCGAGCCACAGCCCGCGCATTTCTATGTTCAGGAGCTCGACGTGCTCACTTCACATGCGGGGCGACGTATCGGCGCTGCGCTGATCGAGCAGGTCGCGCAACTCGCGCGCGCGCAACAGATAACGCAGCTCACGTTGTCGACGTTTCGCGAGGTGCCGTGGAACGCACCGTACTATCGGCGGCTCGGCTTTCGCGATATCGAAGAGACCGATCTCGATGTGGTGCTGATCGCGCGGCGCGACGCGCATATCGCGCGCGGCCTCGACGAATCGAAACGGGTGTTCATGCGGCGTGACCTTGAATGACCGCGGGCGTGACCGGATAGTGTTCCGGTCACGCCCGCCGCGTGGTCTCGCAGCGTACTGTGCTGCTTATGTTCCAGCTGGTTTCGACCGCTTATTCGACGGTTTCGAGCGCCGGATAATCCACGTAGCCGGTTTCGCCGCGTGCATAGTACGTTGCCGGATTCGGCTTGTTCAGCGGTGCATTCGTCGCGAAGCGGCGCACCAGATCAGGATTCGCGATGAACAGTTGACCCCATGCCACCGCGTCCGCTTCACCCGCGTCGAGTACGTGCTGCGCGGTTTCCTTGGTGAACTTTTCGTTCGCGATGTACGGGCCGCCGAATGCCTTCTTGAGTTGCGGGCCGAGGCGGTCGTCGCCGAGCGCTTCGCGGGCGGCGATGAACGCAATCTTGCGCTTGCCGAGTTCGCGCGCCACGTAACCGAAGGTAGCCGCCGGATCCGAATCGCCCATGGTGTGCGCATCGCGGCGCGGTGCAAGGTGCACGCCGACACGGTTCGCGCCCCAGACGTCGATACAGGCATCGGTGACTTCGAGCAGCAGGCGAGCACGGTTTTCGATCGAGCCGCCATAAGCGTCGGTACGCTTGTTGGTGCTGTCCTGCAGGAACTGGTCGAGCAGATAGCCGTTCGCGCCGTGCAGTTCCACGCCGTCGAAACCCGCCGCCTTCGCATTTTCGGCGCCCTTGCGGAATGCTTCGACCACCCCGGCGATTTCGTCGAGCTCGAGTGCGCGCGGCGTCACGTACGGACGCTCCGGACGCACCAGGCTCACGTGGCCTCGTGCCGCGATCGCGCTCGGCGCGACCGGCAATTCGCCATTCAGGAACAGCGGGTCCGAAATGCGGCCGACGTGCCACAGCTGCAGGAAGATCTTGCCGCCGGCTGCGTGCACGGCGCTCGTGACGATCTTCCAGCCTTCCACCTGTTCCTGCGACCAGATGCCCGGCGTTTCGGCGTAACCGACACCTTGCGGCGTGACGGCAGTGGCTTCGCTGATGATCAGGCCTGCCGTGGCGCGTTCGGCGTAGTACTTCGCCATCAGCGCGTTCGGCACGCGGATTTCTTCGGCGCGTTGGCGCGTGAGCGGCGCCATGATGATGCGGTTCGGCAACGTAATGTCGCCAATCTGGAGCGGGTCAAAAAGAGTCGGCATATATGAGTTCACCTTGGGTGGGAGGCGCGAGGCCCGAACCTTAAAAAACTGGATGATGAAAGAGCCGCGGCGACGCTGACGACGTATTCAAAGCCCGGTGTTCATGTACTCGAGAAAGGCTTGAATGACGGCCTCATTGCGTTTGAAAAACACCCATTGACCGACCCGCTTCGACGTGACGAGACCCGCGCGTTGCAAGGCGGCGAGGTGCGCCGACACGGTGGACTGCGACAGTCCGCAGCGCGCGTCGATCTTGCCGGCGCACACGCCGTGATCGAGCGTGAATTCCTGGTCTGCGAAATGCGCGCGCGGCTCGCGCAGCCAGCCGAGAATCTCCCGCCGTACAGGATTGGCAAGCGCTTTGTGAATCGCGTCGATATCGAGCGTCATGTGGGGCAGTTTTCAGGTCATCAACTTCAGGTCATCAACAACAGGCAGGCGTAGCGCCGGTTAGCGGCCACGCATCTGCATCGCGACAACGCGAATCATATATCGGATTTTGACGATATGCATGAAACCATTACGGCCTGTGGGGTCGATAGGTACGGGCATACAAAAAGGTCCGCACTTTCGAAAATCAGATTGCAACACACAAAAAAGAACGTATCTTTTGTCTCGCAATATGAAAAAATCGCCTATGTGATTGATTTGTTTCATTTCGGGGTGTCAGTGGGTAATTGACGACGGCGCTCTTTCTGTTTGTCGCTGGCTGTACGGCGCCGATAGCTTTCGACATTCAGCTCGAACAGCACGCGGGTTTCGGCCTGGTCCGTCCTCACATACGACAGATCGTCCAGGATGATCAGGTCGAACCGGTCGAGTTTGGCGAGCGCCGAAGGCAGTTGCAGACTCTGACGTGCGACCTGGAGCTTCTGCACGATTTCGCCGGTGCGGGTGAACAACACACGATAGCCGGCATTCGACCGGGACGCATCTCCTGCAATCGGGCGTTGACCTCAGCGTCATTGCGCTGTGGCTTGGACACGAAAGCCTGGCCACGACTCACATGTACGTCGAGGCCGACTACATGATTATCAACGCCGTAGCAAGGTATGCAAATGCGGACCACTCGCCGCACTGAAATCGCTGGCGAGATCCTCGCGCGGGATGCCTGGCAAAGGCGGCAATCGTACGGCCGAGCGTAAAGCAAACGTGGCGACTTGGTTCAGCGCACGTAGGTGGTAGGGCCGGCGGCGTTGGCGGGCAGGAACACTTCGGAACGGGCACCGTTGCGGTCGATGATGATCGAACGGGGGCGCACTTCAAAGAGTTTGGCGCCTCGCATGATGGTGCTGCCGAGCGACACAGCGTGCGGCGGTTCGCCACCGGCGCTGACGATGGCTGCGGCGCCGTCCCTCAGTGCGAGGATGCCGAACAGGCGCACGTCCTGGTTGGCGCTGCGCTGAAGCTGGCCGCCGAACAGCGTGGCCGCCTGCTCGACCGAAACCGGTGCGCGTACGGCGGCAACCGGCAACGGGCCGCCGGACAGCGACGTGAGCATGACGATCCAGTAAGTGAGCGTCGCACAGAACGCGGCGAAGAGCGCGAGCGACAGAAGGTGGATTGGGATGGCGTTCATGCGAGCATGTCGGGCCCGCCACACGGCCTCACGCTCGGCGTTCGACATTGCATCAGGCTTTCGCGGTCGGCCACGGTCACGTTTTTCCGTGGTGTCGGTTACCTTATAGTTTGCCGGTGGACGCATGATCCATCCTTACCTGGTTAACCTCATCAAATATGAGCAAGCGGCTAGGCTATTCTGCAATGTCTTGCTCAAGTACGATTGTGCGTCGGCTGCCGTCATGGGCTGCTGCAAGTCTTGCCAGATCGTCTTCGCTATAGGTTCCCGGTCGCCCTTGCCGGCAAGGAACCCGTTGCAGCATCCGGCCACACCTGTTCATGCTTCAACACTCATCCATCGGCGCAACCGGAGCGAGCGACAGCGGTAAGGCGTGCTATGCCCGCCAAGTTCGAGTAAAAGATCTAGCGGAGTTGCCTGCGGCGCCACCGCTAGATCAGCTCGCATCCCTCCCGGGCCTCACCAGTCAATCAAGATAGCGGCTTGCTTGCGCCCAAAAGCTTTGCAGGAAGGGTCGCCGCCTGCTTGTCCGCCACGCGGGCACATCCGCCAGCCCGGCTTGTACCCGCGCATCGCCGCGCCGGCTGAACTAACTATTCCGATCGCAGCTTAGCGGCTGAACAGTCACTACCATGACTTGGTTGGCAGGGGGTGCAGGGGTAGCTTGCATTTCTGTGGGCATTGGGGCATAGGATCCCACGGGTGAGACAGGATGTTGAGGGGAGCCAGGAATTTGCCGTACGATTTGTCCGGTTCCTGGCAGGGCACTGCCTGGCAGCTGGTTTCGGCGACGCCAGTCAACGTTACTGTGCCTTTTGCCAGGTCATTGCCAATGGTGGCCGTGCTACCAGCACCGGTAAAGGTGATAGCCGCACCCGCGAGAATGTTGCCCTGGAAGGCAGACGTCGACAGTGTCGCGGCATCGGCGACCCACCAATTCACATTGCACGCCGCCCCACTGTTGATCATGACCACCGAAAAGTTGGTACCGGTAAGGGCGCCGCTGCCAGCGGTGCCGACTTTGAAAATCCAGACCGCGTTCGGGTTGCCCTGTCCGTCGAGCGTCAACGTGGCGCTGGTGAACGTCACGGCTCCGGTGCTGCAGTAGACCCCTGGAGTGAGCGTTTGCGTGGTGCCTGTCAACACTCCGGTGCACGGAATGGCCGCGTAGTTACCATACGCGGTGTTGAAGTCAGATACAACCTGGGCCGGAACCGGCGCGGTGACCGCTCCCGTAATCGTGCACCCAGTCTGTACGACCGAACCCGGAGCACCTGTGGAGCCCACGGCTCCGCTGATCGTGGAGTTGGTGCACGTCACCGCCCCCGCACCGCCAGGCGCTGCACTCAGGACTGCGAAGGCCGATGCTGTACCCAGTCCTGGTACGGTTTGGGCCCGTGCCCACGAAGATATGGAAAGTAACGCGACCAGCGCAACCAGCCACGCGGCGAGATGTTTTTGAAAGTGATTCATAGCGGGTACCTCAAAAGGATTCCGAAACAAATAGAAAAATTACATGCGGGTATGAACCGAGTAGCCAACATTCAATAACACGTAATACACAACTCGACAGCACAGGCTAGCGACGCATGAAGCGTTATTTACTTTCAACGACTTGAAAATGGTTCGAGACCACAGTGACGCACAGCTATCACATGCACCGCTACGGCGCCTCTCCTGCCATTCAATGTTCCAGCCAGTTGAAGGCTGGGGAAATTGCCGAGGAGGTCATGCGCTGTAATGGCGTTTGGGCGATAACTCAAAAAAAACAATCAAAAACTTCCAGACGATTTATTGCGTATAAAACGTGATGGCTTGCGATTCGCAAAAAAGCGTTACGCGTCTTTGCGTGATTGCCATTTCTTACATGCAACCTGCCAATTGCGAAATAACTATAGGATTTTTAAGCCGGAAATTTCGGACATTTTTTGGGGCGTTTTTTAAATATACGTGAAAGTGCATGATCTGGGCGTTGGGTATTCGCCAATAGCATCCGCAAAATCCGCCAATGTAACGCTGTCCGGTGATCAGCCTCGCTCAAGAAACCAGCTGATGGAGGAATCGAGCGCCTCATCGAACCCCACTCGCTCGCAGCCTTCATCGAGCCGGTCCCGATAAATTCTCTGCGCGCCGTGTCCGCACGTGCGACCGAACATTCGCACGATCAGCGGATGAAGCAATGGCTCCCGTGTCGGACAGAACAGGCGATGTACGCTAGCCAGAGCGCGCGCAACCGCATCGGCCACGTAAAACGGCAGGTTCAGGACAATCCCTTTGCCGTTGATGGCATGCCGGAACCGTTCAATCAACTCGGCCCAGGTTCTGCGTTGCACAAAACAGCACTGAACTCTCTGACCGGGTAGAGGCGGATGAGCCGACCTGAACGTACCCGCGGATCGTGTTAGATTGCTCTTACGACGCCTTCACCGGACCTTCGCATCGATACCCGTTCCATACTGGGATGATTCACGCTGAGGCGGCTTTACCGGTCGCCATCGTTCGATCGTTGCCACCGGAGATAAGGAGCAAGGTCGCCGATGCCCTCCATGAGCACGTCGAAATCGCCGGGACGTCGCACTTGAGCTCGCCAGCCGATCGCGAAACGAGCCACGCGTTCAAGGCTCATGTCAGAAGGCAGTGGATCGTGCTTGCCTCGCTGTCTTAACGAAAGATCGACGAATCCGGGGTGCCACATGCAGGGTGTCGCCAAGACGTCAACAAGGTCTCGCGCCGCAAGGTTCGCGAGGCTCGCATCTCTAGCGCTCGCATCGGCTGCGATGATTGCCGCGCCGGGGCATGCTGAGGATACGCCGACACCGGCGAGCCATCCAGCGCCGGCAGATCAGTCCCTCGTCGCGATCGCACAGGTGGCGAGTCTGCCTGTCGAGCGCCAGGTAGCCTGGCTAAGCCGCGCCGCGCAAGGCGGTGAGCTCGAAAGATTGGACGACGCGCAACTGATCGAACTCTTTCGAGCGCTCGCGCCCGAGACGCTGTCTCGCTACGTGGAGACGGGCAGCACACTCTACCGGGAATGCGAGTTCCAGATGTTCAGTCAGCAACGTGTGAAAGGCAAGTGGCAGACGGAGTCTGCTCACATGCTGGTCCGCTATCGTCAGGAGCCGCGGCAAGTCTACGTTAAGTGGCTGGCTGACGGCAGGAATGCCGGGCAGGAAATGATTTATGACGAGAAGAAGGATCCGGACAAGCTTTACGCGCATCCGGGTGGGATCCTGAACCTCGTGTCCTTTTGGGTGCCAATCGATGGCGCTCGCGTCAAGGCGCAATCGAACCATACCGTGCGTGAACTGGGCATAGACTATTTCACGGATCTGTTTCTGGCTGAGCTGAAGAAGTATCGCGCGGCAGGTGTCGAGAAGCCCTCGAAGATCGAGGTGCTGAACGATCATGATGTGCGGGTAGTGGCGTTCACGTGGGAAACACCTACCGGGCGGCCCGACTTCTACGCAAAGAAGGAGCGGCTCGGCCTCGACTTGCGGCAACCCTTTTTTCGCACAAGCGAAGCGTGGGACAACGATGCCGGACTCCTGGAGAAGTTTTCGTTCACGGACGTGACGCCGAAACATTTCGACGACTCGGTATTCGATCCAAAGAATCCGGAGTACAAGTTCTGATCGAACGATTGCGGCGAGCGCCGGCGGTTTGGGGATCGGGCTTGCCATTGAGCCATGGCCGGTGGCCGTTCCAGCGCGCCGCGACGTGCCACCCTGCGCGCGAACTATAATTCGAACGAGGTCCAGGTGAGTTCTACATCCCCGCCCATTCGTCTGGTGCATTCACGCAAATGCCGCTGGTGGCTGATATCGTTAAGAACAATTCTGCGAAAACGGTGCAGTTTCTGGACGGGATGTCGGGGAGCGGGACATGGAAAGCGAGCAACATTCCAGAGAAAATCACCTGCTTTCGGTTCTGCCGGAAGCGGAGCGGGCGCGCGTGGCCCCGCATCTCGTAGCGGTCGAGATGCCACTGGGGCAGGTCGTGTACGAGTCAGGCGATCGCCTCGACTACGTGTATTTTCCGACAACGTCCATCGTATCGCTGCTCTATGTGATGGAGGACGGCGCGTCCGCCGAGATTGCGATAGTGGGCAACGAAGGGATCATCGGTATTGCGCTCTTCATGGGCGGTGAAACCACGCCAAACCGGGCAGTCGTGCAAAGCGCAGGCCAGGCGTATCGACTGGATGCACGCATCCTGAAAGAGGAATTCCATCGCGCTGGTCCGGTGCAGCGGTTATTGCTGCGCTATACCCAGGCATTGATCACCCAGATGGCCCAGACCGCCGTCTGCAACCGGCATCATTCGATCGACCAGCAATTGTGCCGCTGGCTGCTGCTCAGCATGGACCGCCTGCCGTCAAACGAGTTGAAGATGACACAGGAACTGATCGCCAACATGCTTGGCGTACGCAGATCCGGCGTGACGGAGGCGGCGCTGAAACTGCAGGGCGCGGGACTGATTCGCTACGCTCATGGCCACATCGAGGTTCTGGATCGACCGGGGCTCGAAATGCGCGTGTGCGAATGCTACAGCGTGGTGAAACGGGAGTTCGACCGGCTGCTGCCTGATCTGAAGGCGATATAAAACACGTATCTTTCCTGCGCGGACGGGCAGCGCAGGGCTACCGCAACACCCGCTGTAGCATTCCCGGCGAATACGGCTGGCGCGCTTTACCAGGGCGGCCACGCAATTGAACCCTGGCGTGAAAGGGGGAAATTTTTCGTCCGCGCCCGGACCGCTGCTGAACAGAATGCCGCACTTTGGCTGGCGTGTTGCAGACGGTCATGTGGATCGCGCCGAGCGATTTCGTGGCCGGTCAAAGTGCAGTCGGACTGACAGCCCGGGAATGCCCCCAGCGCGGCCGCATCCGGCACGCGGCAGTCGCGAACTCCGGGCGTAAAAAAGGAATCCCGATGTCCACCACCGTACCGACTGCGTGGCAAATCGATGCCAGCCTCACACTACAGGGCGGGTCTTTTCCGGGTTGTGCGGATGCCGGTCAGCATCACATTTAATTTGCGAAGATACCTCGCGAAAGGCCTGAAGATTCCGGGCACGTGGCGAGAGAGCGGCGACGGGCTCGTCGTAACACGGAGTCGGAAAGGAGAAGTTCCATGTTGGGAACAATATTGATAGTTTTGCTGGTGCTGGTGTTGATCGGTGCGATACCGACCTGGCCGCACAGCCGTTCGTGGGGCTATATGCCAAGCGGCGTGCTGGGTGTGCTGCTGGTCGTCGTTCTCATATTGCTGCTTCTGGGCAGAATATAAGATAAGAGCGCAAAAATTCGTGTCTGGATGATCCGCTCACGGGCAGTCGTTGTCGAACCGTGCCATCAGAGAACGAGTGGCCTGCACGCGTCGACAGGTTCAGTCATCGGTCATTTTCAAGGAGCAATGTCATGAACAAGGCCAGGGAGTCCCTGAAGGCATTACCAGAGTTCAGGTACGCGCCTGAGTAACGGCTGCCACCGGTTTTGATGCGACGGCGCGGGCGGCTTTCGCCGGCGCTCCGGACAGCCAGACGCATTGACGCGCGAAAACCGCGAAAGAAGAGGGCGATGTCGTGCGAATCGACATCATCCCGTCGAGCGAGGTCAAGGCCCGGCGCTATGCAACGTTGTTCGCTACGGCAAGTCCCACCACCGCGTCGGTTCTTTAGCAGTAATGCGGCATCGTCCCGGTACGAGGGCGCTAACTGGGCTCTGACTTCAGGTCCGCTAGCGAAGGTCTGAGACGAACGGGTACGGTGCCATACCGCGAGCCAGGCGGGGCAACATGGATTCGACGTGAAGCCGCACACCTGGAGACATCCGCGGCTCGTGTGAAAAGGTTGGCTCGCCTCACACCCTGTACGGTAGCGTGCAGACGTGCAAAACCGGTCAGCACACACTTGTGGCGGACCATAAAACAGCCCCCAAGGACCACGATGCTCCACCATCAATTCGAAGAAGACCTGACGCACCTCGAACGGATCATTCCGCTTCTTATCCCGGGAAGTCCACTTGGGCTATCGTACTGGCGGCGTCGCATTACGTCGCTATCGACGCATCAGCGTCTGGTGCCCGATGGACGGACCCGGGTGTCCCGACTGCTCAGGTTGTTCGATAAAATCGAACGCACATCGACATGACGTTGCCCCGCCACTTCGTATTTTCCAGCATGATCGATGTCGCATTCGCACCGCAGGTCTTTCCATTGAGGCGAGCGAAGAACGCAATGCCGCGATGGAAACCGAGGGTATGAGGGGACCGAAGCGTTGAACGCCAGACACGCTACGTCATGCTGGTCAAGATCGTTAGCAGGGGTAGCGAGACGGGCATCAATGCATTCATCAGGCCGCGCGTCAAAAAACGAGGCTCTACATGTCAGCTCATCCAGTATCTTTCCGGTGGTCCGTTGGCACGCCCGACGCGCGCCACGTAGACGTGAACGATGAAATGATGGAATGCTCGCAGCAACGAGCCTCCATCGCTTTTTCCAGTCATTCTCCTCCGGCCGCCCATCGTTTCGACGCGCTTCGACGCAAGGACGAAATTCTTGCGATGGTGGCGCACGAGCTTCGTGGACCGTTGACGCCGATGCAACTGGCCGTCCACCTCATTCGCAGGGCGTCGGCGGATCGTCCGGAGGTGTTACGGTCGATCGACATGCTCGACCGGCAGATCACACAGATTAGCCGGCTTGCTGAGGACTTGATGGATGCCACGCGGATCGACCGTGGCGCGCTCCGTGTGAGCAAGGCCCTCATCGAAGTCGTTGCGGTTCTGGCCGGCCCGCTCACCGCAGCCGCACTGGCTGCAGCCCAACGCGGCCAGACGCTCACCGTGCAGATTGCCGACAGGGCATTACGCATTGAAGGCGATCCTGTGCGTCTCGCACAGGCCGTCGATAACCTCCTGCGTAACGCGGTGAAATACACGCCGGAAAATGGTTGCATCGCCGTGAACGTGCTCGCGGACGGGAAGGACCTCGTCGTATCCGTGAAGGACAATGGCCTGGGCATATCGGGCGCGCTCCTGCCACATATCTTTGACCTCTTCGCTCAGTCCAGCAGAACGATTGCGGCGAGTGCCGGCGGTCTTGGGGTGGGTCTTGCCGTGGTGAAGGCGGTCGCCGAATCGCATGGCGGAACGGTGTCGGCGACCAGTGCCGGCCCCGGTACGGGCAGCGAATTCACGCTCAGGCTGCCGATCGTGCTGGAACGGCGCATGGCTGGTGAGCCGGCGTGACGGCGGGCATGTGCGACCCGCCTTATTTCAGGTTGCTGAGCTTCGCGAGGGCAAGCGTTTTGACCGAATGCCAGGCCGTGTCTTCAGAATCGAAAAAAGTGTCGAGCGTAGTAGTGGGTTCGTTGCCTTTCGGGGCGCCCTTGGCAACGATCCAGAGCGTCGCCACCCAGCCGTCGGCAATGTGATCCTTGACGGTCATATGGGCGTCGTGCGTGTCGCTTGAGATGATTTTGTCTGCCATAACGCAGTGCTCCTGGTTAGACGACGGCTACATCCGGTCCGATCGCTGCCGGATACAGTCGCTTTTCATCAATGAACGGCGGGGCCGCTACATTCCGAACTTGTGCTCCGAAATGTATCTGTCGCCGTATGCAAGCGCGGCCGCATGGCCTTCCTCGCAGGTTGCGAAAATGCCGACGGCATAGTGCTGGTCGGCCGAAGGAAGGCAGCCTTCCACCGCATGGCGAAGATGGAAATCAAATTTGCCATCTTGCAGTTCCAGACACTCCGGTGTGAATGTATGGATACGGGCTTGATACAGTTTCTGAATATTTTGTCTCATGATCTACTCCTGCCTGCAGTGCGTTTCCATGCATGCGTTTTCCGTTGTCTCAACGAAGCGATCGCGGCATCGCGCAAGATCGTCTAACCGCGCTGAGAACGGTCATCGATCCCGGAGTGCGCGGATTGGGCGAGAACGGCGGCCTGCGCGAGGCATCACTCCGCGGCAACGCGCTCGTCCTCATTGGCATCCGACCAATACCCGTGCTTACCGTAAAAGCGGTGCAGCACGACTTCGTAATGCCGGTCGATCGGCATCGAGTCGTCATACGCGGGGCTGTTCTGGATCACGCCGCGAGTGAGTGTCGTCGACACTGCAGACTCGAACCAGTCGACTCCGTCTATCCAGTGAATCGCGATCAGCACGGCTTTTCCGCCGGGCCACCAGTTGTGTGTGTCCACCACCAGATAACGAATTGCCCAGTCGGTGTCGTCGTAGATGAGGTCCGACACATGGCCGATGCCGCCGTCGGCTGTCTTGAGGTGGTAGCCCTTGACCTCGTCGGTACTGCGCAGATGAACGTCCGGGGGCGGCTGGTCTGTGTGCAACGTCGGCTGTGACGGCGTATCGAGCAGCGCGTCCGGCGGGACGCCGGTCGGATCGTAGGCAGGGTAGGCGCCCATGCCCCACAGGTTCGGGCCGCCCCAATACGTCGGATAGCTGTAGTAACGCAGGTATTCGATCTCGTGCTGCCGCGATACGGGCTTGTGCGTGTCGAGAACCGGGCTGTCCCTGACTTGCTGCCGGGAAAGGCTGACGTGCACGACACTCGACCCAGGGTCCGTGTGCTTGACCGAATACGGCGACACCAGCACTTGGCGATCGTTGAGCCAGTTGCCCGTTTCGACCACCAGATAGCGGACGCCCCAGGATTCGTCATCGAAATAGGCCTGGCTGACCGAGCCTATGTCGCCGTCGGATGCGTGAACGGTGCTTCCGCGCAAGTCTCTTATGCTTCGTAACATGATTTCTCCGCAACATGAAAAGTCTGGGCTCGCGTCAAGCGGCGAGTCCCAGAGTCCATCTTTTTAAAGCGACGTGAGCCGGGTAACTTTCGTGCCTTCCAGCGACGCGCCGGCCATCAAGCCACTATTGGTCAGAACGAACGCGTCGACCTGTCCGGTAGCGGTGCTGGTGTCGAGATTGCCGTTCACGCCCACTTTCAGCACGGCTACTGACGCATCGCCGCCAGCTGACCAGCCGTCTCTGCTGCGGAAGCGGTTGAGCGACTCGTCGGTCATGAACAGGATGACGATAGAGGTCACGCTACACTGAGGCGCGCGAGAATGCGGTACGACAACGTACAGTCGCGTGTCTTTGTTCGACCGCACACTCGATGCCGATCGTCGGCCCTGCGAAAATTCAACTCGCGGGGCTTTCCAGCAAGGCCCGGCAATGCCGCGCGATTTGACGCTCTTCCTCCGTATGCATCACGCGGACCTTGGCTATGTGATGTCCTGGCGACAGACCGAGGAAGTCGAGTTCCATACAGATCCTGTCGCGTATCTCAGGGCTGTGCTCGCCGATTCCGCCCGTGAAAACCAGCAAGTCGATTCCGCCCAGAAGGGCCGCGTAGGCGCCGATCGACTTTCGCACGGCCGTCGCAAACACCTCCACGGCGAGCGCCGAGTCGCTATCGCCATCGGCGCTTCGTCTGAGCAGCGCCTGCATGTCGCTTTCGCCTCCAGCAAATCCCGCGAGACCGCTTGCGCGGTTCAGCAGAGTCTCCAGTCCGTCTGCATCGAGTCCCTCGACGCGCATCAGATAAAGCAGCACGCCTGGGTCCAGGTCGCCGCTGCGCGTGCCCATCGGTATCCCACCTGTCGGCGTAAGACCCATCGACGTATCGACGGACTTCCCATCGCGCAACGCGCAGAGGCTCGAACCATTGCCCAGGTGAGCAAACACCGTTCGAGCCGGCAAGTCGGCACCGAGTCTGTGCACGAGCGATTCGTACGATAGCCCGTGAAACCCATAGCGGATTACGCCCGCATCCGCATAACGGCGCGGCAGCGGAAGATGCGCCGCGCGCGGCGGCAGCGTGCAATGAAAGGCCGTGTCGAAGCAGACGAAATGCTGCGCGTCGCCGAAGATGGCCGATGCTTCGTCGATCAGCGTCAGCGCCGGCGGAATATGCAACGGCGCAAAGTGCACCGCTTCCTGCAACTGCCGCTTCACCTCAGCGGTCAAGCGCCGATGGGTCCGCACATTCGGGCCGCCATGCACCACCCGATGCCCCACTGCCACGGGCCGTCCATAGCCATGCTCGTCGAGCACCGACGCGAGCTTTTGCAAGGCGTCGGTTTGCGATTCCATCACGGGCGACATCTGTACGTCGACGTTGCCGTCGCGGGACTTCATTTGCAGGCTACCGCCCGCGCGGCCGATGCCGTCCGCGCTGCCCTCCAGTAGCGGCGCCTCGTCGTCCGCAGCGACGCTGAACAGACCAAACTTGAGCGACGACGAGCCGCTGTTCAGCACGAGAATATCGCCTGCTTCCGGGTCTGTTCGTGTCATCGGGCTACCTCGTCCATGTCCAGTTCCGAATCGCTTCGCTGTCGATGCCTTCGGTGTGCGCATACGCGAGATGTTCGATGATCTGCCCGCGGAGCCACTCCTTGGCGTGGTCGCCGACGCCTTGCAGGCACGCAACGCGATCGATCACGTCGATAGCCAGCGAAAACCGGTCGACCTGATTGACGATGGCCAGTTCAAGCGGCGTGTTGATGTTACCTTTCTCCTGATAGCCGTGCACATGCATGTTCTCGTGGTTCGAGCGCCGGTAGCTGAGCTTGTGGACGAGGGTGGGATAGGAGTGGAAGTTGAAGATGACCGGTCTGTCGACGGTGAACAGCGAGTCGAAGTCGCGATTCGACAGACCGTGCGGATGATCGGTATCCGGCATGAGCCGGAACAGGTCGACCACGTTGACGAAGCGGATTTTCAGATTGGGGAACTGTTCCTTGAGTATCTGCACGGCGGCGAGCGATTCCATCGTCGCGATATCGCCGGCACATGCCATCACGACGTCCGGCTCGACGCCCTGGTCGGTCGACGCCCAATCCCAGATGCCGATGCCCTTCGTGCAATGCGTGACGGCCGCGGCCATGTCGAGATACTGCAAATGCGGCTGCTTGTCCGCGACGATCACATTGACGTAATCGCGCGAGCGCAGGCAGTGGTCGGCGATGCTCAGCAGACAGTTCGCATCGGGCGGCATGTAGATGCGCACGACGTCGGGGCTCTTGTTGGTGACGACGTCGAGAAAACCCGGATCCTGATGCGTGAAGCCATTGTGATCCTGACGCCAGACGAGCGACGTAATCAGCAGATTGATCGACGGTACCGGTTGCCGCCATCTCAGTTCGCGTTTTGCCTTCTCCAGCCATTTTGCGTGCTGGTTGAACATCGAATCGATCACGTGCACAAAGGCTTCGTAGGTCGCGAAGAGGCCGTGCCGACCGGTGAGCACATAGCCTTCGAACCATCCTTCGAGCGTGTGTTCGCTCAGCATCTCCATGACGCGGCCATCGACCGACAGTTCACCGCCGTCGTCATCGTCGGGTCGGGTCTCGGCGAGCCACGTTTTTTCGGACGCCTCGTAGATGGCGGTCAGTTTATTGCTGGCGGTTTCGTCCGGACCGAATACGCGGAAGTTGGTCATATTGCGGCGCATGACGTCGCGTAAAAATTTCGCGAGCACATCGGTCGGCGGCATGTAGCTTGCCGCGGGCGCTTTCATGTCGACCGCATAGTCCCGAAACGGCGGCATATCGAGTGCTTTGCACAACAGGCCGCCGTTCGCATGCGGGTTGGCGCTGATGCGGCGCGTGCCGGCAGGCGCCATCTCGCGCAATTCGGCGACCAGCCTTCCGGCCTCGTCGAACAGTTCTTGCGGCCGGTAACTTTTCATCCAGCTCTCGACCAGCTTCAGACTGGTCTCGTTCGTCGCGGGATCCGCAATCGGCACCTGGTGCGCGCGCCATGATCCCTCTACCTTGTGTCCGCCGACCTCTTTTGGGCCGGTCCAGCCCTTCGGCGTGCGCAACACGATCATCGGCCAGCGGGGGCGTGTTGCGTCACCGCTCGCGCGTGCGCGCTGCTGGATCGAGCGAATCTCGTCGATACAGCGTTCCAGCGTGCCAGCCATCTGGCGATGCATGGTCTCGGGATCGTCTCCCTCGACGAAATACGGCCGGTGTCCATAGCCGACCAGAAGCGCTTCGAGTTCATCGCGAGGAATCCGCGCGAGAATCGTCGGATTCGCGATCTTGAAGCCGTTCAGATGCAG
The DNA here is from genome assembly GCF_001634365.1 of Paraburkholderia phytofirmans OLGA172. Classification (NCBI taxonomy): domain Bacteria; kingdom Pseudomonadati; phylum Pseudomonadota; class Betaproteobacteria; order Burkholderiales; family Burkholderiaceae; genus Paraburkholderia; species Paraburkholderia phytofirmans. Next base: position 824,197 of record NZ_CP014579.1, read on the forward strand.
GATTGGCAGCACGGCGCCGTCGCGAACCGGATTCAGAAATTTGTTCGAATGCCATGACGTCGCGAGCGGGCCGGTTTCCGCTTCGCCATCGCCTATCACCGCGGTAACGATCAGATCCGGATTGTCAAAGGCTGCGCCGTAGCCATGCGAGAGGCTGTAACCGAGCTCGCCGCCTTCGTGAATCGAGCCCGGCGTCTCGGGTGTGCAATGCGAACCGATGCCGCCTGGAAAAGAAAACTGCCGGAAGAAGCGGCGCATACCCTCTTCATTTTCGCTGCAGTCCGGATAGATCTCCGAGTAGTGGCCTTCCAGATAGCAACTGGCAAGCGTCGCGGGCGCGCCGTGCCCTGGGCCGGAAATGTAGATGACGTTGAGATCGAGTTGCTTGATAAGCCGGTTCAGATGCACCAGTACGAAGCTTTGCCCCGGATCGGAGCCCCAATGGCCCAGCAGCCGGTTCTTGATGTGTTCGGGTTTCAGCGGCTCGCGCAACAAGGGATTGTCGCGCAGGTAAATCATGCCGGCGGCGAGATAATTGCACGCGCGCCAGTACCGGTCTATTTTGCGCAGCGTGTCGGCAGTTAGCGAGGATTCACCATCGGCGACATCGGACATATCAACACTCCTTGAGGCGAACCCCGTGAGCGGGTGATTTTTCTCGAGTGCGGCTCATCCGTGCACCGGGCTGCGGTGAGGTATCGAATATGCAACAGCCGGCGGCCGAAGTCGGTACGCTGCCGTACCGGCATCCGGGTGAAGAGGCGGGCAGTGAGGAATTCGGCGCGGTTCGGGTGCATCATGGCGATGCGCGCCCTCTACCGCACCTGCATCCAACTGACACTCATCCGCCATCATGCCGATTAACTATCTTCGAGGATTCGCCAGTCCGCACCGGACCGACGTGACCAATCGGCGTCTCGGGCGCTGGCTCGCGTTCGTTGCAGGCGCGGCCAACGCGGGCGGCTTTCTGGCGGTCGGACAGTACACGTCGCACATGACCGGTATCGTGTCGTCGCTGGCCGACAATCTCGCGCTTGGCGATTTCGGCCTTGTCGTGGCGGGGCTCAGTTCACTCATTGCATTTCTCACCGGCGCCGCCACGTCGGCGATCCTGATCAACTGGGGACGGCGCCGGCACGCGCAAAGCGTGTATGCGACGCCGTTGTTGCTGGAGGCAACGTTGCTGTTGGGCTTCGGGTTGCTCGGCTCGAATCTGGAACATCACCGGCTCCTGTTCGTGTCCGCCACGGTAGGCGTGCTGTGCTTCGTGATGGGTCTTCAGAACGCGATCATCACCAAGATTTCGAAAGCCGAAATCCGTACGACCCATGTGACAGGCCTGGTTACCGACATCGGTATCGAACTGGGAAAGCTGGTCTACTGGAATGCGCCAGATTCACGAGCGCCACGCGTGCGCGCCGATCGACAGAGACTTGCGCTGCTGGCGTCACTGCTTGGGATGTTCTTCGTGGGCGGCGTGACGGGCGCGTTGGGATTCAAGCACATGGGTTTCATCGCAACGCTGCCGCTCGCTGCCCTGCTTCTCACACTCGCCTTCGTGCCGTTGCTGGACGGGATGCGCGGTGCCAGTCATGTTGATAAATGATGCGATAGGGTTGTTTTTACTGATCTGAACGTTACCGTACAGACTTACCGTATTGCACATGAGAACGTGGCTTCTCAACCTGGACCGCCTGCCGTCGAACGAGCTAAAGATGACGCAGGAGCTGATCGCCAACATGCTCGGCGTGCACTACTGGGGGCCGATTGCCGAACGCTACGGTTTGAACCTGAGCGTGATCAATGACGAAGTCGATCCGACCTTCCGCTTCATAGGTGTCGATTGGGATGGGCGTATCCGCATGGACCCATCGTCGCCGTATGCGATGCAACCGCTGATTGGCCAGAAGAACCGCTTCGACGTGGCCGTTGCATGCGACACCGTACCGACTTTCGCGACACTTGCGGGCAACCTGTTCGGGAGTGCGCTGGATTTTCAGTTTCAGCCTATTCGCGGCCGTGCGCGGAACAGTCATCCCCGGCTTTTCGCATCAACGCCGCTCCGCCTTGCGAGGCACAACCATCATGAATCCGATCACGTTACTTCTGTCCACCGTGTTCCTGCTAGCCGGCATGGCTGCTGGCGGATTGGTGAATGTGTATCTCGCTCCGCCATTTTTTGTTGCGGCTCTTCTGATCGGCATGTCGGTGAGAGTTGCCAACGTCTGGGAGAAATTTGTCATCCTGCGAGTCGGAAAACTGCAGAGCGTGAAGGGCGCGGGATTCTTCATGATCATTCCGATTCTGGACAACATCGTCGCAGTCATCGACGAACGCATTCAGACCACGGCTTTCAACGCGGAGCAGGCGCTGACCAAAGATACGGTGCCGGTAAATGTCGATGCGATCATTTTCTGGCACGTCTGTGATGCGCAAAAAGCCGCACTGGCGATAACCGATTATCGGCAGGCGATTGATCGCGTCGCGCAGACCACGTTGCGGGAACTGATCGGCGCGACGATGCTGTCTGCGTTGCTGTCGGACAGAACCGCGGCGGACGCGCACCTGCGTGACGAAATTGGCGGCAAGACTGCCGAATGGGGAATCGCGGTCGGTTCCGTCGAAATTCGCGACGTGGCGATTCCAGTCGCGTTGCAGGACGCGATGTCCCGTCAGGCGCAGGCCGAGCGGGAAAAACAGGCGCGCGTCATTCTCGGTTCGGCGGAGGCCGCGATCGCGTCGAATTTTGTCGAGGCGGCGAGAGTGTATGAAACGCAGCCGGGCGCGCTGCAACTTCGTGCAATGAATATCATCTACGAGACGACGAAGGAACGTGGCGCGACGATCCTCATGCCGACTTCGATGGTCGACAGTCTGAATCCGCCGCTGGCGTTCGCCATTGCAGGCAATGCCTTTGCCGATCCCGTGGTGACTCCGCTCAAGACCGCGGCGTAGAAGATCCGGACGGGTTTAGCTATGAATCTCGCGAGCGTCACAGGCCGCCACGTCAAAGTGACGCAACGCGCGTTTGCGAGCGCCGCACATTTACCGTCCGCGTCCACCATGTCCTCCGCCGAAGTAGCCACCAAAGCCGATCCCAACATTGACGGCCGGAGCCGCGTAATAGCCGGGGGCATAGCCGTAGTAGGCGGGGCCTGACTCATAGGTGGGCCCTGGATCGTAGCCGTAACCATACGGCGGGGCCACGACGCAGCCAGCAAGGCCCGCAGCGAGCATGAAAATACTGAAGAGGCGGATCATGATGGTCCTCCTGTTTAAACGTTGGAGGGACCGGCGGTCGCGTTAGTTCGGCCGGCTGGCTACGGTGCATTGCAGCCCCGCGTGCCTTACATCGTCGCATCGAATCGGCCGTTATGTCTGTACGCTGGCGGCCAGTGGTCGGACACGCTAAAAATCGCGACCTTCCGCGCGGAGCATTCAAGGCAGCGGCGCACGTTCTGTGGAAAGCGTGTGGCTTTGCCGCAGCAGCGGCGATGGCCACACCTCACGCCGTTACTCCGGCCTCTTGTCACCCGCCAGATTCTCTGGCAGTAGGCTCGGCCCGGAGCGACTGTGAGACGGAGAATCGCAGTTGCCCATTTCCCGTACGTGAAGAATCGGTAGCTGCCTCGGGTCACCCGGATACGGCCGAATATGTCGCGCGAACAGTTGCTCCTTCAGTTGCAGGACTGGTGCAGTCTTGCAGAGCTGAGCGGTATCAATGCCCTTGAGGCGTTTTCGTCGCGTCTTCGCCAGTACACCTGACGGATAGTGCCGGTCCTGCTGCCAACCGTTGCCGGGGCGCCGTGCGCAAGATAATCGCGCAATCTACGGCGACAAGGCAGCCGGTTTACCCACAAGTCGGACACTGGAATCGGCCGCGCTCAGTCAAGGTCGAACAGCGCTCGATCGGCAGGACGGGATAGCGCCTCATCCATCATCTGCCGGAAGTCTGCTTCTTCCCATTCGCCGCTATGTACTCTGCGGAGCACGGTCTCGCCGACGAGCATCGCTTTGCGATGCCGGTCGGCCTTGCTCTGCCTGCACTGCTGCCGGCGCCCTTTGTCCGATGCCCTGCCAGCTTCCTTCAGTTCCTTGAGCCGTCGATCGGTCACGGCCAGGCGCTCCTTCAGGCGATCTCTCATTCGGGCCATGGCTCAATCTCCTGTGTGGTACACGGTCATTCTATGCCCACCACGTGCTCGCGCCAGAAATGAAAGGAACCGGGCCGGCGTCGCTTTGGGTGGGCGTATCGCCTAAAATGTAAGCATGGTCGAGACCTGGTAAGGAGGCTGCCATGGCCGAGTTAATCACGGGAGTGTTGTTTGGGGTGATCGTGTTGGTCATTGCGGCAATATTGGTAGCTGAGCATTACAGACGCGAACGCCCTAGGAATCAGCAACTCCGCTGGCTGGATACGCATTTCATACGGGACTGGCTGCACCATAGACCTTGATGGTCCGACCAGAAATGAAAAACCCGCACCGTGCGGGGTCCAATTTTTGGTCCGGCGTCGTCCGCAGCGCGAGGCGGCGGTCGTCGATGACGATCGCGCGCTTCCAGTGCCGGGTCTCGCTATCCGAAAATGGGCGGAATAGGACGCATGCACAGATTCGCATGTACGCGTTGTGGTGGACGTCAGATAGAGCTGCCTTCCGATATGGCCCTCTCGGTCTTTCTTGAAAAGCATTGGGATCCAGCTATTGAGCGAAACATCTCTGGGATCTGTTCAACATTGCAGAGCGGGCCTTGACTTTCGGTCTGACAGACGATGAAAAGGCAGTGCAGCGAACAATTCTTGATCGGTTCAAGTTGCGAAGAGAAACAACGCTTCTCGAAGTTTGTCACCGAACTGCGAGTGTGTATGGCATCGATCGCGCGGATTGTGTTGCAGCTACCTCGAACCGCTCGCAAGAGATAGTCCTAACAACGCCCCGCACAACGAGCCATATTAGCTGGTCGCTCAACATCAACGACGATTCCGGTATGCCGATCGATCAGATGGTTGCTTCAGGTATCGCCTCGCTAAGGTTATCCACAGAAAATGTTCATATCCTTGTGGACAAGTTCTGGGCGAAGCCGCCAAGTGATTGAGCGCAGAGCGATTTCTGAATGGGTACGGCGAACACGCACAGCACATCCAGGCACATCCAGGCATATCCAAATAAGCCGCCGGCAACGCGCCACTCATTCCACCGGAGAGGCCAGCAGCGATACCGGCACGCCATGGCAACTCACCTGGGCCACGAGCGCCGCGCCGAGATCGGCGCTCGTTTTGGTGTGAGCATCGAATGACGACACTTCCTTGTCGACCCGCAGAATATTGATCGGCCACGATGCCCGGGCGAGCCGTTCGTGCGCGAAAGCCCCGACCCATAGCGGGGTGGTCGATGCACCGTTCGCTACGGCATAGCCGCTCGGCCAGAAGCGCAGGACGTCGCGTTCGTCGCGGTTGTCGCCGGGACGCATGAAGACCAGCGACGAAGGCACGCCATTGTTCAGCTTCGGCAATACCGGGAGCGCTACCGCCGCGACATTCGGCGAGGCTAGCGAGAGCAAGCTGTGCGCGGAGAGGTCCGTGCCCTCGACCCATCCCTGCGCGCGCAGTTGCCCCTTGATCGAATCGAGGTTCGATACCCATTGCAGCGTGAGCGGTTCCTTGCGGTCACCGCCCATATCCGAGCGATAGCAGGGCAGTCTCTTCCACAGCGACACGGTCCACTGCGCTTGAGTGATCAGCACGGGCGGCGGGCGCAGCGCATTGTCAGGCGGCGGCGCCGGCGGCTTGACGCTCAGTTGCACACCCACGCTCACGAGCATCACCACCAGAACCACGACCGGCATGAAGCCTCGTGAGGGTGGCACTTCCGGATGCCGCAACATCGCCGTCAGCGAGACGATGGCGACCCAGATGTATGCGAGCGCGGCGCCGCCGATCGCGTCGGAGACCCAGTACCTGCCGAAGTAAAGTCCCGACAGCGCGACCACGATCACGACCACCGTACTTGCAGTCGCCACGAACAAACCTTCCAGCATGCCGACCCGTCGCGCGAGCAGGAACGCGAGGAAGCCGTAGACGATCACCGTGGCGGCGACGTGATTGCTCGGAAACACGTAGGCGTCGGAGATGAATTCATTGGGTGGCGCGCGGCGCATCGCGAACTGCAGTGCGAAGATCAGCAATTGGGAAAACACGACCGCGCCGAGCCAGTAGCCGATGGTGCGCCAACGCCGCTCCAGCAGCATCCACACCACCACTGTCACGACCAGCGCCGTCAGCGTGAAGACGCTGCCGAGCGTCGCCAGTCCTGCAAGGACAGTGTCGCTCCAGGGCGTGCGGACCGATTGCAGGAAGTGATAGACGGACAGGTCGACGTTGACCAGCGGATCGCCGCTGATGACGTCTTCGAGGACGCCGAAGAAGAGTGCGCCCGCCGCCAGCACCAGCAGCGATGTCACCACGACGCTGCTGGCATCCGGCTGTTCGGGGTCCAGCAGTTGCCGCGCGAGCCGGCCGAACGGGCCTGGGTGGCGGCAGGCCCAGCTTCCCAGATAGCGTCCCGCCGCGCTCGACCACGCACTGGCATGCGAGAGCAGGAAACCCATCGCGCGAAAGCTCAGCCAGACGATGCCCACCAGCAACGCGATGATGACGACGAGACGGAACGACACCGCGCCGGCCAGCAGCACGGAGGCGCCGAATACCACCCCCGGCAGGATATGCGCGGGAGCCCATATCAGCGCCGACAGCACATTCATTGCGTAGAAGCGCACCGGCGTCATGCACAGCATCCCCGCCACGACCGGCACGATCGCCCGCAATGGTCCGATGAAGCGGGCGAACACGACGCTTTTGGCTCCGTGTTTCTGAAAGAAGCGGTAGCCGGCGTCGAGTACCTGCGGGTGTTTGCTGAACGGCCAGAGCTGGACGATCCTGTCCTTGTAGCGGTTGCCGATCCAGAAGCTCATGCCGTCCCCGGCGACGGCGCCGGCGATCGCCCACAGGAACACCCAGCCGAGGCTCAGTGAACCTGTGCCGGCCAGCGCACCGGCGAGAAACATGGCAGTGCTGCCTGGAATGAAGGTGCCGATGACGGCGATGGCCTCCAGGAAGGCCGCAAGAAAGATGACCGTGAGTGTCCACGCCGGATGGCCGGCAAGCAGATGCAAAAGGTGGATGTAGGCGTGCTCCATCGTGCGCGATCAGCCGTTCTGGCGTAACGGTTGATCATAACGCGCACGGCGTTTCCCCACATTCGTGCATACCGGCATCCGGTGACATGCCGACGCGAGACTTCACGAAGCGGTCAGCGAATCGCCGGATACGTGAACCCGCTCGCCGATCTGGACGTTCGGCTGCGTCGGGTAGCTGAAGTTGCGGTAGCTGCCGTCCTGCATGCGCACCTGGACCTGATAGGTAGTCTGCTTGCGCACGGCATGCTCGATCCCGTTGCCGGCAAGGCCCCCGCCGACAGCGCCGGCGATGGTGGTGAGAATCTTGCCGCGTCCGCCGCCGATCTGATTGCCGACGAGTCCGCCGGCGACCGCGCCTCCCAGTGCGCCGAGTCCGGTGGTCGGCTCAGGCGCCTGGACCGTATTGATGGCGACGACTTCGCCCGCATAAGGATCGGCGACCGGCCTTGCCGGCGCGGATTCATACGGCGCCTGGTAACCCTGATCATTTGCGTACCTCGGCGTGTCCGCGGCAGGCGTGCTGTGCGTGTGATGGACGCGCGGACGTGCGGGTGCGGTTTGCTGGACGGTTTGCTGGGTTGTTTGTTGAGTCGTTTGCTGAACCGGGGCCGATTGGGTCGCGGCGGCCGGAGCGCTCGCAACTTGCGCCGCGATCGTGGTGGCCGGCGGCGCGGGCTCCGTCACGGCGTGCGAGGTAGGCAGAAGGCCTGTCATCGCCGCAATGCCGGTGGCGCTCGCCAGGATAACGGCCGCGGCTGCGCCGGCGACCAGGGGGTGAATGCGGCTGCGCTGTGGATTGCTGGGATTGAGATTGGTGTTCATTGCGGGCTCCGCGGGTAGATGCCTGCAATAACGCGGCGGCAGCGCGGGCGGTGTACGCCAGGCGCACGCTGCTTTGTAAGCATTTGTACAAGTTGCCCACGAAGGTCGGCTCGTTCAGATTTCAACGATGAACAAACGTGGCAGGCGGGCAGTCTTACTGTTTGACCGGGTTCCTTCAAGAGCGTCTTTTGCTCGACATCGCTTCGATGGTGTAGGTAGTTCGGCCGGGCAATTCGACAGCATCACGGAGTGGGTTATGAAAATCGTGGCAAAGGGTGTTTTGACTTCGGCGCTGGTGATGGGTCTGGCGAGTGCGGCTTATGCCCAGTCGGCAAACCTTGGTGCCAATGGGGTGGGCGGTTTGCAGGCAGGTGGGGCCAACGGTGCGGGCGCGGGGCAGGGAATGAATCTGGGGGCGGGCGCAGCCGGCCTGAGCCCAACGCCGGGCGTGGGTACGGTGGGCAGTTCCCCTGCGATTGGCGGACCCGGCGGCATGGGATCGGGCCCGGTGCTCAACAACATGCGGGCAAACGGCACCAGCCTGAATATGAGCCCGGATCCGCGAGCGCCGAACGTGACGGGAAAAGCGTTCGGGCAGTAGTCGTCAACCAGCCCGAACCAGTTGCAGAACGATGCGTTTCGCCGACGCGAGATGTTCCACCGTCATCGATCGCGCGAGTCGTGCGTTGCCAGCCTCGCATGCTTCGAGAATCTTGAGATGCTCGTCCTGAAAGGCGGGTGTGTCGGCGAGCAGCGTGCCTTGCAATCGTTCGTAGCGCTCGACCTGAGTGCGTAGTTCGCGGATCGCTTTCAATTGACGGCCGTTGGCACACGGCCGGTACAGCAGCTCATGAAACTCGCGATTCAGTTCGCCCTGTCGTTGCGCTGTATCCGCGTCGCCCAGAAGCCGATGAACGAGTTCGGCGCGCGATAACGTCTCACTGTCCATGCGTTTGACCGCGTGGAAGATGGCGTCTCCTTCGAGCAAACCGCGCAGGCCGTAAATCTCATCCAGGTCGGATTCCGTCAGGGTTCGCACGACGGCGCCGCGATTGCGCATGAGTTCGACCAGTCCTTCTCCCTCGAGCTTTTGTATGGCTTCTCTCATCGGCACCCGGCTCACTCCGAATCGATCGGCGAGTTCGCGCTCGACCAGCCTTGCGCCGTCCTCCAGTTCGCCGCTCGCGATCAGTTCGCGTAGCGAGACGGCGATGGAGTCAGCCGTCGAATCCAGTTTGTGGTCCATGTGTTTCTGTCGGTTGCCGTTTGGAATAATGGTATACCAAAATTGCTATGCGCATATAGAATGCATTCGTTGCGAATTCAATTCCGGGTCAACAGCAAAGGAGATTGGCATGGCATACGGCGAGCACAAATACGCGGTATCGGTGCAATGGACAGGCAACCGCGGCAGTGGCACCTCGGGATACCGCGAATACGGCCGGGACCACATCATCGCGGCGGGAAGCAAGCCCGACATTCCCGGATCATCTGACGCGGCGTTTCTCGGCGACGCGAACCGGTGGAATCCGGAGGATCTGCTGGTCGCCTCGGCGTCCGCCTGCCACAAGCTCTGGTATCTGCATCTTTGCTCGGAGGCGGGCGTCGTGGTTCTGAGCTATCGCGACAACGCCGAAGGCACGATGTTCGATAGTCCGGAGCAGGGCCGCTTTTCGCGGATCGTTCTACGCCCGCACGTTGTTATTCGGGCCGGCGGCGACCTCGATTTGGCCGGGCGTTTGCATCACGTGGCCCATGAGAAGTGCTATATCGCGAACTCGGTCAACTTTCCGATTCTGTGCGAGCCGGAAATTGCGACGGATGCGGCGTGACGGATGTATGGCCGTCACCGGCATCCGGCCGAGAGATCGCAACGTAACCGATTGGGCGAAGCAGTCTGCGGCGCCGGCAGTTCTTCCAGGGGCGGCATGCGCTACGTATTGCGTGCTTCTTTCGGACGCTGTTGCGGCTGGGCGATGAGGATCCGGCCTTGCGATATGCCCAGATCCACGACGTTAATGCGCAACTAACGGTCAAGTCCGGCCAGCACCTCCCAATAACGCGGCGGCCGGCTCGATGAAACTGAAGACGGCCACCGCTCGCGTACTACGCACCAGCTATGCAGTGAAGAGACCGGCTATGCCACTTAACGATTGCCGTCAAGCAGATCGCCGAGCAATTCGTCGAATGCGGCTTGGGCGTCTTCGAGTTCCTGCAACGCAGCGTCGAAGGTTTGCAGCGCGAACTGCGAAGGCTGGCCGCTGCCGGCCGGCGGGAATTGCGATTGCAGCGACGCGAAGGCCGTCTTTACTCGCGTGGTTGCGGTCAAAACGCGCTCCATCGCGGCTGTTTCTTCGGCTCTCGCCTTTTCGTGATCCATGAAAACTCCGTGTTCGTCTGGTCGGCTCGCGCCGTGTCAAATGGGAGACTATGCCATGTCCGTGTTCAGGACAGCGGCAACCCGCCGTTAGCCTTGACTTCCCGCAGCGACAATGCCGATTCCACCGACGTCACGCCCGGCAGGCTGCGCATCTCGTCGCGCATGAACGTGCCGTAGTCGTCGAGATCGCGCGCGACCACCTGCAGGATGTAGTCAGCGCTGCCCGACACGTTGTGGCACGCCAGAATTCGCGGGATTGCCTGCACCTCGCGTTCGAAACGGGTGGCCACCGCGCGGTCGTGCACGGCGAACCGCACGTAGACGAACGCAACCACGCCGAGGCCGAGGGCGGAGCGCGAAAGCATCGCGCGGTACTGGTCGATATAGCCGTCGTTTTCAAGGCGCTTGAGGCGGCGGGCACAAGGCGTCTCGCTCAGGCCGACCATCTCGGCCAGCCGTGCATTCGACATGCGGCCGTCGTTCTGCAGCGCGGCGAGGATCGCGCGGTCTGTTTTATCGAGCTCAGGTGTCATGGGGTGGGACGCTTACTGTGCGTTAGCGGAAAACATGGGTTCGAGGTGGAATATTAGCGTATTCCTCCAAAGATGAAGCCCATGCCTCTGTATTTCGCCAGCAAACCCTCCGCCGACGATAGCAAGATAGAGCCCTTAAAAACAAGAGGCTTCTATGATTTCCGCACACCTTCTGGTCGTCTATATTGCTGCGTTGTTCGTGGTCTATGCCGTGCCTGGGCCGGACATGGCGCTGGTTCTGCAGACCAGTATCGGACGTGGCGTGCGCAGTGGCTTCGCAGCGGCCGGCGGGCTGGGCGTGGCGCGGGCAACGCACGTCACGCTGTCGGCATGCGGGGTGGCGGCGCTGTTGCGCAGTGCGCCCTGGCTGTATGACGTGGTGCGTTACGGTGGCGCGGTTTATCTCGCGTGGGTTGGCATTCAGATCTTCCGGTCGCCTGTATTCGCGTTGCCTGAAGGCGGCGTGGCGGGTGTCGAGTCGCAGCCGTTGCGTGCCGCTTTCGTGAAGGGCCTGCTGACCAACCTGTTGAACCCGAAAGCGCTGCTGTTCTGCTCGGTGCTATTGCCGCAGTTCGTGCGTCCCGAGGCCGGACCGGTTGCGCTGCAGATGGTCGAACTAGGTCTGGTGCTGCTCGCTATTGGCGTGTGTTTCGACGGCATCTACGCGATCGGCGCGGCGCGCATCGCCGGCTGGATGCGGGCTCATCCTCTCGCGCAGACACTGCAGCGTTGGACTTTCTCGGCGGCATTGATCGGCTTTGCGTTGCGGCTCTCGCTGGACTGACTGACGGCCGAATTTGCCGATATAGATACAGGGCGACGTGACGCTCATCACAGGTAGCGAATAGGGACCGGATGTGACGGCCGGCGCATGGGCCATGCCCGCGCGCCAAGTGTTTGTGTTAATAAAGCCGGTGGACAGCCGCGCAGGGTCCCGCGACAACACAACCATTCGCTTCTCTATCTGTCGATGAAAACCTTTCTGCTTTATGCCGTGACCGCCATTGCCGAAATCGTCGGGTGCTATTTGCCCTGGCGTTGGCTGAAGGAGGGGGGCTCCATCTGGCTGCTGGTTCCCGGGGCGTTTAGCCTCGCATTGTTCGCCTGGCTGCTGACGCTGCACGGCACCGCCGCAGGCCGTGTGTATGCGGCTTACGGCGGTGTGTACGTGGCGGTGGCGATCGCGTGGCTATGGTGCGTCGACAAAGTGCGCCCCACGCTGTGGGATGTGGCCGGCGTGGCGTTCACGCTGGCCGGCATGGCGATCATCGCGTTCCAGCCGCGCATGTGATGCTACTTGCGCACTACAACGCACGCCTTCTTACTTGATGCCGCCCAGATAGTCGAGCTTGCCAAGTTCGACGCCGTTGTGACGCAGAATGTCGTACGCCGTCGTGACGTGAAAAAAGAAGTTCGGCAACACGAAACCGAGCAGATACGACAGCCCCGTGAACTCGACCGGGCCGTTGCGCATTTTCAGCGTGATCGGACGTTCTTCCGAGCCGTCGATCTGTTGCGCATTGAATTCCTTCAGATAATCAATCGTCTTTTGAAGGCGGGCATCGAGTTCTTCAAAGGTCTGTTCGACGTCGTCGTATTTCGGCGCTTCGACGTCAGCCAGGCGTGCGGCGCAGCCTTTCGCCGTGTCGCTCACGATATAGACCTGGCGCACCAGCGGCAGCATGTCCGGCGCGAGCCGGGCGTTCACGAGCACGGACGGGTCGATCCGTTTCTCGGCAGCGTGCGCCTCGGCCTTGCCGAGGATGACTTGCAGGTTGGTCATGCCGCGCACCAGCACGGGCAATGACGCTTGATACATCGAAATTGACATGAGGTTCCTCTGATTCTTCGATCGTGGGCGAGGGCGGCGCGCGAGGCGCTGCAACGGTTGGATTGCCGCTTCAGCATCATAGCGCGGCCGCTGCACGATGCACATTGATCCAACCCGGCGTTAGCTATTCGGACAACTGCCGCGCACGCCGGAACTGTGTTCGAATGCATAGGTCGGACGGTTTGGCGAAGTCCTTGAAACAGCAATCCGCCGCCGGTCGCGAGGCGGTGAGTTCGTGCAGGTGCGTGCCGTACGCGGGATCGACCTTGCGCCCCGCGCCGTCACGCTAACAGGAGTATCGACACCATGGTCAATAGACAACCGCTGCCGGGAAGCGAGCGAACGGTCGAGCAAGGTTCGACCGTCATTGGGCAATGCGATCCGGCAGAACGGATCGAGGTTTTCGTAATGCTGCGCCGTCAGCGGCAGGCCCAATTCGACGCGCTGATGAGCAAGATCGAAGCGGGCGACCCGAGCGTCAAGCCGCTATCGCATGAAGCGTTCGCAAAAGATTACGGCGCCGCGCCGGACGACATCGCCAAGGTCAAAGCCTTTGCCGCCGCCCACGGCTTGACAGTAATGCGGGAAGATCCGGCAGCGCGCCTCGTGTTGCTGAGCGGCACGATCGCGCAGTTCCAGACCGCGTTCGGCGTCAAGCTGGAACATTACCAGCATCACACAACGGGCCAGTTCCGCGGCCGTACCGGCACGATCAGCGTGCCGGACGATCTGCACGGCATCGTGCAAGCCGTGCTCGGGCTCGATAACCGGCCTCAGGCACGGCCGCACTTTCGCATCCGGCCGCCGTTCCAGCCGGCCAAAGCGCATCAGGCGTCTTTCACGCCGCCGCAGCTCGCATCGTTGTATCAGTTTCCGCAAGGCGACGGCAGCGGCGAATGCGTCGGCATCATCGAGCTCGGCGGCGGGTACAACACGTCCGACCTCAAGAGCTACTTCGCGAGCCTGGGCGTGGCTTCGCCGGCTGTGAAGTCCGTTGGCGTCGATCAGGGTAGCAATCAGCCGAGCGGCGACCCAAACGGGCCTGACGGCGAAGTCACGCTCGACATCGAAATCGTCGGTGCGATCGTGCCTGGCGCGACGATCGCGGTCTATTTCACGCAGAACAGCGACGCCGGTTTCATCGACGCGGTGAGCCGTGCGGTGCATGACACGACTAACCGACCCTCGGTTGTCTCGATCAGTTGGGGCGGCCCGGAGTCGAGCTGGACCAGCCAGTCGTTGCAAGCTTTCAACAGCGTGCTGCAAACGGCGGCGGCCTTGGGGGTGACTGTCTGCGCGGCGTCGGGCGATAGCGGCTCGAGCGACGGCTCCGGCAGCGACCAGGTCGACTTTCCGGCGTCGAGCCCCTATGTGCTGGCATGCGGCGGTACGAGCCTGACCGCGTCGGGCACCGCGATTACGCATGAAGTGGTGTGGAACGACGGCGCACAGGGCGGCGCGGGCGGCGGGGGCGTGAGCCGGGCCTTTCCGGTGCCGGTGTGGCAACAAGGTCTGTCCGCGACTTCATCGAGCGGCGGCAAGACGGCGCTCGGCGGGCGCGGCGTGCCGGACGTGGCCGGCGATGCATCGCCCGTCACCGGCTATAGCGTATTGATCGACGGCACGCAGACGGTGATCGGCGGCACCAGTGCGGTCGCACCGCTATGGGCGGCGTTGATTGCGCGGATCAATGCGGCGAAGGGGCAACCGGCCGGTTTCATCAACCCGAAGTTGTACAAGGCGCCGGGCGCGCTTAACGACATCACCCAAGGCAACAACGGCAGCTTCGCCGCGTCGCCGGGCTGGGATGCGTGCACGGGACTCGGCAGCCCCAATGGTCAGAAGGTGGCGGCACTATAGTCTGATGAGTCGCGGGCGGGTTCGGGTGACACCTGGCTCATTGTCAGCTCAGGCGCTCGCCAGCCCGCCGCGCTTGTCCGAAAGTGCCCCCTGTTCGGGCTGCAGGCACTACGGCGCGTGGCTTCAAGAGACGCAGGCGAGGCGGGACAGGACACACAAGAGACATCAGAGACATCAAGACGTTACCGAACCCATGGAGCGATCATGACGAACACCGAGTCAGCTTCCGTTAGTCCGCAGTCTTCACACAACGCGCATGCTTCGTCCGCAACGGCCGCCGCGGGCGCGTCGCACAAAGCAGGCGATCAGCCATTTTTCGATCCGGTTGCTTACGGCAACGGGCCGGACGACTCCGTCACCGATATCACTGAAACGGCCGCGCTGACGCACCATTCGACTACGATCGGCGGCCAGAAGATCAACTACACAGCGACGGCGGGTCACCTCGTGATCGTCGACCCGAGCAGTTCGCAGCCCGAAGCCAAAATGTTCTACGTCGCGTTCACGCAGGACAATCAGAAGGAGGAAGCCCGCCCGGTGACTTTCTTCTACAACGGCGGCCCGGGTTCGTCTTCGGTATTCGTGCTGCTGGGCTCGTTCGCGCCGCGCCGCATCAAGACGTCGATGCCTGGCTTTACGCCGCCCGCGCCGTACTCGATGGAAGACAACCCGGACAGTCTGCTCGATAAGAGCGACCTCGTGTTTATCAATCCGGTCGGCACCGGCTACTCGGCGGCGATAGCGCCGAAGAAGAACCGGGATTTCTGGGGTGTCGACCAGGACGCGGACTCCATCAAGCAGTTCATCAAGCGCTTTCTTACCAGGAACAATCGCTGGAATTCGCCGAAGTACCTGTTCGGCGAGTCTTACGGCACGGCGCGCAGTTGCGTGCTCGCGTACCGGCTGCATGAAGACGGCGTCGATCTGAACGGCATCACGCTGCAATCGTCCATTCTCGACTACACGCAATCCGGCAACCCGGTCGGCGCGTTGCCCACAACCGCCGCAGACGCGTGGTATCACAAGAAACTCGGCATTGCGCCGCGGCCGACCGACCTCGGCGCGTTTGCCGAAGAAGTGGCGCAATTCGCGCGCACCGACTATCTGGCGGCGCTGCGCAAGTTTCCGACTACGGATTCCGCCACGGTCGAAAAACTCAGCGAATTCACCGGTATCGACAAAACCACTCTGCTCGCCTGGAGCCTCGATATTGCGTCGTATGACAGCCGCGGCAATTCGCTGTTTTTGACCACGTTGCTGAAAGCACAGGGTCTCGCGCTCGGCGAGTACGACGGCCGCGTGACGGCGATCAACACCGGCATCGCCAGCAAGATCGACCCGAATTCAGGCGGCAACGATCCGACCATGACGGCAGTGACCGGCGTCTACACGACAATGTGGAACGTGTATCTGAACGAGCAGTTGAAATACACGTCGAATTCGGCGTTCACGGACCTCAACGACCAGGCATTCCAGTATTGGGACTTCAGCCACATCGATCCGACCGGTGCGCAGAAGGGGCTCGACGCGAAGGGCAACATCATTCTGTACACCGCCGGCGATCTTGCCGCCGTGATGGCGCTCAATCCTGACCTGAAGGTGCTGTCGGCGAACGGTTTCTTCGACTACGTCACGCCGTTTTATCAGACCGTGCTCGACCTGCAGCAAATGCCGCTTGTCAGCCAGCAGGTCCGGCAGAATCTGTCGGCGCGTTTTTATCCGTCGGGGCACATGGTCTATCTCGACGGCGGTTCGCGTACCGCGCTCAAGGCGGACCTTGCCAAGATGTATGACGCGACGGTGTCCAATACTCAGGCGCTCGGGCGTATCCGCGCCTTGCAGGCTCGGGTGGCGAAACCGGGTTGACGTAGCTTGCCGTTGGAACCGTGCGTGAGCGGCGTGCAGACAGCGGCGTTGCATTTATCCTGTGGTTCGATGCGGTCTTCAACGTGTATTCCTGCACGGCAAGACCGCACCGGCAGACACCTGCAAGCGCGTCTGGAACATCTTCGCCAATTTGCGCAGGGGCGCCTGTTCCGGGCAGGAATATTGGATGTGTTTTAATTAGTCCGCGAATTGAACTATAGCGTGCCGCCACCGGCGCGCCGACGAATGAACGCAGACATTGCAGACAGGCGTCGCCTCATCCATTACCGCGACCCAACCAGCAGCACATATCAGGCGATTCCGTCGACGCTCGCGCGCCGGCGCAGCACCGCGCGTCCGGCCCGCAAGATGCGTATCGCTTTCCTGCTCGGCATTGCCGCGGTACTGGCGTTGCGCGCCGATCAAGTCTGGGCTCAGGATTCAGCGATGCTCGACGAGCGCGTCACGCAGGAGTCAGTCGGCGAAACGATTTGCCGACTTGGCTATGCGGACACAGTCGCCCCGCCGTTCGATGAACTGATGGCCCACAAGGACCGCATGCTTGCCGAACGCGGCATCAATGCCGACAACGGTCCCGCTTTCGCGCTGGACAGACGTGTGCCCATTGTGCTCGGCGGCTCGCCGAACGCCCCCGCCAATCTCGATCTTCTGCCGTGGGCAGGCCAGCAAGGCGCGCGCCGCAGTCATGCTCAAACGCTGCGTTTGCGAAGGGAAGCTGAGCCTCGCAGAGGCGCAAGCCGCGATTGTTGGTAACTGGTCCGTGGTCTATTCCGGCTTCAGCCAGACGTCGTGCGATGTGAGCCGTCTCGATGTCGCGACCGGCGACAACACCGGGCGAGGCGACGGTCGCGGCAGTGCGCCATGAGGTGGGCGAGTGCGGCCAACGTGCAAGCGGTGGGCTGATCCCGACGATCAGCCCACCCTTTGCGCACGTCCCCCGCAGGATGCCGGCGGCGATGCGTGTCGCGGCCCGGTTTTTGCAGCCAGTGTCCGCGTCTGGCGCATGTGCCGGGTCTGCACCACTGAATGAATATGTGCTTTGCTATTTTTACCGCTGTTTATTCAGGTACAGTGCATTAACGGAAGTTTCAAAGTCCGTCTTTCACGACATTGTGTCGCATCGCTTTTGTTGTCGATTGTGGCTATCCTGAAAACAGGACGAAATTCGAAGGGGAGATTTAAATGATTGCCTTCTATCTGTCATTGGCTGCTTTGGCTGCGGCCGGCGCCGCATTGATCCGCCAACTCGCGGCGGCTCAGGCGAAACAGCGTGCCGCGCTGCGCCCGGTGCGGGTGCATGCCGCGGATCGTAGCGCGCACCGAGGGTAGGCGGCATGAACCTGATCGTGCGCAATATCGCGGAATCGTGCAGCGAGCAGGAAGTGCGGGAATTCCTCAAACGTGAGCTTGGGCATTACGCGAAAAGCGTCGAGGTGGTTGACGCCGGGAAACCCAGCGCCTACGCCACGGTCGCGTTGGACGCGGACGTGCCGTATGTGGGCGAGGTGATTGCGCGGCAGATTCACGGCAAGCATTTGGGCGGTTTGGCACTCGAGGCGAGCGCCGATCTGTTTGGCGACGGCGAGTCGCCGCCCGCTCACTGAGCCTGTCGCAGGCGCCTTTCCCGAATGCGTCGAGTGAGGAGAACGTGCTGCGTCAGGCGTATTTCTGACGCGCCTCCTCCCCATGCATGCTGGTTTTTACGTTTCTTCTCTCATTCCCCGCCTGTCTTCACCGGCCAATCGAATGGCGTGTAGGGCAACGCCCGCTTGTGCCGCGTGGCATCGTAGAAGCGCAAGACCGTCTCGCGCGCGGCATCGCTCAAGGGTTTGCCTTCCAGAAAGTCGTCGATATCGTCGTAAGGGATGCCGTACGCGTCCTCGTCCGGCCGTTGTGGGCGCAACATTTCGAGGTCGGCGGTCGGCACCTTGTGCGCCAGTGCTTCGGGCGCGCCCAACGCTTTGGACAGTGCCCGCACACGTCGCTTGTTCAGACCAGTGAGCGGCAGCACGTCGGCGCCACCGTCGCCGAACTTCGTGAAAAATCCCATTACCGACTCGGCCGCGTGGTCCGTGCCGATCACCACGCCGGCCCGGGCGCTGGCTATCGCGTATTGCGCAATCATTCGCTGCCGCGCCTTGATATTGCCGTGGACGAAATCCTGCTGTGAGTCGTCGTTAAATTGCATGCCGCTGTTATCCAGCGCGGCGAGCATCGCGTCGGCCGCGGGTTTGATATCGACGGTGAGATTTTCGTCCGCGCGAATGAAACTCAAGGCCTGCTGTGCGTCGGCTTCATCTTTTTGCACGCCGTAGGGTAAACGGATTGCGACGAAACGCGCGTCGTAATGTTCGGCACGCAGCCGTTCGACCGCGAGTTGCGCAATTCGCCCGGCGGTCGTCGAATCGACGCCGCCGCTAATGCCAAGCACATAGGTTTTCAGTCCGTTACTGCGCAAATAATTCGCCAGAAACGCGACCCGGCGCTCGATTTCCTGCGCGGCGTCGAACTCGGCGGCGACGTGCATTTCCGCTGCGATGCTTGCCTGGCGTGCGGCTGGGTCTTGTTGTGTCATATTCCTCTTTCCTCCATATGCGGTGGCGCGAGTGTCAGCCATGAATGCTCGCGCAGATTGCACGAGCGGCGGGCCCACGGACGGGACGGTTCTGCGGGTATGTCGTGACAAATCAGTTTCGCGGTTTTATCGCGGATATTGGCTTTCAATGTACTTTGTGCTGCTTTTAAACCGCTGCGCAGATCGGTAAATATTGACGGTCAATACGGTGATATTGGTGAATTGGTCGATTCTTCATCGACAGATGCCAAGGTGCTTAGTACCATCTTCGTTCCGAGCGCCGCATGAGCCGGCGAGCAGTCAATAATAATCAGGTTTGCTCGAACACGCGATGAACTACCCCAATCGGCCTGGCCAGCCTGCACCGGACCGTACTACTTCCGCATCGGTAGACCGTCGAAGCGACGTGGTGTGTATGTCGGATTTACTCTCTGCACCGTGTTCCGCAGGCGTACTTCGTTCAGTACGCTATCTGACGCGCGTGTTGGGGGCTGTCTTTTGCGCCGTGTCATGCGGTGTCGCGATTGCGGCTTCTGCCTCTGCCTCTGCCTCGTCTTCTGCTTCTGCTTCTGCTTCTGCTTCTGCTTCTGCATCTGCATCTGCCTCGGCCTCGGGTTCAGTCACCGCGTCGGCCAGGGCATCAGCATCCATAGCGGCGAAGCACCCAGCGCGCGCCGTCGACGCGTCGGCCGTTGCCGCGCCCGACGCGGCCGGCGTGGTTGACCCGCGTCGCGCGTTCCTGTTGCGCGGCGTGTTCGCGCAAGACGTGACGCGTCGGCTGAAAGTGCCGGCCGTCGAGCAGCGCGCCTATGCCGACCGTCTGCAAACGGCGCTGGGCGAGCACATGCTCGGCAATCTGTCGGGCGAGTATGTCGTGATGGCGGACCGCAACGCCAACGTTCAGGCGCTGTTCATCTATTTCCGGGCAACCCCGGCCGATAGTTGGCAGATGATCGGCGCGTCGCCGGTTTCAACGGGGCGGCCCGGTGAGTACGACCACTTCATCACACCGCTCGGCGTGTTCGACCACACGCCGTCCAACATGGATTTCCGCTCCGAAGGCACGTTGAACGAGAACCACATCCGCGGCTACGGCAAGCGCGACATGCGGATCTTCGACCTCGGCTGGGCCCAGGGCGAACGGGGTTGGGGCAAGGGCGGCATGTCGCAGATGCGTTTCCAGATGCACGCCACCGACCCGGACCGGCTCGAGCCGCTGCTCGGTATTCGCCATTCGAAGGGCTGCGTGCGGATTCCGGCATCGCTTAATATATTTATCGACCATTACGGCATTCTCGATGCCGAATATGCAGCGCTCGTCGAGTCCGGTAAATCGCTGTGGGTGTTGAAAAGCGATCGCCAGATTACCCCGTGGGCGGGACGCTACATCGTCGTGGTGGATTCGGCGCGCAAGAGTCGCCCGGTCTGGGCACCGGCCCCAGGCAGCAAGGCGCGCGCAAAAGTGCCGGCCGGCGCCGATACGGCGGATTGATCCGCGGGCCGACGGGCGGGCGAGGGAACCCTTCAAGCCCTCACGACCGTGCCAGCAGCACGCCCACCAGTGCCACCGCAAATCCAGCGATCTGCACCGGCAGCAGCGTTTCGCCGAAGCCGGCATACCCTTCCAGCGCGGCGAGCGGCGGCGCGAGAAACATCAGCGCGGTGGCGCGCGCAGCGTCGCCGCGCCTGACCATCCACACCAGTAAGGTGACGCTGATTCCGGACAGCATCACGATGCCCCACGCAAGCGACTCCCACAAAGTGGCCGATGCAATCCAGCGATGCTCGCCGAGCGCCAGCGCAAGAATCGCCGCAACGGCCGCCGCGCCGAAATTCTGCACGGCACTTGCACTGCGGATATCGGTCTTCGCCAGCGAAGTCTTCTGAAACAGCGTGCCCGCGGTGATCGCGCCGACCGCGACGATCGAAATGAACACGACCAGCCACGGCGGCGCGTCGCCATGCGGGACGGACGGCGCGGTCGCGGCGAGTTTCGGTTCGAGGACCAGCACGACGCCGGCGAGACCGAGCGCCATGCCGGCCCAGCCGCGCCGCGACAGACGCTCGCCGAACAGTGGCGCTGCGACGGCGGCAGTGGCGAGCGGCTGCAGCGCGCCGAGCAAGGCCATCACACCGGCGCTCAAACCCTGCGCGACGGCCCAGTAGCCCGCGCCGAGATAGACCCCTTGCAGCAGCGCGCCCGCGAGCAGGTGCTTGCCGAGATCGCGGCCGGTCGGCCACGCGGCGCGTGTGGCGAGCGCGGCAAGCGCGAATATCAGCGCCGTGCCGCCGAAGCGCGCAAGCAGGAACAGATTGGGATCGGCATAGGGTGTGATCGCCCGGGCGACCACGAAGCCGGTCGACCATAACACGACGAATAAGGCGGCGATTGACGAAGCGAGCATCGAAGGCGGGTGGCGTGAAAAGCCGCCATCTTGCCGGGACACGCGAAGCGCGTCTTGTTCGAAGCTGCAATCGCGGGTGAGTGTTAAAGGCGATGGCCCGAACCTCGTCTCGCGGCTTCTTCGGTATCACCGCGCCGGCAAAGCTCGCCGGCATCACTTGCCGGCATCACCACGCCGGCATCACCACGCCGGCATCACCACGCCGACATCGCCCGCATCAGAATGTCGGCTGCACTCACAGCGTCACCACATTAGCAGCACCGTTCCCGCGCCGAGCACTCCACCGCACACCGCGCATGCCCACAGCAGCACACGCGTACGCCGATATTCGCGGCTGATATCCAGCAACAGTTGCGCATTCTGCCGCGGCGTGCGGGCACGATCGTGCTCATGCTGCAGGTAGCGCACGGCCAATTGCGGCACGCGTGGCAGCATATGCGCCAAATGCGGCAACTCGCGCGCGATGCGTTTGATCCAGCCGCGGTGATCCATGTCGCGCCGCGCAATCCCCGCCAGCACGCTGCGTGCGACATTCCACGTATCGACGCCCGGATGCAGCGCGCGCGCCAGCATTTCCGCCTGCTGGAACGAGCGTTGCGCGCTGGCGAGCGGACCGGACACGGCGCCGTCGAACGGATGCACCGCGTGCAGCAGATGATGAAATAGCGGACCTGCCGAACGGTCTTCCGGGGCGGCTGCGAAATGCGCTTCGGCGCGCGTGCGCAACTCGGCTTCGAGCATTTCCGCGCGCGTGTCGTGCGGCACATACCCGGCATCGCGATGCAGTTCGGCAAGCCGGCCGTAGTCCTGGTTGAACAGCGCGGTTGCGCCGTGGACGAAGAATTCGCGTTCGCCGGTCGACAGACTCGACATGATCGAAAACTCCGCCAGCACGAGGCGTCCCAGCGTGTCCGGCTCGACGCTCACGCGCACCCGGCGTGCATCGAGCGTCGCGTGAAAGAAGCCGTGCTCGAACGCCTGTTCAGTCACCACCTCGACGATATGCGCCGCCAGCGGCGCGACTTTGACGTGATGCGCATGCAGGCCGGGCAGGTCGCTGGCCGGCAGGGTGCTGACGCGTTGCATCGTCAGCGTGTAGGTGGTGCACAGGTCCCAGATTACCGTCGGCACGACGATGCGCGCGTCGCCGTCGAAATGATGGCCGGTCTGGCTCAGATTGGCGGCTTCGGCGCGCAGGTCGAAGCGGCGCAGAATGTCGTCGGTGAAGGTTTGCGCCAGCGCACGCAGTTGCAGGCGGCGGGCCGAGCCGGAAAGCTTCTCCAGCCAGCGCGCGACCCAGCGTAGAAGCGCGAGTTCGTCGCCGATCTGTTGTAACAGATCGGCGCGCACCAGCTTGATGGCCACTTCGCTATGGCCGTTGACCGGCACGACGAGTCGCGCGAAGTGCGTCTGTTCGGCGAAGCCGCCGCGCACCGGCACCAGATCGACCGCGCTGAAGATCGTAGCGAGCGGCCGGCCGAATGCGCGTGCCAAAGCCTGTTCGGATTCCTGCGGCGGTAGCGGGGTTTCGAGGTGATCGATCGCGTCGATGGCATCGTGGAGGGTGCCGGTCGCGAGTTCGGGCCGTTCAATCAGGGTCTGCGCGAAGCGGCTCGCGAGCGGCCCGAGCGCGGGCAAGACGCCGTGCAGGCGCTCGCCACCGCGCCCGGACGCATGCACGCGGCCGACCAGTTCGATCATCCAGTGCACTTTGTGGTCGGACGGCGCGGCAAGCCAGATCAGGCGTGCGCCGTAACGCAACGCGTGGAACAGGAGCAGTAAACGGCGAAACAGTGGCGGCATCGGCAGTTCGGTTGACGGACCATGCGGCATCGACAGGCGTCGGCGGCGCGGCTAAGGCCTTCAGGTTAGCAGGTAAGCGCGCCAGGAGGCGCATCCCCGCGCCGCGCGTAATACAATACGCCGGCCTTCCACCCGTGGTGAAACCCAAGCGTGCCGGCTTCCGGCCCTCAACAGATGCTCGCAGAACAACGTCACCAATACATCCTGGCGCAAGTCGCCAAAACCGGCGCGCTCTCGGTCGCTGAACTGGTGCGCGAACTGAATGTGTCGCGTGAGACGATCCGCCGCGATCTGAACGCGTTGGCCGGGCGCGGTCTGCTCGTCACGACCCACGGCGGCGCGCTCTCGAGCGACCGGCGCGAGCCCGACCTCGATACGCGCGAAGCCGCCAACGCCGGCGCCAAGCGGGCGATCGGCGAGCGCGCGGCCGAGTTCGTGCCGGACGGCGCCTCGCTGATCATCGATTCGGGCAGCACCACGCAAGCGGTGGCGCGGGCTTTGCTCGACCGGCATCGCCTGTCGGTCTATACGAACGACTGGCGTATCGCGCTGCTGCTCGGGCGCCGTAACGATAACCGCGTGACGCTGCTTGGCGGCGAATTGTCGGATATCGAAGACGCCACCTTCGGCCTCGACACGGTCCATCAGCTGACGCAGTACCACGCGGACTTCGCCTTCATCGGCGCGGGCGGCATTTCGCCGGACGGCTTCCTGACCGACTACAGCCGCATGGCTGCCGAAGTGCGCAGCCGCATGATCGCCGCCGCCGACATGGTGGTGGTGGTCGCCGACCACTCGAAGTTCGGGCGCGTGACGCCGGTGCGTATCAACGGCATCGAATCGGCGCGTTATCTGGTCACCGAACTGGCGCCGGAGAAGGCGCTCGGCAAGGCGATCACGGCGCATGGGCCGGAAATCCTGATCGCCTGAACAGCCGCGCGTTCAGCGTGGACTCCGCGACGTCCACGTCACTTCACTCGAATCCCAAGCCGTTTCAGCGCACGGCCGATCGCCGCCACCGCGTTGTGCAACTCATTCGCATCGATCGCGCCAATGCAACCCACGCGGAACGTTTCCACTTGCGTGAGCTTGCCCGGATATAAGACGTAACCGGCCTCGCGCACCGCAGCATAAAAATTGGCAAAATTCCACGCCGGGTCGCGCGGCGCATGGAACGTGACGATCACCGGCGCCTGCACTTCGGGCTTCAGAAACGGTTCGAAGCCGAGCGCTTTCATGTCGTTCACCAAGGCCGCACAGTTCTGCGTGTAGCGCGCGCCGCGCGCCGCTTGTCCCCCTTGCGCGATGAACTGATCGAGTGCCTGACGCAAAGCCGCGACCACATGAGTCGGCGGCGTGAAGCGCCACTGTGTCGTCTTCTCCATATAGACGTATTGATCGTGCAGATCCAGCGCGAGCGACGGTGAGCGCCCTTCGCTCTGTTGCAGCACGCTGTGCCGCACAATCACGAATCCCATCCCCGGCACGCCTTCCAGGCATTTGCCGCTTGCCGAGATCAGCGCGTCGATGCCGCCGCGCCGCAAATCGATCGGCAGCGCGCCGAACGAACTCATCGCGTCGACGATCAGGCTTTTGCCGTGCCGCCGACACACCGCGGCGATATCGTCGAGCGGATTGAGCAGACCGGCGCTCGTTTCCAGATGGACTTGTGCGACGTGGGTGATGCGCGAATCAAGATTGAAGGCGTCTTCAATCGCGGCGGGGCTGACCGGTTCGTCCTCGCGCAGCGCCAGTTCGACATAAGCGATCCCCATGCGCTGCAATATGCGGATCAGACGGGCACAATATGCACCGTTGTTCGGAACCAGCACACAGCCTTGCCGCGGCACCAGCGTGCCGAGCGTCGCTTCGACCGCAAAGGTGCCGCTGCCTTGAAGCGGCACGCATACATAGTCTTTTTCGCCATGTACGATTTTCACGAGATCGGCGCATATGCTATGGGTCATGCGGTTGAACGCGGCGTCCCACGAACCCCAGTCGCGCAGCATCGCCTCGCGGGTTTGCGGCGAGGTGGAGAGTGGCCCCGGGGTCAACAGGATTGGGTCGTTTCCAAGGATCACGCAAGCCTCCGTCGTCAGATGAATGTTCGTCGCCCGGGCAGGGTGACGAAAAGATTGATTTGGATATTATTGGCGAATTGTGTCAATTGTTGGAATTCGACAGAATCGTCATGGCGTTGTCACGGAAACCTGTGATCCTTGCCGTGCCCGTTCAGGCATGGCCGGCAGCGCGAGTCTCGTAGGTGAGCTGTAAGTCAGGCTGGAGAAGAAGCGGCAAAGTTGTCGGCAATCTGCAATCCGTGCGAATTTGGACGAAACTGCACGACAACTGGCTGCGGGCAACACGCAAGCGGCACGGCGCGCGCCGCCGTTCAATCACAACAGGTATCGGGTTATCCCGACCGTCTGGTTTTTTGCCTTTCGGAGAGAGTGACATGACAAAGACGAATTCCCTTCACGCCACGGCTGGCCTCGCACGCAAACTGTTGCCGGCGCTGATCGCCGCGGCAGCATTCGGCGGCACGGCGATGCAGGCTCATGCGGCTGACGCAGTGGTGCTGTACACCGCCGACGGCCTCGAAAACCTCTATAAGGATGTGCTGCCGGCCTTCGAAAAGAAGGAAGGCGTGAAGGTCAACATCGTCACGGCAGGTAGCGGCGAAGTGGTGAACCGCGCCACCATCGAGAAGGATCAGCCGAAGGCCGATGTGATCGTCACGTTGCCGCCGTTCATCCAGCAAGCCGACCAGAGCGGCCTGCTGCAGGCTTACCAGAGCGCCAACTACAAGAACGTGCCGGCGATCGCCAAGGCGCCGAACGGTTCGTGGGCGACTTTCGTGAACAACTACTTCTCGTTCGCGATCAACCCGGACGTCACCAAGAACCAGCCGAAGACCTTCGCCGACTTGCTGCACCCGGACTACACCGGCAAGGTCGCTTACTCGAACCCGGCTACGGCTGGCGACGGTATGGCCGTGATCATTCTGACCACGTCGCTGATGGGCGAAGACAAGGCGTTCGACTATCTGAAGAAGCTCGAAGAAAGCGCCAAGTTCCACACCAAGGGCACCGGCTACCTCGACGTGCTGCTCTCGCGTAACGAAATCGCCTTCGCCAATGGCGACCTGCAGATGGATCTGGACGATGCAGCCAACGGCGGTCTGTCGCTCAAGCCGATCTTCCTCGCAGCCAGCGCCGGCGGTAAGCCGACCACCTTCCAGCTGCCGTACGCAATCGGCCTGATCAAGAATGGCCCGAACCAGGCAGAAGGCAAGAAACTGATCGACTACCTGATGTCGACCGACGTGCAAGCCAAGGTGCCGGACATCTTCGGTATCCCGGGCCGCACCGACGTGCCGCTCGCCGGCAAGAACGGCGAGGCAGTCAAGAAGGCGATCGCCGGCGTGACGCTGATCCCGGTGGACTGGACGCAAGTGATGGCGAAGAAGGCTGACTGGACGGCACGCTGGAAGAGCGACGTGATCGGTTCGTCGGGCAAGCAGCTCGAAGTCGTCAAACCGAAGTAAGCCGCACAGTTCGCCATTGAGTCAGGCGGCGCCCCTTGCATGCGTGCGGGGCGCCGTATCAGCATTAATCCAGTTGGAGGATGAACCCGGTGAATACGGCCAGTCTTGCTCACCGAGGCGCGCTTGGCGCCTCACCGGACGCGCTCGACGCCCCGCGTTCGAACACGCCGGGCGGCGTGCAGATCGACCATCTGACGGTGCGTTTTGGAACGCGCACCGTGCTCGACGATCTGTCGCTGACCATTCAGCGCGGCGAATTGCTCACCGTGCTCGGCCGCAGCGGGTGTGGCAAGACCACGCTGTTGCGCTTCATCGCCGGGTTCATTGAAGCGGACGGACTGTCGGGCACTTTGACCGTTGCCGGGCACGACCTGACGCATGTGCCGCCGCATAAGCGCAATCTCGGCTTGCTGTTTCAGAGTTATGCGCTGTTCCCGCATCTGTCGGTGTTCGATAACGTGGCTTTCGGGTTGCGCGCGCGCCGCACGCCGTCGAAGGATGTCGCGCGACGGGTTGCCGATGCTTTGAAGCTCGTGCAACTGGGTGACGCCGGGCATCACATGCCCGCGCAATTGTCGGGCGGCATGCAGCAGCGTGTGGCGCTCGCGCGCGCGCTCGTGATCGAGCCCGATGTGTTATTGCTCGACGAGCCGCTTTCCGCACTCGACGCCAATCTGCGCGCCTCGGTGCGTTCCGAACTGAAGGCGTTGCACGAGCGTTTGCCGAATCTGACGATCGTCTGCGTGACGCACGATCAGGACGACGCGCTGGTGCTGTCCGACCGCACGCTGCTGATGCGCGAAGGCCGCATCGCGCAACTTGGCACGCCGCAACAGTTGTACGACACCCCGAACGACGGTTTCGTCGCGCGCTATCTGGGCGCGGCCAATCTGTTGCCGGCGCAGGTCGCATTCAGCATGGGCGACGTGCGCTACAGCGAACGCGAGCGGGTGGCCTGTGTGCGGCCGGAAGCGCTGCGCATCGTGCCGCTCGGCGAAGGTCAGTTGCATGGCGCGATTACGTCGGTCGAATGGTACGGCGCGGTGTTGTCGGTGTCGGTCGCGTTGGACGCGTTACCTGACGAGCCGGTGTTCGTCACCATGCAGCGCGGCCAAGGCATGATGCCGGAGAAGGGCGCGCGTGTTTCCCTGCGTTATGAGGCTGACGATGTCGTCCTTATCAACCCCTGATACACCCGATTCGGTGAGCGCGGCCGCTGCCGAAGCTCGCCGCAGCGCGAGCGCGGCCTCGCACACGGCGGCGGTGAAGCGGCGCGAACGCGCGGCGCAATGGCACCTGCTGTTCCTTGCGGTAGTCGTGCTGGGTCCGCTGGTGATCTATCCGCTCGTGCGTCTGGTGCTGCTGAGTTTCACCGGTCCGCACGGTTTGAGCCTGCAGGCCTATTCGGCGTTCTTTGGCAATCCGGAGACGCGTGGCGTGGTCGGCACGACGCTGTGGATTCTGTTCGTGAGTGCCGGGCTCGCCTCGTTGCTCGGCATCGGCCTCGCGGCGCTATTGTTCTTCAAGCCGTTTCCCGGCGCGCGCCTGGTGACCCGTTTCCTGGAGCTGTTCGTCGCGTTCCCGTCGTTTCTGGTCGCCTTCACGCTGATCTTTCTGTACGGCTCGCAAGGCTCGGTCAGCATCGCCTTGCAGCAACTGTTTCATCTCGAAGCGCCGCCGCTCAATTTCCTGTTCGGCGTGGGCGGCGTGATTCTCGCGGAAGTGGTCTTCTACGCGCCGTTCGTCGTGCGTCCTACGCTGGCGTCCTTCGCCACGCTCGACATGCGTCTGATCGAAGCCGCCCGCAGTCTCGGCGCGAGCGGCTGGATGGTCGCGTTCAAGGTGATCCTGCCGCTCGCGTGGCCGGGCATCGCCGCGGGCACGATCCTGTGTTTTCTGCTGACGTTGAACGAGTTCGGCATTCTGCTCGTGCTCGGCAGCGCGCATTTGATTACGTTGCCGGTCGCGATCTACAGCTCGGCGACCGTCGACCTGGATCTCCCGACCGCCGCCGCCGGCGCGGTCGTGATGCTGATCATGTCTTTGTCGCTGTACGCGTTGTACCGCCAGGTCAACAGTCGCAAGGTGAAAGGAGCGGGCCATGGCCGTTGAACTCGACCCGACCGTTTTGCCGGTCATGCACAAGAAGGCGCGGCCGGTGCGCCGCAGTCTGCCGGTGCGCATTCTTGGCAGCCTGCTTCTCGGCTTTGCCGCGTTGCTGTGCTTCTGGCTGTTCGTCTTGCCGGTGCTGGTGGTCGCGCTATCGAGCGTGGCCGGGCACTGGTCGGGCACCATCCTGCCGGACAGCCTCAGCATGCGCTGGTTCGAACGGCTGGGTTCCAGCGACTTCGACGCGCTGAGGACGAGCCTCGAAATCGGCATGGGCGTCGCCGTGCTCGGCACGATTCTCGGGCTGTGGCTGGCGTTGGCGCTCGAAGGGCGCGACCGGCGCGGTCTCGGCGCGTTCGTCGACACCATTGCGATGATGCCCAACGGCGTGCCGAGCGTGGTGCTCGGCCTGGCCGTGCTGATCGCGTACCACAAGCGTCCGCTCGATCTGTCGAGCTCGGCGGCGATCGTCGTGTTCGTGCAACTCGCGCTGGTGCTGCCGTTCTGCTACCGCTGCGCGGCCGCTGCGTTGCGTCCCGAACTGACCATTCTGCGCGAAGCGGCCGCGAGTCTGGGTGCGCCGCCGTCGATGGTGCTGCGCCGCGTCGTGCTGCCGCAACTGGTGCCGGCGATCCGCGCGAGTCTCGCACTCGGCTTCGCGCTCTCGCTCGGCGAACTCGGCGCCACGCTCACCGTGTACCCGCCGGGCTTTGCGACGGTGCCGATCGTTGTGGTCGGTCAGGTGGAGCGCGGGTATTACCTGCCGGCCTCCGCGTTGTCGCTGATTCTGTTGATGGTCTCGCTTGCTGCGCTGCTGCTGATTGCGGCGCGTGTCCCACGCCGTCGGGTGGACTGACGGGCACCTTCTGATTGTTGTGTTTGCGTGCGCATGCCAGGCGGCGGGCGCGCAAACACGCAAACACATATCGATGTGGCAAAATTTGTCAAAATGACCGAATATATGCAAGCTGCTTCTATCGATCCGATTGAGGTTGTGCGCAGGCATTCGCTGACGACGCTGGTTCGCGACGAAATCGAACGGCACATCATCGAAGGGGTGCTCGCACCCGGCGACAAACTCAACGAAGCCGACTGGGCCGCGCGTCTGCAAGTGTCGCGCGGGCCGGTGCGCGAGGCGTTTCGCGCGCTGGAGCAAGCGGGTCTCGTGCGCACCGAGAAAAATCGCGGCGTGTTCGTGCGGACGGTGTCGCTGGCGGAGGCAGACGAGATTTATGCGGTGCGCGCGGTGCTTGAAGAAGCGGCGTGCCGGTTGCTGGCTTCGCGTATCGATGCGCAGAAGCTTGCGCTGTTGCGCGACTGGCTCGACGCGATGCGCGCCGCGCTCGATGCGCAGGATCACGATGCCTACGCGCGCGCCAACGTGGCGTTTCACGATGCGATCGTGGCGGCGTCGGGCAATGTGAAGCTGTACGAGACCTATCGAAGGCTGGTGAGCGAATTGAGTCTGTTTCGCCGCGCCGCGCTGGTGGTGCATGCCGATGCGATGGAACGCTCGCTCGCCGAACATCGCGCGATCCTGACGGCGCTGGCCTCGCGCGACGCCGAACATGCCGCCGCGCTGATGCATGCGCACGTGAACGGCGGCCTGCAGCGCGCGCGTGAGGCATGCGACCTGGCGGGGCCCCTCGGCGCGGTGCAGATGTCGGCAGTATCGGACGATTGAGACTGGCTGCAACGGATTGACTAGAGCACGCGTGCTCTCAACGCATGGAAGGTAACGATGGCAAACGCAAGCGAACGTACGATCGAAGTCAATGGCCGCAGCTACCGGCTGCCCGCGCAACCGACCGTCGTGGTGTGCGTCGACGGCTGTGAATACGATTACCTCGAAGCCGCGGTCGCGGCGGGCGTCGCGCCTTTCATCGGCAAGATGCTCAAGAGCGGCGCGGCCTTCAAGGGCGACTGTGTGATTCCGTCGTTCACCAACCCGAATAACCTCTCGATCGTGTGCGGCGTGCCGCCCTCGGTACACGGCATTTGCGGCAACTACTTCTGGGACCCGGACGCGAACGGCGGCGAAGGCGCGGAAGTGATGATGAACGATCCGGCCTATCTGCGCGCGGGGACCTTGCTGGCCGCCGCGGCGGAAGCAGGCGCCGCGGTTGCCGTGGTCACAGCGAAAGACAAGCTGCGCCGGCTGCTCGGCTGGCAACTGAAGGGCATCTGCTTCTCGGCGGAAAAAGCCGACAAGGTGACGCGCGAAGAAAACGGCATCGACGAAGTGCTCGACCTGGTCGGCTTGCCGGTGCCGGATGTGTACAGCGCGGGTTTGTCCGAGTTCGTGTTCGCCGCCGGCGTGCGGCTCGCGGAAACCCGCAAGCTCGACCTGATGTATCTGTCGACCACCGATTACATCCAGCACAAATGGGCGCCGGGCACCCAAGGCGCGAACGCGTTCTACGCGATGATGGATGGCTACCTCGCCAGGCTCGATGCGCTCGGCTGGGTGATCGGCCTGACCGCCGACCACGGCATGAACGCCAAGCACGACGAGAAGACCGGCGAGCCGAACGTGATCTATCTGCAGGACGTGCTGGACGATTGGCTCGGTGTTCGCCGCGCCCGTGTCATCTTGCCGATTACCGATCCGTATGTCGTGCATCACGGCGCGCTCGGTTCGTTCGCGACGATTTACCTGCCGCACGATGTGAGCGTCGCGCGGGTGATCGAACGGATCGGCGGTTTGCAGGGCATCGAAGTGGTCCTCGACAATCGTGCCGCATGCGAGCGCTTCGAACTGCCGAACGACCGCGTGGGCGATATCGTCGTGGTCAGTACCCAGCACGTGGTGCTCGGCACGCGTCGCGATGAACACGACCTGTCCGGACTGACCGTCCCGTTGCGCTCGCATGGCGGGATCTCCGAGCAGGAAGTGCCGCTGCTGTTCAATCGTCGCGTCGAGGGACTGCCCACCGATAAACGGCTGCGCAACTTCGATATCTTCGACGTCGCATTGAATCACGTGTCGGCATCATGAACGCTGTGCTGCGGGACCATCCGGCATTTCGTGCGGAAGCGCTGCGGCTCAAAGGCGAGCGCGCGACGCGCTCGCGCACGCTCGACGTGTTCGACCCTTTCACGGGGACACGGGTGGGCACGGTCCCGCTGGCGAGCATCGACGACGTGCGTGCCGCGTTCGAATACGCTGCTGCGTATCAGGCGAAGCTCACACGCTACGAGCGCTCGCAGATTCTCGAACGTGCGGCGGCATTGCTGCGGGAGCGGACCGAGGAAGCTTCGGACCTGATTTCGCTCGAGTCGGGTTTGTCGAAGCAGGATTCGCGCTACGAGATCGGCCGCGTCGCCGATGTGTTCAAGTTCTCTTCGATCGAAGCCTTGCGCGACGACGGTCAGAGTTTTTCCTGCGATCTCACGCCGCATGGCAAGAAACGCCGTGTGTTTTCGCAGCGCGAGCCGCTGGCGGGTGTGATCGTGGCGATTACGCCGTTCAATCATCCGATGAACCAGGTCGCGCACAAGATTGCGCCGGCAATCGCGACGAATAATCGTGTGGTGCTCAAGCCGTCGGAGAAGGTGCCGCTGTCGGCGTTGTACCTGGCGGACATTCTGTATGAAGCGGGTTTGCCGACGCCGATGCTGCAGGTGCTGACCGGCGATCCGCGCGAAATCGCCGATGAACTGATTACGCATCCTTTGGCCGATCTCGTCACTTTCACCGGTGGCGTGGCGATCGGCAAATACATTGCGGCGAAGGCGGCTTACCGGCGCGTTGTGCTGGAACTGGGCGGCAACGATCCGCTGATCGTGCTGGAAGACGCCGATCTCGATCGTGCGGCGACACTAGCCGTGCAGGGTTCGTACAAGAACTCCGGGCAGCGGTGTACTGCGGTCAAACGAATGCTGGTGCAGAAGAGCATTGCGGCGGACTTCATCGATCTGGTCGTGGAGAAGACGCGCGCATGGACCTATGGCGATCCGTTCGACGCGTCCAATCAGATGGGCACCGTGATCGACGTCGCCGCAGCGCAACTATTCGAGGCGCGTGTGAACGAGGCCGTCGCGAGTGGCGCGCGCTTGCGCATCGGCAATCAGCGCGACGGCGCGCTTTATTCGCCGACGGTGCTGGATGGCGTCGACCCGTCAATGACATTGGTACGCGAGGAAACGTTCGGCCCGGTGTCGCCGATCATTACCTTCGATACGCTCGACGACGCTATTCGTATCAGTAACGGCACGCCATTCGGGTTGTCGTCCGGTGTGTGCACGAACCGGCAGGACGCGATCACGCGCTTCATCAATGAATTGCGCGTGGGGACGGTCAACGTGTGGGAAGTGCCGGGATACAGGATCGAGCTGACGCCGTTCGGCGGCATCAAGGATTCCGGGCTTGGCTATAAGGAAGGTGTTCAGGAAGCGATGAAGAGCTTCACCAATCTGAAGACCTTTTCATTACCGTGGGAGTAAGAACGTGGCATTGAGTCTGAACGACATCCGTTCGTTATATGAGCAATATGGCAAGCTCGCCTATAGCGGTGAACCGGTGACGCAGCTTGAACATGCGCTGCAGAGCGGCGCACTGGCGGAAGAGGCGGGTGCCGACGATGAACTCGTCGCCGCCGCGTTTCTGCATGACCTCGGCCATTTGCTGAATCTGCAAGGCGAAACGCCGACGGAGCGGGGCATCGACGATCTGCATCAGTATTTCGCGCTGCCGTTCTTGCGGCCGGTGTTGTCGGACGCCGTGTTGGAGCCGATCCGGCTGCACGTCGACGCCAAGCGCTGCCTATGTGCAATCGACGACGCGTACTTCGGCCAGCTGTCCGCCGATTCGGTGCGGAGCCTGGAATTGCAAGGCGGCATCTTCAGCAAGGAAGAGGCAGAGGCGTTCCTGCAGAAGCCCTACGCGGAAGACGCCTTGCGTCTGCGCAAATGGGACGACCGCGCCAAAGAAGAGAGCCGCGCGACACCGGGGCTCGATCATTATCTGGGCGTAGTCGAGCGCGTCATGCAGAAGCGGGCGGCCGCCTGAACGAGACGGTTTTCGGCTGAGCTTCGAGTGTGCTTGTTGTGCCACTCGTTTTCAATTCTCGCGCCATTTCCGGCGCAATTTATGCCGATCAAAATAACGCTTGCAAGGGGCCGCCTTGCTCGCTAGAATCTCGCTCTTTCGTGCTTCGGACACCGAGGCACGGGAAGCGGGAAAGCCAGTAGTGGCAAGGCTTTGCGCGAAGTGAGCGGGTTGAGAAAGTTGGAAAAACCTGTTGACGGCGTAGCGAAAGTTCTTCATAATCTCGTTTCTCTGCTGCTGATGCAGCGACGCAGAACGAAGCGGTGCCGGGTGGTTGTGATGTGATGCAACGCGGTGCTGGTTCGGTAGTGAATGCGTAATCGATCTTTAAAAATTAACAGCCGATAAGTGTGGGCGCTTGATGCGCGACGCGCCGGTGGGTTCTTCGGAGTCTGCCGGGAAGCGAAAGTATCAAGTCTCACACTAGTATTAAAGGAAGGTTTTCCTGTTGGGGTGGATTCACGCCGGCAGGATGATCATTCGTCAGTACGTTGAGTGAGCGACCGGGTTCGCAAGAGCCCGAAAAACAGTAACAGGTTTGAACTGAAGAGTTTGATCCTGGCTCAGATTGAACGCTGGCGGCATGCCTTACACATGCAAGTCGAACGGCAGCACGGGGGCAACCCTGGTGGCGAGTGGCGAACGGGTGAGTAATACATCGGAACGTGTCCTGTAGTGGGGGATAGCCCGGCGAAAGCCGGATTAATACCGCATACGCTCTACGGAGGAAAGGGGGGGATCTTAGGACCTCCCGCTACAGGGGCGGCCGATGGCAGATTAGCTAGTTGGTGGGGTAAAGGCCTACCAAGGCGACGATCTGTAGCTGGTCTGAGAGGACGACCAGCCACACTGGGACTGAGACACGGCCCAGACTCCTACGGGAGGCAGCAGTGGGGAATTTTGGACAATGGGCGAAAGCCTGATCCAGCAATGCCGCGTGTGTGAAGAAGGCCTTCGGGTTGTAAAGCACTTTTGTCCGGAAAGAAAACCTCTGGGTTAATACCCCGGGGGGATGACGGTACCGGAAGAATAAGCACCGGCTAACTACGTGCCAGCAGCCGCGGTAATACGTAGGGTGCAAGCGTTAATCGGAATTACTGGGCGTAAAGCGTGCGCAGGCGGTCCGCTAAGACAGATGTGAAATCCCCGGGCTTAACCTGGGAACTGCATTTGTGACTGGCGGGCTAGAGTATGGCAGAGGGGGGTAGAATTCCACGTGTAGCAGTGAAATGCGTAGAGATGTGGAGGAATACCGATGGCGAAGGCAGCCCCCTGGGCCAATACTGACGCTCATGCACGAAAGCGTGGGGAGCAAACAGGATTAGATACCCTGGTAGTCCACGCCCTAAACGATGTCAACTAGTTGTTGGGTCTTCATTGACTTAGTAACGTAGCTAACGCGTGAAGTTGACCGCCTGGGGAGTACGGTCGCAAGATTAAAACTCAAAGGAATTGACGGGGACCCGCACAAGCGGTGGATGATGTGGATTAATTCGATGCAACGCGAAAAACCTTACCTACCCTTGACATGTATGGAATCCTGCTGAGAGGTGGGAGTGCCCGAAAGGGAGCCATAACACAGGTGCTGCATGGCTGTCGTCAGCTCGTGTCGTGAGATGTTGGGTTAAGTCCCGCAACGAGCGCAACCCTTGTCCCTAGTTGCTACGCAAGAGCACTCTAGGGAGACTGCCGGTGACAAACCGGAGGAAGGTGGGGATGACGTCAAGTCCTCATGGCCCTTATGGGTAGGGCTTCACACGTCATACAATGGTCGGAACAGAGGGTCGCCAACCCGCGAGGGGGAGCCAATCCCAGAAAACCGATCGTAGTCCGGATCGCACTCTGCAACTCGAGTGCGTGAAGCTGGAATCGCTAGTAATCGCGGATCAGCATGCCGCGGTGAATACGTTCCCGGGTCTTGTACACACCGCCCGTCACACCATGGGAGTGGGTTTTACCAGAAGTGGCTAGTCTAACCGCAAGGAGGACGGTCACCACGGTAGGATTCATGACTGGGGTGAAGTCGTAACAAGGTAGCCGTATCGGAAGGTGCGGCTGGATCACCTCCTTTCTCGAGCTAACGTGTCAAACGTTGAGCGCTCACGCTTATCGGCTGTGAAATTAGACAGTAAGTCAGACAGACTGAGGGGTCTGTAGCTCAGTCGGTTAGAGCACCGTCTTGATAAGGCGGGGGTCGATGGTTCGAATCCATCCAGACCCACCATTGTCTTGTCTGCGATGGCTGCGCTAGTCGATGAACCCCGAAGTGTGATGATGATCTGTGCATGACTGGGGGATTAGCTCAGCTGGGAGAGCACCTGCTTTGCAAGCAGGGGGTCGTCGGTTCGATCCCGTCATCCTCCACCAATCTTCAATGCTGGTTTATCTGCAGCGCACGTTGAAAGGCGTTTGCGGTGTAGTGAAACAAGCATTGGCGATTGAGCCAGTCAGAGTGATATGAAGCAGAGCTTTATATCGGCTGTCGTTCTTTAACAATCAGGAAGAAGTAGTAAAGAGATTCACGAAAGATCACTTAGAGATGGGTGATTGAGTAGGTGAATCAGGGTTGTGATTGTATCAATGTATGAAAAGGTGATCGAAAGATTGCCTTGGAATACGGCGCAACACGAATACTCAACCTGTAGCGATTGTGGCGAGCGTTGCATTCCCAGTGGATGCGACATGAGACACACCCGTTATAGGGTCAAGCGAACAAGTGCATGTGGTGGATGCCTTGGCGATCACAGGCGATGAAGGACGCGGTAGCCTGCGAAAAGCGGTGGGGAGCTGGCAAACGAGCTTTGATCCACCGATATCCGAATGGGGAAACCCACTCCTTATGGAGTATCCATAGCTGAATACATAGGCTATGCGAAGCGAACGCGGTGAACTGAAACATCTAAGTAACCGCAGGAAAAGAAATCAACCGAGATTCCCAGAGTAGTGGCGAGCGAAATGGGATCAGCCTGTACTCTTTATCTTCATTGTTAGTCGAAGGCTCTGGAAAGTGCCGCCATAGCAGGTGATAGCCCTGTAGACGAAAACAGCGAGGAAGAACTAGGTGTACGACAAGTAGGGCGGGACACGTGAAATCCTGTCTGAAGATGGGGGGACCATCCTCCAAGGCTAAATACTCGTGATCGACCGATAGTGAACCAGTACCGTGAGGGAAAGGCGAAAAGAACCCCGGGAGGGGAGTGAAATAGATCCTGAAACCGCATGCATACAAACAGTCGGAGCCTTTGAAAGAGGGTGACGGCGTACCTTTTGTATAATGGGTCAGCGACTTACATTCAGTGGCAAGCTTAACCGATTAGGGCAGGCGTAGCGAAAGCGAGTCCGAACAGGGCGTTCAGTCGCTGGGTGTAGACCCGAAACCAGGTGATCTATCCATGGCCAGGATGAAGGTGCGGTAACACGTACTGGAGGTCCGAACCCACTAACGTTGAAAAGTTAGGGGATGAGCTGTGGATAGGGGTGAAAGGCTAAACAAACCTGGAAATAGCTGGTTCTCTCCGAAAACTATTTAGGTAGTGCCTCGTGTATCACCTTCGGGGGTAGAGCACTGTCATGGTTGTGGGGTCCATTGCGGATTACTACGCCATAGCAAACTCCGAATACCGAAGAGTGCAATCACGGGAGACAGACATCGGGTGCTAACGTCCGGTGTCAAGAGGGAAACAACCCAGACCGCCAGCTAAGGTCCCCAAATATTGCTAAGTGGGAAACGAAGTGGGAAGGCTAAAACAGTCAGGAGGTTGGCTTAGAAGCAGCCATCCTTTAAAGAAAGCGTAATAGCTCACTGATCGAGTCGTCCTGCGCGGAAGATGTAACGGGGCTAAGCAATATACCGAAGCTGCGGATGCACATTTATGTGCATGGTAGGAGAGCGTTCCGTAAGCCTGCGAAGGTGCATTGAAAAGTGCGCTGGAGGTATCGGAAGTGCGAATGCTGACATGAGTAGCGATAAAGGGGGTGAAAGGCCCCCTCGCCGTAAGCCCAAGGTTTCCTACGCAACGTTCATCGGCGTAGGGTGAGTCGGCCCCTAAGGCGAGGCAGAAATGCGTAGCTGATGGGAAGCAGGTTAATATTCCTGCACCATTGTTAAATGCGATGGGGGGACGGATCGCGGAAGGTTGTCCGGGTGTTGGAAGTCCCGGTCCTTGCATTGGAGAAGGCGCTTAGGCAAATCCGGGCGCGGAATTCAAGGGTGCGAGGCCATTCACTTAGGTGAAGAAGCAACTGGAAGTGGTTCCAAGAAAAGCCTCTAAGCTTCAGTTTAACAAGACCGTACCGCAAACCGACACAGGTGGGCGAGATGAGTATTCTAAGGCGCTTGAGAGAACTCGGGAGAAGGAACTCGGCAAATTGGTACCGTAACTTCGGGATAAGGTACGCCCCTGTAGCTTGACTGGCCTGCGCCAGGAGGGTGAAGGGGTTGCAATAAACTGGTGGCTGCGACTGTTTAATAAAAACACAGCACTCTGCAAACACGAAAGTGGACGTATAGGGTGTGACGCCTGCCCGGTGCCGGAAGATTAAATGATGGGGTGCAAGCTCTTGATTGAAGTCCCGGTAAACGGCGGCCGTAACTATAACGGTCCTAAGGTAGCGAAATTCCTTGTCGGGTAAGTTCCGACCTGCACGAATGGCGTAACGATGGCCACACTGTCTCCTCCCGAGACTCAGCGAAGTTGAAGTGTTTGTGATGATGCAATCTCCCCGCGGCTAGACGGAAAGACCCCATGAACCTTTACTGTAGCTTTGCATTGGACTTTGAACCGGTCTGTGTAGGATAGGTGGGAGGCTTTGAAGCGTGGACGCCAGTCTGCGTGGAGCCGCCCTTGAAATACCACCCTGGTTTGTTTGAGGTTCTAACCTTGGTCCGTTATCCGGACTGGGGACAGTGCATGGTAGGCAGTTTGACTGGGGCGGTCTCCTCCCAAAGTGTAACGGAGGAGTACGAAGGTACGCTAGGTACGGTCGGAAATCGTGCTGATAGTGCAATGGCATAAGCGTGCTTAACTGCGAGACC
Source organism: Paraburkholderia phytofirmans OLGA172 (assembly GCF_001634365.1). NCBI lineage: Bacteria > Pseudomonadati > Pseudomonadota > Betaproteobacteria > Burkholderiales > Burkholderiaceae > Paraburkholderia > Paraburkholderia phytofirmans. Next base: position 863,228 of record NZ_CP014579.1, read on the forward strand.
GACAAGTCGAGCAGGTGCGAAAGCAGGTCATAGTGATCCGGTGGTTCTGTATGGAAGGGCCATCGCTCAACGGATAAAAGGTACTCTGGGGATAACAGGCTGATACCGCCCAAGAGTTCATATCGACGGCGGTGTTTGGCACCTCGATGTCGGCTCATCTCATCCTGGGGCTGTAGCCGGTCCCAAGGGTATGGCTGTTCGCCATTTAAAGAGGTACGTGAGCTGGGTTTAAAACGTCGTGAGACAGTTTGGTCCCTATCTGCCGTGGGCGCTGGATATTTGAAGGGGGCTGCTCCTAGTACGAGAGGACCGGAGTGGACGAACCTCTGGTGTACCGGTTGTCACGCCAGTGGCATCGCCGGGTAGCTATGTTCGGAAGAGATAACCGCTGAAAGCATCTAAGCGGGAAACTCGCCTTAAGATGAGATATCCCCGGGGCTTCGAGCCCCTTGAAGGGTCGTTCAAGACCAGGACGTTGATAGGTCAGGTGTGGAAGCGCAGTAATGCGTTAAGCTAACTGATACTAATTGCCCGTAAGGCTTGATCCTATAACAGGTGTGTGTCGGCAGCCGTTAGTGCTTCAGCACTTATGGATGCCCCATCCTGCGCCATGCGCAGGGTCTTGAGACCACATGCACAGGTTGAGATCGATGTTGTGCCTCGAACAACACAACCCGAGCTTGCTGAAAGCTCCTCTGGTGAGCATCACCAGAAACTACTTCTTCCAGATTGGTTGTGTTGACAAAGTCAACACAACAACAAGTCATGCCTGATGACCATAGCGAGTCGGTCCCACCCCTTCCCATCCCGAACAGGACCGTGAAACGACTCCACGCCGATGATAGTGCGGATTCCCGTGTGAAAGTAGGTAATCGTCAGGCTCCCCAGCATGTCCAGAAACCCCACCCCGCAAAGGTGGGGTTTTTGCGTTTACGGCGCTATTTCTTCCCGATCAAAAACATTGCCGCGATCGGCGGCAGGCCATAGATACCATCACAAATGGCCCGCCACTTCGCTATCCGCGTCGCTGCCTTGGGCGGGCACGGCCCACTCTTCAGCTTCAAAATCTGCGTCAGTTCGCAGCGACGTCTCCGTCCCCAATGCCGGACGCGCCCACAGGTGCCACGCCATCTGCTGCATACATCTGGCCGACTTCTGCAAGTAACGCCTCGTCGCGCGCAATCACCTTCGGCAGATGCGTACGTAAGAATTCAACCCACGTCCGCGTCTTCGCATCAATGAACTTGCGTGACGGATACAGCGCATAAACGTTCATCTTCTGCAGCGTATATTCAGGCAACACGCGGATCAGCGTCCCGTCACGCAACCCTGCGATCGCTGCATAGAGCGGCACCATGCCAATGCCCATTCCCTCGCGAATCGCGACGATCAGCGATTCCGCGATATTCACTTGCACGGGGCCGTTCACTTCCATCATCTCGCTGCCGTTGGGACCGTCGAGCACCCAATCGTGGGGTGGAAATGCTGGCGTGTGCAAGATCAGACACTCGTGATGCGTCAGGTCGCCTGGCTGTTGTGGCGCGCCATGAGCACGCACGTAAGCAGGCGATGCGCACAAGATGCTGAACGTTGTACCAAGCGGGAGCGATACAAGGTCGGAATTCGGCAGAGTCGAGGCGCCGACCACCGCGACGTCAGAGCTTCCTTCGAACAGGTCGGGCATGCGCTGCGACAACGTCAGTTCGACGGTCACCTCGGGATAAAGCGCGCGATAGCGCGAGATGGCCGGCAGCACGTAATGCTGGCCGATGCTGGCAAAGCTGTGCATGCGCAACGCGCCGCTCGGGCGTTCGTGCGCGCAACTTGCTTCTTCTTCCGCCGTATCGACATCCGCAAGGATCTGCTGAGATCGCTTCAGGTAACGCTCGCCCGCTGTGGTGAGTGCGAGTCGCCGCGTCGACCGGTTCAGCAAGCGCGTACGCAGATGAGCTTCGAGTTCCGAGACTGCGCGGGACATCGCGCCAGTCGTCGAATTGAGGGACTGCGCGGCAGCGGTAAAACTACCGGCTTCGACCACGCGCACGAACACTCGCATATTTTGTAACGTATCCATCGATCCTTCTATTTCACGGCACAAGCCGTATTGTCCGCCTGTCTCGCAAGCCTATTGTTGTTCGTTCTGGAAGGGACGTTCCGCGCCCGTCCTATTAATGCGCGCAGCGCATGCTCCTACAATCGGCGCCTTGCCAGCCGGTGTGCGCAGCGTTCACCGGTGCCTTTTTCAGCGACAAACCGGGACGCGTTGCTTTCTGATGAAACGCCAACATGCGATCAAACCGACGGCGGATTCCCACCGGCAGTGGAGCGTCATGTTGCCAACGCTCAGTCCGGCCATTCGCGACTGGGTGAGCAGCGATGGTCTGATCTGGCTGCATCTGCTGAAGACGGCCACTGCGGGGCTGCTGGCGCTGGGTATTGCCATGTTGCTGGATCTCCAGCAGCCGCGAATCGCAATGACCACGGTGTTTGTGCTGATGCAGCCGTTCAGCGGCATGGTGCTCGCCAAGAGTTTCTATCGAATTCTCGGTACCGTGGTGGGTACGATCGCCGCACTGGTGCTCGGCGCGCTGTTCGTCCAGCAGCCCGAGTTGTACATGCTCGGCATGATCGGCTGGGTGAGTGCCTGCATTGCGGCAGCGGTTCGGTATCGGCATTTCAGATGGTACGGCTTGGTGCTGGCAGGTTATACCGCCGTTCTGATCGGCATTCCGAATGTCATGGTACCTCACGACCTGTTCCTGGCGGCGCTCACGCGCGCAGCGGAGGTGGCGGTCGGCATCGTGTGTTCGAGCGCGGTGAGCGCACTGATCGTGCCGCAGCGTTCCAGCCTTGCACTGCGGCGCGCGCTCCACATTCGATATACAAATATTACTGCGTTCGCTGCCGACGTGCTGGGTCGAGGAATCGAGCGTGGCGAGTTTGAACGGCGCTTTGCGAACCTCGTCGACGAGATCGTCGGCTTTGAGGCGACGCGAACATTTGCTGCCTTCGAAGATCCGGCTATGCGGTCGCGCAGCCAGCATCTCGGCCGTCTGAACGGCGAGTTCATGGACGTATGCACGCGGCTGCATGCGCTGCACCAGTTGCTCAAACGTCTGCGCCTGGGCGGACCGAGCCGGATAGTCGACGCCATCACGCCGTACTTCCACGAGCTGTCGGGGCTGCTGGGGGCCACCCAGGACACGAACACCGATGCATCGCGCGTAGCCGCCGGTTTGCGGCTCTTTCAGGCGAGTTTGCCAAGGCGCGTGCGCGAAACGAGACGACCGCTGGAAGCCGCCCCTGCCGAATCGCTGGCGGACTTCGATACGGCCGCGGAATTACTGTATCGGTTTGTCGACGAATGGATCCGTTACTCCGAGACCTACGTGTCTTTGGCGCGGCGCAAGCCGGAAGCCGAGCGGCGCACCACCGGGCGATACGTGAGTAAGACGAATGGCTTTGCCGTCGCGTTTACCTTTGCGAGGTCGGCGGCGGTCATGGCGATCGTCAGCTGGTTCTGGATCGCCACCGACTGGCCCAGCGGCGGAATGGCGGTAATCGGCGCGGCGCTGGCCTGTGCGTTGACGTCGACTGCACCGAACGCATCGAAAATGGCCGTGCAGATGGCAGTCGGTACGGTGCTGGCGACCATGACGGGCTACCTTTTCACGTGTTACGTGTATCCCAACGTCGACGGATTCCCGCTGCTTGGCGCGATGCTCGCCCCGGTGCTTGCCCTCGGCGCCTTCATCGCGTCGCGCAAGCTCCTGGCAGGGTATGGAATCGGCTTTTCGGTGTTCTTCTGCCTGCTGGCCGGCCCGGACAACGTCGTCACGTATGCGCCCGATTTGCTGATCAACAACGGTATAGCGATCACGGCGTCGCTATTGCTTGCAGCGATCGTTTTCGCAGTGGTGTTTCCCGCGGATATGCCGTGGCTCATCGAGAGAATCGAGGGTGATTTGCGCGCGCAAGTCGTGTCTGCGTGCATGGACGAACTGCCCGGACTCAATCAGCGCTTTCAGTCAAGCATTCACGATCTCGCCTCGCAGTTGCGCATGCTGCTGACGCGGCGTTCCCGACACCGCCGTGATGCCTTGCGCTGGATGCTCGTCACCCTCGAAGTAGGGCACGCCATGATCGATCTGCGCAATGAAGTGGCGCGTGCCGGCTACGCGCCAGCCCTTCATTCGCGCTGGAGCAGCAGCCTCGTGCGGACTTGCGACGACCTCGCGCGGCTTTTCAAGCGGCCCGACGCGCGAGCTCTCGAACGATCGCTCGTATCCGTGCGCTCGGCCACGTGGGTCGCGCAGGACGTACTGGCAACCGTTCACGCCGACCGCGACAAGCGGCACGACCTGCAGCGCATCCTGAGTTGCCTGCACTTCATCCGCACAGCGTTGCTCGACAAAGACGCGCCATTCAAGGCGCGTTGACCCATGCACGTTGGATCCCGCGTGCACTTCGATCCTTCTGCCAGATGGAAAGATCACTTCCGTCTAGCCCCGTTTATCTGCGCAGGTGACAGTCATATAGTTTGATCACTGCCCCGCAGTCCCCCCGAGGGGACTTCCTACGGGGAACCATCGTAAGTATTGGAGAACGAAATGAACGTGTTGAAGATTGCCCTGGTTGTCTGCTCTTTGTCTGCTGCTGTCGCTCATGCGCAAACGGCGCCGGCCGCTCCGGAACAACAGGTCGCGCAAGCGAATGCACCGCGCGCCAACAACGTCGCCGCGCAAGACCGCGTCGTCGCACCGAAGGTCCAGGCTGAAGAGTGCGTCGGACCTGTGAGCTTCTGCAATATCTACTTCGGCAGCTAAGCAGCGCCACGAGCAACACCTGCTGTACCTGCTGGACCTGTCGCGGGAATTTTGCGCGCGACGAAACGCCTGGCCGCGACGCCGTTCCAACGAGACGCCGTTCCAACGAGACGCCGCGGCTGGTGCGACACTCTGGCTACTGAGCGAAACACACCGCAGAAGTGCGCATCGGTAGACTGAACTAGTGACCATGGAGAGACTCAGTTTCATGTACCAAGACCGGATTCGCTGCTCCGCGCTGCGCGGAAAAATCACTTCAGCCGCCGAAGCGGCGCGTCTGATTCACGACGGCATGCACGTCGGTGCCAGCGGCTTTACGCGCGCGGGCGACGCCAAAGCTGTTCCCATCGCGCTCGCCGAGCGGGTCCGTCAGGAAGGCAAGCCGCTGCAAATTACGTTGATGACCGGCGCGTCGCTCGGTCATGACGTGGATCGCATGCTCACCGAGGCGCATGTGTTGGCGCGCCGCTTGCCGTTTCAGGTCGACAAGACCCTGCGCGAAGCGATCAATCGTGGCGAAGTGATGTTCGTCGATCAGCATCTGTCCGAAACCGTCGAGATGTTGCGCGCCAATCAGCTCGGCAAACTCGATATCGCGATTATCGAAGCCGCCGCGATCACCGAGACTGGCGGCATTGTGCCGAGCACGTCAGTCGGCAACTCGGCCAGCTTCGCGATCCTCGCCGACAAGGTCATCGTCGAAATCAATCTTGCCCAGCCGCTCGCCCTCGAGGGACTGCACGACATCTGGATTCCGGGCCGCAGGCCGAATCGCGAACCGCTGCCGATCGTGCGTCCACAAGACCGCGTCGGCACGCAGGCCATTGAGATCCCGCTCGACAAAATCGCGGCGATAGTGATCACAGATAAGGCGGACAGCCCGTCCACGGTGCTGCCGGCGGATGCGGAAACCGAGCTGATCGCACGCCATCTGATTGAGTTTTTCCAGCACGAAGTGTCGCGTGGACGCATGCCACGGCACTTGCCGCCCTTGCAGGCAGGCATCGGCACGATTGCCAATGCAGTGCTGGCCGGCTTTGTCGATTCGCCCTTCGACGCCTTCGAAATTTACTCAGAAGTGCTGCAGGATTCGACCTTCGATCTGATGGACGCTGGCAAGGTGACGTTTGCTTCGGGTGCGTCGATCACGTTGTCGGCCGCGCGTCAGGCGCAAGTGTTCGGCGAACTCGAGCGCTATCGCGATCGCCTCGTGCTGCGTCCGCAGGAGGTCAGCAACCATCCTGAAGTGATTCGCCGGCTCGGTCTGATCGCGTTGAATACCGCATTGGAGTTCGACATTTACGGCAATGTGAATTCCACGCACGTCGGCGGCACGCACATGATGAACGGCATTGGTGGCTCGGGCGATTTCGCGCGCAATGCGTCATGCGCGATCTTCGCGACGAAGTCGATGGCGAAGGGTGGCCGTATTTCGAGCGTGGTGCCGATGGTGCCGCACTGCGATCACAATGAACACGATGTGGATGTGGTCGTGACGGAGCAGGGTCTGGCCGATCTGCGCGGACTGGCGCCGCGGGAACGCGCTACGCTGATCATCGAGAACTGCGCGCATCCGCTCTATCGCGATCTGCTTCGCGACTACTATCGGGACGCCTTGCAATGGGGTGGGCAAACGCCGCATTCGTTGGACCAGGCTTTCGCCTGGCATACGCGGCTGCGTGATACCGGCTCGATGTTGCCGGCAGTGGATGCGTCTCTCTAAACACCGGGTAAAGCCGGCGTCAGGTGGCACTCGCCCCTGACGCCATAAGACATCAGGTGCTACGCTCAGGTGCCGCGCCGGACGAGCCGGATAAGAAACAGCAGAATGACTGCGCCGATCACAGCGGTAATGATCGAACCGAGCCAGCCGCCGCCGAGCGAAATGTGCAGCACACCGGCAAGCCAGCCGCCGATGAATGCGCCGACAATCCCGACGATGATGTCGACGATCAGGCCGAAGCCGCCGCCCTTGACGAGCACGCCGGCCAGCCAGCCGGCGATCGCGCCGATGATGAGCCATGCAATGATGCCGTGTTCCATATTCGAGACTCCATGGTTGAGTGTGAAAAAATCACGGTGACAGAGCTTAGTCGAAGGTTATGGGACAGTCCATATTCAGGACGCGGAATTAACATTGTCTAAATCTATTGCAAGCTAAGTGTAGACGATGCGCGCGAATATGGGGAGCTTACACAAGATGACTCACTCCGGTGTCGGCTCCGCATCTGTGGCCGTCCAGCTGACGCTCGATACGCTCTTTTCCATGCTGATGCGGCTCGCCATCTGTTCGAGCTTCGGCTGATCTTTCGGATGCAGCTTTAATGTTGCCGTAACGCGAATGCGTCCCGAGTCGTCTTCGACGTCTTCGCTCGTCAGGCTCTGGAACGACAGCGGTGTCGAATACATCGAGTTGGATACCGCAGTACGAATGTGAATCTCATCGGCCTCCCGGCAAACAATCGTCAGCACATACTCGCGCACGAGGTCGGCGTCCGAAACGGGCGCCGCGTTGATGGCGCGGCTCACTTCGCGCAGTACCGTATTGGTCAGCAGCACGACCGCGGTGCCGGCGAGCGCCGGGCCGAAATGCCCCGCACCGCACAATACACCGACCGCCGCCGAGCACCATAAGGTCGCGGCGGTGTTGATCCCCTGAATCGAGCCCTTGTCGCGCATGATCACACCGCCGCCGAGAAAGCCGACGCCAGAAACGACATACGCGGCAATTTGCGTGATGCCGGCGGTGCCGTTGCCGGTCAGCACGCCGAGCGTGACGAACAGGCACGCGCCGCTGGCGACCAGCGTGATGGTGCGCAGGCCGGCGTTGCGCTGGCGCATCTGCCGTTCGAGGCCGATCGCGACGCCGCAGCTGAAGGCGGCAAAGAGCCGCCAGACGAATTCAATGGTCATCGGTAAGAAAGGTTGAGGCGCGTGTTCGCACAGTATGAACCCCACGCGTGACAGCATCGCGTATCCGAAGATGGAACGCGGGTGCGCTCAGGCGTGACGAGGCATGCGAGCCGGGGTTCGCGGCGCAAAAGTCGTGGAGCAAGCGCCAGGCGTCGAGCCGAGATGAGACGAGACAGGACGGCGGTGTGCGGTGTGGGATGCTTGCGGAATTTCCCGTGGCAAGATCGGAATTTTCCTTATATAAATACGGACTCCGAATATTGACGGCGTTCATCCCGGAAAACACACTGTTTGCACACTTCGAAACACGTCGTGCGGTTTTGGTGCTCTATCCGCGTTTTACATCTCACGGTTTCGCCCAGAAACTTTTTGGTTGTCCTTGTGCCATGTCAGGCGCATCCGATCCGCTCGACACCGTCTCTTTTCCGCTGTTCACCCAATTGAGGAATGTATGAAAGATAAGGCTCTTGGCATCGTTGCCGGTGCGTTGATTGCTGCTGCTCCGCTCGTATCGTTCGCCGCCGGTCTGCCCGCGCCGTTTGAAGGCAGCAGCACGCTGCAGGCAGATGGTGTCGTGAAGTCGGTCGACCAGGCTAAACATTCGGTGACCGTGCTCGATGCACAGGGTGGCGAAGCCTCGTTCAATATCACTGAGACGAGCAACCTGGCGCAGATCAAGCAGGGTGGCAAGGTCCACATCCGGATGATGCGCAACGCCATGGTCAGCGTGACGCGTGGTGCCGACGGCCACGGTACGGCTGCTCAACCGGTACAGCAGAACACTGCGCAGAACGTGAGCGCCGAAGTTCAGGCCATCGACCACGCGTCCGGCATCATGGCCCTGAAGGGCTCGAATGGCGCGGTGTTTCATATCCAGGGCCGCGAGCCGGCAAAGGTCGCCGGCGTGACGCCGGGTATGCAAGTGTCGGTGGCATACGCACCGCAGGTCAGCGTGGCCGTGGCGCCTGCGCAGTAAGTCTGACTAGCTGAAACGGCGCATCAGCGCCGGGGCGCGGATGTCCTTTATGGACGTCCGCGTTTTTTATTGCGGCGTAATCCAATATGACTTCGGTGCGGCGATGTTTGGCGCGTGCTTTGACGCTTCAGTCGGGCTCGCCAGGCACGAGGCGCAATCGCGTGATCTCCGAGGGCGCCCCCAGGCGCTTCGGCGGTCCCCAATAGCCAGTACCGCGACTCGTGTAGACCCACAAGCCGTTCAGCCGCGCGAGACCCGCTGTGAACGGCTGCTGCAAACGCACAAAGAAGTTCCACGGAAAGAACTGGCCGCCGTGCGTGTGGCCCGATAGCTGCAGCGTAAACCCTGCTGCTGCGGCTGCTTCGGCGGAACGCGGCTGGTGCGCGAGCAGTACTTTGATCAGCACGTCGCCAGGGGCACCTGCGAGGGCCGCAACCGGGTCGCTGCGATGCAGCGGGTCATGATGACCCGCTGAGTAATCAGTCACCCCGGCAATCACGGCGCGCGCGCCGTCGTGTTCCACGATCACATGCTCGTTGAGCAGAACGTTCAATCCCAGGCGCCGGAATTCGTCGATCCAGGCGTTCGCGCCGGCGTAATACTCATGGTTGCCGGTCACAAGGAACGCGCCGTGACGCGCACTGAGCCGCGACAGGGGCTGCGTGTGTCTGGTCAGTTGCGGCACGCTGCCGTCTACCACATCGCCGGTAACGGCAATCAGATCCGGCTTCAGACGATTCACCGCGTCGACGATCGCATCCACATAACGGCCTTTGATGGTCGGGCCGACGTGGATGTCGCTGATCTGGACGATCGTGAAGCCGTCGAGCGCTGCCGGCAAATCGTCGATCGGCACCTCGATCGTCACCACCCTGGCGCGGCGCCGGGCGTTGAACAGACCGACGAGTGTCGAGAGCAACGCAAGCAACGGGACGGCTGCCGCCGAGCCGATGCGCCAGTGCGCGATTGCAATCGTGCTCGGCCAGATTGCATCGACGGTGAGCAGCGAGGCGAGCGCCAGGTCGCGCACGAACGTCAGAACCAGCAGCGACGAGAAGAAGCCCATCGCCAGCAGGCCGACCCACGCGAGGCGGTCGCTGAGCGGCTGCTGTTTGATGGTGCGCGCCAGCATGCCGAGCGGGATCAGAAAGATCGACAGCACCAGCCACAACGCGCACAGCCATCGGCCGGTGGCATTGACCGGCATGTCGGGAATCAGACGAAAGCCGACGTAGATATGCAGCAGGATGCCAATCAGAATGAAGCGAACAAGAAACGATGAGCGGCGCATAGAGAGGATCGAGGCGGGAAGGGGCCGACACGAGCGGAGCAACGGCGGCAGCTCGCCAGGTGCAACCATAAATAGCGGGCGAGCCCGATCATTCTACCGAGATGTGCTCCCCGTTGTGGACAGCGCCAGATGTGCTCCCGCGGGGGCGGCCGAGCATGTTCATGCTTGACGCGGCAAGCGGATATCGCATTGCAGCAATTCCCGCTGCCGCATGCCCCGTCCGAGTTGCTGCGGCACTCTAATTAAATGGGCTTTGAATGGTGTTTTGTGTGCACTATTCTCAAATAGAACCGTGTCGTCTCAGGGCCATCGCGGCCCAGCGGCGGTTCGTTTTGTCGTCGGTTGAGGGCGAGGCAGGAGGCGCATCATGAAACTGCTTGGATCGGGTAATCACGTACGCCACGTACTTCATGGACATCACGTCGGACGAGAGGGCAGCCACGTCATGCTGCCGCTGGTGGGCATATCGTTGATGGCGCTCGCCTTGTACTTCGGCGTGCGCAACATCGACTTCTCCGAGCTGGGCAAAAGCGCGTTATTCGACGTGGTGATGGTGTGCGTTGCGCTCGGCATCGCAGGGCTGTTCGGCGCCGTCGGCGCGTGGTTGCGCTCCAATGGCGACGACGCCGAGGAAGGCTTCTGCTTTGTCGGCGCGGTGATCGGCGCGGTAGTGTTCTACGTGGCGCTCTTCGGATAACCGCACCGGCGCGGCCAAAGCTCTGTCAGGCGATCCGGGCGGCTTCGTCGAAGGTGAAGCGCGGGCTGCGCGGGAACAGTTTCGCCGGGTCGCCGTAGCCCAGATTGATCAGGAAGTTCGACTTCACGGTCGTGCCGGCGAAGAAAGCCTCGTCGACCTTGGCGGCGTCGAATCCCGACATCGCACCCGTGTCCAGACCGAGCGCGCGGGCCGCGAGAATCAGATAGCCGCCTTGCAGCGTCGAATTGCGAAAGGCCGTATCCGCGATCGCCTTGTCGTTGCCCGCAAACCAGCTGCGCGCGTCGGCATGCGGAAACAGTTTCGGCAGATGCTCGTAAAACGCCATGTCCATTCCGACGATCACCGTGACCGGCGCCGCCATCGTCTTCTCGAGATTGCCTGGCGACAAGGCCGGACGCAGCTTCTCTTTGCCTTCGGCCGTTTTCACGTAGACGAAGCGGCCGGGGCTCGAATTGGCCGAGGTCGGCCCGAGCAGTACGAGCTCGGTGAGTTGCTTGAGCACGGCGTCGTCGACCGGTTTGGCCTGCCAGCCGTTATGGGTGCGCGCTTCGCGAAAGAGCTGATCGAGAGCCTGATCGGAAAGAATCATGGTGGAAACCCGTTGAAGTAGCAGAGTGAAAAAAACGGATGACAGCGCAAGCCGCAGGCGTGAGCGTCGTCGTCGTTGCCGCCATAATAGCTAGGTTCTCACTCGCGCACGTATCGCGCGCGCAATCGCATTCGGGCAATCTTATGACGGACCTTTTCGATGACCTTCCGGCGCCCGACGTCGACTGGTATCCCGAGTGGCTGGTGCCCGAGGCCGCGGCGCGCGCTTTGGCTCAACTCATCGGCGAAGTGGAATGGCGTCAAGACATGATGGGCACGCCTGCCGGCCGTGTGCCGCTGCCGCGGCTGACCGCCTGGCAGGGCGAACCGGACGCGGTCTACGTCTACTCCGGCATTCGCAACGTACCGCAACCATGGACCCCGATCGTCGCGGAACTGCGAGCCGCGGCGGAGGCAAGCTGCCACGCGCGCTTTAACAGCGTGCTGATCAACCGCTATCGCAGCGGCATGGACAGCATGGGGTGGCACGCGGATCGCGAGCCGGAGCTCGGCGTGCGGCCGGTGATTGCGTCGATCAGCCTGGGCGCCGCGCGCACTTTCGACTTGCGGCACAACAGGACTGGCGTCGTGCAGTCGTTTTCGCTGAAGGGCGGCAGCTTGCTTGTGATGAGAGGCAACACGCAGGCCGACTGGCGGCATCGTGTGCCGAAAGAGCCACGCGTGGCGGGCGAGCGAATCAATCTGACGTTTCGCTGGGTGACGCCGCGCGCGGCAGCCCGCTAGCTTGCGGGCTCGCCATCGGCCGCTTTGCTCCTGAGCCGAAACCTGGCGCCCGAAAGCCCGAAAGCCCGAAAGCCGGTCGCTGCCTGCCCGAAGCCATGTCGAGAACCTAAGCGCATAAAAAAGCCTCTCCAACGTCGCGCTCCATCGCCGTCCGTGCTCGAGCGAATCTCGCAGCCTCGGCCCATATCGTCTATCCGCGCACGCTACCGATTGCCGTCACCGTCCTGTTGTTTTGCGCGCTGTCCGGCGTCGGCATTCTGGGCACGATTCAGACACTGATTACCTTCGATGGCACGCTCAGTTCATGGTGGACCCGCATTGCGATCGGCGCCCTGCTGTGCGCGTTCTGCTTGCTGCAACGGCTGATCGAGCGGCATGCAAGATCGGTGCGAGGTTCCGGCGGCAGCGGCGCTGTTGTGGCGCCAGGCCGTGAGCGCGGGCGGGGCGAAGCGGCGGCGTCCGACTCACATGCGATCGGACGCGCCGGAGCAGGCGTTATAGCGCGAACGCGCGGTAGCGCGGCAGGCGGGCAACGAGCACACAAAAATACGTCATTCGTCTTATGCCATTTGCCGTGCTACACTGTAATAACATTGTGTTTACTTTATTGCCTCGACCGCTTAGGATTCCACTTCAGGTTCAGCCATGAAAACAACCATCCGCAGAATGGGTAATTCCCATGGTGTACTGATTCCGAAACCGATCTTGACCCAACTTGGGCTGGAGGACGAAGTGGATATGCAAGTTGAAGGAAACGCTCTGGTGATAAGGCGTCCGCAGAAAAAAGCGCGTGCGGGATGGGCGGACGCAAGCCGTTCGTTGGCAGCATCGAAAGATGACGCACTGGTGATGGGCGAATTTCCCAACGCCGATGACGCGGGGCTCGAGTGGTAGCGCGCGGCGACGTCTGGCTGGTCGCGCTGGATCCAACCGTTGGCAGCGAGATTCAGAAAACGCGTCCTTGCGTGGTTGTGTCGCCGGCCGAATTGCACGATCACCTGCGCACTGTGATTGTGGCGCCCATGAGCACTGCCGGTCGCGCGGCGCCTTTTCGTGTTCCACTCACGTTCTTGCGCAAGAAAGGTTTGATTCTGCTCGACCAGATTCGCACGGTTGACAAGACGCGGCTCGTAAAGCGAGCCGGCGCAGTGTCGGATGCGGCGCTTTCGAATGCGTTGTCGACCTTGCAGGAAATCTTCGTTGAGTGAGCAATAAAGCGTGCGTCGGCTGAACGGCGGCGTGCTTGTGCTCAGTCTGGCTCGAGGCGCCGTCGGGCAGTCGCCACAAGTCTGTCGAACGAGAAGCTGCTCGCAGCGAGCGCGGCGGTATCCGGAAAATTTTCACGCACAATGTCCGTCAACACTTGGCCCGGCGGGGCTTCAATCAGCACGCGCGCGCCCATTTCCTGCATGACGGTGAGCGCGTCGAACCAGCGTACGGTGTAGCGCATATTGGTCGCGAGATCGTCGCGAATGGCGTCCGCTGTGTACAGAGGGCGGCCGCCGCGATTGCCGATATAGGTGCTTTGCGGCGTGTGAAAAGGTAATTCCTGTGCGTATGCAATCAGTTCGTCCGTGGCGTGCGCGAGCAGTTCGCAATGTGACGGCACGCTTACCGCAAGACGGATGGCTTTGCGGGCGCCTGCCGCCAGCGCGCGTTCGATGAACCTGTCCAGCGCACCATTCGCTCCGGCCATGACGATCTGACGCGGCGCATTCACATTGCCAACATAGACGCGTTGATTGCCTGCATTTGCTTGCAGAGCGGCGAGCGTTTCGAGTTGGTGTTCGGTCAAGCCCGACACGGCCGCGAGACCGTAGCCCGACGGGTACGCCGCCTCCATCAATTCAGCGCGCTTTCGAACCATCCGTAACGCGTCGCCAAAGCGAATCGCGCCGCAACTGACCGCCGCTGTATACGCCCCCACCGACAAACCCGCGCTGATCTCCGGCGTGAGCTGTTCATCTGCCAGTGCGCGCGTGATCGCCACGCCCGCGACGGTCAAGCCGACCTGAACCGCTATGGTCGAGCGCAGCGCGTTTGGTGTGTCGAGTGTGAGTACGTTGGTGTCGAGCACCTGAGACGCTTCTTCCAGTGTCTCAGTCACAGCTCGGTGCTGCGGCAGACGGTGCAGGAATCCATCCGACTGCGCGCCCTGGCCGGGAAACAGAAGGGCCAGCATCAGGCATCGCCGTGAGCGGGCGCCCACGGATCGGCAACCAGCTGCGGGCCGCGAGCATGGCGCGCCATCACGCGTGCTTTATCCGCTGCCCACTCGGCCAGCGCAACGCCGCCTGCGGGCGTTTCCAGTTGAGCATCCACGCGAATGCCGGCGCGCTGTGCGATTGCTTGCAGATGGTTCAGCAACTGAATGGCCGCGCCGTGCGAGAGTTTCTCCGGCGCGCGGATCAGCAGATCGAGATCGCTCGAAAAAGTGACGGCGGGTGCCTGAGTTGCCAGTTCGAAGCCCGCGCTGCCGGTTGGTCCCCAGACGAATTCAGCCAACGCGCCGGCGGTGTCGCCTTGTAATGCGGCAAGGGCCGCGAAAGCAGGCAACGCATTGCGCTCCGCAAGAGGGCTGCGTCGCGCTAACGCTTCTGGCGGCACGGCGGTTTCAATATCGTCTCGATGCGCCCATGTGCCGTAACGCTGCGACCGTTCCCTACCGCGCAAGCCGATCGCCACGAAGCCGTCAGCGGCCAGCGCGCGTCTTACGACCGCATACGGGGCGCGCTCGAACGACCCATGAAGCCACACCGGTTCGCCGTCAGACTGCCGCAAACGGTGCAAGCGCAGCAGGTCATGCGGTTGCCAATGCGCGTCGCACGACAACGCGTGATCGCCTGCAAACGGCGGTGCTGCGCAGACCCGCATTACACGGCGTCCCATTGTTCGGCGAGACGACGCCGCACTTCGATCGACGCTGCGCGATTCTTTTGCGCCGCCGCCGATTCGAGACGATGCGACAGACCGCGGCTGCCATCGCGCGCGTTGCGAATCTGCCCGGTCAACACCTGACGCACGCGCTCGATTTGCGCGGCATCCGGCGCATCGGCGTCGACACCTTCGATTAGTTGATCGAGCAGGCCCAATTTGGCAAACGACGCCATCGAGTACGACATCGGCACAATGGTTTCGCCGAGCGCGTCGAGTGCTTCGACGGTGCGCCGCGTGACCCGGGCGGCCGCTTCCTTGCCCATTGCGTGAACCATCGTGCCGGGCGCGTCGAGTGCGACGATCCGGTTGGCCTGATAGCCGTGCGCGAGGAACGCGCCCGACATGGCCGGCCCGACGATCAACGCGATCACCGGATGGCCGGCGTCGCGCGCCGACGCGTATGCATCGACCGCAGCGGCGCAAGCGAGGTGAATGCCGAGCATTTCTTCGCGGTAGCCGTACGCCTGGCTTTTGACATCGACGATCGCGACAATCGGGCGGCGCGTACCGCTCGCTTCGTCCTGCGCGATGGCCTCGCGTACTGCGCGCGCGAGCTGCCAGCCTTGCTCGAGACCGACGACGTTATCGGTCGCACGGGGAAAGCGGTTGTCGGGATCGGGGACGACAGCAATGAAGCGCGCGGTCTCTCCGCCGAGCGACGCATCGCCGCTCCATACGGGTGCCTTGCCGGACGGTTCGCCAGCTAACGCGTGGAACCAGCGCGCGCCGCGGCTGAGGGGGGTATCGCTCATGCCTGCTCCTTGCGCGCGTTGTTCCGCGCATGTGGGTTGTACACATCGCGCATCGTGTCCGGCGTCACGCTGGCCGGGTCGATCTGCGCGAGGCGGTTGAGGAAGATGTCGACCTGTTCGCTGCGATGCGCAGCCGGCACGCCTTGTGTGAATGCTGAGCGCACGGCGGCGCGCACCGCGTGCGCATCGTCGTCGACCAGTTGATCGGCGAGCGCGGTCGCAGCCCGTTGTTCGCCGCCAATCAATTGCCACACTCGGCGCCGATCGCTCGCGTCGAGTTCTTCGATACCGGCTTCCTGTTCGATCACTTCGGGGCCGTTCATGCCGAGCCGCCCCTGCTTCGTCACGACGAGATACGAGCACAAGGCCGCGGCAAGCGACATCCCGCCGAAGCAGCCCACCATCCCCGCAATCACGCCGACTACCGGCACATGCCGGCGTAACGCGACGATCGCGGCCTGAATCTCGGCGATCACCGCGAGGCCGAGGTTAGCTTCCTGCAGCCGCACGCCGCCGGTTTCGAACAACACGACAGGACGCACGATCTTGCCGCGTTCGCAGTCGCGCAAGGCCATTTCCAACGCGGCGGCGATCTTGCTGCCCGACACTTCGCCGATGCTGCCGCCCTGGAATGCGGATTCGATCGCGGCGACCACGGCGGGCTCGCCGTCGATGGTGCCGCGCGCGATCACGCAGCCGTCATCCGCCTGGCAGACGACACCTTGCAGCGGCAGCCACGGCGACTCGATCTTGTCGAACGGTCCGAGCAGTTCGCGGAACGTGCCGGCGTCGAGCAGCGAGCGGGCGCGTTCGCGCGCGGGCAGCTCAATGAAGCTTTCGCGCAGCATGGGCGCAGGGCGTGCGGTAGCGATTGTGTTCACGCGCCGTCTCCCAGTTCCGCCGCTTCGATGGCTTCCGCGAGCCGCAGCGCCACCACGCCGGGTGTCGCGCCAAAGTCGTTGATTTCGATTTGCGCCGCACCGTCATAACGGGTGAAGAAGCGGTCGAGCACGCTCTTCCAGATGTGGCTGTAGCCGTCGACGCTGGTCCGCACGACCACATGCGCGGTCAGGGCGGCGCCGTTTTCAGCAGGCGACAGCAGCACTTCCAGATCGCCCGAACCGACCACGCCGACATGCGCGCGGGTCGTGACGGCGCGTTGCGCCGGATAGTCGAAGGTCAGATGTTCCATGAGGCGGAGCTCCCGCTGGCGTCGTGATGTGCCAGCATGTCGAGAAAGAGGGTGGCGGCGAGCAGATCGGCTGCGCCGCCAGGGGATGCGTTGAGCGACAGCAATGCGTGTTCGAGTGCAACGAGGGCGGTGTACCCAGCGGGCGTGGAACTTCCGCCGGCTTGCAGTACAAGGCGCGCGCCTTGTTGCGCCGTCCGCAAACCAGGCAAACCCGCGCGATGCAGCAGGCAGGTGTCGTCGAGCGACACCATGATCGAGAGCAGGGCGTCGATACGCGCGGCGTTTTCGTCGACGCCGTTGGCGCGCGCTGCGCGCAACGCGGGCAAGCCGATATCGATGACGTGCGGGAAACCGTCTTGTGCCTCACGGCGTGCTCCGCCTACCTGATAGCGCCGCCGCGCGCGCTCGCCGTGACTATCGGCGGGGGCGGCGAAGCGATCCGGGAGGCACGCAATCTGCGCGGCGAGCGCGCAGACGCGCGACGCGTTCAGATGCGCGGTGTCGCCCGTCATCGACGCGCCCGCCACGAGCAGGCCGACGATCCAGATCGCGCCGCGATGGGCGTTGCTGCCGCCGGTGGCATGCAACATGTCCTGTTCACCGGCGCGGCCGATTTGCGCGAGTTCGGCACGCAACAGCGCGGATGGTTCACCACGGCGGCGCGCTGTGCGTGCGAGCGCCGCGAAGGTCGGCTCGAGCGCGTGTGCCGAGCGCAGCATGGTGGCGAGATCGAGGTCGCGATGCGCGCCGCTGCCGCGCCGGTCGACCAGCGCGGGTTTCGGCGTGAGTTGCGCTTCTTCGATCAGCGCGGTGACGGCATAGCGTGCAAGTTGGGCATCGGACAGCGCCCTGTGCCGCGCCACCGCAGCGCTGATTGCCGTGCTTGCCGCATGCGCCACCGTACCTGTGTAGCGTGCTGGTACGACGGGCCAGCGCAGGACGGCTAGTCCAGCTTCCGCCTCCTGCTGCGGTGCGCCTTCGACGGCACGCTCGAGCAAAGCTTCGCGGGAGCCCATTGTTACCAGCTCCTGAAGCGGGCCGGCGGCGCGTACAGGCCACCCGACCACGTCACCAGATCGTCGATGCTGCGTGCCGCCAGCAACGAACGCTTTGCTTCGCCGCGGCGAATGCCGAGATCTTCCGGATACGCAACGATGCCACGCCGGCGCAACTCAGCCGTTTTCTCCGGCTTGGCGCGCAGCCCGATCGGCGTCACGCCGGCCACCGCGGCCAACGCCGCACGCCGCTCGTCGATCCCTTCGGCCTTGTGCAAATACGCGATCCCTTCCTCGGTGACGACATGGCTCACGTCGTCGCCGTAGATCATCACGGGGGCAATCGGCATGCCGCTTTTCGCGCCGACGGCGACCGCATCGAGTTCGTCGACGAAGGTCGGCTCGCCACCTTTCTTGTACGTCTCGGCCATCTGCACGACCAGCTTCTGCCCGCGCGAGACCGGACCCTGGTCTTTCAGCAGCTTGAGCCACGCTTCGCTCGAATGACGCCGGCCGCGCGGGTCGTGACCCATGTTCGGCGCACCGCCGAAACCGGCAAGACGCCCGCGCGTGACCGTCGACGAATTCGCGTCCGCGTCGATCTGCAAGGTGGAGCCGATAAACAGATCGACACCGTATTGACCCGCCAGTTGGCACAGCACACGGTTCGAGCGCAGGCTGCCGTCGTTGCCCGTGAAAAACACGTCGGGGCGCGCCTCGATATACGCCTCCATGCCGACTTCACTGCCGAAGCAATGAATGCTCTCGACCCAGCCCGATTCGATCGCGGGGATCATGGTGGGGTGCGGATTGAGCGTCCAGTTGCGGCAGATTTTGCCTTTCAGACCGAGCGATTCGCCGTAGGTGGGCAGCAGCAATTCGATCGCCGCCGTATCGAAGCCGATGCCGTGATTCAGCGAACTCACGCCGTACGGTTCGTAGATGCCGCGAATCACCATCATCGCGGTGAGCACCTGCAGGTCGCCGATATGCCGCGGGTCGCGCGTGAACAGCGGCTCGACGGCAAAGGGCCTATCGGCCTCTACGACCACGTCGACCCACGAACCCGGAATGTCGACGCGCGGCAGTTCATCGACGATTTCGTTGACCTGCACGATCACGATGCCATGCCGGAACGCGGCGGCTTCGGCGATGGTCGGCGTGTCTTCCGTGTTCGGTCCGGTGTACAGGTTGCCGTGACGGTCAGCCTTTTCCGCGCACAGCAATGCGACGTGCGGCGTGAGATCGACGAACATCCGCGCGTACAACTCGACGTACGTGTAGATCGCGCCGATTTCCAGTTGGCCGTCTTCGAGCAACTGCGCGACGCGCAAACTTTGCGGTCCGGCAAACGAGAAATCGACCTTATGCGCGATGCCGCGCTCGAACAGCGTCAGATGTTCAGGACGGCTGATGCTCGAAATCAGCAGATGCACGTCGTGGATCTTTTGCGGATCGACCTTGGCAAGCGAACGGGACAGGAAGTCGGCCTGTTTCTGGTTGTCGCCTTCGAGTGCGACGCGGTCGCCCGGTTGAATCAGTGTTTCGAGCGCATCGACGATGCGGGTGGTCGGCAGGATGCCGTCTTCCAGCCACGGTGCAATGGCCGCGAGGCGACGGTTCTTTTCGTCGCGGCGGGTGGTCCAGGACCGTGCAGTGGTGGAAGCTTCGGCGGCTTCGGCGGGTCGGTTCATCGGCGGATTCAGCTCCCGGTGGTGGTGCGCATGCGTCTGGCGCGCGGCTTGGGTTGGTTCGCAAGCGCGGCTTCCGCCTGCGCGCGTTCGGTCAGGAAACGATGCAGCAAGTCGCCGGTGCCGAGCAGATGCGCGACGACCAGGGACTGTGCAGCAGGAATATCACGGCGTTGTACCGCGTCGAGCAAGGCGGCGTGTTCGTTGTCCGACTCGCCCTTGTACGACGGCAAACCGAACTTGAGGCGCAAATACCGTTCGCCGCGCCGATGCAGCGTGCCGATCATGTCATCGAGTTGCGGACGGGCGGCCGGCGCATACAGGCTCATATGGAAGGCCACATTGCGCGCGACATACAGCGACGGGTCGGACTCGCGCTCGGCGGCACGGCAGAGGCTGGCGGATTCGCGCAGCGTGGCAGCAGTGTGATTCGGAATCGCCAGGCCGATGGCGAGGCTCTCCAGCGCGGAGCGGATCTCATAGATTTCGCGTGCTTCATCCGCCGACAAGGGCGCGACGGTCGCGCCTTTATGCACGGCGGCTCGCGCCCAGCCTTCGCTTTCGAGTTGGCGCAAGGCCTCGCGCACAGGAATTGCGCTGACCGAAAAATGCCGCGCGATCGCGTCCTGCCGCAGCGGCGCACCAGGCGCCAGGGTGCCTTCGACAATCGCCGCGCGCAGCGCCTCCGCGATGACGTGGGACATGCTCTCACGCGGCGCCGCCGCGGGTAGAAGCGGGGTGCGCGCCGGAGCGTCCAGGGGAAAACCATCTATTGCATCGTTCATGATATCAAATATTATATATGAAAATGTGCCCGTTAAAGGCGGGCAAACCCGGAAAGCTTTTCACCACTGGCGGTCTGCGGTGCCCTCTTAATAACGTTATACGAGGCGCATCGGTTCACTAACAGGCGCGCCATCCCGTCGTTCCCTTTATGTCAGCCACGTACGCCACGTACGTCAACCGCAGGGCCGGAGGAGCATGATGAGTTCACTAACCGAGCGCACGTCGGTCGCGCGGCGCCGCACGCCGCTCAATCGTTCGCAGATCGCAGGGTTTTGGGGAGCGTGGGCTGGCTGGACGCTCGATGGGATGGACTCGTTCATCTACGCGCTTGTGTTGACGCCGGCGTTGACCGAGTTGTTGCCGCGCTCGGGGTACGCCGCGACGCCCGCGAATGTCGGCCTCGCCGGTTCGATTCTGTTCGCGCTGTTTCTGGTTGGCTGGGGGCTGTCGTTCATCTGGGGGCCGTTGGCGGACCGCTTCGGCCGCACCAAGGTGTTGGCGGGCACTATTTTCACGTTCGCCATTTTCACGGGACTTGCCGCGACTTCGCACAACGTCTGGGAGCTCGCCATCTACCGTTTCATTGCCGGCGTCGGCATTGGTGGCGAGTGGGCGCTGGCGGGGACGTACGTGGCTGAATCATGGCCGGAAGATCGCCGCAAGATGGGCGCCGGGTATCTGCAAACGGGCTACTACGCCGGATTCTTTCTGGCGGCCGCGCTCAACTACACGATCGGTGTGCATTTCGGCTGGCGCGCGATGTTCCTGACCGGCGCCGTGCCGGTCGTGGTCGCGATTCTGGTGCTGCTGCGCGTGAAGGAGTCGGAAAAGTGGCAGAAGGCGGAGGCGCGCACGGAGCACGTCAAACCGCTGCGCGAAATCCTCGGGCCGGCGTATCGGCGCCGCACGTGGGTCGCGTGCATTCTGCTGACGATCGCGATTATCGGTCTGTGGGCGGGCGCAGTGTATGAACCATCGGCTGTGATTCAACTGGCGACGAAGGCCGGCATGGCGAAGAACGATGCGATCAGGACGGCTTCGCTGGCAACCGGCTTGCTGTCGATTGCGACTATTCTCGGCTGTCTCGCATTGCCGCCGCTGGCCGAGCGGATCGGCCGCAAGAATACATTGGCGATTTACTTTACCGGCATGGCGGTGGCGATTGTCGGCAGTTTCGGCTGGGCGTTCTATCTGCCGAATGGACTCGCGCCGTTTATCGCGTGGCTCTTCGTGCTGGGCTTCTTCGGCGGCAATTTTGCACTGTTCAGCTTGTGGCTGCCGGAGCAGTTCGAGACCCGCGTGCGGGCCACGGCGTTCGCGTTTTGTACTTCGTTCGGACGGTTCGTCGGGGCGGGTGTCAACTTTTTGCTCGGCGCGGCGGTGCTGCATATGCATACGCTGGGCGTGCCGGTGGCGCTCACGGCGCTGGCGTTTGTCGTCGGCTTGTTCGTGATTCCGTTTGCACCGGAGACGAAGGGGGAGGTGCTGCCGCAGTGAGACTGGCCGTTTGGCTGAGTGGCGGGCATGGTCGCTAACGGGCATGCTTCCTATCGGTTGGACGACGTGTTCCTACGCAGTTTTGGGTTTGCCGGTATGTACAGTACTCTGTACAATGATTGCGGCGGCTCAGCTTGATTTTGTTGCTGCGAGCCGCCACCTCATTTGGCAGCCTCCAGGGTACAAGTACTCCGTTTGGCGGTGGAAACGTCTCTAACTTTTTGACAGGAGCGACTGGAGGGAAACCTCTCAGATCGAGAAAACGAATGAACGTCCTTACTTATAGCGAGGCCCGCGCCGGCTTTAAGCAAGCGATGGACGACGTTTGCCGCGATCACACGCCCATGCTGATAACCCGGCAGAGCGGCGAAAATGTGGTCATGGTTTCGCTCGAGGATTTCAATGCGATGCAGGAAACCTTGTATCTGTTGAGTTCATCGAAGAACGCCCAGCGGCTTGCCAAATCTATCGCTCAGTTGAATGCCGGCGGTGCGACTTCGCGCGACCTGCTGACCGATGAACAAACAGAAAAGCTGCAACGAGGAGGCCGCAACGGCTGATAGTGTCTTTATGTTCACGGACGAAGCGTGGGACGACTACCTGTACTGGCAGGAGACTGATCGAAAGGTCTTACACAAGATCAATACGCTGCTAGAGGAGTGTCGGCGCGATCCCTATCGCGGTACTGGAAAGCCAGAAGCGCTGGTGGGCAGCTTAAGCGGTTTCTGGTCGCGACGTATCACTCACGCTGATCGACTGGTTTATTTGCCGAGAGACGGAAAGATCTATGTGTTCGCTTGCCGTTTCCACTACGACGACTAAAAAAACCGGGCGCGGGTGAACGGGAAATGCACGCGAGGGCAAATCTCAATCCGCGTGATGCCGCACCCGTCCGCGGGGACGCAACATCGACAATAGCGGCCAGCCGAGATTCACGCCGAGGCTCGCAATCACGATCAATGCCATGCCCGCGAGTTGCGGCAGCGACAGCGCCCGCCCATACACAACGGCATCGACCACGATCGCCGTCAGCGGATAGACGAACAGCAGCACGGCGATGATCGGCGTGGTCAGCTTCGGCAGCGCTCCGTAGATCAGCACATACGACAGCCCCGTGTGCAGCACGCCCATGCCGACCAGCCAGAACCACTGCATCGGTCCGATATGCACGGCAGTGAGCGGCGCAATGAAAGGCAGGCACACCACGCCGACCGCGCATTGCGCGAGTGTCAGCAAATGCGGCCGCAAATTGCCGAGTCCTTTGGCGATCAGCGTAACGCTCGCGTATAGCACCGAGCCCGCCAATGCCTCGCCGATGCCGATCAGATAGCTCGCGTGCCCCTGCAGATTCCCGGCCGCCGCAACGCCCGAGGCCAACACAAGCCCGACGAACGCGGTCGCGATCCAGCCGAGCCGGTCGACGCCGAGGCGCTCGTTAAACAGCGCCGCGCCCATCAGCACGACCCAGAACGGCTGCACATGAAACACCACCGTCGCCACGGCAATGCTGGTGCGATGAATCGCATCGAAGAAGCCAACCCACTGCGTGACCATCAACACGCCGGAGATCAGCGCCAGCGTGACGGTGCGCCGCGTGAAATGCGCTCGTGTGAAGAAACCTTTCCACACGCAATACGCGGCGAGCGAAAGAAAACCGAACAGGCAGCGAAAGAACACCAGCGTCAACGCGCCGAGCCGCGCTTCCTCGACGAAGATGCCGAGCGTGCCCATCAAAAGTCCGCCGCTGGCCAGCGTAATGGCGCCTTGTTGACGTTGGGTGAGGGACATGCGAAGCCGCTCCGAAAATAGGTCACATAAGATGGAGTCACAAGTATTACGCGGCTTGCGCGGTACCGACAAACGAATTAAATTGAGTAATTCCATAAGCTGGATTGATAAATCATGCACCCGGAATTCGACGTCGATTTGCTGCGCACCTTCGTCGCGGTGGTGGAAACGGGCAGCTTCACGAAGGCCTCGACTACCGTGCACCGCTCGCAGGCGGCGGTCAGCATGCAGATCAAGCGGCTCGAAACCATGCTCGGCATCACGCTGTTCGCCCGCAATACGCGCAATCTCTCGCTCACGCGGCCCGGCAATACGCTGCTCGAATACGCGCGGCGTGTGTTGGCGTTGCATGAGGAGGCGTGGTCGGCGATCGTGCGGCCCGAGGTGACCGGGCGCGTGGTGCTGGGCGCACCGGACGATTACGTGTCGTCGCTGCTGTCACCGGTGTTGCGGCGCTTTTCGAATCTATATCCGCACGTGGAGATCGAGATCGTCTGCGCGCAGAGCACGTCGCTCGCGCCAATGCTGGCCGATAACAAGATCGATCTCGCCTTCGTCACGCGCGACCGCAAATTGCGCGGCGAATTCGTGCGCAGCGAGCCGATGGTATGGGTGGGGGCGTCGGTCGATACGCCGGTGCTGGCGGCGTCGCCATTGCCGGTCGGACTTTACGAGCCGGGCTGTGTCGCGCGCGAGCATACGCTGGCGGCGCTCGACGGCGCACATATCCGCTATCGGGCGGCATTTAGCAGCGCAAGTCTGATGGGTTTGGTGGCGACCGTGGATGCGGGGCTTTCGGTGATCGCGCTCACGCGCTGCAGCGTGCCGCCGCGGCTGGCGATACTCGGCGAAGCGCAAGGTTTGCCGAAGATCACGCCGCTGGAAATCGTGGTGGCGCGCAGCGCCAAATCGGACCGGCCGACGTGCGATTATCTGGCCGCGCAGATGGTGCAGGATTTGTCGCTGCGCACGCAAACGCGCGGGGCGGCGGCGCCGGCGTGATGACGCAGCGATGGAAGCGCGCCCCTCAAGGGTGTTGCTTCGATACGCCGCTTACGCGTCGCTCAGCCATGCGGTTCAACTTTCAGGCTTAACTGCGCCGCTCAGCCTTGCGGTTCAACTTTCAGGCCTAACTGTGCCGCTCAACCCCGCGGATAAGCGGTCACTTCACCATCCACCGCGAGCCGCACGTGTTCGCCCGGCCGCGGCGACAGATACCCCGGCACGCGCGCGCGAACCACCGTCCGCGCGCCGGACTGCAATTCCAGCGCGACGCCCGCATCCTGCCCCTGAAAGATCACCTCCTGCACGATGGCGTCATGAGACACCACGCCGTTCGGCATCGTTTCTTCGGCACGCAGCAGACGGATCTGTTCAGGCCGTACCATGACGTCGACCGCGCCGTTGCCCATCGGCTCGCACAGCGGCAAATCTCCGAGCTCGCAGTTGACGCGATCCCGCTTGACCACGCCCGGCAACAACACCGCTTCACCGACGAACGACGCGAGTTCACGCGTCACCGGCCTGCGGTACAGCGTCTCCGGCGTCGCGGTCTGGATCAGCCGGCCGTTCCACAGCACGGCGACCTCATGGCCGAGCGACAGCGCTTCCGATTGATCGTGCGTGACGAGCACGGCAGTCGCGCCGGCCGCGGCTAACGCACTGGCTACCGCCTGGCGCGTTTCGAGGCGCAAGGCGGCGTCGAGCGACGAGAAGGGCTCATCGAGCATCACCAGTGTCGGCGACGGCGCGAGCGCGCGAGCCAGTGCGACACGCTGCTGCTGGCCACCCGACAACTGCTGCGGCGCGCGCGCGCCGAAGTTCGCCGGCAAGCCGACCAGCTCCAGCAATTCGGCTACACGGTGACGCGCGCGGCGCTGCGTACGCGGCAAGCCGAACACAATATTGTCCGCTACGGAAAGATGCGGAAACAGCGCGCCTTCCTGCGGCACATAGCCAATGTGGCGCTGCTCGGAAGGCACATGCAGGTTGTCGCCGGCAACGAGGCGGCCGTCGATTTCGACGCTGCCTCTATCCGCGCGTTCGAAGCCGCACAACAGGCGCAGCAAGGTGGTCTTGCCGCTGCCGGACGGTCCTAGCAGCGCGAGCAGCGTGCCGCGCTCGACGGAGAGATCGATGCCGTGCAGCACCGGATGGCCGTCGAACGATTTTTGCAGTCCGCGGATACGAAGTTCACTCATGAAAATCCGATGGAAAAAGCGTGCGACAGTGCGCGACGTTCAGCTGCGTTCGCCAAGCAACGCCGATTTGCCGAGCAACGCGAATAGCAGGCCGGAGGCGAACAGCGAGATGCCGGTGAGCAGTGCCGCATAGGGCGCTGCGGCGGCGAACGCCATCGTCGAAGTATCGGCCCAAACTTGGGTGGCGAGTGTTTGCGTGTCGATCGGGGAGAGCAGCAGCGTCGCGTTGAGCTCGGTGACGACCGAGATGAACACCATCGCCGCGGCCGCGCCCAGTCCCGGGCCCGCCAGCGGCAACACCACGCGCAGGAGGGTCTGCGACCAGGTCAGGCCGAGCGCGCGTGCAGTCTCTTCGAGGCGCGGCTGCGCCTGCATGAAGGCGGCGCGCACGCTCACCAATGCCACCGGCATGAACAGCATCGCGTAAGCGATCACCAGCAGCGTCGCGCTTTGATAAAGCGCTTGCAGCGCATGCACCGCGAGCGACACGATGGCCAGCGCGATCACCAGCCCCGGTATGCCTTGCGCCAGAAACACGGTGCGTTCGAACAGCGTCGCGAAACGCGTCGGATAGCGCACCAGCAGGAACGCGAGCGGCACGACCAGCAGCGTGGTCAGCAGCGCGGCGGCGAGCCCGAAACCGAGCGAAGAGATGGTCGCGTTGAACAGCAGTTCGGGCGACACGTCGGCCGGTGTGACGGCAGCCGCGCCCGGTTGCGTGAGCCAATAGCCGATCATGCCGAGCGGCACGCCGAGCGTTGCGATCGCCAGCGCGGCGAAGCCGGCAACGACGATCCAGCGCCAAGCGCCGAGGTCGTAGCGCAACACCGCACGGCGTGTGCCGCGATCGACGCGTTCATAACGCGCCGCGCCGCGCACCCGAAACTCGAACGCCAGAACGATCAGGCAGATCACGATCAGCAGGCACGCGAGCAGCGAAGCGCCACCGCCATCGAAACTGGTGCGGTATTCCGCGTAGATTTGCGTGGTGAAGGTGCGAAAGCGCAGCAGCGTAAACGCGCCGAATTCGGACAGCACGCCGAGCGCCACCAGCAGCATGCCGCCGAGCAGCGCAGGGCGCAGTTGCGGCAGCACGACGCGAACGAACGTGGTCCAACGGTTGCAGCCGAGCGCGCGCGCGCTTTCTTCGAGCGCGGGGTCCATACTGCGCAACGCCGCGGCCACCGGCAGATAAACGAGCGGGAAATAGGCGGAGCTCAGCACCAGCAGCGCGCCGTTGAAGTCCTGCAAATCCAGACTCAGCGACACCCATGCGTAGCTCGAGATGAAGGCCGGCATTGCAAGCGGCGCGGCGGCGAGCACGGCCCAGAGGCGACGCCCCGGCAAATGCGTGCGTTCGACAAACCATGCGGCGGCCGTGCCGACGACCGCGCAGACGAGCGTGGTCGACACGGTGATCAACAGTGTGTTGACCAGCAGTTCGCCTACCAGCGGCCGGAAGATCAGGTCGACGGCCTCGCCGATACCGAAGCTCGCCGCGCGCCAGAAGGTAAACGCAATCGGCAGCAACACCAGCAAAGCGCTGAGTGCTGCTGCCGCGAACAAACCGCGCGGCGCGCGCGAATGGGCGCGCGCCGCGGCGGGGGTTACAGCCGGAGGGCCGGCTGACATGGCATCGCTCATTTACAGCAAACCTGCCTGACGCAGCAGCTTGCCGGCCTGGCTGTCGTCGCCGAGTTGCTGAATGGTCAGCGCCGGCGGGTTCAGTTCAGCGAAAGGCTTGAGGATCGGGTCCGGTGCAACGCCTGCGTGCAGCGGATATTCGAACATGACGTGGCTCTTCGCCATCAACTGCTGTGCGCGTTCGCTCACCAGGTACGCAAGAAACTTCTGCGCGCCGTCCGTGTTATGGGCCGACTTCAGTACCGCTGCGCCCGACACGTTCACCATCGCGCCGACGTCGCCGTTGCCAAAGTGATAGATCGCGCTGCGGGTTTTCGCATCGCCGAGTTCAGCGTGCAGACGCGCCCAGTAGTAGTTGTTGATCAGACCGGTCGCGACGCCGCCGCGATTGACGGCTGCCACCACGCCTTCGTCGTCGTCGAAAATCTGGGCGTTGGCTTTCAGGCCCTTCAGCCATTGCACGGTTTGCGCTTCACCCTTCAGCGCGAGCACGGCGCTCACCAGCGGCAGGAAGTCGCTGTCGCTCGGTGCGATGCCGACCTTGCCTTTCCATTCCGGCTTGGCCAGATCGAACAGCGATTGCGGCAGTTGCGATGCCTGCAGCCTGGCCGTGTTGTAGGCCAGCACGCTTTCGCGTGCGGTCACGCCCACCCATGCGCCGGTCGGCGAGTTGAAGCGCGCCGGCACGGTTGCGAGCGTCGCACCGTCCACCTTGTTCAGCAGGCCTTTCTCTTCCAGCAGCATCAGCTCAGGCGAATTTTCCGTGAAATACACGTCGGCGGGCGTCGCTGCGCCTTCCGCCACGATTTGCGCAGCCATCGCCGGGCCTTCGCCGTTGCGGATCTTCACCGAAATGCCCGACTGCTTCTCGAAGTCTTTGGCGAGCACATTGACGACCTGTTCGTGCTGCGCGTTGTACAGCGTGATCGAAGCAGCGTGGGCCGTCGACGGCACGGCCGCGAACGCAGCGAGCGTGAGCGCGGCGGCGCTGCTGACGAGGCGCAGGCGGGTGCCAAACCAGGAATGAGCCATGATCCTAAAATCCGTTAAAGATGGTGTTGTTGATCTTCGATGCACCGCCGGCCTCCCGGCCGGCGGCTTGCTTCGCGGCTTGCATTACGTCTCGAACAGCCCCGCGCCGATATACGAACCCGGCTTCGCGCCCGGCGGCACAGCGAATATCGCGCTGCCGACGTGCGTCGTGAACTGGTTCATCATGTCGAACTTCGCGAGCTTTTCGTTGATCGGAATGAAGCCCTTGCGCGGGTCGCTCTGGTGAGCGAGGAAAATCAATCCCGCGTCGTACTCGGTTTCCTGGCGCCACGGCGGCCA
Source organism: Paraburkholderia phytofirmans OLGA172 (assembly GCF_001634365.1). Taxonomy (NCBI): domain Bacteria; kingdom Pseudomonadati; phylum Pseudomonadota; class Betaproteobacteria; order Burkholderiales; family Burkholderiaceae; genus Paraburkholderia; species Paraburkholderia phytofirmans. The sequence goes on from NZ_CP014579.1 coordinate 892,099, forward strand.
GCGCTCGATGTAAAAATTCGTGCCTTCGTTATACGAGTACGAACGGCGCAGAATCTGCGCGCCGTTGTTGCTCGCCTGATTCGACAGACGCACGTGCGAGTTTTCCGGAATGACCGGATTGCCGTCCTTGTCCTCTTCCTTCAGGTCCACCGGATCGAACTCGTTCTTCTTGCCGATCGGCGCGCCGCTGTACTTGTGACGGCCGAACACCTGTTCCTGGAAGCCGACCTCGGTGTTGTCCCAGTGCTCGAGCGTGATGCGGATGCGCCGTACGACGGTGTAGGTGCCGCCTTCCATCCAGGGTGCGTCGGCTGTGGCGCCGGCCCAGACGAATTCGTTCATCAGCTGCGGCTTCGCGGTCGACGGATTGTTGGTGCCGTCCTTGAAACCCATCAGATTGCGCGGCGTCTGACCGCGCGGGCCGGACAGGAAACCGGACTGGCCCCAGCGCATCGTCGCCACGCCGGAGGCGAGGCGCGACAGTTGCCGGACCGCGTGAAACGCAACTTGCTGGTCGTTCGCGCAGGCCTGAATGAACAGGTCGCCGCCGGTTTTTTCGGCGATCAGCTGATCGCCGTTGAAACGCGGCAGATCGACAAGTGCGGCGGGGCGGCGCGAGGCGAGGCCATAGCGGTCCTTGCCGTCCTTCGTGAACAGGCCCGGGCCGAAACCGAACGTGATCGTCAGGCCGCATGGGCCAAGGCCGAGCACATCGCCGGAATCGGGCGCGGCTTTGGCGTTGGTCGGGCTGTAGGCCGTGTCGTTCGCCTTGGCGTCAGCCTTTGTCTCGACCTGCGTATCAATCTTTGTGTCGGCCAGTGCTGTTTTCGCAGCCGCGTCAGTCGGCAGCGGTCCGGCCGTGGCGCCTTGCGTCAGGCGCGCGGCAGCGTCGGTCCAGGCACGCAGCAGCGCGATCACGTCATCGCGTTTCTCGGTCGTGAGATCGAGGGCGGCGACATACGTGTGGCTTTGCTGCGGCGTGACGATGCCGCCTTGGTGCAGGCCGTAGAACGGCTCGACCGCCATGGTCGGATCGGCGGCGTGCGCCGGCGTCTTGCCAAGCGCGGCCTGGGCGACGCCGGTCGCGCCGAGGCTTGCGCCCGCCGCGACCGCCGCACTGCCGGCCTTCAGAAAACCGCGCCGTGAGGGCCGCGGGGGTTGATCGTTTGCCATGGTTCCTTCACCTTCGTTTGGCCGTGGGGTGTGCCGGTGTTGCGTCCGGCTCGGTGGCCGGATCTGCGTCCGTCTTTGCTTCTTCTTTTACTTCGCGAGCACCAGGGTGTTCACGTCGTCCTGCACGTAATAGAAACCGTCGCCTTCGGGCGTCATCGCGAGACCGAACAGGTCGCCGTTGCCCGGCGGCGATTGTGCCTTGTCGGTGTCGATCCAGCGAGCGTAGATCTGTTTGCCGCTGGCAGGATCGATTTCGACGATCTGGCCGTTCAGCGCATTGGTGACGAGCAGGTGGCCGTTCGGTGCGGTGACCATGGCGAGCGGGCGGTGCAGCAGGCCGTCGGCGGTCAGTTGACGGCCTACGCCGGCGCTGGTGTCGCGCGTCATCGGTTCGTCGATTTCGGTGACGCGGTTGCCGATTGCATCGGACACGTAGAGCAGTTTCTGATCGCCCGACAGCGCGAGTCCGGTCGGGCCGACGAGGAACACGCCCTTGTCGGCCTGCGCGCCGAAGCCGCTGCCCACCACGGTTTCCTTTTTCACGACCGGCGGCTTAGCCGTAGGCACGTCGAGGTCCAGACGCAGCACGGTGGCCTGCTTGAACACCGGCGGATTGCCGTCCGCGCCGCCCACACCGAAGCCGGCGTTGCTGACGAACAGCGTCGCGCTCGTGCCGTTGTCGACGACCGCCATATTGCCCCACGGATCGTTGATGTTCGGGCTGGTGATGGTCGACGCGACCTTGCCGTTTGGATCGATCACGATCAGACAGCCGGCGCCCTTGGTGCCGGTGGTGCCGTCGTTGCTCGGCGTGCTGCCGACGATCACGTAGCCCGACTTGAGCATCGTCATCGCGGTCGACAGACCGATGCCGCCCGGACACGCCTTCAGATCGCGCGGCACTGTCGCGAACACCGTCATCTGTTTGGTGTCCGGGTGATAGTTGACGATCGTGCTGCCGGTGCCTTGCAGATTGGTCGAGTTATTGAAGTTGCCGACCAGCACGTCACCTTGCTTGACGGTGCCTGCCGAGACCGGCGCGACCACCACCGCGTACGGATTCTGGTCGCCGTTTTCCGGCACGGTGTTGATCAGCGTGGTGTGATGCTTGACGGTTTCGAGAAAACCTTGCGGCTCGGCGTGCGCGAGGCCAGCGGTCGCGAACGCGGCAGCGCCGACCGAGGCGGCGATCAGGGCCCGCGCGGCGCGCGGCGAAAATTTGCGCGTGGGATTGTTCATGAGTGAGCCTCCGTGCCTGCGCACAAAGCGGTGGTTGCGGCCATGATCGAAAGCATGGGATTCGATGTGTCTTGAGCGTGTGTGGTGAGGGCGAACGGCATCAATCAGAACGTAATGTTGGTCCGCACGCCGACGACGAACGTGTTGCGCAGCGGCTGCGTCGGGTCGCTCGGGTTCTGGCCTGCGCCGGCATTGAACGTGTATTGCGCATCGGCTTGCAACTGCCACCACGGGTTGACCTGGTACTGGTAGGTCGCTTCGAGCGTGGTTTCGCTGGTGCGCACGCCGTACGGGCCGCCGCTGAAGGCGAGGTTGTCCTGATCGAGGCCGTTGGTGTGGTTGCCGATCTTGATGTAGGTAAGCGCGATGCCGGCGCTGTCGTTGTCGCGGCCGGCGAACGGGGCTTTCAGCACGACGCCCAGGTTGGCGGCGACGCTCACCAGGTTGCGGTCGCCCGGCGCGCCCATCACACGCGCGAAGACGTTCAGGCTGCGCGGCTCGTCCGGATCCGGGCGCCAGATCATCTGGTCGGCGACCGCGTAGAAGCTGTAGTCGCCATGATGATTCTGCGCAACACCGGTGCTCGCCGGGTTCGCAAGCGAGAGGCCTGTGTTGTCAAAGCGCTGATCGGCGAAGCTGCCGTTGTTGTACCAGACGCCAAGCTTGTACGTGCCCGGCAAACCGCCGCCACCCGCACCGACCATTTCGCCGTCGGCCGGCTGGTTGATCGCGTACTGCAACTCGCCGATGAACAGCGTGCTGTTATGCAGGTTGAAGTTGGTGCCGCTCTTGTTGTTCGGGTTGTTGCCGAGCGGGTCGCCATCGAAGACGCCGGCGAGTGCCGTCAACGAGGGCGTGATCTGCCCGCGCACGCGCACGCCGAGGTCGGCCAGCGGATAAGCGGGGCCGCCGGACGGCATGTCGTAGGACGGCAGGGCCGGCCAGCCGAACATCGTATTCACGAACAGTGCCGAATTCGTGCTGGTGATGAATTCCTGGTCGATACTTTGCTGCCCGATCTTGACGTCGATGCGCTTGTTCAGGAACGACTGCTGGTACCACAGTTCCCACAGGCGGGTCGTGTCATCGGCTTCGATGCCGCTCGCCGTATTCAGCGTGCCCAGCTTGTTGGCGCTGAGGTTGGCGCCGTGGATCTGCAAGGCGCTGACGTTGAACAGGCCGCCCGGTAGACCGAACGCCTTTTGCGTATCCATCTGCACGGTCGCGGTCGTCAGGCCGTCGTAGTCCGCGCCGCGCGAGAGGCCGCCGCGGACGTTGGCGAGCACTTCGCTGGTTTCGGTGAGCGCGAACGTCACGCCGTATTTGCCGAGCCAGGGGCGCAGGCCGCCGATGTCGCCGAGCATCGTCGGCCGATTCCAGAAGCCGGTCCATTGGTTCGTTTGCGTCGCCTGGATGTTCAGGTCGGCTTCCGGCGCTTCGGGTGTGGCATCGGGATTGGCTTCGGCCATGGCTGCGCCGGCGGTCAACGAGGCCCAGGCAAATGCCGTGCAGAGCGCGGCGCGCCGCATCGACGGCAAACGCGAACGGCGCGTGGCGCCGACGTACGAAGCGGAGTCGCGAAGCGAACGCGCCTGGCCGGCGGGTTCAGCTGTTTGGGCGAACTTCATCGAAATCCTTGTTGGTGTTGTATCGACTGATCTAACTATCGCGGCGCAACATCACCGTGGGCCTGCGATGTGCTGCATCGATTCGCGACGCCTGATGCAGCAGATGGCGAGATCGTACGCATACGGAATGGGTGCGTCAATACTAATGAGAACGATTCGCATCAATATTACTGGCATGTAATTGTGAGCTTTACGTACTGCTGCTAAAGGCTGTTTGCGTGTAGGTTGAATGTAATTAAAACGTAATGTTTTGGTATGTATTTGTTAATACCGAACCGGTGCAGTTCGCGTCGAGTCATGGGATTAGTGTTTCGTCGATCGCGACGTCAGTGTTGAAGGGGATAGTAGTGAGCGTTCTCCGAAGTTGGCGCCGCCCCGCACAGCGGTGACGCCAATAGATCACCGCCAATAGACCGCGATGGTCCACTACGAAAACAAGGAAGGGCGGCGTGCTGGGCGGACAATAAAAGAAGCTATGATCGTCTTCCAATGCCGCGCTGTAGCACGAAGCCCTGAAGTGCCCAGCCGCCAAACCATACCGGGACGACACCGATGTCACACATAGTGAATCTGGAAAACTACTTCACCCGCATAGGCTACCAAGGGCCCCGCGCGGCGACGTTGGAGGTACTCCAGGAACTCCACAAGCTGCACCCCAGATCGATCCCCTTCGAGAACCTGAGCCCGCTCACGCGCCGCGCGGTAAAACTCGATCTCGAATCGGTCGAACACAAGCTGATCACGCAAAAGCGCGGCGGCTACTGCTTCGAACAGAACGCACTCTTCGCGAACGTCCTGATGCAGTTAGGCTTCAACGTAACGCCCCTGCTGGGCCGGGTTCTTTGGGGCCGCGAATCCGACACGATCCCGCCGCGCACGCACATGGTCTTGCGTGTCGACATCAAGAACGAAGCATGGATTGCCGACGTCGGTTTCGGCAGCATGACGCTCACAGCACCGCTGCGCCTGATGGCCGGCACCGCGCAGTCCACGCGGCTAGGCACGTTCCGCCTGGCCGATGCATCGCACGGCGCGCTCTACCTCGAAGTGCAATCTCTCGATGAAACCTGGGCCCGCATCTACCGTTTCGACCTGCATCCGGTCGAATGGATCGACTACGAGACCTCGAACTGGTACACCTCGACCGCGCCAGATTCAGTTTTCCTGAACAACCTGATCGTTTGCCGGATCCTGCCGGAATCGCGCCTGACCTTGCTCAACGACCAACTGAGCGAACGCGCGGCAGATGGCCGGCTCATCAGCGAGCGGCAACTCAAGACCGCGGACGAACTCGCGGCCTGCCTGCACGATCAATTCGGTCTGAACACGGGCGACATCGACATTGCGGACGTATTCGGGCGCGTGCGCTCACCCGCGGCGGCTTCCGCCTGAGGCGAGCGCGTAACGGGCACCACCCACCACCAGCCCCCACCAACGAGCGCCACGACACAACACAACCATGATCACGCGACTCATCCTGCAAACGGCGGTCTGGCTGGCATGCATGGGCGCGCTGCTATTCGGCGCCGCGGGCACGCTCGCGTGGCCTGCGGGGTGGTGGTATCTGATCGAGACTGGCGGACTGAGTTTATGGGTCGGTTTCTGGCTGGCGCGCCACGATCCCGGCCTGCTTGCCGAGCGTCTCGCGCCGATCGTTCAGGCGCAACAAAGCCGCTGGGACCGCTTCTTTATGGTGAGCGTGGCGGTGATGTGGTGCGCCTGGCTCGTCCTGATGGGAGTCGACGCAATGCGCTATCGCTGGTCGGCGCCCTTGCCAGTCTGGCTGGTAAGCCTTGGCTCGCTTTGCATCTTCCTCTGTATTTTCATGTGCCTGATCGTCTTCCGGGCCAATAGCTATGCCGCGCCGGTCGTGAAGATCCAGGCAAGCCGCGGTCATAAAGTCATCGACACCGGCCCGTATGCCCACGTTCGTCATCCGATGTACGCGGCCGCGCTGTTGTTGTTCATCGGCACGCCGTTACTGCTCGGCTCGTGGTGGGGCCTTGCCTGCGTGCCGCTGCTGGTGATCGGTATCGGCTGGCGGGCTGTGCGCGAGGAGCGCGTGCTGGCCGCGCAACTCGAGGGCTATACCGACTACACCACGCGCGTGCGTTATCGCTTCGTGCCGTTCATCTGGTAGGGGGTGCAATGCGCCAACTCGAAGCTCGTCAGCGCTTCAGATATCAACCTGTCTAGACAAAGCGCACCACGCTGGCGCACACAGCCGCCACCGCATTCCATCTTTCTCCATTCAAAAATCGCTTAAATTCCCTGTCGCACGGGGGCTTATAGGGGCTTACCCGATGATTCCCGCAATTTCGAATAAATCTTCTTGCGACGGCTTTTTGACTGATGCAGACTTGTCTATACAAATCAAGCAGCGGTTAAAAAATCCAGTTCGACGGTTTCCTCAATCCAAGGAGTTTCGACGTGAAAATGAAGCGCACGACGTTAGCAAAAGCATTGATGGGCGCTGTTCTCGGCGCCGCGACGATTTTCGCGGCACCGGTGCAGGCCAAAGACTGGAAGACGGTGACGATCGCGCTGGAAGGCGGTTACGCACCGTGGAACCTGACCTTGCCGGGCGGCAAGCTGGGCGGCTTCGAACCTGAGTTGGTCGCCAATCTGTGCGAGCGCATCAAGTTGCAGTGCAACCTCGTCGCGCAAGACTGGGACGGCATGATTCCCGGTCTGCAAGCCGGCAAGTTCGACGTTCTGATGGACGCGATCTCAATCACGCCGGAGCGCGAAAAGATTATTGCGTTCTCGAAGCCGTACGCCGCCACGCCGGCCACGTTCGCCGTGACCGACGCGAAAGTGCTGCCCAAGGCCGTGCCGACAGCAGGCGTCGTCAAGCTGTCGGGCGATCCTAAAACCGACCAGCCCACCGTCGACTCCTTGCGCAAGCAACTGAAGGGCAAGACCATCGGCATTCAGTCGGGCACGGTCTACACCAAATTCATCAACGACGGTTTCAAGGACATAGCCACGATCCGGGTCTATAAAACCTCGCCTGAGCGCGACCTCGATCTGGCCAACGGCCGTATCGACGCCTCGTTCGACGACGTGACCTACTACGCCGCCAACATCGACAAGAAAGAGACCGCGTCGATCGTCATGGCAGGCCCGAAGATCGGCGGCCCGATCTGGGGTCCGGGTGAAGGCCTCGCGTTCCGCAAGCAGGACGCCGACCTGAAAGCGAAGTTCGATACCGCGATCAGTGCCGCGCTTGCCGACGGGACCGTCAAGAAACTCTCCACCAAATGGTTCAAGACCGACGTCACGCCTTGATTCGCCCAAGCGCTCCGCTGTAGCGGTCTGCGCGGTTTCGCGCCGCGCAGGCCGGCTGGTTCGATCCGCCGTAATGGATGAGGGATAGGGAATGGCTCTGATAGAGATGCTCGGCTTCGGGCCGGAAGGCTGGGGCGGCGTGTTGCTGCTCGCGGCATTGATGACGGTCGCGCTCACGCTCGCAGCGCTCGCGGTCGGCGCCGTGTTCGGCGCACTGGTCGCGGCGGCCAAGCTGTCGCGGTTTCGCACGCTGCGCGTGATCGGCGATGTGTACACCACCGTGTTTCGCGGCGTGCCTGAACTGCTCGTCATCTATCTGTTCTACTTCGGCGGCTCGACCCTCGTGACCACGATTGGTCAATGGTTTGGCGCGGACGGTTTTGTCGGCGTGCCGCCGTTCGTGGTCGGCGCGCTCGCGGTCGGCATGATTTCCGGTGCGTATCAGGCCGAGGTGTATCGCTCGGCGGTGCTCGCGGTATCGCGCGGCGAACTCGAGGCGGCACGTTCGATCGGTATGCCCACCCTGACCATGGCGCGCCGCATTCTGATTCCGCAAGTGTTGCGTTTCGCCTTGCCGGGCATCGGCAATGTCTGGCAATTGAGCCTGAAAGACTCGGCGCTGATTTCCGTCACGGGGCTGGCCGAATTGCTGCGCGCCAGCCAGGTGGCGGCGGGTTCGACGCATCAGTACTTCACGTTCTTCGTGGTGGGCGGCGCGCTGTATCTGCTGATGACCAGCATCTCGAACCGGGTCTTCAACCGCGCCGAAGCGCGCGTAGGCCGATCCTTCAAGCGCAATTTCGCGCGCAACTGACGAGGACCGGACATCATGCATTTCGACTTCGATTTTCTGCTCGACACGCTGCGGCAACTGATCGCGGCCGTGCCGACCACGCTCGGGCTGTTCTTCTGCTCGTTGATTCTGGGCGGCCTGCTTTCGCTCGTGATCGTCACGATGCGCGTGTCGCCGCACTGGCTGCCGAATCGCTTCGCGCGTGCTTATATTCTCGTGTTCCGGGGCTCGCCGCTGCTGATCCAGATGTTCCTCGTCTACTACGGGATGGGCCAGTTCGGCGTGATTCGCGAGAGCTTCCTGTGGCCGGTGTTGCGCGAGCCGTACATGTGCGCGGTTTTATCCCTGGCGTTGTGCACCGCCGGATATACCGCCGAGATTATCCGCGGTGGCTTGATGGCGGTGCCGGTCGGTCAGATCGAAGCGGGCTATTCGATCGGCTTGTCGGGTTTCGCGCTGCTGCGCCGCGTGATCGGTCCGATTGCGTTGCGCCAGTGTTTGCCCGCGTACTCGACCGAGGCCGTGCTGCTCGTCAAATCCACCGCGCTCGCGAGTCTCGTCACCGTGTGGGAAGTGACCGGCGTCGCACAGCAGATCATTCAGCAAACGTATCGCACCACCGAAGTATTCATCTGCGCCGCGTTGATCTATCTGTTCCTGAATTTCGTCATCGTGCGTTTGCTCGGTTTCCTCGAGACGCGCCTGTCGCGCCATCTGCGTGCGGCGCCCGCGCAGAGCTCGCCGAGCCGGCCGGTTTCAACCACGACCGAAGCACGCCGCGCCGCGCCCTGAACGGTCGCACATCTTGCAGAATCTGGAGAATCCCATGAACGCTACGGCACCTGTTGCACTGTCGGTCAAGAACATCCATAAGTCGTTCGGCGACCACCACGTGCTCAAAGGCATTTCGCTCGACGCCCATCAAGGCGACGTGATTTCGATTCTCGGCGCGAGCGGCTCCGGCAAGAGCACGTTCCTGCGCTGCCTGAATCTGCTCGAAACCCCGGACGACGGCTCGGTGTCGCTCGGCGGCGAAGAGCTGAAAATGAAACGGCGCGGCGACGGCAAGCTGCAACCGAGCGACCGCCGTCAGGTGGATCGGGTGCGCTCGCAACTCGGCATGGTGTTTCAGAACTTCAATCTGTGGTCGCATATGACCGTGCTGGAGAATCTGATCGAAGGGCCCATGCGCGTACAGAAGCGCAGCCGTGCCGAATCGATTGAAGAAGCGGAAGCGCTGCTGGCGAAAGTCGGTCTCTCGGAAAAGCGCGGCCACTATCCGGCGCATCTGTCCGGCGGTCAGCAGCAGCGTGTGGCGATCGCGCGTGCTTTGGCGATGCATCCGAAGGTGATGCTGTTCGATGAACCGACCTCGGCGCTCGACCCCGAACTGGTCGGCGAAGTGCTGCGCGTGATGCGTTCGCTCGCCGAAGAGGGCCGCACGATGCTGGTCGTCACGCACGAGATGGGTTTCGCGCGGCATGTATCGAATCGCGTGATGTTCCTGCATCAAGGTCAGGTGGAAGCCGACGGTACGCCGGACGAAGTGTTCGTCGAATGCAAGTCGGACCGTTTCCGCCAATTCGTGTCGAGCCACCAGGATCGCACCACTAACTAATCGATCAGCCTTGGCTGGTTGCCACTTCGTTACTCCACCGTACAGAGCACTATCATGGCCGTGATCCGTTCCGATCGTCCTCTCGACTGGGTTCAGGTGGCGGCGATCGCCGCCGGCGAACCGCTCGAGCTTTCCGCCGATGCCCGCTCGCGTATCCGTGCGGCACGCGTGCTTGTCGAACAGATCGTCGAGCGCGGGATTCGCGCGTATGGCGTGAATACCGGCGTCGGCGCGTTGTGCGATGTGGTCGTGTCGCCGTCCGAACAGCGCACGCTGTCGCGCAACATTCTGATGAGCCATGCGGTAGGCGTGGGCGCCCCCCTCGGTGTTGCCGAGACGCGCGCGATCATGGCGGCAGCCGTCAACAATTTTGCACACGGGCATTCCGGGATTCGCCTCGAAGTCGCGGATCGGCTGGTCGCGCTGCTCAATGCCGATTGCCTGCCGGAAGTGCCGGCGTTCGGCTCGGTGGGTTATCTGAGCCATATGGCGCATATCGCGCTTGTCTGTATCGGCGAGGGATACGTGCACTATCGCGGCGAACGCCTCAAAGGGCGTGACGCATTGCAACTGCTCGGCCTCGAACCGCTGGTGCTCGAAGCGAAGGAGGGATTAAGCCTCGTCAACGGCACGCCGTGCGTGACGGGTCTCGCCGCATTGGCCCTGGCGCGTGCCGCCCGTCTGCTGGACTGGACCGACGTGGTCGCCGCAATGAGCTTCGAAAATCTGCGCGGTCAGCTCGTGGCTTTCGATGAAGACTCGCTGGCGCTGCGCATTTCGCCGGGCCTGAACCTGGTCGGCGAACGCATGCGTACGGCACTCGCCGATAGCGGCATTCTCGCCGCGGTGGTCGGCCAGCGCACACAAGACCCGTTGAGCATGCGGACGATTCCGCACGTGCACGGCGCCGCCCGCGACGTGCTCACCGCGACCGCCGACGTGGTCAATCGCGAACTCGCCTCGATTACCGACAACCCGATCGTCGCTGGCACGCCGGAGGACCCACGCGTCTATTCGCAGGCGCATGCGGTGGGGGCGTCGATCGCACTGGCGATGGACAGTCTCGCCACTGCGATCGCACAAGTCGCGGCGATGGCCGAGCGGCGCCTCGACCGCCTCGTCAATCCGCTCGTGAGCGGCTTGCCGGCGTTTCTCGCGAAGCCGGGCGGCACCTGTTCCGGTTTCATGATCGCGCAGTACACGGCGGCCTCGCTGGTTGCACAGAACCGGCGCCTCGCGATGCCCGCGAGTCTCGACGGCGGTATCACGTCCGGCCTGCAGGAAGACCACCTGTGCCATGCCACGCCCGCTGCGCTGAAAGCGCTGGAGATCGTCGACAACGCCGGACGCATTGTCGCGATCGAATTGCTGGCGGCGGCACAAGCCTACGATCTGCAAGGCGTCGATGCATCGCGCGCACCGCACACTGACGCGCTCTGGCAACGTGTACGCCGCGTCGTGCCGACCTATCGCGACGACCGGCCGCTTGCGGACGACATGACGATCGCATTTCGCATGATCGCCGATGGAGTGCCGCCACCGTTGCCAAACCCGGGTAATATTCGGCCCGGGCCGGATGCTTCAGTCAGCGGCGCGGGTCTTGCCGCATTGGCGAGCGTGACAAGCGTGACTAAGGTTGCCGCCGCGGACAAGCTCGGCGCCGACCCGGCGGCCAACGATGGCCGGGCGGCTGTCCACGCGGGTTGAAGGGCTCGGCTGCGGGCCCGGTTTCCGGGCTTGATTTGATGGACTCGAATAGACGGATCCGAATTGATGGAGACAAAAGCCGGTGAACGGGCTTACCCGCCGGCAAACCGGCCGAATGCCACCCGCGTACCACCCACGAGGTCGACGTGAACACTATTACAAACACAAACGCGCAAACCGTAGACAAGCAGGACCATCCTGGCCGCACCCAGGAGACACCCGCCAAGGCCATGCCCGCCTATGAGCAGATCAAGCGCTATGTGATCAGGCGCATCAGCGAGGGCGACTGGAAGCCGGGCGGCCTGATCCCATCGGAAACGGAGCTGGTCAAGGAATTCGGCGTCGCGCGCATGACGGTGTCGCGCGCACTGCGCGAACTCACCACCGAACGTGTGCTGACGCGCGTGCAAGGTTCCGGCACGTTTGTCGCGCCACAGCGCTACGAATCGACGGTGCTGGAAATCCGCAATATCGCCGACGAAATCGCCGCGCGCGGCCATCGCCATTCAGCGCGTGTATTGACGCTCGAACCCAGCGACGATCCGCACGCGCTCGAAGCGCTCGGCCTCGCCAGCGGCCCGGCGTTTCATTCGTGCATCGTGCACAGCGAAGAGGGTGAGCCGATTCAGTACGAAGATCGCTACGTCAATCCGAAGGTGTTCCCCGACTACCTGCAACAGGACTTCATCGTCGAGACGCCGAATCACTACATGGTTCGGCTCGCGCCGATCCAGCGCGCGGAGTTTCGCATCTATGCGCAGAAGCCCGACGCGTATGTGCGGCGGCATCTGACGATGGATATCGGCGAGCCCTGCTTGCAGCTATGGCGCCGCACGTGGGTGGGTGACGATGTGGCGACGTCGGTGCGGCTGTGGCATCCGGCATCGCGTTTCCATCTGGCGGGCAACGTGTGAGCGGCAAGACGCGGGCGAGGGCGCGGCGTTCGCACCGCTAGCCGCTAGCCGCTTGCCGCTAGCCCTGGCGCTGCGACAGATCCGGCGTGAACCGGCAACCCAGACGGTACCGCGAGCCCGGATGCACGAAGCGCGCGAACGTGACCGCAACGCCGCTCGTCCATGTGCGGCGCATCAGCGTCAGACATGGCTCGTCGGCGCGAATTTCCAGCAACTCGGCTTCGGCGCGCGTCGGCAGGCCCGCGTCGACGATATGCTCGACGTCGTGGGCCGGGACAGTCTGGAACAGATACTCGGACGGCTTCGTCGCGGAGAAATCCTGCTTCAGGAAATCGGGTGCCGTTGCCGGATTGACGTAACGGTCTTCGAGCTGCACCGGCAAACCATTCTCGCGATGCACGCAAATCACATGAAATACGGAAGCGCCAGGCGCGAGCCCTAACGCGTTCGATACCGTCACCGGCGCGGTTTCGCGTTGCGACAGGAGCGTGTCGTAGCTGTATTCGTGACCCCGCGAGCGGATCTCGTCGCCGATATGGGCGATCATCAACAGCGTCGATTGCGGCTTGGTTTGCGCGACGAAGGTGCCGACGCCGGACACGCGGGTGACGAGGCCTTCATCGGCGAGTTCGCGCAGCGCGCGGTTCGCCGTCATGCGCGACACGCCAAGTGCCGCGACCAGGTCCTGCTCGGACGGCAGACGGTCGCCCGCTTGCCGCGCACCCGATTCGATGATCTGGCGGATATGGTTTTTGACCTGTTCGTAGCGGGCGGCCGGTGCGTCGGTCGACACGCGCGCGGTTTTCATCGCGGCTCTATATCGTCAGGACCGCGCGCCCAGAACGCATTGCGGTCGAAATAGTTTTGCAGGAACTGCCGCAAACGCGGCTGCCCCGCATCGTGAAAGACTTCGCGCGGCTTGCCTTGCACGGCGATGCGCCCCTGGTCGATGAACATGACCTTGTCGGCGACCTGCGCGGCAAAGCCCATTTCGTGCGTGACCACGGCCATCGTCATGCCGTCGCGCGCAAGCTGCTTCATCACCTGCAACACTTCGCCGACCAGCTCGGGATCGAGCGCCGAGGTCGGCTCGTCGAACAGCATGATGTGCGGCTCCATTGCCAGCGCGCGTGCAATGGCCACGCGCTGCTGCTGGCCGCCCGAGAGTTTCGACGGATAGGCATCGCCCTTATGCGCGAGGCCGACTGTTTCCAGCATCGCATTGGCGCGGCGGCGCGCTTCGTCACGCGACAGATGGCGCACGCGCAACAAGGCTTCCATCACATTGCCGAGCGCCGTCATGTGCGGCCACAGATTGAATTGCTGAAACACCATGCCGACGTTGCGCCGCACGCGATTGATCTCGCCTTGCGACGCTCGCACGCGTTTTCCATTGCGCTCGCTATAGCCGAGCAGTTCGCCTTCGATGCGCACGTCGCCCTGATCGTAGGTTTCGAGCGCGGCGAGGCAGCGCAGCAGCGTGCTCTTGCCCGAACCCGACGGGCCGATGATGCAGACCACTTCGGAGCGGGCGATCTCGAGATCGACGCCGCGCAGCACTTCGACTTCGCCGAAGCGTTTCTTCAGGTCGCGCACTTCGATCAGTGGCGCGCCGGCTGGCGTATCGAAGGCAGCAGTGGACGCGGAGGAGGGCATGTCGGCGATGGCGTTCATAGAGTGGTCCAGATTCCGTTCAAGCCATGAAGCGCGCGATGCGGGTTTCGGCCCACATGCCCACGCGCGAGGTCAGTTCGACCAGCGCGAGATAGCACACGCACAGCACCAGTAGCGTTTCGACGAAAGCGAAGGTGGCCGAGCCGATGCCGGTCAGCACGAACGTGAGTTCGGGGACGGTGACGATCGACAGCACGGCGGTTTCCTTGCTCAGCACGATAATCAGATTGGTCAGCGCGGGCACGATCAGCACCAGCATTTGCGGCACCTGAATGCGCAGGACGGCTTGCCAGCGGGTCAGTCCGAGACAGGATGCCGCTTCGAGATGGCCCGGCGGCACCGATTGAAAGCCCGAGCGGAATGCTTCCGCGAAATACGCGCTGCCGTAGAGGCCTAAGCCGAGCACGCCGGCCGTCATCGGTTCGAGTGTGAGGCCGAAGGACGGGCCGCCGTAGTACAGCAAAAATAGTTGCACTAGAAACGGCGTGCCGCGAAACAGTTCGATATAGAAGCGCAATGCGCCGCGCACCCAGCGTCCGCAAAAGAGTTGCAGCACCGCGATCAGAAAACCGATCAGGATGCCGATCGCCACGCCCGCGGTCCAGGTGCCGAGCGTGGTCGCGAGACCGGCGGCAATCGGCTGCAGATTGTGCGTGATGACGGTGGGGTCGAGCTTTTGCATGGCTTATCCGATCTCAAGCTCAGCGGCGCTCAGGCGTGCTGTAAACGGTATTCGGCGGCGTGTGCGACGAGCGCCAGGCTCCCGCAGATCACGAAGTAAATCAGCCCGGCGGCGAGGTAGGCTTCGAGCGGCCGATAGGTGCTGGCCGCAATGTTCTGCGCGGTGCGCGTCAACTCGGCCACCCCCACCACCGAGATCAGCGACGAAGCCTTGATCAGCAGCACCATTTCATTGACGAGCGAGGGCAGCGTCAAGCGAAACGCCTGCGGCACCAGAATACGCCGCAGCATATCGAACGGTGAAAGCCCGAGCATGCGCGCGGCTTCGATATGACCCGGCGGAATGCTGAGGAACCCGCCGCGCAGAATTTCGGCGATATAGGAAGCGGAACACAGCGACACGGCGCTGATTGCCGCGACGATGGGCGACACATTGATCCCGGCGAACGGCAGCAGGTAGTACACCAGCAGCAGTTGCACCAGCATCGGCACGCCGCGAAAAAAGAACACGTAAGCGCCGCCGAACATGCGCGCGGCGCGCTTCGGCGAGAGGCGCGCCGCACACACGCCGATCGCGACGAAGAAACCGATCAGCAGACCGGTCAGCGAAATGCCGACGGTGGCGAGCGCCGCATGCAGCAGCAGCGGCAACCCCTGGACGAAGACGGTCGTGCTGAACATAAACGTCGCACTCGCTAGATCAGTGCATCAATAGTTCGGCGTCGGCATCGTTGTCGGCGCATCCATCGCGACACCGAACCACTTTTTCTGCAAGGCCGCGAGGCGCCCGTCGTTGTGCATTTTCACGAGCGCCGCGTTGAAGGCATCGGCGAGCGGCTTGCTATCCGCGTCTTTACGCAGGCAGTAAGCAAAGTACACTTTCGCGCCGAACGGCGGCTGCACGACAGCGAAGGTTTCGGGGCGTTGTTTGGCGACGTACGCGATGTTGGTCATCGAGTTCGCGACCGCCGCGATTCGGCCGGCAGCGAGGTCGGCGTAGGCCTGATTGTTGTCGACGTATTCGCGGATTTCGGGCGGCTTCGGCAAGGTGGCGACGTACGTCTTCAACTGGTCGAGCTGGGCCGAGCCCTTGCCCGCGCCGACAGTCTTGCCGGCGATATCCGACGATTGCTTGACGGAGGCGTCGTTGGCGCGCTTGAGCAGCGCGTCGGTGGCGTCCGCGATCGGCAGGGTGTACGTGTAGCGTTCCATGCGCGCCTTGGTGACCGTCAGCGGGCCGCCCACCATATCGAACTTGCCGGCTTCGAGACCGGGCAGCACGCTCGGCCACGGCAAGTCGATGAAGCGCACCTTCACGCCCATTTCCTTGCCGACCTCGGCGAACAGATCCTTATTGAAGCCCGCTTGCTGGCCGTTTTCAAGGAAGTCGAAGGGCGCGAACTGCATCTCGGTGCCGACCACCAGTTCGCCGGCTTTCTTCACTTTGGCGAGCTGGTCTTCCGCGTGGGCGGTGACGCTTGCCGCGCACAACGCCAGCATGACCAAACGACACTTCCAGCCTGCAAGGATGCTCATGGGATTCTCCGGTTTGGCAAAGCGGTGTCGCGCGAAAGCGGTTCGTCAGCGGGCCTTGCGCGAGTTATGCGAGGCAGTATATACCGCAGTTTCAGTGCGAAATAAATAAACGCGCGAATAGAGAAAAGCCCTTATGCGAAGCCCCGAGAAGCAACTTGCGGGTGCGCTTTTGGCGGTATATACAACGAAGATGCACGAAGCGCGCGAGCGTGCCGTGAGTGATTCGCAAGCCTCGATTTTAAAGCTCATTCCTCAGTTGAATTGGCCGGCCTTCCAGGGAGCAGCGCAATGCCCGTGACCCGCATTCCGATCATCGATCTCGCCGGCGTTCGCGCGGGCGATCCGCAGGCTTTGACGCGCGTGGCGCACGAAATCCGCGAAGCGTGTACGACGATCGGCTTCTTCTACATCGTCAATCACGGCGTGCCGCAAACGGCAATCGATTCCGCCGAGCAGGCGGCGCGCACGTTCTTTGCGTTTCCGGTCGAGACGAAGCGGCGCGCGGCGGTCAATCAACGGCATCGAGGTTTCAACGCGCTCGGCGACGCCACCATGTATCAGGCGAAGCGCCCCGACTACAAGGAGTTCTTCAGCATCGGCCTCGAGTTGCCGGAGGACGATCCCGATGTGCGAGCGGGCCAGGCGCTGCGTGGACCGAACAACTGGCCGGATTTCATGCCAGAGCTGCGGCCCGCGCTTTACGGTTATTACGAAGCGGTGGCCGCATGCGGCGCCGATCTGCTGAGGGCGGTGGCGGTGAGTCTCGGTGTCGGCGAGCGTTTCTTCGCGCCGCGCTATACGAAGCGGATGCAGCGCACGCAGATGGTCTACTATCCGCCGCAGCCGCCCCAGTCGGACGCGGATCAGTTCGGCGTCGCGCCGCATACCGACTACGGCTGCATTACCTTGCTGTGGCAGGATCAGGTGGGCGGCCTGCAGGTGCGTGAGATCGCCAACGATACGTGGGTCGATGCGCCGCCGGTCGAAGGCAGCTTCGTGGTGAACGTAGGCGACCTGCTGGCACGCTGGACCAATGACCGCTTCCGCTCCACCTTGCATCGCGTGATCAATGCATCGGGGCGCGAGCGCTATTCGATCGCGACGTTTTATGATCCCACTTACGGCGCGATGGTCGATCCGCGCGAGCTTGGCACGAGCGAGGCCGACCTCAAGTACCAACCGGTCGCCGCGGGTGACTACATCCTCGGGCGGATCAACGATTCGATGGGTTATCGGAAGAAGGCCGCAGTTGAAGGAACGCAAGGGACCACTGCATGACAGATAACAGGTTGGCAAACGGCGTGGCGAGCTGTGCAAGTAGCAGTGCAGGCAGTAATGCAGACAGCAACGCAATTCACAGCGCCGCGCCGCTTTCCGCAACGCTCGATGCGCTGCGTGCCGCGCTCGGTGCCGACGCGGTGCGCGTCGGCGAGCAGATCGGCGAACGCGCGATGACCGACTGGACCCGCCACGATCCGACGCGGCCCGCCGCGCTGCTGTTGCCGCGCAGCACGGAAGAAGTCTCGCGCGCGCTGGCGATTTGCCATGCAGCGCATCAAGCGGTGGTGCCGCAGGGCGGCATGACCGGCCTCGCAGGCGCCGCGATTGCGCGTGCGACCGATATCGCGCTGTCGCTCGAACGGCTCACCGGCGTTGAAGAGATCGATACCGCCTCGGCCACGCTAACCGTGCGCGCCGGCACCACCTTGCAAAGCGCGCAGGAAGCCGCCGCCGAAGCCGGCTTCGAACTCGCCCTCGATCTCGGCGCACGCGGCTCGTGCCAGATCGGCGGCAATCTGGCGACCAACGCGGGTGGCAATCGCGTGATCCAGTCGGGCACCGCGCGCGACCAGGTGCTCGGCCTCGAAGTCGTGCTCGCCAACGGCGACGTGCTGACGTCGCTCGGCAAGATGGTCAAGAACAATACGGGCTACGATCTGAAACACTGGTTCATCGGTTCGGAAGGCACGCTCGGCGTGATCACGCGCGCGGTGCTGCGGCTTCATCCGCCACGCGCGGCGCGCCATACGGCGCTCGTCGCACTCGGCGGTTACGATGCCGCTGTGAACCTGCTGCGCCGCCTGTCGACGCGCTTTGGCAACGACATTGGCGCGTTCGAGATCATGTGGCCGGATTTCTACGAATTCGGCGTGAAGCTGACGGGCACGAGTTCGCCGTTCGCCGACTCGCACCCGCTCTATGCACTGATCGAACACGCGAGCTTCGACGCAAGCGACGACGGCGAACGCTTCTCCGCCGCGCTGACCGAAGCGCTCGACTCAGAAGCGATCCGCGACGCCGTGATCGCGCAATCGGTGGCCGACGTGCGGGCGTTATGGGCGATTCGAGAATGCACCGCCGAGTTTCCGGTGCGGCTGGATGCGATCAACTTCGACGTGAGCTTGCCCATCGGCGAGATCGGCGCTTTCGTCGAACGTTGCCGCGCGGCGCTCGATCAGCGCTGGCCGGGCAACGTGTCGTATTTCTTCGGCCATATCGGCGATTCGAATCTGCATGTCACCGTCGACGGTCATTCGATCCCCGGCGTCGATCACCACGCGGTTTATGCGTTCGTCTACGAGATGCTTGGACCCTTGCACGGTTCGGTGTCGGCGGAGCACGGGATCGGTTTGCTCAAGCGCGAGTTCTTGCCGATCTCGCGCTCGCCAGCTGAATTGGCGGCCATGGCCGCCATCAAGCATGCGCTGGACCCGCACGGCATTCTGAATCCGGGCAAGCTCTTTTGAGCGCGGCGGCACGTGCGTGGCCCATTCAGGGCGCGGACTCGCCGATGGGCTGTTCGCTGACGAGCGTGCGCAGCTCGCGAGCGAAACGGGCGTAGAGCCACGACAGCGTGGCGGCGCTCAGCACCGAGAACAGCGTACTGAGAAACGCATGGCCCGCCGCGATAAGCATGAGCTGCTGCACGGGATGCAACCCTTCGAGAAGCGGTTTGAAGACGAGCGCGGCGGCAATGCCGACTAGCATCAGCGGCGCTGACACGATGAACATCGTGCCGGCGATTTGCCAGAAATGCGTTTTTCAGCAGCGATCGGGCGAGCGTGCCTCAATGCGCATTCAGATACCGCGCAATCACCGGATAGACATCCACCGCCGCGTTCTTGCCGAAGATACAGTCGATATGCCCGTAGCCGGGAATCAGATGCCGCTCATACGGCTGCTCTGGGAAGTGCTTGACCAGCATGTCGTACGTGAGTTCGGTGCTCTTCGGCAGATAGGTTTCGTTTTTCTCGCCGTGGATGAAGCCGATCGGCAGGCGCATGCCCTCCAGACCTTTCATGCCGTCCCTACCCGTCAGGTAAACGTCTTTGCCTTTGGCATCGACAACCTTGCCCGCTCGTACCATGGCGGCCAGATGCTTGAACACCTCGACGTCGTGCACGCCGAGCAACTCCTGCAGGTTCGAGTGAAGCGTCTCGTTCAACTGTTCATGTTCGTAGAGCAGGCCGTAAAGAAAGGTCGCCCGGTGGCAGATCGGGCTGCCGCAACCCTGTTGGTGATTGAGCGGGTAGAGCCGCAATGCTTCATCGAGCAGGTTCTGGGGCCATGACCTGTGTTCCGTAAAAGCGGTCAGGTCGAGCACGCCGAGATGCTCCATGATGTCCGGGACGTGCAACCCGCATTTGATCTTTTCCAGCGTGCCCGGCACCGGATGCGCCGAGACCTGCGATATGACCGCCGAGCGCACACCCTCGAGCCCGTAGAGCAGCGACATGGTCAACGCCAACCCACCCATGCAGTGGCCCAGTACCTGAATGTCCGGCAGCCCGGTCAACTCCCGCACTTTGGCGACCGCGGCCGGAATGTCCTCGCGAGCGACCTTGTCGACATTGGTCGGCACCAGCACGCTCGGCATTTCGATGCTGACGCGCAGATCGACGAGCCACACGTCGTAGCCGGCCGCACAGAGATACTCCACCAGGTTGGTCCCGATCAGATCGGTGGAATAGATCCGGCTCGACACGCCGGAGCCGTGGATCAGCAGCACCGGACGCAGTGGTTTGCTGGTCGGCCCGGCGTAGCGCGTGAGTCGAAGCGTGGTCCCGTCGGGCGTGTCGAAGAAGGCCACTTGCCGCACGGGTGCGCGCAGCGCGCGCTTCGGGCGCGGCGGCGCCTTCGGATCATAAAACTGCAAGGGCGCCGCCACGCCGCCGTATTCGGCGAACAGCACGCCCGCAAAAAACTTGCCGAACTTCAGGGTCCATTCAAGGCGCGTTTTCAGATCGGGTGTGTTGGTGACTTCAAGCGTGCGTTGCTGCTTGAGGAAATTCTCGGGCGTGATGACCAGCGTTGCTTGACCGATCGCCGGCGCGTCCGCTTGCAGCGACTCGCGGATTTCGGCATAGAGCGTGTTGGTCTGTTCCCATAGATTGACCGGCGACGTACGCGTGATAATCTTCTGTCCGCTCAGGTAGTACGTCTTGTCTTCGGTGGAATTGAGCGTCATGCGGTAATTCATGTTGCGCTCGTCCACGTCCGACTCATCGACCACGAACAGGTTGAAGGTGCCGTCCGTGATCGTCATGGCTTGCGCGGAGAGCGCGGGGCAAGTCAGCGTGCCGGTGGTGTGGGCCAGATGTTGCGGATTGCTAAGCATATCCGCCAGGTTGTCCGATTCTACGGTCAGCGTGAATTCGATCGGACTGGTGGCGGCAACGCCCGCGACGGCCGGGGTATAGGTGCCGATCATCGTTTCGGTGAAGCGCAGGCCGATCTGTTGGGGCGCCGGTGCAGCGGCCGTGCCCTTGGCCAGATAGTCGATGTCCCAGCCTCGCGCGTTGGCGAGCAACGCGCAATTGCGTTCCGCTAGCGCCGAAATCGTCAGCAGCGGATTGACGCCGAGCGACATCGGCATGACTGCGCCATCCATTACGTACAGGCCTTCGTGCACCGCAGGTCCTGTCGTGCCGCAGAAAACCCGGCCCTGATGGTCGACGACGCCGCGCTCCGCGTCCTCGCCCATCCCGCAGCCGCCGAGCGGATGCACGGTGACGGTGCGGTTTTTGAGCATTTTGGTCGAAATCGGGTTGCGCACGTATTTGCCGCCGAGTGGCGCCTGCGCTTTTTCTAGCGTTTCTTCGACGGTTTGGAAGATCGACTGCTTGCCGGCGTTCGGCCAGTCGATGCGCGGCCGGCCTTTGTCATTCACGCTAATCTGGCCGTTTTCGTCGTCATGCGCCATCACCAGGTAGGTTTGCGTGTGGTTGAGGGCGCCGTAATAGGGCCCGCGCAGGAAGCTTTCGATCACGCGCGCGTCGTAACCGAGTGGTTCACCAGCGGCGCGCGGGGCGGGAATGTCGACGCCTTCGAGCGGCGCGGCGCCGCCGAGCATGGCAACCATCGCGGCGCCGACCGGCCCGGCGAGCGAGCCCTCTTCGATCACGAAGCCGTCTTTCACGTTGGGGGTGTTGCGGTGGTCGATGATGCCGGTAATGGTCGGCCCGACCGGCGGGATCTCGCCTTGCTTGTGCGCACCCCAGCCGACGCCGTTGATCATCTCCTCGGTGTTGTACGCGAAGGCCAGGACGTCGCCGTTCCCGGTGAAGTGTTTGCCGAGCATGTCCGAAACGGTGAGCCCCTCCTTGCGCGAGCGCAGCAGCAGAGCGGTCGAACCGATTGTGCCAGCCGACACGATAACGATATCGGCGCTTACGAACAAATCGGGTGCCTGATAACTCTCGCGGCCCAGCTTGACCTCCTGAAAGCGCACGATCCACTTTTGCATGGCTGTGTCGCGCAATACCGAATGCACCGCTGCGCCCGTGAAAATATCTGCGCCGTGCGAGACCGCGTCGGGCAGATAGTTCATGTGCGTCGAATTTTTGGCATCGTAATTGCAGCCTGAGTTGCAATCGCCGCAACCGACGCAGGCCTTCTGCTCGACGCCCGCGGCGTTGATGCGGTCCTCGAAGGTGACGGTGACCGGCGGGGGGTAAAAGCGATCCGCCATCTCGAGCGCCTGCGCGGATTGTTTGAGCGCCTGCAGTTTCGGCAGCTGCGAAAAATCGCCGGACACCGGCGACGGCTGCAGCATGGTGCGGGCAAGGTCGTAGCCCTTGTCGCGTCCGGCCTTGTCGGCGCGTAGCGCCTCGGGCCAGCGGTCGTCGTCCCACAACCGCGGTTCGGCTTCGAGCGCGACGTTCGCGTTGATCAGCGACGTGCCGCCCAGTCCGCAGCCCACCACCGCATTTACGTCTTCATTCAGGTGTACTTCGAGCAGCGCGAGCGGCGAGCCGACTTGCGCGAGGGCGGTGTTGTATTGCACCTGCGCGGCGCCTTCGATCGGCGTGCGCGGAAAATCGCCGGCCATAAATTCGCGCCCACGTTCCAGCACGCACACGCTTCTGCCGGCCCGCGCCATACGGCTCGCGGCAATCGCACCGCCATAACCCGAACCCACCACCACTACATCGTAATGCGGCTGCATTGCTGTCAGGGCGCTCGATAAGCGGTTCATGAGGACCACCTCGTCAGAAAGGGGATGCCGGGTAGGGGAACCCGGACTTCGGAGGGAAGACGGCGTACGGCTGCGGCTTTTTTATCGTAGGTGGTGCGCGATGACAAAAAAAGGCGCATCGTACGTGGCGCGTGGCGCGTGGCGCGTGGCGCGTGGCGCCCGCGTGAGGTGTGCTCGATTTGCGGGCAGGAGAAAAGAGCCGCCGGCGGCCCACGCGAGTCTGCCAATGCGATATTAGGCGGCCGCTTCATTCATTTCGCTGGCGCTCGATTCGGCAGCGAGCAGATTCAACGCGAGCAGAATCGCCGCGCGGTTGTCGATGTCGATCTCGATGCCGAGCACGTCGCTCAGCCAGCGGCCGATCTTGGTATTGGAAAATTCGTCAGCCCGGGCCGTCTTTTTCATGGTGACGCCAAGTTTGACGGCGCGATAGTGATACGAGGGCACACGATGCTGAGCCGCGACTGCCGACAGGCCGCCTTTTTCTTCCGAGCACCAGCCGAGGCTGCCGGCCAGCACGATGCGCTCCGGCTCGTCGAGGCTGTCGATAAAGGCGCGCGCCGCGAGCCGCACGCGTTGCTCGTCCAGACCGTATTGCAGCAACACGCTGTCGACAGGGTCTTCCAGCGCGTGTGCGTGCAGATCGATTTCCTGCGCCATGCCTTCGTTTTCCATCGACACATTGCGTTGATGGCAGGCGCTGCGCAGGCAGTCGATCAGGTAACGGCGAAAATACGCGCACAATGCGTAGCCGTTGGACGGCGCGCTGTCGGCGCAGGCATGAGTCTCCGTGTGGCCGGGCGCGAGGCGCAGCACTTTCGAGTAAATGAATTGGGCGACCAGTTCTTCCTTGTCCTCGCCGAGCGCCTGCAATTCAAGCGGGTGATAGGTGCGCAACGCCCGCTTGACCAGATCGACCATCGACACCATTTCGTCGGCGGACAGCTGGGTACGCCGGCGCCACAGGTCGGGCAGGATCGCATCGTCGAGATTGCGGACGAACGCGTGGCTCGGAACTGCGCCCATGAAAACCTCCATAAGGGGAAAGGCCGGGAGCGCGGGGAGCCTCGACTGCAGGCAAAGAAGGGGGTGTTGGAGCTGTTAAGCCGCGCTGGAATGTGAACTCAGTATGGTTTCCGGCGACGGCTTCGCCTATATGGATTAAGTGGTAGCTGATGGGTAAACTGCCGGGTAAACCGTCCGGTCGACAGCTTTGCATGGGACCGGAGTAAGCGCTATGGGACCAGAGTAAGCGCTAAAGCGCTAACTCTGGTCGACACGCTAACTCCGGTCGACGGCTTTGCATGGGACCGGAGTAAGCGCTAAAGCGCTAACTCCGGTCGACAAAGGAGACCGCATGATGCGGGCCGCCCCGATCCAGCGCGCAATCGATGAAGACCTGGTGCGCGTGCTGTACGCGCAAGATCCGATCGCCTTCTTTTCGCACTGGTTCTCGATCGCGGTGCTGGTGGCGATTTACTGGCCGAACGTCCCGTCGCCGCGGCTCTTCATTGCGTGCTTCGGGTTCTATGCGGTGGCCAATTGCGGCGGCCTTGCGCTATGGGTCTGCAATCGCCGCTACCCGTACCTCGTCACGCCGCGCAGCTGGATCAACCTGCATGCGGTGCGCGGCGTGCTGCTGTATAGCGCGCCGGGGTTGGCCGTGTGGTTCGCGTTCCAGAGCCCGCAAACCGATTTGCCGCTGCTGCACACAGTGATGCTCGTCACGCTGGCAGCTGGCGTGTTCATGTCGAACGGCTTCGATCTGCTGAACTTTTCGACCGCGATTCCGTTTCTGCTGTTTCCCACTATCGTGCTGCATTTCGGCACGCATACGTTCGACCGCACGATTCTCGCGATCGTCCTTGCATTCTTCTTCTGCGCGATCAACGTGTATGCGCTGAGCTATCGCAAGCTGTTCCAGCAGGTCGTGCAGGCGCGTGTCGATCAGCAGTACCTGGCGGAGTCGCTGGCGGCGCAAAAGCGTGTCGCCGAAGAGGCCAGTCTCGCCAAAACGCGCTTTTTTGCCGCCGCGAGCCACGATTTGCGTCAGCCGCTGCATGCGATCGGCCTGCTGGCGGCTTCGCTCAGCGACACGGCGGCGACGCCCGTGCAGCTTGCGAAGACGGCCCAGCACATCGTTTATAACGTCGAGGCGTTGAACCAGCTGTTCAACCAGGTGCTCGATCTCGCCAGGCTCGAAAGCGGCGTGACTCAGGTGATCCGCTTGCATTTCCGGCTGTCGGAGCTGTTCGAGCGGGTCGGCAGCCAGTACCGCCCGCAAGCCGCGGCCAAGGGCCTGGCGTTGCGGATCGCGCCAACCTCGGTGGTCTTGCATGACGATCCGGTGCTGCTCGAACGCGTGCTGAGCAACCTGCTCTCGAACGCGGTGCGCTATACCGAGGAAGGCGCGATCTGGGTAGGCTATCGCCGCGCCGGGCGTCGTTCGGGCGGCTATATCGAGGTGCGCGATTCCGGCATCGGCATTCCGGCGGAGGAGCATGAGCGCATCTTCGAAGAGTTCTATCAGGTCGCCAATCCGCAGCGCGACGCGCGCCAGGGGCACGGTTTGGGCTTGCCGACGGTGAAGCGTCTGATCGAGATGCGCGGCGGCGAGTTGCAGCTGCGCTCGGCGCCGGGCCGCGGCTCGGTGCTCCGCTTTCCGGTGCAGGCGGGCGACGCCGGCGGGATCGTCGCGAGCCTGAACGAGGCGGTGGCGGGCGGGCCGTCGGCGCAAGGGCGGCGCGTACTGTGCATCGACGATGAACCGTCGATTCTCGAAGGCCTGACGAGTCTGCTGGGACGCTGGGGTTGCATCGTGCGTGGCGCGCGCGACGAGGTCGACGCGCTGGTCGCGCTGGAAGACGGCTTCGTGCCGGATGCCGTGTTATGCGACTACCAGCTGGCGAATCACCGAACCGGCGCGCAAGCGCTGTCGGCCGTGCGCAATGTGCTCGCGCGGGCGGGGCACGAAGGCGTGGTGACCTTGCTGATCACGGGCGATATGGCGTCGGCGGAGCTGGCGGCGCTGGCCTTGCAGGGGATTCCGGTGCTGCACAAACCGGTCACGCCGGCGCGCTTGCGGCGTACCCTGGAAATGCTGTGGCAGCAGGCGGAACTGGATAAAGGACGGGCGGCATGAAGGGCGGCATGAGCGCCGCCCGTCAATCCGTTATTACAGGGTTTTGCCGCCCTCGAGCCAGCCGTTGATCACGGCGATCGCCGTGGAGCGGTTGTGCACGCCGAGCGCCCGGAAGATCACCGACAGATGGACCTTGACCGTCCCCTCCGCGACGCCCAGTTCACGCGCGATCATCTTGTTGGTCCAGCCGCGATGCACGAGCCGCATGATGTCCTGCTGTCTGGGCGACAGGTTCTCCAGCAAATGCTGCTGGTGTGGCTGCAGCGCCTGG
This sequence comes from Paraburkholderia phytofirmans OLGA172, assembly GCF_001634365.1. Classification (NCBI taxonomy): domain Bacteria; kingdom Pseudomonadati; phylum Pseudomonadota; class Betaproteobacteria; order Burkholderiales; family Burkholderiaceae; genus Paraburkholderia; species Paraburkholderia phytofirmans. The sequence goes on from NZ_CP014579.1 coordinate 918,244, forward strand.
ATTTGGGCGATCGGTTCGGTGAGCGCGGCGCCGCCCTGAGTCGAGGCTTGGGCGGCGCCCTGAGCGGCAAGCTCGGGCGCCGCTTCTGCGCGCGCCGGTGCGGCTTGCGTCTCACGCGAGCCCAGCAGGCTGAGCGCTTCCATCGGCACATAGGCGCCGCCTGACAGAACCAGTTCGATCGCCTTGAGCATGACGCTGGCGGGCTGCCGCTTGGGCACGAAGCCGAGCGCGCCGGCGGCCAGCACCGCGCGCATTTCGTCGGGCGATTCTTCCGCGGAGAGCACCACGACCGGCAACGCAGGGTTCGCCTTCAACAGCGCTTCAAGCGACGAAGCGCCGCTCATGCCCGGCATATGCAGATCCACGATGGCGAGGTCGTGGTCGGCGTCGGGCCGCGCGGCGGCGGCGAGTGTTTCCCAGCTATCGGCTTCGTCGAATTGCGCGTCGGGATCGAGGCCGCGCAGCAGCCCTTTGACGCCTTGCCGGATCAGTTCATGGTCGTCGGCCACAAGAAACTTCATGATGTCTCCGCGAGTCGGGCCTGCGCGTTGTGGACTACCGCCGCCGTGCTGCTGGCTTTACTTCCCGTTTTACTTCTATTCTGGAATCGCGTCATTGCCGGCTACCCCGCGATCATATGCCGATCGGTGGCGCGGCGCGCCTTCTGGTTTGCCGCATAAGTGACTATCTGTTTGTATGATCGCCGGCTGCTTTGCTGCACCAGCATTATGCGTAAGGTAGGTCTCCCGCGCATAGGTTCCGGCTTGTTACGAAGACGAGCCGCACGCCGCAATTTTTGAAGCCGTCCACGCAGGAATCCGAAAGTTATGCGCACCAGATGAAATCACGCACATGCGCGATTCATTTGACTGCAAATAACGTCGCATTCATCAGAAGCTTGAACGCGAAACCGAGCGACATCGCCGAGGCCACGCCGAAGCACCACAGCGCGACGAACCACAGCCAGCCGGGCAGCCGGCGCGCCGGCGTTCGAGACGCGCTGCGGGCGGCGTTGGCGCCCGCGTCCTTAGTGATAGTGATGTTGGTCGTCATGACGCACCTTGCCACGAAATACCCAATAACCCATCGTCGTATAGGCGATGATGACCGGCAGAATCACCGCTGCGCCGACTAGCGTGAACATCTGGCTCGAGCGCGGCGCGGCGGCTTCCCAGAGCGTCATGCTCGACGGAATCGCATACGGCCACAGGCTCACTAGCAGGCCGGCGTAACCGAGCAGCACCAGCAGAAGCGCCAGCACGAACGGCGTGTTGTGATGCCGCGCACGCACCGCGCGGTGCATGAAGAATGCGCACACCGCCACGAGGAATGGCACCGGCAGCAGACGGTAGAACAGGTTGTCGTGGAACCAGCGTTGCGCGATATTCGGATCTTGCAGCGGCGTCCACAGGCTGACCATTGCGATGAACCCGAGCAGCACGAGCGTCAGCGGCCACACCACGCGATGCAGGCGGCGTTGCAGATCGCCTTCGGTCTTCGCGACCAGCCAGCAGCAGCCGAGCAGCGCATAGGTGATAACCAGACCGAGGCCTGTCAGCAGACTGAACGGCGTAAGCCAGCCGAAGGCGTCGCCCGCATAGCCGCCGTCGATCACCGGGATGCCTTGCAGGAACGCGCCCAGCACGATGCCCTGAAAGAACGTCGCGCCCGCCGAGCCGCCGATGAACGCCAGATCCCACAGATGTTTCGTGCGTGTGGCCTTGGCGCGAATCTCGAACGACACGCCGCGGAAAATCAGGCACACGAGCATGAAGATCAGCGGCAGATACAGCGCGGACAGCACGGTCGAGTAGACCACCGGAAACACGGCGAACAGCGCGGCGCCACCCAGCACCAGCCAGGTTTCGTTGCCGTCCCACACGGGCGCGACGGTGTTCATCATCAGGTCGCGTTCTTTCTCATCGGGGAAGAACGGGAAGACGATGCCGATGCCCAGATCGAAGCCGTCGAGCACCACGTACATGAATAGGCCCAGCGCGATGATCGCGGCCCACGCTACGGTTACGTCCATTTTCTTTCTCGCAGGCAGAGAGGTTAGGCGGCGTCGATCATATGATCGACGGCGGACAGCGGGCGGCGCGCGGTCTGATTCGGCGTGTGTTCAGGCACACCGTGCGGCGTTCGTCCCGGCAATGCCGGACCCGAGCGCATCAGCTTGAGCATGTAGTAGATGCCAGTGCCGAACACGAGGAAGTACACGGCCACAAACGTCATTAGCGAAATGCCGACCTGCTGCGTGGTGAGCGGCGACACCGCCTGCGAGGTGCGCATCACGCCGTACACCACCCACGGCTGACGGCCTGCTTCAGTGGTGACCCAGCCCGCCAGCAACGTGATGAAGCCAGTCGGGCCCATTGCCACGGCGACGCGCTGGAACCACTTCGCTTCGAACAGGCGTTCGCGGCGGCGCAGCGCCCATGCGGCGATAGACATCAGGATCATCAGCACGCCGAGCCCGGCCATGATGCGGAAGCTCCAGAACACCACCGTCGAGTTCGGCCGGTCTTGCGGCGGGAATTCCTTCAGGCCGCGAATTTCGCCGTCCCAGCTATGCGTGAGGATCAGGCTGCCGAGATGCGGAATCGACACGGCATAACGCGTGGTCTCCGCTTGCATATCAGGAATGCCGAACAGATTCAGCGCGGTGCCGCCTTGCTCGGTTTCCCACAGACCTTCGATCGCGGCGATCTTGGCCGGCTGATACTTGCGCGTGTTCAGACCGTGCTGATCGCCGACGAACGCCTGAATCGGCGTGAGGATCAGGAGCAGCCAGAGCGCCATCGAGAACATCTTCCTGACGGCCGGATCGCGCCGGCCGCGCAGCAGATGCCATGCGCCCACCGCGGACACCACCAGCCCCGCAACGATGAATGCCGCCAGCGCCATATGCGCGAGCCGGTACGGGAACGACGGATTGAAAATGATCTTGAACCAGTCGAGCGGCACGACATGGCCGTTTACGACTTCGAACCCTTGCGGCGTTTGCATCCAGCTATTGGACGCGAGAATCCAGAAGGTCGAGATCAGCGTGCCGATCGCCACCATCAGCGTCGCGCCGAAGTGGGCGCGGGGACTTACGCGCTGCCAGCCGAACAGCATGATGCCGAGGAAACCCGCTTCGAGGAAGAACGCGGTCATGACCTCATACATGAGAAGCGGTCCGGTGATCGGCCCGGCGAAACTGGAGAAGCCCGACCAGTTGGTGCCGAACTGATAGCTCATCACGACGCCGGACACGACGCCCATACCGAAGGCGACCGCGAAGATCTTCGACCAGAACAGGCAAAGATCTTTGTAGTACGCCTTGCCGGTTTTCAGCCAGCGCCATTCGAGTACGGCGATGAAGCTGGCGAGGCCAATGCTGAGCGCCGGAAAAACAATGTGAAACGAAACGGTGAACGCAAACTGAATGCGGGCGAGATCGAATGCCGAAATTGCGGAGTTCATGAGCGTGAAGGTCGTGATGCCCGCGAGGGCGGACTACGCGCGTCGACCGTTGTCGGTGCGCACTGCGCTGGGCAGATGTCGCAAGAGTAGGGGAAGGGACGGCTTTTTGCTGCGACGCGACGTGCGTCAAAAAACCACGTTGTTTCGCGCGGATTTCCGTTTTTGAGACGGCAAATGCTTGATAGGTATCAAGTTTTCTTTATTGCGTGCTTAGGTGTGTTTCTCGCGGTCGGCGCGAAGCTGCGGCAATAGACCGCGCTGCAACAACGCGGTAGCGGACCTGCCGAACGCATACAGAAAATTCAGAAGACCCATGCAGCCGAATTGATGCGCGTGAAGCAGGCGATCAAGGCGCAGGAACAGCAGGAAGCGCAGGAATGCGCGACGCGAACGCTCAGCGCCACGGGCACGCGGGCTACGCGATCGAGATAAACAGTTGCTTGCCGCACGCGGCCGCGTATCTGCGCAACGTGTCGATAGAAGGCGAGTGCTGCCCCGAAGCAAGCGCCCGTTCGAGCCGGGTGATAGCGGGCGCTTTCGTGCCCATGCGCTCCGCGACTTGCGCCTGCGTCAAGCCGGCTTCACGCCGCGCGGCGAGCATCTGATCGAGCAGCGCGAATTCTTCACGGTTCAGCCGCTCGTATTCGGCGCGTACTTCGGGATCGGCGAGCGCCCGTTCGCGCATTGCCTTATACGTTGCCATTTCTGATCTCCAGCAGTCTTTTGCGCGCCACGTCCAGTTCGTTACGCGGCGTTTGTTGTGACTTCTTCACGAAACTGTGAAGCATGACGATTTTGCGTTCCACGATCGTGCAGTAGAACACTCTGGCGATACCCTCCGCGCCTTTCAGGCGCATCTCGAACAGGCCGCCACCCATTGACGCAGTGTGCGGCTCGCCGAGATTCGGGCCGTATTCCTCCATGCGATCGGCCAGCGCGATAAAGCGCGCGAGCAGCGTTTTCGGCAATGAGGCAACGTTCACTTTGACCTTTTCGTTGTAGAAGTCGATCGTAAATGCCATTGGAATCCATGATAACAAATATGTTATTTGTGCGCAAGCGGGCGACCTTGCCAGTTGTTGCTGTAAATCGGCAAAAACCGGGGGGCGTTGCCTGGCAGGAGATCGAACGACGGGAAGAGGGCGAAGGCAGGACCGCGATGAGCGGTTACGACGGCGTTGGCGCAACTAGCGGTTCGGCTGGGTTGAGTCGTGCGGGACGCGATTGCGGGCGCTCGGTGAGGTGGCTGGATAACGCATTGCCCACGTCCTTATTCGCACGTCTTGTTATACGATGTCGCATAAATAGAATTGTCGCAGGCGGTTGTCTATAAAAGGCAATTCTCCTGACAGATAGCGAAAATGCGGGTAAATGCCGGGTTGAAATGCGCCTTCCGATCTACGATAGTACGTTATCGTACAACTATCGGGGACGTTCCCGGTTCACTGCCGCCACGGCTCGACTCCTTGCCGTCCCCCGGCTCCCATCGCGCGCGGCGCTGTAAAGGAACCTTATGAAAAAGATTGCCCTGAGTGGGGCCGGTGGCCAGCTCGGCTCGGTAGTGCGCGCGGCGTTGATCGCGCGCGGGATCCCCGTACGTTCGGCCGCGGGCTCGAGAGCCCTGGCGCCGCTGGTGGACGGCGAGGACGTGATGCATGGCGATCTGCGCGATCCTGCCGTCGTCGATCGCCTGCTGGAGGGTGTCGACGTGCTGATTCACTTCGCCGGCACGAGCGTGGAGCGCCCGCTGCCGGAGATCATCGACAACAACCTGCGCGCGCTGGTCGAGGTATACGAAGGCGCGCGCCGGCAAGGGGTTCGGCGCGTGGTGTTCGCCAGCTCCAACCACGCGATCGGCATGTATCCGGTCACCGACCATCTCGGTCTCGACTGCGCGCTGCGCCCGGACGGTTTCTACGGCCTGAGCAAGGTGTGGGGCGAAGCGCTCGCGCGCATGTATTGGGACAAGCACGGTATCGAGAGTATTTGCGTGCGCATCGGCAGTTGCCTCGAGCGGCCGACCGAGCAGCGGCACCTGAGCACCTGGTTCGGTCATCGCGACCTGATGCATTTCCTTGACCGCTGTGTCGAGGCAGAGGACGTCGGGTTCATCGCCGTGTGGGGCGTCTCGGCCAACACACGGAGCTGGTGGGACAACAGCGGCGCCGAGCGTTTGGGTTATCGGCCGACGCAGGACGCCGAGGTCTATGCCGAGGAAATACTTGCGCAGCCGAACCCGCTCGACGCCTTGGGTCAGCGTTACCAGGGCGGCAGCTTCGTCGGCATCGATTACTCACGCGACGACACCGCGAGCCAGCCGTTCTGATTGGTTAAGGAATACGAGGAGACACAGTCATGAAAATCAAGGGCATCCGCTGGTGGATGGTCAGCCTGATCGCGGCCGGGCTCATCATCAATTACCTCGCGCGCAATACGCTGTCAGTGGCGGCGCCGACGCTGATGAAGGACCTCAACATCACGACCGCGCAGTATTCGCACGTGGTGGTGGCATGGCAACTTTGCTATGCATTCATGCAGCCGGTCGCGGGCTACGTGCTCGACACCGTCGGCACCAAGATCGGCTTTGCGGCGTTCGCGATTGCCTGGTCGCTGGCCTGCGCCGCAGCGGCATGGTCGACGGGCTGGCGCAGCCTGGCGTTCTTCCGCGGCGTGCTCGGTATCGCCGAAGCGGCGGGCATCCCGGCCGGCGTCAAGGCGACGAGCGAGTGGTTCCCGGCCAAGGAGCGTTCCGTTGCGATCGGCTGGTTCAATATCGGCTCGTCCATTGGCGCGCTGTTGGCGCCGCCGCTGGTCGTTTGGGCGTTGTTGCACGGTCAATGGCAATGGGCGTTCCTGATCGTCGGCGTGGCGGGGATTGTCTGGAGCGTGCTGTGGATGCTGCTTTACAAGCACCCGCAGAAACAGACGCTGCTGAGCGACGCCGAGCGCGATTACATCCTCAGCGGACAGGAGGCGAAGCACAGCGAAGCCGGCGCGGTCAAGCGCAGCTGGATTGCCATGCTCGGCAGCCGCGACTTCTGGGCAATCGGCATTCCCCGGATTCTTTCCGAGCCGGCCTGGCAGACCTTCAACGCGTGGATCCCGCTGTACATGATGACCGAGCGGCACATGAACCTGAAGGAAGTCGCGCTGTACGCGTGGATGCCTTTTCTGGCCGCGGATATCGGCTGTGTGCTCGGCGGCTACCTCAGCCCGCTGTTTCATAAATACGCGAAGGTCTCGCTGTTCACGTCGCGCAAGATGGTCTTCGTCGTTGGCGCGCTCTGCATGATCGGGCCAGCCTGCGTCGGGCTGGTGGCGAGTCCTTACGCGGCTGTGGCGCTGCTGTGCGTCGGCGGCTTTGCCCACCAGACCCTGTCGGGTGCGCTGTACGCAATCACCTCCGACATGTTCGGCAAGAACGAAGTCGCTACCGCCACCGGCATGGGCGGCATGGCGGGCTACCTGGGCGCGGCGGCATTTACGGCGCTGTTCGGCGTGCTGGTCACGCAGATCGGATACAGCCCGTTGTTCGTGGTGCTGGCGGTGTTCGACATCATCGCGGCTGCTGTGGTGTGCCTGCTCGCCCGAAGCAGCGACAAGCTGCCCGAGCCGCGCTGGGTGCCGGCGAGTGCTGTGATCAAGTGAGCTATCGCGGGTAACGGTTAGGGCCGGCCGCGAAGCGCGCCGGGTAAATGAAAATGGCGGCGTCCTCGGACGCCGCCATTTTTCTTTCCTTCCCGCTTAACGTTTATCGACGACCATCGTGTTGTAAGTCGTTGAACCGATGATCACATTATTCAACGTGATTGCATTGACGTCGTGCGCATCGATCGGCGCCTGGAGCCGGACCTTGCTGGCTTAGGTGGTTTGCTGGCCGATTTCGTGATTGGCGAGTATTTCGAGTGCGCGCACCATGGCGGAGTGATCCCATGCCTTGCCGCCATGCGCCACGCAGGCGTTGAAGAGCTGCTGGCAGGTGGCGGTATTCGGCAAGGAGACGCCGAGCGCCTGGGCCGTCGAGAGCGCGAGATTCAGATCCTTCCGGTGAAGCTCGATGCGAAAACCCGGGTCGAAGGCGCGCTTTGTCATCCGTTCACCGTGCACTTCGAGAATGCGCGAGGACGCAAAGCCGCCCATCAGCGCTTCGCGCACGCGCGCCGGATCGACGCCGGCTTTGGAGGCGAGCAGCAACGCTTCGCCGACGGCCTCGATCGTCGCGGCGACGATCACCTGATTGGCCACCTTGCACACCTGGCCCGCGCCGACGGCGCCGATCAGCGTGACGTTCTTGCCCATCATGTCAAAGAGCGGCTTGACCTGCTCGAAGGTTGCTGTTTCGCCCCCCACCATGATGGTCAGCGAACCGGCCTTGGCGCCGACCTCGCCACCTGAAACCGGTGCATCCAGATAGTCCGCGCCGCGCTCGCGCACGCGGGCCGCGAAGTCGCGCGTGGCCATCGGCGAAATCGAGCTCATGTCGACCACGGTTTGTCCCGGGCGCAAGGCATCGGCGAGGCCGTGTTCGCCAAACAGCACGCGTTCGACGTCCGGCGTGTCCGGCACCATGACGAAGATCACGTCGGCATGCGCGGCCACGGCGGCCGGGCTGTCACACGCGACGGCACCGGCCTGGATGAGCTCGTCGGGCACGCCGCTGCGCGTAAACGCAGCAAGGGCCACGCCGTTCTTGAGAAGGTTGGCGGCCATGGGCTTGCCCATGATGCCGAGTCCGATAAAGCCTGCTTTTTGCATGGAATTCTCCGTAGATGTCATGGCGGCCGTCTCCACTTCCGGTCCGCTTATTTCTGCATGAAGTGTTTTTGCACCGTCTGTGCGGCGGCTTTCAGCAGCCCCATATCCGCACAGACCGCGATGACGCGGCAGCCCATCGAGAGATAGCGCTCCGCATCGGCCTGCACGGGCGCGAGGATGCCACTCGGCTTGCCGGCGGCCTGTGCGCGCTCAAACACGCGCGCAATTGCCTGTTGCACGTCGGGATGATTCGGGTTGCCGATGTGGCCATAGGCGGCCGCGAGATCGGACGGTCCGACGAAAACGGCATCGACGCCGTCCACGGCGAGAATCTCGTCAATGTTGTCGACAGCCTTGCGGCTTTCGATCTGAACGATGACGCAGACGTTGTCGTTGGCGATGTCGAAATAATTGGCGACCGTCGCGTAGCGATTGCCTCGCTGGCTCACCGAGACGCCGCGAATACCCTGCGGCGGATAACGCGTCGCGGCGACAGCGCGCGCCGCGTCTTCGGCGCTATCGACAAACGGCACCAGAAAATTCGAGAAACCGCTATCCAGGAGCCGCTTGATGAACACGCTGTCGTTTGCCGGCGGGCGCACCACCGGTGCGCTCGGGCTGTCCTTGAGCGCCATCAACTGGGGGATCAGCGTCAGAACGTCGTTCGGCGCGTGTTCCGCATCGAGCAGCATCCAGTCGAAGCCGACCACGCCGAGCAATTCCGTGACAATCGGGCTGGCGAGCGAGGCCCAGCAGCCGATCAGGGTTTCGCCGCCGCAGACGGCGCGGCGAAAGCTATTGGGTAAGGACTGGTAAGGCGTGACGGCTGTCATGGGGATCTCTCCTCGAACTGCAATTGACCGGGCAAGCTCTGACGGGTGCTGAACTCAGTGTTATAGGTCATCGTATATCTTGTTGGAGGGTAGCATTGGCGTGCTCGCTTGTAACTGTCACGTAAACCCGAATTCTTCGCGGAGAAAGGTTTTCGGGTTGCGCGTAGGGCGTCCTATGTTATAGGATGACATATATCTTAGACGTCCATTCAAGGAAAGCGAAATGTCTATTACCGGCGCAATGCTGATTGGCCGCAATGCCGTGCGCGGCGAGGAAGAGCCCTTGCGCGCGTTCAATCCCATTACGGGATCCGAGATCGCCGAGCCGGTGTTCGGCAGCGGCTCGGTCGCGAATGTCGAGCTTGCCTGCGAACTCGCGCGGAAAGCGTTCGACCCGTACCGGCATCTGCCGCTCGCGGTGCGCGCCGCGTTTCTGGAGCGTATCGCGGATGGCATCACGGCGCTCGGCGATGCGCTGATCCAGCGTGCGCACGAAGAGTCGGGCCTGCCGAAGGCGCGTCTCGAAGGTGAGCGCGGCCGGACGACTGGCCAGCTCAAACTGTTCGCGCAAGTCGTACGCGCCGGCCAATGGCTCGCTGCAACGCTCGATTCGCCGTTGCCCGAGCGCAAGCCTTTGCCGCGCTCCGATCTGCGGATGCAAAAGATTCCGCTGGGGCCGGTCGCGGTGTTCGGCGCCAGCAATTTCCCGCTCGCGTTTTCGGTGGCGGGTGGCGATACCGCTGCGGCGCTCGCGGCAGGCTGCCCGGTGGTGGTGAAGGCGCATCGCGCGCACCTCGGCACTTCGGAGATGGTCGGCCGGGTGATTCAGCAAGTCGCGCGGGACATGGACTTGCCTGAAGGCGTGTTCTCGATGATCGTCGGCGCCGGCAATTCGGTCGGTGAAGCGCTGGTCGCGCATCCGGCGATCAAGGCGGTGGGCTTCACGGGTTCGCGCGCAGGCGGCACCTCGCTGATGCGCGTCGCGGCCGCCCGGGCCGAGCCGATTCCGGTCTACGCGGAAATGAGCAGCATCAACCCGGTGTTCCTCCTGTCGAATGCGCTGTCGCAACGCGGTGAGACCATCGCGCGTGGCTTCGTCGATTCGCTGGTGCTCGGCGCGGGGCAGTTCTGTACCAACCCGGGGCTCGCGATCGCTGTCGACAGCGACGCACTCAAAGGCTTCGTTGCAACGGCGTCCGAGGCGCTGAGCGGCAAGCCGGCCCAGACCATGCTGACGGCGGGCATTCACGCGGCCTATGAAGAGGGCGAAGGCAAACTGGCGGCAACCAGGGGCGTCGAAACGGTTGCGCAAGGCGTTGACGCGACGGGGCCGACACAGGCTCGCGCGGTCCTGTTCGTGACCGACGCGCCGACCTTCCTGTCCACGCCGGCGTTGGAGGACGAGGTCTTCGGACCGGCATCGACCATTGTGCTTTGCAAGGACGAACAGGAAATGCTCGCAGTCGCCGAGCACTTTGCCGGTCAGTTGACCGCCACGGTGCAAATGGATAGCGCGGATCTGGCGGTCGCAAAGAAGCTGGTGCCGATTCTCGAGCGCAAGGCCGGCCGGATTCTTGTCAACGGATTCCCGACGGGCGTCGAGGTTTCCCACGCGATGGTCCATGGCGGCCCGTTCCCGGCCACCTCCGATAGCCGGGCGACGTCAGTGGGGACGACATCGATCGAGCGTTTCCTGCGCCCGGTGTGCTATCAGGATTTCCCGGCCGATCTGCTGCCGGAATCGCTGGCAGACGGTAATCCGCTGGCCTTGTGGCGCCGTCGCGACGGCGAGATCACGCGCAGCTAAGCGATGTATGAGCGGCGCCCAGGTAGGCGCCGCGTAAGAAAAAAATGGCCGGGATATGAACTGCACCCCAAAGGTTGGATCGGTGTCCAACTTTGCGGGGTCAGTTCAGATATCCCAGCCATTTTTTTTGCGCCCAGCGTGGCGAATCAGCGCTTGCCCAGCGCAATGAATCAGCTATTTGCCTCAGCCGATTCATTGGCGCGCCGCAGCCGTTCGCGGCTATTGGACAGGTGCATGCGCATCGCCGCACGCGCGCCTTCGGCGTCGTGCCGCGTAATCGCCTCGAGAATGCTTGCGTGCTCCAGGTTGACAAGCGACAGATACGCATCGGGCTCGGCACGCGCGATTCCCGCCGAGTCGAGCCGGTTGCGCGGAATCAGCGCGCTGCCCATTTGCGTGAGGATGTCGACGAAATACCGGTTGCCGGTTGCACGCGCCACGGAGATATGGAACTGCAGGTCGGCATCGACGCTATCCAGCCCGTTGTGGCGGGTGGCTTCGATCGCATCGAGCGCGGCGCGCATGCGCGCGAGGTCGTCCGGCTTGGCCCGCTGAGCGGCGAGACCGGCGCATTCCGTTTCGAGGCTGATGCGCAGTTCCAGGATCGACAGCACGTCGCGCAAGGTGGTGGCGGGCACCATGTCGATGCCCAGCTTTTCGCGCTGCGGTTCCAGCACGAAGCTGCCGATGCCGTGGCGCGTCTCGATGACCTTGCCCGCCTGCAAGCGCGAAATTGCTTCGCGAATAACGGTGCGGCTCACGCTCAGCGTGACCATCAGCTGCGATTCGGTCGGTAGTTTGTCGCCGGGCTTCAAGGCGTTAGACGCAATTTGCTCGGTGACGTAGCTGACGACAAACTCGGCAAGATTGCGCGCGCGTCGTGGCGGTGCCGCGGATGCCAGTGGAGTAGCCATCGAAAACGCCCCTCGAATCAGATAGTTGCGGATATTTCCTGCGATCCATTATACCGTCGTCTGACGACTGATTATATAAACGCCGGATCATTTTCGGCGTCGGCATCAGACTCGGCGTCGATGCCCGGTTTCAGGCGCGAAGCGGACAAGCCGCGTTGTTTTGCCGGCGTCCCGGGAAGTACGATAACAGCCTGACTGCTAGCCCGCACGCAGTTCGACCCGTTTGATGTCTTTCACGATCACGAGGTAGCTGAACACCGTCAGCAGGGCATTCAGGCCGACGAAAACCAGCGCGCCGTTGAACGACCCGGTCTTCGCGACGAGATAGCCGATCACGATGGGCGTCACGATGCCGGCGACGTTGCCGAACATATTGAAGATCGCGCCCGACAGGCCGAGGGCCTCCTTCGGCGACGTATCCGCCACGACGGCCCAGCCGAGCGCCCCGATGCCTTTGCCGAAGAACGCGAGCGACATGAGCGCGACGACGATCCAGTCGGTCGAAACGTAGTTGCAGCCGATGATGCACACCGACAGCAGCATGCCGCCGACAATCGGCACCTTGCGCGCGATGGTGAGCGAATGCCCGCGCAGGATCAGCCCGTCGGACAGGATGCCGCCGAGCACGCCACCGGAAAATCCGCAAATCGCGGGCAGCGACGCCACCAGACCCGCTTGCAGAATCGTCATGCCGCGCGCCTGCACGAGGTAGATCGGAAACCAGGTCAGGAAGAAGTAGGTCAGCACGTTGATGCAGTACTGGGCGAGATAGACGCCGAGCAGCATGCGGTTGGTCAGCAGTTGACGCACCAGCGACCAGCCGCCGGCGCCGGCGATGTCCTCGGTCCGGGCTGCTTTCCGGTGCCCGTTCACCACGCCGCCGCCCTGTTCGATGTAGTCGAGTTCGGCGCGCGAGACGCGTAGATGGTCGGCGGGGTTCTTCATCACCTTCAGCCAGGTGAGGGCAAGCAACAGTCCAGTCGCGCCCATCACGACATAGACCGTGTGCCAGCCGAAGGCGTGGGTCAGCCATGCCATCAGCGGCGTGAAAATGACTGCCGCGAAGTATTGCGCTGAATTGAAAATGGCGGACGCCGTGCCGCGTTCGTTCGTGGGAAACCAGCTGGCCACGACCTTGGCATTGGCCGGAAACGCCGGCGATTCCGCCGCACCCATTGCGAAGCGCAGCACGAACAGCGCGGTGACGGCGGCGGCTGCGCTGCCCAGCAGACCGATCGAGCTTTGCAGCAGCGTAAACAGCGACCACAGGAAAATGCTCGCCGCGTAGACGCGCCGCGCGCCGAAACGGTCGAGCAGCCAGCCCGCCGGCAATTGCGACAGAACATAGGCCCAACTGAACGCGGAGAAGATGTAACCCATCTTGATCGCGTCGAGGCCGAACTCGGCGCGCATCGCGGACCCGGTTACCGAGAGCGTGGCGCGGTCCGCGTAATTGAATGTCGTGATCAGAAAGATCAGCAGCAGAATCGCGTAGCGGACGTTGGTGCGCTGTGCTGCATGGGCGGGGTTCGCGGTGCGGCTCATTTCCATCGTCATCTCCTGAATCTTTATCAGCGAAAGAGCGCCCTGCGACGTTGCCGTCCCGGGCGCTCTTTCTGGTGCCGTGCGCGCGACCCCGGTTCGCACGGCCTGGCGCCTTACTGCGTCACTGCGCGCCGAGCTTCTTGATCAGCACGTCGAGTTGCGCCATTTCTTCTTCGGTCAGATCGGTCAGCGGTGCGCGCACCGGACCGGCGCTGTGGCCGACCAGCTTCGCGCCGGCCTTCACGATACTCACCGCGTAACCCTGGCGGCGGTTACGGATCGCCAGATAGGGCAGGAAGAATTCGTCGATCAGCTTGCCGACGGTAGCGTGATCGTCCGCGGCAATCGCGCGGTAGAAGTCCATCGCGGTCTTCGGGATGAAGTTGAACACTGCCGACGAGTACACCGGCACGCCCAGCGCCTTGTAGGCCGCGGCATAGACTTCGGCGGTCGGCAGGCCGCCAAGGTACGAGAAGCGCTCGCCGAGGCGGCGGCGGATCGACACCATGTTCTCGATCTCGCCCACACCGTCCTTGAAGCCGATCAGGTTGGGGCAGCGCTCGGCCAGCCCTTCGAGCATGTCGGCGTTAAGCTTGGAGTTCGCGCGGTTGTAGATGATCACGCCCATGTTCGGCACGGACTTGCAGACTTCTTCTGCGTGTGCCGCGATGCCTTCCTGGCAGGCTTCGGTCAGGTAGTGCGGCATTAACAGAATGCCGTTCGCGCCGTGACGTTCGGCTTCCTGGGCATACGCGATCGCTACACGGGTCGGGCCGCCCGCGCCGGCGAGAATCGGCACCTTGCCCTTGCAGACTTCGGTTGCCGTGCGCACGACGTTCGAGTAGTCGTTATGCGTGAGCGAGAAGAATTCGCCCGTGCCGCCAGCGACGAACAGTGCCGAAGCACCGTAAGGAGCGAGCCATTCGAGGCGCTCGGCATACGTATCGGCGCGGAAATCGCCTTGTTCGTCGAAGTCGGTAACGGGGAAGGACAGAAGGCCTTCGGAAACGATCTGCTTCAGTTCCTGCGGTGTCGTCATGATGAGTATCCAGGGCGTTGAATAGGGTCGGTATTGAGAAATGAAGATTTCTTATACGTCATCGTACAACAACGAATCGGCTAACTCAACGGTGTTTTCACGGCATAATGCACGCCCTAGGGTAAATACGGAACATCTGCGCAATCGCTTATGTTGTAGGATGACGTATGAATGGTTGCCGCAGCAGGCGTGAAACCGCCATAAGGATCGATGTGATGGAACAAACTCCGCTCTACATTCGCGTTCACCCCAATGACAACGTCGCGATCGTCGTCAACGACGGCGGTCTGGGTGAGGGCGCCGTGTTTCCCGATGGTCTTGCGCTGCGCGAGCGTGTTCCGCAAGGGCACAAAGTCGCGCTGGCCGATCTTGCGGAAGGCGACGAGGTCATCCGCTATAACGTGGTGATCGGCTACGCGCTCAAGGCCTTGCCGAAGGGCAGCTGGATCAACGAACACGTGATCCGCATGCCGAGTCCTCCCGGACTGGAAGATCTGCCGATCGCCACCATCAAGGCGCCGGACATGCCGCCGCTGGAAGGCTTCACGTTCGAGGGCTATCGCAATGCCGACGGCTCCGTCGGCTCGCGCAACATTCTGGCGATCACGACCACCGTGCAATGCGTGGCCGACGTGGTTCAGCACGCGGTCACGCGCATCAAGGCCGAACTGCTGCCGCGCTACCCGAACGTCGACGATGTCGTGAGTCTCGGCCACACCTATGGCTGCGGCGTCGCGATCGACGCGCCGGACGCGATGGTGCCGATCCGCACCGTGCGCAACATCAGCCTGAATCCGAACTTCGGCGGCGAAGTGATGATGGTCAGCCTCGGTTGCGAGAAGCTGCAGCCCGAGCGCCTGATGCCGCCGGGCACGATTCCGATTGCCGCTGCTGCGAATGTCGCCGAAGTGGCCGACATCGGCGACGTCGAGGCCGACCTGAACGGCGACGTGGTGGTGCTTCAGGACGAAGCGCACGTTGGCTTCCAGTCGATGATCGAGTCGATCATGAGAATGGCCGACGGTCATCTGAGGCGGCTGAACAATCGCCGCCGCGAAACCTGCCCGGCCTCTGATCTGGTGATCGGCGTGCAATGCGGCGGCAGCGACGCATTTTCCGGGCTGACCGCGAATCCCGCCGTGGGCTTCGCCACCGATTTGCTGGTGCGCGCCGGGGCGACCGTGATGTTCTCCGAAGTCACCGAAGTGCGCGACGGTGTCGATCAACTGACGGCGCGCGCGGCCAATGCTGACGTGGCCGCGGCGATCATCCGCGAGATGCGGTGGTACGACGATTATCTGAAGCGCGGCGGCGCGGACCGCAGTGCCAACACCACGCCAGGCAACAAGAAGGGTGGCTTGTCGAACATCGTTGAAAAGGCGATGGGTTCGATCATCAAGTCGGGCAACTCGGCCATCTCCGGCGTGTTGTCGCCCGGTGAAAAGGTCAAGCAGAAAGGCCTGATTTACGCGGCCACGCCGGCCAGCGATTTCATCTGCGGCACGTTGCAGGTCGCCGCGGGCATCAACCTGCATGTGTTCACCACGGGCCGAGGCACGCCGTACAGCCTCGCGGAAGTGCCCGTCATCAAGGTCGCGACGCGCTCCGATCTCGCGCGCCGCTGGCATGATCTGATGGATATCAACGCCGGCACCATTGCAACCGGCGCCGCGACAATCGAAGACGTGGGTTGGGAATTGTTTCGCCTGATGCTCGACGTCGCAAGCGGACGTAAGCAAACCTGCGCGGAGAAACTCAAGCTCCACAATGCGTTGACGCTGTTCAATCCGGCGCCGGTGACCTGATGGCACTGGTCGTAATCACGATAAAGACTGAGACATGACTGACTCGAACCTTGACCGCCCGGCGGCGCGGAAACCTTTCCGCCGTCTTCTGCTCACCGGCGCGGCCGGCAACCTCGGCCAGCAATTGCGCGGTGCGCTCGCCGCATGGGCCGATATCGTGCGCGTCACCGATATCGCGCCGCTGGGCGTCGTAGCGGCGCATGAAGAAGCCTCGATCGTCGACCTTGCGGATGAAGCCGCCGTTCACGCGCTGCTCGAAGGCGTGGATGCGGTCGTTCATCTTGGCGGCATTTCCGTCGAGGCGCCGTTCGAAGATCTGCTCGAAGCGAATATCCGCGGCCTGTACAACCTCTATTCGGCCGCGCAGAAGCAGGGCGTGAAGCGCATCGTGTACGCGAGCTCGAATCATGCCGTGGGTTTTCATCCGACTACCTCGGTGCTCGATATCGACGCGCCGCTGCGTCCCGACAGCCTGTATGGCGTGACAAAGTGCTTCGGCGAATCGCTGTCGCGCTATTACTTCGACCGTTTCGGTCTCGAGACAGTGTGCCTGCGGATCGGCTCGTCGTTCGAGCAGCCGAAGAATCCGCGCATGCTCGTCACCTACCTGAGCTTCCGCGACTTTATCGAACTGGTGCGCTGCTCGCTGTTCACCAACCGGGTCGGACACGCGATCGTTTATGGCGTCTCGGATAACCGGACCAAGTGGGTCGATAACACCAAGGCGGCGTTCCTCGGCTTTCGTCCGCGGGACAGTTCGGTCGAGTTCGAACACCTCTTTCCGGTCACGGCGCCCACCGCCGAGCTCGACGATCCGGCACAGCAGTTCCAGGGCGGCGCGTTCGTGCTGGCCGGTCCAATGGAGCCGAAGCGATGAGCGCCGTGGCGAACCCGCGGGTGGAACGTGTCGAGGCGGCGGGGCAGGCGCCCGCGTCGGTCGGCGAGAGCCCGGTGTGGCGTGCGGCGGAACAGGCGCTCTACTGGGTGGATATTCCGGCGCAAAAGATCGTGCGGCTACGGCTCGAAACGGCCGAGCGCGCCGAGTGGCAATTGCCGGAGAAGGTGGCCTGTCTGGCGTTCGATCGCCGCGGCACGGTGTTGGCGGGCTGCGAGACGGGGCTCTTCGCGGTGACGCTGACTGAAGGTGCGCCGCAGGGCGAACCGCTGGCAGTGACCGCAAGGAAACTTGCCGCGCCGGTTTTCCCGTTTGCCGATATGCGTTTCAACGACGGCCGTTGCGATCGGCAAGGGCGCTTCTGGTCCGGCACGATGGTGCAGGACATGGCCGCGGCAAACCCTGCGGGCGCGCTCTATCGCTTCGACGAGCGCGGCGTGTTGTCGGAGCCGGTCGTCGACGCCTTGATCACGCAGAACGGTCTGGCGTGGTCGCCCGATGGGGCCACAATGTATCTGTCGGACTCGCATCCTCTGCGCCGGCAAATCTGGGCGTTCGACTACGACATCGAAGCGGGCGAGCCGCGTAATCGGCGCGTCTTCGCCGATCTGCATCACTATGCTGGCCGGCCGGACGGCGCCGCGGTGGATGCGGATGGCTGCTACTGGATCTGCGCGAACGACGCCGGCCTGTTGCTTCGCTTTACACCGCAAGGCAAGCTCGACCGGCAGATTGCCGTGCCCGCCGTGAAGCCGGCGATGTGCGCGTTCGGCGGCAGCAATCTGGATACGCTGTTCGTTACGTCGATTCGCCCCGCGGCTGACGCGAATGAACACGACGGCCATCTGTTTGCGGTTCGTCCGGGCGTGAGCGGTCTGCCTGAGCCGGAATACGCGGGCGAACTCTGAAAAAGCGACGTGCATGAGACGGGGCGTCGGAGGTATTGGCACGTCGGCGCCCAACAGTCGCAACTTTTATTCATCACTCGTCGTACAACATAGTGGCGTAAATGCCACTTTCGGGCCATCTTCCATTCTAATAAAAGAATAAATCCACGAGCTGTGGATTCCGCTTACTCTCCCTTCTGTCTTGGCTTTTCGCTGGAATTCAATCCGGAAACTCTTACGTCCAATCCGGTGTCGTGCGGGTAAATACCGGCTGTACAATTCAAACCGCGTTTTATAGACTTTATATGTCGTCGTACAACGTATGAGCCAAAACAAATTCCTTTCGAGATAGCTTTGGGCAGCCGGACAAAGAGGGCAGCGTTCTCTGCGCGCATGTTCAATGCGCGAGGGGTTCATGCCGAAGCAGTCGGCGCAAAGAAGTCGAGTTGTCTGACAGGAGTGCTGAGCATCTGCGCCGGGGAAGCAAGGCAGGCCAGCACGGCAAACCGCTCGCTACCCGGGAAGGGCGGCGTGCGTGGAGTCGGGAGACGCATCGAAACCGTGTCGCATCCGAAGGCGGCCTTCCGTAATCGGCCTTCCGCAATCGATTGGATGATCTAATTTCAAGGAATGTCACGATGAAAAACAAGCTTGCCTCGTCCCGTGTTTCGATGATTGTCGCGGCCTCCGTGCTGGCGTTCAGCACCGTGTCGGCACACGCTCGCGTGTTCCGTGTGTCGGACGTGCATGGCGACACCTATCCGACCAATATGGCCGTGAAGTACATGGGTGAAGAAATCAGCAAGGCAACCGGTGGCAAGGATTCCGTGAAGGTCTTCGGCAACAGCGCGCTGGGTTCCGAAAACGACACGATCGATCAGGTGCGCATCGGCGCACTGGACATGGCGCGCGCCAACGGTGCCGCGTTCAACGAGATCGTTCCTGAGTCGATGATTCCCTCGCTGCCGTTCCTGTTTCGCGACATCGACCATTTCCGCAAAGTGATGTACGGCCCGGAAGGCCAGAAGATTCTCGACGCCTTCGCGGCGAAGGGCATGATCGCGCTGACGTTCTATGAGAGCGGCGCGCGCTCGATGTATGCGAAGAAGGCCATCCATTCGCCCGCCGACATGAAGGGCCTCAAGGTGCGCGTGCAGCCTTCGGATCTGATGGTCGACGAAATCAAGGCGATGGGCGGTACGCCGACGCCGATGCCGTTCGCCGAAGTCTATACGGGCCTGAAGACGGGGCTGGTGGATGGCGCGGAAAACAACCTGCCGTCGTACGAAGAGACCAAGCACTTCGAAGTCGCGCAGGTCTATTCCGAAACCCAGCATTCGATGACGCCGGAAGTCCTGGTGTTCTCCAGGAAGGTGTGGGACACGCTGACGCCGCAAGAGCAGGGCGTCATCAAAAAGGCTGCGGCTGACTCGGTGCCTTATTACGAGAAGCTGTGGACCGCGCGCGAAGCTGACGCTGCAAAGACGGTCACCAAGGGTGGCGCGACGATTGTCACCGCCTCGCAGATCGACCGTCCTGCTTTCGTGAAGGCGATGCAGCCGGTCTGGGCGAAATATGAAAAGACCCCGCAAATGAAGCAGCTCGTCGACGAAATCCAGGCAGTCAAATAAGTTAGGCAGCAACGCGGTGGCGAGAGGCCTTGCAGCACGCGCTGCGGGTTTTTGGCGCCGCGCGGTTTTCTGAGCTTGTGGTCGTTGGCAGGATTCCTGAGGATTAAATATAAGTCCACCGAATGCAAGGATGGGGTCAATGAGATTCATGAAACGCCCAAATGATTTTCTCTTCCGTGCGCTGGTTGTCGTCGCATCGGCGAGTCTTGCCACGCTGTGCCTGTTGGTGATTTATAGCGTTGTGATGCGCTATGCCTTCAGCGACGCACCGGATTTCGTCGAGCCTATTGCCCTCTTGCTGGTGATTGTGATCGCCATGTTCGGCGCCGCGCTCAAAGTTCGCGAAGGCGGCCACATCGGGCTTGACTCGCTGGTCAAGAAATTGCCGCCGAAAGGTCAGGTGATCGCCCATGCGTTCCAGCATCTTTGCCTGATCGTGTTGGCCGTGGCGATTTTCTTCGGCTGCTGGCAGATGGCGGAGACGACGCTGGACGACAGGATTCCGATCCTGGGCCTCCCGGAGGCGCTTCGTTATTTGATTCCGGTCATTGCCAGCGCCTGCATCGCTCTGTTCTCGTTCGAGAACCTGCTGGCGCTTTTCGCACAGAAACAAAAATAGAAGAATCATGGAACTTGCCATCCTCTCAGTCAGTTTCCTCGTTTTCCTCGTCTTCGGGGTTCCGGTTTCGTTTGCGCTGGGACTCTCGTGCGTCCTGACCTATCTGTATGAAGGCTTGCCGGCGGCCACCGCCATGCAGTCGATGATTTCGGGAATGAACGCGTTTTCGTTCCTCGCGGTCCCGTTCTTCATTTTCTCCGGCGAACTGATGCTGCACGGCGGCATCGCCGACCGTATCCTGCGTTTCGCGCAGGCCACGGTGGGTCATTTTCGCGGCGGGCTTGGCATGGCTAACGTGGTCGCGTGCACGTTGTTCGGCGGCGTGTCCGGTTCGCCGACGGCGGACACGTCCGCCATGGGCGGCGTCGTCATTCCGCTGATGAAGCGCGAAGGCTACAGCGCGGCCTATGCGGTCAATGTGACAACCCATTCGTCGCTGGCGGGTGCGCTGATGCCCACGTCGACGAACATGATCATCTATGCGTTCGCGGCCCAAGGCATCACCGGAACGTTGAACGGTCACCCGATGAGCGGCGTGTCGATAGGCGATCTGTTGTTTTCGGGTCTATTGCCGGTGCTGTGGGTGATGGGTTTCGTGCTCATCGCCGCGTACTGGCAGGCGGTCAAGTTCGGCTATCCGCGCCGCGCTGACGGCTCGACCGAATTGCAGCGCTTTCCTGGCTGGTTCGCGGTGGCCCGCACATTCCTCGGCGCGTTGCCCGGCTTGATGGTGATCGCGATCATTCTGTTCTGCGTGGCGAGAGGCATTGCCACCGCGACGGAAGCGGCGGCCATTGCCGTGGCTTATTCACTGGTGTTGACCATCGTCATCTATCGCACGATGACGATGAAGAAGCTCTTTCAAGCACTGTCGAAAGCGGCTAAAACCACCGGCGTGGTGCTGCTGCTGATTGGCGTGTCGAACATGCTGCGCTACCAGATGGCCTATCTGGAGATTCCCGACGCAATCGAACACATGCTCGACGGAGCCACGAGCCTGCCCTGGCTGATGCTGCTTTACATCAACGTCATCCAGATCTTCCTCGGCACGTTCGTCGACATGGCGGCGCACATTCTGATCACTACGCCGTTGTTCCTGCCGATGGCGATGCACGCCGGCGTTGGCCCCGTGCAGTTCGGGATCATGATTTTGCTGAACTGTGCATTGGGTCTCGTGCATCCGCCGATCGGTTCGGTGCAGTTCATAGGTTGCGCGATTGGCAATGTGTCGATAGGTGAAACTACCAAGGTGGCGTGGCCTTATTACCTGGCTATCTTCAGCGCGATCAACATTGTGACTTACGTACCGATGTTTTCGACTTGGTTGCCTAGCCTGATCAATGGCCACCCGGTGTTTTGAACGCTTGTTTAAGCGCCGGCGCTGGTGAGGCACTTCCTGCGATAAAGAACAAATTTTTTACAGAGGAGCAGAAATGAAAAAGGTAATAGCAACCTCGGCCCTTGGGTTGGTCGCCCTCGGCGCGCACGCTCAAACCAGCGTGACGCTGTACGGGATCGTCGACACGGGGATCGGTTATCAGAGCAGCTCGACGTCGCTCGGTTCGACGACGGGCGGCCGCTCGGTGACCAAGATGATCAACGGCATCTGGGCAGGCAGCCGCTTCGGCCTGAAGGGCGCCGAGGACCTGGGTGGCGGCACGAAGGCGATCTTCCAGTTGGAAGAAGGCTTTAACAGTGCAACCGGCGCGCAGTCCGTCTCGGGTCTGGGGTTCAACCGTCAAGCCTATGTCGGCTTGGCCAATGCTACCTACGGTTCGTTCACAGCTGGCCGCCAGTACACGTCGTACTACACGCTGCTGTCGCCCTATAGCCCGACCACGTGGCTGACGGGCGCGTACGGCGCACACCCGGGCGATATCGATTCGCTGGATACGGTGTATCGCGTGAATAACTCGCTGGTGTACACGTCGCCGAGCATGTATGGCCTGACGGTGAGCGGTTCGTATGCGCTGGGCGGCGTGGCGGGTAAAACCAATGCCGGTTCGACGTATAGCGCGGCGATCCAGTACCTGAACGGTCCGTTCGGGATCGCAGCAGGCTATCAGCGCATCAATAACTCGACGCTTGGGGGCGGTGCGTGGGGCGCTGACTCCACGACATCGAATAACGGCGCGCAGGCGGGTGTGTCGGGCATCAATAACGGCTATCAGACGGCGCAGGCGCAGCAGCGGGTTGCGGTGACGGCTGGCTATACGTTCAGTTCGCAATGGGACGTCTCGTTCTCGTACTCGAACGTGCAATACATCCCGGGTGTCAACTCGTTCTTCCACGGCGAGGCGATCTTCAACACGGCTGGTGCAGTGCTGCACTTCAAGCCACTGTCGGCGGTGGACCTGGCTGCCGGCTATAGCTATACCCGCGCAACAGAGTCGAATGGTATTACGAGCGCGGCCAGCTATCAGCAATTCAACCTCTCGCAGTACTACAGTCTCTCCAAGCGCACCGGTCTGTACGCGCTGGAAGCCTATCAGCGTGCAAATGGCCAGACGCTTGGGACGAACGGCAAGAGCATCATCAACGCAACGGCCGATATCGGCGACGGCCAGAACACCGCGCCGTCCTCGTCACGCAGCCAGTTTGCGGCTGGTGTAGGCATCATTCACCGGTTCTGACCGGCGAGGGTAGCGAGTATCGCGGCGGCATGTCGTTATGCCGCCATAGCGACGCGTTTCAGATGCGCGTCGCCCAGAAGTATCCGCTGCGCGCGCAACGCGCGCAGCATTTCCAGCGCCGCTCGACCTTCGAGCCAATGCGCACTCAGGCGTCCGCTTCGGACCACAAACGCCCACCCGTTGCCCAGTTTTCGCGTTTGACGTCGGTGAGAATAATGTCGACGGAGTTCGGCTCGACGCCGAGCGAGTCGCAGGTCGCTTTGGTAATGGCTTCGACGAACTGGCGTTTCTGTTCCAGCGTGCGGCCTTCGAAGAGTTCGATATGAAACGTGGGCATTGCATGACTCCGTGATGCGTGACGGTGAGGTGTGAGTTTAATCGCGGTACGTCCGATCGAGCCGGTCGAGCTTGCGTAACAATGCGGGCCATTCCAGCGCGCCTTCGATCGCACCGCCGTCGACCAGCTGGTCGGCTGTGCGTGCGGCTACGGCATCGCTCGGCACGACGAGCTTGCTGCCGCATGCTTGCGCCTGCAACTGGATTTCGCAGGCCTTGATCAGCGTCGCCATCAGTACATAGGCTTCGGCGACGGTGCGGCCGGCGGTCAGCGTGCCGTGATTGCGCAGCAGCATGGCCGGTTTGTCGGCGAGATGCGCGACGAGGCGCTCGCCTTCGGTCGGCGTAAAGGCGAGACCTTCGTAGTCGTGATACGCGAGGTGGCCGTAAAAACGCAGCGCGTGTTGCGAGGCCGGCAGCAAACCGGCCGGTTGAGCGGAAACCGCTACGCCTGCCGTATTGTGCAAGTGCATTACGCAGAAGGCATCGGCGCGGGCCGCGTGCACGGCGGCATGCAGCGCGAAGCCGGTGGCGTTGACCGGATGCTCGCTCGCGCCGACGACATTGCCTTCGATATCGATCTTCACCAGGTTCGATGCGCATACTTCGTCGAACGCGAGACCGAACGGATTGATCAGGAAGTGGCCGGGTTCGCCGGGAACGCTGGCTGAGATATGCGTGTAGATCAGATCGTCCCAGCCGTTGAGCGCCGCGAGCCGATAGGCGGCAGCCAGGTCGACGCGGGTCTGTTGTTCGGCTTCGGACATCGGCCCCGCTTCGGCGACACGGCCGGCGGGCGTGTGGGTGAACGACATGTCTGTCTCCTGAGATGGCCTGGTGGGCTGTGACTGCGGCCGGAGTTTGCGCACTCAACCTACGGGCTGAGTTTATGGCCTGGAGCTACGGCCTGAAGCTACGGCCTGAAGCTACGGCCTGAAGCTATGGCCTGAAGCTATGGCCTGAAGCTACCCCCTGAAGCTACCCCCAAATCCTACGGCTTAAGTCCGCGGCCCAACCCTGCCGCCTGACCCGCGTGCCTGACCGATGCCGACGACCTGGCCGAGCTTGGCGACGTGAGACGCCGTCCGGCTTCGGCACGCTGCGCCGGTTCGGGCACCGCCGCACCACGGGTAAGTCGGGCGGTGAGCCGCTGCATGCTCCACGTCGCGAGTACGAACGGCGCCGTCATGGCCGGTAACGCAAAATAAGTCGCCGCCGCTTGCAGCGCGGCCGAAAGCACAACACCGCCGAGCGTCACCGCGATGCCGCAATCGGCCAGCGCGATCGCGGTCAGCGCGCCGTTGAATCCTAACAGGCCCGCGTCGAACGAGCTTGCACTCGCACCCAGCAGCAGGTGCGCGACGCTCGCGAGGCCCGCGCCGACCAAAGCCCATAGCGCATGCCGCCGTGACGCCACAGCGATTCCGATTAACACGAGCAAACCCGACAGCGAGCCGGACGCAAAACCGGTTTGCGCGAATCCGGCGAGTACGCCGCTAGTCAATTGCGCCGCGCCGAGCGTGTGTTCAGTGATGAGGCTCGCTTGCTGAGTGACTCGCGTCACCAGCGGCAGCCAAAGCCACGTGACGATCAGACAGGGGCTTGAGAAATAGCCGAGGCCACGCGCGCGCAGCCAGCGCGACCATGGTTCAAGCAGCCACGCAGTTCCCGTGGCGGCCAGAATCGCCACGGCGGCGGCCGTCGCGTTGTCGGCGATGAAGCTGAACGCGGCGAGACCGGCTAGTGCGCCGTTAAAGCCGTGCAGGCCGGCCCGCGTGTGGTCCTCCCGGCAGCCGGCCAATACCGCGCTCACGTTGGCCGCGACCACACCCATCAGCGCCGCGCAGGCGAGGCGCGGATCGCATAGCAGCCACGCGGCGAGCAGGCACGCGCCGGTGAAAGCGTTCGGCTGCAGCACGATCTGGCCGAGACTGCGCAACAAGGTGCGCAAGGCGGCGGATTGGGCTTCGGTTGCGGCGGCGTGCATGGTCTGAGGGCGGCGAATTCGATGCGGCGCGACTTTGCCGCGTGCAAGTCAGGCGCGCGCAGCGGGTCAGGTTGAGTGTGAACCGCGAGCATAGGCCACTTGCCCCGCGCCGGGCATCGTCAGGTGTTGATAGTGGCTATTTGCGACACATGCGCGCCATGGAGCCATCGAGCCATCGAGCCATGAGCCATGAGCCATGAGCCATGAGCCACGAGCCACGAGCCACGAGCCGAAACGCCGAAACGCCGAAACGCCGAAACGCAGTGTGTCGGCGACCCGAAAGCTTTCGCGCTACGATAACAATCCGGCGCATTTGCCGCGCCGTTCCACGAGGAGACAGCCTGATGCGTGAATTACGGTGGGCATCGGAAGAGGGTGACGGTTTCGAACATCTGGCGTTCGACGCGAGCGCGGACGGCTTTGCGGTGGAAAGCGTCGTGGTCGGGCAGCGTTACGGCAAAGCGTACGGCCTGCACTATAAGGTGCGCTGCGATCCGCAATGGCGCACCACCTATGCGTGGCTGAAGATTGTCGGCGGCGGTGAGCTGGAATTGCATGGCGATGGCGCCGGCCATTGGCACGATGGCCATGGTCTCGTGCTGAAAGCAATTGAAGGGTGCATCGATATCGATATCGCCGCCACGCCCTATACGAACACGTTGCCGATCCGTCGTCTGCAACTGGCGGAAGGCGAGCGTCAGCCGATTTCAGTGGCCTATATTTCGGCGCCCGATTTGCAGGTGACGCGTGCCGAGCAGGCGTATTCGTGCATCGAGTTGAATCGCGTTTATCGCTACGAAGGCATCTTCCGCGATTTCACCGCGGACCTGACGGTAGATGAAGACGGCCTCGTGATCGACTATCCGACGTTGTTCACGCGCCTGCCGCGTGGGCGTTGATCGGCGAGGCGCCGGGGCCGCGTACCGCATGGCTGATCACGCGGCAGCGCGCACGCCGCGTCGCGCGGCGTTGCGCGCGTTCGGCGTGGCCGCGTTGGTGGCGTCGACCGCGGCGACGAGGCTGTCGATGCGCGATAGTCGCGCGCGATTGTCGTGATCCCACGGATGGAAGCCCGGCCGGAAAAAGCTCAGCCATTCACCGGCAATACGCGGAAATACGCCGTGACGCGGACCGTACAGATACTTCACGACGCGCCACATGCCGCGGATATGGCCGCCGCGTTTGCGGTCGGCGATCAGCAAACGCACGTGGTAGTCGAACACGATCAGCCAGAACGTCAGCGTGGTGGCGAGCATCGTGCCGGTGCGCAGCAGGTAGCGGCCGAGACCGGGCTTGAGCACGGCATTCCATACGTCGTACGAAACCGACTTGTGTTCGGTTTCTTCCAGCGCATGCCACGTCCACATCTGCGTATAGCCTTCGACCGAACCGCCGATACGCGATGCGTCCTCCAGCAGCAAGCCGGCCAGCATCGCCGTGTAATGCTCGAGACAGACCGTTACCGCGAGTTGATACGAATGCGGCAGGATCTTGCGGCCGAAGTTGAGAATCGCCCACAGTCGCTTGTCGAGCTTATGCGCGGGTAAACCGGCTTCCTGCAGCAGGTCGTTGTATTCGATGTGCTCGCGCGTATGCATCGCTTCCTGACCGATGAAGCCGAGCACCTGCTTCTTCAGCACGGGGTCGTCGATCTGGTCCCGGTAGTTGCGCACGCTGTCCATGAAGAAACGCTCGCCGGCTGGGAACAGCAGCGAAAGCGCGTTGAAGAAGTGTGTCACATGCGAGCCCTGCACATGCCAATCGCAGGCGCGTTCCTGCGGTAAGTTGAAACGGAGGTCTCGGCGAACCGGCATCATGGCCTTTCTCCTTGTGATCCTGTATGTGCTGCTGATTGTGCTGACCGGGTGCTTTGCATTGCACGCCGTATGGCATCAGGTGACTGGCATCAGGTGACCCGCGCCGCATTACGCACGCTGGCCGTCCACCTGCGCGGCGCGGCGCGCGCGCTTTTCCGCAATGCGTTTCATGCGGCGGGTCTGCATCACGACCAGCGCCTGATAGGCTGCCGGTAACGTACGCGCCAGCCAGTCGGCGGCGCGCGCATCGCGGCCGATCAGCACGCGCCGCCTGTTCTTGCGCACGCCGTCGAGAATCACGCGTGCGGCTTCGTCGGCGGTGGTGATGAAAAACTTCTCGAAGTCGTCCTTGCCTTGCTGTTCGTTTTCCAGCATGAAGCCGACCATGTTCGACGAGATCCGGCTCGACTGCGCGATGCTTGTGCGAATGCCGCCCGGATGCACGCAGGTCGCCGACACGCCGCACTTCATCAGATCGAGCTCCTGGCGCAACGCTTCGGTAAAGCCGCGCACGGCGAATTTGGTCGCGTTGTAGCCGCTCATGCCGGGCTGCGAGAAAAGGCCGAACACGCTCGACGTATTGACGATGTGTCCCGCACCGGAGGCCTTGATATACGGCAGAAACGCCTTCGTGCCGTGCACCACGCCCCAGAAATTGATGCCGACGATCCACTCCAGATCGGCGTACTCCATCCCTTCGATGGTGCTCGACAGCGCCACGCCCGCGTTGTTGAACACGAGGTTCACGCGCTGGTGCTGCGCGGCCGTTTCGTCGGCCCATTCGAACATCGCGGCGCGGTCCGACACGTCGAGCACACGCGTGGTGATATGCAGCGGCGAGCCGACGATATGCGGCGCGGCGGCCTGCGCAAGTTGCGCGGTTTCGGCGAGGCTCGTGGCATTGCGATCGGCGAGCGCGAGGTGGCAGCCTTCGCGCGCCAGCCGGATCGCTAGCGAACGGCCCATGCCCGAGCCTGCGCCGGTAATCGCGGCCACTCTATTGGTGAAGTTCTTCATTGGCTTATCTCCTGTCCTCTCTGAACGGTGCCGTGTCGTTATGTTTTTCAGGTTGTGCCTTTTCAGGTTGCTTCCGCGGATCTCGCGGCCGCCGTCGTGGCGGCATTGCAATGCGCATGCACCGGCTGCTGCAGGCCCGCATGCCCGCTCAGCGACTGCGCCGTGGGCGAATACGCGAAGTAGTCGTCCATGCTGAAGGTGCGGGTCGCCTGGCGGAATTTGTAGGCGAATCCTGGCCACAGCGTGGTGTTCCTGCCGGTCTTCGGATCGAGATACCAGCTCTTGCAACCACCCGTCGACCAGATTGCGCGGCCGAGTTTCTGCTGGATCTGTTGGTTGTAGGCAAGCTCGACATGCGGACGCACTTCGATCGCATCGGCACGTTCTGCATTCATCGTCTTCAGTGCGCGCAGGACATATTCGACCTGCGACTCGATCATGAACACCATCGAGTTGTGACCGAGGCCGGTGTTCGGTCCGACGATCATGAAGAAGTTCGGATAACCAGGCAGTGTCGTACCGAGATACGCATGCGCGCCATCGCGCCACGTATCGACGATGTCGACGCCGCCGCGGCCACGCACCACGCCCGCCGGAAACGGATCGGCCACCTGAAAGCCAGTGCCGAAGATCAGGCAATCGGCCGGATGGCGCGCGCCGTCGGTCGTGATCACCGCGTCTTCTTCCACGCGGGCGATACCGGTGGTCGTGACCGACACATTCTGGCGGGACAGCGCGGGGAAGTAGTCGTTCGAGATCAGGATGCGCTTGCAGCCCATCGTGTAGTTCGGCGTGAGCGTGGCGCGCAATTGCGGATCGGGCACCTGGCGGTGCAGATGCCGCACCGCGACTTTCTGCGCGGTCTTCATGAGCGAAGGATGAATCGCGAAACCGAAGGCGCGCGATTCGAGCATGCAGTAGAGCGCCGAACGCATGATCTTCTGCGTGAACGGCAGATGCTTGAACAGCCATTGTTCGAACGGCTTCACCGCGCGGTCGGCCTTCGGCATGATCCACGGCGGCGTGCGCTGGAACAGGTTCAGATGCGAGACGCGCGGCGCGATCTGCGGCACGAACTGAATCGCGCTCGCACCGGTGCCGATCACCGCGACGCGTTTGCCTTCGAGCGGATACGTATGGTCCCAATGCTGCGAGTGGAACGCCTTGCCCTTGAATTGCTCGATGCCCGGAATGTTCGGTATGGCCGCACGCGAGAGTCCGCCCATTCCCGAGATCAGCACGCGCGCCGACCATTGCTGGCCGTTTGCGAACGTCAGTTGCCAGCGGTGGCTGGTCTCGTCGTAGATCGCGGAGGCAAGTTCATGGCCGAAGCGCAGGTGACGCTGAATGCCGAACCGTTGCGTGCACGCTTCCAGATACGCGCGAATTTCCGGCTGACGCGCGAACATACGGGTCCAGCGCGGATTCGGAGCGAAGGAGAACGAATAGACGTGGGATTGCACGTCGCAGGCACAACCGGGGTAGTGGTTGTCGCGCCAGGTGCCGCCGACCGACTCGGCTTTTTCGGCGATGATGAAATCGGTCATGCCGCCTTGCCGCAGCCGGATCGCCATGCCGAGGCCCGCAAAGCCGGAGCCGATGATAGCGATATCCGTATCGATGGGCGCGGATGCGTTGGGCGCCGCGTTGTCAGGGGGCATCATGCGTGCGTTCATCCGATCCGTCTCCCTTTTGTTCGCTCTTAACTGTTACATTGGTTGATGTAACAATAGAGGCTGTCAACCGATGGTGCAAGCAGCGGGTTAGACGGGAAACTCTACGGAGCGAAGAAGGTTGTGGCGCAAGGCCCAAGCGGCGGCGTCGGCCCGGCAGGGCTTCGAGACTGATGCGGAAGTGTGTGTCGTTCAGCGATATGAAAAATGCCGGGCGGATTGAACTGCACCCCAAAAGTTGGACACCGATCCAACCTTTGGGGTGCAGTTCAGACTCGGATATCCGGGAAATGACGCGCACGAACGCCCAAGGGGCATGAAAGCGCCGGCATATGCGGCGACAGGAACGGCGCGCTTATCGTGACGCGGGGCAACGCGGGTCGCCGCGAGTGGCCGCTTGCATGGCTATTTTTTTGGTTTATCTTTCTTTGCCACAGCGCGTTCTGCCGTTGCGCCTTCGGCCGGATGGCCCAGCTTCTTTGCCATGATTGCCGCGACGCGGTCGCCGAGATAGTCGCCGGAGGCTTCTTCCAGCGCGCGGTTCATTTCGCTTTCGACCAGCACCATTGCCAGCGGCCGCACGCGCCAGATTGCGTCGACCAGGGCGGGCACGTCGGCAGGCGGCGGCAGCGCGTCGGCATCGTAGCGGTCCAGCTGGCGGACCACCAGATCGACCAGCGCCTTGGCGACCGCATTGAAATGCGGCCTTGCGATGCCTACGGTGTCGAGCAGGTCGGCGAGCGGAATGCCTTCCTTGGCCATGGTCGCGCCGGCGGCGAGCGCCGTGGGGCTGCCGGACACGAAGGAGAGGCCGTTGCGCTCCAGCAAACCCAGATCGACCGCTTTGCCGAGCGCGCTCGGCGAGGCTTTGTCGCCGAACATTTGCAGCAGTTCGAGCAGCGAGTATTTTTTCGGCCGTTCGCGCGACCAGCGGCCGCCGATCGCGGTCTCAAGGCCGAGGATCGAACGCAGATCATGGCCTTCGTCCACGGCCATGATCAGGTCCTGAATGTTCGCGAGCGTGTAGCCGCGCGTAAGCAGGTGATTGATCAGCTTCAGACGCGACACGTGTGTATCGTCATACACGCCGACGCGGCCGCGCTTTTCCGGCGGCGCGAGCAGGCCGCGGTCCTGATAGGCGCGCACGTTGCGCACGGTGGTGTCGGTGACGCGCGCGAGTTCGTCGACTGTGTATTCGTTGCGCTGCGTGTTGCTTGCCGGGACGCTCGGGTCGGTGGGCAAGGGCGGAATGGGGGACGGCGTTTTGGGCATGGGGGGATTTTAACGCGGCGCCTTATCCGCGTCCTTGCGCCACGTCGACCGGCGCGCTCGAGTCGCCCACGCCCAAGGTCCGCTGCATCAGCGTGGTGTCCAGCCAGCGGCCGTGCTTGAACCCGACCGCCTTCAACGTGCCGGTCAATTCGAAACCCAGTTGTGTATGGAGAGACAGCGAACCGCCGCTGCCGCCGTCGGCGATCACGGCGACCATCTGGCGCCACGGTCCGGTTTCGCAGCGTTCGATCAGCGCCTGCAATAGCACGCGCCCCAAGCCTCGCCCGCGATACGCGTCGCTTACATAGATCGAATCTTCGATCGTGTTGCGATACGCGGCGCGCGGCCGGTAGGGTGTGGCGTAGCAATAGCCGGCGACTTCACCGTCGATCTCGGCGACCATGTAAGGCAGCCCGTGACTTCGCACCGACGCGAGCCGCGTGCGCAGGTCGTCGACGGAAGGCGGGATTTCTTCGAACGAAGCGACCCCGGTCAGCACATGATGCGCATAGATCGCCTGGATCGCGGGCAGATCGGCCTCGGTGGCGTCGCGGATCAAGGGTGCGGTAGCAACTGAGTCCGCTGAATGGGGCGTGGAGGGCGCGGGGCGGGTGGTGCTCATTCGTGTTCCTGTCGAGGCCAGCGAGTCTGCGGATACGTTTTACTATGCCCGCCGCTCGCGCGGATTTGAAGCACGATCAAAAATCGCCGCGATTGATAGGCGGTATTGGCGCATGCATAGGTGACTGGCTCGATCCAGGTTTGGCGTGGAGCGCCCGGCCATGCGACTGCACCGAGCGCTGCAGTTTTTCCGGACGAAAACACATGCATGCGGCAAGCGTTTCGCCGATCAACTATGCGAGTACGTTTCCGGCTGCTTCACATGCCCGCGATGATGCCGACGATGCTTTGCCTTGTGCTTCGGCTTGGCCGTGGCCGGGGCAGGTTCGGCGGGTTGGGGTTGCTGCTGGGCTTGCATCGGTTGCGGCTGTTGAGCCTGCGCGCCCGGCGCGGGCGCCGGATGGGCATTGCCGGACGGCAGCGTGGTCTGGCCTTCGCCGAAGCGAAAGGTTTGCGAGGTTTGCGCATACGCGGTGGCGGACAGTGTCAGGGCGGCAAGCGCCACGCAAATCGAAAACTTCATGTATCCATGCTCCTTCTGAACGAGCCCGTGAGGATACCGCAATGCGGCTGGCGGCTCATTCCGCACGCTCAGGCGGGCACGATCAGCGAATTGAACAGGCATGTGAGCGGCGCCAGCGAATCCCAGCTGCGCACGCGCGGGCGAGACACCGTTCAGACTGCCGGCCGCGCCGGCGCGGTCCGCGAGAAGCGCCGCGCGCCCGCTACACACGCCACCACCACAACGGTCACCAGGATCATCGCGGGCGGCACCTGTTCGTGCAGCAGCAAGCCGGCGAGCAGCAGGCCGAAAAACGGCTGCAGCAACTGCAGTTGCCCGACTCCCGCGATGCCGCCGAGCGCCAGTCCGCGATACCAGAACACGAAGCCGATCAGCATGCTGAAGAGCGACACGTACGCGAGTCCCCAGAGCGCCGCGTGGCTCACGCCTTCAAACGATGCCGGCCGCACCCACCAGGCGAGCGGCAGCATCACCGGCAGCGACAGCACCAGCGCCCACGAAATCACCTGCCAGCCGCCGAGATGGCGCGACAGCCGCGCGCCTTCGGCATAACCCAGGCCGCAGACGACGATCGCCGCCAGCATCAGCGCATCGCCGAGCGGCGACGCGTCGAGGCCGTGGCGCAAGGCGAACGCGACCACTGCGCCGCTGCCGAGCGCCGAGAACAGCCAGAACGCCGGCTGTGGGCGCTCGCCGCCGCGCAGCACGCCGAAGATCGCAGTGGACAGCGGCAGGAGCCCGACGAACACCACCGCGTGTGCGGAGCTGACGTGGCGCAACGCGAAAGCGGTCAGCAGCGGAAAGCCGACCACCACGCCGAGCGCGACCACCACCAGCGGAATGAGATCGCGCCTTGCGGGCCGGGCCTGGCGAAATGCCAGCAGTAGCAACAGACCCAGCGTGCCCGCGATGGTCGCGCGGGCGACCGTCAGAAACACCGGATCGAGGCCCTGCACGGCGATGCGGGTGGCGGGTAGCGAGCCGCTGAAAATCAACACCCCCACCATGCCGCTCGCCCAGCCGTTCGTTGTCTTGTCCATCGAAAGAGTCCGTGCGCATTGAAAATAGAACGCATAGCATCCGCTTTCAGGCTGCAAAGGGTAAGCTACGGATCAGTACAATTCGTACAAACTGTACCGAACATGGAGCAGTACAGATGGCGGAAAGTGAGAGCAACCGGGTAGCCTCGGGGGCGCCAACCGGCACGCGGGTCGGCACCGTGATGGACAGCTTGCGCGAGCGCATCGCGAGCCGTTCGCTGATGCCGGGCGCGCGCGTGCCGTCGATCCGCGTGATGACCGAGACACTCGGCGTGTCGAAGTCGACGGTAGTGGAAGCGTACGACCGGCTGGTCGCGGAAGGGGTGATCGTGGCGCGGCGCGGGTCCGGCTTTTTCGTGTCCGGCCATGCGCCTCCGCTCGCGCTCGCCGATCTCGGGCCGCGGCTGGATCGCGAGGTCGATCCGCTGTGGCTCACGCGGCAGTCGCTGGAGGCCGCTGCGAAGGTGTTCAAGCCGGGCTGCGGCTGGATGCCGCCATCATGGCTGCCGGAAGACGGCGTGCGCCGCGCGTTGCGTGCGGTGGCTCGCGATCCGCAGTCGCCGCTCGCCGACTACGCGAGCCCGCTCGGTCTGCCCGCGCTGCGTCAGCAACTCGCCTGGCGGCTCGCACAGCATGGCGTGGAAGCGCCGCCCGAGCAGATCGTGCTGACCGACGGCGGCACGCATGCACTCGATCTCGTCTGCCGCTTTCTGCTCGAACCCGGCGACACAGTCCTGATCGACGATCCGTGCTACTTCAACTTTCAGGCGCTGCTGCGCGCGCATCGCGCCCGCATCGTCGGTGTGCCCTATACGCCGTCCGGGCCCGATTTGCCGGCATTCGAGCGAGCGCTGAACGAGCATCGCCCGCGGCTCTACGTGACCAATTCCGCGATCCACAATCCGACCGGCGCCACGCTCGCGCCCGCCGTCGCGCATCGGCTGCTGAAACTGGCGGGCGAACACAATCTGCTGATCGTCGAGGACGATATCTTCGCCGACTTCGAGGACGAACCCGCGCCGCGTCTCGCGGCGTTCGACGGTCTCGCGCGGGTGGTCTCGATCGGCAGCTTTTCGAAGACCTTGTCCGCGGCCGTGCGCTGCGGCTACATCGCGGCGCGCAGCGAATGGGTCGAGCCGCTGGTCGATCTGAAGCTGGCCACCTCGTTCGGCAACAGCCAGCTCGCGGCGAGCGTCGTGCATCGTCTGCTGGTGGACGGCACCTATCGGCGGCATCTGGAATCGATGCGGGCGAAGCTCGCGGACGCCATGGGAGAGACGGTCAGGCGGCTGGGCTATGCCGGCCTTGAAGTGTGGACGCGGCCACGCGCCGGTATTTTCGTGTGGGCGCGCCTGCCGGATGCGCTCGACGCCGCCGACATCGCGCGTCATGCGTTAGCCGAGAGCGTGGTGTTCGCGCCGGGCAATGTGTTCAGCGCATCGCAATCGGCGGCGGGCTTCCTGCGCTTTAACGTGTCGCAATGCAACCGGCCGAAGGTGTACGAGGCGCTGCAACGGGCGATGGACGTGTCGGCCGCATCGAAACAGCACGCCTGAACGCGCGCGCCGCGCCAGGCGGCGTTACTTGCACAGCAACAGCAGACGCTCCTGATCCGTGCAGGTGGGGCGGGGTTTCTGCGCGGCTTGCGCCGCCGTCGCGCTGATCGCCGCGCTCCTGTTCGCAAGACACGCGCGCAAATGTTTCTCCACTGGGCCGTAGTATTTCCATCCGCGCACGAGCGTTGGCAATTCGAGTTTCACCTGCTTCCACTTCGGATGCCCGTGCTCCTGCAGATTGTCGAAGTTGGCGCACAGCGAGTCGGCGAAGTGATTCAGATTGCCGACGGTATCGCGCAGACCGTAGTCATAGGTGACGAGAAAGGCCTTCACCGTCAGCGTGGGGACGTCTTCCTTCAGCCAGTTCGGATAGCTGGTCGCGCGGAGCGTGGCGGGAAAATACGTCTGCTTCGCACGTGCGGTTTCGGGCGCGTTGGGATCAACCCTCAGAGGGCGGATCTGTTGCAGCAACTCGGGGTTCATGTCGGTGAACAGTTTCGCCGGCTGCCCGACCACGATGATCGCAACGTCCACCTTCTTGACGATCAACGCGGCCAGCGCGTCTTCGTTATTCAGGTGCTGGACGTTCTGCTCGGGAATCGCCTGTCCAAACATCAGGTGATAGAGGGTCGTGGCCGATTGAGCGGTACCGCTGCCGATCAGGCCCACGCTGATGCTCTTGTCCTTGATGTCGGCGAAGGTTTTCATCGGCGAGTCCGCGCGCACCACGACGTTAATTTCCTCGTCGTAGAGCGGCATGATGAGCCGTAGCGGCCGGATTGTCGTGCCCGCGTCGGCATTGCCCGCGTTGGCCATGTCAATGTAGGCCTGATACACGTCGGACTGCACCAGCGCGAGCTTCACGCCCGGCTCGAAGCGCATGCGCTGCACGTTTTCGGCCGAGCCCTTCGACGCCATCACTTCCAGATCGATGCCCGCCGGCTGCGCCACCCATTTCGACAGATCCTGGCCGATCTGAATATACGTGCCCCGTTCCGGACCGGTGACGATCTTGTAGTGCGCGGGCTCGGCGCAAGCAAACGAAAACATGACCATTAGCACCAGCCCTAGCCATCCCGCCAGAAGTCTCTTCAGCATGGTCTACTTACCTATCGGTCAGGGTTGAACAGCCCCTCGC
This sequence comes from Paraburkholderia phytofirmans OLGA172, assembly GCF_001634365.1. Taxonomy (NCBI): domain Bacteria; kingdom Pseudomonadati; phylum Pseudomonadota; class Betaproteobacteria; order Burkholderiales; family Burkholderiaceae; genus Paraburkholderia; species Paraburkholderia phytofirmans. Next base: position 954,055 of record NZ_CP014579.1, read on the forward strand.
GTCGGCACGCGCGAAGCACCGGTGAGACGGCTTGCCATCGCATGTTCAATGCGTTGCGGGTGTCATGTCCGTCTGTTGCCGCGCAGAGTACACGCGAAACGCCAGTGCAATCGGGCTTGCCATGATTCATGCAGTCAGCCATGAGAATCGGTCTCGCGGACGGCTATGAAATTCGGTCTCCAAACGACTTATCGCTGCCCGGACTGTCTAGCGCGGCATGCGGCTCGAGCGGCGCCCACCCTGTCTCGCGAATCACGCGTTCGAGGATCGTCTTCGCGGTGTCGTTGCCGGTGTCGATCGCGAGCGCCTCGTTGGCGTGCTGACGTGCGCAGCTCCACGACTGCTGCGCGGCACACGCTTGCGCCGCCTGCAACGCGGCATCGCGGCGCGCGGCGAGCGGCCTCAATTCCGTCAGCAGACTTTGCGCGTCGCTATTGCCGGGCTGCAGCGTTTGCGCTGCGCCAAGCGCCGCTTGTGCCGCGGACAGATCGTTGGCGCGCAAGGCGAGACGCGCTGCCTGCAGCGCTTGCGCGGTATCGCGGAACTGCGGCGCCGCCGGCTTTGCAGGCGTTGCGGCCAACGGCGGCACGATGGGCGTAAATGAGATCACCGGACCGGCTTCGGCGGACGTGGTGGGGGTAGCGGGCTTGCTTGCGGTAGCGCGGTTCGTCGCCTGAGCCGGTGCGTACGGCGCAATCGTGCCGGTCGCGGTTCTTGCGTCCTGCGGGGTGTCTGCCGTTTGCTCGGTGTTGTCGTTCTGCGATTCGTGGTTGCCGCTGAATAGTGCATAGGCGACATACGCTAGTCCGATTGCGCCAATGGCCGCGATCGCGAGCAGCACCCGGTGCAGCGGGAGCACGCTGCGGCCGTCAGAATGAGGCGGTTCGGCGAGCGGAGGATCAGCGAGCGGCGGATCAGCGCGTGGGGGAACTGTCGCGAATACCGGCACTTGCATCGGGGGCTCGATCGGGGCGGCTTCGTCGGGGAACGCAGTCTGCTCTGCGAGCTTGGTTTCGTTCGGCTGTGCCGGGGCCGAGCCGCTGTTCTGCGCGGTCTTGCTCATGGCGCTGGCGCGGCTGCCGGGAATCACGGTGCGTTTGTGTGGGCCGGCGTCGAGTGGATGCACCGCGCCGCAATACGGACAATAGTCGACTTGCCGGTACAGCGCACCGCCACAGCGTTTGCAGGGCATCGGGAAACTATGGCCGAGTATTGTCTGGGTGGACATGCTGTGGACCCACCTATGTGAAACAACGCTGTTACGGCATGTTCCAGATCGTGTCGAGGCAGGAGTGATGTCCGCGGAAAGCACGATCCACATGCGCTGGAGACCCTTGAGGCGCAAGTCTTCGCTTGCGGTGCCGCAGCTTGAAATATGTGGTGTTTCATTTAAAACGTCAATCGACGTTCTCACCTACTTCAGGTTCGGGAGAGCACATTCTTAGGTACGACGAAACACTGCATATGCCGGCAGAACGAGCAGGCGAAGTGTTTTTTTCACACGCGCTCGCGTAGTCGCGGCGCGCCTGCAATGACGCGATGGCGGAATCGGCAGAACGGAAGGGGGGCGATGAAAACAGAACGAGGTCGAAGCCTACAGCGTTCGACCTCGTTATCAAGCGCTTGCAGAAAACGCTCGCAGGAAACGTAATACGGGATCAGTGCTTGCGCAGTGGATGATCCTTCAGAAGCCACGCGAGTGCGAAGGCCAGGACGACCACGCAGGCCGCCGACAGATACACCGTGTGCAACGCGCCGGCAAACGCCTGCAGATAATCGTCGCGCAACGCTTCAGGCAACTGGCGGATGGCCGCTGGCCCGAGCGCGTGCGGCAATTCGGTGTCGGGCGGAATCAGATTTTCCAGGCGCGCGGCAAGGCCGTTCGAAAACACCGCACCAAAACTGGCCACGCCGATCGAGCCGCCGATCGAACGGAACAGCGTTGCGCCCGAAGTGGCGACGCCCATGTGCTTGAACTCGACCGTATTCTGCACGGCGAGGATCAGCACCTGCATCACCATGCCGAGGCCGCAACCGAGAATGCCCATGTCGATATACATCACATGAATCGGCGTGCCGATCTGCAGGCGCGCGAGCAGCAGCATCGCCACGGCCACGAGGAACGTGCCGGCGATCGGGAACATGCGGTACTTGCCGATCTTGCTGATCAGGCGGCCGGTCGCCATCGACATCACGAACAGGCCGCCCATCATCGGCAGCATTTGCATACCGGCTTCGGTCGGTGTCGAACCTTTGACCACTTGCAAATACAGCGGCAGGAAAGTGACCGAGCCGAACATCGACACGCCGATGATGAAGCCAATCAGACTGCTCAGCAAAAACGTGCGCTGTCTGAAGAGTTCGAGCGGCATGATCGGTTCGACGGCAGTGCGCTCTTCGTGGATGAAACCCCAGATCGCCACGAGCCCCATCCCTAACGTGAACCACAACTGCGGCGACGACCACGGCAGGATCGTGCCGCCCTGGCTGGTGAACAGGATGATGCAGGTGAGAGCGCCGGCGAGAAATGCGGCGCCCATGTAATCGATGGTGTGCTTCACATGGCGCACGTGCGGTTTGAAGACCGCGCCGATCACAGCCAGCGAAATGATGCCGAGCGGCAGGTTGATGTAGAAAATCCAGCGCCATGACAGGTGCTCGACAAGGAAGCCGCCGAGCAGCGGCCCGACCACGGTTGCGAGACCGAACACGCCGCCGAATACGCCCTGGAAGCGGCCCCGTTCAGCCGGCGGAATCACGTCCGCGATAGCGGCCATCGTCACGACTAGCAGACCGCCGCCGCCGAGCCCTTGCAGCGCGCGCAGCACGATCAACTGGGTCATGTTCTGGGCGACGCCGCATAGCGCGGAGCCGACGAGAAACACGACGATCGCCGTCTGCAGCACGATCTTGCGGCCGAACAGATCGCCGAATTTGCCGTACAGCGGCACGACGATGGTCGAGCTGAGCAGGTAGGCGGTCACCACCCATGACAGGTTGTTGAGCCCGCCGAGTTCGCCGACGATGGTCGGCAGCGCGGTCGAGACGATTGTCTGATCGAGCGCGGCGAGCAGCATGACCAGCAGGAGTGCCGGAAACAGCAGACGGATCGGCGGGTGGTCGGTGGCCTGGGCGCCGGGTTGCGTAACGGGCTGCATAACGGGTTGCGCGCCGGGCTGCACATCCGGCTGCATGAGGCCGGCGGGTTGAGTCGTTGTCGATTGGTCCATGGCGCCACGGCGTTGAAATTAATTAATTCGGAGATTAATATATGCGACATCGCGTCACCCGTCAAATTGAATGCAATGGCAAGGATTCCCGCACCCGCACCCGCACCCGCTCGGCGCCCCGGCAGGCCTTCAGGGCCGGCGCGCGGCATGGAGCAACGCAGCCGCCTGCTGGACGCCGCGCTCGCTTTGTTTGCGCGGCAGGGCATCGTCGACACGACGCTCGGGGAGATTGCCCGCGAAGCGGGTTTCACGCCGGCGATGATGCATTACTACTTCAAGACGCGTGATCAACTGCTCGACGTGCTGATCGACGAGCGTTTCGCTCCGCTGCGCGCGGGGCTCGGCGCTCCGTTTCAGGAAAATCCCGATGACCCGGTGGCGGCAATCACGCAACTCGCGCAGCGTTTGGTGCAGACGGCGAGCGACCATCCGTGGTTTCCGTCGCTATGGGTGCGCGAAGTAATCAGCGACGGCGGCCTGCTGCGCCAGCGCATGCATGAACGGTTCGGCGACGCGAATCAGAAGGCGTCGCTGTTAGCCATCGCGCGCTGGCAAAAGGAAGGGCGCCTGAATGCGGGGCTGGAGCCGTCGCTGGTGTTCGTCACGCTGCTGGGTATGACGATTCTGCCGCTGGCCGCCTCAAAGCTGTGGCGTAACGATCCCGTGCGGCGCGATATCGGCGGCGAGGAGATCGCCCGGCATGCGGTGGCTTTGCTGGTGCAGGGCATCGGCCCCCGCAAAGCGGACTGACACGCCAACTGACTCACTCGCCATTTCGTTTCTGCCGCCACGCCTCGCCGCTGCGGTCCCGCGCACACGATGATAGCGCCGCCGTGGATCGTACGGCCGGCTGGCGCAACCATGCGGACGCAACGGCGACGTTGGAGAAAGCGCCGAGGCACGCTGTGTGCTACCTGAGGGGTGGATGAGATCGCCGCGCGGGAAGCACAACAGCGGCGGCGTCGCAAAAGAACATGAATGCTCAGGGAAGATGCCGTGCGGAAAAGGCGCTGCGTACGGGTTTGCACCAGCCGCCACGGCGAATCGGGTGTCGGCATCGGTGTGCCGGGGCAGCGGCGCCGAGGGCCGTATTTTCATCGGCGTGCAATTTTGGCGCGTTACTGTGCGCACGCGTTGCGCTCAGGCCATGTTTTACAATCGCGGGCCTGCATGCAACTCGACGCATGAAATCGAGTCGGAACCATGAACAGCCTGAACAGCCATACCGCAGCCGCGCAAATCGGCGGCACACAGCAGGACGAAACGTTGGCCGCGTCTGACGGCCTAACCGGTTTTTTAGAGCAGCAACAGCACATGAACGGAGCATTGAGACTCGATCAGGCCACGATCGTGCTCGTCGAAGACGACCCGGATAGCCGGGAATCACTGACCTTGTTACTCGAGGCGGAAGGGGCGCATGTCGTCGCAGTGGCGGATGCGGAAGAGGGCGTCGAAGCGGCGGTGCGGCTGTTGCCTGACGCCGTGGTGTGCGACCTCGAATTGCCGGCCATGGACGGTTTTTATCTGATCCAGCGGCTGCGCGATCACGAGATTCGCAGCGACCACGCACCTTCGGTAGCCGTGGCGCTCACGGGCCATACCGACGACGCTTACCGCTTGCGCAGCATCGGCGAAGGCTTCCAGCATTTCATGACCAAGCCGGCGCTGCCGGAAGACCTCGTGACGCTATTGCACGACGCGCTCGATGCCCGCTCGGCAGGTTGATGGATCTCGTGGGCGGGCGGCGGTTGCTTGCCGCCGCATCTCAGGCGGCAAGCAACCGCGCAGCGAAACTGTCTGCCATCAGGTTGCAAATCTGCTGGCTGGCGCCGCTGTCATTTGGCAGCAGCGACCGGTGTTGCGGCACTGGCGCCGGCTGCTTCCACAGCCTGACAGGCGGAACACAATCCCTTCAATTCGATTTCGTCGCTGGCAAGCCGGTAGCCCGCATCTTCGATTTGCGCGACGAGCGCCTGGCGCAGCTTGGGCTGATGCAGTTCGGTGACATTGCCGCATTGCTGGCAGACCACCAGAATGCCGTGCTGGCATTGCGTCAGATCGTGGCAGACGGTGAACGCATTGATCGATTCGATGCGGTGGACGAGCCCGGCCGAGAGCAGAAAGTCGAGCGCCCGGTAAACCGTGGGCGGCGCTGAGCCGGGATGGATCTGGCGCATGTCGTCAAGCAACGAATATGCCTTGGTGGCGCGCCCGGAATTCAGCAGCAATTCGAGCACTTTGCGGCGGATTGGCGTGAGTTTTTCGCCGCGTTCGCGGCAATATTCTTCCGCGAGAATCAGTGCGGCTTCCTGCGATTCACTGCGCTCAGCGTGCATGTGCCCCGGCTCGTGATGATGAGCGGAGGCAGCAAGGGTGGCTTTGTCGGCGGTCGCGGCGGGCTTGGCGGTCTTCATGCGTCGATTATAAAGGCCATCGTGCTTCGCTGTGCCGGTGTCCAATGCGCCTGCCGGCCGCGGCCGGTCGCCGTTGTCAGGCACGAGGCCGCCGGATGGCTGCCGGGATGGTTCAAGTCAGCGGTAAATCGACGTATTTCTTGAAACCCGGGCGCGTCGCAAGCCGCGAATACCAACGCTCCAGATTCGGCAGCGGGGGACGTTCGACGCCGTCCAGCCCGAACCAGCGTTTCGCGTACGCGCCGATCACGATATCGGCGAGCGTGAAATTCTCGCCTTCGAGGAAGAAGCGGCCTTGCAGATGGTTATCCAAAAGGCGCCACAGCAGCGTGAGCGCGCCGAAATCGCTGGCGAGCTTGTTGGCGTCGCGCTCGGCGGCCGGCGTACGCACGAGGGCCCAGAACACCGGCTTTTCCGCAGGTTGCAGCGTGGTGAGCGACCAGTCGAGCCAGCGCTCGATGCTCGCGCGCAGTTTCGGTCCGGGTGGGTACAGGAGGCTCGATTCGCCGTATTGCAGCACCAGATAGCGCAGTATGGAGTTCGATTCCCAGAGCACGAAACCGTCGTCGACCAGCGTCGGAATCTTGCCAGTCGGGTTCATTGTCAGATAGTCGGGCTCGTTGTTGCGGCCGAATTGCAGGCCCGCGTCGATGCGTTCGTACGGCAGCACCAGTTCGTCGCAGCACCACAAGACTTTCTGTACGTTGACCGAGTTGGTGCGTCCCCAGATCGTAATCATCCGGTAAATCCCTTTTTTACATTGACAGGTGGCAAGCCGCGCGCGGCGCGCGGCGTTCAGCCAGCAACGATACACGATGCGGGATTTTCGCGTGCCGGCAACGGGCGGGCCTTGCGTACAATGGGCGCATCCGAATAGCACGAGGAGCCGCATGGCCCGCATTGTCCCCGACGACTGGAAGAGCCTCGCCGCCACCGGCGCGGCGGCACGCGAACGCGAAACCCTCGCGCTGCTGGAAGAAGCGCTTCCTGATGGCTACACCGTCTATCACGGTGTGCACTGGACTCGCCTGAACCAGAATTTTTCGGTGTTCGGCGAGGCCGACTTCGTGATCGTCAGCCCCGCCGGGCGCGTGATGATCGTCGAACAGAAAACCGGTTTCCTGCGCGAAACGCCGAAGGGGCTCGTCAAGGTCTATCTTCAGACGGAACGCAATGTGGCGATCGCGCTCGCGCACACCGTCGAGACGCTGCATCGGCGCTTCACCGCGGCGTTCGGCGCGGGTACTTATTTCATCGAAGAGCTGCTGTATTGCCCGGACCACGTCGTCAAGGACGCGGCGATTGCCGGCGTGAATCCCGCGCGGATCGTCGACGCGAAGCGCAAGGAGCGGCTTGCCGCGATTATTCGTGAAGCGTTGCCGGCCGACGAACCGCGCCTCGCCTGCGCACCGAAAATCCACCACTTTCTCGCCGACGAACTCGCGCTCACGCCCGACGCCAGCGCGCTGGTCGGCCAGGCCGGCACGCTCGTGACGCGTCTGGCGGGTGGCCTCGCGACCTGGGCGCGGCGGCTCGCGTTTTCGCCGTTCCGGCTGCGCGTGATCGGCACGGCCGGTTCCGGTAAAACACAACTGGCCTTGCAGGTGATGAAAGACGCGGTGGCGCGCGGGCAGCGGCCTTTGTACGTGTGTTTCAACCGGCCGCTCGCGGATCACATCGCGCGGGTTGCGCCACCCGAGGCGAAGGTGGCGAACTATCACCAGCTCTGCGACTGGATCGCGCGCGACGCGGGCCGTGAGCCGGATTTCCAGTCTGGCGACGTGTCTCCCAATCCCCCTGGGGGACTTCCTTCGGGGCGGGGGACTTCCTCTGCGGCGTTCGATCAGCTTGAAACGATTTTCGCCGAAACGCCGATCGACGCGCGCTGGCAATTCGACGTGCTGATCGTCGACGAAGGGCAGGATTTCGAACAGCCGTGGGTAGCCGCCCTCGAGCGCCTGTTGCGGCCGGGCGCCGCGTGGTGGTGGCTCGAAGACCCGCTGCAGAATCTGTATATGCGTGAGCCGGTCGAGCTGCCCGGCTGGACCATGCTGAAAGAAACCACTAACTATCGCAGTCCGCGCGACATTCTCGATTATGTGCGCGACGTGGTCGGCGCTTCGGTGCCGGTCGCGGCGGGTCTGGCGTCGGGCAGTCCGTTCGACGGCTCCGATATTTCTCTCTCCGTCTACGACGAAGCGAATGCCGCCGAAGGCAGCATCGAGGCGACCAAGCGGGCGATCACGCAGGCGTTGTCGCTCGGCTTTCGCAAACAGGACATTGCGGTGCTCTCGTTCCGCGGCCGCGAAGGCTCGGCGATGACCGCGCTGGATCATCTTGGCCCGCATCGGTTGCGCAGTTTTACGGGTAAGTACGATCTGTTCGGCAACCCGGCGTACCGCGAAGGGGATGTGCTGTTCGAGTCGATCTATCGCTTCAAGGGGCAGGCGGCGCCGTGCGTGATTCTCACCGAGGTCGACTTCGAATCGTTCGACGAGCGTATTGCGCGCAAACTGTTTGTCGGCGCCACGCGAGCGACGATGAAGCTGATCATCGTCGCCTCGCAGCGGGCCGCGCGGCATCTGCATCTGCGCGGCGGTAAAGAGGTGAAAGAGGTGAGGGAGGCGAAAGAAGCCTAGCGCTTCATGAAGTCCACGCGCGCGCCCCGACCAGCATCCCCGTTTGCGTGAGCGCGTCCCACCAGATCACGCGCAGCAACGGCGCCTGCTGGGCAATCAGCAGCGCCTGCACCGGATCGCTCTCGACAAAATGCGTGACGCCGCCGCGCAATGCCGCCGCAGCCTTGTGAGCGGCTGCGCCGGCGGCACTTTCATCATGCGTGCCCGGCGTGCGCATCACCAGTTGCAGATGACCGAAGCCGTGCCGCGCGAGCCACGCTTCGGTGCGCGCGCGATCCAGTTCCGGCCGGCCGGTGATGATCGTGCGCACGCGTTGCAGATCGATGTCCGGCAGCACCTCGAACGGCAACAGCGCGTCGCGTTCGGCGAGTGCAGCGGCCAGATCCTCGTCGTAGCGCGCGAGCGGCACGTCGGGTAGCAGAATGCCGTCGAGATCGATCGCATAGGTGGCGTATTCGTGATCGTCGGCCATGGCGGGCGCAGCGCCCGCTTCAACGCGCTCCCAGTCCTCGCGATAACGCTCGGTGTAGGCCTGGCGCTCCCACGGAAACAGCGCGAAGTAACCACGGGCGTCGATTGCGTAATCGGGTTGCGTGCGGCTCAGGTCGTCGACCGCGGCGGTCAGTGTCCTGACGTCGAGGCCATGCTGCTGAAGAAATGCAATGCAATCGGTCAGCGTAAAGCCGCGCCCCGCGATGTCTTCGCATAGCAGCACTTTCGAACCCGCGGGCGGGATCGGCAGCGTCGAATCCCAGGCGACCGTGCGCGACTGGCGGTCGTAGCGCAGAAATGCGACCGGCGTGCCGGCCGCATGCGAAACCATCAGCGCAAGCGGCGCGCCGCCGCGCAGAATACCGATCGCCATCGTGAAGCGCTCCGCCAGCAACGCGGGCTGCAGCGATTCGATCCAGTGATCGAGTTGTTCGTACGTCAGGGGCAAAACCGGCTTGTTCATGACTCGTATGGCGTCGCGTCGAGCGTAGGGCGGGTGTCCCGTAGACGGAGAGCGGCGGGCGGCGCAACGCAGCGGCAGGTCCTCGTTTTTGAGACGGAGAAATTTGGCGATATTATGCCTGCGGTTCAATGTCGCGCGTCGGGGGTGACGCGCGTCGCTGGACGGGGTGGGCCGCAAAGGCCGGCGCCGCGGCCGGTAGAGGGCGCGGCAGGCTGAGCCGGCGCAGCGTAGAACCGCCCGCAAAATAACGAGCGATGGAAAAAACAAGCAGATGACCAAGGTAAGTGTAGCGGTGAATGACAGGAAGGGCGCGTACAGGGGCGCCTGGTGGGGGCTGGGTCTGCTCCTCGCTTTCGTCGCGTGGAGCATGCAGGCACAGGCACAGGCACAGGCACAGGCACAGGCACAGGCACAGGCACAGGCACAGGCACAGGCACAGGCACAGGCACAGGCACAGGCACAGGCACAGGCACAGGCAGAGTCGTTGCCGTTATCGCTCGACGTGACAGGCAAAATCAGCAAGACCAACGATGCGGCGCACCAGCGGTATCACTTCACCGAGGCGCAACTGCTGGCGCTGCCGGTCCATTCGATTACGACCGCCACCACCTGGACGCCGCGTTCCACCTTCACAGGACCGCTGCTCGCGGATATCCTGAAGAGCGTCGGTGCATCCGGCAGCGCGGTCGAGATCCATACGCTCGACGACTATACCTACACCATTCCGGTGTCGGACTGCGATCGCTACGGCGTGGTCGTTGCGTACAGCATGAACGGCCGGCGCCTGAAGATCAGAGACTTCGGGCCGCTGTTTCTTATCTATCCGCGCGACGCGTTCCCCGGTGAACTCATGGGCGCGGCGGGCGACGCGAAATTCGTATGGCAGATCAAGGCACTCATCATCAAATAACGCGCCGCCCATGGCGTCGTGTCCTCTATGTGCTGATCTGGCTAACCGCGCTCGCGGCGCCGGCCGGCGCGATCGGCTATCTGTTGTACGCGAACCTGCTTAATCCGCGCGCCACCGAACCGCTGACCGGTCAGTACGACGGTTTCTACTGGGACGCCGCGCAACTGCAGATCGCCTACGCGCGGTTCGAGAACCAGCTGCTGCTGTATCAATCCGGCGTCGACGACGATTATCAGCGGCTCACGCTGCGCTACCAGTTGCTGGAATCGAAGCTGCATGTGATGGCCGGTTCGACACGCCGGCTGACCACGAAGCTTGCGCTGCTGCAACGGCAAATGGACGAGATCCAGTCGATCGATCATTTGCTGGGCGAGATTCAGCCTGAGGTGGATGCGTTGCCGAAGGACCGCAGCCGCGCCAATCAGATCGTCGTGGAGCTGCGTCAGCATTGGAATGAGGTCAACGATCTCGCGTTGAGCCGCCGGTTCGCCGATGTGGCCGACCGTGAGGCGATGAACCGCGATTTCATCGACAAGCGCCGCATGCTGTTCGCGGGCGGCCTGTTGCTGCTGTTACTGTCGGCGGCCGCGACCACGCTGCTGGTGTTCAACGGCCGGCGCCGCACGCGCCTGATGCACCAGCAGCACGCGGCGCTCGAAGCGGAGCATCAGGCGAGCCGCGCGGCGCGCGAGGCCAGTCTCGCGAAGGACGCGTTTCTCGGCATGATCAGCCACGAACTGCGCACGCCCTTGCATGCGATCGTGTCGTCGATTGAATTGCTGGGCTTCAACTATCACTCCGAGGCCGACCGCAAGGTCATCCAGCGGCTCGAGACCGCAGGGCGGCATCTGGAAGCACAGATGAAAGACCTGACCGACTACGCGCGTCTCGGCGCCGGCAAGCTCGAGCTGCGTCACGAGCATTTCGGGCCGCGCGAACTGCTGGCTTCGATCGTCGACGAACACGCGATGTCGGCCGCCGCGCGCGGCCTCAAGCTGGAAAGCGAGGCGAGCGGCATGAGCGGCCTCGTCGATTCCGATCCGCACCGCATCCGCCAGATCGTCAACAACCTGGTTACCAACGCGATCCGTTACACCGAAACCGGCACGGTGCGCGTGCAACTGAGACAGCGGCCGGCAGTGCTGATCTTCGTCGTCAGCGATACGGGGCCGGGCGTGCCGCATGCGCAGATTCCGCTGATCTTCCAGGAGTTCACGCAGCTGGACGCATCGCGCACGCGCCGCTTCGAGGGCGCGGGGATGGGGCTCACGATCGTGCAGGGGCTGGTCAGGCTGTTTGGCGGCTCCGTCGAGGTGGCGAGCACGGTGGGCAAGGGCACCGCGTTTACGGTGACGATCCCTGTCACGCCCGTTGCGGCAACCGCGCCTCCCGGCGTGGCGGCGCACGCCAAACCGGGCGGCGCGCGCCCGTGCGTGTTGATCGTCGACGACAACCGGCTGATTCGCGAGTCGCTCAGCGAAATGATTACGCACATGGATTTCGACGCGCACGCCGTCTCCAATGCCGACGATGCGCTCGCGTGGCTCGACGCGCATCGCTGTGATGTGGTGCTGCTCGATCTGCACATGCCGGATCGCGACGGTTATGCGTTCCTTGCGGATTTCGCGGCACGCGGGGGGCCGTCGTCGGGTGTTCCAGTGATCGTGGTGAGCGCGTATGCGCCGCAGCCGGATAGCGTGGTGGGCAATGCAGACGGCAAAGCGGCAGAGGAAGCGGGCGAAGCCGGCTTGCAGCCGTTTTTCGAAGCGTTATTAAAGCCAGTACATTACGAGGAGCTGCGCAGCGCGTTGCAGCGTGCTTTGGCTTCGCGGCATACGGTGTGACGTGACGCCTGGGAAGACGCAGATGGAGGAGGGCTCAACCTGAGCGCACCTTCAGCCGCTTGCCGGCGCGTGCAACATCAAGGCCGGTTGAGGCGCTTGGACAGATCGGCGACCAGGATCGCCATACGCGCGGGCTTTTCATAGCACGCGACGTCGTAATTGCGGATGACCTGGCTGATCTCCGATTCGCTGGCCTTGCCGGTCAGCAATTCGCCGGTCAGCACGAAAACCGGCGCGTCCGGATTTTCCGAGGCCCGCACCGCGCGGATCGCCTCTGCCGAGGTCTGCGAGCCGAACAGCCAGTCGATCACAATGCCGTCGAAGATCTGCGTTTGCAGTTGTTCGGCGAACGCGGCGAGGCCGTAAATCGCCACCGCCGCGAAGCCGCTGCGCTCGAGATAGTCGCGCAGGTTGTCGGCGGAGGCCTGATCGTCGTCGACCACGGCGATGGTCGGCTTGTCGGTTTCAGCGCGGCGCGGATAGATCTCGATCTTGTGGACTTCGTACGCGCTTTGATAAAGCGTGCCGTCGTGACGCGCAACGCGCCATTGGCCGAGCTTCGGGTACGCGACAAATTCGGGGCGGCTGCCCGGTTCGAGCGCGGCGCCGACCCATGCGGTGCAGGCCAGCTCGATCGCGCCGATGCAGAACACCGCCTCCTGGGCGATGGCGCCGACCATGCCTGGATCGAGCGACTGTGCGCCGAATAGCTGAGCGGCAGGTTCGCCGAACACCTCGGCAACCTTCTTGATCTGCGAGAGGGTCCATGGGCTGTTGCCGCGCAGCTTGCGGTGTCCCTGCGAAAAACTCAGATCGAGGATGCGGCACAGCTCAGTGGTTTGCTGGCGCTTGCCGATTCCATGCCGGCTCATCAACTCGCGCACGCGCTCGGCGACTGCGATGGAGTCAGGTGAGTGTGTTTCGTTGGTCATGCTGCGTGAGGATCCGCCTTCTTGTAGGTTGGCTGTGGAGCGTGCGTACGACACGCGCAGCGCCGCCATGCACATTGAATGCGCATCGACGCGGCTACGCAGGGGACAGCAAATGTACCGTAAAAAGTATCGCGGTCTGTGTTTTTGTATGACCGCCGCCGAGCCTGTCGGTGCGAGGTGCGAACGGACAGATCCGGCGATCTGTTTATGCTGTTGGCATTGACCGCATTTTACCGATGAAAGCGCGCGGCATCTGTAAAGAAATAATGCCGGCTGGTGTATTCCTTACGCGCCACTATGCTGGCGGCATGGCGTGAAGTTTCGCCGCCGAGCTTTTCAGGCCTTTGAAAATCCGCTCGGCGACCTTGCCCGGAAACCGCTCGGGCAATTCGGCCGAGACCCGCGCGATGACCTCCGGCGTCTGTTCGATCAGCCGCTGGATCAATGGCTCGGCGTTCGCGCCGTACGAGCATCGCTGCGCCATTGCATTGAAGTGGCGCCGCTGCACATCGCGAAAGGCGTCGTGTTTGCTGCGCGACCACATCGCCATGGCGAGCCTGGCCTTGAACCATGACCATTGATTCGGGCCGTTGCCTTCCACCGGCCAGATCGACATCACGTCGTAAAGCGGCGTCAGGCGGTACTGGCCGCCCGCCAGCAGGCGAATGCTAAAGTTCTTGGCGTGGCCGTCCGGCGCCGCCAGCATCCAGAACAGGATCTGGCTGGCCAGCAGCGTCTCGATGTCCTGTTGCGCCGACACCGATTGCTGGAGAATCCGCGCGAGGTCCAGCACGCCCGGACCGCCTTCGTTTTCATACTTGCGATGCGACGGCACGCCGTAGACCTGGCAGAAGTCTTCCTGCGGCAGGCGCAGCAGCCATTGCCCGCTCGAATGCGGTTGCCGGTCGAAGCGTTCGACACTCAGCACCCGCTGCTTGCCGAACGTCATGATCTCGGTGTTGGCCACCGGCAGGCCATAGGCGTGCAGGATCCGCAGACATAGCCATTCGTTTTCGACCGAGGTGCTGAGGTCGGCGAGCTTGTTGCCGACCAGTCCAAGCGGCAGCTTGAAAATATGCGTGGTAGGCGTGGCGCCATGCGGACGCTGCCACTTGCCGTCGTGCCACAACAGGGCGGTTTTCTCCTGCGCGCCGGCGAGCGAGATGCGGAAATCGTCCGCTTCGTCGGGTGTGCCGGGGGCGGAGTTGCTGACGGTGCGTGCCAGCATGGTTTCGATCTCGCTGTCGGAGAGCGGTGTGCCTTCAATGCGTTCGACGCCGGCCGGCGCATCGTCAACGGCCAGCAACTGAACGGCGCCTACGCAATCGCGGCCGATGGCTTGCAGCAGGTCGAACGCATCGAGCGTATCGGTCTGGTAGCGCTGGGCGATGCGCTTTCTGATTGCCTCGCTGTCAGGCAGCAGATTGTCGAAATAGTTGAGCACCCGTGGCCCTTTGTGCGCCACGTTGCCCGGCGCAAACGGCAGCGAGAGGGAAAGCGGCCGGCCCACGGGCGAGGCGACCCACGCGGGGTCGTAAGCGAACTCCATGGGGCCACGGGTGGGCAGGCGCCAGACTCCGACGCGCTCGCCGTTGGCCCACACCGAAAGCGCCCGCGAGTGCGTCTGGCGGCCCATGCTTACCACTCGATCAAAGGCGCCGACTCAGGCGCCGGCTGGTTCTTGTCGCGTACCTGCAATTGCAGGCCATAGGCGCCGCACAGCGCCAGCAATTGTGTGAGGGTGAGGGCGGTGGCGTCGGTTTCCAGCGCCGAGATGCGGCTTTGACTGACGCCGATGCGCACGGCGGCATCGGCCTGGGTGAGGCCGGCCTGGCGCCGGCCGGCAGCCAGCAGTTGAGCCATCTGGCCCGGCGTGGCGACGAGGTGGATCATGGCAAATTATCCGTGAAACGAATAAATGCACTTTATGCGTCACACAGATATTTGTCAAATATTCGTGTGACGCATAAAGTGAAAATATCTGTCTGGCGAATAAAGGGCAAATATCTGCATCGCGAATAAATTCCATCCGCCTGCGTCGCTGCCGGGATGGCCGTCCAGCAGACGGTGAGAACTCGATCCGGCCCCACGGCGCACGGGCGTCGTAGAATCGCTTGTTCTCGACTCCCGGAGCAGCCGCGTGTCTGATCAGCCACACACAGGAAGGCCGCAAGCATGAAACTGAACCGCATGATCAGCACGGTCGAAGTGCACACCGCCGGCGAACCGTTTCGCATCGTCACGAGCGGCTTGCCGAAGTTTCCCGGCAAGACCATCGTCGAGCGGCGCGCGTGGCTCAAGGCGCATGCCGATCACTTGCGCCGCGCGCTGATGCTCGAGCCGCGCGGCCACGCCGATATGTACGGCGGTTATCTGACGGAGCCGGTCAGCGAAGGCGCGGACTTCGGGGTGATCTTCGTGCACAACGAGGGGTATAGCGACCATTGCGGCCACGGCGTGATCGCCCTCGCGACCGCGGCTGTCGCGCTCGGCTGGATCGAGCGCAGCGAACCGGAAACGCGTGTCGGCATCGACGCGCCGTGCGGCTTCATTGAAGCGTTCGTGCAATGGGACGGCGAGCAGGCGGGGCACGTACGCTTCGTGAACGTGCCGTCGTTCATCTGGCAGCGCGACGTGACGGTGCACACGCCCAGTTTCGGCGAAGTGCGCGGCGATATCGCCTTCGGCGGTGCGTTCTATTTCTACACGTCGGGCAAGCCCTTCGATCTGAACGTGCGCGAAGCCGAGCTCGACCGGCTGATCCAGTTCGGCGACGAAGTCAAACGCGCGGCGAACGCGGCCTTCAAGGTCGAGCATCCGCTGATTCCGGAAATCAACCATATCTACGGCACGATCGTCGACAACGCGCCGCGTCGCGCAACTCTATCTGCGCGGCTTGTTGGGACGCGACGAGACGCTCGTCAACGAATCGGTGATCGGGACGATTTTTCGCGGCCGCGTTGTGTCGGAGACGAAGCTCGACCGATTCGACGCAGTGATTCCGGAGATTGAAGGCGACGCGCATGTGGTTGGTTTTGCAAACTGGATCGTCGACGAACGCGATCCGCTGACTTACGGTTTTCTGGTGCGCTGAATCGAACCCATCAATTCGCCTGGACAGAAAAAGCCCGCTTATGAGCCGCCCGACCACGCAGATTTTCGACGCCGCCGCCACCGCTCGGCTGATCCCGTACGCGACGCTCGTCGACGCCTTGAAGTGCGCGAGCATCGACTATGCGCAGCACCGCATCGCGAGTCCTGAACGGCTCGTCGTGCCGCTCAACGAAGGCGGCATCATGCTGTCGATGCCGGCTACCGCGCCCGATCTCGCGATCCACAAGCTGGTCAATGTATGCGCGAGCAATGGAGCGCGCGGCATCCCCACGATCCACGGCCAGGTGATGGCCTTCGACGCCGACACCGGCGAGACGCTCTTCATTCTCGACGGCCCGACGGTGACCGGACGGCGCACGGCGGCGATGTCGATGCTCGGCGTACACACTTTCGCGCCGGCCCGGCCGCACGAATTCCTGCTGATTGGCACGGGCACACAGGCAGTGAACCATCTGGAGGCGATGGGCGAACTGTTTCCCGACGCGCGTGTATGGGTGAAGGGCAGTGCGCCCGCGCGGGCCGAAGCGTTTTGCGCCGCACATCGCGCGCATCGCGGCAAGGCGCGCGAACTGCAACCGCTGGCCGACCCTGGCGCGGCCATCCCCGATTCGATCGACGTGGTGATCGCGCTGACCACCAGCAAGCAGGCCGTCTACGACGAAGCGGCGCGCGCGGACCGGCTCGTGATCGGCGTGGGCGCGTTCACGCCGGCCATGGTCGAGATCGGCGCGCGCACGATCGCGGGCAGCGCGCTGTTCGTCGACGACGAAGCCGGCGCGAGGCATGAAGCCGGTGATTTTATCCAGGCCGGCGTCGATTGGTCGCGGGTCGGCGGAATTGCGGCGGTGCTGGACACTGCCGCGTCGTTGCCGCCTGAAAAACCGGTTGTGTTCAAGAGCGTCGGCTGCGCGGCATGGGATCTGGCGGCCTGCCGGGTAGCGCGCGAGGCATTGTCCGGCGGCTGAGCAGGGGCAGTCCGGATGGTTCGAAAAAGACTCGGCAAAAGGCCCGCCAAAGGTCCAGAAAAGGTTCGGCAAACGCTGGCTTTGCTAGTCGGGTTGGCATCTTGCGCCAACCCGCGGCACATCTTGCCGTGCAAACAATCCCAAAACGTTGCAACATAGACGTTTGCCAAAAAAGTGCCGGTCAGCCGGCGCTTTTTGCCCCCTTGTCATTTGACTTGACGCCTATCACGACGCTGCGACCGCGCTATGACGACCCAACACGCTTTAGCCACTCCTGCCCTGCCGCTGGATATGATCATCTTCGGCGGCACCGGCGACCTGTCGTTTCGCAAGCTGCTGCCCGCGCTCTACATGGCGCATCTGCACTGCAATCTGCCGCCGGATACCCGCATTCTCACGATTGGCCGCAAGCCGTGGTCGCGTGAGCAGTACATCAACGAATTCATGGAAGCGAAGGCGAAGCCCTTCATCGAAAAGAAGGCGTTCGATTCCGCCGCCTGGGACAAATTCCTGGCGCTGTTCGAGTACGTGCGCATGGACGTCGATTCGGTCGAGGACTACCACAGTCTGAAGGAGGCGTCGCGCGAAGGTGTGCGGCGCGTGTTCTATCTCGCGACCTCGCCTGATCTGTTCACGAATATTTGCGAGCATCTTTCGGCGGCGGGACTAGTCGACGAGAATTCACGGGTCGTGCTCGAGAAACCGCTGGGCCACGATCTGGCGTCGGCGCAGGAGATCAACACCGCGGTCGGCAAGCATTTCGGCGAAGCGCAGATCTACCGGATCGACCACTACCTCGGCAAGGAAACGGTGCAGAACCTGATGGTGCTGCGCTTTGGCAACGCGATTTTCGGCCCGCTGTGGCAGGCGCCGTATATCAAGCGCGTGCAGATCACGGTGGCCGAAGAGGTCGGCGTGGGGAGCCGCGCGGGCTTCTACGATAAAACCGGCGCGCTGCGCGACATGGTGCAGAACCACTTGCTGCAACTGCTGTGCATCGTCGCGATGGAGCCACCGGTGTCGCTCAATCCGGATGCAGTGCGCGACGAAAAGCTCAAGGTACTGCGCTCGCTGCGGCCCATGACGCCCGAAGATATCGCTCGCGATACCGTGCGCGGCCAGTACACGGCCGGCGCGGTGAATGGCGAGCCGGTGAAGGGCTATCTCGAGGAAGACAATGTGCCGGCAAATAGCCGCGCCGAGACGTTCGTCGCCTTGCGTGCGCATATCAACAATTGGCGCTGGGCCAACGTGCCGTTCTTCCTGCGCACCGGCAAGCGCATGCAGAAGAAGGTGTCGGAGATCGTTATCGAGTTTTCCGAATTGCCGTTCTCGATCATTCCGAGCGGTGGGCGCAACTACGGCAATCGTCTCGTGATCCAGCTGCAGCCGGAAGAGTCGATCCAGTTGCAGATGCTCGCGAAGGAGCCGGGCAGCGGCATGCACATGCTGCCGGTGAATTTGAACCTCGACTTGCAGCAGGCCTTCACCGAGCGTCGCGCGGAAGCGTACGAGCGTTTGCTGATCGACGTGATTCGCGGACGCCTCACGCACTTCATGCGCCGCGACGAACTCGAAGCCGCATGGGCGTGGGCCGAACCGATTCTGGAAGGCTGGGCCAAGTCGGGTGACAAGCCGCGTGGCTATACGGCAGGCACGTTCGGACCGGCTGCGTCGACGGCGCTGATGGCGCGCGAAAACGCTGTGTGGGCGGAAGAATCGCAGTAAGCAGGCAATCAGGCATCGGCGGTGCGTCGACGCAGCCTTGCGAGGTCGCGCGTGCATATCTGGGGCGGCTTTGCGTCGCTCGTATATTTGCTGCGGCCGTGGCAGGTGGTGCGAGACCGGCGGTTAAACGTGCCCGCGGGGCAGAATACGTCGCAGCGGCGTTCGTGAATACGGTGTTGCGAGCCTGCATGAAACCCGCCTTAGGCGGGATGCAGGCCACGCAACAATTGCCGGACTCGCGACAGGTCCTGATCGACGTGTTCGGCTTGTTCGAACAATTCAGCGAGCCAGTCGACGAAGGCCCGCACGCGTGGCGAGATCCGGCGGTTCTTTACATACGCGACGGAGACCGGCATCGGCACGGGTTTCCATTGCGGCAGCACTTCGCGCAACCGTCCCGAATCGAGGTAGGGCTGTGCGGCGATTCGCGCCGGTTGGATCAGGCCCAGACCTTGCAATCCGCAGCTGAGGTAAGCCTGCTCGTCGCTGACTTTGACAAAGCCTTTGACCTTGACGTTTTGCGCTTCGCCGTCCACTTCAAAGTCGAAGTCGACTTCGCGGCCGTTATGCGGCGACATGCAATTGACGGCGGTGTGTCCGCGCAGATCGTCGAGGTCGGCGGGTGTGCCGTTGCGGCTCAGGTAGGCCGGGCTTGCGCATGTCACGTGCTCGAGGGTGCCCAATTGCCGCGCGATCAGATTTGAATCCGGCAATTCGCCTAGTTGGATACTGCAGTCGATGGCTTCCGAGATCAGATCGACTGTTCGGTTGCTGACGCCGATGGCCAGATCGAGGTTCGGATAGCGGGCGTGGAAGTCCTCCAGGGCTGGCAGGACGATGGCGCTCGCTACCGCGCCGGGCATTTCGATGCGCAGGCGGCCGGTCAGGTTATCCGTTGAGTGACGGAGGCTGGCTTCCATTTCGTCGATGTCAGCGAGGATTTGCGCGCAGCGCTCATAATAGGCCGCGCCTTCTGGCGTGATGCTCAGACGCCGCGTCGTGCGGGTTAGGAGGGCAGTGCCTAGCAGGGCCTCCAGGTTCTGGACGATGGTTGTCGCTGTCGCGCGGGGGATGTTGAGCGACTCCGCTGCGCGGGTGAAGCTGTTTGTGTCCACGATTCGGATGAATGTCCGCATTGCAGTTATTCTGTCAATCACGATTCTGACTCCAGTTAGTACTTCCGTAAGGAATCCAGATCAACAACAAACCGATACTTAACATCACTCTTAAGCATCCGTTCATAAGCCTCATTAATCCCCTGCATAGGAATCACTTCAATATCCGAAGTAATTCCGTGCTCGCCACAGAAATCGAGCATCTCCTGCGTCTCGGCAATCCCGCCAATCAGCGAACCAGCCAGCCGGCGACGCTTGAAGATCAGATTGAACACCTGCGGCGACGGATGATCGTGCTCCGGCGCACCGACCAGCGTCATCGTCCCATCGCGCTTCAGCAGATTCAAAAACGGATTCAAATCATGCTGCGCAGCCACGGTATTCAGAATGAAATCGAAGCTGTTGGCATGCACGCCCATCTCTTCAGCATTCTTCGAGATGACAACCTCATGCGCACCAAGCCGCCTGGCATCTTCAATCTTCGACGGCGACGTCGTAAACAACACCACATGCGCACCCATCGCACGGGCCAATTTCACGCCCATGTGACCCAGGCCACCAAGACCGACAATCCCGACCTTCTTGCCAGGACCGGCACCCCACGTGCGCAGCGGCGAATACGTCGTGATACCCGCGCACAGCAACGGCGCCACACCCGCCGGATCGAGATTCTCCGGCACCCGCAGCGTGAATGCCTCATCCACCACCAGTTGCGTCGAATAACCGCCGTAGGTGATCTGACCGTCAACCCGGTCCACACCGTTGTACGTGCCGACAAAACCGTTTTCGCAATACTGCTCGAGACCTTCCTCGCAACTCGCACACGTACGGCATGAGTCGACGAGGCATCCCACGCCCACCAGGTCGCCTGCCTTGTACTTCGTCACGTCCGGACCCACCGCCGTCACGCGGCCGACAATTTCATGGCCCGGCACCACAGGAAAAGCCGTGTTCTTCCATTCGTTACGTGCCTGGTGCAAGTCGGAATGGCACACGCCGCAAAAAAGGACTTCCATCTGCACGTCATGAGCGCGCAGTTCGCGGCGCTGGATTTCGAACGGGGCGAGCGGCGCGGTAGCGTCGGTCGCTGCATAGGCATAAGTCGTGCTCATAGGTAGCTCCAGCAAAGAGGGTAATGTCGCAAGGCGCCAACGATGGGCGATGCGCGTCGCCGATGCGGCCAAACCTTGTTGTAGACCAGGATCGCGGCGCAGATGGAGGCCGACGTATTCACCGAAACGGTGAATAGGTGAACAGGCGACCGAGCCCGGCGCAGCGCGGAAAAAGATGATCCGGCAGGGTTCCCATAGTAGGAGCCGGGCGCGAACCGGGGAATACCTGAACGTCTTGAAGATTTGCCTAAAACTCCTGGCGGCGAGCGCAGTTGGTCGTTCGGTGCTAAATTTCAAGCATTATTCTCTTGCGCGTCACTATACCGTCATGCCAACCCGTTCCGTTGAACCCGCGTCGGTCGAGCGCGACCCTGTCGATAGCGACCCCGTCGAGCGCGCCCCGCTCACTCGCGCCCCGGCCGCTGGCGGCCCTGCCGACCCTGCCCAGCAGCGTCTGGTCGAATTGTTCGACATGCTTGCGCCCGATCCGGGCATTACGCGTTCGAGCGTGGAAGGGGTCAGTCTGATGCGCGCGAATACCCCGATGCCGCGCAGGCCCGTGATGTACGAGCCGAGCATCGTGATTGTCTGCCAGGGGCGCAAGCGCGGTTTTCTCGGCGATCAGGTATTCCAGTACGATGCGCAGCAATACCTGGTGCTCTCGGTGCCGCTGCCGTTCGAGTGTGAAACCGAGGCGAGCCCGGAACAGCCGTTCCTCGCCATCTCGGTGCGTGTCGATCTGACCATGGTAGCCGAGCTGCTCATGGCGCTGAATGAAGCGCAGGGCGCCACGCAGAACGAGCCGCTCGGCATCTATTCGACGCCGCTCGATCCGGCCTTGAACAATGCAGTGCAGCGTTTGATGGAAGCCTTAGCCTCGCCGCTAGACGCGCGCATTCTCGCACCTGGCGTGGTTCGCGAAATCTGTTATCGCGTGTTGACGGGCGAGCAGGGCGACGCGATTCGCGCGGCGCTTACGCATCAGAATCATTTCGGCCGCATCGCCAAGGCGCTACGGCGAATCCATGCCGACTACCACGGGCAACTCGATGTCGATACGCTTGCTTCTGAAGCGGGCATGAGCCTCGCCGTTTTTCATGCGCAATTCAAGGCCGTGACGGCGACCTCGCCGATGCAATACGTGAAGACCACGCGTTTGCATCACGCGCGTTTGCTGATGGTGCAGGATGGCTTGAATGCCGGCGCCGCCGCGGCGCGCGTCGGTTACGAGAGCGCGTCGCAGTTCAGCCGCGAGTTCAAGCGTCTGTTCGGCCTGAGCCCGGTCGATGAAGTCAAGCGCATGCGCACCGTGCACGATGCGCCACCGCCGCGCGTAGTCAAGCCGGTCGCGCGTTATGTGACCGCGGTTTAGACGCGCGGTTGCCGGATTCGTTATAGCCCGCTGAACCAGTTGTACCCCTGGTCCTCCCAATAGCCGCCGGGGTTCGTGTTGGTCACGAAGATCGCAGCGATGTGCTTCGGATTCTTGAAGCCCAGTTTGGTCGGTACGCGCAGCTTCAGCGGGTAGCCGTATTTGGCCGGCAGCGGCGCGTCGCGGAAATCGAGTGTCAGTTGGGTTTGCGGATGCAAGGCCGTCGCCATGTCGAGGCTCGAGTAATACCGATCGGCGCATTTGAAGCCGACATAGCGAGCGCTCAGATCGGCGCCGATGCGCTCGAGGAACGTGCGAAACGGCACGCCTCGCCATTGCCCGATCGCGCTCCATCCTTCAATGCAGATGTGTCGTGTAATCTGCGAAGCCTGCGGCAACGCGCGCAGCTGCTCGAGCGTCCACGTGCGCTTGTCCGACACCAAACCCGACACTTCCAGCTGATACGTCGAACCATCGATATCCGGCGCATCGAACTCCGGATAGAACGCGTTGAACGGGAATGGGTCGGTGATCTCGCTCGCCGAATAGGTCGGCGCGAGCTTGTTGCGATCGAACAGCCATCCTTGCACGCGATCGTTCCAGCGCGACATGGCCCACAACACTTTGTCGACCGAATCGCCGTCCTGCATGTTGCAGCCCGAGAGCATCGCCAGCGCGCCGATCGAAAGCGACGAGCGCAGGAACAACCGTCGTTGCAATCGTTCGATTTGCGGTTTGTGGTCGGCGAGGACAATACGCGTGCCGCGCGAGTCCTTGCGTTCTGATTCACTCATGCTTCGCTCCTATCGTGCGTGGCGAGCCGCGCGCGGCCCGTCAACATCGGCAGCAACGTGCGCGGCACCAGCAGCACCAGTGCCAGATGCACGACGACAAAACCGACCACACCCGCCATCGCGACAAAATGAACGCGACGCGCGAAATCGAAGCCGCCGAATAGCGCGGTAAGCCACGAGAATTGCACCGGCTTCCAGATCGAAAGCCCCGACGCGACCAGCAGCACGCCAAGGAACAATACGAAGAGGTAGAGCGCGCGCTGCACCGCGTTGTATTTGCCGGTATCGTGCGGCAGCTTGAACTGCATCGCCAAGGCGGCATCGTGTACGACATCGCGCGGGTGGACGGGCAGCAGCTTGCGCCGGAAATGCCCCCGCCCGATGCCATACGCCAGATACAGCACGCCGTTCGCGCACAGCAGCCACATCGCCGTGAAATGCCATGCGATCGAGCCGCCCAGCCAGCCGCCGACGGTCGACCACACCGGAAATCTGAACGGAAAAAAGGGTGACGCGTTATAGATCGCCCAGCCGCTCATTACCATGCAGACCATCGCAAATGCATTGATCCAGTGCGTGATTCGTACGACGAGTGGGTGGACGATAAAGCGCGCTTGCGGTTCGGGCATGGTGAGCGGTGATGAAACATGGAAGAACCTGAAAGCCGCGTCATTGCGGCACGCGGCAGTCTGAACGGCTGAAAGAGCGGACGGTTGAAAAGCGCCGTATTACATAGGCGGCGTTACACCATGCTCGCCTGCCGAGATGAAATTCGCCGCCATCGTGCCATCGGCTTCCTTGTGGGCGAACAGCACGACCTTCGCGCCCGGCACCAGCAGCGAGCGGTCACCCGGTTCGAGGGCGACGATAGGCACGTCTTGCGGAATCACGATTTTCTTTTCACCGTCCTTGTACTTGACGGTGATCGTGCGGCCGTTGCTGACCACGAGGGAGCCGACCGTGCCGTTGGTCATCGTGCTGTTGGAGCCGAGGTCCCACGGGCGATGGCCTTCGGCGGCGCCGCGCATGCTGGCCGGGAAGACGTGCACTTCGAGCGCTTTCAGGGTGCCGTCGGGCTGCGGAATCGCGGCGGTGCCGACATAGCTGTCCGGCTTGATGTCGTTCACGTTGGCGAGCGCGACGCCACGAATCGGCGTGTCCTTGGCGAGCTTCACGTCGACGTCTTTGCCGTCGCGCGTGTGGACCTTGAGCAGGTCGCCCGAGAGCGCGGTTACCGTGCCGCGTACGCCCGTGGGCGCGGCGGTTTGGGCCTGCGCGACGGATCCTGCGGCAAACAGCGAGGCGGCGACGAGCGCGGGGGCGACAATGGCGCGCATCGCATTAGCGGAAACAATCTTCATGAGTTTGCTCTGAGTGGGTGAGGGATAGGGGCAGGTTAGGCGCGCGGGTGGCTCGGGCGAGTGACAGACGGATGACAAAAACGTCATGAACGGCGCGGCGCGGCCACGTAGAATGGCCGGCATATCCACGTCCACATCCATGACCCACGCCCACGGCGGCGCTCGGGGTTGGAAGCCAGCCACCATGAGCATCCTCGTCATTGAAGACGACCCGAAAACCGGCGACTACCTGAAGAAGGGGCTGCGCGAAAGCGGCTACGCGGTCGACCTGGCGCGCACCGGCACGGACGGGCTGCACATGGCGCTCGAACACGCGTACGACCTCGTGGTGCTGGACGTGATGCTGCCGGGCATCGACGGTTGGGAAATCATGCGTGCGCTGCGCGCGCGGCGCGATCTGCCTGTCATTTTCCTGACCGCGCGTGATCACGTCAGCGACCGCATCCGCGGCCTCGAACTCGGCGCCGACGATTACCTCGTCAAGCCGTTCTCGTTCACCGAGCTGGTGTTGCGCATCCGCACGCTGCTGCGCCGCGGCGTGATCCGCGAGAGCGATGTGTTCGAGATTGCCGACCTCAAGCTGGACGTTCTGCGCCGCAAGGTCACGCGCGAAGGCGTCGAAATTCCACTGACCAATAAGGAATTCATGCTGCTGCATCTGCTGGTGCGACGGCAGGGCGAAGCGCTGTCGCGCACGCAGATCGCCTCGGAAGTGTGGGATATGAACTTCGACAGCGACACCAATGTGGTCGACGTCGCCGTCAAACGGCTGCGTGCCAAGATTGACCATCCGTTTGAAAAGAAGCTGATTCATACGGTGCGCAGCATCGGGTATACCTTCGGCGACAGCTCATGAAACTGTGGAACGAACGTTCGTTGACGGCTCGCACCACAGTGTTGTTCGCCGCGATCGCATGCGTGGTGATCGGCACGCTGGGCGCGTATTTCTATCGCTCTGCCCAATTGTCGTTGCAGCGCCGCGCGGACGTGGTGCTCACCGGCCGTGTCGAGCATTTCAGCCGCATCGTGCGCGATCTCTATTCGGTCAGCGAATTGAAGAACCGGCCTTTGCTGTTCGAGACCATGCTCGGCGCGGAGCAAGACGTGCTGCTGTTTCGCCGTCCGGGCGAAGCGCCGTTTATCGACGTGAACCCCGGCAACATTGCGGTGCCTGCCCTGCAGGCCGGTGCGGAGAACCGCTTGCCGACGCTCCCGGACATCCGCCAGACGATGTTGCCGAATGGCGTGCCGGTTCACTGGGCGATCGCCGCCGTCAAAGCACGCGAGGACGGCAGCGAGGTCGAAGTGATCGCCGCGCATCCGATGACTCAGGAAGCGCAGATGCTGGCCGCGTATCGCAATCGCATCGTGCTGGCTACGCTCACCGGCATGCTGGCCGCGACGCTGCTCGCCTACTACGTGCTGCGCCGCGGCTTGCGGCCGGTGCGCGAGATCGCTGCGCGGGCGGCGCAGATCAGTCCGGCGAGTTTGTCGGTGCGGCTCGACAGCGAGGCCGCGCCGGTCGAATTACGTCAGCTCACGCACGCCTTCAATGCCATGCTCGACCGTCTCGCCGATGGCTATCAACGCCTCTCGCAGTTTTCCGCCGATCTGGCGCATGAAATCCGCACGCCTGTGGGCGCCTTGATCGGCCAGACCCAGGTGACGCTCGCCAAACCGCGCGACGTCGATGAATATCAGCAATTGCTCGAATCTAATCTTGAAGAGCTGAGCCGTTTGAGCCACATCGCGGAAAACATTCTGTTTCTCGCGCACTCGGACCATGCTGCGCTGTCCATCGACCGCGAGCCGGTCGATCTGCGTGAGGAACTCGTCAGGATCGCAGACTATTTCGAAGGCCCCGCCGACGAACGCGGCATGCGCTTCACCGTCGAGGCACAGGGCGTGGCGTCGGTCAATCCGATGCTGTGCCGGCGGGCGATCAACAATCTCGTCGTCAATGCGGTGCGATACGGCGCGAACGATACGGTGGTGCGGTTGAGCGGCACGCAGGACGAACAGGGCGCGACAGTGGTGGTGGTGGAAAACGACGGTGCGCCGATTCCCGACGAGCAACTGGACCGCCTGTTCGATCGCTTCTACCGCGCGGATGCGGCGCGCAGCGCGTTCACCGAATCGAGCGGGTTAGGGCTCGCGATCGTCAAGGCGATCATGCATCTGCACGGCGGCACGGCGCGCGTGGTATGTCCGGTGCCGGGTGTGGTGCGCTTCGAATTGCGCTTTCCGGGCGCCTGAAACCGATCTTCGCGTCAGCACTGATGGCGTGGCTGCCTGGCCGGGCAGGATCGACGATTCTAAAAATCCTGCGTGCCTGGCGCATTCAATGGGCAATGATGTGCATCGCTTAATGCCCTCAACCCAGTTGTGTTGATATCCAGTGAAAACGCGGCCAGACCGCATTTACCGGTCTGTGCCGGACCGATAGGCCGTAACACGAGCCCCAGGCGACGATAGAGTCGATCCATGCTGGATGGCGCGACACCTACTAATTGGCGGATTCCCTGGCTTTGGGAACGAATAAAGATCAAACGAAGGAGTTCGCGCATTCTTTGCATGTTGCAGGCGACGCCGCTGTCGAAAGTCGTGAACCGGGATAGCTCCCACGTGCACGAATCGCTGATCAGCGGAATGGAGCACAAGTCCGGAAAAATTTCGGCGAGCAGATAAGGCTGAGTCGTGGGCAACAATCGTGCATAGCCACAGATACTGCGATCCTGCTTATAGGCGATGACGCAGGTGGTGGTGTTCCGGTCAAATTCGTCCCATTCCTCGATAGTGCCGGAGCTGGCTGACGGCAAGTCCCATTGCATCTCCTTGACGAATACCGTGTGCCGATACCTGCCAAGTTGCTGCTTTTCGGGAGGAGTCAGCTGTTCCATTGTGGTAAATACGATCTCTTCCATGAGTCTGCTCGATAGCTAAAGTAGTCCGTAGGCAATGGCATAGGCCGCTGCACTGGCCTTGGATGGGGCGTTAAGTTTTCTCCTGCAATTCTTTAGATGAAAATTCACCGTATCGACGGAAATGGCGAGGGCGTTCGAGATACCCTTGGCTGACTTTCCATCGGCGGTCCAACGAAGGATTTCAATTTCACGCTGGGTAAGTTTGGCTTCGGTGGCGGTGCTGCTCTGCCGGCCGGAAATCCGGCTGATGCAGAACATCGACAACTGGCCGAGCGCCAGGAGAAAAGGTCGGAGGACTTTGATCTCACTGGCGCCTAGCGACGTGCGTTCTCTCGCCAATGAGTAAACGCCGAACTGGCCGCGAGCGTCCCAGCAGGGTTGTGAAATGCCGATTGCGAGTCCTGCCGATTTGGCTTCGTCCCATAAGTGTTTTGTGTTCGCAAAGAGGCCATCATTCCATATCGCGGGAGTCAGGTCGCCCAACTCGAGTTTGGCTATCGGATCTATTCTCAGGTACTCCCTTTCCCTGTATCTCGACACCCATCGCTCGGGATAGGAGCTCTTGATAACGATGTTTCTGGAACAAAAAGGAACGCGATTGACGTAGCCAAACGCACAATACGAGAATCCGAGATCCAGAGAGACGCGCGACAGTATGGAAAATACACGGTCAATCTCTTCGCAGGTCTGTAGTTCGAGGAACAGATCGCTCCACCATTCAGATAGGTCCCGGGGCATCAAAAGGCTCCGCTATGCAAGTTTGATTACAGACTTCGTTTTATAGGAGTGGTTTTTGTTCCATAGCGTGTCTAGTGGTTGCAGAAATGATGATTGACATCTCGTTGGTCATTTTCGGTTTATATCGTAAATCATAAATTCGTCATATTTAGCCGAAAGCTGCAATTTCCTACCAGTTTTGGGCTGTGACGTATCGGCGCATGGGCGTTCGAGTGCCGTGCCCAGTGTCACTAATCAGGCAACTACCAATCGCGGGAGCTGTTCCGTGATTAGCTTCATGTAATTGTTTGAACTATCGGATTGGTGTGAATGGATCGATAACCAATCGACAGTTTTGCCTTTACTTATGAAGGAGCTTGCCGTGGCGCAATCGTATTCGAATATTTGTGATTTTCCGGTCTTCGATCCCGATAAGGACTGGATCACACTGGAACAGAATCATGCGAGTGATGAATTTAATCGAGCCTGTTCGTATGTGAAGAGTCGCGCTGCGGAAGACAACCTGGTCATGAGCTTTGAGGGGAACAACTCACGTCCCTATCCGGTTATGTCGGGGGTGTGTGCGCTTCACGCGGGAACGGAGGAAATTCTGGCGCCGCGAATCGGGTCTATATTTAATGCTTTGCAGAAGATCGTTTCGGCATATCGCGCGGATGCCAATCTCCAGGAGTTTCTGGGGATTCCGAATCAGTTGAACCAATGGGTCAAGGAGGACACGGAGCCGGCCAACAACAGGGTCGATTTGTGCCGCTTCGATCTGATGGGACGCACGCTGTCGGAGCTCAAGATCATTGAATTCAACTGCAATGCGCCCGGGGGGATTGTGTACGCGGGCATGATCAACCGATATTGGCGCGAGGCGCCTTTTTCCTCCTCGCTGATCGAATCGTGGGGCGGCGGCGCGTCTACTTTCGAACAGAGTGACTGGGTTGCCACGTGGTTGTCATCGCTCGCGGATCGGCGCGGCTTGCGCGATATCGAAGGTATTGGCCTATTGCATCCGGCAGGCGGAAACATTCTCGAATTGCCGCATCTGAAGAAGCGGATCGAAGCGTGCGGCCTTCGCTCGGCCATGCTGACGCCAGAGCAGCTCAGCCAGACCGGCGATCACACATTCCAGCTTGCTTATTTGAAGTACGGCGTGCAGCGCGCGATTCAGGACATCGGACAATGGGAGCAGTTCTGCCGGAGTGTGGTCGAAGGCCGGCTCGTAATCCAGTCATCGCTGGCGGGGCGTTGGATCGGCGACAACAAGTTGTGTGTCGCAGTCATGTCCGATCCGCGCTTTTCCTATCTGTTCAACGACGCAGAGCGCGCGGCGATCGGCACCATCATCCCGACGAGCCGCAAACTCGGCGACGGTATCAGTCAACGGGAAGTGATCCAGTACAAAGACGATTTTGTCGTCAAGCATCCGTACGGAACGCGCGGTGTGTCGGTTTTCGTCGGCCGGGACTACGATCAGATCGCGTGGACGGAACTGGTCGGCAAAACTTCGTCGCTCGGTCATGTGGTTCAGCAATATGTCGACTCGGACTTTGAGGTCGACGGAGACACCTGCTTCAGGGATCTGGTGGTGATGTTGGCGAGTGGCGCGATTGTTGGATACGGATCGCGAGTGAGCCGGGCGCGAAAAGTCAATATCGCCCAGGACGGTCGAAAGATGGCGGTGTTGAGTTCGCTGCCAGTACCGGTAATTCACTGATTCAAGGGGATGCGATTCGGTGCGCTCGCCTGTGGGGATTTCAGGCTGTTTACTTTCGGTAACTGCCTGTCGTTGGTCGGAACCTGGGTGCAGCGGATCGGCACAGGCTGGCTTGCGTGGGAGTCGAGTCATTCGAGTGTGTGGCTCGGCTTGCTCGCGTTTGCCGATCTTTTCCCAACCGTGCTCCTTGCGCCGATTGCCGGCGTGATGGCCGACCGTTGCGACAAACGCCGCGTCATTCTCTATTGTCAGTTCGTCGCGATGGCAACGGCCGTTTTGCAGGCCGGTCTGATTTTGAGCCATGCCAATTCCATGGAGGCGCTCTTTGCGGTGACGTTGATGTCGGGCATTGCCAGCGCGCTGTGCCAGCCCGCTCGCCTTTCCTGGATATCGACTCTAGTGCCGCCGGGAAAGCTCGCGTCCGCGGTCGCGATCAATTCTCTATGCTTCAATCTGGCGCGCTTCGTAGGACCGGCTTTGGCGGGCGCGATGCTTCTGAAGCTCGATCCCTCCGCGTTGTTTCTGCTCAATGCGCTGAGCTATGCCACATTCATCGTCGTCATTCTTCGAATTCCGCCTGCTGCCCCGCGCTCGACCGAAAAGATTCCGCCCTCGCCATGGTTGCGTGAGGCGACGGAAGGATTGCGCTACCTCGTGTCGGACGCGCCGTTACGGGCAACCTTCCTGATCCTGACCGCGTCCGCGGTTTGCATTCGCGGGATCCCGGACCTCGCGCCTGCCATTGCCGGCGAAATGTTGCGGCGCGGCTCACAAGGGTTTGCGTCTCTCGTTGCCGCAGCGGGGGCAGGCGCGATCGCGGGCGGCGTATGGTGCAGCGGGCGTGACGCAACCAAACCGTTAGCAAGATTGATCGAGCGGCACGTAATGGCCGCTTCGCTCGGCACGCTTGCCCTGGCGTTGACGCACGACTTCCGCCTGGCGGCCGCGCTGTTCTTCACGATGGGTTTCTCGATCGTCGTGACCGGAATAGGCGCACAAACGCTGATTCACCTGTCGGTTCCGCAGGCGTTGCGCGGACGCGTGCTCGCGCTATACGGCATGGTCTATCGTGGCGGGCCGGCGCTCAGTGCATTGTGGCTCGGCGCGTGCGCGCCGCTTTGGGGCTTGCGCCTGGCGCTGGGCGTTGGCGCACTGCTGTGCATGGTGGCGTACGGTGTCACGACGATTCGAGTTTGCGCGGGCGCTCGCCGCCAGGATCCGCCGGCGCAATGACCGGCATCCACCGGTTGAATCGGTTCGTGGGCGACAGGGCTTCGAGCAAACCGGCAATGGCGATACCGGGATGATTGCGCAACGGGTTGCGGCGGCGCAGTGCCTGCCAACGTGCAGCACGCCCAGGCGTCAGCCGCCCGGCGCGTCCGCATCCGGACGGTTCGCGTAGTGCGCACGTTTTTCCTCATACATCAGCAGATCGGCGCGTTGCACGCCGGCTTCGAGCCGGTCGCCGCGCCGGCACGTCGCAGCACCCATCGAAAGGCTCAGCAGCGAACCCGGATAAAACTGGTTGTTCAGATCGACCAGCTGGCGGATCGCATCGACCATCGCCGCGCCGCCTCGCTCGTCGGTGTCGGGCAACAGGATCGCGAACTCGTCTCCGCCGATGCGCGCCGCGTAAAACGGCGCGTCTGCCGCCTTGGCCAGGACTTCGCCGGCGCGCCGTAACAATGCGTCGCCGGCCGCGTGGCCGAGCTGGTCATTCACGCGTTTGAGGCCGTTCAGATCGGCCATGATAATGGTCACCGGCCACGGACCCTTGCGCTCCAGCCGGTTCAGTTCATCGACATAGAACGAGCGGTTGCGCAGCTTGGTCAGCACGTCATGCTTGCCGAGGAATTCCAGGTACGCTTCGGCCTTCTTGCGCGCCGTGATGTCGGTGAGGGCCACCAGCACCAGGTCCCAATCGCGTTCATGACCCGGCAGGACGGAGAACTGCAGGTGTACGTGCACCTCGTTGCCGTCGAGCGAATAGTTGAGCACTTCGCGCTGCTGGAACAGCTTGCCGTCCCATAGATCGATCAACTGCTCGCGGAAATGCGGCCGCATGTCGTCGCGGAAAACGTCCGGCAGGCGCGCCAGCAGCGTTTTCTTGTCTGGCGCCACGAACATGCCGAGCGTGTGCTGGTTCACGTCGAGCACGTGAATTTCCTGCATGCAACGGTCGACAAACTCGGGATGCACGTCGGTGAACACCCGAAAATCGCTGATGCCTGCCGAGCGCGCCCCGTCGAGCAGACGCTTGACCGCGCTGAAATCTTCCACCCACAACGATACCGGTGAATGTTCGAACAGGCCGCGCACATACTGTTCGGCAAGCGTCACGCGATGCCGCGCGCCTTCGAGTTCGGTAATGTCTTCGACCGATACGAGCACGCGGTCCCAGCGGTCTTCATGGCCGGGCAGCACGGCGCCCTTGAGCAGCACGTCGAGGCGCCGCCCGCCGAGCGTGTAGTTGACGGTCTGGCTCGTGAACTGGACCTGGCCCGCCCATAGCTGGCATAGCTCTTCGAGGTGGGTCTTGAGCATGTCGTCGCGGAACACCGAGCCGAGATTGCTGGTGAGCGTGTCGAAATCGGCGGCCTCGAATTGCGTCAGCGTTTTCTGGTTGACCTTGATGACGCGGATGCTGTGCGCGCATTCGGCGACAAGGGCCGGATAGTCGGCGAACTGGGCGCGCAGATCGGTCACACCTTGTGCCCTCCATTTGTCGAATAGCGCGCGCACGCCGCTGAAGTCTTCGAGCCAGAGCGAGACAGGCGCGAGTTCGAACATTTCGGAATCGTCCCCCGATCCCCCAAGGGGACTTCCTTCGGGGCGGGGGACTTCCTGCTGGCCGTTGTTGGCGGGCGCTGAGTCGCGTGGGAGGGTGTCCAGCATGAGAGTCCCGTGGTCGGAGTTCCGGCTATTCTAAAGCGGCTTGGCTTCGGCTCAAAATGAAACTATCAGCACAGCGGATAGTTTCTCTCGAAAATCGCGATTTCCCTTGTGGGCCTGTGGCGAATAGGATGGTCGGTATCGAACCCACACCGCTTCGACACAGCCGGAGCCGCGACGGAGATCCCGCATGGAACACCACGCCCGCACTCAGAACGAACGGCTCGAGATCAAGACGACCACCTGCTACATGTGCGCCTGCCGCTGCGGCATTCGCGTGCATCTGCGTGAAGGCGAGGTGCGCTATATCGACGGCAACCCCGAGCATCCGCTGAACCAGGGGGTGATTTGCGCCAAGGGCGCCTCGGGCATCATGAAGCAGTACTCGCCCGCGCGCCTGACCCAGCCATTGATGCGCAAGGCGGGCGCGGAGCGGGGCAGCGCGCAGTTCGAGCCGGTGTCGTGGGAGGTCGCGTTCGACGTGCTCGAAAAACGCCTTGCCACGATTCGCGCCACGGATCCAAAGAAATTCGCACTGTTCACCGGTCGCGACCAGATGCAGGCGCTCACCGGCCTCTTCGCCAAACAGTTT
This sequence comes from Paraburkholderia phytofirmans OLGA172, assembly GCF_001634365.1. Lineage (NCBI taxonomy): Bacteria > Pseudomonadati > Pseudomonadota > Betaproteobacteria > Burkholderiales > Burkholderiaceae > Paraburkholderia > Paraburkholderia phytofirmans. Next base: position 987,391 of record NZ_CP014579.1, read on the forward strand.
GGCACGCCTAATTACGCGGCCCATGGCGGCTTCTGTTCGGCGAACATGGCGGCCGGCATGATCTATACGATCGGTGGCTCGTTCTGGGAGTTCGGCGGCCCCGATCTCGACAGCGCCAAACTCTTCTTTATGATCGGCACGGCGGAAGATCATCATTCGAATCCGCTCAAGATCGCTATTTCGAAGTTCAAGCGCGCGGGTGGACGCTTCATCGCGATCAATCCGATCCGCACCGGATACGCGGCGATTGCCGACGAATGGGTGCCGATCAAGCCCGGCACCGATGGCGCGCTGTTCATGGCGTTTCTGCACGAACTGATCGCCGCCGACGCCTGGGATCACGAGTTCGTGCAGCGCTATACGAACGCGGCGGAGCTCGTGGATCTCGACGAAGCCAGCGAAAACTTCGGCCTGTTCGTGCGCGACCCGAACCGGCCGGTCGGCAATCCGCTGTTTCCGCAGAATCATCTCTGGTGGGACGCCGCCGCCGCGCGCGCAGTGCCGCACCATGCCCCCGGCGTGACACCCGCGCTCGACGGACGCTATACGCTCGACGACGGCACGCCGGTCACGCCGTCGTTCGCCTTGCTGCGCGAACGCGTGGCCGACTGCACGCCCGAGTGGGCCGCTGAGATCACGGGGATTGCAGCGGACACGATTCGCCGTCTCGCGGGCGAAATGATCCAGACGAGCCGTGATCGCCGGATCACGCTGCCGATCCGCTGGACCGACGCGTGGGGCGAGACGCACGAGACCGTCACGGGCAACCCGGTCGCCTTTCATGCGATGCGCGGACTGGCCGCGCATTCCAACGGCTTCCAGTCGATCCGCGCGCTGGCGGTGCTGATGTCGCTGATGGGCACGATCGACTGTCCAGGCGGATTTCGCCATAAGTCGCCGTTTCCCCGTGCGGTGCCGCCCTCGGCCAAACCGCCGAACAGCCCCGACGCCGTCAAGCCGAACACGCCGCTCGCCACCGGGCCGCTCGGCTGGCCTGCCGCGCCCGAAGATCTGTTCATCGACGACAACGGCGGCCCGGTGCGCATCGACAAGGCCTTCTCCTGGGAATATCCGCTTGCCGTGCATGGCGTGATGCATAGCGTCATCACCAATGCGTGGCGCGGCGATCCGTATCCTATCGACACGCTGCTGATTTTCATGGCCAACATGGCGTGGAATTCGTCGATGAACACGATGAAGGTGCGCGAGATGCTCGCCGACAAGCATGCGAACGGCGAGTACAAGATTCCATTTCTCGTGGTGTGCGATGCGTTCCAGTCGGAGATGACGGCGTTCGCCGATCTGATCCTGCCGGACACCACCTATCTCGAGCGGCACGACGCGATGTCGATGCTCGATCGGCCGATCTCCGAATTCGACGGTCCGGTGGATTCCGTGCGTGTGCCGGTCGTGCCGCCGACCGGCGAATGCAAGCCCTTCCAGGAAGTGCTGATCGAACTGGCGTCGCGGCTGAAGTTTCCCGCGTTCACGACCGCCGAAGGCACGCGCCGTTTTCGCGACTATCCCGACTTCATCGTCAATCACACGACCTCGCCCGGTTCCGGCGTGGGCTTTCTGATCGGCTGGCGCGGCAAGGACGGCGACAAGGCGCTGGTGGGCGAGCCGAATCCGCAGCAGTGGGAACAGTATGCAAAGAACAATTGCGTGTTCCATTACCGCTTGCCCGAGACGCTCCAATACATGCGCAACTGCAACGGGCCGTATCTCGACTGGGCAGTGAAAAACGGTTTCCGTAAATTCAACGAGCCGATCCTGATCCAGCTTTACTCCGACGTCATGCAGAAGTTCAGGCTCGCCGCGCAGGGCCGCACGAGCGGCAGGCAACCGCCGGAGCACTTGCGCGCGCGTGTCGAAAAGTATTTCGATCCGTTGCCGTTCTGGTATGCGCCGCTCGAAAGCGATTCCACCGATCTCGCGCGTTTCCCGCTTGCCGCCGTGACGCAACGGCCGATGGCCATGTATCACTCGTGGGACTCGCAGAACGCGTGGCTGCGGCAGATTCACGGCGAGAACTATCTCTACATGAATCCGCTGATGGCGGCCGGGAACGGCATCGCCGACGGCAGCTGGATCTATGCCGAATCGCAATGGGGCCGCGTGCGCTGCATGGCGCGCTTTAGCGAGACCGTTGAGCCGGGGACGGTATGGACCTGGAACGCGATCGGCAAGGCCGCGGGCGCGTGGAATCTCGGCGCGGACGCGAACGAATCCCAGCGCGGCTTCCTGCTCAATCACCTCATCACCGACGAGCTGCCCGGCCGCGACGAAGCCGCCGCGCGCCTCTCGAACTCGGACCCGGTGACAGGCCAGGCCGCGTGGTACGACGTACGGGTGCGCGTCTATCCGGCGGAAGCGGACGCGCGTCATACGCTGCCGCAGTTCGATGCGATGCCCGCATTGCCGGGGTCGAACGGGGTGATCTCGCGGATCGTGCAGACCTACTTCGCGGGGCGCGGCGAGTTCGCGGCGCGGCTGCGCGGCGCGACAGGGCGCAAGTGATGCGCGGTTCACACTCGAGCAAAAGCGCGGCTAAGGCACAACGAAGGCACAACGAAGGCGCACCCAAGGCGCACCCAAGGCGCAACGAAACGTGCGAACAATGCAATGAAGCAGTAAGGAGCCTTTGATGACTCAGATGGCATTGGTAATCGACCTGAACGTGTGCGTGGGGTGCCAGGCTTGCGTGACGAGTTGCAAGGAGTGGAACACGTCGGGTGAATCGGGCAGTCTCGCCGACCTGAATCCCTACGACGCGGACCCGTCCGGCACATTCTTCAACCGCGTGCAGAGCTTCGAGGCCGGCAGCTATCCGAACGCCGAGACGATCCACTTCCCGAAGTCATGCCTGCACTGCGAAGACCCTCCGTGCGTGCCGGTGTGTCCGACCGGCGCGAGCTACAAGCGCAAGGAAGACGGCCTCGTGCTGGTCGATTTCGACAAATGCATTGGCTGCAAGTATTGCGCGTGGGCTTGCCCCTACGGTGCGCGCGAACTCGACGAAGCGCGCAAGGAGATGACGAAATGCACGTTGTGCGTCGATCGCATTCATGATGAAAACCTCTCCGAGCGCGATCGCCAACCGGCCTGCGTGCTCGCGTGCCCGACCTCCGCGCGGCTGTTCGGCGATATCCACGATCCGGAGTCGGTGGTGTCGAAGGCGATCGAGGAGCGTGGCGGCTATCAGCTGATGCCCGAGTGGAACACACGGCCGGCGAACCACTATTTGCCGCGCGTCACGACGTCGGCCTCGGGTTGCGGGAGCCAAGGCTGTTCGTGCAAAGACACGGGTACGGCCACGGAGGTGCCCGAATCGCTCGATGCGCGGCTCGAGCGCGGCGAACTGCATCTTGCGTCGATGGCGACGCGCATCTAAAGGACTTCGCGATGAATCCGGCTTTCTCGGTGGTTTTTCTCACAACGTTGAGTGGCGCGGCGCAGGGCCTGCTGATCGCGCTGGTTGGCGTGGAAGCGGCCGTGCATCTGGGGCTGATCGCGGCGCCCACCGATGCGTTCTATGTCGCCGGCGCGGTGCTGTCGGTCGTGTTGGGCGGCCTCGGACTGATCGCGTCGTTCTTCCATCTCGGGCATCCGGAGCGCGCATGGCGTGCGGTTGCGATGTGGCGAACCTCGTGGTTGTCGCGCGAATGTCTCTGCCTGCCGGCGTTTCTCGCCTGTGCTTTTTTCTATGGCGTCGCGCACGGGTTCGGCTCGCCGTGGTCGCTCGCGATAGGCGTGCTCGGCGTACTGGCGAGCGCCGCGCTATTCGTCTGCTCGGCGATGATCTATGCATGCCTGCGTTTTCTACAGGAGTGGGCCACACCGCTCACGCTGATCAACTTCGTGCTGCTGGGCTGCGCGTCCGGGTTCACGCTGGCGACGGCGCTGACCGCGTGGTTCGCGCCGGGGCTGACGGCGGCTCTGGCGGTCTGTGCCTGCGTGCTGACACTCGCGGGCTGCGCCAGCCGCTCGGCGTCCCTCATGCGCAATGCGCGGTTGCGGCCGAAGTCCACCGTGCAGAGCGCGACCGGCATCGAGAACCCGAAGCTCGTACAGGTTTCGCGCGGCTTTACCGCCGGCGCGTTCAATCTGCGCGAATTTTTTCACGGCAAATCGGCGGGGACGCTGCGGGGAGTCAAATGGGGTTTTCTCGTGGCCGCGTTTGCCGTGCCAGTCTTGCTGATGGCGCTGGGCGCGGGTTTGCATTCGATCGACGTCTCGCTCGGCTTGCTGGCCGCAGCGTGTCTCGTCCAATACGCGGGCCTCGTGGCGGAACGCTGGTTCTTTTTCGCCGAAGCGAAGCATCCGCAAAATCTTTATTACGCGAGAGTCGGCTGATGCCTGCGCGTAGGTGTTCGCACCAGTTTGCGGCGCGACCTACGCGCTGGTGCCGTTCATCGACCGCAAGGCGCTCGGCGGCGTCGCGGGCGTGATTGGCGCCGGTACCAACGGCATTGCAAATTGACGGAATCGCTTCTGCATAAGGGCTGTCGTCATCTATCGAGCGCTGCACGCAGAATGTGCTGCAGCGCACCACCATTGTGCTGTACAGCATCAAAATGCATCAGCCCGGTCCGAGCGGATCCGCCTTGCGAGAGCGCCTTTCACCGCGCAGAGGCGGACGGGCGGTCAATAGTCTCGTGTGGCATAGCCCTTGCGTAAGTCAGAGCGGCGGATCAACGACGATCCGGCCAGCATGCAGCAAAAGTCACCCTTTAGATTTCTGGCTTTTGGACAACGGCGTCCCCCGAATTCAGTCACCTGACGACTGTATCCGCGGGACGCCTTTTTATTTGCTTGAGGAACTCACCATGAACAACGATCGACTTCCGCAATCCTGGATGCCCGTCTGCGCGCTCGACGACATTGTTCCGAATACCGGCGTCTGTGCGCTGGTCAATGGCGAGCAGGTCGCGGTATTTCACGTCGCGAACGGTGACGGCAGCGTGTTCGCGATCGACAACTTCGATCCGGGTTCGCAGGCGGCGGTGCTCTCGCGCGGGCTGATCGGCAACCTCGGTGAGCGGATCGTGGTGGCCTCGCCGATCTACAAGCATCATTTCGATCTGCGTACCGGCGAGTGCCTCGAGGCGCCGGAGAATTCCGTCAACGCCTACCCGGTGCGCGTCGAGAGCGGTCAGGTGTGGGTCGCCGCATGAGACACGAATACGCCGGGCAGACTTCAGGAGGCGCTTCGTTCACCGCGCCTTGCCGTCCGCGACTGGTGGTCGTCGGCAACGGCATGGCCGGCATGCGCACTGTCGAGGAACTGCTCAAGCTCGCACCGGACCTCTACGACATCACCGTATTCGGTGCCGAGCCGTACGGCAACTACAACCGCATTCTGCTGTCGCCGGTACTCGCGGGCGAAAAGCGTGTCGACGACATCATCCTCAACACGCGTGACTGGTATGCGGACAACGGGATCCGGCTGCATGCGGGCGACCCGGTGGTCGCGATTGACCGCCGGCGCCGTATCGTGCGTTCGCAAAGCGGCGTCGAGGCGAGCTACGACCGGCTGCTGATCGCGACCGGCTCCAGGCCATTCCTGATTCCGGTGCCGGGTCACCAGCTGCCGGGCGTGATCGCGTTTCGCGACATTCAGGATGTCGAAGCGATGCTCGCCGCCGCGCGCAGTCACCGTCACGCCGTGATCATCGGCGGCGGCCTGCTCGGGCTCGAAGCGGCGAACGGGCTCATGCGCCAGGGCATGTCGGTCACGGTCGTGCACGACACCGACAGCCTGATGGACCGCCAGCTCGACAGGAGCGCATCGGCCCTGCTGCTGCGGACGCTGGAGAAGAAGGGCTTGCGCTTCCTGCTGAAAGCCCGCACCACCGAAATCGTCGGGCCGGAGCGTGTCACCGCCGTGCGTTTTGACGACGGCACGGAAATCCCCGCCGACCTGCTTGTCATGGCGGCCGGTGTGCGCCCGAATATCGACCTTGCGAAGCAGGCGGGCTTGCATTGCGAGCGGGCGATTGTCGTCGACGACACGTTGCAGACCTACGATCCGCGTGTCTACGCGGTCGGCGAATGCGTGCAGCACCGCACGGCGACCTTCGGTCTCGTCGCGCCGATCTGGGACCAGGCGCGTGTCTGCGGCGCGCACCTGGCCGGTGCGGGCCACCGTCGTTACGTGCAGCGCGCCACGGCGACCAAGCTGAAAGTCACTGGCGTCGACCTTTATTCTGCCGGCGATTTCACCGGCGGCCCGGAGAGTGAAGACCTCGTGCTGCGCGATCCGCGACGCGGCGTCTACAAGCGCCTCGTGATCCAGGATAGCCGGGTGATCGGCGCAGTCCTCTACGGCGACGTCAAGGATGGAGCGTGGTACTTCGAGTTGATCCAGAACCGGACCGACATTTCTCCGCTGCGCAGCCAACTGCTGTTCGGTAAAGCCCTGTGCGAGGCGCAGCCCGCCTGAACCGGAATCGAACGTGAGTTTTCCCATCGCCATTTCCAACCCGTTTGACGGTAACCGTGACGCGGTCCGAACCACCTGCCCGTATTGCGGCGTCGGTTGCGGCGTACGCGCGACCCCACGCCCGGACGGCCCGCCCGACATTGCCGGCGACGAGCGCCATCCGGCCAACGCCGGACGCCTGTGCGTGAAGGGCTCGGCGCTCGGCGAAACGGTCGGGCTCGACGGACGCCTGCTGCATCCGAAGCTGCGCGAGCCGGGCAGCGGCGAATTGCGCGACGCGTCGTGGAGCGATGCGCTCGACGCGGTCGCTAGCGGCTTTCGCCGGATCATCGATCAGCATGGCCCGGATGCGGTCGCGCTCTACGTCTCGGGACAACTGCTGACGGAGGACTACTACGTCGCCAACAAGCTGATGAAAGGCTATGTCGGCGGCGCGAACATCGACACCAATTCGCGCCTGTGCATGTCGTCATCGGTCGCCGGGCACAAGCGTGCGTTCGGCGAAGACCTGGTGCCGGTGTGCTACGAAGACCTCGAACTGGCAGACATGGTGGTGCTGGTCGGATCGAACACCGCGTGGTGCCATCCGATCCTGTTCCAGCGGATTGTCAAGATCAAGGAAACGCGACCCGATATGAAGGTCGTCGTGATCGACCCGCGTTATACCGCGACCTGCGAGATGGCCGACCTGCACCTGCCGCTGAAGGCGGGCACCGACGTCCGGCTGTTCAACGGGTTGCTCAGCTTTCTCGCGGAACACGATACGACCGATACAGGCTTCGTCGATGCGCACACGACCGGTTTCGCACAGGCGCTCGATGCCGCATCAACCGACGCGGCGAGCGGTTTTGACCTCGCGCAGTGCGCGAAGGCCTGCAAAATCGACCCACACGATCTGCTCGAGTTCTATCGGCTTTTCGCGCGGACCGAGCGGGTGGTGACGGTCTATTCCCAAGGCGTGAACCAGTCGTCTTCCGGCACTGACAAGGTCAACAGCATCATCAATTGCCATCTGCTGACAGGTCGCATCGGCAAGCCGGGGATGGGACCGTTCTCGTTTACCGGCCAGCCGAACGCGATGGGCGGGCGTGAAGTGGGCGGCCTCGCGAACATGCTGGCGGCACACCTGGAGCTCGACAATCTGCGTCATCGCGAACTCGTGCAGACTTTCTGGGGCTCGCCCGTCATTGCAGAACGGCCGGGACTCAAGGCGGTCGAGTTGTTCGGGGCGATCGAGACAGGCCGGATCAAGGCCGTCTGGATCATGGGCACGAACCCGGTTGTGAGCTTGCCCGACGGCGATCAGGCGAAGCGGGCGCTCGCGCGATGCGAGCTCGTCGTCAGTTCCGACATTGTTGAAAACACGGACACCAACGCGTTTGCCCACGTGCTGCTGCCGGCACTCGGCTGGGGCGAGAAGGACGGCACGGTCACCAACTCCGAGCGCAGGATCTCGCGCCAGCGGGCGTTCCTGCCGGCACCGGGCGAAGCGCGCGCCGACTGGCGGATCATCTGCGACGTCGCGCAGCGGATGGGGTATGCCGGCTTCGATTTTTCGGCGCCGCATGAGATCTTCGATGAGCATGCGCGGCTGAGTGCTTATCGCAACGAGCGCAACGAGGCTGGCAACGGTGACGAGACCCCTGACAGCCACGGGAAAACAGGCGGCGGGCAAATCGAAGGGAAGGTGCCGCGTGTCTTCAATCTGAGCGGCCTCGTCGCGCTCGGCCGCGAGCGTTACGATGCGCTGCAGCCCATCCAGTGGCCCGTACTGGCGGTGAGAGACGCAGCGCAGCGCGGTACCGCGCGTCTCTTCGGTGATCGCCGCTATGCGCACGCAGACGGCAAGGCGCGTTTCGTGGCGACCCCGCCGCGCGCACCGATCCACGCGCCGGACGACGAGTATCCGCTCACGCTGAATACCGGCCGGGTGCGCGACCAATGGCACACGATGACCCGCACGGGCAAGTCGGAGAAGCTCGCCGGCCACGTGACGGAAGCCTTCGTCGATCTGCATCCGCAGGACGCGCTGTCGTGCGGCGTGCGGGAAGGTGAACTCGCGCGCGTGTCGAGCCGTTGGGGCTCGATGGTCGCCCGTGTGCTGCATGGTGGTGGCATGTCGCGTGGCAGCGTGTTCGTGCCGATCCACTGGAACGATCAGGTGGCGTCCGACGCGCGTGTCGGCGCAGTGGTGAATCCCGAGGTCGATCCGGTCTCCGGGGAGCCCGAGTTCAAACATACGCCGGTTCGCGTCGACCGGTTCGACGTCGCCTGGCACGGTTTCTCGTTGAGCCGTCACGCTCCGGTGCTGGACGGCATGACCTACTGGACGCGCGTCCACGGCACGCAGTTCGTGCGCTACGAACTCGCGGGGCGCAAGCCGCTCGCCGATCACGGCGGCTGGGCGCAAGCGCTGTTCGGCATCGACGATCCGCACGCCGACTGGCTGGAGTACGAAGACAGGACGGCGGGCATCTATCGCGCCGTACACCTGGTCGACGAGCGTATCGAGAGTTGCATCTTCGTCTCGGCGCGGCCTGAACTGCCCTTGCCGTCGCGCACGTGGCTCGCGGGCCTGTTCGGGAAGGACCGGCTCGACGAGGAGGACCGCGCCGGCCTGCTGGTCGGACAGCCGATTGGCAAGGGCGTCGATACGGGACCTACGGTCTGCTCGTGTTTTGGTGTCGGCCGCAACACGATCTGCGCGGCGATCCGCGAGCAAGGGCTAAAGACGGCGGCGGAGATTACCGCATGCCTGAAGGCCGGTGGCAATTGCGGGTCCTGTGTGCCGGAACTGAAGAAGCTGCTGGTCGACACCGAGCTGGAACGATTGAGCATCGCATGAAGGAGACTGACGTTTCATGATGAAGAGACTTAAGACCATGCCCCGTTGCCACTCACCCACACGCGCCGACTTCACCGCACGCCGTACAGAAGTCGCATCCATCCTTGCGAATCACCGCGTTCGCACCGCAAGAGCCGCATTTGCGTCCAAGCATGGTGTGCAGTCCTTGCGCACCGCCACCGGGTTGCGTCAGCAATGCTGATTCGTCCGCGTCGCCAGGATGCGGACGGATACCGAAATCCGCCGGCAACGCCACCTCGGCTCTCATCTGCCCGCGCGGCAAACGCGCCAGCATGCGCGACGGCACCTGGTTGCCTTCAGCGTCGAGAAAGCCGCGCCGGTGCAGAATCTGCTGGATCGCAAAGGCGAGCGCCGCCACTTCGGAATCGTGCCAGCGCGGCGTGCGATGACCATCGAGCCGCTGCACCTCGCCGAGCCGCACCTGGCCGCGATCCCACGACACCTTGCGCATGTCCTGCAAGTTGCGCGCGACAAAACCGCCGCGTGCCGCGAGCGACAGCGAACGCATCGTCGCCGTGATCCATTGCTGCGACTCGTCGCGCTGACCGGTCGGAATGAAGAACTCAATGGGGCGCTCGATCGTCACATCTTCGCCGCCGAGCCGTCCCGTCACTTCGATAAACGACACCGCCACGTAAAGCGACTTCTTGCCGGCTTGCGTCAGGTACTCGACTTTTTCGATGATCGCCGGCAACTCGCCCTTGGGCCGATGATCGATTGCGATCCGCAGCGGATCCTGATCGGTCTCGGCCAGCGTGTCGTCTGCCTGGGGCGGGCTCACGCTCAGCACCGCGCCTAGCGTTTCGTTCGGGCGGTAGGTGGCGAGGCCCTTCAGACCGTTTTTCCAGGCGTCGAAGTAAAGGCTTTCGAATGCTTCGAACGGATAGTCTGCCGGCACGTTCACCGTCTTCGAGATCGACGTGTCCACGTACGGCTGCACGGCGGCCATCATGTCGAGGTGGTCGCGTGCCGACATTTCCAGGGCGCTGACGAAGTAGTCTGGCAGTTTGTTCACATCGCCGCCGAGCTCGCGATAAAGGCGATACGCGTAGTCTTCGACGTCGAACGATTCGCGGCCGCCGTCGGCCATCACCTTCATGCGCGTGTAGGTCCACGAGAAGGCCGGCTCGATGCCGTTCGACGCGTTGTCGGCGAATGCGAGGCTGACCGTGCCCGTCGGCGCGATCGACAGCAGATGGCTGTTGCGGATGCCGTCCAGGCGTATCGCATCTTTGATGTCGTCGGGCAGGCGCGAGGCGAACGTGCCCGCTTCCAGATAGCGCCCGGCGTCGAACAACTCAAACGCGCCGCGCTCGCGCGCCAGTTCCACCGACGCCCGATAGGCTTCGTCGCGCATCAGCCGGGCAATGCGCACCGCGAAGTCGCGGCCTTCCTGCGAGTTGTAGCGCAAGCCGAGCATCACCAGCGTATCGCCGAGGCCGGTGAAGCCCACGCCGATGCGCCGCTTGGCGCGCGACTCGTCATATTGCTGCTGCAGCGGCCATAGCGTGACGTCGAGCACGTCGTCGAGAAAACGCACCTGGATGCGGGTGCGTTTGGCGAGACCGTCCCAGTCGAATGAAGGCTTGCGGCCTTTCATTTGCGCGAACGGATCGAGCACGAAACGCGTGAGGTTCAACGGTCCGAGATTGCAGCAGCCGTAGGCCGGCAGCGGTTGTTCGCCGCACGGATTGGTGGCGCGGATGGTTTCGACGGCGCGTAGATTGTTGTCCTCGTTCATGCGCGAGATGAACACGATGCCGGGCTCGGCGACGTCGTAGGTGGAGCGCATGATGCGGTCCCAGATCTCGCGTGCGGGCCTTTCGCTGTAAACCCACAGGCCGTCTTCGCGTTGCCGCACATCGCCGGCCGCGCGCAGCGCCGGCGACGGCTCGGCGCGGTGCACGAGCGGCCAGGGCTGATCTGCTTCGACGGCGCGCATGAATTCGTCGGTGACGCCCACCGACACGTTGAAGTTGTTCCAGCGGCCCTTCGAATGTTTCGCCTCGATGAACTCGATCAGATCGGGGTGATTGCAGTCGAGCACGGCCATTTGCGCGCCGCGCCGCGAGCCGGCGCTTTCCACGGTCCGGCATGACGCGTCGAACACGTCCATATAACTGCACGGTCCGGACGCCGACGAACTGGTGGTATGAACGCGGGCACCCTTGGGCCGGATCGCGGAGAAGTTATAGCCGACGCCGCCGCCGCGGCGCATCGTTTCGGCGGCTTGCAGCAGCGCCACATAGATGCCGGGAAGGCCTTGTTCGTCGACACCTTGAATCGCGTCGCCGACCGGCTGCACGAAGCAATTGATGAGCGTGGCGGCGATGCCGGTGCCTGCCGCGCTCATGATGCGCCCAGCGCCCAGCGCGCCGTGCCGCAGATTGTCGGCAAACAGCGCTTCCACCGACTCGCGCAGTGCCTCCGGTTCCGCCTGAGCGACGCCGCGGGCGACGCGTTTGAACACGTCGTCGGCCGATTGCTCTTCGCCTTTCGCGTATTTCTCGAGCAGGACGTCCAGAGAGAATTGTTGCGGTGCAACTAATTGACCGGGAGGAACCACTGCGGCGCGGGTTTCCGGGGTGTCTTCTGCCATGGCGTGGCCTCTAGCGGCGTCGCAAGAGGCGCGGCGCGGTGGGTGGAATTGCGGATCACTATACCGCCGCGTGTGGGGCGAACGGGGTGTCTCGACGCAATGGGGACCACCTTAGCACGTGGCGAGGGGCCGCAATCGGGGAGCGGCTGGTGCCTCGCTTCAAACTTCAGGCTTCAGCCAGCTCGCCCAGCACCTCGGCGCAAATCATCGCAGAAGCATTCGAAGGCGCCGGCCGTTCAGCCGGCTTAAACACGGCATCGCCGCGGCGAATCTTGCGCCGCGTCACCGCGCACGTTCCCGACGTATGCGCCGAGCGCCGCCGCCACCGCTGCTCGCCATAGTGACAGCGCCCGGGTTCGACCCAGCGGATCACCAGCGTGGTGTCGGAGCGCTCGAGAATTTCGATGCGTACGCCATTGGTACCGTCAAGGGGGACGGACTCTAAGGTCATCATAGTCGGCTCCGTATTGTGGTGTGCGGACTGTAGTCCCGTGCGCGCCGGATAGCCATTGTGTCGCGGTTGAAACACTGTTCTCAAAATAGCAACAATGAAACTTGACATCTACGTTCGCCCGACGCGGAGAGGCTTTGCGGGCGATATGCGATGTGAATTTGCGATAGGGTGGATTTTTGCAACGCAGTGTTGTACGCCGCGCGACGGGCATGCCGCCTGCAAAAGGCGCCGGTGCTTCCTTTAAGATGTAATTATCGATGAGCGACCGTGCCGTGCAATTGTAGCGGTTTTGCATTTTTCTGGACGGCTCGCGCGCATATCAACAAGACCCTAAGAGCCTTCATGATTTCACGCCCCCCCGTAGTGCCGCCCGAATCGCCGACCCCGCCCGATTGCCTGAAAAAACAGAAAGCGGCATCACTTGTTCTATACGTCGGACTTGTGTTGCTGGCCCTGTGGGTCGTGCGCGATTTCATTGCGGTGATGGCCTGGGCCGGCGTCATTGCGATCGCGCTGTGGCCGCTTTTGCACAAGGTGGAAAGCAGCCGCTGGTTCACTGGCCGTACGACACTGATCGCCGCGGTGCTGACGTCCGCGATCGCGTTGCTGGTGGTGCTGCCGGTCGGAATCGGCATCGCGCAAGCGTTGCGCGAAGCCCATGACATGAGCGAGTGGTTCAAGGCCGTGCAGGAAAACGGTATTCCGCTGCCGGACAGCATCGAGCGCTTGCCGTTCGGCGTGCAACAGATTTCGGCCTGGTGGCAGGCCAATCTCGCCCAGCCGTTGCGCGACTCGGCGGCTATGAAGGGGCTGCACAGCACCACGGTGATGACGTTCGGCCGCCACTTCGGCGCACGCGCGGCGCACGCCGTGGTGGTGTTCGCCTTCATGCTGGTCACGCTGTTCGTGATTTTTCAGGCGGGGCCGCGTCTGTCCGGCTCGCTGCTACAGGGCGTGCGGCGCGGCTTCGGCGACGACGGCGCGCACTTGCTCGAGCGCATGGCCGCGGCCGTGCGCGGCACGGTGTCGGGGCTGGTGGTGGTCGGGCTCGGCGAGGGTGTGTTGATGGGCGTGGCCTATTGCGTCACCGGCTTGCCGCACGTCGCGCTGCTTGCGTCGATCACGGCGATCGCCGCGATGCTGCCGTTCTGCGCACCGATCACGTTCGGCCTCGCGGCCTTGTGGCTGTTCTCGCAAGGCTCGGTTGCCGGAGCCATCGGGCTTGCGGGGTTCGGTTCAGTGGTGGTGTTCATCGCGGAACATTTCGTGCGGCCGGTGCTGATCGGCAACTCGACGCGCCTGCCCTTTCTGCTGGTGCTGTTTGGCATTCTCGGCGGGGCGGAAACGTTCGGTTTGCTTGGCCTCTTCATCGGGCCCGCGCTCATGACCGTGTTGATGGTGTTGTGGACCGATCTCGTGCAATAGTTGCACGCAATTTGCGGGCGCAATCAGGGCTGCCGATTCGCAGAGGTACGCCGGATTACTTTTCCTGATCGCGGGCCGGCTGTTTGACACAGCCCAACGTATATCTCAGCGCGGCGGGCAGCAGCGCGCTCCAGACATCCCAGGTGTGGCCGCCGTCGATAATGCGCAGCGCCGCCGGATTCCCCGCCAGCCGAAGATGCGTATATAGCGATGACGCATCGGCCTGGATTGCGAGGTCGTCGTCGCCGGCGGCGATGAACATCGGCAGGCGATAGGGCTGGCTCATGTACCGCTCCCACTGCGCCGGATAGTTGAGCGCACGCCAGACGTGCGGATCGAACTGCCGGTCCCCGAACACGCCGACGCGGCGCGCCGCCGAGGCGAGCGGCGGCTCGTTGGCATAGATCGCGGGACTTAGCAGGAGCGCGCCGCAAAAGAGATTGGGTTGCGTCATGGCGTAGCGCAATGCGCCGAAACCGCCCATCGAAACGCCGCCGATCATTCGCCCGCCACGCTGCGTCGCGACCGCGTAGCGCGTTTCGATCTCGGGCAGAAGATCGTCGAAGAACGCTGTTTCCATCTTCTCCTTGCGATCGACATACCAGTCGGTGCCGCCTTGCGGCATCACGATCGCGACCGGCGGTATCTCCTTGCGCTCGATCAGTGCGTCGGCGGTGGTTTGCAGGTGACCTTGCGTGAGCCAGTCGTTGGCGTCGCCGTTGTTGCCGTGCAGGAGGTAGAGCACGGGAATGCGCGCGGCGTCGTGACGATAGCCGGTGGGCAGATAGATCGTGTAGGCCCAGTCGCGGCCGAGCGCTTCGGAATGGAAGCTTCGGCTGATGACAGTGCCGGCGCTCGCCGGCGCGCCGACGGCGGCGCACAGCGCGAGGAGTGCGGAATGTAGGAATAGACGCATTTCAGAGAAAAAGGCCGCCGCGCAGGTCGCGCGCGGCCGTCATGCTATCAGTTTCGGTAGTGGAAATCGGCAACTGCAAGCGGGGTAGCGATAACGAGGTAATTCGTTAGGCATTCAAGCTCGTTAGGCATGCAAGCGGCAACGGGACAACACGGCAACACGGCAACACGGCAACACGGCAACACGGCAAAAGCTCGCGCGTGCATGCGCACGCTGCTCGCTCAGGGCGAGGTTCTGAGACGCAAGTTCCAGAGACGCGTGGCGAAGCGCTTGAGCGGCTCCGACGCCTTGGCGACGGCGAACAGTGCGCCGACCGCACATGCGTCCGCCACCAGCCCGAGGGGATAGTTCAGATAGCCGTCGGTCGCGGCATACAGCACCGAATCGACGATCAGCGAAATCACGGCGCCTGCAATAAAGCACAGCAGCCCTTTACGGCCGATCATGCCGACCCACGGCATCCATTGAGCGAGCTTTCGTGCCCAGCCGAGCTGGATCAGGTTCGCGACGAGCCAGGCAATCGCGAGAAAATTGACGGCGCGCAGGTAGGAGAGGTTTTGCTTGAAGCTGGCATCGAGCGGCTCGCGTTCGATAAAAAGCTTGTAGCAGGCCGCGGCAGCAACCACGGCGAACGCCAGTACGCTGACCAGCCAGCCGAGCCGGTGCGCGCTGATCCGCTGATGGACCGGCTGGCAACGTGCCAGCACGCCGAGCACGAACAGCAACTGCCAGGCAAACGGGTTGAAATCCCAGTGCATGTCCGGCGCGGCGGGCAGGTAGGCGTCGATAGCCGGTGCGCCCGCCCACAGCGCGACACTGCCGGCTAGCAACAGCCATGGCTTGCTGCGCGCGAGCGGCAGGATCATGGGCACCAGCAGCGCGAAGAATACGTACATCGGCAACACGGAAGCAAGATACGGCTGACGGCGCAATAGCAGGATGTCGCGCAGGGCGGCCACGGGGGTGTCCATCAGATCGTCGAGATCGGTGGTGGCGAGATTCGGGCCGTCGATACTGAACGCACTCAGCACCGCGCTGACCAGCAGCATCAAGCCGGCAGTGATGAGGAAGGCGCGATAGATTTCAAGCGAGCGCCGCAGGAAGCGGCTGCGCGCGGTCGCCTCGTTACGCCGTTCGGCGAGCGCCGCGTAGGCCGTCGCGGTAGCGAAGCCGCCGAGGAACACGAAAACCTCAGCCGCGTCGCATAGTGCGTACGCATGCAGCGTGACGCGCGACAGAATACTGCCGCCGATATGATCGACGACGATGATCAGGAGAACCAGCCCGCGAAAAAAATCGAGCTCAAGCAAGCGGGATTGCGACTTTTGCATAGTGTGGCGCCAAAAGCAGCCCCGTGCGACGGCGCGCTAGTCCAGCGCGGCAGGCGTCTCACAAAGCTTTTTGAAATTGGATGGGGTGTTGCGGCGGCCGGCCGGCCCGCGGATGGCCGCCCCGCGTCGCCGCTTGAAGCGGCCATGCGAGGCTCGGTTGCGGAGGCCAGTAAAAATGACTCGTTTGACAGCGAGGAGTTCCGCTGCGGTGCCGCAAAAGCTTTCGATTATATTTCTTTTCGTGATAAACCCGCTGCGGGACGCGCAGGGCGCCGCGCGGCCCAATGCGACAGCCGGCTTAAGTCCGGGCGGCGCGGCGCCGTTTACCTGAATAAGCGTCGCGGAAAAAGGGTCTGCTCCACGCAGTGGAGATTTCGCAACGTTTTGAGATATGGGAGTGACACCCGATGGACGGCGACGCAACGGCGTGTGAGGATTTCTGAAAACGCGGCGGGGTGGATAAACGCCTCAAGAAGCGTCAAAAAGAAAGCGGTTGGATCGAGGTCCCATCACTCGAGCTCAGGGAGATCATCATGAACAAGCAAGTGTTCGCGCTGGCTGTCTCCACCGCTTTGTCCGCAACCTCGTTAGCTATTTTCTCCCCGCCTGTTTCTGCCCAGACGAGCGTGACGCTGTACGGCGTACTCGACGAGGGCATCAACTACACCAACAATGTCGGCCGCGGCCACGTCTATGAACTTGCGAGCGGCTATGCGCAAGGCAGCCGCTGGGGCTTGAAAGGCGCCGAGGAACTGGGCGGCGGACTGAAGGCGATCTTCCAGCTGGAAAACGGCTTCGACGTCAGCTCCGGGCGGCTTGATCAGGGCGGCCGGATGTTCGGCCGCCAGGCGTTTGTCGGCTTGAGCTCGGAGCCATACGGCACATTGACGTTCGGCCGCCAGTACGACTCGGTGGTCGACTATCTGGCGCCGACGACGGCCAACGGCAACTGGGCCGGGTTACTGTTCTCGCATCCGTACGATAACGACAACACCGACAACTCATTCCGCCTCGACAACAGCGTCAAGTACACCAGCCCGTCGCTCTCGGGCTTTCAGTTCGGCGGCGTCTACAGCTTCAGCAACGACACGGGCTTCGCCAACAACCGCGCGTACAGTTTCGGCGGCCAGTACACCTACGGCGGACTGCTGGTGGCCGCGGCATATCTGCAGGCCGACAACCCCGGCAACGGCTCAAACGGCGCGATCACCGCGAACGATGCCAGCTTTATCGCCGCCCGCATGCGCGTGTTCGGCGGTGGCATCACGTATACCTTCGGCCCGGCGACTGCCGGCTTCGTGTACACCAACTCGAACTATCTGGATCCCACCGGCAACGGCTATCTCGGCGTGACGCCGCTTGTGCCGCTCGTGCCGCCAGGCGTGTTATTGAATTCGCTGAAGTATCAGAACTTCGAGGTGAACGGCAAGTATCAGATTTCGCCGATGCTGTTCGTCGGCGCGCAGTACGTGTACTCGATGGAAACCTACGACGCTTCGAGCGGCGGCGTGAAGCCGAAGATTCATTCGTTCGGCTTGATGGCGGACTACAACCTGTCCAAGCGCACCGACGTGTACATTCAGGGCGAATATCAGCAGGTGACCGGCGACCCCACCTACTCGATTCTTGACGATGCGTTTACGCCGGGCACCCAGTCGCCGTCATCGACGTCGAAGCAGGTCGTGCTGCGTGCAGCGATACGGCATAAGTTCTAGGCGCGGCAGGGCGTGCCGGCCATATGCGGAATGATGACTTCAAGACAAAGCGTGAAGGATGTCGCTTTTCCGTGTGACCGGAAATTAGTTCATCACGTAGTTCTGAATCAGAATCCCGATTATTACTCCGGCTGGAATACCGAAGGTTCTACCGCGAATGGTCGCGCTCAGATCTTCGTCGAGTACGAAGCTGCAGCGGCGTTCACGCCAGACGGTTTTATAGGCCAATGGTTTTGCATCGACGATTACGATCGAAACGAGCGCGGTCAGAATGACCTGTTCCAAAGCATGCAGCTTCGCGATAAACGGCGAAAATTCACCGGCATTGCACAGCAACACCATCACGACTGCGGCGATCAGGGCGCCGAAAAAGAAACCACCCATGAATCTGTTCGCTGAATTTAGAGAATCCACTTAAACCTCAAATCATCCGCCGGCTTATCGAGCTGACGAAGTAAAAAATATACTGACGGAAATGGCTTGCCCGTTTAAAGACTCGCAACGCTTTGACAGCGAGGCAGGCTTCAAAAGGACCCGTAAGGATATTTTCTTGACGTTCTTCAACATATCGTCTCTTTCCCAACGTCGCGTGGGATTAGTCGGAAATGCCGGGCGCGCCGGCAGGCCGCTGACAGAACAGCCGATAGGCATTCCACCCGTCCGCTCGTCAACCCATTTTTCCCTCGATGCGCACCGTCGCCGCGGCTGGCAATTCAAGGTTTGGCGGCGCTTTGCCGTTAAAGCAAACGTTGCCGTGCGGTCATCCGGCGGCGCAGCCGCTTACGGGTCTTTGCGATCGCGCGGGTAGCGGCGCGAGGCCGACCCGCGCATGAGGCGCTGGCAGATCTTGTGCACCGGGTTATGCCGCCAGGGCGGCCGCGACCGGACCTGCACGGAGCAGCGGCTGCTTGAGGGCATGCGGCGCTGGACTGGTTGCGCACGCAACCGTGTCTGCAACACCATAAGTAAGGTTTGTATCAGAGTGTGCGAGGCGGGACGTTTTTTTAAAAACGCACTTTACAATTCCGCGTGAATTTTAATCGGCAATCTGGCCTTTTTCGCAGAAGATCGCCTGCTATCGAGCATCCGGGCGTCTGGCGTCTGGCGTCCGGGCTTCGAGGCTTCGAGGCTTCGAGGCTTCGAGGCTTCCCGGCTTCCGGCAAGGCAAAAAAGGTTGGGTTGGACGGCAACGCACGGGTGGGCGCCGCACGAGGCGGCCTCGCTGTGTCGCGAAAGGGAGCAGAGCTTCGTAAGAACGCGCGCTTCGCACGCGACAGGGCAGCACTCGGCTCGCCAATAAAAAAGCAGGAGTCGAATATGTTGGGAAAGCGTTTCGACCGAACAATGATGGCCAGTCTGGCTGGCGTGTGGGTCGCGCTGGCGGTCAGCGGTTGTGCGAATGTGGGACAGCAGGGCGCGCAAACCGGCGCGGCATCGGGTGCATCGGCTGCGTCCGGTGTGCCGGCAGCGGCTGCAGCGCCGGCTTCCAATGCGGTTGCAGGCACGTCGGTCGAGCTGGCCGCCGACGACGGCACACCGCTTAAAAAGGCGCCGCCTCTGGTGTATCGCGTCAAGCGTGGCGACACGTTGGCGCGCATCGCGCAGCATCATCATTGCAGTGTCAGGCAGTTGCAGGCGTGGAATGGCCTCAAGCCTTCCTCGCGGTTAAAGCGCGGGCAGGTGCTGCACGTCGCCTCGCCGGAAACGGTGCGAGCGGTTAATGCGGCCACAGCGGCGGCCACAGCGGCGGCCACTGCGACGGCCAACGCGGCGGCCAACGCGGCTGCTGCTGCGAAAGGTGCCGCGGCGTCCGCGCCGGCTGTTCCGCTCGCCGCGCAGCAAGCGTCTGCGGCCACCACCGCGCAGGCAACGGCGCAGTCCGCCACGCAATCGCCCGCGCCCAGCGCTGCTGAGGCGCGCGAAGTTGCGCAGCAGATTTCCCGGCATGCGAACGGCGTGTCGCTGGCATGGCCTGCGGGTGGCCGCGTCGTAGAGGCTTTTCAGCCTGGCGAAACGCGCGGCATCGAAATCGGCGGCAAGGCGGGCGATCCGGTGCGGGCCGCGGCCGGCGGCAAGGTGATGTACGCCGGCACGGGTCTGAATGGCTACGGCAGTCTGATCATCGTCCAGCACAACAAGGACTTTCTGACCGCGTACTCGCATAACCGCAAGCTGCTGGTGAGAATCGGCGACATCGTGCGGCAGGGGCAGCAGATTGCCGAGATGGGCGATGAAAGCAACTCGCGCGTCTCCGTAGGCTTCGAGTTGCGCCGCGACGGCAAGCCGATCGATCCGCTGCCGTATTTGCCGCAAGGCCGCGGCTAGGCGATAGCGGGCGATTATTCGTCAACTCTGAACAAGCAGCGATCCCGGTAAATCGATTGTCGCGAATTTTCCGGGATCGCCGCTTTGTCACATTCAGGTCTCCGGCTCCAGTGCTGGGCAGATCCGCTAACGGCCGCGCGCCTTCAATCGAACCACCGCAGCGCCGCCGCGACGATCGCTTCGGGCGCATCTTCCTGCAGCAGATGACCGGCCTTAGGCACCGCCTGAAAGTGTGCCTCGGGTATGACTGCCGCCAGTTGCCGGCCGCGTTCGAGCGGAATCCATTGGTCGTCTTCGCCCCACAGGATTTGCGTCGGGCAACGCATCTGCGAGTAGCGTGTTTCGACCGCGTCGGTGTAGCGCTGATCCATTTGGGCGATCTGGCGGTAGAACGCGGCTTGTCCTGTTGCCCCGAGCCACGGCGTCACATAAGGCGCGAGTTCCTCGTCCGGAATGTCGCGGGCGATGGCGCCACGCACGTATGCCTTCACCACCGCTTCGTGGATATACGGCGGCAGGCCGGCGAAGGCCGCGCCGTGTTCGCGCACGTGCTGCACGAACGGCGATCCCTATGGTGCGACGGCGACCGGATCGATCAGCGTGAGGCTGCGATAGTCGCACCCGTCAATGAGATGCGCGCGCAAGGAAGTCGCGCCGCCGAAATCGTGCGCGATGACGTCCGGATTCGTCAGTTGCCAATGCGCGAGCAATTCCGCCAGCAGCACGTTCTGCACGCCGAGCGAGACGTCCTGAGCGTCGCGTTGCTCGGATTGGCCGTAGCCAAGCAGATCGTAGTAATACACGGTGCGAACTTGCGCGAGATGCGGGGCGATGCGATGCCACACGTACGAAGAAAACGGTGTGCCGTGAACCAGCACCAGCGGCGGGCCGTTGCCGGTCACGCGAAAGCGCACGCTTTGATCGCGGAATGTATAGCTTTCGGGAAGCGGCCAGTTTTGCATAGCGGTAAGCGTCGCGAGAAAGTTTGCTTACCTTAGCAGGGCGCATCAAAACGCGCTGACCGGCCTTTCGTGGCATCCTCAGAACGCCTCCCGCAAAATCTCACCTTTGTTTTAGTCAGCAAAACCAGGCAAATTCAAAAGAGTGTGGCTCACGGCGTCGCCGGATTGACCGGCGAGCGGCGCAGACACAGCGCACTGTTACGAAACGAGTATGAATCACCTTGAAATAAGGTGTCGTTGTGTTGGCTGGATTCGGAAAGCCTGGTAATCGTCGGGGACGCGTCGATTCTGTATTCGACGTGGCGACGCGTGATCGATCGAAATGCGCGCGTGGCAAAGGTGAGAGAATCCGGGAGCCGAAGTCTCAACCATCACTGGACGCCGTACTGCCGTGTTCAACCACAGCGACGGCGTCCAGCCAACGTCAACGAAGCCCAGGCGAAGTCACGCGCCGCCGGCTACTTCGCTTCAGTGCCGCGCAGCAATTGCGAAACCTGGCCGTGGTGATGGAGGATCGCCGGGTCGGCTTGCAGGAGCGGCAAGTAGCGCGGCAGGAACGCGTTATCGGGCTGGTCGGGAGAAAAGAGGCCGGTGACGGCTTCGGCAGCGGCGAGCCGATCGGCAGCCTCTGCTTCCTTGTCGTCGAGAATCTCGTCGACGTTTGCGATCACCGTGGAGAGCGGCGTGAGCCAGCGGAACCCCGAACCGTTGATGAGCACCTGCAGGAAGGCCGCCGGCGTCACGGGACCGTATTCCTTTTCGTACGACGCGCGCTCGTGATCGAGAATCGACTTATGCAGCGCCAATAGCGGTTTGCGAATTTCCGAGAGGAATTGAATGCATTGCTGGTCGTTCATCTTGCCGCTCCTTCGGATAGTCATGCCGGATCAAGCCGGGCGATCGGGTCAAGCCAGATCCATGCTAACAAAATCGCATCAGGACGCATCAATAAGAATGAGGCACGTATGTGAAGCGCGTCAGATCAAGCCAATGCGGCAATGGTAACGCATTGATTTGAATCCCGTTTCACTTCCGGCAGGGGCGGCAGCCGCGCCCTTTTCGCCGCGTGGACACATTGCGGACATGCCCGCGCTATCTGCGAACTTCTTTGTCCACGGCTACAATTCTCCGGTCTTTTCCAGCGCAATCGCGCTGCGCATCATTTACTGCACGCATTGAACTGCAACCGCGTCGCGCACTAGCACGACCTGTCGAATAAACACGGCAAGTCTGTGCGTTTTGGTTCGACGTTTCTGCCTAGACAGACGCCTGACAAACAATAATCCCCACCCGGAGCCGCCCATGACAACGTTCAATATCAACGGCCAGACTCATACTGTCGACGCGCCGCCCGACATGCCCCTGCTGTGGGTCTTACGCGACCTCGTCGGCTTGACCGGCACCAAGTTCGGTTGCGGCATCGCTCAATGCGGCGCATGCACCGTGCATCTCGATGGCGTCGCGGTGCGCTCGTGCGTGCTGCCGGCGGCGGCTGTCGGCGACAAGAAAATCACCACCATCGAAGCGGTCGGCAGCACGCCGGCCGGGGAGAAGGTGCAGCAGGCATGGCGTCAGCTGGACGTCGTGCAATGCGGCTACTGTCAGTCGGGGCAGGTGATGTCGGCGGCATCGCTGATCGCGAGCAACCCCAATCCGACCGACGCGGATATCGACGCCGCCATGGCCGGCAACATTTGCCGCTGTGGGACGTACAACCGAATTCGCGCGGCGATCAAGCAAGCCGCGAAGGGAGCCTGACATGTCCCGGGGATTGCTCGATGCACAAAGCGGCGCGCAGCCGCCGAAGCGTGGCAAGGGCGGCATCACACGCCGCACGTTCCTGAAGTTCGGCGTCACGGTGGGCGCGGCAAGCGGCGGCGGCTTGCTGCTCGGCTTCAGCATGCCGGCCGCCAGTCAGGATCAGAAGGCGGGCAAATCGGTCATCGGCGGCGATGGGGATGAAGCAGCGCAGAATGGTGTGTTCGCGCCGAACGCCTTCATCCAGATCGACACGGCGGGCAAGGTCACGCTGGTGATTCCGAAGGTCGAAATGGGGCAAGGCGTCTACACGTCGATCCCGATGCTGATCGCCGAAGAGCTCGAAGTGCCGCTCGACACGGTCACGCTCGACCACGCGCCACCGAACGAAAAGCTCTTCATGGACCCGCTGCTCGGCGGCCAGCTCACGGGCGGTTCGACGTCGATCCGCTATGCCTGGGAGCCGATGCGCCGTGCCGGCGCGGCCGCACGCACCGTACTGATCAGCGCCGCCGCGCAGCAATGGCAAGTCGATCCGGCCAGCTGCCATGCGCAAGCCGGGCAGGTGATTCATGCGGCGAGCAATCGCAGCATCGGTTACGGACAGTTGGTGAACGCCGCGGCGAAGCTGCCCGCGCCACAGAACGTGCCGTTGAAAGATCCGAAAGATTTCAAGCTGATCGGCACCGCGGTCAAACGCCTCGATTCGCCGGAGAAAGTGGACGGCACCGCCATGTTCGGACTGGACGTGCGCGTGCCCGACATGGTCTACGCGGCCATCGCGAACTGCCCGGTGTTCGGCGGCACGCTCGCCAGCGTCGACGATACCAATGCGAAGAAAATCCCCGGTGTGCGCCAGGTCGTCAAAGTTGATAACGCGGTCGCCGTGATCGGCGATCACACGTGGGCCGCCAAACGCGGTTTGCAGGCGCTGGATATCAAATGGAACGAAGGCGCGGGCGCGCAGATCGGGATGAAGCAGATCGTCGACGATCTCGCCAATGCCTCGCAGCGCAATGGTGCGGTGGCGCGTAAAGACGGTGACGTGAACAACGCGTTTTCAAACGCGAAGACACGCGTCGACGCCGTGTATCAGCAGCCGTTCCTTGCGCACGCCACGATGGAACCGATCAACTGCACGGTGCACGTGCGGCCTGACGGCTGCGAGATCTGGATCGGCTCGCAAGTGCCGACGCGGGTGGTCGACGCGGCGGTTGCCGTCACGGGTTTGCCGGCGGACAAGATCGTCGTGCACAACCATCTGCTCGGCGGCGGCTTCGGCCGGCGGCTCGAGTTCGACATGGTCACGCAGGCGGTCAAGATCGGCAAACAGGTGTCGACGCCGGTGAAGGTATTGTGGACGCGCGAAGAAGACATCCAGCACGACATGTACCGGCCGTACTACTACGACAAGATCTCCGCCGGGCTCGACGCGAACGGCAAGCCGATCGCGTGGCAGCATCGGATTGTCGGCTCGTCGATCCTGGCGCGTTTCGCGCCGCCGGCGTTCAAGAATGGCCTTGATCCCGATGCGGTGGAAGTCGCCTCCGACCTGCCGTACGATCTGCCGAATCAGTTGGTCGATTATGTGCGGCAGGAACCGCATGCGGTTCCCACCGCATTCTGGCGCGGCGTGGGGCCGACGCGCGGCACCTTCGTGGTCGAGAGCTTCATCGACGAACTCGCCGCGCAGGCGAAAGTCGATCCGGTCAAATACCGCCAGGATCTGCTCGGCAAAACGCCACGCGCGCTGAACGTGCTCAACACCGCCGCGCAGGCGGCGAACTGGGGCAGTGCGGTGCCGAAGGGCCAGGGGCGTGGCGTGTCGGTGATGCATGCGTTCGGCAGCTTCTTCTCGATCGTTGTCGACGTGGCGGTCGATCAGGGCGAGGTGGCCGTCAAGCGGGTGGTGTGCGCGGTCGATTGCGGGATGGTGGTGAATCCGAACACGATCGAAGCGCAGGTGCAAGGCGGCATCATCTTTGGCATTACGGCCGCGCTCTACAGTGAGATCACGATCAAGAACGGCCGCGTGGAGCAGAACAACTTCACCGACTACCGGATGCTGCGGATCGATCAAACACCGCCTATCGAGGTGCATATCGTGAAGAGCGGCGAGGCGCCTGGCGGCATCGGCGAGCCGGGCACGGCGGCGCTCGCCCCCGCTCTGACGAACGCGATTTACGCGGCCACCGGCAAGCGGCTGCGGCAATTGCCAGTCGGTAGCCAACTACAAACCGCTTGACGGCTTTGCATGGGATCGGAGTAAGTGCTTTGCATCGACAGGAGACCAACATGAAAGACACACTCAAGGGTTTCGGCGTGGCGCTGTGCGTGGCATTGCCGTTCCTGATGCAAACCCCGGCGCAAGCAGCGGATCAGGCGCTGGTGCAGCGCGGCGCCTATCTGGCGAAGCTTGGCGACTGCGTCGCTTGCCATACGGCGCCGAAGGGCAAACCGTTCGCGGGCGGCCTGCCGATGACCACGCCGATGGGCCAGATCTACACCACCAACATCACGCCGGATCAGCAAACCGGCATCGGCAATTACACGGAAGAGGACTTTGCGAAAGCGATGCGCGAAGGCGTCGCGAAAGACGGTCATAACCTGTATCCGGCGATGCCGTATCCGTCGTATGCGAAGGTCAACGACGACGACATGAAAGCGCTGTACGCGTACTTCATGAGCGGCGTCGTGCCGGTACAGCAGGCGAACCGCGAGCCGGACATCAAATGGCCGTTGAACATGCGCTGGCCGTTGAAGTTCTGGAACATGGTGTTCGTGGAGAAGGGCGTCTATCAGGACAAGCCGGGCAAAGATGTCGCGTGGAATCGTGGCGCGTATCTGATCCAGGGTCTGGGGCATTGCGGGTCGTGTCATACGCCGCGCGGCATTGCGTTCCAGGAGAAGGCGCTGGATGAAAGCGGCAGCGCGTTCCTGACTGGCGGCCTGCTGGACGGCTGGTTCGCGGCGAACCTGACGGGCGAGCACAACGCCGGCCTGGGGCGCTGGAACAATCAGGATCTGCAGGCGTTCCTGAAGACCGGCGCCAATCGCCATGCATCGGCGTTCGGTTCGATGACCAGTGTGATCAACAACAGCACGCAGGGCTTGAACGACACCGACATCGCCGCGATGTCCACATACCTGAAGTCGATCCCGCCGGCGGGCGGCAGTGGCGCGCCGCCTTATACGTATGACCCACAGGCGACGAAAGTGTCGTTGACCCGTCCTGCCAACGATGCCGGTGCGCGCGTTTATACGGCGTATTGCATGCACTGCCATGGCGTCGATGGGCGCGGCTTTGCGCCGATGCTGGCGCCGTTAGCCGGCAATCCGAACGTGCTGGAGAAGGATCCGTCCTCGCTGATCAACGTGACGCTGAACGGCACGGAGGATCTGGTGATCGGCGGCATTCCCGCGCCGTATCCAATGCCGAAGTACGCGCCGGTGCTCAACGACCAGCAGATCGCCGATGTGCTGACCTTTGTGCGAGCCGGGTGGAATAACGGTGGCTCGGCGGTCACGGCGGCTGACGTGGCGAAGTTGCGGAAGTCGACCCAGGCGGCGCGCTAGAACCATCGGGCTGGCAACAAAAAAAAGCGGCAACCATGCAAAACGGTTGCCGCTTTTTTGTGGACCCGCAGAAGCTTTTTGTGGACCCGCAGAAAGCGTTACCGGTGCTGTCCCACCTTTGCCCGCTTCTCCAGCACGCGCGCATACCACGTCAATGGGAAACACATCGCGAAGTAAATCATCGCGACCATGCCGTAGATCGGAAACGGGCGGAATGCGGCGTTCGTGATCATCGTGCCGGTCTTGGTCAATTCCGTGAAGCCGATGATCGACGCGAGCGCCGTGCTCTTCACCACCTGCACGAGGAAGCCGACCGTCGGCGCTACGGCGATCTTCAGCGCCTGCGGCCAGATGATGTAGCGCAGTTGCTGGCTGAACGTCATGCCCAGACTCGCCCCGGCGGCCCATTGACCACGCGGCACGGCTTCCACGCAGCCGCGCCAGATATCGACCAGATAAGCGCTGGTATAAAGCGTCAGCGTGACGGCTGCCGCGACCCAGGGCGAGACGTCGACACCTAGCAACGGCAGACCGAAGAACGCCAGAAACAGCTGCATCAGCAGCGGCGTGCCCTGAAACACTTCCACATACACCACCACGATCCGCCGCAACCACGGCAACGGCGACACGCGCATTGCGAGCAGGATCAGCCCGACAATGCCGCCGCCGAAAAACGCGATCAGCGACAACAACACCGTCCAGCGGGCGGCGAACAACAGATTGCGGGCGATGTCCCACAGCGTGAATTCGACCATGATCAACGCTCCGTCGGCAGAGTGCGGGCGGCGCGCCACATCAGGCGGGTGCGCCAGTTACGCGGCGCGCTGCCGCTGCTGCCGCTGCGAGCCGCGCGGCCCGCGAAGAGGTTGCGGCCGAGCCGGTTCATGAGCTGCCGCAACACGATCGACAACACCAGATACGTCGCGGTGATGATCAGGTAGCTCTCGAACGAGCGGAAGTTGCGCGACTGGATGAAGTTGGCCGCGTAGGTCAGATCGGGCACCGAGATCTGCGAGACCACCGCCGAGCCGAGCATCACGATCAGCACCTGGCTTAACAGCGCGGGAAACACGTTGGCAATCGCCTGCGGCAGCACGACGTAGCGAAACACTTGCCGTCCATGCAGGCCGAGCGCTTGCGCCGCCTGCACCTGGCCGCGCGAAATCGAATCGATCCCGGCGCGCACGATTTCGATCGCGTAGGCGCCGAGATTGACGGTCATCGCCAGAATCGCGGCCTGCACTTCGTCGATATGAATGCCGAGGCTCGGCAAGCCGAAGAAGATGAAGAACAACTGCACGATGAAGGGCGTATTGCGGATCAACTCGACGTAAGTTGCGACTACCCAGCGGGCCCACTTCGGCCCGGCCACCGCGATGCTCGCGCCGCCAATGCCGACGAGGCCGCCGAGCACGGTGGACACGGCGGTCAGCCCCAGCGTGACGGCGACGCCGCGCGCGAGCAGTCCCGCATAGAGGCCGAAGCCGCTGAAATCGAACGCATAGGTCATGGCGTGGCACTCATCGTGAGGTCAATCTCCAGCGCGCGCCCCGAAGGAATCCTCCTCGGGGGGCCTCGAAGGAAGTCCCCTCGGGGGCCCTCGAAGGAAGTCCCCTCGGGGGCCCTCGAAGGAAGTCCCCTCAGGGGGCGCCTCGAAGGAATCCCCCTTGCGGGAGACGCCCCGAAGGAAGTCCTGTTGGGGGACCGGCTTGGCCAGTCCGCGCAAAAAAGGTTCAGAGGTCGGCCGGCAGCGGCGCACGCAGCCATTTCTGCGAAATCGCGTTCATGGTGCCGTCCTTGCGGGCCTTGGCAATCGTTTCGTCGACTTTCTGCTTCAGACGCGGCTCGTTCTTGTTCAAACCGACGTGGTCCGGCGAGCTGAACAGCGAGAACTTCTGCTCCGGATCGTTCGCCGGATGACGCGCGAGAATGGTTGCGCCGACGTCGTTGCCGACTACCATCAACTGTACCTGACCAGAAAGAAACGCCGAAATTGCGCCGTTAGGATCGTCGAAACGCTTGATGGTCGCGCTGGGCGGCGCGATCTTGCTGACACTCAGGTCTTCCAGCGTGCCGCGCGCGACGGAAATCGACTTGCCGGCGAGATCGGCGGCGTTCTTCACGGGCAGCGTCTTCGGGCCGAACACGGCGAGGTAGTAGGGCGCGTAGGGCTGCGAGAAGTCGATCACCTTTTCGCGCTCCGGCGTCTGGCCCACGGAAAGCAGCATGTCAGCCTTGTGGTCGGCGAGGTAGGCCATGCGGTTGTCGCCCGTCACCTGCACGAGTTCGACTTTCGCGTTGAGGGCATGGCCGATCAGGTTGGCGACGTCGATGTCGTAGCCCATCGGCTTCATGTCCGGGCCGATCGAGCCGAACGGCGGGTAGTCCTCGAATACGCCGATGCGTACCGTGCCGGACTTGGCGATGTTGTCGAGCGCGTCGGCATGCGCGGCCGACGAAAAGGCGCACAGCGCGCCGAGGCCGGTGAAGGCGAGCGTCGCGGCGAGGGTGGCGAAGACGCGGCGTGCGTTCGATTGGGCAACTTGGGGCTGGTTCATGGTCTGTCCTCTGTCGAAAACTCGGTGTTGGAATGGGATTCAGGGTGAGCGCTTCAATGCGCCGCGCGTGCGGCGATCAGCTTACATGCGTGCGGTGGCAATTCCGCGAATACCGGCATGCCGAGCGTCAGCCCCGGTGTTTCGCGCGGCGTGGTCGCGGCAGTCAGGGTGAAACCTGCGCAATCGATCGTCGCTTCGAGCGACGCCCCCACGTCGCGGATAAAAGTCACCGTGCCCGCGAGCCGGTTCTGCCCCGCACGGTTTTGCAACGCATTGTCGGATGCGGATTTGACGCACACGTCTTCCGGCCGGATCAGCAGACGGATGTCGCTGCTGGATTCCGGCACGCGCGCCGGTTGCGCAACTGCAATGCGCCTTCCGCCCGGCAGACTGACGCCGCCCGCGCCGTCATAGGTGACCGGCAGGATGTTGCCGAGCCCGATGAAGTCAGCGACGAATTCGCTGACCGGGTCGCGATAAATATCGAGCGGTTTGCCGACCTGCGCAATCCGGCCTTTCTCCATCACCACGATCTCGTCGGCCATCGTCATCGCTTCGCGCTGGTCGTGCGTCACCATGATCGTCGTGATGCCGAGACGCTGTTGCAACAGGCGGATTTCGACCTGCATCGCTTCGCGCAGTTTGGCGTCGAGCGCGGAGAGCGGTTCGTCGAGCAGCAGCAGTTTCGGTTGCGATGCGATTGCGCGGGCAATCGCCACGCGTTGCCGCTGGCCGCCGGAGAGTTGCGTGACTGGCCGGTTCGCCATATGCGGCAACTGGATCAGCTCCAGCAATTCAGCGACGCGGCGCGCTTGCGCGTCTTTTGCGGTCTTGCGCAGCTTGAGCGGATACGCGACGTTTTGCGCGACCGTCATATGCGGAAACAGCGCGAGCGACTGAAACACCATGCCAAAGTCGCGCTGATTGGCAGGCAGATGCGTGATGTCGCGGCCAGCAAAGTTGATGCTGCCGGAACTCGGCGTTTCCAACCCGGCGATCATCCGCAAGAGCGTGGTCTTGCCGCAGCCGGACGGCCCGAGAAAGCACACCAGCTTGCCGTCGGGCACGCTCAGATCGACGCTGTCGACGGCATACGCCGCGTTGAAGCGCTTGGTCACGGCCTGCAAGGTCAGATGGGTCATCGAATGCTCCAGCAAAAAGGCGTCATCGCAGCGCGAATCGAAAGCGTGGTCAAAGCGCCACCCCTTCGTCGCCGATCAGCTTTTCGAGCAGCCAGATCAGCGCGAAGTCGATCGCGACGATGAAGACGGCGAAACAGAACACGGTCGGATCGAGCGACGACACCGTGCGGCTGTAGAGCCACACCGGCAGCGTCATCGTGTCGATGCCGTACAGGAAGAACGTCACCGTGAATTCGTTGAACGAGACGATGAACGCGAACAGCATGCCGGCGAGAATGCCGGGGCGCATGAGCGGCAGGATCACGTCGATCAGTGCGCGGCTCGGGCTCGCGCCCATCACGCAGGCCGCTTCCTCGAACTCCGGGCCGATCGAGGCCACCGACGCCGCGCAATTTTTCACGGTGAACGGCAGCGCCAGAATCACATGCGCGATGATCAGGCGGAACACGCCGAGCTCGACCGGCAGCACGTTGAACACCAGCAGCAGCGACAGGCCGAGCATCACCAGTGGATAGACGAGCGGCAACGCCACCAGTTGTTCGACCGCGGGTTTGCCACGAAAGCGGTAACGGCTCAATGCGTAGGCGGCGGGCACCGAGACGAGCGTGGCGATGACCATCGTCGAGAGCGCAACGATCAGGCTCGTGCTGAGCGCGGCGCCCATGGAGAGCGAGTCGCTAGCGTCCGGCGAGACGAAGCTGTGCCACGCCGCGCGGTACCAATGCAAGCCGTAGGCGTGCGGCGGGAATTCGAGCGTGTCGGCCGCGCTGAACGACATGGTGATCATCGTCAGGATCGGCAGCGCGGCAAGAAACAGCACGACGGCGGCGAGCAGCGCGGTGGCCTTGCCGAGCTGGCCGGGCATGGTGGTCGGCAAACGCGGCAAACGCGGAAGGCGCGGTGAAGGCGTCAGACGCGGAGTCTGGATCGGCGTGCTCATGCGTGAGGCTCCTCGGCAAGACGTTGCGTACGGCGCACGAGACGCTGCGACAGCGCCATCACGGTGAGCGTCGCGATCATCAATACGACGCCCGATGCGGAAGCGGCGGGCCAGTTCAGCAGGGGCGCGACCTGGTCGTGGACCAGCACGGCGAGCATCGGCACACGGCGTCCGCCGAGCAGCAGGGGCACCGCGAATGCGCTGGCGTTGTAGGCGAACACGAGCAACGCGCCGGACACGAGACCCGGCATGGCGAGCGGCAGCAACACGTGACGCAGTGTTTGCCCGCGCGTCGCGCCGAGCGTGGCCGCGGCTTCTTCATACGAGCCCGAGACCGCGCGCATCGCGCTCGACAACGGCAGCACGGCCAGCGGAAACGCCGTCTGAATCAACCCGAGCAACACGCCGTGTTCGCGATACAGCCACATCACCGGGCGCTCGACCAGGCCGCTGCCGAGCAGCGCATGATTGAGCAGGCCGGCCGGACCGAGAATGATCAGCCAGCCATAACCTTGCAGCAGCAGATTGACGAGCAAGGGCAGCAGCACGCCCGCCAGCAACAGCCGCCGCGCGAGCCGCGACTTGGTGCGCGCCATCGCCAACGCGACGGGAATCGCCAGCAACACGGCGCAGATCATGCTTTGGAACGCCAGCTTCAACGTGAGCCACAACGACTTCAGGAAATAGCCATCGAGGAGATCGGCGTAGTTCTGCAGCGTGAAGCCGTGCCATTCGTTGCCCTGGGTGCCGAAGCTCATGCGCAGCACGACGAGCGCTGCCGCGCCGAGTATGGCGAGAAATAGCAGGATCGGCGCGAGCAGAAGCCAGGGGCGCGCTTTCGCGAGCGCCGTGGACGCCTGCTCGTCCGGTGCGCCGGATGCAGCGCCGGGCGAACCGGAAGCCGCGCCTGACGCATCACCTGACGCCGAGTCCGATGCCGCACCCGACGTAGACGAAACACGCCGCGAGAAGCGCGCGAGCATCGCGGTCATGCCGAGAAAATTTCGGTGTAGCGCTTGATCCATGCCGGCTGCACGACGGCGAGCGCCTTGTCGTCATGCAGGATCGCTTTCTCGGCGATCTGCTGCGGGCTCGGCACGAACGCGCGGCTTTCGGCGGGAATCACTGCTTTCGAATTGACCGGGCCGTTCAGCACGTCGGCGGCCATGCGGCCTTGCACGCCGGCGTCGAGCGAATGGTTGATGAAGGCGTGGATCAGATCGCTGTCGGCGGGATGCGACTTCGGGATCACCGTGAACATCAGTTGCGTGGCGAAGCCTTCCTTCATGCCGTAGGTCACGCCCATTTTGTACTCGGGCTTGCGGATCTGGTCCGGGAAAAAGGCCGGCGAATAAATGCCGCCGATATCGAGCGAGCCGGTGCGGAACAGATCGGCCACCTGGTTCGGGTTCTCGCCGAGCGTCATCACGTGGTCTTTCAGCTGCATCAGTTTCCTGAAGCCCGGCTCGATGTTCTGTTGCGAGCCGCCGTTCATTTTCGCGGCGATGATCGCGAGGTCCACCGCTTCGGCCCATTCGGGGGGCGGCAGGAACAGGCGTCCGGCGTACTTCGGGTCCCACAGTGCTTCGTACGAAGACGGCGCCGTCTTGACCGTCGACGTGTTGTAGATCAAGCCATCCGACCACAGCAGATAACCCACGCCGAAGCCGTTCGCGCCCGTGCGGTATTGCGGCGCGACGTCCTTCAGGTTGGGCAGCTTGTCGAGATCGGGCTTCATCAGGAGACCCGCGTCGCCGAGACCCGACGCGCCGACGCCGGCCAGCGTGATGACGTCGTACGTGGGGCGATCGCCCGCGGCCTTGACCTTGGCGACCATGCCGGAGGTGCCGTCGGCGCGGTCGGCGATGACCTTCGCGCCGGTCTTCGCCGTGAACGTGGCGGCGATGTTGCGCAAGGCAGCCGCGCCGGTGTCGTCCGACCAGGTCAAGAGGCGCAGCGTCTTGCCGGAGAAGTTGTGCTCCTGCGCTCGCAGGTTGATGAACGGCATCGGCAAGGTGGACGCCGCGAGTGCCGCGCCGATCGCCTTGATGGCCTGCCTTCTACCCCGTTTGATCTCTTGCATGGCGGTCTCCTGTGTTGAACGCCTGTTACCTGGTGATATTCGCTCTGACCGCTGCCGCTGCCGCTGCCGCTGCCGCTGCCGCTGCATCGCCCATTTGCGCTGCCTGTCGCACCTGGCCTCTCGCGATACCGGATGCGTTGCGTATGGATGCACTCTAGGTTTGCCAAAATCCCCCAACAAACGAAATATGCGCATGGAGCGCATGATGGAATCTCATGGGCCGGCTGTCGTGCGACCCTAGCGGCGGCTTTGCTGCGATCCGTGGGAGCGCCAATCCAGTGGCATATCGGGGTTAACGTCCATGATTTTCTCAGGCGGGCGGGCGGGAGGGAGGTATGAGGAAAGCTCGGTTCTGGTGCGATGGCTGGCAGGATTCGCCCAGAGTCGGTGCAAGCGCTGGCGCTCAGGCTGGAATTGACCGCTGGGTCATGAGTGAATTGCATGCGCTTTTGCCTGCACGCAACTCGTCTGGGAACTTCTGATCGCGTATCCTGTGGGTTCAATGGGCGTGACGGCACACCACACCGCATACCCGTGCAATGATTTTTTCTGATCCCGACTGGACTCATCCCGATGCGACGTCTCCCGCCGCTCAATGCGCTGCAGATCTTCGAAACCGTCGCGCGGCATCGCAGCTTCACGCGCGCGGCGGACCATCTATGCCTGACGCAAGGCGCGGTGAGCCGGCAAATCATTGCGCTAGAGGACTACTACAAGTTCCCGCTCTTCAAACGCCATGCAAAAGGTCTGACGCTGACCGCCGAAGGCGAGTTGCTGCTGCCGGCCGTGAAGGAGAGCTTCGCGCGTATCGAGGAGATATCGCTGCGCCTCACGCGTCAACGCACCGATCTCGCACTGAAAGTGCCGACCTGCGTGATGCGCTGGATGTTGCCGAAGATCATGCGCTTCCAGGCCGAGTATCCCGAGCTGCACGTGCAGATCACCACGACCTGGCAGCACGACGTCGACTTCCAGCTCGAACCGTTCGATGCGGCGATCATCTATGGCTCGTCGCCGGGCGTGGACGTGCAGGCGGTATCCCTGTTCGAGGAGCGTCTGACGCCGGTGTGCGCGCCCGATCTGCTGAAAGACAAGCCGCTCGACAAGGTGGCGGATCTGGCGCATCACACGCTGCTGCATCCGACGCGCGACCATCGCGACTGGAAGATGTGGCTCGCCAAGGTGACCGAGGTGAATGCCGCAAATGCGCCGGCGATCGACGCTGAGCACGGACCGAGCTTCGATACGCTCGACATGGCGACCAACGCAGCTTTACAGGGCTTCGGTGTCGCCATCAGCGACCTTGCCTTGATCGACGAAGACGTCGCGGCCAAGCGCCTCGTGCGGCCGTTCGATACGGTGCTCAAGACCGGCTGGCGCTATTACTTCGTGTATCCGGAGTCAGGCGCGCATCAGCAGAAGCTGAATCTGTTTCGCGACTGGATTGCGCAGCATTGGGAAGAGTAGGAGGCGCCCGATGGTTGGCGCGCATGCGGGCCCAAAGCCTATCGTCAGGGCGCGAACGACAGAAACAGATACGCCGCGAACAACGACAGATGCACGGCGCCTTGCAGGATCGTCGTGCGTCCGGAGCTCAGCGTCAGGGTGCCGACGATCAACGTCAGCACCAGCAGCACAGTTTCCTTGCCGTCGATCCCGAGGATGAGCGGCTGAGCGGTCCACAAGAACACCACGGCGACCGTTGGAATCGTCAGCCCGATACTGGCTAGCGCCGAACCGAGCGCGAGATTCATGCTGTTCTGCAAGCGATCGGCCCGCGCTGCGCGTACGGCGGCGAGCCCTTCCGGCAGCAGCACCAGCGCGGCAATGATAATGCCGACCACCGCGGGCGGCGCGCCTGCGTTCTTCACCGCGGTTTCGACCACTGGCGAGAGCACTTTCGCGAGCAACACGACGGCGACCAGGCACACCACCAGCAAGCCGCCGGCTGCCAGCGCGACACCCATACTCGGCGGGGCGGCATGGACGTCCTCATCGGGGACATCGGCAAGAAAGTAGTCACGATGCCGCACGGTCTGGACGAACACGAACACCCCATACAGCACCAGCGACGACACCCCCGCGAACGCCAGTTGCGACGACGACAAAACCGGGCCGGCGCGGGTCGTCGTGTAGTTCGGCATCACCAGGGTCAACACGGACAACGACGCGAGCACCGCCAGCGCGGCCGCGGCGCCACGACTCTGAAAGTCCTGCTCGCGATGCCGGATGCCGCCCACCAGCAGGCAAATGCCCACGATCCCATTGCAGACGATCATCACCGCGGCGAACACCGTGTCGCGCGCGAGGCCGGCTTTTTCCGGCCCGGACGTCAACATCACCGAAACGATCAGCGCAACCTCGATCACCGTCACGGCCACCGCCAGCACCAGGGTGCCGAACGGCTCGCCGACGCGATGCGCGACCACTTCCGCGTGGTGAACCGCTGTGAACACGGCTGCGCACAGTGCTGCCCCGATGAGCGCGAGCAGCAGCCCGTTGCCCGGCAAGGCATACGCGACGCCCAGCACGATCCAGGCGACGAACGGCGCGGCAATGGTCCAGCGGGGCAAAACGGTCGCGGGCGTGGTCATTCAGGGCTTCCTTTCGTTGCGTGTTCTTGCTGCTCGTAGCGGACGGGTGATTGACTGGTGATTGAACCGATGCGGCGCGCGATGACTTTGTCAGTCCGCGCTATGGATTGTGCCGACGCAGTGGCGAAGGCGGCAAGGCAACCGACGGTTGTTCTGCATCTGAAGGATTGAGCCACGCAGGACCGCGCGGAAAATGCGACGCGAGTTCGATGGATGAAGCACTATCGGTTCACCACTGCCGGGTTAGCAACTTCAGGGAAAGAACCCGGATGTTTCGGTCCGGACGCGCTGCCTCGTGACGAAGCGTTGCGTCCGGGTGTAGCGCCAGGACTGGCTGACGCGGCTTACTGTCCGACCGGACGGATCGACAGTGCGTTCTTGACCGAAGTCACGCCCGCCACGCCTTGCGCGGTCTGGGTTGCCAGATCGACCTGCGGTTGCTCAGGCACCGTGCCGGCCAGCGTCACTGCGCCGCTACGCGCGCGCACCGTGATGTTGGCCACGCTCAGGCCCTTGGTCTTCGACAGCGCGGTGCGCACCTTGCGTCCCAACGCACGGTCGGCCGCCTTGACAGACTTGGCGCTGGGCGCCGACGAAGCAGCCATGGGAGCCGCCGACGCTGCCGCATCGCTGCTTTGCGCGTACGCATTGACGGACGCCAGAACGATCAGCGCGCCGCCGACCATCTTGATTGCCTGGAATGCTTTCATTCAACTCTCTCCTATTGTCATGAATACAACGGCCCCTGGATGGGACCGGGGTACTGCACCAGCGGTACATCGGGATCAAATCTGAATGGAACGTTGCTGCGGGTCGTGCAACTTCTTGCAATCTGTAAGCTGATCAAGTGCGCGTAAACACGCGCATGCCGGCAAAGGCCGTACTGCTGGCCGGAAACACACGATACTCCAATTAGTGCCATGATCAATGCGCCGCTGCCCTGAAATGAGGTTTTGCTACAACGAATGGGCCGATGAATGCAGGCCGATGGCGCTTTACCGCTTGATGCCGCGCGGGTGGCACGCCCGTTGGCGGGTCTGCTGCGCTGGCAGGCCGCGCATCTATGGAACCCTGCGCTTTGCGCTTAACGCCCCCCGTTCGGACCGCATGCCAAATCAGCCGCTGCCCATTCTCCCATTACTTCGTGACGATTTGCCGCTCGATGCAGTCGCGCTGGCGCGCTTCATGGTCGGCAAATACCTGGTGCATGACCTCCCCGAAGGCCGTATCAGCGGACGAATTGTCGAAACCGAGGCATATCCGGTCGGCGATTCGACCGGCCACGCTTTTCCAGGCCGCCGCGCGTATAACGGCTCGCTGTTTCTCGCCCCCGGCCACGCTTATGTCCGGCTCACGTACGGGCTTTCGTACATGCTGAATATGTCCGCGGAAGCGGAAGAAGTCGGCGCCGGCATTCTGCTTCGCGCCATCGAACCGCTGGAAGGCTTGCCCCTGATGGAAGCGCGGCGGCCCGGCGTGCCGCTGCGCGACCTCGCGCGCGGTCCCGGCCGGCTCACCATGGCCATAGGCATCGGTCAGTCGTTCGACGGTCGCGATCTTTGCACCGGGCGCGGCCTGTGGATCGGCATGATCGAGAAGGGGGATGGGCCGATTGGCGTGACGACGCGCATCGGCTTGTCGCGCGAAATGCATCGGCCGCTACGGTTTTTCGAACCCGGCAGCGCGTTCGTCAGCGGGCCGCGAAAACTGTTGCTGCCGCCGCATGCCATCGCTTTGACGGGCGCGCAAATTTGACCATCAGCGCCGGCCAATACAGCAAAACACGCTCAGTGTGGGCATGTTTTCGAAACGTCAGACACGAAGGGTTACGATCCCGACAATTATTACGGCAAAGCCAGCGCTTCAAGGGTTCTCGGCGGTAAGTTTCGCCGCATTCTTGCGTTTTTAACAATTAAATATCTTAAAATTAAGGGTTTTCCCTTGGCGATTGTGTGACTAGACTGGAGTAACTCGCTTCCCGCACGGTGTGGCAAGCGAAGCAAAAAACCAGGTCTGGAGGTAAGTCATCATGAAATCGCTCATCAAGGCACTCGCCATTGCAGCCGTTCTCGCCGCCCCGGTCGCTTCGTTCGCTCAATCGAGCGACCAACCCATCACCCGCGCGGAAGTCCGCAATCAATTGATCCAGCTGGAAAAAGCCGGCTACAACCCGGCCGCGACCAACGACACGAACTATCCGGCTGACATTCAGGCCGCCGAAAGGCAAGTGCAGGCGCAAAACCCGGCCGTTGCGCAGACGCAGGAACCGGTCGCGAATACCAGCGGTTACGGTGGCGCGGTGAGCGGTTCGTCGCAATCGGGCGGCGTGGTGCAGCCGATGTCCGGTCCGAAGTCAGTTTATTTCGGTAATTAAATTCGGCGGCTGCCGGCCGGTCTGGCCGGTAGCTGACCAGATCGAGCAAGGGCGTGCGCGAGTGAATTGACCGCACGCTTGCGATTAGCAGCTAGTCCACAATTCAAGAACCTCCGCTGCCGCAAGGTAGCTTCGCCCAACCTTTTCCAAGGATTGGGCTTTTTTTGCGCCCTGTTTCGGCAGCGTGCGATGCGCGACACGCGATAGACGTGCGCTAGGCGCGCAAGAAGCGGCGAACCTAAGGCCGTTCGCCGTGGATATAGAACTCCAGTTGCTGAATCGTGAATTGCTGCTCGGCGATGATGTTCTTCACGAGGTCGCCGATCGATACCATGCCCACCAGCCGGTCGTTGTCGATCACCGGCAAGTGGCGCATGCGCCGTTCGGTCATCAGGGCCATGCAGTCTTCGGTGGTCTGGTCGGGACGGACGAAGCGTACGGCTTTGCTCATGATGTCGCGCACCGGCGTGGCCTTCGATGAACGGTCCATCAGCACGACTTTGCGCGCATAGTCCCGCTCCGTAATGATTCCGGCGATGCTGTCGCCGTCCGTCACGACCAGTGCGCCGATGCCTTTTTCAGCCATCAGCTTGATCGCCTCGTAGACGGAATCATCGGCCCCGACGGTGTAGACGATGGTGTTGTTCGGTTTCGTTTTAAGAAGCTGGGCAACGCTTGTCATGGAGCGGCTCCGTTTCGCAGTGCAGCACGCCGATGCGGCGCGCTGTCGTGAGGGACAGGCCATTCAAGTATAGGCGCGACGCGCGCCCAAGGGACTTCGGGAATACCTGTGGCGCGTGGCCTCTCTGGCCTGGTTTAGTCCCTTGAGCAGCGCGGCGCCGCAGCGGTTCCTTGTACGGCGCGTGGACATCCGGGTGCGTCGCGCCGATTAGCGGTAAACTCCTAGCCTTACCTTATCCCCGGTTTGATCGGGTTCATGTCAGCCCCATTGTCCAACGCCATGCTCACGTCTCACGATCCGTCGCAAGCAGCAGACGGCGCAATTAGCGGCGAGTGCGTCGTCCTCGACGCCACCGCCACGCTCCCTACGCGCTACGGCACGTTCACCTCCTACGTGTTTCGCGTGGCCGAAAGCGGCGCCGAACATCTCGCGCTCGTGATGGGCGACGTCGCAAACCAGTCGTCCGTATTGACGCGCCTGCACTCCGAGTGCCTGACAGGTGACGTACTCGGCTCGTATCGTTGCGATTGCGGTGAGCAGCTCGATCTGGCGCTGCGTTATATCGCGGCCGAAGGCTGCGGCGTGCTGCTCTATCTGCGTGGTCACGAAGGGCGCGGCATCGGCCTGTCGAACAAGATTCGCGCGTATGCGCTGCAGGAGCAGGGTCGTGACACCGTCGAGGCCAATCTCGATCTCGGCTTGCCCGACGACTCGCGCGAATACGATTCGGCGGCGGGCATTCTGCGCACGCTGAAGGTCACCTCGGTGCGCCTGATGAGCAACAATCCGGAGAAATTCGACACGCTGTCGAAGCACGGCATTCCGGTATGCGAGCGGGTCGCGCTGGCGATTCCAATGCGCGAGGAAAACGAGCGCTATATCCGCACCAAGCAGTTGAAGTTCGGGCACTACTTCGACGAGAACGAATAGCGCAAAACCCGGACGTGTGCGACATGGTCCGATGTGTTCCTATAGAGGCCGTAAGTCACTGAATTGCGCATGCGACAGGTGAAGCTCGGTGAATGGCCCGCGACGAGTTTTGCCGCAGTGATCGCTGCGTGGGGAAAGAACCGTCTCGCTCGTGCGGGAGAAAACCTTTCCTGCACCGCGACTCCTATCGGGCCGTAGTGCCGTCTCGCTCTCGGCAAGTTGACAGCGCCGTTCGTACCGTTGTGCTGTTTCACAGGTGCTCGGCCAGCGCACATATGCAGCGGCGGGTGCGAGGCTCGAAACAACACGCCGAAGGAACGTCTGCCCGATGCAGACACCGGCTTCGTCAACTCACCTTCAATACGAAACCTACCTGGGCTGTGGTTGCGTGTCAGCAACCGTTCGGCCGGTCGCGTCACGCCGAGGCATCGTGCGTGTGCAGAATCATCGCTTTCGTGTTCGCCAGAATATCTCGCGCAAGAGCCGCGTCGCCAACGGCGCGTGACATGCTGACGGCGCCGATGATAGCCGTGAGAATGGCCGTGGCACGGGCGGTTGCGGACTCGTCGGCACCTATCGTGCGTGCAATTTGCCGAACGGACCAGTTGA
The DNA here is from genome assembly GCF_001634365.1 of Paraburkholderia phytofirmans OLGA172. Classification (NCBI taxonomy): domain Bacteria; kingdom Pseudomonadati; phylum Pseudomonadota; class Betaproteobacteria; order Burkholderiales; family Burkholderiaceae; genus Paraburkholderia; species Paraburkholderia phytofirmans. Next base: position 1,027,675 of record NZ_CP014579.1, read on the forward strand.
ATTGCTCGGCGACGACCTGCTTGACTTCCGCGCTCGCGAACCGTGCCTCGCCGGCGAGGGCGCAGATGCCGCAACCCGTGATGAAGTCCTGGACATGAGACGGATCAAGCCAGACGTCCACGACTTGCTCCAGCGACGGGCTGTCGTTGTCCGAGAAAAGCCGGACGAGCTTGCTCCGGCCGCGCTCCATGGCTCGCCTCGCGGCCTCCGCGATCATCGCGTCGCGCGACTCGAAATGACCATAGAAGGCGCCCTTGGTCAGGCCGGCGTTCTGCATCAACTCGGCCACGGCAACGCTATCCAGCCCGCCTTCGTTGATTTGCCGGGCCGCCGCGTCCAGGATGCGCTCCCGGCTGGCCGCCTTCTCTGCCTGTGAATGTCCCATTGCTTCCGCCCCAAATAAAGACCTTGACAATCTGCAGTACGACAGTAATACTGATTTCTGCAGTGTGATCGACCTGCAGATTATAGCGGATGCCGACACCGTCGGGTCTGATCCGATGTAACTGGCAAGGGCAGAAGCTCGTGCCGCGCAGGACGGGATGTCCCCTTTTCCTCTGTTCAGCGGAAAACGCGAACCGGAATTCACACTAAACGGAACGGCATTGCTGGCTCGGCCAATCGCGGAGCTTTGATGTCAGGTCAACATACGCCGAAGGCCGCCATTTGGCCGCGCGGCACCCAGGACAAGGCCAACACTGGGTAACGGGAGTAAACGCAATGAGTACCCTGCTCGAAGACGCAGTCAAAGCACATGGTGGTTTGGAAAACTGGAAGAAGATTCGTTCCGCCTCTCTCAAACTCGACATAGCTGGAGCGATTTGGGGATTCAAAGGCCAGCCGGACATGTTCAGGAACATCGAACTGGCTGTGGATCTGGATCCGGTAACACAGCACGTCGCGATGTCGTCACCTGACGGTGGCTGGAAAGGCGATTTCGCTCCGGACCGGATTGCGATCACAAACCTTCATGAAGATGCTGTCGAAGAGCGCCACGCACCGCGAACCGCGTTCGACGGCCATACGCAAATGACACCGTGGGACCGCCTGCATGCGTTGTACTTTTGCAGCTACGCCCTGTGGAGCTATCTGACGATCCCGTTTCTCTACACCTATCCGGGCTTCCAGACGGAAGAGCTGTCCACGTGGCAGGAAAACGGCGAGACGTGGCGGCGGCTGAAAGTCACGTTTCCGGACGCGGTCACCAGCCATAGCCGGGAGCAGATCTCCTATTTCGGCGAGGATGGCTTGCTGCGCCGCCACGACTATACGGTGGATGTGATGGGCGGTGCGCGGGGTGCGAACTATGCGTCGAACTATCGCGACGTAGGCGGCATCCTGGTGCCGATGTCGCGACGCGTGTTTGCCTACGACGACGCCGGACGAAAGATCGATGAACCGCTGCTGGTCTCCATCGACTTTCACGACATTGCGTGGAGCACGGAATAGGCCCGTACGTTGAACATCGCGTCAATCGCAGTCTTCCTCGCATCGAAGGACGCGCGATGGATCACGGGCGAACATCTTATTGCTAGGGGATGCTAACAATCAACGAATTGTGTTTACATCCTGATTTTTATGGGAGATCAGGATGGTTCGCTGGCTGATGAGCGACGCGCAATGGACCATGATCGACCATCTGTTGTCAGGCAAGGCAAGCGATCCGGGACGCACGGCGGCAGACAATCGTCTGTTTGTCGAGGCGTGCTATGGATCTCTCGTACTGGCGCACCAACATTCAGCCGGCGCCCAAAAAAGCGGGGCCGCAGGCACTTGGGCGGTCACGGGGAGGATTGAGCACGAAACTGCATGTCGCAGCCGACGCACAGGGCAATCCGCTGCGCGTCATATTGAGTTTGCTCCACTTAGCTTTGCACTTTGTGTCGCGAGGGTGCCGTTCCGGCTGGTCAACCATGTCCGCAACGTTACAGAGCGTGGCATCCGCTACGTCTTGGGGTCGCGCTTGCACTTCGCAGTCGATTCGTTGTTCGCGAACAGTTCGAAGCGCCGCCGAAGTTCATTTCGGAAAAGAAAGTATCCATGTCTATCAATGAAGAAACGTCGGTCTCGGACCGCCTGAAGGCGGTGGTCATCGGAGTGGGGCCGGAGCAAGGGCTGGGCGCGGGCCTGTCTCGCCGATTCGCGGCAGAGGGGCGTCACGTCGTCATCGCGGGGCGCACCGAAGCGAAGATCGAACGGGTACGCGAGAGCATTGTCGAGGCGGGCGGCTCGGCGAGCACGGTCGTTATGGACGTGACCAGCGAAGCGGATGTGATCCGGTTGTTCGACATCGCGATGCAGGTAGACGAACATGGCGGCAGTGCCGACCTCATTGCCTATAACGCAGGCAACAACCAGCCTCTGGATCTGCGGACGATGGAAGCGGACGTCTTCGAATCGTTCTGGCGGCTCAACTGTTTTGGCGGGTTTCTCGTGGGTCGCGAGGCCGCACGCCGCTTTGCGCCCCTCGGCCGCGGGTCGATTCTTTTCAGCGGGGCGACGGGCGCGCTTCGAGGCATGCCAAACTTCGCCCACTTCGCATCGAGCAAGGCCGGCTTGCGCATGCTCGCTCAAAGCATGGCGCGCGAATTCGGCCCGCTCGGCCTGCACGTCGCCCATGTCGTGATCGACGGTGGCATCGACGGAGAACGGGTGCATACGCGCTTCACTGAGCATGTCAAGCAGAAGGGCGTCGACGGACTGCTCGATATCGACGCCATTGCCGACGCATTCTGGTCACTTCACCGCCAGCACCGTTCGGCGTGGACGCACGAGCTCGATCTGCGCCCTTTCAAGGAAGCGTTCTAAACGATAGTGAACCTCAACAGAGTCAATCTCGAAGAGTCAACAATGAAGCTTATCGGTCCATGGTTTTCCGGCTATACCCGTCGGGTCGGCATCACGCTAAAGCTGCTCGGCATGCCGTTCGAGCACCTGCCCTATCACGCCTATGAGCAGAAGGATCTTATCCGTCCGTTCAGCCCGATGGTGAAGGTGCCGGCGCTCGCGCTCGACGACGGCACGGTTCTCTACGACAGCACAAGCATCATCGAATATCTGCACGAAGAAGTCGGAGCAGAACGCGCATTGCTCGCGCCCTCCGGCGCGAATCGACGCGACGCATTGCAGTTCATCGGCATCGCGTCCGCGATCTACGGAAAGCTCAGCGATATGTATGACGAGTCGATCCGTCCGCCCGAGCATCAGATCGCCACGATTGTCGAATCGCTGCGCGAGCAGGCGCTGGCGGGATTTCAGATGCTCGAGTCGAGGGCCGGTAACGGCTGGCTGGTGGACGACGCGCTGTCTCAAGCCGACGTGATGGTCGTGATCACCTGGCAGTCCGCGTCATTGGCATTCATGCCCGATGTCATTCATCCGGCTGCCTTCCCCAAGCTTGCCCGACTGGCCGAGCGCGCGATGGAATTGGACGCGTTCTCCAGCACGCTACCTTTCAGGGGATAGTGACAGCGTGCGCGGAGAGGAAGTCGCGACTCTTGCGAATCGATGCGGTGTGGCGCCGCCCCGTGGGCGGCCAATCGCCGGTATATCGGGCGTACGATTCGCATGCACTGTCGCGGCTTCAGCCGCCCCGCAATGCGTCGATCGCTGCGCGAAGCGCAGCAACTACGCCAGTCCAATCGCCTCGCGTCGTTTGTCGAAACAACCGCGTCTTTGCGTACCACGGACTATCGCTTCGATCGAGTTGCCATCTCCAGTCCGGCATGAACGGCAAAGCAATCCATACGGGCTTCCCAAGCGCCCCCCCCAAATGCGCCACAGCTGTGTCGACGCTGACGACGAGGTCGAGGCGAGCGATCAGCGCAGCAGTCTCAGCGAACGTGGTGAGCCGCCCGGAAACATCGCGCAGCACCCCGCGCTGCTCAAGTTGCGCGAGGCACGCGCGATCACTGTCGCGTACATCCGGTTGCAACGCGAAGAAATCCGCGTCGGCATCGAACACCGGCTTCAGTTGCTCGAGCGAAATGGACCGATTGTGATCATTCAGATGCGTACGGCTTCCCGACCACACGATCCCAATGCTCGGCCGTCGGATGGATCCTGTAAAAACATCGTCCCATTGAAGGGCAAGCGCGTCGTCTGCCTGCACATATGGACCGGATAGTGCGAGATCGGGTGCATGAACCTTGAGCGCAAACGGCAGACTCAGGATTGGAATGTGATAGTCGAAATGTGGCACTTGCCCTGTCTCACCGATGACTTCGGCCGCACCCCGATAATTTTGGAGGAGCGGCAGCAGGGCATCCTGAACACGCAGCACGACGTGAGCGCCAGCTGCACTGAGCCGATCCACGAAGCGCACGAATTGCAGCGTGTCGCCGAACCCCTGCTCATGATGAACGAGCATTGTCCTGCCACCTATCGGTTGGGTGCCGGTCCATAGGGTGTTCTGCGGAAAACCGTGGCTGCAGGTGCCATCGCGCCAACGCCATTCGTATTCGCGCCAGCCGTGTTCGAATTCTCCGAGCAGCAAATTCGTCTGAGCTCGATTGGTGCGTGCGCCGGCGTCGTTCGGATCGATCGAAAGCGCCTTCTTGAATTGAAGCAATGCCTCATCAAATTGCCCGATATCTCGCAACGCGACCCCGAGATTAACGTATGCGCGTACGAAACGCGGCTTGAGCGCGATCGCCTGCCGGTAGGCATCTAGTTCGTCCTCATAGCGCGCCATCGTACCGAGCAGCGTTCCTCGGTTGTAATGCGCTTCGGCTGATTGTGGCTGGGTCTTGCACAGATGCACCAACACATCGAGTGCCCGCTGCGATTCGCCAAGCTGTATCAGCGACATTGCGACACCATGCAATGAGGCGGCATGGTTAGGAAACTGGGTCAGGCAGCGCTCGAACAGCGCTATCGCAGCATCGCGACGCTGCGCCAACTGACACACCTGTGCGGCGAAGTACAGTTGATCCATAGACATTGACATGTGCACCGATGCCTGCACCAGGTACTCCGCTGCGCATGCATGATCGCCCTGGTTGGCGGCGATATAACCGAGGCCTGCAAGAGCTTCGCCGTGGTCGGGGACGCTCGCCAGAATGCCGCGCAGCAAACCTGCGGCATCATCGAGCCGACCGGCCATGAGGTTCTCCTGCGCGGCGGCGAGAGCGTGTTCAATATCGTGATTCATGGCGCTGGGGGCTGGAGCAAAGTGCGATCTGTCGCGGGATTCGAATCGGCTCATTGTACGGGATCGACAACGCTGCGAGAGATCAGGATGAGGTGAGCGAGATCCCACTGCGACAGTGCGACGGCTTTCCGGATGTCAGAACACGTAACCTCGATCATGCCAGTAGTGCCAGTCAGCGACGGCTACTTGTGTTGGTTCATCGCAGTTCACGGGAACGATCTGGGCCAGGGGTGCCACCACGTCACGTTGGCCCCACCGAACCCAGACGAAGATGCCAACCCGACACAGGTCTTCATGAGCGAGTCCTGTGACCGAGACGTGTTCACCCGGGCGCAGCGGTGAAGAGGCCATTGCCTTGCGAATGCTGGCCTCGAATGGAAACGAGAGCTGTTCTTCCAGATAGCAGTGCCACGACGTCGCCCGCTCTTCCTCGGTATAGGCGTCGACGACCACCTCCATCTCAATGCGATGTTCACGTTCCGCGTTGATTTTGGGCTTGTACCAGAGCGCGAAGCCGGTGCGATCCCAGTATAGACATTTGACTTTCGAGCGACCCCGGCCGACGAACACGAACAGATTGCCCGAGACAGGGTTCTGGGCAAGCAGCGGTTCGACCAGATATGACAGCCCATCAATCGATTTGCTGTTGTTACGATGGCTACACCTTTGCACCACGCGTAGGTGCGTTCAAGACGGGATGCGCTGACGGATACGTCGAAAAAAAGCCCATCCAGACGGACGGGCCAAATTGTTGCTCGGAGAAAGTCGCGTCAGCGCAAGTGTCCGCGGACTCTCGCTCCGCATTCACTGCGCCGTGACCGCCGTTTCGTCTGGACCCGCGACGAGAATCCCGACACATCTGGACGTGACCGTTCCAATCAAACTGTATCGGTCGTACCCAGATGAATTTGCACCGGCGGGTGCTTTTGCCGGCGCACACTGCTGTTGCGCCCTGAGACAGGGCTAAACCGGTTCGGTTTCAGGCTTCCTTAGAAGCGCGTGCGCAACCCGACCGTGCCGACCACCTGGTTCGCCGTCGACGACGCACCACCCGAAGTATTAATGAAGGCGACAACGTTTTGGCCGATTGCGTGCTGATACATGCCTTCGGCGTAAACATCCGTGCGCTTGGAAAGCGCGTAGACAGCTTGCAGGTTGACCTGATTCCACTTCGGATCCATGCCGTACCGCGTACCGGTCGCATTGAACGCACCTGACAGATGGGCATCGGTGTACGTGTCAGTGATACCCAGTGTAACCGCCGGTGTCAGCGTGTACTTGGCGTTCAGTTCATAGTTGTTGAAGCGCTGCGAACCATTGTTGAGGTTGAACGATTGCGTGCCCTGATAAAAACTGTTCGTGTACACGAAGCCGACCACTGCCGGGCCGAAGGTGTAGTTCAGACCCGCGCCGATCGTGCGCTGAACGTTCGCCCCGAACCTGAAGCCTGCAGTCTGGGCAGGCGCTTCGCCGAGGTCAACTGCGCCGCTGGTGTTCGCCTGGGGGGCAGCGCCGTTGCCGTTGATCTGCAGGTAGCCAGCGGCCATCTTGAACGGGCCAAAGTCGTAGCTTGCGCCCGCGCTGTAAGCACGGTTCAGCGTGAAGTCCGTGTTGTTCGAGAACGCGTAGAGGCCGCCGAACTTCAGGCCCGCATAATTGCTGCTCATGTACTTGACCGCGTTGTTCATCCGCAGCGTGTGGTTCAGGTTGTCGTTGTCGAACGGGTGCGCGAAGCCCGTGTCGCCGAACGTGCCGGCCGTACCGGATAGCGGTGCCACGAAGTCCACCAGCGAGTCATACTGGCGGCCCAGCGTCACCGTACCGAACTCGCTGCTCGTCAGGCCGACAAACGCCTGACGACCAAACAGCCGGCTATTCTGCCCGAGCTTGCCGCTCTGCACGTTGAAGCCGTTTTCCAGCACGAAAATGGCCTTCAGGCCGCCACCGAGGTCCTCGGCGCCGCGCAGACCGAACCGGCTGCCGTTGACGGTGCCGCTAGTCGCCTGAAAAAGGCTGCCGTGCGAAGTGGCGGAGGTCTTGACGTTGTTGGTATACATCAGACCGGCATCGATCAGGCCGTACAGGGTGACCGAACTCTGTGCATGGGCGGCCGATGCGGCAAGTGCAGCGGATACGGCGAGGGCGACGGGGATTTTTTTCATGATTTAACTCTAGCGGGTTGGGATTCAGACCGAAAACAGCGGCGCGAGTATAGAAGGCACGAAGCTGCATGATGTCATTTCCTGGCTGGATTACACCATTGCGTTTTACTGAGGTAATTCGTCATAATTTCGAAACAATTTTGATGAAGTCCCTGCCAGAAAAGGCGCGGTGCTGTATGTCATCCCATGCGGGACGCATCTGGGACGAATCGCCGTTGTATTGAAGCGACGGCATCCGGCGTGGAGCAGGTCGGCGACGACCCATGGCAGCAGTTCGTCGACGCGGTTGACTGGATGCTCAGCGATACGAGCGATGACGTGGCGCAGATAGGCTTCGGGATCGAGGCCATTCAGTTTGGCTGCACCGGCCAGGGTGTAGATTGCGGCGCCGCGTTCGGCGGCGTTGTTGTCGATCTCGAGGCCGCCATCACGTACCGGCGAATGACCTATACGAGTGGCCGGAGCAACGCACTGCACTGGCCGACCCAGTCCGCGAGTGTCGAACGGTTGAGCTCCACGCCGTCGCGCGCGTTGTCACATACGTTTACAAAGCGCTGCAGGGTCGGGTTGCATCGACAGGCTGTCGCCAGTCGAATCCTTCGAGCAGAAGGCCGAGTTGTGCACTGGTCAGCGAAACAATACCACCGTCAGCACGAGGCCACGCAAAGCGCCTACGCTCCAGGAGTTTGGCGAACAGGCATAGCTCGCCGTCACGCCAGTACAGGCATTTGATGAGGTCACATTCGCGACCGTCGACACCGAGCCATCCTTCTGTGAGGTTCCAGCCGAAAAGACCGGTTTCCCGAATGTTCAGCAGCGAATCCTTCGGCCCTATGCTCGAAAATCCGACAATGGGGGGCGTGTAGTTGAACGGATTGAAGAAGCTATACGGCGCCAGGTTGGCGACGCCATTGGCATCCCGCGTCGAAATCCAGCCGATTGGCCGCGGGCCAAAAATCGCATTGAACGGGTCATGCGGAAGTCCGTGACCACAGGCACACTCGCGACGGTAGCTATCTGATGTTCGCTATACGCACCACCGTCGAGCAACAGGTTCTGGCCGATAGGGGAGAGGGTTATTGATTGTCACATTGTGCTTTGCAGCCCCGCTCATAGATCACGCGCCCTACATCGGTGAGCGCGACTTGTGTTCTATCGCGAATCAGGAGCGGCTGGCCAATTTCTTCCTCGAGTTGGCGCACCATCTTGCTGATAGTCGATTGGGTAACAAACACCGCGGACGCGGCCTGTGTGAAGTTGCCAAGGCGCACGGTCCGGACGAAATAGCGCAAAGTACGGATATCAAAGGAAATGTTCGCGGCGGCTTGGCATGAAAAAAGTGACTGCCAAGTATGGTAATAAGTCGTATTTGAAATGATCAAGTTTTCTCTAAACTCTCTTAAGTGCACGATCTGATCACACGCGACAGATCAGATTGCACTCGTCGGCAACGAGGGAGCGCCGTAACAAAGGAGATGGAAGTGCTAGAGAAGCGCATTCGCATACCACGCCTTCGCGAGAAGGTTGCGACCGCGGAGGCAGCAGCATTGTTGTTCCCTGATGGTATGACCGTCGCAGCGAGCCGCTTCGGTGCTGCCGGTGATTGCAAGCTGGTCCCGCGTGCTTTGGCTGCGCGGGCGCAAGATGGACTGCGCATTACGCTAATGACGGGAGCATCAACAGGCTACGCCATTGATGGCGTGCTTGCTGAAGCTCGTGCCATTCGTCGGCGCATACCGTACCAGAATGACAAGATCCTCGGAAACCAGATCAATGCCGACGCCGCGTCCCCATCGCGAGCCTATCTGCTTACGGCGCCAGAGCAACGCATCGGGCACACGTTTATATCCGCTCCGCTGCACCGGGAGGCATTGCACGACTATGTGGCGCAAGCGTGTATTCGCGGCGGCCAAACACCGCATCTGATCGGAAATGCGCTCGCGTGGCATGCACGCTGCCGCGAGCATGGCACCATGGACCGTCAACTGTGACTTCGTTTTCGCGGTCAAGCCAGCGCTAACGGAAACCTGAAAGGATCGGTGTCCGGAACACTATTACATGCCCGCAGCACGGTGACGATAGTCGGGTAGAGACGAATCGTTACCTGCAGTGGCCTAAATTAAGCGAAATTCTGCTTGGGAGAAAATTCATGGTGATTCTTGTGCCAGTCAAACGCGTAGTTGACCACAGCGTGAAGGTCCGCGTGAAGTCGGACAACACGGGTGTCGACATCGCCAATGTGAAGATGTCGATGAATCCGTTTGACGAAATTGCCGTCGAAGAGGCGGTGCGCCTGAAAGAAGCGGGCGTCGCGACAGAAGTGATCGCGGTGTCGGCGGGCGTCACGCAATGTCAGGAAACGCTGCGCACGGCGCTGGCGATCGGTGCGGACCGCGCCATCCTGATCGAGTCGAACGAAGACCTGCAACCGCTGGCGGTCGCTAAGCTGCTGAAGGCGCTGGTCGACAAGGAACAGCCGCAACTGGTGATCCTCGGCAAGCAGGCCATCGACGACGATTCGAATCAGACAGGTCAGATGCTGGCTGCGCTGGCGAGTCTGCCGCAAGCTACTTTTGCGTCGAAAGTTGTAGTCGCTGACGGCAAGGTGCAGGTGTCGCGCGAAATCGACGGTGGCGCGGAAACGCTGTCGCTGAAACTGCCTGCGGTAATTACAGCTGATCTGCGCCTGAACGATCCGCGCTACGTGACGCTACCGAACATCATGAAGGCGAAGAAGAAGCCGCTGGAAGTCATCAAGCCGGAAGATCTCGGTGTTGACGTGACGCCGCGTCTGAAGACGCTTAAGGTCAGCGAGCCGCCCAAGCGCAGCGCCGGCGTGATGGTCGCCGACGTGCATACCTTGGTCGAGAAGCTCAAGATTGAAGCCACGGTGCGTTAAGAGGGAGACGAACGAAATGACGATTCTGGTAATTGCCGAACACGATGGCCCGAAGGACGCCCCCTTGGGGGGCAACGGGTCGCTGAAAGCCGCGACGCTGAACAGCGTTGCCGCCGCACAGAAGATTGGCGGCGCTATTCATGTGTTGATCGCGGGTCACAACGCGCAGGCTGCGGCTGAAGCGGCAGCGAAGGTGGCAGGCGTGGCGAAGGTGCTGCTGGCCGATGCACCGCAACTGGAAGCAGGTCTCGCGGAAAACGTCGCAGCGACGGTGCTGAACATCGCGAAGGACTACACGCACATCCTGGCTCCAGCTACCGCTTACGGCAAGAACATCGCGCCGCGCGTTGCAGCGAAGCTGGACGTCGCGCAGATCAGCGACATCATCGCAGTGGATTCCGCCGACACATTCGACCGCCCGATCTACGCGGGCAACGCGATCGCGAAGGTGCAGTCTCAAGATCCGATCAAGGTCATCACGGTCCGTTCGACCGGTTTCGATCCTGTTGCAGCCGAAGGCGGCAGCGCAACGATCGAGAAAATCCAGGCGGCAGCCGACAGTGGCCTCTCGCAGTTCGTCAGCCGTGAAGTGACGAAGCTGGATCGCCCGGAACTGACGTCGGCGAAGATCATCGTCTCGGGTGGCCGCGGTCTGGGCAACGGCGAAAACTACACCAAGGTGTTGGAGCCGCTGGCCGACAAGCTGAACGCCGCGCTGGGCGCATCGCGTGCAGCCGTGGATGCGGGCTTCGTACCGAACGACTATCAGGTCGGCCAAACCGGCAAGATCGTCGCGCCGCAACTGTATGTGGCAGTCGGCATCTCGGGCGCAATCCAGCATCTGGCCGGGATGAAAGACAGCAAAGTGATCGTCGCAGTCAACAAGGACCCGGAGGCGCCGATTTTCAGCGTCGCCGATTACGGTCTGGTCGGTGATCTGTTCACGGTCGTGCCGGAACTCGTTAGCAACCTTAATTAGCACGCAGTTGAGGCAAACACAATGACAATCGAGTCAGTCGGGATCGTGGGTGCGGGCACTATGGGAAACGGCATCGCTCAGGCGGTGGCGGTAGCCGGTCTGAAGGCAGTGATAATCGATGTGACGGATGATGCGCTCGAGAAGGGCTTGGCAACACTCAAGCGCAGTCTCGAACGCCTCGTCGTGAAAGGGAAGCTCGACGCGGGTGCGCGGGACGCCGCACTCATGCGCATCGTGACGTCGACCGACTATGAGCTTCTCGCGGGCGCTGACATTGTGATCGAAGCGGCCACCGAGAATGTTGAGCTCAAGACGCGAATTCTCAAGCAGATCGAGGTCGCGGTACGGCCTGAGACGATCATCGCGTCCAATACATCTTCAATTTCGATTACCGAATTGGCGACGACCCTCGCGGATTCGTCGCGTTTTATCGGCATGCATTTCTTTAATCCAGTGCCGATGATGCCACTTGTCGAAGTCATTTTGGGCTTGCAGACCAGTGCGCAGGTCGCAGAGGACGTGCGCGAGCTTGCACTGCGTCTGGAAAAAATGCCGATCGCCGTAAAGAACTCACCGGGCTTCGTGGTGAACCGCATTCTCGTGCCAATGATCAACGAGGCATTCTTCGCGCTGGCGGAAGGTGTCGCGAGCGCCGAGGAAATCGATGCGGGCATGAAGCTCGGCGCGAACCATCCAATCGGGCCACTGGCGCTCGCCGACCTGATCGGCCTCGACGTATGCCTTTCGATACTGGACGTATTCCTGAAGGACTTCGGAGACTCGAAGTATCGGGCCTCCACGTTGCTTCGCGAGATGGTGGCGGCGGGTCGGCACGGCCGCAAATCAGGGCAGGGGGTCTACCAATACCCACGTTGACCAAATTATTCCTGGTTGTTACGTCCGCTTGACCAGGCGCAATCGGAGATGCCGGCAAATCCAGCGCGGATCGCGACTGTCCATCCGGGCCGACGACAGTGTGCGTTAGTGTTAAGGACACACGTACCGATTTTCCATCTCAGACGCATCGGACGACGTCTCTTTCGCGAGTTGCTCCTGGGTAATTTTTCCAAGCAGTGCGAGGTCACGTGCAATCAGCTGAGGAAGATAGGTACGGAGGCACTCCACCCACGTCTTCGTCTTTGCATCAACATACTTTCGGGACGGATAAAGCGCATACACGTTGGTTTTCTGCAATGTATGACGCGCCAATACACGTACCAGGGTGCCGCTGCGCAATCCTTCGATCGCTGCGTAGACCGGCAGCATTCCGATGCCCATGCCTTCGCGGATGGCCACGGCAAGCGCCTCTGGAATATTCACCTGAACTGGCCCATTGACCTGCATTTCGACGCTGCCCTCCGGACCGTCGATTGTCCAGTCGTGCACGCGAGACGCCGGCGACTTCAGAATCAAGCACTCGTGACGGTCAAGATCGGCGGGCACGCGCGGCACGCCGTGTGTCTTCAGATACATCGGCGACGCACAGAGGATGCTGAACGTCGAGCCAAGCAGGTGCGATACGATGTCGGAGTCTGGCAGCGATAAAGCGGTAATGACCGATACATCGCTGCTTCTCTGAAAGAGATCCGGCATACGTTGCGACATCGTAAGAGCGACCGTGACTTCGGGGTGTTGAGCACGGTAGCGCGAGATCGAGGGCAGCACATAATGCTGCCCTATACCCGCAAAACTGTGCATATGTAACGTGCCTGCTGGTCGCTCATGGGCGCGGCTGGCTTCTTCTTCGGCGCGTTCGACATCCGCGAGGATTTGTACGCAGCGTTCGAGATATTGTCCGCCTGCTGGTGTCAGTGCAAGACGGCGCGTCGAACGGTTTAGCAAGCGGGTACGTAGACGTGTTTCCAGTTCTGACACCGCCCGTGACATTACACCACTAGTCGAATTAAGCGACTGGGCTGCCGCAGTGAAACTGCCGGCCTCAATTATGCGAACGAATGCTCGCATCCTCTGTAACGTATCCATCCAACCTTCTTCTCAGATTCGCGGTCGATGTTCTCTAGATCGCGGGTCCACTACGTCGATTGAGATCGAGTGGTCTTTGCTACTCTCCCTCATTACTTGCAGGGGGCTATGTATGTGCGTTCAGCGCTTCCGGCGTTGGCCAAGAGGGCAAAATACGTCTGGCGCGAATGCGCCCGGCCCAGACCGAATTTGTTCCCGAGCTTTCGATGCCTTTAGCAATTTTGGATGAGATGGCCCGCGCGGCGCCCCTGTCGGCGTCGCGCGCTCAAGCTTCGTGTCAGCGGACCGATTGTCTTTGTGCGCAAATAGGGAGCGTCGCCAATGCACGAACGTCCGCGCGAACTAGCGATGCGTGATGAATTTGGTGGTCAGGTATCCATCAAATGTCTCACTTCCACCTTCAATACCAGCGCCGCTGTCCTTGATGCCGCCAAAGGGTGTCTCCGGCAACGAGATACCAAAGTAATTTATGTTCACCGTGCCCGCCTCAATCGCATTCGAAACATGTGTCGCCGTGCGCAACGAACCGGTGAACACATAGGAAACCAGCCGAATGGCAGACTGTTGGCGCCTGCGCACGCCTTCTTCGATGTCGTGAAAGCAGCACGACGGGAGCGATGGGGCCAAATGGTTCTTCGTGCAGTAATCTAGCGTTGTCGGGTTGATCAACAATCCCGACAGCCCTCATCACAGGTCACACGGCAACTTGTTCCTGTCGGCGGACTTCCTCTTCGGCGTACTGGACGCGATCCTGGCCGAAGAACATTGTGTTACCGACGAAAAGCACCGGCGCGCCGAAAAGCCCACGCTGGACAGCGGCCTGCGTTTCCCGTTTCAGCGCATCCTTGATTTCCGGGTCTTGCGTTGCCGCCAGAATCGCGTCGACGGGCAGATGTGCGGCCGTGAGGACTGCCTTGATCTCTGCAATATCGCCGAGATTGCGCCCGTCTGCCCACATTGCCGTGAACACTGCGTCTGAATATTCGAGCAGAAATCCTTCGCGCTGAGCATATATTGCACCGCGCATCAGATTGAGCGTATTGATCGGGAAGTTCGGGTTGACGGTGAATGGCACCCCATATCGCCTCGCAAAAAACTCCATGTCGGCAATCATCCACTTACGCTTCAGTGGGATGTCCATGGGGGACACGTTGGATGTTGCCTGCAGAATGCCCCCGAGCAGGATGGGCCGGAAACGTACAACTGCTCCCGTGCGTTCTGCCAGTCCGGGCATTTGCTCGTAGGCGAGGTAACTCGTCGGACTACCATAGTCGAAATAGAAATCTACCTGCATAGACACAGTTGTCTCCTTGGACATCTCAGATGTTGGTGACGGGTTCAAGCCACGGGCGAATATCAAACTCAAAGGTCCATGCACTGCGTTTTTGCGTGTGCATGTACCAGTAGGTGTCGGCGATGTCATTGGGCGCAAGCAACCCGTCGGCTGGGCGTGATGCCACCAGATCGGCGAAACGCTCGCGAACGAAGGGGGTGTCGATTGGCCCGTCGATTACCGGGTGAACGATATGCAGCCCCTGCTTGCCAAATTCGCGCGCCATGCTCTGGGCGAGCGCGCGCAAACCATGCTTGGCGCCAGCGAAAGCCGAAAAGCCCTCGCCCCCGCGGATACTTGCCGTTGCCCCTGTGAGGAAGATAGTTCCTTCTCCCCGCGGTACCATATATTTTGCTGCCTCCCTCCCGGTTAGAAATCCTGAGAAACACGCCATTTCCCAGACCTTGTAGTACTTCTGGGCCGTTGTCTCGCGCAAACCAAACTGGATATTCGCACCGATGTTGAAGACAACAATCGCCAAAGGACCCAGGTCGTTTTCAATTGCGGCGAAGAGGGAAACGATCTGGTCTTCCTTGCGGGCGTCGCATCCAAATGCGTGAGCGTTACCCCCTTCCGCGCGGATTGACTCCACTAACGGCTCGAGTTGCTCTGCGTTACGGCGCGCAACGCAAACGGTCAGACCTTCACGCGCAAAGCGGCGCGCAAGTGCGGAGCCGAGACTGTCGCCGGCACCAACGATCAGAGCGGTACGGGTTTTCACGGTAGTGATTTCCTTTGTTTGTAGGTGTGAATACACCTATCATATCGCCAATACAAACTATTTCAAGCGCTGAATCGCATCGTACTGACTTTGGGAGTCGCTTACTGAAGGTGACTTTTACGGGTATCCGCTAGCACGCGGTGACATCCCGCCAAAGACGTGAGTTTTCCCAAGTGAAGTAGCACAAGGTTGCAACGCACTCAATGTAGGAGACAAGCAATGCCATCTATGTTCGACGAAGGGCTCAACAAGACCAAAGCAAACCATACGCCACTGTCGCCGTTATCGTTCCTTCGACGGTCAGCCGAGGTTTATCCCGAGTATGTGGCTGTCGTGTATGGCGACTATCGTTTGACCTATCATGAGATGCGGGAGCGCTGCATGGCGTTTGCTGGATTTCTGGATACGGCAGGTCTGGGCGAGGGCGATGTCGTTTCAGCCATACTGCCGAACATCCCAGAAATGATCGAGATGCACTTCGCCGCCAACACTGGCGGCAGGGTCTTGCACCCCATCAGTACGCGCCTCGATGCTGCCGCGATACGGTTTCAGCTTGAACACGCAGAGTCAAAGATTCTTGTTTTCGACAGCGAGTACGCTGGAACCGTCGGCGAAGCCGTGGCTGGGATGACCTCCCCCCCGACCCTGATCGAGGTCAATGACCCGTACGCAACATTCCAGGCCAGTGGCCTGCCCTCTGCGGTGCCCTATGAAAGCGCACTCGTTATGGGGCAGCAGGCGGCACATTTGCGTGGACCACGAGACGAATGGGAGCCGATTGCGCTTTCCTATACATCTGGGACGACAGGCAATCCCAAAGGTGTCGTCACGCATCACCGAGGCGCCTATCTCAATGCGATGGCAAACACGGTCGCATGGTCCATGCCATCGCATGCAACGTACCTCTGGGTACTGCCGATGTTTCACTGCAATGGCTGGTGCTTCCCGTGGACGATTACCTTGCTCGCGGGCCGACATGTATGCCTACGCAAGGCAGATCCGCGCGAGATTGTTCGTCTTGCGAATGAACACCAGGTGACCAACCTGTGCGCGGCGCCCGTAGTGCTTTCCATGCTTGCCGAGTGTGGGAGGGAAGGCTTGGCGTTTGTTCGACCGGTGCGGATCCTGACTGCCGGGGCCGCGCCTGCGCCGCGAGTCATTGCGGATATCGAGCGTCTTAATGCAGAGGTCACTCAGGTTTACGGATTGACGGAGACCTATTCCTCCACCGCTATTAGCGCCTGGAAGGCCGAATGGAACGAGCGTCCGGATGACGAGCGATACAAGCTCAAGTCTCGTGCAGGCGTGCAGTACCCGGCTTGCGAGGAACTCGAGGTGGTTGGACAGACATTCGCGCCGGTGCCGCGCGACGGCAAGACCGTCGGCGAAGTAGTGGTTCGCGGCAACACGGTCATGCGTGGTTATCTCAAGAACTCGACCGCCACTGAGGAGGCATTCGCCGGTGGCTGGCTCCATACCGGCGATCTGGCCGTCCGTTTCCCCGATGGCTATATTGCCATCTGCGACCGATCAAAGGACATGATCAATTCTGGCGGGGAGAAGATGTCTTCGCTCGAGATAGAGGAGGTTCTGATTTCGCATCCTGCGATATTCGAGACAGCGGTAGTGGCAGCACCGCACCCCAAATGGGGCGAGGTTCCATGGGCGTTTGTCAACGTTCGCGAAGGGCACACCCTCGGCGAGGACGAACTAATTACCTATTGCGCGGCGAGGCTCGCGCGCTACAAGGTACCCACGCGATTTATCTTTGGTCCGCTTGAGCGGACTGCAACCGGAAAGGTGCAGAAATTTAAATTAAGGGAAATTGCCAGGGACACGTCCGCTCAAGATTAGATGTGGACAAACGCAGGTGGCAGCGCGTCTCAATACCCCCAAAAATACGCGGCAGCATTTTTTGAATCTGCGAAAAAAAGGCCGCCGTGCGGTTGGCTTTCGATATGACGTTACCGCCGTAGGGGTTGCTCGAATAAAAATCCGGCGAAACCCGAAATTCGCCATGATGGTTCGCAAGCGCACGCGACTCGCGATCATGCTGTCGGTCATCGTGCTGGTGCCGTACTACGCATTTATGATGATCACTGCCTTCAGCCCCGAACTGCTGAGCCGACCACTTGCCGCCGGCGCAGTGATGACGGTTGGCTGGCCGCTTGCGACGATCATGATCGTCGGCGCCTGGATGACTACTGGCGTTTACATCCTGCGTGCCAATGGCGAGTTCGATGCGCTGAATAAGGAAATACTCGAGGAGGCATCCAAATGAAACGTTGCCTACTTTCGGTGGAATGGTCGCGACGACCTGGGTGCAAATTATCAAGGCGTGTTTGCTGCTTGGCGGCGGCATCGTGCTGATGCTCTTGTCGTTCGCCAGGTTTGGTTTTTCATTCGACGCGTTGTTCCGCGAGGCGGTTGCCGCTTATAAGGCTGGCGTCGGGATCATGAGTCCTGGTTCACTAATGGCCGATCCGGTTTCCGCTGTGTCGCTGTCATTGGGTCTTCTATTCGGCACGGCGGGACTGCCGCACATTATGATGCGCTTCTTTACCGTCCCGAATGCCCGGGAAGCACGCAATTCGGTGTTTTACGCGACTGGTTTCATCGGTTTCTTCTTTCTCATTGTGATCATTCTCGGCATCGCTGCGATCAGCGTTGTCGGAACCAATCCGAACTTTTTTGAGGGTGGCCACGTTGGCGGAAAGCTGATTGGCGGCGGCAACATGGCAGTCATGCATCTCGCCAAGGCGGTCGGTCTGGTGATCCTGTCGCCGGCGGTTTGGGTAAAAGTGTTAGGCAATGCCAAGGCGGTATTTCCATACGACCATCCGGCAATCATTTCAATGAACGCGGCGTTTTTCGTCACATTGCTGATGTCAGTGACCGACAAGAGCGCGCGCGCCGCCGGCGAAGCCGAAGCCTTCGAGGAACAGTACATCCGTGCTCAGACCGGGCTCGGTGCTACAGCGCCTTCAAGTCACTGATTACCCGGCCTTCTCGCTGACCAAAAGAACGCCGCTTCAGCTATTTTAGGAGCCCTCGGGCTCCTTTTTTTATCGCGTGTCCTGCAGCAGCCGATGCCATCTCTCACGCTGCTTCGAGCACTGCCATCGGGCAGTGCTCGACCGTTCCGCGCTAGTTACGCAAACTGAGAGATATTCCCATTGTTCTGCCACGGGCTCTTTCGTAGGAGAACAGCAACTTGTCCATTCGAGGCGGGTGAGTGAACTGGCCGGTGTCGCAGCCGTCGTCAGCCTGCAGGGGCGCTGTAAGCGTCATGCATTCAGGCTTCGAACGGCTGAACACGACAGGCAATACCCTTCATGTGAGGAATACCCTGTTCGCGATCGAGGTGATCCTCGTCATCAGGGCATATCTGCGCATCGGCGAACTCCCATGCGCCCGAGAGTGTACCGTCCCCTTCCTCGCGTTCCGGTAGCCACCAGCCATGCGGCACACGGACAACGCCCTGAGGCATATCGGCGCGGATCGACGTCTTGAGCTTGACGCTCCCTTGAGGCGTGATAATAGACGCCCAATCACCTTCTGCGAGTCCCGAATTGGCAGCGTCCGCAGCGTGGATGAACATGGTCGGATCCGGCTTTCGCGCACGGAGTGCCGCGATGTGACGATGGCCTGTCTGGAAGAATTCATCGTCTCTGACGCCCATGAACATAGTCAGCGGAAACGCCGGATTGGCGGGAGGCGCATCGCGCCAGTAGGGAAGTGGATCAAAGCCCAAATCGTCAAGCACTGAAGAGAAAAGCTCCACTCGGCCAGACGGGGTGGCAAAACCGGTTTCACGATACTTCTGATGCACGAAGGGCGGGGCATGGTATGGGTGTTTTTCGGCGAATGTGGCGAAGTCCATACCAAGTCGGTTCAGTCGATGGTCGAGCATTGCTTCATTCGATTCCCACGGAAAGTGCTCACCTAGGCCCATCCGTACCGCAAGGTCTCGCCAGAAGTCATAGACTGAATGGCATTCACCCGGGGCATCGACGACCTTTTGCGACGGCCGGTAGATGGCGGTCCACCCGAAGCCGTCGGCGAGACAATTGCGTTCGAGCCAGGCGTCCCCCGGAAGAATATAGTCTGCTAGCTGAGCAGTGGGCGTGCGGAAATGCTCGACTGCCACGACCAGATCCTGATTAAGGATCGCCCGCTGGATCAGTTGCATATTCGCAAAGCTCATCAGTGTGTTATTGCCCAGCGTGAAGAATGCCTTGACGGGGTAGGGATCTCCATCGGCCATCGCGCGAAACGTGGCGGATGGGTTCGCCATGTAGCATCCATTAATCAGATTTGGCCACTCATAGCCCCACACGCGTTTGGCGGGTTCCCGAAGGGCGGCCATTCCGCGATAGGTGAACAATGGATGAGTGGTAGAACCCAATTGCTTGGACTTCTGTGCGTCGGAGAGTACGTCGTGACGCTCCAGTTCCGATTCGTGAACGATATCAGGATGGAAGCCATGCAGGAGCTCCCCACCCGGTACGTCGAGGTTGCCACAGATCGCACGAAGAATGCACATCAGTCGGATTGCTGAGGTCGAATTGCGTTGCTGATCGGTGATCGGAGTCCACGGAATGACTGCGGGCCCACTGGTGGCATACATGCGGGCTGCCTGTTGAATTAGAGCGACGGGCACACCCGTCAGTGCCGCAACACGCTCAAGCGGAAACTCATTAACCCGCTCTCGGAGGGCGTCGAACCCAACGGTCCACTTCGCGACGAACTCCTTGTCATACAGTTCCTCGTCGAGGATAACCTTCAGCCAGCCAAGACACATTGCAGCATCGGATCCTGGTTTTAGTGGCAGCCAGAGATCTGCCTGCTCGGCATTCTCGCTTTTGCGTGGATCCAGAACGATCAGCTTTGCACCGCGCTGCTGGGCACGCCGGACTGCGTTGTAAACCGGTGTCCATGAATGCTGTTTCGGGTTGTGACCGAAGAGAACAATGCACTGCGTGTTGGGATAGTCAGGATAGGGATACCAGCCATAGACCAAACGGTTGACCGCAGCTGTGTTCCCAGCGCAAATCGCAACACCGCTGATCCAGTTGGGCGAACCAAGAAAATTCATGAACCGGCGCCCTGCGCCGTTATCGGTCTGGGTGTTCCATTGGGAGGTTGACACAGCCAACGCTTCGGGACCATAACGGGCAACTACTTTTGAGAGGCGCTCGGCAATGTCGTCCAGAGCGGCATCCCAGGAAACCTCTTGCCACTTTCCCTCGCCCCGTGCGCCAACCCGCTTCAAGGGATGAAGTATCCGCTTTGGGTGAGCGAATCCTTGCGGCGCGTGCACTCCCTTCATGCAGATATTTGCGCGCAAGGGGCGAGGATCAATCGCTTTGACAGAAACATCTCCAACCTTTCCGGACTCCGGAACTTCAGCTCGCACCTGACAATAGATATCGCATCCTGAACACAGCGCGCGTTTTTCCAACATGATTTGTCTTCTCCAATGAAGCACACCTCGAAAGCCGTCGTATGTGCCGGTATTCCCTGGTGCTCGCCGAACTTGAAATATATGTGCGTACACACTTATTATAGAGCGATATCTTGCGCGTGCAAGTCCGCGAAGAAGAACTCACCCGATGACTCAGATGAAACGCGACTCGATGTTCGCGCTCACCGGGAGTCGAAATCCTGCACAGCGGCGCATGAAGATACGCCGACCGAGGAATTACGCAACTGATGGAATGGGGTCAAGAAGAAGGGGGGGCAGGTGCCCTGCGAGATCAAAACGACGATCACGAAGGAGCATATCATTCGGCTGGGCAGAGCTATGGGCTTCACCGTGACATTGGCACAGGACGATCTTGATAAATTCTTTTGAAGGCGAAGTCTCGGGGATGCGCGCGCTCGTCCTCATTTTGCACGCGACCATTCTTGTTAATT
The DNA here is from genome assembly GCF_001634365.1 of Paraburkholderia phytofirmans OLGA172. Lineage (NCBI taxonomy): Bacteria > Pseudomonadati > Pseudomonadota > Betaproteobacteria > Burkholderiales > Burkholderiaceae > Paraburkholderia > Paraburkholderia phytofirmans. The sequence goes on from NZ_CP014579.1 coordinate 1,048,823, forward strand.
TGCTGTCTTCGGCGCGATGCGGCAGACGCAATCGGTACGCGCTGGTACTCCGGCGTAGTTACGGGAGCGCCCTGTTGCATTTGATTAGCATGTCCGCTCGCGACGTCCCAAGAAGATCATGGCACAGACTTCGATGCCTTCATGAGGTGCGGCATCAGATGGGCTGGGGGGGCGATTGCGGCGTGTCCGGAAAATCGAGCCCGACGGTCAGCCCGGGTCATGTGTTTTTCAGAGTGATTCTGCTGACTACTGCAAAATATCCTCATGATTATCGCGAACCACGTGGATGGTGTCGCGAAGGGCAGTACGCAGGCTGCGCCACTGCTCGGAACCGATGCACTTGAACAGCTCCTGCTGAGCCAGTGTCCACGCACCTTCGCTCTTGGCGATCGCGGACTGGCCTTTGGCGGTCACAATAATATTTCGAAATCGACGGTCCTCACCGACGGAATCAGTGAGGAATCCCTGCTTGATCAAAGGATCGATCAGGCGTGTAACGCTCGTTCTATCCATCAACATTGCGTGTGCTATCTGCTTCATGCCAGCAGGAGCCAAGACGTCGATATTTCGCAATAGCGTGAATTGCGCCATTGTCAAACCGGTGTCACGCAAATAGCTGTTGTACATTCCTGTTAGGAGACGCGACAGGCGATGCACGTCGAACAACGCACATTGCGTGAGGAGATCCTTGTCGTTATTTGGCAGAGGGCGCCGCTGACCGACCACCTTGCTCGTGCGTTCCTTCGCCGGGACTGCCTCTTTTAGCGCCTTCGCCATATTCACTTCCTCTCGCACTGCTGACATGCTCACGATCAATTCACACGTCAGGACGATTGTCAATCGATCGGCTTGGAGGTATTGCTGCGTCATAGGACAAACTGCTTCGACCGCAAATTTCTATCGCTTCTCCGTCCGCAAAAGCGCCTCTTGCGACGATGCGCATGAGGCGTCAAGGACCAGCAGCTATCCGCATGTTGCGACGTTTGTCTTCGTCACGATTATAGGTGTATCCACACTTTTTGCAAGGTGGAGTTTGCGACTCGTCCTGGATCATGCTGCAAACGCGGTGGCCATCCGTCACGCGGTTGCGACGCGCTGCGACATGGTCAGCCCAAGGCTCTAATCGTTTTCGATGTTGGCTGGCGGATCGACCGCAGGCCTCGGTATTGCACTCATCCCGAGACCATTGATCAAGGGGGAGTTGCGGCGTGGGGTACTCGTGCGTGTGTGCGACTACGAACACCCCAGCATGAATGCGTATTGTCTGATCTTTCCGGACGACCACTCGGAGAACCCGGCACTCGTGACGTTTCGCGAATGGCTCGAAAGCGAAACGCTGCAAAATCAGGGGCGGAAACCGCGAAAGGACAAGCGCACCACGGCGTCAATACCAGTGGAAAGCCCAAGTCCTTACGCTGCCGTTTCTGTCGCAAGCCGCGTCGCGAATCAAACCTCATCCGGTGGGTTCGGAGAGTGGTCAATGCCATCTCCACGTTGAGCGCCGGTAAGTAAGTGCGTCGTTTTTTTTTGCAGTCTTGTGGGGTTCCCTATCGACGCGATGACAGTCTCAAAGATCGCTCGCTCCACTGATGGCACTGTCTGAATTCCCTGTGTCAACTTTCTCCGCGTGGGAGTTGAAGAGAGATTGCTCCAGGCGCGTAGACCACTTCTTATCGCCAGTCGCCCATGGCAAGCATGTTGGCACCGACCATTGCAACAAATGCGTTGCGCAGTTGCTCCTGCGACAGCGAACACGAAGGGTCGGTACGTGCAATGTCCACAAATGTGGAAAACAATTGATCAACGCCATCCCGATACGCGTCGTTTAGGGCCTCGCTCGCATGATGTGGTGCAGCGTCCTGGCCGAGAGCCACCATTGGGCAACTCTGCTCAACGGGTTTTTTGCTGAGGTAGTACGTGACGAGCCGTTTCAGGGCACCCGAGAGTGGGCGGCCCTTCGGGAATGCCTTAGCCGTCCAGTTCTTCACAGATTGCGTGAACCCGGCCGAGCAGGCCTCCGAAATCAAGGCGTCCTTCGATGCAAAGTGATGGTAGAAGGCTCCCTGAGTCATCCCCACGCGTGCCATGATCTCAGAGATGCCGGCCGCTGCAGCGCCACCGCAACGTACGATCGCGTCGGCCTCATCGAGTATCCGCTGTCGATTCTGTTGCGCCTGCTCTCGATTGGAACGCCCCACGATTGCACCACTCCTATTGCAAGAAACGATGGCCAGTTTGCCGGGAACACAACAAAATGGTCTCCAAACACGGCATTGCGGGTTTGCGACTCACTCTTCGCGATGTAGCTCGAATATTTTCGGTGCGCCGCGGCGCGCACCACACAGCTATCTGAGGTCGGGCTTGCCAAGTGTCGCAAGATGCTCATAAAATACATTACGAGTAAAATGTATTTTACGCAAGGAAAGGGATCGGCGACTGAGCGTCGGATCTCAACTCTGGAAGTAGCTTTTCATGCTGAGCTGGGAACCGAAAATCACCGCAATGCATTGCATGTGGCATGGAATTGGGATATCGCGCATATTGATGCGAGATGCGACTTCGGCACAGTCACATGAGGCGTTACACGCTGCACCGGATATTGACAGTCCTACATATGCTCATGAGATTCTCACCACGGCTGAGTTGGTGGCCGCTATAAGATCATGAAGCTGATTACCTTAGCCACGGGTCGGTAACTTTGAGCAAAGAGTACAACCTCAATCGGCGCGGAGGGGTAACGGCTAGGCGTGCCCAATCGGCCGACGCCTCTCCTCGAAAAGCCGGAGTGACATCACGGAGTACAAGGCGTACGACTGAGGAAGCACGTCGGATCATACTCGAAGTCGCGACGGCATTGCTGGCCAACAAATCTTATGAATTACCAGGACTTGAGCGCCTGGCCGAGCAAGCGGGCGTGCATAAGATGACGATTTATCGCGCGTTCGGGTCGAGAGAAGGACTGGCAAGAGCATGCGCCGAGTGGCTATGCAAACAGGAAGCGGCGTTATGGACTCAGACGGTTAAGAATTGTCTCGATGCCACCGGATGCCGAATACGTGTGCTATTCACCATTGTTGCCGATCGTCTGCTTCGCGAAACGCCTACCGAATGCCGATTGCACATGCTTGCCCCTCATTTCGGGGATGCCTCCGATGACGTGTGTTCGACGCTCGAAGAGCGACGGCGCAACCTCTATGATTTGCTCCTCGAATTGACAAAGATTTCCGCTGCAAAAGAGTCCACCGCTCTCGCCGACGCGCTCTATCTCGTGTGGGAGGGTGCTGTCGTTCCTATCCGCTCTGAAGCCGAGAGGGTGCGCTTGGCCAGGAACCTGCCTGTAGTTGTCGATCGTCTTCTGAAAGCCTATTCAATATGAACCCATCTCGCGATCATGGAAGCCTCGTTATGCCAGACAGCTTTTATGATCGGGGTGCCTTCAAGAACAATCGTTAGATCGCCGCAACCTCAACTTCTACACAATCTTTTTGAGCGTGTGCCAGACGCGCTCCTCGGCGGCCGCGCTCGCTACCCACTCCATTCTTTGTCATTTCCTTGTCTCCTTGTGGTCACCCAATATCGGACCCAAGCGCAACAGGTACTACTATCATTGCGATAGCAATAACGTACAGATGCAGGTGAGTAGATGCCTGCCAGAGCGTCGAGCCGAAGCGACCCTGAACCCGTGAGCGTCATGCGGATTTCGGTATTCCGCATCATCGCAACCGAGCAAACGAGGAACGCTTCGACCTTGGCGACAGATTCATAATCGGTCGGAGGACACTTTTTTGAAGCACCCTCCGCTCGCACCGGTTGTGCGACTTCCGCCCCGCAACAGGTCATGACTCTACGCGCCCCTCGTCTTGCGTGAAAGCGTTCGCACTTCAAGCGCATCCTGTGCCGCTTGATCTCAACTGCAGGCGTCCACAACGCCGGTCCAGTCCGAGTTGCGACCCCCTTTCATCCCCTTCCTGAAGGATCGGGCTTTCAGGTTGCGTTGAAGCAATGCAATTTTCAGGATGTGACGCGTGATACTAGATTGGGTCAACGCCGGCTATGACGTTGGGCTGCAGGATTGCCTCACGGCGGTTTCCACGAAGGCGCGAACGGCAGGAGACAGTTCCCGTCGTCTGCTCGCCAAAGCAAGATGAACGGGAAAATCGAAATCTGTGATTGATCTGAAGCACAGGCCGGGTTGCGCAATATTTCGCATCGATTCGGGTACGACGGAGACACCATAGCCGGCGGAAGCCAGACTTAGGCCGGATATGAAATCCTGGACACGAGTGGCAACGACTCCCGACGGATACTGACGTCTGGGTCGTACGATGCCGACGTCGATCTCGCCACTGCCGAGCGCCTCGAACTGTCGAGGTGTCTCCATCGAAATCACTTCGATTCGGACATTCGGATGCGAGAGACGAAAATCTCGCAACATTCCAGACAAGACGCCGCTGGTCACTCCCGACGCAACAGAGCCAATTCGCACAATGCCGGCGAGTCCTCTCGCTGCCAGTCGTCCGATCTGATCGGCGCGCTCAATATGCCGCAATGCGGCTACAGCCTCGGCGTGAAACAGCTTTCCTGCGTCAGTAAGCGCGACAGGCTGACGCTTGTTGCGGTTTAGCAGACGAACACCGAGGTCACGCTCGAGCCGTTGAATCTGGGTGCTCAACGCAGACTGTGCGATTTTCAATCGATCTGCCGCGCGTGCGAAGTGCAACTCCTCAACCAGGGCAACGAAGTAACGGAGTTGACGGGCGTCGACCATTTAATCTGAATCTCAGTACAAACATTCATCATTCAGGTCTGGATGGTATCAATAAAGAGCGCTTAAATGTAGCCTGATTCTTACGGAGAAGACGATGGACGGATTGATGCTTGATGACACGATTTGCGCCTCGCGGAAAGGTTTCCTTGTTTCGCCGCACCCCACTCACCACCGGATCATGCATGTGACTGCTGACGTCGACGCGTTAGTTGGTTTCATCCAGGATGCCCAGGACATTGATGTTCAAAGTCTCGAATATGTGCCATTCATGCGCTATCACCTCGCTAACCTTCTGATCCAGCGACTCGGTGAGGGCTTTGCCAGAACGTTGATCCAACTAGCAAAGGACCGGCGATATGGCGGCTTCACAGTGGGACTTCAAGGTCTTTCAGACGATCCCGCCGACTTCGTAAAATTCGGCACGGCCGTTGCCCACGTTCTCGGTCCGTCGAACCACGACGCTATGTCGAGTACCTACTATGCACGTTTCCTTGTGAAACATACTGACAATAGCGATTCATACCTCCGTCAGGCTTATCGGCTGTTCACCATGCACACCGATGGCACTTTTGTTAGCGAGGCGACGGACTGGCTGCTGATGATGAAGTTTGCCGAGAATAATGCATTCGGCGGCGAGTCGAGGTTTCTACATCTCGACGATTGGGAGGAGCGCGACTCGTTCGTGAATCACCATTACGGCACAAAGCCATTCCTTTACAAGGCGCCCGGTTCGAAAAACGTGAGCGAAAAGGTTCAGCGCCCAATCTTCTTCCAAAGTGAGTTTGGTTTGTCGATTTCGTTTATCGACCAGTTCGTGCAACCCGCCAACCGAGACGAGGCAGCGTTCCTTCGCGCCCTTTCCGAGTCGATGGAAGCATCGAGCGGCACAAAGGAAGTTGTATTACCGGTGGGCGACCTGGTCGTTCTGAACAACTACTTCTACCTCCATGGTCGGGCGCCGTTCGAAACGAACGAAGCGTTGCACCGCGAGCTGATGCGGCAACGGGGCATGTTCTCGTAGGGTGAATTTTTTTGGAGGCTGCTGCCTCGCGTGGCGCGCCGCCATCGTGTGGGATGCGTTTTTGTGGAGAAACAGATGAAAGATGACGTCGACAGTGGACGAGTGAGTCACATGTCGCAGGGCGGGACGCCAAATCAGACTGCATATGGCGTCAGGAGCGATGTACCTGCGCGGCTTCGCAAGCTATTGTCGCTAGCGGACTTTGAATTGGCCGCGAGAAAAATTCTGCCGCGCCCGCTGTTCGGATATATCGCTGGTGCTGCCGAGGACGGGACTTCTCACGCTGCCAACCGCACCGCGTTTGAGCAGCTTAAATTCCAGCCTCGGATACTTGTAGACGTGTCACGACGATCGCAGGCCGCCACGATCTTCGGGAAGACGTACGCGTCACCATTCGGAATCGCCCCTATAGGAATTAGTGCAATCTCCGCCTATCGAGGCGACGTTGTCCTGGCGACAGCCGCGAAGGAAGAGAACATCCCCGCAATCATGAGCGGTTCCTCGCTCATTCCGATGGAGACGGTCCGAACCGCCGCGCCGGACACATGGTTTCAGGCGTACCTCCCGGGTGACACTGCTCGTATCGATGCACTGATCGACAGAGTCAAGGTTGCAGGATTTTCGACACTGGTTGTGACGGTCGATATACCGGTTTGGGCGAACCGGGAAAATAATGTTCGAACGGGTTTCTCGTTGCCATTGCGCCCGTCGCTGCGTCTGGCGATCGATGGCATCTCCCACCCAAAATGGTTGGCGGGCACCTTTCTGCGGACGCTGATCAACCATGGTATGCCGCACTTTGAAAACTCGTTCGCAACACGCGGTGCACCGATGCTGTCGGCTACGGCCGTCCGTGACACAACCGGGCGTGATCATCTTTCATGGGGGGACATTGAACGAATTCGCCAGCGTTGGAGCGGCAACCTGGTTATCAAGGGAATTCTCCATGTTGATGACGCAAGACAGGCGGCGGAAATTGGCGCGGACGGAATCATCATTTCTAACCACGGGGGACGCCAGCTAGACGGTGCCGTTGAACCGCTGGGCGTCCTACCTCATATCAGTGACACCGTTGGCCATAAAACGGTTGTGATGATGGATAGCGGAATCCGACGGGGAGGAGACGTGCTCAAGGCGTTAGCGCTCGGAGCACGGTTCGTATTTGTTGGTCGACCGTTCATGTATGCGGCCGCAGTAGGTGGCGCTCCTGGGGTGCGCCATGCGATCTCGCTGCTCAGAGATGAGGTGGACCGAAACATGGCGATGCTTGGCACGTCGTCGATTACGGAGCTGCGCAATAAAGTAATCAGCGGCGACACTGGAGGACGTTGACGCCTTGGCTACCGTGCCCCGCGCGGAAATGGCAGGGTTAGGATTTCTTCTATAAGGCGAGGACTTGCCCCTCTTTGCAGGCCCTTCGGGCCTGTGCGTCGCCTACCGCAGGTGTCGTGCGCGTCTCTTGAAGCCGGGCCATTCCCCCGAGGGTCATTGCGCCTCGAGCACTTCTGCGCATAATGCTAGCCACGCGCGTGCAGCGTGGGACAAATAGCGGTCGTGTGACCAGATGTTGGCCAGGGTCCACTCCAGTTCTGGCTCCGTGACCCGTGCAACCGAAAGCCCACTGACGTCTAATCGCGCCAGAAATGGTTGAGGTAAGAATGTTGTCCCGAGCCCCGCTTCGGACAACGCCGCGAGAAATTCCCAATGCCCGCTTTGGGCCACCACATGGGGCTCGATGTCTAACTCGCGAAACGCTGAGCGAAGCCGACGAGTCAAGGCGGATCCTTCCTCGAGGAGAACCAGCGGCTGGTCCTTAAATGTGGAGAGCTCCACGGTAGGCCGGCCAGCCCACGGTACATTCCGAGGGCCGACCGCGTATATCGCGTAACGCGCGATGACCCGCGAGGCAAGTTTCTCCTGGATGCCACCCGAAAACAGTACGGTTGCGGCCACTTCCAGTTCGCCGCCGATGATTTTCTGTTCGAGAACGCTACCCCCATGTTCAGCGAGACATAGCTCAAGCTTTGGGTAACGTCGTCGAAATTCACTCACGACAGCCGGGAAAAAAAGGTTGCCCATTCGTGGCATGCCTACGGTCAATTCACCACGGCCAAGCTGAGCGACATCAGCAACCTCGAGCTGCAGTTCGCGGATCACGCCTAATGCCTGCAACCCACGTTCATAAACGACGCGCCCTACGTCGGTGGGGTGGACCTTCCTTCCTTCACGGATCAAAAGCGGCTGACCGATCTCCTCCTCGAGTTGGCGCACCATTTTGCTGATTGTCGACTGGGTGACAAACACTGCGGCAGCGGCATGTGTAAAGCTGCCGAGTTTTACAGTCTCGACGAAATAGCGCAGGGCGCGGATATCTATAGACATGCTTGTTGCTTGTAGTCGGAAAAAATCGAATACCTTCTATGATAATTAATCGTACTGAGAATGACAAAACATTAACTACACTTTCGTGGAGCGACGTTAGCTGCCGGTTCGTGGGCAGTGAACAACAGATACCGTCCTGCACGAACTGACGCGAGATTAAAGGAGACTGAATTGTTAGAGGACCGTGTTCGATTGCCGCTGCTTCGCAGCAAAATAACGACAGCCGAGGAGGCGGCGTCACTGATTCATGATGGTATGACTGTCGGGACGAGTGGCTTTGGGGCTGCGGGCGACTGCAAGGTTGTGCCGCGCGCTCTCGCTGCCCGAGCGCGAGAGGGACTGCGGATTAATTTGATGACGGGGGCATCGGGCGGGTACGACAGCGATGGTGTGCTAGCTGAGGCTAAGGCCATTCGTCGGCGCATGCCCTACCAGTCCGACAAGACGCTCCGTAATCAGATCAACGCTGGCGAGGTCATGTTTTTCGACCTTCACCTTTCAGAGATGGCGGAGCAACTGCGTGACGGCTATCTAGGTCCGGTGGACGTCGCCATCATCGAAGCCGTCGCAGTGACAGAAGCAGGCATTGTACCGACCATGTCGGTTGGAAACTCAGCCGTGTTTGCGTCGCTCGCAAAGCAGGTAATTGTTGAGATCAATCTTGACATGCCGCTCACGCTGGAAGGGTTGCACGACGTTTACGCACCGGGTCCACGCGCCCACCGCTTGCCAATTCCGCTAACGGCAACAGAGCAGCGAGTTGGTCTACCGTATATTCCCGTGGATCTCGAGAAGATTGCGGCCATCGTTATAACCCGTAAGGGTGACAGTCCAAACCAGATTCAACCGCCCGACGCCGAAACAATGCAGATCGCGGGACATTTGAGCGAGTTTTTTGCAAATGAGGTCAGGGTAGGGCGGCTGCCACCGTCGTTGCAACCACTCCAGGCAGGTGTGGGTTCCATTGCGAATGCGGTTCTACATGGGCTGGTCGATTCTGGCTATCGTGGTCTGCGCATGTACTCAGAGGTACTGCAGGACAGTGCAATTGAATTGTTGGACGCGGGGTGTGTTGATTTTGCCTGCGCGTCGGCGCTCATGTTATCTGCACCATATCAGGCGCGGTTTTTTGATGATATCGAGAGGTACAGGTCTCGCATCCTCCTGCGGCCGCAGGAAATCAGCAACCATCCCGAGATCATTCGTCGGCTTGGCGTCATTGCAGTGAACACAGCTCTTGAGTGTGACATCTACGGAAACGTGAATTCGACACACGTCTGCGGCACGCACATGATGAACGGCCTGGGTGGTTCGGGAGATTATGCACGCAACGCATACCTGTCCGTATTCGTGACGAAATCCTTGGCGAAGGGGGGTGACATTTCCAGCATCGTGCCAATGGTGTCGCATGTCGACCACGTCGGTCAAGATGTTGACGTCCTCGTGACCGAACACGGACTGGCCGATCTACGAGGCCTTGCGCCGCGCGAACGGGCACAGCAGATAATCACCAATTGCGCTGACCCGTTGTACCGGGACGCACTGCGTGACTACGTTACGAGAGCCGGAACTCGCGGCGGACACACTCCTCATTTGCTGGAGAGCGCCTTTGCGTGGCATACGTCTTACCAGCAACATGGCAACATGCGCGAGGCGCTGAAGTTGGATCTCTTTTGAAAGTCACTGAGTTTACAAATTATGTATGAAAAGTTATCTCTGTATATAGACGGCGAGTTCATCGACGGAGGGCCGCGATCGAGTCAGAACGTCCTAAACCCTTCCACCCTCGAAACAATCGCTCATCTCCCGCATGCCGATGAAGTGGACCTGGACCGTGCCATCGCTGCTGCGCATCGCGCGTTCGAATCATGGCGGCAGACGTCCGCGATGGACCGCGCAACGATTCTCCGGAATGTAGGGGCAAGGATTCGGGATGAAGTAGACGTGATTGCGCGCAATATCACGCTGGATCAGGGCAAGCCGCTCGCGGAGGCCAAAGCCGAGGTTCTGGCATGCGCAGATCACGTCGATTGGCACGCGGAAGAATGTCGACGCATCTACGGCCGAGTTATTCCAGCGCGCCATTCATCTATCCGTCAGATTGTCGTCCACGAACCCGTTGGCGTGTGTGCGGCGTTCACGCCGTGGAATTTCCCCTTTAACCAGGCTATTCGGAAAGTCGCGGCTGCCTTGGGCGCCGGATGTACGCTCATATTGAAGGGACCTGAAGAGTCGCCAAGCGCGATTATGGCGATTGCGCGGCTGTTTCACGATGCCGGATTGCCCAAAGGTTGTCTCAACATCGTATGGGGCAAGCCTGCCGAAATATCGCATCGGCTTATCACGTCTCCGATCGTCCGCAAGATTTCTTTTACCGGCTCCGTCGAAGTCGGCAAACAGTTGGCCGCCTTGGCAGGGAGCCACATGAAACGAGTGACCATGGAGCTCGGTGGGCATGCGCCAGTTCTCGTCTTCGACGATAGTGACGTTCCCCGGGCGGCAAAGATGCTTGCCAAACTCAAGGTCCTCAATGCAGGTCAGGTCTGTGTTTCTCCGACGCGCTTCTTTGTACAGGAGGGCGCGTACGATGAGTTCGTTTCGATATTTCGGGATACCCTCGCATCTGTGAAAGTCGATGACGGTCTGCAGGCCAACGTCAACATGGGGCCGGTGGCCAACGAGCGGCGCGTCGCGGCGATGTCAGCATTTGTGGAGGATGCGAGACGCCTGGGAGGTAAAGTGCTTTTCGGTGGCGAACCGCTGCAGCGTACAGGCCATTTCTTTCCACCTACTCTCATTACGGACTTGCCCGACAGCGCAAAGCTGATGCGTGAAGAGCCGTTTGGCCCGATCGCGCCGATCGTTCGTTTCAAGGACGTCGACGAAGGGATCCGTCGTGCCAATAGCCTTCCGTTTGGCCTGGCCTCCTACGTGTTCACGGGGTCGCTGCACACCGCAACGTACGTCTCCAACGCCATCGAAGCCGGAATGGTAAACATCAACCACTTCGGGATATCACTGCCCGAGACGCCATTCGGCGGCATTAAAGATAGTGGCATTGGTGTCGAGGGCGGTAGTGAGACGTTCGACGGGTACGTAAGCGCCAAGTTCATCACGCAACGATAGTCCGTGGAGGGGGCATCGGCGACGCGCCCCTCTCGAAACTATTCGTTATCTGCGCCCTCGTGTACTAAAGTTGAACACAGGGGCGGATCCCTTAAAAGCACCGAACTGTCCGCACTGACCGGGCGCGTATCCGAGTGACCGCCGACCGGCGCCACGGCGTCCTGCCCCATATGCGAAACCGCGTGCACGATACCCGTCCGATCGGGACACGACAGCTTCAGGATGTAGCTGTTTTCAAGGTGGGGCAGGAGCGGTTCCGGTTCGATCAGCTTTTGACACGTTCTGAGCGCGGGTCGTAGGGTGCTTTGAGATGCACGGTGGCAGGCAGAAGGTCGCCGGCCACGTCGATCTCGTAGCGGCCGCTGCTCAGATACGCCGTGTCCGCGGCACCGTCCGGATTGTTGATGTAGCCCATCGCCACCGGGCAGCCGAGCGTATGGCCGAAGGCGGCCGAGCTGACGAAGCCGACTGGCTTGCCGTCGCGCAGGATCGCCTCGCCGCCCCATAGCATGCGATCGGCGGCGCCGTCGGCGGTGAGTACGGCCATGCGTCGGCGCAGCGGCTCCGCGCGCAGTTTCAGCAAGGCTTCGCGGCCACGGAACGGAATGTCTTTATCGAGCTTGCAGGCGAACGAGAGACCTGCTTCGAACGGGGTGGAGTCCGGTGTCAGTTCGCGGCCCCATGCGCGGTAGCCTTTCTCGATGCGCAGCGAATCGATGGCGTAATAGCCCGCGTTGACGAGGCCGAACGGTTTGCCTGCCGCCTGCAGCGTCTCGTAGACCCCCGCGGCGAATTCGACCGGCACGTACAGTTCCCAGCCGAGTTCGCCCACGTAGGTGAGCCGCGTGGCGCGCACCGTCGCATAGCCGATATCCACTTCACGGCTCTGGCCGAACGGAAATGCCGCGTTGCTCCAGTCAGCCTTCGAGATGCTCTGCAGCAGCTCGCGCGAGCTCGGGCCCATCACCGCCAGCACCGCGTATTGGCCGGTGACGTCGACTAGCGCGCAGTGCTTGTCGTGCGGGATCGACTTCTCGATGTAGTCGAAATCGCGTGTGGTCTGCGCCGAGCCCGAGACGATCAGGTATTGATCGTCGGCGAGGCGGGTCAACGTGAAGTCGGACTCGTAGGTGCCGCGCTCGTTGAGCATCCCGGTGTAGACGGTGGTGCCGGTCGGCACGGCAACATCGTTGGTGACGATGCCTTGCAGCACGCTTTGCGCGTCGCGCCCCTTCACGAGGAATTTCGAAAACGAGGTCATGTCGAACAGCACCACGCCTTCGCGGCAGGCGCGATGCTCGGCGCCGCTCCATGGCAGCCAGTTCTGCTGACCGAAGGCGTAGTCGATCTTTGCTTCGGCCACGCTTGGCGCGAAGAAGTTCGGACGCTCCCAACCCATCTTGCTGCCGAAGCTCGCGCCCTGGTCGTGCAGCATCGGGTAGAGCGGCGAGCGGCGGAACGGGTGAGCGGTATCGAGTTCGCGGTTCGGCCAGGGCATGGCGTAGTGCAGGCCGAGGGTTTCCTTCACGCGATCGTGCAGCCAGGTGTCGTTGCCGTTAAAGCGCGCAAAGCGGCGAATGTCGACCGGCCACAGGTCCATCGTGGGTTCGCCTGCGACGATCCATTCGGCGAGCGCCATGCCCGCACCGCCCGCCGACGCGATGCCCATCGAATTGAACCCCGCGCCGACGAAAAAGCGCCGCAACTCCGGCGCTTCGCCGAGCATGAAGTTGTTGTCCGGCGTGAACGACTCCGGGCCGTTGTAGAACTGCTTCACCTGCGCTGTTTCGAGTGCGGGCACGCGCTGCAGTGCATTTTCCATCAGGATTTCGAACTGATCCCAATCGTCGGGCAGCAGCTGGAATTCGAAATTGTCCGGGATGCCGTTCATGCCCCACGGCTTCGCGTTCGGCTCGAAGCCGCCCATCACGAGGCCGCCGACTTCCTCCTTGAAATAGATGAAGCCGTCCGGATCGCGCATCACGGGCAGGTCTGGATGCACGCCGGCAATGCGCTCGGTGACGATGTAGTAATGCTCGGCCGAGTGCAGCGGCACGGTCACGCCGCACAGGCGGCCGACCGCCTTGGCCCACTGGCCTGCGCAATTCACGACGATATCCGCGCCGATTGTGCCTTCTTCGCCGTCCTTGTTGCGCCACGCGAGGCCGCTGACTTCGCGCGCGCCGGTTGTGCCGTTTGCCTTGTCTTCGAGCGCAGTGCGCGTATGAATCGCCGTGACGCGGGTGTTTTCGACAATCCGTGCGCCGCGCGTGCGGGCGCCGCGGGCGAGCGCCTGGGTCAGATCGGTGGGATTCGCTTTGCCGTCGCCGGGTAGCCAGACGGCGCCGAGCAGGTCGTCGGTGCGCATCACCGGCCATAGATCGCCGGCTTCCTGCGGGCTGATCACGTCGCACGCTACGCCGTAGGCGCGCGCGACGGCGGCGGTGCGCTTGAGTTGGGTCATCCGTTCGGCCGTGCGGGCCACCGAGAGCGAGCCGCATTGCTTCCAGCCGGTTGCGAGGCCGGTGTCGGCTTCGAGTTCGGCGTAGAGCGCGGTCGAATAGCGGATCAGCTTGGTCATGCTTTCCTGCGCGCGCAGTTGGCCGACGAGGCCGGCCGCGTGCCAGGTCGTGCCGCACGACAACTGACCCTGTTCGAGCAGAACCACATCGGTCCAACCCAGTTTGGCGAGGTGATAGGCGACCGAACAGCCGATAATGCCACCCCCGATGATGACGACGCGGGCGTGGGCTGGAATGGATGTGGACATTTGTGGAAATGAGTTGAATTAACGCGCGTAGATTGCGACAAAATTTGGCAAAAAGCAACGATCGATTTGGCTGATCTGGGATCAAAGGAGGTCGCGGATGCGTCGGCAAGAGACGGCGGCGCTACCTTTTTGTAACCAAGTAGGTTAATATCGATCGGAGGCCAGAGTGGAAAAAAATACGCCTCACTGCAAATTGGCAGATGTCCAGGGCCTGGTGCGCGCAGGGAAGGTCAGAATCACGAAATCGGCCGTGATTGGGGCTGCGGCACTCGGCCTCGGACCTGCAGCAATCGTCGAAACGTTGATGTCGCTTGATCGGCGCCAATTCAGAAAAAGCATGACCACGTACGCGGATCACCGGGTCTGGCAGGACGTCTACTGCGCCGTGACTGAAGCAGGCATGGTCTATTTGAAATTGACGGTGGTCGATGACGTCCTCGTCGTGTCATTCAAGGAGTGCTGAGCATGAAATGTCCGAACTGCGGAGCGGCCGAACTGGTGCGCGATACGCGCAATATGCGCTATGTCTACAAGGGGGAGACGGCCATCTTCGAGGCCGTCACTGGCGACTATTGCCCGGCATGCGAAGAGGCGGTGCTCGACATGGACGAGGCGACCCGCACGGGTCAAATGATGCTGGCCTTCAACAAAGAGGTGAATGCATCGCAAGTGGATCCCGCCTTCATTTCCGCCGTACGCAAGAAGCTTGATCTGGACCAGCGCGAGGCAGCAGAAATTTTCGGCGGCGGGGTGAACGCTTTTTCGCGGTACGAGAATGGCAAGACCAGGCCACCGCTCGCGCTTATCAAGCTGTTGAAGGTGCTGGATCGGCACCCGGAGCTGCTGGCGGAAGTGAGGGCGGGCTGAACTTCAGTGCGCCGCATGTGGGTTTGTATGGGAGTTCGTTGGGATTTCTTGGTGAACTATGAGGTGTTTGCTAGACTGGGTGCCGTCATCCCGGTCTCCATCCTATGTTCTCCACCCAACGCCAAGCCGAAATCCTGAGGCTCGTCCGCGAGCAGCGCACCTGCACGATCAGTGATCTCGCCAGCCGCTTCGAGGTTTCCGACGAGACCATCCGCCGCAATATCAAGCCACTAATCGCCGATGGCCTGCTCATCAAGGTCCATGGCGGCATCATGCTGCCCGAGCGTCTCGACGAGCCGCCGTTCCAGCGGCGCATGGTGGCAAGCCGCAAGGGCAAGCAGGCGATTGGCGCGCGCATCGGCGAACTCGTGCGCGACGGCGATTCGCTGATTCTCGACGGCGGTACGACCTGCCTGCATATCGCCCAGGCACTCTGCGCGCGCTCGCGGCTCACGGTGGTGACCCATTCCATCGAAGTGGCCCGCCTGCTGGCGCCGCGCAACGGCAATCGGGTGTTCATCGCGGGGGGCGAACTGCGCGCCGACGACTCCGCCGCTTTCGGCGACAGCGTGTTGACCTTCCTGCGTCAGTTCCACGTGCGCTACGCGATCGTCTCGGTCACCGCAATCGACATGCAGGGCCGCTTCATGGACGCGCTGCCTGCCGACGTGGCGTTTTCGCTCGCGGCCTTTGCGCAGGCCGAGCGGCGCGTGGTGGCGGCGGATCACGCGAAATTCGGTCATAGCGCGTTGGTGCACGCTTTCGGCCCGGATGCGGCCGATCTGCTGGTCACCGACGAGGCGCCGGCTCCCGCGCTCGCTCAGGTGTTTGCTGCGGCGGGGCTGGAAGTGAGCGTCGGAGCGCCTGCGCAAGGCGGTGCCGCGCCGGATGCGGGAAACGGTGATCATGCCAACCTGCCGACAGGCGCTGCGCCCTGAGAAGTCGGGCCGCTGATCGGCCGGCGAGTCAGGCGAACCAGTCCCGGCCGCGCTTTCGACGCCTTTCTCAGCCCTCAAAGCCGCCGCCACAGCCGATTGCGTCCAACGCGTAAAATGGCGGGTTACCACGGGCAATCCATGCTGGACCGAAACTGCGCGGGCAGTCGCCATTCATCGCCTGCCGCGCGGCTTCCGTGTCCACGCATCGTCGCCTTCGCCGGCTTGAAAAGGAATGGACCCTGATGTCGTCAGTTTTCTTCGATCGGGAACGGATTACGGAATGGCTGGGTGACCACACCGTCGCCAAGGCGCGCTCGGTTGGCGCAGTCACGAAGGTGGAGTGGCGCGGCGACACGCTAAGCGGCGATGTACAAGGCACGCAACGCCAACCCTACCGCACGCGAGTGCGATTTCGTACCGATGGCGGTTCACCGTGGGCGCAGGGCGACTGCAGCTGCCCGGTCGGCCGCAACTGCAAGCATGTCGCCGCGCTGCTGCTCGCGGAGCTCGAGTATCACGACGAGATGGACCACATCACCCGCGTCGATATCGGCGCCGATGAGCACCCGTTCGGCGGCTACCCGCAGGCGCCGTCCGGAGGAGCGACAGCGCAGTCGCCGTCTGGCGTGCGTCCCGAACTGGTCAGCTGGCTGGAGCGTTTTCGCGCGCGCGCCGAGGCCGCCGATGCGGTCGCCCAGAAGGCGGCCGCCGCGCGCACCCAAACGCTGGCCTATCTCCTGAACTGGTCCAGGTTCCACCTGCGCCATGAGGTGGTGTTGTACCGGGCGCGCTGTAAGCCGGACGGCACGATTGTCGAAGTCGACGAGCCTTGGGGCAATGTGGAAGCGGCCCTGCTCAAGCAACCCAGATTCGTCTCCGACGAAGACCTGTCGATCCTGCGCGGCCTGTGGCTCGGCCGCTCGCGCGAGGACTTCGGGCAGTTCATTCTGCGCGGCACGAGCGGCGCGGAGATGCTGCAAAAACTGATCGCCACGGGTCGCCTGTTCTTCGAGTTCAAGCCGGCGCCGGGTCACGATGGGCCGACTCCGCTGTCGCGCGGCGCCGACCGGCCCGGACGGATCGAATGGGAGCCGCTGGCGGACGAACGCCTGCGGCCCGTGCTGCGCACCGAGCCGCGCGCCACCATGGTGCTGCCCACCGAGCCGGTCTGGTACGTCGACGGCATCGCCAATGAAGCGGGCATCGTCGAATCGTCACTGCCGTTCCAGCAGTTGCCCGATTACCTTGCCATGCCGCCGATCTCGCTAGCCGAAGCGCCGCTCGTCGCCGCGGTGCTGCGCGAGATCGCGCCCGACCTGCCGCTGCCGCCCACGCACGACGCCTCCTCGATCCGCGTGATCGACGTCGATCCCGTGCCGGTGCTCACGCTCAATAGCCATGCGCTGCCGTCTGCGGGCAAGACGGGGCAACGCAAAGCCGAGGCCGTTGAGCTGGCCGGCGTCAGCTTCGATTACGACGGCGTCAGCATCAATGTCGACAGCAGCGTCACGCTTGTGCCGATGCCGGGCGGCGACGTCATCCATATCCGCCGGCGCTACGAGGCCGAGAAGAAGCGCTTGCTCGAACTGCGCAAGACCGGGCTGCAGAAAGTGCCGACGAGCCGTGTGTACGCATCGCGGCTTTTGCCCGATACGATGCTCGGCCTGCCCGATGCCGAATCCTGGTCCGCCTTCGTCAACGACGCCGTGCCTGACCTCGTGAGCCAAGGCTGGCGCGTGACGATGGCGCCGCAATTCCGCTACAACGTCATCGAGATCGATGCGATCGAAGGCACCGCGCAGCAGGCGGGCGACGGCTGGTTCGATCTGGAGATGGGCATCCGCATCGGCGAGCGCAACGTGCGGCTCGAGCCGCTGCTTGCCGATCTGTTCCGGCGCGACCGGCGCTGGCTCGGCGGCAAGCTCGAAGCCATCGCCGACGACGAGCCGATCGAGCTGAAGACCGAAGAAAACAAACGTCTGCGTCTGCGCGCCGACCGGTTGAAGCCGGTGGTGCGCGTGCTGGTCGACCTGTTCGACGCCTTGGGCGGCACGTTAGCGGAAGGCGCGCCGCTGCGCGTGCCGTCCGTCGATGCGGGCCGGCTCGAAGCATTGAACAGCACGGGCCGCTGGCAATTCCAGGGCGACGATTCGATTCGCCAACTGGCGCGCCGTCTGCAGGCTGGCCCGGGCTTGCATGAGGTGCCGGTGCCGCGTGGCCTGAAAGCGGAGTTGCGCGGGTATCAGCAGCAGGGTCTGAACTGGATGCAGTTTCTACGCGAACACGATCTGGCCGGCGTGCTCGCCGACGACATGGGTCTCGGCAAGACCGTGCAGACGCTCGCGCACATCCTCGCGGAGAAAGAAGCGGGGCGGCTCGACCGTCCCGCGCTGATCGTCGTGCCGACCACGCTCGTGCACAACTGGCGCGAGGAAGCGCGCCGCTTCGCGCCCGAACTGAACGTGCTGGTGCTGAACGGCCCGCAGCGCAAGGAGCGCTTCGAACAGATCGGCGAGCACGAACTGATTCTCACGACTTACGCGCTGCTGTGGCGCGATCAGAAGGTGCTCGCCGAGCATGACTACCACCTGCTGATCCTCGACGAGGCGCAGTACGTCAAGAATGCAACGACCAAAGCCGCGCAGGCGATCCGCGGGTTGCGCGCGCGGCATCGGCTGTGTTTGACGGGGACGCCGCTGGAAAATCACCTTGGCGAACTGTGGTCGCAATTCGATTTTCTGTTGCCGGGCTTTCTCGGCAGCCAGAAAGATTTCACCAAACGCTGGCGCAATCCCATCGAGAAAAACGGCGACGGTGTGCGCCGCGCGCTGCTGGCCCGCCGCATCCGGCCGTTCATGCTGCGCCGGCGTAAGGACGAGGTCGCGAAGGAGTTGCCGGCCAAGACCACCATTCTGTGTTCGGTCGATCTGGAAGGCGCGCAGCGCGATCTCTACGAAACAGTGCGTACGGCGATGCAGGAGAGGGTGCGTGCGGCGGTCAGCGCTCAGGGCCTCGCGCGCAGCCACATTATCGTGCTCGACGCCTTGCTCAAGCTGCGCCAGGTCTGCTGCGATCCGCGCCTCGTGCGGAAAATCCAGGTGGACGAGAAGCAGGGCGAACCTGGCGAGAAGCGCGGCAATGAGCGGCGCGGCAAAGCGGACAAGGCGGACAAAGCGGACAAAGCGGACAAAGCCGAAAGGGGGGCGCGCGTTACGCGCTCGGCCAAGCTCGATTTGCTCCTGTCGATGCTGCCTGAATTGATCGAGGAAGGACGGCGCGTGCTGCTGTTCTCGCAGTTCACCGGCATGTTGTCGCTGATTGCCGAAGCGCTCGAGGAAGCCGCGATTCCCTATGTGATCCTGACCGGCGACACGGCGGACCGCATCACGCCGGTCGAGCGTTTCCAGCAGGGCGAGGTGCCGCTGTTCCTGATCAGTCTGAAGGCAGGCGGCGTGGGCTTGAATCTGACCGCCGCCGATACGGTGATTCACTACGATCCGTGGTGGAACCCCGCCGCCGAGAATCAGGCCACCGACCGCGCGCATCGGCTGGGGCAGGACAAGCCTGTGTTCGTCTACAAGCTGATTGCCGCGGGCAGCATCGAAGAAAAGATCGTGGCGTTACAGGAGCAGAAGGCGGGACTCGCCGACAGCATTCTCTCCGAAGACGCGGCCGGCGCCGCCAAGTTCTCGGACGACGATCTCGACGCGCTATTCGCGCCGATGCCGGAGATTGAAAGTGGGCGGTGAGAGGTGTGGGCTGCGCCTGCCGTAGAGCCTATGCGGTTCTGTCCGGTGCGCAAGCGGCGCCGGCGCGTGGTGCTGGAAGTGCACCGCGTGGCCCGAGAAGGGCGACAGGCCGGTCGCGACGAACAGCAGCCAGGAGAGCATTTCCGCATGTTCTGACGGCGTGGCCGGCAAGAACCTGCGATGCGTGGCGGCCAGGTGGAGCAGGATCGCATGGGAGTCGAACACGCGAAGCGCTACCTCACGCTGAGCGTTTCAAAAATGGCCGCGACGCGGTCGGCCAGATAGGCGTCGGAGACTTCCTTGAGTGCCCGGTTCATTTCACTTTCGACGAGCACCATACCGAGTGGCCAAATCCGCCAGATCGCCTCGATGAGCATGGGCGTGTCGGCGGCCGGTCGCAGTGGGTCGGCATCATAGCGGGCGAGCTGGCGGATGACCAGGTCTACCAGCGACTTTGCGATGGCTGTGAAATGCGGGCGCACGACGCGCACAGCATCGAGCAGCTCCGCGAGCGCGGCGGGACTCGTCGCAGCAGAGGGCGGACCGTTGCGCTCCAGCAGTCCAAGATCGACCGCTTTGGCGAGCATCGTTAGCGACGCCTTATCACCGAACATCTGCTCGAGTTCGCCTAGCGGATCCTGGTCCGGATGTTCGCCCGACCCGTCGTTGTCGTTCTCCGGTCCGAGCCCCAGGATCGAACGCAAGTCGTGCCCCTCGTAGAAGACCGTGATCAGATCCAGGATGTTCGCGAGGGTGTAGCCGCGCGCGAGCAGATAGTTGATGAGTTTGAGTCGCGCGAGGTGCCTGTCGTCGTAGACGCCGACGCGCCCACGCCGTTTCGGCGGCGCGAGGAGGCCGCGATCCTGATACGCGCGCACGTTACGGACGGTGCTGTTGGCAACACGTGCAAGTTCGTCGATCGTGTATTCATGGGGCGGCGCCTCGGGTGGCGCGTCGGGCGCCGGCGTTGGGGGAGGAGGAAGGGGAAGGGGCATTTTGGGCATATCTCGATGACCTTTTCTCGCGCGGCGTCAGAATGTGAACGCAACGCCGGCAAACACGGAATACCGCAACAGGCTGCCAAACTCGCTACTGCTCGGTCCGCGTGTGACGGACGGAACCAGATACAGCTGCCAGTTCTCACCCACTTCGTATTCGAGATCGGAGACGAGTTCGGTGGAGTGGTCGTTAAGATCCTGGATAACGCGCACCGTCAGGTTGAGGTTATGGAAGATCTTTGTATCGACATACTGCAGCAGGACGTAGTCTCTGCGGGGTAAAGGATTGGTTGGATCGAGGTTCGCTGGCGATACGCACCGATCGATCTGCGAACCGTTACAACCGATGTTGTGATGAAAATACTCGACGGTAATGGTGGGGCCGGCTGCAAGCGTGTACGCGGCGCCGACGAGTATGTCGTAATCGGTGCGCGGTGTGGACGAATTGTGCGATACCGCTACGCTGCCTTCCGAATACGTCAGCAGGGCGTCGGAAACGGTCCAGCCACCGAAATAGCCGATCCTGTAGGGCGTCGTCTCGCGTTTGGACGCGATCACCGAGAAATAGCCCCTGTCCGCGGTGTAATCCAGCTTCGCGGCATACGCCTTGTGGAACGGACCGGTTTCCTCGCCACTATCTTCGAGACGGCCGACCCCGGTGTTCGCGATCAGCGACAGGGTCCAGGAGGAGTTCGGGATGACGACGACCCTGCCGTAGTCCTGTCCCGGCTGCTCGATAGCCGGATTGTTCTTGCCGTTATTCTGGTTGAAGGGATTAGACGGGGACAGCAGTTGGGACGGTCCCCACTGCAGGTTTTCGCGTCCATAGCTCACTAACAGCTGATTCGTTACGCGATAGCGGGCAATCCATTCATTGATGTATGCGGTAGCCGTCGTCGTGTCGGTGTTGGCATCGACGCCGTTTTGCACCCTGCTCCATGAAGTCGTGAAGCGGGGCTTGATGCCAAATTCGAACTGACGGAAATTCAGATCGAAATCAGGCCTGAAGTTCAGTTCCGTCTGATATCGAGGAATCGCTAAAGCATTGTCTGGATTGAGTCCCGAGTTGACCGGGTCCTGCACGATGCCGTAGCCGATAAGATAGATCCTTGAATAGAACCCGTCGAGGAGTTCCTGGCCGAGCGTTGGCGTTGGCGTTGACGTTGACATTGACGGTTGGGCAGCGTCGGAAGCGCCGAGGGTCAGGGGCGGCGCGTTGACGGACGGCTGGCCAGTGATCGTCGGTTGCGTACCCTCAGAATCCGCGAAGGTTGCGGCAGGTTCGTTCGCGAAGGCCTCCGCGCGCGTTGTCGGCGGTGGCGTATCGTTTGAGTCGACGGCAGTCGCGCCTGGCGCGTTCGCGACCGTCTCGCCCGACGTCTGCGTTGCCGGTTGCGCTGCAGCGGCCTCGGCGGCCCGCCGGCGTAGCGCGTCGTCGATCGCCTGCGCGAAGGTTCGCGGCGTCGGTTGCACACCGTTGGAATCGGCAAGCGTCACGGTTGGCGCGTTGACGGGCGGCTGGGCAAGCGTCTGTTCGGTTGGCGGGGCGTTGACGGGATCGGCGATGCCGAGTCGGGGTGTGGCGAGGCTCATACCAAGTGCGATCCCCGACACAATGCTTAACGGTGTTGTCATGGCAGCCCTCAATTTCAATGGCTCGATGCGGGGATCGCGTACTGAGGCAGGAGACCGGGCCGTTCATCACGTCACCCCGCGGGGTGTGTCGCGTGATGAAGGGCCCTGGATGGTCATCGGTTCGCACGAAATCCCCGTCATTTGCCGAGCACGCTTTGCCCTCATCAGAACCGGTAGTTCAGCTTCACGCTCCCGGCTTTGACGGATGCGTGATCGGTGTCGAGCAATGTGTCAAAGCCCGCGGAGATCTGAAGTGCCTTGGTAGCCTGTACGGTCAGCGCAAAGCCGGCCGTCACCAGGTTCTTCGGCAGGGTCGCCCCGTAACCGGTGAACAGGGTGCCGTCTTGCGCACTCACCGACACCGCACGATTCGTAGTCCCAAGCTCTCGCGCATAGTCCACCTTCATTTCCAGAGTCGCGGGCCGCGTCACGCTACCGAAGGCGTACTTCAATGCCAGTTCGGCATACGGCTGCACGCTCTGGATGTTGTCGGTTCCGACTGACAGGTCTTGCCCGCCGGCCCCCGATTCGCTAAACGCGTCGCCGTGGAAATACGCGTAACGGATCCCGGCGCTCGGGATCAGCCTGAAGCCGCCAAGCGCTGGGGTTGGCATGCTTGCCTGCGCCGCTGCGGTCACTTCGAAGCCGTTGTGGTCACCCGTCGCCGTTTCCGTTTGCCCGGGATTGAAAGGCCGTTTCTGAGCGAGGAAGTCGTAACCCAGACCCACCGTTGCGCCCAGATTGACCGAACCCATCGAGGTCGCGGCGTAGATCGACGAACGTAGGCTATCCACGGTGCCGGTGTCGGGCGTCGAGCTTTCGCTCACGTCTGAGTGACTGTAGGCGACGGTACCGCCCACGGTATAGACCCCGATCTGATGATCGTAGCCAGCGACGAAGCCGTATTGATGCGCGGAGAAGCCTGACACCGTCCCGCTATCGATCCGCTCATAGTCTCCGTCCGCCTTGATCCAGAGTGAATCGCCGTTACCCGTGCAGTCGGCTGCGTTGCCGTCGCGGCACAGCACACGGAGGCGTTCCAGCACCGTTGCGTTCATCGACTGGGCGCTCTGCGACGCGGCCGAGCCGGTGGCCGTGAAGATGCTGGTGTTGATCGGTGCAAGAACAAGGTCGACTTCGGTCGGTTTGTAGCTGACCGATGGCGTCACATATTGGAAACTCGCGCCCGGTTCGAGCGTATTCGTGGGCGGCGACGTGAACGTGCCACTCACCGAGGAGGCAGTCAGGATCTTGATCGTTCCCGGCGCGTACGCCGTGGTGCCGGCATCGTAGACAATTCCCAGCGTGCCATTCAGTGTCGCATTGCCCAGGATGCTCAACCGCGAGTTGGCGGTCGGACTGATTTCGACCGTCAGCGTCCCGGTCGGCGCCTGCGTGTAGTTGCCGCCAATTGTCGTCGTGCCGATCGAGCCGCCAGGCATGACGGTGCCGCTGTTGACGACATTGCCGCCGATCGTGCCATAGCCGCGCAACGTGCCGCCCGGGTCGACCACCACGTTTCCGCCGAGCGAAGCGGTGGGGTGGGCGCTGTCGCCGACTTCGAGCGTGCCCGACATGACGTTCGTCGTGCCGCTGAATCCGGAGTTCACGCCATTCAATATCACCATGCCGCTGCTTTCCTGGACAAGGGCGCCGCTGCCGCTGACGGCATCGCTATACATATACGTGCCGGCGAGATCGAACATCACCGCGCCGTTATTAGCCGCGTTGCCGACAAGATTTCCGGACGGACTGCCTTGTCCGATCTCGAGCGTGCCGCCGCTGTTCACCGTGGCGCTGATGACCGTACCGTCGACATACTGATAGCCGCCGCTGTTGACGGTGGAATTGCTTGTCGTGCCGCCGCTCGCCACGGTTTGCTCGCCGCCCTTGTTGATGGTGGTGCTGACGGCGGTGCCGCCGTAGCTGACCATCTGATGGCCTCCGCTGTTGATCGCGGTCATGCTTGCCATGCCGCCGCTGGCGACGGACTGTGTTCCGGCGTTCTTGAGCGTGGTGCCGATGGCGGTGCCACCGCTGTTCACGCGCTGGTAGCCGCCGTTGTTGACCTTGGTGGTGTTGGCGGTGCTCCCGCTGTTGACGTACTGAACGCCGCCGTCGAGCTTCGTGCTGTACACCGTGCCGCCGCGCGCCACTGTCTGTACACCGCCGCTGTCGACCGTGTTGTTGGTGGCGGTGCCGCCGTAGACGTCCTGATAAGCGCCGCTGCCGACCGTGGTGAGGTTGGTGGTGCCGCCGCTGTGGACGTACTGGATGCCACCGCTGCTGAGCATCGTGCTGTTGGCCGTACCACCGCTGCCCACCGTTTGCACGCCGCCGCTGTTGATGGTGTTGCTGGTGGCGCTGCCGCCGTAGACGTCCTGGTGGCCACGGCTGTTGACGGTCGTGACGTTTGCCGTGCCGCCGCCGCCGACGTACTGGATGCCACCGCTGTTGAGCATCGTGCTGTTGGCCGTACCACCGCTGACCACCGTTTGCACGCCGCCGCTGTTGATCGTATTGTCGGTGGCGGTGCCGCCAAAGACGTTCTGATAGCCGCCGCTGCCAACCGAGGTGAGGTTTGCGCTGCCACCGCTGTCGACATACTGGGCGCCGCCGCTGATCGTGTTGCTGGTAGCCGTGCCACCGTTGGCCACGGTCTGCGTGCCACCGCTGCCGATGGTGTTGCTGGTGGCGCTGCCGCCGTAGACGTCCTGGTGGCCACCGCTGTTGACGGTCGTGACGTTTGCGGTGCCGCCGCCGCCGACGTACTGGATGCCACCGCTGTTGAGCATCGTGCTGTTGGCCGTACCACCGCTGACCACCGCTTGTATGCCGCCGCCGCTGATCGTGTTGCTGGTGGCCGTGCCACCGCTGGCCACGGTCTGCGTGCCACCGCCGCTGACGGTGTTGCTGGTGGCGCTGCCGCCGTAGACGTCCTGGTGGCCACCGCTGTTGACGGTCGTGACGTTTGCCGTGCCGCCGCCGCCGACGTACTGGATGCCACCGCCGTTGAGCATCGTGCTGTTGGCCGTACCACCGCTGACCACCGTTTGCACGCCACCGCCGTTGATCGTATTGCCGGTGGCGGTGCCGCCAAAGACGTTCTGGTAGCCGCCGCTGCCAACCGAGGTGAGGTTTGCGCTGCCACCGCTGTAGACATACTGGGCGCCGCCGCTGATCGTGTTACTGGTGACCGTACCACCGCTGGCCACGGTCTGCGTGCCGCCGCTGCTGATGGTGTTGCTGGTGGCATTGCCGCCACTGATCACGGTCTGCGTGCCGCCGCTGTTGACCGTCGTGATGTTCGCGGTGCCACCGTCGCTGACGTACTGGGCGCCGCCGCTGATCGTGCTACTGGTCGCCGTGCCGCCACTGATCACGGTCTGCGTGCCGCCGCCGCCAATGGTGTTGCTGGTGGCGTTGCCGCCGTAGACGTCCTGGTTGCCACCATTGTTGACGGTAGTGACGTTTGCGGTGCCGCCGCTGTCGACGTACTGGATGCCGGAATTGACTGTGCTACTGATCGCCGTGCCACCGTAGCCGATATCCTGGATGCTGTTGTTGATCGTGGTGTCGATGGCCGTGCCGCCGTAGAGGATCTGCTGGATGCTCGTGTTGAGTGTGGTGCTGGTGGCAGAGCCGGCAAAGGCAATGACCTGATAGCCCGCGTTAAGCGTGGTGCTGGTCGCCGCGCCCCCCGTGTCGATGACCTGAACGCCCGCGGTAATCGTCGTGTCATTCGCCGTACCGCTGCCGTTGATCAACTGGATGCCGGCGGTGATGGTGTTGTCTTTGGCAGTGCCGCTGTTGTTGATGACCTGGACGCCGGCAATGATCGTGTTGCTGGTGGCCGACCCACCGTCGTCGATGTACTGGATGCCAGCGTTGATCGTGGCACTGCTGACTGTCCCGCCGGAGTTGACCGTCACCGTAATGCTATCTGCGGTCGCGGGAATGACGGACACCGAAAACTGGCTTGGGTTCTGCAGTCCTCCGGCTACCAGTGCCACTGCATTGGCCACCTGAGCAGCAGTCCCGGTGCCATTGACCACAGTGTCGGTGGCCGAGCCGCCGCTGCCCACGTATTGGAGACCGGTGTAGACCGTGGTGCTGGTGACCGAACCACCGCCGAGGACTTGCTGGGTACCCGCGTTATTGACGGTGGTGCTGACGGCGTGGCCGCCGTAGACGTCCTGATAGCTGCCGCCATTGACCGTGGTGACGCTCGCGGTGCCGCCGCTGCCGACGTACTCGCTGCCGCCGCTGTTGATGGTGTTGTTGACGGCGGTGCCGCTGCTGGCCACGGTCTGGGTGCCGCCGTCGACCATGGTGCTGGTGGCGCTGCCGCCGTTGACGACCTGCTGGGTGCCGGCGTTGTCAACGAGGGTGCCGCCAGCCGAGCCGCCCGTGACATCCTGAGTGCCACCGCTGCTAACGACGGTGCCGGAGGCCGTGCCGCCGCTGAGGACGAACTGGGTAGCGCCCGCCGGCACGGACACCCCTGTGCTTGTCACCCCGGACGAAACGACGCATGAAACGACGCATTGCGCCATCGCCGGTGGCGCGATCCAGACATGAACAATGACGCTCGCAAGCAGTAGGGACGTCAAGCGTGGGAGCCGCCGTGTGCGGCGGCCGAACGTATGGACACAGAACGTGCGACGGTAAGTGATCGGTTTCATGAAGGATTCTCCATTGCGTGCGCATACTCGAAAGCTCTGACAAAGGGGGCGATGGCGCTGCCACCCCGCGGCGTGCTCTATCACGAGACCGTCACTTCTATCCGTTGCAAAACGAGAAGCGTCGTAAACTCTCCGTTGGTTCGATAGCGAAGAGGGCTTGGGTAAAACTACAACTCGAGAGCCGGCTGTGATCACTGCTCCGGCCGCCACTTCCGTCTATCTGACGTAATATGGACAACGTATTAAGTCAGTCGATTTCACTGTCAGACTCGAAAAACCCAGGGATCCGGCGTAGCACCGATTTGACCTGCTCCGGCGTAATCAGACGGGTGCATTCGAATTGACGTGGCGTCCCCGCATGTCGGGGGCACCACAAAAAATCGGCATGGTCAAAGCGCACGCGTGCGTCGTTCCAGCAACTGTTGCAGGGGTGGTAATTGATCACCCGATACGGTGTCGAAAATTCGTTGGCCGCACTTGAGAAGCCGCTGATCAGCACGACGGGCGTACCTGCCGCCCACGCCAGCCAGGACAGCCCGCTCGAGAGTCCGATGAAGAAGTCGGCATGCTTGAGCCAGCGCGCCCGCTCGGTGAGCGGCTGATCGCCGGTCTGATCCTCCGCGCCGTAGGGAATGTGATTCCATACGATCCCGTGACCATGTGTCGGCTTCTGGTCAATGCAAATCACCCGGTAGCCGCGTGCCCTGAGAAACTCGACGATCTCCCGCCAACCAGTTGGGTGGTTCCAGTATTTGCACTGCGTCGTGCTTTGCGCTGCTATGCAGACATAGCGCTCGGGGATCGGCCGGCTGTCGTCTTCGAGGGCCAGCAGAGGCGCCTGCTCCGCAGCATCCACACCGAGGATGTGGCCGGCGGTTCGATGCAATCCGACTTGCCGGAAATCGCATGGCTGCCATTCGGACGACGCGTCGTCAAAGAACAGTCCGATGTTATAAGTCGCGTAGTACTGTTCGGGCTTGACTTCTTCCGGCGTGATGAACTGGATGTCCGGATAGGCCTCCTCGAATAGGGGAATGAGTACGCCGGACATCGCACAGGTCAACCGGCAGCCATGCTGCTGCTGGAATTTCACTGCATAGGGGAACCAGCCGATGATGTCGCCTAGCGTGCCGACGGGGAACTGAATCAGCACAGGCCGGCTCTTCGCGTCGTAGGTGTGATCCACGACGCGCAGGCCGTCGCCATGCGACTGATCCCAGACCTCGATCCCAAAGCGCACGTAGTACTTCTTGGCGCTCGACACCGCGCCGGCCCCAATTGCGGTTTCAAACAGGACGTTGCCGGTATCGAGATCGCGCAAACGGA
This sequence comes from Paraburkholderia phytofirmans OLGA172, assembly GCF_001634365.1. NCBI lineage: Bacteria > Pseudomonadati > Pseudomonadota > Betaproteobacteria > Burkholderiales > Burkholderiaceae > Paraburkholderia > Paraburkholderia phytofirmans. The sequence continues at coordinate 1,077,088 of NZ_CP014579.1, forward strand.
TGCGCCATTTACCGTCGGGCAGCGTGATCCTGCAGCCAAGGTTGAAGTCAAACCGGATTCCCCTGGATGCCTTCTGCGTCGGGATGCCAGCGGGTGCGGGAAACGGCCCCTTCGCGGGTGCGGGCGAGGTCGCGGGGGCGACTCCAGCCGACGCGGGAGGCGCATCCAGCAAAGTAACATCCGTCGATTCGGAATAGTTAGTCATGCTGACCTCTTAGTAAAAAATGTACCCGTGATGGAAAGCCATGGAGATTGCTCCAATAGTGTTCCACGGAAGGCAAGACGGCCTGACCCTTCAATCCGTGGCTTCCTTCTGAACCGGAAAGCGTCTTGCGCCGGTCCGCCATCCTGGAATGAAACGTTCTCCGGAAATGGTCTGTCTCATTCGCTAACGATGCGTCAATACGTCACTTCAGTAAAATAAGCAAAACTAAATAACACTGCGAGTGAGGCGATGACGGATGTCGCGCGAGAATTGACAGTCAGGCGCCAGCTTGCTGCGATGCGGTTTTCGGGTTTGTTTAAAACTTGTCCCGCCTGACCAATCCAGATGTCCTCACCTGAACGTCTGCCTGAGCGCTGCTATGTTCCTGAATTGACTCCGTTGGGTGCCTTGCCGCTAACAGCCCGATCACGAGCTAGCATCCGATATTCGACCGGGGAGACCGCGAGGTACTTCAGAAAATATTTGCGTAGATGGTCGCCGTTGAACAGGCCGCATCGCCGGGCAATCTTGTCGACTGGCAGGTCGGTTTGCACCAGCAACAGTTGTGCATTTTCGAGGCGAACCCGGGCCAGATATTCGTGCGGAGTCTGGCCGATTTCCGATTTGAAGCGCCGGAGAAAATTTCGCTCACTCATGGATGCGCGTCGGGCCAGCTCGGAGATCGAGACAGAACCGGCGTGATTGCTTTTGATCCAGAGGACAGACGCTTCAATTCGTTCGCTCAACGCGACGGTGCCACGGACGCTGATCGGCGCAGCGCCCCCCCGGGTGAGGGAGCGATTGGCGCGCAGTATTTCGCTGCGGATCCGCACCAGCACGCCAAAGTCACGTTCGACCGTCGCAAGTAGCCGGTGCAACGCCTGTTCGCCTTGGGCGAGCTTCACTTCGGGATAGCCCGGCTTCGAAGGGTTGGCCACGCCACGCGCTCCGTGCTCCAGTTCCGCAAGCGGGGCGCCCAGCGCCGTGGCAGGCAACAGGCCGGTCGCGGCGAGCATATCATGGGCGTCAGCCGAAATCGCAATGAGTTCGACTTCAGGGCCGGCTTGCGCCAGCCAGCTGGCAACCCGCGGATCACACGTACCACCGCCCCCGCCAACAAAAATCGACTTGAAGATGCGCGGGTCGAAATCGTCGATGTTCTCTGCAAACAGGCGAATTGAGGATGCGCATGACACGAACCCTTTCTGGGTAGACAGCATGTGGACGCTGTAGCGGTGCGCGTCTGCGCTCGTATAGGGTAACGACTCATTCCACCGCTGATAGGTCTCGGCAACGGCGGCTGCTTCGCTGAGAGGACATTCATCAAGAATAAGCAGCGCAATTTGGCGCGTACCGTCCATGAGGGGCGCTTGCTCAGTCTGAATTTGCGCACCATCCGCAGCATCGTTCCAGTGTCTCAGGTTCATCGATTCCCCCGTCTCGTATCCGCAGATTTATCCAGCGGTTGCGTTGCAGCATACTGACGAATTATTGGGGCGGATGGTTTTCGTCCGAAAAGTAGGTTTTTTTGGCGGTTTTCGGAACGACAGCGCATTCCGCGTGAAGGCGACCATCGATTCCGCGGCACCAGGCCCCGAGATTGCACAGCAAACAGACTGCGCATTCCACAGGAAAACCCGCGACTTCCCAGGCGCCGTGAGTGCGATGACCCGATCGAGGTGTCAACCAGAACATCCATGCGCAGACGTGTTGGACATGGTGTTGTTGCGTTCGGTCAACCCCCTGGCATTGCTCACCGATTTCATCTCCTCGCAGCTCCGACCCTGCTCGTCTGCAAAATACGCTGCTCGTGTCCGGAGCAGACGCAGCATCGCCGATCCCCTTGTATTGAACAGGAGAGGCAACTACACGAGCGGCGATGTGCGGCGTCGCAAAATATGAAGGTCGCGTCCGAAATCTAGGGCAGGTTGTCGGAATTGAAGAAAATTATCCAATAACATGGTCATTAACAGATCGACGTTTGAAACTGCAACCGGGGTTCCAGGGCATTCCCCAGGCGACGAAAAAACTGGATGCGGCTTTGAATGCACCCAGAATGGGTTGATCGAAACTGAGATTGCTCGTTGTCATCGTGACACGGGCGAGTTGAACGGGGTATCCATAACACTGAATGCGTGAACACGCTCACCGACGAAGCGCGACGCGTAAGCTTGTCTTGCCGAGGCGTGCGCGGTCATTCCTGAATGTGCGGACCGGTGTGAAGGATATCAGCCGGCGGTATTAGCTGGCTGATTCCACACTCGTTTGATCGTTGATAGACGAAGCGGACCCACTCCCGGCGGTAGTGCTGTTCGGGAATCGGTGGGGCCGAACTGGAATTGTCGGTCGCAAATATGATGGTTAAAGAGAACACAGCACGGGCGGTATCCTTGTACAACATTTAGGATGACGAAAAATGAATGCTGACGCCATTGTGATGACAAAGCTGCGCGATACGTTTAGCCATGTCGAATTTGCTGGCAGTCTGGATGAATGTCTGGGCGAACTGGCATTGAGGGCAGGCGAGATGCTTAATGCGGGATGCGCGATCGCAATGTTGAGCGAACGGCAGGTGGAGGAGATCGGCTTGCGTCCGGGGACGGAATTTGGCGATGTGCCGGACAGGCCATTTGAAATGGCCGACGCTCAAGGATCCATGCATCCCGGTTATGACGCTTCGGTGCCGGGCGAGGATGTGGAGTGCGGGATCATTCCCGCAGGCATTGCCGCGGATACCCGAACGGGAAAACGCATGTTTTCGGCCATCGTGATGCATGGAAAAGTCATCGGTGTCGTTCGTGCCTACCAGCCACAACACCGGCATTGCTTCAGCGCCGATGACCTGCAATTGTTCGCCATTCTGACGCTTGTCATTACGAAGTCGATTCAGGTGATTCAGTTGCAAAACATTCTGAGGTCACGCTTTACGCAGATGGCGTTGACGCGATCTGGGGAGAAGACCATTGGGGAAATTGTGGCGGAATCAGCCCAGACACCCAATCAGATGGCGCGGATTCTGGCCAAATCGTTTTACCGGGAAATGATCGGTGCGGGATTCAATTTCAATCAGATTATTTTCGCGGCGTCGGAAGTGATTTCAGAGTTGACCGACAACATGCGCAAGCACCGCGATGCGTACAAACGCCGCGTCGCCCACACCGAAGTGCGAGAGGGTAGGCCGAGCCAGTCCGGACAACCCGAGGTTGTCTGAGGGCCGCACGCGCAGGGACGATTGTGGCGCGCAGGCGCGACGAACGGGGTAGGTGGAAGAAAAGCCACACGCTGGGTGCCATAGCGGTGTGGCGTACGGGGGATGCTGATCATGACTGTCAGACCTGACGTTGGCAAGTGGATGACCGATCATCATGTTGTCTGGATGGACGGCGACGAGCTGTTGTGCCGTGTCCCCTTCACAGGGGTTGACTGGACGATGCTCGAGGAGATGGTTTTACACGAGGCGCCAGTGGCCTGCGCGCACGAAGACGAGGCACAACGATCCGCAAGGCCGGCGCCTGCCGCTGTTAACCTGGTTCGGCAACCCGTGCACCGACGCTTCGAGGTGTACGCCCAACTGAATCCCGGCGCACGTGCCGTGAAGTTCAACCAGTCCGAACTCACCTATGGCGAACTGGACAGTCAGGCAGATGGACTGGCCGTTCTCCTGCAGGCCCAGGGACTGGGCCCCGGCGATCTGTGTGCCATCTGCATGCAGGGATCGTTGGCGATGGTGCGCGCGATTCTGGCGGTGCTGAAAGCTGGCGGGGCCTGTTTGCCACTGGACCCGACGCTCCACGACGCGCGGATTGCAGCCACGCTCAGCGCTTCGAACGCAAGAACCGTGATCACCCAGGAAGCGTTCTCGGACCGGTTCGCCGGGACGAACGCGCAGATCATTTACTGCGGTGAGCAAACCGATGATTTGCCATGTTCATGGCCTCTGGATTGTCTGACTGAAGACGTTTCGCCGGCCTGCGCAATTTGCAGGTTTTCCGAGGTGGACTGTCCGGTCATCGTGGTGAAAGACCACGCAAACGTGATCGACGGGCTGGAGTCGATGCAAGAGATCAGCCCGATCGGCCAGGGCGATTCCCTATTGCAGAGCTCTGATTACGCTTTTGACGCCAGCGTATGGGAATTTCTTTGGCCGCTGACCCACGGGGCGCGATTGGTGATTCTGCCGGCGCGGGAAAAGATGGATCTCGAGCGAATACGGCAACTCATCGTTCAAGAGCGCATCACCGTCATGCACGTCAACTTACGATGAAGAGGTTGGTCTCATGAGAGCAGCTCGATTGAAATCTGTGCCGGTGGTGGCGATTACACCGTCGCATCGGCTGACACCCGGGATCGCGATTGGCGCGTGCAGGGCCGGGGCATCAGGCGTGCTGGACCTGGGCATCCGCAGGGAGTCGCCGGACATCAAGGCGGCGCTGGCCGAGTTGACCCGCGCGGCGGGTAGCGCGGAGCACTGGGGGATTCGCTGGGATACCCTGGGGGAAGCGTCGAAAGACCTCACACGCCTCGCGGAAATCGTCGGCTCGCTCGCGCCTGTACCCGTTCTGGTGCTGGCCGGCCTCACGGCCGAAGACGCCACGCGGGTCCACGAAGCCGCGAAGCGGCTAGGACGCGAAGTCATCCTGGAAGTGCACGATCTGGCTACGGCGCGTGCGGCACAGGCGGCGGGCTATGACGGACTCGTTGTCAAAGGGCATGAGTCTGGCGGACGGGTCAGTCCACATTCGTCGTTCATGTTGCTGCAAGAGTTTCATGGGCAACTCAGCATTCCCTACTGGATTCAAGGCGGCGTTGCCCTGCATAGTGCCGCATCGGCCGTGCTGGCGGGAGCCGCAGGCGTGGTTCTATGCGAGCAGTTGTGGTTGGCCGAAGAAGGGCCATTCACTACGGTCGAGTCGCGCACACAGTGGGGGCATCTCGATGGCAGTGAAACCTCGTTGATCGGCGCAACTGATGCGCTCTATCGGTTCTTTAGCCGCTCGGGTCGAGGCCGGCTGCGTGAGCTCGAAGTTGCGGTTGCCAAAGGGGAACCCTGGCAGGAGACCGTGGCGGACGGCCTGGCAGAACCCGACAATGGATTGATCGCCGTCGGACAGGATATCGCGTTCGCGGCGCCTCTTGCCAGGCGCTATGGGACGGTTGGACGCGTTATCACCGCCGTTCGCGAAAGCATCGCTGAGTGCCTGGAAAGGGCGGCTGCGCAGACTCCCCTTGTACCGGGTTCAGCGCTTGCAACACTGCATGGAACACGTTTCCCGATTGTTCAAGGACCGATGACGCGGGTCAGCGACGTCGGATCCTTTGCAAAAGCCGTGGCCGACGGGGGCGCACTTCCGTTCATGGCGCTGGCCGTTCTGCGTGGCCCGCAGGTGCGTGCGATGCTGACCCGAACCAAGGAGCTGATCGGCGATCTGCCTTGGGGCGTAGGCATACTCGGCTTCATACCCCTCGAGTTACGCCAGCAGCAGCTCGACATCGTACGGGAGGTCAAGCCGCCATTCGCGATCATCGCGGGCGGTCGGCCTAGCCAGGCGCGCGAACTGGAGGACGTCGGTATTACCACGTATCTGCATGTACCTTCGCCGGGCTTACTGCGCGGCTTTCTGGCGGACGGCGCGCGCAGATTCGTGTTCGAGGGCAGCGAATGCGGCGGTCATACGGGCCCCCGCACCAGCTTTATCCTTTGGGAATCCGCGATCGAGATCCTGACGAGCGCCGACATCAAGGATCCAGAATCGGTTCAAGTCCTGTTTGCGGGTGGCATCCACGACGCGATGTCTGCGGCCATGGTGTCCGTGCTGGCCTCGCCCCTGGTCGCGCGCGGCATGAAGGTGGGCGTGCTCATGGGCACGGCTTATCTCTTCACCCATGAGATCGTCCGCGCCGGAGCGATCGTAGAGGAGTTCCAGCAGCAGGCCGTCGATTGTCAGGAAACAGCGCTGTTGCAATCTGGCGTCGGAATTTACACGCGCTGCGCGCAGACGCCGTTCTGCGATGAGTTTGAAGGGGTGCGGCGCGAGCTCGTTCTGGCATCGAAGTCCGAAGACGAGACCTTGATGGCGCTGGAGTTGATGAACATCGGCAGGTTGCGCATCGCAGCCAAGGGGATCGCGCACAACAGCGATCCCGCCTCCCAGAGTGGTGACGATCGCTACGTCAACGTCGATAGCGAAACCCAGCGTCGCGAAGGCATGTACATGTTGGGCGAAGTGGCACGGCTAAGAAGTCGCACGTGCAGCATCGCCGAACTTCACGCTTCCGTATCGACGGGCAGCGAAGCACTGCTGAGGCATCGCAAAGCGCGCAGCATACAGCTGCCTCCTCGGTCCCGTCGCGAGGATATCGCCATTGTCGGGATGGCTTGCCTGTTTCCTCGCGCGGAAGGACTGCGTGACTATTGGCAAAACATTTTGCGGGGGGTGGACGCGATCCGGGAGGTGACTGACGATCGGTGGAGCGTAGCCGATCTGTTTGATCCAAAGCGCGGTACGCCGGACAAGGTCTATTCGAAGTGGGGCGGATTTGTCGACGATATCCAGTTTGATCCGCAGCGGTATGGGATTGCACCGGCGAGTCTGGCCTCCATCGAGCCTGTGCAACTTCTCGCGCTGGAGGTCGCAAGGCAGGCACTGGAAGACGCGGGATTCGATCGCCGCCCGTTCCCTCGTGAAAAGACGGCGACGATCTTCGCGGTAGGCGGGATGAACGACCTGGGCACGATCTTCAATTTTCGCACGCTCTTGCCTCAATACCTCGCCAAGGTGCCGGACCTTCCCGAGCAGACCCGCAAGCACATCCTGGATGCGCTGTTCAGGGATGAACTGCCGAAATGGACCGAGGACACCTTCCCGGGCATCCTCGGTAACGTGGTCTCCGGTCGGGTAGCCAATCGCCTCGACCTGGGCGGAGCCAACTTTACGGTGGACGCTGCCTGTGCTGCGTCACTCGCGGCGCTCGATGCGGGCATCAGGCAGTTGCGCAACCACGATGCCGATGTCGCGCTGGTGGGCGGAGTCGATGGTACAAACAGTCCAATCGGTTATATGTGTTTCGCGCAAACCCATGCTCTTTCGCCACGCGGACGCTCGAGACCTTTCGACGAGACCGCGGACGGTATTGCGATCAGCGAAGGGGTGGGGGCTGTGGTGCTCAAGCGCGTGAGCGATGCGGAGCGCGACGGTGACCGGATCTACGCGGTCATCCGGGGAATCGGCAGCTCGAGCGACGGGCGCAACCGCAGCTTGACGGCACCTCATCCTCCCGGCCAGGTAACGGCCTTGAAGCGGGCGTACGCCGATGGCGACGTGGACCCCGCGACCGTCACGCTGATTGAAGCACACGGCACAGGCACAGCACTGGGCGACAAATCGGAGATCGAGTCACTCAACCTTGCCTTTGGCGAGGCATCGCTCGCGACGCAAGTTTGCGCGGTCGGGTCGGTGAAGTCGATGATCGGCCACACCAAGGTGGCGGCCGGCCTGGCAGGCCTGATCAAAGCCGCGCTTGCCCTCAAGCACCGTGTGTTGCCGCCGACGCTGGGCGTCGACAAGCCCGCGAGCGGGATCGATTTCGCCAGGTCGCCGTTTTACATCAATACCGAGACGCGGCCATGGCTGCACGACGGCCGGAATCATCCGCGGCACTGCGGCGTCAGCGCGTTCGGCTTCGGCGGGACAAACTTCCATGCCGTGCTGGCGGAGTACACCGGGGCCTATCGTGACTCCGATGCGGTCGATCTGAATCCCCGTGACGGCGAAATCTTCGCGTTCGCGGGCGCCACCCGCGCCGAGATCGAAAGTGACGTGCGGCGTATGTTGCAAGGGCTGGAGCACGCGGAACAGATTGACCTCGCCCAGCTTGCGTATTCGCTTTACCGGGAGCAGCACGTCGTGCGGCGCGCAAATGGCGGGCAGCCTTGCCGGCTTACACTGCTGGCCGCTTCGGTCGTGGATCTCAAACAGAAGCTGTTACGCGTTCTCGAACTGCTGCCCAGGCACGCGGAGATTACGCAGCCGCCCGGTATCTACTATCGGGAAACAGCCGACAAGGCAGGCGGGGTCTGTTTCCTCTTTCCTGGACAAGGTTCGCAGCGTATCAATATGCTGCGCGATCTGGCGGTGGCGCTGCCCGCACTGCACGAGTGCTTTGCAGATGACCGGGTCAGGCGCGGCGAAGACCCCAGCCAGCCGATATCGCGCTTTATCTATCCACTGCCCGCTTTCAGCGACGCGGAGCGCGAGGCTCAGCAGCAGGCCCTGAATGCGACCGAAATTGCTCAGCCTGCGTTAGGCATGGTCGAAATGGCGGCGTTCCAGGTGCTCACTGGCTACGGTTTGCGTCCCGACTTTGTCGCAGGTCACAGCTACGGTGAATATGTCGCGCTGTGCGCCGCGGGAGCGATCACGTATGACGACCTGCTGCACCTGTCGCGGTTCCGCGGGCGGCTGTCTGCGAGCGCGCCACCGGGAGCGATGGCGGCGCTCGATGGCGACGGTGAGCAGGTGGCGGCCGCGATCGCCCAGCACGGTCTTGAGGTGAGCATTGCCAATCTGAACGCACCGGACCAGACCATCATCGCCGGAAAGACCGAGGCGATCGACGCGGCGGTGACGTGCTTGAGTCAAGCGTCGCTGCGTGTCAAGAAGCTGCCCGTGAGCGCTGCATTTCATTGCGAAATCATGGCCGGCGCGCGCGACACGCTGGCGGGTGAACTGGCAACGGTCGAGTTCCGTTCGCCGACGATCCCTGTGTACAGCAACACCACTTGCCGCCCCTATCCACAGACGAGCGATGAGGTGCGCGCGCTCCTCGCGAAGCACATTGCGGAGCCTGTCAGGTTCAGGGACGAAATTGACGCACTCTACGAAGCTGGCGCCCGGGTGTTCATCGAATGTGGTCCCGGCCTTGTGCTAGGTGGGTTGGTCGACCGTATCCTGGCCGACAGAACGCACACGACCCTGGCTATCGACGCACCGGGTCGACCCGGTTGGCTGCAACTCGCGCAATTGCTGACCCAGGCTGTGGCGATCGGGCTCCCGGTGCGGCTTGACACGTGGTTCGCCGGTCGCGGCCTGGTTGAATGTAGTCCGGAGGAGGTCTTTGCCGAGGCGGGCAAGCGGGCTGCCCCAGGACCACTGGTGTGGCGAGTCAACGCGGCTCGCGCACAACCATGGCACGGACCCCAACGAAAGGCGGCGCAACCTCGCAAAGCTCCGGGCGTGACGGAAATTGCCGCACCAGTGGTCGAAGCCCGTCCTTCCCGCACGGCGGAGTCACCCGTCGAAGCCCGTCCTTCCCGCACGGCGGAGTCACCCGTCGAAGCCCCCAAGCCAACGTTGATAGCGACTCGACACCTGGAGAGTCCATCCATCAGCGACAGGAGAAACGCAATGAAAGCAGATACTGTATCAAGCGACGGGCCAATGGCGACTGGCGCCGGCCCCCAACCTGCAGGCGCCCGCTGCTCGGAGTCCGAGTTCGCGCAGATCCAGTACGGTGTCGGGCGGCTCCTCGACCTGCAATGCGAGCAGCAGCAGAGCCTGCGCCATTTTCTGGATTTCCAGGCACAGCTGATCGGGGTCCAACTGCTGCACTCGCCGCAGCACGTGGGGCAACCCATGGCGATACCTGTTCAGGTGAGCGCAGCGAATCTCGCGCCCCCTCCGCGTGCACAGGCGGAGGCTGTCCCTTCCGTGGCTCCGATGATCCTCAGTGCGGCTCCGCCCACCCCGGTATTGCCCAAACAGTTGGTCGCTTCCAGTACGAGTGAGCCGACTCTGGAGTTCGCGGGTTCCATCGAGGCCCCCGAACCCGTGGCCGCGCCGCTCGAAAGCGGGCCCGCTGCGACGCGTAGCAATGGCAGCCTGCCGCCGAGCCATGCTTCGGCTGCCGAATTCAAGGCTGACCTGCTAAGCACGGTATCGGAACGCACGGGATATCCTGCCGACATGCTGGATCTCGACGCACATATGGAGGCCGACCTCGGCATCGATTCCATCAAGCGGATCGAGATTTTCAGTGGCCTCACGAGCAAATACAACCTGCTTGGCGAGCGCAACGAAGAAGCGGTCATCGAGGAGCTGTCGGGGCTCAAGACCCTGAACGAGGTTATGGGGTGGTACGAGCAGTTACTGGGCGGCGCAGTTGCCGCTGAGCTGGGAGTGATGTCCCCAAAAAAAGCTCAGACTCCACTGTCCACGTTCAATGAGACGGTGGAGTCCAAAATCGATACGACGCAGACCGATCCGGTGCAGTGCTATACGGTCCAGCCGATTGCTGCACACTTTGATGATGGCGTCGGCGTAACCGATTTTCCGGCCGGTTACCCGATCCTGTTGATCGGCGATGAGACGCCGCTAGGCAACGCGTTCAAGAGCGCGCTGAGGCGTGGCGGCCACTCTGTACGCCAGCTCATACCGGGCAAAGCGACACGCGTGCTGGATGAGGGCCGCTATGAAGTCGATTTCTCGTCGCTCGAGTCCGTGCAGCAGCTTCGCGAACTGCTCGCTGGCTCGGCTGAACCGGTCGGCACACTGATCAATTTGATGGGGGCGTCCGGTGACAGCGATGCGCGTGGCCACCATCAACAGGATGGGCGTGCGTTGTTTTTGCTGTTGAAAGTATTCGAGAGGGATCTGAAAAACAGCGCTCAGGGCGGCGCGGGCTGGATAGTCAACGTGACCTCCTTCGACGGACAGTTTGGCCTCAGTCAGTCGCGCGCGTTTGCAGCTGAAAGCGCTGGCATTCTGGGTGTCGCAAAGTCCGTCGCGCGAGAGTGGTCGACGGTCCGCGTGAAGTGCATCGACGTCGCGCCCGGGCTGGAGCCAGACTGGCTGGCGGCGCAGGTGCTGGCTGAGATGCGCAGCGGGCAACCGGGTGTCGAAGTCGGGTACACGGGGCAGGGACGCTGGCGGCTTGACCTGAAAAACCATGACGTGCTCCGTCAGGACCTGTCCAGATTGACCCTGGATCCCGACGCGGTGGTGCTGGTCACCGGCGGCGCCTACGGCATCACCGCGGACGTTACCCGCGCGCTCGCCGAAAAGTATCGTCCAAGGTTGATTGTGGTCGGACGCAGCGCACTGCCAGAGGACGAAGCGGAGACGATTTTCGACATCGAGGATCCGGCCGAACTGAAGCAGTTCCTGATCCGGGACATGCGAGCCCGGCACGGCAAGGTGACCCCGGCGGAGGTCGACCGCGCACTCAAACGGGTGATAAGGGACCGCGAGATCCGGGCCAATCTGGCCGCGATGCGAGCGACGGGCGCCCAGGTCGAATATCACAGCCTTGACGTGCGCGACCGGGTCGCGTTCGGCAACCTGATCGACGATGTCTATGCGCGCTGTGGCCGCATCGATGGCGTCCTGCATGGCGCAGGCGTGATTAGCGACAAGCTGATTGCGGACAAGTCCGTCGAATCGTTCGACGCCGTGTTCGATACCAAGGTGACTCCGGCACTCGTGCTGGAGAGCAAGCTGCGCCCGTCGAGCCTGAAGTTCATCGTGTTTTTCTCGTCGGTCACCGGTCGCTTCGGCAACGTCGGTCAGTGCGATTACAGCGCTGCCAATGAGGTGTTGAACAAACTGGCCAACCGGCTCTGTCATACCTGGCCGCATGTCCATGCCGTCTCGATCAACTGGGGGCCGTGGGATGCGGGCATGGTCAGCGACGAGTTGCGCAAACTCTATGCGGCACGATCCATCCGGCCAATACCGGCTGAGCTTGGGCGGCGCCATTTTCTTGACGAATTGGAGCGTGGGGCGAGCGGCAAACCCGAACTCGTCATTTCGTCGAGCATCCAGCAAATCGCCACGCTGCGCCTTGGCCACGAAAAAGGAGCATCAATCAAATGAACACTTTCGCCAAGCCGGTTCTCACCCACTTCTGGCCGGCACAAGTTGCCAAGCCCGTGGCACAGCGCATTACCCTGGAAGTCAGCGCCTATGCGTTGGCGATGGGTTACTGCAAGACCCACGACATTCAGAACAAGGAGGGCGTTCGCCAGGCGATGCGCGACCTGAAGGACAAGTTCTCGAAGTACGCTGTATCGCCCGATCAGATCAGGCGGCGGCAACTCGTGTTCTTCCCGCGGATCAGGGACATTCGCTTCGTCGATGGCGAGCTGGTCCTCGCCGAACCGACTGCAGAGAACAGGCACCTGCGGTTGCACTCATCCGATATGAAGGATCCCAAAGGGGCGAATATCCGGGAGCGTCATGAGAGTTATGGAAAGGTGGTCGGTACCTGCCTCGCCGAGATGTACGACGGCATCACCGCTGCGCCCGATGACATGATCCACGTGACGAGTACCGGATACCTCGCGCCGAGTCCTGTGGAACGGATGGTCGCAAACAAGGAATGGTTCGATACGACGGTCACTCACAGCTATCACATGGGCTGTTACGGCGCCTTTCCCGCCATCAGGATGGCGCACGGCTTTCTGTCGTCCTCGCACTTTGGGGCTACGCCGCCGAAGCAACGTGTGGACGTCGTCCATACCGAGCTTCTGTCGGCTCACCATAATCTCGAGGACTCCAGCGCGGAAAACATCGTGGCGATGACCCTGTTCGGCGATGGATTCATCAAGTATTCGGTCTGCTCCGACGAGTACGTGCGAGCGCGAGGACTCCGGGGCCTGAGAATCCTCGCCTTCCGGGAGAACCTGCTCCCGGACTCCGCTGACGACATGACCGAAGTGCCTTCGTCGCACCAGTTCCAGATGACCCTGACGATCAGAGTGCCGATCGTCATCAAGCGCCACGTGCGCCGCTTCGTCATAGCGTTGCTGCAAAGCATCGGAATCGATTTCGAACGCGACAAGCATTCGCTCGTGTTCGCGATTCATCCGGGAGGACCGAGGATCGTCGAGCACATTCAGGACGAGCTTGGACTGCGCGATGATCATGTCGTCATCAGCAAGGAAGTCTTCCGTGATAACGGCAACATGACCTCCGCCACGATCCCGCACATCCTCAAACGAATCGTGGAGGAGAAGGCGATTGCGCCGGGTACGCGTGTCGTATCGCTTGGTTTTGGGCCAGGCTTGACGGTGACCGGACTGGTTATGGAGAAAGTGTGATGGTCAATCACTATAACCATGGCACGCCGCTGATCGCGCGGATTCACGAAGTGAATTCCGCGGCCGAGGTGAGCCGCATCGAAGGGTTCGCTCTGGAGCGATCGTCACCGCCCGCCACGCCGGCCCGCAGAGCACCAGAAGCGGCCGAGGCGACCGCGCGGCGGGAGCGTCCCCCGAAGGGGGGGGATGACGAGGACAACGTATTGCCCTTCATCGGCGAGGTCGTGAGTTACGTTCCAGGCCAGTCAGTCTGCATTGAGCGCACACTTTCGCTGGAAGAAGACCTGCATCTCGCCGACCACCACTTTGTCCACGCTCCCGGCGTCAAGCCGCTCGCCGCCTGTTTTCCCGTCGTTCCGATGACGGTAAGCCTCGAGATCATGGCTGAAGCTGCAGCGTGCCTTGCCCCTGGGTACGGCCTCATCGGTTTCGAGGATGTCTCTGCGGGGCGCTGGATTGCGCTTGCGGATACTGACGAGTTGACGCTGCGAGTGGAGGGGGCCGTCAAGGCTGTCGATACGTCTGCCCAGATCTGCCGGCTCAGCGTCGCCGTTTTCATCAAGGGAGAGTCGCGTCCCTCAGTCAGTGCGACTGTCCTGTTCGGCGCGCACTATCAGCTCAGCCTTTCGTTTGGATCAGGTGCGCCTGCCGACGAAGGACGCCGTTCGTTGCGCGCTGCGCAGGCCTACGAGGAGCGCCACCTGTTTCACGGCCCGCGCTTTCAGTGTCTGGCGGGAACCATGCAACTGGGCGAGCATGGCGCGGCGGTTGAGCTAGTGGTTCGCTCGCCGGACGACATGTTTCGCTCGACCACCCGTCCGCAGTTACTGACCGATCCAGCTCTGCTCGACACGGTCGGACAGACGATGGCGATATGGACCATGGAACAGGGGGACATCGTCTTTCCGGTCGGAATCGGCAAGCTTGAGTTTTACCGGCCCGCCCCGGCTTGCGGAACGCGCGTCCCGATGCGCGTCGAGGTGACCGCGAGCAAAGGGAAGACCCTGACCGCGGACGTCGAAATTCAGGACGGTGCCGGTGGCGTGTGGCTGCGAATCAAGGACTGGAAGTCGTGGCGATTCCAGTGGGACAAACGGCTTACGGCGTTTCGCCGGCTGCCAACCCGGTATCTCCTGAGCGATACGCTCCAGCTACCCGCATTCGAGGCACGCCCGGAGCCGGTCTGTCAGCGAGTCACGAAGCAGCGCCTCGCCGGATTCGATCTCGTCCTCCTTGCACGCCACTACTTGCATATGGATGAAATGGCGATCTTTGCGAGCAAGAACGGTACGCGCGCCCGTCAGATGCAATGGCTGCTTGGTCGTATCGCCGCGAAAGACGCAGTGCGGGCCCTGGATGCCCGACAACGCCGCACCGGGGAAACGCTTCACCCGGCCGCGTTTGCCATCGGCAACGACGAGAAAGGCCAGCCGGTCGTCTCCCGTTGGCGGGATGATGGCGTGCCACCTCCCACAGTGAGTATCGCTCACTGTGACGATGAGGCCATTGCCATTGCTCATTGGAAACCGGTTGGGATCGATCTGGAGCGGATTGCCGAGCACGATGCGCACTTCGTCAAAGCCTTCGCCAGCGAGTCGGAACGTGCGCTGCTGGCGGACTTTTCCGGCGCCGAGCGTCAAGAGTGGATCACGCGCTTGTGGTGCGCCAAGGAAACGCTCGGCAAGCTCATGGGGACGGGAGTCAATGGCGCGCCTCAGCACTTCGAGGCCACCGTCATCGACGCCGACGGCGGTGTTCAGATGCGTCATCGGAGCAGCGGTCACGAGGCGGTCATCACGACAGTGCGCGACGGCAATTTCATTGTTGCCATTGGTCTGGATCTGGCGCGCGCAGGGTGATCGACGGGGCGGGTGGCGCGGAAATTTACGACGTCCGGGGATGTGCTTCGTCAAACACCCCAAACATCGAGGAAACGGAAAATGTCTTCAGCAGATTTGACTCCTCTTGTCGAACTACGTCAGGTCGTTAAGCACTACCAACTTGGTGAGGCGCAGATCACCGCACTCAAACACGTCGACGTGGCCATCCGCTCCGGAGAGTTCGTGGCCGTATGGGGGCCGTCCGGTTCGGGTAAGTCGACGTTGTGCAATCTCGTCGGATTGCTCGACACGCCTTCCTCGGGAGCCGTATTTTTCAAGGGACAAGATGCCGCGACGCTCTCGGATGATCAGCGCAGCGAGGCGCGCAATCACGCCATCGGATTCATCTTCCAGGGATTCAATCTGATCCCGGTGCTGTCAGCGCTCGAAAACGTGATGCTGCCAATCCAGATCGGGAATCTGGCTGCTCGATCCTCCCGGGAGATGGCCCTCAAACGTCTCAACGATGTAGGCCTCGCGAGCCATGCCGGGCATCGCCCGGCGAAACTCTCGGGGGGGCAGCAGCAGCGCGTGGCGATCGCGCGGGCACTGATCACCCGCCCCGCACTGGTCGTTGCGGACGAGCCGACTGCCAATCTCGACTCGGAAAACGCGCTCAGGATCATCGACCTGATGCGCCAGATCAGCAGGAAGGAAGGCACGACCTTCATTTTCTCCACCCATGATGAGCGCTTACTCGATCGCGTGGACCGTCGGATCATGATGCGCGACGGCGAAGTCATCGACGATCAGCGGGTGGCTGTGGATAACCGTTCTGCAATGGGGGTGGACTCATGATGACCTGGATCAAGCTCGCAATCAGAAATCTCTTCAGGAACGGGAGACGGTCCCTTTTCACCATAGTCGCCATTGGTGTGGGTTTCCTTGCGGTCAATACGTTGGGTGGATTTACCCGATATATCTTCACGAGCCTGAAGGATAGCTATATCTATGCCGAAGCGAACGGGAACCTGACCATCTTCAAGTCGGGGTTTCTGGATCACGGCAAGCTCGAGCCGACGAAATATCTATTGAGCGAAGGCGACGTGAAGACCATGAGAAAGATACTGGCCCGGCACCCGGAGGTCATCGTCGTCACACCGCAGCTGCAGATATCGGGCTTGCTGAGCAACGGAAAAGTGTCGACCATTTTTTTTGCACCGGGCCGGGTCCCTTCGGATATTCAGGCGATTGCCAGCCATGCGGTTGGCGTAATGGGCAAGGCGAAGCTGTATGACGGCAATCCGCTCTCGGACAAGCTTGACCACGGTATCGGTGTAACTCACGGCCTCGCGAGGCAGCTGAATCTACAGCTCGGTTCGGACGCAGTCGCCATGTCGCCTACGGTGTCAGGGCAGATCAATGCGCTCGATGCGCAGCTCGTTCAGCTCATCGATGCACCGGACGAAGCGCTGGAAGATACCTTTGCGACCGTTCCGCTGAAGTTCGCTCAAAGCCTGTATGACACAACGAGCGTCGATCGTTTGACCGTGTTGCTGTCTAACGACGAACGGACCGGCGCCATGAGAACGATCGTGGCCCGGGAATTTGCCGCAGCCGGCCTGAACGTGGATGTCAGGACATGGAATGAACTCTCGCCGTTCTATACCAAGGTGAAGAAGATGTTCAATGTCATATTTTTGATCACCTTCCTGATCGTGTTCACGATCGTTGTGATGAGCATCGTCAATACGGTCACGATGGCCATCATGGAGCGTACGCGGGAGATCGGAACCTTGCGTGCGCTGGGCGTGAAGCGCAGGGGTATCGTCGCACTTTTCGCGCTGGAAAGCTTGATGCTGGGTATCTTTGGCGCGTTGCTCGGGATCGCCCTCAACCTGCTCGTTCTCTATGCGGTCTGGCTGCTTCAGCCAACATGGGTCCCACCGCAAGTGAGCCGGGAAGTACCGCTGCAAATCTACCTGGTGCCGGACTATTGGGGGTACAGCGTGCTGCTTCTGATATTTCTGTCGCTACTGTCGGCGTTGCTGCCCGCGCGGAAGGCGGCACGCATGGTAATCGTGGGCGCATTGGCTTACGCGTGACGGCAAACGAACGAGGGAATCATGAAGAGAATCCAGTACATCGTGCTTCTCCTGCTGAGCTTCCTGAGCTGCGCGAGCGCTCACGCGGCGCTTACCCCGCGGGACATTCTGAAGGCGGCCGATGAGGCGCGTGGCAACGTGGCAGGGGTGGCGTGGGAAGTGACGATCGAATCAACGGAAAATCAGCAGATCACGGACACTCTGAGGTATGACATCAAGGCCCGCGGTTTCAACATCTCTGGCCTGAGCCTTGCCCCTCCGAAATATCGAGGCGAGAAGCTGCTCATGCTCAGCACCAGCATGTGGTTTTACAAGCCGGGGCTTAGCAAGCCTGTGCCGATCTCGCAGCGGCAGAAGCTGATGGGCGACGCGGCGTACGGTGATATTGCGTCGACGAACTACGCAGAGGACTACGATGCAACCCAGCTTGCCGATGAAGCGGTGGAGGGTGAAGATTGTTACGTTTTCGATCTCAAGGCGAAGAGTGACAATACCACTTACGACCGCATCAAATACTGGGTTTCAAAAAAGCGCCTGCTCGGCATCAAGGCGCAATATTTCACGGTGTCAGGGAAGGCATTCAAGTCATCGACCATGGACTACGACAACGTCGTTCGTGTAGGTGGAGAAACTCGGCCGTTTATTTCCCGGATCACATTTCACGGGGAATTGATGAACGGGGAAGTCACTTATCTGAATTTGCGCAATCCGCGCGTCGAACCTTTGCCAGATTACGTGTTCGACCTGAATCTGTTCATGCGATGAAGAAGTGTTTGCCAAATGTGAATATCACGTTCGTTTCGATTGCTTGCCACGCCATCACGGCCGCAAGCTAAAGAAATACGAGGAAAATGGGATGAATACGCCAATTGCGATAGTGGGAATGGCATGCCGGTTTCCTGGCGGTGTGTGCAATCCTGACGATTACTGGAATCTTCTGGTCGCAGAGAAGGATGCAGTAACCGAGGTACCTCCAGAGCGCTTCGGTACCGAGTTTTACCAGCATCCAGCAAAGCGCGAGCCCGGCAAGAGCTACACATTTTCGGCAGGCGTGCTCGACGATGTCATGGGTTTCGATGCGGAATTTTTTGGCATCTCGCCGCGCGAAGCGGCGCAAATGGACCCGCAGCAGCGACTCCTGCTCGAACTCGCCTGGGAGACGTTTGAGGACGCCGGCCGCTTGCCAGGCAAGATGGCCGGCAGCAATTGCGCGGTGTTCGTCGGTGTTTCGAGTCAGGACTATGGCGACCGCAATGTGGACGACCTGAGCGTCATCGACGCCTATTCGGCGACTGGCAATACGTCCAGCATTGTCTCGAACCGGATTTCGTACCTGTTCGACCTGCGTGGTCCGAGCATGTCGATCGACACGGCCTGTTCCTCCTCGCTGGTGGCGGTGCATCAGGCTTGCCGGTCGATCTGGTCGGGTGAAGCGGACGCAGCGCTTGCCGGTGGCGTCAATCTGTTGCTCCACCCGTTCGCTTTCATCGGGTTTTCGAAGGCGTCGATGCTTTCGCCAACGGGCCGTTGCCGCGCTTTCGATGCTGCGGGGGACGGCTACGTACGTGCGGAAGGCGGCGCGCTCATCCTGCTGAAATCCCTCGAGAAGGCTATCGCCGACGGCGATTCGGTCCATGCCGTGATCGTCTCGTCCGGCGTCAATTCGGACGGTCACTCGCAAGGCGGGATCAATGTGCCCGCCACGGCGACCCAGGCGCGCCTGCTGGAAGACGTCTACGCGCGTGCGGGTATCGATCCAGCCTATGTCTCGTACATCGAGGCGCACGGCACGGGCACCGCGGTCGGCGATCCGGTCGAAGCTCGCGCGCTGAGCGAGGTCATCGGGCGGCGACGCGCGCCAGGCAGCCCGTTGCTGATCGGCTCGGCGAAGAGCAATCTGGGACACCTCGAGCCCGCGTCTGGCATGGCCGGCCTGCTGAAGGCGATTCTCTGCCTCAAACACCGCGCCGTTCCGGCCTCGATCCATTTCAGGAATCCCAATCCCAACATCGACTTTGCCGGGGGCGGACTGCAGGTGGTCGATCGCTATACGCCGCTCGAGGCCCACGCGCATCCATTGACGATAGGCATCAATTCGTTTGGATTCGGGGGGACGAATGCGCATGTGCTGATACGCGAGGCTGACCCAGCGTCGCGCGCGGGGCATCCTGGGTTGGTCCCGCAGGAGGGTGCACAACCGCTGCCGCTCATGCTAAGCGCGCGTTCTCCGAAGGCGTTGCATGCACTGGCCGCCGCGTATAAGACTCGTCTCGAGCGAGGCGATCCGTGGTCAGCGCTTGCGCTCGGCGCCGCACGCAAACGGGAATGGCTGAGTCATCGCGCCATCGTCAGTCCCGCAGCATTGGAAGACGGCGTGGCAGCGCTCGACCAGCTGTCCCAGGGCGAAACGACATCCTCGATCGTCACCGGGGAGGCGTTGGACCCGAACGGAAAGGTCGCGCTGGTCTTCTCTGGCAACGGCTCGCAATGGGCTGGCATGGGGCAACGTCTGCTCGAAGAGGACGACAACTTCCGCGCAGCACTGACCGAACTCGACATACTGTGGCGAGCGGACGGCAGTCCTTCCCTCGTCGATGAACTGCGCGCTGGCGTCACGGCCGAACGGCTTGCCGACACTGATTGTGCCCAGCCACTGCTTTTCGCGCTCCAGTTTGGCGTCGTGCGCGTCATGCAGTCACGCGGCCTGCAATACGATGCATGTTTCGGCCACAGCGTCGGCGAGGTCGCTGCTGCCTGGGCATCCGGAGCTTTGACGATCGAGCAGGCGGTGCACGTCATCAAGATTCGCAGCGGCGCACAGGCGAAAACCCGTGGTACAGGGAGAATGGCGGCGGCAGGTCTGAGTGAGGCGGCGGCGCGCCAGTTGATCGACACACTGGGTCTTGCGGATGAACTTGAAATTGCGGGCATCAACAGCCCGCAGGCAGTCACGCTTGTTGGCGCTCTGCAGGCACTGGAGGCAGTCCAACAGGTCCTTCTCTCAGGAGGGCAATTTTTCCAGATTCTCGATCTCGACTACGCATTTCACAGCGACCGCATGGACGCAATTCAGGGACTCGTGCTCGACGGTCTCGACGATCTTCGTCCGCATGATACGCAGCGGGTGTTCGCGTCATCGGTGACGGGCGGCCTGCTATCCGGACACGCGCTCGATGCGTCGTACTGGTGGAGAAACATCCGCGAGCCGGTTCGCTTCGACGAAGCGACTCGCAGCCTGATCGACGCTGGCGTGCGGCTTTTCGTCGAAGTGGGCCCGCATCCGATCCTGCGCACCTACATGACGCACACGATCGAACAGTCGAAGGTGAAAGGCCGTCCACTCCCCACGCTCATGCGCAACCAGGACAGCGCCGCGGATCTGCATCTCGCGATCCACGCAGCTTTCGCGAACGGCGCCAGCATCGACCTCGATAAGGGTTTCCCTGTCAGTGCTGGCAGCATGAACTGCTCGTTGCCGACCTATCCGTGGCAACGGGAGCATTACATGTCGCCGCCGACCCCAGAAGGCTACAACCTCGTCAACCGGCGCCGCGAACATCCACTGCTCGGCTATCCACTGAAAGATCATGCGGCTGCCTGGGAAAATCAGATCGACCCGGTCAGGATGCCCGTGCTCGCAGACCACGAAGTCGATGGCGCGGCTACCTTTCCGGGTGCGGGATATGCAGAAATGGCACTAGCGGCGGCGCGGATTCACTTCGGCACGGTGAAATGCGCGGTTGAAAACCTTGAAATCCGGACACCGGTCGTATTTCAGCCGCAACATGCCAAGCTGTTCCGCTTCACACTCGACACGCACACCGCTGGCTTTACGATTGAGACGCGCACGCGCATGTCGGACGAGCCCTGGGCGCTCAATGTAACCGGTCGCCTGCTGGCAGGCGGTCCAGACTCCGCTGGCGCGCCAAATGTTGCGGCCGATGAGCTGGCGCAGTTCGACACGTACCCTCGGATCGATGCTGCGTCGCTCTATGAGGGCGCAGCGTCGATTGGGTTGCACTACGGTGATGCGTTCCGGTGGGTGCAATCGTTGCGCCTGGCGGGCGACGCCGCGCTCGGCGAGCTCGCCGCACCGCCCGCGCTGCAGGGCGCGCTGCAGGATTATGTCTTCCACCCGGCAGCGATGGATAGCGGTTTTCATCCGTTGTTCGCTCTCGTCGCGAACCAGGACAGCACTGACGAGGGGCATCCCGCGTACGTTCCGGTACACATGGGACGCATCGACTTTTTCGGCGGCAACGCGCCGGCTCGCGTACTCGTGCGAATCGAGCGGCGCAGCCCTCATTCCCTCGTCGCCTCATTCACCTATCTTGACCAGGACGCAGGCGTCATTGCAAGGATCAGCGCCTGCCGCTTCCGCCGTGTGGACTTCACTGGCCGTCACCGCCCCGAACCCGGGCGTTTCGTATTCGTCGCAGAGGCGCGACCGTACAACGGTGACGTTATCGCGGCCGGTTTGCCGGCTCCTGCAGTCCTGTTTGAGTCTGCCTCGGGCGCAGTGGCCGCAAAAGAAGATGCGCAACACCGCAATACGCATCTGACGCAGGTCTTGCCCCTTCTCGACGTGCTCGCCGCGGCTTATGCGCTGCGCGCTATCGAAGCGCTGAACATCATCGGCAGCACGTCGTTGCCAGCCACCCGGAACCAGCCGCTGCTCGAGCGTCTCGTCGCGATGCTCGTCGAGGACGGCGTGCTCGAGATCGTCGATGGACATGTTGAGCGCGGTCAGGAAGCGTTGCCGTCCATCGAAGACTTGTGGCGCGGCCTTCTCGCGCTCTCGCCTGGTCATGCCGCCGAGCTCGCGCTGATGGCGCGCTGCGGTGCAGCGTTGCCTGCCGTGCTGAGCAGCGAGGCGCAGGCAGATACGGTGCTCCCTCCTGTTCGCAGTGATCTGGTCGATCATCTTTACGAGTCCTCGCCGAGCTGGTCACACGCCAATGCATTCGTGCGCGCGAGCCTCGAGGCAGCAGTCGACGCGTGGCGTGAGCCCCGTCGGCTGCGGGTGCTCGAAATCGCGACACCTGGCATAGGTGCATTTCACCCAGTCGCTGCGCATCTGCAGACCCGCTGCGATTATGCAATCGCAGCGGGCGTGGAGCAGCTAGGTACGATCGATGCGAGCAGCCATCCATACATTCGCACGGTTTCGCTGGAGCTCGGCGAGGAACCGACGCTGGCGACCGAACCGGGGCGGCCCGCGCAGTATGACGTGGTGGTGATCAAAAACATGTTGCGTGCGAGTGCGCAACCGGCACGGCTGATACAGGCGGCACGCTCGTGGATGACGCCGGATGCGATCCTGCTGGTGAGCGAAAGCCAGCCGAGCCGCGTCTCGGACCTGGTATTTGGCCTCGACGCCAGCGCGTGGACGCACGAGCGCGCCGGACTGCTCAGCGCGAACCAGATCACGACGCTGCTGCATGGCCAGGGGCTTGAGGACCTGGTGCGTCATATGGAAGGTGACCTCGAGATCGAAGGTGCGCCGGTTGTGATCGCCGCGCGGCTACCTGCGAACGACGCGCTCGTGACACCCGAAGCAACCGTTGAGCCCCAATCGGCGCACTGGCTCGTCGTATTTGCCGGGGCAGCGCAGCAGCCGCTGGCGGATACCCTCGTGAATGCATTGCAGGCCGCCAGTCAGGTCGCGGCCAGCTGCACCCTCGAGGCTTTGGCCGACGAGCCGGCCCGGCTTGCTCGACCAATGGGTAACGGCACGCCTCGCATTGTGTTCATGGCGGCAACGGCAGATGCCGTACCGCACAACGCGGACGGTGCCGCGCTGATGGAGGCACAGGAAAGCACGTCGATTGCGCTCGCACGGCTCGTACGCACCATCATCGGCAGTGCGCCGGACGCGCATGCGAGCCTGTGGATCGTGACGAGCGGCGGCGCTCCGATCCTGGGCGAGACCGGCGATGCACTGGCAACCCGTCCCGAACAGGCCACGCTCTGGGGACTCGGGCGCGTGCTGATGAATGAGCATGCGGAACTGGGTTGCCGCCTCGTCGACGTCGAACCGGGCTGCGACGCACCAGAAGCGCTGCTCGTTCGCGAGCTGTTGTCACAGGAGAGCGAGGAGGAGGTACTGCTGACCTCGCGAGGCCGTTTCGTGTCGCGCATGGTGCCTGCCGCAACGGAGGATCTGCGCAAGACCCGTGCTCAGGCAGGTGCGCACGAGCGTCCAGCCGTGCTCGGGTTCGAGGCGCCCGGATCGTTGCGTAATCTTCAGTGGTTCGCGCTGAAGGAGCGCGAACTGGCGTCAAACGAAGTCGAGATTGAACCTGTTGCCGCGGGCCTTAACTTCCGCGACGTGATGTACGCGATGGGTTTGCTGTCCGACGAGGCGGTCGAAAATGGCTTTGCGGGGCCGACCATCGGGATGGAAGTCTCGGGGCGAATTGTGCGCGCCGGTCCGCAGGTGGACGGCTTCAAGGTCGGCGACGCGGTGCTGGGCTTTGCGCCCGCATGCTTTGCGTCGCGTGTCAGGACACGTGCTACGGCGATTGTGATCAAGCCGGAGAGGTTGACTTTCGCGGAAGCAGCGACGATTCCGACGACCTTTTTAACCGTGTACTACTCACTGCGCGAACTCGCCCGGCTGCGCCCCGGCGAGCGCGTGCTGGTGCATGGCGCGGCAGGGGGGGTCGGCATTGCGGCCGTCCAGATCGCGAAACACTTGGGTGCCGAAGTCTACGCGACCGCAAGCAAGGAGAAGCGAGAGTTTGTCCGGCTGCTCGGCGCCGATCACGTATTCGATTCACGCAGCCTCGCTTTCGCCGACGAAATCCTGCATCGCACCGCAGGCGCAGGTGTCGACGTCGTTCTCAATTCGCTGGCTGGCGAGGCGATGGTCCGCAGTATCGATGTGCTGCGTCCGTTTGGCCGTTTTATCGAGCTAGGCAAGCGGGATTTCTACGAGAACACGCTGATTGGACTGCGGCCGTTTCGCAATAACATCAGCTACTTCGGCGTCGACGCAGACCAGTTGATGAGTGCACTGCCGCAACTGGCGGCGCGCCTGTTCGACGAGATCATGGACCTGGTCGCGCAAGGCGCGCTCCATCCGTTGCCTTACCGCACGTTCGCGGCTGAACATGCCGGGGACGCTTTCCGGTACATGCAACAGGCAAAGCAGGTCGGGAAGATACTGCTGACTTTCGATGCGGGCGTGCCGCCACCGCAAACGGCACCCGCCACCCCTCTGCGGCTCGACCCACACGCCGCTTATCTGGTTGTCGGCGGCACAAGCGGGCTGGGTTTTGCAACAGCGCGCTGGTTTGTCGAAAAGGGCGCGCGGCATCTTGTGCTCGCGAGCCGTACCGCGAAACTCGCGCCGGAGCTTACTACCGAAGTTCAATACTGGACGGACGAGTTGGGGGTGGCGGTCACGCTCGCATCGTGCGATGTAACGGACGCGGCAGCGGTAGCGCAGCTCATCGAAAGAACTGACAAGGCGGTGGCGCCGCTCAAGGGCGTGGTGCATTCGGCGTTGAGCATTTCCGACGGCCTCGTTGCGAACCTCGACGATGCGCGCATGCGTACGGTGATGGCGCCCAAGGTGGCGGGCGCGTGGAATCTGCATCAGGCAACGCGCGGGCTGTCGCTTGACTTTTTCGTTGTGTACTCGTCGGCAACGACGTTCCTTGGAAATCCAGGGCAATCCAATTATGTTGCCGCGAATGCATTCCTCGAATCGCTGGTTCTGTTGCGCCGTGCAGCAGGACAGCCGGCGTGCTTCATGGCATGGGGGCCTATCGATGATGTCGGTTTCTTGTCACGCAACAGGGAGACCCGCGATGCGCTTGAAGCGCGTATCGGTGGTCGTTCGATTACCTCGGGCGAAGCAATGGCCGCGCTGGAGCGCGTGCTGGTCGCGCAACGGGCGGGGGAGGCGGTGGTATGGCTAGAGTGGGAAGCGATTACGCGGGTGATTCCGTCAGCACGTTCCGAGCGCTACATCGAGATGCGCAAGCGCGAGTCTAACGACGCGCAACGCGCCGAGGGCCCGGGCCTGCGAGAGGACGTTCTCGCGCTGACGGTGACAGAAGCCCAGCAACTGGTTGCCGAGGCGTTGCGGGCTGAGATCGGGCGCATCCTGAACCTGTCGACGGCGAAGATCGAACTGGATCGATCGATCCTCGACATGGGGATGGATTCACTGATGGGTATGGAACTGCGCATGGCGATCGAGGAATGCTTCCAGGTCAAGCTGTCGGTCATGATGCTGACCGAGGGCGTCACCGTGAATTCGCTCGCGCAGAGAATCGTTGAGTTGATCCGGGGGGACGGCCAGGACAGTAGTCAGAAATCGGAACTGGAGCAGCAGGTCAGCGCCCTGGCGGCAACGCACGCGGTCGAGGTCAGTGCGGATGATGTCAGGGAAATGGCCGACCGTGCGATGCAACCCTCGCGGAAACAGGCATCCGGCCGGTAAATGACGGCACGCTTACGTGCGTCAAGGTGGTGGCCGGCAATCGGTCATTAAATAAGGATGGCTAACAGATAGAAAGGAGCGGGATATGGGATTGGGTCAGCAATTCAGGCAACAGCTTGCCGCCAAGGCGCTCAAGCGCCAGCTCGAGCGTGTGGGCGACGATATCAGCGGGGTCACCCCGGTTGTGCATGAAGCACTGCGCTCCTCGCCATCGGGCCTGCGCTCGCCCGCGAATGGCTCCGTCGATTATGAGGCGCTGCGCCGTTTCGACACGATGCCCGGTTATCAGCAGGTGGCGATCATGCGGCAAATGCGGGAACAGCTTCATATCGAGTCGCCGTTTTTTCGCGTGCACGAAGGCAATGCGGGTGCGACGACGCGGATTGGCGAGAAGACCTACGTCAACTTCGCGAACTATAACTATCTCGGTCTCTCGGGTTCGCCCGTGGTTCTGGCCCGGGCGAAAGCTGCGATCGACCAGTACGGCACCTCCGCGTCGGCAAGTCGCATGGTCGCCGGAGAGCGGCCGATTCATGGCGAACTCGAGCGTGCACTAGCGAAGCTCTACGAGGTCGACGACTGTGTCGTATTTGTGAGTGGTCATGCAACGAATGTGACCGTTATTGGCTCGTTGTTCGGTCCGTCTGATCTGATCGTTCACGATTCGCTCTCGCACAACAGCGTCATACAAGGAGCGATACTGAGCGGTGCGAAGCGGCTCCCCTTTCCACATAACGATTGGGCTGCGCTGGACGAATTGCTCACGCGCGTACGAGGCAACTATCAGCGTGTGCTGATTACGATTGAAGGGCTGTACAGCATGGACGGCGACATCCCCGATCTCGCCCGGTTCATCGAGATCAAGCGTCGCCATGCGGCGTTCCTGATGGTGGACGAGGCGCATTCGCTGGGTGTCCTGGGCGAAACCGGCAAAGGGGTGCGCGAGCATTTTGGTGTCGATGGGCGCGACGTCGACATCTGGATGGGCACGCTGAGCAAGACGCTTAGCGGTTGTGGCGGCTTTATCGCCGGCGCGCAGACACTCATCGATATCCTGCGCCATCTTGCGCCGGGCTTCATGTATAGCGTCGGCCTTGCGCCGGCGCTTGCCGCCGCTTCGCTCGCTTCGCTCGAGTGCATGCAATCTGAACCACAACGGGTCACCCAGCTTCGCGAGCGCGGCCAGCAGTTCCTGAAGGAAGCCCGGCGCGTCGGTTTGAACACAGGGACAAGTGCTGGATATGCGGTTATTCCGGTGATTACCGGAAGCTCGCTGAAGGCTGTTCAATGGTCGAACGCGCTCTTCGAACAGGGTATCAACGCTCAGCCGATATTTTATCCGGCGGTCGAAGAGAAGCTGGCGAGACTGCGATTTTTCATTTGTTCGACGCATACATCCGAGCACATTCGCGTCGTGATCGATGCGCTTGAGCGCATCGCTGGCGGCTAGGTGCGATAAGCACTTGGGTGATGCGAGGTCGACCAGGGGATGTGCAGTCGTCAGGCCAAACAGAATAAGCCGTACAAAGACCCGCATCACCTATGGGGATTCTTATATGTTCAGTGTCAAGGATGAAGTATCGGACGTGGCAGCTGAAATCGAAAATCTCTGCGGCACGCTCTTCGATCGATGGTGCGAAAAGCGCAGTGTGGTTCCGCTTGCCTATTTGATGCACAGTTGGCCGCTCGCTGCGCCGACGCCGCTGCGGATCATGCGTTTGTCGTGTGTACTGCGAGACCTGATGAATGCTTATTGTGAGTCGTTGGACGTTGACGACCGCCAGCTCATTCACACAGTAGTCGCGATTGCCAACCGTGTGATTTAGCGGACAGGAACTGGATGACCACGCCCGGCTGTCCGGTGCTCGATCGACATGGGTCAGGTACCGGGGTGCGCAGCCATGGATGAGGTGCGTCGTTGCGGCCGGTGCGGGCGGGGGCGGTGTGTGGATGCCGCGCGCTGGCTGCAGACCGTTAGCCAGACAAGGAGAGTGTCAGGTATGTGTGGCCGCTATGTTCGCGCGCGTGCTGGACTGGAGTATTTGGCGCCATTGGTGTCCGGTCATGGTGACTTTCCCGTGGGGCTTGATGTGTGCCCGAGCTGGAACATCGCGCCTGGCACGTGCCAGCCGATCGTCTACCCGGCAGGCACGCCCCGCCGCGTGCGCTGGGGCTACCGGACCCCGTGGGCCATGCGTAAACGCCCGCGTACCATCATCGACGCCACAAGCGGAAATTTTGACTCGTCGGCGTGGAAAGCGCTCTGGAGAAATGGCCGGGTGATTGTGCCTGGCGACGGCTGGTTCGAGTGGGTGGACGCTGTGGACGGAAGTCAGCCGTACTTCATCCGGCGCATGGATGGCGAGCCACTGTTCATGGCAGCGCTGACCAGCCAGCAGCTGGAAACGGAAGCTCACGATGGTGATGGTTTCATGATCGTTGTCACCGCCGCCGATGCAGGCCCCCTGGACGTGCACGCCTTGCGGCCTGTGGTGTTTGCCGCTCCCGATGCACGCGTATGGCTCGACCCCGATACGTCGCCCGAGCTGGCAAGCTATCTGGTGCATCGTGTGGCGCTGCCCGCCGGATCCTTCGACCGGTTTGCGGTCAGCCGTGCCGTGAATTGGGCGGACAGGCAGGATGGCCCGAGCCTGATTGAGCGCACCGCGGCGCCCAGGTGAAAGGTTGCGATGCGTGCGATCAGTCGATCTGCCGACTCGTGATTCTGGTTTTCACCGATCGGCAGCCGAAACATTACGCGCACTTCGCCGTAAAGCCGCCCGATGACTCGCGCATTCCCCAAGGAAATGCCTGTCGATACCTGCGAGGGCCTGCGGGTGCGATTCCCGTGAGCTACTCACCTAAGCGTTTCTAAGGGCGAGCCGCTCCGACGGCCGCTTGCTCGCCCGATATTGGCTTGGTGTTGTCGCAAGATGCTGACGGAAGAGCTTTGACAGCCGCGCACCGCAGCCGATTCCGCAGCGCCGTGCGACCTCGTCGACCGGGAGGTTGGTTTCAGCAAGCAGGTCGCAGCTCTTGTGAAGGCGTATGTGTAACAGATACTCAGAAGGTGTTATCCCCATTTCAATCTTGAACCGTCGCAGGAAGTTCCGCTCGCTCATGGCGGCCGCCTGTGCTGCGTCGTCGATTGCGATGGGATGATCGCTGTTTTCCTCCAGCCATCGCGCGGACGCCCGGATCTTTTCGCTGACGCAGGCACCTGCGTTCGTGCGCTCGATTGCATTCAAATGCGTCTGCACCGCGGGCGCTACCCAGTCGGCAATCCGTGTGGCGATCTCCGCGCCGAGGTCTTGCTGGACTATCGCTAGCGCGATTTGCATCGGGTTAATGAGGTCCGGGGAAGCGCATGCGTTCGCAGCACCGACTACGATGTCGCCAGCCCGTATTCCATCATGGAAACCGTAGGGGAGCGCTCTGCCTGCTGCGGCTTCGAGCAGCAACCGTCCTTCGTCGATCGGGAAGATCAGATCGGTGGACGCGTAGGTGTACCGCAACCATGTAATCAGGCGTTGGTCGCGCAGTGCGTTCTTCACCCCCGAGCCGCCAGCAATAAAGAGCGCGTAAAAATAACCGGCGCCGTTGAGCGCTTCAATACGCTCGCTTCCGACGAACAACGATGACGAGCTTGCGATTCTACCGCCGGGGGCCGACAGGAGGCGGACGTCGTAAGGCGCACCTCCTTGCGCGGCGTAGTCAGTCAGCGCGTTCGCGGAGTGGAATATTTCTATGATGCGGGCGACCTTCGGTAGCGCAAAACCGTCGTACAAGGCGACACCGATACATCTCCGGGCGGTGACGCCAGGCCGGACATGGGATTGAAGTTCGCAACCCGTTTCCTCATCGAAGCGGCAATTCATGTGGCTTCCCCGGAAATGTTCTATTGCTTTGTTTGCACGAGACTCAGTGCCTGAACCGATCCTAGTCAGCCAGGCTCGCTGCAGTGTTTGATTTGACCGAATTAGTCACGATGTTGTCGGATCGAGATCATTTGCAGCGAAGGCGTTCGTGCTATTCGTACGATGATTGCGCCACATCGAGATGTCCCCACTGCAGATCGAGGGCTCGCACCCACATGCCAACGGTGTTGCGACGCCCAGCGTTGGTGCGGCGCGGAAACGCTCCCCGAGCGGCTTTCGACGTTTTCTGGCGCTTCGCGCGCAAACGTGTGCGACGAAGAAAGCCGGCCTTTTAAGACGGGAAAGTAGTAATAAGTACCTCCCGTGTTGTAATCCGTCAAATGTGTATTTTTTCCCGCCAAGGTTTACGCCTGCTGGCGTATTATTGCTATGCTGCAACGCAATAGCGTAAATATGAGCAACGAGAGCGGGGGCAGGCATGAGTAATACTCGGTCGGGGAAAGGTGTTGCGAATCGCACGCGACAGACGTTCGCGCTGCCGCGTGCGATTGGCATGTGCGCTATGGCCTTCCGATTACTAGCAAAGTATTCGTCAGCGAAGTCATTTATTCGTCTGAGTAATGGGCGTCGCCTCAAATCCCCACATATTCCGGTGTCTCCAGGCGGATGTCATATGTCAGCTGGTGCCCGAACGCGCACTGGCCAAGCCATCAAGGCAGTCCAATAAATATTCGCTTGAATTTCACGCGGACTCGTTTGGTGAGAGGGGGCACGTATGTTGATCGATATGAGCAAGCGGCCAGAGCTTTCTGCAGAGATCGAAGCGTGTTGTCTTGCGCTATTTGACCGCTGGTGCGAAAAGAGGCGCGTCGTTCCCCTTGCATATTTGATGCACGCGTGGCCTATACCCAAGCCAACGCCGACTTTGATGAGGCATCTATCCAGATCGCTCCACGATTTGATGCTTTCTTATTCCGATTCCCTTGACGTCGACGAGTGCCGCCTGATTGAGGACGCTATTGCGATTGCTGAAGAAAACTGCCGGGCCTGATGAGGTTGGTGCTTTGCGGACCTGTTTCGGGCAATTAACTGCAGAGTATCGGATATCGCGTCAAACATCGGAAACTTACACGTAATCGCATGAGCTTAAATACAGCCGGAACGGCTCAGTGGTTCTATGGGGGCAAAGTGAGATGGAATGCTTTTCCGAGGTACACAGTAACGGCAAGGTCTGGGAGAACGTAGTTCACGGTACCCGCGCCGTACGACACATTGGCATTACCCTGTTCAACGGCTTCGCACTGCAGGAGGTGGTTGCCATCGGGCAGGCTTTCCAGTCGGCGAATGCGCTCTGCGAATCTACCCGGCACGGTACCGCGCTTTACAACGTCTGCCTGCTGTCGGCCACCGGCGGCATGATTGCCAGTTCGTCATCGGTGTTCGTCTGGACCGAAAATATCGATGCGTGCCGCCATACCGACAATTTTCATGCGCTCTTCATTGTTGGCGGCGCGGGGGCTCGCAGCGCGCTGCGCGACGAACATTTGATCCGCTGGCTGCGTCGCTCTGTCCCGCGCAGCCAACTGACGTTCCCGATCACCGAAGGACGGTTGCTGCTCGAAGCCGCTGCGCTCGGACAGGCTGGTACCGACGATGCATGGGGCAATCGCGCGGACAGCCTGGCCGCAAAACATCTCGACGCTGCTCATTATGCCAACGCTGTGGGCCCGTTGCGAGCCGCGTTGAACGTGATCCGGGAAGATCTCGGCACTGACATCACAAGGAAGATTGCCTCTGGCGTAGCGACGCTAGTCGAAACGGAATTCACCTCGATTGTGAGCAGGAACGCCGCGCCGAACGTCAGCGAAAGGATTCAGGCATCGGCGCGATGGCTGGCAGCGAATAGCGACCGACAGATCACGATCGATGAGGCGGCGCAAGTCTGCGCCATGAGCGAGCGAAACTTCCTGCGGCGCTTCAAGACCGAACTGGGCGTCACACCGTCCGATTATCTGATGTATGTTCGGCTCGACATGTGCTGCCGCCTTCTGGTTGAAACCGATCTGCCGGTCGACAAGATCGCGCTGCGCTGTGGAATCAGCGGTGGTGGGCGGGTCTCGAAACTCTTCCGGCGGTATCTTGCGATGACGCCGACGGCCTATCGCATGCGCAATCGAGCTTCGACGCGTCAAACGCGCGTGAGCCCCGTTGCCAGAGCCGCACCGTGACGCGGGCAGCAAGGGGCAATAGCCACGCTACCACGCGTTCACCAGATTGCTGACGTTGACCGTGCCAATGCCAGTGGAGAAGCTCCAGCCTATACCCGCAGCATAGGCTTTCGAGTAGGTGCTATCGCTTGTCGAGAGGACGCCGTAAGTGCCGCTCGGTACATAGCAGTTGTTCGTGCCCGAGCAGTTCACGTCGATGTCGCCGAGCGTGATGCCGTAGAAGATGCAGTTGCTGGCGACGCCGTTGCCGAGACTGGAATTGCAGTTGCCGCTGCCGCCCGATCTGTATTCTGCCGCGGCGAGGGCGTAGTAGACCGTGTTGGGATTACCTTGACGGGCTTGGGCCTTCTGGTTTACCAAGGCCTGGAAGCCAGCCCAGATCGGCGAGGCGAACGAGGTTCCTCCAGCGCCTGTCCATGTGCTCGGAGCCCCGGCGCATGCTGCGCCGCCGTCGGATTTGTCGGAGTCGCAAAAGATGTAGTAGTGACCCCAGACACCGTTGGCCGCGAACAGGGAGACGTCGGGAAGATCACGCACGGCGTCTGCCGGGTTGCCTACCAGTGACTGCCAGGAGGGCTTGGCGTATCCCTTGCACGTGCCGCTAACGACGCCGCTCTTCGATGGGGCGCCTGTGGCACAGCCGCTCGGGCCCCCGCTGCCGCTCGCTGTCGTCAGGAAGTTGGCGTTGCCGGTTGCACTGTTGCAGAAACCGTTTTTGCCATAAGACGCAGCATAACCTTCCACTTTGGCGATCAGCCCGCTGGCACAGGAATCGTTCCACGGAATCTCGGGGACATAGGATATCGCTGAGCCGTAGTTCGCAGCATTGGCCGCATTCCAGTAGGAAGCGGTGACCCCGGCATAGGTGTCTCCGAAGTCAGTGCCTCCGACGGCAACGTTATAGGGCGTCGAAGCAAGGCCGCTGACGCCGATACCATGAGTCGCATTTTTCTGGTCAGCGTCGCAGCTCGCCGCCCCCTCGTCACCAGCCGAGACGAACACCGAGACACCACGGGCGACAGCCTGCTGGTAAACCGAGTTGTAAGCGGCATTGGCCGCCGCTCCGTTCTTCGACTCGCATTCGCCGTAGCTGATGCTGACTATCGCTGGGGGGGTGCTGCTGTTCACGAGATTCTGGAGCGCAATCAGGCCGCCAAACGTCGTACCCGTATCCTTGCAGGACGCGACGACGATGGCCGCGCTTGGCGCTGCAGCGCTCGCCCATTGCGCGTCGAGTTCGGCTTCCATTTCATTGCCCGCAACGACGCCCGGGTCCCTGCAATTGTTAGTGCCGCTCGCTGGCGCCGGATGGACCTGCGTGAAGGAGCCCGATGTGTAACCCGACAGTCCGAAGGTCGAGCGGAACGTCGTCCAGTCCGCGGCGCTGTATACGTCGGTATCTTCGATCACGACGATCGTCTGGCCCTGACCCGAGATGCCGGCTTTGAATAGAGGATTCAGATTGTAGATCGTCGCGAGATCAGCCGGAACGACCGGATGATAGGTCAAACTGCCGCTGGTGTATGTGTATTGGGGGCGGGACATGAAATTTGAATGCGGACGGAAGTCATTCAGCGACACGATCCCGCTCACGGCGTCGGCAAGGGCGGCTGGAATGTATGGATTGCTCATGTTGGCGAGGTGGGCGACACCGCCCACCTCGACCTGATGGATCTCGGTCTTGAATGTGTCGCGGATCTGTCCTGCCGTTCCAGAAAAGTCAATCACCATGCCGTTCGGCTGCACGCCGTTTATCTTGAGACCATGTCTGGAAAGCCAATCGCTGACTACGTTCACGTCCGCGTCTGCCGGGCCGAAATCCGCGCGAAACTGCTCCGCACTGAGCCACTGGTGAAAATACGGCGACTTCGGGTCATGGAGCAGGTCGATAAAATGTGCGAGGGCAGCTTCTCGCTCCGCTGGCCGCTTCATGAGCAGTTGCATATGGTCGAGAACGAGCGCGTCTTCGACACGCCCGCGATCATTCTCGCTGTTCATCTCAGGACGGGTATTGGCAATCATCTCGACGGTCTGTCGCTCGTCGATCACCCGGGTGACCACCTGTCGGGCCGCCTGCGCCATTGATTCGGGTGCGGCACAGATCAGGGTGATGAGTATTGCAAGCCGTACCGGAAAGCTTGAGTTGAATTTCTTGAGCATGTAGGTCCTCGCTGTGTCCGCAAGCTTCTCGTGGGGCAGCCTCTCCGCTCTTTCGAATCAATCAGATGGTTTTATGAGCGAGGCCCTGCCGATCAGTATTGAGCCCGCCATGGCGCTGCCACGTGAAGCGGCGAGTCAAGTCGGTAACGCGGCATGCATACGCCAGTCGGTACACTTCGCATTCCATATCATAGGAACTCTATCGTCGTTACCTCGTCGGTAGGAATTTCGGACGCCAGCTCTGACCGGCGGCCGGAAAACGCTGCTCAGAAAGGTCGCGACGCTTGTCTTGCGAGCGGGCTTCATGAGAACAATATAGCTGGAGGCCGCCCACGTGATTCCAATAAATGGCAGAAGAATCGGACAATGAAAGTACGAAGCGCGGCTGCTCCCGATGAAATGGCTCGAAAGAAAGCCGGCGGATAAGGCCCAAATGTTGTCCTACCCTATGTGCTGCATTGCAGCGTAAACTGCATGCGATCTGATTAACCGCCGCTCGCTTTTTGCGCGGACCACACAGCGCAAGGTGATATGGACATCGCTCTCTCTATTCTTTCCAAACTTTGCTTTGCTTGGATCCTTGTCTATCTGACCTTCAGCTTTCAGTCCGCCTTATGGGTCGGCGCACGGCATAGTCGCGGATTTGTCATTCTCGAGTTTCAGCCATATCGTGCGCGTGGCAGCAGGGAAGCTGCGAGGGCAAGATTGCTGAAGCGAATGGCGTTATCGGCAGCTTTGGCGTTGCCGTCGGGTATCATTTCATATATAGCAGGTCTGGCTATT
This sequence comes from Paraburkholderia phytofirmans OLGA172, assembly GCF_001634365.1. Classification (NCBI taxonomy): domain Bacteria; kingdom Pseudomonadati; phylum Pseudomonadota; class Betaproteobacteria; order Burkholderiales; family Burkholderiaceae; genus Paraburkholderia; species Paraburkholderia phytofirmans. The sequence goes on from NZ_CP014579.1 coordinate 1,111,818, forward strand.
TCGTAGAGAATTCTGTTACGCGTAGTGCGATTTGGCGAAGCGCCTCGGCAGTTGACATACGGTCCGCATGCTTGAACGAGGGTTCAGTCGTGTGAAAGCGTGAAGAAAGGTCGGATGGCGGACGGTCGTTCAGGCCAGTCGAACCTTGTGCACTTCTTCTGTGAAATCCCTTCGGATTTCGCAATATTTAACAGCTTTTCCGACTGCTTTCGCGTAAACTCGGGCCGTCACAACGCACCCGTCCGTTCCGCATGGCGTGGCAAGAGAAGTTCATGGACCTGTTCGCCCAAAACTAACCTCGTCGCTGCGCTCAGCGAGCGCGCCCGATCATATGCAAATCGCCATACTAGAATCCGATCTCAGAGCACTTGATTGCGCGCTGGAAATGCTGTCATCCGCTGGACACTTCTGCTTTGGCCTGTCAAGCGACGAATCGTTACCCGGATTGCTCAAACAGGTGTCCGTCGACCTGGTCATACTCGATTGGGCGGCGCCGGATGCGGTCCGGTACGATACCCTGCGCTATCTCGCCAAACACGAGTCCCTAGAGGGTGTTAGGAACTTTGAGTTAGACCTGGTATCCTGGCGGAATGAAAAAACGCAGGCCATACCCAACGGATGTGTCGGATGAAGAGTGGTATTTCGCCGCTCCGTACCTGACCTTGATGAACAAAGACGCGCCGCAGCGCCGCTACGAACTGCGCGAGATGTTCAACGCGCTGCGCTGGATCGTACGTGCGGGTGCGCCGTGGCGTTTGTTGCCCAATGATTTTCCACCGTGGGAACTGGTCTACCAGCAGACGCAACGCTGGATTCAGGCAGGCTGTTTCGAGGCGATGGTGAATGACCTGCGTTCGATCATCCGGATCGCACAGGAGCGCCGTGGTCAACCCAGCGCGGTCATTCTCGACGGGCGGACCCTGCAGTCGACATGCGAGAGTGGGCCTCGCGCCGGTTACGACGGCTACAAACGCAAACGCGGCAGTAAGGTCCACATGGCGGTTGATACTTTGGGGCAGTTGCTTGCTGTGCATGTTACGCCGGCCAACGAACAGGAACGCGCGCAGGTCGGAGAACTGGCGCGTCAGGTTCAGCAGGCCACGGGCCAGACGGTCAAGGTGGCGTTCGCCGATCAGGGATATACCGGCGAAGAGCCTGCGCAGGCGGCACTCGACGAAGGGATCGAGCTTCAGGTAATCAAGCTGCCGGAGGCGAAGAAGGGCTTCGTGCTGCTGCCGCGCCGATGGGTGGTCGAGCGCAGCTTCGGCTGGCTCAACCGGTTCCGCCGACTGGCCAGAGACTACGAACGATTGCCCGAAACCTTGGCTGGTTTGCATTTCGTCGTATTCTCCGTGCTTATGCTTGTTCACTTTGCAGCCCTTAACAAAAGTGCCTAACACCCTCTAATCCCAATCATCCTGTGCGTGACGCCGGGTACGCCGGATAAGGTGATCGTCTCAGGACTGGAGAGCGGCGCAAACATTTGCCTCGAGAAGCCACTTGGCAGCGTCGAGTTGCTTGCGCACATCCATGCTTTGGGGCGCCAAAGCGATTCGTATTCCACAACCGCAGCAGTCAAGATTACGTAGAAGTCCGTCCTGGACAATTTTATAGAAAATCACGACACGTCACTGGCCCGGTACTTCTCAACAAAAAATGCCCGCTCGTCCCATGCGGGCGGCGGGCTAAATCTCAGCGGCCGATACGTGGGGCAGCCCCTGAGATGGCCATGCACGATCATAGATTGACTCGAAGTGACGGTGATCATAGTGGCGGACAAGGTCACGGAATTGGCTGAATGCGACACCGAAATGCGCCGAAGCCCGTTGGTTTTTCCGCCATGAAATGAGAAAGGTTTGCCCGGCGCGCCAGCGATCCATCCACCCCGGGCCTGATTTCATATCGACGGAATCAGCCAATGTTTTGGCGAAAGCGGTGAAGCAGGACGGAGGAGTATCGGTCTTGGGACGACTCCATCTACACACCTAATTCACCATGATTCGGCTGCTTGAATTCGATTTGCTTGCGCGCACGGAACTGCTGACCTATCTCGTTGCTTCGCAATTGGCAATGCGTCATAAGACTGGACGATGGCTCACGACCGAACACGTTGTCGAATCTACACATCTCTGGTTGCAGTTAAACGGGTACGAAGCCGACTGGCTGCAGCGCGTGTCACTTGCATGCCGCGCGCAATATCTGGCGGAACGTGGAACGTGGGCCTCGCAAAGAAGGCCTGACGCGAAGACGGTCGCAGGCGCGTTTTTCAGTGGCGTGCGTCTCGACTTCAAGTCGCCGGCGGTAATAGAGATCTTCATCGCATGTGCGGCCAATCTTCCCGGGCTGATTAGGTTCCTTGGCACATCGAGGATTGCCTGATGTTCGCCTGGTTCCGTCGCAGTAAGGTAAGCGGAACAGAAAGTGCCTGAAACGCTCTAGCACGACATCCTGCAGCAGGCGGACCGTGTGTACTCAAGGCAGTACGCTTCCCGTGAGGTTCCGCTGCATCCGCCAACATGATGGTGGATTCGGTCATTCAATATTCGGGCTGGAAAGAGCTATGTACTATGTAATACGCAGTGGCCGATGATGCCGCTAAGCGCCCGTCAGAGCATTCATTTACACGTACACGGTCGAACATTGGTTATCCAAAGAAAACCATAAAATCAATGTCACGGTAGTAGCGGAAATAAGGAATCGAGAAGTCGATCATGTAGCCGACTGGAAAATAAACTCTTGTCGACTCGTTTTTAAACTTGTCGCCACGACTTTTCATTTGGCGGCGCCGCAGTCGATCAATCCGCTTCTGTTTCGGACCATGTCATGGAGACACGAAAACAATGGATGAATATCTTCCAGCGTATTTGATTCGCGAACAGGCTGCGGTGGGTGCGCTCGTGATATTTGGCGTATTGAGGGTCATTGCTGCAGCCGTCGCGTTCTCGAAAGGCTGGCGTATCACGATTCTTGAAAAATGCTTCATTGCTGTAGCGGTGCTGTACTGTATTCCGCAACTATTCGATTTACTAACGCAGTTGTACCGTGTGCGTGTTGCGCTTCCTGAGTTCGAAGGCAAGGCTCTCGGGTGCACCATCGCACTTTTCTCCGCGCCCATTCTGAGTCATCGGCTCGGCTTCGAATAACGGGCAATCCCCGGGGGCGCGCCGTTACGATCGTCCCGAGGTTCGCCCGGCGCAGGCGCTTGCCGGGCCGCTACGCCGACTCGATCGACCGGCGCTTAATCGCGCGATACTCGGTCGGAGTCGTCCCGAGATATCTGCGGAAGATTTTCGACAGTCGCCCACCGTTGCCGATACCGCAACGTCGCGCGACCTTGTCTACTGGAAGATTGGTTTCAGCCAGCAGGCGGCAACACATGTCCAGTCGCACGAACAAAAGGTAGTCGGACGGCGTCACACCCATTTCCGTCTTGAAACGTCGTAAGAAGTTGCGCGTGCTCATTGCGACAACCTTTGCCGCTTCATCGATCGTGATTGAGCGGTCGCCGTTCATCTCGAGCCACCGCGCTGAGGTCTGGATTTTTTCGCTAACGTCGTTTGACGCACCCTTGCGAAGGATCGCTGTGAACCGCGTTTCCAACTGCGGATCAATACCACTGGCGATCTGGCGCGCGATTTCGGCGCCGAGGTCGCTTTCGACTACCGCTAGTGCAGCTTGCAGTGGATCGGTGGTGTCGGGGGACAGTCGGGCTCTCAAACCGTTGCGCGACATTTGAGGGGAGCGCTCGTGGCGCCGTGGTTCGCCGGCAGCGAGCCCCAATCCGGCGATATCGAGCAGCAGGCGTCCTTCGGCGATCGGAAATATCAGCTCCGCATCAGAGGAAATGCGTCGCAGCCAGTTGATTAGCGTTTCATCTCGCAGCGCGGTTTTCACACCTGTGCCACCGGATAGGAACAGTGCGTGGAATTTGTTCCTATCATGGCGCGCGTCAATCCCCTCAGTCCAGACAAAGGCAGACGAGGAACTTGAAATCCTGCCGCCGGCGGCCGATAACAGGCAGACCTCGTATCGTACGGCGCAACTCCGGGTGGTCTCGCCGAGCGCATTTGCTGACTGGAAAATCTCCGCGACCGCGGCGGCATCAGGCAACGCAAAGCCGTCAAACAGGACAATGCCGATGCGTTTCACGGCACAAGCATTCGCCAAGAGTTGAGATTGCGCCCAATGCCGGTCATAGCGATCCGGAAAATCTGCCATCCGAACATCCCCCGAAGATAAGTGACCTCCTCCCGCCTTCGAGTCTGTTCTCTTTGGGGGGCATCCTACATACGGATTTCCGATAGCGGTGATGTGTGGCCGAATAGACTAATACGTTGGCGTGCGCGGACTGATTCCGCGGTGCATCCGGCGGTATGTTACTTGCAAGTTGCGTCATCGCGAAAAGTGCTTGGTAAGGATAACTATTGGCTCTGAACCATTCCGGAGAAGTCGTCTTTCGACTGCTGCGGCAATGCGAATGCGTCCGTCCCAGTATGTCCTGGACAAGCGCTCGCTGTCGGCACGATCTGGAGCCCAGAAGTGTTCTTCGAGTGCTTCGATCGAGATGGCGCACTGCACCGAACGGCCCCGCCATACCGCGATGAAGCGGATTAGCTTGCCATCATCGGACAGACGGGTGTCCCTTGAGAGAGTAATGTCCATCGCAGTTGCTTACTGGACGCATGTCAGACCGAACTTAACGGCGGTCGGGTTGCTTCGGACCGGCTTTCGTTTCGAACTAATCTGAGCGGGAAGTGGCATCGCGTGGCCACCATCAGTAGACCTCGGCCATGCTAAAGCTCACACCGTCCGCATCCCCGGCGGCGGGGATCGAGCCGCCGTCGAGATTCCATGCAATGTTGACGTCGGGGTCGTCCCACCGCAACGTGCGTTCATGCTCGGGACTGCGTCGCTCGGTGGCCTTGCACAACACCTCCGCGACTTCTGATAACACCAGAAAGCCATGTGCGAAGCCGGGTGGAATCCACAGTTGATGACAATTGGCCGCCGATAGTTGTGCACTGACCCATCGGCCGAAGGTGATCGACCAGCGCCGCAGGTCGACCGCCACGTCGAGCACTTCGCCTGATACGACCCGGATCAGTTTGCCCTGCGGACGCTGGATCTGATAATGCAGGCCGCAAAGCACGTGGCGCGCTGACACGGTGTGATACTCCTGCGTGAAGGTGTAGCCGCGCGTTACCTTTTCCTCGAATTCACTTTGGTCGAAACTCTCGAAGAACGCGCCGCGGGCATCGCTGATGATATGTGGTTCGATCAGCTTGACGTCGCGAATCTGTGTGTGCTGAACCTTAATGGTCATGGGCGGGGCGATCGGGATAGAAACGAGAAAGTGTTTGTCGCAGCGCATCTACTCCGACAGCGCGGTGAGGTGCGTTAGCGGGATTGCCGGCACTCCAGGCTCGCCTCGAAGTCGGTCATTCCGAGTCAGCGATGATAGCGAGAGAGAGGCGTTGTGCGCATGCCTGTCGCATCGACTTGATCCTATATGAGGGGCGAATGTCTATTCCGCCAAAAATGTGGAGCAGGCCGCCATTTTCCTGCTACGCGATCGAATTGGTGTGGAGTGGCAATGTCATTCAGCGTCGGCTATGCATCGTGGAAATGGTCGGTCTAGCGCAAATCGTATGCGCGGACACGACGACCTCTGGCGTTAAACGGCATACGGAAATGGCTGCATGCGCCTACTGCGATGCCGTATTTTTTTTGATCCCGTGATGTCGTTGGCGGGCTAGCGCTAGCAGTTTCCCCCAACGCGGCGCAGGCTGAACACGCCCGCGGTTGGCGTGCAGATACTGGAAAAAGTGTTCGTGCGACGCACAATCTTCTTTTCGCGCGGGATCGTCCACAACGTTGTGAAAACGATATCTATGGTGATTTCTGCATCGTGTTCGTCTTCATTTTATTTTTTGTGGTCAGTCGATATATCCAATGGGAATGAGAAGCCTTTTTGGAGGCCGGTTCATTGTCCGAAGTCTGGTTCATCAAATCTCTGCGAGACGTTGGATGACATGTGCCCGTCAAGCGTACAGAGTGTGCGTGCGAACCTGCCAGGGAGACGCCACGGGACCAGTGACAGGCCAACTGGCGTGGGCTGCGGGTCTCCAGCGGCGCGCGTGCTTGCCAACGACGGTCACTCGTAGCGAGAGGGGCTCAGCTTCGCTGCATCACGCAATGTATATACGAAACATCGCGATGTTGAAGTGGCGATGCGAATGATCAGGAAAGCAAATTTAACAATGGGTGACGGCGACCATTCAATTGCAGCAGTGAAATTGTTTTGACCCGAATAAGCTTGGGGGCCGATTTATTTTTGACGCTTGTGCGTTAAGCGAAATTGCATGCTACACGAGAGAGCGTGGCCTGATCTGCTCCGCGCGATGCTGTGAGCTAATCCGCCAACATGTTGGCGGGTTCCGTCAGTCACGCTCCGCCATGTGGCGGGCTAGGTATGATGCGCTGCAACTGGCAAGAGTTCTCGTTGCGAATGAGACATTGCTAAACCGTTCAACGTCTGAGGGAGTTCTATGGCGTACGCAGGTCTCGACAATCCGGATAACGGAGCGGCGTCTGCCACAGGTAAAAGGCGAAGGCGCTCGGTTCGAGACATTGGCGTTGTCCTGTTCGAAGGATTCTCGTTGCTCACCGCCGGAGTGATTCCGGAGGTGTTTCAGATGGCCAACGAGATCGGTGCTGCACGATCGAAAGATGGTGCGTTGTATGACGTTCGTTTTTACTCGGCTGAGGGAGGGAGTGTGGCGTGTTCCTCATCTATTGACGTCTGGACGTACGCCTGCGACACCCGAAACGCTAGCGGTTTTGACGCGTTGTTTATTGTAGGTGGCGAGGGTGCGCAAAGCGCGGCTCGTGACGAGCGTGTAGTCGGTTGGCTGCGGGAGGTCTTGCCGCTCAGCGAGGTGGTGAAGCCGATTGGCGAAGGGCGGATGTTGCTGGAGGCTGCGGGTGTTGGTAGTTCGGGAGCGTCGAACGGGACGGCCGACTCGCCGCAACAGATCGCGGGGGCCGAGGGAGAGGATCCTGGCGACGCCGCTGATCGCGATGAGCCGGCGAAGACGGTTCTGATGCTGGTCAAACGCGATCTTGGCATTGAAGTTGCGCGGGAGACAGCTGGACGTCTGTCGTTAAGGAGTCCGGGCCTCCTGGCCGCGTTGCTATCGGACACGAGTACGACGACGCAGGCCGAGAAGGTGCGCGCGTCGGCACGGTGGTTGAAAGAGAATTGTGGACGACCGATCTCCGTGAGCGACGCAGTACGGGTTGCCGCAATGAGCGAACGGAACTTCTTGCGTTGCTTCAAGCAGGAGATTGGTGTGACACCGTCTGAGTTCCTGCTGCAGACCCGTCTGGATATGACGTCCCGGCTGCTTGCAGAAACTGATTTGCGGATTGACAAGATTGCGAAGCGCTGCGGTTGGATCAACGGTGACCGCCTTGCCAAGATTTTCCGTAAGCGCATGTCGCTTACGCCTTCGGAGTACCGCGCGCAAGCTCGAAGGCTGGCGCCTGACGATCCTTCGTAGTCGAAAAGGATCGTAGCCACAGAATTTCATCAAGTTAGCCGCTAGTCACTGGTATTGCTCAGAGTAAGAATAGGAGTACTAGAAATGTCAACATCGACAGATGAAATAAGCCAAGGCAGTGGCACTAGTGAGCCGGTCCACGGCGGCGAGGACGGTGTTGACGGGCTTCGGGCGTCGGTGCGTCTCGCACCGGTTGTGTTGGCCGGCGGCTCAGGTTCGCGGTTGTGGCCGATGTCGCGTGAACAGTATCCGAAGCAGCTGATTGGCGTGCTTGGTCCTGACTCGTTGCTGCAGGCCACCGTCGGGCGTATGAAGGGCTTCGCCATTGAAGCAGGCTTAGCGGGTGCGCCGATTGTCGTATGCGGGGACGAGCACCGGTTCGTGACCGCGGAGCAGCTTCGCACGAACGGCGTCGACGCGCGCATCGTAGTCGAGCCTGTGCGACGTGACACGGCGCCAGCGCTCACGCTCGCTGCCGCAGCTGCCTGCGCGGACGGAGAAGACGCGATCGTTATTGCGATGCCGGCAGATCACGCGATCGCCGACGTGGACGCGTTCCAGCGGGCGATTGCGCTGGCTGTGGAGCACGCACAGGACGGTGCGATCACAACGCTTGGTGTGCCACCGACTCGGCCAGATACCGGCTTTGGCTATATCAAGCTTGGGGCTGGCCTTGGCGCCGGCGCGCATCGGATCGAGCGCTTTGTGGAAAAGCCGGTCGCTGAACTTGCTGCACAGTATCTGGCATCGGGGCAGTACTGGTGGAACAGCGGGATTTTTGTCGTGCGCGCAAGCGTATGGCTCTCGACCCTTAGAACGCTGCAGCCGGCGATGCATGATGCGTGCGTGTTGGCGCACGCGCAGGGCACAACCGATGGGCCGTTTTTCCGGCCAGGCGCTGACGCCTTCAAACAGTCGCCGTCTGACTCGATCGACTACGCGGTAATGGAGCGCCTCTGGTCGAAGGAGGGGTTGCCAACTGGTGTGGTCGTGCCGCTCGAAGCGGGGTGGTCCGATCTTGGTTCGTGGGATGCCGTGTGGGGTGCCATGGACAAGGACGCCGATGGCAACGTCGCGCGGGGTCGAGTCGTATTCGAGGGCGCGACGTCGAGCTTCGCGCATTCCGATGGACGACTGGTTGCGTGCGTTGGTGTCACCAATGTAGTCGTCGTGGAGACCGCTGATGCGGTGCTGGTTGCGGACCGGTCGCGTGTGCAGGACGTCAAGGGTCTGGTCAGCCGGATCAGGGCGCAGCACGCACCCGAAGCGGATGCGCACCGGAAAGTGCAGCGACCGTGGGGCTATTACGATTCGATTGACCACGGAGATCGGTTTCAGGTCAAGCGGATCGTCGTTCACCCGGGCGGTCGCCTATCGCTGCAATTGCATCATCACCGTGCGGAGCACTGGGTTGTGGTCAGAGGTACGGCGCTGGTCACGCGCGGCGACGAGCAATTCACGCTCAGTGAAAACCAGTCGACGTTTATTCCCTTGGGCGTAACGCATCGCCTGGAGAACCCAGGCAAGCTGCCGCTCGAACTCATTGAAGTGCAGTCGGGATCGTATCTCGGCGAAGACGACATCGTTCGGTTTGACGATACGTACGGTCGCGCGTGAAGCGTTGAAGGGTGGCGCAATCGAAGCTTTTGGCAGGGGAGTCGCAAAAAATGCGTGGCATACAGGGGTTAATGGCGCGACTAGTCGATGTCTTTTTCATAGTCGCGGGAGCTGTGTTGGCGTCGCACATCCGCTTTGAGGACACGGTGCAAAGTCGGCTCGATGGTGCGTTCATTACGTTTTCTGTGGCGTTCGCGCTAGTGTCGTTTCCTGCATTTGGTTTGTACGAGTCGTGGCGCGGGCGTTCGATGCTGCGGCTCATAGGCCGCGTATCACTGGCTTGGATAGTGGTGCAGGCCTGCGGTCTGGTGTTGATGTTTTCGCTACACCGCACTGATTTTATCTCGCGCCTGTGGTTTGCATACTGGACGGCGATTACGGATGGGGCGCTGGTCGTGTCGCGGTTGTCGACGTATGGGGTGCTACGCACGGTACGCCGCGCGGGCATAAATTTGCGCGACGTGGCAGTGGTGGGGTACGGCGCGCATTGCCAGCATGTCGTCAGCAAAATGGAGGCGTCACCGGCGAGCGGCTTTCGAGCTTCAGCGATGTTCGATGTGCGTCCGTTGGCGAGCGGGGCATCCGCGGGCGTGCCGGTGTTCGACGACTTCGATCAGTTTTTGGGACACGTGCGTCGCAATAGTGTGCAGGAGATCTGGCTTGCGCTGCCGTTTTCGGAGGAGCTCACGATCATGCGCATCCTTAGGGAGTTTCGTGATGACCTCGTGAACATCCGCCTTGTTCCAGACGTCAGCAGCGTCGCGCTTTTCGAAAGCGGCGTGACCGACCTGATCGGCGTGCCTGCGATCAATCTGGTTGCCTCGCCCCTGTCTCAGCATGCTCTAGTCACGAAGGAAATCTTCGATCGCGCGTTCGCTGCTGCTGCGCTGATTGCCTTGACGCCGGTTTTGTTCGCCATCGCGATTGCGGTGAAGCTCTCGTCGCACGGGCCGGTGTTCTTTACGCAGAGACGCAAGGGTGCCGACGGACGCGTATTCAAGATCTATAAGTTCCGGACCATGCGCGTACATGTAGAAGACGCCGGCGTGGTGAAGCAGGCCACACGCAATGATTCGCGCATTACACGGGTCGGGGCCTTCCTGCGTCGAACAAGTCTCGACGAACTGCCGCAGTTCTTTAACGTATTGCTTGGTGATATGTCGGTGGTTGGACCGCGGCCGCACGCGATTGAGCACGACGAACTCTATCAGAAGCTCGTCATTGGTTACATCCATCGTTACCGGATCAAGCCGGGCATAACCGGTTGGGCCCAGGTAAACGGCTTGCGTGGGGAAACGGACCAGCTCGAGAAAATGCAAGAGCGTGTCGAGCACGACCTGCACTACCTTCGCAATTGGTCATTCAGCCTCGATATGCGTATTGTCGCGGCGACTATCGTCAAGGGTTTTATACATAAAAACGCGTACTGAAGTAACGAACAAGATACCAGGTCGGAGGCGATTAGGCGAGTGTGGCTATAACTCCCCGGCAGAGTTGACGAGCCGGTTTGGGTTTCTCGACAGGAAAAGCAATGGGCACATTGAGGTTGGGCTCGGCTCACTGGGTTTTCGCGGGAACGAAAATGCCAGGAAAGGTCTTCAGGTTGAATCGCGTAAAGCGGGAGTGGGGTGTGGTCATGGCGATGTTTGTGCTAACGAGCGCGATGTCACTACCTGCCGAAGCGCAGACCTTTTCGTCCGTCGCCGATACGACGTCTAAAGCATTCGGTTTCTCTACGGCGATTGGTGGTGCACGCCCACGCCGTTCGGGTGACGCAAACCCGCAGCTATCTCTGGAGGAGACGCAACTTCTCGGTAGTCCGAGCGCATTCGACAACGATTATCTGCAGCTGCGTGGCGCGCCGACCGATGCACCTGCCATCCCGTCGGAATCGTTCAGGCAGGAGCCGCAGACGCCCACCGAGGCGCTGCTTGCAGTCGAACCCGAATTGGCTGCTCCGAGTGCCGATAGCGGCGGCTTCGCCCTCAAGCTGACCCAGCAGTCGCGGGCTGGCAAAGCAAGTTCAGCGGGCGATACCGAAGCGCAGTTCGACATCGAACTGGGGCAGGGGATTTGGGTCGCGCCGGAACAGCCGCCGTTCGGCGGCGATCCGGTGTACCGGAAGCCTTGGTAAGCGGGTTTGGTTCAAAAGGTTGCCAACAGAAAAGACGTCAACGAAGACAACCGGAAGGCAGGAAGATCTGCACCAGTCGGTAAATCAGAAGAAGAGCAGTTAGTCCGAGGGAGTATTTGATGGAACAGGATCAAAACAGTACAAGGGAAGCTTTGAGAAAAGCGCATCTGCGGCGGCGTATCCGCATCGTCAGCTCCGTAGCGTTGACGTTCGGTCTGTCGGCTTGCGCAATGGCGCCAGGGATGAGGATGCCCGAGATGGTGCCTTTAGCGGTTCCTGGCGGCGACGGTGCGAGCGCGGCGAAGCAACTTCCCGTTCCGGTACGGGAAATTAACATCTCGCTGCTTCGAGCGCAGCGAGAAACGCCGGAGGGGGCGGCCACCGCCGACCTCACGGCCCTCATGGACGAGCCGCCCGCCCCATATCTGATCGGCCCTGGTGATGTGCTGCAGATCACTGTTTGGGATCATCCGGAACTGGCGCCTGCCGAATCCGGATCGGCACAGGGCGCGGGCGCGCAACGTGCTGCGGATCCCGCGGCAGGCTTCGTGGTGAGCGGCGATGGCGACGTACAGTTCCCGTACATCGGCAAATTAAAGGTGGCTGGGCTGACAACCGAAGATGCGCAAGATGTTGTCATGAGGGCGCTCACCATTTTCAAAAAGCCACAAGTAACCGTTCGAGTTGCGTCATTTCGAAGCAAGCAGGTCTACGTCGACGGCGAAGTGCATACGCCCGGTGTACAGCCGATCAACGACGTCCCGATGACCCTTTATGAGGCGCTCAATCGGGCCGGCGGCTTGCTGCCGACCGCCGATGAAAGCCGGCTGGATCTGATCCGCGACGGGAAGTCTTATCCCATTGATCTGACCGCAATGCTCGAGCGAAACATTAGCGGTTCGCAGATCCTGCTGAGGGATCGCGACGTACTGCGCGTGACTTCACGCGACCAGAACGGCGCTTACGTCATGGGTGAGGTGAACAAGCCGATATTCGCTACTCCGCAGCATGATGGCAAGTTGACGTTAGGTGACGCGCTAGCGCAAGCCGGCAGCCTGAATAGCAGCAGCGGGGATGCAGCGCAGATCTTTGTGATTCGCGGCTCGTCTTCGGCTACACCGGAGGTGTATCGCCTGAACGCCGCTTCGCCGGTAGCAATGGTTGTCGCCAATCAGTTTCAGTTGCAGCCGAAGGACGTGGTCTACATAGATGGCAACGGTCTTGTGCGGTTTAGCCGTGTCCTCAGTTTGCTGTTGCCTGGGATCAATGCAGGTATGACCGGGGCGGTAGTCACAAAATGAACAAACTCTTTAACCCCGAACAGACCCCCCACGCACCAATGAGTTCTCCGGTGCTCCAGTTGCATGAAACAAGTTCCGGTGTGGCAGAACCCTCACTGTCCGAGTACGTTTTGGTTGTTCTGCATAACTGGAAAACGATCATAGCGATCGCCACGGTGATTCTTGCCATCGGCGTTAGCTATGCGATATTTTCAACACCCGTTTATCAAGCGGACGCCTTGATTCAGGTGGAGGATCCGACCTCGAGCGCGAAGGAGCCGTTTGGGGATCTCGCTGCCTTGTTCGATACCACCGCGACCGCGGCGGCTGAAACTCAGCTGATACTTTCCCGACTCGTGATACAGAAAACGGTACGGCAACAGCACCTGGATATCGATGCCGTGCCGAATTATTTCCCCTTACTTGGCGAATTCATTGCACGTCATGCCACGCCGGGCAAGCTGGTCGCGCCTTGGCTCGGCATGCGTCGATTTTCGTGGGGTGGTGCAAGCATCGATGTCAGCCAATTTGAGCTGCCGTATGGCACCGATTTCACGCTGATCGCTGGTAGGGCAAACGGCTACCAGCTTTTGGACCACGACAATGATGTTATCGCCAAGTGCGTGGTCGGCACACTTTGCTCAGGAATGCTAGAGGGTCTGCCATTCACGATGCAAGTCGACAATTTTATCGCTAATGAAGGGACCCGATTTTCATTGAAGCGTTCAAGCGAGCTTGACACGATTGCACGCTTGCAGGACGAGCTCAATGTGGAGGAGAAGACCAAGCAGTCCGGCATCATCAGCGTAACGCTCGATGGCAAGGACAGCGGCAAGATCACGCAGATCGTGAACGGCATTGGACGTAACTATGTCGCGCAGAACGTCAAGCGAAAAAGAGATGAGGTTCAGTCGACCCTGGATTTTCTCGCGAAGCAGCTACCTGCCCTGAAGGCAAAGCTGGAAGCCTCAGAGAGTGCGTATAACGAATTCCGGAACAGGAAAGGAACGGTCGATCTGAGCGAGGAAAGTCGGTTGCTGCTGTCACAGCTCGTCGACTCGAGAGCGAAGCAGATGGAGTTGGAGCAGAAGCGCACTGAGTTGCAACAGCGCTTCTCGGATGATCACCCTGCGGTAGCGGCACTTACCGACAACATTGCAGCGTTCGCCGCTGAACAAAGGAACCTCGGCGACCGGGTCCAGGGGTTGCCGAATACCGAGCAAGAGGCGCTCAGGCTGCTTCGGGACGTCCGTGTCGATACGCAGCTATACACCAATCTGCTTGATACCTCGCAACAGTTAAGCGTGATGGAGGCCGGCCAGGTCGGGAACGTCCGTGTGGTGGACTGGGCGATGCAACCGGACAAGCCGGTCAAACCGAAGAAGCTGATTGTCGTTGGAATCTCTCTGATCCTCGGGCTTGTTCTTGGAGTGGCGGTTCCGTTCATTCGCCGCGCGTTGGACGTCCGCATCGAACACACCGACCAGATCGAACAGATTCTGTCCGCGCCAGTGTATTCGGTCGTGCCGCATAGCGATCGGCAGCCTGGCATAGAGCGGCTGCTGCGCAAGGGAGGTATTGGGAAATTCCTGCTGGCCGGCGTTGCTCGCAACGACGTGGCGATTGAGGCGCTTCGAAGCCTGCAGACTGCGTTGCACCTTGGTGCCATCAATGCGGAGAACAACATCATTCTTATAACGGGCTCGAGCCCAGAAAGCGGTAAGTCCTTTCTTTCGGTCAATCTGGCGGCGGTTCTGGCTGCGGGCGGCAAGCGCGTGCTATTGATAGACGCTGATCTAAGAAGGGGCAATGTCCACGCTTGCTTTGGCAAGAACGTCGCGCCAGGTCTTTCGGATGTAATGCTGGGCGAGGCCGGCGATGCATCCATCCATCGTGAGGTTTTGCCGCGGCTCGACTTGCTGGCCAGAGGCAGCAAGACGGCGCATCCGGCGGAGATTCTTATGAATGGCCGTTTGAAAGCGTTGCTGGGCACATTATCGACGCAGTATGACGCGGTGATCGTCGACACCCCGCCTGTGCTGGCTGTGACGGACGCGATCCTGATCGCGCCGCACGCCGGAACGGTTCTGATGGCTGTACGCCACGGCAGGCAGACGGCCAGCGAGATCGCTGAGGCTGCGCGGCGCATACGTAATTCCGACATCGTAATTCGAGGAGCCGTGCTCACGGACGTCCCGCAGGGCAGGTTTGGATACGGCGGCTACGGAACGGGGTACTACGCGTATGAAGGCCGCTAGTTACATTGGCCGGGGGAAGTACATCGCGCCGCTCGGACTGAGCGGTGGCTTGTCTCCCCGTGCGGACAGCTTTCAGCTTGTCTGCGGTCTTCTGGCGCTTTCGATTCAGTTTGTACAGATCGGTGGCGCCCAACTGGGCCAGCTTTGGGCGGTGACCTTGATTCCATTGTTACTGGTCAAGCGATCCATTTCGGTGCGGGCACATGAGGCGCTGGCGTTCTCACTTTTCATCGGTGTTGCTCTTTTGCTGACGGAGTTCAGCGGCTATCCACGAATCAAGGAGATCGATCAGATTATCAAATTTGTCGTGGTCTATCCTGTCTTCTACCTGCTGGGACGGTACTTCGGGCGCCGTTACCTGAGCGCGGAGTTGCCTTTCGGCTACGTCAGTTTGTTCGGTTTCCTGTTATTCCAGATCTTGCTCCAGCAGCTTGATGTCCCCGTGTTGTATCAGACAGTCGATTTCGCGCAGGGCGCACTCCACGGTTCATTCAAGGAACGCAACTGGCTAGCTGCAACCTTTTTCTTCATGAGTTATATGCTGTTTTTACAGTCGGAACGAAGGGTGTCCGATGTCGCATGGTTCCTTGGCGTTGGTGTTGCTGTTGCCCTGCTCAGTGAGTCAAAGACTGTCCTGATACCTTGCGGCATTGTGCTGCTTACGCAAATCAAAGGACGCAATATTCTCAAGGTGCTCGCGATCTCCGCCGGTGCAATTCTGTACTACTACCGTTTTAGCCACGAACTGTCAGGTGATCTGCTACGGGTTCGCCTGGAGGAGGAGCGTGGTCTTGCTTTCGTGACGAGTATTGCACTCGTCACGAAAGACTGGCTCGGTTACGGATTCGGCTTTGTTGAGAGCTACTTCGCGACCTCTCCCATTACCGTCAAAGGGCTTGGGGAGGGGACCAACTCGGTATTTTGCGCACCTCTCGACCTAATGCTGATAGCGGGAATACCGGGAGTTATCGCGTGGCTGGTGTTTTTTTGCGGTCTGGGCCACGGCTGGCGAACCATGTTGTGCCTGGCGCCGCTTGCTGCCTGGTCCGTTGTGAACCCTATGCACCAAAGCGAGATGGCTTATCTGTTTGCGGGTTATCTGGTGTCATGGGGACGCGGCATGGTGGTCGTCGACCGGCTTGCGGGGCGATCTGGCAAGGCGCGCTGGAAAGCGCGTCCCCCGGGATCAGGGCAAATCTACTCGGAGATGAGATGAAATTCTCACTGATTATGGCGACACTGGGCCGTAGTGATGAGAGCGAGACCTCCTACCTGTTCCGTGGCGTCCTGGCTTCTTTTGCGGTGTCTGCGAGCCTGAGTCGGCGCCCCGGCATCACCCCCGGTCACCAGGTTTTTCATTCTCGTCGCCAGTCTTCGTCACGGGGCTATTTCCTATGAAATTTTCGCTCATCATGGCAACGATCGGACGCAGCGACGAGATCGTGCGCCTGTTCGATTCCATCGTGCTTCAGGACTATTCGGATTTCGAAGTGATCGTCGTAGATCAGAACCCGGATGACCGGGTCGTGAAGATCGTTGACAAGTACAGTGACCAGTTTCATATCGTCTACCTCAGGTCTGAAAAGGGGAAGTCTCGTGCACTGAATGTCGGCTTGAAAGCGGTGACTGGATCAATCGTCGCGTTTCCGGACGATGATTGCTGGTACAGGCCCGGCACGCTGAGGTACATTGCAGATCAGTTCGCAGCCAATCCCGACATCGAAGGCCTGACGGGCAACAGCATCGACGCTAACGGCACACCCTCACAAGGCCGCTGGGCGCGCCACTCGCAGGATGTCGACCGGTTCAACATCTGGATATGCGCGACGGCATACACGATTTTCCTGCGTTGCAGCGCAGTGGAGGCGACGGGGGGGTTCGACGTCGAACTCGGTGTAGGAACCAGTTCGCGCTGGGGATCGGGAGAGGAAGTCGATTTCCTGTTGCGGGTTCTGGATCGCGGGTACCGTGTGCGTTATGAAGTCGACTTTCGGGTCAACCACCCAGAGCCGCTTGCTGTACTGGACGAAAAAGCATTTCATCGTGGTCGCCGTTACAACCGCGGATTTGGCCGCGTATTGAGGCTCAACCGGTATCCCGCGCATTACGTGGCCTACATGGTTGCCCGCCCCGTCGCTGGGTGCTTGCTTTCGTGCATTCGATATCGTCCGGCGCAAGCCCGCTACTACTGGATTGCCGCTTCCCAACGTCTTCTTGGTTGGATGGACTGAACCATGAACGTCGCCGAAGCGCGCCATCAGACGCCGGCATCCCCGGCGCTTCAACGCAAACCGCTGGTCGTGCACACCGATATGCGTTGGCCGATCGGCACGGGTATCTACAACGTCATGGAGGCGTACGTCTCCCGGGCGCCATCGAAAGTCAAGATCGAGTCGCTGCCTGTTGCGGGTGGAGTCGCGCGCCCATTGACGCCTCTCGCGTTGACCCGTGCGCTGCGCGCGCATTCTCCGCGTGACGGGGTGTTCTGGAATCCTGGGTTTGTGCCGCCGGTACCGTCGCTACGCGAGCATTGCCCGTCCGTGGTCACGGTTCATGACCTGACCCATCGTCATTTCTACAGCCGCGCACACCGGACCTATTACGACTACGTGTTCCGTTTGTTTTACCGCCGGTGCGCTGCGGTCGTTTGCGTTTCCGAATTCACCCGGAGCGAGTTTCTCGCGTGGTCGGGCATGCCATCGGATCGGGTTCACGTGATCGTCAACGGGGTCGACCCTGTCTACGCGCGAAATCGCGAGACGCTCGATTATCCCTTTCCCTACGTTCTGTACCCGGGCAACCGACGCTCGTACAAAAACCTGAATCGGCTGATCGAGGCCTTCAGTGCCAGCGGGTTGGCGCAGGCAGGCGTTCGTTTGTTGCTCACGGGCGACCGCGACCAGTCCATCGTCGATCATTCGCGCCAATGCGGATGTGACGGGTCAATTGTGTTCACGGGCGTGTTGCCGAATGAAGCGATGCCGAAGCTATATCGAGGCGCGCTCTTTGTTGCATTCGTGTCCCTGTACGAGGGATTCGGGCTGCCCATCCTTGAGGCGATGGCCTCGGGTGTGCCGGTGCTGACTTCGAATCTGTCGGCGATGCCCGAAGTGGCGGGGCAGGCAGCGGTTCTCGTCGATCCGTTGTCGGTGCAAGCCATCGCGACGGCAATGAAGCAGCTCGGTCAGGACCGTGTGTGGCGTGACGAACTGATCGCGCGTGGATACGAGCGCGTTCGGTGCTTCGACTGGGACGCGTCGGCGGCCGCGCTTTGGGCGCTTGTCGAAGACGTTGGCACATCGGGCAGCAGATCGTTCTAGCTATACCAGCGGAACAAACAAAAACATACGAATCGGGGTGAAACGGTGAACACACAAGGACGCCTGAACGTCATCATCGTCAACTATGGTACGCCGGAGTTGACGCAAGCCTGCGTAGCATCGTTGCTTGAACTGGAGGTCGCGCTTCCGGAAGATGTCGTCGTGGTCGATAACGCATCGCCGGACGACTCGTACGCCCGGTTCCGCGCCAGCCTCCCCGCGGGCATACGCCTGCTTCGGGCGGCGTGTAATCGGGGTTTCGGGTCGGGCGTGAATTTCGGCATGGCGGCTTGTCGGCGAGACTACGTGCTGGTGGTCAATCCCGATACGCGATTCACAGAGAATCGACTTTCGGCGGTCCTCGAGTTGCTCGACACGCGGACCGAGGCCGGTTTGGTCGGTCTCGACCTGCAATACCCTGACGGGCGGCGTCAGTATTCGGCGCGCCGCTTCTACAGTTGGCTCGACATCCTTGGGCGGCGGACGGCGCTTGGCCGCATGGCGCCCTTCAGGGCCCGTCTGGCGCATCACCTGATGGTCGAAGCATGGGGGGGTGACGGCGCCTTCGACGCCGAATGGGTGATGGGTACCGGCTTCGTTGTGCGCCGTGAGATGTACGAGGCGCTTGGAGGCATGGACGAGGCGTATTTCCTTTACATGGAGGACGTCGATCTGTGCGCACGCACTTGGCAGGCGGGGTACCGGGTCTTGTGCATGCCCGGGGTGACGCTGGTTCACCTGCATCAGCGGCAATCGGCGGCAGGTCCCATGTCGGGGGCTGGCCGGCATCATTTGCGCAGCCTGCTGCGGTTCCGGCGTAAATTCCATGTGCCGTTCTCGCTTCCGCCTGGCATCTCGGGGATTTCGCGTTGAATGCGCTAAGTCGATTCGGGTTGCGGATGTGGAGGCTCACCATTCTGGCGGTGTTCGCATCCGTTTACATTTACGTGGTCGCCGGCTGCGCGGCGCCGCGCGCGCAAGTTGCGGGAACTGCCGCGCTGCCCGCCCGCCAGGCCTTCGCCACGCTCGCCGACAATGGCCAGGCGCATTATGTGATTCGCGCCGGGGCGGTCGATGCTGTGACGCGACACGCGGCGGACGAGCTTGCGGACTATTTGTCCCGCATCTCGAATGCGCGGTTTGTGGTTTTGGAGGATGGCGCGAGTGATCTGCCGGTGATCGTCGTCGGCGGCCAGGGCGCCGTGCAACATTGCACTGCAGGACGCGAGGCTGCGCTCGGGGACGACGGCTTTGTTATCTGCCAATGGTCAGGGGACCTTGTCATCGCGGGCAATACGCCGCGCGGCACGTTGTTTGGGGTGTATTGGTGGCTGGACCGGCAACTCGGGGTCAAATGGCTCGCGCCGGATGCAGTAGAGGTTCCGGTCAAGCGTACGTTGCGGGTTTCGACCGCTGGCATCCGCCAGAAGCCGCGCTTTGCCTACCGGGAAGTGCTCAGCGCCGAAGGGGAGGACAAGGCGTTTCGCGCACATAACCTGCTGAACGGCGAATCGCATGGTACGTCATTCCGGCCGTCGCCCTCGGGAATCGATATGTGGGATCACAGCTGGCTGGCCCGTGGCGGTGACTTCGACTTTTGGACACTCGTGCCACGCTCGCGTTACGGGGCGACGCATCCCGACTGGTTTGGAGGGGGGCAGCTCGCGATGATGTCGCCGGACGTGCGGCGCGTCATGGCGCAGGAGATCGTTCAACGACTGCAGACACCGAACGCCCCTAAGAAAATCTGGTTCGGTATCCACGATATGGACTGGGGGTGGGACATGGATGCGTCGAGTCGCGCCTTTGTTGACGCCCACGGTGGTGCGCCCTCGGCCGCATTTCTCGATATGGTCGGTGACGTGGCGTCACGCGTGCGGCAGTCGGTTCCGGATGCGCGGGTTGCCATGCCGGCCTATCACTGGGGCTTTGCGCCGCCCGAAGGCATGACCGTGCCGGATGACGTCCTTGTGTATCCGATGACGATTCAGGTCGATTACAGTTCCGCATTGAACGAAGGGCGAAACGCGTCGCTCGGTCAGGGCATTCGACGCTGGAACGAGATCGCCCGTCACGTGCTGGTCTGGGACCACATTGTCAATTTTGGTGGCTACCTGCAACCCACCCCTAATCTTTACCCAATCGGCCGCAGCATCGCGTGGTTGGCGACGCTTCCGCATGTCGAAGGCTACTTCGGCGAAGGTGACTGGCAATCGCGTGGCGGCGAGTTTTCGAGCCTGCGGGTCTGGCTCATCGCGCGCCAGCTCTGGTCGCCCTCGGAGGATGTACGGGCGCTGGTGCGGGAATATTGCAACGCCTATTACGGCGCGGCCGGCCCGGCCATCACCCGCTATATCGACAGAATGCATGAGGCCGTGCGTGTCACCGGCGACGTGTTGGCGGAGCAGACGCCGATCGATGCCCCCATGTACACCTATGGATTCGTTCGGCAATCCGATCAGGACTTCGACTCGGCCGAGCGTGCGGTGGCCGATGACCCGACGAAGCTTGCCCGGGTCCGCCAGGCACGCATGCCGCTCGATGTCGTCATCCTCGCGCTGCGCGCGCGCTACGCTGAGCGCGCGCGGGAAGGTGGTTGGGACATGGACATTCCGGTGCGCAAGGCCCGTCTGCTCGCCGCGCTGGCTGTTGAGCACACGACGAAATACCGGCAAAGCGGAGACCTGAGTGCGCTTCGGGATTTGCTGGATGTAGCGTGGCATCCGTCGGCGGCGCCGGCCATTGTCTCGGCGCTGACCACGGCCGACTGGCAGGAAATCGGTGCGCTCAAGTTGAACCTCTACGATAGCGCGCGCGTGGTGACGGACACCGAGGCAGCGCATGGCGGCGCGGTGTCGTTGCGCGGGGATTCGGAGGCTTGGGCCGTCCAGCTCAAATTCGACAAATTGCCGCGTGGGGGCAACTGGGATCTGTTCGCCGAGGTCCGTGTGCCGGACGCGACGCTCGCACCACCTGCCGCAGCGATTCGCGTCGGCGCCTATCCACCGATGACGCGCCGGATCGACACGCCTGTCCGCGCGCTGCCCGGATCGGCCTATGGCTGGTTGCCGGTCCCCGGCGGGCCATTTTCATACGGCACCGACCATGAACGCGGCGCTTACGTCCACGGGGTTGGCTTCGCAAAAGGGCAAACCTTGTTGATCGATCGCTTTGTCGCCATTCGTCACGATGCGGCCACCGCCGCCACTTCAGCCATGCTCAATGGGACTGCGCCATGAAAGTCGCCATCGTTTCTCCGATCCCTCTTTTTCCGCTCAACGCGGGCAATCGAAGCCGCGTCCTGAATCTCGCCCGGGCGATCCGCTCGTTGGGCCACGAGGTGCATTTCGCTTATCTCGAAACCCGCCAACCTGAGGGCATCGACATCGAGGCGCACCGCGATGAGTTCGGGATCGCGGGCGTAACGGTCCTGCGACGCACGGGGGCTGCACTGTGGACCTACCGGGCCAAGCGCGTCGCCTGGCTGCTACGGCGCACCGCAGCTCGCGTGTTGGTTCGTCGCGAGGCGTATTACACCGGCCTCGACGAACTGTTCAGTGCTACGTTTTCGAGCCAGTTGCGCCGCTTGCAAGGCGAGCGCGGATTCGATGCCGTGTTCGTCGAGTACGTTTTTTACTCGCGTGCGCTTGATGCGTTTCCTGACTCCGTGATCAAGGTGCTCGATACACACGACATCTTTGCAGACAGGCACGTACCCTTCATCGGACGTCCAGGCGCAATGAACTACATGTTCTCGATTTCTCCAAGCCGCGAGGAGGACGGCCTCCGGCGCGCACATGTCGTGCTGGCGATTCAATCGGATGAAGGCGCGGCCTTGTCCGAGCGCCTCGCTGACGAGGGGCAAGGTCCGGAAGTGGCGGTGCTCAGTCATCTGCTCGAGACGATTCCGGGTATTGATAGCCGGCTCCACCCCGATGCGGCATTTCTTGGCAGTAACAATCAGCCTAATCGTGACGCGTTGGCGTACTTCATGAACGACGTGTTGCCGCGCATTACGGCCGAGGTGCCGCAATTTCGGCTACATCTGTTGGGCGGGATCGCCGGTGCGGTGGATGATCATCCCAACCTGATCAGGCGTGGACCGGTGAAGGATTTGGCCGAAGCGTTCGCGTCGGCGCCCATTTCGATCAATCCGATGTTGCTTGGCACTGGCATCAACATCAAGCTGCTCGAGAGCATGCAGTATGGCTTGCCGGTGGTGACAACCCGGCTTGGTGCCCGCGGTCTGTCGTCTAACTGCCTGCGCGGCGTGACAGTCGTGGGCGATCGCGACGCACAGGGCTTTGCCGATGCGGTAGTGAAGCTGGTACGGGATGCTAACCGTCGAGCGGCGGAGGGTGCGGCCGCGCGCGATTCCGCGCGTGTGTGGCATGAGATGCAACTTCAGGTGTTGCGACGCACGTTGGACGGGACTTCCGAGCCGATACGGTTTGGGGAATGTGTCGTATCGGGAGTCTGAGCGGATCCCGGCGATAGCGGAGTGGCCGGGCGGGACAGATTGATTAGTCCGTTTGCTGGATGGTCTCGTGCGCGGAGGTGCTGAGTGTCGGGGTGATTTTCCCCTTCCTCGCATTGCTCGCGGACCCCGAATGGCTACCCTTTGCATTTTGTGCTGTATTTGCTTGTACGACCGATGACGGGTTGTATCTTGTCGTTCCTTAAGGGCGATACGTCGCGGGCGCTATTACTGGGTCGCGGCAACGCAACACATGCTTGGTTCGGCCGATAGGGGATAGATATGCAAGGCATAAGCGATGCGCATTGAACTGCCAGTTGACAGGGCAACCAGAAGAGTTGGCGGAGAGAGGGAATCTTATTTTGGGTGAGAGAAAATGACCGATAATCTTGGTCGGAAGGTATTGTCTGGTTTGCTTTGGTCGACTATTCAGAGCTGGGGCGGAAAGCTGGCAACGCTGGCGTTGTTCGCGATCCTTGCGAGGTTGCTTGATTCACATTCGTTCGGTGTGTTCGCGTCGGCGATGGCGGTCCTTGCGTTTGTGACCATTTTCGTCGATCAAGGATTGAGTGAAGCAATCGTTCAGCGGCCATCGGTAACACCGCAACTTCTGAACACGGCATTCTTCGTCAATCTCGTGCTTTCAGTTCTGGTGTTTGCGGTGTTGTGGGTGACTTCGCCGTTCATTGCGAAGTACATGAAAATCCTTGAACTTACCAATATCCTGCGAGCCGCAAGTGTTTGCGTCCTGCTGACCGCGCTGGGTTTCAGCCAGCAGGCTATGCAGAGAAGAAATTTCCACTACCGATGGCTCGCCATATGCTCGGTCTCGTCAACCATCGTTTCGGGAGTCTGCGGAACGATACTGGCGTTTTCCGGATATGGCGCCTGGAGCCTGGTCATACAGATTTTAATAAATGCACTAATGAATTCTGCATTGCTATGGGTTCGCTCGCAGTGGCGATTCTCATTCGAGTTTGATTTCGCCGGAGTGCGAGGTCTGTTCAGTTATGGAATCAACAAACTTGGTGCGCAACTTCTGGACTTTGGAAACACGCGCTACCTTGAGATATATCTCGCTGTGAACCTTGGGGCAGCAGCACTGGGGTGCTACCTGGTTGGCGTGAAGATCTACCAGGCGCTCATGCAGGCGCTTAGTGGCGCGGTCCTTGACGTGGCCCATAGCGGGTTTTCGCGGATCGCGCATGATAAGGATGAACTTGCGCGCGTGTACTACAAGGCGATCACACTCACAAGCGCAGTTGCTGTGCCGGTGTTTGTCCTGCTGGCATGTGTTGCGCCGGAGGTGACTGTCATAGTTTTTGGAAAGAGATGGGAGTCGAGTGCCGCAATCATGCAGCCGATGGCGCTGCTAGGGGCGGTGCAAGCATTGCAGTTTTACAATGGAACCGTCTACAACGCGTTGGGTAAGCCGTCGATTGGTTTGGTGTTCCTCGTATTCAAGACCATAGTGACATGCTTGGCGCTTGTGCTCACGCATGGTATGGGGCTGCAGTCTGTCGTATGGTGGTACGCGTTCGGACAGATCATTACAGCGCCCCCAAGCTTCATTTTGGTCCAATTGCTCGTGGGAATCTCGTTGCGTAAGATCGCGATGAGGATCTGGCCATTTCTCGTTGCATGCGCGGTGGCCGCAGGTGGCGTATGGCTGATAAGAGCCGGGGAATGGATCGTGCAGTGGACGCCATTTTTTCGGCTATTATTTCTTTCATCAACAGGATTGCTTATTTATTCGACTATTACTATTCTGTTTGCGAAAAATCACATTGAAGAAGTGATGGCGGTATTTAAGGGGAGAAGGCCGGCCACTTCATAGCAAGAAGGGCGGTTAGTCGTAACAAAAACCGGGTGGAAACAATATGAGTAATGTCCTTAAAATTTCGAGAATTCGCGCTCTGAAGCGCGACGTTACTCTTTGGGCTAAAGTCAAAATCCTGACGTTCAGGTGGCGCCATCGTTCGGCGGTCGCCACGAGCGGAAGAGGCAGCGGGCCGGTCAAGCATTTGCTGATTCTCCCGAGTGACCCGTGGACGCTGGTTGGCGCGAAAGGCGACGAAGCCATGATGCGTGCAGTTGTCGATCAATTGGCAGCCGCGGAGCCCGAATTCAAGGTAACAGTCGCTATTGCGACAGATCAGGCGGCGACAGCGGCGCGGCAATTGGGATTCGAATCAATTTGCGTCTGGAATGAGCCGTGGAATCTTGATGAAACGATGGAGAGACTATTGTCGATTGGTGCGGACACGGTCGTCGTGTTGGGCGCGGACGTGCTGGATGGATACTACTCTCCACTCACAGCTGCGCGTCTGTTAGCGACCGCCGACCTGCTCGTAAGACACGGCTTGAGGGGGGCACTGCTTGGGTTCAGCTTTAACAACGCACCCTATCACCAGCTAAAGAAGGTGTTTGACGGACTTTGCGACAGGCTGGTGATCAACGTGCGTGACGGCGTCTCTCTTGGTCGGTTCAGGAAGTTTAGCTCGGCGCACGCACGACTGGTTACTGATTCGGCGTTCATGCTGCGTGCGGACGAGGCGTCTTGCCGGGTGGCGGCCGTTGCGGAGTGGGTTCGGACACGTCGTGCGAATGGGGACAAGGTGATTGGATTTAACATCCATCCCTCTCTTATTCGTCACGCAGACCGCGCTCAGGTAACGGAGCTGGTTAAAGTGACTGCCATGGCGCTGGAAAATCTGACCCTGTCGCACCAGGTAAGTCTTCTTCTTATTTCCCATGACTACAGGGAAATAGGCGGAGACGACCTGTGCCTTGCGCCGATATATTCCGAACTCGAAAAGAGATTGAAGGAGCGGGTGTTTTATCCCCGTGACAGGATGTCTGCCGCAGAGTTGAAAGGCGTAGCGGGTTTGGCTGACGGCGTTGTCACCGGGAGGATGCATCTCGCGATCGCGAGTCTTGGTATGGGTGTGCCAGTTGCTGCACTGACCTACCAGGACAAGTTCCAAGGCCTGTTCGAGCACTTCCGGCTTCCAGAGTCGCTGCTACTGGGACCCGAGGATATCGTAAGGCATGAAAAGTTGTCGGCGATGCTACAGAGCTTTGTCACCCAGCTTCCGCAACTGCAGAACGCAGTTGCTCATGCTCTTCCGCACGTGACGCAAGCTGCACGCGCAAACCTCCATGGACTACTGCGAGACCTGCCATCTTAGTCGTTGAAATTCGCTTTAGGCCAATAGTTCCGGTGCAGCAAGCTCGACAGCGATGCCTGTTGCTGACTTTTCTTCGATTGGGTGTTTTTCGACGTGAACATGAACCTCAAAATTATTGGCCGATCGGTATTCACCGCTTTCCCACCGTTGCGCCAAGCCTACTGGCGCCAGAGAAGAAAGATCGGTCTTCTCAAGGCAGCCTTGTACCATATCTACGACGCTTTGCACACATACCGGCATATGCGCTGGGAGTTTACCGCGAGCAATTACTGGAAACTGAGCTCTGAGCTGATATTTCAGTTTCATAAACTTGAGAAGGGTCTCTGCATGCCAGGACCGGCACGGTTCTTTGGTCATGAGCCGGCGTTTGCCACGGTAGGGCTGATCGATCGTTGGCGACAGGCAGGATATCCAACGAGCGATTCAATCTATCTCGGTGCTCTCGAAACAGTGCGGGCCTATCGTCGGCGACTCGACATTACGGCGCCCCCGGAAGATGTTGCGGCGGAACTGGTCGCCAAAATCGACAAATGCCTCCAGGGTACAGAAACGGTAGCGAAATTTGTGACGCCGATGTCGTGTGAGGCGGCTCCGGCGAGTACTTTCGATACGTTGCGAACGCTTTGTGAATCGCGTCGAAGCGTACGTGCGTATGCTGCTGTTCGTGTTTCTATGGACGATGTTAAGGCTGCGATCGCGTTGGCTCAACTCAGTCCGAGCGCTTGCAACCGGCAGCCGTGGCACGTGCATGTCTATGAACAGCGGAGCCAGATCGACGCGCTACTTGCATTGCAAAACGGCAATGCAGGTTTTGGACAGTTGGTCCAGATGCTGTTGGTGATTACGGTCGACAGTCACTCATTTTTCGACGGGTCTGAGCGAAATCAGGCCTTTATTGACGCGGGCCTGTTTTCAATGACGTTGATTCTTGCGCTTCACGCGCGGGGCTTGTCGTCATGTTGCCTGAACTGGTGCGTATCACCGGACAACGACATGGAGGCGCACGAACGAGGGGCGATACCTGGTCAGGAGAGAATCATTATGTATATGGCTGTGGGAGTTCCTGCTGAGAGCAGTGTCGTTCCTAGGTCCGCGAGGCGTGATATGGGTTCCGTCCTCATTCGCCATTGAATTGTTATCGACCCGCCTGTTGCACTTGGTATTTGAAACCGCCCTTCCAACTTCTGCCGTAGCGTCGCAGATTATCGTACGGAAACCGGGACGCACATGACAAGCAAAAATACTGGGCAAAAGTTTCACTCTTTCGATGGGTTGCGCGGCTATATGCATCTCGTTATACACAAATCGACAGTTCCGGAGACGATGTTGGATAGCAAAGTAGCCGGAAGGGGGTTGTTAACAATGCGGATTTCGCGTTTACTCTCGGATTTTCAGCATGAAGATCCGAAACGACGCGGGAGCATGGGTGGACGAAGAATTTGAGACTCTGGATTTGGGCGATCCACGGCGAGACCGGCGCGCGAAGGAACTGATCAAACGGTTTGCCAGCCGGCCCACGGCCAGCATTCCGGGCGCGTGCGAAGGCTGGGCCGAGACGATGGCAGCATATCGCTTTCTAGGCAATGAGCGCATCGACTGGCGCGACATGATGCAGCCGCATTGGGATCGCACCACGGCGCGCATGGGAGCGTTGCCGGTGGTGCTGTGCATTGCCGATACGACAGAGCTGAACTTTAACGGTCAGGACATCGAAGGGGCCGGCCCACTCAGTTATGAAGCACAGGTGGGCATGTATCTTCACGCGACTTATGCGGTGACACCGGATCGGGAGCCGCTGGGTGTGATGAATGCCTGGATGTGGGCGCGCGAGTCACGCGATGCAAACGGCAGGCGTGGCGGAGTCAGGGAAAGTGCGCGGTGGATCGAAAGCTATGAGATCGTGGCCGAACAGGCACGGGCCCTGCCAGACGCGCGGCTGGTGTATGTGGCCGATCGTGAAGGCGACATCGCGGCGCTCATGCAGCGTGCGCAGGAATTGGGTGAACCGGCGGACTGGCTGATCCGCTCGCAGCACAACCGTGCCTTGAAGGACGAAGAAAAGCTGTGGGACAAGGTGCACGCGGGTAACGTGCTCGGCCGTATCAGTTTCGTGCTGCCCGGGCGCAGTGGCCAGAAGGCACGTGAAGTGAAGCAGGAACTGCGCAGCCAGCGCATTACGCTGCCCGGTCGCGTCAGCGTCACGCTCACCTGCGTCGAGGCGTATGAGGTGGATGCGCCAGCGGGCGTAAAGCCAGTCATCTGGCGTCTTGTGACCAACCGCGAAGCGGGTGATGCGGATGCGCTCATCGAACTCATCGACTGGTACCGCGCGAGATGGGAAATAGAAATGTTCTTCAATGTCCTGAAGAACGCCTGCCGGGTTGAGGCGCTGCAGCTCTCGCAGATGGAACGGGTAGAGAAGGCACTTGCGCTGTACATGGTCGTATCGTGGCGTATTGCACGGCTCATGCGTGTGGGCAGAACGTGTCCGGAGCTAAACGCGTCGCTATTCTTCGCGGCTGACGAGATACATGGTGCTCACGTGCTCTGCAAGAAGGCGCGTCCGAAAAAACCACCGACACTGAACCAGATGATACGGATGATCGCGTCACTGGGTGGATTCCTCGGGCGCAAGAGCGATGGTGAACCGGGCGCGAAGACGTTGTGGATTGGCATGCAGCGAGTCATGGATGCTGTGAGCACCATCCAGATCTTGCGCGACGGCTACGACACTTCTGTATAACGAGATGGGCTATATGGCGTGGTGGGTGGTATTCGCCCACTCCAGCCAACTGACCGGTATCGAGCGCATTCTCCCCGTGCGAGTAACTGCCTTCATGGATGGTGGTGAACCAGCTGTCAACGTCTTCATCATGCTCAGCGGGTTCGTCATCACGCATCTATGCCTGAGCGAGCGCGCGTCGTACGCTCAATACATTCGCGAGCGCGCATTCCGCATCTATCCAGTCTACCTGCTTTGCCTCGCCCTCGGCATCGCGACATTGCCTGCGCTTCTATCTGCTCATTCGACGCCCTGGAGCATTGACCCGCACATGTGGCAGGTGCGCGCGGCTTCTGAACGCGAGCATTTTGCGGCCCACTTCCTACTGCATGTCTCGTTGCTGCACGGGCTGGTACCCGACAGCATATTTCCGTACAGTGCGCGCACTCTGCTCGGCCCGGCATGGAGCTTGAGCCTAGAATGGCAGTTCTACCTGATAGCCCCGCTGATCGTGGCGCTCGTTAGCCGCTCGCGCGTTTCGCTGGTTATTACTTCCGTCGTCCTGCTCGCGATGTCATGGATATCTCGTCATGACCTGATCTGGACATGGCAGTATCCATCGATGGTGTTGATCCCTATGCCGCTCTTCTTGATCGGCATCTTGACGCGGGTATTTTGGGGTGAGCTTGGGCGCATACCGGTGGGCATGGTGCTGCTTGTCGGGATCGTCGCAGGGATGTTCCTTGGCGCGCTCAAGCATGAATTCTGGATCTGGACTATTTTCGTGGCCGCAGCCCTTCAGGAGTCGCGCTTAACCCCAGTCCGGGGACTTGCGTGGCTTGCGGCGAATCCATTTGTCGTCTGGCTGGGCAAGGCATCTTACTCAACTTACCTTGTGCATATCCCATTGCTCATTGTTGCAGTCAGCCTCGCGATCAAGATCGGCGGCCCGCACGTTCAATTGATGGTACGGACCGCGGTTCTCGGCGTACTAATACTTGTGATTCCGATCAGTCAATTGCTATACCAGCATGTCGAGAAGCGATTTATGGTGATCGGGAGGAGGAAAATCAGGCCGTCATTCGATACGCCTACCGCGGCGGATCCGGCTCAATGAGTTACCACAACTGAGAGGCAGCACGCTGGAACGGCACGTAGATGAGGCGCTTGATAAAACCGTTCCACGCGGCACCATCCTGACGAGTTCCGATGCGCAACGTCGCCAATGCCCCTGTAGGATTGATGCGTCGAAACCAGCGTGAAGGGATGAGTTTCCGCAGCCGGCGGCGACCCAAAGCGCGAGTAATTTAGCGGAATGTCGGATTACGACAATGTGCCGTCTCTCGGTAGCGGCCAATCTGCAGCCCCAGACGCGGCGCCTCGCTTGTAGTTGTGCCTCAGCTTCAGGCCGCGCCGCGGCCTTCGCTAGATGTTAGCTAGTCCGCCCTGAACAATTCGTTGCTCGTCCCGCTGGCGTCACGCCATCAGATCGGCGGCAATACCTGCCGTTGAACAAAGCAGCGAGAACGAAGACACAAAGAAGCCGCAGCTTCCTCAGGATCATCCGAATTAGTAAGGACTTTCCCGATCTCGTGGCATAGCGATATGCGAGGATGGTTGGTGCTGTGCAACCCATCTGAGAAGGGGAAAGTCATGGACGAGATTACTCGTATCGGCGTGGATCTGGCCAAAAACATCATCCAGGTACACGGCGTGGACAGCATGGAACGCGTGGTGGTCAGGAAAGCAATCTCGCGGCAGAAGTTTCCCGAATGGTTTGCCAACCTCGAGCCGTGCCTGGTCGCAATGGAAGCGTGCAGCGCAGCCCACTACTGGGGGCGCAAGCTGCACGCGCTCGGCCACAAAGTCCGCCTAATCGCGCCGCAGTTGGCCGCGCCGTATCGCAAAGGCGGCAAGCACGTGAAGAACGACAGGCTGGATGCCGAGGCCATCTGCGAGGCCGCGGGCCGGCCGCATATGCGCTTCGTGGCCGTCAAAACGGCGGACCAGCAAAACGTGCTGGTGCTGCACCGGATGCGGGACGGTTTCGTTGAGGAGCGTACCGCGCTCGTCAACCGGCTGCGCGGTGAACTGGTCGAGTTCGGCGCGTTCCTGCCGCAAGGCATCGACGCATTTCGCGCCCACTTCGTCGAGGCACTGGAGGACGGGGCCACTGAACTGAACGGTGTCGCGCGCACTGCGCTGGCGCGAGGCTGGGAGCACGTGCAGGCCCTCGACCGGCAAATCGCCTGGTGCGACGCGCAAGTCGCCACGCACGTGAAGCACGACAGCAACGCGCAGCGCGTGATGGCGGTCATCGGCATCGGGCCGCTCACCGTGTCGGCCACGGTGGCCACCGTCGGCGACGCTCGCCTGTTCAAAAACGGTCGCCAATTTGCCGCTTGGCTCGGCACGGTGCCCAAACAGGCGAGCAGCGGCGGCAAGACCCGGCTGGGCCGCATCACCAAACAGGGCAACACGTATCTGCGCACGCTGCTGTTCCAGGGCGCGCGCTCGGCCGTAACGAGCGCTCATCGACGAACCGACCGGCTCTCGCGCTGGATCGTTCAGCTCCAGGCACGCGTAGGTTGGTATCGAACGCTGGTGGCCGTCGCCAACAAGCACGCGCGCATCCTGTGGGCGATTCTGGCCAAGGGCGAGCGCTTCGATCCCTCGTATGTCTCCACTCCATCAACACTGAGGCCAGCCACGGTAGGACAACAGCACGAACAGGTAAATTCGTAGCGTCACCTAAAAGTGTGACTTCGTAGTCGACCCTGAACAATTCATTTCCCGGGCCGCCGACGTCACACCATCACGTCGGCGGCAATGCAGCGGTTGAGCAAAGCAGCGAGAACGAAGACGCAAAAAAGCCGCAGCTTCCTCAGGATCATCCGCAGGTTGTGGCCGGCACCGCACAGTACCGCGTGCATCGCGTCGCCGAGCGCACCTTTGAGCCAGTTGCGATCAAGTTTTCCGTCTGTCTTCATGTGGCCGATGGCTGGCTCGATTGCGCTGCGCCGCCTGATCATCGCGCGGAGTCCGCGTGTAATGCCGCGGCGCAAGCCCGGGTGGTAGATCTTCACGCCGTCGACGGCGACACCCTTGTAGCCACGGTCGACGATGGCCACTTCCGGCCTGGCGTCGCACAGGATTGCCGCCTGTTCTAGCGCTTCAGCCAGCGTATGACCGTCGTACGGATTGCCTGGCATCGAGCGCATGCCAACTACCAGCCCTTCCTTGTGAGTCGTCGTGATCGACACTTTCACACCGAATTCGTAAGGCTTGCGGGCCTTGCCTTTGGCCAGACACTCGACTTCAGGCGCGTGTAGCGCATAAAGCTTGTTTTTGTCTTTCGGCTTCTGCGCCAGGATGCGCTTCGTGCGGCCAATCAGCTCCATTAATGCTGCACGGCCGGGGTCTGCCACCTGAGCGACCTGTCGCTCCACATCGCGCATCACCCGTCCAACGCGTGAACGCAGCGTGCGCAGTGCTTTCCTCATGCGTTTGTACTGCTTCGCATGAGCGTAGCGGCCAATCTGCAGCCCCAGACGCGGCGCCTCGCGGTTGTAGTTCTGCCGCAGCTTCAGGCCGTGCCGCGCGGCCGCCTTCACCAGATGTTCGCGACACCGCTCGAGCAGCCGTGAATCGGTTGGATGGGCGATCGATTTTTCCATCACCGTCGTGTCGACGATCACCCGCTTCACGCTCGCGGCCTTGATCACGCCGGCACGTTTTGCCGCCTCGATCGTCTCGGCCAGCAACTCTTCAACGCCGGCTTCGCCCAGACGCTTCCTCCAGCGCGTCAGGCTCGACGGGTCGATTGGCGGCTCCGTCTGCAGGTACGTCTCGCCCGTAAAGACCTACCAGTACGGGTTTTCAACCCATTGCCAGACGACCTCTTCGTCGGACAAATCGAACGCGTGCTGCAAGTACAGCAGCCCCGCAATCAGCCGCGGCGAGCTCGCCGGTCGACCTTTGCCCGACACGAAGCTCTCGCTCATCAATGCGCCCAGCCGCTCCCAGTTGATCAGGTCAGTCAGGCGTACCAGCGGATGCTTCAGGTTGATCTGTTCGCGCAGCGGTTGCCGGAAGAAATCTCCCTCCGGCACAGGCGTCTTCGGACCCATCTGCACCTCGTCGAAAAATGCAGGATTCTTGCGTTAATGTGCCAGGTTCCTGCAAATCTCACAACACCATTTCGGCCTCAAAGCTCCGCCGCGCGAGGCTCTCCGAATTGTTCAGGCTCGACTTCGTAACCCAGGACGCAAAGGCAAGGATAGCGACAGGTCAGACCGGCAGCGGGCGAACTCGAACAACCTTCAGGCGCTACATCGCATGTATTCGCCGTCATCCGGATGGAGTCCTGCTGCGCGGTTACTATCCGGGCCCGGGCACCCGCAACGATGGTGCTCAACAAGGCCGCTTATAGGTGTGCAGTCTGTCTCGCCGCTGAATGCCGAATGTGTCCCCGATGACATGGGAATCGAATGGATGAATGGATAAATCAACCCCAGCTTGCAAAAAAGGGAAAGTCCTTATAGGAGGTTGTGGCCCGCGCCGCACAGCACCGCGTGCATCGCATCGCCGAGCGCCCCTTTGAGCCAATTTCTGTCGAGTTTTCCGTCGGTCTTCATGTGACCGATGGCTGGCTCGATCGCGCTGCGCCGCCTGATCATCGCGCGTAGTCCGCGTGTGATGCCCCGCCGCAAGCCCGGGTGGTAGATCTTCACGCCGTCGATCGCGACACCCTTGTAGCCGCGATCCACAATCGCCACCTCTGGCGTCGTGTCGCTCAGGATTGCCGCCTGCTCCAGCGCTTCAGCCAGCGTATGACCGTCGTACGGATTGCCCGGCATCGAGCGCATGCCAACTACCAGTCCTTCCTTGTGGGTCGTCGTGATCGACACTTTCACGCCGAACTCGTAAGGGGTGCGTGCCTTGCCTTTGGCCAGACATTCGACTTCCGGCGCATGCAGCGCGTACAGCTTGTTCTTGTTCTTTGGCTTTTGCGACAGAATCCGCTTCGTGCTCGCGATCAGCTCCAGCAACACAGTACGACCTGAGTCTGCCACCTGAGCGACCTGTCGCTCAACATCGCGCATGACACGGCCAACGCGCGAACGCAGCGTGCGCAAGGCCTTCCTCATGCGCTTGTACTGCTTCGCGTGAGCGTAGCGGCCAATCTGCAGCCCCAGACGCGGCGC
The DNA here is from genome assembly GCF_001634365.1 of Paraburkholderia phytofirmans OLGA172. Lineage (NCBI taxonomy): Bacteria > Pseudomonadati > Pseudomonadota > Betaproteobacteria > Burkholderiales > Burkholderiaceae > Paraburkholderia > Paraburkholderia phytofirmans. The sequence goes on from NZ_CP014579.1 coordinate 1,145,586, forward strand.
CTCGCGGTTGTAGTTCTGCCGCAGCTTCAGGCCATGCCGTGCCGCGGCCTTCACCAGATGTTCGCGACACCGCTCGAGCAAGCGCGAATCGGTTGGATGGGCAATCGCCTTCTCCATGACGGTCGTATCTACAATCACGCGCTTCACGCTCGATGCCTTGATCACGCCGGCACGTTTGGCCGCTTCGATCGTCTCGGCCAGCAACTCTTCAACGCCGGCCTCACCCAGTCGCTTGCGCCAGCGTGTCAGGCTCGACGGGTCGATCGGCGGTTCGGTCTGCAAATAGGTCTCGCCGGTGAACACCTGCCAATACGGGTTCTCCACCCATTGCCAGACGACCTCCTCGTCGGACAGATCGAACGTGTGCTGCAAATACAGCCACCCCTCAAGCAGCCGCGGCGACTTTGCTGGCGTACGCCTTGGCCCTCATCGCACGGCATAGGTTCCGTCATCGAACAGGAATCTCAAAGCGACAGCAACCTCACTCGAAACCCTACAAATCCATGACGCAAAAAACTTGCTGAAATGTTTTCATCTCATAACTTTGATTGATCGGCTGACGCGGTGACGCAAACTCGCTACGCTTCAAATCGGAACTGTGTTATTTCCACTTATAGATGTTAAGGCTTTCGGCTTTGCTCAATACGAGAGCTGCTGCATCAGCTTCCTGTTTGGAGTCCCATCGTTCCGTGGTAAGTGGGGCGGTAAATTTCCTAAAGTGAGAGATATGAGGTAAAAGATATGCAAATGACGTCGTCCAGTAAATAAACGTTATAGAAATCAAGACTCCACTCCAAGAGTATTTTGCAAAAATCTTTTTCTCTGTAGTCTTCGCGACTAGTCCTAAGAGGCTCGCCGCGTAGAGGCAGGATATCAATTTATAGCGAACGGCAACCCAATCATCGATATTAGAATTGATGCGCACAATTGAAATTGCCGCGAAAGCAGCTAGCAGGAACCAGAGAAATGCCGATAATGCACGGCGCTCCTTGAGTGCGCCAACCCATAATAGTCTAAAATGTAAAATAATTAACGCCACCCCAGTGAGAGCGGGAATTATCACCAGCTCTTTGGGCAGGGTTACGGCGCGATTATTTAACATACCAAGCGAACCAATCTGGACGAACAGGTACAGTAGGCGCGTGGGTAGGGAAACCGATGACCCGCCGTCGGTTTGGGAATTTGCGATTATTAGGGGCGACATAGTCGCGTGGAAATCATAATGAAAAAAATATAACCCGATTGTAACAACGCTCAAACCTGAGGCCCAGGCCGCCCGGCGCCAGTCCCTGTTTAGAGCGAGATAGATCGCGGCCAGCGGCAGAGCGATCAAGCCGTTGGCTTGAGAGGCGACGCTGGCGACGAGAGATAGGAAGCCCACTACCGTTCGGCCTGAAAAGAGCGCCCAATACCCAAGTATAGCAAAAGCATAAACACCGAAATTGGAGACTGCCGCCATCGGAAAAGATAGCAAACGGAAAAATGACAAATTGAATAATAGAAATGCAACCACCAGTTTGTACGTGCCGACTTCATTCGATTTTTCCATGGATTGATCGGCTGGCTGTAATGACCGAACAATCGCAAAAGCTGCAACGAGCAGGAGTGTATTTCCAAATAGATTCAGCGCCCAAAACGATACCTTGCCGGCCACAAGCCAACTGAAAATTGCGGCGATATGAGTCGTAATGACGCGATGCTGGTTGTTCTGACTTACCAGACTGGCTATAATGTTTGAACGTGACGGATTTTCCGCAATACGGGTAAGCGGTTCCAGGATCGAAAAAAAATCATCAAAATACGGTGCATTTGGGCAGAATTTCACAACAATCGAATAATACAAAATTACAACAAATACGACAGAAAAATTCTGTATTGTTTTTTTGGTGGTTCCATCTATGCAAATCTCGTTCGTTTTCATTTATCCTCGCTGTCCTTTAGTGGAATCCATTCGCTTCTGGGGAATTATGAACGCTAATTCTGTGCCACGTATCACTCAGTGCTACCTCCCTAAGCAGAGCAGCGCGCATCAGAGATGCAGATGCTTCCGGACAGCGGGGCAGATTTGCATAATGAATCATGGGCATTGAATATGAAATTGATACCTGGCCTGCTTTCAGTCAGAGGTTACGCGGTTTTCTACATTGCGATTCATGAAAATACGAATTTTTTGTCCAGATGGTACTTGACTAAATACCCCATCGTGAGCCCCAACGCTCCACCACCCAGTCTGGCCGACTCGGTATAAAAAAGTCGGTCTGCACCGAATTCAAATCCCCAAAAAATAGCCGTTGTTCCGAGACCCATGGTCGCGTAAAGAATGAAATTCCTGAGTCCGTGTGCTAAGTCACGATGCCGGAATTTAAATATCCAGATCTTATCCAGGATAAATTTTGCCGCTAGTCCTACTATTGTGCCGGTCAGTACGGATAGAGGGACTGCGTAAAGCAAGGGCCATGTAATCAGGAACACCTTCTGCGTTCCGAGGTTTGCTCCGATCGAAATGGCAGCGAACAGGGAATAAAGAAAGACAATTTTTGAACCGGTCATGGTGGATTGATGAGGATGGTTATCTATATGAACGGCGAGTTACAGCGACACGCGCTTGAACAGGAATCCCGGTACCGACCGAATGATCAACATGATGATCGTCCAGAACCACCGCGTGTACAGCACATCCTTGCGCTTCTCGATCGCGCGCACGATGTCCGTCGCCACGTGGTCAGGTGTCGCCACAAGCGGCCCCGGCAACGGCAGTCCTGCCGTCATTGGCGTAGCGACGAAGCCCGGCTTGATTGTCACCACATGGACGCCGGCCTTGAAGAGCCGTGCATTCAGACCTTCGCAGAACGCCGAAAGCGCCGCTTTCGCACTACCGTACAGATAGTTCGAAGGCCGCCCGCGGTCGCCTGCCACTGAGGAAATCACCGCCAGCGCGCCACGCTTCTGCGCTTCGAGAACATTGGCGATCGGCGTCAGCAAAGCGATCACGGAAACCGCGTTGGTATTGAATTCGCGCGCCGCCACAGCGGGATCCGCCTGGCACGCCGCCTGGTCCGGCAATGTGCCGGGCGCCACCAGCACGATATCGAGCGCGCCGAGTTCGCTCGCGCAGCGTTCGAGCATGCCGAAGTGCCTGTCGAGGCTATCGATATCGAGTTGATGACAGGCCGCGAGTTGCGCTCCACGCGCGGTCAGATCGTCCGCGACCTGCTTGAGACGCTCGCCGTTGCGGGCAACCAGAAAGAAGCGTGCGCCTTCTTTGACCCATTGGCGGGCACAGGCAATAGCGATCGCCGAGGTGGCGCCAACAATAAGAATGTTTTTCATGGTCGAGTGGTCCGTTCCCAGAAGCGCGATAGCAAAGCAGGGTCGCGTAGTGCTTCGAGTTGCTGCCATTGAGGGTAAGCGGCGCGAAAGTCGGCACCCGGCATGTGCGCGTCCTTGGCCGGATAGATGCGGCCGCCTGCCTCGCGCACGATCGCGTCAAGCTGGGCAAAGAGCCGTGTGTTCAACGCGTCGCGTTGCGGAAAGTCGAGGGCCAGCGACGTGCCCTCCCGGGGGAACGATAAAAGACCCGGCGAGCACACGTCGCCGCACCGCTTCAGCACGGCAAGGAACGAGCCGGTGCCGCTCCCGGCAATAGCGTCGAGGATCGCGCGGCTCGCGTCGCGCGCCGCGCCCGGAGGGACGACGCACTGATACTGTTGAAACCCCGCGCGGCCGTATATGCGGTTCCATTCCAGCAGGCTGTCGAGTGGATAGAAGTAGGCGTCGTAGCTGACCGTCGCGCGGATTTCGTTGCTTTGCTGCTTCTGATAATAAAGCTCGTTGAAGACGCGCAGAGTGGCCCGATTGAACACGGGGATGGGCAGCGTAAACGGCACGGTGCGCTTCTTCCTGCTCGCGAGTTCAAGCGGTCCGTCCTTGGCATGGTCGCCGACCATGAAGATGCCGCGACCGAGCGCTGAGCCTCGGCTCTGGCAGTCGACCCAGGCCACGCTATATTCATGCAGCGCATCGAGTCGTTCGGAAAGCGCAAAGAATTCGTCGAGATTCGCAAAGCGGATGCTCGTCACATCGATCATGCTCGAGCGAATTGGCATCAACTGGATTTCCGCCCACAAGATCATGCCGGTGAGCCCGAGTCCGCCGATCGTGGCGGAGAAGAACTCCGACTGCTCGTCCGGCGCGCATTCGAACTGGGTGCGGTCGCTACGTGCCAGCGCAAAGCGGCGTACGTGCCGCCCGAACGTACCGCGCACGTGATGATTCTTGCCATGAACGTCGTTGGCGATGGCGCCGCCCAATGTCACGTACTTGGTTCCAGGCGTCACCGGCAGCATCCAGCCGCGCGGAATGGCAACATTCAGAATCTGTTCGAGCGTGACGCCGGACTCGGCGCGCAGCACACCGGTCTGCCAGTCTGCCGCGATCAGGCGATCGAGCGACAACGTCTGGACGACATGACCCGAGGCGGCGAGGCAACTGTCGCCATAGCTGCGGCCATTGCCGAAGACGAGGCTTGTGCCGTGTTCGCGGCTGGCTTCGACCCACGCGTTGCGAGCTGCGTCACGCCATGCGACGGCGTGTACTTCCTGCGGCGAGTTGGGGTAGCGCCCCCAGGACAGCGCGGCGCTCATCGACTAGGTCGCCGCCCAAAAAACGAGACCGCAAAGCGTGACGATGGCGAGGCTTATACGATCGCGCGCGGCGAATACGATTGGGTCGTCGTGCATCGAACCGCGGTGCGCAATGATCCAGGTGCGGCTGACCCAGTAGAGCAGTAGCGGACAGGCGAGCCAGATCACTTGAGGATGACGGTACAGGCTGGCCGTCTTTGCATCCTGAATATAAAGCGCAAGTACGAGCACCGCCAGGTAGCCCGATGCCGTACCGAGCGACGAGATCAGCGGCAAATCGCTCGCGTCGTACCCGCGCCCTCGAGTCTTGACGAGGCCACGCGCTTTTAATGAATGCAATTCGGCGTATCGTTTGACGAGGGCAAGGCTCAGGAAAATGAACATCGAGAAGGCGAGAAGCCAGAACGTCAGGTGCACTCCGACGGCTGCAGTGCCCGCGATGATGCGGATCGTGTAGAGCATCGCGAGCACGACTACGTCGATGATTACCTGGCGCTTGAGGAACATCGAGTAAGCAAGCGTCAGTGCATAGTAGCCGAGCAGCACGACGGAGAAGCGCCAGGGCAGGAAGATCCATGCCGCAGCGAATGCGCCGACAAGTAAGACAGGGATCAGCCATAGCCCCCCGGTGAGCGGCAACGCACCCGAAGCGAGGGGGCGTTTGCGCTTGACGGGGTGATGGCGGTCGTCTTCCAGGTCAAGCAGATCGTTGAGCAGGTAAACGCTTGAAGCGCACAGGCCGAACGTGAAGAATGCCAATAGGGCCGCAAAGACGGATTCCGGGGACGACAATTTGTGTGCGGCCAGCAAGGGCACGAAGATCAGGAGGTTCTTCAGCCATTGATGCAGCCGCAGCGATTTGGCCCACGCTTTCGCTGCGGGCGGGCGTGACTCGATCACACGCTCAACGTTCCCGATCTTGCGTGCGGCTCGCTCGACGCCGTTGCCGGGGTTGACCACGTAGGCGCGCTCGGCCGATCGCCAGACTTCGACGTCGTCGTGCGAGTTGCCGGCATAGTCGAAGCCCTGTTCTCCATATTCGGCGACAAGCTTTTCGCGCTTCTTGTGCGAGGACAGATTGAGGCCATCGTGTGATGCGAATGTCTGGTCAAAAAGGCCTAGGTGCGTAGAGATGGCTAGCGCATAGCGCTCGTGGCTCGCAGTGGCGAGCACCAGCGAGCGGCCCGCATCGCGCTCGGCCTTTAGCCACTCAAGTACGGTCGCGTCATAGGGTAAGACGGTAACATCGACGTTCGTCGCGTCGGCGAGGCGTGCTTTCAACACTGACTTGCCGCCACGCGTGAGCCAAAGAAGCGGTTCATAGAACCGATGCGGCATTGCTTTCAAATAGGCAAGCCCGGATTCGATCAGGATGTCTGAGCGAATCAATGTGCCATCAAGATCGACGACGAGTGGTATGCCGCGCATTCAGTCGGCCCTGTAGACGGTGGAAACGGGGATCGGGAATCTCATGAAGGAGGATCCTCGATTTGAATTAACCGCTTCCGCCAAAACGTTGGTTGATTCCGTCGAGAGTCGGTTCCAAAAAGTGCTAGACGCTAACTTAAACGTTCCAGTTCTTCCGGATAAGATCCAGCTTTCCGATAACTGCGGATCCGTTGCGGACAGCGAACCAGGTACTTCGTCGATCGAAACGTGCAGGAAGCGGAAGGCTGCCTTGTCGGCATCGCTCCGTGTGTTCCAGTACGAGCGGGTCGCTTCCAGCAGCGTGAACGTGCCGACCGCATGGTCTGAACGAAATCAGCCGGGCCGTTAATCGAGCGGTCGACGTGGCTCTCGGCTGTAAAACCAGCAGTACCGTTCCGTTTGTTGCGTGTAAACGTCGCCCCCAACACGCAGCAGCCGGATTTATGCAACAACGCCCATTTTGAATGCAATCGCTTACTGAACTCATTTTGAATTTCAATGCTATCTTTGCGATGGCCACCGATTCGAGCCGAAATTCGCTTGCTTATCTTTCGGTTTTTTTCGATCACGCCCAACTTTGGGGAATCTCCATTTCTGGTGCATGCAAATTACATCCATCTTTCACATTGCCTAAAACCGCCAACATGTGGAGAGATTCGGCCAGTACATATTGAAAGGGCAGTTTTTTTTGTAGGATAAAATCCGTAAATAAATCCAGCTCAACGCAAGCTGGAACGTCCACTAAATTCCGGGGAAAAATTATGATGGAGGCGGTTCACAGTAACAGCGTAGCGCGGCTACACGTTCTGCAAGACGCGCGCACGGTGAGAAATATCGGCATAGTCTTGTTCAGCGGCTTTGCGTTGCCGGAAGCAGCCACAGTCCTGGAAATATTCCAGTCGGCGAATGCGCTCACCGAGACAGAGACTACACAGGGCGGCCAGATACGGTACAAGGTTTGCCTTATATCGGCGGCCGGTGGCCGGGTTGACAGTTCGTCTTCCGTGTTCGTCTGGACCGAAGGTGTCGAGGCGCGTCGCTATTCAGACGGTTTCCACGCGTTATTTGTTGGCGGTGGAGGCGGGGTGCGCAATGCAACACGTGATGAACGCCTGACTACCTGGCTGCGTCGCGAGTGCCCGCGCAGCGGACTGGTAGTCCCGATCGGCGAAGGGCGGTTGCTGCTCGAAGCCGCCGGATTCGGACGCGCTGGCAGCAGCCAGCGCTGGGGGGGCGGACGCACTTCGGAAACCTTCCAACACTGTGCTCCCACCGTTGGCGTCTCGACGGCTTTCGCTAGTCCGTTGCACAGTGCGCTGGCGGTCGTTCAGGAAGATTTTGGTACTGAAATCGCGCGCCTGATCGAAGATCACGTCCTGCCTCGGCCCCATCAGACGCGCTTTACGGCGACTATCCGCGAGAATGCACCCGCTTACGTGAGCGAAAAGATTCAGGCATCGGCCAAGTGGCTGGAGGCGAATGGCGACCGACCGATCTCCATCGATGAGGCGGCGCAGGTTGCCGCAATGAGTGAGCGAAACTTCCTGCGTCGCTTCAAGATCGAAATGGGCGTCACGCCGTCCGAGTATCTGTCGTATGTGCGGCTCGACATGTGTTGCCGCCTTCTTGTCGAAACCGATCTGCCGGTCGACAAGATCGCGCGCCGTTGCGGACTTGGGGGTGGTGGCTGGCTCGCGAAACTCTTCCGCAAACATCTTGCGACAACGCCAACCGAGTACCGCGCCAGCAAGCGTCTCATGAGCACGTCGTGATAACCGATCTGTCTGCGGTAATGGCGGTTTAGCCGCCATAAAGACCGCGGATTACGATTTGTGTGCAATGCCATATAACGCCATATAATGCGGTGCGATGCGCTGTTAAAGAACACTGCATCGTATCGAATGACAAGCTTATATTCGCTGGATGGAATTCGATAGTTGAGATTTGCCGAATAGTGCCTGAAGAAGGGCATTTGTCATCATAAGATCAATTGTCAGGTGGACAAAACATATTGAGTGAGCCTGATTCAGGTTGCACAAACGATTGCGATTTCAGAAGTTGCCTGGTTTGACTGCTCCAGCATGGGTCCCTAACGACGTCTGAAGGACGAGCAGATGTGCCTCGGAACTTGAGCCTGCTCTCCTTCAGGAGGGTAGGCTTTTTTAATTCTTCTGTGCCAGTGCGCAGCATCAAGCCGAGCCATGTCGACTGCTTCTACGTACGCCAGCCTGAGGCGCTCGGCCTCGGCCACGCGGTGCTGTGCGCCGAGAAGCTGGTCGGCGATAACCCGTTTGCGGTGATCCTCGCGGACGACTTGCTGTACGGCACACCACCCGTGATGACGCAGATGATCGAGGTGTTCGACCACTATCACAGCTCGGTGATCGGCGTCGAAGAGATTCCGTCGTCGGAGACGAAGTCGTACGGTATCGTCGACGGCAAGCAGTGGGAACAGTCGATCATCAAGATGTCGGGCATCGTCGAGAAACCGGCGCCGGAAGTTGCGCCGTCGAACCTCGGCGTGGTGGGCCGTTACGTGCTCATGCCGCGGATCTTCGAACACCTGCGCGCGCTAAAGCCGGGCGCCGGCGGCGAACTGCAGTTGACGGACGCGATCCAGTCGCTGCTCGCCGACGAGCAGGTGCTGGCATACAAATATCACGGCAGGCGCTTCGACTGTGGCAGCAAGCTCGGCTATCTGAAGGCCACCGTCGAGTTCGCACTGCGGCACCCGGAAGTTAGCGAAGACTTCCGGGCATACCTGGAAGAGCATCTGGCCGTGCCGCAGGTTGGTTGATGGATAGGCTCACTGTCTCGCCTTGAGGCTGCGAACTGGAGACGTCAGTGATCGCCTCTATACAGGCTCGACCCGAGGGAAAAAAAGCCTGCTCGTCTTGGGGGCCGGCAGGCAGACACCTCGTCTACGTCCCCGCTCCGCCAGTGCCACCCGTACCGCCGGTTGTCTTGCCTGGCGCGGAGCCACCTGAAATGGGCGCGGCAGCGCCCGCGGCAACTGCCGCGGCCGCAAGAGATGCGGCGGGTTGGCCTTCACTCGTAATCGCCCCATCCGTCTGCAGGGTGTCGAGATCCGCGTCGGCTCCAGGTTGACCTGGCGTGAACGATACGGTCAAGAACGAGTTCGTGGACAACGTCACGCCATATGTGCTTTTTATCAGTTGCGCGACGGCGTTTTCTGCGTTTGCTATCACCGTGCTATTCGTCAGCGCACTCTGGTAGGTCGGATTGGTCGTGATGCCGGCAATCAAGCCATTGAGCGTCGTGCCGAGCTGTCCGGCCAGGTAACTCAGAAGCAACTGCGTGAGCGGCGTAACGTTGTATGTCCCAGCACCGGAAGCAAACGAATTGAGGACGATCGAACCACTTGTCGCTGTAATCAGACACGGGCCGTCGAAGCTGAACGTATCCGAATAAGATCCGCTTGAATTCGAAGTCGTGCTACCTGAGCCGTTCTTGCAGCTCAACTGGATGGTCGCATTAGCCAGTGCAGCGCCGACTGCCGCCGTTCCATGGATGGTCGCAGTGGGCGAACTACCGCCTCCGCCACACGCAACGAGCGCGCTGCTTGCCAGCGCAATTGATCCAAACTGCAGCGTGCGCCACGCGCGGGCGTCAAATAGCTTCATCGATTTTCTCCAAAAGAAAGTCACTCGCAATTGGCAGGCAACTGAGCCTGCACTTTCGTCACATCCTGCAAACTGGCTTCACAGGCACCGGCCGGCGCCACTGTTATCGCAGCAGAAGGACCGGCTGGCTCGCCATGACGATCCAATTTCGACGGATCGTCGTGAGGTCTTGCATAACGGTCGTACGCGTCGCGCATTCGATAGAGTTGCGTCGCGAAATACGCCGCGCTAAAGCGCCCTTGGTTCAGAAGAACCTGGTCGGTGCTATACGCGAAGCTCAGGTTCTGCGCTGCATCAGGCGTCAGGTAGTTGGTCGAGCCCACGCGCGTGCGGAAGTCCAGTGCAAACGCCCCGGAGCCAGAGACCTGGGTAATGCCCGGCTTCATACCTTGGCGCGGCGTGAGCGGGAAGCTGATGGCTGCGCCTGCAAAGCTGCCTCGGCCGCTATGTTCGCCATATACGCTGACAGATACATCGTCGAACCAGCGCGTTAGCGTGATGAGCGGGCCCTTGTCGCCCCCAACATAGCGGGCCACGCCAGCCTCGATCCATAGCTTCCACGAAGGTTGTACCCATCTGTAGGTGAGCATCGCGTTCGTTTCGTGCGGCAGCGTCTCCCGGCCGGGCTCCTGGTGCAGATACGCGAGACGCAGTCGGACGATGTCTGGACGGCCTGGGACAAATGCCGTGGTTTCGTTCTCGATGCCAACGTACTGGTAGTCGAACTTGCCCACGGCGGCCACGTTCAGGACTTGCGGCATGATCCAGAAACTCTGTGCCAACGCCGCACTGGACAGCCCGCCGCGCAGACGGTACTGGCTGAACACGCGACCGTCGTCCATGTTCTTCGTGTTGTACAGCGGCGCAATATAGCTTGCATACAGCTCAGCACCCCGCCAAAGCGGAACGAATCCTTCAATATTCGCCCCAACCGAAATGTCGAAGTTTCCATATTCGGTGCCGTATAGATAGCTCGTAACGGGTGAGATCTGAATGCGCGTGAGCCCGTGGTACCGGTCATTGCCGTACCACACAATCGAGTCTGCGTCATAGTTCAGTTGCGCTCGCATCGTCATCGATGCGCTTGCCGCTGCGGGTGCCCCCCCGGCGAGGAATTGTGCGTAGGCTTCGCGATCGACGGCAACGTCGGCGAGCGGTTCATTGGCCTTCTTGACTACCGCATGAACTCGCTTGATGCCACGCGGTGCATTGATGCTCGCCACACCCAGCACGATGCCGAGCGCGTCAGCTTCGTTCTGGTTGTATCGGTGGTTCTCGTATTCGACGATGAGATCCTGGCCGCTGATCCCTACTCGCACGTGTTCGAGGCCCGCGGCAAACAGTTGCGCAGCGATCGAATCGAGCGCTGAGGTGTCCACCGGCTCGGGAATGACCGGCGTGCGCTCAGCGGGCACCGCAGGGGATGCATCGGCCACGACGACGGACGCGTAGGACTGCAGCGGCGGCACAAATGAAATCGCTTCTTGGGCAACATCATTCGGGTGTTCCGCCACGGCCAGTTCGTGAGGCGGCGGCAAGCTACGCGGCACGATAGCTGCACCTGCACCTGCACCTGCACCTGGGTCGGTCGGTCCCTGCTGTACCTGAGCGTTGGTATCGTCGCACAGACCGCCTGCGCAGCGCTGTGGACTGAACCGCTTGCCGAGCGGTATCTGAATTCCCACCGAGATCGACGTGCGCGGCGATACACCGTCTGTCGATCTGAGCGCGCGCGTCACCGTACCGATGATGTTGGCGTCGGCTAGCCAGCTAATGCGGGGCGACTGATAACGCACGCCTGCGTAGGGTGTCTTCGAGTCATCTTCCGCCAGCAGCGACAGTCCCGTCTGCCAGAGCGACAGCTGGACACCTCCAAACAGGCCGTCAAGCCGATCGCCTTGCCCGTAGCCGATTGTCAGGTTGAGCGGCCCGAAGGGCTGTGACACCTCGCCGTACTTGGAGCGAAAGAAATGGGTTTGACCGCCGATGTCGGTCATGCCGAACGCAATGGCCGGCTGATATTTGAAGAACTGCGGTACTTCCAGTTTAACGTCGGCTATCAAATGACGAAAAATGAAGTGGTCCGCGCCGGCATACGGCGCCGGCACATCCCCCGGATAGTTCACCAACCCGCCAGCCAGCTCAACATACGGCAGGAGTCCGAACGCACCCCAGTAGATCTGAGAACCCGTCGCCTGTTTGCCGTAGCGGGGGGCGATGTAATCGTTGTACTGTGCTTCGCCAACACCTTCCGGCAATGCGAACGCATAGGGGATCACCAGCCCGCCTGCCTGGCCAAGCGAGTTCAGCGCCGGATCGACAGCATGCGCCGACCCGGAAAATGCCAGTGCAGCGCCGAGTGCCAAGGCTTGCGGGGCGAATTGAGGTCGATTTGCGCGCAATCTGCTGAGTCCTTTTTAGCGATAAACCGGTTGACGGGCGAGGTTGCAAAGCAGGGATCGCGCGATAGAGCAGACCGATTCCGTGGATGTGCTCCATACCATCAGCTTCTTTCGACGAACAAGAAGGTGTCGTCGGCACGCACGAACGTACACAACACGGCCACGCCTGACCGCCACGTGGCAAGGCCAAACGCTGTATGGGCGTGGCAGATCCGGTGCCCGCTTTACGCACTAACGCGATCCGCCTGGGCGGTGTTGGGTTGACCCGGCTGACGGAATAGGAGAGGGAGCGGCCACAAGGGTCCTGGCGCATCTGGCGACGGCGGACCGGGGCAGCGCAGTCCGGATATCGAAACGTCGAGCCTTGCAGATATTCAATCCGCCTGCGTTGCGCGTGCTTGTAGCTCTTCGGCATAAAGCCGTAGTGGACGCCGCCGCGGCCGCCCTGGCAAACCTCCGGTTGCGACAAGGCCAATCTCCCTGGCGATACCTGTACGCAGCAAAAGGACCGTGCTGTTTGACATCATTGGGGCGGTTCAACCGAGGCTTGCTGCCGTGCAGAGAACGCGGCACTTTCTATGGCAAAGGCTCAAGGGTCGCCCACCACTCGTCACTGCTTCACTATCCTGTTGTCCCACATCACATCTTTCATCGCTGCAATGTCCGGGTCTTTACTGAGGAGTTCTAGTCGTTGGGGTCGATCCTATAGAACGACTAAAACTTCCGCCATCGAGTGTCCGAATGCGACCTGATGTTGGCGAATGCGGCCCGACACCTTCTCGCGTTGCTCGTTTATGGGCTGCGACGCACCAGAAGCGTTGCTCGTTCGCGAGCTGTTGTCACAGGAGAGCGGGGAGGAGGTACTGTTGACCTCGCGAGGCCGTTTCGTATCGCGCATGGTGCCTGCTGCAACGGAGGATCTGCGCAAGACCCGTGCTCAGGCAGGTGGGCATGAAATTGGGCGGACAGGCGGGATGGCCCGAGCCTGATTGAGCGCACCGCGACGCCCAGGTGAAAGGTTGCGGTGCGTGCGATCAGTCGATCTGCCGTGGACTCAGTGCATATGCTGGCCGCCGTTGATGGCGAGATTGGACCCCGTTACAAAACCGGCATCGTCCGAGCATAGATAGAGCACAAGCGCTGCCACTTCTTCGGGCTTGCCGAGCCGGCCGACGGGGATCTGCGGCAGGATCTTCGTATCCAGAATCTCCTGGGGAATAGCGGTGACCATCTTGGTGGCGAGATAGCCAGGTGAAATGGTGTTGACGGTTACCCCCTTGCGCGCCACTTCCTGCGCCAGCGATTTGGTGAAACCGTGCATGCCAGCTTTGGCCGCCGCATAGTTGGTCTGGCCGATAGATCCTTTCGAACCGTTGACCGAGGAAATGTTGATGACGCGCCCCCAACCGCGTTCGACCATCTCCTCGCACAACGGCTTGGTCATGTTGAAGACCGAATCCAGATTGGCCCGAATGACTGCATCCCAGTTGATCTTGTCGAGTTTCCGGAGCGTCATGTCCCGTGTGACGCCGGCGTTGTTCACCAGAATATCGACGGGGCCAATCTCAGACCGGATTTTGCTTGCACAGTGCTGACATGAGTCGTAGTCGGTGACGTCTACCGGGTAAGCGCGGAAGCTTCGTCCACTAGCCTCCATGTCGGCCAGCCAGTCAGCGACGCCGAGGTTGTTCAGCGAGTGTGTGACCACCACCGAATAACCCGCGTCATGCAGCTTTGTACTGATCGACTCCCCAAGTCCACCCATGCCACCCGTCACTACCGCGATTCGCTTCACCATCGTTTTTTTCCTGGTTGTGATATCTGCGGGAGTCCTGCGCATTTCGTGGCGGTCCCGCACATCCCGCCAATGCATTTCAGCAATACGCCGCCACCTTCACCTGCTCAGGTAGTCGGTTGAACATCGATTGCATTGCGTAAGGCTGCGCGCCTCGAGAGACACGGCGTCTGGCCGAGACGGGTCTGGTCGTATCATCTTAAGAGGGGAGGTAACGTCGATTCCGTCAAGCGATTGGTGTAATCCGCCATTCGCGAATGCGATGCAGGAGCGGGAGCCGCGGGGAGTCAGCGTCGGGTCGTTGGAAATTCGACGTCCCACGGCCCATCGAACCGATTTAAGCGAATGCGCCTTTGTCCTGTTCAGTCAACAGCTTGGCCCAATCCGCCACGGGTGATCGTCGTGCGATTGTTCACCCTACACTGTTCCTCGGTCCATTCGAGGGTCTCTCAGATGTGCAACTCCCTCGAAGGTTAGCCTGCCGCTTACCCTCCGGCAGGCATTTTTTTTTCGTGCCTCTTGCACAAGCCACTACCTGCACAGCGGCTCCCAGGGGGACCTTGTCGCCTGTCAACTACGTGCATCAAATCCATGAACAAGAACTTCTTCCATGGGAGCAGGTGCGTGGACGAAGTATCCCTGTATATAGTCGACGCCCATGTTTCTCAGCAATGCCGCGACGGCTGATGTTTCGACGAATTCCGCAATGGTTCGCTTGCCGACTGCCTTTGCCACATCGCAGATACACCGTACCATTGCCTGATCAATGAGGTTATGTGCCAGATTGGTAATGAACTGTCCGTCGATCTTCAGGTAATCCACGGGCAACGCTTTAAGGTAACCGAACGATGAAGCGCCACTTCCGAAATCGTCAAGGGCGAAGTGCATGCCTCGCAATCGCAGCGACTGGATGAACTCCGTTGCCACCGACAGGTTCGTGATCGCCGCTGTCTCTGTTACTTCAAAGCAAAGCTTATGCGCGTCGAATTGCAATGCGTCAGCCAGATCCCACACGTACCGATGGAAGGCGTGGTCGCCAATGGACTGGCCGGAGAGGTTCACCGCGATACTGTCAACGTGGTTCAGCTGGTCGCGATTGCGGGTCATCCATGTGAATACGTATTTGACCACCCAGCGATCAATGCGTGAGGCCATGTGGAAGCGCTCAGCCGCTGATAGAAAAGCATCGGGCAGGACCAGATTCCCATCCGGCTCGCGCAGACGCAACAGGAGTTCGCACCGAACGTGGCTCTCCTCGCGACCAAGCGCCTGTATGCGCTGGGCATAAAGCTCGAAACGGTCTTCATCGAGGACTTGCTCCAGACGCGTGACCCACTGCATCTCGCCGTGCCGTGCAAGTACGGCCTTATCTGCGTCGAACCACGCGTGCACCCGGTTACGTCCGGCGTCCTTGGCGGCGTAGCATGCATTATCGGCAGCCTGGAGCACAGCCGCAGTCGTCGGCCAGCGATCGTCAATGGGCACCAGACCAATGCTTGCGCCAATATGGAAGCGCCGTTCGTTATAGGCAAACCGGAATTCGTCGAGGTGCTCGCAGATCCGGGAAGCGACCCAATGGGCCCGCTCCGTATCGCACTGCTCCAGTATGACGCCAAACTCGTCGCCTCCCAGCCGGGCCAGGGTGTCGGTATTCCGGATACACTGTCCCAGTTGGTTCGTCACCTGCTGCAGCAACTGGTCGCCGGCGATATGACCGAAGGTATCGTTCACAACCTTGAATTGATCCAGGTCGATGTACAGCATGGCATGTCTACTGCCGGCCTCGCGTGCGTGGGATAGCACGCGGTTAAGTTGCGTTTCGAATTCTGCGCGATTGAGCAACCCGGTCAGGGCGTCATGCGTGGCACGGTAGCTCATTTCTTTGGCGAGCCGACGTTCTTCCGTCACGTCGTGAAACACCAGTACGGCACCCAGGACTTCTCCAATCGTACTGACGATCGGGGCAGCGGAATCCATGATCGCATGTTCTGTACCCCCCCGTGATATGAGGACCGAATTGTCGGTGCTGCTCACGACGCGGTTCTCGCTCAGACACTGCATAGCGGGACTTGGAGCGCGTACGCGAGTCGATTCGTTGCGGGCATCAAATACGTCCTCAAGGTCCAGGCCGCGCGCCTCGGCAACGAGCCAGCCAGTTAGCCGCTCCGCGACCGGATTCAGGTAGGTGACGCGACCGTCCGGATCGGTCGTGACGACGCCGTCGCCGATTGAATGCAGCGTGATCCGGAGGAATTCATGCTGTTCAGCCAGGGTCGCCTGCATCTGTTTGCGTTCAGTCGTCTCGAGGACCAGAACAGCACACTGATTGGGTCCGGGACGATATGCAACCATGTCAAACCAGCCGCCGCCCGCTGCAGGTAGATCCTGTCGCGCAACTGGCTCGCCGGTTAGTACAACCGAAGTCAGCGTGCCGAGCCAGTCCCATCCCTGATCAGCCGGACCTGCAAACACCTCCGAGACGTTCTTGCCGATCATGAGTTCGGACGGAATACGGCTCGTCCTCGCAATTGCCGGATTTGCCGCGATGAACCGTAAGTCGACGACTTTCGCGTTTGCGTCGCTAACAATATCCAGCAATACGAATCCCACCTGCATGTGCTCAAACAGCGCGCGATATCGGCCCTCGCTCTCGAGCAGGGTCGCCTCGATCTTCTTGCGGTCAGTGATATCCTCGATAACGGCCATGGATCCCCATGGCGTGCCATCGCTCTGCCTCTCGAGAACGGCGGACAACAATACGTCGATCACTTCCCCGTCCTTCCGCTCCATCTGGTATTCGACGTCGCGGCAATGGCCAACACGGAAGAATTCGGGAAGCACCACCTGACGTGCATACTCGCGCGATGCCGGTGTCAGGAACTCGGATGAGGAGCGCCCCAGTACCTCAGCCCGGCTATACCCAAGCGTGTGAAGCCATAGGTCGCTCACACTCATGAGCTTGCCCTGCATATCGATCGAGTGAAGCATCGCCGGCGTGCGTTCGTAGAGTTCGCGATATCTCCGCTCGCTCTCGGTCAACGCCTGTTCGGCGCGCCTGCGTTCACTAACATCGCGTCCCACGGCATAGATCGCGACGGTCCGTCCAGCCATGTCTGACATCGGCCGGTAGTTCCAGTGCACCCATCGCTCGGCGTTATCCATTGAGGCCATACGGGCGACAAGCGTCGCGCCTGATCGACGCGTCATCGCGTCGCGCAGAGCCACAGCCGCCGATGCGCGGTCTTCATCGGCAACGGTGTCAAGCAGGTTGGTGCCTAAAAGCCTCAACGAGGAGCCGTCTCCGTAGCGGGCGGAGGCGTCGCCCATGTAACCAATCTCTCCACCGGAACTGGCGAGCACGATAAGGTCTGCTTCCTGTTCAGGGAGCGTGTTCACATCGGAGTCATTTCCGGACAAGTTGCCGGCGAGGGCGCCCGTAGACAGATTGAGTAGACAGGAGCTGACAATGTGAGCCAGGCCGTCCAGTGCGGCTCGTTGTATATGAGTCAGGTGTCTGGGCGCGCATGCTGCTACTGACACCACACCGATACAGTGCCCCATCGGGAGAATGATCGGCGCGTTCGCATAGAACCGGATCTCAAGTCGATCGAAGACGAGCAGATTCTGGGCAACGCGTGGATCGTCAGCCGTATCGACCACCTCGATTCCTTGATCGTTGCCCGGAACGAGCCGGCAGAATGCTGCTTCAGCGGCCATCCACGCTTCTGCGGATAGTCCGACATCTGAATGGAGCCAGTTCAAGTCTACGCCCGGCAAGGTCACCGCCGCGATCGGCACCTCGCAAATCGCCGCGGCAACGCGGGCGACTTCCTCAAAAACTGACGTAGCTGTGCCGGTGGCAATGGTCGCATTGATATCGCCGGCGCGACGCGCAGCCCGGTACTCAGGCAGACGGTGAGATGTCATGTCGCGTTCCCCGGAAGATTGCACGACTAAATGGGAAAGATATCACCAGCGTACGCGGGTTTTTTGTTTCTGTCGTTTCCGGACCATATCTGGATTGACGGTCCCGGCCAGGATCAGTATCCGGTTTTGCATTGGCGGATTTTGACAATGCTGTTGGCGAATACCTAACGCCCAGATCATGAATCTTCATGCACATTCAAAAATCGCCAAAAAAATGTCCGAAATATTTGACTTAAAGAGTCTATAGTTATTTCGCGATTGATTGACAGATTGCAGGTAAAGCTGGCAATCACGCAAAGACGCAACGCTTTTTTGCGAATCGCAGCTAGCGCGTTTTAAACGCAATAAACCTTCCAGACAGGTTCGATTGTTTTTTTGGGTTTATCACCCAGGCGCCCTTACATCGCATGACCTCCTCGGCAATGTCCCCAGCCTTCAACTGGCTGGGGCATTGAACGGCAGGAGAGGCGCCATAGCAGTGCATGGGATAGCTGTGCGTCACTGAGGGCTCGAACCATTATCAAGTCGTTGAAAGTGAACAATGTTTCATGCATCGTTAGCCTGCGATGCCGAGTTGTGCATGTGTTATTGACTGTGGCTACTCAGCGCATATCCGTATGTGATTTTCCTGTTTATTTCTGAATTTTTTTGAGAGACCTGCTGGGAATTACTGTCAAAAACATCTCTTTGCGTGCCTGATTGCGCTGGGCGCGTCACTTTCCACAGCTCCGTGGGCACGGGCTCAAACCATACCAGCACTGGGTACGGTATCAAGCTTCGCAGTCCTGAGTGCGGCGCCTGGTGGTACGGGGGCGGTGACGTTCAGCAGCGCCACGTTGACGCTCGACGGACAGGGCAACCCGAACGCGGTCTGGATTTTCAAAGTCGGCACCGGTGGCAGCGGCGCCCTTACCGGTACCAACTTTTACACAGCTCCCGTTATCCAACCTGTAGACCGTCGGCCTTCCGCTCGCGTTCACGAAACGTACGAAATGCCTTACTTGCGCTGATCGGAGATCGCAGGGATGCCGTTGCCGATGCCAAGCTCACAGGTCGCCGAGCAGATTGGAGAACCGCATTCTGTTGTCGCATTCGGTCAACACGGTGGCTCAGTCGGCCAATCTCGTCCGCGATACGTGGCTGTCGATCTATGATCCCACTTGGCCCTCCGAGGGGAGGTCAGATAAGCCCTCGGATCCTCTCGGAGTTTTGAGCCTGCCGCCCAGCGCGAGCGGGCTCTTTTTTTGTGCGCCCAGCATGGGCGCACTCTTGTGGGTGCAAGTTCCACCGTAAGTTGATCACAGCGAGCGCAGCGCAACTGCGTGAGGGTGAACGGGCGTGGGGAGGAAGCGTGGAGGCTTTGTCGCGGTAAGGATCGAAGTGCGAGCGAGATCGATATGCGAAGTACTGCTTATATTGCGAGGTCGTAGGCCACGTTAGTGAAGCCGGCGAGGAAGGACAGAGAGGAGCTGCAGGCGCTGATCAGGCGCACGACGGCGGCACAGCGTGATGTGACGCGGGCGCGCATCGCGTTAATGGCCCATGAGGGCCACTCAGGCGCAGCGATCGCGCAGGAACTGGGCGTGTCCGTGCAAACGGTCGGCCAGTGGCGCCAGCGTGTTGCGCGGCAAGGTGCACGAGGTATCTGGGAGGGCGAGCGTAGCGGTCGGTCGGCTCGCATCACGCAGGAAGTGCGGCTGCAACTGATCGCGCTGGCCTGCGGGGTGCAGGACGCGCACGGTCGGGTTACCCCAGCTACCCACGATTGTCTGATTCCTATGACACTTTTCCGAAAGACATAGCCACCCGTCGTCTAATATTGCAATCGTACTGGCGCCACGTTTACTCAATCGTTTCCAGAACACGAGGTTAATTCGCGGCGGCGGGTAAAGCACAGCTCCAGCACTACTATCGTGAGCCGCAAGAGTTCGCCGACAAGTTTGAGAGGAACGCACCGGCTGGAAGCGAAACCGCCGTGGCAACATGGAAGGCGTTCACCAAGGCGATCAGTATGACTAATAACTCTGTAAAAGAAAGCTACGAAACAAGTGGCGGAGATTGCCAGGAGCAATATCAACGCGACGTCCGCCGCCCCGACCAAGCGGACTCGACCGGGAGGGTACGCAATGAAGCAGTTTAATGGAAATGTAGAGAGTATGAATCCGTACACGCAAAAACCATCGACGGCGCAATTGTCCATCTCGAGCGAGCCCTAAGCTCGGAATGGGCAGATACGTTATTCCCTAAAGCCTACTGGTACGGTCGATCTCTTCAGGTATATGCGACGCCCGGGCTTACGCAAGCCCAACAGGAACGACTGCAGCGATTGCTTGATCGCATCGCCGCCATCCAGGTTTGAATCGCACGCCGCGCGGGGGACTCTCGACGCATTCAGCCAGGAGCGAAGTTCGTGGCGACGCGCACTGGAGCCCGGTAACACGCGCCGCTATCGCATCGGCTGTCAGGATAATTGTCGGTCCCTTAGCCGGCTTCGCCGAACAATGACCGTGGTGACGGAGACGGGTATGAAAGGCGTGAATGCGCAGTCCCTACGTTTCCAGGTCGAGAAATGGTTCGCCCCAGGTCCAACGGTTCCGGTCCGCGTAATCGAATTCAGTCGCACTCGTTTGGGCCGCAGACGTTATGTCCGCGTACGCCTCGCGCCCCCCCAGCCGGACGGCGTGCGAACGCTATATTTTTTTCGGCACGATGACGGATGCTGGCATGTGTTTCCACCTCCGGGCGATGGGCCGCAGATCGATTCCTCCTGAGGCCTGTTGAGAATCAGCAGGTCCAGATAAAAGCGGCGGAGAGCGCAAAAGCAGGGGGTACCGTCTCGAAGATTATCCGGAACGATCCAGAACGACATTCTGAAGGAATACGTGGTCCGCAATACCTGGATCTTCGCGCCGGAGCCCTCGATGCGCATCGTCGCAGATGTCGCGTCCTGGCTTGCGCGGCACGCGCCACGATTCAATGCATTGTCGGTATCCGGATATCATTTTCAGGAGGTGGGGGCCGACGCAGTACTCAAACTTGCGCTGACATTGGCAAACGCGCGCGCGTATGTCGATGCGCTGAAAGTCCACGGCATGCATCCGGATGAAGCATGCTCGCGAATGAGCTTCTTTTTCGGTGTCGGCAGCGATTTCTATACCGAGATCGCGAAATTGCGAGCGGCCCGGTTGTTGTGGGCAGAGATGGCTGCTGCGTGCGGCGCCGAATCGGTCAAAGCGCGGGCGCTGCGAATGCACTGCCAGACCTCGGGCTGGTCGCTGACCGCCCAAGAACCCGAAAACAACATCGTGCGTGTGACCGCGCAGGCGATGGCGGCGGTTTTCGGAGGCACGCAATCGCTTCACACGAACGCATACGACGAGGCGCTTGCGCTGCCGTCAGCCGCCGCTGCGAGGCTTGCACGTAGCACCCAGCTGATTTTGCAGTATGAGACGGGGCTGCGCGACACCGCTGATCCGTGGGCTGGATCGTACATGATGGAATCGCTCACCAGTGACCTGGCGGCGCGCGTGCGTATCGAACTGGCGGAACTCGAGAAACGAGGCGGCGTTCTTGAAGCGATCGAATCCGGTTGGATCAAGCGCCGCGTCCAGGCCGCGGCGGCGGCGACTCAGGCAGACGTTGACGCAGCCCGCCAGGTTGTTGTCGGTGTCAACCGGTTTGTGGCGGACGACCGGACCGGCGGGCATCAAGCTCGTGAGGTCGATGCGAAGCTCGGGCAGGATGGTCATGACCGAGGGGCCGCTGTCGTCGCATCCGCGCTCGAGGATGCGGGATTCGACGTCGCGCTGGCGCCCTTGTTTCAACAGCCGACTACGATTGCAGATCATGCCGACGCAGGACGCGTCGATGTCATTGGCATCTCGTCGCCGTCAGGATCGCATCTCGAACTCGTCGGAGGTCTGCTCGAGGTACTGGCTTCGCGCGGGTTGTCGAGCAAAATCGTGCTTCGCGGAATCGTTCCCGACGCGCACGTGCCTGCTCTGACCAGAATGGGTGTTGCCGCGATATTCGGGCCCGGCACGCCGCTAGACGAGATTGTCCGATCGCTTTGCGCATGTGTCGAAGCCACGCGTGATGCTTGTCGCGCTCGAGTGCCCTGACAGGGGCGATCCGAGTCCGTGAATCCGTGTCCAGATAATGCACGGGGACCTCTTAAAGGCCAGTTCAAAAAGGCTGTGCAGTTCGGCTGAAGATGTTCCAGCAGACGAGTGAGCAGGCTAGTTTGAGGAATGCTTCGTGAATGTCAGATCGGCGTTCGAAGCGAATGCGAAGACGACGGAAGCCATAGAGTCACGAATGAGTCCGTTCGACTGACCCAACGGAATTTGCCGAGGCCGTAGCCGTGTTCGGTGCGGCGTTTGGCGATGACCGGTCTGACGCCGCGCTCGCGAAGCCGGCGGCGATGCGAGTCGGAATCGTAGCCGCGGTCGGCCTAGATGACCTTGGGCTTGCGAAGCGGTCGGCCGCGAGTGCCGCGAATCGGTGGGATAGCGTCGACCAGCGGCAGCAGTTGCGTGACATCGTTGCGGTTCGCGGCGGTCAGAATCGCGTCTACGAGGACGTGGTGTTTGGACCCTGGTCGTGCGCGATCGGTGGGGTTTGGCCCAGTTTTTGGCTCGCCCCAACGGTTCGTACGGACGATGAATCGACAGCCGCATATGAGAAATCGAGCTGGCCAGATTCGCGCAGCTTGTCAAGTAGCAGTCAGAGCCTTTCAGTGAGCGTGTGCACGTAAATCGATGGGGCAATGATCATGGACTTGCCCCTGCATGACCGGACATGCGGTCACGCTTAGGTTGGTGAATTTGCTCGCTGGCGAAACTCGCGTGGTGAGCGGTATTTCAGGGCGCTGTGCGGATGCGACTCGTTGTAGTGGTCAAACGCGATGGCCAGGTTCTGCAACGCCGTTCTCGCGTCCGGCTTGGGCATCCACGAGACGTAGTCTCTCTTCATCGTTTTGACGAAGCTCTCGGCCATCCCGTTGCTCTGCGGACTTCGGACCGGCGTCGTGATGGGTTTCAGGCCCACTTTTTTCGAGAACGTCAGCGTCTCCTCGGCAATGTAGCAGGAACCGTTGTCGCTGAGCCATTCGATTTCGTTGTCGGCCTTCAGCGCACCGTCGAAACGGTTTTCTACAGCCTGAAGCATGACATCACGCACCATGTCTCCGGTATAGCCTCCAGTGGTCGCAGCCCAGCTCATGGCCTCCCGGTCGCAGCAGTCCAGTGCAAAGATGACGCGCAGCGGTGAGCCGTCACCACAACGGAATTCGAAGCCGTCCGAGCACCAGCGCGCATTGCTCCGGTCCACCGCGACCCTGCCGTCGTGCCGGCGCGTGGATTGGGGATGTCGAGGGCGGCGCTCGAGCAGCTGGCCGTGGGTATGCATGACCCGATAAACCCGTTTTGCATTAACGCAAGGCTGCCCCTGTGCGTCCCGGTTTCGCCGTAGCAGGGCCCAGGCGCGCCGGTAGCCGTAAGTAGGCAAATCAGCAACCAGCCCCTGCAGCTCCGCAACGAGCGGCATGTCGTCACGGGCGGGCGTCTTGCGCTTGTCGACCCATTCAGCGTCGCGCTTTGATTTCACCGTGAGATTAGAGCGCGACACACCCAGGACTTCACAGACCGTCTTCATCGGTCGTCCCCCGGCAGCAATGGTGAGCGCGCAATCAATTTTTTTGCCCGGCCGTACTCCACTGCTTCGCGGAGGATTTCCACTTCCATCGTCTTCTTGCCCAGCAGTCGCTGGAGTTCACGAATCTGCTTCATCGCTTCGGCCAGGTCGGATGCCGGTACCACCTGCTCGCCGGCACTGACTGCTGACAGGCTTCCGTCCTGATAGAGCTTGCGCCAGGCGAACACCTGGTTTGCATTCACCTGACGACGACGGGTAACTCTGGATACGGTTGCGCCGGGCTCGAAGGTCTCGCGCACTATCGCAAGCTTCTCCTCGACGGAGCGCCGGCGGCGCTGTTCGGGCTGGGTCAAAACTTCAATGGGTTCCACGTTAGAGCTGGGCTTAAACATAGGCGTAAGACTACCTCAAAGTTTAAGCGTTACCTCGTGTCCGGTTTTCGCCGGGGCCGGCCCAATAATGCAACTAGCTGTCGGTGCCTATCCGCTGCCCAAAATCAAGTCCATAAAGACTGGGCTGTGCAAGCTTGATAGTCAAGTCACGGCACCCGTTAGAACGGCGCGCGGCGGCGCCACGCGAACCGCACCAGACTTTCTGGCACGCGCGATCATGCATTAGTTGCGGAATGGTGACTGCATGGGCTAGGGTATGAAGCGCAGTTTCGACCGGACGAGTACCGGCCATCGCCCAGAGTCCGGATCGGACGGCGGGCAAGCGGCGCACATCGCCGGAGAACAACGCGACTTCAACGCGCGCTGCATTTGCCGAAGCACGAATCGCCTCGTTGGCGCCCAGGCAGTTCCAGCAGAATGATCCCAATGCGTTCGACGAGGACTTGACCAGGTGGATGATCATGCCAGCACCTTCGCCGTCTCGCTGCTGGGCGATTTCCCATGCGAGCAATCCGCCGAGTGTTGGCAGACCCGGGATCCACATACTGACCTCGGATTCGACAAAACCCCACAACCGCAGGCCGATGCGTAACGTAGCGCTGTCCGTGCGCGTCGGCTGATTGCCATGACGTGCCGTAATTTCAAGTGCATTTGAATTGAGGTTTCGCATACTGTCGCTCTCCTTGCTTTTCAGTAGATTGATAGTGTGGCGGCCTACGGAGTCAAATCGTGTCTGATAGATCCACAATGTCTTGGCATGCCTACAAAAGCCGTCGATCGTCGTTGCGTTTTGAACCAGATCGATCGCTTTAGAGGGAAGCGCTGTCACGAGGCGCCCGATGGACGTTTGCTTGCACGGTATCCGGTGGGTGTGACCGCAAGGTGCTTGCGAAAAAGCTTCGCGAGTTGCCCACCGCTGCCCACGCCGCAACGACGGGCAATCTTGTCGACCGGCAGAGTCGTCTCGACAAGGAGTCGGCAACTCATATCAAGCCGGACATACGCCAGATAATCCGACGGCGTTACGCCCATTTCCATCTTGAAGCGTCGCAAAAAATTGCGCTCGCTCATGGCGGCGAGTTGCGCTGCTTCGTCAATGACAACCGGCTGACCGCAGTTTGCCTCGAGCCAGCGCGCCGAGTTCCGGATTTTTTCGCTGACGGCTCGCGAGCCGGTTCTACACAAGGCCGCTGTGAATGGCGTCGATGCGGGCGGCGCGATGCACTCGGCCGTTTTACGCGCGATCTCCGCGCCGAGATCATCCCGGATGAGACTCAACGCGGTCTGCAGTGGGCTCGATACATCAAGTGATGCTTTCAGATCGAGGCTTCCACGACGGCTGCCGTATGGCATGGACTCGTTGTCGCGTCCGCTATCGGGCGGATGTGCAAATCCGGCCGCTTCGAGCAGGAACCGACCCTCCGCGATAGGGAGCACCAATTCACTGCGGTAATACGTGCGGCGCAGCCACGTCAGCAACCGCTCATCGCGGGTCGCGTTATGTACCCCTTCTCCGCCTGCAATGAAGAGCGCATCGAAGTTGTCTGCCTGGCGGTGCGCCTCCACACTGTCAGTCCAGACAAACACGAGCGACGAACTAGCGATGCGGCCGCCAGCGGTTGATAACAGCCGTACGTCATAGCGCGTGGCGCCGTGCGGCGCGTTGCCAGCAACGGTATTCGCCGACTGAAATGCTTCGACGACAGACGCCGCCTCGGGGAGCGCAAAGCCGTTGAACAAGACAATGCCAATGTGTTTCACTGTATTTGTATCGAGCAGTTTCGTGTCCTCTCAAAGCAGAGTTATCTTGAACGCCGGCGTGGTTCGACGTCGGCACGGCTAGAAGATAGCGACGCTTTCGGACAACTGCTGTCCCATGCGTTTTTTGGCGAGAGGCCGCCGTATCGAGACCTTGATTGTCCCAATGACGCGCTAGCATGACGGCCTATGGTATGGGCGTTGGTATGGGCGTCGCGTTGATCGGAGCCCGGACGCGAATACCGGCTGGGACGGTATTCAACATCCAATGACGTGCAGGAAACCTCATTGCAGAAAGCGCGTATGCAGCAAGCGGTCGCGTGGCTACGCGAAGCAGATGGTCTGCTCGTCACGGCGGGGGCGGGGATGGGCGTCGACTCGGGCTTGCCGGATTTTCGCGGCAACGCGGGGTTGTGGCGTGCTTACCCGGCCCTTGCCGAGGCGAAGCGGGATTTTCAGTCCATTGCGAACCCACGCGCCTTCGAAGACGAGCAGGAGCTCGCATGGGGCTTCTACGGACACCGCCTCCAACTTTATCGCGAGACCGAACCGCACCCAGGCTTTGCGATTCTCAAACGTTGGGGCGAACGCGCGGAGCGCGGTGCGTTCGTCTTCACGACCAACGTGGATGGACACTTCCAACAGGCGGGTTTCGCAGAGGACCGGATCGAGGAGCATCACGGCTCGATTCATTATTTGCAGTGCACCGAACCTTGTTCGTCGCGTATTGATTCGGCGACGGACTTCGTGCCGCAGGTAGACGAACGCGCATGCCGCCACGCCGGTCCGTTGCCGCGGTGCAAGCACTGCGGCGCGGTGGCGAGGCCGAATATCCTGATGTTCTGGGACTCGGCGTGGCTGTCGTCCCGTGCTGACGCGCAGGCGGCGCGCCGTGCCCGGTGGCTTGCGTCAGTCAAGCGCCTCGTTGTTCTGGAGGTGGGCGCGGGCACGGCACTGCCTACGGTTCGGCGCTTCAGCGAGCGGCACGGCCCTCGCGTCATTCGCATCAATGCCCGCAAGCCTCTGATTGATCCTGCAATCGGGATCGGTTTGGAAGGGCGCGCGCTAGACGTATTGACGTTGATAGACGCGGCACTGTGCGCATAGCGAAAAGGATCAGCCGCTAGTTGATCGCACAACGCTTCGGGACATGCTGTGTTTCGAGGCTCTGCCTAAAGAAATCACCTCTGACGCCGATATAAGGCTGTCGCGGCGAAATGCAAGGACCGCAAGGACCGCAAGAGCCGCTCGCCAGGCGACTTATTTGATCAGAGAGGCGCCAACCAGATGAACCGTCAACAATTCCTAGACGACCCCGAGGTCGCAGAATTCGTCACGTGGCTCGCCGGCTTTGCAGGCCGCTTGCCGGTCGCGTTGGACATCGGCAGGTCGGGGCGCATGCCCCAGGGCGTTGTCAAGACCGTGCACGGCTTTGACGGCGTAATCGACACCTATGTCTGGCGCGCAGACTGGACCGATGATAGGGGATCGCCAGTGAAATCGCTGTGCTGGAATAGCACGGCGCGCAGCCTCAAACGTCTCGGAGAGACATTGAGGGCGGCGCTGGCAAGCGAGTCGGACGAGGCTGCGATGCGAGCGTGCCGCGCGATCTTTGAGTGGGGCGGCGAGCGCAATATTGGCGTCGGTGCGCGGCCATTCCTTGAGGCAAAACGCGCGAGCGGACAACTCGTCACCTATCTCAAGGCAGCGCGTGAGGCGTTTCGCCTGAGCAGCGGGCGTCTCGACCAACTCGGTGCGATCGAAAACGTCAACTCGATGCTGACCAAGGTGTATGCATTGGCATCGGATGATGGGCTGCCGATTTACGACTCGCGCGTGGCTGCCGCAATGGCCTCCCTCGTCGAACTATTCCGCATCAAAACTCGGCGTGCATGGCGGCAGGTTCCGGCTCGGCTTCTATTCCCGACAATGGACGCTTCAGCGCGCCGTAAATTGATCGGCCTGCATACCGGGGCGCTGATTTCCAAAGGCGCCTTGATGCACTACACCCAGCCCGACATGTCGACCCGTTGGGCATCGGCCAAGCTGCGGCTTGGCTGGATCGCGGAAGACATACTCAGACAGGCTCCGCAATTGTTGAGTGCACAACCACACTCGCGCCTCCATGCATTTGAAGCGTCGCTATTCATGATCGGCTATGACGTGCGATGCCTCGCCGGCAATCTGAACGGCACGCAAGCCATTGACGCCAAATAAGAAATCCAATCTTTGGTGCATCCGCTTAAGATTTGCCGCGCGTCGCCGTTAACCACGATGTAATGCAGCCTACAACTCAGCGAGCGTTCTCCCGCATGGATATTCTTGATAGCAAGATCATTAGCGTATTGCCTAATGCCGGGGCGAGCAATCAGTATCTCAGCACGCCGGCGGTCCACAAAAAGCTGGAGATCATTGAGTCTGATGCGCCGGTTATCAAAACGGTGCAACGGCGTCTGGAGAAGCTACAGCTCGAGGGAATCGTCGACATGGAGAAACGCGGCGCGGCTTGGTACTGGCGCAAAGGTTCCGGCGCGGGCGGCATGGCGGGGAAATCCGGCGCGATCATGACGCGAGAGGAAGCGCTGGCCCTGCATATGCTACGCGGCTTCACGTCGCGGCAGATCCCGACCCTCGTCGCGGAAGCGCTTGTCGACCTGTTCGAGGTCGCGGACAAGCGTCTCGAAGCGGCGGTGACGGAGGACGAGCGCCGTTACAGGCGATGGGCGGACAAGGTTGCCGTGGAAAACAGCGGGTTCGCGCTGCGTTACCCAGCGATCGATGCCGAGATCTTCGCCATCGTTTCCCAAGCGCTCTTTCACGAACGCAAGCTGGAAATCGTTTACCGCCCGCGCTCCAATGTGACGAATGACAAGTGCAAGGTCATCTTGCCGCTCGGCCTCGTCGAGGTGGGCGGCCTTGTCTACCTGATCGGCGGCACTGAAGGCCGTCCGAATCCGACGATGTACCGACTGGACCGTCTGGACAGCGCGAAGATGATGCTGGAGTCATTTTCGTATCCGCGCGCCTTCAAGCTGGACGACTATGTGAAGCAGCAGCGGCAGTTCGACTTCATGGTTGAAGGCGAAGTCACCCTCACGTTGCGGTTCCTGAATGACGCCGGCAATCACCTTCTGGAGACCCCGTTCGCTGCGGATCAGGAGGCCCAGCAGACCGGCGATGGACTCGAAGTGCAAGGCACCGCAGTGCTGAGCCAGCGCCTACGCTGGTGGTTGCGTTCGTTTGGGCCGTACGTTGAAGTGATCGGGCCGCAGAGCCTGCGTGCGGAGTTCGCGCAGGAAGCACGCGCGCTGGCTGAGCTCTACCCGCAGTAAGTCAATCCCGACGCGACGGTCGATCCGATTTTAAATTCGAGTGCCAGAGAAATGGCGAAGATCTTCCCGGCCGGCTGGAATCACATGGCCGTGACTGGCGCAGCCCTGCGAGAAATCGAGACGCTCGAGATGTTGCGGGCAGACTTGCCGGATCGTTACTCGGTGTATCACGGTGTACATTGGACGCGCCTGCGTAGCGGTTTCTCAATCTTCGGAGAGGTCGATTTCATTGTGGTGAGCCCCTCGGGCTGCTTGATGGTGATCGAGCAGAAATCCGGTTTTTTCGAAGAAACGCCGAACGGCCTCTTCAAGATCTACTCGAATCAGCGCAAGTCTGTGGGCGTTCAGATTGCGCGCACGGTTTCGAACCTGTACAGCCGCATGTCGACGGCGTTCGGGACAGGTAACTTCAAGATCGAAGAACTGCTGTATTGCCCGGACTACACAGTCAGGGACCCGTCGATTGCCGGCGTCAATCCGTCGCGCATCGTCGATGCGACACGGCGCTCGAACCTCGCCGCGATGATCGAACGTGTCCTGCCCGAGGACGAGATGCCGCTGCCGTGTGCAGGGAAGCTCCACGCATTTCTTGCCGACGAACTGTCTCTCCTGCCTGACGTGGCGGCGATGATTGACGAGTCGTCCAAGCTGACCACCCGCATTTCCGACGGACCCGCAACGTGGGCGCGGAATATCGAATTTGATCCGTTTCGCCTCCGTGTTACGGGTACAGCGGGGTCGGGCAAGACACAGCTGGCGGTTGGCGTGATGCAAGACGCCATGGCGGCGGCCAAGCGAACCCTGTATGTCTGCTACAACAGGCCCCTTGCGGAACATCTCAGGACGGTTGTGCCGTCGGGCGTTACGGTGATGAGCTACCACCAGCTATGCGTGTCCTTGCTGAAGCCACAGGGGATCAGTTTCGATTTCACCCAGCCCGACGCGTTTTCGAGGCTCGAAGCAGCGTTTGCGCATTGTGAGCTGCCGGGGCACGTCCAATACGACGTGTTAGTAGTCGATGAAGGGCAGGACTTCCAGCAGACGTGGGTAGAGGCACGCCAGCGGCAGCTCGGGTCCGGTGCGCGATGGTGGCGGCTTGAGGACCCGATGCAGAACCTGTACTCGCGCGCGCCGCTGACATTGACGGGCTGGGTTGAGGTGCGAATGTCGCTCAACTACCGGACACCGCGGGACATCTTGCGGACGCTGGAGCGGATCTCGGGCGGAAAGCTGAAGTCTGACGCGGCGAGTCCGTTCGACGATTCTGAAATCGGCGCATTCTCGTACGCGAATGCTACTGCGGCGCATGCCACTCAGGAGGCGGTGAGCGCTGCACGCGCGGCCGGCTTCCGGCTTAACGATATCGTCGTGCTCAGCTTCAAGGGCCGTGAGAAGTCTGCGTTGGCGTCGCTTGACAGGCTAGGTGAATATCGGCTGAGTAGCTTTACCGGCACGTATGACAGAGACGGGCAGCCTATCTATCGCGACGGCGACTTGCTGTTCGAGTCGGTTTACCGATTCAAAGAGCAGTGCGCACCTTGCATCATCCTCGCGGAGATAGATTTCGACACGCTGGATGAGGCAGTGTTGCGGCGTCTTTTCGTCGGTGCCACACGCGCCACGATGAAACTCGTGCTGGTGATGTCCGAACGTGCGGCCCGTGAGGTGACTGCCCGGATATGAGTTTGGCGTTTGGGACTCGAAATGTCCCGTCCAGCCATTATTCTCCGTTACAGACTAAAGAATTTTTAAAAGCGGTCGATATTGCGGCGTGAGTGGCATTTTTAATCTCCTATAAAGGCGGCACAAAATGGCAAATTACCTTGAACTCAAAGCGCAAGCCGAAGCTCTCGCTGCACAAGCTGAAGAAGCCCGACTCGAAGAACTGCAGGTTGTGCTCGATGAGGTTCGTGCGCGTGTGACGGAGTATGGACTTACCGTCGAGCAGGTGTTTGGCGCTGGGGCGTCTTCCAACGTGGTAGAAGAAGCTGCTGTCGCTGAACACCATTCACCAGATCCGGCACCGGCAGTCAAGACGTCGCTGAATCCCGCAGCGGCCTGGCCCTTTCCCAGCGGGAGCCGCCCCTAGTCTCACCCAGTATGCATCCGAAATTGATGCCGGCCAGACCGGTATGTCTACTCGCACTGTCTCGTGGCAACCATTAACGATGGGAGACGAAGGGGATCGCGAAGGCATCCGCGCGTTAGCGCATTGCCGGGACGGAGCTAGTGATGTCGATGGTGAAAATATGAAAAAATCCGCGCAGGAGAGAGCGCGTACGCCGGGGAAAAGAAGGACCACGTCCTCTACGAAGAATCTGTTCGAGGTATTGGTCGCTGCGCCCATGAGTGCTGGCAAGTCCTCGTTCATCAACGCCTTGATTGGCGATGAACTCCTGCACGTCGCCAATGAGGCTACGACCGCCTGTCTGACACGGGTCGAGCACAGAAAAGGGGTTCAGTCTTTCAGAGGGGTCTGCTATCTCGACTCGGGTGCGGTATTGGCCACGCAACGCGATGCTTCGGCCGAACTGCTTCGCGACTGGAATTCGGATGGCCGTGTCAAGCGCATTGAACTCAAGGGCAGCTTTAACGTTGCCCCGCGCCCCGCCTCAGGGCTCGTCGTTTATGACACGCCGGGGCCGAATAACAGTCAGGACGAACGGCATGGCCAATTAATGCGCGAGGCCGTGCAGCAGATTCCGTTCAAGGCGTTGTGTTACGTGCTGAACGCGGGTCAATTAGGCACGGTCGATGATCGTGCGTGTCTCGACCTGTTGCTTAACGGATTGGCAGACGATCCCACGCACGAGATCTACTTTGTTCTGAATAAAATCGACTTGCTTGATCCGGAAAACGGCGAGCATGTCGGGGATCACGTCGAGCGTGCGCACAAGTATCTGAGCGACGCCGGTTTCCACAATCCCATTGTCATTCCCACCATTGCTGACGCGGCACTCTACGCCAGGAAAGCGTTGAATCGATCGAGCATGACGCGTCTTCAGCGTTCGAAGCTGAATCGAACGCTGGATGAATTCAGCGACAGGAAACGCTCGCTGATCCACGTCTCAACCGCGCCCGACGCCGTGAAAAGGCGGCTGTTCAAAGAACTGGACAGCCTGGAGCAGCGCAGTGGCGCGCTTGCTTCCGACGAGAAACTCGCAGAAGAAAACGAACTGAAGCAACTGATCATCTACAGCGGACTCAGGACTGTAGAGATGCTCATTCAACGTCAACGCCGTTTGGCCGAATAAAAATGAATAGAATCGACATCATCCACAATCCGTTCATCGTCGATACCCAGTTTCTTGCCAATGGCCAGCCTCCTGCCGCAGGTTGCAAGCTGTCGAGCTACAAGGAAATGCGCCTGCAAGTGTGGGTGGAGAAACTGTTCGACGAGTTGAGTCTTCTGTTCAATGGCGACACGCGTTTCGACGTCACCTTTACCGGCGTTGAATCGGACTTTCTGGACGTGGTTGCGGCGGCTGAAGTGGCCAACGCGGGCGGCATGCAGGTGACGGTGAGCTGGGAACAGATCGACTCCAGCGAGGTTCGCCTCGAAAAAATCCGCGGCCTGATGGACGAAGCCACCGAACACCCGGAGTTCAAACTTTTCATCTCCGAAAACGAAGAGGCGCAGAGATCCTTCCTGGAAGCATTCAATAAGGATTTCGACGTCTACGTCGTCGCCACCATGTCTTCGGGGAAATCGACGCTGATCAACGCCATGCTCGGCCGCGATCTGCTCCCCGCCGCCAATGAAGCGACCACGGCCACCATCGCAAGAATCACCGACAACGATTCGATGGAGCAGTGCTTCACGGCCAAACGCGTGGGCGCACAAGGGCAGGTATTGGCGAGTTCGGAGAACGTCACGGCGGAGACGATCAAAGACTGGAATACCTCTGCGGACACGAAGCTTATCGATATCGAGGGCAATATCGAAGGCGTTGAAGAGCGGGAATACGTTCGTCTTGTGTTGACTGATACGCCCGGTCCGAACAATAGCCAGGACGAAGAACACCAACGCACCACGATGGGCTTCGTGCAGGATTCCCGGCGCAATCCGTTGATCCTCTACGTGCTCAATGCCAGCCAGCTTGGCACCAACGATGACAAGCATCTGCTCGGTCTGGTGGCGAAGACGATGCGCAAAGGCGGCAAGCAGAGCAAGGATCGGTTTATCTTCGTTATCAACAAGATGGATGTGTTCGATCCTGAGAACGGCGAGGACCCGGCGTCGGTCCTGACGCGCGTCAGGCACTATCTCGACAGCAACGGGATTCAGAACCCGACGATCTATCCGATCTCGGCTAACCTGGCGAGACTGATTCGCAAGCCGAGCGATGAACATACGCGTAAAGAGCGTAATGACTACAAGAGTATGGCGGATCTGTTCAGCGAGGAACCTCGCATGAACATGCTGCAGTACATGCCGATTACATCAAGGGTCAGGCGCAATCTGGAAGAGAAAAATCTCTCCAGTCTTCTGCTGGGTAGTGGCCTGCCGGCAGTGGAGGCGATGATCGATGAATACATCGACAAGTACAACTTCCCGCATCGCGTTAAGCGTGCCTACGATGCGCTGAGTAAAGCGATTGAGGTTGGTCTCAACGAAACTGGCTTGGTCGAGCAACTGGATCAGGATGAAGCGACGCTTCGCCGGGTTGAGGCGGAAATCGCAGCGTTGAAGGCGCGGCAGGAGCAGGGGTTTGAAACGGATGCCTACAGAGAAAAGGTTCAGGCGGAGGGCATGGCATTGCCTCGCGCTGTGGAGCGGCGCGTGTCAAGGTACTTGTCGCCTCAGTCATGCAGCCAAAGGCTGTTTAAGTGTGGCGTGCGAGGCCATCGTGACGACTGACTCGCGCTCCGGATTGAGGGTGACTGCGCCGACTGGCGTCCAGTCTCGCGTGCAGCGTGACCAGCGTGCCGGGTTGCGTTCCCGCGCCCGAACATACACCTCGTGACGCGCCGCAAGAATCGCGTGATCGTCGCCGTCATGGCGCTGCGCCGGACTGACGTAGCGGATGCTGCTGTGACGGTGGTCGAAGTTGTACCAATGCACGAAGTCGGTTGCCCAGTCGCGTGCAGCATTGAGATCGGCGAAGCCCGTGTTGGGGAACTCCGGTCGGTACTTGGCCGTGCGGAACAGCGCCTCGGCAAAGGCGTTGTCGTCGCTGACGCGTGGGCGCGAGTACGAGGGCTTCACGCCAAGCCAGTGAAGCATGGCCAGCACGGTCGTGGCCTTGAGCGTGGAGCCGTTGTCTCCGTGCAGCACCGGCTTGTCCGCCAGAGTAGCGATGCCCTCGGCCAGCGCTGTGCGCCGCACCAGATGGGCAGCATGGCTGGCATCGTCGCGCTCGTGCACCTCCCATCCGACGATCTTGCGGCTGTACAGATCGAGGATCAGATACAGGTAAAACCATTGACCGGCGACCTCGGCGGGTAAATAGGTCATATCCCAGCACCAGACTTCCCGTGCTGCGCCAGCGATGTGCGTGGTCGGCGGTCGACCCGCCCTGGGTGCTTTGGCCCGGCCGCGATGTGTGGTTTGCCCATGCTCGCGCAGCACGCGGGCGAAGGTGGACTCGCTGGCGATGTACACGCCCTCATCAGCCAGCATGGGCACGATACGCGCAGGAGGCATATCGGCGAAGCGCGGCTCGTTGGCTACGCGCAGCACCTCGGCACGTTCGGCGACGCTCAGCGCATGGGCAGGTTGCGGGCGTACCGCATGAGGCCTGCCATCGCCCAATACGAGGCCCGCGCCGGTATTCCAGCGCTGCAGCGTGCGCACGTCGATGCCGGCCGTCTCGCAGGCCAGGCGTAGCCGCGCGCCGGCCTTGTGCGCGGTGTGGATATCATGAGCCAGCGACTGGCGATCTTCGAGGCCGATCATTCGTCCTCGCCCGTGCTGAAGATCGCCGCGACTTTTTTTGATAGGACCAGCAGCGCGGCCGTCTCAGCCAGCGCACGGTCCTTGCGACGCAGTTCGCGCTCGAGTTCCTTGATGCGACGCCGGTCCTGCTGGGTCTGCTGCGGGCTGGCGCGCGCCTCCTCGGGCTCGGCCAGCGCCTGTGTGGCGCTTTGCCGCCAGCAAGCCAGTTCATGCGGGTACACACCGTTGGCGCGGCACCATGCGCTCCTGGCAGCCTCATCCATCGCAGCGGTCGTCAGCACGGCGTCGAATCGGGCCACCGCTGTCCAGGCCCGCTCGCGAGCGGGCCTGGACAGCGCATCACTGCGCCAGCGCTCCAGCGTCCCCACGCCTACGCCAACCTCACGCGCAACGTCTTCCAACGTCGCGCTCTCCGGCGGCAGCAACCGCGCAACCGCTCTGTCCTTGAATGCTTGTCCGTATTTTGCCAATTCGCTTTCTCATCATCGCCCCCGGGGTTCACCGATTCTAATGGAGCGACAAGTATTCTGACGCGGGGGGGGAGGATGACCTCGTTGAACTCGAGGCCTCGACGGGCGCGATGATCCTTGTGATGCAAGGGGATTTCCAGGGCACGGTCTCGATAGCGAAAGCCGAAACGAAGGTCGACCAGGCGGAAGATAAGCTGAGGTTCGAGTACAAGAAAATCATCAACGCTTATGAGGCGCTGTTTGTCTCCAGTCAGGATCTCATTGGCGAAGAGCTTCAGAATAACTACGAGAGATACATCCAGGGACTATTCGCGGGAAGCCAGGACTTGAATTTGCCGGTTCTCGAAGGCATCCAGAGAAAAATGGGCGACATTTCGTTGAATCTCACGCTTCAGCGCGACGATATCAGAAAACGGCGCGTGGTCGTGGGTCAGCGTGAAGAGAGCGACAGCCGCTGGTACAACCCGTTTTCATGGACAAGAAAGAAGACTGTAAACGTGTACGGAGATGAGGAATACGTTGATCTCGGTGAGTTCTGGAAGGAGCGCTTTATCCAGATCGAGATCGCCTTCACGCGGCTGATACAGGATGCACGCAATGAAATCGAGAACGGAAAGAATAAACTGACCGACCGCTTCATCGAATACATGAATAATGAGTTTGAACCCAGGTTTAACGCATTGTTGGACTCGCTGAGAGGGAAGATAGCTGAGCGCAAGGAGCGCGAGCTTGCTCTTGAGGAGGCCAAGGTCCTGCGCGATTGGATCACGAGTTTCAAGTCCAAACTTGATCAAACTTTGGCTGTTTGAGATCGGGGAACTCATGAACACAATAGACACGACTGTCAACAATGCCCGCCGTGAATTTCTACTGGCGCTCGACGAAACGCAAGTCACTGGTGAATTCTTGATGCAGTTTCTGGTGCAGGCGGAAAACGCTACGCCCAACCTGCTGGATTCATATGTTGCGGACGAGATGCTCGCAGATATCGATACGGCGCGATCCAATTGGGATGTCGAATACTACCGCCGGCAGAAGCGTTGTGCAGGATACAACTTCTCCAAAGAGCGTCTGGAACACTTGATCGCCGTTCGCGACTATTTTCGGCAGGAAGGCTATAAAGGGTTTGTCCCGCAGGCAGCGAGCAGCGGAGGCGTCGGTTCGGACAAGGTTTCTCAAGCCAGGCGCTTCGAAGGCACGCCTTCGGCCTATCGGCCGTCCAGCAACCTGAAGAAGTTCGTCGACGAAGGCGACTTGCTGACCATTCGAACGGCGCTGCGATTTGAACTCAACGATAGCCGGGTTAGCGGGCACGATCTTCAGAATGCGCTGGCTTGGGCAAAAGGACAACTACCCGGCCTCTGCGAGTCGTACGCGGAGAAACACTTCGCACGCGCGATCGACCCGGACCGGAATCAATGGCTTCCGGAGTACTACAACAACCAGACCGTCTATCTGAAGACCAACTTCTCAGAAGAGCGTTTCCTGCACCTCGTGGAGGTGCGGGAGCACCTGCGTCAACTCGGCGTGGAAGGCTTCGCTCCCGTCGCTTCCATCGCTACACCGAGCACACAGAGCCCCCAACCGGCCCCACGCCAGCGCGCTGCCCAGCCCACGGCGGATCAGGCATCATCCACGCCGAGCCCCGAATCACGCACGGCGCGCCCGGAACTGAATCCAATCTTCAAGATTGCCCTGCTATTCGGCGGCGCGCTTGCGGCCGTGGTGGTCTATCTCTCGCTGGTGAAATAAGCGCCATGACAGTGACATCCGTACGCCAACCTGAGATCCAGATTCCCTCAATCAATCAGAACACCGCCACTATGCTCGAAGCCGGGCGGTCCCTGATCAACCGCAGCTATCTGGCGGAACTGGAGCACTATCCCGTTCACGCCTTCACCGAAAAGGGCGTCCCGCTCAACCGCGCCAGCGACGTGCGGATCTTCCGCATTGAACGGATCGTCCAGGGCAACAAGCAGTCGGTGCTCGAGAGCACCACGGCGGCCTATACGGCGTTGGGTGCCGCGGGCTATTCGGTATTCCTGTTTCTGCGCTCGGATGGCGTCGAAACGGAGGTGTTCATTGGCGCGCGAGGCGAGCCGGGAAGAACGCTCGGGCAGAATGCGGGTGAGCTTTTGCGTGAGACCTTCAAAGGCCATTTTTCGGGCAGTTCGCTGCGCCCGCTCAATGTCCAGGAGGTCAATGCATTGCTCGACGGCGTAGCGGTCGAAAAAGACAATGCGGCGGCTAGCATTACCGCAGTCACGGGCGTGCCGGCACTGTCGACGGAAAATCGCGAACACTTCATGCAAGGTCTCGAACGCTTTATCGACGCCGCCGAAAGCCGCGTCTATCAAGCGATCATTCTGGCCGAACCCGTGTCCTCATCGAGCCTGGACCTGATCCGCACCGGATACGAGCAGGTCGCCACCCAGCTTTCCCCGCTGCTGAAGCAACAGGTGTCGTTCGGGCAGCAGGAAAGCGACAGTGTTGGTCTCAGCATCAGCGAGGGGTTGAGTCAATCCTTGGGGCAAAGCCTCGGCCTGACGGAAACCAAGGGCACATCCGAAACGATCGGAACGAATACCACGGAGACCACCGGTACGTCGAGTTCACTGAGCTCGCAAACCACGACGGCAAAGATCGCTTCGATCGGCGGCTCCGTGGCGGGCGCGGCGATTGGCATGGCTGGCGTGGCCGCCGCTGTGGCTACCGGGCCGTTCGCGCCGTTGACGATGGTCGTTGCCGGTCAGGTCGCCAACGCGGCCGCGACGGCGTTCAACGAGCAGCAGACCACCGGCACAAGCAAATCCACGTCGAATGGCCGTAGCGAAAGCCGCGGCACGTCGTGGAGCGAAGCCGCCTCCAGAACGACCTCGAACACCAGGACGACGAGTACGACAGACACCCGCTCGCTGAATCAGACTACCGGATCGAGCCGGCAAATGTCGATCGAGGCGATCGACAAGACCATCGAGCGCCTGTTGTCGAAGATCGACCACCACCTCGAACGTATCGACGAGGCCAAAACCTATGGTGGCTGGAATTCCGCCGCGTACTTTATCGGCGATAGCACCGCGTCTTCCGAATCCCTTGCCAGCATTTTTCTCGGGTTGATCCGCGGCAGCAAATCCAGCCACGAGAACTTTGCGTTGACGACCTGGCAATCAGGCCGTAAGAAATCAATCATCGATTGGCTGACCGCGTTGAGCCATCCGCAACTCAGGCCCAATTTCTCAAAGAATGTACCGATCAGCTACCTGACACCCGCCACCCTTGTTTCGGGTAAGGAGCTGGCGATTCAATTGAGCCTGCCTCGCCGGTCGACCTCCACGGTGGCTGTGCTGGAAACGCAGGCATTCGGACGCAAGGTGCAGCGGCTCGACGGAACCTTCGCCGAGGCAGGCGCGGGAAGAACGCTCACCCTCGGCAACATCCGCCATCTCTGGGAAAACCTGCCGCAAACTATTTCGCTGGATCTGAATCAGTTGTCCAGCCATGTGTTCGTGAGTGGCTCGACCGGCGCGGGCAAAAGCAATACGCTCTATGAAATGCTCAACCAGATCGAAGCCGCGGGCGTGCCGTTTCTGGTGATCGAGCCGGCGAAGGGCGAGTACAAGCACATCTTCGGCCAACGCCCTGACGTAAGCGTGTTCGGCACGTATCCGGCGCACAGCGAACTGCTGCGGATCAATCCCTTCAAATTCCCCGCAGCCATTCATCTGCTTGAGCACGTGGATCGGCTAGTGGAGATTTTCAACGTCTGCTGGCCGATGTACGCAGCGATGCCGGCGGTGCTCAAGGACGCCATTCTCCAGGCCTACGAGCAGTGCGGCTGGGACCTCGAAGCGTCGGCTAACCGCTACAGCGACAGTCTCTTCCCGACGTTCGCCGATCTGTTGATTGCTCTCGAAAGCGTGATCACGGCATCTGCCTATTCGCAGGAGCTCAAGGGTAACTACATCGGTTCACTATCGACGCGGATCAAATCGCTGACCAACGGCTTGAACGGTCAGATCTTCGTCGCCGACGAGATCGACAGTGCCACCTTGTTCGACAGCAACGTGATCGTGGACCTGAGCCGGGTTGGCTCATCGGAAACCAAGGCCCTGATCATGGGCATTCTGGTGATGCGCCTGAGTGAATACCGGATGGCTCACGGCGGCATGAACCAGCAGCTACGCCATGTCACCGTTCTCGAGGAAGCACACAACATACTCAAGCGTAGCGCAGGCGATAGCGGCGCCGAAGGGTCGAGCGTGATCGGCAAATCCGTTGAGATGCTGACCAATGCGATTGCCGAGATGCGCACGTATGGTGAAGGTTTCATCATTGCCGATCAATCGCCGCACGCAGTGGATATTGCCGCGATCCGCAACACCAATACGAAAATCATCATGCGCCTGCCGGATGAAATGGACAGGCGCCTGATCGGCAAATCCGTTGCCTTGCGCGACGACCAGCTTGAAGAGATCGCGAGACTGCCGAAGGGCGTCGCCATCGTCTACCAGAACGATTGGCTGGAGCCGGTACTTTGTCAGGTCAGAAAATTCGCGGGCCATGAAACGCTTTATGTCTACCGCCCGGCGGACAGAGCGATGTCAAACCGAAGCGCGTTCAACGAGCAGGTGCTCAAGCTGCTACTGGCGACGCGTATTCGTAGCACCGCCCCAGCCGATGTGAGCCTGATCGAAGAGGGCATGCGGAGCTTGCCGTTGCTCACGGGAAGCAAGATACCCCTCTATCAGGCCCTCAACGAGTCGAAGCGCGAGCAGCCACTTACGCTGTGGAAACCGGAGCGCTTCGCATTCACCGCTGCGCTGATCGTGGATGTCCTGGGTTGCCGTTCCAGCGTCCAGCAGGCCATCCAGGCCGCGCCTGACTTCGACGCACTACGTGAGCTGCTGGACGCGTTGCTGTCCCCGCTCGCCGACGGTCTGACAGCGGAGTTGCTCCTCGCGACCCAGCAGTGTCTGATGAAGGACTACAGCATGCAGAAAGAAGGCTATCTAGAGATCTACGCCGCCTGGCGAGCCAGTGTTGAAAAAGGGAGCGTCCTGTGAATTTTGAAACCTTCGCGCTTGAGCAGACCGACGTCCCCAACAAGCTGGCGGAGCTAGCCGGCGAGATCCCCGACCTGTGTCTGGATGTCGTCGAGCTTGACAGCCCTATGTTCCTGACTCAGGAAAACCGCCTTGAGCTCCCGTCGCTCAGCGGCGAAACCCGTGAGAAACTGAAGGGCGATGGCTTTCCGGAGAGCGTCCTGGACGCTATTGGCAGTGATGCCGAAGGCCAGATCTATGACAATGCCAATCTCGAGGCAACGGTGGTCAACGGCAAAGATGCCTTGATCCGAACGGACATCGACTACGACAAGGTGGACCTCTTCGGCATGACCAACCTTGAGCGGATGAAGGATGGCCGGTCGCCGCTCGATGCCAATGGACGGCCGATTGAATTGCACCACATCGGCCAGAAGCAGGACTCTCCCCTTGCCGAACTCACCTGCGCTGAGCATCGCG
Organism: Paraburkholderia phytofirmans OLGA172; assembly: GCF_001634365.1. Classification (NCBI taxonomy): domain Bacteria; kingdom Pseudomonadati; phylum Pseudomonadota; class Betaproteobacteria; order Burkholderiales; family Burkholderiaceae; genus Paraburkholderia; species Paraburkholderia phytofirmans. The sequence continues at coordinate 1,186,453 of NZ_CP014579.1, forward strand.
GCAACGGCAACGATAACGTGCTGCACAATAAGCTGAAAGAGTCGGAAATCAATCGGGAAGATTTCGGCAAAGAGCGGCAAGAGTACTGGAAGGCCAGGGCCGAACAGATCGAGTCACAAAGCTAACCGCGAGTTCATTATGCAAATCGTCAAACAACTGGTTGAACGCCATCAGGCCAATACCCGTCCGGCAGACCAGGCAAGCATCCAGGCGCTTGAGCAGAAGCTGCCTTTTCCGTTGTCGAGCGAGTATCAATCATTCCTCTCGGATTTCGGCGTGATTGTGTTCGGCGCCTACGAGACCTATGGTCTTGGCGTGCCGGAAGACCACTACCTCAACGTGCTCAATGCCTACGCCGACCTGAGCCGCGATTCCAGCTATCCGGCGAATGCCGTGCCGCTGCTGGAAGTCGGGGATGGCCAGTACTATCTATACGACAACAAGGCACAGCGGATCGTACTGTGGGCCATGCCGAATGGTGGCATCGTTCGTGTACTGGATGAAGGCCTCGAAGCGTTTCTGTCGCAGAAGATTTTCGGCGAATAGTCCTGGTGAAAACGCGTCCGGCTTGTGGGAGATGGGAGCACATTCTGCCGGGACACGATTTGTCTCCTTGCAGGATTAGGATGGGTGTCCCCTCTTTTGTGGCCGGTCGCTGCTGATATGCCAACTGTACTCGAACATATAGACGCTATCGCTCGTCAGAAACAGCGAGACGTGCTGTACCTGACTTTTTTTGACGATCCGCAGGGCAAGCGAACCGCGTGCGAATGGCCGGAGAATGAAACGCGCGCACAGGTTATCCAGTGGCTCGACGCACACGGTATCGCGTGGCGCGAATGTGGCGAAATCGCCAATCCGAATGTGATGCGCGGCTATCGAGGCAGCATTTATGTCGACGTTTGCTACGACGTGGACGATCCGGTCTATCAGCAGTTGGCTGCGTTGCTTGAGTTGCCCGACGGCACTGTGCGTTTGCCGAACATGCGTTTCTGGGTGCTTTCGCTGGATGTTGCGATGACGAACGCGCATCACGACGAACCCGGTTTCTGGGAGCGTTGGGCGGAAAATTTCTAAAGCCGGGTGTCGGCGGCGCGCGGACAGGCTGTGCACACCTACGTCCATGCAGGCAACGCGAGCGGCGCTCCCCTGGTTTTTCATATTCTCGAATGCATCGGATTCTCTACCGGGAGGAAGACGTCTTTGGGCGTTTCCCCCATTTTTTTGCCACACATTTGACGGCTCTTCATGACCGACTTTGACAGCAATGCCGCCGCCATGCCGGCGGGCGGTCTTCCGTATTTCACCGATGCGGACCCTGAGTTGAGCAGATCGTCCGGCGGCCGCGATCCCTTGGGCTTGCTACCGGTATGGAGCGCGTTCGGGCGCAGACTCGTTCCAAACCTGGCGTCGCCGGTTGGCCAGATGAACGGCATCAAGGCAGTGGTCTTGATCCAATGGCTCGTCAATCTGGATGAACTTCAACCGCTGCTCGAGCGCGACGGTGCCCGTCGACGCTTTTTCCGGCTGATGGAAGGTCTCGTCGAATACTGGCTGTATCACAATGGGTATTCAGCCTGCTTCGGCTACAACGCGCTCGCAGCCGGGGGAGTGAACTTCAGTGTAACGACGAAGATGGGCAAGACCGTTGCGAACGGGCTTTACCAGTATTACCGCGGCACGTGCAGGCGCGCCGGCCTTGTGAATGACAGCTGGGTAGTTGCACCCGGCGTCGCCCGTCAAACGGCCGATTGCTGGACGGAGCGTGCAACAGCCGAACTCGAAGCCGCATTGGCTGAACCGCTCAAAACCGCCAGCAAGTCGCTGTTTCCCGCGCAACATCTCAGCGGTGCGTTGGCGAGTGCGCTGACGGGTGTCTTCAATCAGGACACGCTTCGTCAAACGCTTCAGGAGTGCCTGTTCGGCGATACGTATCAGCAAACACTGGCTCGTCAATTCCTCGCGCTACGCAATCTCGCCGAGACGAAAAAGTGGCATTTTCAGGACTGCGTCGGCGAGCTCGTATTACCGCAGCTCGCCCATGCGATCGACTGTGTCCAGCGATGTGAACCGTTTCTTCTGGTCATGCAGGACGCGTTCGACTATTTGCGCAGCTCACCTGGCAAAAAACTCGATCTCGTCGCACGCGAACTGGACGCCATGCTGCCGGCCATGCGCGAGCGCGCTGTCCGCTTTGTGACGCTCGCGGGTGAACAGGATTCCATGCGCATGAAACATATGCAGGTGCTAGCCGACATTCTTGCCAGTGCTGCAACTACCGTGGCCCCATTGAACGAGACGGTTCTGATGGCGTTCCTGCGCGAGTTGGTCGCCTATCACACGCGATGCATGAAAGAGCGCGGGCGCGACCCGATGGTGCTGATCGAAGGCGACGCGGTGTTGCTGCCCGTGACCGGCGACCGAAGCCGGGAAGACGCGAGGAAGCGCCTCGCAAGTGGCCAACCGTGGATGAACGACTACTACCTGAACACTGCATCGAATCTCTACGAGCAGGTATTTTGAGTACCGATATAACTTCACCCAAATCCGGCGTCGACCACGTCATGCGTACCACGCTCGAGCATATCCGTGACCGCTTCTCGACCGATCATCCCCGTTACGTTCTTTTTACGACCTTTAACTTTGCGTCACGGTTTTTCGAGGCCAACGTGTTGCCACTGCTCGTCGGCGATAACGTGAACGATTTGAAAGGCGCTTCGGAGACGCGCTATGCGATCAACGAGGACCTGAATACTGTCAAATGCCTCGTGGTGTGCGACCGCTCGACCTGCCCCGAGCCCAAGGGCGACATGCGCTACGGCTTGCTGCCGGTTGGCCTTGCTGGCGGCCGCTTTCATCCCAAGCTGATGTTGATGGCCGGCACGCTGAAAGACACGCAGAAGCAGGGCATGTGGTTGTCGGCCGGCAGTAGCAATCTGACGCTGTCCGGTTGGGCGATCAATCGCGAAGTCGTCGGCATGACACCTGTGACCTCTGGCCATGCTGAGGAACTGCGTCCATTGATCACATGGCTGCAAGCCGAGGCCGTGCGCCAATTCGAATTCGGGGGCAACGCCGGGTGCAAGGAAGAGGGCGACGTTCGGCGCATTCTGGACGAATTGCACGCTGCGCTGGACGGCGCCAATCCGTTCGCGCCACCTACGCCAGGCACGCCGACGCTGCATCTTTCTCTGCCCGCGGGGTACGGAAAAAGCGCAATGCTCCACGCGTTGAAAGGAGGGAGCAACTGGCACACGGCTACGGTCGTATCGCCGTACTGGAGCGCGGTGGACACGCTGGTTCAGGCGCTCGGTGTCGAGCAATGCCGCTTTGTGCCATCGCTCACTGCAGACGGCCTGTACCGCTTTCCGCGCGACTCGTCGGACCTGACGCGTCATACATTTGCCGGATTCAGGAATGGTGGTGAACGCTACACGCACGCAAAGGCACTCCTCCTCCAAAACGAGGAGCAGCGCGTACTCTGCATCGGTTCGGCGAATTTCACCCAGGCGGCGATGCTCACTGCGCAGGACCAGCGGTTGATGAATATCGAGGCGATGCTTCGCTATGACCTCGGCGGCGTGCCTGACCCGTGGAGCGCACTGCTACAGCCGCTGGAGGCGCCGCATTTCGCGCAAGCCGCCCCGGACGACGAGGATGAGGGCGCGCCTCCGCTTCCGCCGTTCGATGTAACCGTGCTATACGACTGGGCGGTGGGCGAATTTCGCGCGCATCTGACCGTCACGGGTGATGTGCCGGTCAGCGATATCGCGCTTTGGATTGGCAGCCGTCACCACTGCTTCAACGCTGCCGTCTCCGGTCAGACGCAGGTTATGTCGGAGTGGTGGCATAAGGGCGCGCAACCGGTGCGTTCGTTCTCGGTCACCTACCGCGCCGGCCAGAGCGAACCCATGACCTTTCGTGGCCTGATCACTCAGGTCAATGCCGACGACGATCAACTCGGCTATCAGCCCCGCCCGCGGCTCAGCAAAGTTCTCGAATTGCTGCGCGGCCTCAATCCGCAGCCATCCGATCGCAAGGCGAAGGAGCGCGCACTGTCCGATCTCGCTGACGGTGGGGGGGACGGAGAAGAAGTACCTGCCGATCCGACCTTCGATTTCTTTGGCCTATTTCAGGGGGCGTGGAAGCTCCTCGAGTATTACCAGCGGCCCGGCAGTCCGGGGGGCGGGCGTGATCCATACGACGAACTGGCACCACACGGCGCCGTGACGCTATATCGGGCGATCACCGCGCAGGCCGCGATTACGCACGAGGAAAAGATCGGCCGCTATATCCAGTTGTCGGAGATGCACGACATCGTCGCGCGTCTGGACGGGATGAAGCCATTCGAGTCGCCCGAGACGTTGCGAAATGACATTAAAGCGGAGATCGCTGCGCTTCATGCAGAGATGGTGACCCTGCTCGGCAAATCGGAGTCCTTCAGGTCAATGTTCGGCGAGGCCACGCAGACACGCGTCGAGGGCTTTCTTGCCTGGTTTCGCAAGGAGATTGGCCGGGAAGTGAGTCATTAAACGGGGGCGGTTCAAACAGTGATCTCGGGGCCAGTCAGTACACGCTTGTCTGTGACACGCTCACCGTTGCGACTGCGGCCCTTGCTGCGCAGCCGCCCGCGCATGATCTGGCGCCACCAGTTTGGGGTATTTTCGGGAAGCCGGCCGGCATCGAGCGCGTAGTCCCATGCCGCGCTAAGTTCCATCTTGATGCGGTTCGCATAGGTTGGGCGATCTCGTAACCTTTCCAACAGGTCGAAGGCCATCTTGCGAGTGACGGTTTCAGGAAGCTTGTCCAGAATCGGTTCCATGGGGCTGCCGAGTGCGTATCGAGTATTTGCCTGCACTGCGGGGCTAGCGTTGTGCTCGACGTGTCCAGCTAGATAATCGGCGACGAGGCACCGAACGGTATATGCACCGAGACCATGTTTGGCATCCAGTACGGCGACGTGCCCCCTGGCCCGGCGTCGCGCGAGGGCGGGATCTTTGCCAGTATCACGGATGCCTCGTTTTGTCTCCCACTGAACGACTGCGGCGGCGAGAGGCATTGCTGGCCAATCCCCGAGCTTGATTTGTCGCATGTTACCGTCGAGAGGCGATCGGTATCGGTACGTCCAAGTGCGTCGCGTCGCCGTAGCTTCAAGTCGTAAGCTGGGGAGGTCGTCGAACGCTATATGTTGTTGCGGCTGGAGGAGCTTGGCTCGTCTGGCGTCGAACTTCATCTTGGGTCTGATGTCGGTTTCCGGACTACTTAGATTGGAAAAAAACCTACGCTAAATGTTACGCTGGCCGCGAAGTTTTGCAACGCGACAGCGCACGTCGCCACTACGTTGATTGATCCGATTTATGTTTTAAGTGTTTGTTTTTAAAGTTGTTTTTGCGGTGTCTGTGTGTTTCGATGTATATCTGCCATCGCATCCTCAAACCGGTTTGACAATTCTTAAACGATTTATTTTGAGACTGTTCCTATACTGACTCGCAAATTGTCGAATCGCCGTTACCCGAATGCCGGGCACGGCCACCTATGACAAAAGGCGGGCGGGGCCAATCACCGTGCGGGCGAGACCAGCCGACCCGAATAACGACCCATCGAGGTCGATTTCAATAACCGGCAGAGCTTGAGAGATGTTTGGGGAAAATCCCATTGAGCGGCTCGCCGTGGCCGAGCCGAGCCGGATCGCCGCATCATTGCATCCGGGAAAAAGCAGGGTCATTTTCGCTTATGATGGTCTGCCCCCTCGGTAATCAGCGCGCTAAAGCCAAAAATACGCGCCAATTTCGAGACAAGACGGCAGCAAAGCTGAACGGGGCGCGAGGCAACGGTCCATTAATCGAATAAGCGTGCAGCCGAAGATGAAAACAGGGAGCTGGATTGTCGGTGTGAGTGCCGTCATCCCGGCCATCTGCCGGCTCGCCGGCCACCAGTTACGAAGGACGATGTCGCGTTGCGGGGTTTTATGAGAATTGCAGTCCTGGATGACGATTCGGCGCAGGCCGACCTTGTTTGCCAAACGCTGTCGGCGGCCGGTCACGTCTGTCACGCGTACGGGGCGGGCCGCGAACTGGTGCGGCAGTTGCGGCGCCAGACCTTCGACCTGCTCGTGCTCGACTGGAACGTACCCGACATGTCGGGCGAAGAGGTGCTGCGCTGGGTGCGCGAAAGCCTCTCCGAGCGCTTGCCGGTCCTGTTCATGACGAGCCGCGGCCGCGAAACCGATATCACCTCGATCCTCAACACCGGCGCGGACGATTACGTCGTCAAACCTGTCTCCGCGGCGGTCCTGCTGGCGCGCGTCGGCTCGTTGCTGCGCCGCGCGTATCACCTGAAGCCGCCCGCGACGAAAGAGGTTTTCGGCGAATTCGAATTCGATGTGGGCGCGAAGCACGTGGTGGTGCGCGGTGCGACTGTCGTCGTGACGCAGAAGGAGTTCGAGCTCGCCCTGCTGCTGTTCCAGCACCTGAGCCGGCCGTTGTCGCGCGCGCACATTCTCGACGTGATCTGGAAGCAGGCGACGGACATTCCATCGCGCACGATGGACACGCACGTGTCGATGCTGCGCAGCAAGCTCGGCTTGCGCCCGGAGCACGGCTATCGTCTGACGCCGATCTACGGCTATGGGTACCGGCTCGAGCGGATGGAATCCGGCACGCCGCCCGCGGTGACCGAGGCACGCCCCGAAGCGGGGGACGCGTGACGGTTTCTTTCGATGTGGCAGTGCCCGGCCGCACCGGTTGCGCCGTATCACCGGGCCGCCGCACCGGCGCGCTGCTGGCAACGGCTGGCCTGATCGCGTTGACGTGCTTCGCGCCGGTATCGGCGGATGCGCAATCGTCCCGCGCGCCGAAGCCACGCACCAGAACGACTGCGCCAGTCTATGTGCCCTACGTGACCCACGACGGCGACACGTTGTACGAAATCGCCGGCCGCTATCTGCAAGACGCCGGCGACTGGGCCATGTTGAGCCGCCTGAATCATGTGCCCGCGCCACGCCGCATGCCGGCCGGGATCGCGCTGCGTCTGCCGGCCGACAGGCTCAGACAGGATTCCGAGTCGGCGCGCGTGATGGCGACGAGCGGTCCGGCCGACCGCGCTTTCGGTGAGAGCCCTTACACGCCGCTCTCGGCAGGCACGGCGCTCGGCGAGGGCGATCGCATCCGCACCGGCGACAACGGCTTTGTCACGCTGGAGTTGCCGGATGGCTCGCACGTCACGATGTCGCAAGATGGCCTGCTCGATATCGACAAGCTGCGGCGCACCGTGCTGACTGGCGCAGGCGATCGCGTGCTCGATCTGCGGCGTGGCGAAGTCGACAGCCAGGTCACGCATGCCACCAAAAAGGACGACCGCTTCCAGATCCGCTCGCCATCGGTTGTAGCGGGCGTGCGCGGTACGCGCTTCAAGGTCGCCTACGACGGCGACGTCCGAACCACGGCGGTGGAAGTGCTGGACGGCGCGGTCGGCGTCGACCCGGCCGCAGTCGGCGGCCAGGCCTCTGCGCCGCCGCCCGGCGTGCCGCTGCAGGCGTCCGCGCAACTCGTGAAGGCGCGCTTTGGCAGCATCACGCGGGCAGGCAGCGCGATTGGCGGTCCGGTGGAATTGCTGGCCGCGCCGTCGCTCGCCGAGCCGGCCAAAGTGCAGGACGGCAAAACGGTCGCCTTCGACCTCGTACCCGCCGAGCACGCCGTGGCCTATCGTGTTCAGATTGCGCGCGATGCCGATCAGCTCGACCTGATCCGCGATTTGCGCGTGAGTGCGCCGCATGCTGACTTCGGCGATCTGGCGGACGGCACGTATTTCGTGCGCATTGCCGCGATCGACGTGAACGGGCTCGAAGGCCTGCCTCAGGTGTACGGTTTCGAGCGGCGTCAACTGGGTCTGGCAGCATCGGCGGGCCCGCGCGCCGGCAGCCGCGACTACGAGTTCCGCTGGTTCGTCAGCCGCTCCACGGTCGAGACGCGCTTTCGCTTCGTGCTGGCCACGACCGCCGATCTGCGCCATCCGCTCGTCGATCGGACCGATCTGACGGGTGGCCAGCTCGTGGTAAGCGATCTGCCTGGCGGCGTTTACTACTGGACGATCGTCGCCGAGCAATTCGAAAACGGCCGCTTCTATGAGAAGAGCAGTGCGGTCCGCTCGTTTACGCTTGCACGCTGACGCTGGTAGATTCATCGGACCGAGCCAACAGCCCAGCCGCTCCTTAGCTCTCAACCACGCCACGCTTTGCCGAACCCACCCACGCGCCTGAGCCTCGACCCGCACGCCCGCCTCGGACGGCGCGCCGGCCGCCGCTTTCTGCTCGAATGGGTGGGGATCGGTTGCCTCGGCATTGCGGTGATTCTGCTCAGCTCGCTCGGCCATCTGACCGCCAGCGTCGACAACCTGGTCTACGACCGCTTTCTGAGCCTGCGCGCGCAACCGTTGCTGCGCGACATCGTCGTGCTCGAAATCGACAACGCCAGCATCGCGCGGCTTGGCCGCTGGCCGTGGCCGCGCAGCGTCCACGCGCGGCTGCTCGAACAGCTTGCGAAGGCGAAGCCCGCTGCGGTGATCTATGACGTGCTCTTTACCGAAGCTAATCCGGAAGACGCCCAGCTCGCCCGCGCGATCGCCCGGAGTCCCACCTATCTGCCGATGCTGCTGACTCCGCCGGACAGCGCCGGCCGGCGTGTCGCGGTCGAACCGGTGGCGCCGCTCGCGCAGGCGGCGGCCGGGCTGGGGCATATCAATCTTGAAGTCGACAGCGACGGCATTGTGCGCAGCGTCGCGCGGTTCGAGGGCGACCCGGGTTCGCGCTGGCCGCAGTTGATGGTGCCGGTCGCTCAGGCCGTCGAGCGCGGCGCGCTGCGATTGAGCGAGCGGCCGCGCTGGCAGTCGTCCGGCGCGGCGGCGACCCCATCCAATGACAATGGCGAAGGCGAAGGCCGCTTCCTGATTCCCTTCGGTCCGAATGCGCAGAACTATGCGAAGCTGAGTTTCGCCAGCGTGCTCGCGGGCGATGTCCCTGCGGACAGGCTGCGCGGGCGCATCGTGCTGATCGGCGTGACCGCGTCCGGCCTGTACGACCGCTTTGCGACCCCGGTGTCGGGCGAGCTCGGGCCGCTGCCCGGTGTTTATATCCACGCGAACGTACTCGATACGCTGCTGACCGGACGCGAGCTCGAGCCCGCCGAGCCGTGGGTGCTGTTCGCGGTGTCGCTGTGGCCGCTCGCTGCGCTGCTCGCGGGCTTTCTGGTGCTGTCGCCGCGCCGCTCGTTGCTGCTGACGGTCGCGTTGGGTGTGCTCGCCACGGCCGGCAGCGCGGTCCTGCTATACGGCGCGCGGCTATGGATGTCGCCGATGCCGGCGGTCTTCGGTTTGATCGTGGTGTATCCGATCTGGAACTGGCGGCGCCTCGAAATGACGATGGCCTATCTGCGCAAAGAGCTGCAGCGCCTCGCCGACGAGCCTCACCTTCTGCCGGAAACGCCCCAGCGCCGCCGCGAGTTCGGCGGCGACGTGCTGGAGCAGCATATGGCGCTGATGGCGCAGGCCGCGCAGCGCGTGCAGGACATGAAGCGCTTTGTATGGGACAGCCTCGACAGCATGCCCGAGCCGATCCTGGTGAGCGACGTGCAGGGTATCGTGCTGATCGCGAACCATGCCGCCAAGGCGCATTTCGCGCGCCTTGGCGCGCCGCTGCCGGAAGGCCGGTCGATGCGCGCCGTGCTGGGCGGGCTGACGCTGGTCAAGACCATCGACAGCGGCGCGGCGACGGACGCCGAAAACAATCTGCTTGCTCACGCCCAATGGCCGGCGCTGCTCGATCCCGCGCGCCGCGAGTTCGCCGCGCTGATGGCGCAAGGCGTCGAGGTGCGCGACGCCCATGCGTGCGACCATCTGCTGCGCTACGCGAATTGCACGAACGAGCAAGGTGAGACGACGGGCTGGATCGCGGGTCTCGTCGACGTATCGGCCTTGCATGCGGCCGAGCGCCAACGGGAAGACGCATTGCAGCTGCTGTCGCACGATATGCGCTCGCCGCAGGCTTCGATTCTGGCGCTGGTGGAGATCGAGCGGGCGCGCAGCGAGCCGGTGCTCGCGCGCGGCCTGCTCGAGCGCATCGAGCGCTATGCGCAGCGTGCGCTGACGCTCGCCGACGATTTCGTGCAACTCGCGCGCGCCGAATCGCAAACCTATGTGCTCGAACCGGTGAGCATGGCCGAGCTGATGATCGACGCCAGCGACGAAGTCTGGCCGCAGGCCCACGCCAAACGCATCACGCTGCAAACCGATGCGGATGGCGAGACCGCTGCCGACGAGGGGCACTGGATCTGCGCCGACCGCTCGCTGATGACGCGCGCACTCGTCAACATTCTGAACAATGCGGTCAAGTACAGTCCGCCGGACACGCGGATCACGTGCAGTCTGAAGAGCCTCGGCGCCTCGGGCGGCCTCGCACAGGCGGCCGCCCGAGGCGCGGCAAAACGCGTGTCGTGTACGATTCGCGACGAAGGCTACGGTATTTCCAAGGAGCAGCAGACGAGTCTGTTCGAGCGCTTCCGGCGCTTTCACGAGACGGAGCGGCCGGAGGTGGGCGGCGCGGGATTGGGCATGGCGTTCGTCAAGATCGTCGTGACGCGCCATGGCGGCGATGTCGACGTAGTCAGCGCGCCTGGCGAGGGAACGGCTTTCACGATTTCCCTGCCGGCACTCGATGATGCGCAGTCCGATTCCGCCGTAACGATGCGCTCATGATCCATGAACCCTCACGTTATCGAAGCGAGAAGCTGGTGAAAGCGATATCGATCTGTGCCGTGCTGGCCGCGGCGAGTCTGACCGGATGCGCGGGCTTGAACGCCGACGTGCACACGGCGAACCCTTCGGCCGTGCTGCAGGGCGAGCGCACCTATGCGATTGCGCGTATGCCGTCGCAGGATGCGAGCGCGGATTACCCGCAATTCGAAACCATGCTGCGTGATGAGCTGGCGAAGAACGGCTTCATCGATACGGTCGATACAGCGGGCAAGTCCGCGCACTATTTACTGTCGATTGCGTACGACACGCGGCCGGCCACGGTCGGCGTGGGCGCGAAGGATTGCGTGCCAGGTGCGTGCGAACGCTCGCCCGAAGCGCCGTTTTCGCTGTTTGGCGGGCGCGCTTATCAGCACGCGTTGACACTGCGGTTTTTCGAGCGGTCGAGTGGACAGGAAGTTTACAAAGTGAGTGCCGCCAGCAGCGATCGCGATCCCGATCCGTTGCACGCCATGCCGGTGCTCGTGAAAAGTGCGCTGGCTAAATTTCCGTTCGATGCTCCGCCCGACTGGCGCGTGAAACTGCGCACCGAGACGACGGGCGGTGTGCCGGAGGTGGTTTCGCTTAAACCTGTTCAGCGTCTTCAGCCGCAGCCGTAAGACGCCCGCGCCCGCCTTATTCTGGCGCTTTGTTCTCTTCCGGCCAGCGGTTTTCGAACACGCAATCGGCGAGCGGCATACGGCTTGCCCAGCGCTCGGTTTCCAGCATCGGCTCGCTATAGAACCGATCGACGTGGCCGAGACACAGGATCGCCACTGGCCGCGCGCCCTCGGGCATATGCAGCAGCGTACGGACCGTATCCACGTCGAATAGCGACACCCAGCCCATCCCGAGGCCTTCCGCGCGCGCCGCCAGCCACATGTTCTGGATCGCGCACGCCACGGAAGCCAGGTCCATCTCCGGCAAGGTGCGGCGTCCGAAGATGTGCCGCTCGCGGCCGTCCATCAGCGCCATCACCAGCAGTTCGCCGCATTCCAGCATGCCTTCGACTTTCAGCTTCATGAACTCTTCGCGACGCTTGCCGAGTGCGTCGGCGGTGGCGAGGCGTTCGCTTTCGACGGTCGCGTGCAACGCCATGCGCAAAGCCGGGTCGGTGATCCGCGTGATGCGCCACGGCTGCATGAAGCCGACGCTCGGCGCATGATGCGCCGCGTCGAGCAGGCGTTGCAACACGGCAGGGTCGACCGGATCGCGCACGAAGTGGCGCATGTCGCGCCGTTCGTAAATCGCGCGGTAGACGGCGGCACGCTCGGAATCGTTAAAAGGCTTCGCCATGGAACAGGGCGGCCGTGAAGGCCGGGTTGGAGGGCCAATAAGCGTGCATATAGGTCGCCACGATGGACCCGGCGCGGAACACGGCCTCGCCGGGTCCATCGCTATTTGGCCGGGTGGCTGAACGCAGCGGCGTGAGCGGCGTCGTCAGCTTCGAATAATGGAAAGTGTGGCCGGTCATTGGACCGTGCAGACTGTCGATCTGTTGCATGCCGAGCGCGGTAAAGCGCGTCTGCATTGTCGCATGGCCGGGCAGCAGGCCGAGCATCGGCGTGCTGGCGCCGCGCGTGTCGGTGAGCCGGTCGAGCAGATAAAGCATGCCGCCGCATTCAGCGACGATCGGCTTGCTCGCGGCCGCGTGCGCGCGAATCGTTGCGGCGCTGCGCGTGTTGCCTGCCAGCAAGGGCGCGTGCAGCTCGGGATAGCCGCCTGGCAGGTACAGGGCGTCGGCGTGCTCCGGCAGGGCTTCATCGGCGAGCGGTGAGAAATAGTCGACGTGCGCGCCGAGCGTGTCTAACAGCGTGACGTTGGCCGGATAGATGAACGAGAACGCGGCATCGCGCGCAATCGCGATGCGCTTGCCTTCCAGCAGACGCGGCAGCGCTTCTGGCACGGGCGCGCCGAATTCGACCTGCGGCGGCAATTCAGCCAGCGCGGTTTGCGCGAGCGCATCGGCGGCGCGATCCAGGCGCGTGTCCAGATCGTCGATCTCCGCGGCCTGATGCAGGCCGAGATGGCGATCGGGCAACTCGATTTCGTCGTTGCCGGCGACGTGCCCACACCAGCGCAGCGCCGGCGACAATGCCTCTTCGAGCATCTGCGCGTGCCTTGGCGAGCCGACGCGATTGGCGAGCACGCCGTAAAACGGCACTTGCGGCCTGAAGTGCGCGAGGCCGAAGGCGACCGCGCCGAAGGTTTGCGCCATCGCTTTCGCTGAAATCACCGCGAGCACCGGCACGCCGAACGTGGTTGCCAGATCCGCGCTGCTCGGCGTGCCGTCGAACAGACCCATTACGCCCTCGATCAGGATCAGATCCGCTTCAGCGGCCGCTTGCGCGAGCAGGTTCCGGCAGGCCGGCTCGCCCACCATCCACAGATCGAGCGACAGGACCGGCGCGCCGCTGGCGCGCGCCAGAATCATCGGGTCGAGAAAGTCGGGGCCGGTCTTGAATACACGCACGCGTCGCCCCAGCCGCCGATGGTAGCGTGCCAGAGCCGCCGTAATCGTGGTCTTGCCTTGACCCGACGCGGGCGCGCTAATGAACAGGGCGGGGCACGCCCCGGGGGAGGTGCTCTTGGCGGACGCCCCGGGGGAAGTCCCTTTGGGCGACGTTCCGCAGGAAGTGCTCTCGGGGCGGGTGGGCATTGCTCAGAACTCCACGCCGCGCTGCGCTTTCACGCCTTGCTCGCGATACGGGTGCTTGACGATGCGCATTTCGGTGACGAGGTCGGCGGCTTCGATCAGCGCGTCGGGCGCGTGACGGCCGGTCACCACCACATGCAGCATTTCGGCGCGTGCGTTCAGTACCGACAGTACTTCGTCGAGCGGCAGGTATTCGTACTTCAGCACTGTGTTCAGCTCGTCGAGGATCACCATCTGATAGTCGCCGCTCTCGATCATGCGGCGCGCTTCGTTCCAGCCTTTGCGCGCGGTGGCGATGTCGGCGTCGCGATTCTGGGTGTTCCAGGTGTAGCCGTCGCCCATCGTGACGAAGTCGCAATTGGCGATCGCACCGAGGAAGTCGCGCTCCGAAGTGTGCAGCGCGCCTTTGATGAATTGCACGACGCCGAGGCGCATGCCGTGTCCAAGCACGCGCACGGCCATGCCGAACGCGGCGGTGGTTTTGCCTTTACCGGTGCCTGTATTGACGATCAGCAGGCCTTTTTCGACGGTGGCGTTGGCCTGCTTTTTCTCGTGGCCTTCGCGCCGGCGTTCGGTCATGCGTTGGTGCGATTCGGGGTCGGTTTTCATGAAAGGTCCTGTTCCTGATGGGCGTTGTTTGTCTGTTCGCGGGCGGGCTGGGCGGTGATCGAGGCGATCGCAACCGTGACGCCGCCGTGGATGGTTTTGCGCACGAGTAGCCGTGCGTTGGGGGGATTGGGCGTGATCGATGCAACTGAGGCGGCTGGGACAGTTGAGGCAGCTAAGGCAACTGATGCAACTGATGCAACTGATGCAACTGAGGCAACTGCGGCAGCTGAGGCAACTGAGGTACCCGATGCACCAGAGGCAACCGATGCCAATGCCGATGCATAGGCCGCACGAACTGCGCTGCCCGCATCAGATTCGGCCGCCGCGGCGAGCAGGGCGCATGGCTCGCAGACGCCGTCTATGCCGAGATGCTCGCGCGTGGCCGCCGACGGATCGCTCACGGAGATCGCCGCAATCTGCGCGCGGCTGAACAGCTTCAGCGGCAGCGCATGACGGGCGCAGAATTCGAGCAGGCCGGCTTCGTGGGCTTTGGTGTCGACCGAGGCAATCGCGCTGATTTCATCGAATGCATGCGAGCCGAGTGCGGCACGCACGGCCGCTTCGATCTGCTCAGCCGAACTGTGCAAGCGACAACCGATGCCGATGCTGAGGGTTTTCATTGCGCGTCCGCGGCGTTTGAATCTTCCGCGGTATCCGAAGCGTCCGCGGCGTCTGCCGCTCTGGCTGAGTTCGCCATATTTGCCATTTCCGCCGTTCCCACCGCCCCCACCGCCCCCACCGCCCCCACCGCCCCCACCGCACCCGCCTCACGCACCGCGCCAGAACTCACAGCATCCCGCGCCAAAGCCAGCGATGCCACTCCGCCGATCACCACGATCGCCGGCGAGCCGAGTCCGGCGCGCGCGACCGCGTCCGCGAACTCGCCGAGTTGCGAGAGCGCATGCCGTTGCTCGGGGCGCGTGGCCGATTCGATCGCCGCGCACGGCGTATCTGCGCTCATGCCGGCCGCGAGTAACGCGCCGGCGATATCGTTCAGCCGCCGCATGCCCATGTAAATCACCAGCGTCATCCGCGTGGCGACAAGCGCGCCCCAGTCCGGCTCGCTGCTGCCGGCGCCGTGCCCGGTGACGAACACCACGCCTTGCGCGTAATCCCGATGCGTCACCGGAATACCAATTGCCGCGGGCGCCGCGATCCCGGCCGTGATGCCGTTGATCACCTCCACGCTGATGCCCGCTGCGTGCAGCGCCTGCTGTTCTTCGCCACCACGGCCGAACACGAACGGATCGCCGCCTTTCAAACGCGCGACGCTGCGTCCGGCCCGCACGTGTTCGAGCATCTGCGCGACGATGCCGGCCTGCGGCGTCGACGGATGCCCGCCACGTTTGCCGACGTACACGACCAGCGCGTCGGCGCGTGCGAACTGCAGCACGTCGGGGTTCACCAGATCGTCGACCAGCACCACATCGGCTTGCGCCAGGGCGCGAGTCGCCTTGAGCGTCATCAGTTCGACATCGCCGGGGCCGGCGCCGATCAGCCAGGCGCGGGTCATCGCGGCATGCATGGCGCGCGCCATGTCGTGACTAGCGGGAGCGGGTGAGGCTTGATGCGGCCGGAGGCGGCGGAAATCGAGGTCATGCGGTGCTACAGATTACGCGCGACGAACAACGCTGCTCGCTGCGTTTCCCTCAGGAAAACGCTAGCGGCTGCGCCACGTCGTGCTTTAGCGCCTTCACATCCGTCCCTCGCGGATTCCGGCGGCCGGCAGCGTGACGTTCACTGCCTCCGCGTCTGGCCGGTATCCGGGCTGACGGCCTCATGCGTTTTGCCTTCCCGTCCGGATTCGTCAGACAGTGGCATCAAAAACGCATGCGCGATGCGAGAGCACCGCAGGTCGCTTACCGTTGCGGGGACAGCACAGGTTAAGCGCAGCGAGCGCGGCCTGTTTCCCGTTTAACTGCACATGCGAACGCATATGCGGGCACCAAACGCGCGCATACGATAGCACACGGCAGGCCGCGCCGGCACTGCGCAAAAGCCCTGCCGCGGCCGGCGTTTCCTTGACGGCACAGGGCTCTCGGCCTAAACTCGCACGCACTTTGGTGCTCGTGTGCGCGCTCGTGCGCATGCAGTTAAACGGGAAACAGGGTGCCCGCCTGCAATGGATCGGGTCAACCTGTGCTGCCCCCGCAACGGTAAGCGAAAAGCGGTGCGTTCTCCAGCGCCGCGGAGCCGGCTTCGATGTCCACGCGCAAGGCCGCGTCGGCATATAACCACTGGGCGAGAAACCACTCGTCCGGGAAGGGGAAGCGGCGCTTTCGCCAGCCCGGATACCGGCCAGACCAGGAAGAACGACCACCGCGGGGATGCGGCGGTGCGTTCAGGACTTCATTCCCGTTTTCTGTTTTTCGGTTGCCTCGGCAACGCCGTTGTTCGTCCCCGTGCTTTGTTATTGTGGTTGCCTGCAGGGCATGAACCCGCTCGCATGACCTATGCAGACAAAACGCGAAGGCGCGTCGGCGTGCTCGTGCAACTCCTACGGATAGACCTCACGATGCAAACTCAAATGCGCAAGATCCCCGTCACCATCGTCACGGGCTTTCTCGGCAGCGGCAAGACCACGCTGCTGCGGCACATTCTTCAGCACGCGGGCGGCAAGCGCATCGCGGTGATCGTCAACGAGTTCGGCGAACTCGGCATCGACGGGGAAATCCTCAAGGGTTGCGGCATCGGTTGCGATGAAGACGGTGTCGAAACCGAAGGGCAACTGTATGAACTCGCGAACGGCTGCCTGTGCTGCACCGTGCAGGAAGAATTTTTCCCGGTGATGGAAAAGCTGGTGGAGCGCCGCGAGCAGATCGATCACGTGCTGATCGAAACCTCCGGTCTTGCATTGCCGAAGCCGCTGGTGCAGGCGTTCAACTGGCCGCAGATCAAGAATAGCTTTACTGTCGACGCGGTCGTCACCGTGGTAGATGGCCCGGCTGCAGCGAGCGGCCAGTTCGCCGACAACCCGGTCGCCGTGGATGCGCAACGCAAGGCCGATCCGAATCTCGACCACGAATCGCCGCTGCACGAATTGTTCGAAGACCAATTGTCGGCAGCCGATCTGGTGATTCTGAACAAAACCGATTTGCTCGACGAAGCGCGTCAAGCTTCTGTCGAAGCCGTCATTCGCGAAGAAATTCCGCCGCAAGTGAAGATCGTGCGTGCGCAAATGGGCCAGCTCGACCTGCATACGTTGCTGGGTCTCGAAGCGGCCTCGGAAGAAACGATCCACTTGCGCCACGATCACCATGGTTCGGCTGACGACGCCGATCACCACCACGATGAATTCGATTCGGTGGTGGTGCACGCGAATGTTTCGTCGCGCGAGGCCGTGATCGCAGCATTGCAAGGGCTCGTCGAAACGAACACGATTTACCGCGTGAAAGGGTTCGCGGCATTGCCGGGCGCGGCGATGCGTCTGGTGATCCAGGGCGTGGGCCGCCGTTTCGATAGTTACTTCGACCGGCGCTGGCAAGCGGGTGAAGCAGGCGAAGGCCAGCAAAGCCGCTTCGTGCTGATCGGCGAAGACCTCGACCAGGCCGCGCTGCAACAGGCATTCGACGCCGCCTTGGGCGCCGTGGCGAGCGCCCAGCCGCAACAGGCGTAACCGGTCATGCATCTGCTGCGCACCACGCCGGGCGGTTTTGTCGACGATACGCAAGGTGTGATCCGTATCGACCAGCAGCCCGCCGATATCGTGGTGCTCAGCTCCGCCGACACCACGCTGTCGCTGCTCGCGAGCGTGTTTCCGCGCCTGGGCGACGGTTTTCCGAGCGTGCGGCTCGCGAACGTCACGTATTTGCGGCAGCCGGCTTCGGTGGATTTCTATGTCGAAGACGTGCTGCAGCATGCGCGTGTCGTCGTGGTCGATCACCTTGGCGGCGAAGCGTACTGGCCGTACGGGATCGAACAGGTGGTCGCGCTCGCTGAGCGCAAGCAGCAGACGCTCGCGATGTTCTCCGGCGATCTGCAGGAGGACCCGAATCTGCTCGCGCGCAGCACCGCCGACGCCGATCTGTGTCATCAGCTATGGCGTTATCTGCGTGAAGGCGGCCCGCAGAATGCGGAGGCGTTCCTGCGCTGCATCGCGTACCGCTCGCTTGGCTGGGGTCGCGAGCCTGCGCCACCGCGCGCACTGCCCGCCGCAACGCTCTACCATCCCGAACGCGATTCACCGACCGTGGCCGACTGGCAGGCACGCTGGCGTAAGGGCGCACCGGTCGCTGCGATTCTCTTCTACAAGGCACATCTGCAAGCGGCCAACACGGCCGTGTTCGATGCGCTTATCGATGCGCTCGAAGCACAAGGCCTGAATCCGCTGCCGATCGCAATTACCTCGCTGAAAGATGCAATGAGCCGCGACGTCGTTCAGCGGCTGTGCGCGCAACATGATGTCGCGCTGGTGCTGAATACGACAGCATTCGCCGCGTCTGCGATCGACGACCCGGAGCCGCTTGCGCTCGCTGGCGACGCGCCGGTGATGCAGGTAATCCTGAGCGGCGGCAACCGCAAGGATTGGCTCAAGGACAATCAGGGCCTCAACTCGCGCGATATCGCCATGCATATCGCGCTGCCGGAGGTGGACGGCCGCATCATCACGCGGGCGATCAGTTTCAAGGGGCTTGCCTATCGTTGTCCGCACACCGAGGTCGATGTGGTCCGCTATCAACCGGACCTCGAACGCGTCGGTTTTCTGGCTGAACTGAGCCGCCGCTGGTGCCGTTTGCGCACGCTCGACAACGCGGACAAGAAACTCGCGCTGATCCTCGCCAACTATCCGATGAGCGAAGGGCGGATCGGCAATGGGGTGGGGCTCGATACGCCGGCCTCGGTTGTCGGTATTCTGTCCATGCTGCGCGATGAAGGTTATCGGTTAGGCGATTTGCCCGCTGACGGCGACGCGCTGTTGAAGAAGCTGACCGAAGGCGTGACCAACGATCCTGTGGTGCGAGACTTGCGGCCCGCGTTGCAAAGCCTGGCACTCGACGACTATCTTGTGTACTTCAACGCATTGCCGGCGGAAGCCCGCCATGCGCTGAACGCGCGCTGGGGTTCGCCCGACCAGGATCCGACGTTGCGGCGCGGCCGTTTCATGATCGCGGGCTGGCGCTGCGGGCAGGTGTTCGTCGGGATTCAGCCGTCGCGTTCTCGTGAACAGGGCGATTACGCGAGCTATCACGACGCTGAGCTCGTGCCGCCGCACGCGTATCTGGCGTTCTATTTCTGGCTGCGTCATCAGTTCGGCATTGATGCGGTCGTGCATGTCGGCAAGCACGGCAATCTCGAATGGCTGCCGGGCAAAAGCGTCGCATTGAGCGATGCCTGCTGGCCCGATCTGATTCTCGGGCCGATGCCGCATCTGTATCCGTTCATCGTCAACGATCCGGGCGAGGGCAGTCAGGCGAAGCGCCGCGCGCAAGCCGTCATCATCGATCACCTGATGCCGCCGCTCACGCGCGCCGAAACTTACGGGCCGTTGCAGGACCTCGAACGCCAGGTCGACGAATACTATGAAGCGCTGATGGTCGATCCACGCCGCTCGAAGCTGTTGAGGCGCACGATTCTCGCGACCATCGTCGAGCATAAGCTGCATGAAGAGCTGAGTCTCGCGGCGCCAACCGGTCAGGACGATGAGGACGTGCTGTTGACGCGCGTCGACGCCTGGCTGTGCGAGTTGAAGGAGGCGCAGATTCGCGATGGTTTGCATACATTCGGGCAATCGCCCGCTGGGGTGCAGCGGCGCGATACGTTGCTGGCTTTGGGACGCTTTCCGGTCGGCGATGGTCAGGGCGGCAAGGCCGGTTTGATCGATGCATTGGCGCGCGATCTGCAGATGGATCATCTGTTCGATCCGTTGTCGGTGGATTGGTCGGCGGCGTGGGACGGCCCACGTCCCGACGTTATGCAACGTGTGAGCGATGCGCCGTGGCGGCACAGCGGCGATACGCGCGAGCGCCTGGAGTTGTTGGCGGCTGAGATGTTGCGTGGCGTGTGTGGCGATGGGACGTCCGATGCGGTGCCGGCGGCTGGGACGTTGCCCCAAGCCGAACGTGTGATCGAACGCCTGCGCAACGACGTATTGCCGCGGCTCGACGCTTGCGGTCCGCAGGAAATGCTGCATCTGAAGCGCGGCCTTGAAGGGCGCTTCGTGCCGCCGGGGCCGAGCGGCTCGCCTTCGCGTGGACGGCCCGATGTGCTGCCTACCGGCCGCAACTTCTATTCGGTCGATACGCGCGCAGTGCCGACGCAGGCGGCGTGGTCGCTCGGTTTGAAATCCGCGCAGCAGTTGATCGAACGGCATCTGCAGGAAAAGGGCGACTACCCGAGAGCGATCGGGCTCTCGGTATGGGGCACGGCGACGATGCGCACCGGCGGCGACGATATTGCCCAGGCACTCGCTTTACTTGGCGTGCGGCCGAAGTGGGCGCCGGGAAGTCATCGCGTGACCGACTTCGAGATCATGCCGATCGAAGCGTTTGACCGGCCGCGTATCGATGTCACATTGCGCGTGTCCGGTTTTTTCCGCGATGCCTTCGCGAACGTGATGCATCTGTTCGACGCCGCCGTGCAGGCCGTGGCCGAACTCGACGAACCCGAAGACCTGAACCCGATCCGCGCGCGCGTGCTGCGCGAACGCGACGCGCTGGTTGCGCATGGCATGGACGCCACGGAGGCGCGCAAGCGCGCCGGCTGGCGCGTGTTCAGTGCGCGGCCCGGCGCTTATGGCGCGGGTCTGCAGGACATGATCGACTCGCAGCAATGGCAAACCGATGCCGATCTCGCGAACGCCTATCAGGCGTGGGGCGGTTACGCCTACACGCAGAAAGGCGTCGGCGAAGAAGCGCGCCACGCGTTCGGCACGCGTCTTGCCGCAATGGACGTGGTGCTGCAGAACCAGGACAACCGCGAGCACGACCTGCTCGATTCGAACGACTACTATCAGTTCCAGGGCGGCATGGTCGCGGCGGTGCGGCATCTGGCGGGCAATCAGCCGCAGATCTATCACGCGGACCATAGCAATCCGGCCGCGCCGCGCGTTCGCACGCTGCATGAAGAGATTGCGCGTGTGATCCGCTCGCGAGTGGTCAATCCGAAATGGCTCGACGGCGTGAAGCGCCACGGCTACAAGGGCGCTGCTGAAATCGCGGCGACGGTCGATTACCTCTACGGCTACGACGCGACCGCGCGGGTGGTCGCCGATCATCAATATGCGCTCGTTACCGATGCCTATCTGAACGACGCCGATACACGCGAGTTCTTGCAGCGGCACAATCCGCACGCCATGCATTCGATCTGCGAGCGTCTGCTCGAAGCGATGCAGCGCGGTCTGTGGCAAGCGCCCGGTGACTATCGCGCGCAAGTCGAACAGCATCTGCTCGCGAGCGAGCAGCAGATCGAAGGAATACAGACATGAACGCAGCAACCCAACGGCCCGCTTTTCCCTTTGCTGCGCTGATCGGGCAGACGCCGTTGCAGCAGGCGTTATTGCTGGCTGCGATCGATCCGGGTCTCGGCGGCGTGCTGGTGAGCGGGCCGCGCGGCACGGCGAAATCGACCGCGGCGCGCGCGCTCGCTGAGTTGTTGCCGGAGGGGCAACTGGTGAATTTGCCACTCGGCGCGAGTGAAGATCGTTTGATCGGCACGCTCGATGTCGAAACCGTATTGCGCGACGGCTCAGTGCGCTTTTCGCCTGGCTTGCTCGCGAAAGCGCATCGCGGCGTGCTGTATGTCGATGAAGTGAATCTGCTGCCCGACGCGCTCGTCGATGTGTTGCTCGATGCCGCTGCCAGTGGCGTGAACACCGTCGAACGCGATGGTGTCTCGCATAGTCACGATGCGAGCTTCGTGCTGATCGGCACAATGAATCCGGAAGAAGGCGAATTGCGGCCGCAACTGATCGATCGCTTCGGTTTGATGGTCGAATTGCAGAACTGTTTTGATCCGCAGGTGCGTCAGCAGATCGTCAAGGCACGTCTGGCGTTCGATCTCGATCCACAGGGTTTTCGAACTGGCTATACGCAGCAACAGGAAACCTACGTTCGGCGGATTCACGCGGCGCGTGAAGCGCTGTCGCATCTCGACTTCGACGACGCCGTGCATGCGCATGTCAGCGCGCTGTGCATCGACGCGGCGGTCGATGGCTTGCGTGCCGATCTCGTGATGCTGCGCGCGGCGCGGGCATTAGCTGCCTTTGAGCAGGCGGCTGCTGTCACGACAGAGCATGTCGGGCGGGTCGCCGAGGCGGTGCTGATACATCGGCGCCACGATCGCGAGACGCGTGCAGGTGGTGACGCGCGTGAGAGCGAAGCGCCGCGGCCGGCTGCTGACGATGCGAATGCCGCGCCTTCGCAAGCTTCGCAATCTTCGCAATCTTCTCAAGATGGAGCGTCAGACGCCGCTGCTGCCGATAGCGATTGGGGTTACTTGCCGCCGCAGCCCGCGGGCGTCGCGCAGGTCAAAGGCGTCATTCCGCTCAACGCAAAAAAACGCTGAGCCATCGGAAGGGCGCCGCCGCTGACACGCGCAGCGGTTTCCGATGGCGGCAAGGTGCGGATGCAGGTCCGCGTAGCCGTTTGCAAGGCGCGCCGGGCAAGCGCATTGCATGGCTGCCGACGCTCACCGCGATGCGTCAGGACACGCTGCGCGCCGAGCATCTGCGCTTCGTGCGCGAGGCGCCGCGGGGCGGTGTCCTGCATTGCTTTGTGCTCGATTGTTCGGGTTCCATGCTGGGCGGCCAGCGCCTCGCACTCGCCAAGGGTCTGCTGATTGCGTTGTTCGACCGCGCCAGTGCTGCGCGTGCCGAGGCGGCGCTGGTGTGTTTTGGCGGTGCTGGCGCCGATCTGCGTTTCGGTCCCGCCGTGCCGCGCTGGTGGAACGAGCGCTGGCTCAGGCCGGTGGGCGGAGGCGGTGGCACGCCGCTAGCGTCCGGCGTGCGTCAGGCGGCGCAGGTGCTGGAGCGCAGCGCCCGGCGCAAGCCCGCTCAGCAGCGCTGGCTGTGGATCCTGACCGACGGCCGCAGCGGCGATCAGCCGGCGCGGCCGCTCAACGCCGACGAAGTGGTATTCGTCAATTTCGAGCGGGGGGCGATACGGCTGGGTCGGTGCCAGACGCTTGCCGACGCATGGGACGCGGCGCTTTTTACACCGGAAGAATTGATCGTCTGAGTGGCACGCGCGCCATGTCACGCGTTTTCATTCGCCTAATTCGAACCGTTGGACCAATGCTGCACATCGTCCTGGCGGTCGAATACGAAGACTTTCATCGCCATTTGTTGCGCTGCATCGAGCTGATCGAGTTCGAGGCCATGGGTCGACGGCTCGCCCGGTGCACTGCCTTTCTGCACGTTGCGGATGGTGGCGGTCGTTTCGATCTCGGTTTGCAGTTCCGCCGAGTTGAGCCGAAAGGCGACGCGCAGTCGTTCGCCGACTGTACCGAGTGTCCATGAGGTGGTCAGCGACATGCCGAGTGCGCTGATGCTTTTGGCGAGGCCCAGACCTTGATATGAATCGCCCGTTTCACCGATGCCGAAGCGCACCGCGAGGTGCGCGTGGACGCGGATCGATTTGCGTTCGCGCAGGCGGCGGATCACGCCGGGTTTCGATAGCACCACGTAGTCGAATGGGGCGCGGCAAACTGCCTCGACCGTGCAGACGAAACGAAACACGGCGTGGCTCGCTATGGCGACGATCTCGACGTTTTCACCGAGGACTAGCGGGAGGATGCGGCCATCTTGCAGTGGCGGCGTGACGAAGAGCGCCTGGTTGGGCGCGAAGCCAATGATGCGGCATGGATGCATTGGCGCACCGCTGCCCAGCTGCGAGCGCATGCCTATTAATGCACCTATTGTCAGGTGCATCTCTTTTAGTGTGAGGTTGCCGGTGGTGTCGGCGGGGTGGCCGGTTTGGGGTTCCGGTTGCGTAGCCGCGTCCAGCAAGTCGCCGCGGTGCGGGTGGAAGTTGTCGAACAGGAATTTGCGCTCGTCCGTGGTCGCGAGGATGGTGCCTCGGGCGAAGAGGAGTGTGCCGTCGGAGTCGGCGATCGGCCAGTCGAGAGGGGTGCCTATTGGGACTGCTTCCAGCGTTAGGGGCGTTGATGAGGGGGCGGAGCTTGGGGCCACGGTTTGAGCTTTTGTCAGGGCTTCTGCGGGGTTTTCCATAGTCGGCGGCTAAATATGTTGCGGGATTACTTGTTTACGGCGGGGCTTGCTGGGAGCTTGAGGTTTTTTTGTTTGCCTGGGGTGGTGGTTTTCACTGATTTGGCTTCTTTGGCCTTTCCTTGATCTGTTATTGGTTTATTAGCGTTCGCCGCTGTGTGGGGCATCCATCTCCTCCGCGTCCTGTCGTGCGAGATCGCTCGATAACCTTCGCGTCTCTCGCTTGCAAAAAGTCGCAATCACTGGTACTGGCGCGAATTAACTCGGATACCTAAGCATTCTGGGGTGTCGCGAGCATAGGCTGTTTCAGTGCCTCTCAACTTTTTGAAAATAATTGCACAAAGGGGATTGACGACATGCCGACCTATCTCCATAATCTCGTTTCTCTGCTGCTGATGCAGCGACGCAGAACGAAGCGGTGCCGGGTGGTTGCGATGTGATGCAACGCGGTGCTGGTTCGGTAGTGAATGCGTAATCGATCTTTAAAAATTAACAGCCGATAAGTGTGGGTGCTTGATGCGCGACGCGCCGGTGGGTTCTTCGGAGTCTGCCGGGAAGCGAAAGTATCAAGTCTCACACTAGTATTAAAGGAAGGTTTTCCTGTTGGGGTGGATTCACACCGGCAGGATGATCATTCGTCAGTACGTTGAGTGAGCGACCGGGTTCGCAAGAGCCCGAAAAACAGTAACAGGTTTGAACTGAAGAGTTTGATCCTGGCTCAGATTGAACGCTGGCGGCATGCCTTACACATGCAAGTCGAACGGCAGCACGGGAGCAATCCTGGTGGCGAGTGGCGAACGGGTGAGTAATACATCGGAACGTGTCCTGTAGTGGGGGATAGCCCGGCGAAAGCCGGATTAATACCGCATACGCTCTACGGAGGAAAGGGGGGGATCTTAGGACCTCCCGCTACAGGGGCGGCCGATGGCAGATTAGCTAGTTGGTGGGGTAAAGGCCTACCAAGGCGACGATCTGTAGCTGGTCTGAGAGGACGACCAGCCACACTGGGACTGAGACACGGCCCAGACTCCTACGGGAGGCAGCAGTGGGGAATTTTGGACAATGGGCGAAAGCCTGATCCAGCAATGCCGCGTGTGTGAAGAAGGCCTTCGGGTTGTAAAGCACTTTTGTCCGGAAAGAAAACCTCTGGGTTAATACCCCGGGGGGATGACGGTACCGGAAGAATAAGCACCGGCTAACTACGTGCCAGCAGCCGCGGTAATACGTAGGGTGCAAGCGTTAATCGGAATTACTGGGCGTAAAGCGTGCGCAGGCGGTCCGCTAAGACAGATGTGAAATCCCCGGGCTTAACCTGGGAACTGCATTTGTGACTGGCGGGCTAGAGTATGGCAGAGGGGGGTAGAATTCCACGTGTAGCAGTGAAATGCGTAGAGATGTGGAGGAATACCGATGGCGAAGGCAGCCCCCTGGGCCAATACTGACGCTCATGCACGAAAGCGTGGGGAGCAAACAGGATTAGATACCCTGGTAGTCCACGCCCTAAACGATGTCAACTAGTTGTTGGGTCTTCATTGACTTAGTAACGTAGCTAACGCGTGAAGTTGACCGCCTGGGGAGTACGGTCGCAAGATTAAAACTCAAAGGAATTGACGGGGACCCGCACAAGCGGTGGATGATGTGGATTAATTCGATGCAACGCGAAAAACCTTACCTACCCTTGACATGTATGGAATCCTGCTGAGAGGTGGGAGTGCCCGAAAGGGAGCCATAACACAGGTGCTGCATGGCTGTCGTCAGCTCGTGTCGTGAGATGTTGGGTTAAGTCCCGCAACGAGCGCAACCCTTGTCCCTAGTTGCTACGCAAGAGCACTCTAGGGAGACTGCCGGTGACAAACCGGAGGAAGGTGGGGATGACGTCAAGTCCTCATGGCCCTTATGGGTAGGGCTTCACACGTCATACAATGGTCGGAACAGAGGGTCGCCAACCCGCGAGGGGGAGCCAATCCCAGAAAACCGATCGTAGTCCGGATCGCACTCTGCAACTCGAGTGCGTGAAGCTGGAATCGCTAGTAATCGCGGATCAGCATGCCGCGGTGAATACGTTCCCGGGTCTTGTACACACCGCCCGTCACACCATGGGAGTGGGTTTTACCAGAAGTGGCTAGTCTAACCGCAAGGAGGACGGTCACCACGGTAGGATTCATGACTGGGGTGAAGTCGTAACAAGGTAGCCGTATCGGAAGGTGCGGCTGGATCACCTCCTTTCTCGAGCTAACGTGTCAAACGTTGAGCGCTCACGCTTATCGGCTGTGAAATTAGACAGTAAGTCAGACAGACTGAGGGGTCTGTAGCTCAGTCGGTTAGAGCACCGTCTTGATAAGGCGGGGGTCGATGGTTCGAATCCATCCAGACCCACCATTGTCTTGTCTGCGATGGCTGCGCTAGTCGATGAACCCCGAAGTGTGATGATGATCTGTGCATGACTGGGGGATTAGCTCAGCTGGGAGAGCACCTGCTTTGCAAGCAGGGGGTCGTCGGTTCGATCCCGTCATCCTCCACCAATCTTCAATGCTGGTTTATCTGCAGCGCACGTTGAAAGGCGTTTGCGGTGTAGTGAAACAAGCATTGGCGATTGAGCCAGTCAGAGTGATATGAAGCAGAGCTTTATATCGGCTGTCGTTCTTTAACAATCAGGAAGAAGTAGTAAAGAGATTCACGAAAGATCACTTAGAGATGGGTGATTGAGTAGGTGAATCAGGGTTGTGATTGTATCAATGTATGAAAAGGTGATCGAAAGATTGCCTTGGAATACGGCGCAACACGAATACTCAACCTGTAGCGATTGTGGCGAGCGTTGCATTCCCAGTGGATGCGACATGAGACACACCCGTTATAGGGTCAAGCGAACAAGTGCATGTGGTGGATGCCTTGGCGATCACAGGCGATGAAGGACGCGGTAGCCTGCGAAAAGCGGTGGGGAGCTGGCAAACGAGCTTTGATCCACCGATATCCGAATGGGGAAACCCACTCCTTATGGAGTATCCATAGCTGAATACATAGGCTATGCGAAGCGAACGCGGTGAACTGAAACATCTAAGTAACCGCAGGAAAAGAAATCAACCGAGATTCCCAGAGTAGTGGCGAGCGAAATGGGATCAGCCTGTACTCTTTATCTTCATTGTTAGTCGAAGGCTCTGGAAAGTGCCGCCATAGCAGGTGATAGCCCTGTAGACGAAAACAGCGAGGAAGAACTAGGTGTACGACAAGTAGGGCGGGACACGTGAAATCCTGTCTGAAGATGGGGGGACCATCCTCCAAGGCTAAATACTCGTGATCGACCGATAGTGAACCAGTACCGTGAGGGAAAGGCGAAAAGAACCCCGGGAGGGGAGTGAAATAGATCCTGAAACCGCATGCATACAAACAGTCGGAGCCTTTGAAAGAGGGTGACGGCGTACCTTTTGTATAATGGGTCAGCGACTTACATTCAGTGGCAAGCTTAACCGATTAGGGCAGGCGTAGCGAAAGCGAGTCCGAACAGGGCGTTCAGTCGCTGGGTGTAGACCCGAAACCAGGTGATCTATCCATGGCCAGGATGAAGGTGCGGTAACACGTACTGGAGGTCCGAACCCACTAACGTTGAAAAGTTAGGGGATGAGCTGTGGATAGGGGTGAAAGGCTAAACAAACCTGGAAATAGCTGGTTCTCTCCGAAAACTATTTAGGTAGTGCCTCGTGTATCACCTTCGGGGGTAGAGCACTGTCATGGTTGTGGGGTCCATTGCGGATTACTACGCCATAGCAAACTCCGAATACCGAAGAGTGCAATCACGGGAGACAGACATCGGGTGCTAACGTCCGGTGTCAAGAGGGAAACAACCCAGACCGCCAGCTAAGGTCCCCAAATATTGCTAAGTGGGAAACGAAGTGGGAAGGCTAAAACAGTCAGGAGGTTGGCTTAGAAGCAGCCATCCTTTAAAGAAAGCGTAATAGCTCACTGATCGAGTCGTCCTGCGCGGAAGATGTAACGGGGCTAAGCAATATACCGAAGCTGCGGATGCACATTTATGTGCATGGTAGGAGAGCGTTCCGTAAGCCTGCGAAGGTGCATTGAAAAGTGCGCTGGAGGTATCGGAAGTGCGAATGCTGACATGAGTAGCGATAAAGGGGGTGAAAGGCCCCCTCGCCGTAAGCCCAAGGTTTCCTACGCAACGTTCATCGGCGTAGGGTGAGTCGGCCCCTAAGGCGAGGCAGAAATGCGTAGCTGATGGGAAGCAGGTTAATATTCCTGCACCATTGTTAAATGCGATGGGGGGACGGATCGCGGAAGGTTGTCCGGGTGTTGGAAGTCCCGGTCCTTGCATTGGAGAAGGCGCTTAGGCAAATCCGGGCGCGGAATTCAAGGGTGCGAGGCCATTCACTTAGGTGAAGAAGCAACTGGAAGTGGTTCCAAGAAAAGCCTCTAAGCTTCAGTTTAACAAGACCGTACCGCAAACCGACACAGGTGGGCGAGATGAGTATTCTAAGGCGCTTGAGAGAACTCGGGAGAAGGAACTCGGCAAATTGGTACCGTAACTTCGGGATAAGGTACGCCCCTGTAGCTTGACTGGCCTGCGCCAGGAGGGTGAAGGGGTTGCAATAAACTGGTGGCTGCGACTGTTTAATAAAAACACAGCACTCTGCAAACACGAAAGTGGACGTATAGGGTGTGACGCCTGCCCGGTGCCGGAAGATTAAATGATGGGGTGCAAGCTCTTGATTGAAGTCCCGGTAAACGGCGGCCGTAACTATAACGGTCCTAAGGTAGCGAAATTCCTTGTCGGGTAAGTTCCGACCTGCACGAATGGCGTAACGATGGCCACACTGTCTCCTCCCGAGACTCAGCGAAGTTGAAGTGTTTGTGATGATGCAATCTCCCCGCGGCTAGACGGAAAGACCCCATGAACCTTTACTGTAGCTTTGCATTGGACTTTGAACCGGTCTGTGTAGGATAGGTGGGAGGCTTTGAAGCGTGGACGCCAGTCTGCGTGGAGCCGCCCTTGAAATACCACCCTGGTTTGTTTGAGGTTCTAACCTTGGTCCGTTATCCGGACTGGGGACAGTGCATGGTAGGCAGTTTGACTGGGGCGGTCTCCTCCCAAAGTGTAACGGAGGAGTACGAAGGTACGCTAGGTACGGTCGGAAATCGTGCTGATAGTGCAATGGCATAAGCGTGCTTAACTGCGAGACCGACAAGTCGAGCAGGTGCGAAAGCAGGTCATAGTGATCCGGTGGTTCTGTATGGAAGGGCCATCGCTCAACGGATAAAAGGTACTCTGGGGATAACAGGCTGATACCGCCCAAGAGTTCATATCGACGGCGGTGTTTGGCACCTCGATGTCGGCTCATCTCATCCTGGGGCTGTAGCCGGTCCCAAGGGTATGGCTGTTCGCCATTTAAAGAGGTACGTGAGCTGGGTTTAAAACGTCGTGAGACAGTTTGGTCCCTATCTGCCGTGGGCGCTGGATATTTGAAGGGGGCTGCTCCTAGTACGAGAGGACCGGAGTGGACGAACCTCTGGTGTACCGGTTGTCACGCCAGTGGCATCGCCGGGTAGCTATGTTCGGAAGAGATAACCGCTGAAAGCATCTAAGCGGGAAACTCGCCTTAAGATGAGATATCCCCGGGGCTTCGAGCCCCTTGAAGGGTCGTTCAAGACCAGGACGTTGATAGGTCAGGTGTGGAAGCGCAGTAATGCGTTAAGCTAACTGATACTAATTGCCCGTAAGGCTTGATCCTATAACAGGTGTGTGTCGGCAGCCGTTAGTGCTTCAGCACTTATGGATGCCCCATCCTGCGCCATGCGCAGGGTCTTGAGACCACATGCACAGGTTGAGATCGATGTTGTGCCTCGAACAACACAGCCCGAGCTTGCTGAAAGCTCCTCTGGTGAGCATCACCAGAAACTACTTCTTCCAGATTGGTTGTGTTGACAAAGTCAACACGACAACAAGTCATGCCTGATGACCATAGCGAGTCGGTCCCACCCCTTCCCATCCCGAACAGGACCGTGAAACGACTCCACGCCGATGATAGTGCGGATTCCCGTGTGAAAGTAGGTAATCGTCAGGCTCCCCAGCATGTCCAGAAACCCCACCCCACAAAGGTGGGGTTTTTGCGTTTACGACCGTAAAAAGTGGCGGTAAATAACGGGCGTAAAAAAGGGTGCAAATCGCCATGGCCGTAGTGGGCTCCCCGATTCGAGCAAAAAAGCGGGTACGTTACTCCTTCCCGATCCGGATCGCGTTCGCGTAACCCGTCAGCTCCAGATAGGCCCGTCCGACGTCCGCGCCGTCGCGGCTCACCCGCACGGCACCTTCCCAATACACTGCGCCGGTCGATTGACGAGAGTCGAGTTCCTGGTCGTCCATTAACGGATCGAGGCGCCACGTAAGCGCGCCGGTTTTGACCATCATCGAGACGGGATATAACGTGTTCGTGCGTGGCGAGCGCCATGTGCGAAGCGGAATGAAGTCGACCTGATCGCGGCTAAACGTCGTCACCTGACCGTCGCGATTTCTGAGCGCTGCATGTGCCCATACCGCGTGTCCATCGCGACTGCGGACTTTGAATGCCATCAAGGCTGAACCATCCGTCAGGTTGGCGCCGAGCCAATCCCATCCGACCGCGTTGGTATCGAGCAGCGTGCTCGACCATTCGTGATCGAGCCATGCCGCGCCGGTAACGGCCGTTTCGCCCGTCGATTTGCTGCCTGCCGCGACTGGTCGAACTACGCTGCCGCTCACGCGCAAGTGCGGCTCGCTGTAGTAATAGCTCGCCTGCTCGGGCCGCGGACCTTTGCGGGAGTAGCCGTGTTCGCCCTGGAGCAAGGGCGCTTGCGTTGGCATCAGCGAAAGATGCAGCGCGAAATTCCCGGCATCGACTTCAACGTCGTAGTGGCCGTCCCGGGCACGGATGATTTTCCATGCCTCGAGTTTCACGTCGGTAGTGTCCGGCTTCGCATACGCCAGCCCGAAGCCTTGGCGACCAATGCGCTGATCGTGTGTCAGATGACCTAGCGCAGGATCGCTTAACGCGGCATGAGCAATGATCAATTGCGAAGGTGCGAACGCACTCGGGTCCGCTGGCTCGTGACCGGTCGCCGAGCGAAAGAACGTGATCTGGAAACCGAGCGGCTGATTGTCCGGTGTCGTGAGCCAACCTGTTGCGTACCACCACTCGGTGCGAAAAGCCGCGTGTGCGCCGGTGTCTTGCGGCAGCACAATCGGATGCGCCGGCGTGACCGCTGCAAAAGCGGGTGTCGCGGCGACCGCAGAGGCGGTAGCCATCAAACCTATGCAAAGCAACGCCGCATGAATCGTAGCGCTCAGTCGCCGTGCACTTGCCAAGCGGCGCAGCGCAGCCGATGACTTGTTTCGAATGCTGTGCGCCAGGCAGATGCGACCGGCTCGATAAGAGCGTACGGCCATTTGGTACGTCATTTGATACGCCGGTTGATACGCCGGTTGATATGTCGGTTGATATGTCGGTTGATATGTCGGTTGATACGTCGGTTGATACGTCGGCTGATATGTCGGTTGATACGTCGGTTGATACGTCGCTCGATTCGTCGACCCATGCGCCGCGTCATACACCGATTCTCGTGTCATCTCACGCGACGACCTGTCCATCACCAATCCTCCTTCACCGCGCGCACCGCATCCACCGACACCGCGCCTCGTCCCGCAATCACCGCTGTCGAACACGACGAAGCCAGCATTACCAACGCCACCGTGCCGAGCACGGTCCATGGAACGTGCAGCGACATGCTCCAATGAAACGACTGCGGATTGACGACGAACACAAGGATCAGACTGATCGCGAAGCCGAGAACGAAGCCCATCGCGATACCGCAAGCGGTGAGCATCCCGCCTTCGAGTGCGAGAATCGCGAGAATCTGCGAACGGGTCACACCTACATGCCGCAGCATGCCGAACTCGCGGGCCCGTGCGAGTGTCTGTGCAGAAAACGTCGCCGCGACGCCGAACAGGCCGATGACGATCGCAACCCCCTCGAGAAGATAGGTGACGGCAAAACTTCGATCGAAAATAACCAGCGTACGCGCGCGGATTTCGCCCGGTTGCGACAGGTCCAGCGATGCACCGAAGGGCAGTGCACGCAGGCCGGCAATCACGCGTTCGACGCTCGTTCCCGGTTGAACGGCGACCGCCACATCCGTGGCGCCGGTGTCGGCGGTTAGACGCCGGTAATCCGAACGCCGTATCTGGATCGCGCCGGTCTGACGCACGTAATCACGCCAGATGCCGGCCACAACGAACACGTGGCCGCGCTCGCCGAGCGGCAACAGCACGCGCTGGCCAAGCTTATATCCATACAGATCGACCATTGCTTCGGATACCCAAACAGGTGTCTCGCCCGCATGCAACACGGAAGGCGGCAGCACCGCCCCATTCATCTGCAGATTCGCGCCTGGATCGGCGGCGTCGATTTCACGCGCGAGCACGGCGACATCAGGCCGTGCAGGGTCGAGCGTGAGATGCGAGGTGCGGGCAAACGCGGCGGTCTTGATGCCGGGCACCCTGCGCAGCAGAGTCTGTTCGTCGGGGCGCAAGCCGCCGGTGTCACCGTTCGGCGCCGCGCGAACGTACAGATCGGCCGAGAGCAGATGACCCAACCAGTCTTCGACAGAAACGCGGAAGCTGGCCACCATGATCGCCATCGCGACGATCAATGCGAAGCTCGACAGCACGCCGCCCATCGCAATCGATGCATGGCCCGGCGCATTCGCGAGACGCGTCAGCGCGAGCGTGCTGGCCGCGCCGGCACGCCGCCGCGCGCCGAAAGCACGGCTCGCCGCGCCGAATATGAAGGCGGTCACGCGCGGCATCAGCGCAATCCCGCCAACCAGTAACAGCGCAACGGCCAGATAGCCGCCGACAGGTGCATCGAACAGCGGCGGCAGCTGGGTGAGCACGGCGGCAATCAGCAGACAGGCCAAAGCGGGCCACGGCGTAGCGAGTCGTGCCAGCGCGCCTTCTTCGGCACCGGCTTTGAGCGCCGCCGCGGGCCGCGCATGCGCCGCCTCCAATGCGGGGGCAAGACTGCCTAATACCGAAACAGCGACGCCGAGTGTCAGAAACAGTGCGGTCGCCAGCGGTTCGAAGCCAACCTGCGGTTGCACGCCGGGAAAGTAGCCGCCGCCCAGATCGCTGCCGAAAAAGCGCAACGCTCCGCTCGCCAGCGCATAGCCGAGCGCGAGTCCGGACAGCGAGCCGAGCAGGCCGAGCAGCGCACCTTCCATCAGGATCTGGCGCAACAACTGGCCACGCGTCAGTCCAAGCACGCGCAGCATCGCGAACTGGGCACGGCGTCGCACCACACCCAGCGCCTGCGTCGAAAACACGAGGAAGGCGCCGGTGAAAAGCGCCACCAGCGCGAGCACGTTCATATTGATCCGATAGGCGCGCGACAGGCGATCGGTGCGGCTTTGCGCATCGCGCGTCTCGGAGATCACCCACCGGCTGCCGAGCCGCGCTTGCAGTTCACGCTTGAAGCGCTCGCGATCGACACCGCGTTCGAGTTGCACGTCGATGCGCGACAGCTTGCCCACCTTGCCGAACTTCCACTGAGCGGCGGCAATATCCATCACCGCGAGCCGCTGCCCCGGCCGGGTTCTCACGAGACCGCCGGCCACGCGCAAATGCACGATCGACGTGCCGTTTCGCAGCGCGACGTCATCGCCGATCTTCACCTTCAGCCATTGCTGCGCCGCCGCCGAGAGAAACACCGTATCAGCTGCGAGCGTATCGAACGGCCGTTGCGGCGACGGCACGCCGATCAGATCAGGCGCAATGCGGCTTGCCTTGAAGACGTCGATGCCGAGCACGGGCAGCGCGGCGCTCTGATCCGGCACGGTGACATCGAGAGAGAGTACGGGACTCGCCAGCGCTACACCAGGCTCAGTCGCCAAACGCGGATAGATGGACTCGTCGAATAGCGGTTGTGCTCCGCGCACCTGCAGATCGGCCTCGCCCGAGAGGCTGCGTGCCGCCGCCGAGAATTCATTGAAGGCCGCGCTGTTGATCAATTGAACGGCGTAGCCAAGCGCGACGCCGAGCGCGATCGTTGCAACTGCAACCAGTGCGCGTCCGCGGTGACTGCGCCACTCGGCGCCCAACAGCCAACGCGCGAGCCTGCGATGACCTCGCATTCGCTGCAGCGGGCGTGGGTCAGCGTGCATCATCGGCTGAACGTGCAGTGGATCGAGAGTCGGGGGGGCGAGCCGGGAAACAGGTTGCGTCCGGACGATGGGTGCAAACCGCCGTCGCTCAGAATCAGGATGCGGTCCGCCACTGCCGCGGCTGCCTCCGAGTGCGTGACCATGATGGTGGCCGCACCGGTTGCCTTGCTTTGCGTGCGGAACAGGCCGAGGACCTCATGTGCGGTATCGGGATCAAGGTTGCCGGTGGGCTCGTCGGCAAGAATCAGTTTCGGACGATGCACGAGCGCACGCGCAATGGCGACGCGCTGCAACTCGCCGCCCGACAGTTGCCGCGGGAAATCATCGCCACGGCCGCTCAAACCAACGGCCGCGAGCATATCGAGCGCGCCGGCCGTGGGTAGATTGTTGAGCAGCAGCGGCAGAGCGACATTCTGCGCAAGTGTCAGATGAGGCAGTACGTGAAACGCCTGGAACACGAAACCCAGTTTTTGCCGACGCAAGCGCGTCGCCGCGTTGTCATCCAGACGCGAGACCGTGCTGCCGTCGATGATCACGTCGCCGCTATCCGCGCTGTCGAGCCCTGCAATGAGATTCAACAGCGTCGATTTGCCGACGCCGGAGTCACCCATGATCGCGACGAATTCACCCGGCGCGAGCGTGAAATCCAGGTGTGCCAGCACGACGCGGCCGGCGCCATAGGTCTTGCCAAGCTCGCGGCATTCGAGCGCGGGAACGACACCTTCATCACGAAGTACCATGCGGTATCCGGTAAGTCTGGCCGGTGAGGGCGGCATCCAGCCGTGCGAAGAAACTACCGTGCTGCGCACGAGCATTGGCCACTGAACCGCCGAAGTATATTCGGGTTCTGTAAGGTTCGCAGGCGCGTGCCGCCATTAGTTGAACCCCGTCTGAAAGCAGGTGGATGAGTGGCTCGCGCGGGTCGTGTTTGGCGCGCACGGACGCTTCTTTAGAGTGCCGGAACAAAAAAATTTTCGGTTCACGGACGCGCTGGATTTTCTCCGGTTGCTCGAAATCGGCGTTGATGGAACGTCAGGCACTTGCATGAACCATTCCAGTGCATTCATTGCGTGGGAGTGTTCGTGCAAGACTGGCTGATCAACCGTCAACTGCCTTCTTCTGCATGCAAAAAGCATTGCGAATATCCTGTCAGGATGAATTTGTGCGCCCGCACATTTTTCGGCGTTTCGCAAGGCCACGCGTGGCAAAAATGCGTTACCAACGGCGTTACAGTGTTGTTGCGCTGCAAAAGTATTCTTATCTTGGTAATCTCCCACCTTGGTCATTCGACTGCGGGTAAACGTGAAGCGAGCCGTACCGTTTCAACGTCGATTTCAGCGAAATTGAGCCTACATATCCATTTCAATGCTTTCGTTTTTGAAGGTATTGAAGCGGCGTTTTGTATTTCAAGTTTTCAACCGAACACATGCCATTGCCTCCGCTTCTTAGCCTACTCATCTGGATCCCTATTGTTGCCGGCCTGGTGGTTTTGCGTGCCGGATCTGACGCGACACGTAGCCGCACGCGATGGCTCGCGCTGATCGGCGCGGTAGCGGGTTTCGTGCCGGTGATTCCGCTCGTGTCGAATTTCCGCAACGACGTGACGTCGATGCAGTTCGTCGAGAACGCCCGCTGGTCGCCTACGTTCGATATTGCGTGGCATGTGGGGGTGGATGGGATTTCGCTGTGGCTCGTCGCGTTGACCGCGCTGACTACGATCATCATCGTGGTCGCCTCGTGGGAGTCGATCACCGAGCGCACCGCGCAGTACTTCGGCTCATTCCTGATGCTGTCGGGGTTCATGCAGGGCGTGTTCACGTCGATGGACGGCATGCTGTTCTTCATCTCGTTCGAAGCGACGCTGATTCCGCTGTACTTGCTGATCGGTACATGGGGCAATTCGAACCGCTCGTATGCCGCGGTGAAGTTCTTCTTCGTCTCGTTCCTCGGCTCGCTGATGATGCTGATGTCGATGCTGTACCTGTACAGCCAGACGCACAGCTTCGACCTCGCGCTGTGGCGTGAAACTCACCTCGGCACCTGGGCGCAGGTCCTGGTCTTCCTCGGCTTCCTTGCCGCGTTCGGTGTGAAGGTGCCGATGTGGCCGCTGCATACGTGGCTGCCGGACGTCCACCTCGACGGCCCGACCGGCGCCGCCGTGATGATCGGGATGCTCAAGCTGGGCGGTTATGGTCTGCTGCGTTTCGCGCTGCCGATCGCTCCGCAAGCCAGTCACTTCTTCGCGCCGATGATGATCACGCTGTCGCTGATCGCGGTGATCTATTCGAGCCTGCTGGCACTCGTGCAGACCGACATGCGCCGCTTGCTCGCGTATTCGACGATTTCGCACATGGGTCTCGTGACGCTCGGCCTGTTCGTTTTCAACCGTATCGGCCAGGCCGGCGCAATCGTGCAGATGCTGTCGTACGGCGTGGTTTCCGGCGCGATGCTGCTGTGCACGGGCATGCTCTATGACCGCACGAAGACCGCTTCGATCGCCGAATACGGCGGCGTCGCCAATACCATGCCGCGCTTTGCCGCGTTCGTGATGCTGTTCTCGATGGCCAATATCGGCTTGCCGGGTACCTCGGGTTTTGTCGGCGAGTTCATGGTGTTGATGGGCACGATCCGCTTCAATTTCTGGATTGGCGCGATCGCAGCCTCCACGTTGGTCCTGAGCGCGGCCTACACGCTGTGGATGTACAAGCGCGTGATTTTCGGCGCGATTGCCAACGCACGCGTTGCGAAGCTGCAAGACCTCGGCAGGCGTGAGTTCGTGTTGCTCGGCGCGATGGCTTTGCTGGTGCTGGCCATCGGCATCAATCCGAAGCCGTTCACCGATGCGATCGACCCTTCGGTCGGTACGCTGCTGGCTCAATCGGAACGAAGCGTACATCCTTCGGACTCCGCACCGGCCGACGGTGGCGAGCATCTGCAGGCGGCGGCGCCTACTGCCGTCGCGGCACGCACGCCGGGCTGATCAACACAAGGCTCTGAGCAGGGGCGGCATTCGTCACACGGGTGCTGCTTTTGTTGACGCATTTTTTCGCATCGGAACATGTTCATTTTTGAGCATCTGACGCGGCGCAACCATTCAGGTCGCGCTGCGTTTTAGCGCTTATATAAAGGACTTTCGTGATCCGGCGACTCCACCTGTGCGTTGCAATAGAGCATTGCAAACCCGCACGCGCGCAACACAGTGCGGCAACATGTCGCACGGTGTTGCGGTGTAATAGATCGTTGCAAAATCCAGTATTTATATCCGGTTGGCGACCCCCTATTATGCGATCGCTTACTAAGGGAGAGCGGTCGAATGACGTTCGTTGAAGTCGTAAAAGAAGGGCAATGGATATGAAAGGAAAGACTCTGCGAGGGTCGATAGGCATCCTTTCCGCTGCCCTCATGTTGTTGCTCTCGGGTTGCAGCAACCTCGATATTTTGAATCCGAAGGGAAGTGTGGGGCTGGCGGAACGTGACCTGATTGCCACGTCGACGTGGGCCATGCTGATCGTGGTCGTTCCGGTTATCGCGCTCACGCTGCTGTTCGCATGGCGTTATCGCGCGTCGAACAGGCATGCCGAATACCGTCCGGGCTGGGTGCATTCGACCGGCATCGAAATCGCCATCTGGACGATTCCGACGCTGATCATTCTGTTTCTCGCCGTGCTGACGTGGAAGAGCACGCACGAGCTCGATCCGTATAAGCCGCTCGAGTCGCAGGTGAAGCCGATCAACGTCGAAGTCGTCGCACTCGACTGGAAGTGGCTCTTCATCTATCCCGACCTCGGCATTGCATCGGTGAACCAGCTGGCGTTCCCGGTCGGCACGCCGGTGAATTTCGTCATCACGTCCGACACGGTGATGAACTCCTTCTTCATTCCGCAACTCGGCGGCCAGATCTACGCGATGGCGGGTATGCAAACGCGTCTGCATCTGATTGCTGACGAGGCGGGCAACTATGCAGGCACCGCGGCGAACTTCAGCGGCAAGGGTTTCTCGGACATGAAGTTCCGTGCACTCGCTACGTCGCCTGACGAGTTCAATGCGTGGGTCGCCAAGGTACGCGCTTCGTCCGACCGTCTCGACATGGACCGCTACCACGTGGTGTCGGCGCCTACAGAGAAGGAACCGGTGCGCTACTTCTCGTCGGTCGATCCGAAGCTCTTTCACAACATCATTGCCCGATACAACAACGGTAACGTCCTCGACAACATGAAAGACGCTAACTGTGCGCCAAAGGGTAAGGGGTAACGCATGTTCGGAAAACTCTCACTAGACTCGATTCCGTACCACGAGCCGATCATCATGGTGACGGCTGCCGGGATCGCCCTCGGCGGTGCGCTCGTTCTGGGTCTGATCACCTATTTTGGCAAGTGGCGCTACCTGTGGACCGAATGGTTCACATCGGTCGACCACAAGAAGCTGGGCGTGATGTACATCGTGGTTGCGCTCATCATGCTGTTCCGCGGTTTTGCGGACGCGATCATGATGCGTACCCAGCTAGCGCTGTCGTATAACGCGCCAGGTTTCTTGCCGCCGCATCATTACGACCAGATCTTTACTGCGCACGGCGTCATCATGATTTTCTTCATGGCGATGGCGTTCATGGTCGGCCTGATGAACCTCATCGTGCCGTTGCAGATCGGTGCCCGCGATGTTGCGTTCCCGTTCCT
Organism: Paraburkholderia phytofirmans OLGA172; assembly: GCF_001634365.1. Classification (NCBI taxonomy): domain Bacteria; kingdom Pseudomonadati; phylum Pseudomonadota; class Betaproteobacteria; order Burkholderiales; family Burkholderiaceae; genus Paraburkholderia; species Paraburkholderia phytofirmans. The sequence goes on from NZ_CP014579.1 coordinate 1,225,535, forward strand.
CAACTCGTTGAGCTTCTGGATGACCGCGATCAGCGCGATCCTGATCAACATCTCGCTGGTGATCGGTGAATTCGCGCAAACGGGCTGGCTGGCTTATCCGCCACTGTCCGAATTGCAGTTCAGTCCAGGTGTCGGGGTCGATTATTACCTGTGGAGTCTGCAGCTCTCCGGTATCGGCACGTTGCTGACTGGCGTGAACTTCTTCGTGACCATCGTCAAGATGCGCGCGCCGGGCATGACGTTCATGAAGATGCCAGTGTTCACGTGGACCGCGCTGTGCACGAACGTGCTGATCATGGCCTCGTTCCCGATCCTGACCGTCACGCTCGCGCTGCTCGGTCTGGACCGCTACCTCGGCATGCACTTCTTCACGAACGACGGCGGCGGTAACGCCATGCTGTACCTGAACCTGATCTGGGCATGGGGTCACCCTGAGGTGTACATCCTGATCCTGCCGGCGTTCGGTATCTTCTCGGAAGTCGTGGCTACGTTCGCCAAGAAGCCGCTGTTCGGCTACAAGACGATGGTGTGGGCAACCTGCGCGATCATGGTGCTGTCGTTCCTCGTGTGGCTGCATCACTTCTTCACGATGGGTTCGGGCGCTGACGTCAACGCGTTCTTCGGTATCGCGACGATGGTCATTGCCATTCCGACCGGCGTGAAAGTGTTCAACTGGCTGTTCACGATCTACAAGGGCCGTCTGCAGTTCACGACGCCGATCCTGTGGACCCTCGGCTTCATGGTCACTTTCACGATCGGCGGTATGACCGGCGTGATGATGGCGATTCCAGGCGCGGACTTCGTGCTGCACAACAGCCTGTTCCTGATCGCTCACTTCCACAACGTGATTATTGGTGGCGTGCTGTTCGGCTACCTGGCCGGTTTCAATTACTGGTTCCCGAAGGCGTTCGGCTTCAAGCTGAATGAGAAGTGGGGCAAGGCGTCGTTCTGGTTCTGGCAGATCGGTTTCTGGGTTGCGTTCACGCCGCTGTACGTGCTGGGCTTCATGGGCATGACGCGTCGTCTGAATCACTATGACAATCCGGATTGGCATCCGTGGCTGATATTCGCGTGGGTCGGTGCAGTGCTGATCGCCATCGGTATCGCTTGCCAGGTGCTGCAACTGGTGGTCAGCATCCGCGATCGCAACCTGCCGCAAAACCGCGACGTTACGGGCGATTCGTGGGACGGTCACACGCTGGAATGGGCAACGAGCTCGCCGCCGGCGTCGTACAACTTCGCGATCATTCCGGACGTGCGTGAACTGGACGCATTCGCTGAAATGAAGTTGCGCAAGAATCGGCCGAAGCCGGTGTATCGCGACATTCACATGCCGTCGAACACGTCCGCGGGTCTGGTTGTGGCGATGTTCTCGCTGGTGCTGGGTTTTGCCGCTGTGTGGCACATCTGGTGGCTCGCGATTGTTGGTCTGGTCGGCTCGATCGGTACTGTGATCATTTACAGCTTCCAGAAGAACGAAGGCTTTTACATCCCGGCCGCCACGGTTGCGGCGATTGAAGGAAAACGCTCCGGCGCCGGTGCGCAGGTCGCGATTGAAGAAAAACGCGCCGGCGCCGATGCGCAGGTCGCGTTGGAGGTGGATTGATGTCAAACAACACTCTTGCGGCGGGCTTGCATCATCACGATGCGCATCATGCCGATCACCCGCCGTCGCATTCGGTATTCGGCTTCTGGCTGTACCTGATGACAGACTGCATCATCTTCGCGTCGCTGTTTGCGGTGTTCGCGGTGATGCAGCACCAGTTCGCGGGTGGGCCGAGCGGTAAGGATCTGTTCGAGATCCCGGGCGTCGCGCTCGAAACGACGATGCTGCTGCTGAGCAGCATCACGTATGGCTTCGCGATGCTGGGTGCGCATAAGAACAGGAAGGGCGTGCTGCTCTTCTGGCTCGGCGTGACGTTCCTGCTGGGTCTTGCGTTCCTCGTGCTGGAAATGCGCGAGTTCTCGCACCTGATCGCCGAGGGCGCTGGCCCGAGCCGTAGCGCGTTCCTGTCGTCGTTCTTTACGCTGGTCGGCACGCACGGTTTGCACGTGACGTGCGGCCTGATCTGGATGGTGGTGCTTGCCGTGCAGGTGATGCGTCATCGTGACCTGACCGAACGCGACATGATTCGCCTGACGTGCCTGAGCCTTTTCTGGCACTTTCTGGACGTCGTGTGGATCGGCGTCTTTACCTTTGTCTACCTTGCGAGCGTGATCTAAATGGACCATAGCCATCACTCACACTTGGCGCACCCGGACGAAGGACACGGGGGTGGAAGTCACGGCAGCATTGGCAGCTATGCGACGGGTTTCATCCTGTCGGTCATTCTGACTGTCGCGGCCTTCGGCCTCGTCATGAACGGGACGCTGACGGGCGAGAACGCATTGCTCGCGATCGCTGGCCTTGCGTTCGTGCAGATCATCGTGCACCTGATTTTCTTCCTGCACATGAATACGTCGTCGGCACAGCGATGGAACATCATGGCGTTCGGCTTTACGGTGCTCACGGCCGTGATTCTGATCATCGGCTCGTTGTGGATCATGCATAACGTCAGCATGCACATGATGTCGCGCTAGGCGGAAAACGGAGCAGGTTGGGAAGAACCCCCGCAAGGTGAAAGCCTTGCGGGGGTTTTCTTATGTATTCGCCATGACGGCGCCGAGACTGTCGTCAGGCGCTGTCACGCGACGGCGCGGTATATCAAAAAATAGAACCTGAGAGTAGTAGTGCGGCAACGCGAGAAGACCAGGACCGCCGGGACGTCAGTGTTGACGCTTCCGGCGGCGCCGCATTCGCACGGCTAAACGCCGATCAGCTGATCGTTAGTTCATTTCGAGTGAAGAGTACGCCCTTGGCGGAAATGCCATGACGCATGATGGATTCCGTTGTGGTGACGGGCGACGATAAGGTGACAGCGGTGCTGGCCATGAATGGCGGCCGGAACATCTGGTTGGACGATCCGCATGTCGCGCTGATGCTGCTGGTGTTTTTTGGCGTGCGCCGCACGACGGGTATGCTGTGGCGTGGGCTGGTGCTGGAGACTGAATTGCCCGCGCCGAAGTCCTCGCAGACGCTGATTGCACATTGCGCGGCGCCGCGCGCCGATCTCGCGCCGTTTGCCGCATGGATTGGAGTCGGTACGAATGCAGCTTATGCACCGGGATTGAATGGAGGCAAGGGGAGTCGGGGCGCGCAAATTCAAACAATATCTAGAGAGAAAAAGACCATGCAGATTCATCCAGTGATTCTTTGCGGTGGAAGCGGCACCCGGCTGTGGCCGATGTCACGCGGCGGATATCCGAAGCAATATCTCAAGTTGACGGGCGAAAACACGCTGGTTCAGCAAACCGTACTGCGCCTGCGCGGTATCGCCGACGTCGCATCGCCGATCGTAGTCACAAATAATGAACAGCGCTTTCTGGTGGCCGAACAGTTGCGCCAGGTCGATGTCGTGTCGTCGGCGATCGTGCTCGAGCCGGCCAGCCGCAACACGGCGCCGGCTATCGCGGTGGCGGCGTTGCTGGCGTTGCGCGAAAGCCCGGACTCATTGCTGCTCGTTCTGCCGTCCGATCACGTGATTACAGGCGAGGCGGCTTTCGTCAAAGCGGCTGAAGCAGCGGCCCAGATTGCCAAAGATGGCTACCTGGTCACTTTCGGCATCACGCCGACTGAACCGCACACCGGCTACGGCTACATCCGTGCGGGTGCGAACCTTGTCGAAGGCGAACCGACGTTTGCGGTCGATTCCTTCGTCGAGAAGCCGGACGCAGCGACAGCGCAGCGTTTTCTTGAGGAGGGCAGCTACTACTGGAATAGCGGCATGTTCATGCTGAAAGCTTCCACCTATATGGAGGAATTGCGTCGCTACGAGCCCGAAATCGCGAAGCGGGCGGAGCTTTCGTTCGAGGGTGCGCAACGCGACAACGACTTCCTGCGTCTCGAAGCACAAAGCTTCTCGGCCTGCCCCAACATCTCGGTCGACCATGCCGTGATGGAGAAAACGAAGCGCGCCGCCGTGGTCGCGGTCGCGGATTTGGGCTGGAACGACATCGGCTCGTGGACTGCGCTTGCTGACATTGCGGAGCGCGATGTGCAGCACAATGCGCTGATCGGTGACGTGCTGACCGATGCCATGACCAATTCGTACATCCGCGCTGAACACCGGCTGGTGGCCGCGATCGGGTTGGATAACGTCGTGATCGTCGAAACCGCTGACGCCGTGCTCGTGGCGCATCGCGACCAGGTGCAGGACGTCAAAAAGATCGTTGCGCAGTTGAATGCCATGGGACGTCATGAGGCGGTCACGCACCGTCGCGTGGTGCGGCCGTGGGGATCGTACGAAGGGATCGACAGCGGCGACCGCTTCCAGGTCAAGCGCATCGTCGTCAGCCCTGGTGCGCAACTGAGCTTGCAGATGCACCATCATCGTGCGGAACATTGGGTTGTCGTCAAGGGTACTGCGCTCGTCACCAACGGCGATAAAGAGATCATCCTGAGCGAAAATCAATCGACGTACATTCCGCTTGGGGTGACGCACCGGTTGCTGAATCCGGGCAAGATTCCGCTCGAGTTGATCGAGGTGCAGTCCGGCGCCTATCTCGGCGAGGACGACATCGTACGGTTCGAAGACACCTATGGGCGTGTAGCGAAGGTTCAATAGCGATCACGACTGTTCGTAGCGCACACGGCGGCGACGTAATTGCCGTGTGCGGAGCGGCCTTCGTTAAGACGCCCGGCAGAGGCATAACGCATAAACCCCATGCGTCTCGGCATGAAGCAGTCACCATGCCGTGTTCGAGATTGACCGGCCTCGAAACACGCGTTAGCATCGTTTCCATGACCGCTTCTATCCTTTCCCGTTCGCATTCTTTGCACGCATGCTGTTGCAGCCTGCCAAGGGGAGCTTGCATCTAGCGAGTCGAACTGTACATGTCCGTATCCCTGAGGCCACCCGTCACAAGACCGGTGGCTTTTTTGCTTTCGGTCCGTCCTTTTTCGTATTTTTAGCTCAGCCTTACATTTCGCTTTTACGTTCACTTACGCGCTCAACACCACAGGAATTCACATGCCACTCGTCCTGTACGACACCTGGTCGCGCACCTTGCGCGCTTTCACGCCGATTCAAGCGGACCATGTGGGGCTGTATTGCTGCGGCCCGACCGTGTACGACCACGCGCATATCGGCAACCTTCGAACCTATGTGTTCGAAGACGTGCTCCGACGCGTGCTGACGTTGAACGGCTACGTCGTGCGGCACATCGTCAATATCACCGACGTCGGTCATCTGGTTTCCGATGCCGACGAAGGCGAAGACAAAATGGAGAAGGGCAGCCGCCGCACTGGTGAATCGGCATGGGTGATCGCCGAGCGATATACAGATGCCTTCATGAGCGACTGGCACGCGCTGAACCTGCTCGAGCCTGCCCTGTGGTGCCGCGCGACCGATCACATCGTCGAACAGATCGCCTTCATTGCCGAACTCGAGCGCAACGGCTATACGTACCGCACGGCAGACGGCGTCTACTTCGACACAAGCAAACAGGATGACTATGGCTTTCTCGCACGTCTCAATGTCGCTGGCCTGCAGGCCGGCAAGCGTGTGGCACAAGGAGAGAAACAGCACGCGACGGATTTCGCGCTGTGGAAATTCAGTCCACCCCGCACCACGCGGCAAATGGAGTGGGATAGCCCATGGGGCCGGGGTTTTCCCGGTTGGCATATCGAATGCTCGGCGATGTCGGCGAAATACCTCGGCCCATGGTTCGACATTCATTGCGGAGGAGAGGATCACATTGCCGTGCATCACAGCAATGAAATCGCTCAGACCCAGGCGCGCCATGGAACCCGCCTCGCGAACTTCTGGATGCACGGCCATTTCCTCACGCAAGACGCCGGCAAGATGTCGAAGTCGGGCGGCGACTTCGTGCGTTTGCAGACCTTGACCGATCGAGGCATCGATCCGCTCGCGTATCGCTACTTATGCCTGGGCGCGCACTACCGGAGCACGCTGCGCTTCAATCTCGAAGCGCTCGATGCCGCGCAATCCGCGTTGGACCGTTTGCGTAGAGCTTATGTGCAATGGCCCGAAGGGGGCATGGCCGATGCGAATAGCGTCGAACGTTTCAAGGCTGAGGTCGATCAGGATCTGAATCTGCCGCGTGCACTCGCTGTGCTGTGGGATGTGGTAAGAAGCGATCTCCCGGCGCCGACGCGACGGGCGACGGTGGATCGATTCGACGCCGTGCTCGGACTTCGGCTTGCCGACTGGAAGGAAGATGTGCCTGCGATTCCCGCCGATATCGCGCTTCTCTTCGACGAGCGTGAAAAGGCACGCGCGGCTAAGGACTGGAACGAGGCTGACCGTCTGCGTGAGCAACTAAGAGTTGAAGGCTGGATAGTGGAAGACGGTCTGGGTGGACGGGTGCTGCGTCCGCGCGATACAGGGAAGTAACGATGTCCTGGCGTGGCGGCGCAAGGCGTTTTCAGGCGGCTGCCATGCTCGCGTGGCTGAAGGCGCATCGACAGGATCGAACGTCGATCTGCGCGTGAAAAGCGGGACCATGAAAGTAGACGGGCCACCATGCTGGCCCGTCTACTTTCGTGCGGTTTCTAGCATTGCCTAAAGCGGCACCACCACTGGCTCAGAGTGGCAAGGCGGCTTGCCGTATGGGAAATGGACAGGCCCACACCCCCAATGAATCGGCGGACACTCCCAGCCGCGCCGAATGACAACAGGCGGCATCATTCCACCGGGGCAAGCAGACGGTGCTTCCCGCGTGAGGCAGGCGATGCCGCCGCGGACGGATTGCGACGCCGAGCGGTCGAGTTCGTCGACGCGGGGCAGGTCTTTGAGGACTAGCGCTTTCATGGTGGATCTCCGGCAAGGTTGGATTAGCAGTGAGCCCGGGTATCGCCGCGCTCATTGGTTCCCAGTGCACACACCATGCCATCCGCCGCAAAGCCGCATGCCGTCCACATTCGACGATCTTGCGCACACAAGGTGGTTGGGATGGACCGACTCGCGACGCAACAGTGTCGGCACACTGCCAACATCCCCGCCCTCTATGGCGAACGAGACCGACCGCCTCGCAGTGGGATATCGCGTGCCGATCGATCCCGCGTTCGAATAACGTCGAATAACGGCGCGTGCCCTCAACCCTGCACGCCGCGCCATCCGGAGAGCAGCGCGGGCAAGTCGGCCATGTCCCGGAAGACGTGAACCGCGCCAGCGCCATGCAAGGCAGTTACGCTGCTGTGGCTCAGTTCTTTCGGACAGTAGCCGAACACCGTGGCGCCGGCGGCCACGCCTGCGGTCGCGCCCGTAACGGTATCTTCAACGACCGCGCAACGCTGCGGGTTCACGCCCAGCCCCGCGGCGGCGGCAAGGTAGACATCGGGATACGGCTTGCTACGCGGTGTTTCGTGACCGCTGAAGATGCGCCCTTCGAAGCAGTCGAGAATACCGGCCTTCGCCAGTTGCAATTCCACTTTGATGCGATCGGCGCCGGACGCGACAGCAATGCGTCCGTTGAGCGACGCGTAAAGCGCGCGCACTGTTGACGCCGCGCCGTCAATCGCCACCAGCTCGCGATCGAGCGCCTCATTTCGGCGCGCACGAAACTGCCTGAGCCAATCCGTTGTAATCGCGAAGCCGGTACGCGCTTCGATGAGGGCGGCTTCGTCCTTGACGGCCTTGCCGACAAAAATGCGCATCGTCTCTTCGACACTCAATTGCCAGCCCAACTCGCCGAGCATCTCGGTCAGCACACGATTGGTGATCGGTTCGGAGTCGACGAGTACGCCGTCGCAGTCGAAGAGTACGGCGTCGAAAGGGAAATCGGCCATCGGGCAGGGTACGGATAGAGGTCGCGGAACCGGCAAGGATACCTCACCGGCTCGCGCGACACCGCGCAAAGGCTCCTGCGGGAACTCAGGACCCTGCAGCCTTGTACCCGTCACTCAGCGTTTTCATAAACGCAATGATGTCCTGAATATCCCGATCCGTCATGGCCGGCTGATCGCCGAATTTTCGGTCAAACGGCGCATCGGCGACGTCGACATTGGCGTGATACTGCGCCGGCAGATCGTTGTACTTCTGTACCTTGCCCGAAGCATCCCGCGGATAGATCTTCTCAGGCGCCGTATTGCGCAGGTTGTAGAAGTCCATGACCTGTTTGAGATCGTGATAAACGCCGTTATGGAAGAACACCTTGCGCTCGGCCACATTGCGCAGCGTCGGCGTCAGGAACATCCCGCAGTACTGCGTTTCCTTGGTCATGTCATCGCGGAACGGCCCGCACACGCCCATATCGAAGAACTTCGGATCCCTATTGGCCGGAATGGCCGGATTGCGCGGCACCCCAAGCGCCTCGTACTGAGTGTCGGTGAACACTGGCGGCAAGCCATCCTTGCTGGGCTGACTCAAGTGGCAACCCGCACAATTAGCCTTGTCCTTATCGTTGAACAACTGCAAGCCATGTAATTCGGCGTGGGTCAGCCGCGCTTTACCTTCGAGCCAGTAATCGTACTTGCTGGTGAAAGCGTGGAATGACTGATCTTCGGTCTGATACCGTCCCACTGCGAACATGGCTTCCGAGATCAACAGGCTCGGATTGTTGACGATACCCGCTCCGAAGATCTGTTTGAACTGGTCCAGATATTTGGTTTGCAGCAGCTTGCGCGCCACATCTTCTTGCGTTGCATTGGCCATCTCCACCGGATTCATCAGCGGACCGATTGCCTGGATTTGCAGCGTATCGGCGCGGCCGTCCCAGAACAGTCCGCCTTGCGGCACCATCGCCGGAGCGGCAGGCGCGGCAAGCGCGGTCTTTTGCGCCCGCTGCACGCCGGCGGCCTGTGACGCCAGTTGCGTCATATCCACCGGCACGTCGGTATCGCCTTGATCCGGTCCGATGCTGAACGGCGCCTGACGGTACAGATACGTCAGCGACGGCGGCGGCCGGTAGCCGGCCTGATTCATGTGCGCGCCGCCGAGTTGAACCGGGAACGCGTTATCCGGCGCGTACGAATGCTGTGGGGAGTGGCACGACGCACACGACTGCGTACCCGACGCCGATAACGACGGGTCGAAGAAAATCTGTTTGCCGAGCAGCGCAACCGCGCTCAGCGGCGCGTTTTGCGGACTCATCAAATGAACCGGATGAGGATTCGCGCCGGTGATTTCTTCGACGATCGAGCCGACAGCGGGCGGCATCCGCTCCGGGTAGACGAGCGCGTACGCGCAAACCACGACGAGCGCGAGCACCATGCCGGCGGCGCTCCAGACGAGCAGCCTGAGCCACCGGCGAGGGGTCATGACGGCAGGCGCACCGGAAGGGCAGTCCACACGCGTGCCGCTCAGCTGGCCGGCGGTGCCGACAACTTCGTACCCAGGTTCTCGTCCAGATACACCGTCGGATTGTTGCCCGAGCCCGAGAAGTTGAACATGTTCATGATGCTGCCCGCCGTTGCATCGAACGAACCGTTGCCAAGGCGTTGACCGGCAAGCCAGTTGTCCTCGATGAACTTGACCACGGATGCCTGGGTGATCGGCGTATCGTCGACGAAGTTGACCTTCGCCCACGGCGACACCACGATAAACGGCGTGCGCGTACCCGGGCCGCAACGACCGTTCACCGGGCCGCCATTCACGCCCGGCGGTCGAACCGCGCCCGTTGCCGTGCACTGACCCGCGCCGATCAAATTGTCGCTGCCGGCCACCGTCTTGCCGCCCACGGATTGCGCCCTGGCCGAATCGAACGACGCGCTCGTCGGCGCCTTGTAGCGGTGGTCGTACCAACCATCCGAATCGTCGTAGGCGATGATCACGGCGGAGTTCTTCCAGTCAGGCTGTTGCTGCAGGAAGTTGATCACCTTCGTGACGAAGGCCTGCTCGTCGATCGGGTCCGAATTGCCCGGGTGACCGTCGCTGATTGCCGGCGCCTTCAGGAAGCTCACCGACGGGTAGTTGCCCGCTTTCACCGCGGCGAAGAAGTCATCGGTGTCGTACTGGTGGTGAACCGGCGTTGCCGTGTTGTCGAGCGGATCGGTCATGCCGATCACCGCCGCCGACGACGGACGCGTGTGCGCGAGGTTGGCCGTGGTCGCGTAGTACTGGAACCACGCGTGATGCTGCACATAGTCAGCCTTGGTCGCGTTCAGCACTGGCGAGAACGTCGAACGTGCGCAACCGGTGGTGCCGTTGGGATTGGTGGTCGTCAGGTTGAAGCCGCCCATGAAGCCGCCCCACGTCAGGCCCTTCGCGTTGAGCAGGTCGCCGATGTTCTTGTTGTTCGACGACATCGCGGCCGTCACCGTGCTGCCTGCCGCGGTCGTGCAGACGTCACCGGTCGGGTCGAGGTCGCCGATCAAGGTGAAGCCACCGGTTGAATCCGGAATCGCGTTGGCCGAGGTTCCGCCAGTCACCACGACTCCGTTGTTCTGGCCCGAGACGACTTCGAGTGCGCCAGGTGTCGACGGACCGTACGTGTCCGTGTACGCGTTCTGGTTCATCGCGAAGTTCTGCGCGTAGTTCCACAATGCCGTGACCGTGTTGCCGTCGAAGTAGCCGAGCACCTGGCCCTTCGTGGCGAACGCGCCGGTGCTGCCGGCAATCGTCGAACCTGACGCCGTGAACAGCGGGAACGAGTCCATCGCGCCGTTGTTATACGCGAGTTGTTCGGCGGCGTACGCGTGGTTCTGGCTCGACGTATTGGCTTGCGAACGATCGAGACGGAACGGCAGCAGGTCGGCTGCCGGCAGGCCGAGGCCCGCGATCGTCACGGCGCCGACCGTGCGGCCTGCCGTGTTCGGCGAGGTTGCCAGCGCGTTCGGGTTCGCGGCGATCAGGTTATTGCTGCTGAGGTTGTTGACCGCGGGCGTGCCTGCGGCTGCCGTAAATTGCGGTTCGCCGACCGGGTTGCTGGCTTGCGGGTAGGTCGCGAAGTAGTGGTCGAACGAGACGTTCTCGCCGAAGATCACCACCACGTGCTTGATCGGCGTGGCCGTCGCAACCACATCCTGCGCCGATACCGTTGCCGCGATAGCCCGCGCCGACGCCGCCGAGTTCACGCTATTGTTGCCGCATGCTGCGAGCGCAAGCATCGCGGCAAACGGGATGGGTAAGAGCGTTCTACGGAACATGTGACTGGCTCCAGATTCGGCTTCGCCGTTCAGCGTTTCCAGTGATGCACGTGTGGATGTTCGCTGGGGATACGGTTAGGAATACAGCAGAGATATCTTACCGCTAGCAACTGCGCGCATTGAAACATCTGCTGATTACGATTTAAGGGCGCGAATATTACGTTTTTCATCTATTTCCATTCATTTAAATAACGTTTACTGTCGTTCTGCTTGCGCGTGGCCGCAACGTGAAGGCCGTTCTGTCCGTCATGACTTGCCTGCTCCAGCGTGTTTCTTTCAAAGCAAATCACAGCGACGGATTTTTCCGGCTGCTGCGTTCAAGAAGAAACGCAGCCGCTTATGGCTTCGGCTCTTATGGGAGAAACCAGCATGACATCGACCAAACCGGTCCGCCTTCTGACTTCCGTGCTCGCTGCAGCGATCACGTGCGCCGCAGCGCTGACAGCTGCGCCCGCCTTCGCGCAGGCGGTGATCGTCGCGCCAATGGCGCCCCCGCCGCCGCGCGTCGAAGTGATGCCGGCGCCGCGTGCAGGCTACGTCTGGGATCAGGGACGCTGGCGCTGGGACCACGGCCGTTATGTGTGGGTGCCGGGCCACTGGCGGCCGGTTCGTGCCGGCTATCGCTGGGTGCCGGGGCATTGGGTGCAGCGCGGCCCGCACTGGCGCTGGGTCGAAGGGCATTGGGCCTGAACGTTGAGCATCGTGGCTCGCCTGGGCGCGCTTCGGCCCGCCTGGGTACGCTTTGCAACCCAACCGGACAGGTTCCTATGAAAACGCTTGTGATCATTCTGCTGGCGGCCACGCTCGCCGGCTGTGTCGTCTACCCGGCGCACCCGGCCTATTATCGACCGCCAGTCGTCGTATATTGATTGCAATGTACGTTGCAATCTATCCGGTGCGCGCCGTTCGAACCGTTGCGCGCACAACCAATCGATCCGCGCTTCGCATTTTGCGCGCGCTGTGGAGCCGCATGCCTTGAGCGAACGCGATCCCGATGCGGAACTGCTGGCGGGAGTTGCCCGGCAAGACCCGGCCGCCGTCCGCTCGCTCGTCGCGCGCAAGTTGCCGCGTCTGCTCGCGCTCGCCACGCGCATGCTGGGGGATCGCATGGAAGCGGAAGATGTGGCGCAGGAGGTCTTCGTGCGGATCTGGAAACAGGCGTCGCGCTGGCGGGAAGGTGAGGCGAAGGTCGATACGTGGGTGCATCGCGTGGCGCTCAATCTTTGTTATGACCGGTTGCGCGGCCGCCGCGAAGTTCCGCACGACGACATGCCCGATGAGGTCGACCCCGCCGCATTGCCCGACGCCACCCTCGAAGCGCGCGCCCAGGACGAGCGCGTTCGCGAGGCGCTCGCCGCATTACCGGCGCGACAGCGCGAGGCAGTCGTGCTCAATTACTACCAGGAGATGTCGAACATCGACGCTGCCGCCCTGATGGGCATTACGGTCGATGCGTTGGAAAGTCTGCTGGCACGCGCGCGCCGCAATCTGCGCGCCCAACTGGCCGGCAGCGGCCTTAGCAAGGACAAGTCATGACGCCCGAAAGATTTCATCAGATCGTCGAAGCCTATGGCGCCGATCCGCACCGCTGGCCGCAGCAGGAACGCGCAGCGGCGGAGGCGTGGGCCGCGGCGCATCGTGTCGAGGCCGATACGGCGTTGGCGGACGCGGTCGGCATCGACGCATGGCTGGCGGCCGATAAGCTCGAGCCGCCGGGCGCGGCGTTGCAGCAGCGCATCATTGGCAGCGCACCGGGACGGCGGCCCATAGCGCCGCGCCGGCGCTTGTGGTGGTCGGGCGCGGCGGTGGCAGGCGTCGGCTTGCTGGGTGGCGTGGCCGGCGCTTTTGCGGTGTCGTTTTTCGTTTTGACGGGGGCGGTTCCGCCAGTGCATGAGTTCTCTTATTTAACTTCGAGCTTCGGCGGTTCATCCGCCGATTGGAGCGGCGAATGAACGGCCGGTCATGGAAAATCGTGCTGGTGGCTTCGCTGGTGCTCAACGTGTTCCTGCTGGGTGCGATTGTCGGTGGTACTTATCAATGGTTCGCGGCGCATGGTGCGATGACCCCGGTGCTGGCGCAGCAGCGCACGGCGCTGCGCTTCGCCGCCGAAACGCTGCCCGCCGGGCGTCAGCAGGCCTTCATCGACGGCTTGAAGAATGCGCGCCGCGAGGGCCGGCAGTTTGCCCGCGAGGGCCGCGAAGGGCGTCATGAAGTGTTGCGGCTGCTCGCCGCGCCGCAGTTCGATCGCGCGGCACTGGATGCAGCGCTGGCCCGCACGCGTGAAGCCGACAGCAGCTTGCGCGCGCAAGTGGAAGGCAGTGTGGCGGATTTTGCGGCGACGCTGTCGCCCGAGGAGCGCGTCGCATTCGCCGACAGCCTGAAGCTGCGCGGCCAGTGGCGTGAACCGCAACCGGCCGCCAATGCGAACAAGCCGCCGCAACCGGCCGCGTCGCTGCCAGCCGTGAGTGACGCTTCGGGCGAGTAAAGAATTCTGCGCGGACGCGACGGATTTGATCGTGGCGGCCGTTTAAGAAATATCCAACGCCGAAGAGGACGGTATGGCTATCTCACCGAACATGAATGCCGCGGCAATTGCGCTGAACCGCTTCGGTCTTGGCGCGCGTGCCGACGACACGCCGCCCGCCGACCCGAAGGGCTGGCTGCTCGCACAGTTCGAGCAGTATCAGCCGCGGCCTGCCGCATGGGCGAGCCAGCCCGATTCGGTGGCGCTGTCCACCGAGCTGGTACAGCAGCGCATGCAACTGAACCAGCTGAACCGGCAAAGTCAGCAGAATCAGCAGAACGTCAGCGAAGGCGCGATCGCCAATCGGGCGAATGCGCAGGCAAGCACGCAAACCACGGGACAAGCCAGCGCGCGAACCACCGAACAAGCTAACGCGCAAACCACCGGACAAGCCAACACGCAAACCACCGGACAAGGTGCAACCGAAACCACCGCCCAAACCGCTAAGCAAGCCGAACGAAAAGCGTTGCGCGGAGAAATTCTCGACATGTACCGTTCCGCGGTGAACGCGCGTGTCACAAGCGCGCTGACCACGCAGACGCCTTTCATCGAACGGCTGGTCCATTTCTGGGCGAACCACTTCGCGGTATCCACGGAAAAGCCCGGCGTTGCGGCACTGGCCGGCTCATTCGAAGCGGAAGCGATCCGCCCGCACGTGCTCGGGCGTTTCGAAGACATGCTGGTCGCGGTCGAACGTCATCCGGCCATGCAGTTGTTTCTCGATCAGACGCGCTCGGTCGGACCGGACAGCGTGGCGGCCATGCGCGCAGCGGAGCGCAATCCGAACGTCAAACGCGGGCTGAATGAGAATCTGGCGCGCGAAATCATGGAGCTGCACACGCTTGGCGTGCGCAGCGGCTACAGCCAGGACGACGTCACCGAATTCGCCCGCGCGCTGACCGGCTGGAGTCTCGCCGGCAATCCTGGCAATCCGCGCAATCCGGGTAATGCGGCCCGGCCGGGTATGCAGCCCAACGCCGCCCCTGGCACTTTCGTGTTTCGCGTCGCACTGCACGAGCCGGGCTCGCGAACCATCATGGGCCGCCGCTACGACCAGCCGGGAGAAGAACAGGCGCTGGCGATCCTGCACGACCTCGCGAACTCACCGGCAACGGCGCAGCACATCGGCGGCAAGCTCGCCCGTCACTTCGTCGCGGACAATCCGCCGCCTGAAGTGAGCGAGCGGTTGGCGAACGCGTTCGAGCGCAGCGGCGGCGATCTGCCGACCGTGTACCGGACGCTGATCGACATGCCACAGGCGTGGTCGCCGGTCGCCGTGAAGTTCAAGACGCCGTGGGAATGGACCATTTCTTCGATGCGCGGGCTCGGCTGGCAGGACATCGGCAACCTGCAGGCCGCGCCCATCCTGACGCAACTCGGCCAGCCCGTATGGCGCCCAGGTTCGCCCGCCGGTTACGACGACATTGCCGCGAGCTGGGCGGCGCCCGATGCGCTTGTGCGCCGGGTCGAAGTGGCGCAGCGCTTCGCGTCGCGTGTCGGTGACCGGCTCGACGCTCGCTCGCTCGGCCAGACCCTGCTGGCCGGGTCGCTCAGCGCGCCGACCGCCACGGCTGTGTCGCGTGCCGAAAGCGCGTCGACGGCGATTGCGCTGCTGCTGGTCTCGCCGGATTTTCAACGGAGATGAATGCCATGCTTTCACGCCGCAAGTTTTTGAGCATTGCCGCCGCAGGCGCGGGCGCGATTCTCGTGTCGCCGCAGATCGCTTTTGCAAGCGTCGCAACCGATCGCCGTTTCGTGTTCGTGATCCAGCGCGGCGCGGCCGACGGCCTGAACATCGTCGTGCCATACGCCGAGCCCGCCTACGCGACACTGCGCGGTGCGCTTGCGATCGATGCCTCCAGCGCGACCAGGCTCGACGGCACTTTCGCGCTGCATCCCTCGCTTGTGCAGACCGCCGCGATGTATGCGAATCATCAGGCGCTGTTCGTCCACGCGGTGGCGTCGCCGTATCGCGACCGCTCGCACTTCGACGGGCAGAACGTGCTGGAGACCGGCGGCACGTCGCCCTATCAGATGAAGGACGGCTGGCTGAACCGGCTCGTCGCCTCGATGCCCACCACCCGCGAGAACGCGATCGCCTTCGCGCCGACCGTGCCCATGGCGCTGCGCGGCAAGGCGGCGGTGGCGTCGTACGCACCCTCGGGCTTGCCGCAGGCGCCAGACGATCTGCTGATGCGGGTCGCGCAACTGTACGACCAGGATGTGCAATTGCGGCCGCTATGGGAGTCGGCCATGACCGCGCGCGGGCTCGCGGGCGACGCCGGTGCGCGCCAGGACCCCGCGAGCCTCGGCAAGCTCGCCGCCGGTTTTCTGTCACGAGACGACGGTCCGCGTATCGCGATGATCGAAACCAGTGGCTGGGACACGCATACGGCGCAGAACGCGCGTCTTGCCAATCAGTTAAAAGCGCTCGACACGATGCTCGCGGCATTGCGCGACGGCATGGGCCCATTGTGGAACAAGACCACCGTGGTGGTGGCAACCGAGTTTGGCAGAACCGCCGCCGCCAATGGCACGGGGGGCACCGATCATGGCACCGGCTCGGTGGCGATGGTGCTGGGCGGATCAGTAGTGGGCGGACGCGTACTCGCCGACTGGCCCGGCCTGAAACCGGGCGACCTTTACGAAGCGCGCGATCTCAAGCCGACCCTGTCGCTGGATGCGCTGATTGCCGGCGCCGCCAGCGAAAGCCTGGGACTCGATCCGCAGCGTACGGCCGCCACGCTGTTCGGCCAGACCGCGGGCATGCGCCCGATAACGGGGCTCGTGCGCGCGTAACAAGATCGGGACGACAGGCGCCGCCGCAGATTGGCTCTTGCGGCGCTACCTATCGCAACCTGTCGTCATTGATCAATCGTCAAGCGCGATCAACCCCCTCCGCCGCCCTGCGTGCCGAGCGTCAGCTTGTTGTTCACCGATTTCACGCCTGCAACGCCCTTGGCTATTTCCTCAGCTTGCGGGATCTGCGCGCCATCGGGCACCGTTCCAGTCAACGTCACCGCGCCGCCGCGCGCCCGGACAAACACGTTCGACACATCGAAACCCTGCGCTCTCGCCAAAGCCTTGCGCACGTCCAGACCCAACTTGCGGTCCATCTTCTTGACGACTTTAGGATTGGTAGACGGCGCCTCCATGCTGCCCGACGCCATCGCATCGCTCGACTGGGCATAGGCACTGGACGCAGTCGCCACACACAATGCGATGCCGAGCGCCTTCAATAGATTGATTGTTTTCACGTTTTCTCCATTCCTCGAAAAGTTGATTCCGCATCGTTGCATGCAAAAAACCACGCGCCTGCGAACACTTTGCCGCCCGCATGGAGCCCTCGGTCTTGTAGAAGAGTGAGGTCGTGAAGCTCCCAGCGCGCTTAAACAATACTCCAGCAAACGCGTGAGTGTTGAAAAAACTGACCTGGCCGCACGTCGCTCCATTCGCCGAGCATGGCGGTCAATGTCGGCGGCCCTCATTCAAGTTCTCGGAGGAATTCCTGCTCGAAGAAGCGCGGCCACGCCTGATCGACGTGGTGACCCAGCTGGAAAGCGCGCTTTCGCATTCAGGCATTACGGCATCGAGCGAGCAGTGGCGTTCAGAACCATTGAGGCGCCATCGAGAGCGTCGTATCGTCGAGGCCGCGCAGTGTCGAAAGCATCAGCGAGACGCGCGGCAATTCCCAACGGAAGAACCACTGACACGCGTGCAGCTTGCCGCGATAGAAGTCACAGTCGGCTTCGCTTTTCGCCTCCGGTAGCGCAGCGCTCGCAACGATTGCTTGCCGCAACCATGTCCACGCAATCACGATATGGCCGAACGCTTCGAGAAAAGCATTCGCGTTGGCGAGCGCGCGTTCGCTTTCGCTAGCCAGTGTGGGCAATAACGCTTCGACCGTGCCGGTCAATTCGCTCCATGCCTTGCTGAGCGAATCGGCATGCACTTGCAGCGCCGGACGAACTCGGGCCGATTCAATGCTGTGCTGAATTTCACGCCCCAACAGCTTGAGCGCGGCGCCTTGTTTCATCACGACTTTGCGGCCGAGCAAATCCAGCGCCTGGATACCGTGCGTGCCTTCGTGAATCATGTTCAGGCGATTGTCGCGGTAGAACTGCTCGACCGGATATTCGCGCGTATAGCCGTAACCGCCGTGAATCTGGATCGCCAGACTATTCGCTTCGAGGCACCACTGCGACGGCCACGACTTCACCACGGGCGTCAGCAGATCGAGCAGCAGGCCCGCTTCGGCGCGTGCGGTGTCGCTCTCGCCGGTGTTCTGTTCGTCGACGAGGCGCGCCGCGTACAGGCACAACGCGTAGGCGCCTTCCACATAGGCCTTTTGTGCGAGCAGCATGCGGCGCACGTCGGCATGTTCGATCAGCGGCAATTGCGGATCGAGCGGGTTCTTGTTATCCGGGCGCCGCCCTTGCGGCCTTTCGCGTGCGTAATCGAGCGACGCCAGATAACCGCGATAGCCGAGCATGACCGCACCGAGGCCGACGCCGATGCGCGCCTCGTTCATCATATGGAACATGTAGGCGAGACCGTGATGCGGTTCGCCCACCAGCTCGCCGATGCATTCGCCGCGTTCGCCGAACGACAGCATCGTTGACGTGGTGCCACGCCAGCCCATCTTGTGAATCAATCCCGCGAGCGCGACGTCGTTGCGTGCGCCGAGGCTGCCGTCGTCGTTGACGTGGAATTTCGGCACCGTGAAGAGCGAGATGCCTTTGACGCCCGGCGCCCCGCCGGGAATGCGTGCCAGCACCAGGTGAACGATGTTCTCGCTCAGTTCGTGGTCGCCGCCCGAAATAAAAATCTTGTTGCCGCGGATCGAATAGGTGCCGTCTTCGTTGGGCGTCGCACTGGTGACGAGATCCGAGAGGCTCGAGCCCGCCTGCGGCTCGGTGAGCGCCATTGTGCCGAATGCGCGGCCTTCGAATAAGGCCTGCGAATACTTTCGCTTCTGCGCGGCGCTGCCGAAACGTTCGATTACGTTCGCGTTCGCCGTGGTCAGCATCGCGTAAGACGAGGTGGCAATGTTGGCGCTCTTGAACAGCGACAGGCACGCAAAGGAAATCACCGAGGGCAACTGCATGCCGCCCATTTCGTAGTCTTTGCCCGCGGCGAGGAAGCCGGCGGAACGGAACGCGTCGAGCGCGCCCTTGACCTCGGCGGGCATCGTCACGCGTTGACCGTCGAATTGCGGTTCGTGTTCGTCCGAGAGGCGGTTGTGCGTCGCGAATTTTTCGACAGCGACCGCATGAGCCGTTTCGAGTGCCGCGGTGAAGGTCTCGCGGCTGTGGTCGGCGTGGCGCGCGCGCTGCGTGAGCGTCTCGGCCTCGAGCACTTCGAACAGCTGGAACTCCAGATCACGCGAGTTGATGATCAGCGCATCTTGCATGGGAGAAGACCTGTCTAAAGGTGAGCCGCTATGCAGAACAACTATGCGACAAGCGGGGAAATCCACGAAATCGCATAGACGCGGCTTGATTGAAAAGTGCGGCATTCGGGTAAGCCCCAATGACCCGCCTATCGACGATGCGTGTTAGTTTAAAGCAAAAGTGAATGAGCGTGCTTTTATTTACACGGCGAATTTCGGCACGTATGATGGTCAGAAAATCTGGAATTTAAATCTGCATTGCAGAACAATTTGGAGGAGCGGTGTAATGTCTGTGAAAGACCTGTTTCAACTGGACGGCAAGGTTGCACTGATCACCGGAGGCTCTCGCGGGCTAGGCCTGCAAATGGCCGAGGCGTTAGGGGAAATGGGCTGCCGCGTGGCGATCACCGCGCGCAAGGCCGACGAACTCGCCGAGGCGAAAACGCATCTGCAAGGCCGGGGTATCGAGGTGCAGACGGTGGTCAACGATCTGCAGCGCTTCGAGGGCATTCCCGGTCTCGTGGATGAAGTGCTCGACGTGCATGGCCGCGTCGACATTCTCGTGAACAACGCGGGCGCGACGTGGGGCGCACCGGCCGAGGACTATCCCGACGAAGCGTGGCACAAGGTGATGAACCTGAATGTCCATGCACCGTTTTTCGTCGCTCGCGAAGTCGGCAAACGCAGCATGATCCCGCGCCGTGCCGGCAAGATCGTCAACATCGCTTCGGTGGCGGGTCTGAAGGGTTCGCCGCCCGGCATGAACACGATTGCGTACAACACGTCCAAGGCCGCGGCGATCAACTTCACGCGGGCGCTCGCGGCGGAATGGGGCAAGTACAACATCAACGTCAATGCGATCTGCCCGGGTTTTTTCCCCTCGAAGATGTCGGCAGGCTTGCTCGACAAACTCGAAAGCGCCATCGTCTCGCACACGCCTTTGCAGCGTCTTGGCGGCGACGAGGACCTCAAAGGCCCGGTCGTGTTCCTCGCAAGTGAAGCGTCGCGGCACATCACAGGCCAGTATTTCGCGGTGGACGGCGGCGCGATCATCGTCTGACTGAGCGGTTTGGAGGCGCAGCGCGAGGGGCGCGGCGCGCTGCGCTCACGTACGCAATGGCAATTATCTTGCATGGGATCGGAGTCGGGGCTTTGCATGGGATCGGAGTAGGCGCTATGGGGCAGGAGTAAGCGCTAAAGCGCCAACTCCTGCCGACACGCCAACTCCGATCGACAGAGCTTTGCATGGGACCAGAGTAGGCGCTAAAGCGCCAACTCCGATCGACAAAGGAGACGCCGCATGGATTTTCAGCATTCGGACAAGGTCAAAAGTTTGCAGCAGCGCCTGAACGCTTTCATGGACGAGTACGTGTATCCGGCCGAGGCGGTTTTCGAAGCGCAGATGGACGCCGCGCGTGAATCCGGCAACCGGTGGCAACCCGCGCCGGTGATCGAGGAATTGAAACAGAAAGCGAAGGCCGTGGGCTTGTGGAACCTGTTCCTGCCCGAGTCGAAATACGGTGCGGGGCTCACCAACCTCGAATACGCGCCGCTGTGCGAAATCATGGGGCGCTCGCATATCGGCGCGGAGCCGTTCAACTGCTCGGCGCCGGACACCGGCAACATGGAGACGCTGGTGCGTTACGCCACGCCCGAGCAGCAACAGCAATGGCTGCTGCCGCTGCTTGACGGCACGATCCGCTCGGCCTTTGCAATGACGGAGCCGGAAGTGGCCTCGTCGGACGCAACCAATATCGAAGCGCGCATTGAACGCGACGGCGACGACTACATCCTGAACGGCCGCAAATGGTGGACCTCGGGCGCGAACGATCCGCGCTGCAAGATCCTCATCTTCATGGGCAAGTCTAGTCCGGATCACACGAACCGGCATCAGCAGCAGTCGATGATTCTCGTGCCAACGGATACGCCGGGTGTGAAAGTGCTGCGTCATCTGCCGGTATTCGGTTACGACGACGCCCCGCACGGACATGCCGAAATCCTGTTTGAAAACGTACGGGTGCCGGCCAGCAACATGCTGCTCGGCGAGGGCCGCGGTTTCGAGATCGCGCAAGGTCGGCTCGGACCGGGTCGCATCCATCACTGCATGCGTTTGATCGGACGCGCCGAGCGCGCGCTTGAGGCGATGTGCCGGCGCTCGCTGGAGCGCGTAGCGTTTGGCCGGCCAATCGCCGATCAGGGCGTCACGCGTGAACGGATCGCGAATGCACGCATCATGATCGACCAGACACGTTTTCTGGTGCTGAACGCAGCGCACAAAATGGATACGGTCGGCAATAAAGACGCGCGTCAGGAGATCGCCATGATCAAGGTGGCCGCACCCAGCATGGCGTGCCAGGTGATCGACTGGGCCATGCAGGTGCATGGCGGTGGCGCGGTCAGCGACGACTTCGGCCTCGCCCGCGCGTATGCGAGTTCGCGCACGCTGCGTTTTGCGGATGGGCCCGACGAAGTGCACCGTAACGCTATCGCGAAGATGGAGCTTGGGCGCTACCTCGGGCGCTCGTGAACGACCTGACTCCCGTGATTCCCTTGGTTCCCTTGGGTCCGTTGGGTCCGTTGGGTCAATAGCCAGCCGCGTCCGTCACGCGGCGGACGCAAACGAAGCGTGCACCACCCGTGTGAAACGCGCACAGAAAGTAAGGCAGGAGACGCCGATGAATGAACGCCATCACCCGAATTGGCCGCCGCAAGTGCCAAAGCACCTGACGCTGCCCGAAACCAACATTTTCTATAACGCCGAAGTGTCGGCGGCGCGCTTTCCCGAGAAGCCGTTCATCGTCTTCTACGACACACCGGTGACGTTCGCCGAGTTCAAAGACGAAGCCGAGCGCATCGCGGGATTTCTTCAGCAGGAATGCCACGTCAAGGCGGGCGACCGCGTGCTGCTTTACATGCAGAACAGCCCGCAATGGATCATCGCTTACTACGGGATCCTGCGTGCGAATGCTGTGGTGGTGCCGGTCAATCCGATGAACATGAGCGGTGAACTGGCGCATTACGTCGAGGACAGCGGGGCGACCACGATCATCGCGCCGCAATGCCTGTTCGCGAACGTCGAGCCGCTGATCGGCAACGCGCCGGGGCAGGGTATCGCGCACGTAATCGTCGCGACGTATAGCGATTACCTGAAGCGGCCATCGCCGATTCCCGTGCCCGAATTCGTGGCGGCGCCGCGCAAGACCTTCAATATTCCCGGCGTCACGCCCTGGCGCGAAGTACTCGAACGGCATGTCGCGCCAGGTCCGCTCACCACCGGTCCGGACGATCTGTGCGTCATGCCCTACACGTCAGGCACCACCGGCAAGCCGAAGGGCTGCATGCACACACACCGCAGCGTGATGAGCACGCTGCTCGGCGGCTGCGCCTGGTTCTCGGCGCCGTCGGATGGTGTGTTTCTATCGGTGTTGCCGTTCTTTCACGTGACCGGCATGCAAGGCGGCATGAACAGTGCGATCTATTCCGGTGCAACGATTGTCGTGTTGCCGCGCTGGGATCGAGAAGCGGCGGCGCTATGCATGCAGAAATATCGCGTCACCGCTTGGCAGTCGATCACGGCGATGATGGTCGACTTTCTGTCGAACCCGAAGCTCGGCGACTATGATCTGTCGAGCCTGTCAGGCGCGCGCGGCGGTGGCGCGGCAATGCCGGACGCCATTGCCAGAAAGCTCAAATCGCTGACAGGGCTCGATTACGTCGAAGGCTACGGCATGTCCGAGACGATTGCCGGCACGCACATCAATCCGCCGCATCGGCCGAAACCGCAATGTCTCGGCATTCCGGTGTTCGACGTGGACTCGCGCGTGATCGATCCGGTCACGCTGCAGGAACTCCCGCAAGGCGAAACCGGCGAGATCATCGTGAACGCGCCCCAGGTGATGCAAGGCTACTGGCGCAATCCCAAGGCGACCGAAGAAGCGTTTATCGAACTCGACGGCAAGCGCTTTCTGCGTACCGGCGACCTCGGTCATATCGACGAGGACGGGTATTTTTTCATGACGGACCGCCTCAAGCGCATGATCAATGCCTCAGGCTACAAGGTCTGGCCCGCGGAAGTCGAGGCGCTCATGTACCGGCATCCCGCGATTTACGAGGTGTGCGTGATCGGCGTGAAGGACGCGAAGCGCGGCGAAACCGTCAAGGCGCTGGTGGTGCCCGCTGCGGCGCAAGCCGGCACGATCAGCGAGCAGGAAATCATCGACTGGTCGCACGCACAGATGGCGTCTTACAAGGCCCCGCGCATTGTCGAGTTCGTGACATCGCTGCCGAAGTCGGGCAGCGGCAAGATTCTGTGGCGCAAGTTGCAGGAAGAGGATGCGGCACGCACGGCCGCAACCATCGAGGGCAACGGCAGCAACGGCAACAATGACAGCACAGGAGGCGCCTCGTCATGACATGGCTCGAAGCTTTACTGGACGAACCGTTCGTCTGCATCACCGACATGCTCCATCGTTTCGCTAAAGAGCGCGCTGAGCACGCGGCGTTGATCTGCGACGGCGAGGTCGTGACTTACGCCGCGCTGAATGCACGAGTCGATCGCTTTGCCGCTGCATTGCAGCGCGACGGCATCAGGCCTTGCGATGCGATTGCGTTGTGCGCGGCCGCCTCGGTGGAATACGCCGTGGCGTTTCTCGGCGCCCTGCGGGCGGGGGCGGTGGTGGCGCCGCTCGCGCCGTCGTCGAGCGCGGCGAGTCTCGTCGGCATGATCGGCAACTCGAGCGCACGGCTGCTGTTTCTCGACGCCGACGTCAAGCGTCTGCTCGAACCGGTGGCCGCGGAGATCAGCGCAATTCCCGTCGCGCTCGATGCGCACTCGGGCAGCACTGCGCTGGAAGCGTGGCTCGCGCCCGAGGGCGCAACGCCTGAAGCTGTGACGATCGATCCGGCGTGGCCGTTCAACATCATATATTCGTCTGGCACCACGGGTACGCCCAAAGGCATCGTGCAGTCGCACGGCATGCGCTGGGCCTATGCGGTGCGCAGCATTCAGCGCGGTTATGGCCCTGACGCCGCGACGCTGATCTCCACACCGTTGTATTCGAACACGACGCTCGTGAGTTTCATGCCGGCGCTGACATTCGGCGGCACGGTCGTGTTGATGCCGAAATTCGACGCCGCACGCTATCTCGATCTGGCACAACAGTACCGCGTCACGCACACGATGCTGGTGCCGGTCCAGTATCAGCGCCTGATGGCGCATCCGGACTTCGACCGTTATGACCTCTCCAGCTTCCAGGCCAAGTTCTGCACGAGCGCGCCGTTCGCGGCGAGCGTGAAGGCGGACGTGGTGCGCCGCTGGCCGGGCAAGCTCACCGAGTACTACGGCATGACCGAAGGCGGCGGCTCGTGCCAGCTGGAGGCCGACGAATTTCCCACCAAGCTGCATACGGTCGGCAAACCGGTCGAAGGCCACGATATCCGTCTGATCGACGAACTCGGCAACGAGGTGGCAGCGGGCGAGGTGGGCGAAATCGTCGGCCATTCGCCCGCGATGATGACCGGCTACTACCGTCAGCCGGACAAAACCGCCGAGGCGGAGTGGTACGACCCGAGCGGCAAGCGCTTCATCCGCACGGGCGATATGGGGCGCTTCGATTCCGACGGGTTTTTGACGCTGCTCGATCGCAAGAAGGACATGATCATTTCGGGCGGCTTCAACGTCTATCCGAGCGACCTGGAGGCTGAATTGCGTTCGCACCCGGACGTCGCGGATGTGGCCGTGGTGGGTGCGCAGTCGGAGCAATGGGGCGAGACACCGGTTGCGTTCGTGGTGCGCCAGGCCAATGCATCGATCGAGGTTGACACGCTGCTGGCGTGGGTCAATGCGCGGCTGGGAAAAATGCAGCGGCTCGCCGCGCTGACTTTCATCGATACTTTGCCGCGCAGTCCGATCGGCAAGGTGCTGAAGCGGGAGTTGCGCGAGCAGTACTATCCCGCCGCGCGCTAATGCGGTGAACAGCGCGGCGTAACAACGCGCTACGACGCCTGACTGAATACACCAACTGGCAATGGGACAAGGCATGGACAATTTTGAAGGAAAGGTCGCGGTGATCACCGGCGCCGGCTCCGGATTCGGCCGCGAGTTCGCACGGCTCGGCGCGAAGCTGGGCATGCGCCTCGTACTTGCCGACGTGCAACAGGACGCACTCGACGAAACGTTCGCCGAGGTGAGCGCCGCCGGCGCGCAAGGAATCGCGCGCCGCGTCGATGTCGCGAAGGGCGAGGAAATCGACGCACTGGCGCGCGCCACACTCGACGCCTACGGCGGCGTGCATCTGGTGTTCAACAATGCGGGCGTGGGTGGCAGCGGTGGCCTCGTGTGGGAGAGCACCGAGCGCGACTGGCAATGGCTGCTCGGCGTCAACCTGTGGGGCGTGATTCACGGCGTGCGGGTTTTCACACCGCTGATGCTCGACGCCGCCAAACGCGATGCGGGATATCGCGGGCACATCGTCAACACGGCTTCGATGGCGGGCATGCTCAATCCGCCCATGATGGGTCCGTACAACGTGTCGAAACATGCGGTAGTGTCGCTGACTGAATCGCTGTATCAGGATCTTTCGCTGGTCACGCAGCAGGTGGCGTGCTCAGTGCTATGCCCGTACTTCGTGCCGACCGGGATTGCGAAGGCATATCGCAACCGGCCGTCCGAACTGACCAACGATGCACCGCCGACCTTGTCGCAACGTGTGTCGCGAGCGCTGAGCGAAAAGGCGGTGAGTTCGGGGAAGGTGAGTGCGCAAGAGATTGCGGGGAGGGTGTTCGATGCGATCCGCGAAGAGCAGTTCTATATCTTTTCGCATCCGCACGTGCTTGGCGCCGTGAAAACGCGCGCTGAGGACATCGTCATGCCGCGAAATCCGACCGATCCGTTTGCCGAGCGGCCTGAAGTGCGTGTGCAGATTATTGAGGCGTTAAAGGGGTAGAGTGGGGGTAGAGTGGGGGTAGAGTGGGGGTAGAGTGCGAATCGCACAATCCGGCCGGTTCGTTTGCCGGGCGGCCGGAGAGACGCGAGCACATTATCGAATGCGTTGAAGAGAAAAACGTGAGTTGGCGTAGCCAGCCGAGTTGGAATGCGCGAAGCGCCATGGAAACCATGGCGCCTTTTTACGTCTCTATCACATCGTTACTTCGCTGCTGTCAGCGAACTCAACTCCGCCGACTTCAACTGTCCACCCTGAACCACCGCCGCCAGCGGATTGCCGATCACGAAGCCACCGTGATCGTCGATGCCGGTCACACTTTGCGGATTGGCCTGCGGCGGCAGCGCCTTCACGGCCTTGTCGAACTGATTGCGGATCGCGGTCGCGTCGCTGACGCTGCCGGCCAGCTTCATCGCGAGTGCCGTCGCGTAGACCGCGGTGTAGTTCAGCGATACCTCCTGGCTCGGTTCCCGGCCGCCGTGGCTCTTGCGGAATCGTTCCACAAACGCTTTGGCGTTCGGCGTCTCATCGTTGACCAACGGCAATACCCCGATCGCGCCGTTCAGCTGCGCATAGCCACCGGTGACCTTGGCCACTTCGTCGAGCTTGGCCTGGTCCATTACGATAAAGCCGCCCTTGAAGCCCAGCTCGCGCGCCTGCTGCGCAATCAGGCCGGTCGGTTCGGACGGCCCGCCAATGAACAGCACATCGGGCTTGGCTGCCAGCACGCGGCTCACGCCGCTGTAGAAATCGGTGGCGCGGTTATACGACATCGAATTGTCCGCGACGATCGTGCCGCCGGCCGCTTCCCACGCTGGTTTGAATGCGGCGACCCAGACCTTGCCGTAGTCGGTATCGGTGGCGGCGAGCGCAACCTTCTTGCCGTACGTCGTCATTTCGTACTTGATGAACGAGTTCAGATACGACGTGAACGCGGGCGGAATGCGCACCGTGAGCTTGTTGCCGCGCTCGCTGATCTGCGGCACGCTGGTGTACGAGAGCAGCAGCAATTTCTGCTGCTCGTTACTGGTCTGCACCGCGAAGCCGCCGCCCGAATGCGGCACCAGCACCACGGTGGCCTGCTGTTCCTGCGCGAGACGACGCGCGTTGATCGCGGTTTCGGCGGGGTTGTACTTGTCGTCGAGCGGCACGATCTCGAGCTTGATCTTCTTGCCAGCCACTTCGATGCCAGCCTGATTGACGTCGGCGGCCGCCATCTGCATGCCGTCGAGCACTTCCTGGCCGTACTTCGCCGCGCCGCCGCTCAATGGACCGGAGTAGCCGATATGCACCACCTGTTGCGCCATCGCGGCGCCCGCGCCCAGCAGTGCAGTCGTGGCGACAGCCGCACACAGGCTAGTCCGTGCGCACAAGCGTTTGATCGTCATACATGTCTCCTTTGGGATTGTTCGAATGGGCCGACGCTTATGGTCATGCGTCAGGTTGTTCAGGGTCACGCGTCAGGCCGTGCCTCAATTTCGCTTAGCCGCCGACATAAGCGCGCCGGATCGCTTCGTTGTTCATCAGACTCGCGTGATCGCCTTCGAGCACGATGCGGCCGTTTTCGATCACGTAGGCACGGTGCGCGATTTTCAGTGCCGCAAACGCGTTCTGTTCGGCGAGCAGCACCGTCGTGCCCGCGCGATTGATCTGCTGGATCACCTCGAACACCTGCTTGACCACCAGCGGTGCGAGACCGAGCGAAGGTTCGTCGAGCAGCAGCACCTTCGGCCGGGCCATCATTGCGCGGCCGATCGCCACCATCTGCTGCTGTCCACCGGACAGCGAGCCCGCCGGATGGTCCTTGCGTTCGGCGAGAAGTGGGAAGAGCGCGAACACCTGGTCGAGATTGCGCTGATTGCCGGCCTTGTCGCCGCGATGCACATAGGCGCCAAGCGTGAGGTTCTTCAGCACCGACATACCCGGGAACAGCTTGCGGCCCTCGGGACATTGAATCACGCCACTGCGCACAATCTGCGCGGGCGTCATGCCGAGCAGCTCGCGCGTGCCCAGCCGCAGGCTGCCGCTCGCGGCACGCCGCAGGCCGCTCGTAGCAAGGAAGATCGAACTCTTGCCCGCGCCGTTGGCGCCGAGCAGCACCACCAGTTCGCCGTCGTCCGCGTGGAGATCGATGCCGTCCAGCGCACGGAAGCTGCCGTAATCGAGCGAGACGTTTTCAAACTTCAGCATGCTCGCTCCCGAGATAGGCGTCGATCACGGCCGGGTTCGCGCGAATCTCGGCAGGCGTGCCCTCGGCGATTTTCTTGCCGTAGTTCAGCACCATGATGCGGTCGGCGAGCTTCATGATCATGTTCATTTTGTGCTCCACAAGGCACACCGTCACCCCGTGCTTCACCAGTTTGCGGATCAGTTCGGCGAGACCTTCGGTCTCTTCGGGATTCACGCCGCCCGCGGGCTCGTCGAGCAGCATCAGGCTGGGAACAGTCGCAAGTGCGAGTGCCACCGCCGCGCGTTTGCGATCTTCCTGCGAAATGTCGCCGGCCATCCGTTCCGCCATCGCCGACAAGCCGACGAAATCCAGAGCCTCGCGTGCCTTCTCGCGGCAAATGCGTTCTTCCTGCTTGAGCCGTGCGGAATGGGTCAGCACGTCCCACAGCCCCGAGCGCGTGCGCAGCCGGTGGCCGACGATCAGGTTGTCGAGCACGCTGGCCCGGTCGAACAGCGCGGTGGATTGAAAGGTGCGTGCAACACCGAGGCGCGCCATCTGATCGGCGCCCAGCTTTGTCACATCCTGGCCTTTGAAGAGGATGCGTCCAGAGCTCGGCAGATGGGTGCCGCTGATCAGATTGAAGAAGGTGGTTTTACCCGCGCCGTTCGGCCCGATGATCGCGTTGATCTTGCCGGCTTCGATACGCGTGCTCACGTCGTCCACCGCGACGAGGCCGCCGAAGTGTTTGCTGAGCGAGTCGATTTCAAGCATGACGGTCTCCGCGCGTGGGCTGCGACTGGCGCGCAATAATGCCGCTGTTCGGCGTTGCAAGTTTCGCGCGCCGGTTCTTTCTTGCCATATGCAAACCGACGATACCGTTTGGCAGAAAGATCACCAGCAGAATCAGGATCGGGCCAAACACGACGAAGCGGTACGCCTGCAGAAACTGCAGATACTGCGTGAGCCATGGTACGGCGAGCGCGCCGAGCAGCGGGCCGGCGAGGGTGCCGATGCCGCCCACCAGCATGTACATGGTCATGTCGAAGGTGTGCTCGACGCCGGCGAGATCCGGTCCGAGAAAGCGCACGGAACCCGCATAGAGACCACCCGCGAACCCCGCATAGACAACCGACAGCACGAAGGCCAGCACCTTGTTACGCATCAGATTGATGCCGAGCGACTGCGCGAGGCCGTCGCTATTGCGGATCGCCATGAAGGTCCGGCCGAGCAGCGAGTTGACGATGCGATGCATCAGCCACACACCGACCACCAGAAATGCGAACACCAGGTAGTAGAGCGGTCGCGGATTTTCAAACGACACGATGCCGAAGCCCGCAGGCGCCGGGATGCCGACGATGTCCGAGACCCCGTGCGTGAGGCTGTCCCATTTCTCGATCACGAGAAACATGATGTAGCCGACGCAGAGCGTGAAAATAGTAAAGTAATGGCCGCGCAGACGCAGCGATACGAGGCCGACCAGCGCGCCCAGTATCGCGACAACCACGCCCGAGGCAACGAACGCGAGCCAGAACGGCACCTGATGGTCGACCGTCAGAATACCCACCGTGTACGCGCCCACCGCCATGAAGCTGCCATGTGCGAGATTGAACTGCCCCGTATAGCCGGTGATCAGATTCAGCCCGACGGTGGCCAGCGCGAAGACGTACGCAGTGGACATCACGGTGAGCATGTAGTCGTTGGTGGCCAGAAACGGAAACGCCAGACCGAGCACGAACAGCAGCGTCCACCCCGGCTTGCCCTCGAATAATTTCATGACTGATTTCACGATGTGCGCAGTTCCCTGGTGAACAGCCCCTGAGGACGAACCGACAGAATCACCACCAGCAGTACGAAGGCGATGATGTCCTTGTAGTCGGTCGAAATGTAGAACGCGCCGAAGCTCTCCGCCATGCCGATGATCAGGCCACCCACGATCGCGCCCGGCACGCTGCCCATGCCGCCGAGAATGATGATCACGAAGGCCTTCACGATCACCAGTTGGCCCATTGCCGGATAGACGAGGTTGATCGGCGCGTACAGCGTGGCCGCCACGGCGGCGAGAAGGCCCGAGATGCCGAAGGTCAGCACCGTCACCTTGTTGGCGTCGATACCCATCAGCGAGGCGCCGTCCCGGTCCTGCGCCATCGCGATGACGCTCGAGCCGATCACCGTGTATTTGAGGAAGAGTTGCAGAAGCACCACCAACGCGAACGCGGCCCCGATGATCAGCAAGCGCTGCAACGGCGCGGTCACGCCGCCCAGTTCGATGATCCCGGCGTAGGGCGTGGCCATGCGATGAAAGTCCGCGCCCCAGATTGCTTGCGCACCGGCTTCGAGAAACAGCAGAAGACCGATCGCGGCGATCATGGGATGCAATTCGGAAGATTTGCGCAGCGGATGGAACACCAGCCGCTCGGCGAGGATCGCGAGCACCGCGACCGCGAGGCCGGAGCCGATCATGGCGAGCCAGTAGTTCCAGCCAAGCCGGCTCATCAGGTAGAACGAGACGAACGCGCCGACCATATAGAACGCGCCGTGGGCGAAATTCGGCACCGCGAGAATGCCGTAGACCAGCGTGAGTCCGAGCGCAACGAGGCTGTAGATGCCGCCCAGCGTCAAGCCGTTGAGAAACTGCTGCAAAAACATATCCACGCTTTGACACCCTCCAACGGAGGCGCGCAGTGCAATCGTTCCCTTGCTTCAGGGGACGCATCGCCGCACGCCTGACTACGGACGGGATAACAGCCGCTGCTCGAATCCGGTGACCGGAATCGACGGTTTAAAACACGCGCGCACCGGCGTATCGGCGCACCGGCGCAAATTACGACAAGTGATGTGCGGCGACGCGAGAGCAATTTGGCACGAACGTTCGCTTTGCGTCAATAAGGTTTTCCATTAGATTGTTCTGCATTGCAGATTATTAGGGAAGTCACTTAGGACACGCTCGCTCGCTTGATCCGGCGCACCGCCCACGCGGCACGCCGGTGCCTCGCGTTGCGCTCCGTTTAGAACATATGCCGGATGCCGACGTTCACGCCGGCCGTGGTGCCGGTTGCTTCGTTCAGTGCGTTGTTGACGGACAGGCCGGTGTGCATTGCACCGTGGTTGGTCACGAAGCCGGCTTGCCCATATACCAAGGTGGCCTTCGACAGCGAATACTCAAGCCCGGTGGACGCGAGTATCGAATTGTTCGACGAGTGATTCTCGTCGCGCGTGACCCACACGCCCGCGTCGACGTTCAGCGCCGGTGTGATGCGATAGCTGGCGCCGCCTGAATAGACGCGATCGTTGAACGAACCTGCCACCTTGTACTGCACGTATGAAGCTTTCACGGTCAGGTCGTTGAACACGTAGCTGGCGCCGATTGCACGGCCGTCGAATTCGACCACGCTCGGAATCGCGATCGATGCAGCGCTGCCACCGGCGTTGCCGCTATAGAGCGCGGCGTCGACGGCCAGCGAGCCGAGGTGGTAACGCAGGCTCGCCGAATACTGGCGGCCCGCCTGAAAATTCCCAGCTGCGCCGCCTAATGCCATCATCGCATTGGCTTGCAAGCCGGCGATTTCCGGCGACATGTACGAAATGCCGTTCGGGTTGAACATGCCGGTTACATAGACATTATTGAGGTAGGTGACGAGGCCGCTGCCGAAGTACGACATCTCGCGCGGATCGACGTCGTACACCGCGACGAAGAAGGGGGAGAACTGCAAGCCGGCCTTGACCGTGCCGTAGCGGCTGTCCACGCCGACCCACGCCTGCCGGCCGAATTCGCCGCCGTTCGAATTGCCGAATGCGCCGTTCGCAATGTTGACACCGCTTTCGAGATCGAAGATCGCGCGCATGCCGCCGCCGAGATCTTCGGCGCCACGCATACCGAAACGCGAACCCGCGAGCCCGCCGTCGGTGAACGAGTATTGGTAGCCTGCGCTCTGGCCGGTCTTCCGGTTAAGTGTTTTGTTGGTGTAAAGCAGGGATCCGTCGACGACACCGTACAACGTGACGCTGCTTTGCGCATGGGCGCTCGGGGCGGCGCTGAGTGCGCAAGCACCTGCTAATCCAAGAATGGCTCCAACTCGACTGCGATGACTTGCCGGCATGCTTCGTGTCTCCTTGTTTATTGGAATCGATTGAATTGGCGAAGTAATGCGGGTGCTGCAAGGTTCTGGCGATCTGTTGCGTGATGCGCTTTCAATGGGTGACAAGCGGCCTTCAAAATCTGTTAAGGGATACGAAATAATGGGTCTGCTGGTGAGCGCCTTGGGTCCGGTTGCCTGCTGGGTTGTCTCCTGATCGCTGGGGCGGCTCGGCGCAGCTATGAACTCATCGATCTCGTGCTTACGCACAGGACGTAGGCGCAATTTGGCACGACCGTTCGTTCTGTGTCAACGGGGGAAACCGCTCGTTTGGACTGCAATTCAGGCCAAAATAGGGAAAACACCTGGCGTCGCGGGCGTGCTTGATTTGCGCCGTAAGGCTATGTAATACAAGGGAGTTGGCGAAATAATCCGGTTTCGATTGTCAGCCGGCCGGCTGATGGTGTGCTGCATGACAGAACTCGCCAGGGGCTGACTCAACGCGCGTATTCGATGATTGAATAGGCGCAAGTTCTTGCCTGCGAAATGCATCGTCGAAGATTGCGAAAAGCTTGTCGCGGGTGCGCCGTAACCCGAGCTGTCGCCATAGCCCGACATCTTGTGCGAAGGCTGCCGATCCTGTGCCTGATGAGGGCACGCATAATCAGGTCTTAAGAGAAAATCGTGCAGAACCGAATGGGGATGAAAACCGTTGGCGCTCTCGCTAAAGAAGTGTTTTAGGGGCTTTATGATTTCCGCGCCCGAATCGATTACGCTTTTTTATTAGTGACCCTGTGCTTAGCACGCTTGCGCTCGCGTCCGTTGGGGTCTTTACTTCGCTATTCAACGGACGCAATGCGGGATTCGCCGCCACGCCGCTTGTCTCAATCCCCTTCCCAGCCATGGCGCTCGTGCCATTCGCGCTCGTGCTCCTCATGCTCATGGTGGCGCCACTGCCGTTCACGCCATTCCTGGCGCTCATGCCATTCACGGGCGCGCCAGACGTCGTCGTAGCCGTAGCCATATCCCACGACTGGCGGGGGCGCGTAGACGACCGGCGGAGGCGCAATGTAGGCCGGCTGGGCCGGCACGAAAACCGGCCCGGGAATGCCAATGCCGATGCCCACGTCGACGTGGGCGGAAGCGAGTGTGGAAGCCATTAGTATCGCGCCGCCGAGAATCGCTGATAGTAGGTTCTTGCGCATGTTTTTCGTTTCGCCTGATGGTTGCAGGCGATGACAGTGAAGATGGTGCGCAGTTTAGGCAGTGCCACGGTATGCAGGTGCAAGAGGGATGCGAGATTGGTAACACGGAGTAACGGCGCGCAGCCTTAAGGTTGCCCTAATGATTCCCGTGCGCCATAAGCCGGCTAGACCTCCGGTTTCCCTCCGCCGCGTGCGACCAGTGACGGTGCTTTCGGCACGAACCGGCCATTGATCGTCGGGTCGACCTTGCGGGCGCCAAATGGCGCCCGCTGAGCAACGGTGCGCCTGCTGCACCGCTACAAGTTCGCCTGCCACTTCACCCGCACAGCCGTTTTTTTTGCTGAATCACGCCCACTTGCTCTGGCGCGACACGCCCGGCTAGTCACCCCAACACGCCGCAAACCCTTATCCAACAGGGCTTTGCCCACTGCCAGCCGGCGCCTGTGCGGCGCCGGTGTCGCATTTCCACATGTGGTTGTCGCAAATAGTCGGCTAGGCGTACTTTTTTCTGGCAACTATGTATGCACGGCGCGGACGGACGTCCGCCACTCCAGCAACTATCTTGCATGGGACCGGAGTAAGTGCTTTGCATGGGACCGGAGTAACGAGCTTTGCATGGGACCGGAGTAGCGAGCTTTGCATCGACAGCTCAAGCGCGAACTCCGATCGACAGCTAAAGCGCGAACTCTGGCCGGCAGCTAAAGCGCTTACTCCGGTCGACATAGGAGAGCATTCAATGAATTCCCCCAAGGTCGTGGTCGAAGGGTTGTGCAAGGTGTTCGGCACCAACCCGAAACAGGCGATCGGCATGCTGGCAGGCGGCGCGACGAAAGAGGAAGTGTTCGCGCGCACCGGTCAGATAGTCGGCGTCCACAACGTATCGTTCGAAGTCAAGGAAGGCGAAATCTTCGTGCTGATGGGCCTGTCCGGTTCCGGCAAGTCGACGTTGATTCGCCTGATCAATCGTCTCGTCGAGCCGACCGCCGGAAAAGTGCTGATCGACGGCCGCGACGTGGCCAGCGTGCCGCGCTCGGAATTGACGGCGCTGCGCCGCAAGGACATGAGCATGGTGTTTCAGTCCTTCGCGCTGATGCCGCAGCGCACGGTGCTGTCCAACGCGGCGTTCGGGCTGGAAGTGGCGGGCGTCGGCAAGAAGGAGCGCGAGAAGCGCGCCATGACCGTGCTCGAACAGGTCGGCCTCGCGCCGTTCGCGGAAAAGTTGCCGGCCCAGCTGTCCGGCGGCATGCAGCAACGCGTGGGCCTTGCGCGGGCGCTGGCAGTCAACCCGTCGCTGATGATCATGGACGAGGCGTTCTCCGCACTCGACCCGCTCAAGCGCAAGGAAATGCAGAACGTGCTGCTCGATCTGCAACGCGAGCAGCAGCGCACCATCCTGTTCGTCTCGCACGATCTGGAAGAGGCGATGCGCATCGGCACCAGGATCGCGATCATGGAAGGCGGCAAGGTGGTGCAGATCGGCACGCCGCAGCAAATCATCACCAATCCCGCCGACGATTATGTGCGCGCGTTCTTCGAAGGCATCGACACCAGCCGCTATCTGACCGCCGGCGACCTGATGCAGACGGACGCGGTGCCGCTCATGCAGCATTCGCCGCCGATCGACGCCTCGAGCGTGGCCGCGACGCTCAACGGCAGCGCCGAATACGCGTTCGTGCTCGACGCCGAGCGCAAGATCCGCGGCTTTGTGTGCCGCGATGCGATGGGCAGTGCGTCGCCGAAGCTCAATCACATCGAGTGCATCCGCCGTACTACGCCTCTGGACGACGTCGTCGAACGCGTGGTGGCGAGCCGCGCGCCGCTGCCGGTCGTCGAAGCGGACGGCTCCTACTGCGGTTCGGTCAACAAGACGAACGTGCTGAACGTTCTCACGCGCCATCGAGGTTCCCATGTCTGAAATCATTCCACTTGGCGCCTGGGTCGATCACGGCGTTCACTACCTGCTTGACCACGACGCCCAAACCTTCGATTCCATCGGCAAGGTCATCGAGAGTTTTGCCGCGCTGATCGAACACGGCCTGCAAGCGGTGCCGATGTGGGCGCTGATGGCGTTTTTCGTCGGCATCGGCTTGTGGCGGGTGGGTTGGCGTTTCGCGCTGTTCACGTTGCTGGCGATGCTGCTGATCTACGGCACCGGCTTCTGGGACCAGATGGTGATTACACTTGGCCTCACGCTCTCGTCGACCCTGATCAGCCTGCTGCTCGGCGTGCCGCTCGGCATCTGGACCGCGAAGAGCCGCACCGTAGAAATGATGGTGCGCCCCGTGCTCGACCTGATGCAGACCATGCCCGCGTTCGTCTACCTGATTCCGGCCGCGATGCTGTTCGGTCTCGGCCGCGTGCCGGGGATTCTCTCCACGGTGATCTTCGCAATGCCGCCTGCTGTGCGCCTCACGTCGCTCGGCATCAAGCACGTGAATCGTGAAATCGTCGAAGCAGGGCAGGCGTTCGGCTGCACGCCCTTGCAATTGCTCTACAAGGTGCAGTTTCCGAATGCGCTGCCGTCGATCATGACCGGCGTGAACCAGACCATCATGATGGCGCTCTCGATGGTGATCATCGCCTCGATGGTGGGCGCGGGCGGCCTCGGCAACGACGTGCTGGCGAGTATTCAGCGGCTCGATATCGGCCTCGGCTTCGAAAGCGGCCTCTCGGTGGTGATGCTCGCGATCATTCTCGACCGCATCACGGAAAGCTTCGGGCGCTCGCCGGGCACGGCGCGGGCGCCGCTGCTGTCGGGCTTGCGCAGCGTCATGAAGGTGCGCCGCGCGCCGACGGCCCAGCACAGTTGAGCCGCCTATGAAGCGCGACGCGATCGCCCCTGTCGAGCCCCAAGCCGATTCGCCGCTGTCCGGGCTCGCGCACTTCGGCTTTCTGACACTGCCGAACTTTTCGATGATCGCTTTTACGAGCGCGGTCGAGGTGTTGCGCATGGCCAACTACGTGGGCCGCGCGCAGCACTACACGTGGTCGGTGATTACACCGGACGGCGAGCCGGCGCGAGCGAGCAACGGCATCACCGTGAAGCCGACCACGACACTGGCCGGTGCGGGCATGCCGGATGTGTTGATCGTCTGCGCGGGCTGGCATGTGCGCGACTACGTGGACGATACGGTCATCGCATTGCTGCAAGACGTGGCGTCGAAAGGGATTCCGCTTGGCGGCATTTGTACGGGACCGTACGCGCTGCTGGCTGCGAACCTGCTCGATGGTTATCGCTGTACCGTGCATTGGGAAGACATGTCGCCACTGCACAAAAGCTACCCGCACGTGCGTTTCGCCGATGAACTGTTCGTGATCGACCGCGACCGGATGACCTGCACCGGCGGCACTGCGCCGCTCGATCTGATGTTGAAACTGGTCGGCATGCGCCTCGGCCATGCGGTCGCGGCGCAAGTGTCCGAGCAGTTCATTGTTGAGCGGATTCGTGGTTCGACCGATTATCAGCCTATTCCCGTCGACGCGCGGGTTGGTTTTTCGCGGGCGGAATTGATCGAAGTCGTGCGGTTGATGGAGGCGAATATCGAAGAGCCGTTGTCGCTCGATGAGCTCGCGCGGCTCGTGCATCTCTCGCAACGTCATTTGCAGCGCATGTTCAAGATGTTTCTGAGCGTATCGCCGACGCACTATTATCTGACCCTGCGTTTGCGTCGTGCGCGTGAACTGTTGCGCAATACGGATGCGTCGATCGCGCGAGTGACGGCCGTTTGTGGCTTTCATTCGCCGTGTCATTTCAGTAAGGCCTATCGCGCGCAGTTTGGTCACGCGCCGAGCGTCGAGCGGCGCCTGTCGGCGTGAACGAGTTGGCATCCATGAGTTGGTATGAATGAAGTCGGTATGAATGAAGTCGGTGTACAAAATCGCGCCTGGAAAATCCGCTTAATAGAACCATTCAAGCATCAATCACCCTGAGGGAACGCCATGAAACGTCTGTGGGCTGCGTCGTTGTGCGCGCTGTCGGTGTCGTCTGTCTTTGCCACGGAACCTGCCACCTGCCGGGACGTCCGGTTCGCCGACGTCGGCTGGACCGATATCGCGGCGACTACCGGTCTCGCCTCGACGGTGCTCGAAGGGCTCGGCTACAAGCCGACCAAAACCATCGCCTCGGTGCCGATCACCTTCGCGGGTGTGAAGAGCAAGCAGATCGACGTGTTCCTCGGCTACTGGTCGCCGACCATGGATCCGATGATCGATCCGTTCAGGAAGGCCGGCCAGCTCACCGTGCTGGCCACGCCGAACCTGACCGGGGCGAAATACACGCTCGCCGTGCCGGACTACGCGTACCAGGCGGGCATCAAAACCTTCACCGACATCGCGAAGAACTACGACAAGCTCGACGGCAAGATCTATGGCATCGAACCGGGTAACGACGGCAACGCGCTGATCAAGAAGATGATCGACAGCAACCAGTACGGCCTTGGCAAGTTCAAGCTGGTGGAGTCGAGCGAGGCGGGCATGCTGGTCGAGGTGAATCGCGCGATTCGCGACAAGAAGCCGATTGTGTTTCTCGGCTGGGAACCGCATCCGATGAACGTGCAGATGAAGATCGACTATCTGTCCGGTGGCGACGACGTGTTCGGCCCGAACTACGGCGAAGCCAAAGTGCTGACGGTCACGCCGAACGATTACTCGACGCGTTGCCCGAACGTCGCGAAGCTGGTGTCGAATCTGCACTTCACGACCGATATCGAGAACCACGTGATGCTGCCGATCATGAACAAGACCGATCCGAACAAGGCGGCGAAGGATTGGCTGAAGGCGAATCCGGGTGTGCTCGACAAGTGGCTGGCGGGCGTGAAGACCTTTGATGGGAAGGATGGCTTGCCGGCGGTGAAGGCTTATGTCGCGGGGCAGTGAATCAAATCGCCTGAGCCCGCCCCGGAAAGGTCTCGTCATAGCCTGAGCCGTTATCGACTTCCGCCGCCGTACCGCGTTGCTCGCGGTACATCATCGGCGGCAAGCCGAACTGCTTGCGGAATTCGCGGCCCAGATGCGAGGCATCGGAGAAGCCGCAGCTCGACGCGATATCCGCCACCGTCTTATCTGAACTCGTCAGCAACCAAGCCGCAGTGCGCAAACGCACTTGCTTCGCGTAGGCCTGCGGCGCCTTACCTGTTTGCGCCTTAAACAGCCTTTCGAGTTGACGCGGCGACAGATCGAGCTTGCGCGCCAGTTCATCGAGCGGCAACGAGCGCCCCACATGCTGTTCCATCAGCAGAATCGCGCGTTTCACCTTCGGATGCGCGGCAGGCGCCAATCCCGGCGGATGCGGCTGCGGCGCATTACCCTTCTGCATATCGTCGACCAGCAGAATCCGCAGCGCCTTTTGCACCGTGGCCGTTTCGAAATGACGCAACAGAATCGCCGCCGCCACGTCGATCGAGGCCCGCCCACCCGAACACGTAATGCGCCGACGGTCGATCACGAACAGCCGGTCCGCCACCAGCGCCTCCTCATTGACCGCCGGAAAGCGCTCGATGAAATCCCAGTAGTGAAACCAGCTCACGCAGATGCGGTGGCCTTCCAGCACGCCCGCGCGCATCAGTGAAAACACGCCCGTGCACATGCCGACCAGCGTTGCATCGGTAGCGGCGGCGCGGCGGATGAAGGCCAGCGTCGCGTCGCTTGCGGCCGGCCCGGAATGCAGCAGGCCGCCCACCACGACCACGTAATCGAACGGTTCTGCGTTCTCGAATGTTTCCCACGGCGTGATCTGGATCCCGCAACTCGCGCGCACCGGAGCGAGGGTTTCCCCTATCACGCTCCACGAACAGCGCACGGGCTTGCTGAAGTCGCCTTCATCTGCGGACAGGCGCAACAGGTCGACGAAACCCGAGAACGCCGTCAGCGTGAAGTTCGGCAGCAGGATGATGCCGAAGCGGATGCGCTGCTTCGAGGGGCCGTCGATTGATTGAAGGGGGAGCGGTTCAGCGGAATTCATGCATGCAGCCAGCAAGGGAGAGGATTAAATCAAGCATAGCATCGGAGACAGGGACCATTTCGTCGGAGCCACGCATTGTGGCTGCGCTTGGAGCGAGGCCCGCTTGACGCCACTATCCCACTGTCATGCCGTTTTTATTCTATCGCTCCAATTTGACGTGCGGTGCAATAGGGGCTAGTTGAAACCAAACCCAGCCACCCAGGCATCGCAACGTATAAGGCACGCCATGAACGTCAGCGTCTTCGATCTGTTCAAGATCGGCATCGGTCCCTCCAGCTCGCACACCGTCGGGCCGATGATCGCTGCGTGCCGCTTCGCCTCGCATATCGAAGACGCCAATCTGCTGAGCTTCGTGCGCCGCGTCAAGGTCGAACTGTTCGGCTCGCTCGGCGCGACCGGCAAGGGACACGGCACGGACAAGGCGGTGCTGCTCGGCCTCGAAGGCAATCTGCCCGATCTGATCGACCCCGACATGATCGAACCGCGCCTGCAGGCGATTCGCGAAACAAAGCAACTGGTGCTGCTCGGCAAGCACCCGGTCAAATTCGACGAGCGCGAACACCTCGGCTTCTTCCGCAAGCTGATGCCGGGCGCACCGGGCTCGAGCATCGTGCATCCGAACGGCATGCGTTTTCAGGCTTTCGACGAAAACGGCCAACTGCTGGTGGAGAAAGAGTATTACTCGATCGGCGGCGGCTTTGTGATCAATCGCGAAGGCGACCGCGTCAATGGGCTGCGCGCCGGTGCGGAAGTGCCGTTTCCATTTCGCACCGGCGACGATCTGATGCGTGTGTGCCGCGAAACCGGTTTGTCGATCGCGGAGGTGACGCTGCGTAACGAATGCGCGTCGTGTACCGAACAGGAAGTGCGCGAAGGGTTGCTGACGATCTGGCGCGTCATGTCCGCCTGCGTCGAACGTGGCTGCAAGGTGCGTGGCGAGCTGCCCGGCCCGATGCACGTGAAGCGCCGCGCCGCTGACCTGTGCGCGCAATTGCGGTCGCGTTCGGAAGAGTCGCTGCGCGATCCGCTGTCGATGCTCGACTGGGTCAATCTCTACGCGATGGCCGTGAATGAAGAAAATGCCGCGGGCGGCCGCGTCGTCACGGCGCCGACCAACGGCGCGGCCGGCGTGATTCCCGCCGTGCTGCATTACTACGTGAAGTTCATGCATGCATCGAACGACGAGGGCATCGTCACCTTTCTTCTGACGGCTGCGGCGATCGGCATCATCTACAAGGAAACCGCCTCGATCTCGGGCGCCGAAGTGGGCTGCCAGGGCGAGGTGGGCGTGGCCTGCTCGATGGCTGCGGCGGCGCTCGCCGCCGTGATGGGCGGCACGCCCACGCAAGTGGAAAACGCCGCCGAAATCGGCATGGAACACAACCTCGGCATGACCTGCGACCCGGTTGGCGGCCTCGTGCAGATTCCCTGCATCGAACGTAACGCGATGGGCGCGATCAAGGCGCTGAACGCCGCGCGCATGGCGATGAAGGGCGATGGCCAGCACTACGTGTCGCTCGACAACGTGATCAAGACCATGCGCGAAACCGGCGCGGACATGAAGACCAAATACAAGGAGACGTCGCGCGGCGGCCTTGCCGTGAACGTCATCGAGTGTTGAACGAGTCAAGAAGCAAAGAGTAACAACGGGACCCAAAGGACCAACAATGAGCCGCTATTCCATATTCAGCCTGTTGCGCAACGGGATGTCGTATCACGAGAACTGGGAGCGTCAGTGGAAGAGCCCGGAGCCTAAGCGTGAATACGATGTTGTGATCGTCGGCGGCGGCGGGCATGGACTCGCCACTGCCTATTACCTCGCGAAAGAG
Organism: Paraburkholderia phytofirmans OLGA172; assembly: GCF_001634365.1. Taxonomy (NCBI): domain Bacteria; kingdom Pseudomonadati; phylum Pseudomonadota; class Betaproteobacteria; order Burkholderiales; family Burkholderiaceae; genus Paraburkholderia; species Paraburkholderia phytofirmans. The sequence continues at coordinate 1,266,774 of NZ_CP014579.1, forward strand.
CATGGCGTGCGCAATATTGCCGTGCTGGAGAAAGGCTGGATCGGCGGCGGCAATACCGCGCGCAATACGACGATCGTGCGCTCGAACTACCTGTGGGACGAATCGGCCGCGCTTTACGAAAAGGCGATGAAGCTGTGGGAAGGTCTGTCGCAAGACCTGAACTACAACGTGATGTTCAGCCAGCGCGGCGTGATGAACCTCGCGCACACGTTGCAGGATGTGCGTGACACCGAGCGTCGCGTGAATGCAAACCGCTTGAACGGCGTCGACGCCGAATTCCTGACGCCTGAGCAGATCAAGGAAATCGAGCCGACTATCAATTTGAACAGTCGCTATCCGGTGCTCGGTGCGTCGATTCAGCGCCGTGGCGGTGTTGCGAGGCATGACGCAGTTGCGTGGGGTTTTGCACGCGGCGCGGATCAACATGGTGTGGACATCGTCCAGAACTGCCAGGTCACCGGCATTCGCCGCGACGGCAGTCAGGTGGTTGGCGTGGATACCACAAAGGGCTTCATCAAGGCGAAGAAGGTCGCGGTGGTGGCAGCGGGTAACACGTCCACGCTAGCCGATATGGCCGGCATCCGCTTGCCTTTGGAGAGTCATCCTTTGCAGGCCTTGGTCTCTGAGCCGATCAAACCCGTCGTCAATACGGTGGTGATGTCGAATGCGGTGCATGCGTACATCAGCCAGTCCGACAAGGGCGATCTGGTGATCGGCGCAGGCGTCGATCAATACACGGGCTTTGGCCAGCGCGGCAGTTTCCAGATCATCGAAGGCACGCTCGAAGCGATCGTCGAAATGTTCCCGGTGTTCTCGCGCGTGCGGATGAACCGCCAGTGGGGCGGCATCGTCGACGTGTCGCCGGATGCGTGTCCGATTATCAGCAAGACCGACGTAAAGGGGCTTTATTTCAACTGCGGTTGGGGCACGGGTGGCTTCAAGGCGACGCCTGGTTCGGGCTGGGCCTACGCGCACACGATTGCGAGGGACGAGCCGCATCCGTTGAACGCGCCTTTCTCGCTGGACCGTTTCTATACCGGTCACCTGATCGACGAGCACGGCGCGGCCGCTGTTGCCCACTAACACTGACGGAGAACCAGATGTTGCTGATCGAATGCCCGTGGTGCGGGCCACGCGCCGAAACCGAATTTTCTTGCGGCGGCGAAGCTGACATTGCCCGTCCGCTCGATACCGACAAGCTCACTGACAAGGAATGGGGCGACTACCTGTTCATGCGCAAGAATCCGCGTGGCGTGCATCGCGAGCAATGGATGCACACGCAAGGATGCCGCCGCTGGTTCAAGGCGCAGCGCGACACGGTGAGCTACGAGATTCAGGGCTACGAGACGTTCGAACGTCCGCTGCTCACAATGAACAGCGATGAGGTTAAAGCGCAAGACAAGGCACACGAGGGCAAAGCATCATGAGCCAGAAAGACCGACTCCCCAGCGGCGGGCGCATCAACCGCGCAATCGTACTGAACTTCACGTTCAACGGGCGCAAGTATCAGGGCTATCAGGGCGACACGCTCGCGTCCGCGCTGCTCGCGAACGGTGAGCACTTCGTGGCGCGCAGCTGGAAGTACCACCGGCCACGCGGCATCGTAACGGCGGGTGTGGAAGAGCCGAACGCGATCGTGCAGCTCGAAACCGGCGCGTACACGGTGCCTAATGCGCGTGCGACTGAAGTGGAGTTGTATCAGGGACTCGTCGCGACCAGCGTGAACGCGAAGCCGAGCATCGAGAAAGACCGCATGGCGATCAACCAGAAGTTCGCGCGCTTCATTCCGGCAGGCTTCTACTACAAGACCTTCATGTGGCCGCGCAAGTTCTGGCCGAAGTATGAAGAAGTGATCCGCGATGCGGCCGGCCTCGGCAAGGCGCCCGAGCAAACCGATGCGGACCGCTACGACAAGTGCTTCGCGCATTGCGACGTGCTGGTGGTCGGCGGTGGCCCGACGGGTCTGGCGGCCGCGCATGCGGCGGCTTTGTCCGGCGCACGCGTGACGCTGATCGACGATCAGCCGGAACTCGGCGGTTCGCTGCTGTCGTGCCGCGCGGAGATCGACGGCAAACCGGCGCTGCAATGGGTTCAAAAGATCGAGGATGAGCTGCGGCAGATGCCCGACGTGAAGATCCTGTGCCGCAGCACCGCATTCGGATACCAGGACCATAACCTCATCACCGTCACGCAGCGGCTCACGGAACATCTGCCGGTGTCGCAGAGAAAGGGCACGCGCGAACTGATGTGGAAGATCCGCGCGAAACGCGTGATTCTCGCAACGGGCGCGCATGAGCGGCCGATCGTGTTCGGCAACAATGATCTGCCAGGCGTCATGCTGGCTTCGGCCGTCTCTACCTATCTGCATCGCTATGCAGTGCTGCCGGGCCGCAATGCCGTGGTGTTCACGAACAACGACGACGGCTACCAATGCGCTCTGGATCTAAAGGCCGCAGGCGCCCAGGTGACGGTCGTCGATCCGCGCGCCGGTGAATCGAAGGGCACGCTGCCCGCGCTCGCACGCCGCTACGGCGTCAACGTGATGAACGGCGTGGCCGTGACAGCGGCGCACGGCAAGCTGCGGGTTGCATCGGTCGAAGTGGCGTCGTATTCGAACGGACAGGTCGGTGCCAAACAAAACGCGCTGCCCTGCGATCTGCTCGCGATGTCCGGCGGCTGGAGTCCGGTGCTGCACCTGTTCGCCCAATCGGGCGGCAAGGCGCACTGGCATGACGGCAAGGCCTGCTTCGTGCCGGGCAAGGCGATGCAGCCGGAGACGAGCGTCGGCGCGTGTGCCGGCGACTTCACGCTGGGATCGGGGATTCGCTTCGCGGTCGACGCCGGTGTCGAGGCGGCGCGCGCGGCTGGCCATATCGTTGCGCGGCCGAACCCGGTACAAGTCGCCGAGATTACCGAAGCGAAGATGCAACCGCTGTGGCTCGTCGGCGGCCGCGAACTCGCGACGCGCGGGCCGAAGCAGTTTGTCGACTTTCAGAACGACGTATCGGCGGCCGATATTTTTCTGGCGGCGCGCGAAGGCTTCGAATCCGTCGAGCACGTGAAGCGCTATACGGCGATGGGTTTCGGCACCGATCAAGGCAAGCTCGGGAATATCAACGGCATGGCGATTCTCGCGCAGGCGCTCGGCAAGACGATTCCCGAAACGGGCACGACGACGTTTCGTCCGAACTACACGCCGGTTACGTTCGGTACGTTTGCAGGCCGCGAGCTGGGTGAGTTTCTCGATCCGGTACGCAAGACGGCGGTGCACGAATGGCACGTGGAAAACGGCGCGGCGTTCGAGGACGTCGGCAACTGGAAGCGTCCCTGGTACTACCCGAAAGCGGGCGAAGACATGCATGCCGCCGTGGCGCGCGAATCGCTGGCGGTGCGCACGAGCGTCGGTATTCTCGACGCCTCGACGCTCGGCAAGATAGATATTCAGGGCCCCGATTCCGCGAAGCTGCTGAACTGGGTCTACACGAATCCGTGGAGCAAGCTGGAAGTCGGCAAATGCCGCTACGGCCTGATGCTCGACGAAAACGGCATGATTTTCGACGACGGCGTGACGGTGCGTCTCGCCGACCAGCACTACATGATGACGACCACCACGGGCGGCGCCGCGCGTGTGCTCACGTGGCTCGAACGCTGGTTGCAAACCGAGTGGCCGGACATGCGCGTGCGGCTTGCTTCCGTGACGGATCACTGGGCAACCTTCGCCGTGGTCGGCCCGAACAGCCGCAAGGTCTTGCAGAAGGTCTGTCACGACATTGAATTTGCGAACACGGCATTTCCATTCATGAGCTATCGCGAAGGCACCGTGGCGGGCGCGGCGTCGCGCGTGATGCGGATCAGCTTCTCGGGCGAACTGGCTTATGAGGTCAACGTCCCCGCGAACGTCGGCCGCGCGGTGTGGGAAGCGCTGATGGCCGCTGGCGCGGAATTCGACATTACGCCGTATGGCACGGAGACCATGCACGTGCTGCGTGCGGAGAAGGGCTACATCATCGTCGGCCAGGATACGGACGGTTCGATGACGCCGTACGACCTCGGCATGGGCGGCCTCGTCGCGAAGTCGAAAGACTTTCTCGGCAAGCGATCATTGACGCGAACGGACACGGCGAAGGCCGGGCGTAAGCAGCTGGTCGGGCTGCTCCCGGACGATCCTTCGTTCGTGATTCCCGAGGGCTCGCAGATCGTTGCCGGCCCGTTCCAGGGCGATACCGCACCGATGCTCGGCCACGTCACGTCGAGCTATTACAGCCCGATCCTGAAGCGCTCGATTGCAATGGCGGTGGTGAAGGGCGGTCTCGACAAGATCGGCGAAACGGTCACGATTCCGCTCGCGAGCGGCAAGCAGATTGCAGCCAGGGTCACCAGTTCGGTGTTCTACGACAGCGAAGGAGCACGTCAACATGTGGAATGAAACAAGAGGGACGGTGTCGGTGATGGATCGCGCGGTCGGCAAGCAAACCGGTGTGTGGCAGGAGTCGCCGCTGGTGGGTGCGGATGCGCTGCTGAAGAAGCATCAGGCGACGGCGTCGGCGGCGTTCCGCTTGAGCGAGCGGCCGTTTCTGGAGTTGGTCAACGTGCGTGGTGACACGCGCGACGCAGCGTTCATGCAAGCGGTGGAGGGCGTGGTCGGCTGCCGGCCGCCCGAGAAGGCGAACACGATTGCGCGCGGCAATGGCTACGACATGCTGTGGCTCGGACCCGATGAGTGGCTAGTGCGCTCGGCAATGGCGCACGACGCGACCCGTGCCGCGCCGTTGCTGGCAAAGTTCGGCGCGGCATTTGCGGGCGTGTTCGCGTCGGCGGTGGATATCGGCAGCGGCTATACGGTGCTCGAGATCAGCGGCACGCGCACGCGTGACGTGCTGGCGCGCGGTTGCCCACTCGATCTGCACCCGAAACTGTTCGGTGAAGGGCAGTGCGCACAGAGTCATTATTTCAAGGCATCGATGACGTTGGTGCCCACGGGTGCGGACAGTTTCGATATCGTCGTACGCCGTAGTTTTGCGGACTACTTCGTCAAGATCATGCTCGATGCGGCAGCGCCGCTGATGTCGTGAAGCACGGCGAGTGGTGTCTTGCCGAGGCATCGCTCGCGGCTCTTCCGGCCGCTGACTGACATGACGTCGACACGTCTAGCCACCGCGCGTCTCACCGAGCGCGCGTGCCAACAGGGCGATGCCCATGCCGCGCTCGCGCTGCTGGATCAGAGCATCGTGTTGCGGCACCGGCGCATCGCGTTGATCCGCTATCTCCTCGCGCAGCAGTTGGGCGCGCCGCTGCAGTCGCGGCATCACGAATACGTCGAGAAGATCGCCGCCAGGTTGAGTGCGGATGCGCTTGCGCGGATCGCCGGCGCTGCGCGTGCACGGCTGCGACCTTAAGGGTCGATTTCGTGCATGCATGGCCTCGGCCACGAAGCGCTGTTTCGCCATTTACACGGCTTCGACGCGAAAATGCGGCTCTCGCGCGAGCGCTGCCGCAAGACTCGAGCGACTGCCGTTCTCCGGATATCACCGGATCCTCTTCATCATCATCGCGATCGCATTCTTTTTCGACTCGGTCAATCTCGGCACGATGACCTTCGTGCTCGGCTCGATCAAGACCGAGTTCCATTTGTCGACCGCGGCGGCGGCTCTCAATGATCCGAGCTGTCAAAACGGCACTTTTGCACGCGCCAGATACATGCGGCCAGGGTGGACGTAAACCGCCCGGAGGCGGTTTCATGTTTGAGCTCTCGGGCGCCTATGCGGCGTGCGCCAGTTCTGGGAACGCCTGGATCTTGCGATGCGGTCGCTGCTGCGCCTGCCATAGGTCATAACGCGCCTGCATGATGGTCCACATCTCCGCTGAGGTGCCCAGCGCAGCGCCGAGCAGCACAGCCATGTCTGCTGAAATTCCGGCATGACCGTTGAGAATCCTTGAGAGCGCCGCTCGCGTGACGCCAAGCCTCTCAGCAACAATCGTGACGCTGAGATCGCCCAGGTACTCGCGCAACACCAGTCCAGGGTGCGCCGGGTTATGCATTGATGTCATCGTGGAATCCTTAGTGATAGTCCTGATAATCGACAAGAACAGCATCCGTCCCCTCAAAGAAGAACGTGAGACGCCAGTTCCCGGTTATCCAGATAGACCAATGGCCTTCGATATCCTGCCCCTTCGGGTTCTTCCCGGAAAGCTGATGCAGCCGCCATGGCACTGCGTTCATATCCGCCGGTCCTGTCGCAGCGTGGAGCGCTGTCAGGCGAATCCGAAGCTTCTCAGCGTGGGCGGCCGTGATCCCTTTTTTGGAGCCCGTCAGGAAGAACTGCTCCAGCCCTTTGTGTCTGAAGGTCTTGATCATTTGTATAGTGTATAGTTACGCTATACGAAATGCAAGTGGCCTGAACGGATGCCAGATCCTAACCGTTGGCGCTAAACTCGTGGACTTGCCGCGCGTTGCCTTTGCCACTCAACTTCAGGCGCGTGCGGGCCTTATGCCCCGGAGGACGCCCCCAAGGGGATAACGTGTTCTTGCCCTTTGGACGTTGGCCGCAAATGCGTCACGCTCGCTCCATTCGCCACGAAGTAAGGCGTCTCCACCGGCGCCAGCGCCTCCCGTCCGCGAATCCGATCGGCGATCTTCTCCGCCAGCATGATTGTCGGCGCGTTCAGATTGCCGGTTGTGATCTGCGGCATGATCGACGCATCGACGACGCGCAGTGCATCGAGCCCATGCACGCGACCCTCGCTATCCACCACCGCCATATCGTCATAACCCATCTTGCACGAGCAGGACGGATGAAACGCGGTCTCCGCACGGTTGCGCACGAAGGTGTCGAGCTGTTCATCGGTGCTCAACTCCGCACCCGGATTCAGCTCCCGGCCGCGATAACGATCGAGTGCCGGTTGCCGCATGATCTCGCGCGTAATGCGGATCCCGTCGCGGAACTCACGCCAGTCGAGCGGATCGGCCATGTAATTGAACAGGATGCTCGGATGCGCTGCAGGATCGCGTGACGTGAGCTTCACACGGCCGCGGCTTGGCGAACGCATCGAACCGACATGCGCCTGAAAGCCGTGCATTTTGATCGCGTTCGAACCGTTGTAGTTGATCGCGACGGGCAGGAAGTGATACTGGATGTTCGGCCACAGATCATCGTCGCGGGTACGGATGAAGCCGCCCGCTTCGAACTGATTGCTCGCGCCAATACCGGTGCCGTTAAGCATCCATTCAAGCCCGATAGCAGGCTGATTCCACCATTGCAACGCGGGGTACAGCGAAACCGGCTCCTTGCATTCGTACTGGATATACATCTCCAGATGGTCCTGCAGGTTTTCGCCGACGCCGGGCAGATCGTGCACGAGCGGCACGTCGAGTTCGCGCAGCCACGTCGAGCGGCCCACGCCTGAGCGTTGCAGCAATTGCGGCGAGGCAATCGCGCCGCTGCACACCAGCACTTCGCGTCGTGCATGCGCAGTTACGGCATTGCCATGCTGCAGATACGCGACGCCAACCGCACGCTTGCTCGAGAACAGTACGCGATCGGTCATGGCATGCGTCACGATGGTCAGATTCGGACGCGTCTTCGCGCGATCCAGGTAACCGCGCGCGGTGCTGGCGCGCCTGCCGTTCGGCGTGACCGTGCGATCCATGGGACCGAAGCCTTCCTGCTGATAGCCGTTCAGATCGTCGGTGCGAGGGAAACCCGCCTGCACGCCGGCCTCGACCATCGCGGCGAACAAGGGATTGTTGCCGGGCTTGCTCGTCGTTACATGGACCGGGCCGTCGCCGCCGTGATACGCGTTCGCGCCGACATCGCGTGTTTCGGCTTTGCGGAAGTACGGCAGGCAATCCAGATAGGTCCAGTTCTCCAGCCCGGGGCGTCCTGCCCAGCCGTCATAATCGAGCGCATTGCCGCGGATGTAGCACATGCCGTTGATCAGCGACGAGCCGCCGAGCCCCTTGCCGCGTCCGCACTCCATGCGACGGTTGTTCATATGCGGCTCGGGATCGGTTTCGTACGCCCAGTTGTAGCGCCGCCCCTGCAACGGATAGGCAAGGGCCGCTGGCATCTGCGTGCGAAAATCGAAACGGTAGTCGGGGCCGCCTGCTTCGAGCAGCAGCACGGTCACGTCCACGTCTTCGGTCAGGCGCGAGGCGAGCACGTTGCCCGCCGAACCCGCGCCGACGATGATGTAGTCGTATTCGTTCGAAGCCATCGCTCCCCCTCCTTAGAATACCGGTTGATAAGGGCCGAGTTCCACCTGCACGGACTTGATGCGCGTGTAGTGTTCGAGTGTGGTGATGCCGTTCTCACGGCCGACGCCCGATTGCCTGTAGCCGCCCACCGGCATTTCCGCGGGCGACTCGCCCCAGGTGTTGATCCAGCAGATACCCGCTTCGAGACGATGAATCACGCGATGCGCACGCGCCAGGTTCTCGGTCACGACGCCCGCAGAAAGACCGTAAGCGGTGTTATTTGCACGCGAGATCGCTTCGTCTTCGTCGTCGAAAACGAGGATGCTCATCACTGGGCCGAAGATTTCTTCGCGCACGATACGCATGTCGTCATGGCAGCCGGTGAAAACCGTCGGCTCGATGTACTGGCCGTTGCGGAAGTGGCCTTCCGTCAGCCGCTTGCCGCCGGCAATGAGCCGCGCGCCTTCCTGTACGCCGCTTTCGATGTAGCCCAGCACTTTCTGCAATTGCGCGGCGCTGACCAGCGGGCCGAAGTTGGTGTCGGCGTCAGTGGGCGCGCCGACACGAATCCGCTTTACACGCTCCAGTACCAGCGATTCGAACCGTTCCAGCACGCTACGCTGCACGAAAACCCGTGTGCCGTTTGTACAAACCTGACCGGAGCTGAAGAAATTGGCGCTCATCGCGATGTCGACGGCGCGTTCGAGGTTGGCGTCGTCGAAGACGAGCAGGGGGGATTTGCCGCCCAGCTCCATCGTCACTTCTTTCAACGACGAGGCGCCTGCCAGCGACATGACCTTCTTGCCTGTTTCAACGCCGCCGGTGAACGAAATTTTTTCGATGCCGGGATGCGCCGCGAGCATCGCACCCACGCGTCCGTCGCCTTGTACGACGTTGAACACGCCGGCCGGTACACCGGCTTCGGTATAAATCTCAGCGAGTTTCAAAGCGGACAGTGGCGTGATTTCGCTCGGCTTGAAGATCATCGCATTGCCGGCCGCCAACGCGGGCGCCGATTTCCAGCACGCGATCTGGATCGGGTAATTCCACGCGCCGATACCTGCGCATACGCCCAGCGGTTCACGCCGCGTATAAACAAACGACGACGGCCGCAATGGGATCTGCTGACCTTCGATGGCGGTCGCCAATCCTGCGTAATACTCGATCACGTCTGCGCCCGTGACGATATCGACAGCGCGGGTCTCAGCGATCGCCTTGCCGGTGTCGCGTGTTTCGAGCGCGGCGAGTTCGTCATTGCGCTCGCGCAGGATCTCGACCGCGCGGCGCAGGATGCGCGAACGTTGCATGGCCGTGAGCGCCGCCCATTCGCGTTGGCCGTCGCGCGCGGATTGCACCGCGCGATCGACGTCGGCCGCCGAAGCTTGTTGCACGGTCGCGAGCGTTTCGCCGGTGGCGGGGTCGAGCGTGTCGAAAGTCTCGCCACTGGCCGCGTCGACGTGGGCGCCGCCTATATAGAGGCGTTGCGTTGCGAATACCGCCATGACTTGCTCCTTTTCTGAAAATGCCGCTCTGGGTGCGTTCTAGTTGCGTGCTTCCAGCAGCAGATCGATGTAGTCGTTTGCTACGCGCAGCGCAGCCTTCGTATCGAAGGGCTCGCCGGATAACGCGCCGCGCAGCCATAGCCCGTCGATCAGCGCCGCCAGGCCGCTTGCCGCACGGCGTGCCGCAGGACGCGGCAGCGCTTTAGAAAAATCCGCGCACAGATTCGAGTTCAAGCGCCGCGTGTTCACGTATTGAAGCCGCCGCAATTGCGGCTTGTGCATGCTTTCGGACCAGAAGGCGAGCCACGTTTTCATGACCGGGCTGCTGGTCTGCTCGGCGTCGAAATTCGCCGCGACGACCGCGCGCAGTTTCGAGCGCGGATCCGCCTTCGCCGCGCGGCGCCTGCGCGACGTGGCTTGCCACAGATCGCGCAGCACGTGGCGCATGGTGGCTTCGAGCAAACCGTCCTTGTCGCCGAAATAATGGCTGACGATGCCGGTGGAAATGCTCGCGCGCTGCGCGACCGAAGCCAGCGTCGCACCGGCGAGGCCGGTTTGGTCGATAGTCAGCAAGGTTGCGTCGATCAACTGGGCGCGGCGGATTTCGCGCATTCCAAGTTTGGGCATGATGCTAGAGGGGGCAGGCGCAGGCACGCCGCCCAAGTATTCGATGGGCCATATTAGTTTTTTTATATTGAACGGTCAATCAATAAAAACGGGCGGCATCGATGAAGTCGTCAACGCATATTCCCGGTGTGGCCAAGTGAATAACGCCCGGGCTGCGGCCAGACGGTGAGCCCGTGCGGTTCCGCGCCCACCGGAATGGATTTGACGGAGCCGGTCGTCGTATCGATCGCGTAGACAACGTCATCGAAGCGGCCGGACAGCCACAGCATCTTGCCATCCGCGCTGACATTGCCCATGTCGGGACTGCCGCCGCCCGGAATCGGCCAGTTCGCGACGACCTTGCGCGTGGCGAAGTCGAGCACCGACACGCTGCCCTTGCCATGTCTTGGTCCGTGCACGAGATTGGAGCCGCGATTGGACACGTAGAGCCGGGTGCCGTCGCGGCTCGGGTACAGGCCGTGCGTGCCGACGCCGGTCTTGATGAAGCCGATCTTCGTGAAGCTGTCGCCGTCGACCACGTGGACGCCGTCGGCCATCATGTCGGCGACATAGAACACCTTGCCGTCCGGCGAGATGCGGATGTCCTGTGGCATGCCCTTCCTGTCGAGTTCGAGGTAGCCCGCGACCTTGCGGTTGACGAGATCGATCTTGGCCAGCTTGCCGCCGAATTCGCAGGTGAAGAGCGCGTACTTGCCATCGATCGAGAAATCGGCGTGATTGATGCCCTTGCACTGCGGCACTTCGAGACTCGATTTCAGCGCCATCGTGTGCGCATCGCGAAAGTCCAGTCGCGCGTGCGCTTCCGCCACCACGATCGCTTCCTGGCCGTCCGGCGTGAAGTACATGTTGTAGGGATCGTCGACCATGATCGGTTTGCCGGGATGGCCGGTCTTCGGATCGATCGGGGTCAGGCTGCCGTCAGGGCGGCCTTCGGCGTTGTTAGCCACCCACAGCGTCTGCAGATCCCACGCAGGGACAACGTGCTGGGGACTGAAGCCGACGTGAAACCTGTCGACCACCTTGAGCGTCGCCGGATCGATCACGTAGACGTCGTTCGAACGCAGGTTCGGCACATAGACACGCGGCAACGCGCTGGCGACCGCTGGGCTCATATGGCCGGCACCCGCTTCGCTGTACAGGTTATCGGGGTTCACCACGGGCGGCATGCCGGCCACCGTTGCGACAGCCGACGCAGCCGACGCAGCCGACGCAGCGCCGGCGGCGCAGAAACCGGCCAGCGCGATGGCGACGGCCGTTGCAACGCGTGAAAAGTGGGGAGCACACAATTGCATGGCGAATTCCGTTATCGAGTGAATGGGGGAATCGGGGACGGAAGCAGGAGTCTGTTGAATGCTTTAACGGCTTGCGGTCTCTTTTTTGATGTCGTCGATGGTCCGCGACACGATCGCGTCAACGCCCAGTTGACCGAGTTCGATGCTCGAGTGCCGCGGGTCGCCGCCATAGACGCCGTCGGCCGGTCCCAGTTTCGGACCGCTTCGCAGGCGCTCGATCCGTACCATCTGCGGCGCGACCGCCAGCAGCAGCGAGGTATCCGCGAGTCCCGCATGAGTGCCGATCTCGGCATCGCTGACGCCGTGCTGCCGCAGGATCTGCGCGTAGCCGTCCGAGCTGGTGCCGTAGTACTCCGGCGGCACGAATGCGCGGGCGCCCGAGCCGGCCCAGCTCTTGTTGAGCTGGGCTACGGCGCGCCTGACATCGTTCTGATAGCCGCCGTGGTCGCCGAGAAAGACGATGTTGGTGAAGCCGTGAACCTTGAAGCTGTTCGCGGCGGATTCCAGCGTCTTTTCGAACACGTCGTCCGGCACGGTGATCGTGCCGGGAAAGCGCATGTGCGAGGTCGGCGGAGCGTAGCCGCCCTCCGGCACGTAGGCGATGACCGGCGCGACGATCGCGTTGCCGAGGCCCTCGGCGATGCGCTGCGACAGCACCTTGACGCGTGCATTGTGCTTGCCGAGTGCGACATCGGGGCCGCTTTGCTCGGTTCCGCCAATGGGGATGATGATGGTGGTCTTGCCCCCCTGAATCTGGTCGCGCAGTTCGGTCCAGGTCAGGTCCTCAAGGAGCACGGTTTTTGAGGGTTGAGCGAAAACGGGCTGCGTGGCGATGAGCAAAATGACGGATGCGAAAGCTCGTCTTAGTGGAAAGCGCATGAAGGGGGCCTCGTGGGAAATGCGTCTTTGGGCTCTGAACATGACGTGAAGATAGCACGCGCTCGCCGCTCACCGGCGGGCAGGGGCGCCGTGCTATTTGCCGTGTCGGCCTGGCGCACGAAAGTCCATTTGTTGAGGTCACCTCGAAATTGACGAATGCCGGCCACCGTTCATACGGTTGCACCTTGCTTGTCGGTTCCTGCCAAACCGGTGTCGTGTTCGGTGCATGTCCTTTGTTTCAGCGGGCGCTACGCTCGTTGAACGGCGTGCCACATCGAGTCGGGCGCGCCGCTCACAAGACATGGAGACAGGCAAATGAGCAGCAATCGCGGCGTCGTGTATCTGGGGCAGGGCAAGGTGGAAGTGCAGTCGATCGACTTTCCGAAGATGGTCGATCCGCGTGGCCGGTCGATTGGTCACGGCGTGATCCTGAAGGTGGTCAGCACGAATATTTGCGGCTCCGATCAGCACATGGTGCGCGGCCGCACGACCGCCGAGGTCGGCCTCGTGCTGGGCCACGAGATTACCGGCGAGGTGATCGAAGTGGGCCGCGATGTTGAAACGTTGAAGATCGGCGACCTGGTGTCGGTACCGTTCAACGTCGCTTGCGGACGCTGCCCGACCTGCAAGGCGCAGCACACTGGCGTATGCCTGAATGTGAATCCGTCACGGGCTGGCGGAGCGTATGGCTACGTCGACATGGGCGGCTGGATCGGTGGCCAGGCTGAGTACGTGATGGTGCCGTACGCTGACTTCAATCTGCTGAAATTCCCCGACCGCGCTCAGGCGATGTCGAAAATCCGCGACCTGACGTGCCTTTCCGATATTCTGCCGACCGGCTATCACGGCGCGGTGATGGCGGGCGTGAAGCCCGGCGCTACTGTCTACATTGCAGGGGCCGGGCCGGTGGGCATGGCGGCAGCCGCTTCGGCGCGCTTGCTGGGCGCGGCCTGCACCATCGTCGGCGATATGAATGAGGCGCGTCTCGCGCATGCGCGCAAGATGGGTTTCCAGACTATCGATCTGTCGAAGGACGCCACGCTCGGCGAGCAGATCGAACAGATTCTCGGCATACCCGAAGTGGATTGCGCCGTGGACTGCGTCGGCTTCGAGGCGCACGGCCACGGCAGCAGCGGCTCGCATGAGGAAGCGCCGGCCACGGTGCTCAATTCGCTGATGGAAATCACCCGGGCTGCGGGCGCGATCGGCATTCCCGGGCTCTACGTGACGGACGATCCGGGCGCTACCGATGCCGCCGCCCGCAAAGGCAGCCTGAGCATCCGCTTCGGTCTCGGCTGGGCCAAGTCGCACTCGTTCCATACCGGGCAGACGCCGGTGATGAAGTACAACCACAATCTGATGCAGGCGATCCTGTGGGACCGGTTGCCGATTGCGGACATCGTCAACGTGACGGTTGTATCGCTCGATGAGGCGCCGGACGGTTATCGGCAGTTCGACGGCGGCGCGCCGAAGAAGTTTGTGATCGACCCGCACGGGCTGCTGAAGGCGGCTTGAGGCGCGAAGGGACCGCGTTCGCGGTCCCTTCGGAGCCTGTCGCGCAAGGCTGAACAGCGTGATCACAACGCACGCGTTGCGCGGGTTCCCGTTCAACGCGTTGTGTTTTCAGGCGGCGAAGTTGTCAGCGAGGCAATCGACTCAAGCTGCCATCACAGGCGTGACGGGAGCCAGCGACGGCGCCTGCTTGCGCCGTTCGCGCGTCGGCGCGGTGCCGAACGCGTCGCGATAGCTCTTCGAGAAGTGGCAAGCCGACTGGAAGCCGCAAGCCATCGTGATATGCATGATCGACATGTCGGTCTGCAGCAGCAACTCGCGGGCGCGCCGCAAGCGCAGCGTCAGATAGTAATGCGTCGGCGTCATTCCCAGATGCTCGCGGAACAGCCGTTGCAATTGCCGTTGCGACATTCCGGCGAGCCGCGCGAGCTCTTCGCGTGAAAGCGGCTCTTCGATGTTGTTCTCCATCAGCGAGATCACTTCGAAGAGCGACTTGTTGGCCGATCCGAGCCGCGCCACCAGCGGCATTTTTTGTTGTGCGCTCGTATCGCGCACATGTTCGACGATGAACTGCTCGGCGATCTGCGTGACCCGTGCCGTGCCGACACGCGGCGCGATCAGGTTGAGCATCATGTCGAGTGGCGCGACGCCGCCCGTGCACGTAACGCGATCGCGATCGATCACGAACAGCTCTTTCAGAAAGCGCGTGTCGGGAAACTCTTCCTTGAGCGCCGACATGTTCTCCCAGTGAATCGCACATGCGTAACCGGCCAGCAAGCCGGCCCGCGCGAGCGCATAGGTGCCGGTACACAGGCTGCCGAGCACGCTACCCATGCGGGCGAAGCGGCGCAAGGCGACGAGATGGGCGGCGGTGGTGGCGCGCTGCACGTCGATGCCGCCGACCACGAACACAATATCCGGCTGACCGACGCATTCGACGGGGCCGGTGTCGACCGCCAGACCGTTGCTCGCTGTCACCGGTCCGCCTTCGGGGCTCACGATCGACCAGCGGTAAAGCGTTTGTCCTGTCAGGTAGTTCGCCATGCGGAGGACTTCGATCGCGTTGGTGAACGCGATCATCGTGAAGTTTGGAACCGGCATGAATGCGAAATGCGACAGCGACGCCGTGCGATCGGTGGACATGGGGGAAATGATTCCTTCGAATCTGTAATGTCGCGTCGCCGGGGGGCGCGGCGACTGCTGCAATTTTGAGGACTAGGGCAACTACCGTGCCATCCGGCTAAACCCTCGGTTGCCCATCGATACAATCGGATAGCTAAACGAACGGCACCAGAACGGGGCCGCCGGCGATCGTGCAGGCACCCGAACTGCGCGCAACGATCAGCTGCAGTGCAGCATGAACATGACTAGCTAACGATCGTTCGCAACCTGTCATCGCGACTTGTCGAAAAAGGACGCTCATGGCGGAAAAGGCAAAGAACGCGTCTGAATTCGTAAATTGGCGCGCGGGGTGAGAGTCAAGAATAGACGCAATGCAGACCGGTAGCAGCAGGGCGTCACAGTCCGCTTTATAGCCCGCTTCATAGCCCGCTTAGCAGCCGCTTCCGGCCCTCCGCCAACCACCTCACGGACCTTCCATGTCGAACCCGAATCCTTTCTTCGAAGAATCGCTCGCCACGCGTGATGCCGCGGTGCGCGGCGCCATTTTGAAAGAGCTGGAGCGCCAGCAGTCGCAAGTCGAATTGATCGCGTCGGAAAACATCGTGTCGCGCGCGGTGCTCGAAGCGCAAGGCTCGGTGCTGACCAACAAGTACGCGGTAGGGTATCCGGGCAAGCGCTATTACGGTGGATGTGAATACGCCGACGTGATCGAAACGCTGGCCCTCGATCGGATCAGGCAGCTGTTCAACGCGAAATTCGCCAACGTGCAGCCGCACTCCGGCGCCCAGGCAAACGGCGCGGTGATGCTCGCGCTGGTGAAGCCGGGCGACACGGTGCTCGGCATGTCGCTCGACGCGGGCGGCCACCTGACCCACGGCGCCAAGCCGGCGATGTCGGGCAAGTGGTTCAACGCGGTCCAGTACGGCGTTAATCGCGACACGATGCTGATCGATTACGAGCAGATCGAGGAACTCGCGCAGCAGCACAAACCGGCGCTGCTGATCGCCGGCTTTTCGGCTTATCCACGCGCGCTGGATTTCGCACGGCTGCGCGCGATCGCCGACGGCGTGGGCGCGAAGCTGATGGTGGATATGGCGCACATCGCCGGGATTATCGCGGCGGGGCGTCACCAGAATCCGGTCGAGCACGCGCACGTTGTCACATCGACCACGCACAAAACGCTGCGCGGTCCGCGCGGCGGCTTCGTGCTGACGAATGACGAAGACATCGCCAAAAAGATCAACTCGGCGGTATTTCCCGGCTTGCAGGGCGGCCCGCTGATGCATGTGATCGCCGGCAAGGCGGTAGCGTTCGGCGAGGCGCTGCAACCGGGCTTCAAGACCTACATCGATAACGTGCTCGCGAATGCCAAGGCGCTGGGCGAAGTGCTGAAAGCAGGGGGTGTCGATCTGGTGACGGGCGGCACGGACAACCATCTGCTGCTGGTCGATCTGCGTCCGAAGGGCCTCAAAGGCAATCAGGTCGAGCAGGCGCTGGAACGCGCGGGCATCACCTGCAATAAGAACGGCATTCCTTTCGACACCGAGAAGCCGACGGTCACGTCCGGCGTTCGCCTCGGCACGCCGGCGGGCACGACGCGCGGCTTCGGTGTGAGCGAATTCCGCGAAGTCGGGCGGCTGATCGTCGAAGTGCTCGACGCGCTGCGCGATCATCCGGAAGGCCATGCCGCAACCGAACAACGCGTGCGCCGCGAGATTTTCGCGCTGTGCGAACGCTTTCCCATCTACTAAGCACGCCTGGAGCAAACGATGAGCACTTTGCACGACAACAGCATCATCATCGACGGTCTGAACATTTCGAAGTTCGAGCGCTCGGTGTTCGAAGACATGCGCAAGGGCGGCGTGACCGCGGTGAACTGCACGGTGTCGGTCTGGGAAAGCTTCCAGAAGACTGTCGACAACATCGCCGAGATGAAGCAGCAGATCCGCGAATATAGCGAGATCCTGACGCTCGTGCGTACTACCGACGACATCTTGCGCGCGAAGAAAGAGCACAAGACCGGCATCATTTTCGGTTTCCAGAACGCGCATGCGTTCGAGGACAACCTCGGCTATATCGAGGCCTTCAAAGACCTCGGCGTGAACGTGGTCCAGCTTTGCTACAACACACAGAATCTCGTCGGCACGGGTTGCTATGAACGCGACGGCGGGCTGTCGGGCTATGGCCGGGAAGTGATTCAGGAGATGAACCGCGTCGGCATCATGGTCGACCTCTCGCATGTGGGCGGTAAAACGTCGTCCGAAGCGATCGCGGCGTCGAACAAGCCGGTGTGCTACTCGCATTGCTGCCCGTCGGGGCTGAAAGAGCATCCGCGCAACAAGAGCGACGAGCAACTGAAAGAGATTGCGGACGCAGGCGGTTTTGTCGGCGTGACGATGTTCGCGCCGTTCCTCAAGCGCGGCCCGGACGCGACCGTCGAAGACTATATCGAAGCCATCGACTACGTGGTGAATCTGATCGGTGAAGACCAGGTCGGTATCGGCACGGACTTCACGCAAGGCTATAGCACCGAGTTCTTCGACTGGATCACGCACGACAAGGGCCGTTATCGCCAGTTGACGAACTTCGGCAAGGTGGTGAATCCGGAAGGCATTCGCACGATTGGCGAGTTTCCGAACCTGACGGCCGCGATGGAACGCGCCGGCTGGAGCGAGACGCGCATCAAGAAGATCATGGGTGAAAACTGGGTACGCGTGTTCGGCGAAGTCTGGAAGGTCTGATTCGCCATTCACTGAACCTGAACCGATAAAAACGGAGCCTCCACATGCAACCCCAATTGCCTATCGACGTCGATCCGAACACCGGCGTCTGGACGACCGACGCGCTGCCGATGCTTTACGTACCGCGCCATTTCTTCACGAACAACCACACTGCCGTTGAGGAAGCGCTCGGCATCGACACGTATGCCGGGATTCTCTACAAGGCCGGCTACAAGTCCGCGTACTTCTGGTGCGACAAGGAAGCGAAACAGCACGGCATTGCCGGCATGGCGGTGTTCGAGCATTACCTGAACCGTCTGTCGCAGCGCGGCTGGGGCATCTTCACGATCACGGAAGCCGATCCGTCCAGCTCGCGTGCGCGCATCGAACTGCACCATTCCTCGTTCGTGCTCGCGCAGCCGGGCAAGGAAGGCAAGCTTTGCTACATGTTCGCCGGCTGGTTCGCGGGCGCGATGGATTGGGTCAACGACACCGCGCCGGATGGACAGCGCAAGGGTCCGCCGTCCCATTCGCAGGAAGCGCGCTGCGCGGCTGAAGGCCACGATCACTGCGTGTTCGAAGTGTCGCCGCTCGCGTCGTAACGGCAACGCACACAGCCGCACACAGCCTATCAATTCCGAGGTCGATCGCGATGCGTTACCCGAACCTTTTCAAGCCTCTCACGCTGAACAAACTGACGTTGCGCAACCGCATTGTCAGCACCGCGCACGCCGAGGTGTATGCGGAGCCGGGTGGTTTGCCCGGCGACCGTTATATCCGTTACTACGAAGAGAAGGCCAAGGGCGGCGTCGGCCTCGCCGTGTGCGGCGGTTCGAGCCCGGTGTCGATCGACAGCCCGCAGGGCTGGTGGAAGTCGGTGAATCTCTCCACCGACAAGATCATCGATCCGCTCGCGCGGCTCGCCGAAGCGATGCATCGACACGGCGCGAAGATCATGATTCAGGCTACGCATATGGGCCGGCGCTCGGCATTTCATGGCGAGCATTGGCCGCATCTGATGTCGCCGTCGGGCGTGCGTGAGCCGGTGCACCGCGGCAATGCGAAGATCATTGAAGTGGAAGAGATTCGCCGCATCATTTCGGACTTTGCCGCGGCCGCGAAGCGTGTGAAGGATGCCGGGATGGACGGCATCGAGATTTCGGCGGCCCACCAGCATCTGATCGATCAGTTCTGGAGTCCGCGTACGAATTTCCGCAGCGACGAGTGGGGCGGCTCGCTCGAAAACCGTCTGCGTTTCGGTACGGAAGTGTTGAAGGCCGTGCGCGAAGCGGTGGGCGCGGACTTCTGTATCGGTCTGCGCATGTGTGGCGACGAATTCCATGAAGACGGTCTCGATCACGAACAACTGAAAGAGATCGCCCAGGCGATGAGCGAAACCGGCCTGATCGACTACCTCGGCGTGATCGGTTCCGGCGCGGATACGCACAACACGCTGGCGAACTGCATGCCGCCCATGGCGCTGCCGCCCGAACCGTTCGTGCATCTCGCGGCCGGGATCAAGTCGGTGGTGAAGCTCCCGGTGATGCATGCGCAAAGCATCCGCGATGCGGGTCAGGCCGAGCGCCTGCTCGCGAGCGGCATGGTCGATCTGGTCGGCATGACGCGCGCGCAGATTGCCGATCCGCATATGGTCATCAAGATCCGCGACGGCCGCGAGGACGAGATCAAGCAATGCGTCGGCGCGAACTATTGCATCGACCGCCAGTACAACGGGCTGGACGTGCTGTGCGTGCAGAACGCCGCGACATCCCGTGAAGAAACCATGCCGCATGTGATCGCGAAGACGCGTGGGCCCAAGCGCAAGGTGGTCGTGGTCGGCGCGGGTCCTGCTGGACTGGAGGCGGCGCGGGTGGCGAAGTCGCGCGGTCATGACGTGGTGCTGTTCGAGAAGAACGAATACGTCGGCGGTCAGATCATGCTGGCCGCGAAAGCGCCGCAGCGCGAGCAGATGGCGGGCATCGTCCGCTGGTTCGATATGGAGACGAAGCGCCTCGGTGTCGATCGACGTCTCGGTGTCGCCGCCGACGAAACAACCATCATGGCCGAGAAGCCGGACATCGTCGTGCTGGCCACGGGCGGCTCGTCGTTCACGTCGCAGGTCGCGGCGTGGGGCGTCGAAGAAGGGCTCGCCGTGAGTTCATGGGATGTGCTGTCGGGCAAGGTCGAGCCTGGCAAGAACGTGCTGGTTTATGACGGCGTCAGCACGCACGCCGGCGCGGGCGTCGCGGATTTCATGTCGAGCCGCGGCTCGAACGTCGAGATCGTGACGCCTGACGTGAAGGTTGCCGACGACGTGGGCGGCACCACGTTCCCGATTTTCTATCGCCGCCTCTACGCGCAAGGCGTGATTCACACGCCGAATTACTGGCTCGACAGGGTCTATGAGGAAGACGGCAAGAAGATCGCCGTGATCCGCAACGAGTACACGGAAGAGCAGGAAGAGCGTGCGGTCGATCAGGTGGTGATCGAGAACGGCAGCACGCCGAACGACCAGCTCTACTGGACGCTCAAGCCCGAGTCGGTGAATCGCGGCCAGGTGGACGTGCACAAGCTCTTTGCGTCCGAGCCGCAACCGTCGCTCAGCGAGGAACTCGGTAACGGCCGTTTCCTGCTGTTCCGCGTCGGCGACTGCATTTCCATGCACAACATTCACGGCGCGATCTATGACGCGCTGCGCCTTTGCAAGGATTTCTGACGATGAGCCCCGTGTTTGTCATCACCGTCCTGCTGTGGTTGTCGGTGGCGGGTCTAGCGTTCGCGCTCGCCAGGCGCGCTGCATACTGGCGCGAAGGCCGCGCCACGGCGGCGGGTGCGTACGGCTGGACCAATCTGCTGGCGATTCCAAAGCGCTATTTCGTCGACCTGCACCATGTGGTTGCGCGTGACCCTTACATCGCGAAGACGCACGTGGCGACGGCGGGCGGTGCGATCCTCGCGATGGCGCTGGTGTTCGTCAACTATGGCCTCGCGATCTACTCGCCGTGGCTCGACAAGCTGATCTTCCTCGCAGCACTGGTGATGCTGGTCGGCGCGGTGTTCGTCTGGCGTCGGCGGCATGGTGCGAAGGCCGTGCCGGCGCGGCTCTCGCGTGGGCCTTGGGATCATCTGCCGCTGCTGCTTGGGTCGTTCGCGCTCGGGCTGGCGCTGTTCATCGCGCTGCCGGCTGCGGCGATGTCGGGTGCGCTGGCGATTATCGTCGCACTGCTGATCGCAGTTGGCGCATTCACGATGACGTTCGGCGCCGCACGTGGTGGTCCGATGAAGCATGCGCTCGCCGGTCTGCTGCATCTCGCGTTTCATCCACGTCAGGAGCGCTTTGCCGAGCGCAACGATAACGATGTCGTGCCGCCGACCGCGCTGAAAGCGCCGCTGCTCGACGCGAAGGAATACGGCGTCGGCAAGCCGGTCGAGTTTCGCTGGAACCAGTTGCTGAGCTTCGACGCCTGCGTGCAGTGCGGCAAGTGCGAAGCGGCGTGCCCCGCGTTTGCCGCCGGGCAGCCGCTCAATCCAAAGAAGCTGATTCAGGATCTCGTCACGGGCATGGTCGGTGGCACGGACGAGGCTTATGCCGGCAGCCCGACGCCTGGCATTCCGGTCGGCAAACACGGCGGCGCGCCGGGCAAGCCGCTCGTGTCGAGCCTGATCGAAGCGGACACGCTGTGGTCCTGCACCACCTGCCGCGCTTGCGTGCAGGAATGCCCGATGCTGATCGAGCACGTCGACGCGATCGTGGATATGCGCCGCAACCAGACCTTGGTCGAAGGCAGCGTACCGGGCAAAGGTCCGATCACGCTCGCGAATCTGCGGGAGACCGGCAGTTCGAACGGTTACGACATCGGTGCGCGTTACGACTGGGCGGTCGATCTGCAAGTGCAGGTGGCGCAACCGGGACGTCCGGTGGACGTGCTGTTGATCGCCGGCGAAGGCGCGTTCGACATGCGCTATCAACGCACGCTGCGTGCGCTGGTCAAGGTGCTGAATCGGGCGGGGATCGACTACGCGGTGCTCGGTGGCGTCGAAACCGATACTGGCGACACGGCGCGGCGTCTCGGCGACGAGGCGACCTTCCAGCAACTCGCGCAACGGCTGATCGGCACGCTGTCGCAGTACGCGTTCCGCAAGATCGTTACCGCCGATCCGCACGTATTGCACAGCCTGCGCAACGAATATCGCGCACTCGGCGGTTTCTACGAGGTACAGCATCACACGGCACTGATCGAAGAACTGGTATCGAGCGGCAAGCTGTCGCCGAAGGCGGTCGCCGCGTTTGCGGACCGCAAGATCACGTATCACGATCCGTGCTATCTGGGCCGCTATAACGGTGAGACGGAAGCGCCGCGCCGTTTGCTGAAAACCATCGGCATCAAGGTGGTCGAAATGGAACGCAACGGTATGCGCGGACGTTGTTGCGGCGGTGGCGGCGGTGCGCCGTTGACTGACATCCCCGGAAAAAAACGCATTCCTGACATCCGTATCGACGACGCCCGCACGATCGGCGCCGAGATCGTTGCGGTGGCTTGCCCGAATTGCACGGCGATGCTCGAAGGCGTGGTCGGCCCGCGCCCGGAAGTGCTGGACGTCGCCGAACTGGTTGCCGCGGCGCTGGAGTAACGCGATGAACACTCTCAAACGAATCGACCCGCGCCGGCCGTTCACGATCACGGTCGACGGGCTCAAGCGCATCACGCTCGGCATGACGGGCGTCGCAGACTCGATGGAATTCGCGGCGCACGGCGCCACGGCGTCCGCGCATCGCGAGCACGCGAAACCGCGCCGCACGACGGCCGCGGCGCAGCGTGTGCTGCTGGTGGCCGCTCACACGGACCGCGGCGCGCTGGACGATCACGCGCGCCAGACCCTGGCCGCCGCCGCGCTGATCGCGGACGCGACAACCGAAGTCGTACTCCTCGTATTCGGCGAGTTCACCGGCGACGCCGCCGCACTCGGCGCCGACAAGCTGATCGAGTTGCCGATGTTCGACCGCCGCGCCTTCGCGCCGCTGGACGAATTGAATGCATTGGCCGCGTGCGTCGCAGCCTATGCGCCGGCGCACATTTTCCTGCCCGACAACGCCACCGGCGACGGTGACCTCGGCCGCCGTTATGCGGCAGCCGCTAACGCGAGCGTCGCGACGCACGTCGTTGAAATTGACGCGGCACATGTTGCGGCCTATATCCAGACGAATACGGCGTTCGCCGTGCGTGCATTACCCGAGGTCGTTTTGCTTGCACAGAATGCGGCTGATCCGAAGCTGCCGTTTGTCGGCGCGGGCGAGCGAGTGGTGTGGCGTTTCGATGGCGTACCGGTGTCATCCAAAAGCATCGTGCGCGATCTTGGCATCGAGGAAATCGACGCTGCCCAGTTCGCGCTCGAGGAGGCGGATTTCATCGTCTCGGCAGGCAATGGCGTCAGCGATGTCCCCGCGTTCGAGCGTCTGGCAGACACGTTAGGCGCCGCGATCGGTGCAAGCCGCGTCGCGGTGGACGACGGCAAGTTCACCCGTGACAAGCAGATTGGCGCCACCGGCAAGACTGTCGAGGCGAGTGTCTATATCGCGTTCGGCATTTCCGGTGCGGTTCAGCATCTGCAGGGCATCAAGGATTGCCGGCACGTGATCGCCGTGAATCTCGACGCCAGCGCGCCAATCGCCAAGCGCGCGAATCTGACCGTCATCGCCGATGCGCAGGAGACCATCGCGGCGCTGAACGAAGCCGCGGCGGTTGCGCGCACGGCACGCGGCGCTGGCGCCGCGCTATTGAATTCAACGGTGGTTGCGGAAGGAGCGCTTGCATGAAGATCGCCGTACTGGTTTCCGTGGGGCGGCACCCGGTCAGCGGCACCGCGCGTTACAGCCGTAACGACGCCGCCGCGCTGACGATAGCGCTTTCGCTCGCAAAAACTCACGGCGCGACGCTCGACGTGTTGCATGCGGGCGATCCGTCGAACCCGGCGCTGAAGGAGTATCTTGCGCTCGGCGCGCGTACTGTCGAGGTGCTGGAAGTGCCCGCAACGCCTGAATTGCAAGGCGATGCGATAGCGCCGCTCGCCGCACGTCTGCGCGGTTATGACCTTGTATTGACCGGCACCCGCGCCGAAGGCGCATTCGATAGCGGCATGCTGCCGTATCGCGTCGCCAATGCGCTGGATATGCCTTTGGTCGGCGCGGCAGTTGATCTGACGCTGCGCAACGGCTGCGCCGAAGTCCGGCAATTCATGCCGAAGGGTTTGCGCCGGCGCGTCGAAGTGCAGTTGCCGGCTTTGATCGCGGTGCATCCAATGGCCAACACGGCGCCGAGCTACGCCTATGCAAGGCTGCGGGAAGGCACGATCAGCACGATCCGCCAGGTCGCGACAAAAACGCCTGGGAGCCCGAATGCCGGGAACCCGAATGCCGGAAGCCCGGGCGCCGGAAGCTCGCACGCAGCCAACCCCGACGACCTCGCCTGGACGACCCATCCCGCGACCGCCAAACCGGTGCGCCTCGCCGCCGCCGAAAAGCGCTCCGGCCATGCCCGCATGCTCTCGGCGACGACGACCGAAAGCCGCGGCGGGAGCGTCGTAATTGAAGGGAGTTCCGTCGAAAAAGCACAAGTGATCCTTGCGTATTTGCGCGAGCATCAACTCGTGGATTACTGATTTCCGGTTCGGGCCAGCATGCGACCAGGAGGGCCTGGCGCAGCGCCAGACGTGACATGCAACGGAGCACACCATGAAAGTTTCGGCAGACGTTCGCGCAATGATCGAACGCCGCAAAAGGAATCACACTCTGGAAGCGCCGTTCTATACGGGCGAGGAAATTTTCGCGCTCGACATGGAGGTGATTTTCCGCAAGCACTGGATTCAGGTCGCAGTGGAACCGGATGTACCGGAACCGGGCGACTACATCACCGTTGAAATCGGCAACGATTCGATTCTGATCGTGCGCGACGACGACATGCAGGTGCGGGCGTTCCATAACGTGTGCCGCCATCGTGGCGCGCGTTTGTGCAATACGGACAAAGGTTCGCTCGGCAATATCGTCTGTCCGTATCACAGCTGGACCTACAACCTGAACGGCGATCTGATGTTCGCCGAGCACATGGGCGACCAGTTCGACCGTTGCAAGCACAGCCTGAAAGCGGTGCACCTCGAGAACCTCGCCGGCCTGATCTTCGTCTGTCTCGCGGATGAACCGCCTGCCGACTTCGCCGCGATGCGCGCCGCGATGGAACCGTATCTGTTGCCGCACGATCTCGCCGGCTGCAAGGTCGCGGCGTCGATCGACATCATCGAAGAGGGTAACTGGAAGCTCACGATGGAGAACAATCGCGAGTGCTATCACTGTGTCGCGAACCATCCCGAGCTGACGATTTCGCTTTACGAATATGGCTTTGGCTATCAACGCACGCCTGCCAACGAAGAAGGCATGGCCGCGTTCGAAGAGACCGTGGCGCGCCGTACCGCGCAATGGGAGGCGATGAAACTGCCGTCGGCGGAAATCGATCATCTGGCCGATCGGGTCACGGGTTTCCGCACGCAACGCCTGCCGCTCGATCGCGACGGCGAATCGCAGACCATGGACGCGAAGGTGGCGTCGAAGAAATTGCTCGGCGGTTTCGCACAGGCCGATCTCGGCGGCCTCTCGTTCTGGACGCAGCCGAACTCGTGGCATCACTTCATGAGCGACCATATCGTCAGCTTTTCGGTGATTCCATTGTCGGCGGGAAAAACGCTGGTGCGCACCAAGTGGCTCGTCCATAAGGATGCACGCGAAGGCATCGACTACGACGTGAACAATCTCACGGCCGTGTGGCGCGCCACCAATGACCAGGACCGTGCGCTCGTGGAATACTCGCAACGCGGCGCAACCAGCAGCGCCTACGAGCCGGGTCCGTATTCGCCGTTCACCGAAGGCCTCGTCGAGAAGTTCTGCGAGTGGTACATCGGCCGTATTGCGGAATACAGCAATGCGCCCCAAACCCATGATGCCGGCGATGCGCCGGTTTCGCACGGCGAAAAAGTCGTGTCTTTCATGCGCTGAGCGCGATACCGCGACCAGGAGCGGGAGAAAATAATGATGCGCGATCAGGCGACGCTTCAGCTCAGCCCCGAGCCGGCTCCGAACCCCGAGACTTCACACCGTGAGACTTCAAGCCGAGTGACGCAGCCGCGGTTCTGGGAGACCTTGCCGGCGCGCTGGAACAGCGATACCGACGACACGCTGGTGTGCTGCCAGGTCCGCCAGGAAACTCACGACGTCAAGAGCTTTTTCTTTCGTGCGCCTTCCGAGCGGGCGTTCGTGTTCGAACCGGGGCAATTCATTACGCTGGAGCTGGAGATCGACGGCGAGGCGGTGAACCGCTGTTATACGATTTCTTCGCCCCCCACGCGTCCGCACACCGTCTCCATCACCGTGAAGCGCGTGCCTGGCGGCAAGGTGTCGAACTGGCTGCACGACAATCTGCACGCGGGCATGGAGGTTCGTGTGCTGGGGCCGTCCGGCGAGTTCACCTGCGCCAGGCATCCGGCGCGTAAGTTTCTGTTTTTGTCGGCAGGGTCGGGCATTACGCCACTGATGTCGATGAGCCGAGCGCATCACGAACTCGGCGAAGATAGCGACATCGTATTCGTGCACAGCGCTCGCACGCCGGACGACATCATCTTCGCGCGCGAACTCGATCTGATTGCATCGAATCAGGCCAATTTCCGCACGGCGTTCGTCTGTGAACGGCTTGGCGCGCGGACCAATTGGCCTGGCGTCACCGGCTTTCTGACTTTGCCCTTGCTAAAGCTCATCGCGCCGGATTTTCTGGATCGCGAGATTTTCACTTGCGGCCCCGCGCCCTACATGCAGGCAGTCAGAAATTTGCTGGCTGAAGGCGGCTTCGATCGCAGCCATTATCACGAGGAAAGCTTCTCGTTCGAGACGGTCAGCGAGGTGGCCGCACAATTGACCACCGCGCATGTCGCCGATGCATTGCAGGCGCCGACCGCCACCGTGGAGCGCTTTGTCGAAGCGCGTGAACAGGCGGCTGGATTCACACCCGCGCAGGTGCCCCTCGAGACGGAAACGACGTTCAAGGTGAGCTTCGCCAAAAGCAATCGCGAGATCGAATGCGGCAGCGGCCAGCATGTCCTCGACGCGGCGAAGAAGGCCGGTGTGCGGCTCCCGGCCTCGTGTACGCAGGGCATGTGCGGCACCTGCAAGGTGAAGCTGGTGTCCGGCGAAGTGGCCATGAAACACGCTGGCGGAATTCGTCAGCGCGAAATCGATCAGGGCATGGTGCTGCTGTGCTGCAGCAAGCCGTTGAGCGATCTCGTCGTCGATAAGTAAGACAGGAACGGGACCCGGATTCGCAGTCGAGGTCGCCTGCGGACAACTGGATGTCGGAAAACGACGCTACCTGGCAATTCTGGTTGGCGATTCTAAATGCTCAATGGGTAGTTTGGATGACGAACGGGAGAGCGGCGATGAGACTGGTCAAAAAGATACTGATGTTGAGCGCGTTAAGCGCGGCGCTGGCGGCAAGCAGCGTGAGTGTGTCGGCCGATACCAGACCGACCATCAAGATCGGCTATGTGGAGGGTTGGGACGACAGTGTGGCGACGTCGAACGTGGCCGCGCGCGTGATCGAAAAGCGCCTCGGCTATCAGGTGCAGCTCGTGCCGGTGGCGGCCGGTGTGATGTGGCAAGGGGTGGCGCGCGGCGACCTCGACGCGACGCTGTCCGCATGGCTGCCGGTCACGCATGGCGCGTACTGGAACAACTTCAAGGATAAAGTCGTCGACCTGGGTCCCAACTTCAACGATGCGAAGATCGGTCTGATCGTGCCCGATAACGCTGACGTGAAAAGCGTCGGCGATCTCGAAGCGAAGAAGACCGAATTCAGCTCGCGTATTGTCGGTATCGATGCCGGCGCGGGCGTAATGCAGAAAACCAGCGAAGCGATCAAGGCATACGGGCTGGATTATCAGCTGATGCCGAGCTCGGGCAGCGCGATGACCGCGGAACTGGCGCGTTCGGAAGCGGCTAGCAAACCGATCATCGTGACCGGCTGGAAGCCGCATTGGATGTTCGCGAAGTACAAGCTCAAATTCCTCGACGATCCGAAGAAGGTGTTCGGCGAAGCGGAGCACGTGGATAGCGTCGTCAATCCTGAACTGGAGACGAAAGCGCCGACGGTCGTTGCGTTCCTCAAGAAGTTTCAATGGAAACCGGGCGAGATCGACAGTGTGATGCTTGCGACGCAAAACGGCGAGAAGCCGACGGCCGCTGCCGATGCGTGGATCAGTGCGCATGGGGACCGTGTGGATAGCTGGGTGAAGTGACTTTGTGCGTTGCGTGAATGCGTTGCCGCTTCTTTGGAGCGGCAACTTTTAGAGGTCAGTTCATGACGAGGCGAGTGTCGCGTTCTGTCGCTGCTACGATCGCGTTTTTGACGTTGTTGTGAACGGGGAGCCCAACGTCGTCGACGGTGGGTGGGACCCCGGCGCCAAATAGGGCTATTTCAGCCCGGAGACTCGAACGATCTCTTCCTCGACTTCGCGCAATCGGTCTTTTCCGAAGAAGATCTGGTCGCCAACAAAGAACGTCGGTGAACCGAAGGCTCCGCGCTCGAAAGCGGCTTGAGTGTTTGCCATCAACGCGGCTTTCACCTCGGGATCTTTCGTGCCTTCGTAGATTGCGTGTCCGTCGAGGCCGGCTTCCTGAAGGGATCGAACGATAACCTCGGGATCCTCCATGTTTCGCTGCTGTTCCCACACGTGAGCGTAGACCGCGTTAATGTAACGCGTGAAGCATCCTTGACGTTGTGCCGCCACGGCTCCTCGCATGATTTGCAACGTGTTGATCGGCCAGAATGGATTCGAGCGAAAACTGTCTATTTTGTATTTTGCAATGAAGCGCTGCGTCTCCAGCTTCTCGTAGGCAAGTTTGTTCGGAATGCCTGCGAAGGCTTCGGCCGGAGAGCGATTGCCGGTAAACTTGAACAGGCCGCCTAATAGAATCGGCACGTATTCGAATTCGACGCCCGTGCGGGCGGCGATGTCTGGAATGACTTTATGGCAGAAGTACGCATTCGGGCTGCCAAAGTCGAACAGGAACTGCACGGAAAGCGATGTCATGAATCTTCCTTTGGATTGCTGGCAAGCCGTCGATTGTTTGGGGATTGGCGGTGACGCCTGGAAATCTCAGAAAGCGGTCTCGCTTCCATGCAGCACGACAACCCGCACATCGTCACGCTCGTTCGCATCGTTGAACACCTCGGCAAGACGCGTATACATCGCTTCCATTATTGCATTCTTGTGCGATGGGCGATTGAATCCGAGCGTCAGAATGCCGTTTTCGAGTACGTCAACAATTTCTGTCGTCATGGTTACCATGCCTCCATCCAGGGGCGAAGTTCGGTCTCGTGCGTCCAGGCGTTGCGAGGTTGCAGGTGAATCTGGTAGTAGGCGTCGGCGATGGAGTTTGGATCCACGATGCCGTCCTGCTCCTTGAGGGCATAACGCTGCGGAAAGGTGGTCCGGATGAAGTCGGTGTCGATGGCGCCGTCAATGATCGGATGCGCAACATGGATGCCCTTTGGCCACAGCTCGCGGGCCATGCTCTGCGCGAGTGCCCGGAGTCCGTGCTTGGCGCCCGAGAACGCGGCATAACCGGAGCGGCCGCGCAAGCTTGCAGTGGCGCCAGTGAAGATGATCGTCCCACGGCCGCGCGGCAACATCGCCTTTGCGACTTCGCGACCCATGAGAAATCCGCCGAAGCAAGCCATCTCCCACACTTTGAAGTACACGCGAGCGGTGGTCTCGGTAATGCTGAACTGGACGTTCGCGCCGATGTTGAAGACGGCGACTTCGATCGGGGCAATGTCGCGCTCGATTTGTTCGATGAGCGAGACCATTTCCTCTTCCTTGCGGGCGTCAGTGCCGAATGCGTACGCGTCGCCCCCCGCTGCCTTGATCTCTTCCACTACCGGCGCGAGTTTGTCGACATTGCGGCGCGTCATACAGGCGATATAGCCCTCGCGGGCGAATCTGCGAGCGATGGCACTTCCGGTGGCGTCACCCGCGCCAATGACCAGTATTGCTTTCTTGTCCGTCATTTCGTTCTCTTCATGAACATGTAGCGTTTGAGGTGGTGATCACGATCGCCAAGTTGATGGTCGATTATGATCAACCGCTTTGCGAAGTGCGAAAGTGGCAGTTCGCGCGTCATGCCAATTCCGCCATGCAGTTGAATGCCTTCCTCCGCGACCAGCGTGCCGATTCGTCCGATTGTGTACTTCGCGGCCGACAGGGCGCGTTCGCGGGCGGCATGGTCTGCACCGAGCGCAGCCGCCGCATTGATCACGGCGGACCTCGATTGTTCGATCTCGAGGGCCAACTGAACCATGCGATGCGGCAGCGCCTGAAAAGCACCGATGGGCACGCCGAATAAGTCGAATACTTTATGTAGCCACGTTGAAAACTGCATAGCGGAATTGAAAACTGCAATTCAGTCTAAGCTTGCGATTTATGCGCTGTCAAGGTTGCTAAGTGGCCCTTACGTTCGTCCTATGGAAAACCCCGAGAAGTGAAAGTGCGCTTGCTGGCCGTTCTGCACAG
Source organism: Paraburkholderia phytofirmans OLGA172 (assembly GCF_001634365.1). Taxonomy (NCBI): domain Bacteria; kingdom Pseudomonadati; phylum Pseudomonadota; class Betaproteobacteria; order Burkholderiales; family Burkholderiaceae; genus Paraburkholderia; species Paraburkholderia phytofirmans. The sequence goes on from NZ_CP014579.1 coordinate 1,297,228, forward strand.
CAGTAGCATGAACCGAATTTGAGCCCCCAGCCATGCCGGTGCCATGCCGGCTGGCAATACCAACGTGGAGACGATGTGTCTATGGAAGAGGCCAGGCAGTTGATCGCGGAATACTCGCGAATCCATCAGATTATTGAACCGTGGGTAAGCCAGCTACCCAATGGCATTGCCTTGCAAGACAAGCGGCACCGCCAGACATACGGCGAACTCGATGTCTCGATCCGCCGTGTGAGCGAGCGTCTGGTTTCGTTAGGAATTCGCCCAGGCGACCGGGTGCTGGTCGTTGCAGAGAACTGCGTGGCCGTGGGCGTTCTGGTCCTTGCGCTGAGTGCGCTTGATGCCTGGGCTGTGGTTGTCAATGCCCGTCTCTCAGCGCGCGAGATCGACAGTTTCCTCGATCATTCGGGTGCGAGGCGGGCGTTCTACACCCATGGCGTTGGACGGGATGCGGACGCGCATGCTCATCGTCACGGTGCTGTTTCGGAATCATGGCCCGGCATCGGCGAGCTGGCGGTCGGACCGCTCAATGAGCAGGCCGTCGCGGAGCCGACCAGCGAAGATCCGAGGAAGCAAACGGCGGTCATGATTTATACGTCAGGCACCTCCGGGCAACCGAAGGCGGTCATGCTCAGCCACGCCAACATGCTCCACATCGCGCAGGTGATTCGAACCGTGCGCCGCTTGAGCCCGGAGGACAAGGTCTATGGCGTGCTGCCGATGGCGCACATCATGGGGTTGTCCGGCAACCTGGTCGGCTCGCTGGCGTGTGGAACCACCTTGCTGCTTGACGATCGGTTTGCCCCGGAGACGCTCGCCAAGGCAATTCTCGAAGAGCGCATAACGATGCTTTTTGGGGTTCCCGTTATGTTCGCAAAACTGCTCGACTGGTGTCGCAGCACAGGTACCGATATCAGCGGGCATAGTCTGCGCACGATAGGCGTAGCAGGTTCGCCGTTGACGCCCAAGCTGAAAGAAGACGTGGAGCGGGCGTTTGGCATGGTCCTGCAGAATAATTATGGGTTGACCGAAATGGCTCCGACCGTGACGCAGACGGTGCTTTCAGATCCCCGGCAAGACTGCTCAGTCGGAGTCCCGGTGCCTGGCGTCGATCTTCGTATCGTCGACAGGCATGGAGCGGACGTGGCGCCTGGCGATGTGGGCTTGATTTGGGTGCGCGGCCCGAATCTCATGTTGGGATATTACCGGGACGAAGCACTGACTCGGGAGACCGTCAATGCAGATGGCTGGTTCAATACCGCGGACCTTGGGCGGCAAGAGCCGGATGGCGCGGTTTTCATTATGGGCCGGACCAAGGACTTGATCATTCGGTCAGGATTCAACGTTTACCCGGTAGAAGTCGAGCAGGCTCTGAATACCCATCCCTTGGTGATTCAGTCCGCCGTGGTTGGCAGGGTAGTTGAGGATAACGAAGAAGTTATAGCGTTCGTCGAAGCTGATCCGGGCGCGACGATTACCGCAGATGAGATCAAGGTCCATTTGAGGGAGCGATTGTCTCCTTACAAGATTCCCGCGGAGATCCACTTCATGGCGCAACTGCCGTCCGCGCCAACGGGAAAGATCCTGAAAAATGCGCTGAAGGATCTGGCTGTGGAGTTGGCGGCAAAGGGCGGCGAGGAGCGGCGGGTCGCTCCTGGGCGAGTGAATTAGAGAACACCGGTTGGGGTGATTTTGACCCGTCGCAGCCAGCGGTATGCTATTTTCCGCCCCGGGATTGGAGAAGTGGCAGCAAGGCGGCGGCGGGGATCCACTGAACAAGAGTTGACGATTTACCCTCGCTTGCTGCCGGCATGGGCCGAGTGGGCTTGCCGCAGGGGGCTTCTCAAATATGGGCTTTGTTCATTCGGAGGATTTTATGGCTTTGAACGCGCAGACCGCCTCCACCGAGAAACGCATGGTCGAAACGGAGGCCTCCGATAACGACGTATTAGGGGACGGGGATGGCGACCGGCACTTTGTAATCGCGCTCGCGCGAGGGTTGGACGTACTTCGCTGCTTTCGCAGTGGTGATATGTTTCTCGCGAATCATGAGATCGCGGAGCGCTGCCGTTTGCCGAGATCGACCATCACGCGCCTGACGTACACGCTTACCAGGCTCGGCTATTTATATGTGGTTCCGGAGACCGGCAAATACCGCCTTGGCGCAGCGGCTGTTGCACTCGGCAGCGCAATGTTGGTGAAGCTCGACGTGCGCCAGGTGGCACGCCCGCTGATGCAGAGCCTCGCAGAAGAGGTTGGAGCGATGGTCGCGCTTGCCACACGCGACAGGATGGCAATGTTGCATCTGGAGTGCTGTCGCGACGACTCCGTCGTGACACTCAATATGGACGTCGGCGCACGCATACCGCTGGGTACGACATCCATGGGCCGTGCTTATCTCGCCGCCATTCCGGCCGGTGAGCGCGCGGAACTGATGGAACGGATTCGCGCTTTCGACGAAGGCTCGTGGCCTGCCGTCAAGCAGGGAGTCGAACGGGCACTGCAAGAGTATGCGGATACGGGGTGCTGCTCGTCCTTGGACGAGTGGCTTAAGGGCGTGAGTGGAATCGCCATGCCTTTTAACCCAGGCAGGGGACTGCCACTCATGGTGGTCAACGCTGGTGGGGCGACGCAAGACTTCCCTGCCGAGCGGCTGTTCGAGGAAGTTCGCCCGAAGCTGATCCAGGTGGTCAATAGAATTCGACTTGAATTGGGCCAGATTGGTGAATATGGCGGGATGCCAATGGGCTCGGATGATTCGTGTATCCCCGGTTGACGCGCGAGGAGATCGTTCACGCGTAGCCTCATTGGGGTAGTCTGAATGAGCCGGCGTCCCCCGGCGCGTCACGGGTTTCAACGAATCAGGCTTGACGTGGGGTGCCTCATCGAGTCTGTCGACCGGCCACGGGACTCCGGCTGGTCGACTTCGTCCCAGCAGCCAAAGGTTATCAGCAGTTTTCTCATAGGGTCGCGATGCTGCAGCACTTCCTTTTGCAGCTGACCTCGATCACGCATGGAGATGACGCGAGGCCTCGTCTTGTGGCGACGGTACACCAACCGCGTGCATGCGATCGCGTTCGCTCGCATGACCCTGGCGTTCATTCGTTGTAGAGGTCGCTGCACGGGCCGGCATATCGAACATCGAGCGATGAACCGTCCTTGAATACGAGCCGTTTCACAACTCCGCAATCCTGGACTGTGTGAACCGCACTCCGCTTCACGAAAACACCCGGGCGTTCGTCGGGCAGAACCAGCTGCATCAGCGGACCGAACTTTTGCATGGCGTCGAAAAAGCTGGGTTCGCGCGATGGTTCTGTCACCCCCTCCCAATAAACAAGGGCGGCGCCGGAATTCCGGGCGTCGCGCGCGAGGAAGCGCAGCGTTTCCTGACCAAGGACGTAGGAGGACGTTTCAATATGTGGCACATCGCGCATGCGGGTCTCCGTTGGTAAACTGTGCGAATTATGATGATCGAGCCTGACGGGGGCTCGCGTTCTCATGTCAACCCAGATGCGTCCCCAGGGGGACGCACTTCAACGCCTGCTCGTCTTCGAAGAAATAATCCAGCGCAGCGAAGGCCTTCGGCGCGAGGCCATGCTTTTCGATGACAAGGTCTGCGGCATGCAGACCGCCGTGCGCAGGACATGCGATAGCCGTGAGTTGAGAGCCTCGATGCAATGTCGGAACGACTGCCTTCATGAACCATGTCTCCATCGTGTGCCCTTCGTCGACGCGAAGGTGTCTTCGGTATTCAAGTAGTACCGGCACGACTATTACCGCAGGCGATTACTCGCGTGTGACAGCCCCTTGACTGGGACTTCGTCCTCACGCGCATTTTGGGGGCAGGCACTGGCCACCAAAACCCGTGTTAACGCTGATAACGCTGAGTCCTATTAGACGCGAGAGCCGCGCAATGACAAGAGCCCATTTTCAATCTGTCCGCACTGACTAACAATTATGTATGTGTAAGCCGCATTATTTGTGCGGCTTGCATGGGTCATCGACGGTGTAAATCGGTTCTGTCGATGCGCGTTTGCGACGAGTCGGCGCTCACAAGCGCTGCGGGGCGAACCGCGCCGACAGATATCAATCGCGTCACCCACAAGCTTTCGATGTGAAAGAATTTGGGGAGGCGCACAATAGTTCCTGCTACGCTCGGGCGCGTAGAATATTAAATGCCAGCGCGATGCGACCGCGTTCCGGCTTCGCGAGGTGCGCAGATGACTACTGAACCGACCCGCCAAATAACGGCTGAAACCGTAGTAACCGACGGCTCCGTCATTTACGTCGTCGATGATGACAAGGCAATCCGCCTTGCCCTTGGAACGCTTATGCGCTCTGTGGGCTTGCGCGTCGAAGTGTTCGAGTCCCCTGACGAATTTCTTCGTTTTCCCCACTCCGCGGGGCCGAGCTGCCTCATCCTCGACGTGCGACTCCGCGGCAAAAGTGGCATTGCTTTTCACCAGGAAATCGTCAATAGCGGCATGCGTATTCCCGTCGTATTCATGACCGGTCATGGGGACATCGAGATGGGGGTAAAGGCGATGAAGGCCGGCGCGCTGGACTTCTTTGCCAAGCCGTTCAAGGACCAGGACATGCTTGACGCAGTTGCTCAGGCACTGGCGAGAGACAGTGAGCGACTCGCGGCGGAAGCAGCGTTAGCCGGCCTGCGCGCCTCGTACCAATCGCTGTCGCCGCGCGAGAAAGAGGTGATGGCCTTTGTGCTGTCCGGCCTGCTGAACAAGCAGATTGCCTCCGAGATGAACTTGAGTGAAATTACGGTCAAGGTTCACCGTGGACAGGTAATGCGCAAAATGAACGCGCGCTCAATGCCGGACCTTGTCCGCAAGGCCGAATCGCTTGGGATCGAGCCCTGTCTGCCCCAGGTCGGTCATCACTAGGCGCCATCGCACCCGAGCGTACCTGCAGAGCGTGGACGACTCGCTAAGGGTTTCCGAGAGCGACCGAGAGCCAGTGAGTCAATGCAGCGGCCCGGTAAGGCTTCTGCAGCAATACGAGTGCGCCGGCACCTACCGCTTTCGCCTGCAGCGACGGGGTCGGATATGCGCTGACAAAGATGGTCGCAGGGGCGTGCCCCTGAGCACGCAGGCGCTCATGCATTTCGATACCAGACATCCCGGGCATACGAACGTCGGAAATCAGGCAGGAGGTATGAGCGGCCTCCCCGGACGAAAGAAATTCTTCTGCCGACTCATACGTGCGCACCTGCCAACCCAGCGACCGGATTAGGCTGCCTAAAGCGAGACGGACGGCTTTATCATCATCGACAATCGAAACAACAGGCGTAATTTGCAAAATGCGGCCCTCGACCTCTCTTTCCAAGGGATGACGTGCGGTCGGTGCCGCGCGCCTCGTTTAATCCGCAGATTAGCTTACAACCGCGCCCACTGACATGATACGAATGTATATGTGAACTGAACTACGTCCGCGCCGGTCGCCTCGTGTGTCTCAGATTCGCACTACCTCATGCGTCGTGGCTGGTGGGAGGCTGAATGAGAACGTCGCGCCGCCTTCAGGGTTGTTGGAGGCCCAGATTTGCCCACCATGGGCGTCGAGAATAGAGCTGCATATAGCCAGCCCCATCCCCATGCCGGAGCTGCGTGTCGTAAAGAACGGTTCAAAGAGTCGTGGAAGATTGTCCTCGCGGATACCGGCCCCGGAGTCCTTCACCGCCACGACAACATTGCCTTCAGGGTCAAGGCGGGACTGGATTATGAGTTCGCGCTTGCCGTTGACGCTTGCCATCGACTGCAGGCCGTTGATGATTAAATTGATGAGCACCTGCTGGAGCTGCACACGGTCGCCCATTATCAGAGGTAGCCCCTCCGCGAGACAACGGGTCGGGGAGCCCCTCTGACGCCCACTATCCCTTCCGATAAGGGCAAGCGCGTCCTCGACCACGTCGTTGATGGCAACCGGCACCCGGTCCGGCGGCGCCCCCTTCATGAGTTTCCTCACACGTTGCACGATTTCGGCGGCTCTATTTCCCTCGTCTGTCATGTGGTTCACGCAACCCTCTATTTCTTCCATGTTCGGAGGCTGGCGATGCAGCCAGCGAAGACATGCTTCACCGTTCGTAACGATGGCGGAAAGGGGTTGTCCCACTTCGTGGGCAATCGATGCGCTCAGCTCACCAAGCGCCGTTACCCGGCTTGTCCGTTCAAGCTCGCTTCGCGCATGCCGTAACTGCTCCTCTGTCTGCTTCGCCCGCGTCACGTCCATTACGGCCCCGATGAACCTCCTGTTATTCGGCTGACCGTTCGCTGCGTGTGCAACCACATGGAGGTGCTTGACGCGTCCATCGGGAAAAAGCAGACGATGCTCGATGTCAAAGTCGTGACTGGAACCGCTCGCCTGTGCAAGCACCTCCTCGAACACCGGTATATCCTCCGGATGTACCCTCTGCCTGACCAGCTCAACGTTGGGTGCAACAGCCGCGTCGTACTCGAAGATAGAAAAAGTCTGCTCAGACCAGAAGAGTTCTCCGCTCAAGACATTCCAGCCAAAACTGCCGGTTTTGCTTAGCTTCTGCGCTTCGGCGAAGTACTGCGCCTGACTCTTTTGAAGCAGTTCCTCGGCGCGCTTGCGCTGCGTGATGTCGTTATTGGTCTCGAGCGTGGCCAACGGGTTTCCCGCGCCGTCGTGCTGCAGTGTCCAGCGGCTCGCTACGATTACCTCCGTGCCGTCCCGTCTCGTGTGTATTAACTCGCCCTCCCAGTGGCCTTCGCGAAGAAAAATCTGCTGGATTTGCTCGCGAGCCAGGGGGAACACCGTATTCAGAAGTTCGTCGACCATTTGACCAAGCGCCTCTTCCTTCTTCCAGCCATAAAGCGTCTCTGCTGCGTGATTCCAGGACGTAATGACTTCGTTCCTGTCGCGCACGAATACGCTATCGTGTGTCAGGTCCAGCAGCTGTGCCTGAGCGCGCTGCGTCTTCTCAACCCGGTCAATCCGCCTGACAAGGGTTGTGACCGCGATTGATGTGACGAGAAAGGCCGAAAGTGAAAAGTAATCCTGGGGTTTGCTAACCCGGAAGCTATAGATGGGCTCCGTGAAAAAATAGTTGAGGAGCGCGGCGCCAAAGACCGAGAAAATCGCGGATGAGATGAAGCTGGCCAGCAAGGACAAGAGGACAAGGACAATCAGAAGACAGTAGCCAGTGGCGCTCAATCCCAACTGCAGCCAGAAGCAGGTCGCAGCAACGGCTCCGAGCGCCATACAGCCCCAAATCCACAAAGGCGCGAGATGCCGTAAGCTGCCGCTTTTATGTGAAGAACCTATTGCCTGCACCGAACGCCTCCCTTAGCGCAGCTGCGCTGACCACTTCCATCTGGTCTGGCGCAACAACTTGCGGGCGCCATTCTTTCATTCTTTAATAAACGCTCGGAAATATTCTCGACTTCTCCGTCCATTCTGTTCTTCATCTTCATGATGATAGCCGACGGAGATCGTTTCGCGCCGTTCGACACCGCTCATTAAGTCTGCTCACCGCGCCTATACGCCCGTATAAGCAAGTTACCCTAACGCGGCATCCGGATATCCAACCGTAGAGTAGATTCGCCCTTCGGCAAAACCTACTCTTCTCTCATCGAGACCGCGCTTGCCGTTATGACAGCACAAAGCTCGCGGTTCGGCCCGACGACACCATCGCCTTTTCGGATGCCCGCCCGACCGGTTCCCTCTAAACGCCTCCGAGGAATCATCGTGTCACATACTTTGCATAGCTGGATACATGTCGGAAGCAACGCATATGTCGAGTACACCTTCGTGCCGTGGCTTGGCAGAAACATCTATCGCCGCACCGTCGAATTCTCCACAATATGCATCCAGTAGCTGCAAGTCAGGAGTTATTCGACCTCTATCACTGCTTCGCTCTTTGTTACAGAGAGGAACACGATGTTGAACGCTGAACCCAATACGGCTTCGGACATCCTGTCAGAGAATGGCCTTCACGATACGTCTACTGCCCCCGACCTGCCCTCAATCCATCACCCGTCTTCCCGTCGGCCGGGCCGGCTCGCCCAGTCGAAGTCCACCTGCCGGACTTCGTCGCCGAAGGGTAGCGACCCGTGGGCGACGATGGTCGCATCCATCCATCAATTTTCTTCCCCGCCAGACCCGCTGCGGAATTCTCCGGACCTGTCCGGCCGCTCCTGCTCCGCTGGCGGGCTGTTCCGTCCGCGGGAGACGGACGGCGGTGACGTGCGCACCTTTACTGTGACGGTCGTGGAGGAACTTTCCAATTCGCTCTTCGTGCTGTGCTGGCGCGACCCGACGCTTTGCAACTACGAAGACCAGGTCTGGTCGCCGTGTCTCGCTCGCGCGTCGGGGCGTTGCGCCCTATCCGGCAAGAATATCGGCCGGGGCGACCCGGTCTACCGTCCCCGAACCCGCGGACGAGGAGTGCCACTTAATGGCGACGCAATGATTCTGGCCAGCGAGATGGTCAAGGTCCGCACAAGCGCCTGATGCGCGTTGGAGTTGGCGCATGTCGGTTCGAACTCACTGATGAAGCATTGCCTGAGGGGTGGCCGACTCAGGGTGCGCTGCTCCGTCTGGCCACAGGAGGTTTCAACATGAAACTAGAGGCCGCTACATTTGTGCGACTGCGCCGTCTCGCTCCGGTTCTCGACGACATACTCAATGCGAGAGAGGTCGAATACGCTGACCAGGCCGTTGACCTTGCTTCACTTGCTCAGCTGTGCTCACAGTTGTTCGACGCGTACCACTACCAGCACCCGGGCGAGATTGCGCAAGCGCGCCTCGACGCCCCGGATGCTATGGGAGGGATGTGGAAGTAAGCCAGCTGGAGTCAAACGGGATTCGCAGACTCCTTTGTCCGAAGGAGGGGGGTGAACAAGGTACGCGTTTATGCGCTGCAGTGCATAAGGCAGAGATTTTTTTGGTTGGCGGTCGCGGCAACCAGCGCATCGCCATGTCGTCGGACCTGATCCGCGACCGGTAATCAAAAAAATGTTTGTGCTAAACCGCTCCACAGGCGGTGGCGGCTATGGGCATTGAATGACCGCCGCGGTAATTTGTGATGTCTTGCAGTGGCGATCAGACACGGACTTCCGGCGAGAGTGGGAAGCATCACGTGTAAAGGAAGCGGGAATGCGCGCGTGAACCGGGAAATCACCCGCCGTTCTGGAGTACGCTGGTGCGCCAGCAGATCGAAGGCACGAGTGCAGCCGCGTTGGCCTCGTCAGGAAAGGTGAACGTGTACGGAAACAGGTGCGGTGGCAACTAGCGCGCATGGGTGGGACCTGGCGGGGCTCGTGGAAGGCTGCCGGGCATGTCTTCGATGCGGAGCATGTGTCCCTTGCCACATACGGGGCAGTCGCGCAGTGACTTGCCGGTGAGTCGCTGGTAGCGGTCACGGTAGTCTTCCCGGGGCTCGGCTGGGGCAGCGGCGGGAGCCTGGACACCGAGCAGCTGCCTGCAGGTGGCGAGCTTGCCGGCACGGTGGCAGTTGGCGAGCCACCCGTAGCTGCGGATGCGCTTGAAGCCGTCAGGCAGCACATGCAGCAGGAAGCGACGGATGAACTCGTCGGCCGTGAGCGTCATGGTCCTGTGCCGGGACTCGTGCCGGTAGTCCTTCCAGCGGAACTGCACGGTGTGCCCGTCGAAGGCGAGCAGCCGGTTGTTGGAGATGGCGACGCGGTGGGTGTAGCGGCCCAGGTAATCGAGCACGTGTTCGGCACCGCCAAAGGGTGGCTTGGCGTAGACCACCCACTCGGCGTGAGCAGCGGGCGCGAGCCAGGCGGCGAACGCTCGCGGGTCACGCAACGGCTCGAGCTGGCCATGGAAGCGCAGCACGCCGGCATCGAACGCACGGCGCAGCTGGTCGAGAAAGAGCCGCCGGAAGAGCCGTGACAGGACCCGCACCGGCAGGAAGAAGCCCGGACGGCAGGCGATCCAGCGCTCGCCGTCCGGGGAGATGCCCCCGCCCGGCACAACGCAATGCACATGAGGGTGATGCTGCAGATTCTGTCCCCACGTATGCAGGATCGTAAGGAAGCCGATCTCGGCGCCCAGGTGCTTCGGATCGGCGGCGATCGTGCGCAACGTTTCGGCGCTGGCGCGAAACAGCAGATCGTAGAGCGTCCTCTTGTTCTGGAACGCGAGAGCGGCGATGGATTCGGGAAGCGTGAAGACGACATGGAAATACTCGGTCGAGGGGAGGAGCTCCGCATGCCGGCGTTCGAGCCATTGCGCGCGGGCGAGCGACTGGCACTTCGGGCAGGCCCGATGCCGGCACGAGTTGTAGGTGATGCGCTGGTGACCGCAGGCGTCGCACTGTTCGACATGGCCGCCGAGGGCCGCGGTGCGGCACAGCTCGATGGCACTCATCGCGCGTCGCTGCACACGACTGAGCCCCTCGGCATGGGATAGCCGAAAACTGGGCCCACACTGGCGGAAAATGTCCGCCACTTCGAGCGCCGGCCGCATGACTGCGCTCAGAAGTAGTCGGGCGCAGGTGGCGGGGATGGAACGGGTGCGGGATGCGGCAGCAGGTCGAAGGGACTGGTGGTGGCGCACACGGTGCTGGTGGCCACCTTCAAGTACCGGGACGTTGTCGCAAGGGACCTATGGCCCATCAGCAGCTGGATCCGGCGTACGTCAGTACCGGCTTCCAGCAGATGCGTGGCGAACGCGTGGCGCAAAGAATGGGGTGTCACGGGTTTGGGGATGCCGCTGCGCTTGCGTGCAAGCTCGCATGCGTCGCCGACGGCATGGCGGGTGATGGGCCGCCCCGGAATGTTGCCTGGAAAGAGCCATTCCTTCGGATGGGCGTCCTGCCAGTACAGCCTCAGGATCTCGAGCAGCCTCGGCGAGAGCATTACATAGCGATCCTTACGGTTCTTCCCCTGGTTCACACGAATAACCATGCGCTTGCTGTCGATATCGGTGACCTTCAGATGCACGACTTCGGAGACACGCAGTCCGGCGGCGTACGCGGTCATCAGGATGGTGCGGTGCTTGAGACTGGCGACCGACTCGAAGAAGGCGGTGATCTCCTCCAGGCTGAGGACGACTGGCAGTCGGAACGGCTTCTTCGGTAACGGAAAGTCCTCGTCACTCCAGTCGCGTTTGAGCGTCACGCGGTAAAGAAAGCGCAGTGCACCGATCGTTGCGCCGAGACTGGCGGGTGCCAGCTTGCGCTCTTCGAGGAGGTAGACGAGCCAGGCCCGGATCTCGTCGGGACCCAGCAGTTCGGGCGAGCGGTGAAAGTGCCGGGCGAAACTGCGTACCTGAATCAGATAGGACTTCTGTGTGTTATCGGCGAGATTGCGGATCTCCATGTCGTGCAACATGCGTTGGCGCAGCGGCGTCATGACTAACCTCCTGGAAGCAGTGGTGGAGCCCGGTTGGGCATCCACATACTGCTCCTGGAGGTATCTGCGTCCCCTCGTTGGGATCCTGCGTCAGCTCACCGCCGCAATGAACGTCAGCCATCAGCTCTCGCACTCCTCCCCCTACCGCGTCAGCGGTTTAGTACAAACGCGTTAAGGTGGCAGCGGGACGCGTCCTTGAAAGGTCGATCGCTCAAAATGGTATTGTGGAAGTTGCGGCATCAACTTTTCCAGTGGAGCTTTTTTATTGCAGCACCACGGTCCGATCGCCGTTGATGAAAACCCGCCGCTCGATAAACGCCTTTACGGCCCGCGCAAGCGTGATGCATTCGACATCGCGTCCTGTCGCAAGCAGCCGCTCCGGGCTGTGTGAGTGATCGACGCGCTCCACGACCTGCTCGATGATCGGACCTTCGTCGAGATCGTCGGTGACGAAGTGCGCGGTTGCGCCAATCAGTTTCACGCCGCGCGCATGCGCCTGGTGATACGGCTTCGCCCCTTTGAAGCCCGGCAGAAACGAATGATGGATATTGATCGCGCGGGCCGTGAGCGCACGGCTCGTTTCGCCGGAGAGAATCTGCATGTAGCGGGCAAGGATCATCAATTCAGCACCTGACGTTTCGAACAGGTCGAGCAAACGCGCCTCCTGTTGTGGCTTGGTATCGGCGCTAATCGGCAGATGATGGAACGGCAAGCCGTGCTGTTGCGCGAGCGGCTCCAGATCGCGATGGTTCGAGGCAATCCCGGCAATATCCATCTTCAACTCGCCCATGCGCCAACGGAACAGCAGATCGGCGAGACAGTGTTCAAGTTTCGACACCATGATCAGCACCTTCGGCCGCGTGCCGACGTCGTGCATCGCCCACGTCATCTGAAAACGCTCGGCGATCGATTCGAATTCGCGCTTGAGTGCCGCGATATGCAGGGTCTCGTTGCTGTCGACGCCATGAAACACGCAGCGTACGAAGAAGCGCTCGCTGAGGTCATCGTCGAAAACGGTCAGTTCGTCGATATAGCAATGATGCCGGTCGAGAAAACCGACAACGGCGGCAACCTGGCCCGCCGCGCTCGGACAGGCGACCGTGAGAACCAGTTGATCGGGACGGGAATCGGCGGACATACAGGTTCTCCACTTAAACGATTGGGCAACGCCGCGGGGCGCGGCATGCATCATCGCAGTAGAGCAAATCAGCGGGTCACGGGGATAGAAGCTAACCGCCGTCACGCTGGAATGGGAGCGTCAGACGAGGCTGGGGCGGGACGGTGAAATAAGCCCGGCATTCCAGACTTCGGGGTCGCTACTCGACAGATTGATGTCGCATCCGGTCGAATCCTTATAAATCTGGACCCGTATTCTTGTTCCGTCGATGCAGGCATGGCAGATGATCGTATGCATTGCCGATAGTCTCAATCAGCCTGGTTAGGTGGTGTCGCCCTGGTTAGCTTTAGTCAGCTTTAGTCAGTTTTGGCGAGTTTCAATCCGTTTCAACCAGTCTCAGCGGTTTCGAACTGCCCGTCATGCGAGAAGCGCCGCGCGTTGGAAGACAGCGCGCAGCAGGGATCGCTTTATCCAACGAACTACGCAGGCAAAGAGCAGGGGAGAATTGAATGAAGAAGAAAAATCCCGTTAGTCTTTCGGGACTCGTTCTCGTGGCAAGCGCTGTATGCGCACCGACGGTGGCCCATGCGCAAAGCAGCGTCACCCTGTACGGGATTCTGGATGCCGGCATCACCTACGTGAACAATGCCGGCGGCGCGAACCAGTTCAAATTCGACGACGGCATTTCGTACGGCAACCGGATCGGCTTCAAAGGCGTGGAAGATATCGGCGGCGGCTTGCAAGCGGTCTTCGTGCTGGAATCAGGTTTTCGCCTGGGCAATGGGCAACTGGGATTCGGCGGTGCTGAATTCGGACGCCAGGCTTATGTCGGCATCAAGAACGGGTGGGGGACTTTCTCGTTCGGCAATCAGCTCGACATGACCGAAGAGTTTGTGTTTCTGTACAACATCTCCGCATGGGCGAGCGGCTACGCGATTCACCAGGGCGACTTCGACCGGATGAACGGCGACCGTCTGCCGAACTCGGTGAAGTTCCTGTCGAATGATTTTGCCGGTTTCACCTTCGGCGGCATGTACTCGTTCGGCAACACCGCCGGCGACTTCCATCAGAAGAGCGCATGGAGCGTGGGTGCGCATTATGACCACGGTCCGTTCAACATGGGCGTGGCGTATACGCAGTTGAACAATCCGTTCGGCATTTATGCCTTCGACCCGTACGCGATGATCGGCACGCGCACTTTCCTCGGCCAGCCGACCGTTTCCGTCGATCCGGCCACCGGTGCGGTGACCGATCTGTATAGCTCGTCGGCATTCCCGGTGGACAAGCAAGGCGCGTTTGCGGTCGGCGCGGCCTATACGATCGGCAACCTGATGCTCACCGGCGATTTCACCTATACGACGATCAAGGGCTTCGGGCAGAGTTCGCACATGCAGGTTTATGAAGCGGGCGCGTCGTATAACTTCACGCCTGCGCTGTCGCTGTACGGCGGCTATCAGCACACGAGCTTCGAAGGCAATCACTGGAACCAGGGCTCGCTTGGACTGCACTACCTGTTGTCCAAACGTACCGATGTGTATATTTCCGGCGACTATCTGCGTGCGTCGGATGGCGTGAATGCGGTGATCGGCTACAGCTTCGCACCGTCCTCGTCGAATACGCAGTCCGATGTGCGGATCGGGATGCGGCATTCGTTCTAAGGTTTTTTCAGCGCATTGACGCGAGCGGTTTCGCAGGCTGCGGGAGCCGCTCGCGTTCATCACTTCGGGTTAGCCGCCACGCGGCCAGCGTGTCCACGCGATTCCCATCGTTTGCCCATCTTCAGTCCGACCATCGCAACACCTGGCCGCAACGCGATTGCGGGAGCCAGTTCGACTCCACGGCACCGTGGCAAACGACCGCCTTCCCCTGTCGAACCTCGACGCGATAATGACCATCAACGGTGCGTTGGCGTCCTTGAGATCCGTACAACTGGTAGCCGGCTATGCCGATCTTGCAGCGAATGCAGGCTTCGTGTTGCCGGCGGGGGCGGTTGCCTGTCTGCCTGCGATCGACACTGTCGAAAGCGCTGCGTCAGTTGCGCCGTTTGACCAATTGGAGTCACCGCCATGGCCGAACCGCACACCACCACCGCCACAGCGCTATCGGCCGCTTTCGGCCTCGCGCCGGGTATAGATGCCATTGCGCTGATCGGCGCGTTTACCGGTGCGGCGCTCGTCGTCGTCACGACGAAGAATATCGGCGTGCTGAAGCGCATCGCTTACATGCTGATTTCCCTCGTGATGGGCTATCTCGCGGCAGCCGAGATCGTCAACGTGACGCCGATCCGCTCGACGGGCGTGGCTGCCTTCTTCGCGGCCGCGCTCGTGATTACCGTCACGCTGCAACTGATCAAGCGTGTCAAAGCGGTGGATGTATTCGCGTTTCTCAAGAGACGGAGGTGAGATGTCCATCTTTTTCGCACTGGCCGCGCACACCGCAGCGTTCGTGCGCCTTCTGTGGAGTGGCAATCAATGAGAACACTACGCTCTGGCGATCATGGCGCGGATGTCGGCTTGCTGCAAAGCCGCCTGATCCGCGCCGGCTACACACTCGACGCGACGCACCTTTACGACGACGCGACCGAAACCGCCGTTAAAGCGCTACAGGTTAAAACAGGACTCGTCGACGATGGCGTCGCCGGCCCAAAAACGCTCGCCGTGCTCGCCACCGGCAAGCGCGACCCAAAGCACCTCGCCGATGCCGATATCGTCAAGGCGGCCGACACGCTCGGCGTTCCTGTCGTGCTCGTGCGTACCGTGAATGAGGTCGAATCGCTTGGATCGGGCTTTCTGCCGGACGGGCGGCCGAAAATCCTGTTCGAGCGCCATGTGTTCTGGAAGCGTCTGCATGCGCGCGGCATCGATCCGGCTCCGCTCGCCGTCAAGTATCCGAACATCGTTTCGCAGAAATATGGCGGCTATATGGGCAACGCGGCCGAATACACCCGGCTTGCGAGGGCCGAGCTGATCGACGCCGGCGCGGCCTATGAGTCGGCGAGCTGGGGCGCGTTTCAGGTGATGGGGAACAACTGGGGGCGCCTGAAATATTCGAGCATCGATGACTTTGTGAGCCGCATGGAAAACAGCGAAGGCGACCAGCTCGAAGCGTTCGTGCGCTATGTCGCGGCCGATAAGCGCCTGCTTGCCGCGCTCAAGGCCCGCGAGTGGGCAGTTTTCGCCGAACGCTACAACGGCACGAACTACGCTCGCAATCTGTACGACGCGAAGCTCGCGCGGGCATATCTCAAGTACGCCGGCGCCGAGGCGGCCGCATGAAAGCGCTCGCCGTGGACAAGGCAAAACAACAGGCGCAGCGGGTATGTCTCAGAGCTGCCGAAGGCTGGAATGTTTCGATTGCCGCACAGCGGCTTGTTAGTTCGACGGTGCACAAATCGTTACCCAGCGGTACATGATGCAACCAGGAACTGAGGGATTCGGATTGCTCCTTGCTGCAGCAGACAGCGATATGTCAACCGCTTACCGAATCGTCAACAGAGGGAGGCTGCTGGCGATACCCGACCATGTTTATGCCCAGCGTGGCGATTTTCGCCGCAATTTCCTGAGAGTTCAGGCGGCCGTTTGGATGGTACCAACGGTGCACCCAGCGGACCATCCCGCTGATACACAAAGATGCCAGTTTGGCATCTGGAACATGAAAGACGTTGGCGTCCACACCCTGGGGCGAACCGAAGTCCTGCACGCGCTTCTGTCCTGGTCGCATCGAACGAAGCCACCTTGTGACATTCCCGAATTCTCAGCTCGACTCCATACAGCTACCCGAAATTTCGTGCAAAATTGCACAATGGATGTGCGCGGTTGTTATTTTCGGCTGACCAGGAAAATGAACAATCAGACTCCAGAACTGAAAATAGCATGTCGCCCTGCATGATCTCGCGGAATCATGGCGAAACATCCATTAACTAAAATTCGTCGGGTTCTGATTGCCATTCTTAAAGGCGGCACGAGAAAATTGATCTTCTGTGTTTTTAAATATGATTGAAGATTTTACTGGCGAGTATTGGCAGCCAGCCTTCTCGTAATGGCTGCTTCGATACGTCGCTCGTGAATGGCACTGAGAAGGCCGTCACGTCGCCAGGATCATGAAACTCATCACCCAGGCTTCTTACCGGGCGAACTCGGTCATCGTCCTGCAGGAGACGAATTGCACGTCGTGCTGGCGAGGACACAGGTATCGGCTCATTTGGCGATGACAAGGAGAGTCGAGGTCGCGGAGGCGTAAAGTTTCCCGTCGTCATCCTTCAATGTCGCCTCGACGAACGCTGCGCGACGGCCAATGCTCAAAACGCGGCCTTCCGCGCGAAGCTTACCGGTTTCGTGTGTAATGGCTTTGTGGTATGCCACTTTAAGTTCCAAAGTCGTATAGCCCTGCTTTGCCGAAAGTCGGGAGTGCGCTGCGCAGCCACATGCGGAATCGAGAAGGGTAGCTGCGTATCCTCCGTGTACGGTGCCGATGGGGTTGTAGACGCGCAATGACGGCACGCCCTCGAAAGCGGCGAAGCCTTCCCCAACCTCGACAAGACTGAACTCGAGGGTTTCGCCAATGGGCGGGCGACCTCCCATTTCTATAAGCTTGCGAAGCTGTTCAAGCCCAGTCAGGCCGGACGGTAGTTGCTCTACGAGGTTCATCGACAGACTCCAGACAAAAGCGCTATTTTAGTGCCCCTCGCGAGCGCAACAGGATCTCGTCCGACTGTTTTGGGCCGGGCTCGGCCCGAGCGAGCATTTGTCCGGAGAGTCCGTTTGCGATTCCAGCGATGCAGTGACGCTCCGGGTCACGGTGGGTGTCGGGCCCCAGCGGTAACTGCCGACACGGACCAGTTCCCTTTCGGAGCGGCAGACGCTAACGTACCGCCGGTGTCGGGATTCAAGGCATTCGTTGCAGCGTCAGCGGATGGACGACGGATGACGTGCAAGCGCGGTCACCTTCATCGTCATATACGGAAACAACGGCAGACCCGAGAGAATGGTGTGCAGTTCGTCGTGCGAGTCGACGTCGAAGATGCTGTAGTTCGCGTACTCACCGACCACCCGATGCAGTTGCTGCCACTTACCTTGCCGTTGAAGCTCCTGAGCGTATTCCTTCTCGCGAGCCTTGATTTCATCGGCTTGAACAGCCGGCATGTCGTGTGGCAGGTGTACGTCCATTCTTACGAGATAAAGCATGGTTCTCTTCCAGAAAATGTGATGCTCCTGCCGGTTCCTTGGCAGGAGAGAGTCGAAGTGACTGGTTCTGCGTTGAACGTGTGTGCTCAGATGTTTTTGTCGCGACGGTAGAAGGCGAGCTTTTCCTCATCGATATGGAGGCCCAGGCCCGGTCCTTCTGGCATATGAAGGTCGAAGTCCCGATATTGGGGGCGCGCAGTGACGATGTCGTCTTTCAACAGGAGAGGTCCGAACAACTCCGTACCCCAGGCAAGTTGCGGAAGGGCACTAAATCCGTGCGCCGATGCAATCGACCCAATACTACCCTCAAGCATCGTGCCGCCATAGAGGGAGACACCGGCTGCATCCGCGATGGCGGCTGTACGCATCATTCCGTAGATTCCACCGGACTTCGCAATCTTCAATGCAAACACGTCCGCACAGGCGCCGCGCACAAGTTCAAGCGCATCCTCCGGGCCAGTCACCGCTTCGTCGGCCATGATGGGTACGATGAAACGCGATGCAAGTCTGGCGAGTGCTCCGCGCTGCTCTCGCGGAGTGGGTTGCTCGATGAGGTCGATGCCAGCAGCTTCGAGCGCCTCGATTCCGAGCGCTGCGTCAACTTCGTTCCAGGCCTGATTCACGTCGACCGTGACTTTGGCGCGGTCGCCGAGCGCGGCTTTGATCTTCGATACGTGCGCTACGTCATCACGAACGCTACGGCGGCCAATCTTCAGCTTGAATGTATTGTGACGACGTTCGGCCAGCAGCGTTTCTGCCTCATCGATGTCTCGTTGTGTATCACCGCTCGCGAGTGTCCAAAGGACCGGAAGCGTCTTGCGGACAGCGCCGCCAAGAAGGGTCGAGACCGGGACGCCCAGGCGCTTGCCTTGCGCGTCCAGCAACGCTGTCTCGATTGCGCATTTTGCAAACCGGTTTCCACGCGCGACCTTGTTCAGCTTGAGCATTGCGTCGTTGATGTTGGTCGCGTCTTGCCCGGCAAGTGCAGGTGCAAGGTAAGTGTCGATGGTCAGCTTGATGCCTTCGGGACTCTCGTCGCCGTACGACAGACCGCCAATCGTAGTGGCTTCGCCAATACCCTCGATGCCATCGCTTGAGCGCAGACGGACGATGACCAGGGTTTGCTGCTGCATCGTCGCCATCGCTAGCTGATGCGCGCGAATAGTTGGGAGGTCAACCAGAATCGCTTCGACGGAGGTGATTTGGGCGTTCATACCTGGAATGTTGGAGTTGAGGGGTTGCTGAAGTATTGCGCGCCCAACAATCGCCTGTCCAACACCATTGACGTCTAGTGTCATACCCGCGAGGTATGCCGGAAATTACCGCCCCCGGTCGGCAGCGGGCGTATGGGGTATCCGTTCCTCCTCGTACAGCCGATAGATGAGTTCAAGCATTTCCCGAATGTCCCGCGACTCGTCGAGCATGCGCGTGCTCATGATGATTGGGGAAACCAGCGTGGGGTCGTCCAGCTCTTTGTAGCTCACATTATCTCGCTTCAGGCCGTACACGCTGCTCGGTACGACAGAAATTCCTTCCCCCGCTGCTACGAGACCTAGCGCAATCTGCAACTCTCGAACTTCGTATATCCGGCGCGGCTTGAGACCACGGTCTTCGAATGCCGACAGCACCTGGTCTGCATAACTGGGCCGCGGCGCCTTAGGGAAAATAATCAGGGTCTCGTTGACCAGGTCGCCAAGAGCGAGCACAGGCTTGGCGAGTGCGAGGGGATGGCCCTCCGGGTAGGCGACAATCATCTTCTCTTCGCGAAGGATCACCCGGCGGATGTTCGCATCCTCATGACGAATACGGCCGAACCCGACATCAATCACACCGTCCTTCAGCGCTCTAATCTGGTCCATCGTCGACATCTCGTGGAGGCTGAGTTCGACCGTGGTGTTCTCATCGCGGAAGCGACGGATGATTTTTGGCAGCATTCCGTACAACGTCGAACCCACGAAACCGACAGAGAGGCTGCGCTCGATGTTGCCCACGCGCCGCGTCATTGATTCGAGTTCGGACGTCTGAGCCAGCAATTGGACGGCATGAGCATAGAAAAACTTACCCGTCTCTGTCAGCTTCAACGGGCGCGAGTCGCGCTGGAATAGCTGCACCTCAAGAATCTCTTCAAGTTGCTGTATCTGACGGCTCAAAGGCGGTTGGGCCATGTTCAGCCGCTGTGCCGCGCGCGTGAAATTGCGTTCCTCGGCTACGGCGACGAAATAGCGAAGATGCCGCAGTTCCATTTCAATACCCCATGGATATAGATCGATACTAAATCAGTGTTGGACGAGGCCTTCCGGTGTCCATTATTCTGCATTCACACTCTGTTTTAGCACCCATTATACCTCTCAGGCATATTCAATCGGGGGCAAAACCAAGGGTTTACCCGATCAGAAAGTAGAGATTCAGGAGCAGACATGAACGTCAAAGTGTTCGATACGATGGAAGTGCAGGACCTGCTGAAGGCCGCTGCTAACGTTGGTGGCCAGGACGGCAGTGCTCGCGCCAAACAGATTGTCCATCGCCTGCTGAGCGATTTGTTCAAGGCCATCGACGACCTTGACATGACGCCTGACGAAATCTGGGCGGGCGTTCACTTTTTCAACAAGCTTGGCCTGGACGGTGAAGCGGCGTTGCTTGCCGCTGGTCTGGGCCTGGAGAAGTATCTCGACATTCGCATGGATGCCGAGGACAAGGCGGCTGAAATCACCGGCGGCACGCCGCGTACCATCGAAGGTCCGCTGTATGTTGCCGGTGCGCCCGTGCGCGATGGCATGTCGAAGATTGATCTCAATCCGGACGAGGATGCCGGCCCGCTGGTCATCCGCGGCACGGTAACCGGTCCAGATGGCAAGCCCGTCGCAGGGGCGGTGGTCGAATGCTGGCATGCCAACTCGAAAGGCTTCTATTCGCACTTCGACCCGACCGGCGCGCAGAGCGAGTTCAACCTGCGCGGCGCGGTCAGCACCGGTCCCGACGGCAAATACGAGTTCCGCACGCTCATGCCGGTCGGTTATGGCTGCCCGCCGCATGGCGCGACCCAACAACTGTTGGACATGCTCGCCCGCCATGGCAACCGCCCCGCGCATGTGCACTTCTTCGTCACCACCGACAAGTACCGCAAGCTGACGACGCAAATCAACATCGAGGGCGACCCGTTGATTTGGGACGACTTTGCCTACGCCACCCGCGAGGATTTGATTCCCCATGTGGTCGAAAAGACGGGCGGCGCCGCGCTGGGCATGAAAGCCGATACGTATAAGGAAATCGAGTTCAACATCGAGTTGACTCCGCTGGTTCAGGGCAAGGATAACCAGGTCGTCCACCGTCTGCGTGCGTCTGTTACCGCCTAACCGCTGAACGCGGCTGCTAGTCGTACTACTGCTGCCGCTCAATTCTTCGCAAGAATCTTTCGACACCGATGCGTGTGCTCCATCACCTGAAGCACGCGTAAGGAGAGCACACATGTCTGCAATTATCGACAAAGCCTCGCAGCTGGATGAACTGCTGCATACGGCCGTTCAGGACGACAAGCAAAACGGTGTATTCCGTTGCCGCCGTGACATCTTCACGAACACTGACTTGTTCGAGCTCGAGATGAAGCACATTTTCGAGAGCAACTGGGTATATCTGGCGCATGAAAGCCAGATTCCCAACAACAACGACTACTACACGACCTGGATTGGCCGCCAGCCTGTAGTGGTAACTCGCGACAAAAGCGGCGAACTGCACGCGGTCATCAATGCCTGCGCGCATAAGGGCGCGATGCTGTGCCGTAAAAAGCATGGCAACAAAGGCACCTTCACGTGTCCTTTCCACGGCTGGAGCTTCGCCAACACCGGCAAGCTGCTGAAAGTGAAAGATGTGAAGACCACCGAATACCCGGTGCAATTCAATACCAACGGCTCGCATGACCTGAAAAAAGTCGCGCGCTTCCAGAGCTATCGCGGCTTCCTGTTCGGCAGCCTCAACGCGGACGCGATCCCGCTGGAGGACTACCTCGGCGAGACCAGGGTCATCATCGACCAGATCGTTGACCAGGCCCCGGACGGGCTGGAAGTGTTGCGCGGCAATTCATCGTACGTCTACGACGGTAACTGGAAGATGCAGATGGAGAACGGCTGCGACGGCTACCACGTCAGCACCGTGCACTGGAACTATGCTGCGACGATGGACCGGCGCAAGGTCGAGGGCACCAAGGCCGTGGATGCGAACAGCTGGAGCAAGTCGGTAGCCGGAGTGTACGGGTTCGACCATGGCCACATCCTGCTGTGGACCAAGACGATGAACCCGGAAGTGCGGCCGGTCTATCAGTACCGCGACGAAATTAAGGAACGTGTGGGCGAAGCGAAGGCGGATTTCATCGTCAACCAGACCCGGAACCTTTGCCTGTATCCCAACGTATTCCTGATGGACCAGTTCAGCACGCAGATTCGCGTGGTGCGGCCTATCAGCGTAGGCAAGACCGAAGTCAGCATCTTCTGCTTCGCTCCCAAGGGTGAAAGCGCAGCCGACCGGGCTACCCGCATCCGCCAATACGAGGATTTCTTCAACGTCACGGGCATGGGCACCGCGGATGACCTTGAAGAATTCCGTGCCTGCCAGGCGGGCTATGCCGGCACCACTGCATTGTGGAACGACCTGTCGCGCGGTGCGCCGCTGTGGGTCGAAGGGGCCGACGCGAATGCAAAAAATATGGGTCTGAAGCCACTCATTTCAGGCGAGCGCAGCGAAGACGAGGGCTTGTTTGTGTGTCAGCACGAGTACTGGGTCGATGTAATGCGCGATGCACTGAAGAAAGAACAAGGGGAGGCACTGGCATGAGCTTCGATTACCAGAAAATCTGTGCTGCGCTGTACCGCGAAGCGCGCCTGCTCGATGACCGGCAGTGGGACGACTGGCTTGCGTGCTATGCCGAGGACGTCACGTACTGGATGCCCGCGTGGGATGACGACGACCGGCTCACCGACGACCACGAAAGCCAGATTTCGCTAATGTACTACCCGGACCGTGGCGGACTTGAAGACCGGGTGTTCCGCATCAAGACAGAGCGCAGTAGTGCTTCTATGCCTGAACCACGCACCAGTCACAACGTTACGAACGTGGAAGTGCTGGCCGAGCGTGAGAACGAGGTGGACGTGCGCTACAACTTCAACACGCTCAGCCACCGCTACAAAACCACTGACCAGTTTTTCGGCACGATGTTTGTCACTCTGCGCAAAGTCAATGATGAACTATTGATTTCCTACAAGCGCATTGTGTTGAAGGACGACTACATCCGCCAGGTGCTCGACGTTTACCACGTCTGACGTCGAGCGTCAGCGGAAATCAGAAGTACAGGAGGCAAGATGTCCAGCTACAACATTGCACTGAATTTCGAAGACGGCGTGACCCGCTTCGTTACATGCAAGGCGGGCGAGAAGGTGCTTGATGCCGCCTTTCGCGCCAAGATTAACCTGCCGATGGATTGCTCCGACGGCGTGTGCGGTACCTGCAAGTGCCGCGCCGAGAGCGGAAGCTACGACCTTGGCGACGATTACATCGAAGATGCGCTGACCGAGGATGAGAAGGAGAGCGGCCTCGTCCTGACCTGCCAGATGGTGCCAGAAAGCGATTGTGTCATTGCGGTGCCGGCATCTTCCACTGCATGCAAGACTGAGCAAAGCAAGTTCGCTGCAACAGTAATAAAGGTAGAAGCACACAACGATGCGGCCATCGTGCTCGAACTGGATGTTGATGCGGCCGCGCCGGTATTCCTGCCGGGCCAGTATGTCAACATTGATGTTCCAGGCAGCGGTCAACATCGATCGTACTCCTTTTCATCGGCGCCGGGTGAATCGAAAATCAGCTTCCTGATTAAGAAAATTCCCGGTGGTGTGATGAGCACCTGGCTCGAATCCGCACAGGCAGGCAACCAAGTGGAGCTGACCGGGCCGCTGGGCAGCTTCTATCTGCGGGCCGTCGAGCGGCCGTTGCTGTTCCTCGCCGGCGGCACCGGCCTGGCACCGTTTCTGTCGATGCTCGAAGTGCTGGCTCGCGCGAATTCGCAGCAGAAGGTTCACCTGATTTATGGCGTAACGCGAGACCTCGACCTCGTGCAGGTCGATGCAATCGACGCGTACGTGGCGAAGTTGCCGAACTTCACCTACAGCACCGTCGTGGCCGAAACGGATTCCACGCATCCCCGCAAGGGTTGGGTGACGCAGCACATGCCGGCCGAGGCTGTAAATGATGGCAACGTGGACGTGTACCTGTGCGGGCCGCCGCCGATGGTCGATGCGGTGCGCAAGCATTTCGACGACAACGGCGTGAAGCCCAACAGCTTTCACTACGAGAAGTTCACTCCTAACGCAGCACCGAGGGCCGCATGAGCGCGCAACGATTTGCCGGCAAGGTCATGGTGGTCACCGGTGCCGCGCAGGGCATTGGTCGCGCGGTAGCGCTTCGCGCAGCCGCCGAAGGCGGCAAGGTGCTGTTCGTCGATCGCGCCGAGTTCGTCTCCGAAGTTGCCGCCGAAGCGAGTGGCGCGGACACAGCCGGGTTTGTCGCCGACCTTGAGACGTACGAAGGCGCTGCGTCGGCAATGGCCTTTGCCGCGCGCAAGTTCGGCGGCATCGACATACTCATCAATGGCGTCGGTGGCGCGATTCGCATGCGCCCGTTCGCCGAGTTCGAACCTGAGCAGATTGACGCGGAAATTCGCCGCTCACTCATGCCCACGCTGTATGCCTGCCATGCTGTGCTGCCGTACCTGCTCAAGCGCGGCGGTGGCACCATCGTCAACGTCTCCTCGAATGCCACGCGCGGTATCCGCCGCGTGCCGTATTCGGCGGCCAAGGGCGGTGTCAACGCGATAACGCAGTCACTGGCGATGGAGTATGCTGAGCACAACATCCGTGTGGTCGCCGCCGCGCCGGGCGGGACCGACGCGCCTCCGAGACGGATCCCTCGCAATACTGCCGGCGACAGCGAGCAGGAAAAAGCCTGGATGGGCGATGCAGTGAAGCAGGTCACTGAATCAACCTTTTTCAAGCGTTACGGCAGCATTGACGAACAGGTCGCGCCGATCCTGTTCCTCGCTTCAGACGAGGCAAGCTATATCACCGGCACGGTGCTTCCAGTAGCCGGTGGTGACACAGGCTGAGCCATGAATTCCTCGAACCACCCTCGCACAGATGCCTCCGGGGTCCAAGAAGGCAGGGCCCGAAAGGTCATGGCTTTACGTGAATGAACGCCGTACGAGGCGGCCCCTCGTGCACAACCGATCCAATCGTCCGTCGACGGAGAACCAACATGAGCTCACCCTGCATCATCACCGTAGCGATCACTGGCTCCGTGCCGCGCAAGAAGGACAATCCTGCCGTGCCGATCTCGATCTCCGAGCAGATCGAGAGCACACACGAAGCCTACGAGGCAGGCGCAACGCTCGTTCATCTGCATGTCCGCGACGAGCAGGAAAATTCGAGTTCTGATCGCACTCGCTTCGCCGAACTCCAGGACGGTATCCGCCAGCATTGCCCTGGAATGATCGTGCAGTTTTCGACAGGCGGCCGCGGGCGCTCCTTCGAGCAGCGCGGCGCGATGCTCGACTTGCGCCCGGACATGGCGTCGCTCGCCACGGGATCGGTGAATTTCCCCACCACGGTGTACGAGAATCCCCCTGACTTCGTGCGCTCGCTCGCGGCTTCCATGCTCGACCACGACGTGAAGCCGGAAATCGAAATCTTCGATCTGGCCATGCTGTACAGCACGGTCGATCTCGTCGAGCAAGGTCTGCTCAAGGCGCCGGTGCATGTTCAGTTCGTGATGGGCGTCAAGAATGCGCTGCCTGCGCGCCGCGAAATTCTCGAGTTCGAAGTGAAACAGCTCAGCGAACTCCTGCCCGACGCGACCTGGACCGCCGCCGGTATCGGCCGCCACCAACTCGAAGTCAACCACTGGACCCTGCAGATGGGCGGACACTGCCGCACCGGTCTTGAAGACAACGTCCGCTGGGACAAGGACACCCTCGCGGCCAGCAACGCGCAACTGGTTGCACGCGTTGCCGCGCTTTGTGCCGAGTACGGGCGTCCTGTCGCGACTGCTGCGCAAGCGCGTGAGCTGTTGGGTTTGAGCCCGGTGTGAGTGCGTCAGACAAGCGCTTTCGGGCAAGCCATACCGCGGGCACGGTGTTGCCAGTGGCTGGCGGTGACACAGGCTGAGCCGGTCGATCATCGCTTCGCGTGTTGCTTCGTCGAGTTGGTCCCATAGACTGTCGTCGTAGGGCCTATCCGCGCAGTAATTGGGGATACTTTGTGACAACGTCTCGGATGAAATCCCAAACCACTCGGATACGTCGCGTTCTGAACCTCTCGCGTAACTAAACTGGGAAACTGTGGCTGGGCCATGAGTTCCACATGGAGGTCAGGTTGTTGAGCGTTAAGTTCAACGATGCTGGGGGCCAGGACATGAATGCCAAAAGCCTCCGGCGTTCCAACCCTGACGGTTCCGTACACCACGGTGGACTGGCTCATATGTTCCTCGAGCGCACCCAGCAAGGCATTCTCCATGCGTTCCGCGTGAGGGACCAACGCCTTCCCGGCGTCGGTGAGATAAAAGCCGTTGCGTCGCCGATCAAACAACACTGAACCAAGAGACTGCTCCAGCCGGTTGATCCGACGCGACACGGTTGAATGCTCAACTCCTGGCCTTTCTCCTGCTGATGAGACTTTTCCGGTCCGCGCGACTTCAAGGAAGAATCGAAAATCGGTCCACTCGGGCTCATTCATAATTTCCGCTGATGCGTTTGCGAATGCTCGTTACAGGTGACTTAATGGCGGAGAAAGTGCAATCATCGTACCTTCTAAACGCGGAGGCTCATTTCGATGTTGGACTACTCCACGCGAAGTGGGCTGTCAGATGACGCGAGCTCTCCGAGGCCTTGCAGATCTTGCCTTACGGCTTTGAACTGGCCATGCTTGCATGGCGACGTCTGCGATCGCTTTCAGCTTTTGCGGGCCAGCTCCGTCTCGTGCCTGGACGGCCATTCCTCGGGTCACCGCGCTGTAGAAGGCAGCGAGGGCGGGCACATCGGTGTCAGACGGTAGATCGCCGTCTTTGACGCCATTGCGCAACCGCTGCGCGATCATATCTTCAGCGTCCGCGCGATGCTTGACCATCATCTCACGAACAGAATTGAGGTCTGGGGGCAGATGCGTGCCAGCCAGAGAGATCATGCAGCCCGACGGGTGGCTCTGCCGCGAGTATTCCACGGCGGTGGCGTCGAGAAGCGCCTTGAATGCTTCTCGCGTGTCGGCCGTGCCGAACAGTCTGCCAGCGAACCAGGCTTCCGACATGTTCAGGTATGCGTCAGTTGCTTCCTTGTAGAGCTGCTCCTTGCTGCCGAACGAGTTATAGAAGCTCGAAGGGCTGATCCCCATGGTCCGGATCAACTGGTCGAAGGAGGTTCCTTCGTACCCCTGCTCCCAGAAGAGCTTCATGGCCCGGTTCAGAGCTTCCGCGCGATCAAAGGTCGAAGGCCTGCCGCGATTGCGCCGGGGTTGCGTATCATTTATTGTAGCCATAGCTCCATAAATCGTTGACATGCGGTAGAGGCGAGCCTATTGTGCCATAAAGGAGTGATCGCTCCAGTATTGAGCAGAAACACTGGTTGGAAGGATGAGCTTTGCGGTGCGCTTGCGAACGGGTGTCTGGTTGGCGCGCTATGGTGTCGGCAGTTCGCCTTTGCGGGACGCGGCAGGCTTCCACGTTCGAGGTGGAGCGGCGCTAACTTGCCGCTTCTTGGGAGAGCCAGGACGGATGTCCGTTCCATCGCTTCTCAAGCGCTGGGCAGCAAGGGGGTATCGTTGTCCAAACGGCAATTCGAACCCGTGATGTCGGGCAATGCGGAGTTGGCCAAGGCGTTCGAGTTCCCACGCACGCCGCTCCAGCAGTGCTCATTCAACTGACCAGGCTGTTCTCTCAAGTGCCTTGCTCCTGGGCGAGCATGGCTTCGTCAATTTAAATTGCCGCAGAGGTGTCGAGATGAAGATTGGTTTTATTGGAGCCGGTGCTGTAGCGCAGTCCCTCGCCAGGAGCGCCATTCAAGCGGGACACGAGGTTGTCCTGAGCGCACGTCGTGGGCCGCAGGGTTTGCGCGATATCGTGGCCGAACTCGGTCCAAAGGCTTCGGCAGATGCAGTCCAGGAGGTGGCCCAGCTCGAGTTGGTCATGCTCGCTGTTCCATGGCTTCAAGTCCCGTCGGCTCTGGAAGGCCTGCCTGATTGGGGCGGCCGCATTCTGGTGGATACCACCAATCCGTTCTCGCAAGTCGAGCCTGAGCTCATCTTGGCGGATTTAGGAGGCACGGGCGCTAGCGAGATCGTTGCAGCACACGCGCCGGGGGCTCGTGTGGTCAAGGCATTCAACGCGATCCGCATGGAGTATTACGACAAGGGCCCCAAGTTTCATGACGGAAAGCGCGTCATCTTCGTCTCCGGTGACGACAGGGACGCGAAGACGGCGGTCATCGGACTCGTCGAAGAGTTTGGGTATGCGTCGGTAGATCTTGGTGGTCTGGTTTCGGGCGGTCGCATGCAGCAAGCCGGTGGTCCGATTGCTGGCCGCGACTGGGTCGTAGCTCCATAAGCGCTCGGACTCCTGAGGATCCGTTGCAGCAGATCGGAATCGGGGAGCGCGCTTCGATGTCACGGGGCGCGCTTCCGGCCATTTGGCGACACGAACACCTTTGCCATTCAGTCCGCGAAAACACTGAGCTCGGCATTCAGGTGCAGATTTACGGGGTCGGGTGGCGCCGATATCTTGGCCGCTTTGCCCGCTTTGCCCGCTTTGCCCGCTTTGCCCGCTTTGCCCGCGTTGTGAGGTGGGAGTTAAGGAAAACTGCTGGGTGCCCCCATCCGTGAACGCTGTCTGTATTCGATTGCCTGTTGGTTTGCCATGGCACGTGCGAAAAAACTATTCAAAAATCCAGAACAATATCTGCACGTTCGAGTACCAGTCATTCCCGAAATTCTGGAGCATAATCACAATCTAGAGGGTGTTAGGAACTTTGAGTTAGACCTGGTATCCTGGCGGAATGAAAAAACGCAGGCCATACCCAACGGATGTGTCGGATGAAGAGTGGTATTTCGCCGCTCCGTACCTGACCTTGATGAACAAAGACGCGCCGCAGCGCCGCTACGAACTGCGCGAGATGTTCAACGCGCTGCGCTGGATCGTACGTGCGGGTGCGCCGTGGCGTTTGTTGCCCAATGATTTTCCACCGTGGGAACTGGTCTACCAGCAGACGCAACGCTGGATTCAGGCAGGCTGTTTCGAGGCGATGGTGAATGACCTGCGTTCGATCATCCGGATCGCACAGGAGCGCCGTGGTCAACCCAGCGCGGTCATTCTCGACGGGCGGACCCTGCAGTCGACATGCGAGAGTGGGCCTCGCGCCGGTTACGACGGCTACAAACGCAAACGCGGCAGTAAGGTCCACATGGCGGTTGATACTTTGGGGCAGTTGCTTGCTGTGCATGTTACGCCGGCCAACGAACAGGAACGCGCGCAGGTCGGAGAACTGGCGCGTCAGGTTCAGCAGGCCACGGGCCAGACGGTCAAGGTGGCGTTCGCCGATCAGGGATATACCGGCGAAGAGCCTGCGCAGGCGGCACTCGACGAAGGGATCGAGCTTCAGGTAATCAAGCTGCCGGAGGCGAAGAAGGGCTTCGTGCTGCTGCCGCGCCGATGGGTGGTCGAGCGCAGCTTCGGCTGGCTCAACCGGTTCCGCCGACTGGCCAGAGACTACGAACGATTGCCCGAAACCTTGGCTGGTTTGCATTTCGTCGTATTCTCCGTGCTTATGCTTGTTCACTTTGCAGCCCTTAACAAAAGTGCCTAACACCCTCTAGGGAAAAAGTGACTTTTCGAGGGGGAAGTTGAATTCAAACCGCCTATCGTCCGAACCCTACGAGTCACAGCTCTACGGTGCAGAGCGACTGATTGCTGAGCCCCTTGCTGAAAAAGGCTCTTTGCCGCAGCCACATCGCGCTTTTCCGTGAGCATGAAGTCTATCGTCTGGCCGGCCCGATGCGCCGACCGATATAGATAAACCCATTTGCCTCCGAGCTTCAAGTACGTCTCGTCAACCCGCCAGGACCGTCCCGCAGGTGTTGCGAGACGATTCCAGCGATCGCTCAGCCCGACACTCCAAGCATTCGCTGATCGCTATTTGCACCACAGCCCGATTTCTTGTTTGCGCTTTCCACGGCGCCATTCTCTCGATCGTTGGCGTCTCCGAAAGACCGCGGAGCGGTTCAATGGCTCCTACGAGCCGGATTGCTGAATTAAGTCCGTTTGCTCAATAGTTTCTTG
Source organism: Paraburkholderia phytofirmans OLGA172 (assembly GCF_001634365.1). Lineage (NCBI taxonomy): Bacteria > Pseudomonadati > Pseudomonadota > Betaproteobacteria > Burkholderiales > Burkholderiaceae > Paraburkholderia > Paraburkholderia phytofirmans. The sequence goes on from NZ_CP014579.1 coordinate 1,327,239, forward strand.
TCTCCTGCAGGTGCTACGGCGGCGCAATTGAGTGGATATACTCGTATCTGGTGCGGCGGGGTGATCGCGAGAAGCCCTTGCCAGCTTTGGGCTTTACCGTCCGTCAGGACGAAAGAACAGGAGAGTTTGATGAACAGCAACGTTACAGTTACCGAAACAAAATTCAGCGGCGTGCGAGTGGAGGTCAGGACTCCTTCGGCGTTCGACGATGTCGTCAATCGTCTGACCAGACTGTGCGGAAGATCATCGATACCGGAACTAGTCGAGCTCGCGTCGGAGGATATCTCTGAGGCTGCCTATGTGAGCGAGGTCGAACGCCGTTTCGTGGGTGAAAGCGGTTTCATGCTCTTTAGCGAGATCGATCACGGAGGCTGGATCACGAAATTTGGAATCAATCGTCGCACCGTGCGCTGGATTCTCGGGAACCCACTCATCGCAATCACCATGCTGCGTCATGACCTCACCGCAGGGCTATTTGCACCAGTTGAAGTTCTCGTGACGGAATCAGCAAGCGGCGAAGGCACCATTGTCACGTACGTTCGACCTTCATCTCTTATCGTGATTGGCGACAATCCGCAGTTGAAAGCCGCGGCGTTGGCACTGGATCAGAAGTTTGAATTACTTATCGAGCGCATCACCTTGACTGAATGATGCGGCCTCGGGCGTGGGCGCCGGCACAGTGACGGTCCGGCGACTCGCATCTCGGGCAGGGAATCATCGTTCAGGAACATTCGAGTCGACACGTCGCGATCGTGAGGTTGGACAGTCGGAGCCGATTGTTCGAGCTGCAGGTCGTGCCGGCGATCAAGCAGATGATCAGATTACGCAGCTGCTTCAGCGAGTGATCAATCATTCAAGGTGCAAACGGTAGGAATTACTATGGACTATATCGAAAGCTTGCGCATCTTTCGCGCAGTGTTTGAGGCTAAAAGCTTCCGGCGCGCTGGCGACATGCTAGGTCTTACGCCGCCTGCCGTTTCCCGTGGAATCTCGACGTTGGAGCGGCGGCTCGGAACGCGGTTGTTTAACCGCACGACGCGGCAATTTTCACTGATGGAATCTGCAGAGCGGGTTTATGATCGCTGCTGTCGCATTCTCGACGACCTTGCCACGCTCGAGGCTCAAATTTGTGGAGAGGCTCCCGTTCCGACCGGCTTATTGCGTGTGGTCGCACACACGACCGCGACCATTAATCGGCTTGGTCCGCTGATGGCGGATTTTAAACGTCAGTATCCGGGAGTCAGCCTTGACGTGACGCTCACCGAGCGCCCAGTCGATCTTGTTGGCGACGGCTTCGACCTGGGCATTGTATTGCCCTTTATGTTGAGTACGGATCGGGCCGCGACGAGGGTTTTAGAGCGTATACCTTTGGTTCTTGTCACAACGAAAGAATACCTTGCCCACCACCGGCGGCCGGAAAAGCCGGAAGATCTCTCCGGCCATACCTTTGTCGCCATGCCGCCGGCCCTGCGTAAGCCAACTTTGACTTTTCGTACAGAACGAGGGGACGTGGCAATTCCCATCAAGCTGGACGTCGTATCGAATAGCCCGCTTTTTAACCAGGAACTCGTGTCGCTAGGTTACGGTATCGGCGCGTTGCCCGTTTCACTGATCGAGAGCGCGGTGGAAGAAGGGCGGCTGGTTCGCTTGCTCGACGACTTTGAAATCAAGGATGGCTGGGTCGAAATCAGGCTTGCATACGGTTCCCGCGCTGTGTTGTCCTCGAAGGTGCGCGCTTTCATTGATCATGCGAGCGTATTCTTCGACAAACTGACACACGATGTCGGCCACCCGAACAGCGGTTAAGGCCAAGCTTTTCGGCTGTGGCGTCCGCACTCGAAAGTGGACGGCACTGCGCCACGTTTGCACTAAGGCATGAGGGATTCGGATTAGTCGCAGTTGCGGTTGACGTGACGCAGCAAGCTGACCAGAAACCCAACCTCTGCTGGCGTCAATCCAGCTTGTACACGCTCGATGACCGCGCGAGCGATTGGTGGTACGCGAGCGGCCAGTGCTCGTCCGTGTTCGGTCAACTCAATTTGAACGATCCGGCGGTCCGTTGCGCTTCGAACCCGGTGAACGAGTCCGTGCGCTTTCAGGCGGTCGATAAGTCTTGTCACGGCACTCTGATCGATGCCGCATTCTTGCGCGAGGCCCGAGGAGCTATCACACCGACCGCTTTCCAGGAGGTGCAGGATGCGTGCTTGCATTCCGGTAACGCCGAGTTCCGATTGCGTTCCTTTTGTCAACATGTTCGTCAGGCGGGTGTGGACCCGGTAGAGCAGGTATGCAAGGTTATTGTCTGTTGCAGGTCCTTGTGCCGAAATGCTGGTTCGATCAAGCGTTGTCAGGTCCAACGTGTTCGAATTGTCGCTAACCTTTTGAGACATCATTTATAACCCGATATAGATTCCGGCGCAGCGAAGTAGTTTACAACGCTCCAAACCTGTTTTCGAACTCTTGCTGAGCGGCACTTCACTGAGTTGGTTGATGCCGAAACGCGTCAACCTCAAGCTGCGAGTTCTCGCTTGAAGGGACTAACGTGCGTTGACAATGCGCCCGTCACGGAGAAGTGGGGTGAGCGTCCGCGCAAGCTAGTCAGATTGGGTGGCATGGCGTGAGCTAGTTCGGCCATTGTCAAATCAGACGGAACCCGCAACGAACAAAGGATATCGAACTGATTTTGTGTTAGGTAATCGTTCAGCGGATGGCGCTCTTAGATCTGCGTGATGCGCCGTGCTGCCTGGACAGCAAAACGGTGATCGTTCTCCAGCAGATGTGCAGGCATGCGGCAGAGTAGCAGACGGGCATACTCTCGATCAATGTTTGCTTCGACATCAATCTGTTTGCCAATCTGATAGTCGATCCACCGCCCCGCGATCGGCCTGGAGCCAAACGCGCTTTCCGGCACCGCGCTCGTGCTGCCCCAGTTCGACCGATACGCAGATGTGCTGGCTAACTCGAGGGCGTGATTATCGAGCGGAGGCGGTGCATCGCTGGCGCGCCCAGCGTTTCAATGACCGGGCGAAGCTGGACGGAAATGCGAGGCGTTTTGGATCTCGTTTCATCCCGTCACCGCGTTGCCGTGACTGTTGCCGTGACGGCAACAATTTTCTGCAGTTCTGGAGAGCAGGGAACGCTCACCATGAATCGACTTCTGGCAGGTGATGCCGGATTATTCACACCGCCGAGAAAAAATTGATGCGATTGCAGGCATGGATTGCGGGGGAGGCGACAGCTATGCTCCCAGCATGAAGATCCTTCCACTCGAATCAGACGATTGCTTCGCTGTCCGACAGGCAGCCCGGCATATCTCCAGGCTCTACGAGCGTCACCTTTCCGATGCTGGCCTGACGCCCACCCAGTTCAGCATTCTCTGCATTCTGAGTCGCGAGCCCTGCCTGACGATGATCCAGCTGGCCGAGGCGATGGTCATGGACAGAACGACGCTCGTGCGTGCCCTTAAGCCTTTGCTGCGCGATCAGCTGGTCTACGACGCACCGGAAGTCCAGGGGAAGCGGCGACTGCGGGTCACGATCAGCGCGCGTGGGCGCGAGAGGCTCGAGGTAGCGTCCGTTCACTGGCAGATCGCCCAGGCCAGCTTCGAACGCAGCTACGGCTCGCAGGCGGCAGCTCACCTGAGAGGCGAGCTCTTTCGCATCACGAGCGACGTCTCTCATCTGGACAGCGAAGACGGGTTGACTCGTCGTTGAGTCGCGGGCGAACGCTCAGGCCCGGCAGAAGGTCGCTTGCCAGCGGACAGAAGGCCGCTTGCGAGCGAAGGGTATCAGCCCGGTCCTATGTGCCCGTCCACGGACGGTTCAATTGCCGTTAGCGGATTGCTGCCTGATCCGCGTAACGCCTGGCTTACCTGATGGGGCACTGCCCTGGAACGTCTGAAGTAAATCCGCTGGTATCACTGGCTGTTAAAAGCAGAGCCGGCGTTGTCCCTGACTGACCGTGCGTTCCGGCCGCCCGTATTCCCTCGGCGGGGGGGCGGTCGTAGTCTGTTCCCGTGCCTTCAATGAAGAACGAATACGTATCTGAACGGCAACCGTTCAGATAGTCACGGCAAACACACGTTGCAATCCGGGCAGTGCATGCAGGTCGGACGGATTCGTGGATTGCAACAATCTTGTACCCGCAGAGTCGTTGATGCTAACCCGAAGGATACCTATTCTGTGCGGGTACACCGGATTAAGCGTGCATATGCACGTACCACGGATATCACAGCTCGAAAAATGGAAACTACCATGATTGTCCACCCCTCAGTTCTGCGACCCAAAAGGTCTGTGCTTCTAATCGCATCGGCTGCCTTGCTCACGTTGGGCGGCTGCGTCAACTTCGCCGGGATCAAGAGTGATCACCATATCGAGGCGCCGTCCAAATATGAGGCGAGCGAAAGTCTGCCTGCGGAGGGCGGAAAGTGGCCCTCTCTCGACTGGTCTGAACAATTCGGCGATCCCCAGTTGCCCAGGCTGATCGACGAAGCGTTGAAGGGCAATCCTGACATCGACGAAGCGCGCGCACGGATCGACAAGGCGGCGTCGTATGTGGGCAATGCCAACTCGAAGCTGTATCCGACGGTCAACGCCAGCTACTCCTGGACGCGGGAGCTCAATACGGAAAACACGGTCTATCCGCCTTCCATCGGCGGCGCGTGGAATAGCGAGAACACGGTGATGGAGGGCGCATCATGGGACCTCGACCTGTGGGGGAAGAACCACGAGCGGCTGCGCCAGGCGACGTCTGACGAAAAGGTGGCGCAGGCGGAAATGGAGGAGGTGCGGATCACGTTGGCGGCTTCGGTTGCCAGTACCTACAACGAGCTGGCGCGCCTGTACAGGCTGCGCGACATCGCTGCGCAGGAACTCAAAAACCGCGAAGAGATCGGGCGCATCACCAATGGACGGGTTGTCGCGGGTCTCGATACGAACGTGGAAAAGCAGACGGCGACGGGTGATATTGCGACGACACGCTCGACCGTAAGCAATCTTGATGGCCGGATTACAGTCGTGCGATATCAGCTCGGCGCCCTGCTCGGTGCGGGTCCGGATCGCGGATTGGCGATCGCGGTGCCCACGCTCGGGTCGGGTGACGCGGTCGTTCTGCCCGACAGTCTTCCCGCCGATCTCGTCTCGCGCCGCCCGGACATCGTCGCGGCGTTTTGGCAGGTCGATGCCGCAACGCACGGGATCAAGGAAGCGAAGGCCGAGTTCTACCCTGACGTCAATCTTTCCGCGGCAGTGGGCCTCGACGCCTTCGGGTGGGGGCGATTCCTGACTGCATCGAGCCGGCAGATTTCGGCCGGCCCGGCGATCCATCTTCCGATCTTCGATGCTGGCGCACTGCGCTCGCAGCTCAAGGGCCGTTACGCCGATTTCGACTATGACGTCGCCTACTACAACAAGACACTGATCAACGCTTTGTCAGACGTTGCGTCGCAGGTCACGCTCATCCGTTCGACCGATAAGCAACTCGTGGATGCGCAGCAGGCATTTGATGCGCAGAGCCAGGCGTACCGGCTCGCAGTGGTGCGCTACGGGTCGGGTCTGACCCAGCAGCTGCAGGTGCTGAACGCGGACGACAACCGCCTCGCCGCCGAGGAGGCCGTCGCCAATCTGACGATGGACCGCCGGAACTCGCAGGTGGCGCTGATCAAGGCGCTGGGCGGCGGCTTCGAATCGGCGAGTACGGATCTCGCCGCGTCGGCAAGCGCCCCTGGCGCATCGCACGCAGCCGATAAGACGTCCCACTAGTTTCCCCCTATTTCAAAACCCGCGCGTCGCCGGCTGGCTACGCGAACTCAATTTTGCTGGAGTGTAGTCATGAACCAACCCCAATCTTCCGAGAGCCACGGGCAACAGAAAAAGAGCGGCAAGCGCAAGCTCCTGATTGCAACGCTCGTCACGGCCCTTGCTGCGGCCGGCGTCGCATATGGCGCCTACTACGAACTGGTCGCGCGCTATCACGTTGACACCGATGACGCGTACGTCAATGGCAACGTCGTGCAAATTACGCCGCAGGTCACGGGGACCGTGATCGCCGTCAATGCCGACAACACGCAAATCGTCAAGGCCGGCGATCCGGTCGTCATGCTCGATCCGGCCGACACGCGAATCGCGTTGCAGCACGCCGAGGCCGACCTGGGACAGACGGTGCGTCGGGTCCACGGCCTCTATGTCGACGACGATCAGTATCGTGCGGAGATCGCCATGCGCCAGTCTGACTTCTCAAAAGCGCAGGACGATCTGAAGCGCCGTCTCTCGACCGGCATGTCGGGGGCCGTCTCCGAAGAGGAAATCTCGCACGCACGTGATGCCGTCAAATCGACCAGGGCAGCGCTGGATGCCGCGGTGCAGCAGCTAGGCGTCAATCGCGCGCTTACCGCGAACACAACGGTAGATCAGCATCCGGACGTACTCGCAGGCGCGGCCAAAGTTCGCGACGCCTATCTTGCCTATTCGCGCACAACGCTGCCGGCGCCGGTCACGGGCTACGTCGCGCAGCGCTCGGTCCAGGTGGGCCAGCGCGTGTCGCCGGGCACCCCGCTGATGTCCGTGGTGCCGCTGAATCAGGTGTGGGTGGACGCGAACTTTAAGGAGTGGCAGCTGCGTCATATCCGTGTCGGTCAGCCGGTCGATCTGACGGCTGACGTCTACGGCTCCTCGACGGTCTATCACGGCAAGGTGGTTGGATTCACGCCGGGTACGGGTTCGGCGCTGGCGCTCCTGCCGGCACAGAACGCGACCGGCAACTGGATCAAGGTCGTCCAGCGCTTGCCGGTGCGCATCGAAATACCGGCCGGTGAACTCGAAAAGAATCCACTGCGCGTTGGCCTGTCCATGAACGTCGACGTCAATGTCAGGAATTCCGATGGCCCGCAGCTCGGAACCGAATCCAGCTCGACGTACAAGACCAGCGTATTTGCCCGGTATGGCGATGAAGCTGACGCCGCGATCGCAAAAATCATAGCCGCGAACGAATAAGCGGTGCGTCGTGCTGCATCGCGCCGACCCGCTCGTCGCGATGCAGCGATAGTCATTCGACATATGGATTGCCATGTCTACCAGCCAACCGAATCACCCCCCTCTGACGGGGACAAAATTAGCCCTGGGGTCCTTATGTGTGGGACTCGCAGGTTTTATGACGGTGCTTGACTCGTCGATTGCCAACGTCGCGATTCCAACGATCTCAGGTAATCTCGGCGTATCGGGCGACGAGGGCACGTGGGTCATTACGGTGTTTGCCGCCGCCAACTCGGTCGCGATTCCGCTGACCGGCTGGCTGACGCAACGCCTGGGCCAGGTCCGGCTGTTTATCGGCTCGATCCTGCTGTTCGTCGTGGCGTCCTGGCTTTGCGGGATCGCGCCTTCGCTGCCGATCCTGCTGCTCGCGCGCGTGCTGCAGGGCGCCGTAGCCGGTCCGCTGATTCCGATGTCGCAGGCGCTCCTGCTCAGCTCATGGCCAAAGGCCAAGTCGGCGCTGGCGCTGGCGCTATTCTCGATGATCGTCGTCACGGGCCCGATCGTTGGGCCGGCCCTGGGGGGATGGGTGACGGACAGCTACAGCTGGTCGTGGATCTTCTACATCAATATTCCAGTCGGGCTGCTTTCGGCGAGCATGGTCTGGGTGCTTTACCGGGATCGCGATACCCCAAAGAAGAAACTGCCAGTCGACAAAGTGGGCCTGGGACTCCTGATCACCTGGGTGGCGTCGCTTCAGGTCATGCTGGACAAGGGTAAGGACCTTGACTGGTTCTCGTCGAATACGATCATCATCCTGGCAATCGTTGCCGCCGTGGGCCTGGTGCTCTTCGTCATCTGGGAGTTGACGGACAAGAGTCCCATCGTCGATCTGACGCTGTTCAAGCAGCGCAACTTCCTCGGCGGGACGGTGTCGATCGCCGTGGCCTACGGCATCTTCTTCGGTACGCTGGTGCTGTTGCCTCAATGGATGCAGGAGTATCTCGGTTACCGGGCCGTGGACGCGGGTCTCGCAACGGCGCCGCTCGGCATCTTTGCTGTCATCGGTGCTCCGATCATGGGCAAGATCCTGCCGCGCACCGACGCGCGGATTCTCGGCACCTGCGCCTTCATTGGCTTTGCGATCGTGTATTACATGCGCTCGTTTTTCTACACGGACCTGAGCGAAGGCTACATCATCCTGCCGACGCTGCTGCAGGGCATCCCGATGGCGCTTTTCTTCGCACCGCTGACGACCATTATCCTTTCGGGCCAGCCGCCGGAGAAAGTGCCTGCGGCAGCGGGTCTGTCGACCTTCTTCCGGATGTTTTTTGGGGGAATCGGCACGTCGCTGGCAAACGTCGTGTGGAATAACCGGACCATCCTTCACCATGAAATTCTCACCCAGCAGTCCAGTCCGACCAATCCCATGTTCACGCAGCAGATCGGCGCATATCACTCGCTGCTGGGATTGGGGCGGGGAGCGTCGTACGCGCTGTTCGATCAGACGGTCCAGGCGCAGGCGGCAATGATGGGCCTGAACGACGTCTTCTATGGTTCGGCGCTGGTCATGATCGTGATCATTCCCCTGATCTGGATTACAAAGCCGCGAAAGACGGCCGGGGCGAGCGACGCGGCAGCCGCTGCGCACTAATCAGTCCATGAGCCATGGCCCGATGCATAAGGAGCGATTCCGGACACAGGGCGTCGCGGCCAGGTTCAGGGCAGGGAGAAGGCGACGCCGCCTGCTTAGGGTCGAATGCGCGTCGCCGCGGGTTCCTTTGCCCGCTGGATGCGATGGGGCGCGCAAAGGTGCACCACCGGATGCCAAAGGCGTTCCCAAGCGTTCCGCACGGCTTACTGGACGACAACAAAGAGTTCCGAAAATAGGCATTTATTCTGCGTGCCGCAGCCTTTAAACTGAAAGTAGTTGCTGTGGTTTCTATCGTCATACTTGGACTCAACTGTCGATGAAACGGTCCTGTTAGCGCAATGATGCGGCGGTGAATGGGGCGATACGTCGCCATTATTTGTGCCGCGGCGGCATGTCGTTGGCGACGCATCCGCGTAGCGTTGTGATTGAGTCAGAAGGCCGGTTTTGACCGGAGCCGTAAACCAACCCATTGAGGATAGTCTTGAACCTCGCAGTCTATTACCCCGTCTTGTTGTTCCTCATTGTGGGTACCGGTTTAGGCGTAGCACTGGTCAGCATTGGCAAGATACTCGGTCCCAACCAGCCCGATGCCGAGAAAAACGCACCGTACGAGTGCGGCTTCGAACCATTCGAAGATGCGCGGATGAAGTTCGATGTGCGTTACTACCTCGTCGCCATTCTCTTCATCATTTTCGACCTTGAGACCGCGTTCCTGTTCCCGTGGGGTGTGGCCCTGCGCGACATCGGCTGGCCCGGCTTCATGGCGATGATGATTTTCGTGCTCGAATTCCTGCTGGGCTTTGCCTATATCTGGAAGAAGGGCGGCCTCGACTGGGAATGATGGATTAATCGCCGGTTTGCGTGGGTGGCCAAGGCTTGCCGCCCCGTCTGGAGTGGAAAGCAAATGAGTATCGAAGGGGTCTTGAAGGAAGGGTTTGTCACTACTACGGCAGACAAACTGATCAACTGGACGCGCACCGGCTCGTTGTGGCCGATGACGTTCGGTCTCGCGTGCTGCGCGGTCGAGATGATGCATGCGGGCGCTGCCCGTTATGACCTCGACCGTTTCGGCGTGGTGTTTCGTCCGAGTCCGCGCCAGTCGGACGTGATGATCGTCGCTGGCACGCTGTGCAACAAGATGGCGCCGGCGCTGCGCAAGGTCTATGACCAGATGGCCGAGCCGCGCTGGGTGATTTCGATGGGCTCGTGCGCGAACGGTGGCGGCTACTACCACTATTCCTATTCGGTAGTGCGCGGCTGCGACCGGATCGTGCCAGTCGACGTCTACGTGCCGGGTTGCCCGCCTACGGCGGAAGCGCTGGTGTACGGCGTGATCCAGCTGCAGGCCAAGATCCGTCGCACCAACACCATCGCCCGTCAATAAGGCCAACGCCTCCCCCACAATATGGCAAGCAAACTCGAGACCCTGAAAGCGAACCTCGAGGCGGCCTTTGGCGGCCTCCTGCTGAGCACCACCGAGGCAATCGGTGAGTTGACGATCGTCGTGAAGGCGAGCGACTACATCAATGTGGCAACGCGTCTGCGCGACGACCGCTCGCTCGGTTTCGAGCAGCTGGTCGATCTGTGCGGCGTCGACTATCAGACCTACGCCGATGGCGCATACGATGGCCCGCGTTTCGCGGCCGTTCTGCATTTGTTGTCGGTGCAGAACAACTGGCGTGTGCGTCTGCGCGTGTTCGCGCCGGACGACGAAGTGCCGATCGTCGCGTCGGTCGTCGATATCTGGAGTTCGGCCAACTGGTACGAGCGCGAAGCATTCGACCTGTACGGCATCATCTTCGAGGGTCACCCGGACCTGCGCCGCATCCTGACCGACTACGGTTTCATTGGTCACCCGTTCCGTAAAGATTTCCCTGTCTCCGGCTACGTCGAAATGCGTTACGACCCGGAAGAGAAGCGCGTCGTCTATCAGCCCGTGACGATCGAGCCGCGGGAAATCACGCCGCGCGTGATCCGCGAGGATCGCTATGGCGGTCTGAAACACTAAGGGAACGCCATGGCAGAGATCAAGAACTACACGCTCAACTTCGGTCCTCAGCATCCGGCCGCGCACGGTGTGCTGCGCCTCGTGCTCGAACTCGACGGCGAAGTCATCCAGCGCGCCGATCCGCACATCGGCCTGCTGCATCGCGCGACCGAAAAGCTCGCGGAAACCAAAACCTTCATCCAGTCCGTGCCGTATATGGACCGCCTCGACTACGTGTCGATGATGGTCAACGAGCACGGCTACGTGATGGCGATCGAAAAGCTGCTCGGCATCGAGGTGCCGGTTCGCGCGCAGTACATCCGCGTGATGTTCGACGAAGTCACGCGGGTGCTGAACCACCTGATGTGGATTGGCGCGCACGCACTCGACGTCGGCGCGATGGCGGTCTTCCTGTACGCGTTCCGCGAACGCGAAGACCTGATGGACGTGTACGAAGCGGTGTCCGGCGCACGGATGCACGCGGCTTACTACCGTCCGGGTGGCGTGTACCGCGATCTGCCTGACGCAATGCCGCAATACAAGGCGTCGAAGATCCGCAATGCGAAGGCGCTGTCGAGGATGAACGAGAACCGTCAAGGTTCGCTGCTCGATTTCATCGACGATTTCTTCACGCGTTTCCCGAAGTGCGTCGACGAATACGAAACGCTGCTCACCGACAACCGGATCTGGAAGCAACGTCTGGTCGGTATCGGCGTGGTCAGCCCGGAGCGGGCGCTGAACCTCGGCATGACCGGCGCGATGCTGCGCGGCTCGGGTATCGAGTGGGATCTGCGCAAGAAACAGCCGTACGAAGTCTACGACAAGCTCGATTTCGACATTCCGGTTGGCGTGAATGGCGACTGTTATGACCGGTATCTGGTTCGCGTCGAAGAAATGCGCCAGTCCACGCGGATTGTGAAACAGTGCATTGAGTGGCTGCGCAGGAATCCGGGGCCGGTGATGATCGACAATCACAAGGTTGCGCCGCCGTCGCGGGTTGGCATGAAGTCGAACATGGAAGAGCTGATTCACCACTTCAAGCTCTTCTCGGAAGGTTTCCATGTGCCGGAAGGCGAGGCCTACGCCGCGGTCGAACATCCGAAGGGCGAGTTCGGTATCTACCTGATCTCGGACGGCGCGAACAAGCCGTATCGCCTGAAGATTCGCGCGCCGGGCTATGCGCATCTGTCCACGCTCGATGAAATGGCGCGCGGTCACATGATCGCCGACGCTGTGACGATCATCGGCACGCAGGACATCGTGTTCGGCGAAGTGGATCGCTAGGACGTATTCATCAGCGCGCGTCTGCGGATTGCACCGCAGCGCGCGTCAGTCAAAGGAACGCCGGGTCTGTCGCACCATGCAACGCGCGACAGGTTTTCGTTCGGTAGGAATTGAAAGAGTCGTGTCTGAAAATGATCTCAGCTGAAGGCCTGAAAGAAATCGATCGTGCGATCGCGAAGTATCCCGCCGATCAGAAACAGTCCGCCGTGATGTCGGCGCTGGCCACTGCTCAGGAAGAGCATGGCTGGCTGTCGCCCGAACTCATGCAGTTCGTCGCGGACTATCTCGGCATGCCGGCGGTCGCCGTGCAGGAGGTGGCGACCTTCTACACGATGTACGAGACCTCGCCGGTCGGCAAGTACAAGATCACGCTCTGCACGAACTTGCCGTGCCAGCTCGGCCCGGATGGCGGCGCCGACAGTGCTGCTGACTATCTGAAGCAGAAGCTCGGCATCGACTTCGGCGAAACCACGGCGGACGGCAGGTTCACCCTGAAAGAAGGTGAGTGCATGGGCGCGTGCGGCGATGCGCCGGTGATGCTGGTGAACAACCATCGCATGTGCAGCTTCATGAGCCGCGCGAAGATCGACCAGCTGCTCGAGGAGCTTTCGAAATGACGTCTTTACACGATCGTCACATCAAACCGCTGATTCTCGCCGGCCTGAACGGCGACAACTGGCATCTCGAAGACTATGTGGCGCGCGGCGGTTACGCCCAGCTGCGCCGCATTCTGGAAGAAAAGATTCCGCCCGAGCAGGTGATCGCCGACGTCAAGGCATCGGGTCTGCGCGGCCGTGGCGGTGCGGGTTTCCCGACCGGTCTGAAGTGGAGCTTCATGCCGCGCCAGTTCCCGGGGCAGAAGTACCTCGTCTGCAATTCGGACGAAGGCGAACCGGGCACCTTCAAGGATCGCGACATCCTGCGTTTCAATCCGCATGCGCTGATTGAAGGCATGGCCATCGGCGCGTACGCGATGGGCATCACGGTCGGCTACAACTATATCCACGGCGAAATCTGGGAAGTCTACAAGCGCTTTGAACAGGCGCTGGACGAAGCGCGCCGCGCCGGGTTCCTCGGCGACAACATCATGGGTTCGGGCTTCTCGTTCGAACTGCATGCGCACCATGGCTACGGCGCCTACGTCTGCGGCGAAGAGACCGCGCTGCTCGAATCGCTCGAGGGCAAGAAAGGCCAGCCGCGCTTCAAGCCGCCGTTCCCGGCGAGCTTCGGCGTGTACGGCAAGCCGACCACGATCAACAACACCGAGACGTTCGCGGCGGTGCCGTTCCTGCTCGCGATCGGTCCGCAGAATTACCTCGAAATCGGCAAGCCGAACAACGGCGGCACGAAGATTTTCTCGATCGCAGGCGACGTCGAGCGTCCGGGCAACTATGAAATTCCGCTCGGTACGCCGTTCGCGACGCTGATGGAACTGGCCGGCGGCATGCGCGGCGGCAGGAAGATCAAGGCTGTGATTCCCGGCGGTTCGTCGGCGCCGGTGATCCCGGGCGACATGATGATGCAGATGGACATGGACTACGACTCGATCGCCAAGGCGGGCTCGATGCTCGGCTCGGGCGCGGTCATCGTGATGGACGAAACGCGTTGCATGGTGCGTTCGCTATTGCGGCTGTCGTATTTCTATTACGAAGAGTCATGCGGTCAGTGCTCGCCGTGCCGCGAAGGCACCGGCTGGCTGTATCGCGTCGTGCATCGTATCGAACACGGGCAAGGCCGTCCGGAAGATCTGGATCTGCTGAACTCGGTCGCCGAGAACATCATGGGCCGCACGATTTGCGCGCTCGGCGATGCAGCGGCCATGCCGGTTCGCGGCATGCTCAAGCACTACTGGGACGAATTCGAATACCACGTCGCCCACAAGCGTTGCATCGTCGGCGGTCACGCCGGCGCGGCAGCGGCGGCGGAAACAGTGGCTGCCTGAGTGCCCGGATAAGTACACCAGATAGCGCACCAGAACACGTCATCCGCGGGATTCATCGCCTGAAACGGGCGCTGAACAGGCGAACGATTGAGCGGTAACAGGTTAAGGAAGATTGACCATCATGGTTGAACTTGAAATAGACGGCAAGAAAGTAGAAGTGCCTGAAGGCAGCATGGTGATCCAGGCTGCGCATAAGGTCGACACGTACATTCCTCACTTCTGCTATCACAAGAAGCTGTCGATTGCGGCCAACTGCCGGATGTGTCTGGTCGATGTCGAGAAGATGCCGAAGGCGGTGCCCGCATGCGCCACGCCGGTGTCGGCCGGCATGATCGTGCGCACCAAGTCCGAGAAGGCGGTGAAGGGCCAGCAAGCCGTGATGGAATTCCTGCTGATCAACCACCCGCTGGATTGCCCGATCTGCGACCAGGGCGGCGAGTGCCAGCTGCAGGATCTGGCGGTGGGCTACGGCAAGTCGTCGTCGCGCTATAGCGAAGAAAAGCGCGTGGTGTTCCACAAGAACGTCGGCCCGCTGATCTCGATGGAAGAAATGTCGCGTTGCATTCACTGCACGCGTTGCGTCCGCTTTGGCCAGGAAGTGGCCGGCGTGATGGAGCTCGGCATGCTGGGCCGCGGCGAGCATTCGGAAATCACGTCGTTCGTCGGCAAGACGGTCGACTCCGAACTGTCGGGCAACATGATCGATCTGTGCCCGGTCGGCGCGCTGACCAGCAAGCCGTTCCGCTACAGCGCCCGCACGTGGGAACTGTCGCGCCGCAAGTCGGTGAGTCCGCACGATTCCGTCGGCGCGAACCTGGTGGTGCAAGTCAAGAACAACCGCGTGATGCGGGTTCTGCCGTTCGAAAACGAATCCATCAACGAATGCTGGATTTCGGACAAGGACCGCTTCTCGTACGAAGCCCTGAATAGCCCGGAACGCCTCACGCAGCCGATGCTCAAGCAAGGCGGCAAGTGGGTCGAGACCGACTGGCAAACCGCGCTCGAATACGTGGTCAAGGGTCTGAAGGGCATCAGGGGCGAGCACGGCGCGAATGCGCTGGCCGCGCTCGGCAGCGCCCACAGCACGGTCGAAGAACTGTTCCTGCTGAAGCAGCTGGCGCAGGCGGTCGGCACGCCTAACGTCGACTTCCGTCTGCGTCAGTCGGATTTCTCCGCACCCGTCAACGGTGCGCCGTGGCTCGGCACCTCGATCGCCGATCTGTCGAACCTCGACGCCGCATTGGTGATCGGTTCGGATCTGCGCCGCGATCATCCGCTGTTCGCCGCGCGTCTGCGTCAGGCTGCCCGGAGCGGTACGAAGCTCACGCTCGTGCAGGCCACCAACGACGATGCGCTGATTCCGCAGGCGCGCCGCGTGGTTGCCGCACCGTCGGCATGGCTCGACGCACTGGCGGGTATCGCCGGCGCGGTCGCGGAAGCAAACGGCGCGGCACTGCCGGAAGCCTTCGCCGGCACCCAGCCGACGGACACCGACAAACAGGTCGCGAAGTCGCTCGCCACCGGCGCACACCGCGTGGTGCTGCTCGGCAACGGTGCGGTCCGTCATCCGGACTTCGCCGCGATTCACGCGGCGGCGCAATGGATTGCGGACGCGACCGGTGCAACGCTGGGTTTCCTGACAGAAGCCGCCAACACGGTCGGCGCGCATCTGGTGAACGCATTGCCGGGCGAGGGCGGTTTGAACGCTCGCGAAGTGTTCAGGCAACCGCGCAAGGGTTATGTACTGCTGAACGTCGAACCCGAGTTCGACACGGCCAATCCGGCGCAGGCTTTGGCCGCGCTGAAGCAGGCTGAAATGGTCGTCGTGATGTCGCCGTTCCAGATCGGAGCCGACTACGCCGACGTGCTGCTGCCGATCGCCCCGTTCACGGAAACGGCCGGCACGTTCGTCAATGCCGAAGGGACGGTGCAGACGTTCAACGGCGTCGTGCGCCCGCTCGGCGACACGCGTCCGGCATGGAAGGTTCTGCGCGTCCTCGGCAGCCTGCTGGGCGTGCCGGGCTTCGAATTCGACACGTCGGAAGAAGTGCGCACGGCAGCCCTCGGCGATGGCGGGATCAGGTCGCGTCTGTCGAACAGGACGGGCGTCACGGTTGCACGCGGCAAGGCAGCGAAGGCAGCGGAAGGCAAGTTCGAACGTATCGCCGACGTGCCGATTTACCACGCCGACGCGCTGGTGCGCCGCGCCGAGTCGCTGCATCTGACGGCAGCGGCACGTGCCGCGAATTCGGCCGGTCTGCCCGCTGCGCTGTTCGACAAACTGGGTTTGAAGGAAGGCGACGCCGTGCGCGTGCGCCAGGGCGAGCAATCGGTGCAGTTGCCGGCCGTGCGCGACGCGAATCTTGCGGAGACGGTCGTCCGCGTATCGGCGGCTACGCCTGCCGGTGCAGCGCTGGGCAGCCTGTTCGGTGAACTGCTGGTGGAGAAGGCGTAAATGAGCTTGTTCGATACGATCAACTCGGGCGGCACCCAGCTTCTCGGTGTGGCATGGCCCACGGTGTGGGCACTGGTGCGCATCCTGGTGGTGGCCGTCGTGATCCTGCTGTGCGTGGCGTACCTGATTCTGTGGGAGCGCAAGCTGATCGGCTGGATGCACGTGCGTCTCGGCCCGAACCGCGTGGGCCCCGCAGGCTTGCTGCAGCCGATCGCCGACGTGCTGAAGCTGTTGCTGAAAGAAGTGATCCAGCCGGCCCAGGCGAGCCGCTGGATCTACATGATCGCGCCGATCATGGTGGTGGTGCCGGCCTTCGCGGTGTGGGCGGTGATTCCGTTCCAGGCGGGCGCGGTGCTCGGCGACATCAACGCGGGTCTCCTGTACGCGATGGCGATTTCGTCAGTCGGTGTGTACGGCGTGATCCTGGCGGGCTGGGCGTCGAACTCGAAGTACGCGTTTCTCGGCGCCATGCGCGCGGCCGCTCAGATGGTCTCGTACGAAATCTCGATGGGCTTCGCCCTCGTCGTCGTGCTGATGACCTCGGGCAGCCTGAATCTGTCGGACATCGTGACGTCGCAGGAGCGCGGCATCTTCGCCGGCTACGGCTTGAATTTCCTGTCGTGGAACTGGCTGCCGCTCCTGCCGATGTTCGTCGTGTACTTCATCTCGGGCATCGCCGAAACGAACCGTCACCCGTTCGACGTGGTGGAAGGGGAGTCGGAAATCGTCGCGGGCCACATGATCGATTACTCGGGGATGGCGTTCGCGCTGTTCTTCCTCGCCGAGTACATCAACATGATCGTGATCTCGGCATTGGCTGCAACACTGTTCCTCGGCGGCTGGAGCGCACCGTTCGGCTTCCTGTCGTTTGTCCCGGGCATCGTATGGCTCGTCGCCAAGGTTTTCCTGCTGCTGTCGGTATTCATCTGGGCGCGTGCCACGTTCCCGCGCTATCGCTATGACCAGATCATGCGTCTGGGCTGGAAGATTTTTATTCCGGTTTGCGTGGTGTGGCTCATCGTGGTCGGCTTCTGGATCATGTCGCCGTTGAATATCTGGAAATAAAGGGCGGATGAACCCATGACCGCAATCCAAAACTTTTTCAAGACCTTCTTCCTGACGGAGCTGCTCAAAGGCCTCGCGCTGACCGGACGTTATGCGTTCCAGCGCAAGATCACGGTGCAGTTTCCGGAAGAGAAGACCCCGATTTCGCCGCGTTTCCGCGGCCTGCACGCGCTGCGCCGGTATGAAAACGGCGAAGAGCGCTGCATCGCCTGCAAGCTGTGCGAAGCGGTGTGCCCGGCGCTCGCCATCACGATCGAATCGGAAACGCGTGCGGACAACACCCGCCGCACGACGCGTTACGACATCGACCTGACCAAGTGCATCTTCTGCGGTTTCTGCGAAGAGAGTTGCCCGGTCGATTCGATCGTCGAGACGCACATTCTCGAATATCACGGCGAAAAGCGCGGCGACCTGTACTTCACGAAGGACATGCTGCTGGCCGTGGGCGATCGCTACGAAGCGGAGATCGCGGCGAACAAGGCAGCCGATGCACCGTATCGTTGAAGCGCTTCTGCTGAAGCGGTAAATGCAGCAGTAAATGCAGCAGTAAATGCAGCAGTAACACGGCCTGTTGTCGGGCCAAGCGCCGCGGCCTGACCGCCGCGGCACGGCGCACCTGTGTGGGTGTTTTTCCAGACGCAGGTGCCAAAGAACAATGCCTGACGATGGCCTAACGATGAACCGGTAATCATGGAATTCACGACCGTACTGTTCTACATCTTCGCACTGCTCCTGGTGGTTTCAGGGCTGAAGGTGATCACCTCGCGCAACCCGGTGTCGTCCGCACTGTTTCTGGTGCTGGCGTTCTTCAACGCGGCCGCGATCTGGATGCTGCTGCAGGCCGAGTTCCTCGCGATCCTGCTGGTGCTGGTGTACGTCGGCGCGGTGATGGTGCTGTTCCTGTTCGTCGTGATGATGCTGGACATCAACATCGACGTGCTGCGCAAAGACTTCAAGCGCTTCGTGCCCATGGCCACGCTGGTGGGCGCGATCATCGTGATCGAGACCGCGCTGATCCTGTGGCACGGCTACGGTGCGACCGCCACGGCGCTGCGCGACACCACGGCTGCCGCGAACGGGATGGCCGGCTGGTCGAACACCCGCATCATCGGCAAGGTCATCTACACCGACTACATCTTCGCGTTCGAAGTCGCCGGCCTCGTGCTGCTGGTGGCGATCATCGCGGCGATTGCGCTGACCACGAGTCACAAGAAAGACAGCAAGCGCCAGAACGTCAGCGAGCAGGTCAAGGTGCGTGCCCAGGACCGCGTGCGCATCGTGAAGATGGCCTCGGAAAAGACCGCGGCAACTGTCGCGGCGGAAGAAGCCGCCGCAGCGGCAGCCGCGGCCGACCCGGCACCCGCCAGGAACAGCTGAGCGCACAGGAGAGAGAAACCATGTTGACCCTTGCTCATTACCTTGTCCTCGGCGCGATCCTGTTTGCGATCAGCGTCGTCGGTATTTTCCTGAACCGCCGCAACGTCATCATCATCCTGATGGCGATCGAACTGATGCTGCTGGCGGTGAACACCAATTTCGTCGCGTTCTCGCATTACCTCGGCGACGTGCATGGCCAGATCTTCGTCTTCTTCGTACTGACGGTTGCAGCAGCGGAAGCGGCGATCGGACTCGCAATTCTGGTGACCCTGTTCCGTAGCCTCGACACGATCAATGTCGAGGACCTCGATCAGCTCAAAGGTTAATTTCAGGTAAAGCGGTTATGTCAACGACACTCAATGAAAACCTGCTGCTGGCGATCCCGCTGGCACCGCTGGCCGGCTCCCTGATTGCGGGGCTGTTCGGGAAAGCGGTAGGGCGCGCCGGTGCGCACACGGTGACGATCCTCGGCGTCGCGGTCTCCTTCATCCTCTCGGTCATGGTCTTCCTCCAGGTGATGGACGGCGCGAGCTTCAACGCGACCATCTATGACTGGATGCAGATCGGCAGGACGAAGTTCGAGATCGGCTTCCTGGTCGACTCGCTGACGGCGCTGATGATGTGCGTGGTGACCTTCGTGTCGCTGATGGTGCACATCTACACGATCGGCTACATGGCCGACGACGACGGCTACCAGCGCTTCTTCTCGTACATCGCGCTGTTCACGTTCTCGATGCTGATGCTCGTGATGAGCAACAACTTCCTGCAGCTGTTCTTCGGCTGGGAAGCGGTGGGCCTGGTGTCGTACCTGCTGATCGGCTTCTACTTCACCCGTGAGAGCGCGATCTACGCGAACATGAAGGCGTTCATCGTGAACCGCATCGGCGACTTCGGGTTCCTGCTCGGCATCGGCCTGCTGTTCGCTTTCGCCGGTTCGATGAACTACGGCGACGTGTTCGCGAAGCGCACCGAACTCGCGGCATTGAGCTTCCCGGGCACGGACTGGGGCCTGCTGACGGCCGCCTGCATTTGCCTGTTCATCGGCGCGATGGGTAAGTCGGCGCAGTTTCCGCTGCACGTCTGGCTGCCGGATTCGATGGAAGGCCCGACCCCGATCTCCGCACTGATTCACGCGGCAACCATGGTGACGGCCGGTATCTTCATGGTCGCGCGCATGTCGCCGCTGTTCGAACTGTCGGATACGGCGCTGTCGTTCGTGATGGTGATCGGCGCGATCACGGCGCTGTTCATGGGCTTCCTCGGGATCGTCCAGAACGACATCAAGCGCGTGGTGGCGTACTCGACGCTGTCGCAGCTCGGTTACATGACGGTCGCACTCGGCGCATCGGCTTACTCGGTGGCCATCTTCCACCTGATGACGCACGCGTTCTTCAAGGCGCTGCTGTTCCTCGGCGCGGGTTCCGTGATCATCGGCATGCACCACGATCAGGACATGCGCAACATGGGCGGCCTGCGCAAGTACATGCCGATCACGTGGATCACGTCGCTGGTCGGTTCGCTGGCGCTGATCGGCACGCCGTTCTTCTCGGGCTTCTACTCGAAAGACTCGATCATCGACGCAGTGAAATTCTCACATCTGCCGGGTTCGGGTTTTGCGTACTTCGCGGTGGTGGCGAGCGTGTTCGTTACTGCGCTGTATTCGTTCCGTATGTACTTCATGGTGTTCCACGGCAAGGAGCGCTTCCGCGATCCGAAGCATCCGGAATCGCCGATGGGCATCGAGGCGGCTGCGCATGCGCATGATGGTCACGGCCATGACGCGCACGGTCATGGTCACGACGACCACGCGCACGAGCCGCATGAAACGCCATGGGTGGTGTGGGTGCCGCTGGTGCTGCTGGCGATTCCGTCGGTGGTGATCGGTGCGATCGCTGTCGCGCCGATGCTGTTCGGCGACTTCTTCCAGCACGGCGTGGCGTTCGACAAGGTGATCTTCGTCGGCGAAAACCATCCGGCGCTGCATGAGATGGCGGAAGAATTCCAGGGCTGGGCGTCGATGGGTCTGCATTCGGTCTCAGGCCTGCCGGTGTGGCTGGCGCTCGCGGGCGTGCTGGTCGCGTGGTTCCTGTACCTGGTTCGTCCTGATCTGCCGGCTGTCATCAAGCGCGCGTTTGGTCCGATCTACACGCTGCTCGACAACAAGTACTACATGGACAAGATCAACGAAGTGGTGTTCGCGCGGGGTGCCGTGGCGATTGGCCGTGGTCTCTGGAAGGAAGGCGACGTCGTGGTCATCGACGGCATCGTCAACGGCAGCGCACGCTTTATCGGCTGGTTTGCCAGCGTGATCCGCTTCCTCCAGTCCGGCTACATCTACCACTACGCGTTTGCCATGATTATCGGCATGCTGGGGCTCCTGACCCTGTTTGTAACGCTCGGCGGCAAATAAGGCGAGGGACACTAATGCACGCAGATACGAAGATCGTCCCCGGCTTATTGCAGGTATTTCGCGGTAAACCTCCATTCCCACGTTGCGCAGTCGAAACTGCCGTTGCCACATTAACGCAGAGCGGAGGAATTTAAAGATCATGCAAAGCGCCCCTATGAGTGCTCTGTTGCCCGATGCGCTGGTGATGTTCGCCGTCATCGTTGCGTGGATCAACGACACGTTCGTCGGCCAGTCCGGCCGACGAACCACGTATTACATCGCATTGCTGTCGACGGTGGTCGCTGGCGTCTGGTTCGCCGTGAACGCCTTCGATCCACAGGTGTATCACTACTTCGGGCACATGTACGTGGTGGATTCGTTCGCCAACGTGATGAAGGCCGTTGTGTCGCTCGGCTACGCAGCGTCGATCATTTACTCGCGCAAGTACCTCGAAGACCGCGATCTGTTCCGCGGCGACTTCTTCCTGCTGGGGATGTTCTCGCTGCTTGGCCAGTTCGTGATGATCTCGGGTAACAACTTCCTGACGCTGTACCTCGGTCTGGAACTGATGTCACTGTCGCTGTATGCCGTGATCGCACTGCGTCGCGACGCCGCCCAATCGAACGAGGCGGCGATGAAGTACTACGTGCTCGGTGCACTGGCCTCCGGTTTCCTGCTCTATGGCATTTCGATGCTGTACGGCGCAACCGGTTCGCTGGACATCAATGAGGTGTTCAAGGCCGTCGCTTCAGGCCGCATCAACGACGTGGTGCTGCTGTTCGGCGTGATCTTCATCGTGGCCGGTGTGGCGTTCAAGATGGGCGCAGTGCCGTTCCACATGTGGGTGCCGGACGTGTACCAGGGTGCGCCGACAGCCATGACGCTGCTGACGGGCGGTGGCCCGAAGGTTGCCGCCTTCGCATGGGGCTTGCGCTTCCTCGTGATGGGTCTGCTGCCGCTGGCGGTCGACTGGCAGGAAATGCTGGTAATTCTTGCGGCGCTGTCGCTGATTGTCGGCAACATCACCGGTATCATCCAGCGCAACATCAAGCGGATGCTGGCGTACTCGGCGATCTCGAACATGGGCTTCGTGCTGCTCGGCCTGCTGGCCGGCGTGGTCGACGGCAAGACGGGTTCGGCTGCTAGCGCGTACGGCTCGGCTATGTTCTACAGCATCGTCTATCTGGTGACGACGCTCGGTTCGTTCGGCGTGGTGATGCTGCTGGCGCGCCGCGACTTCGAAGCCGAGACGATCGACGACTTCAAGGGGCTGAATCAGCGCAGCCCGGTGTTCGCATTCGTGATGATGATCATGATGTTCTCGCTCGCGGGCATTCCGCCGGCAGTCGGCTTCTATGCGAAGCTCGCCGTGCTGCAGGCAACCATGAATGCCGGGTTGACCTGGCTGACCGCGTTGGCCGTGATCACGTCGCTGTTCGGTGCGTTCTACTACCTGCGTATCGTCAAGCTGATGTACTTCGACGAGCCGCTAGATGCGAGCCCGATTAAGGCGGGCGGACTCAACCGCGGATTGCTTGCCTTCAACGGTGTTGCCGTGCTGGTGTTCGGACTGGTGCCGGATCCGCTACTGAAGGTTTGCCTGCATGCTATCACGCACACGCTGCGGCTCTAGATAACGCTACGACGTCGTATGCATCGCAGATCGCGGAAATTTAAACCGACATCACATACCGACCAATGACCTCACTCAAGGAAATGCCGCTGCTTGAACTCGGCGCTAAAGATCTACCCGCTTACTGTCCAAACCCGCAGATGCCGCGCTGGAGTGCCCATCCCCGTGTGTTCCTCAATGTCACCCATGGCGAGACGCGTTGCCCGTACTGCGGCACGCGCTACCGGTTGCGCGATGGCGAAATGGTGAAACACCGTTAGGCAGCACCACGGCACGTCGAGTTCTGCGAGCCGCATTCCGGCCTTTCCGCGCAAAACAGCGAGAATTCCAATCTGGCCTACTGTCACGGAAATCCCGGACAGATTCTGGTTGTGCTTGCGGGAGAAGTACCTTGCCGCCTGAAGTTTGTGAGGAAGCGACTCACTTTCGAGGCTAAACGGTCGTTCAGCGCCCGGTCTGCCACCGAGAATACTGCGAAGCGTGCAGGGCGATTGTTCGTAATTGATAAGTTCTCTATTAAACGCGTCGAGCTTTTTCGCGTGCCCGTTTCTGACTAAACTGAAGCACTACCGTTTGATGCAAGATAGCGCTCCGCATATCTGGAAGATACTACGGCAGCACTGGGAGTTCTGATTGCCTTCGTGGCCGCGCTCCTTGGCAGTCCAACACTGATAGGCAGCATGTCCGACGCGTTCGTCAGCGCCCAGGCGAAGTCCGGCCAGAGCGTTGGATCCCAATCGGCGTCATCAACCGGCGGCGCTTCGGAATTTCATCGAGCTTCTTCCATCGACTAACACAAGCGTTGCGGACGTCGACGTCGCATGGTCAGACTGATGAGTTTTCGCTTCAAAAATGAGAGTGTCATCATCACAAAAGGAAAAACGGTTGAAACGTGCTGGCGCAGCGCTCGACTGGTCCCCCGAACGATTCATCAGTCGATTCCGCGAAACCCGGGAGTACATGGATGAAGAAAGTCGATGAGACAAGTGAGAAGCTTCTCTTGAGCGCGCGTCAATCGAGTCTTGATCATCTTATGGCTCAGCGGGGAATGAGACAGTTGGCGTCAAAACTGAACGATGCGCTGCGGCCACTTGATATAAGCGCGGCACAGTTTTGTCTACTTAGTCTGCTGTACCGGGACGACGCTCCGAACGCCTCGGAACTGGCTCAGGAGATGCAAAGCGAGACCGCACATGTGTCGTCGCAACTGAGCGTAAGCGATCGTTCATTGACGCCCTATCGCCACGCGCCCGGAGAGGCGACGATAGTGTCCACTTAAATCGGAGGTGGACACTATGGCAGCAGACAGCAGCGATCTGAACGAGCGCCTGGTAGCAGGCTTTGAGCGAGGCGGGCGCCGCCGGCGCTTCGATCCACAGGCCAAGCGTGAACTGGTACAGGCGTGCTTGCAGCCTGGCGTATCGGTTGCAAGGATGGCGCTGGAGCACAAGTTGAATGCGAACCTGCTGCGCAAATGGATCAGCCAGCATCAGCAGGAGCAAGGCGGGCACGTTGCGACGACCGTGACAGGAAGCGCGATGCCGGCGTTTGTGCCGGTCGTCGCGGTGGACCGAATCGAGAGCGTCCACACGAAGCCTGAGCATGTCACGCTCGCGCCGACGCGCCCAGAGCCTGACCGTGCATTGCCATACACGCCGGCGCCATCGAGACTGATGGCGGAGTTGCCCAACGGCATCACGCTCAGGCTCGAGTGTGCCGGACAGGACGCGACGCTGGTGTCGGTGATGATCGAAACGCTGGGGCGCTGCGATGTTCCGGCTCGACGCTGACCTGAAGGTGTACGTCCATCGCGACGCCGTGGATTTCCGCAAGAGCATCACGGGTCTGTCGGCCCTGGTTGAGCAGGCGCTGGGACTCGATCCGTTCGCCCGGGCCGTCTATGTGTTTCGCAACCGGCGGGCCGATCGCATCAAGTTACTCATGTGGGAGCGCAACGGCTTCTGGCTCATGTTGAAGCGCCTCGAGGCTGACCGTTTTATATGGCCACGCGAAGCGGCCGTACTTGAGCTGACGGTAGAGCAACTTCATTGGCTTCTTGAGGGCATCGACCTGGCGGCGATACGCAAGCATCCGGCGCGGCACTATGCCCGTGTCAGCTGATGGCGTTCGCTGGGGTGTAGCTCAGACGCGACAGAGGACGGCGACGTTACAAATTTACGTAAACCCACGGCGCCTCGGGATTCGCTATGGTTACGCCATGACACGCGCTTCTGTTCAACCCGCTTCGATCACCGCCGAGGAACTCGCCGCGCTCATCGCCGAGCGCGATGCGGTGCTTGCTGAACGCGACGCGTTGCGTGGCGAACTGCGGGTAACGAAGGTCGAGCGCGATCTTCTGAAGGAGCAGCTCAAGGCGTTCGAGCGCCGGCTGTTCGGGGCGAAGAGCGAGGCACGCAGCGCGGATCAGCGTGATCTGTTCCTGAACGAGGCGGAAGCGCTGGCGCCGACGGCGGCGACGCTCCCGGCTCAGGAAGACGAAGTCGACAGCACGCCGGTGGCCGGCCACCGGCGCAAGAAGTCCGGACGCAAGCCGCTCGATCCGGCCTTGCCGCGCGAGGTGATCCGCTACGAACTCTCTGAAGAGGAGCGCATCTGCCCGCACGACGGCAGCGTGCGGGTGGAGATCGGCGTCGAGGTCAGCGAGCAGCTCGACATCATTCCGCAGCAGGTGCGGGTGATCCGTCATGAGCGCGTGAAGTATGCGTGCCCGAGCTGTGATCAAGGCATGAAGGCCACGCCGGCGCGCTCGCGCATCATCCCGAAGGGGTTGTTCACTGAAGCGGCGCTGGCGTGGTTCGTCATCTCGAAGTTCGTGGACGGCTTGCCGCTGTATCGAATCGCTGCACTGCTGCGGCGCTTCGGCGGCGATATCTCGCGCAATACGCTGGCAGCCAGCGTGGTGCGCCTGGGCGAAGCGGTGCAGCCCGTCATCAACCTGATGCGTGATCATCTGCTGGACAGCGAGATCGTGTTTGGCGACGAGACCACGGTGCAGGTTCTCAAGGAGCCCGGACGGGCCCCGCAGACGAAGAGTTACATGTGGGCGCAAATGAACGGCAGCGGGCCGCCGGTGCGGCTGTTCAGTTATGCGCCCGGGCGCAGCAAACAGCTGGGAGCGGACCTGTGGGTCGGCATGCGCCGTGGCGCCGTGCTGATGACCGATGGCTATGAGCCGTATAACGCGATCGCCAGCGCGAACGAACTCGTGCATTTAGGATGCTGGGCCCATTGCCGCCGCTACTTCGTAGAAGCCGAGGCGGTCTTGCCCAAAGAGGCGCGTGGCCGTCATCAACCCGCGACGCAGTTCATCCATCTGATTGGCAAGCTGTACGCGGCGGAGTCGCGTGCCAGCGAAAAACCGCATCGGCGGGCGCGGCTGCGCCGACGCTATAGCCGCGCGGTGCTCGCGCAAATCAAAGCGTTACTGGATCATCACCTCGAGACGACTGCACCCAAGGGCTTGCTGGGCAAGGCGTTGAATTACCTGGCCGGGCAGTGGCCCAAGCTGAACCGCTATGTCGAGAACGAAGCGTGGCCCATCGACAATAACCCTTGCGAAAATTCAATCCGACCCTTCACGGTAGGCCGCCGCTCCTGGCTCTTCGCGGACACGGTGGGCGGGGCGAAAGCGAGTGCCAACCTCTATTCGCTCGTTGAGTCGTGCAAGGCCAATCGCGTCGACATCTACCGCTACCTGACTGATCTGTTCAAGGCGCTGCCCTACGCAAAGAGCGCCGACGACTACGAGGCGCTGCTACCCTGGAAGCTGGGCAAGCGGGAGCACGAAAAAAACGTCTAGGTCAAGTCTGCGGGAGGGACGTGCTTCGCTGATCGCTTACAACTGAGCATCCTGACGCGTAGAGCGTTGATTGCGAGTGCACCGAGGCGAGCTGATTGTCGCGGTCGAAGGATTATGCTCACGCCCCACGGCACTTCGATTCTTGCTCAGGCAATTCCTCTCTGGTTGAAGGCGAACGAGGAAGCCGCGCGTTCAATATCCACCGCCCAACTCAGGCAACTACGTTTGCTGACATCAATGCCGTCTGGTCTTGATGATGCGAGCCGTTGCGCGAACGTTCACCGCGCTACGGACGGTGCTGCGGACCGTCCGGAAGCCGAGGCGTCAACGTCTCCCTAAGTATCGATTGCGCCGCACTGGTCGATTGCGACAGTCACACCGAATTTCACGATTGAAAACCACACGCACTTACGTTCTACGGCTGGCCATAGTCATACACACCGTGCCCCGTCTTTCTACCAAGCTTCCCCGCTGCCACCATTTCCCGCAAGAGTGGGCAGGCACGATACTTGGAATCCCCGAAGTCGTTCAGGAACACGTCCATCACGGATAGACAGACATCGAGGCCGATCAGGTCTGCCAGGGCTAGCGGGCCAAGGGGTTGATTCGCACCCAGTCGCATCCCGGCGTCGATTTCCGCTGCTGTTGCAACATCTTCCGCTAAAACGAAGAAAGCTTCGTTGATCATCGGGATGAGAATGCGGTTGACTACGAACCCGGGCGAGTCCTTCACGGCAATCGGCGCCTTGCCGAGATACTGTGTCAGTTCTCGAACAGTCTCCGCTGTCTCGGGGCTGGTCTGCAAGCCTCGAATGACTTCGACCAGCGGCATCAGGGCCACCGGGTTGAAGAAATGCATGCCAATGAAGCGCTCGGGGCGCTTGAGCGTTTCGCCCAAGGTTGTTATCGAGATCGATGAAGTGTTCGTTGCGATGATCGTGTCAGGTCGCACCTCGGATTCGATTTGCCGGAGAATGCGGACCTTTAGATCAGTGTTTTCGCTAGCCGCTTCGATGACGATATCGACATTTGCGAGCTGTCGATAATCCATCGAAGTCTCGATACGTGCGAGCGCCGCCTCGCGCACTGATGCGGAGAGCTTCCCTTTCTCGACCAGCCGAGAGAGGCTGACGCTCAACGTCGCAAGGCCCTTGGTGAGCGCCGTGTCGGTGACGTCGATCAGGACGGTCCTGAAACCAGCGACTGCGGCAATCTGGGCAATGCCATTGCCCATGGCGCCAGCGCCGACGACTCCGACGGATTCGATTTTCATGGCTGTTCCTTTCTATCGGCGCCAAACACAACGCCTGTTCGGTTTTTGAGCACCGGAGCGATGCCTTGCCTGGGGCCCGTCTCCGGGGAAAATTGCTTCGGAAAGCTGATCGATCACGGTATACGACTTGAAGGCCCGGATGCGTTCGCGAGCAGCGCACGGCGGTGCCGTGCTTCCGAACCTTAAGCGGGGCGACCGGCCAGCAACCGCTTCGCGGTGTACGAAAGAACGCGCTCGTCACGCTGATTCAACACGTCGATGCGGCTCGTCACGACTGCACGATTGTTTTTGGATGTAGGTTTCACTTCCTCGACCTCCACAATCCCGTAGATCGAATCGTTGACGAGAACCGGGCCGTGAGCCTTAAGCGTCAACTCCAGCAGTGCCAGACCGGTGCCTTGGATCATCGTCTGGAATAGCAGCCCTTCAATCAGGCCGCTCGTCAGCGCGGCGGGGACCGCACGGCCACGGATGGCGCCGTGCTCGTAGTCTGCGTCGATAAAAATGGCCTCGAGCATGCCAGTCACCGAGATGAAATTGACAAGATCGGTCTCGGTCACGGTGCGGCGATAGGTGCGAAAGCGTTGACCGGCCTGAATCTCCTGCCAGTAGAAGCCGCGGCCTAGCAACTGGGTGTCTTGTTGGGTACTCATATTTACTCCGGATAGGTATATGGCTAGCGACATCGCCCGCAGTCGATTCTGCGGGCGATGTCGCGTTGGCGAAGCACTGCATTCGAATCGCGATATCTTTGATATCGTGAAAGCTGAACTAGAATCTGACGCGCAAACCGGCGGTAACGGCTAGCTGGTATCGCGAATTGGAGCCTGTTGGACCGCCCACGTTGTCGATCGATGCCGTCAGGGCGTCGCCCAGAGCTTTCTGATAGACGGCGGCTACGTATGTCGATGTACTCTTGCTAAGCGAGTACTGGGCTCCTGCATTTATCTGCGCCCACCGAGGATGAGTCCCATCCGTGATGTTCGCGATGCTCGGGGCTCCACCCACCTTTCCGTCGCTGTAGATGAATGCAATACCGGCGAGAAACGCTGGAGAGATCTGATATTTCGCATTGACTTCATAGTTCGAGAGAGAAAAGTTCGAGTGGTCAACGTATCGCAACTTGGCCAGGGTGTACGCGAACCCAAACGTCGCCGCATCCCATTGGTACGCCACGCCTGCTCCGGTGACGTCCTGCGTCTTGACCGGGCGCGTGTAGAAGATGTCGGTGGCGCTCGAGTAGTCGCCGACGATGGCGCCAGCCGTATTGGTGCCCCCCGTACTTCCGGCCGAAGGGCTTGAGAGGTGCAGGTGGCCAGCCCCCAGCGTTAAAGCACCTGCGGCATAGCTCGTCCCAACGCTCCACGCGCTATTGTTGGAGAAACCGGTGCCCGTTGAACCCGCAGCCTGATTGCTGAAAGCGTACAACCCGCCGATGGCAAGCCCGCGATAGGTCGGACTGGTGTACTTAACCGAATTGTTGATGCGGAACGTGGTGTAGAGGTTGTCGATGTCACCGACGTGAGCGCCATATTGTGTCGCCCATTGTCGGGATGAGACAAAGGGTCCGACGAAATCGACGACCGAGTCGTACTGCCGACCGAAGGTCGCCGTCCCCAGATTACCGTTGGCCAGTCCAACAAATGCCTGGCGGCCGAACAAACGAGCGCCTTGCAACTGGGTCCCGCTCGAGACGCTGAAGCCGTTCTCGAGCACGAAGACCGCGGAATTGCCTCCGCCCAGATCCTCGACCCCTCGAAATCCCCATCGGGACGGAGCACTGATGCCGGATGTTTCCTGTATCTTGCGGGCGCCGATGGCTCCTGGCTTACTGGCCACGTTGTTAACATAACTGATACCTGCATCAACCAGACCGTAGAGCGTCACGCTGCTTTGTGCGCAGGCTGACGCACTAGCCAGTCCGCTGGTCGCAAGAAAAATCGCCTTCCTCAATTTCATGCATGTCCCCTGTGAAGCGTTATAGTTAAATATCGATACAGCAATGTGCCGTTGGTCTCGTGACGACCTCGGCGGCGAAACAGTTCACTTCAAAAACCTGCGGTGCCGGCAATGCCCCGCCTGACACCGCGTACAAATCGAGGCGGCGGCTAAATGGCCCTTCAGATCACGGAGTCCTGGCGTAACGCCGCGATTCGTTCATCGTCATAGCCCAGAACGGCGCGCAGAACGTCCGTTGTATGCTCGCCGAGCTGGGGCGGGTGGGTGAGTGCCTGAGGCGGCGTCGCGCTCATATTGATCGGGTTGCGCACCACCTTCACTGTGCCGCCAGAGGGATGGGGCAGGTTGACTTGCAGTCCGCGCGCCACCACCTGATCGTTCTCGAATACTTCGCCGAGATCGTTGATTGGACCGCATGGGACGCCAGCGGCTTCGAGCGCGGTGATCCATTCATGCTTTCCACGCACGCGGACCATCTCCGCCAGAATCGGCACCAACGTGTCGCGATTGCGCACGCGTGCCGGATTGGTGGCGAAGCGCTCGTCGTCAGCGAGCTCCGGCCGGCTGCCGGCCTCGACGAATTTGCGGAATTGCCCGTCGTTGCCGACCGCGACGATGATCCAGCCATCGCTGGTCTGGAAGGTCTGGTAGGGCACGATGTTGGGATGCGCATTACCCCACCGCACCGGCGGCTGGCCACTGGCGAGAAAGTTCGAGTTAACGTTCGCGAGCATGGCAACCTGCACGTCGAGGAGTGCCATGTCGATGTACTGACCTTCGCCGGTGCGGTCGCGATGCGCGAGCGCTGTCAGCACGGCGACGGTTGAGTACATACCGGTCATCAGATCGGTAATCGCTACCCCTGCCTTTTGCGGTCCACCGCCTGGCAAGCCGTCGCGCTCCCCAGTGATGCTCATGAAGCCGCCGATTCCCTGGATGATGAAGTCATAGCCCGCGCGCTGCGCATAGGGTCCAGTCTGGCCAAAGCCGGTCACCGAGCAATAGATGATGTCGTGCTTGACTTCCTTGAGCGACGCGTAGTCGAGGCCATATTTCTTCAACTGGCCGACCTTGTAGTTTTCCAGCACCACGTCGCTTTGCGCGGCCAGTTCGCGGATGATGCGCTGCCCTTCGGGCGTGGCGATATCTACCGTTACCGAGCGCTTGTTGCGGTTCGCGGCGAGATAGTAGGCAGCCTCGCGCGTATCTGCGCCGTCCGGCGTTTTCAGGTATGGAGGGCCCCAGTGACGCGTGTCGTCGCCTACCTCCGGGCGTTCGATCTTGATGACGTCCGCGCCGAAGTCGGCGAGCGTCTGTGCGCACCAGGGGCCGGCGAGCACGCGGGTGAGATCCAGTACACGGATATGATTGAGAGCGCCCATAATTGGTCGAAATTTTACCGGTTAGTAATGCTATTTATATGACGTGGCGGCGTCGCGTAGCTAGCGTAAAGTGCCCTGGCACGGAAGCCGACTTCTGGAATTAAAAGGTGGCGCCGGGCTGGCGCGCAAAGTTCTGCGCGACATTCGGTTCGCTACCGGGTAGTGCCATCGCGGTCGGCGGCGTCATCCGTCATTGGAAAGGGCCTGTTGATTTCTACGAGAAGCAATTGGCAGGGCCACAACAAGCATGATCGCCGCCAATCCTTGCACGCACGCAGCGGTGACAAAGCCACTTGTATAGGTGCCGGTCGCTTCCCGTACGTATCCGGTGAGCCAGGGTGTCAGAAAACCTGCGAGGTTCGCAACCGAACTGATGAAGGCGACCCCGACCGCTGCCGTATTGGCCTTCAGGTACCGCATGGGAATCTGCCAGAACAGGGAGATGCCCGCACCTGTGCCTGCGAGAGCGAACGCGAGTGTCACAAAGGTGGCGGTGCGGCTGCTGTGCCAGACGAGTACCAGCAGAATCAGGCTTGCAACGCTCACTGCAGAGGCAATAGAGCAGTGATAGCGGACGTCGCCATGACGGCTCGCGTATGTACAGAATGCGATGTTGCCGACAGCACCAAGAATACAGATTGCCGCGATAGCGTTGCCGATCGCCGTGTAGCCACCGAATCCCGCATCCCGCAGGATGGTCGGAATGAAGAAGCTCAGTGCCGTATTGGCGGTGATGATGCAGAAATAGATGGCGAGCAGCATCCAGACGACGGGATTGGCAAGCAGCGGCCGCTTGTGGTTCTCCTCCACAGAAGAGCGTTTCCGGTCGCGAGCGAGGTCGGCCGCGATGAGCAGCCGTTCTTCAGGGGACAGCCAGGAAGCCGTCGCCGGTCCGTCGGAGAGGACAAATAGTACGAGGCAGCCCAACAGCAGTGTGGGGAGCGCCTGCACCAGAAACATCCATCGCCAT
This sequence comes from Paraburkholderia phytofirmans OLGA172, assembly GCF_001634365.1. Taxonomy (NCBI): domain Bacteria; kingdom Pseudomonadati; phylum Pseudomonadota; class Betaproteobacteria; order Burkholderiales; family Burkholderiaceae; genus Paraburkholderia; species Paraburkholderia phytofirmans. The sequence goes on from NZ_CP014579.1 coordinate 1,359,394, forward strand.
CCCGACAGGGACAACATGCCGCTCATATGTTGCAGCACGAAGCCGCCGGTCAGACCGACGACTATGGTCGAACAGATGGCGGCCGAGTGGAAAATGCTGAAGTTGCGGGTTCTCCGTTTGGTTGGAAACCACAGGTTCAGATACAGGATGACGCCTGGATAGAAGCCCGCCTCGAACGCGCCCAGAAGGAACCGCAGAAGATAGAAGAGAGGTGCGCTACGGACGAACATCATTGCGATGCTGGTGAGTCCCCAACCGATCGCAATCACGGAAATGGTTCGTCTTGCGCCGAGCCGTTGCTGAAACATCGTGCTGGGTATGCCGAACACCACGTAACCGAGGAAGAACAGTCCCGCACCGAAGCCGTACACGGTTTCGCTGAAGCGCAGATCAGACAGCATTTGCAACTTGGCAAATGCGACATTGGCGCGATCGACCCACGCGAGCAGCCATAGCAGGAAGAGAATCGGAACGATTCTCCATTCCGAAGCCGAATACGCGCGCCGTAGAGTGATTTCGGATGCGTCGCTCAAGGCGTTCGTATCGGCGTCGTAGAGCGAGTTCATGAAGTGTCTCCTTGATGACATGCCCGGATCTGTTTGGCCAGTGTCATGACAGTTTCAGTGCGAGGGCGGGCGGTATCGCCCGCTTTCCCGCGATGGTGCAGCAACAGCCTCTACGAAACCGCTCGCGCGGGCAGTACTTCTCCACGGTTCTCTCCGAAGCCGATGCGAGCATATCCGGGCCGCTCACACCAGCCCTTCATGACAACCTCATCGCCGTCCTCCAGAAAGCCGCGTGCTTCGCCATTACCCAGGGCGACGGGTGCCTTTCCCGCGGCAGTGAGCTCGATCAACGCGCCAGCTTCAGCGGCCGTTGGGCCCGAGATCGTGCCGCTACCGAGCAGATCGCCGCTACGCAGGTTGCAGCCGCCAACCGTGTGATGCGCGACCATTTGCGCAACGGTCCAGTACTGGTGACGGAAGCTCGTGCGCGACAGCCGTGTAGCCGGAGCGTCACTTGCACGTTGCCGCTCGGATTCCAGCCATACTTCGAGCTGGATGTCGAGGCCACCTTCGCTTCGATTGGTGGGCGCGTCGAGATAGGCCAACGGCTGAGGCTCTTCGGCAGGCCGTTCCCATGCATGACGGAACGGCGCGAGAGCATCCATGGTGACAATCCACGGAGAGATCGTAGTGGCGAAATTTTTCGCGAGAAACGGCCCCAATGGCGTCGATTCCCACATCTGTATGTCACGCGCGGACCAGTCGTTCAGCAGGCAAAGGCCAAACACATGCTGTTCGGCATCGGTCACCGGAATCGGCTCGCCCTGCCGGTTGCCGACGCCGATAAAGATTCCCAGTTCGAGCTCGTAGTCCAACCGCGCACTCGCAGATACCTCAGGCACGCTGCTCCCCGCAGCAAGGCGTTGTCCGAGCGGCCGCCGTACTTGCTGACCAGATATTCCAATGCTCGAGACACGCCCGTGATAGGCGACGGGCATCCATTGGAAGTTTGGCGACAGTGCCGAGTCCGGACGCAGCAGCTTGACGATGTTGCGGGCATGGTCGATCGACGTATAGAAATCGGTGTAGTCGCCGATTTGGGCTGGCACGCTGTATTCGGCCAGAGCCTGCGGAACGAGACAGCGGCGCAGCACGTCGCTATCAGGCGTCGCCGCCCCGTTTCCCGCTGGCGCTTCGAAAAGCGCGAAGACGGCGTGCCTCAAGGCTCGCCACGCGTCCGGGCCCATGGCGAAAAACTCGTTGAGCGAAGGCTGCGTGCAGGCGATGGCCGCCTGCATGGCGAGGCCGTCGAGGCAGCGTTCGCGAAGGAGGGCGGCCAGGTCGATGACCTGGTCCCCCAACGCGATGCCCGCGCGAAACGCCTCCGTATCTCCCTTGCGGCGAAAGATCGCGTAGGGGAGATTCTGCAGCGGAAAGTCGCAGTGAGGCTGATTGGCGGAGGCCAGCCAACTCTTGACAGTCGCGTCGTGCGTGCGGTCAAGGTTCATCGAATTCACCCCGCAGGCTCCGGCGGCTGAGCAGCACGCGGCGTTGACGCAGTTCCTCGATCAAAGCGGGATCGACGCGGCGTTCGGCGAGCAACTCGATATTGTGTTCACCCTGGAAAGCAGGGACGCCAGGCGGCGGCAAGGTTGCGCCACTGAAGCGCCATGGCGCACCCGGCATGCGCATCGTGCCTCCCGAGCGGTCGTCCACGTGGACGATCGCACCCCAGTCCCGCGCCCATTCAGATTCCGCGAGATCATTCGTACTGCGGACCACACCGACAGCAAGGCCTTGTTCGCTCACCTGCGCCTGGAGTTCCTCCAGGTCCGTGAAGGTGAGAATCCACGCGCGGACTTCGGCAAGCAGGGCGCCGAGGTTCTGGCGGCGCAGCGGCGCCGTCGCAAAGCGCGGGTCTAGCAGCAGATCGGTTCGACGCATCATCGAGCAGAAGCGGACGAACATCGGCGAGTAGATGGGACTCGCAGCGATGGTCAACTGACGTCCGTCCGACAGCTTGAAGATATGGGATTCAGGTGCGCTTAGCGCCGGCGGTTCGCCCTGCGTATCGATCCCGGACAGCTGCGCGCCAGCGCGTTCGTTGACCGCGAGCATGGTTGCGGCCATCGCGACGTCGACGTGCTGCCCCTCCCCGGTGCGGTTGCGATGCTGGATCGCGGCGAGCACCGCAACTGCGGCATGTAGGCCGGTGTAGACGTCCGCATGGCTGCAGGCATCGTTCTTGAGCTCGCTCAGCGAGTCGCCGTAGTGCTGCTGCAGAATGTCGGTCAGACCGGTTTCCGCCTGAACCGTCGGGGCAAACGCCGGTCGGTTGCGCCATGGCCCGGTCTGGCCGTAGCCGCTGATCGAAACGTAGACGACGCCCGGATTAAACTCGCGAACCTGCTCATAGCCAAGACCGAAGCGGTTGAGCGTGCCGGGGCGGAAATTCTCAACGATGACGTCTGCGTCGCGGCACATGTCGATCACGATATCGCGTGCTTCAGGCCAGTTCAGGTCGATGCTGAGATTGCGCTTACCCGCATTCTGCTGCGCATAGTAGACCGACATCCCGTCGATGTGAGGCACGCCGCCGCGACCCGAGTCGCCACCGGGCGGCTCGATCTTGGTTACGTCGGCGCCGAGATCGCGCAGTGTTTTGGTGCACAGCGGGCCCGCGAGCACGCGTGTAAAGTCGATGACTTTCAGCCCTTCGAGTGGTGAGTTCATGATCAGTTCCCCTCGAATACGGCGGAGCCCGGACCGGTCTTCGCGAAGGCCTGCAAGCCGCGCTTCTGGTCGGCGCTTGCCCACATCGTGTTGTTCACCTCGGTCTGCTGTGCATCGGCACCTTCGATGCCACGGCGCGCTGAAAGATTCGCCAGCTTCTTGATGCAGCCCAGGGCGACAGTGGGGCCGGCCGCGAGCTGGCGGGCCCACGACATCGATACGCTTGGCAATTCGGACTCAGCCGTGACGAGATTGACGACACCCCATCGCTCGAGCGCTGCGGGATCGTGGCGCCGGCCGAACATCGCCATTTCTTTGGCGCGTGCCACGCCCACGCGCTGCACGACTCGCTGGACGCCACCGAGCAGCGGCAACAGACCCAGAGACGCTTCAGCCATGCCGAAGAAAGCCGTGTCGGCCGCCACGATCATGTCGCAGGTCAGTGCCAGTTCGAAGCCGCCACCCAGCGCGCCGCCATGCACGGCCGCTACAACAGGGATGCGAACATTCTCGAGGGCATCAAGCAGCGCCTCGAGGTTAGCCTGATCGCGGCGTCGACCGCCTGCAGCGGAAGCTGTCACGTCCGCGCCGGCGCAGAAGTGGCGCATGCCGCTACGCAGGAGAATCGCTCGGCACCCTTCCTCGACGGCGCTGCTGTACGCGGCAAGCAGTTCCTGAATAAAGATGTCGTCGAGCAGGTTGTGGGGCGGCTTTGCCATGGTGACGACGCCGACGGCGCCGTCTTTTTCAAAGAGAACGATGCTCATGTCTTACCCTGCAAGTTGGTCCGATGGGTTGCCGGACAAATTGTTTATGAAGATTGAAAAAAATAGGATTACAAAATATAAGGTATCTATCTACCTGGAAATCGCGTCAAGCCGGGCCTGCTCGTGGTTTTCAACGCTCGGACTATGCGTCGTGCGCCTACACTGCGCCAAAGCGGTTCGTGCCTCGGATCAAGTGAATCCATGGCTGTATCCTAACACTGATAAGATCCATTGAAATGAGGGTATTCCCGATGCTGGGAAAGGGCGGAGTGCGATTAGCATGTGCGCCGGGATACCGGCAAGCGACGTGCGAGGCGTGTTGCGAGGCCAGATTTGTACTTTTAATAGTCTGAACACTTCCATGGTGCCATCGTGAATACAAAAGCATCTTCTGACGTGACCGTGCCCTATCACCACGGAAATCTACGTAATGCACTGATTGCAGAGGGGCGTCGCGCTTTGGAGGAGATAGGCGTCCACGAACTCAGTCTGCGCTACCTGGCACGTAAAGCAGGTGTGTCGGAGGCTGCGCCTTCTCACCATTTCGCCGGCAAGGAAGGCCTGCTGGCTGCCATTGCGGCAGATGGCTTTCGCGATCTCGCGGCGTTGCGCGTCGCGATAGCGGAATCCGACGAGACGGCGCTTTCAAAGGCATATCGGATGATGAGGGTCTATGTCGAGTTTGCCCAGCGCTATAAGGGGTTATTCGAATTGATGGTCGGTCCCCGGATCGTCGCGCGCGATTCTTACCCGGAGCTCAGCACGGAGACCATGAAGTCGTTCCGGCTGTTCGCTTCGTCTGTCGAGCAATTCGCGTTGGAAAAGCAATGGGAAGAGCGATCGCTGGCGCTCGTCACCCATGCTGCCTGGAGCGTGGAGCACGGACTCGCGACGCTGATCCTGTCAGATCGCATGCCTCAATCCGATAAACCTCTTTCAATCGATCAGGTGGTGGAGTTTTCAATCAGCATGTTCCTCAGCGCGGTTGCAGCAGGCGCGTCGAGCCTCGAAGAGGTCATGATGCATATCCAGGGCTTGCATGGCGCCGGCAAGACCAGGCGAACCCGGCGGTGAGGGTCGAGTTCTGTGGCATTGAGGGAGTCTGCACGGCTCCAGGCCCGTAGGCTAGCGATTTGATCGATGAAGCAGGACGCGGATCCGCCAAGGTCCGCCTTAATAGAAAATAAGCAATGCTTATCACATCGACCATTGCCCGACGCTTTCATTTTCGGGAGCAACCATCAAGATATCGCCGTGGTTGTCGTTACCTCCTGTATCGGAGGTTTCTCGATGTCTGTCAGGTCGGCAATTCTGCCTGTTGTCACACTTTTAATGCGAGGTTCGCTGCGTATGAAGTTGCCTTTTGCCCACAAGCTCTGGCTGCCGCTCATCCTGAGTCTGCTGTGTCTAGCCGGAATATCGATCTACAACGCTTACCAGACGAGAGAAATTCGGCTGGACGAACGTAAGGGCGACTTGATCCACGCATCGGAACTCGCCCTGAGCGTCGTCAAAACCTTTGGCGACCGGGTGGCCGATGGCTCCTTGTCCGAAGCGGAAGCTAAAAAGCGGGCATTGGACAGCATCCGGAACATGCGGTACGCCGGCAACGGCTATTTCACGATCATTAATTCGCAGCTGACGGTGCTGCTGCATGCGGCGCGGCCGGACCTGAATGGCAAGGACGTGAGCAACTACAAGGATCCGAACGGCGTCTTCTTCTTCAGGGACATGGCGGCTGTCATCAAGCGTGACGGCAAAGGCTTTACCGCGTATGCGTTTCCGAGACCGGGGGCGACCGAAGCCGCTCCGAAAATCGTCTACAACATGACCTATCAACCGTGGGACTGGATTCTCTCGACAGGGGTCTACGTCGACGATATCGATACGGCCTTCCGTTCGTCTCTATATCAGAGCCTCGGGATTCTGGTGATACTGGCCGGTGCCCTGTCGGCTGTCGTGGTGCTGCTCAACCGCGGCATCCTCCGCTCACTGGGCGGCGAGCCTTCTTACGCCTCCGAAATTGCCAATCAGATTGCGGATAACGATCTGACTGTTGCGGTGAAGACGGCACCGGACGATCGATCGAGCCTGCTGTTTTCGATGAAGCGCATGCAGGAGCAGCTCACGCACACGATCGGCACGATCAAGATTTCGGCCGACTCGATTGCCACCGCCACTCAACAGATTGCGGCGGGCAACCAGGACCTGTCGCAGCGTACTGAAGAGCAGGCTGCCTCGCTCGAGGAAACGGCCTCCAGCATGGAGCAGTTGACCTCGACAGTCATCCAGAATGCCGACAATGCCCGTCAGGCCAACCAGCTCGCTGCGCAGGCCGCCCAGGTTGCGGAGCAGGGCGGCGTCATGGTGTCGCGCGTCGTAGAGACCATGGAGGGCATCAACGCCAGCTCGGGCAGGATCGCCAATATTGTAGGCATCATCGAGGGCATCGCCTTCCAGACCAACATCCTTGCGTTGAATGCGGCTGTGGAAGCGGCGCGGGCGGGCGAGCAGGGACGGGGTTTCGCGGTGGTGGCTTCGGAAGTGCGTTCGCTGGCGCAGCGTTCCTCGGCGGCGTCCAAAGAAATCAAGGAGCTGATTCACGATTCCGTGGAGCGGGTGCAGGCCGGCTCCGGCCATGTACGGGAAGCCGGTGCGAAGATGAGCGAGATCACCCACGAGATCAGGCGCGTGACAGACATCATGAATGAGATCACTGCTGCCTCGCAGGAGCAGAGCAAGGGCATCGGCCAGGTCAACCAGGCCGTCACGCAGATGGACGAGGTCACGCAACAGAACGCGGCGTTGGTCGAGCAGGCGGCGGCTGCCGCCAGCTCGCTCGAGTCGCAGGCGAACGATCTGAAAGCCTCTGTTTCGATGTTCAGGCTGGCGAGCGTCTCGCCTGCGTAGCCACCGCTCAGGCCGTCCCGCCTCCGTCCACGCTGATGTTCTGGCCATGGATATAGTGACCTGCTGGCGAGGCCAGCAGCAACGCGAGACCCGCGACGTCCTCTGGCTCGCCGATGCGCCCCATCGGGATGGTCGAGACAGTCTTCTTTTCACGTTCGGCATCTTCCCAGAGCACGCGTGAAAAATCGGTGCGTACTGCGCCCGGATTGATCGAATTGACGTTAATGTTCGACGGCCCGAGTTCGAGCGCAAGATTACGCACGAGTTGGTCAATCGATGCCTTCGACATGGCATACAGGCCGAGAAGTCCGGATCCACGCTTGGCCGCCCGGCTCGACATGAAGATGATCGACCCATCTTTGCGGGCGATCATCTGAGGCGCCAGCGCGGTGACGAGCGCGAAGCTACCTCGCACGTTATCGGCCATAACCTGATCGAATTGCTCTGGAGTATGGCCGAGGATCGATCCGGCCGGCGAGACACCTGCGGCGTTCAGCACCAGCGTGTCAACGCGGCCGAATGCCTCGAGCGCCCGCGTAGCGAACTGGCCAACACTTGCGGGATCGGTGATGTCACAGGCGAACGCCTTGACGTCGATGCCGTCCGACTCGCGCAGTTTCGCTGCGACCGAATCGGCGGTCCCCGGGTCGCGTCCGGAAATCACCAATTTGGCGCCGGCTTTGCCGAGTGCGCGCGCGATCGACAGTCCCATACCCCGGGTTGCACCGGTTACGACGGCCACGCGGCCGCGCAGATCGAAAAGGTCATGCATGTTCGTTACTCCATTAGAGACGTGTTGCTCGGTTGCGATCTATCTTAGGTCCTGGATAGGCAGCGCTGAGATAGCGTGCCGTCTGCCTGGCTGTCAGACAGTTGCAGCCGTCCTCGATATCTATAACGAGTCTGGTACGCGTTGCCATTAACGGTGCCTTACTCAAACCCGGACATCGCTAAAAATACGAGTATATACGCGTTTTACCGAGCGCGTGACCAGGCATGGAACCCGGCCGTTGCACTGTGATGCAATTCATTTTGCGCTTGCGGGCAACGACGCGTTTCCTTTCCTGATACCCTTGATCAATCGGTTCATCTGGTCAGACGAGCAGCCTTCGGGGACTGCTATTTAGGGAAAGACTCCAGGAACACCCGGAGTCGAGCCGAAGAACGAGGGGCTCCACTAAACCTGCGATGGAGTCCTTCGCCCCTTCGTCGGCCCATCTTTCAAACGAAATCAGGAGTTTAAGCATGCCACTAATCGACGTTATCTACGCACAAGGCTCACTGAATACCGACGCGCAACAGAAATTGACCAACAACCTGTGGGCCACGGCGCTTCGCTGGGAAGGAATTGAATTGAGTGAGGCGGCTGCATCCGTTGCCTGGGTCTATCTTGACGAGCGGCCGAAGCACCATGTGACCGTCGCGGGTCATCCCGCCAGTCAAAACATCTACCGGATCAATGTCAGGGTGATGGTCGGTTTCATGGATCAGGAGCGCATCAACCGCCTGTCCGCAGAGCTGACAGAAGCGATTCTGGAAGCCGACGGCACAGGCACCGATGGCAGCGGCCCACGGGTGTTCTGCATCGTGGAGGAAATTCCGAGTGGAACGTGGAGCATCGACGGAAAAACCTGGACCACAGTATTCACTGCGCGAACTTTAGGTCTCGACAGTAGCCGAATTGAAGCAATGGAGCAGGCATTGGCCACGCGTCCGCGCATCGACGTACCACACGTCGTTCAGGAATAATTCCGCGATTGATTCAGGTCGAAGTCCCGCATGCATTCGAGTGGGTTGGGTCCACCGCTTGCGCGGGGCTTGATCGCTCATAGCTGATGGCGCGATTTTTCGCGCCCGCACAACTGGGCATTTGGCCCCAAAACGGCGGCCGATGCCTGTCCACGTCGACTCTTTCTCCTGCCGACGCCCCGGCTAGGGTACGTCCCACTGGCCGCACCCGAGATTCGATCATAAGCTGTTAAACGGCATTCAGCATGAAAGTGCAGCACCAGGCCGGACTGTGGCACCGGGGCAAAGGAGGCACGACGTGCGCAATCAATCAAAGGAATGGTCAAGCAGTGACGTTGCGCCCGGCGACCGCACCGACGCCTGGCAGTCTGTGCTCAGCACGAACTACCGCGAGTGGCAAGTGCCGCATCGCCTTCCCGCTACGTTTTACGCTCACGTCAAACATCACGACTTCGCTGGAGCCAGCATTGTCGAGACTGTGTGCGACCCCTGCACAGGCGAGCGCACCTGGGGCCAGGTGCGGCACGACGACGAGCTCTACGTTGGCGTGCAGCTCACGACGGAAGGGCGGGAGCGCTTCAAGATTGGCGGCGCTGGGGTTGAAGTCGCAGCCGGTGATGTTGTCGTCTGGACAACGGACCGGGCGGTGGAATTTGAAGTGCTTGAGCGTCTGCACAAAGTGACGCTCATGATTCCATGGTCGGTGATGCGGGAGCGCCTGCCGGAGCGGAAGCAACCTCCTGCCGGTGGGAAAATCGAAAGCCGCACCGGTGTGGGTTCACTGCTGGCCGTCCACCTCCTGGCTCTTTCGAATGAAATCGCGGCCCTTGATGAGCGCGTTCAAGGTTCGGTCAGCAGGTCGACGCTCGAGCTACTCGGCATTGCGCTCTCGGGGCAGCAGCCATCAGCCTTATTCGACGTGAGTGCAGCCATGCTGAGGCGCGTGCAGGACTACATCCTGCAGCACCTGCATGAAGACGACCTTAGCCCGACCCGCATCGCGGAGGCAAATCGAATTTCGCTGCGTTACCTTCATATGCTTTTTCATCGCGGCGACATGACCGTTTCCGGATGGATTTTGGATAGACGTTTGCACGCCTGCAAAGAGGCGCTAACAGATCCGGCATATAACCGGCAGCAAATATCGGAAATCGCATTTCGCTGGGGCTTCAACTCGACGAGCCATTTTTGCCGCGCTTTTAAGGAGAAATACGGCTCCTCACCGGGCGATGTACGCAGGATAACGGAGTTTCGCTCTTAGGCGCGTCGACGTGTCGAAGCGGCCGGTTAGACCACGCGATCGCTGGACGCCTATCGTAGAGCAGACGGCAATAACACTCGCGTTGGGCGTCAAGGGGCGTTTTAGACGTAGTGTCCCGAGCGTTCCAGGACCTCAATTTTGTAGCCGTCAGGGTCCTGAATAAAGAAGAACCGTGCTAGCCTCTCCTCACCGCGCTTGAACTCCTTAACGGGTGTTGGATTGATGCCGAGTCCGCTCATCCGCGTGTGCTCACTTTCCAGATCTGCTACGGCCACGGCGATGTGCCCGTAGCCGTCACCATGTGTATACGCCGGTTCACGGCCCTTGTTCCACGTAAGTTCAATCTCGAAGTCATTTTCTTCGTTGCGAAGATAAACGAGCGAGAAATCCTGGAAATCCAGGCGGTGACTTGTTGACAGCCCGAGAGCGTCCTTGTAGAACCGCAAGGAACGTTCAAGGTCGTGAACCCGCACCATCGAATGAATTATTTTGGCCACTTTGTTTCCCAGATATGTAATGCGCGACGCGGAGATGTGGCCGCGGCGCACGAAGCCCATTGAAGGGAGACGCGACAGCTTGTCTCGTCGTTGCCGTTCACGCCGAGAGCGATGTGAACGTCTGAACCGAGATCTTCCCGTTCTTGACGAACAGCGTATCCGTCGCGAGGGTAACCCAAGGCTTTGCCTCCCACGCGAGATAGGCGATCTCGCCTGCCGTACTGAGGCTCGTGATTTTGAATGCCGCCCAGAATTCGGGGGCGGCGCCGTCAAGGAACGCTTTGAAGAAACCTGTTATTTCGCCACGGCCACGAAAAGTCTTGTCGGGCGTGATTATCGTAGAGCTATCGTCGTAGTCCTTAAGTATCTCATCGATACCCTGTGCAAACGCACTGAGATGATGGTCGAGAACCTGCTTGGTCGTCCCTTCCGTGTGTTGAGAAGAATCTGACATGGTGAGCGTCCATGAAATCGAATGGCGGGCCGGCAATGCGGGACACTGCCGGTGCATGGAAAAGGTGTCGCTGGCTTATCCGGCGTACGCGCGCTGGGCTTCGTCCCATGTAACGACTACGATGGGTGTGCCATCCTCATTGATGAACGAGAGTGGCCCCAGAAAGGTCATGTAGAACTCGCTGTCGACGGGGAAGTAGGTTTTGTCGTGTCGCGCGTTGGCAGACTCGTAGCCGTAAGCCGGAGCAACAACCGTGTCGCCCCCGTGTTCGCTTCCACCTCGGACATCCATTCGGCCCTTCATCAACAGATATTCCCCCGGCCCGACGTGGAAATGCGCATTGAACGACGAGCCCGCGGGGCATTCGAAGATCGCGGTCCATGCGCCCATTTCCGGCGAGGCGTGCAACATCTTCCAACGGATGCCTCCTTTCGAAAGCGCGTCGGGGAAAGCCTTCCACGGAATGTCATTGATTTGAACTGCTTCTTCCTGAACCTTCGGCTTGATTTCCATCGTCGTCTCCTAACGTGTGTGTGCCGGGCCACTGTTCCGTTCGGCAAGGTTTGTGGGTGAAACAAAGATATCGCAGTGAATGGGGCGACGATTGCACGTCAGTGCAAGCCGAGTTGCCTGCCCGTGCAGTGGCGAATTGACGAAGGCATGATCCTTGCTTGATGGTGGCGCGGTGACACACTGGAGTTTCAGCGTTTTTTGTGCTCACCCCACTGGCACCACCCAACCGCTAGCCAAGTCTGAAGAATTGTTCCGTCAAGCGCTATCCCACGATTCTGCTTGGCACGATTTTTGGCATTGTTACGGAGGCGGCAATTATCGCGCTCTTGCATTGACCTACGTCGAAGGTCGTTACCGCTGCGATAAAAGACTGATACGGGTTATGGCATCGAAAAGCTGGCGGTCGACGCGTACGATAGGTCCTCCGTTTGAACGAGAGGTTCGACATGCATCAGTTCAGTACCTATTTCCCTTTGGCGCTGCCGCCTTTTATTTTCCTTGCGGGGCAATTCGCAGTACTTCACATCCGGAGGCGAATTGTTGTCACGGCATTTTTCTACCGCGTTTTGGCAAAGCGGCTCTCAGCCTACCGAAGAGGTCTTCCTACGAGCTCCTTCGCAAAACATGCAGGGCAACGACAGAAGTGATGAACGTCACTGCGCAGTGCGGTGGGTCCTTCACCCTATCTTGCAAGTTGACCCGCGGAGAATTCCGACGCATGGTCGATAAATGCGCGAACCTTTGCAGGTAGCAGCAGCTCGGCATGCTGTATGCCAATCTAAATTGGCGGCGCGACGTCCATCATGTCTGCCGCACGAGTGAAATTTTTAGCATCCAGGCACTGCCGCAGCGCCTCTTTCCGAATCACGCATCAATACGACTGCGAGTACGATGAGCTGCCGAATGCTCATACGGTCAGGCCGTTCGATGTAGCGACGCGAATTTGCCTTGACCGCAAGCCGCAGTTCCGAAGCGTGCATCAGAAATCGACGGGCTTGGCCAATGTGGCCTTCTCGAACCGCGTGCACGCTGTCCAAAGGTCTGCGTATCAAGGCGCCGGTAAATGGCGCGTCAGCAGGTCAAACCATGGAATTGTCGAGTGATGGATAGTCGGTGTAGCCTTTCGCATCGCCGCCGTAAAAAGTGGCTCGGTTGTACGGACTCAGTGGCGCGCCCGCTTTCAGTCGCCGAGGCAAATCCGGATTGGCGATAAAGGCGCGGCCGAATGCGATGGCATCCGCATGTCCGGCGTCGATGGCCTGTTCGGCCGTCTGCGGCGTGAAGTTGCCGGCCGCGATCAGGACGCCCGGCCAGATCGGGCGAAAGAGCGCCGCTGCGGAAGGCACGTCCTGATGATCGACGTCTGCACGTCCGGCACCGCTTGAGCGAGGTTCGATCAGGTGCAAATAGGCGAGCCCGTACCTGGCGAGTTCGCGGATCGTGTAGGTATAGAGCGGCAGCGGTTCGGCTTCACCGCTGTCGCCGGCTCTTCCATACGGGGACAAGCGCACGCCCACCCGGTCCGCGCCAAACACGTCGGCCGCGGCCTGGGTTACTTCCAGCAATAACCTTGCGCGATTTTCGATCGTCCCGCCATACGCGTCGGTGCGTTGATTGCTTCGTGATTGAAGGAACTGCTCAAGAAGGTAGCCGTTGGCCCCATGTAGTTCGACACCGTCGAAACCGGCGGCCTGTGCATTGCGGGCAGCCTGCGCGAAGGATTCGACGAGCGCCGGGATTTCATCGGTCGCAAGTGCGCGCGGCGTTTCGAATGGCGCGCTTCCGAAGTCGGCGGTCATGGCCTGTCCTGCCGGCCGGATGGCGGACGGCGCGACCGGCAACTCGCCGTTCGGTTGCAGCGACGAGTGTGAGATGCGGCCCACGTGCCAAAGCTGGAGGAAGATCAATCCGCCCTTTTGATGGACGGCGTCGGTGACCAGTCGCCAACCCGCAATTTGCTTCGCGGAATGAATCCCTGGGCTGGCAGGGACGCCTTGACCGAACGGTGTCACTTGAGATGCTTCCGCAATGATCAAACCGCCGCTCGATGCGCGCTGCCCGTAGTATGTGGCATTCAGCTCATAGGGCACGTTCCCGGGACGGGTGGCGCGCATCCTGGTCAACGGGGCCATGACGACGCGGTGGGCGAGGGCGTGACGACCCATCCGCAGTGAGGAAAACAGTGAGGATGACGACATGTGCAGTCCTTGTTTTAGCGTCGAAGACGCGATTGCGGCGGCTGTGCGAGGGAGCCGGTAGTCACGCGCGTTGCTTGCGTTAGTCTATGGTCAGCCGCGATATCGAGCGGCTGCATGCGTCTGCGCGAAATTCGGCAGCATGGCCTGCCGCGCCGCTTCATACGCATCCCACTGGGCATCGTCGGGGAGTGGTGGAATCGTGACGGTTTCGCGGCGATCGAAACCAACCAGAGCCGCATCGACGAGTTCGTCCACGTTCATTACTCCAGAAATAGTATCGACATCCCTTCCAACATGAGTCCAGATATCCGTGCGCGTGGCCGCTGGCAGTACCGCCTGGACGTAAACGCCTTTGGGTTTCAGTTCGAGATCCATGGCTAGGGACAGGTAGAGAACGAACGCCTTGGTCGCGCCATAAACGCTCATCCCCAGTTCGGGAGCGAGGGCAACCACGGAGGCGATATTGACGATAGCACCGGCACCGGCCTGTGAAAAGCGCGGCGCGACTGCTGCGGCGAGGCGTGCCACGGCAGTCGTGTTCAGATCGACAAGCGAGGCGATGGCGTCAGGCGTTTGTTCGACGAAAGTGCCCGGAATGGCTGTCCCGGCATTATTGATCAACACGCCAATACGCGCATCATCGCGCAGTCGATCCTCTACCTGCCTGAGTTCCGAGACGTTTGCCAGATCAGCCTTGATGATTTCGACATTGACGCCGCTTTCGGCTTTGAGCTTTGCCGCGAGCTCTTTCATGCGAGCATCGTTTCGTGCAACCAGCACAAGGTCATGGCCGCGCTTCGCAAATCGATCTGCATACATGGCGCCGATACCGGCGGAAGCGCCCGTAATGAGCACCGTTGGTTTCTTGGACATCCCGTTTGCTCCTTCTTGAAGCAGTTAAGGTGTATAGATTATAAGCGTAATCTATGAAATCAGACACGCCGGCCGGCCGGGGCAACGCTGACGAAGCCACTCGGCCTACCTTCAGGTTGGCTATATTCGCGGCGCCCAGTGTAGGTCGGCGACGCATTCACTGTAGCGAACGTCGCGTCGGGCCTCGAGAGTGGTTAGTCAAACCGAAAGTTACTGAGGTCGATCGACACAAGCAGCACGTCGAGGACAGGGTTCATGTCAGGCCCGCGTAAATAAGCCCGGCGCATGGTGGGGAAATACAGTCCTTCGACCTCCACGTAATCGGAGACGTATTGTGCAGCGGAGAATCCGCCAGAGATGTCGACGGTGTAGTCGTGGCGACGCAGCAGGAAGTCTTCGCCCCGCCGGAGACAATGGTCGCGGACACCTTGTTGAACTTGTTCCACCGTTCAAGGCCACCATGTGCGGTTATGACTTGCTTAAGAAAGTTACTCACTTGGTTTCCTACGTTGGTAAAAGCGATATTGAAGAGAAGCCGTCCCGGCCTGACGCAGCCTGTTTTGAGCGAGGACCCTGCTTGCGTGGTTCCACGTCTGGGGCATCTCGATCAGAGCGTGCCGAGGTGGGCAAGTGGCCGGCGATGGTAAGCGACGATCAACCCAGGTGATAGTTGGGGGCTTCCTTGGTGATCTGCACGTCGTGAACGTGCGACTCCTGGAGACCCGCCCCCGTGATTTCCACAAACTCGGCCTTCTCGTGTAGTTCTTCTATCGTGTGGCAGCCGCAGTACCCCATGCTCGCACGCAGGCCGCCGATCAGTTGAAACAGAATCGGGCCGACGGGACCTTTGTACGCAACGCGACCCTCGATGCCTTCCGGCACGAGCTTGTCGATGCTGGCGGAATTGTCCTGGAAGTAGCGATCGGCGGCTCCGTCCTTCATCGCTCCGACCGATCCCATGCCGCGATAGGACTTATATTGGCGACCGTGATAAAGGAATACGTCACCTGGCGCCTCTTCGGTGCCCGCAAACACGCTTCCCATCATCACAGTGTTCGCGCCCGCCGCAAGGGCCTTGCTGACATCGCCCGAGAAGCGCACGCCGCCGTCCGAGATCAGCGGTACCCCGGAACCTTTTAGCGCTTCGGAGACGTTCACGATCGCAGTAATTTGCGGCACGCCGACGCCCGCGACAATCCGCGTTGTGCAGATAGACCCTGGGCCGATACCTACCTTGACCGCGTCGACGCCATGCTCGACAAGGGCTCTCGCAGCACTCGCCGTTGCCACATTGCCGCCGACAAGTTCGATGCGTGGGAAATTCTGCTTGATCCATCGCACGCGTTCGAGGACGCCTCTGCTGTGACCATGCGCGGTGTCGACGATGATCAGGTCGACGTCGGCCTGAACCAGGCGCGACACGCGCTCGTCGGTATCATCGCCAACTCCCACCGCTGCGCCTACGCGAAGCTTGCCCTGATCGTCTTTGCACGCGGCAGGATGCTCACTTTGCTTGGTGATGTCTTTGACGGTCATCAACCCACACAGTTCGAACGCGTCATTGACTACCAGAACGCGTTCAAGACGATGAAAATGCATGAGCGCCTGTGCTTCCGCAAGCGGAGTGCCTTCCGGCACGGTTACAAGATGCTCGCGCGGTGTCATGATGACGCTCACGGTCACGTCGAGACGCGTCTCGAAGCGCATGTCACGATTGGTGACGATGCCGAGCAGCCTTTTCCCTTCGACTACCGGAAAGCCAGAGATTCCATGCTGTCGGGAAAGGGCAATGACATCTCGCACTTTCATCTCGGATGAAACCGTTATCGGATCGCGTACTACCCCCGACTCGAAGCGCTTCACCTTGGTGACCTCATGTGCCTGTTCGGCAGGCGAGAGATTCTTGTGAACGATGCCGATCCCACCCTGCTGCGCCATCGCGATGGCCAGGCGTGCTTCGGTGACGGTGTCCATCGCTGCGGATACGAACGGTATGTTCAGGGAGATATTGCGGGTGAGCCGCGCCTGAAGGACAGCATCGCGCGGCAACAGATCGGAGAATCCCAGGATCAGCAGGACGTCGTCGAAGGTAAGTGCTTTTTGAATCAGGTTCATCGGAATTCCTGGGTCATTAGAGTGTCGGCCGTCGAAGAGAGGGGCGCGGCGGATGGAAGCACTCTTTGAGGAACATTTCAGCATATACGGAGCTTCTGATGCGAAAAAATACGCTAGACGACATCGACGGTCGCTGCAATTGCCTTGCTGCGCGCCGAGCCTCTCGGTACCTGACGGCGGTGTATGACCAGGCGCTGGGTCCAGCTGGTATCCGCGTGACGCAGTTCTCGATTTTGCACAAACTTGTCAGGGAGGGTCCTCTCGCAATTGGCGAACTGGCGGCGGCCATGGCAATGGATCGTACGACATTGTCCGCAAACCTGAAGCCGCTGGAGCGGGACGGGTTGATCGATATGGTGCCTGGCGAAGACCGGCGGATGAAGAATGCCGTTCTTACGAAGACAGGATTGGCGCGCTATCGCAAGGCGCTTCCGATATGGCGATCGGTCCAGAAGCAGTTCGAAGGGCGTTATGGAATGAAGCGGGCGGAGGACTTGCGTAAGTCCTTGCATGACGTGCTGGGCAGCGGCTTCGATCCGTGGGCAGAGGGCGAGACGAATGTGACGGTGCAGTAGGCTGATCAATCGAAGAACGGCAAGAGCGCAGGGAGGTCTGCGAGGACCTTGCGCGACAACCCGCGCAAATTGCCATCCAGGAGGAAGCCGCGTATCTTTCGCAGTCGCACGAGGAAACGCTTGAGCGAGTTCGAGTCCGCGCGCTGTCAACGATGCATGGCCCCAACGTCATGCCGCGCCGGCCCCGGAATGTCACGATGCATGCACACGAAAGACCGAAACAGCACTGTCCAGTTGCCCCGCCTGCTCTTTCAACGACAGCGCCGCCGCGGACGCCTGCTCAACTAGCGCCGCATTCTGCTGCGTCACCTGGTCCATCTGGACCACTGCGCTATTGACCTGTTCGATGCCCTTCGACTGTTCTTCAGACGCGGCGGCAATCTCACCCATCAAGTCACTGACTTTCCGCACCGAAGCCAGGATGTCCGCCATCGTGCCGGTTGAACGATCAGCCTGCCGCGCGCCCGTCTCGACTCGGGTCAGCGAATCGGTAATCAGCTCCTTGATCTCTCTCGACGCCGTTGCGCTGCGTTGCGCCAACGAACGAACTTCGCTGGCGACAACCGCGAACCCGCGCCCCTGCTCGCCCGCGCGTGCCGCCTCCACGGCCGCGTTCAGCGAAAGGATATTGGTCTGAAACGCAATCCCTTCGATGACACTGGTGATATCGGCGATCTTGCCGGACGAATCGGACAAGCTCCGCATCGTCTGAACTACTTCCTGTGCCGCAAGGTTGCCCTGCTCAGTGAGCAACTCCGTGCTGCGAACCACCTGACTGGCCTGCTTCGCGTTGTCGGCGTTCTGACGAACCGTCGAGGTCAGCTCTTCCATTGACGAGGCGGTCTCTTCCAAAGACGCGGCCTGCTCTTCAGTTCGTTGCGACAGATCCAGGTTGCCGGCAGAAATTTCCTGCGCGGCGATGTCAATCGATCGCGATCCGTCTCGCACGACACCGATCGTTTGTACCAGCTTGCGTTGCATTGTCTGGAGGCCCGCCATCAAGCGTCCCATCTCGTCGTTCGTGTGTACCTCGACCCGAGTAGTCAGGTCGCCACTGGCAATCGCGTTGAAATGGTCCAGTGTTATCGCAAGTGGCTCGCCTATCGCGCGTTGCAGCGTCCACCACGCCATCATCGCCGCGCCCAGCGTTATCAGAATTCCCGCAACGCCTACACCTACGAACCAGTGAAAGCGCGCTTGCGCGGCATCAAACGTCGCTTTGGCAGCGGAGACTTGCATGGCGGTCAGCGCATCCATGCCGTCAGTGACATCGATGAACATCGACGCCGGCGTGTGCAAGGCAACGTCAATGAGCTTCGCTGAATCGTGCGCTGAAATAGCATTGAGCATTGGCTCCAGGCCGCCCGAGAGGAGCTTTTCAAATTTCGAGTTCACGTCGGCCGCACGGCTGGTTTCGTCAGGTCCGGAGAGCGGGAGCGCGCGATACTGTTCCCATGCTTTCTTCGACACAACAACCAGATCGCGAGCAGCTTGTGCTTGCTGCGGTACGCCGGGACCGGCGGGATCGAGTGCTATGCGAAAAAGCCAGAGACGCGCTCTTGCCAGCGAAACACTCGCTCGATTGAGCACCTGCGAGGACGCGAGCCGGTTTGAATAAAGCTCTTGCACATCGCTATTGCTCATCGCTACGCCGACGATGCCCATGATGCCGACGAGGATCAGCAACGCACTGAGAAGACCCATTGCCATCGCGAGGCGGACACGGATACTGGTGTTTTTGAACATGCCAATAGAAGAAGTGAGATTGAATAGGGGATGAGGCGTCGTCAACATTGGAAGTGACGCGCTGGGTCAGGCACTCAGCACGTTGCCAGGGCAAGATGTCTGAGTAGAGTTCCATGATGTTGTTTACGGCGTAACGCCGTGGATCTTTACTATTCTTGCCAGACAGCGTGAGCAGGTGTACGGCAAGTAGCGAGCCAACACCGGTTTTGCTTTCGATGCGTCCCCCAGCAGGCGATTGCTTGCGCTCGGGCATCCGTCTAATCTACCTCGCATCAAGCCCAGCTGTCGGTAGGATTTTCCCAGAAACCAGCTTTGCATCCAGGTGTATGTTGCTGCCTTAATTCAGAAGGTCAGGCGCCCATCGTTTCGCAAGCGCCCGATACTCGCCTTGGAACAGGTCCTTCCAGGCGCGCAGCAGTATGAAAGCCGCCAGTCTGTGCGGCACAGGAACACCGAAGCGTTCGTTGAGTACATCATGGATTTCATCCTGATGTACGCGAAGGAACGGGTTGACGATCAGTTCGTGTCCGATGGTTGTCGGTAGCGTCGGCCGTCCCGCCAGACGCAGCGCTGCTGCCTTTTCCTGCCAGAGCCTGATGCTCTCATTGCCGGGCTCACATAGTCGCGCGAATTCGAGGTTGGAGAGCGTGTATTCATGGGCGCAATGCAGAAGCGTGGACGGAGGCAAAGTCGCCAGTTCGTCCAAAGACTCGAGCATCTCTTCCGCCGAGCCTTCGAGCAGCCGGCCGCATCCACTGGCGAACAGGGTATCGCCGGCGAACAGGTGCCCGGGATTGTCATTGACTCCTGGCTGGAAAAAGACGATATGCCCATGTGTATGCCCGGGTGTCGCGATTACTGTTGCGCGGAACGACGGTTCCGTGACTTCAACCTCGAAGCCTTCGCCCACACAACATGTGACGCATTCGATACGCTCCCGCGCGGGCCCATAAATCGGCGTGTCAGGCTTTCCGCACGAACGCAGCAAAGCCCGAACGCCTCCGACGTGGTCGTCGTGATGATGAGTCAGTAGCACGGCCGTGACGGTCAAGCCTCGAGACCCGCAGAACCGCTCGACGGGCTCCGCCGCACCGGGGTCGACGACAATCGCGTGCGCGCCGTCCGAAATCACCCACGCGTAGTTGTTGTCAAAAAAAGGAACCGGGGTGTATTCGAGGCTAGTTGCCATGCTGCCTGGACAGGCGTCGCGGATAGATTGACCGCGTGCACCCATTCTGTGGAGTCGGGGACGTTTTAAACTTACAACCCAATGGGCACCCACGATTGACTCTCAGCGCATGACGCGTTGACGCGTCGTGCAAAGCTGGGAGCGGAATCGTGCCCTTATCTCGTCCCGTACGCCGAGGCGATATGCATGGCGTCGGATACCGGCGGCGGTTTGCACGCTGCGGACCGAAGTACGGCCGTTTTACGGTGCTATCCGGGCGCGAGCGACATTTTCGCGTACCAACCGCTGCATGATCAGTTCGACACCGGACATTGCGCCAGCCGACCTCCCTTCACAAGCCGTGCGTCATGTTGGCCTCATTTCTCGAAGCGAGGTGGGCGAGCGGCAGTAGCGACGTCAGCGCGGGGCCGTTGTCATCGACGCCGTCAACGACTTTTTTTCCGTGGACGCAAGCGCGGATTGATCGAAGATTTCCGCTATCCACTCGACGAAGACTCGAACTTTGGGGGCAAGGTGCCGGTTGTGTGGGTATACGGCGGATAACGACATGGAGCGGGACTTCCACGGTTTCAGGATTTCCGTAAGCTCGCCGGAGGCCAGGTGCGACACGATCATGAAGAGAGGTGGCTGGATTATGCCTGCTCCGTGGAGTCCGCACATTACGTAGGCATCGGCGTCATTGACAGAGAGGCCACCGCCCATCTTGATCTCGGCGCTTTTGCCATGCACTTCGAAGTTCAGTTCGGTAGTGCGGCCAGTACGACTCGAGAAGTACTGTACTGCGATGTGTTGCTGCAGTTCTTCCAGCGAATGTGGCTCGCCATACCGCGCGAGATAAGACGGGCTCGCAGCAGTTACCGTGGAGAGCGCGCCCAGCCGCCTCGCAACAAGGCTGGAATCTTCCAGCTTGCCCACCCGGATAGCGCAGTCCACGCCTTCCTGAATCAGATCCACGGGACGGTCACCAAACCCGATCATGAGATCGACGTGAGGGTACCGGTGTCTGAACTCTTCAATGCGGGGCATCACCACGATACGACCGAGTGAGCTCGGCATGTCGATTCTCAGTTTTCCGCGGGGGCCTTTGCCTGCGTTGGCAAGACTGTGCTCTGTCTCGTCAACATCAGCGAGGATACGCACGCAGCCTTCGTAGTACTCCGCGCCCTCGGGAGTGAGGTTAAGCCGGCGAGTGGTCCGTTGCATCAGGCGCACTTGCAGGTAAGCCTCCAGGTTCTTGATGATGGTGGTTGCCGACGCATGTGGGAGTTGCAATGCATCTGCCGCACGGGAGAAACTGTTCATCTCCACGACCTTGGTGAAGACCTTCATAGCCAGGAGCTTGTCCATATTCCCTTGCCTCACGCTTAGCGACATACCCCCGGGAAATCAAGCGGGGACGCGGTTGATATTTCTGCGATCGTCAATATCCAGCTCATCTAATTGCCGTTTCTTCGACGGTTTGCCCATTGTTTTAAATCTAAATATCGGCACCCTATAGGTCCCGCGGGGCGAATAAACCGAGCTATCAAAAATACTCTATTTGCTTGCTTGGAACAATCAGATTAACGGTGATTGGTTCGTGGGCATCGGTGTGAGTTTGAGCAATGTGCACGCTTTCGCCAGCCAGTTGCTCGATGGAACAGCGCTTGCCGGTGAATGATCTGGCGGCTGAGTGCCTGGTGCAAGCGAGCGCTTCGCGCGCTATGTTCATACACTTCGAACCGTCTGACACGCCAAACGACAATCTGCCTGATTAACCCAAGTTTTCGTCAGGCCAACACTCTCACCAATAGTGTTTCGTCCGACGAAATGCCGGACCATGCAACCGCCTATGACGGTGGCGTTGCTAGCACTGCTGCTTAGTCCTGGCGTAACGATGTGCGAAAGGGCAGTTATTAATCGCTTTCAAATCAGATTATGAGAATAATTGAGCGTATCCAGTGTCGATTGTTCATCGATCGGGGCGGCCAGTCGATCACACGGTCACTGTGACGGAACGACCTCTGAGAGGTAGGCGAAGCGAAGCTCGGCCGAGACAGCGTTCAACAGCTTCTCTGCCAGACTCCCGTCGGACGTTCCTCGTGCAAGCAGTGATGCACCCACAAGTGCAGCGAGAATTGCAGTTGCCTTACTGGCGCGCCGGGCGATGTTGCTTTCGCCCATGGACGAGAAATGGTTGTAGAAACCGCCAACTGTGATGCCGACTTCCTCCATTATTTCGGAGATGCTGACGCCTTGGATTCCCCGTTCGCGAAACCGTTTGGCGGCTACTTCGAGGATACGCTCGTGGGTCCGTAACTTATCTGACTGAGAATGTCCCATGATAGCGATGTCGTCCCGTAGGCATAAATCTGAATGATGATTGTACGCCAGATTTTTGTTGAACTGTCATCGGCAGGAAACAACACCGTGTTATCGGAAATTGAATGGAGTACTATAAGAATTCGTGTGAAATGAAAATTGCATGGCTGTTCATGACGGTCGCGAATGGAGACGGTTTTGCGATGAAGTCAGAAAATGTAACCGTCACGATTGTGATTGGCGGTGTCGCCTTTTCTCGCACCGTAGAGAAGCCCGATCCCGAACTGCCCGGCGAGATTCTTTCTTCCGTATGCGAATTTTCCGTCAGCAATGCATGAGCGTGAGACGCTGTCCAGCGCACGACAACCCGAACTCAGCGCGATCTCATTGGCGCAAGAACGGGGCGTAGGGTGGGGCACGGTGCACGCGATGTGCGCGGATGCGGAAACTTATACAATGGGTTCAGGCTTGCCAGAGGGAACTGGCGAACCCGTCCAGGATAGTAAGAAGCGGTTTCTATTTCTTTCGGAGGGGAGATGGCTTGTTCGGTATTGCTCGGCGCAGGGTTCACGCGTAATTGGGGTGGCTGGCTTGGGTCGGAGGTTTTCGAATATTTGCTCGGATGTCCCGAGGTTAGATCGTCACCAGCTATCAAGGAGTTGCTTTGGCGCTTCAACGAAGTCGGCGGATATGAATCTGCCTTGGCGGAGCTGCAGGGTAGGGCGAGGCTCGATCCCGAAAGACACTCCGCCGATTTGCGAAGCCTCGAGACGGCAATTCGAGCGATGTCCAGGACGATGGACCATTGCATATCCCGCCTTGAAAATTTTGATCTCGGTCTCGGGAACAGGTCAGTGCGCAAATTCCTGAGCCGGTTCGATGCAATCTTTACCCTGAACCAGGATCTCCTTCTGGAATATCAGTATCTCCAGCGGTGGGATGGGGTCGAGCTACCAGGGATGCGATTGTCATCGAACGGGGGCTCTGGTCCGTGCGGAATCCCTTGGACGGACCAGTGGGTTCCTGCGAGTGAAAACGAATTTCGCGTCACTGCGAATCGACAGCCGTGTTTCAAGCTACACGGGTCTTGGAATTGGGTTGACAGCGTAGGCGGCTCGCTGCTTATCACAGGGGGCGAGAACGCTCGCGCGCTTGGTCTTCCTCCCATTCTCGACTGGTATCACCGGCAATTCGCGCACTATGCATCTCAGCCTAACCATCGACTTATGACCATTGGCTACGGCTTCCGTGACATTTATATTAATGATGTAATCGCGAAGGCAGTGGCTGAAAACGGATTGCAGCTTTACGTCATGGCGCCGGAGGGTTCGGACGTTGCCGCGAATGCGCCATTGTCGTCCGGCGATGGACGCGGGGGGCGGGCCGTCGTCGAGAATGCATTCCGTCACGGACTCATAGGAGCGTCGCGCCGGCCGCTAAACGAAATCTTTGGGGAACGCGAAACGCTCGAACTAAAGAAAGTCTTGCGATTCCTCGACGGCTAGCTGTCCTCTAGCGCCCGATCGGACATGTCTCAGCCGCTGCACTCGTATGCCGAGGCGGCTAACGTTAGAGGAAGGCATCGTTAAGCATGACGATGCCTTGTCCTTCAGCATGCGCGCGACTCGTCATCGTAGGCGTGCACGCAACGTGTCATCGGAACCATGATCCCCCTACGTAGAAGATCGTGATAACAGCATGAAAAGTTGTTCCAATACTTATTTATAAAAACATAGTAATGCTATGTAATTGAAGCTGATGGTGAAGTGAAACCAGAGCCGGAGGGACGCCAGGCGTATCGCTTTGGGCGCGTTGCCAGGAGGATTGGGAGCACTGTTCACGCGCAGACCCGGGCGAAGGGCGCTGCCGCGGCGACAGTCAGCATACGGCTGATGTCGAACTGAAAACCGAGGCGGCTGACCGGTACGATCGCACGTATATCAGGGCATGTCGGTCGGGTCATGCAGGCACGCAGTGCGAAGCCTCAGGGCAACCCTTACGTCTACGACAACAATCTCTTGCACCTCGTTTGCTTGAGAACGAACCCGATGCGCGCATATCATGCCGGGGTCGTCCTTTGCTCCACCATGCGGCGGCGCCATCTGCGAAGCCGCAGGCGCAACGAGTCATGGCGGGTGATACTTGCAGAATCAACCGACGGTGGTTGTCCAGATTTTCAAGGGTGTTTGTTTGGAAGGTCTTCTAGAGGTGCTGGGTCATGCCATGCTAAATATCGCAATGGATATCGTGTTTATCGACCTCGTTACGGCGATGCTAGCGGTGGCGGCGGTTGTGGGTATGGTTTTGCTTGTGGGCTACGCCTGGGACTGGACCGAATAACGCCGCCGCGCACGCATCTTTTCTCCTGGCATCCCCTCAACAAGTCGACAGTGGCTCGTGCGGCACGCCCGCTATCACACCCTCCGGCACCCACGATGGCACAAGCGGGCGGTTAGACGGCGCGGTACGCGCAAACCGGGGCAATTCAGCCTGATCGGCCGCGAGCGTAACCGGCAGTTCGTCGCGCAATAACTCGACCCAGGTGCGGACCTTCGGATCGAGATACTGGTGCGAGGGATACAGCGCGTACAGATTCATTTCCTGCGACGTGTACTCCGGCATGATCCACACCAACTTCCCGCTGCGCAGGCCATCGATCGCCGAGTAGACCGGAATCAGGCCAATACCCATCCCCTCACTCACTGCCGCCGCCGCGGCGTCGGCGACATTGACCCGGAAGCTTGCGGCCTCGTGTGAGAACGTCTCTTGGCCGTTCGGCCCGTCGAAGATCCATTTATCAGCCGGAAACACCGGCGTTACCGTTTGCAGGCAGGTATGCCGTCCGAGATCGGCGGGCACCAGCGGCACGCCGTTGCGTTTCAGGTACGCCGGCGATGCACAGGCAATGCTGAATACGCCGCCCAAGCGTTGCGATACCAGTCCGGAGTCAGGTAGATCCTGTGCGAGCACGAGCGCAACGTCATAGCCTTCGCCGAGCAGATCCGGCACACGCTGCGCGAGCGTCAACTCGACTTGCACTGCCGGATAACGTTGCTGGTAGCGACGCACAGCCGGCACGACGTAGTGTTGGGCGAAGCTGGTCATCGCGTGAACTTTCAGCTTGCCGGACGGATGAGCCTCTGCATCACTCGCCTCGGCTTCCGCCTGATCGATATACGCCAGAATCTGCTCGCAGCTTTGCAGGTAGCGCTCGCCTGCCTGGGTTAGCGCGATGCGGCGGGTCGTGCGATTGAGCAGGCGCGCCTGCAGATGAGCTTCGAGATCGGAGACTGCGCGCGACGCATATCCCGTTGTCGTGTGGAGCTGCTGCGCAGCGCCGGTAAAACTGCCGGCCTCGACGACGCGGACAAATATGCGCATGGCTTGAAGCGTATTCATACCTATCCTTGCTTAGACGGTCGCAATTGTCACACGGATCGTGAATGCATTTATTTCGCTGATTGCAAGACTTCGTTGCGTGCTGGATGACGTATTCACTACGGAATCGAAAATACAATGCTGACCTACGCGCATTTTTTAGCATTAGAGAAAAAATCTACCGCGAGCGCTGTTGTGCGTATACGTCAATTCGCTCGGCAGGCTGATTCGGGCAACAACGCGTTTCCAGTCTGAAGATGCTGGCTTCGAATGAAGCTGACCGGGCGAAAATGAAGATTGCGCGGCGACCGATGCGAATCTGGCATCGTGCGTATATAGTGATTGGCGTGCTGACTTGCGGCCGGGACCGGGGCGGCGGTGATCTTGCGGGTATGTCCCGATTCGGGTTGTCCGGACATCGAGGGTCAACCTGTGCGACGGCGATTCGTCTAAAGGAAGGCTTGTTTTAGTTTTCTAAATTCTTGCATCTGCGATGGAATTGCTATGGACTATGTGGAAACCTTGCGTCTGTTTCGTTCCGTTGTGGAGGCGGGAAGCTTCACGCGAGCTGCCGACACACTGGGCGTGACGACACCCGTTGTGTCTCGGGCGATCTCTTCACTCGAACAAAGATTGGGCAGCAGATTGTTCCATAGGACCACACGCCAGATTTCGTTGACCGAAACTGCCGAGCGTTTCTATGAACGATGTACCAAGATATTGGACGACCTCGAAGCGCTCGAAGCTGAAACGCTCAAGGAGACACGTGAGCCGACAGGCGTGTTGCGCCTGGTCGCACATACGACAGCGACCGTGTATCGCCTCGTCCCCCTTCTGGCGAGCTTCAAGCGGCGCTATCCGAAAGTGAGTCTTGAGGTCACGTTGGTGGAGCGGCCGATCGATCTCGTTGCAGACGGGTATGACCTTGGTATTGTCGTTCCCTATATGCTCACAAGTGACACGACGGTGACGAGATTGCTGGAGTGGGTGCCGCAAATCGTTGTGGCGTCGCCGGCGTACCTCGAAACCCATCGGACGCCGACCACGCCTGCGGATCTGGAGGAGCATACGTTCGTGACGATGTCTCCATCGTTCCGGAAGCCGACACTCACCTTCAAGGTGGACGGCAACGAAATGACCGTGCCGATGAAGTTCGACGTTGCATCCAACAACCCGGCGTTCAATTCCGAGATGGTGCTTGAGGGTTTTGGCCTTGGCGTCCTGCCAGCGGTGCTCGTTCACGACGAACTTGCCTCGGGTAGGCTCGTGCGTGTACTGGATGAATTCGAGCTCGCCGAAGGCGGAATCGAGATCCGTCTCGCATACGTGACGAAAACGTTGATGCCGGCGAAGGTGCGCGCTTTCATCGATCACGCGACTTCATTCTATGAAAGTGGGACACAACCTTGACGTGGACGGCCGGACTCGACTGGTGACTTCGAATGTTCGGAAGCGATGGCTGATGTGGCCACGATGGTCGGGGGGGCTGGTTCTTTCTCGCGTGGCGGCAACCGCCAACCCACGCATGTCCGGCGAAATCTTGAAGGCCGTACGAAACCGACTCGGCGACAAGATCGCGAACTAAGCGCAGGCATGCTGACCACTCTCGGATCTCGTAAGAACGACACAAGGTCTCCTCTCGGAAGTGTTCCATTCCGCACAAAAGTGCATTGACCGGTTGAATCCTCCGCGGCATTCACGGTTCGCACGGCCTCAAGATATTCCGGCTGGGCGCCCATTAGCGATCACCAGCCAGCCATCAGACCCGGTGACACCGCCACGGATCCTGGGTGACGGGGGCGGGAATCATGCCGGGCCTGGCTAAAGAACAGTTCACGCGTGCCGTTATGCATATGCACGCTTCGCGGACAAGGCACACGTCGGCGATCGGGCGCGCTCGCGCCATTGTTCCCAATGTATTCGGAGAGATCGCCGGCAGTTGTCATCGCCAGCTGCGGGCCGTATGAGACGCCGACCCAGAGTTGTAGAGACCGCGCACCTGCATCAGACCAACAAGAACGGATAACTGAGGGACCCGTATGAAACAGCCAGACGAGTTGCTGCACGCGGTCTATGTGAAAGCCGACAGGCTCATGATTGCTGTCGTATGGGGCTTGTTTGCGATCTCTTGCCTGCTGGCGATACGCGACTACAACTTGCACGCCGTACTTTGGGTCGGTATGCCTGCCGCCGCTGTCGCGTCAATGCTGGCTTACTGGCGCGCAGGCGCGCTGGTGACGCGCCTCTTCCTGGCTGCGAGCCTGATGACATTCGCTGCATTGCAGATTCATCAGGAGCGCGGTCTGACTGAATTGCACTTTGGCGTCTTTGTGCTGATGTCATTCCTCCTCGCCTATCGAGACTGGCGACCGATCATCTGTGCTGCCTGCGTCATCGCGTTGCACCACTTCACGTTCAACTATCTCCAGCTTGCCGGATTGGATGTCTATTGTTTCACCGAGCCCGCGTGGTCGACCGTGCTGTCACATGCGGCCTACGTAGTCGTCCAGGCCGGATTGCTGATCTTCATCTCGCGGCATATGAAAGCCGATGCACAAACGGGCCGTGAACTTGCCGTTCTTGGCGAAAACCTTTCACGGCAAGCGGGTCAATTCGACCTGCGCCTTCCGCCCATGAAGCTCGAGGGGACCAGCAGCCGCACCTTCAAGGACACACTCAACGCCATCCACGATGCGATGCGGGAAATCACCATGACGATCGACCAGATGGCGGCTTCATCGGACAACATCGCTGAAGAAAACCACACCTTGTCGCAGGAGTTCACTACACAAGCCGAAACGCTCAACGCGACCAACACTGCGATGGAGCAGATTGCGCAACGGATCAGGGAAAACGCGGAACATGCAGCATCGGCAAACAGCCTCGCGCGGCAGACCTCAACCGCGGCGAAGCAAAGCGAGCAAGTCGTCAGCGAAGTCGTCGACAAGATGAATGAGATCGATGAGGCCGTCCATCTGATGGGCGACATGATCGCGATGATCGAGAGCATCGCGTTTCAGACTAACCTTCTAGCGCTCAACGCGTCGGTCGAGGCGGCCCGCGCGGGTAGTCACGGACGAGGTTTCTCGGTGGTGGCCGAGGAGGTCCGTACACTCGCTCATCGGAGCGCGAGCGCCGCACGCGAAATCAAAGGCCTGATCGGCGATTCGTTGCAGCGCGTCGAGCGCGGTTCGACGCTAGCGACACGCGCTGGTGCGGCCATGCGGCACGTTGTTGGCCACGTGGAAGACGTCGCCGGGTTGATCGCGCATATCAGCGCGTCAAGCGATGCCCAAAGCCACGATGTCGATCGGTTCAGTCAGGGCATGGGCAAGATGGACGCGATACTGGAGCGCGATGTCCAGCACGTGAGAGGCGTCGCTTCAGCGTCGGCAAGCTTGCGTGAGAAAGCGCGGACATTACGTGAGGCGATGTCGATTTTTCTCGTCGAGCACGACACGAACTAAGCCTGAAGGTGGTTAGGTTCCAGCAAGTACGAGTTGTCTTCGAAAAAGTGTATTGGGATGTAGTTGGACGTTGCCACGGCGTTGCCCTGGAATGACGAGCACACGATGAGCCCCAATGGAACGAGCAGCGAGCCAGGACCGTTGACCACTCGGAGAGCTGCAATATTCGCTCGACGACATGAGGGTAACTGGGACATGGACGTGTCACATGACTCCGAGCGCACGTCAAGTTGACCTGGAGTGTAAGTGCCCCGGTCGAGTAGCGACGAGCCGCCGATTTCTTGTTTTCGCTTTCCATGGCGCCATTAGCCGTTCCATCAGCCCGCGATCAGCCAAGAGTCAAACATTCCTTCCGGCACGGTGGTTTGTCCCGTCACCGCGTTGCCGTGACTGTTGCCGTGACGGCAACAATTTTCTGCAGTTCTGGAGAGCAGGGAACGCTCACCATGAATCGACTTCTGGCAGGTGATGCCGGATTATTCACACCGCCGAGAAAAAATTGATGCGATTGCAGGCATGGATTGCGGGGGAGGCGACAGCTATGCTCCCAGCATGAAGATCCTTCCACTCGAATCAGACGATTGCTTCGCTGTCCGACAGGCAGCCCGGCATATCTCCAGGCTCTACGAGCGTCACCTTTCCGATGCTGGCCTGACGCCCACCCAGTTCAGCATTCTCTGCATTCTGAGTCGCGAGCCCTGCCTGACGATGATCCAGCTGGCCGAGGCGATGGTCATGGACAGAACGACGCTCGTGCGTGCCCTTAAGCCTTTGCTGCGCGATCAGCTGGTCTACGACGCACCGGAAGTCCAGGGGAAGCGGCGACTGCGGGTCACGATCAGCGCGCGTGGGCGCGAGAGGCTCGAGGTAGCGTCCGTTCACTGGCAGATCGCCCAGGCCAGCTTCGAACGCAGCTACGGCTCGCAGGCGGCAGCTCACCTGAGAGGCGAGCTCTTTCGCATCACGAGCGACGTCTCTCATCTGGACAGCGAAGACGGGTTGACTCGTCGTTGAGTCGCGGGCGAACGCTCAGGCCCGGCAGAAGGTCGCTTGCCAGCGGACAGAAGGCCGCTTGCGAGCGAAGGGTATCAGCCCGGTCCTATGTGCCCGTCCACGGACGGTTCAATTGCCGTTAGCGGATTGCTGCCTGATCCGCGTAACGCCTGGCTTACCTGATGGGGCACTGCCCTGGAACGTCTGAAGTAAATCCGCTGGTATCACTGGCTGTTAAAAGCAGAGCCGGCGTTGTCCCTGACTGACCGTGCGTTCCGGCCGCCCGTATTCCCTCGGCGGGGGGGCGGTCGTAGTCTGTTCCCGTGCCTTCAATGAAGAACGAATACGTATCTGAACGGCAACCGTTCAGATAGTCACGGCAAACACACGTTGCAATCCGGGCAGTGCATGCAGGTCGGACGGATTCGTGGATTGCAACAATCTTGTACCCGCAGAGTCGTTGATGCTAACCCGAAGGATACCTATTCTGTGCGGGTACACCGGATTAAGCGTGCATATGCACGTACCACGGATATCACAGCTCGAAAAATGGAAACTACCATGATTGTCCACCCCTCAGTTCTGCGACCCAAAAGGTCTGTGCTTCTAATCGCATCGGCTGCCTTGCTCACGTTGGGCGGCTGCGTCAACTTCGCCGGGATCAAGAGTGATCACCATATCGAGGCGCCGTCCAAATATGAGGCGAGCGAAAGTCTGCCTGCGGAGGGCGGAAAGTGGCCCTCTCTCGACTGGTCTGAACAATTCGGCGATCCCCAGTTGCCCAGGCTGATCGACGAAGCGTTGAAGGGCAATCCTGACATCGACGAAGCGCGCGCACGGATCGACAAGGCGGCGTCGTATGTGGGCAATGCCAACTCGAAGCTGTATCCGACGGTCAACGCCAGCTACTCCTGGACGCGGGAGCTCAATACGGAAAACACGGTCTATCCGCCTTCCATCGGCGGCGCGTGGAATAGCGAGAACACGGTGATGGAGGGCGCATCATGGGACCTCGACCTGTGGGGGAAGAACCACGAGCGGCTGCGCCAGGCGACGTCTGACGAAAAGGTGGCGCAGGCGGAAATGGAGGAGGTGCGGATCACGTTGGCGGCTTCGGTTGCCAGTACCTACAACGAGCTGGCGCGCCTGTACAGGCTGCGCGACATCGCTGCGCAGGAACTCAGAAACCGCGAAGAGATCGGGCGCATCACCAATGGACGGGTTGTCGCGGGTCTCGATACGAACGTGGAAAAGCAGACGGCGACGGGTGATATTGCGACGACACGCACGACCGTAAGCAATCTTGATGGCCGGATTACAGTCGTGCGATATCAGCTCGGCGCCCTGCTCGGTGCGGGTCCGGATCGCGGATTGGCGATCGCGGTGCCCACGCTCGGTACGGGCGACGCGGTCGTTCTGCCCGACAGTCTTCCCGCCGATCTCGTCTCGCGCCGCCCGGACATCGTCGCGGCGTTTTGGCAGGTCGATGCCGCGACGCACGGGATCAAGGAAGCGAAGGCCGAGTTCTACCCTGACGTCAATCTTTCCGCGGCAGTGGGCCTCGACGCCTTCGGGTGGGGGCGATTCCTGACTGCATCGAGCCGGCAGATTTCGGCCGGCCCGGCGATCCATCTTCCGATCTTCGATGCTGGCGCACTGCGCTCGCAGCTCAAGGGCCGTTACGCCGATTTCGACTATGACGTCGCCTACTACAACAAGACACTGATCAACGCTTTGTCAGACGTTGCGTCGCAGGTCACGCTCATCCGTTCGACCGATAAGCAACTCGTGGATGCGCAGCAGGCATTTGATGCGCAGAGCCAGGCGTACCGGCTCGCAGTGGTGCGCTACGGGTCGGGTCTGACCCAGCAGCTGCAGGTGCTGAACGCGGACGACAACCGCCTCGCCGCCGAGGAGGCCGTCGCCAATCTGACGATGGACCGCCGGAACTCGCAGGTGGCGCTGATCAAGGCGCTGGGCGGCGGCTTCGAATCGGCGAGTACGGATCTCGCCGCGTCGGCAAGCGCCCCTGGCGCATCGCACGCAGCCGATAAGACGTCCCACTAGTTTCCCCCTATTTCAAAACCCGCGCGTCGCCGGCTGGCTACGCGAACTCAATTTTGCTGGAGTGTAGTCATGAACCAACCCCAATCTTCCGAGAGCCACGGGCAACAGAAAAAGAGCGGCAAGCGCAAGCTCCTGATTGCAACGCTCGTCACGGCCCTTGCTGCGGCCGGCGTCGCATATGGCGCCTACTACGAACTGGTCGCGCGCTATCACGTTGACACCGATGACGCGTACGTCAATGGCAACGTCGTGCAAATTACGCCGCAGGTCACGGGGACCGTGATCGCCGTCAATGCCGACAACACGCAAATCGTCAAGGCCGGCGATCCGGTCGTCATGCTCGATCCGGCCGACACGCGAATCGCGTTGCAGCACGCCGAGGCCGACCTGGGACAGACGGTGCGTCGGGTCCACGGCCTCTATGTCGACGACGATCAGTATCGTGCGGAGATCGCCATGCGCCAGTCTGACTTCTCAAAAGCGCAGGACGATCTGAAGCGCCGTCTCTCGACCGGCATGTCGGGGGCCGTCTCCGAAGAGGAAATCTCGCACGCACGTGATGCCGTCAAATCGACCAGGGCAGCGCTGGATGCCGCGGTGCAGCAGCTAGGCGTCAATCGCGCGCTTACCGCGAACACAACGGTAGATCAGCATCCGGACGTACTCGCAGGCGCGGCCAAAGTTCGCGACGCCTATCTTGCCTATTCGCGCACAACGCTGCCGGCGCCGGTCACGGGCTACGTCGCGCAGCGCTCGGTCCAGGTGGGCCAGCGCGTGTCGCCGGGCACCCCGCTGATGTCCGTGGTGCCGCTGAATCAGGTGTGGGTGGACGCGAACTTTAAGGAGTGGCAGCTGCGTCATATCCGTGTCGGTCAGCCGGTCGATCTGACGGCTGACGTCTACGGCTCCTCGACGGTCTATCACGGCAAGGTGGTTGGATTCACGCCGGGTACGGGTTCGGCGCTGGCGCTCCTGCCGGCACAGAACGCGACCGGCAACTGGATCAAGGTCGTCCAGCGCTTGCCGGTGCGCATCGAAATACCGGCCGGTGAACTCGAAAAGAATCCACTGCGCGTTGGCCTGTCCATGAACGTCGACGTCAATGTCAGGAATTCCGATGGCCCGCAGCTCGGAACCGAATCCAGCTCGACGTACAAGACCAGCGTATTTGCCCGGTATGGCGATGAAGCTGACGCCGCGATCGCAAAAATCATAGCCGCGAACGAATAAGCGGTGCGTCGTGCTGCATCGCGCCGACCCGCTCGTCGCGATGCAGCGATAGTCATTCGACATATGGATTGCCATGTCTACCAGCCAACCGAATCACCCCCCTCTGACGGGGACAAAATTAGCCCTGGGGTCCTTATGTGTGGGACTCGCAGGTTTTATGACGGTGCTTGACTCGTCGATTGCCAACGTCGCGATTCCAACGATCTCAGGTAATCTCGGCGTATCGGGCGACGAGGGCACGTGGGTCATTACGGTGTTTGCCGCCGCCAACTCGGTCGCGATTCCGCTGACCGGCTGGCTGACGCAACGCCTGGGCCAGGTCCGGCTGTTTATCGGCTCGATCCTGCTGTTCGTCGTGGCGTCCTGGCTTTGCGGGATCGCGCCTTCGCTGCCGATCCTGCTGCTCGCGCGCGTGCTGCAGGGCGCCGTAGCCGGTCCGCTGATTCCGATGTCGCAGGCGCTCCTGCTCAGCTCATGGCCAAAGGCCAAGTCGGCGCTGGCGCTGGCGCTATTCTCGATGATCGTCGTCACGGGCCCGATCGTTGGGCCGGCCCTGGGGGGATGGGTGACGGACAGCTACAGCTGG
The DNA here is from genome assembly GCF_001634365.1 of Paraburkholderia phytofirmans OLGA172. NCBI lineage: Bacteria > Pseudomonadati > Pseudomonadota > Betaproteobacteria > Burkholderiales > Burkholderiaceae > Paraburkholderia > Paraburkholderia phytofirmans. Next base: position 1,393,502 of record NZ_CP014579.1, read on the forward strand.
TCGTGGATCTTCTACATCAATATTCCAGTCGGGCTGCTTTCGGCGAGCATGGTCTGGGTGCTTTACCGGGATCGCGATACCCCAAAGAAGAAACTGCCAGTCGACAAAGTGGGCCTGGGACTCCTGATCACCTGGGTGGCGTCGCTTCAGGTCATGCTGGACAAGGGTAAGGACCTTGACTGGTTCTCGTCGAATACGATCATCATCCTGGCAATCGTTGCCGCCGTGGGCCTGGTGCTCTTCGTCATCTGGGAGTTGACGGACAAGAGTCCCATCGTCGATCTGACGCTATTCAAGCAGCGCAACTTCCTCGGCGGGACGGTGTCGATCGCCGTGGCCTACGGTATCTTCTTCGGTACGCTGGTGCTGTTGCCTCAATGGATGCAGGAGTATCTCGGTTACCGGGCCGTGGACGCGGGTCTCGCAACGGCGCCGCTCGGCATCTTTGCTGTCATCGGTGCTCCGATCATGGGCAAGATCCTGCCGCGCACCGACGCGCGGATTCTCGGCACCTGCGCCTTCATTGGCTTTGCGATCGTGTATTACATGCGCTCGTTTTTCTACACGGACCTGAGCGAAGGCTACATCATCCTGCCGACGCTGCTGCAGGGCATCCCGATGGCGCTTTTCTTCGCACCGCTGACGACCATTATCCTTTCGGGCCAGCCGCCGGAGAAAGTGCCTGCGGCAGCGGGTCTGTCGACCTTCTTCCGGATGTTTTTTGGGGGAATCGGCACGTCGCTGGCAAACGTCGTGTGGAATAACCGGACCATCCTTCACCATGAAATTCTCACCCAGCAGTCCAGTCCGACCAATCCCATGTTCACGCAGCAGATCGGCGCATATCACTCGCTGCTGGGATTGGGGCGGGGAGCGTCGTACGCGCTGTTCGATCAGACGGTCCAGGCGCAGGCGGCAATGATGGGCCTGAACGACGTCTTCTATGGTTCGGCGCTGATCATGATCGTGATCATTCCCCTGATCTGGATTACAAAGCCGCGAAAGACGGCCGGGGCGAGCGACGCGGCAGCCGCTGCGCACTAATCAGTCCATGAGCCATGGCCCGATGCATAAGGAGCGATTCCGGACACAGGGCGTCGCGGCCAGGTTCAGGGCAGGGAGAAGGCGACGCCGCCTGCTTAGGGTCGAATGCGCGTCGCCGCGGGTTCCTTTGCCCGCTGGATGCGATGGGGAGCTGATGCTCCGATAGGTGAATTTCTAGTTGTGTATTAACCCAATGCAATCTCGAAGGAGGTCAAAATGAAGACATCTGAAACCCAAAGGCAAATAGTTCGCGTCACGATCGATACCGACGTAAATTTTGAAGGCTTTGTCAAAAGCTTTCGGGAAAGACTCGGGCGATTCGATCAGGCAGCAATTGCCGCCCTGATGGGGCAGCCTCGCGAAGCGGCGGCCGCGATTCAAGGCATGGAGGGGGATCAAGGGTTAATGATCTTTTTTACTCTTGACCACGGTCGCGCGCTCAACATGGTCGGGAAAAGCAAGAAGGCCATCCGGTTCATATTGGGAAACCCTCTGGTAGCGATCCAGATGACTAAGCACGACGTACGTGCCGGCCAGTATGTTCCTTTAACGCTCATTGCTTATGAAGATGAGGAGAATCGCGTTCGCATCGAGTATGACAAGCCATCGTCTCTACTCGATGTTTGCGACAATGCAGAAATCGACGAAACAGCACGCGACCTCGATAAAAAGCTTTTCCTGGTGGTGGAGCATGCAATCAAGGATGCATCCCAGGCAGCTGGGACGAAAGACCTGGGGTGATGGAACACCCGGGCTCCATGCCGACAAGAATGGCGCCAAGGTGGACGAACCTGGTGGAAGGCCACCGGCGCTTCGCCCACGTGCCGCGTGAACGTGGGCAGGGGATGCCGTCAGACTGAAGCTTCCGGTCGGGTCACTATCCCCTGTTTCGCACAGCATCGCGCGAGTCCTTGTCCTCCTCCTCGTCGGGACTAAGGATCAAGATCCATGACTTGCCACCGCCTCAGTAGATTTCAAAGAGGCCTGCTGCGCCCATGCCGCCAGCGATACACATTGTGACGACCGCGTATTTGGCGCCACGACGGCGACCTTCGATGAGGACATGCCCGGCCATGCGTGCGCCTGTCATGCCGAAAGGATGGCCAATGGAGATTGCTCCTCCGCTCACGTTCAGGCGTTCAGATGGAATTCCGAGTTGCCGCTGGCAGTAGAGCGCTTGCGACGCAAATGCTTCGTTGAGTTCCCAGAGGTCAATGTCATCAACCTTAAGACCGTGCTGCTTCAGCAGTTTCGGCACGGCCAACACCGGGCCGATGCCCATTTCGTCCGGTTCGCAGGCAGCCACGGCCAATCCGCGAAATGCGCCTAGCGGTGTGAGGTTGGCGCGCTCTGCGTCCTTTGCCTCCATCATCACGCACGCTGATGAGCCATCCGAAAGCTGTGACGAGTTGCCTGCCGTGACGAACTTATCAAGACCTTTGACAGGTTCGAGTTTTGCAAGCGCGTCCATGGTGGTTCCAGGACGATTGCAGTTGTCGGCGGTAATGGTCGTGGAACGATGGCTGATTTCGCCCGTTTCCTTATTCTTGACGGCCATCGTGGTAGTCACCGGTACGATCTCGTCGGTAAACCTCCCTGCTTGCTGTGCCACTGCGGTCTTGCGCTGGCTTTCAAACGAGAATTCGTCCTGTGCCTCGCGAGTGATGCCGTAACGCGCGGCAACGATGTCTCCCGTGTCGATCATCGGGAGATACAGGTCCGGCTTGTGTTCAACGATCCAGGGATCGAGATCATTCGTGCCGGTTCGTGCCCGGATTCCAGAAATACTTTCGACGCCACCCGCGATGACAGCTTGCGCACCGTCAACGACGATGCGGCCAGCGGCAACGGCGATTGCCTGGAGCCCTGACGCGCAAAAGCGATTGATCGTCGCACCCGGGATGGAAATTGGCAGTTCGGCGCGAATCACGGTTTGACGGGCGATGTTGCCCCCGGTAATGCCTTCGGGATAGCCGCAGCCAAGAATCAGATCGTCGATGATGGCGGGATCGATGCCGGAACGTTCGACGGCAGCCCGCACGGCGAATGAGGCAAGCGTGGGGCCGGGCGTAATGTTGAATTCGCCGCGATGCGATTTGGCCAATGGTGTGCGCGCGGTAGAAACGATGACAGCTTGTCGCATTTTCGGTCCTGTATTGAGGTCAAGCGTATTGATTGAGGCTGCTGAAGTCCGCACCGCTTTCAACGAGCTGAGCGAGCAACGGCGAAGGTTTCCAGAAAACCGGATCTTCCTTTGCGAATTCACGGATATCGTCGACCACGGTTTTGAGTCCGACTGAGTCCGCGTACTTCATGGGGCCGCCGCGATGCCGCGGGAACCCGTATCCGGAAAGAAATATTATGTCGACGTCCAGAGGGCGCAGAGCAATTTGCTCGTGTACGACGTTCGCCCCCTCATTGATCATCGCTGCCATATAGCGCCGAATGATCTCGTCGTTTGTGAAAGTGCGCGGGGAAATGCCGGCGCGTTGACGCTCGGCTTCGACAATCGCCTCGACTTCCGGGTCGACGCTACCGGTTCGAGAACCGTTCGGATATAGATAAAAGCCTCGCCCCGTTTTTTGCCCAAACCGGCCGCGCTCGCAAAGGCGATCAGCGATCTGGACGTAGCGTTCGTCGGGGGCGCGCGTTGCGGCGCGGCGCTTGCGCGTGGCCCAGCCAATGTCGCCACCTGCCAGATCAGAGACCTCGAAAGGTCCCATCGGATACCCGAACTCCCGAATGGCTTTGTCGATCTGATAGGGCGACGCACCGTCTTCCATCATGTAGTCAGCGGCAGTACGGTACCTGGCGAGTATCCGGTTGCCGATGAAACCGTCGCATACGCCTGCACGCACCGGGACCTTGCGCAGCTTGCTGGCAAGTGCGAAGGCGGTCGCGACGACATCGGCGCTGACCTGTTTCGGTACGACCACCTCCAGCAGCTTCATGATGTTGGCGGGAGAAAAGAAGTGAAGACCGATCACATCGCCCGGACGCGAAACGCTGGCCGCGAGCTCGTTGACGTCGAGGTAGGACGTGTTGGTCGCGAGGACTGCGCCGGGTTTGCATACGCGATCCAGTTCGGAGAACACTGCCCGCTTGACTGCCATATCTTCGAAGACAGCCTCGATCACAATATCTACAGTGGCTAGCGCGTCATAAGTCGTGCCGCCGGTCCAGCGCGCAAGCAGATTCTCCTTGTCCTGTTCGGACATGCGGCCTCTTGCGATCAGACCGTCGTAGACTTTCGCGATATTGGCGCGACCACTTGCCAGCGAAGCGTCGTCGCGCTCGATCATCGTGACCAGCAGACCTGCGTCGAGCGCAGCGACCGCGATCCCTGCGCCCATCGTGCCGCCGCCCACTACCCCAATGTGGGCAAACGGCCGTGGTTTTGCATCACGCGTCTCGGGAGCCTTGAGGACTTCCCGTTCGGCAAAGAACGCGTGAATCAAGCCTGCCCGCTGCGGACTGGCCATGCATTGAGCGAACAGGTTCCTTTCCGTCAGTAGTCCTTGTTCAAAGGATTGCTCGAGCGTGGCCTCGACGGTTTCGACAATCTTTAGCGGCGAGAAGAGGCCGCGCGTCTTCTTTGCCGTGTCGGCGCGCGCTGCGGCTATGGCCGCGCGGCTCGCGTCGCGGTCGGTCAAATGCCGATCTGCGTTGCGCGTGCGTCGCACAGGCGCTCGCGAGGAGAGCAGCTCCTGGGCATACGCAAGTCCGTGCGTATATGCATCGCCGCCCGTTGCGATCCGGTCGATGAGGCCAATCGCGAGCGCTTCCTCGGTGTCGATCTGCCGGCCACTCAGCATCATATCTAGAGCCGCGGGTACGCCAATCAGGCGTGGGGCGCGCTGTGTGCCGCCCGCGCCGGGCAGCAGGCCGAGATGTACTTCCGGGAGGCCCATCCGGGCACCCGCGACGGCCAGACGATAATGCGCTGCCAGGGCGATTTCCAACCCGCCGCCAAGCGCAACGCCGTGGATTGCCGCGATGACCGGCTTTTGGCACTGTTCAATTCGCTCGCAGACTTCGGGCAGCGATGGTTGTCGAGGTGCTTTCCCGAATTCGCGGATATCAGCGCCAGCAATGAAGTTTTTGCCGGCGCCGACGAGAAGGACGGCTTCGACCGTTTCGTCGGCCTCCGCTGCTTCTATCGCAGCGACGAGTTCGCGCCGGACATCGGCGCCGAGGGCGTTGACCGGCGGGTTGGTTATTGTTGCAATGAGGACTCTCGCCTGCACCTCGCGCCTGACGTAGGCGGCTGACTCACCGAGTTCCATGTATGTCTCCGGGACTTCTGTTCAAGGGATCTCAGACTGGATTGTGGAATCGTCAATTGCCCGGCGTCACTAGGTGTTATCACTGTGTACATAGTGGCTGCTGAGGCGTTAATATGCAAGCGGTGAATCCTGTTTCAACGCGTCAGGCTACGAGGTCTGGCCGGCCGAGATGAAAGTGCTGATGTATCGGCACGAAGCAATCCAGGAGGTATGCGTGATCGGCGCAAGAGACCCACGCCGCCTCGCAAATGCGCAAGAATGAATGACGATTGCCAGCACGAACGCCAGGCCGGCGAATCGACCCGCCTACGCTTCGGTTTTGGTGGGTGTGGCTGGAAGACGGATCCACGCTTCAAGATGCGACGGACCGGCAGCAATGGCACTCAGAAACATGGAGATCGAAAAATGAATCATCTGATCGATACGAACTGAATACCCGAGTTGAGGTGCCCGGCCGGAGAGAATTAAAGTGGCAAGCCCGTGCTCCATGCTCCAGGCCGCGTGGGTCACTAGCGGAAGGGCGCGCTTTTGCCAGCCGCTTTCCAGCGCTGCATCCTGAACCGATGATGCGAACAAGTTGAACGATTTCAGGCCTGCTTCGACGAGTTCCGGATAACATTTGCGAACGATGATGCGCGGCCCGACCATCAAGTCGAACAGTCCTTTGTGCTGCTGCGCGAATTCGACATAGGTCCGCATCATCCGGTATGCCTTCGCCATCGCAGGCTCGTCGCGTGCCTGGATCGTAGTTCTCAAGGCGGCAAGTTCCATGAATCCATCGGCTGCGATCGCGGCCAGCAGACCTTCCTTGCCGGCAAAATGCCGGGAGGGGGCGGCTTCTGATACGCCTACCGCACGGGCGAGATACCTCAAACTCAACTCGTGGACGCCAATTTCTTCCAATGCCGTACGGCCCTCGGCGATCAGGGCATTGCGAAGATTCCCATGGTGGTACGGCGCAGGTGTCTCGCTTGAGGGTTTCGGACTCACGGTATTGGTCAAAGGTCGTCGAAGGCAGCCAATTATAGGCGTGCGAATTCCACGCGCGCAACGCATCGCCGGCCGGACCGCTGTGCCAACCAGATAGATGGTAGATATAAATGACGGCATCCGGAGAAGCCACCACAAATGACGAAAAAGCCGTCGCACGAACGAGGCCGTGCGACGGCTAGACGCTGGTTGGCAAGCGCCACAAATAGCGGGCCGTGGAGGAGGTGATCAACCAACTGGGCAACAACGTTCTTCACGTTGAGCTTTGCGAAGCCGCAGGCGAGTTGTCGTCGATCTGGTCAACAAGTTTCTCGCCCTCGCGTCGCGTCATTGATTGGCCGGGACGGAGGCGGCAGCTTGCTCGATCAGCTTGGCCGTTTCCTTCGCATGAGAGATGTAGGCCACGTGGCTCGAATTGACCTCGATCGTCCTGGCGTTCATGCGCTTCGCCATCTTGCGCTCCAGGTCCGGATTGATCGCTCGATCGGCGGCCGCTACCATGTACCAACTGGGTTTCGACTTCCAGGCTGGAGACGTGACGTTGGACGTGAACGAATTGGCGGAGATCAAAACCTGCGAATCAGCCATGAATTTAGCCTTAGCCGCTGGAACGTCCGCAGCGAAGTCAGCCGCAAACACTGCCGGGTCTATGAAAAAGTAGCCGTCGTCAGTGCGCTTGATCCCTTTGATAGCCGGCGGCACGGATTGCTCGAGCTGTGCCGTGTTCTCGCCAGCGTCGGGCGCGAACGCGGCGATGTACACCAGCGCAGAGACCTTCGGATCGTTGCCAGCTTCGGTGATGACGGTACCGCCGTAACTGTGGCCGACGAGAACCACAGGCCCTGGCTGGCTATCGATGATCCGCTGCGTAAACTTGACGTCGTCGGCTAACGACGTCTCTGGCTCCTGTACTACCGACACCGTGTAACCGTCCTTCTTGAGGATCTTGGAAACGGCCTCCCAGCCGGAGCCATCGGCGAATGCGCCGTGCACCACAACCACGTTCTTGACGCCCGTCTCCGGTGATTCGGATTGCGCCGAGGCAACCTGGAGAGTCCCATACATCAGCGTAGCTGCGATCGCAGCAATCATGTAAAGCTTCTTCATGACATTTGTTCTGCACAGAGTTTCAATCAACCATCTCGAGGTCAACGCGCCCATGGATATCCGGTTAGCGCTTTGACCCCTTGCAGAGATGGGATTTTTGTTCGAACGGCGGTGCTTCGACCGTTTGCGAAACCGCCGCACCGAACCCGTCATCGAGCCGGGCGATTTTTCGTCGCGGAAATTCTTTTGGCGTTGGCCGCGCTTCCTTAGGCGAGCGTGAGCGTAACGTCGATGTTGCCGCGCGTCGCGTTCGAATACGGGCAGACAGCGTGGGCCTTGTCGACAAGCGCCTGAGCGGCTTCGCGTGCCATGCCGGGCAGCGAAATCTTCAGTTCAACCTCGATACCAAAGCCGTTCGGAATAGCGCCGAAGCCTACGCTACCGTTAATCGAAACGTCAGCCGGGATTGCGATCTTGTCCTGTGCCGCGACAAACTTCATTGCACCCAGGAAACACGCGCTGTAGCCAGCGGCGAAGAGTTGTTCAGGGTTGGTGCCTTCGCCGCCTGCGCCCCCGAGCTCACGCGGAGTGGTCAACTTGAGGTCGAGCTTGCTTTCGGGCACGAGCGCACGGCCGTCGCGGCCTCCAGTGACTTGAGCATGGGCACGGTAGAGAACATTTTCGATAGACATGATGTGATTCCTCAAAGGACAGTTATTGGTTTCTATCTATTACTAGATAAAATATCGTGCGTAATTCCCCGCACAATGGGGTTCAGTTTCTGTTTCGTCGCAAATCTACCAGTAGATAGATTTGCGGATAAATGAGCATGGAGGCAACCGGCCTTCGGTGCTGCGTTACTTCATGATTTTCCACGCGGTTTCGACGTCTTCCAGGCGCGCTTTGGTTTGAAACAAACGACTCGCCAGCACACAGCCCTGATACGCGGCGAATAGCGTCCGAGCGGCACTCTCCGGCTTGCCGTTGACCGCTAGCGTTCCCTCTTTCGCTCCTTGTGCGAGCACCTTGGCCAGCCAGTTCTCGTTGGCCTTGAAGAAGGCCTGTACCGCATGTCGAATGTTGTCCGGTAGTGACCCAATGTCGGCGGCGAGCATCCCGCATAGACAGATTTGATCGCCGCCGCCAAGAATCCTGCCAAACTTCTTCGTGTACTTGGCCAGCTTTGCGTCGGCCGGCAATGATGCGTCGATCGCATGAATGTCGTTGAACACCTGATTGCTGTACTCGCTCACTGCCTCGAGCACCAGGTCGTCTTTCGATGGAAAGTAGTAGTGGATGCTCGAAGTCTTCACGCCCACTAGTTCAGACAGATCCCGATAGCTAAAGCCGTTGTAACCGCGCAGCATCATCAGCGTGATAGCGTGGTGGACAACTTGCTCGCGTACGGTCGGTGTGGTCATCATGGACGTAAATTTATCTATTAATAGATAGACTGTCAAGTGGGAATTTCAGCCGGTTCCACCGCTGCGATACCGTATGCGACCAGCCGTCATCAATACGTCCCAATCTTCCTGGGTTATGCGTCAAAGACGCGCTCGGCTTGAGCGCGCCAGCCCGATTGCATGTGACCCGCCCGCGAATGTGCGGGAGGGCGCGCGTCAATGTGCGGCGCTTGCGGCGGCCGCACCGGCCCCGCCACCGCCGCTTGGCTTCGTGAGCCAGATCAGCGGAATGATGACGATCATGATGATGGCCGACGCATAGAAGACATCGTTCAGGCCCATCATTGCGGCCTCTTTGTCGACAACGCTATTGAACAGCGCATATGAAGATCCCGAATCGAGCCCCAGGAAGGAGTGGTAGGCATCCAGTTGCTGGTTAAACAGCGGGTTGGTGGGACTGGTCTGCTGCGTCAATATCTCGTGATGGAGGATCGTGCGGTTGTTCCATGCGACATTCGCCAGCGATGTGCCAACGCCACCGCCAAACACCCGTGCGAAAGTCGAAAGACCGGCCGCCGCGGGTACTTTTTCAGGCGGTTGTCCAGACAGTATGATTACCGTCAACGGAGCGAAGAACAGGGCCATCGGAATACCCTGGAGCAACGTCGGCAGGATGATGTGTCCTATGTCAATGCCGGTGATGAAGAACGATCTCATGTAGTAGACGCCCGCGAAACCGATGAACGCGAACGTACCAAGAATGCGTGCGTCGGTACGCGGCAGGATCTTTCCCATGATCGGCGCCCCAATCAATGCGAAAACACCGATCGGCGCGGTGGCGAGACCCGAGTCGAGTGCGCGGTAGCCGAGGTAGGTTTGCATCCACTGCGGCAGCAACACGAGCGTGCCGAAAAAGATCGCGTAGGCGATCGCGATCGAAATCGTCCCGCCGAGAAAGTTTCTTTGCCGAAACAATGTGAGGTCGACGATCGGATTCTTCTCCGTGAGTTCCCACACGATAAAGAACGCGAAGCTGGTCAGCGCGACGACGGTCAACACGACGATCGTCGTCGACGTAAACCAGTCGAGATCCTTGCCCTTGTCGAGCATCACCTGCAGCGACGCCACCCAGGTGATCAGTAGCAGCAAGCCGACTGTATCGACGGGCAGTTTCCTGGTCGGCGTGTCGCGCTCGCGATAGAGGCTCCAGACTGTGGCTGCGGCGAATATCCCGACCGGGATGTTGATGTAAAAGATCCACGACCAGCTATAGCTGTCTGTGACCCAGCCGCCGAGCGCGGGTCCGACAATCGGACCTGTTACCGCGATCATGGAGAAGATTGACAGCGCAAACGAAGACTTGTCTTTAGGCCAGGAACTAAGCAATAGTGCTTGCGACATGGGAATCAGGGGCCCCGCTACCGCGCCTTGCAGCACGCGTGCGAACAGTAGCACGGGCAACGACCAGGCGATCCCGCACAGCCACGACGACAGCACGAACAACAGAATAGATCCGACGAAAAGCTTCACCTGGCCGACGCGCTGTGTCAACCACCCGGTCAGCGGAATCGACACGGAGTTCGCCGCGGCGAACACGGTGATAACCCAGGTGCCCTCGTCAATGGATACGCCCAGGTTGCCCGAAATTGTCGGAATGGCGACGTTCGCGATCGACGAGTCCAGCACGGTCATGAATCCCGCGAGACCCACGCTGAGCGAGCCGAGAAAGAGTTTGCCTCCCGTCAACGGAGGGTGGGGCGTTGATTGAGTTGTCATAGGTCATCCCGGTTGAAAGCGGCGCATCGTTGTGAAAGACACCCGTCTGCTTGCATTGCCTGCGTCACTGATCCCCTACCTGTTTGCGGCGATGATGCGAGCGATCTTCGTATCGGCTTCATCGCCGTACTTCGCAAATACGTCGGTTTGATAGACAGTGTTCTCGATGTTGCTGAGCGGGCTACCGCTTTCATTCTTGATATTGACGTCTACCACCGTCGATAGGCCGATGGCCAGCGGATGTTTTTCGAGTTCCTTTGGATCGAGCTCGATCCTTACCGGCAGCCGCTGCACGACCTTGATCCAGTTGCCGGTTGCGTTCTGGGCGGGCAGTAATGAAAACGCGGAACCTGTACCGGCGGAGAAGCCGACCACCTTTCCGTGGTACATGACCGACGAACCGTACTTGTCGGCGGTCAGTTCGACCGGCTGACCCACCCGCATATGCTTGAGTTGCCCCTCCTTGAAATTTGCGTCGACCCAGATCTGCTGAAGCGGCACGACCGAGATCAGTGGGGTGCCCGGCGATACGCGTTGACCGACCTGTACTGTTCGCCTGGCGACGTAGCCCGTCACGGGGGCAGGCAGTGTGTTGCGGGCCGCGGCCAAATACGCATCGCGAACCTTCGCGGCAGCCGCGAGTACGTCGGGATGGTTATCGATCGTCGTGTTAGCGGTCAGCGCGCGATTCGACGCGAGCCGCTGTTGGGCGGCGTCTAGCGCAGCCTGTGCCGACTTCACCGCATCGCGTGCGTGCGAAATTTCCTCTTGCGAGACGGCACCAGCCATTCCGGTGGCCAGCCGTCGCCGCAGATCATCCCGCGCTTTTGACAGATCTGATTGCCGTTGCGCGACCTGCGCGCGATATTGGTCGTCGTCGACATACAGGCCGTGTACTCTGCGCACCGTTTGCGCCAGGGTGGCTTCGTCTTGCTGAAGCGCGATGCGGGCGTCGGCTGGGTCGAGCACGACGACCGCGTCGCCTTGCTTCACTGTCTGGGTGTCGTCGGCGTTGACCGCGATGACCGTGCCCGTCACTTGCGGTGTGATCTGCACAATATTGCCGTTGACGTAGGCGTCATCTGTGTCCTCATGGAAGCGCGCGACGAGGAAGTAATAGACGCCGTAGGCTATCGCCGCGACCAGGATTACGATGACCACGAGCGTCATCATGAGCTTGCGCTTGCGGTTGCCCTCCCGCTTTGCGCTGGCGGGATGTTGCTGTGGGGTGCTCATAGACATGCTCCGTGTCCGTGCAATCTGCGCCGTTTGTCCTGCCGGTTCTTCCGGCTCCGTGCGTCGCGTCAGTTGGCTGCCTGCGCCTCGGATGCCGAAGAAGCCGGCACATCCGTCGGCACGACGAGACCGCCGCGTTTCGCGTCGAATCCGCCGCCAAGCGCCTTGATAAGTCCGATCTGCGTGGCGTGGCGATTCATCCTGAGGTTCGTCACCGTCTGTTCGGCGGCGAGGCGGTTCTCGCTGTACCATGTCCCCCCATACGGAGGCGGGAAGATCGTGTTTCCGGAGAACAGTTCACGGTTCCAGGCATAGCTACCGTTTGCCTTGGGGTAGAGCGTCGATTTTGAAGACTCGATATAGGAGGACGCCTTTGCGATACGTGCCTCGGCCTGGGCGATCGACGGATTGCCTTGCAGCGCTTCATCGATCAACTGGGGCAGCTGCGGGTCGCCGAACTGGCATGCCCAATCCGGTGACGGCCATTGACCGTCTTCGTTAGGCAGGCTCTGGCTGGAGGTGTACTGCGTCGGCGCCGACATCTGCTTATCGCTCTTGATGCCGAAGTAGTTCACACAACCCGCGAGCGCCAGCGCGGTCACAGCAATGACTCTGGCTGCTGAACACGTGCCGACGCTCACCCAAGGCGAGGGAGTATTCATCGCGGTTCCCGGTCACATATCAATGCCCATTGCCAGCCGGCAGCAGCCCCTCGATTTCCACCTTGCAACATGCGGCCTTGCTGAGGAAAGTTTGGCGAAAGTGACATGGTCTGGAAAAGTTGTTTGGAGCACTGACAATATTACACCGGGAGCATGTCGATAATATCCACTTCCACGTCCGTTCGGTGTGGTTCGGGCCGGTGAAGAGTCATAGGTAAACCGCCTCGCCAGTTTGCTGGAGGTTTAGTGCAAGTAAACGCATTTTTTGCTCGTCGCTAATAATGGACAGGTCAGGTATCACACCGGGAATCCCGGGCAACTTAACTCAAGTTGCGTAGCGTCGATCCGCGGCATTCTCAAGGGGGCGTTCTGCGGCAGCACAATGGTTGTGCCTCGCGCCGTGGAGCCGTTGGATGTCATGGTGAAGCCGTGGGGCGGATATAAGCCGCGCTGGCTAGCGCTGCCGTTGCTACCGGGTTACGCGACGCCAGATCCCGGGGGACATGCCGTTAGCCATGAGGAAACGCCTATTGAAGTGCGCCTGGCTGGCGAAGCCACATGCTAGCGCAATCTCCGCAAGCGAAAGTTGGGTGGTTAGCATCAAGTCCTTCGCGCGGAGCAGACGATGAGCGATCAGAAACTGATACGGAGACTGTCCAGTCTGCTGTTTGAACGCGTGGCCGAAGTGTCCCACGGACATGCCACATTCGTTGGCTAATATCGGTACTGTCAGAGATCCATCAAGATGCGTATCGATCAGCTCCCTGACCCGCTTCTCTTGCCACAGCGCGAGTCCCCCTCGGCGAGTCGGAGCGGCGCTAAATTTGACGTTGCCGTAAGTGCGGAGCAGATGCGCGGTCAGGGCACGCGTGATCGAGTCGATAAACAGCGAGCATGCCCTTTCCGGCTGTTCGAGCGCCGGAAGAAGGCAGGTTGCAAGATGCCCGACGATCGGATCCACCGTCCCTGGTGTGGGGCATCGTAACGCCTCAATCTGGCGGGCGCCGACATCGTCGATGAACTGCTTCAGGACGAAGCGCGGAAGGAAGAACCGAACGATGTCGAACGGCTCAAACAGCTCGGAGTGGGGTTCATCGCTCAGGTGGGCAAAACACATCGAATGCAGGCGCTGGGGCACCTGCAGATTCGTGACAACGCGATCGCCAAGCCACATGCGGCCGGATGACATCGGCCTCAATTTCACGCCCACGAAATAGGCGTCGTCGCGAGGCATGACTGGCGTCAAGCCGAACGCACGGCCGTCATATAAGAAGCGCGATACGGACATCGAAGAACTATTCAGGGACCGGCGATGCAGGACTGGGATGACGGGGGCCGCATCAGATTCGCGTTCGGGTGTCGGCAACATGGTTGGACCTCGTCACGTATGAAGGTAAGACGCCCGGAGCGCATCCGGAACACGCGGTTCTGTTTGTTTTATAGTGATATTGGTGAAATCGCAAGCTTGCAACAGTACGCTACTGTCCAGGGAATAGTCGCGGCTCGCACGGGAGGCGCAGGAACTGACGCGTTAGTCCCGGATCGGGGCGCAGAACGCTGGTCCGTACCTGCCGTGTTATTACGGCTGTCCATTCAGTTTCTGGATCGTTGTGATCTGCCTTTAGCATTTGCTGCCGAGCATGGCCCGCAGTCGTGGATGGCCGTGCTTCAAGAGACTTATGACATCGATCGACGCGGCTCGGCACGATGCACTTCAACGCGCATCCTATGTATTCACTTCATTCATCCCGTGTGTTCGTGGCTTGTGATGTTGACGCTTGCATGGTTCCAGGCGCCGAATCGATTGCGTACCTGATCGATTCTTACGTGCTTTCCCATTGAGAGTGATACGCCGGGCGCTACTGCCTCGAAGACCTCCAGGGCTATCCGAGAGCGGAGATCGACATAGGTTTATGCCGGGCTTGGGGCGTAAAAAAAGAAGCCCGCCGTAGCGGGCAACCGTATCAGGGGACACGGGAGGAGACATACTTTCCGGGCGGACTGCGTAATCCTTGAGGTGCCGGTGCAATCCCAACTGCAGACTCACGTCGGCGCTGTGGATGACCGCTCAGACCCGGTTCTTGATAGCCAGATTCGCATCGACGAATTGCTATTTCGGATATCCATATCGGCTAGTTGCTGCAACATTGACGGGTAGTGTAGACCGTCGGCGTCGTAATGCAAGTAGGCACAGGTGAATTCAGTTGTGCTCCGGGTTTAACAATCAACGATGCATCAGGTTACCTTTGAGTGCACGGGAGCGGAGTTTTCGCCGAGTGGGTATCTAGAGTGCACGGGCAGCGGCCGAATCACTGGAAGCCTCTGTGGTAGCGGACACCGCACGTGCAAAAGCGCCCCCGCGCGTGGCGCGGACCGGCACGTCTGAACATAGCGGCACCTCGTTCCGCACCTCTGTCGCGAAGAGTGACGCGCGTTCGAACAGTTCGGAAATCCAGTCGACGAATGCGCGTACGGAACCTGAGAGATGCCGGTTCTGCGGATAGACGGCGGAAACGGGGATTGCCTTTGGCTCGCAACCCGGCAGAATTTCTACCAGTTCCCCGGAGCGAAGGTAAGGGATGGCCATGAAGCGAGGCACCTGAACGATGCCCAGCCCCTTTAAGCCGCACGCGAGATAGGCTTCTATGTCGTTGACCGCTACGCTTCCTCGCAGATTGAGTTCGATCATCCTTTCGTTCAATTGAAACTGTAGGTCAGATGTGCGAGTTGCTCCGGGGCAAAGATATCTCACACCGATATGCGCGCACAGATCGTCGATGGAATGTGGAGCGCCATGGTATTCCAGGTATGTTGGTGCTGCCGCTGTCACGCGCTGCAGCGTGCCGATGCGTCGCGCCACCAGATTTGAATCTATGAGTGATCCGAGCTTGATCGCGCAGTCGACTGCTTCCTGAATAAGATCGACAGGTTTATCGCCGAAACCGATGGTGAGCTCGATATCCGGGTAGCGGGCTCTGAAGTCATCCAAAGCTGGAATGAGGAGTGTCTTTCCGATGGATCCCGGGGTATCGATGCGAAGCTTGCCTTGTGGCATTTTCCCAAGGATCGACAGGCTACCCTCCATCTCGTCAATATCCGCGAGTATTCTCACGCAACGTTCGTAGAACTGCGCGCCCTCGGGTGTCAGGCTAAGCTGTCGAGTCGAACGCTGTAGCAGGCGAACTTTCAGATAGGTTTCGAGATTCTGAACAATGACGGTGACCGATGCTCGTGCGAGATCGAGCGTGTCTGCAGCGCGCGAAAAGCTCCCGCTGTCGACAACCCTTGTGAACACTAGCATTGCTTGTAGCCGATCCATAGTCATGCCCCTTCGTATCTCGCGGCGAGGTCGTGTCGCAGTTCATTCGTTCATCAGGATCTTCCTGCTCGCTCGAATCAGCCTGCATGTATCAAGGGGTTTGGGCAAGAAGGATGCGATGTTTTCCAGCCGGAGAGACGGAAGGAAGGTAGAAAAATCTTATGCCGAGGCCCCTTTCGCTGTATTGACCAAAACTGCGGTTTTTTGCTCGAATCTGCGCAATTTGTCAAAAATTCGGATGAGATCAGACGTTCAACGGGTGCGCCCGGACGAGGTCGCGACGTCTTGCGATGACCCTTCCAGATCTGGCAAGCCGCATGGTCGGCGTGTCAGAGCGGAATTGCTGATGGCACCCGTTTAGGGCTGCGAGGAGCGCAGCCGCTCGATTGAACACATGGGTCAGGGCAATAAGCGCAAAAATGCGCAACTCTGCGACAATCCCGGTACACGTAAGCGAATGCTGTTTGATAATGATGCCAAGGCTTCGTCATGGCTGCGCGCCATTCGTCAAGGAGATCTGGCTGGCTTTCGCTCGACGGCTGCGGCTACGAGTGGCTGCGCACACAGATCTGGGCGCAACAGGCGGTCCATTCACAGATGTGCCCACCGAAGGTGCCCTATGGATTATCTTGATAGCTTGCGCGTTTTCCGCTCGGTCGTCGAAGCGAAAAGTTTTACCCGTGCGGCAGACATGCTGGGCATAACCACTCCGGCCGTGTCGCGCGCCATATCCGGGCTTGAGCAGCGTCTCGGCAGTCGTCTGCTTCATCGCACGACGCGGCAGGTTTCGCTAACGGAAGCCGCGGAACATTTCTATGACGGCTGCTGCCGGATTCTCGACGATCTCGAAGTACTGGAAGCCGAAGCGTCGAACCAGGCGCGTGAGCCGACCGGCGTGCTTCGGCTTGTCGCTCATACAACGGCGACCGTGAGTCGGCTCGTGCCGCTCATCTCGACCTTTAAGCAGAAGTATCCCAAAGTGAGTCTGGACGTGACCCTTACCGAGCGCCCTGTCGACCTGGTGGCGGACGGCTATGACCTGGGGATTGTCGTCCCCTTCATGTTGAGTACCGACACGGTTGTGACGCGACTTCTGGAGCGCATGCCGCTCTCGATCGTCGCGACGCCAGCATATCTGGAGAAACACGCCGTGCCTGAGCATCCGTCTGAGCTGGCTGATCACACGTTCGTCGCGATGTCGCCCACACTTCGTAAGCCGTCGTTGACCTTTCGTCTGGGTGATGAGGATATGACCGTCCCGCTGAAGTTCGATATCGTTTCGAACAACCCGGTGTTCAACCGGGAAATGGTCCTGGAGAATTGGGGCGTCGGCGTGCTGCCCGCTGCGCTGGCCCAGGAGGAACTGGCTTCAGGCAAGCTCGTGTCGATCCTTGAAGATTTCGAAATCATCGACGGAGAGATTGAGATTCGACTCGCTTATAACTCGCGAACCTTGCTGCCGGCCAAGGTGAGGGCGTTCGTCGAGCATGCTGCCGCGTTCTTCGACGAGGTGATAGGCGCGCGGCCGGCGCGCGCCAGTTCCAGGGCGTGATGCTTCGCTTCGCCCGGTTGCCGCGCGTCCTGTTTCAGCGCTTCATCGTCAAGCTTACGCAAGGCTTTTGAAAGAAATTGCTTGCGAGATTTGCCGAGTTCACAAGAAATGACCCGGCTAGTCCAAAACTCCGACAATTGACGGGTGGGCGTTTAATCTGTCGCCTCGCCGTAACCGGCCACCTCCGATTGTTCTCTGCCCCGATACAAACTGATGCACCGTCGAGCATTGATTGCCGTCATCCCGCCCACTAGCATGTGCCTATGCACATTGAATCCCCCGAAAGCGACTACTGTTTCGCCGTTCGTCAGGCCGCGCGATACATTTCGCAGTTGTACGAGCGGCATCTGTGCGAAGCAGGTATCACGCCGACGCAGTTCAGCATCCTTTGCGCGCTTAAATGTAGCTCGAGTTTAACGATGATGGAGTTGGCGCAGGCGATGGTGATGGACCGCACCACGCTCGTACGCATACTTCGGCCGTTGCTGCGCAATGGATTTGTCGCTAATGAGCAGGACGGGCAGGTGAAGCAGCGTCTCCAACTGGTTCTGACCAGTGGCGGCCACCTGAAGCTGCACGAGGCCACGACGCATTGGACGGCGGCTCAGGACGAGTTCGAACGCAAGTTCGGGTATCGGCGCTCAGCCTCTTTGAGGCGTGAACTTCTTCGCGTGACACGCGCTTGAAGACCGCTCGGCCGGACACGGCAAAGATCACGCTGATCCTCGAAGACGTCGGGCCGTGCGTGCGCGCCGGTTGCCCGTTCAACGGTGCAACGATAACCGGTGTCCCGGCCGACGATCATTGTCACGGTTGCAACAGTTCGATTCCAAAAACGGTGTTGAGCAAGTGCTTGCGCACACTTACCATGCACGCGACAACAAGATCCGCTTCAGTTCATCCCGTGCTTTACGGAGCAAGTGCAGCACCGCTGCGCATTGCGCTCACCATTTGATTGGACGAAGGCGTTGTGGCGAGCCCTGGCTCGCCCGACCCGAAGTCAACCTGTCTGTTAGCACTTGCCGCTTTAACCGAAGCGCTGCCACCTTGGCGGCCATTTCTTGCAACCTTTGAGTGCATACACACATATATAATGAGCACGACACCTATCCCCACCTCTCCCGCTGGCGGAGTGAACACCGCTTCGTCAACCAAACGAGTGCCCTGGATGTTGCTCTCGGTCCTCGGCGTAGTGGCGGTCCTTTGCGCCTCTGGTCTCTATTGGTTCTTTATCGCGCGTTATGTTCAGAACACTGACGACGCATACGTAGGCGGTAACGTCACGGTGATCGCGCCGAAGGTGACCGGCTTTGTGGATCAAGTGCTGGTTCAGGACAATCAGCACGTCACGGCAAACCAGGTGCTGATCCGTCTCGATTCACGCGATTACGACGCACGGCTCGAGCAGGCGAACGCGGAAGTGGGCAGTGCTCAGGCAGCCGTCAATGAGTTGAAGGCGAAACGCCAACTGCAGGTCGCGATCATCAACCAGCAGTCGGCCGGGCTCGCCTCTGCCCACGCTGAACTGACGCGCAGTGCCGCCGACAAGGTGCGTTACCGCCAGTTGGTCAAGGACGAGGCGGTTTCGAACCAGATTGTCGAGCAGGCGGATGCCTCTTTCTCGAAGGCGAAGGCAGCGGTGGACGGTAGCGATGCGGCCCTTCAGGCGGCAAAGCAGCAACTGGACGTGCTCGATGCGCAGATCGCCGACGCCAATGCGCGTGTCGCCAAAGCCGAGGCCGAACGGCGCTACGCGGCGCTCAATGTTGGCTACACGACGATCCGCTCCCCCGTCGACGGCTACGTCGGCAACCGCACGGCGCGGGTCGGGCTGCTCGCGACGGCAGGTACGTCGATGCTGACGGTAGTGCCCTCGAGTGGCCTGTGGGTTGATGCAAACTTCAAGGAAGACCAGTTGAAGAAAATGCACAGTGGCGACTCGGCTGACGTGACGCTCGATGCGCACGCCGGCACGATCCACGGCGTCGTGCAGAGCCTCGCACCGGCAACCGGAGCGACGTTCAGTGTGCTTCCTCCGGAAAACGCGACCGGAAACTTCACGAAGATTGTGCAGCGCGTGCCTGTGCGAATTCTTCTTGATGTACCCAAGGGTTCGGAAGATTACCTGCGGCCCGGTCTGTCGGCGACGGTTGATGTCCATCTGGACAGCGCCCGTCAGAGCGGCGAGTGAGCGACAGAGCGAGACTTCATCATGACCTCACAAGGAATTCCAGACCCCGCGGGCATGCCGACCTCGGCAAAGGTGTTCGCTTTCGGCCTGATGTGCCTTGGTTTTTTCATGGCAACGCTCGACATCCAGATCGTGGCGTCGTCGCTTAAGGATATAGGCGGCGGCCTGTCGGCGAGTCAGGATGAACTGTCGTGGATCCAGACCGCGTATCTGATCGCCGAGATTATCGTGATCCCGATGTCCGGCTGGCTCACCCGGGTATTTTCGACGCGTTGGCTGTTTGCGGCTTCGGCGCTCGGCTTCACGATCACCAGCATGCTGTGCGGTCTCGCCTGGGACATGAATACGGAAATCATTTTCCGCGCGATGCAAGGCGCAGCTGGTGCGGCGATGATTCCGACCGTGTTCACCACGGCGTTCGTACTGTTTCCGGGCAAGCAGCGCGTCATTGCCTCGACGACCATCGGCGCGCTCGCGTCGCTTGCGCCGGCCATCGGCCCAGTGATTGGCGGCTATATCACCGATGCATTGTCATGGCACTGGCTGTTCTATCTGAACCTGGTGCCTGGCTTGTTTGTGACGGTGCTGGTGCCGAAGTACGTTCGTATCGATAAAGTCGATCTAAGTCTGATCAGGAAAGGGGATTACCTCGGCATCCTGTTGATGTCAGGTTTCCTCGGGTGCCTCGAATACGTGCTCGAGGAAGGTCCACGCAAGAACTGGCTGGGCGATACCACGATTCTCACTTGCACCTGGATCATGGGGATCTGCGGCTTTCTGTTCCTCGTTCATGCGCTCACCGCCCGTGAGCCGATTGTGGATCTGCGTGCGCTAAAGATGCGCAACTTCTGGATCGGCTGCGTGTTGTCCTTCATCACCGGGATTGGGATCTTCTGCACGGTCTTTCTTACGCCGGTTTTTCTGTCGCGGGTGCGGGGTTTAGATTCGCTTCAGATCGGCATTGCACTGCTTTCTGTCGGGTGCGCGCAGTTGATAGCGCTGGTGCTCTACTCGAAACTCGCTTCCCGGGTGGATATGCGCTGGCTGAATCTGTTCGGCCTCGTGGTGTTCGGCCTCGGATGTTACCTCTACGTTCCATTGACGAGCGACTGGGGTTGGCAGCAACTACTGCTTCCCCAGATTCTGCGCGGATTCGGCCAGCAGTTCTGCATTCCGCCCATCGTTACGCTGGCATTGGGTTCGTTGCCTCCAGCACGCTTGCGTTCGGCAAGTGGGCTGTTCAACCTGATGCGAAATCTAGGCGGCGCTATTGGCGTGGCCGTGTGTAACACCATGTTGAACGATCGCCTGAATCTGCATTATTTGCGATTGAGCGAGCATGTCACCCAAGGGCGTCCGGTGATCGATTCGCTCATCTCGGGCGCGTCCGCGCAGCTAGGTGCGGTAGCCGGGGACGTGCTTGCCGCGCCGCAGGCGGGGCTCGCGTACCTGAACAATCTCATCATGCGCGAAGCGCTGACCATGACCTTCTCCGACGCGTATTTTGCGGTTGCAAGCTGCTTTGTATTGGCGATTGCATGCGCGGTGTTTGCCCGTCCTATCGACGGCGCGGTGCCGCCGCCGGACGCCCATTAAGTTAGAAAAACATGAAATCGACTTTTATCGCAATCGCAGCGAGTCTTGCGCTGGGCGCTTGCGCGGTTCAGCCTGCCTCTCACTCGAAGCTGCCCGACGATGTCGCGAAGATTGCGCCGGCAGCGTACAGCGTCGACGTGCCTCAGGACCCGGCGGATGCGGACGCGTGGTGGCAACAGTTCGGGGACCCGGTGATGCACGACCTGGTCGCTTCAGTGCTTAACCAGAACCTCGACATCAAGGCCGCCGTCGAGCGGGTCAAACAGGCCGAAGCGCAAACCACAATCAGCCGCGCGGCGCTGCTTCCCGAATTGAACGCTGGTGCCACCGCGAGCGATCGACGTCAGAATGCGCCGCCTCCGCTCGGTTATGTGCGTCAGGCCGGTGTTGGATTGACAGCCAGTTGGAACCCGGATGTCTTCGGCGGTGAACGTCTCGCATTGCTCGCGTCGCAGGCCCAGCTCACCGGAACGCAAGAGTCGCTGAATCAGTTGCGCCTCGCGCTGGCTGCAAATACTGCCGATGCATACATCGACCTGCGCTGGGCCCAAACCGAACAGCGGATCTTGCAGGACAACGTGCATATCCGCGAGCGTGCACTTCGATTGACGCAAGAACGTTTGCAATTTGGCTTGTCGACCAATCTCGACGTCGCGCGAGCGCAGAATCAGCTGAGCGATCTGCAAGCGCGGATTCCGGGCGTGCAGTCGACGATTCAGCATCAGTTGAGCCTGATCGCCGTCTACTCTGGACAGACGCCCGAGAGCTTGAACGCAC
This sequence comes from Paraburkholderia phytofirmans OLGA172, assembly GCF_001634365.1. Lineage (NCBI taxonomy): Bacteria > Pseudomonadati > Pseudomonadota > Betaproteobacteria > Burkholderiales > Burkholderiaceae > Paraburkholderia > Paraburkholderia phytofirmans. The sequence goes on from NZ_CP014579.1 coordinate 1,415,381, forward strand.
CGGTGTTCGGCACTGGCGCAATTCCGGTGCCGAGTGCGTCCGCACCCAACACGTTGCCTTCACAAGCGCTCCTGCGGCGCCCGGACGTACTGAACGCTTACGCAGGCGTCGAACAGCGCGCGGCCGAAGTGGGGGAGGCGAAAGCGGAGTGGTATCCGAAGTTTTCACTGAACCTGACGGACGGATTGTTGGCTGCCTCGTATCTCGGCATGCCGACTTTGACCGACAACCTGTTCAGTGCGGCGCTGGGGGTGACAAGTCCCATCTTCAACGCCGGCCGTATTAATGCGGACATCGCGAAGAGCCAAAGCCACATGCGCGAGTCCGAACTGAATCTGAATCAGACCATCCTCAATGCGTTGAAGGAGATTGAAGACACGCGCAGCGATCTGGTGAGTTCGGCGAGCGAGGTGGAGCACCTGTCGACGGCGCTGGACTCGTCAGGCAAGGCACTGCGTCTTTCAACCGAACTGTACAAAGGCGGTACGACGAGTTTTCTGGATGTGCTGGATGCGCAGCAGAGCTATCTGGTGGACGACGATTCGCTGAATCAGGCGCGACGTGCGCGTGCCCTGGCTGCGGTGGCGCTCTACCGGGCGCTCGGCGGCGGCTGGCGGGTCGCTGCGAACGACCCGGCTTGAATTCGGCACGGCTTGACTGCAACAAACAACCGTTCGATGCAGAATGCTTCTGCGGCACGCTATCTGGCGTGCATCTGAAGCATGGCATCACTATTCCGGAGAACACAATGGAATCGCAGCAAGCAACCCAGGTGGTATTGGCCTCGCGCCCCGCAACGGCTCGCGCGAGCCTTGAAAATTTCCGCGTCGAAACCACTCCGCTGCCGGTGCCCGGGGCGGGGCAGGTGCTACTGCGCGTAGATACGCTGTCGCTCGACCCGTACATGCGTGGACGCATGAACGACGCCAGATCGTACGCGAAGCCTGCTGGAATCGGCGAACCGATGCCCGGTGAAAGTGTGGCAACCGTTCTCGAATCACACTCTGCGGAATTCGTTCCGGGGGACGTCGTGCTCGCGCAGACGGGCTGGCGTTCGCACGTAGCGATGGATGCTGCGGGTCTGAAGAAACTGGATGTCGACGGCATCGAGGCATCCGCCTACCTGGGCGTACTGGGGATGCCGGGCTTTACGGCCTGGTCCGGGCTCGAAGTGATTGGTAAGCCCAAAGCGGGCGAAACGCTAGTGGTGGGCGCGGCGACTGGTCCAGTGGGGTCGCTGGTTGGGCAGTTAGCGAAGCTGGCAGGTCTGCGCGCCGTCGGTATCGCGGGTGGCCCGAAGAAATGTGCATATCTGATCGACGTACTCGGCTTTGACGCCGCGATCGATCATCGCTCGCCCAACTTCGCTCAGGAACTCGAGGCTGCCTGCCCGAACGGCATCGATGTCTATTTCGAGAACATCGGCGGCGCCGTCTGGAATGCTGTGCTGCCATTGCTAAACCAGTATGCGAGAGTACCCGTTTGCGGGCTGATGGTGCAGCAGTCGGGCACCCTGCAACACGATACCTCGGCAGATTATCTTGCCGCGACAATGCGTGCGGTGCTGACCCGCAGTCTCCAGATTCGCGGCTATATCAACTACGAGTTCACAGAACAGTACTTCGATTCGTTTCTTCGCGAGGTCGGCACCTTCTTGCGCGAGGGAAAGATCAAACATCTGGAGGACGTTACCGTGGGACTGGAGAATGCTCCACAAGCGCTCCTGAACATGATCGACGGCCGCAACTTCGGCAAGGTGCTGGTTCAGGTGCGGAGTAACGCTTCCGCGTCCCGATCCTGACGTCACTCGTTGCGCAACGAATGTTGTTATCGTCGATATTGCTTGTTGCGGCAAATCGGCGGAATCAACTAACCCATGCGCCGTAGAATGCAAGGCGTAACCCGAGCATGTCGAGGCACGATTCGTCCGCGGATTGTGCACGACCGGGAAAACCTGGAATCTACATAGACTTGGGAATCGCAATGGAAAATCGTATCCATAATTCATACCTCGCGTCCAAGGTGATGTCTGCCGATCAGGCGGCGGCGCAAATTCTGCCCGGTATGACTGTCGGGATGAGTGGTTTTACGGGGTCGGGATACCCCAAGGCGGTCCCCTTGGCGTTGGCCGCACAGATCGAAAGTGCACATGCCCGTGGCGAAAGTTTTGCACTAAAGTTACTGACGGGCGCCTCCACCGCACCCGAACTCGACGGGGCACTGGCTAAAGTGGGAGGAATCGACTTTCGATTGCCCTATCAGTCCGATCCGGACCTGCGTACGCGGATCAATCGCGGCGAGATTGAGTACATGGACATCCACCTCGGACAGGTCGCGCAGTACACCTGGTTCGGGTTCCTGGGGAAGCTGGACATGGCAGTCGTCGAGGTTTCCGCGATATTGCCGGACGGTCGGCTTGTTCCATCCACATCGGTAGGCAACAACAAGACGTGGCTTGACCTGGCCGACAAAGTGATCATCGAGGTGAATTCGGCTCAACCTGCGGGTCTGGATGGCATGCACGACATCTATTACGGTACAGCGCTACCGCCGGAGCGCAAGCCGATTCCGCTGACCGGTCCGGATGACCGTATTGGCGAGCCCTACTTGCGCGTCGATCCCGCCAAGGTAGTCGCCGTGGTGGAAACGCATGGTCCGGATCGCCTGGGCCGATTTTCCCCGCCGGATGAGAGCAGCATTCAAATTGCCAATCACCTGGTAGAGTTCTTCCGTCACGAAATCGCCATGGGGCGGCTCGGGGAGCAGCTCCTGCCTTTGCAGTCCGGGGTAGGGAACATCGCGAATGCCGTGTTGAGCGGCTTGCGTGACGGTGGATTCGAAGGGCTGACCGCGTTTACGGAAGTGATTCAGGACGGCATGCTCGATCTGATCAGAACCGATACCATCCGCCGCGCGTCGGCGACTGCTTTGTCGCTGAGCCCGGAAGGTGTCGAGGAATTTGGCCGCAATATCGAGCACTATCGCAGCCGCATCGTGCTGCGTCCGCAGGAGATTTCAAACCACGCCGAGCTGGTTCGCCGCTTAGGCTGTATTGCAATCAATGGCATGGTCGAAGCGGATATCTACGGCAACGTCAACTCGACGCATGTGGCTGGCAGTTCGATTATCAACGGTATCGGCGGCTCGGGAGATTTCGCTCGGAATGGTTTTCTCTCATGCTTCGTTACACCGAGCACAGCCAAGAATGGCGCAATCTCCTGCATCGTGCCGATGGTCAGTCATGTTGATCACACCGAGCATGATGTAGCCGTTGTTGTCACGGAGCAGGGACTGGCTGACTTGCGCGGTTTGTCGCCCAAGCAACGGGCGCGTGCTGTTATCAATAATTGTGCACACCCAGACTATCGTCCGCTCTTGCAGGATTACTTTGAGCGGGCTCTTCGTGCGAGTCCGGGCAAGCACACTCCTCATCTGCTTGGCGAGGCCTTGTCGTGGCATGAACGGTTTGTCGCATCCGGCCACATGAAACCCTGATTGCGTGGCTTCGGGTGCGACAAGGGGTCAGTGCTCGTTGCAGACAATGGCGGTGGCGACGAGCGGGACGACCTCCCGAACGATAGCGTCGCTGCCCGCCTCACGCACGCGTGCTTCCACCTGATCCGTGGGGCCGGCTACTACCACACCATATAGCGACCCTGCCAGGGTGTCACCGCCGCCCTGTCTGAACATGGCATCGTTGTGTTCATACCCGACGACGGCGTGGACGGGAAAGCCGAATGCCGTCAGGTCGCTGCCTCGCTCCGGTCGGAATGCGTTGACTGAGTTTGCTTCAATATGCGTTGGCTCCGGGGTGATATCGTCGTCGTTGATGAGCCCGGTTATGAATGTGTGCGCGTTCGAATTACATGTGAACTGCGGATCGAGCGGGTGCGCGTACGACTGGATCGAATGGAGCGCCATACTCAGTGCGTAGAGCGTGGCTAGTGTATTGAGAAGGCGTTTTTTCATAGCAGTGTTGCATTGACCCGTTCCGGCTAATGCCTGGAACAGGTAACGGTATTGGCGACGACTGTGAGAATTGCAAATCGCAGTTCGTTACATACGACCACCACCGGCACAGGTGGCTTCCTCGAAAGGGGGGCGACCACGCGGCCGCTCCGGCTCGATCGGGCTACTAACCAGTGGACCAGTTGCAGTACGACGCCCGACTGGGGTGTTGTACCCATAACGCGGCTCGAGTTGCGGCCGAGGTCGTGTCAAATGACGTGACGGATGCGATCCGCGCGGAAAGAATGTGTTTCATGGTTGTGCCCATCGATACAGCGCTAATTTAGCGATCAAATTGTGATCGATGACTGAAGAATAGCGACAGACTTCGCACATGAAAACAACTTCATTCGTAAGAAATTCTAGTCAACATTGAAACAATGCATCGGTGGAAACGGGACCACGACTATGCGTGGTTCATAGTTGTGTTCAGGTGAAATTGATTTGAGATTTTGTGCTGAAGGCGCAGGCGCAGGCGCAGGCGACACTCGCCGGTTCGACGTTGATGACGTCACTGCACGTATTTCATGCGGGCTCCCACGTACATCGTTTTGTTCGTCGCAGAACAACACTGTTTATTACGGTGGCATCTTTCTCAGAACGTCCTTGCTAGCTAAACTCGGTGCGCGAGTGACCCTGTGAGCAGGGCGATTTCAGTTCCGCTAGCGAACCGCCGAACACCCGCTGACTTGCGCACTTTCCCGTGCGGCAACAGGCGAAACCTCGCACCGCCCTGGTGTTGCATCAGCGGTCGGCAACATCTGAGGATGGCCGTTACGATCGGACTTTTGTGCGGACGTCGGGGCGACTCGAGAGATAGGAAGGAAAGGAAGCGATGCAAGCAAGATGGAAGGTCCGAACCCTGGAACTCGGTATTGTGTTGACGAGCATCATCGGCTTATGCGGTTGCGCGTCCAGCTTCGATCGGACGCCAGGCGACCCCTTGGAGCCAATGAATCGAGCGGTATTCTCGTTCAACGATCGCGTGGACACGTACGTCGCACGCCCAGTGGCCGTGGGCTATACGAAGATAACACCGAGCCCTGTTCGCACAGCGATAAGGAATTTCTTCTCGAACATCGGTGATATCGGAAACTTCTCGAACGATGCACTGCAACTGAAGGTTACCGACGCCACCGAAGATCTGATGCGCTTTGCGTTCAACTCGACCTTCGGGATTGGCGGTCTGCTCGACTGGGCAACCCCTGCCGGTCTGCCAAAGCACAATCAGGATTTTGGCCTGACGTTGGGGCATTACGGCGTGCCTTCTGGTCCCTATCTCGTACTGCCACTGTTTGGTCCAAGCTCCCTTCGCGACTCGACCGGCTGGATATTCTCGTATTTCACCACGCCCACGAGCTACCTGCAGGCTGACGTCAGCGTGCCCCTATTCGGCGTGAACTTCATCAGTACTCGAGCTGACCTTCTCGGCGCGACAGATGTGCTTTCACAGGCAGCGTTGGATAAGTACACGTTTGTCCGTGATGCTTACACGCAACGACGTCGCTATTTGCTGGGTAGCGGAACTGCGCCGCCGAACTACACCGACGCCGATGACAAGTCGACCGAGGTATCCGATGCGGTTCGATCCCGGGCAGTGGAATCGACGCCAGATTCGCGGAATGGACTGGCGCACGTATCCGGTGCTTCGACTCGTTCGGGAGACGCTGTCGCCAACTAGGCGTTATTTTCTTCGCCTTCCCTTGAACCCGCGGATCGCAAACCTGCGCCGCCCGCTTGCCGATGGCCTCGGTCCAAGCTGGATAGTCAGTCGCTTTGGCCTCGATCCGAGGCATACCGGCATCGTTGGAGTCCAGAGCGTGCGGATTTAAAAACCGCAGGACCTATCATCGTTTGCAATGGTGCCCCCCGGCGAATCCGCGCGGTTGCACGGTGATGCAATTCATTTTGCGCTCGCCGGCAACGACTAAATTCTCCTTCCTGCTACCTTTTATTCATCGGCTCATCCGGGCGGTCAGGTGGCCGTCACCGGCCGACCATAGGAAATGGCTCGATCATCACGCGAAACAGGGTCGAAAAGCGAGGAGCTACATGCGACCCTGCGATTGCATCCTTGTTTCGCTCATTGGTCCATCGCCCAACTGAAGCAGGGAGCGTAAGCATGCCCCCATCGACGTCATCTACGCACAAGACCCACTGAACGCCGACGCGCGACAGCAATTGAGGAAATGCCTGTGGGCCATTGCGCTGATTCGATCGGCGCACTCAAGAAACGGTCCTGCGAAAACGTTCGCTTAGATTTATGGTGTGTGGAAGAAAATTCTACAACTTAGCTTAACGATGGAAGCGACTTTCGAAATAACTTACGTTCGGTTTTTTCTTCAGAAATTTTTTCCCGAACACCAGAGCTAGAATTCAAAGCATGAATGAGCGAGGTGTGGCGGCTTGCGAGACTGAGATCGACGGGCTTTGTGCGGGAAGATCGATTGTGCGAAGCGATTCACCTATCAAGACGGCCGATCGTCGGGACTTGACGGAAGCGGTGGCTACCCTCTAGCCAGACAATTGAAGCGACGCGAGGATTTGGTAGCGAGTCGTTCGCGTTCAGGCTCAAGGTTATTGAGGTTTGGCGTTGTTAGATAGGCGTGCGCGGGGTCACGGAACTGGACTGAACTGGACACCGGGCACTTGGACGCGAAGTTTCTGATCGCGGAAGCCGGTGGGGAACGGCAAACGACCGGGAAGTCATTCAGGGTAAGCAGCGAAATGGTCACTATGCAAAGGGAATGCTTTTGTGTGAGCATATGCACACTTGTGCGCTGTTCTGTCTGCGCTGATTGGGTGTCATTCTTCAAGGAGACCGGGAGGAACAGCGTTTGGGACCGCGCGCAGATCTTGTTGTGTGTAGGACGCCGGTCCAGGCAATGCAGTTGAGGCATAAGGGCAGGGTAGGTGGCCCATCTGAAACTTGATGATTCGGAACGAAATGACCATGTCCACAAACACGTCGGCATTCGATGCTGCGCTTAAGGTTCATCGTTGGCTCGAAACGCAGAAACGCATCCATACAACGGGCATCAACTGGCCGGCCCATGGCACTCTTCCGCCCGAAGAGCAGCTCAACGTTTACTACGGGGGGGCAGGCGTTGCCTTATTTTACTTAGGCCTGTACCAGCAGACGAAAGTTGACGCGTATCTCGCACTTGCCAGACAAGCGGCCGATTATCTTGTTGCGAATCTTCCAGCCAAACTGGATACGCAACGGCGGCACGAAAGTTCGTACAGCAACCTCAGGGTCGACGATCAGCCCGGATTGTATTTCGGGATTGGCGGAGTTGGTGTGCTCCTGTCGCAACTACAGGCAATACCTGGACATGCCCGCTATGGTGAGGGCGCAAGAAGAGTCGCAAAACTGATTGTTGATGCGGCGCAGGAGAGTGGTGCTGGAGTCGCGTGGAGCGACGTTCGGGACATTACTACCGGAAGCGCAGGCATTGGGATCACCCTTCTGGCCTTGTCCAGATGCATGGATTTTCCCGTAACGAGAGAACTCGCCATAGCCAGTGGGCGTCGCTTGCTGGAACTCGCGATTCCGGATGGCGGTGGGTTGCGCTGGGAATGGGAGGAAAGGGAGCGACTTGTGCACCCCAACTTTGCGCACGGCGCGGCGGGGACTGGCTACTTCCTCCTCACGCTGTATCAGGAGACAGGCGACAAAGCGTTCCTCGACGCCGCGCTCGCTGGGGCAGCTTACCTCCATAGCGTTGCTCGCCATGACGGTCTTATCTGCCATTCGCTGAATTGCACGCCGGACCTCTTTTATCTTGGCTGGTGCCACGGCCCAGTTGGAACCGGTCGCTTCTACTATCGTTTGTGGCAAACGCAGGGCGATGCCGTCTGGCTGGAACGGCTATTCCAACTCGCGGAAGCAGTTGTCGGCACAGGGATTCCCGATGCCGCGACAGACGGGCTTTGGAACAATGTCGGCATATGCTGTGGCTCCGCGGGCGTCGCCGAATTTTTTCTGGATCTGTATGTACTGGCGAGGGGGCTTTGCCGCAGCGATGCACCGTCTTATCTGGCTTTCGCCCAGCGCCTGGTCGACAACATCCTTGAGCGCGGAATCGATGACGATGATGGCCTGCGGTGGACGCAGGCCGAGCATCGCACGTTACCGGAATTACTTACCACGCAAACAGGCTACATGCAGGGAGCCGCGGGTGTTGGGTCAGTCCTCATTTACTTTGACGCATTGAACCGTGCATCGACTATCGACGAGATTGACGCATGTGCGATGCAACGCCTGCGTTTGCCTGATTCTCCCGTGTTCCGCGCCGTGTCGCATTGAATTGGTCTGCCATTTTCGTACGACGTTTCGCTAATTTGGGGACCATCTGATGAGAGTATTCCTGACAGGTGCTACCGGTTACATGGGCCGGGTAGTTCTGGAAAAGTTGCTGGATAGCGGCATTGATGTCCTTGCTTTAGCGCGACCCTCTAGCCGGTCGGCTATGCCCACACGTCCTGGTTTGGCGTGGGCGCAAGGTACGCTCGACGATGCAGACGCGATCGGGAAGGCAGTCCGCCAGACCGATGCGGCTATGCACATGGCGGCTCAACACGATTTTCATATGCAGAAGCTCGATTGGGCCGCGATCACGGCTATCGGGCAGGCGCTGGAAGGAACCGGTAAGCCGTTTATCGCAACCAGCGCGACGCCGGTATATGGACACACCGGCGACGAGCCGCGCGATGAGCATGAGCCTGTCGAGCACCCTCATCCGTTACGCACATTTCGTCTGCAACACGACCGGTTCGTAATTGGCCTGAGGGAGCGCGATGTCAGGGGCGTAGTCGTGCGTCCGCCATTGGTCTACGGGCGCTCGGGCGGTTTCCTTGTCACCTTGATCAATCAGGCAATCGAGGACCGAACCGCCCGTACGATCGGGAATGGGACTAACCGCTGGTCGACAGTCGACGTGGACGATCTTGCCGACCTCTATGTTCGCGCCTTGCTTGCTGAAGATGCTTACGGCGCATTTAACGCGGGCTCGAGAGATGTAGTCAGCATGAAGGTTATTGCCGAAACGATCGCTCAGTCGTTCGGGCCAAAGATACCGGTCGGATCGTGGACAGAGCAGGAAGCCTGTGCACGACTGGGAGAGTTGATGGCATTAATGTCCCTCGATCAGCACGTTTCGTCCGAGCGCGCCCGGAGCGAACTTGGGTGGAATCCGCGCGCGACTACCTTAATCGAGGATCTGTCACATGGTTCTTATCGGCTTGCTCCTCTGGTTCCTTACAGTCATTGACCTATGAACTCGATCAGTAAAGATTTGCCGCTCAGCGATACCGATGAGCGCAGCGCATGTCCGGCGACAAACGGATCTCGTCGAGCCGGGATTCTCGGGCTCATCAGTCGCACTCGACGTTCGAGTACCGACATTGACGCTGCAAAGCCGACACAGGCCTCGCAGCCCGACGCGGGCGGGCAACGAATTGTGCTCGGCTCCGAGATTCTGCTGGATCGTGTCTCCAAGCATTTCTCCAATAAAACGGTCCTCGACGAAATCAGCCTGAAACTGGATTCCGGATCGTTCTTCGCTTTGCTGGGCCCAAGCGGATCCGGCAAAAGTACCTTGCTGAACCTGATCGCCGGTTTTGAGCGACCGGATAGTGGCGATATCCGAATTCGCGGGCGTAGCGTGGTTGGCGTTCCCGCTTACGCGCGGCAGGTCGGGGTCGTTTTCCAGAGTTATGCCCTGTTTCCGCACCTCAACGTGGCGGAAAACCTCGCCTATCCGCTTCGACGCCAGGGTATCCGGAGCCGTGCCATCCACGCCCGGGTCAACCGGATGCTTGAACTGGTTCGGTTGGGCGGATATGCCGATATGCGCATCACCCAGCTTTCCGGCGGGCAACAGCAGCGGGTGGCGCTGGCGCGAGCCCTCGTTGCGGAGCCGGACGTGCTGCTGATGGACGAGCCTATGGCCGCACTGGACAAATCCCTGCGCGATGACCTGCAAGTGGAAATCAAGCAGCTCCAGCAATCGCTCGGCGCGACGATCATCTACATCACTCATGATCAGCGGGAAGCATTAGCGCTAGCGGATCAGATCGGTGTACTCAATGAGGGGCGGTTCGAGCAGGTCGGGGACGCGGTCAGTATCTACGCAAGGCCCGCGTCGGCGTTCGTTGCGCGGTTTCTAACAGGGGCAAGCGTACTTAATGGTCGCGCAGGTGGATCGGCGGCCGACGGATGGTATCTCGAAGACGAAAACGGAGCACGTTTGCCGGGGCAGTGGCATGACCGCACGCCGAGCTCACCGGGCGCCAAAGCCGAGATGGCAATCAATCCCGCTCTGGTGAAGATTACAGCGTCGGGCGCGCACCCAATGGGCTGGAGCATCGACGCCCGCGTGGCGGCCGTATTGTACGTCGGAGAAAGCACGATTGTGCATCTGACTTTGCAAGGCGGAAGCACGCTAGTCGCCCGTGAGCCGGGTGCCAGTGGGCGCTCAGTCGGTGAGCCGGTTCGAGTTGGCTGGCGGCCGGAAGATGCATTTTTGTTCGAAGTGCTACATAAATAGGGGGGCGACATGAAATCCAGTTCAAAGCATCAAGGTCTTACGCGTAGAGATATCCTGAAGGGTGGTGCCGCAGCATTGGCCAGCGCTGTGCTACCCATGTCGTCATGGGCCGCCGCCGGCTCGGTGACCATCACCGACGGAGGTGGAGCGTGGGGCGCCGCGCAGCGCAAGGCATATTTCGAACCGTTCGAAAAGGAAACGGGTATTCGTGTAGACCTCGTGCCCTATGCGCTTCCGGGCAAGCTGAAAGCGAGCGTGCTCGCGGGTTCTCCCGTTGCCGACGTAGTCGACCTGACGGGAGCGAAGCTGCCGGAATTCAGCCGCAGCAATCTGCTTCTGCCGATAGACTTTAAGGCATTCGATCCGCAGGACCTGGCGGCGCTAAAACCGGTGCCGGCCCACCCGTATGGCGTTCCGTCCTTATTCGGATCGATCGTTCTCGCCTACGCAGACAGTGTTGCGAAGTCTCGCGCGCCCGCCACATGGAAGGACTTCTGGGATTCGAAGTTGTTCGTCGGCCAGCGCACGCTCGCCGACGGAGGCGCTTTCCCCGGCGGGGGTACCTTTGAGATTGCATTAATGGCGGATGGCGTGACTCACGACAAAATCTATCCGATCGACTGGAAACGTGCGTTCAAGAGTTTGGACCGGATCAAACCGGACATGGCCAGATTCTGGTCAGGTATGGCCGAACCTGTGCAGATGCTGGTGGACGGTAACGCCACCATCGCCAGCGCCTACAACGGGCGCGTTAGCGACATGCAGGCTAAGGGTGCAAAGATCGCATTTAGCTGGAGGGATGGCATTCTCAGTTGGGATCACTGGGTTGTCCCGAAGGGCTCCGCCAACGCGGCAAACGCCATGAAATTTATTGCTTTCGCGACTCGGGCAGATCGCCAGGCTGAGTTCGCCACTTTGATTAACTATGGGCCGACGAACAGCCGCGCGTTTGCCCACATGACGCCCGAGCGGATTAGTCAGATGCCTTCGGCGCCAGCCGTTCGGGACTTGCAACTGGCCACAAATTACGAGTGGTGGGCAGCCGAGGCGTCACCTGGCGTCAGCAATGAAACGCTCGCGACGCAGCTTTGGGAAAAGTGGTTGCAAAGCTGATCGTTACATGGCCGGTCAACAGGAGAAGAGTTCGTGAATCACCAGTCAACGATGCAACACCCGGCGTTAGAGAAAACCTTGTCCCGCCTGTTTCCGGCGGGACGCCCCTATATGCTGCTGCTTCCGGCCGCATTATTGGTGACAGTGTTTCTGTGGATTCCCGTCGCCGGGACATTGCTCGATAGCGTGCACTCTTCTGCAGGCTGGTCGCTGCGCGCTTACGAAGAGCTGTTGGGCGGCGCCTTCAGGCATATCTTTTTCTCCACGGTCGTCAATAGCGTTTGGGTGACGCTTGGGTGCTTATGCCTTGGTGTGCCAACGTCGTATTGTATGGCGCGAATCAACCGGCCTTGGCTGCTCACACTTACGGTGCTCGCAGTCACTGGACCGTTTTTCGTTAGCGCGCTGATACGAAGCTACTCATGGGTGGTCGTGCTTGGAAACAACGGCCTGGTGAACGGGGCACTGTTGAGTTTGCACCTGATCGACCAGCCGGTACGGCTTGCCTATACCCATCTGGGTATGATTGTCGCGATGGTGCAGGTCGAGCTCCCGCTTTTTATCCTGCCGGCCTACAGCGTGATGCGTCGTGTTCCCCCGGACCTGAGGCGCTCGGCTCAGAGTCTTGGCAGCGACCCGGTTACGGCCTTCCTCACAGTCTTTCTACCTTTAGCCGCGCCAGGCGTGATTGCGGGTTGTGCGCTTGTATTCATGACCTCTCTCGGTTTCTACGAAACGCCAGCCTTGCTTGGGCCGCCGGGGACGTATTTCCTCAGTCAGGCGATCGAGGTCCGTGTGAACAGTCTCGCAGACCAATCGGGTGCCGCCGCCCATGCTGTTGTGCTACTCGTGCTGGTAGGAGGGCTTACCTCTGCGTGCATGTCGCCGTTGCTCCTGGCGTTGAGTTCGACGTCGGCGCAGCAGTCGGCAAGCCCGTCGTCCGGATTGAAATCGGGGATGCAGCGTTTCTACGGGGCTGTTGCCCATTCGATCGAACGTGTCGTGCGCAGGCTAGCGAGGTTTAGATGGCCAATCGCCATTTCCATCGCGAGCTTCACGTTCATGCTGCTGATCGTCCCGCTGCTCATCCTGTTCCCATTGGCCTTCAGTTCGGCGCCCTTTGTTTCCTTTCCTCCGCCTGGTCTGTCGGCGAAGTGGTTCACCAGCTACCTGAGCTCCGCTCAGTGGGTTGATTCCACGCTACAGTCCTTGTTCATCGGACTGACATCAGCCGCTCTGGCCACTGTTGCAGGAGGGCTGGCCGTACTTGGCGGCGCCCGACTCTCGGCGAAGCTTCGCCTCGCCGTGTTTGTCAACGGTGCGGTTCCGCTTGTGATATCGCCGATCGTGATGGCGGTAGCGATGTTCTATCTGGCAGCAAGGCTGGGACTCATCGGTTCTCCGCTGGCTTTCATCAGCGCTTACGCGGTCATGGGCTTGCCCTATCCGATTTTCGTCATCGGGGCTGCTCTCACCCGGCTCGATCCATCGCTGTCACGCGCGGCGACCTCACTCGGCGCGACGGCACCTGTCGTGTTGCGGACTGTAATAGTCCCACTACTTGGAGCGGCCATCCTCAGCGGATTCGTTTTTGCCTTTCTGATTGGCTTTAATGACGTAGACGTGGCTCTGTTCCTGAATTCATCTTCGATGAAGACGCTGCCTCTCCTGATGCTGGAGGACATTCGCGAGGAGATCACGCCGCGGCCGGCTGCGGTGGCTGTGGTCCTGATTTTTGGCACGGCCTCGTTTTTCCTGGTCTGTTCTGTCATGCGGAAAATCTATCGGAAAATTTTGGATTTTGTTAGAAATTTCTACTAGGAGAAAGCGGACCTATTCAGGTTATTTAAATGGTCAGCGAATCTCGTACGTTGGATGAGTGGGACGGAACACGTGGTGCCGTGGCCCCAGCTTGCGGCGGAGGCGGAGCCGTTCCACCTGAAGGATTCTCTCGGGTCAATCGGGTGAACGCTGGCCATGGTCTGCCGGGAGCAGTTCGACCGTAGGCGGCGAACCGGCACGCCGACCTTCAGAACAGGTGTGCGCATCAATTCTCATTAAGCTCAAATTATGTAGTAGTACGACGTATCTGGAAGAGACATTTCAACTACTTACTCATAAGTCAGAAACATAGCGGACAGATGGGTGCCTGAAGAAGGAGCGCACGAGAGTTGGGTCTCGTCCAATTTGAGCAAGCTGCTCGTGGATTCGCGGACCCAGCTTTTCGCCTTTTCGCAACGGGCGTCGCGCAACGCCTGTGCGCTTGACGTGACTCCACACCAGCTCATCCGGATTGAGGTCTGGTGCGTAACCCGGCAGGAAGTGCAAAGTCAGTTTTCCTTGCGTGCTGTCGACATATTCCTTGACGATGGCTTTCCTATGGGCAGGCAATCCGTCGACGACCAGATGAACCGCCTTGCGGCGGTTGAACATCAACTTCCTGAGCAACGTCACGAACAACTCACCGCTGAGTCCACCTTCGTACGTTGCAAACCAGAAGGCCCCCTTCGAGTTGACAGCAGATGCCGCGCTCATACTTTGCCTCTGACCCGGTCGGTCGACGACTGGCGTTTCGCCGCGTTGCGCCCAGGTCCTGCCATGCACGGAATCGGCCCTAAAGCCGGATTCGTCCCAGAAGAAGATGTCGGCATTTTCCTCGCGAGCTTGCCTGACAATGGCCGGATACGTGTCGTGCTGCCAGCGCTCGATCGCCTCCGGATCTCGCTGGTAAGCGCGCTGCAACGGCTTTTGTGGCGTCAGGTTCAAGCGCGCGAGCATCGCGCCGATCGACGCCAGGCTCAACGTGACATCGAACTCCCGCTGCACCAGTTCGCGTACCAGATTGCGCGTCCACAGGCCGAAGTCAAATCCATACTGCATCGGGTTCTTGCCATTGATCCAGCGCAGCACCTGCCGTTCCTGTGCGTGCGTAAGCTTTCGAGGGCGCCCTGTGCCTTTGGTCGAGAGCAGCACACGCAGGCCGCGGCCGCGACCACGTGCCTGAGCCCGGATCTTGTATGCCCAGGATCGATGCATTCCAAACGAGGCTGCAACATCGTCCGGCTGCTCCCCCTCAGCCATGCGTCGAACTGCCAGGATGCGCATCTCTTCTAGCGTGTTGTGAGCCAGGCTCCGGCCGTCTCGTTTCATGAGCGATCCTGTCAGTTGCCCTCGCTCAAGCATAGACCATATGTCTGCTAAATTCCTGACTTATGAGTAATCTAAAGTGAACTTCGATGAAAAAATCGCTTATTGCATTGGGTGTTTTGAGCGCGTTTGCTGGCGCTGCGCATGCGCAAAGCAGCGTCACGTTGTATGGCCTCATCGACGAAGGGCTGGACTATACAAATAACGTTGGGGGGCACAGCCTCTACGCCCTGTCAAGCGGCGACGCGCAAGGTTCGCGCTGGGGCATGAAGGGCGCGGAAGACCTGGGTGGCGGTCTATCGGCGATCTTCCGGTTGGAAAGCGGTTTGAATGTGAACAACGGCAAGTTTGCGCAGGAAGGGCAAGAGTTTGGCCGTCAGGCTTACGTCGGTGTGGCTAGCACAACGATCGGTACGCTTACGCTCGGCCGCCAATACGATTCCCTTGTTGACTATTTGGCTCCGCTGACCGCCAACGGTAACTGGGGCGGCGCAATGTTCTCGCACCCCTATGACAATGACAACACGGACAACTCGTTTCGTATCAACAATGCGGTCAAGTACACCAGCGTCGACTATGCGGGCTTCACGTTCGGCGGAGCATATGCCTTCAGCAACTCAACCAATTTCGCGGTCAACCGTGCGCAGAGCGTAGGCGCACAATATATCAATGGCCCTCTGAACGTTGCCGCTGCATACCTGAACGTCGATAGCCCTAATAATGGCTCCGCCGGGGCCGTTGCGAATCTCGGTTCGAGCGGCACCGATGGCAGTTGGACTGCGGCTCGTCAGCGCGTATTCGGAGTGGGCATCAACTACACGATTGCCTCTGCAACACTCACCTTCGTGTACACCCATACGCAGCTGTCGCAACCAACGGCGACTGAGTACGCTAACCTGACCCCGAGCCCGACACTCGGTGCAGCATCGTCGCTCAAGTTTAACAACTTCGAGGTGAACGCCAAGTATCAGTTTACGCCGTCGTTTTTCGTGGGCGGCATGTACACCTATACCCAGGCTTCATACGATGGCACGGCGGGTAATAGCGCCAAGCCGAAGTACCATCAGTTTGGTCTGATAGCCGACTACAACCTGTCGAAGCGGACCGACGTGTATGTTCAGGGCAGCTACGTCAAGGTTGCGAGTGCTTCCGACGTAGCGGGCACCGGGCTGGAGTTTGCCGCGAATCCGGACGCCGCGGGTCCTTCGTCGAGCAGCAAGCAGGTTATGGCTCGGGTCGGTATTCGTCAGCGGTTCTAATCATAGAAAGCGCGCTCCGGCGCGAGACAATCCGCCGGATCAGAGAAACTCGCCGCTCTATCGCGGCGCCCGTCGAGCGGAGAGTCAAATATGAGGCAGTTCATCACTCCCAGCGAACTCCCTAAGTGGGTGCCCGGAGAACTGCTGCGATCCAGCGAGGGTCTCGGATGGAACGGCGTGGGTCTACGCGCCTACCGCTACGAGCCGCTTGATGTGCCGGTACCGGGGATGGTGGACTTCATGATCGTGTCCTACAAGCGCGGCAGCACACGCATGGAGCGCCGCTTTGAGGGGCGTTGGACCCGAACCCACTGCCACCCCGGTGACATATCCTTGCTCACCCGCTCCCAGGAGTCGCACTGGCACTGGACGGGCGAGATCGAAGTCGCGCACGCCTACCTCTCCGACTCGCTTGTGTCCAAGGTCGCGGCCGATGTGCTTGAGCGTCCAATTGCGGACGTACGGCTCCACGATCTCCTGCAAACGAAGGACGCGGTCGTCTCAAGTATTATCGACACTATTGCCCAGGAGGCTGGCAGTTGTGCGGTTGGTGGCGCGCTTTACGTCGAGGCTCTTAGCACGCAGCTTGCTGTTCATCTGCTGCGCAACTACGCTTGCGTGTCGTACCGTGAACCGGCCCATCAAGGTGGGCTGCCGCAGGCTCTCTGTCGCCGACTCGTCGAGTACATCGAAACACGTCTTCACGAGGGCATCACGCTGGAGGATCTGGCTGGCATGAGTGGAATGGGAACCTGGACGCTGGGCCGGCGCTTTCGCCAGTCGTTTGGCAAGGCACCCCACGCTTACATCATGGAGCTGCGCGTATTACGAGCCAGGCGCCTGCTGTCGCAGGGCGCCATGCCGGTCAAGGCGATTGCGTCGGCCTGTGGCTTTGCCGACCAGGCGCACATGACACGCGTCATGAACTGCAGGTTGGGTGTGACGCCCGCAGCATTGCGCCGCCAGGGCACCGCCTGAACGCCGCCGGTGCGCGCCAGCCGCCTCACGTTTTCGTTCAAGACTTTCACCCACCCGTTCAAGATTTGCGCGGACACGGTTCGTATCCTTGCATCACGGTCGTTGCAGTGACCGGAACAAGGAGACAAACACCATGAACGCTCCCACGCATTCTTCGAATCTGTCCAACCCAGACCGTGCCGATGGGGTAACCCGGCTCGACGCCGTCGTTATCGGTGCCGGTGTGGCCGGCCTCTACCAGCTGCACCGTCTGCGCGAGATGGGGCTTACCGTCCGGGCCTACGACGCCGCGTCGGGTGTCGGAGGCACCTGGTACTGGAACCGCTACCCGGGTGCCCGCTTCGACTCGCAGGTCGAGGTTTACCAATACTGGTTCTCGGAAGAACTCTACAAGTCGTGGAAGCCCAGCGAGCGTTTTCCGGCCCAGCCCGAAACCGAGCAGTGGCTCAACTTCGTGGCCGACCGGCTCGACCTGAAGAAGGATATCCAGTTCAACACGCGCATCGCATCGGCCCACTACAATGAAGACACCCAGCGCTGGATCATCACCACCGACAAGGGCGAGCAGATCGACGCGCAGTACCTCGTCGCCTGCTGCGGCATGCTGTCCGCACCGCTCACGGACCGCTTTCCCGGCCAGTCCAGCTTCAACGGGCAGATTTTCCACACCGGTCTCTGGCCCAAGGAGCCGGTAGACCTCAAGGGCAAGCGCGTGGCGGTGGTGGGCACCGGTGCGACCGGTATCCAGGTGATCCAGACGATTGCCCCAGAAGTCGGCTCGATGAAGATCTTCGTGCGCACGCCGCAGTACGTGGTTCCGATGAAGAACCCCAAGTACAGCCAGGCCGAGTGGGACCAGTGGGGTGCGCAGTTTCACGAGTTGAAGAAGCGGGTGCGCGGAACCTTTGCTGGTTTTCACTATGACTTTGAGAGCGGGCCTTGGGCCGGGAAGACCCCCGAGCAGCGCCTCGCCGTGCTGGAGAAGTTCTGGGAGGAGGGCTCGCTGGCAATGTGGCTGGCCACCTTCGCCGAGATGTTCTTTGACGAGGCCGTCAGCCACGACGTGTCGGAGTTCGTGCGCGGCAAGATGCGCGAGCGGCTGCATCACGACCCGGCGTTGTGCAAGCTGCTGATCCCCACCGACTACGGCTTCGGCACGCACCGCGTTCCGCTGGAGAACAAGTACCTCGAGGTCTACCTCCAGGACAACGTCGAGGCGGTCGACTGCCGCCAGTCGCCCATCGAGTGCGTGGTGCCCGAAGGCATCAGGACGGCCGACGGCAAGGTCCACGAGGTGGACGTGATCATCCTGGCCGTGGGCTTCGACGCCGGCTCCGGCGCGTTGAGCCGCATCGATCTGCGCGGGCGTGGTGGCCGCTCGCTCAGGGCGCAGTGGCAGCAGGAGATTCGCACGGCGATGGGGCTGCAGGTTCACGGCTACCCCAACCTGTTTACCACCGGTGCACCGCTGGCGCCCTCGGCGGCGCTGTGCAACATGACTACATGCCTGCAGCAGCAGGTGGACTGGATCACCGACTGCATCGACTACGCGCGCAAGCACGGCAAGCGGGTCGTCGAAGCCACGCAGGCGTTCGAGGACCAATGGGTCGCCCACCATGACGAGACGGCCGCTGCCACTCTAGTGGTCAAGACCTACTCCTGGTACATGGGCTCCAACGTGGAGGGCAAACCACGACGCCTCCTGTCCTACATCGGCGGCGTTGGCAATTACCACCGCCAATGCGACGAACTGGCGGCCAGTGGCTACCCCGGCTTTGCGATGAGCTGATCGAACCGCACCTCTGCCTGGTCGGGCTTGCAGAGCGGCGTGAAGCCGGGTGTGGCGCGCGCATGGGTGTGAATAGCTGACTTCATTCGCCCGTCACGCAGACTGCATCTTGCAGGTTCGACCACCTATCCATCCGGCACTTCAAGGCATCGTCATGATCACCAACACCTATTACGGCCCGGAAGGGCACGGCCCTTACGAGCTGATCGACATCGGCACGCTTGAGCTCGAAGAGGGCGGTTCGATCCCCAACTGCCGACTTGCGGTCGCCATGCACGGCACGCTCAACGCAGCAAAGGACAACGCTATCCTTGTCCCGACCTGGTACTCAGGCACCAGCAAGATCATTGAGCAGGGCTACATCGGACCCGGCCGGGCGCTGGACCCGACGAAATACTTCATCGTCGTCGTCAACCAGATCGGCAACGGGCTGTCGACCTCGCCGCACAACACGAGCTGGGACCAGGCCGGCCCGGGTTTCCCGAAGGTGCGCATCGGCGACGACGTGCGCGCGCAGCATCAGCTGCTGACCGGGAAATTCGGCATCACGCGGCTGGCGCTGGTTGTCGGCGGTTCGATGGGGGCGCAGCAAACCTACGAGTGGGCCGTGCGCTACCCGGAGATGGTGCTTCGCGCGGCGCCTATCGCAGGAACTGCGAAGCTCACCGAGCACAACGCCCTCTTCGTTGAAACGCTGGTCGAGGCAATCATCACCGATCAGGGATTCAAGGGCGGCGACTACGCTACGGCTGCCGAGGTGGCGGCCGGCTTGAAGCGGCACGCGAAGATGTGGACGGTGATGGGTTGGAGCACGGAGTTCTTCCGCGCCGGCCGCCACAGGGCTCTCGGCTTCGATTCGATGCAAGCCTTCGTCGACAACTTCATGACCGGCTACTTTGCACCGATGGACCCGAACGACCTGCTCGCCATGGCCTGGAAGTGGCAGCATGGAGACGTGAGCCGGCACACAGGCGGCGACCTTGCAGTCGCGCTTGGCCGCATCAAGGCGAGGACCTTCGTGATGCCGATCAGCCATGACATGTTCTTCTCGCCAGCGGATTGCGAGGCCGAGCAGAAGCTCATCCCAGGGAGCGAGTTCCGGCCGATTGCGAGCGTCGACGGACACTTGGCCCTTTTTGGAACCGACGCGGAATGTCTGGCTCAGATCGACCTGCACCTGAAGACCTTGCTGGCTACCTCGGCATGATCACGGAGCTGACTACCGGAGGTGACTGGTTGGTGAGGCCCGATCGCTTCTGGCGCGCGCGAGGCATGGTCTCCCGGCAACCCGTGGCCGTTGTCGACGATGATGTATGCTGTACGACAGTTGCAAATCGTTCATGTGTTGGACCCCAACGTTTTGGGGGCACACTTTCTGCCACTTGGAGACCCATGATGATCAAGGTTAGTGTCATGTATGCGAACACGCCTGGCGCCCGCTTCGACCACCAGTACTACCGCGACAAGCATATGCCATTGCTCAAGAAGCGCATGGGCGAAGCGTGTTTGTACTACACCGTTGATAAAGGGCTTGCAGGCGGTGCACCCGGCCAACCACCAACATACATTGCCATGTGCCACTTTTTCTGCGACTCGGTTGAGTCCTTTCAGGCTGCGTTCGGGCCGCATGCGAAAGAGATCATGGATGACGTAGCCAACTACACCGACTTGGCGCCAACACTTCAGATAAGCGAAGTGGTAGTAGAGCGCGCTTGACACGAACGGCGGTTCGCCGGTCCACTCGCCCCCTGCGCCGTCCAGGCGGCGCGAGGACGGCGACGGGACATCGTCACGGCGTCTCTGCTCCATTCAGCGGAGTCAGCAGCAGTTTTTCCATAAAAGCACGCCGGTCGTCTTTCTGCTTCGCAGTGCCCTGCTGTGAAAGCAGCGATTCTGAAAGCTCGTAGCTGTAGAGCGCAAACGCTCGAGACTTCGCTTCAGTCGCGCTAAATCCGAGAGCCCGAAAGCATTGGGTGATGTAGGTCAGGCGCTTGGCGTCGACTTCATCCAGCACGCTTCTCGCGGCGTCGTCCCGACGTGCCCACGCCCGAATTGCCAATTCTGTCGCCGCCGCTTCCTTGGCCGACGCGCCGCGAAACGGGAGTGTCAGGAGGTCGCGAATCAGTTCGCGAGCAGACAGTCCGCGGCTTTCGAAGCGGAAGATGATCTGTTCGGTCGCTGCGTCCCGCCAGGCGGTCAACATACGCCGTATCAAGTCGTCGCGGTCCTTGAAATGCCAGTAGAAGCTGCCTTTGGTGACGCCCATCTCTTTGGCGAGCACTTCCACGCGGACGGCGTCGATGCTGCGGCTTTGCAAAACCCGCTGCGCCGCGTGAATCCAATCGTCCGGGCCGAACTGCCCGCGACCGCTCTGAGTAGCTTTTGTCTCTGCCATATTGGCTCCGGAAAACACGCATTTTACCGCCATTCAATTTGCGGGCCGGTACGCACTCCGACGAATTTCCGTCGTGCGTTCCGTCGTGCGTAGTCGCCGCCTGCCGCGTTAACCCCAGGCTTCAAATCATTGACGTTATTTAACGTCGCTTCTAACATACGCATACGTATGGGTATGGAGGAAATGATGGCAAATCTGGAAGGCGTGGGTAAAGAGCTGGTTGCGGCCGAGCATCGGACGAATTACTTCGACGAGGGGCGCGGTAAGCCGCTGTTCTTGTTGCACGGTTCGGGTCCCGGCGTGTCGGGCTGGACGAACTGGAAAGGTGTCATGCCCGATCTGGCGGAAAAATTCCGCGTGATCGTGCCGGACATTGCCGGCTTCGGCTTCACAGAGTTCAAGGAAGGCACCCAGTACGACATCAAGCTGTGGGTGCGGCATCTTGTGGGCATCATGGATGCGCTTGGTATCGAGAAGGCGTCATTCGTCGGCAATTCGTTCGGCGGCGCGCTCTCGCTGGGCCTCGCCGTTTTCGATCCGTCGCGGGTCGAGCGCATCGTGCTCCTCGGCACACCCGCAGGGGAGTTCGAACAAACGCCCGGTCTTCGCTCAGCGTGGCAATACGAGCCGTCGCTTGAAAACATGGAGCAAACCATGCGGCTGTTCCCGTTCGACCAGTCGATTATCACGCCGGAGATGGTCAAGTCGCGTTACGAGGCGAGCGCGCGCCCGGGGGCGCAGGACGCGTTGCGCAAGCTGATTCCGAAACCGAATGCCGAAGGCCCGACGATGGTCAAGGGATTCCCCGAGCACGTCGTCGCAAAGATTCAAGCGCCTACGCTGGTGCTGCATGGTCGTGAAGACCGCGTCGTCCCGCCAGCTTGCGGGCAGTTGCTCGCCCGTGCGATTCCTCGCGCCGATCTGCATCTGTTTGGACAGTGCGGTCATTGGGTGCAAACCGAGCGTCGTGCGGATTTCCTGCGCCTCGTGACAGCCTTCTGTGAATAACTGCCATGAGCCGCAACGTACTCGAGCGTGTGCTCCATCAATTGAGCGTCGATCGTGCCGCCAAACAGCGCTTTCGTGAAGACGCCGAGGGTTTTCTCCGGCGCTTCGCGCTCAGCGACGACGAGCGCCAGATGGTCCTCGACTTCAACGTCCTCGCGCTCCAGACGGCGGGCGTGAATCCTATGCTGACAATGGGCTTCTGGCAGGAGCTATCGCCCAACCGCGATATGCGTGCGTACATGGCGCGTCTTCGTCCCGTGAGCGATGGTGAGGCCGTGCACGTAGCGGCACTCAAACAATAGAGAGGGAGAAAGCCGACATGGCAAAAGTAGTAGGTGGCTTTCTCGTGCCACATGACCCGGTGATGTTCGTCGCGCCGGACGCTCCTAAGCAGGAGGTCCGTGACCGCATGTGGAAGGCATTCGACACCTGCGCAGAACGGCTCGCGGAGTTGCGGCCGACCAGTGTGGTGATCGTCGGCGCCGACCATTACATGCTCTTCGGGACGAACTGTCTGCCGAGCTTTCTCATTGGTACTGGCGACGTCGATGGACCACTGGATGCTCTCCCTGGCTTGAAGCGGGGAGTGATACCGGATAGCGCGCCCCTGGCGCAACACATCGCGGAACACGGTTTGGCGAATGGCTACGACTGGGCAGTTGCTCGAGCATTGACGGTTGACCACTCTGTGAGCATCCCGAATCAACTGATTGTTCAGCCACTTCGAGAGGCGGGTGCGCGAGTGGGAACCATTCCGGTTTATCTCGCCGCGGGTGTCGACCCATACATTCGCTTGACCCGGGCTGTTTCGCTCGGTCGCGCGATCCGGGAAGCCGTTGACGCTTGGCCGGACGACGAACGGGTTGCCGTAATCGGCAGCGGTGGTATCAGCCACTGGGTCGGCACGGCGGATATGGGCCGCGTCAACGAAGCTTTCGATCGCGAGATTCTCGACTACGCGACTAGCTGTGACGTGGACGCGATCGCGCGCTTGAGTGATGAGTACATCCTCAAGAACGGCGGAAACGGCGGTATGGAAATTCGCAATTGGGCGTGCGCGATGGGTGCGCTCGCGGGGGCGCGTGGCGAGGTCATCGACTACGCACCTGTTCCAGAATGGGTCACCGGGCTCGGCTTCGTCCAGCTGCATCTGCAATAACGGAGTGTGTTTTATGAACAAGGTCTTTCTGCTCAAGCGCGAAGAACTCGCGCCTGGCGAGATGCGTAAGGTCGAAGGCAGCGGTTGTCCACTAGCCGTCTACAACCTGGAAGGTCGTTTCTATGCGACCAGCGACACTTGCACCCACGCAACCGCGTCGCTTTCGGCAGGGGAGATTGTCGACGGCGACCTGATTGCGTGCCCGGTCCACGACGGACAGTTCCATATTCCGACAGGCCAGGCCGTTGCATTTCCATGCACTGTCGACCTGCGTACGTATCGGGTCATCGAGGAAGGCGACGAAGTATTCGCCGATCTGGATGCCGAGTCGGAAGACGCGGTTTCATCGGTCTGAAGGAGGCGCAGATGTCACATGATTGCACGGGTGCTTGCCCGCGACTCAAGCGCGACGCGGCAAGCGAGCCGCTTTCCTACCTCGACCGGTTGATCGACCTCGAGAAAGGCAGCCTTTCGCGCCGAGTCTACTGGGATCACCAGATTTACGAGCAGGAACTCGAAAAGATCTTTGCCCGGAGCTGGCTCTTTCTCGCCCACGAATCGCAATTGCCGAAGGCGGGCGATTATCTCACCACGTATATGGCGGAAGATAATGTCATTGTCGTTCGCCAGAAAGATGGGTCGATCAAGGCGTTCCTGAATACCTGCCCGCACCGCGGTAACAAGCTGAATTTCACGGACGCGGGAAATGCGCGGAGTTTCGTCTGTAATTACCACGGCTGGAGTTTCGGCATTGACGGTGAATTGCGCGGCATGGCAGGTCAGGAGCTCTTCGACGCAAGTGGCATGAAGGCTAGCGAACATGGACTCCATCCTGTCGCACAGGTGGCATCGTATAAGGGACTCGTGTTCGGCAACATGGACGCGGATGCGCCGCCGCTCGACGAGTGGTTGGGTGATTTCCGCTTCTATCTCGACGTGTTGCTCGATATGGACGGGCAGGGCACGGAGTTCGTCGGCGGCTGTGTGAAGTCCGTCATCAATTGCAACTGGAAGGTGCCGGTCGAGAATTTTATCGGTGACATCTACCACGCGCTCTGGACTCACGATTCCGCTGCTCGTGCGATGCTCGGCGGCCCCGTCTCCGACGTGTACCGCGACCCCGACTCTTATCACGTAAATTTCAACGGCCACGGATGGGAGTTCAACCTTGATGTCGTCGGCAATGCGGCGACTTTGGGCGATAAGGAAATCCGCAAGTATCTGTACGGCATTCAGCCTACGGTGGCGCAGCGGTTAGGCGAGTTCCGCTCGAAGATGATCGGCTCAATTTCCTCGGTCAGCGTATTTCCGAATCTCTCGTTTCTGCCGGGCCAGAACACATTCCGTGTCTGGCACCCACGCGGTCCAGGAAAGATCGAACTGCATACGTGGACCATCGTGAATCGCAGCGCTCCGCAGGAAATCAAGGACCGCTGGATCAAGGGCACGATGATGACGTTCTCGCCGTCAGGTGTGTTTGAAATGGACGATGGAGAAAATTTCGAGTTCTCGACGCGCACCAACGCGGGTTTCGTCACCCGTCAGCAGGAACTGTACATGGGCCTCGGTCTTGGCTCGCGTCTTACGGATACGGAACTGCCGGGCAACGTCTTCCGCAACCAGGTGAACGAGGCGAACCATCGCGCTTTCTACCAGCGTTGGGCAGACCTGATGGGCGCCCGCTCGTGGGACGAAGTGCCGAAGCGCGATAAGGCTGGGTTGCCCGAGAGCGCGTTTCAACACGAGGACAGCAAGGTAAGCGCATGAACGCAAATGTCAAAGCTGAATTCGTCTCCGACGATGAGAGACTGGTCGAGCGCGAACTCGCACATCGAATCGAACAGTTTCTGTTCCGCGAGGCCCGTCTGCTCGACAGCGAGCGGTGGGAAGAATGGCTCGCGCTCATGACGCCCGACATTCACTACTGGATGCCAGCGATCGAGAATCGCAGAAGGGCAGACCGGCTGGGCTCATACGCGCCCGGACGTGGGGCGTATTTCGACGATTGCCATCTCGACCTCGAACGCCGCGTGGCTCGTTTCATGCAGCCGTCGGCGTGGGCAGAAGATCCGCCGACGCGGCATGTCCACGTCATCAGCAATGTTGAAGCGTGTCGCGCGGAGAAGGATGGAGAGTACGTCGTTCATTCGGTGTTCGTGAATTATCGAAGCCGGGGTGAAGCGGACAACGATTTGCTGCTGGGCCGTCGCGAGGATCTTCTTCGTGAAGTCGACGGTGCACTGCGTATCGCGCGTCGAAAAGTCATCATCACGCAGTCTCTGCTGATGTCGAAAAACATCAACACATTCTTCTGACCATGGGCTGGCTAAACGATGATGTCGCGCTTGTAACGGGCGCAAATTCCGGCATCGGACTCGCAGTGGTTCGCCGCTTCCTGGCCGAAGGTGCGCAGGGCGTGGGTGTTCTGATTCGCAACGCCGCGCAGGCCGACTCCATGTACGAAGAGTTCGGCGGCAAGATCGTGGTGACCGTCGGCGACGTGCGCTCTCCGGAGGCCAACGCCGAGGCTGTGGATGCGACCTTGCGCAAGTTCGGAAAGCTCGACACGCTGGTTGGCAATGCAGGCGTGTGGGACCACTTCGCGGCGCTGCGCAAGTTCGACGGTCCCACGCTGAAGGCAACCTTCGAAGAGGTCTTCGGCGTCAATGTGCTGGGTTATATGCTCGCCGCCCATGCTGCCGCCCCTGCGCTGCGGGAAAGCCGCGGGAGCATGATTTTCACGCTCTCGAATGCGAGCTTCTACGCGGGAGGCGGCGGTCCTGTGTACGTCGCGTCCAAGCACGCGTGCGTGGGTCTCATCAAGCAATTGGCCTATGAACTTGCGCCGGATGTTCGCGTGAATGGAGTTGCTCCGGGTGGGACCGTTACACCACTCAAGGGACCGCAATCGCTGGGGCGGGAGAATGATCGACTGTCGGATATTCCCGGTTTCGCGGATGCGGTGGCGGATGCCGTGCCGCTCGGCTTCATCGCGCAACCCGAAGACCACACCGGTCACTATGTGCTTCTAGCGTCCCGAACCAACTCGCCAGCGACGACCGCGGCGATTCTCCAAAGTGATGGTGGCTGGGAAATTCGTGGGCGCCCCGCGCGCAGGAAAGCACCGTAACGCAAACCGCTTATCGGAACATCATGCTAGAAAAGTCTACAGCTCCCCAACTTCGCGAATTGTTCGCGCAAACTCGCCTTCCGGTTATGGCGGCTCCGATGTTCCTCGTCTCGAGTCCGGAACTCGTCATCGAGGCGTCGCGAGCGGGTATCGTTGGCACGTATGCGGCGCCGAACGCGCGCAATATTAGCGCGCTCGACGATGCACTGAGCGCGATCGCGGCCGGTGCAGCTCTCGGCGGCACTGCGCCGTGGGCACTTAACATGATCGTTCACAGCAGCTACGACCGCTTTGACGCCGAGCTCGAACTGGTGCTTCGCTATCAGCCGAAAATTGTCACCACGGCGCTGGGCAGCCCCCGTCGTGTTCTCGATCACGTTCATGGCTACGGCGGATTTGTGATGGCCGACGTGGCCACCCCGGCGATGGCTCGCAAGGCAGTCGAGGCTGGTGTGGATGGCCTCATTCTCGTGTGTTCTGGCGCCGGCGGCCACACGGGCACCTACCACCCGTTCTCCTTTGTCGACGAAGTGCGCAGGTTCTGGAGCGGCCCGCTCGGGCTCGCGGGCGCTGTCTCGACCGGTGCTCACACGCGTGCCGCGCAGCAGATTGGCGCCGATTTCGCGGTTCTCGGCACCCGCTTCATCGCGGCCGAGGAAAGCATGGCGCAGCCCGCTTACCGGGACATGCTGGTGGATAGCAACATGGAGGACCTGGTCGCTTCGAAGGCAGTCTCGGGGGTGCTGGCGAACTGGCTGCGTCCCACACTGGAGCGGGCAGGGCTTGCCGCGGTGGAGGTCAGCGAAGCGAAGAAGATCGACTTCTCCGGCGACATCAGCACGGCGCCGAAGGCGTGGAAGGACGTATGGTCGGCTGGTCACGGCGTGGGTGCGGTGACGGCGGTTGAGCCGCTCTCGAAGATCGTGGATCGTCTTGCGCAAGAGTACGCGGAGTGTCTCGCTGCTGAACGTGAAGCGATCGAGCGGCTTTCACGGCAGGTCCAAGGCTGGAAATCGGCAGTCGTGGCGGTGAACTGCAACGAAGGAGCGATGCAATGACCGAAGAGCGCATCGAACAGGCTGCTACAGTGCTGCGCCAGGCGAGACAGGCGCGCACAACCATTCCGCGCATTTCCGAAACGTTCGGCATTGAAGGCATTGACGCAGCGTATGCGGTCGCGGAGATCAATACACGGGCGGCTGTGGCGGCCGGCAGCAGGGTTATCGGTAAGAAAATCGGCTTGACCTCGAAGGCGGTTCAGCAACAACTGGGCGTTGATCAACCGGACTTCGGAGTGCTCTTCGATGACATGGAATATCTGACCGGCGCTGTGGTGCCGGCCGGTCGCCTTATTCAACCCAAGGCGGAAGCGGAGATTGCTTTTGTGTTCGGGCGCGATCTCGATGACGAGGTCATCAGTTGGGGACGCTTTCTGCAAGGTGTGGAGTACGTCTTGCCCGCAATCGAAATTGTCGACAGCGTTATCAACGACTGGAAGATAACGCTCGTCGACACGATTGCAGATAATGCATCTTGTGGCGTCTATGTGCTCGGAGACACGCCGCATCGCATTTCCGACGTTGATCTCGTCGCATGTCAGATGCGTTGCATCGTGAATGGAGACCTGGCATCCCAAGGTTCCGGTGCCGCATGCCTGGGCAATCCGCTCTATGCGGCGTGGTGGCTCGCCAAAACGCTCGCGATACGCAATCAGCCGTTACGCGCAGGCGACGTGGTGCTTTCAGGTGCGCTCGGTCCGATGGTTGCGGTATCCAGTGGCGCCCAGATCGACGTTCAGATTGATGGCCTTGGATCGGTTTCCTGCAGCCTCGGTTAGTCATCCGATAGACGCAGTGGATGGAGGAGAGACGAAATGAACAACAAGAATGGCGCAGTTGCTAGCGCGCCCATTCATCGGCGCGTTGATGCCGCAATGGAGACAGCATGTTGACCGGCGTTTACCAGCAATCACCGCTCGCGCGCCCTGGCGCATTGGCGATTCCACATATTATTCGCGAGGACCGGGACGATGGCAGCTTCGTGCTGCGGTCGGCTGACCTTCTCCAACCCTATCATCGCCGGGTCGGAGAATGGCTGATTGAATGGGCCCGGAAGACCCCCAGTGCCACGTTCATTGCCGAGCGTGACCTCGACAATTCACGGAATACCTGGCGCGAGGTCAGTTATGCGACTGCCTTCGACAAGGTGCGCCGACTGGGGCAGGCATTACTCAACCTCAAGGTGCCTGCGGGTACGGCTGTTGTCGCTTTGTCGGACAACAGTGTCAATCTTGCGCTGCTGTCGTTGGCAGCGATGCATGTTGGCATACCGATCGCAATCGTATCGTCAGCGTATTCACGCGCGGCCTCGGATCACACAAAGCTGCACGCCATGCTCGACCAGCTCACGCCGGCAGTGATTTACGCGGAGGACGGCGAGGTCTATGGTCGCGCAATCGAGAGCTATGTCGGTCGCTGCCATGTGGTCTACACGCGTAACGTTCGGTCGGGCGCTATCTCGTTCTCCGATCTGGAATCGGGAGCGCCGACGGATGCTGTGGAGCGGGCGTTCCTTCGAGTCACCCCTCAAACTCCCGCTCGCTTATTGCTGACATCGGGTTCGACTGGGAAGCCGAAGGTTGTCGTCACCACACACGACATGCTGTGCGCGAACCAGCAAATGATTGCGCAGTGCTGGCGCTTTGTCGACCAGGCGCAACCTGTCGTGCTCGACTGGTTACCGTGGAGTCACACGTTTGGCGCCAACCACAATTTCAACCTGATTCTGCGGAACGGCGGTTCGCTTTATATCGACGATGGCCGGCCAGTGCCGGGGATGATCGAGCGCACTGTGCAGAACCTGAAGGACGTTCGCCCGACCTTGTTCTTCAACGTGCCGCGAGGATTCGACGCGCTGTTACCTTTGCTGGAGAGAGACCCCGAGGCTGCCTCGGCGCTCTTCGAGCGGCTCGACATGCTTTTTTTCGCTGCTGCTGCGCTTCCGCAGAAGACAGCGGACCGGGTTCGCGCCCTCTCTTTGGCCGTGCGAGACGACCCAGTGTTCCTGACGACCGAGTGGGGTGCGACCGAGACCTCGCCGGTCATTACGAGCGCGCACTTTTCGACTGTGGATTCGCGCAACATCGGCGTTCCCGTTCCGGGTGTCGAGCTCAAGTTCGTGCCGTGTCAGGACAAGCTTGAGATGCGGGTTCGCGGACCATCTGTGTTTTCCACTTACAGGGACGATCCTGAGCGTACTGAAGCCGCATTCGACGAGGAACGGTTTTACTGCATTGGCGACGCCGGCCGTCTTGCCGATCCGGACGACCCCAACTGCGGCGTGATTTTTGACGGCCGCATCGCGGAAGATTTCAAGCTGACCACCGGCACATGGGTTTCCGTCGGCACACTTCGCGTTCGCGTTGTTTCAGCACTGAATCCGTACGTTATGGACGCTGTAGTGACCGGACACGACCGCGACGAAGTTGGCTTGCTGCTTTTTCCATCCGGAGCTCTGCGTGCGCTGGCATGCGACCACGCCTCGAAAATGAACGGCGAAGAACTCGCGGCGTGCGAAGAGGTGCGACAACTTCTTACCCGGGCATTGTGTGATTTCGGTGCGGGCCTTGGGTCATCACAGAGACCTATGCGTGCAGTGCTGCTCTCCACACCGCCGTCTCTCGAGCTGGGTGAAATCACCGATAAAGGCTACGTCAACCAGCGTGCAGTGCTAACACTGCGAGCAGCGGAAGTCGAACGCCTTTACTCCAATCATCATGCTGTTATCCGCGTGCGCTAGTGCAATCCGGACCAGGAGAGTTATATGAAACTTAAAGCAGCCATCATTGGCTCGGGCAACATCGGCACCGACTTGATGATCAAGATCATGCGCCATAGTCAGCATATAGAAATGGCCGCGATGGTTGGCATCGACCCCAACTCGGATGGCCTCGCGCGGGCCGCTCGCCTGGGCATAGCAACGACGCACGATGGTGTCGAAGGCCTGACACGTCTGCCTGTCTTCGACGACATCGATTTCGTGTTTGATGCGACCTCCGCGGGCGCACACGTCAAAAACGATGCACTCCTGCGCGGATTGAAACCGTCGATTCGCGTGATTGACCTCACGCCGGCCGCAATCGGCCCATATTGCGTACCGGTAGTCAACCTCGACACGCACATCGACGCGCCTAATGTCAACATGGTGACGTGCGGTGGCCAGGCGACGATTCCTGTCGTAGCGGCCGTATCGCGCATCGTAAAGGTGCACTACGCGGAAATCGTCGCGTCCATCAGCAGTAAATCGGCGGGGCCTGGCACGCGCGCGAACATCGACGAATTCACCGAGACCACCTCCAAAGCAATCGAGGCGGTCGGCGGGGCGGCGAAGGGTAAGGCAATCATCGTGCTCAATCCGGCCGAGCCTCCGATGATGATGCGCGACACGGTCTACACCCTGTCCGACTTTGCGGATAGAGAAAAGGTCGAGCAATCAATCGAAGAAACGGTCGCGAAGGTGCATGCCTACGTACCAGGCTATCGACTCAAGCAGAAGGTGCAGTTCGACGAGATTCCCGCCAATGCACCGCTCAACATTCCGGGCCTTGGCAGATTCGCGGGCCTCAAGACTTCGGTGTTCCTCGAAGTGGAAGGCGCCGCGCATTATCTGCCCGCGTACGCAGGCAATCTCGACATCATGACTTCAGCCGCACTCGCGACCGCCGAGAGGATGGCGCAGACGCTTCTGAGCGTACAAGGCGTTTAAGGAGCAACGACCATGAACAAGAAACTTTATATCTCGGATGTGACGCTGCGCGACGGTAGCCACGCGATTCGCCATCAGTATTCGATCCAGAATGTGCAGGATATTGCGCAAGCGTTGGATAAGGCGAAAGTCGACAGCATCGAAGTCGCGCACGGCGATGGCCTTCAAGGGTCAAGTTTCAACTACGGCTTTGGCGCGTTCAGCGACCTGGAGTGGATCGAGGCTGTCGCGGACGTAGTCAAGCATTCGAAGATCGCGACGCTGTTGCTACCCGGTATCGGCACGATTCACGACCTGAAGGCAGCCTATCAGGCAGGCGCTCGCATCGTTCGCGTCGCAACGCATTGCACTGAAGCCGACATCTCGAAGCAGCACATCGAATACGCGCGCGAACTAGGCATGGATACAGTCGGCTTTCTGATGATGAGCCATATGACCACGCCGGAAAATCTCGCAGTCGAAGCAAAGAAAATGGAATGCTACGGCGCGACCTGCATTTACGTGGTCGATTCCGGTGGGGCATTGACGATGAACGACGTACGCGATCGATTCCGTGCCGTAAAACAGGTTCTCAAACCCGAAACTCAGACCGGCATGCACGCGCACCACAACCTTTCGCTGGGCGTTGCCAATTCCATCGTAGCGGTGGAAGAAGGCTGTGACCGAATAGATGCCTCGCTCGCGGGCATGGGCGCTGGCGCCGGCAACGCGCCGCTCGAGGTGTTCATCGCCGCGGCGGAGCGTATGGGGTGGAATCACGGAACTGACCTCTACACGCTGATGGACGCTGCCGACGATATTGTTCGCCCATTGCAGGACCGTCCGGTCCGCGTTGACCGGGAAACACTTGCTCTCGGCTACGCTGGCGTCTATTCGAGCTTCCTGCGTCACTCGGAAGTGGCGGCGAAGAAGTACGGCCTTAAGACCGTGGACATCCTCGTTGAACTCGGCAGACGGCGGATGGTTGGCGGGCAGGAAGACATGATCGTTGACGTGGCTCTCGATTTGACAGCTGAGCGTCAAGCACTAGTGGCAGCAAAGGCGGCTTTGTAATTCGGGAAGAGATGATGACGACGTTTGTAGTGAAATTTGAACCGTCGAATGTGGCGTTGCCGTCGGAGAGTGACTCGACCGTGCTCGATACTGCATTAGCTGCCGGATTCTTCCCGAAGCACAGTTGCCGTCGCGGCGAGTGCCGCGCGTGCGAGACCCGCGTCGTTTCAGGTGACGTCCGATATGCCGCGGGTGTAACTCCGGACGGTTTGAAGCCCGGCCATTGCCTGACCTGTCTGGCGATACCCACATCAGACGTCGTCCTCGATGCTCCCGAGGTCGCAAGCGTCCCTGGCCGCCGCATTGTCAAGATGGGCGCCCGCGTGACATCGGTCGATCGCGTTAGCGGGGATGTGGCGGTCGTCCGTGTTCAGACTCCGGCGGGCAGTGATTTTAAGTTCAACCCTGGCCAATATGTCGACGTCGTGTTGCGAGACGGGGCGCGCCGTAGCTATTCGATGGCCAATGTGCCAGCGGACGACGGTCGGGTCGAGTGGCACATTCGTGCCATGCCTGCTGGTCGCTTCTCGCAGCATGTCTACCAGAATCTCAAGGCACGCGATCTTTTGCGTATCGAAGGACCCTTCGGATCGTTCACGTTGCGTGACTCGGAGGCGCCGTTGATTTTCCTTGCCTCGGGTACCGGATACGCGCCTATTGCCTCGATGATGCGCGCTCATGGCGGCAGTCTCGCGAAACGTGGGGCGACATTTTACTGGGGTGGCCGCCGCGAGGAGGACCTGTATGCCATGGAGGAGGCGATGGCGTGGGCGAACTCTGCAGCGAACCTCAAGTTCGTGCCTGTGCTTTCGGATCCTGATGACCAGTGGCGGGGGCGGACCGGCTTCGTACATGAAGCCGTCCAGAAGGATCATCCGGACTTGTCGGGATTCGAGGTGTATGCGTGTGGCAACCCGTTGATGATTGACGCTGCTCGCCACGTATTTCGTACTGAATGTGGTTTGGTGGAGAACAATTTCTTTAACGACTCGTTCGTGACAGCTGTGAATTGGTAGGCAAATCGGTGCCGCAATTTACGAAGCCGAATAATATTTATATAAACTAGGAATACTAACTATATAGATAAATATAACCACAGAACGATCGGTAGAAAAATATAAATTGATTAAAAAATGGATTTGGAGGCAACGATGAAAGCGAAGTATCTCCTCGGCGGTGCGCTTTGCGCAGTCAGTGCATCTTCATTTGCGCAGAGTAGTGTCACCCTTTACGGCATCATCGATACCGGCGTTGAATACGTCTCGCACGCGAATGCGGCTGGCGATGGTATTGTTCGCATGCCATCGATCACCGGCGAAATTCCGTCACGCTGGGGTATCCGCGGCACAGAAGATCTTGGTGGAGGCTACAAGGCGCTCTTCGTTCTGGAGAACGGATTCAACGTCGGGACCGGCTCGATGGGACAGGGCGGTCGACTGTTCGGCCGTCAGAGCTGGGTAGGCATTGATGGCCCATACGGAACACTGTCATTTGGCCGACAGTACACGATGACTTACCTGGCGGTTCTCGACGCCGACGTTATCGGGCCGAACATCTACGGCATGGGCTCGTTGGACTCATACATCCCTAATGCGCGAAGCGACAACTCGATTGCATACCGCGGCAAGTTCGGTGGCCTCACCGTGGGCGCGTCGTATTCATTTGGTCGCGATTCGACCGGAACTGGCAATTCGCCGGGACAGGGTACTTGCGCTGGTCAGGTGCCGGGTGAGATGACGGAATGCCGCTCGTGGTCTGCGATGCTGAAGTACGACGGCCCCTGGTACGGCGGTGCAGCGTCGTATGAGGAGCAGCGCGGTGGTACGGGCGCTGCCGCGAACTTCTTCGATGGCGTCAAACCGCTGCCGCTCACCTCTAACGGTGATAAGGACGACCGCGCGCAAGTTAACAGCTATGTGCGTCTCTACGGCGTGAAGTTGGCCGGCGGCTGGATTGGACGTTGGGTTAATACGGATTCGTCGGCTGGCCCGAATGTTCACTCAAATCTCTTTTACGTTAGTGCCAGCTACCAGATTGTTCCGGATTTCGCGCTTGACGGCGGAGCGTACCGCGTAATCGTAAGCGGTCAGGACGCACGCGCGACGCTTGGTGTTCTGCGCGGGACTTACTTCCTTTCAAAGCAAACGGCGGTTTATCTGCAGGGCGCGTATCTCGCCAACAGCAGCCACGCGAGGTACTCCGCGAGCTCGGGCGGCGGAGGCACCACGCCGGCGCCGGGTCAAGGTCAGGTTGGTGTGATGGCGGGCATCCGTCACATGTTCTGAGTTCGCAGTCGATTTAAGCCTCGCCAGACTTTGGAGAGCGTGCAAAATCTGGCGAGGCACCCAAGGCGGGCCGCTCGAGCATCTGGGCGCTGCACCGGCATCGTGTGGGGTACGGCTGCAGCGCGACTCGATCAGTTCCTCAGCTGTAACGGTGTGGCAGACTGATTACTCTCGCGCCGAGTCGTTATTCGCCGGGAGCGTATTGCATCTCCCCGTTTCCAAACGACCAGTTTTCGCGAGGAACGTCGATCAGGCTGATCCATACATCCTCCTTGCGAATGCCGGTTTTTTCGCTGATTCCGTCGGCGACCGCTTTGTAAAACGCCTTCTTGACTTCAACACTGCGCCCGGCGTTCCAGGTCACCTGGATGAACGTGATGTCGGGGGTGTAGCGGATTCCGAGGTAGCCGTTCTCCGGGTAGACCAACTCATCATTCGAGTGCCGGCTGATGATCTGAAATCTGTCGTCAAGCGGCACGTTGGCAACCGCGATCATCGCGTCGTAGACGACGTCGCTGATGGCTTGAACATTTTCCGCTGGGGTGTTGCTGGATGTGTTGATTCGGACGAGTGGCATAGGGGCCTCCTGGGTAGCAATGGTGTCCGGCGAATGACTCGACGAGTGTCTATGAGGCGCTCGTGCACGTCTCGCCGGCGATAACGTGGGGTGACTCGCGTCCGGGCGGCGGACGCGTGCGAATCGAAGCCGCCAACGCGCTTGGGTTCGTTTGATGCATCGTACGTCAGCGTGAGGCTGTCCGCCCGGGCTTGGATGAGACGCGCCCCGTAGTACGCGCCGATCGCACCTGCACCCAGTACCAGTATCTTCATTAATCAGACCTCAGTGGAAACGACGCTGCGCGAAGTGCTCTGTCGAGCAAGGTACAAGGTATACCTCAGCAATAGAATTTCGTGGCGTGTGCCAGTATATAGCTTCGGCCGCGACGGCAAGCATGATGCGACGACATCCATGCCACCGGAAGGGGCATCGAAAATGATGCGCCTGGACATATATGTGTGGCGCGTACCACCCGTAAAAATCCTCTTGTATGTGTCCGTACACACCATATAAAGTTTGCAGCATGGATAAAAACGTCTCTCATTCCGAGTGCAACTGCTTTGCGCTGCGACAGGCGGCACGCTATGTCACGCAGGTGTATGACCGCCACCTGAGCCAGGCCGGGGTCACGCCAGCTCAATTCACGATCATGGCGCACCTGGCCCGACACCCCCGCATGACCATGGTTGAGCTGACCGAGGCCATAGTGATGGAGCGTACGTCGCTTCTCAGAGCGCTTAAACCTTTGCAGCGAGATGGGCTGGTCGACACTGAAGCGTCTGCGCATGATGCGCGCGCGCATGTGTTCAGGTTGACAAGGAGTGGAACCAGGACGCTCTCGCGAGCACGCCCGGCATGGTTGGCTGCTCAAGCGGAGTTCGAATCGAAGTTCGGAAGCGATCGGGCCAAAGCGTTGCGA
Organism: Paraburkholderia phytofirmans OLGA172; assembly: GCF_001634365.1. NCBI lineage: Bacteria > Pseudomonadati > Pseudomonadota > Betaproteobacteria > Burkholderiales > Burkholderiaceae > Paraburkholderia > Paraburkholderia phytofirmans. Next base: position 1,451,498 of record NZ_CP014579.1, read on the forward strand.
GCGGAATTGTTCGACATGACAACGGCATGACCGGAATTTAGAACCCTGCGTATCAAGAGTTCAGCGAGTCGATGCGGCGAATTGTTGAACGGATTTCGTTTTCTGTTAAAGGAGCAATCATGGAAGCACGTGAAGTCGTCATCTGCAATCCGGTCCGTACGCCAATCGGCGCATTCGGCGGGTCGCTGAAAGATGTGCCGGCGGTGGACCTTGGCGCTGTCGCGGTGCGCGAGACGCTGCGCCGTAGCGGCGCGGACGCGTCGAAGATCAACTCGGTCGTGATGGGCAACGTGATTCAGGCCGGAAACAAGATGAACCCCGCTCGCCAGGCTGCGATCGGCGCCGGTCTGCCGGTCGAGGTCCCCGCGCTGACTGTCAATCGCGTGTGCGGTTCGGGCGCGCAGGCGATCGTGAATGCGGCGCAGGAGATCTGGCTCGGATTTGCCGACGCATCGATTGCCGGCGGGATGGAAAGCATGGAGCGTGCGCCTTACTTGCTGCCGAACGCTCGTTGGGGTCAGCGGATGGGGCATGCGCAAGTGTATGACAGCATGTTGCGCGATGGCCTCGTGGATGCGTTCTCCGACGAACATTCGGGTTGGCATACCGAAGATCTCGTCGCCGAGATGCGCATGACGCGCGAACAGCAGGACAGCTGGGCGGCGCGATCGCAGCAGCGTTTCACGGCGGCTCAGGCTCGAGGCCTGTTCGACGGGGAACTGGTCGGTGTCGAGATCAAAGGCAAGAAGGGCGCTGCGGTTTTCTCGCAAGACGAGCAGCCGCGGCCGGACAGCACTGTCGAAGCGCTCGCGAAGCTTCGGCCGGCGTTCCGCCCGGATGGCACGATTACAGCCGGGAATGCGCCGGGACTTAACAGCGGCGCAGCCGCGATGCTGGTCGCGTCGCGCGAGTTCGCCGATGCGCACGGCATCGCGCCGGCCGCCCGTCTGGTCGCTTACGGCGTGGCGGCAGTGAAACCCGGAATGTTCGGTCTGGGTCCGGTCCCGGCTGTCGAGATCGCACTGCAGCGTGCCGGGTGGAAGCTGTCCGACGTCGATCGCGTGGAAATCAACGAAGCGTTCGCGGCCGTCCCACTTGCGGTCATCCAGACGCTCGGACTCGCGGAGGATATCGTCAACGTCGAAGGCGGAGCGATTGCGCACGGCCACGCGATCGGCGCAACGGGCGCCGTGCTGACCACACGTCTCATCCACTCGATGCGTCGCGATAACCTGAAGCGCGGCATCGTCACCTTGTGTATTGGCGGTGGCCAGGGCATCGCGCTCGCGATCGAGACGATCTGAACGCCAGTTGATGGCGGGAGCCGACGCGATTCGTAGCGTCTTCGGGCGGCCAGCGTGGCCGCCCGCCGCACAACTGATAGCGGCCGCCGGGAAGCGGTGACACTGATAAAGCGATTTCGTTTTCTTCATCGCGTCTTCTTACGCGATGGCTCCGGCAATGTGGCAAAGCCGTCAGAACAACTGAAGAACGAAGTGCAATCTGGCGTTGTGATCATGCCCGGGTCCGGCTGACCTGGGGACACTCGGCGTCGCGCGAGCCAGGTCTTTTTTAGAGCGCGATGCATGAACCCGGCGCATGCCAGGTGCGCGCGGTTCGGGACTGAGTACCGCCGCGCTATTTCTGCTGCGTCGGGCGCAGCCGGATATCCTTGCGCGGGACGGCACGCCCGTTGATCGACCGGATCTTCAGATCCTCGAGGAGCGAGCCGTCGGTGATATCGACCATGTCGTTGGGATGGGGGGCGGGCGCGAACAGCCAGCGATCCCCCCATTGTCTGAGCGCGACGATGGTTGTCAGCAGGTCTTCGCCCATCGGCGTCAGGACATATTCGAGCCGCCGGCCGTTGCTGCTCACTGGCCGGCGCTCGAGCACGCCTCCCGCCACTAGCGTCTTGAGGCGGGCGGTTAGCAGGTTGCGCGACATGCCCAGCCGTTTCTGGAAGTCGTCGAAGCGAGTCACGCCGACGAACGCCTCACGAATGATCATCAGACTACCCCATTCGCCGATGATGTTGACCGATCTCGCCATCGGGCAGTCCGGGTCGCCGCGGTTCTTGCGTTCCATTCCCAATTCTCATGCTGACCGAATTTCCAACCAAATATCTTAACGGCCGAATTCCCGACCGTCCAGCGCGATCGGCCGGTATCGGACGCCTTCGCAAGAAAGCGCTTGCGGAGGCGCGTAAAGTCAATTAGTCTCATTATTGAACCGATTGTCTCGACGGAAGTCAATGGCTGCCAAGGGGCGCGGATTCGGATCGGGCGCGAAAGCATGAGGCGGAGGCCGCGGTATGTCTCTCGGCGCTACGCTGAATTGAAGGACGGGTTACGGGCGACACTCGAAATAGGAGAACAACATGAGTAGCGTGCAAAACAGGCTTGTCATAGACAAGAAGACACCGGGTCACTGGCGCGTGAGCTTCGATCATCCGCCGATCAACACGATCGACGATCAGATGTACGACGAGCTTTTCGACCTGGTCGGAGCGATGGAGGCTGAGCCGACGCTCAAGGTGGTGACCTTCGAGAGCGCCAATCCCGACTATTTCATCGCGCACTATGGCGTCGGGGAGTCGACCAGCCGCTTCGGCAAGCCGCGCTGGATCGACGCCGCGGTCCGGCTCGCACAGAGCAACGTCATCAGCATCGCGATCGTCCGCGGCCGCGCGCGTGGGGGCGGCGCCGAGTTCGCGCTTGCCTGCGACATGCGGTTTGCCAGTCGTGAAAGGGCTATCTTCGGTCAGCCGGAGGTCGGTTTCGGCCTCATCCCGGGCGGCGGCGCGCTTGAGCGCCTGCCGCTGGCCGTCGGACGCGCTCGAGCGCTAGAGATCGTACTGGGTTCCGACGATTTCGACGCGGCGACGGCCGAACTCTATGGCTGGGTCAATCGTGCGCTCCCGGATGCGGAACTTGACGGCTTCGTCGCCAATTTCGTGCGGCGCATCCTGTCGTTCGATTCCCAGGCACTGAGCACCGCCAAGTCGATCCTCAACAAGACTGGCCTGCCTGATCCGGTGCAGCTCCAGTCGACCCAGTTGGCGTTCGGCGGGACCCTGCAATGGCCGTCGGCAATCGCACGGATGATCAAGTCGCGCGAGCGCGGACTGAACACTGCCAGCGATTTCGAACTCAATGTCGGGCGCAGCGTCGGCGAGTTGTGAGCTGCGGATCGGTCGAGCTTGGTGAAAACGGTTAGGAGAAAGAGAAAATGATGAGTACGACCACGCTGGAATTGCGGTCGCTGATAACGTCGGAAGGTGAAGTGCGGCTCTCGCTGGAGGACGTATTGGTCCCCGCGCCGGGACCCGATGAGGTGGTGATGCGGGTGGACGCGGCGCCGATCAACCCGTCGGACCTCGGGACGCTGCTCGGTCCTGCCGACCTGTCGACGCTCAGCGCCAGTACGTCGGAGGGACGGCCCGTCACGACGGCCAAGGTCCTGCCGCGGCTCGCCATGCTCGCCGCCGGGCGCGAGGGCAAGTCGCTGGCGATGGGCAACGAGGGCGCTGGCGTGGTGGTCGATGCCGGCGAGAACGCGAAGCACCTGATCGGCAAGGTCGTTGGCGCCTTCGACGGAGCGATGTTCACGCGCTATCGCAAGGTGCGCGCGCGCGACGCGCTCGTGTTCCCGGAAGGCGTCACGCCGAAGCAGGCGGCCGCCGCGTTCGTCAATCCGCTGGCCGCGCTGGGTATGCTTTCGACCATGCGGCTTGAGGGGCACAAGGCGCTCGTTCATACTGCGGCCGCTTCGAATCTCGGCCAGATGCTCAACAAGGTCTGCATCGCCGACGGCGTCGACCTGGTGAACATCGTGCGCAGCGACGAGCAGGTGAAAATCCTCAAGGGGATCGGAGCGAAATACATCGTGGATTCGACCGCGCCCGAATTCCGCGAACAGTTATTCGCGGCGATAAGCGCGACCGGCGCCACGCTGGCGTTCGATGCAGTCGGCGGTGGCCCGCTCGCCGGCCAAATCCTTGCAGCGATGGAGGCCGTTCAGGTCGGCAAGACGCCGCTCGATGGCCCGTATGGCTCGCCGGTCCACAAGCAGGTCTACATTTACGGCCGGCTTGATCTCTCGCCGACCACGACTCCGCCCGGTGTTGGCATGGCCTGGGGCATCGGTGGCTGGCTCCTGTCTTATCATCTGCGGCGGATCGGGTACGAGGAAGACCAGAAGCTGCGTCAGCGCGTCGCGAACGAGATCACGACGACCTTCGCCAGCCACTATACCCGTGAAGTCACGATGGCCGAGGCGCTCGATCCCGAGGTTATCCGCGGCTTCCAGCGCAAGGCGACCGGCGAGAAATATCTGCTTCTGCCGTCGAAGGATTGAGGGCGCGGCGGACTCGCAGGATCCTCCTCTACGGGACCGCCGGCGCCCGATCGGGAGGGAGAGATCGTTCGGCGCAGCAGTGGCCGCACGTGGGGCCTGAAGGTAGGCTGGACGTGCGGCGGTTATCGTGGTGAGGGCGCCCAGCCGTCGCGCGACCAGGCTGGAGTCCGCCAACTGGCCCACACGGAGCGCGCAGTTAACTCCCTCCTGAATCAGGTCCACAGGGCAGTCCCCAAAGCCAAGCATAAGTTCGACGTCAGGGTACCGTTCGCGGAACTCCTCTATGCGCGGCATCACGACCACTCGCTCGGGTGAGCTCGGCATGTCGACTCTGAGTTTGCCTCGAGGACCGTTGGCTGTATTGGCCAGGTGGTGGCATCGTTCACGCCGCACCCCTCAACGGGGACAACCGTTTACCCAGCAAAGACAACCTGCTTCTGCAGATTTGTGCCCCTTCGATCGGTTAAGCCTATCCCGTTTGTGGGACCGCAAGATTTTTGAGGCAATCGTGCTTTGCGACGTCATAGCGAACCCGTAGCCCGCGTTCATGACATGTGGTGGGAAAACTGCGCGCCATGAGCTGGCCGGCGTCCTGTCACAAATGATTGCCCCTTACCCGTCGCGATGAAGAACTCCAACCTTCGCTCGCGATGGCTAGCGAAAGTGCCGATCGCCTTTCGCCATAGTTCAGATATTTGTCGAATGGGCCACCCAGCGATTCGAGCAATCCTCAATCCAGATGGATACAACGAACTTGCCTGGCGTGCGCCGGATAGTTTGCGCTTTGCCGCCCGGTTTGTTCAGCTGCCGCGAATTGTGTTCTAGATTATAACCATTTATCTGTTTCACATCTTCGACCACAATCCGTCCTGTCGAAACATCCGTGAAGGCCCCCGGCCTGAAAGGTATGAAAACAAATGTCGAACAGGTGATTGAAATTGGGAGCGTGGAGCTGGACGGCCACGCACAGGCGATTCGCTTGCGCACCTATCGTCCTCCGGTCAAGCGCGGTGCTTTACCCGTCATCTTCTTCTTTCACGGCGGTGGCTTTGTGAAGGGCGCGCCCGAGCAGGCCGACGCGATCTGCTCGCAGCTGGCTGCGAAAGTCGAGGCGCTGGTGGTATCCGTGGGCTACTCGCTGGCGCCGGAATTTCCATTCCCGACCGCGCTATGCGACGGATACCGCGCCGTGGAGTGGGTGGTGACCAACGCGCGTCCGCTTTCCGCAGACGTAAAGCGCATGGCTGTGGCCGGACACGACGCGGGCGGCAATCTGGCGGCGGGCCTGGCGGCCATGGTTCGGGACCAGGCCGTGTTCCGGTTTTCCGCCCAGGCGCTGCTTGCACCGCTGCTCGATCCGAGCATGACGCGCATCGCCGATCTGGGTAGCGATATAAATCCAGATATGCATGCAGAAGAGTGTGCGTCGGGCTACCGGGCCTATCTGCCGTTCGTGTCGAACCGGCTGCATCCGTACGCCGCGCCCATCGAGTCTCGCCGCCTGAAGGGGCTGCCTGCTGCCTTCATTGCCAGCGCGGAGAACGACCTGATGCACGTGGAAGCCGAGAAGTACGCGGCAGAACTGATTGCCGCGGGCGTACCCACGACGGTTACGCGCTACGGAAAGGTCGCGCACAACGAACTGGCGTCACGACAGGAGGTGCTCGCTGACGTTGCCACCTTCTTCACCAGGGTATTTGGCGCGACTTCAGAGCGATCCTGATCCTGATTCATATCACCAGAAAACGGGAGTTTGAAATGGTCTTCAAGCGTAAGCTGGTTATCTCCAGCGCAATTTCCCTGGCGGTCATCGCCGGCGTTGGCGCGATGTATCACACGTACGGTGGCGCGCCGGTCACCGAGGCTGCTGCCGCGGCAGCGCCGCCCGCAGCGGACGTTGATGTGGCGACTGTGGTTTCGCGGTCCATCACCGACTATCAGGAGTACTCAGGCCGGATCGAGGCCATCAACGATGTACAGATCCGGCCCCTCGTTTCGGGAACGATCGTTGCGGTCCACTTCCAGGACGGCGTGATGGTCAGGAAGGGCGACCCGCTTTTTACCATCGACCCGCGCCCGTATCAGGCGGAGGTCGATCGGGCCGCCGCGCAACTCGCTTCGGCGGAGTCCCGCAGCGGATACGCCGCGAGTGACTGGGAGCGTGCCCAGCGGCTGCTGAGCGACAATGCGATCGCCAAACGCGACTATGACGAGGCGCAGAACGCAAACCGCGAAGCCATTGCCGCGGTGAAGGCGGCGAAAGCAGCCGTAGAGGCGGCCCAGATCAATCTGGGCTACACGGCGATTGCGGCGCCCGTGTCCGGGCGTGTTTCCCGTGCGTTGCTGACAGTCGGCAACGTGGTGTCCACAGGGGCCAACGCGCCCGTGCTGACGACCCTGGTGTCGATGTCCCCCATCTATGCGTCGTTTGACGTCGACGAGCGGACGTACCTGCGTTTTCTCAGTCACGACTCGAAGGTGACGGTTCCGACCTGGATTGGTCTGGCCAACGAGACGGGCTATTCCCGGCAGGGCGTGATCGATTCCGTGGACAACCGGCTTGACACCGGTTCCGGGACGATCCGGGTGCGCGCGCGCTTTGACAACGCGGACGGCGTGCTGGTGCCGGGGCTCTACGTTCGGGCTCGCGTGGGGGGCGGCGCGCCGCATCCGGCCGTGCTGGTCAGCGACGCGGCGATCCAGACCGATCAGGAAAAGAAGTTCGTGCTGCTGGTGGACAAGGAAGACAAGGTCCAGTACCGCGAAGTGAAGCTGGGTGACCAGCAGCGGGGCCTGCGCGTGATCACTGGCGGGCTGCAGCCGGGTGACCGCATTGTTGTGAACGGCATGCAGCGAGTCCGTCCGGGCGACCCCGTCAAGCCGAACCTCGTGCAGATGTCGGGCGACGCCGCTGCCGCGACGGGCGCGTCCTGAGTACGCACGTTTCACCTTGCGCCTCGTACCTAGTCAGAGACTGCCATGAACCTCTCCAAATTTTTTATCGAACGTCCGATATTTGCGGCTGTCCTGTCAGCCGTGATTCTGCTGGCGGGTCTGATCTCGATGGTCAATCTGCCCATATCGGAATATCCGAGCGTCGTACCGCCATCCGTCGTGGTGACGGCGCAATACCCTGGCGCCAACCCCAAGGTTATCGCCGACACGGTTGCTTCGCCGCTTGAAGAACAGATCAACGGCGTCGAGAACATGCTGTACATGCAGTCGCAGGCCAATAGCGACGGCACGCTCACGCTGACCATCACGTTCAAGCTCGGGACGAACCCCGACCTTGCCCAGCAGCAGGTCGAGAACCGGGTGAACCAGGCGCTGCCCCGCCTGCCCGAAGACGTCCAGCGCCTTGGGGTGACGACAATCAAGTCGTCTCCGACGCTGACCATGGTCGTCCACCTTGTTTCGCCGAGCGAGAAATACAACAGCACGTATCTGCGGAACTATGCGCTCATCAACGTGCGTGACCGTCTGGAGCGTATTCCGGGCGTCGGCCAGGTCACCCTGTGGGGTTCCGGCGACTACTCGATGCGCGTCTGGCTCGACCCGCAGAAGGTGGCCGAGCACAACATGACCGCAAACGAGGTGGTGGCGGCGATCCGGGACCAGAACCTCCAGGTTGCCGCCGGCCAGATTGGCGCGTCTCCGTCGACTCCGGATGTCCCGCTGCAGCTTAACGTGAATGCACAGGGCCGGCTGCAGACGGAAGATGAATTCCGCGATATCGTCCTGAAGACCTCACCCGATGGTGCCGTGACGCGGCTCAGGGACGTCGCGCGCGTCGAAATGGGCGCCTCCGAATATGCGCGCCGATCGCTATTGAGCAACAAGTCGGCCGTCGCGATGGCGATCTTCGAGCTGCCGGGCGCGAACTCCCTGGATATTTCGGCGCACGTTCGGGAGGAGATGAAGTCACTCCAGGCGGATATGCCCGAAGGCGTGAAGTATGAGATCGTCTATGACCCGACGCAGTTCGTGCGTGCGAGTATCCATGCCGTTATTCACACGCTGCTGGAAGCTGTCGCACTGGTCGTACTCGTGGTGATCGTCTTTCTGCAATCGTGGCGCGCCTCGATCATCCCGCTGATCGCGGTACCTGTTTCGATTGTCGGGACGTTCTCGCTGATGCTTGCATTTGGCTTTTCTGTGAACGCGCTGTCGCTCTTCGGGATGGTGCTGGCCATCGGCATCGTGGTCGACGACGCGATCGTGGTGGTCGAAAACGTCGAGCGCAATATCGCCACGGGCCTGTCTCCAAAGGAAGCGACCCACCAGGCCATGCAGGAGGTGAGCGGGCCGATTATCGCAATCGCCCTGACGCTGATTGCCGTTTTTGTGCCGCTCGCGTTCATGAGTGGTCTGACGGGCCAGTTCTACAAGCAGTTCGCGATGACCATTGCAATTTCGACGGTCATCTCCGCGTTCAACTCGCTGACGCTTTCACCGGCTCTTTCCGCTCTTCTGCTCAAAGGGCATCACGATCCGAAGGATTGGCTCTCCCGGGCCATGGACACGGTGCTGGGACCGTTCTTCAACGGCTTCAACAAGGTCTTTCATCGCGGCTCCGAGTCTTACAGCCGGGGGGTCTCCAGGATCGTCAACCGCAAGGCCGTGATCCTCGCCCTCTACGCCGTCCTGCTGGGGCTGACGGTTCTGATGGGCAAGGTGGTGCCCGGTGGGTTCGTCCCCGTTCAGGACAAGCAGTACCTGGTCGCTATCGTGCAGCTGCCCAATGGCGCGTCCCTCGACCGGACGGAAGCGATCGTGCGACAGGTTGGGGACATTGCCCTGAAGACACCCGGTGTCGAGGCAGCCGTGCAGTTCCCGGGGCTGTCGATCAATGGGTTCACCAACTCGTCGAGTTCGGCGGTCATCTTCTTTAGCGAAACGGCCTTCGAAGAGCGTAAAAGCAAGTCCATGACGGGTCTGAGCATTGCGGCGGAACTGAACAGGCGATTCTCCGGGATCAAAGGGGCGTTCGTCGCCGTCTTCCCGCCGCCGCCGGTTCTTGGCCTGGGCACGCTGGGTGGTTTCAAGCTTCAGATCGAAGACCAGCAGGCCGCAGGTTATACCGCGCTCGACAATTCGACCCAGGCTTTCCTCAAGGAGGCCGCGAAGGCGCCCGAGCTCGGTCCGTCGTTCTCCACGTACCAGATCAACGTGCCGCAGGTGAATGCCGATGTTGACCGCGTCAAGGCGAAGCAGCTGGGCGTATCGGTGACCGACATCTTCAACACGATGCAGATCTATCTCGGCTCGTTCTATGTCAATGACTTCAACCGTTTCGGCCGTGTCTATCAGGTGCGGGTGCAGGCGGATGCGCCATTCCGCTCCAATATGGACGACATTGGATTGCTGAAGACGCGTAACGACAAGGGTGAGATGGTGCCGCTGTCGACCCTTGTGAAAATCACGCCGACCTTCGGTCCTGATTCGGTCGTCCGGTACAACGGCTACACCGCAGCTGATATTAATGGCGGCCCCGCACCGGGCTATTCATCGGGGCAGGCACAGGCTGCGGTCGAGAGGATCGCCGCGAAGACGTTGCCACGCGGAATGAAGTTCGAGTGGACTGACCTGACCTATCAGCAGATTCTTGCCGGCCACGCCGCGCTCTGGGTGTTCCCGATCAGCGTACTGCTCGTCTACATGGTGCTGGCGGCGATGTATGAAAGCCTGACATTGCCTCTGGCCATTCTGATGATTGTGCCGATGAGCGTGCTGTCAGCGTTGCTCGGCGTCTGGCTGACTCACGGGGATAACAACATATTCACGCAGATTGGCCTCATGGTGCTGGTCGGGTTGTCCGCGAAGAACGCGATTCTCATTGTCGAGTTCGCCCGCGAGCTGGAGATGGAGGGGCGCTCGATCGTGCAGGCTGCCATCGAGGCCAGCCGGCTGCGTTTGCGACCGATCCTGATGACGTCCTTCGCGTTCATCATGGGCGTGGTGCCGCTGGTTGTTTCGGGTGGCGCGGGTTCGGAGATGCGTCATGCCATCGGTATCGCCGTGTTCTTCGGGATGCTTGGGGTGACCCTGTTCGGGCTGCTGCTGACGCCCATCTTCTATGTCGTTCTGCGAAAGCTCGCCCGGACAGAGCACATCGTGGACAAGCACGGACATCACCCGCACGTTCGCGGTGTCGATGCCTCGGTCGAAACGTGAGGTCACCATGTCGACAATTACAGTGAAACGTGTTCTGCTGGGTTCGCTGACGCTCCTGAGCGCGGCACTTCTGAGCGCAGGCTGCTCGCTCGCGCCGCAGTACAAGGTCCCGGACGTGGCCAGCGCCACCGCGTTCAAGGAGGCGCCGCCCATAACGGCCACCGCCGGAACAGAAGGCGAGGCGGGTACCTGGAAAATCGCGCAGCCGTCCGACCAGATTCCCCGAGGGAAGTGGTGGGTGATTTTTGACGACGCCACCCTTAACGACCTCGAGGAGCAGGCGCTGTCTGCCAACCAGAAACTGGCTGCCGCGGCGGCCCGGGTCAAGGAGGCCCGCGCCCTTCAGCAGGTCTCCCGGGCGGACCTTTTCCCGACTGTAGGCGCCGGCTTCGGGCCCACCCGAGAAAAGGTCACGTCGGCCTCGCAGTTCCGGCCGGACGGTGGCGACGTGCCTGCCCAGACCCTGTGGCGTGCGCAGGCGACGGCGAGCTACGAGGCGGACCTTTTCGGCCGGGTGTCGGATGCGGTCAAGGCGAGTGCTGCAGAAAGCGAGGCATCGCAGGCGCTCCTGCGCTCGGTGCAGCTTTCGCTTCAGGCGGACGTTGCCGCGAACTATTTCAAGGTCCGCGAGCTGGATGCGGAACTGCAGGTGTATGCGCAGAACGTTTCGCTTCGCGAGCAGCAGCTCAAGCTTGTGCAGTCGAAGTTCGCGAATGGCGATATTGCCGAACTCGACGTCGCGAGGGCGCGAGCCGAGCTGGCAACGGCGCGCTCCGATGAGATGACGGCGCAGCGACAGAGGGCCACCGCCGAGCATAGCCTTGCGGTTCTTCTCGGCAAGGCGCCCGCCGGGTTTTCGATGGCCTCGAACCCGTTGAAACCGGTGCTGATCCGGATTCCGCCGGGGTTGCCGTCTGCGCTGCTCGAGCGACGGCCGGATATTGCCGCCGCTGAGCGTGCGACGGCTGCGGCAAATGCGCGAATTGGTGTCGCCAAGGCAGCCTACTTCCCGTCGCTGTCGATCACGGGTAATGCAGGGTTCGAGTCAGCGACGCTGGGCGACCTCTTCAAATGGTCCAGTCGGGCATTCCTGCTCGGCCCGCTTGCCGGCACTGCGTTGACGGTGCCCATGTTCGACGGGGGCCGCCGCAAGGGAAACCTGGCGAACGCCCGGGCGGTGTTCGATGAGGACGCGGCGAACTACCGTCAGCAGGTCCTTCAGGCGTTCCAGGAGGTCGAGGACAACCTGTCGGACCTGCGGATTCTTGAGCAGCAGACCCAGACCGAGAACGAGGCCGTGCATGCATCACAGCGTGCCGCAGAGATTTCGCAAACCCAGTACAAGGACGGCGCCGTCAATTATCTCGACGTGATTGACGCCGAACGTACGGTACTTCAGTCGCAAACGACGGCGGTCCAGCTTTCCGGCGTTCAGGCGGCTGCTACCGTGAACCTGATTCGCGCGCTGGGCGGTGGATGGGGTGATGCGGTAACCGTCGGATCCGCCGGTCCGCAACCACAGACCAGGTAGGTTCCGGGTTGAGTGTGCGCGCGGTGTATCAGACATGCATGGCGCACATGGCGTTTTTAATCAGGAGATGCGATGTCATCAGATCAGAAAGAAGCTGCAAATGTGGGTGTTTTCACGGCGATCGAACATGCGGAATATGGTCACCCCGCTTCGGTCCTGCGCCTTGTAGAGCGTCCGATGTCCGAGGTTGAACCCGGGCCGCACGACGCACTGGTACGCGTCTCAAAGCGCCCAATCCATCCGGGAGACCTGCTGATGATTGCCGGCGACAAACGCGGCGGAAGGGCGGCCCCGATCCCGGCGGGCGCGCCCCGTACGCCGGGTTTTGAAGGCGTTGGCGTGATCGAAAAGCTGGGGAGCAATGCCGCGCATCAAGGGCAGTTTGCTGTTGGGCAACGAGTGATGTTCCTTTCCGGAATGGGGCGAACATGGGCAACATATTCAAAGGTTCCTGTCACTTCGCTGGTCGCGGTTCCGGACGAAGTGAGCGACGCCGTAGCGGCGCAAATTCTCATCAACACCATGACCGCCCAGGTCGTGCTTCGCGCCGGGCACAACGCGTTGCCGGTCCCCGAATTGCCCGTTACGGTAATCCAGACGGCGGCAGGCTCATCGGTGATGCGTATCGTGACGGCCCTGGGGCAGAAGATCGGCCTGACCATGATCCGGCTTGTCCGGACACGGGCGGGCGCCGAACTTCTTGAGGCGTCTTTGCCAGGCGCGCCGGTGATCGCGACAGAGGCGAGCGGGTGGCAGGAACAGGTGCGCTCCGCGATGGGGTCCAGGCCGGTGCACGTCATTTTCGACGCGGTCGGCGCAGCGCTGGTCGATGACCTGACATCGCTTCTTTCGGATGGCGGAACGGTTGTCAACTTTGGCTGGCTGGGGACGGGCGCGCCGGATCTGTCCGGGTTTGCGCCGAGAGGGTTGGCATTCAAGGGCGTGGTCTTTACCGAATGGATGAACTTCTCTTTGGCGGAGCAGAAGCAACATCGCGACATGGCCATGCAGCTCGCTAAAGAAGCGCCTCATGTTTTCGCGATTGCGGGCGAGTATCCTCTTGCTGATTTCAGAAAAGCAATCGAACATGCGAGTGGGCCCGGGAAGAATGGTGTGGTTCTTCTGACGAGCCAGGTCGGACTATAGTCCGATGCGATTGGCAGGTTGCCTGGCCTGCTAGAACTTATCGCATGAGTGTCGGAGCTTGCCATTGCCGAAATGAAAGGTCAGCCACCGAGCGGCTCTGTCGCAGAGCGCGCGGTGCACGCGCAATCAAGGCGTTGAACCATGCAGAGGTGGAGAACTTCTCAGGGGGTCCAACCGTTGCCGCACGGCGACGCGCTTCATTCGTTTCCGGCGACGATGTCCAGACGAAACAGTTCGTCAAATGAACACCCGGCCAGGCAGTCTATGCGGTCATTGACTTAGGCTGACTCGAGAAGAGCGGCTGAGTTCAGCTGGTTCGCGATTCGCTCGCGAGGTTGAACTTCGGCCGTTTTCTAGCATTGGTGTCTTCGACGGCGGGCGGCCGAAAACCCTGTCAAGGAATCCCTTCTATTTCCGATTGCGCTTCGTCGAAAGCAGCTCGAGGACCTTCGTCAAAGTACCATCCAATATCTGCTTTGAGAGTTTTGGGTCGGAGACAGCACGGGAGAGCGTAATTGAGCCGACACATGCACTGAGTATAAGCGCGGCTTCCGAACGCTTGCTCGCATTGTCTTCCGCAGGGAGTGCCTTAGATATCTGCTCAAGAATGCGCCTGACGCGGGTTGTGTAGATATCGCGGCTCTCGCTGGTGCTGCGGCTCATGTCGTTGGCCAGCGCCGAAATCGGGCAGCCGGTTGCGACAGTATCGCGGTGTGTTTCTGAAATATAGGTCCGCATCGCTTGGCGCGGGGCTGTCGCAATCGATGCTTCCCATGGGCCGATGTCATGCAGCGCATGCTCGAAAGCCTCAGCGACCAGCTCTTCCCTGGAGGAAAAATGCTTATAAAAACCACCAACGGTCAAGCCAGCTTCCTTCATCAGGTCAGCTATGCTGATGCCCTCGATTCCGTGCTCGCGGAAACGTTTGGCGGCGACGTCGACAATACGCTGATGCGTGGCGATCTTGTCAGCTTGAGAATGTCCCATTGTCTTGGCTCGATGCTCCAGGAGCTGCATTGTAATCCTCAACGGAACAAAAGTCATTGAATCCGCTGAATTCCTGCGCCGATCACCCTGTTTGGGGGGCGTGGGTTCAATGACCGACAAACACTTGCCATTTGATGACAATAAAGCAAAGTGTTGGGCGCATGGAACTCACCTACATGAATCACGAATTGACACCCGATGGGTACTGCCTCCTGTTCAACCGGGCAGCGCGCGCCATATCACGACTTTATAATCGCCATTTGATATGCGCTTCGCTGACCGTTGGCCAATATTGCATCTTGGCCACTGTTTTGAAGAGCGGCCCCATCACGCTGCGTGACCTCGGCGATGCACTTGTCATCGAGCGTTCAGCTTTGCTAAGAGCTTTGAAGCCATTGTCGACTGCCGGGCTGCTCCAGTCGACTGCAGACCCCTCCAACCAACGTCGGATTCTTGTTGAAATGACTCCCAGTGGAGAAGACAGAGTGCGGCTCGCGGCATCCGGCATTCGTGCTGCGGGACTGGAAATAGAAGGGCGATACGGGAAAATTGCAAATGCAGGCGTTGAGGATATCTTGCTGCGTTTTGCTGGTGAGGCAGGAATAGCGATTGAAGCAACGTGAGGTCTTGACTTACCACGTAGAGCGCAACTCACCTTATAACTGACCTTTGGCGATGCGCTCTGGGGTGTCGTAGCCAGAAGGGCTGGGGGACGTGGGCGCAAATGAGTCGCTTGGCCGACACCTCGCTTCCGGGCTCTCGCATCCTTCACCCACGGCATGAGCGGCCTTTGGCCGTCGAGTACTTATGGCAGGAACCCGGTGCCCGAGTCGGGTGCGCCGGGTTCTGTGCGGTTGTGGGGGCATGGCAACCGGAACTCGTGCCGTGATTTTTTCAGAAGAGATTCAAGAGTCAGTCTTCCTTGATCTTTAGAAGAACTTTGCCACCACGTTGAACGTGCGCGATTGCTTCCTTGAATTGCGCCATCGGATAGACGGCCGCGACTGGAACGTGCAACTTTCCTTCAGCAATAAGTCTGGCCGACTCCGAGAGGATCTCTGGCATTTTGGGCTCGTACTCGCGACGGTCTTCATAGAAGCCGTGCAGGGATATATCCCCGAAGATGAAGTCGAGCACGTTGAAGGTAACGTTGATGTCGCCGCTCATGACCGCATAGCTGACCAGCTTACCTTTCGGCGCGAGCAGCCTGCCGAGACGGGCGGTCGCCGCGCCACTGATTCCGCACAATGCAAGCTTTATCGTTGCGTTACCGGTCGCCTGCCGAACAGCCTCTGAGGCGTTCTCATCGTCAAGAACGACTACGTCCGCGCCATATGCCTTGAGTTCGTCCACCAGCTCGGCCCGGCGAACAAGATTGACCGTACGCAGTCCGCGCGACTTGGCGATTGCGATGACCGAGCGGCCAACAGCGGAATTCGCGGCGTTCTGCGCTACCCAGTCACCCGGTTGAAGCTCGGCGTACTCGCTCAAAAGCAACGCTGCGGAGGCGGGATTGATGCGCAGCATCGCAAGTTGTTGGACGTCTGCTTCGGGAGGAAGGGCGAACAGACCGTCAGCCGGGACGATCATCTTTTCTCGCCACGTCAGGCTATAAAGGGGCGGTACGACGCGGTCACCGACCTTGACGTTCTCAACGTCGGGGCCCACCTGGAGCACGGTACCGACTCCTTCGTTGCCCACAACGCTAGGCAACTCGGGATGCACGGGAAACTGTCCTGCCAGCACCAGGAGGTCATTCTGGTTGACAGGCACATATTCCATCGCAATTAGCACCTCACCGTTGCCAGGCGCGGCCGGTTCGGGGAGTTCGACGACCCCCATGCCGTTGGCGATGTCACCGTACTTCGAAAGTTGAATTGCGCGCATCACAGTCTCCACTGATAACTTCATGAACCGAAAAACCGTCAGGGTGGAGGAATATCTTCTAACCTCTGACGGCACATTACTTAGGGGCGCGGCTTGCCTGAAGCAGGGTGCCTTCACCGCTGCGATCGCCCAGGTCGATGACGATGATTTCCCCATTTCAGGCGTATAAACACCATCCATGAGAGCGGCGTTTGATGTCGGTTGTGACACGACCGACCCATCATCTGCCTGAAACAGAAAGACGTCGCCGAGGGCTGCAGATGCGTAAGATGAAACACCGTGAAGCCGAACGGTCATAATTTTAACGTCTCTTCGTTCTCTGTCCCGTGCAATCAATGCGTACATCCTAAAGGACTAGGTAAGACGGATAAATGGAACGATCGCAAAGACTCTGTTCGCCCTGTCTAAATAGTCGAGCTTATCTGGCGTACAAGCGAACTCCAGATGTCTGCGGCAATTTACAGATCCTTTCGTCAGGGTAAACACCTCCGTGAAGAGGCTTCCCGTGCGTGATCCGTCAATTTACAAGTTATCGACTGTTCATTAATGGTTTGACAAATGCAAGGAACGCACCGTGCCGATAGCCAAACTTGCCCACTATTCAATCCGCACACTCGGTCTTGAGCGATCGGGGCGCTTCTATGAACGCGTGCTCGGTTTCATGGCGGGGTGCTTGATCGGCGGGCGCCGTGGCGTGCTTTGGGCACAATAGGTCCCATCGATAGACCTCGTTATATACACGATCGATAGGCGCTTCCTTACTGGGAAAGTAACGACAGAGACGCGGCTGCCCCAGGGAACGCGAACTGATCCTCTTCGACAATGCCCGTGTTGGGAATTCAACGGGGAGGATCCCTGCCAGTATTGGAGCGATGGTTGCCCATGTGGCGACCCTCATAGGCGCGCTGAGCTTGATGGAAGTCGCCAATTGACAACATTCTTATATCGATACTATTATTGTAGCTGGATAAGAGTGTTGTCGGAAACGACTGCGCGGAATTTTATCTGGCAGTGGCTGCTATAAATATTTAACAGCCGGCCTCACAAAGCGACGCTGCGACGGGTGAACGGGAAAAACGTTATAGCGGCCACACTGCTCGGAGCGGCGAACGAGGAGGATTGTATGGGCAAGTTCGACTATGTGATCGTTGGCGGCGGCATTGTCGGCTTGGCGACCGCTTATGCGCTCACGAGAAATCAGCCCAAGTCGCGCATTCTGCTTCTCGAGAAGGAACGTCGCTTAGCTGCGCATCAAACTGGCCATAATAGCGGGGTCATCCATTCGGGGGTTTACTACAAGCCTGGAAGCTTTAAGGCTCGGTTCGCTCGAGAAGGAAGCGCGTCAATGCGGGCTTTTGCGGGCGAGCATGGGATCGCGCACGAGATCTGCGGAAAGGTTATTGTCGCGACAAAACAGTCCGAACTTGAGTCGCTCCGAACCTTGCTGAACCGAGGCAAACAGAACGGTCTCGATGTCCAAATGCTCGATGGCGACGAATTACGAAGTGTCGAGCCTTGCGTAAGTGGAGTGGCCGCCATTCGTGTTCCCTCCGCAGGGATAATCGACTACACACAGGTTTGTGAGACTCTCGCACGTCTTGTCCTGGCGCACGGCAGCCGTATCGAGTTCGGTGCGAGGGTCAAAGGGATTTCGCAGAAGACAGATTTCGTCGAAATCGATAGTGACATTGGCGGCTTTTCAGCGAAGATGCTAATCAACTGCGCCGGCCTCCATAGTGACCGGATCACAAGACTTGACAGAGTTGAGGCTGATCTGAAGATCATTCCATTCCGAGGCGAATACTACGAACTGAAGCCTGGAGCCCGCCACCTTGTCCGAAATCTCGTATATCCGGTTCCCAATCCCGCGTTTCCATTTCTCGGCGTTCACTTCACGCGCATGATAGGAGGCGGCATTGAAGCTGGGCCGAACGCGGTGCTCGCCTTGGCCCGCGAAGGTTATCGCAAGACCGATTTCAGCCTCCGCGACTTCTCCGAGGTCATTACTTTCCCGGGATTTTGGAAGCTCTCAGCCCGATACTGGAGGGAGGGTGTTGCCGAAATGATGCGTTCGCTGAGCAAGGCAGCGTTCGTCCGTAGTCTCCAGGAGCTCGTACCCAGCATCACGGCGGACGATTTGGTAGAGGTGCCCGCCGGTATCCGCGCCCAAGCCTTGAAAAACGACGGGACGCTGGTAGACGATTTTCATATCGTGCCGGGATCCCGAAGCATTCACGTCTGCAATGCCCCGTCACCGGCGGCGACGGCATCACTCGAGATAGGGAAGCACATTGCAAGCCACGCCTTTCTCGCTTGATAATCTTCCCGGCTCAAAATTGTCCAACTGTTCGGATGGAAAGCGACAATGAAACGCAAAAGCTTTGACAAGATGCAGTGTCCGATTGCACGCTCGCTCGAGCGGGTTGGCGAGTGGTGGACTATCCTGATCCTTCGGGATGCCATGAACGGGCTCAGAAAGTTCGACGATTTCCAGAGTAATCTTGGTATATCCCCGACCATTCTCAGCAAGCGGCTCTCAAGCTTGGTGGAAGACGGATTCCTGGAGCGTCATAGATATGGCGAACACCCCGCCCGGGCTGAATATCACCTTACCGATCGCGGCTGGGCATTCCAGTCTGTCATCGCATCGTTCGTTGCCTTCGGAAATAGCCAGTTTGCGCCCGAAGGATTGGCAACCGTGGTCGTCAATCGAGAAACCGGACAGTCGGTGAACGTAAAGGTTGTCGATGAGCGAACCGGTGAGCCTATAACGTCTCCGAAATACTACATGGCACCGGGTCCGGTAGCGAGCAAGAAGATGAAGGCTCAACTGGCGGCGGCCCCTTCCAATGGTCGCGGAATGAGGGGCGAAGGATGCGGCGACTAACGAGTGACGAAAATAATATCCAATTGCCGTAGTCTGCAATTATCCGCAACAAACAGTGTTTAGAAGCGCTCGCACGATGAGTTTTGAAGCTGTCGCCAACAGACAAAGCAGGCGGCGATTTTCATGAACGCCTCGTGTATGGCGGCGAGTCGTTCGGACCGGATTCGCAGGCGCCTGAAGTCGTGTAGCCATGCAAAGGTCAGTACGACGACCCACCGGGTCTTTCCGAGGCCACTGTCGTGCTGCTCATCGTGACGGGCGATATGCGTACCAACCGAAGACTTCCTTTGCGATCGGGACGGTCACGGGTGCTGAAGCGTTGATCAGGTGGCGCCATCCTACGCTCGGTCTGGTGTCGCCACACGAGTTCATCGGCATCGCCGAAGAGTCCTCGCTGATACTCGCACTGGGTACGTGGGTCGCCGACCGGGTCCTGGCCGACCGTGCCCGCTGGCAGATGCACTTCGGTGACGAGTTTTCCGTGTCGATCAATGTGTCACCACGCCAGCTCGCTGATCCGGAATTCCCGGCGATGCTCGCGCGCGCATCGTTGCGCACGGTGTGCTGCCGTCGCGGGTGGAAGTGGAAGTGACCGAAAGCATGCTGATCGCCGACTTCGATATGTCGGAGCTGATGCTGCGTGAAATCAAGCGAATGGGCGTGAACATCGTTCTGGACGATTTCAGGACCGGCTACTCTAGCCTTGCGTACGTATTGCGGCTCCCCGTTAACACAATCAAGATCGACCGCTCATTCGTGCTCGACCTGGATATTGATCCGGATGGGCGGGCGCGGCCGCTTGTGGGAACGGTCGTCGCATTGAGCAAATCGCTCGGGTTTCGTGCGCTCGCGGAGGGTGTTGAAACTGAAGAGCAAAGAAAGGTACTCCACGAGGCCGGGTGCGACTCGATCCAGGGGTTTCTCGTGAGTCCGTCGCTTCCGGCAGAGGAGTTCTTCGAGTTTGTGAAAGAGCGCAACGGGTAGACGGAAAATCACGAACACGCGAGGCGTCTTTGCTGTGTGCGGATACGTGAAGGCCAGTAGCGCCGGTCTCCTTGTCGATCTCACCGATCTGTTCGATGAGGTACCAGAAGTGGGCGTGCAGGCGTTCATGGACCACATCCGGTTGCTGTTTTTATTACGGCGTCCTAAACCACTAAAAATCCCTTGAACCACCCATTGACAATTCTCATCTAACTACTATTATGGTAGCCAGAGGAAGATGATATCGGAATCGCTCTTGTGGGATTTTTCCGAAGTCAGTGGCTACGGGACATAGCTACTGAAATTGTAGCTGTGTCGGAATTGGGGTCTTTAAGGAGGACGATTATGGTTTCAGCTATAGGTCAGGAGACGGCCGAGACGCACTATGTCGATGCAGACGGGGTGCGCTACGCGTACCGCAGGCTCGGTCCGAAGGGTGGCATACCGTTGGTCTTTTGTCACCGCTTTCGGGGAACGATGGACGATTGGGATCCTGCGGTCGTCAACGGTTTCGCCAGGGAACGCGAGGTGATCCTCTTCGACAACGCTGGTGTTGGGAATTCAACGGGAACGATCCCTGCCAGTATTGGAGCGATGGCCGCCCACGTGGTGAGGTTTATCGGCGCGCTTGGCTTGAAGGAAGTCGATCTCCTCGGCTTTTCCATGGGCGGACATATCGGCCAAGCCGTGATCCTCGGCTGGCCGCACCTGATCAGGCGGTTGATTCTCGCAGGTACCTATCCTGGCGGTGGAGACGGCATCATTCTCGCGGGCCCAGAGGTTCGGCCAGTCGCAGGACGTCCCGTGCTTGGCCTGGAGGAGTATCTGTTCCTCTTCTTCTCGCCTTCAGAAGAAAGCCAGAAAGCGGGGCGCGCTTACTGGGAGCGTTTGAAGACCCGAAAAGAACCGATCGAGCCTCCGGTTTCGGCCGAAGGCGTACAGGCGCAAGCGGCGGCGCTTGCGGGCTGGGCGCAGGGCATTGACGCGGCTTTGCCAAGGCTTGCGGAGATTAGGCAGCCGGTTTTGGTCGCCAACGGGCACAACGACATCATGGTTCCGACGATCAACTCCTTCACCATGGCTCAGAAAATCAAGCGCGCGCAACTGATTATCTACCCCGATTCAGGGCACGGTTTTTTGTTTCAGTACCCGCAACTCTTCGTGAATCACGCCCTCGAATTTCTGCGGTGACACCTCTCCCGCCGCCGGATGCGGCGGTCGACCACCCGATTTCAAAGGTTTTGGTAAATGGAGAATATGCCTTGACTCTTGCAAATGACAATGCGGCCGCGGAACCGAAGTCGGGCGGATCGGCCATACGTCAAAATTCTTCAGTTGTGCAATCGTTTCGCGAAGTAATGAGGGGATTCGCCTCGAGCGTCACGATCGTCACCTCCGTTGACGAGCTAGGACACCCAAGTGGCATGGCCGCCACCGCGGTCATCCCCGTCTCCATGGATCCACCCTCCATGCTCGTTGCCGTCAATCAGAGCGCGAGCCTATTCCCTGTTTTAGAACGAAGCCAGCGCTTCTGCGTAAACATCCTGCCACTATCCCAACAGCACATCGTCAAAGCGTTTTCCAGCTCGGACATGCGGAATCAACGCTTCTTGGCCGACGAATGGCAACGGACACCAGACGGACTGCTATATCTAGCGTCAGCGCACGGTTCCGTCATCTGCGTCTGCGAGAAGAGTGTGCTTTACGGGACCCACTCTCTGTACGTCGGCCGAGTAACGTCGGTGATCGCCGGATCGCTTTCCGATCCTCTCGTCTGGTTCAACGGCGCAGCGCTCGCCCTTCAATCGTAAAGGTATTTTTCGCGGTGCTTGATGCCGCAAAGACCCAACCAAAAATTACTTAGGTAGAGGAAGCTTAAATGAAGCTCGGAATGTTCCAAATGCCGTTGCACCCGCCAGGTCGCTTGCTTCAGGAGACGCTCAAGGAAAATGGCGACAAGGTCATTTATGCGGATGAACTCGGTTTTACGGAGGTCTGGGTTGGAGAGCATTTTTCAGCGACGACGGAGCCGATCAGCGCGCCGATGATGTATATGGCATCACTCCTCAACCGTACACGCCAGATCAAGTTCGCGACAGGAGTCGTCTCTCTTCCCAACCACCATCCGGCGATAGTGGCGGCAGAAGCCGCTCAGTTTGACCATCTTAGCGATGGCCGGTTTATTTTCGGAATCGGACCATCCGGTCTCGCGAGCGATCACGAACTTTTCGCCAATACCGACGCCGCGATGCGGGGCGAGCGGCTGATGGAATCCATAGAAATCATTCAGAAGATTTGGGCCCAGGACCCGCCCTATGACATCAAGGGAAAGCACTGGCATATCAAGCTCAATGAAAATGTCGTTCCGGCGATGGGTATCGGCTTCATGCCGAAGCCGCTTCAGGAACCCCATCCACCGATCGCTATGTCAGCAATGTCGCCTTTCTCAAGCAGCATGAAGACGGCCGGCGAAAAAGGCTGGATCGGCGTTAGCGCGAATTTCTGCGCTGAGTACATCGTTGGCAGCCACTGGAAGAAATACGTGGAGGGATGTGAGTCGGCCGGTCGCAAGGCTTCCGGCGACGACTGGCGCGTCGCCCGCAACGTGGTTGTGGCGGAAACCGACGAGCAGGCGTTGGAGTGGGTGATGGATCCAAAAGGCGGAAACTATTACTACTTTGGCTATCTGATCGAAGTCATGCGGCGCGCGAACTACACCGTCATCCTGAAGGAAAACCCGGATGATTCCGACGAGACCCTGACCGTCGCGAACCTGACAAAAAACCAGGTCATTTACGGTTCGTCCAAAACCGTGACGGAAAAACTCGCAGCGTTTCGCGAGAAGGTCGGCCCGTTCGGCACGCTTCTTTTGGCATCAATGGACGCCAGTGGCCGTAACCGTCATCGCGAATGGGAAACCATGCGCCGACTGTCGCACGACGTGGCGCCGGCGCTCGCGAAAATGAAATGACGTCACGATGTCCACGCTCCGATAGCCCGGCGGGTGGACATCGTCGGAGGCGTCATGACGGCGAACGCACGCTGCTGACCGTGGAAGCGATCGAGCAAACATGAGCGCCGCAATGAGCGCCGCAAAATCCACTCTCCCTGAAGCCGCCCACGTCAACAAACCATTCGACGGGGTCGTCGTATTGAAGGCCGGCGCGCTTTGCTTGGAGGCATGCAGATCCACCCACACTGTGGCGGGAACGGAGCCGAAAAGTCTACTTTTCTGAATATTGTCATGGGTATTCTGCGCCGCAATCGCAATCGCAAAGACGAGGCGCAAGTGGAGAAGAAAAAGAAATAGGAGGAGAGAACTGTGCATATTTCAAGAAGGCGCTTTCTCACATTTGAAGCATCGGCGGTAGCTGCTTCATTGTTCGACACGCGGGGGAAGGCAATCCATACCGACAACGTGAAGGAGTTTCAGAAATGAAGCAGTTGGCGAAGCGCAAGCTGGGTAATTCAAACCTTCTGGTTAGCCGAATGGCGCTGGGAACTGTCCCATTGAGCGGTCTCGGCGCCCGCACGACCTACGACGATTTCGAAGGAACGATTCAGGCAGCGCTGGATCAAGGAGTGCTCTATTTCGACACCGCACCTGGCTACGGGAACGGGCGAACAGAACATTTTCTAGGGCATTTCCTACGCGCAAAGGAACTGCGCCCTGACGTCGTCATAAGCACGAAGGTTGGACGGGTCCTTAAGACGAGGAGACGGGCCCGGAAAACCGACAAGGTGATTTTCGGCATCGAATGGATCGACGGACTGCCTTTCGTAGACGAGTTTGACTACAGCTATGATGGGATCATGCGATCTTTCGAAGACAGTCAGCAGCGCTTCGGGATCGATGACATCGACATCATCCACGTCCATGACATTGGCCGCTTATCTCACGGTGATGACAATGACAGATATTGGACCCAACTGCAGGACGGCGGATTCAAGGCCCTACGCGAGTTGCGTGAAAGTGGTGCCGTGAAGGCCGTGAGCATCGGTGTGAACGAAACGGCTGCGGTCCTCGATATGGCGAACGAGTTCCCTCTCGATTGCTGTCTCATCGCGGGCCGGTACACACTGATCAACGACGAAGCGTCGTCACATTTCTTCCCCGAATGCGAGCGCCGCGGTATTGACGTGATTGCGGCTGGGGTTTTCAACTCGGGAATTCTCGCGGGGGGCTCGAAAGGCTCCAACAAACTGTTCGATTATGCCGACGCGCCTCAGTCGATCATCGACAAGGTCAAAGCGGTCGAGGAGGTCTGCGACGAGTTTAGCGTGGCCCTACCTACAGCCGCCGTGCAATTCGTCGCGGCTCACCCTGCGGTCGCCACCGTCCTGGTCGGCGCAAAGAGCCCAGCGGAAATTCAGCAGAATGTCGCAGCCCTCACCGCAGCTATACCTGTGGAATTCTGGGAGAAGCTAAAGGCGCGGAAACTGGTTGGTAAGCAGATCCCGACTCCTGTCGTCTGAAAGGATATTGCTCTTCCCGCTTAACACGCAAAAAGGTAATCAAATTAAATGACTATTGAGAATACCGCCCAACAGCGTGAGGTAATCCGCGAGTTCAGGATTGAAATACCGCAGTCTGAGCTCGACAGTTTGAAGCAGCGGCTTCGAGACGTGCGCTGGCCGGAGGAGGAGCCAGTCCATGACTGGACACAGGGTGTACCGCTCGCAAAAGCGAAAGCTTTGATCGACTACTGGCGGGACCACTACGATTGGCGCAGGATCGAAGCCAGGCTCAATTTCTTCCCTCAATTTCTCACTGAGATCGATGGGCTGGACATTCATTTTCACCACATCAGATCGCCGCATGCGGAAGCGTTACCGATGATCATGACCCATGGATGGCCGGGGTCGACAATTGAGTTTCTAAAGGTCATCGAGCCTCTTACAAATCCAACAAAATTCGGCGGAAGCGCATCTGACGCCTTTCATCTGGTTATCCCCTCCCTACCGGGACATGGTTTTTCAGGAAAACCTCGCGAGGCGGGATGGAATGCCGAGCATACCGCCAAAGCCTGGGCCGTCTTGATGCAGCGGCTGGGCTATTCCCGTTACGTTGCGCAGGGCGGCGATTGGGGGTCGACTGTAACGCACTTCATGGCATCGCAACGACCCAAAGGCCTCCTCGCGGGACATGTTTGCTGGCCGCTTGTCTTCCCTGCGACGATGCCCACCGACCTGACACCGGAGGAAGCGAAGGCGTTCGATGCAGTCGAACGCTTTAAGACGGATGCGGCTGGATATCATCACCAGCAGGCAACGCGGCCGCAAACACTGGGTTACGCCTTGGCGGACTCTCCAGCCGGGCAGGCAATATGGATATACGAGAAATTCAACGAGTGGACGGACAACAACGGCACTATTGAAGAGTTGTTCACCCTTGACGAGATGCTCGACAATATTTCGATCTATTGGCTTACGAATTCTGGCGGTTCTTCGGCGCGCTATTACTGGGAGAATGCCCGCGGAACTACAGGGACGAACTTGGCCTTTGGCCGGATCGAGTTGCCAATGTCTGCGACGATCTTCCCGAAGGATATGTACGAAGCACCGAGGCATTGGGCTGAGGCGAGCTGGCCTAACCTTGTTCACTGGGGAATATCGGAAAAAGGCGGTCATTTCTCGGCTTGGGAGCAACCGGAAATAATCGTAGGAGAGGTCCGCAAAGCGTTCCAGTGCTTCCGTTGACGGACGCGACACCGTCCCTCGCCACTTTGGCAGGATCAGGAGCAACGTCGCCACTAACGGGCCGGCCCTGAATATCCCGTAGGGGCGCGGCGCGCTGAGCCTTGAGGTTGAAATGGTGATGTGCGATTTGCAGGAGCCTGGGCACACTAGGAGGCATCTTCGTGTCCGAAGAGTCGGCTGGTACGGATGTGGATAAGCGAGGTCACGTTTCGCAAATGTTGTCGGGGCGCTACCGGCTCGGAACTTTCATGCTCTGGTTGAGGTACTTCATAACGGAAAACGACGACGTCGGAGCGAGCCGCGCCTGAGTATCGCAGTGCCATGAAGAAAGAAGGAAGGAGTTGACGAACCGAATTTAACCGCATCATATATTTAGTTATGCAAATAAATTAACAACGGTCTGGTGAATAACGAACATCTACGGGACGAAAGTGCGGGGTCGCAGGATGAAATGATTTTTCGCAGTTCGCGATAAGCCGGTACCGGAGGAATCGGAATACGGATATGCGGACCGGCTTGATGAGCGTGCTGACGTAAAACTATCAGGTTTGGAGACAGCAATGATTCGGAAAGACGCGGTTTGCAAAGGCGCGATATGCAGCGCGTTATGTCTGACGGGTGCGATGGCGCACGCACAATCGAGCTTCACCCTTTACGGTATTGTCGATTCCGGCTTGATGTGGCAGTCGCGCACACCAAACGGCGGTGGCAGTGCTATCTCGGCTCTCGACGGCGGTTGGTCGCCATCGGTCTGGGGCGTCACGGGCGCCGAGGACCTGGGCTCTGGCTACAAGGTACATTTCAAGCTCGAAGGCGGCATGTCGACGACCAGTGGAAGCATCGGCAACTCAAACGGCGGTTTGTTCGGGCGTAACGCTTATGTCGGCATGAGCGGTCCATTCGGGCAGATCAACGCAGGTCTGCAGTTTTCGCCATTCTTTCTTTCGGTGTATTCGGCTGATCCGCGTGGCCTGCCGCTTTTTGCAGATTCGCTGATTCCGTATCTCAACAACTTTCTGATCACCGGAATCTTCGACAGTAACGCGCTGGTGTACACGTCTCCGACCGTCGCGGGACTTAGTGGTTCGGTCGAGTACGCATTCGGCAACGTAGCGGGAAGTTTCGCCGCGGGACGGCACATCAGCGCGGCCCTGAACTACAACAATGGCCCGATCAGCGCGACCGCATCGTATTTCGAAGCTAAGGATGCGACGAGCGGCCTGACGACATTCCGTGGCGAGAACATCGGCGCAGGGTACAGGCTCGGTCCCGTGACGGTGAAGCTTGTCTTCACGACGTATCGGAATCCGTCTTCGGATGCGGGGTTGGCGAACGTCAATGTCTATACAGCCGGTGCGCAATGGGACGTGAACAGCGTACTGACACTGGATGCTTCTGTGTGTGCGTCGCGTGACAGGAACGTGACGGCCAACAAGTCTATGCTCTATGGAGCAGGGGCTCAATATCTGCTGTCGAAACGCACAGCCCTGTACGCCCAGGTCGGCGTTGTCGACAACAAGGGCGCAATGAACACCACGCTTGCGGCAAACGCGGCCGCGTCGCTGAGTCCGCCGCAGGGAACGACGGTGGGTGTCAACGTCGGTATCAGACACGAATTCTAGGATCCGTTTGCCGGAGCACAAGAAAGAAGAGGTCGCTCCGGCGCGCTTCAAATCTCACCGGCTGCGACTTGTTTGAACGCGGTTGTCTGAGTGTTATGGAGAGGCGAATGATGGTGCTGGTGCCAGTCAAGAGAATGGTCGACCAAGCTGTCGGCTTGAACCTCATACAGAACGTCGTTTACTCACAGGAGACTATATTGAAACTCGGACTTTTCCAGACGCCGCTTCACCCTCCGACACGGACGCTGCAAGAAACACTGAAGGAGGATGGCGACAAGATCGTTCACGCCGATCAGCCAGGATTTTCGAAGGTGTGGGTCGGAGACGGCAGCGAGGCGTTTTCATAGGGTGAGCTTTGCGCGTTTTAGCAGCGATCGAAAAAATCGGAAGCCGCCATAAAAATACGGTGGCCCAATCGGTAATGAAGATGAGGAGACAGCAATGGGCATAGAATCGAAAGCGCGTTCGCCGTTCGACGCGCCCGTTAATTTGTCTGGTCGAACGTCTGTAGAGTTGTCGGATGTCAGGTCCGAAGTGGTGCCTTTCAAGGTAAGGCGCGGCAGTCACGATGGCGCTAGCGCAGATCCGGCCGGAGGGCTTGCTGGCCGCCCACGTCAGCTTCCTCTTGGTGGTGCCCGAGAAAGTGCCCGCGAATCCTACTCCCGAAGAAAAGATCGCCTACGACCGCCTCGCGCTATTCTGGGAGGAAGAGAGCGGATATTTCAAACAACAGTCCACTCGACCGCAGACACTGGGATATAGTCTGGCGGATTCAGCCGCCGGCCAGGCGATGTGGCTATACGAGAAATACCGAGCATGGTCTGACAATCAGGGCGAGCCGGAGGACGCATTCACAACAACGCAAATGCTCGACGCCATCTCGATCTACTGGTTCACTAACAGCGCGGCTTCTTCGTCACGGATGTATTGGGAGATGACCCACGGGTCGCAGCCATTTGCGTTTAGCGCGGGGAAGGTTGAACTTCCGATGGCGGCCACAAGGTACAGGAAAGACAGCGTTGTGGCCGCGCCAAAGGCCTGGGCAGAAGCGCTTTGGCCAAACCTCTATTATTGGAACGAGGCCGAAAAAGGGAACCATTGGGGTGCCTGGGAGGATCCCGGATTCTTCAGTCTTGAGATGCGAAAGCGTTCCAGAATACCCCGTGGGCATTGATCAGGCATCGCGGGAATTTTAATGGCAGGCGGCCGGTTCCGTGTATGCACTGCCGCTACAACGCGAACGCGCAAGACAGGCGGCAGGTGCGCACGCAGGCTTTTGAAGCGCGGGAAACCGTGACTGGCAACCCAATTCAGGATCGCCTTTTCATATAAATCAGGAATGCTGATGTTAAACGACTTCGATCGCTCGACCATCAACAATGTGACATTATCTTTCCAAGGTATATTCGGCAGTTAGGCCGATGGTGGACGGATATCGTTGATGATATATTGATGACCAAAGTTGACCGCCTCGGCCTTCCTGGCGGGAGACGCCCGCGTAAATGCAGGTCGAATGGGGAAATTGGCGTGACTATCGTCGCCCTGGATCAGCTTGGTTCGACGGACTACGCGCGAAGCGTGGAACGCACATGGGAGCGCTTCATCTCTGATCGCCCGATCGACGACGGCGCAATACGCGAGGTTGTCCTGAAGTCTTGGCAGCGCTGTCAAGCATTCGGAGTCGACCCCGCGCAGCGGACCGCATCGGCCAACGCCAATAAAATATATGTGCAACAAGGCGGATGGTTGAACGCTTCGGTACGAGCCGGCCTTGATGACATTGCCTCCTGTCTTGCGGAGACACGCTCGGTAGCGGTGGTCGGAGATCTGAGCGGAACGATCTTCAGCGTGGCGGGTGACCGCGACCTTGCGGAAGTGCTTGCCTTCTCCAGTGGAATTTTTGCCGGAGCGAATTTAAGCGAGCACTATGGTGGCACAAACGCGGTCGGGACTGCGTTGGCACTGGGTGGCCCTGTAACTATTCTTGGCGGGGAACATTTCTGTCAAACCGGTAAGGCGTGGAATTGTTCGGCAACTGTCATCCGCGATCCGGTAGACCAAAGCGTGATCGGAGTGGTCGACATTACCAATTCCGCGACAACGCCGCCAATGCTTACTTGCGCCTGCGTGACTACGCTGGTAGAGCGCATTCAATCGCATTTGGTGCACCAAGAACTGTTCGGCCGCACCCGTCTCATTGAGGGCTTTTTCGAACAGAGACACCGCTCCGACGAAATTGTAGCTTTCGACCGACGTGGGCGGATCGTAAAGTCAACGCCGGGTGCAAAGATCGACGGTTTCGCCCTCCGTGAGGAAGAGCAAATTCCCGGACTTGATCGAGATAGCATCGAGCGGTGGAATTTCGAGCGATTGCCCAATTGGATAAGGCCAGAATATCTGTCGCCCGTTGAAATGAACGGCGTTTTGTTCGGGGGAATAGTTCGCATCCCGTACGGTGGACCGCGCCGGGCGAGTGCGCCTCCTGCGATCAAGACTTTATCTTCCGGGCTTCGACAGCTGGCGGAAGCTTCACCGTCCCTGCTTGCAATCCTTGTTCAAGCCGAACAGATAGCATCAAAGCGCTTACCGGTTTTACTACAGGGAGAGACAGGCACTGGTAAGGACGTCTTGGCTAAGGCGATCCACGAGGCCAGTTCCGTTTCCGCAGGGCCGTTTGTGGCGGTAAACTGCGCCGCCTTGCCAAGGGAGCTTATCGCTGGCGAGTTGTTTGGGCATGCGGAGGGTGCGTTCACGGGTGCTCGACGCGGCGGTGCGAAAGGCCGTTTCGAGGAAGCGAATGGCGGCACCATTTTTCTCGATGAAATCGGTGACATGCCGATCGATTTGCAACCTTATCTTCTTCGAGTTTTGGAGGAAGGCGCTACATCTCGTCTCGGCGAATCAATCCAGCGTCGCATCAATGTACGCGTGATCGCGGCAACAAATCGGCCGCTGGAGTATGACGTAGCCGAAGGGCAATTCCGCTCGGACTTGTTCTATCGGCTCGATGGAATCTGCTTTCATCTGCCCCCGCTCCGTGAACGCTCCGGCGACATCCCAAGCATCGTCCGCAGCATTTTACGAACCCTCACGCCCGCCGCGGAAACTCCGCCCGAAGTGGGTACCGACCTTCTGGAAATTTTAAGCGCGCATGACTGGCCGGGAAATATACGAGAACTTCGCAACGTTCTCGCGCGAATTATTGCCCTGTCAGACGACGAGCTTCTCGACGCTCGTGTTTTGCAGGGCAGGCTCGGTCCTCGCGCAACGACGCGTCGACCGGAATCAAACGGACATATGTTGAGCAACGTGAGGGAAAACGAACGAAAACTCATTCTCGACGCAGTCGCAGCGACCGGCGGCAGCGCAACTGATGCTGCGAAGGCTATTGGGATTTCCCGTGCCACCATTTATCGACGCCTCAAATCCTATCGTGCCGCTCATAAGCTATAACGCTATACACGGTACTGTCACGTTGTTGGTGGTCGAGCGAGTGAAGACGTTGAGCTCCGCCCGGTTGTTCAGTCCTTTGTGCCGCCGGTGCTCCACGTTCAGCCAAAGGTCCCTGTTTGCCGCGGCGTAGCTCCTGAGCTTGTCGGTGATCAACACACGGGGAGCGCGGCCACGCTTCTTGAGCAGCCTGCGTATGAGCCGCCTGGCCGCATGCCTGTCGCGGCGACTCTGCCCCAGTACGCCGAGTACCGCACCGTACTGGTCCACCGCGCGCCACAGCCAGTGCTTCTTGCCGTTGATGGTGACCACCATCTCATGTTCGCGTACGCGCTCCAGCTCCGAGACTTGCACGCCCGATCATTTGCCGCCTCCGCAGGTAGTACATGGCGTTGCTGACGTTAGGCTTGCGGCACAATTCATTGACCTTCGCGGCCAAGTCGGCTTGCTTGAGCGTAAAACGCGATTTGCGTCCGGGTTAGCTTGCTCGCCTTCACGGTATGTGCACTCGGTTCGACTCGCCGGGATCATGCCAAATTTGTAGTGGTCAAGTTATTTCGGACAGGCCGATAGGTTCTTTCACTGTCGGTTTCGCCTCGTAGGCAGCGGGCGACAGATAGCCCAAAGTCGAATGCAAGCGTACGGTGTTGTAGAAACCGACGATGTACTGGTTGATGTCGCGTCGTGCCTCGTCGTGATTGGCGTACTGACGCTGCCACACGCGCTCCATTTTCAGGTTCAGGAAGAACCGCTCCATCACCGAATTGTCCCAACAATTTCCTTTGCGGCTCATGCTGCAAACTACGTGATGCTGCCTGAGCAAGGTCTGGTATTCATCGCTCGCGTACTGGGCGGATTCAACCGGTCGTCGCAACACCTTTGATCGAGGAGGTGTTGCATGGCACGAAGTGCAAAGCAGGTGTATCGGCTGACAGGGCGAGAGGCGATGTACTCGCCGGGTGCGCCATCACTGGGACATGAGATCGAGCGTCGGTTCTGGCAGCAGATCGCGACCGGCATTACAAGCGAGAAAGCAGCGGAGGCGATAGGCGTATCTCAAGCGGTAGGCTCGCGCTGGTTCCGCTATCGTGGCGGCATGCCACTATTCATGTCGAAGCCTGTCGCTGGTCGATATCTGTCGTTCGCTGAGCGAGAAGAGATAGCATTGCTTTCGGTCCAAGGCCTCGGGGTGCGCGAGATCGCCCGACATATTGGACGCAGTCCATCAACCGTTTCGCGAGAGCTCACGCGCAACGCGGCGACACGTAATGGGTGTCTCGAGTATCGTGCTTCGGTCGCGCAGTGGAAGGCGGAACGGTTCGCCAAACGACCAAAACCAGCGAAGCTGGCAACTAATGCACGTCTGCGCCAATACGTTCAGGACCACCTGGAGGGCAAAGTACGTGACGCCAATGGTCGTGAAATTGCCGGGCCCAGACAGGCACCGTTCAAGGGGCGAAATAAGCCACATCGCGGTGACCGAAAGTGGGTCAACGGCTGGTCACCTGAACAAATTGCTAATCGGTTGCAGGCTGATTTCCCGGATGATGAGTCTATGCGCATCTCTCACGAAGCCATTTATCAAGCACTCTATATTCAAGGGCGCGGCGCGCTCAAGCGCGAGCTGGTGGGTTGCCTTCGCACCGGGCGCGCCTTGCGCGTTCCCCGGGCGAGAGCGCGCGCCAGGGCGTGGGCGCACGTCAGCGAGGAGGTGATGATTTCCAGCCGGCCTGCAGAGGTGCAAGATCGTGCTGTGCCAGGCCATTGGGAGGGTGATTTGATTATCGGCTTAAACCGATCAGCCATCGGGACGTTGGTGGAAAGATCAAGCCGCTTTACGATGCTTGTGCACTTACCTCGCGAGAAAGGCTATGGGCTAATTCCACGCACGAAAAACGGGCCTGCGCTCGCCGGCTATGGAGCTGTGACGATGGCCAACGCACTCAAGAAGACCGTGGCGGACTTGCCAGCTCAGTTGTGGCGATCATTGACTTGGGATCGTGGCAAGGAGCTGTCCGATCACGCCCGCTTCACGATCGAGTCCGGCGTGAAGGTGTTCTTCGCTGACCCGCACAGCCCATGGCAGCGTGGTACGAACGAAAACACCAATGGCCTTCTACGACAATACTTTCCAAAGGGCACAGACCTGTCCCGGTGGAGTGCTCGCGAGATCCAGGCCGTTGCTAACACATTGAATACCAGGCCCCGGAAAACACTCGGCTGGAAGACGCCTGCGGAGGCCTTGGACGAATACCTAAAATCTGTTCAATAATCTAGTGTTGCGACGACCGGTTGAATCCGCCCTGGCTGCCCCGGTCCGAATGTAGGACCAGTCCCGGCGCTGGCCGACGCTGCTGTAGCGCCATGGCCAGTGCCGACACGACCAGGCTCGCCGGCATGGTGGGTGCCATGGACCAGCCAACCACCTTGCGTGAGTACAGGTCCAGTACGACCGCCAGATACAGCCAGCCCTGCGCCGTGCGGATATACGTGATGTCCGAAACCCACGCGCGATTGGGCTCGGCCACGTCAAACTGGCGGTCGAGCACATTCTCCGCCACAGGTAACGTATGCCTGCTGTCGGTAGTCGAGACGAACTTGCGTTTCCAGCTCGTGCGCAGGCCGGCTTCGCGCATCAGCGTACGTACCCGGTAGCGCCCAATACGCAACCCCTGCTCCCGTAGCGCATGCATCACACGCCGGCTGCCGTAGCTCGCGCCGCTGGCGGCGAATGCTGCCTTGACGTGAGTCTGTTCCTGCAGGCTCTTTACGCTCGCTCTGGCACGCCGGTGCGCATAGTAGCCAGACCGGCTCACCTGCAAAACCCGACAGGCATTACTGACCGATATGGCCTCCTGTTGCAAGTGCGTTACCACCCGGTAGCTCACTTCAGTTCCCGTGCAAAGAAGGCCGACGCTTTTTTTAACAGCGCGTTGTCCTCCCGCAATTGCCGGTTCTCCGCTTCGAGTTGCCGGATGCGCTGCTGTTCCGTCGTCAACGGCTTACCCTCGCCAGGACCACCCGTGCGCTCTGCGTCGTACTGCGCCACCCAGCGCCGCACAGCCGTCTCAACCAGATCCATCGACCGGCTAACTTCGCTGACCGATAACCCCTGCTCGCGTACCATCCGTACCACTTCCAGCTTGAAGCTGGCGTCAAATTGTCGGCGCCTTCTTGTCATCTATCGTCTTTCCTCGTCGATTCAGCATTGTCCTCCTATCGACCTGTCTGAGGAAATTAGACCACTACAATTCTCTGCTTTCGAACCGTACCGTTTTCTGAGGTGGCGTCAGCCGCAGATTGAGACTTAATGAGACGGGAGTCGCAAATTGAGACTGCGTGGCTAGCTTAGAGACTGCATGGCTAGCTTAAATAGTTGATTCGTTGTGTTTTTTCTCTCGTGATGAATTGGCACGGTGCTTGCGAAATGAGGCGTGGCAACAGCGGCCATCGCTGGCGAGCCGAAACAAGCTAACGAGAGGAAACGTAGATGACCAAGAGCGACGCAGGGCAGCAATCGCGAAGTGAGAAGGTTGAAGAACTTGACGTACTTGTAGTAGGAGCGGGATTTGCCGGTCTATACCAGCTCGATCGACTTCGATCACTTGGGTTCAACGTCAAGATTTTTGAGGCCGGGGCTGAGATCGGCGGTGTCTGGTATTGGAATTGTTATCCCGGAGCAAGGGTAGACAGCCAAGGCGCGATCTATCAGTTCTCACGCGAGGATTTGTGGAGCGACTGGAGCTACGACGAGCTATATCCGTCACGGGAGCAGGTGCGAGGATACTTCCAGCACGTCGATAAGAAGCTCGGTCTAAGTCGTGACATAAGGTTCAACACTCGCGTGCGCAGCGCCGAGTTCGACGAAAAAGCCCGCCAGTGGATTGTTCGCGCAAACGAGAACGTTGTCGTCAGAGCGCGCTTCGTTGTGGTCTGCGCTGGGTTCGCCGCCAAGCCTTCCGTGCCTGCTATTGAAGGCTTGCAAAGCTTCGCCGGCCCTTGCCATCACACGGCCCGCTGGCCACAGCATGGAATCGATATGGCTGGAAAGCGAGTTGGTGTAGTCGGCACCGGCGCGAGTGGCGTTCAGGTCGTTCAAGAGGCGGCCAGCGTTGTATCCAAGCTCACCGTGTTTCAGCGGACGCCGAATTTTGCACTGCCGATGCGGCAACGGCAGCTCGATCCGGAGGCAAAACAGAAAGAGAAGGCACTGTACGCCAGCCGGCTTGAAATGCGCAGCAAGACATTTGCCGGCTTCGACTTTAATTTTCTTGAGCAGTCCGCGCTCGATATGTCGCCTGAGGAGCGCCACGCAATTTATGAGAAATTGTGGGAAAAGGGCGGATTTGCTCCCGCGCTGGCGACGTTTCAGGATGTGCTGTTGAGCGAGGAGGCGAACCTCACTGCGTATCAGTTCTGGCGCGACAAAGTTCGGGCGAGGATTGTCGATCCCGTCGTGGCCGAGAAGCTGGCTCCTACGAATCCGCCTCATCCATTCGGAGCTAAGCGACCGTCGCTGGAACAGACTTACTACGACGTCTTCAACCAGGACAATGTGGAGCTTGTAGATCTAAAACAATCGCCAATCATCAGCGTTACGCCGAGTGGGATCAAGACAAGCGACGGAGAACATGAACTGGACGTCATCGTATTGGCGACAGGGTTCGACGCCGTGACCGGCGGGCTGACAAGCATGGACATCAAGGGGGTTCGAGGGGAGACCCTTAAGGAAAAGTGGGCCGACGGCGTCACCGCCCACCTCGGCACCGCCACGTCCGGCTTTCCGAACCTGTTGTTCATCTACGGACCGCACAGTCCCGCCACGTTCTGCAACGGGCCTACATGCGCTGAATTGCAGGGCGAATGGATCGCCAAATGTCTCGATGACATGCGTCGCAGGGGAGTCTCCAGGATCGAGTCGACACCAGCCGCTGACGATGCGTGGGCAACGCACGTCGATGAACTGGTGAGCGGCACGCTCTTTCCAAGGGCGGACTCGTGGTACTTGGGGGCAAACATACCAGGCAAGAAGCGCCAGATGCTCGCCTATCCGGGCGGCGTGCCGATGTTCCTGCAGAAATGCAACGAGTCGGCTGAGCGCGGTTATGAAGGTTTCGTGCTGAGTTGACACTCGCGGCATGTTCGCCTGCGAGAGGGCCGCCGAGCCGGCATGCCCTGAGTTGGCGTTCGCACATCGCGGCGTTGGAGGACATCAATGGCCTTGCAAACTCCGAAGTTCGTTGGAGTGGCGCTTGGCATGCAGATCAGTATGTAAGCCGTACGCGGCTGGCAACCAAGTCGCGGCGCGACGAACTGCCCGGCTCCAGAACTGCAGCATCATGTTGTAGCGTCGTTGCCGGAGCCGGCTACGGAAAGAACAAGATTACTGTTCAAAAAAATGGAGATGACGATGACTGACTATAAGAAGCTCTTTCAACTCGACGGTAAGGTCGCTTTGGTGACAGGCGCGGCGGGTGGTATTGGCTCTGAAGCATGTCGTGCACTTGCTTCCGCTGGCGCAGCAGTGCTCGTGACAGACTTTTCCGCGGAAAAGGGCAGCGCAATCGCAGAGGAACTCCGCTCCGCCGGAGCGAGGGCCGAGTTTTTCAAGCTTGACGTGACGAGTGATCAAGCTTGGCAGAATGCCGTCGAGAAGGCCCGAGAGGAATTTAATGGACTCGATATTCTTGTCAATAATGCCGGCAGTCAAAAATTGCACTTTCTTTGCGACCATCCGCTCGAGGATCTGCACACAGTTCTGAACACGAATCTCGTTGGCACCTTTCTTGGCTGTCAGCATGCCGTTCGCGCCATGCGGCCGGGCGGAGTGGTTGGGCGTGGCGGCTCGATCATAAATCTGGCATCCGCTCTCGCGATGACCGGCGCGATCGCAAGCGCATCGTATTGTGCGTCGAAGGGTGGGGTCCTGAGTATGACGAGAGCCGTCGCAGTGGAAT
The DNA here is from genome assembly GCF_001634365.1 of Paraburkholderia phytofirmans OLGA172. Taxonomy (NCBI): domain Bacteria; kingdom Pseudomonadati; phylum Pseudomonadota; class Betaproteobacteria; order Burkholderiales; family Burkholderiaceae; genus Paraburkholderia; species Paraburkholderia phytofirmans. Next base: position 1,488,182 of record NZ_CP014579.1, read on the forward strand.
GCGCACAGCTCAAATTCGGAATTCGCTGCAATGCTATTTTACCCGGGCTGACGCGGACGGAGATGGCCAGTAGCTTCTTGGACGATTTCGCCAAGCTCGGCCTGTTCGAAACGGCGGAACAATCAGAGGCGGCCTTCCTTGCAACCATTCCAAATGGGACATGGGGTTTGCCACGAGATATTGCTGGCGCCATGGTCTATCTGGCGGCTGACATCTCGCGCCATGTGACCGGTACTCACGTCAGCGTCGACGGCGGATACTTGGCGCTCTGATTTGGCCACACAGGGGCTTTTGAGCGAAGTGAGCACCGCTTCGGGTCAAGAAAAACGCGCTAGTCCAAGCGTCTGGCGCCCGGTTCCGATTCCATCGGAACCGGGCGCCAGGAAGTGGCTTGAAATAACGAACTGGAAGTGAGTGGCGCGCGACGGGCCCGACACCTCAACCAAAAATGAATGGAGGAGACACGCGATGGCAAGCGCCAAATCAGAATCTCTGGCTAACCTGTACAAGAGTTGGTCCCAGGCGATGCGGGCCAATTCCAACATGTCGCTGGACGAAATGAGGGACCTGTTTTCCCATTGGGGGGATGTGACGGCCGAGCCGGGCGGCGTCGACTACATCGAGATCGAGGCGGGCGGCGTGCCGGCTATGTGGGCGATTCCGAAGGGAGGCTCCTTGGACCGCGCGCTGCTCTGTTCGCATGGTGGAGACTACGTGGCGGGCTCAATGTACACGCATCGCAAGATGTTCGGGCATATCGCCAAGGCCGTCGGCTGTCGCGCTCTGATCGTGGACTATCGCCGGTCACCGGAAAATCCGCACCCCGCCCAGGTGAACGACATGACAACGGCCTACCAATGGCTGCTCGACAAGGAGGGCGTGAAGTCCGAACGCATCGCGTTCGTGGGTGACTCGGCGGGAGGCGCCTTGGCGCTGACCGCCTAGCCAACGCACGCGAGCGCGGCCTTCCCCTGCCGGCAGCTACAATGCCGATCTCGCCGTGGGCTGGCTGGGATACCTCCGCAAAAACGTACGACACCAATGCGCACCGCGATGCCATTTTGACCCGCGACATCACCAACGCACTGGGCTCGCTGTTCATTGGCGAGAAGGGTGACCCCAAGCACCCGCTGGCCAATCCGCTCTACACTGACTACGCAGGCTTCCCGCCGATCTACATCACGGTGGGCGAAGCCGAGACACTACTGGATGACAGCCGCCGCATTGCACAACGCGCGCGCCAAGCCGACGTCGAGGTCAAAATCGACGAGTATCAGGACATACAGCACGTATTCCAGATCATGGCCGGCGTCGCACCCGAGGCCGATGCCGCCGTCCAGAGGATGGCGCGCTGGGCGAAACCGCGTCTCGGCTTGAAATGAACTTCGGAGCTTCATCTTAGGCTGCGGGAGCGCACGCAGGCTTTTGATGCGTGGGAAACCGTGATCGGCAACTCAATGCTGGATCGCCTCTCCTAATCAATCAGGAATACTGATGTTAAACGTATTCACTCTCTCGACCATCAACAATGTGAAAGTACCGTTTACACCCTCTGCAAGGGATTCGTTTTTCGGGGGCAAGCTCATGACGGGTGACAGTTCACGACGCTTCTCGCACTTGGATTCCTGGACCGCCGTGCAAGGGTTTCCCCCCGTTTAACCTAGCTGGACCAAATGCTATCGTTTAGATAGTTACTAGCATTATAGTAGTTACTGATCAATCAGCCTGCTTAATTTTTTCGAAGCATCTGAGATGCCGGCAAGAGTCATGCATGAACCGGCAAAGACGCATTATCCGGAAACCAACGGAACGAATGACATACATCCGGGTTTCCGGCAAGAATTTCTCATTAACAACTCGAGCTGGACGTAACCCACGCGCTCAAGTTCCAGCTCGCGCAATTAAGGAGGCCACCATGGCATTTAAAGGTTTTGATCTAACCGGAAAGGTCGCTGCAATCACGGGTTCCACCTCGGGCATAGGCCTCGAGATTGCGCGAGGACTGGCGCAATCGGGTGCAAAGATTGTGGTGTCGAGCAACGATAAGGATGACACGCTGGGTGCGGTCGATCGCCTTAAGGCGGAGGGCTTTGACGTCAAGGGCGTGACGTGCGACATCACGAAGCTGTCGGACGCGGAAGGATTCTTCGAAAGCGCCACCTCGGCATTTGGAAAAGTCGACATTCTGTCGCTGCAGGCTGCCGGGCCAGCGCCGCAGGGATCCACGGCAGACGTCACGACGGACGATATTGACCGTTTGTTCTCCGAGGTTCGAAACAATGTGGTTCTGGTCAGGAAGTTCCTGCCTTCGATGGCTGAACGGAAATACGGGAGCATCATTTTGATGTCGAGCATTTCGTCGTTGCGAGCGAACCCGGTGCTTGGCGCGTATGGGGCAGGTAAGGCGGCCCTGACGAGCTTCATCCGCAGCATTGCAGCCGAATGGGGTGCACACAACATCCGGGCGAACGCGATCGCGCCCGCCATGGTGCGAACGGGCTTTTCCAAGGCGCTCTGGAACGACCCCCAGACGGAGTCCCGGATCGCCGCGAGGGCACCACTAAATCGTATCGCCGAGCCGTTAGACCTCGCTGGACTCGCGATCCTGCTTGCTTCGCCGGCAGGTGAGTACATCACGGGTCAGGCGATCCTGGTTGACGGAGGCAGGACGATCCTTTAGGCAAGTGCTGAAAGCAAGTCCATAGACGCCTCGGACCCGAAAACAAACAGGAGACAACTTTGGATGCTTCCCCGGTGGTTGATGTGCGCGCGTTTATCGACGAAACAAAAATTGGTGGCTATCAGATTTTAATAGCGATCCTTATGTTTTTGGTGATCGCTTGCGACGGTATCGACGTGTCGGTCATGGCCTTCGCGGCCCCGCAAATTATCAGGACCTGGGGCATCCACAAGCAGGACATCGCGCCTGTGTTCAGTTCCGTCTTTTTAGGCTTGGCGGCGGGGTCGCTAGTTGCAGGGCCGATCGCAGACCGGTTCGGGCGCAAAAGCGTTCTCGCTATTAGCGTGATGCTCTTCGGTGCGATGACCGCTCTCGCTGCTGTTTCGAACAATCTAACCACACTTTTTAGCCTACGAATGGTGGCCGGCCTTGGACTCGGGGCCGCGCTTCCGAATGCGGTGACCCTCGTCGCTGAGTACGCGCCTGCGCGGCGCCGTGCCCTCATCGTGACGATAGTTTTTTCGGGTTATACGGTCGGTGCAACTGCAACCGGCTTCCTTGCGGCCTGGTTGATTCCTACCGCCGGGTGGCGACTTGCGCTTGGGGGCGCAGGACTAGTGCCGTTTCTTTTGGGGGCGATCATGCTCTTTGCGCTTCCTGAGTCGGTGGTTTTCCTGGCGACGAAGCACATCAAGACGGATTCGATCGGAAAACTTATGGCAAGGGTGCGACCTGGAACCACGTTTCGACCGGGCACCGTATTCATGGCGCCGGAGGATCCGGGGGCGGGCAAGAGATCAATCAAGACCATCTTGTCTCGTCAGTATCTCTTCGCGACGCTGACCTTGTGGATGGCATACTTCATGGTGATCTTCATCGTCTATTGCCTCTTCAACTGGATGCCGGTGATGGCGAGAGAGGCGGGCTTCAGCCTGTCAAACGCCGCCGTTCTGACCTCGGTGTTCACCATGGCAGGTCCCGTAGGATCGGTCCTTATCGGCTACGCGATGGACAAAGCGAAACCGGCGTTCGTATTGGTTGTGACCTGCCTCGCCGGCGCAGCCATGCTCTGGATCATGAGTGACATCCCTGGCGGCTTCGGCGTGATGTGTATCCTTTCGTTCTCAGTTGGATTCTTCATTAACGGCTCGGCGACAGGCCTCAATGCCTTGTCCGCGAGAATCTATCCAACCGAGGCAGCGGCAACGGGAATCAGCTGGATGCAAGGGATCGGCAAGTTCGGCGGGGTTGCCAGCGCACTTGCCGGCGGAATGATGTTGGGTTGGGGCTGGCATATGACCAGCATCCTGAGTTCACTGGGAGGGCCGGCGGTTGTTGCGGCTGCGGCGCTGCTTGCCTTGGGGCTCGCGAGGATGTCCACGAGCGCAGCCAGAGCGTCCGCTGCGCCTCTGTCTCCCAGTGCTGTCTCCGACTAGCCCGGATGACCTTGCCCCTGTCTCGAATCCCATGGCTGAGGGGGTATGCGGCTTCGCCCTGCTGAGCCGCGAACCGGTTTTGCTCGAATTTCGTGGGGCGGACGTAGTCGAGCGTTGTGAGTGTAGCCAGCGCGAATTATAGAAGCCAAGCCAGTCGATGATTTCATTCATCGCCGCACGCTGTGTCGCGAAATGCGGGCCATGCTGGCGGGCAACCTTCAGCGAATCCCCACCGGCCGCGCCGCTTCCAGTTCGAATTCGAGCGTGTACTGCGCCCGCTTTGCCTTGCCTGTCATCGTCTCTTTTCCTGGCTTGAGCTTACCCATGCAGCAAGGAATCCGTTTTTCGGGGACAAGCTCAAGGTGGTCGCATCACCAAGTCGCACCTATTTTCGGAATCTCCGATGGATGGTAAAGTATAGATATGAAGCGCAAAAGCTACGATTCGATGCAATGCCCCATCGCGCGAACCCTTGAGCGGGTTGGCGAGTGGTGGAGCATCCTGATCCTGCGCGACGCGATGTACGGGATGACGCGATTCGAGCAATTCCAGAAGAACCTTGGCATTTCGCCAAACATTCTGAGCGCGCGCCTGGCCACTCTGGTCGAGCACGGTTTCCTTGAGAAGCGTGTCTACTCGGAAGCACCCTATCGGCTGGAGTACATTCTCACCGCCAAAGGTCACGCGTTCGAGCCGGTCATCTTATCGATGTCTCATTTCGGTACCACCCAACTGGCCCCAGAGGGTGCGGTTTCCGTCCTGGTCGACAGGGAGACTGGAAAGAAGGCCGATTTGGCCGTGGTAGACAAGAAGACGGGTAAGAACATTACATGGCCTGAGTACATCTTTGTGCCAGGGCCCGCCGCTAGTCCCGATATGAAAAGGGTACTTGAGTTCGCCGAAGAAATGGCGCCCGAGAAACTGCGCGCGAAAAAGGCGAGGCGTAGAGCCTGAGTCTTTCTCGGCGGCCCGGCATTCGTCCGGAGAGACCGCCGCAGTACGCAGTAAAGCGTGGGGTTATATCGGTGCAACGGTCCACCGCCATCCCCAATGTTCTATGAGTCACCCGCCCACCGGTAAAAGCGCTAGCTGGCCGTTTGCAGTACTCGCCGCCAGTGTCCCAACCAACAGTCTGGCGCCGACAAATATCACCGTTCAGAGACCGAACCGCTTTGTCAAAACAGCGGCGAACGGTCCCATCAGGACGTACACGAAAAATTAAAGGGCGAGGGCTGGCAACACCTCCTTGATGCCCCATCCGAATTCCCGACCCAACGGAACCAGCATTGCCTTGGGAAGACCGCAATCCAGTGGACATGGCCGGCATGGCGAGAAAAGTTAGGACTGCAATCACCCCCCCCCCCTTGCAATGAATCCCGCGCTTTGCCAGCCATGTCGAAACTTGTGAATCGAACACAAATTTCGTTTCCCGTTGTTACTACGTCATTGCCCGCTCGAAGGGTTTTCACCAATGCTTGGGGCGCAATTTGCCGCTATGATGAAATAGTCACTTGCATAAAAATAGTTACATGCATGACGATAGTGTTCATTAAATCAAGGAGAATCCAATGCAGCCAAATCGCTCACATGAGAATGCCGTCACCCAGTTTGTTGACGGGAAAAATGCGAAATATGCCTATCGAATCATCGGGCCTCAAGACGGTGTGCCACTTGTATTTGTTCACCGATTTCGAGGCACTATCGATGAATGGGATCCGGCGGTGGTGAACGGGTTCGCGAAGGAGCGGCGTGTCGTGTTATTCGACAACACCGGGGTAGGGTTGTCTTCCGGTGATGTGGCAACGTCCGTCCAGCAAATGGCTGAGAATGCGGTTGACTTTATCGCTGCCATGCATTTTGATAAGGTCGATCTTCTGGGTTTCTCAATGGGCGGTTACATCGCGCAAACAGTAGCCTTGACTTATCCGTCGCTCGTAGAGCATCTCATTTTGGCCGGCACAGGCCCTGGCGGCGGCGAGGGCGTAGTGCCGATGGCAGCGGAAGTGCGTCAGGTTGCGGGGCGTGAGGTACTTGGCCTCGACGAGTTTATGCATCTCTTTTTTACGAAATCTGAGGCGAGCCAGGAAGCCGGCAAGCGCTATTGGCAGCGTCTGCAACTGCGTCCCGGCCCGAAGGAGCCTGCTCTGTCTCAGGAGGGTGTAAAGGCGCAGGCGACCGCGCTGATGGGCATGGCGCAGGGAGTAAACGCTCCGTTGCCGCGACTTGGCGAAATCAAGATTCCGGTTTTGGTCGCTAACGGCAGCAATGACATCATGGTTCCGACACCGAATTCGTTCCTTATGTCGCAGAAACTCCCCAACGCCCAGTTAATTCTTTACCCCGACTCTGGGCATGGTTTTCTGTTTCAGTATCCAGAGCTTTTTGTTGAGCACGGGCTTACCTTTCTCCGTTCATAGTCAGTGATAGATGCGACGTGCTGCCGGAATGCGAGCGACGAAATGCGGCAGCGTCGTCGTTATGTCCAGCACAATGTCTGTACGAGCCGGTCCCGTGCTCGATATATGCAAGAGGGCGGGGAAATCCACTTTTAACAGCATGATTCGATGCGTAATGGCTGAGTGCAGGAGGCGTGACCTGCGCACCAAGGCCATCGCGCCATTGGAGGATCGGCTGCCGGCGTCTGCTGATGCGTCGGAACTTGAACTTCGTAAGGTGGCTATTCATGACGGTAGAAAGCAAGGCAAACGGAGTGTCGTCTGGTCGGGCCGGTGCATCACGCTTCAGACTGGACGGCCAGGTGGCGATTGTTACTGGCGGCGGATCGGGCATCGGGCGTGAGGTGGCGGATGCATTGGTCGATTCTGGTGCATTCGTTGCGATATTGGACGCTGATGAAGAAAATGCCCGCGCCGCTGCCTCGGCAATCGGCCCCCAGTCTGTAGCTATCGTGGCCGACGTTAGCGACGAGCGATCCATTTCGGATGCTGTGGATCAGGTTGCTCGGGAGTATGGTCGCATTGACGTACTGTTCAACAATGCAGGCGTCAACAAGCGGCAACCGACCGTCGATATGCCCTTGGACGACTGGAATTTCGTTGTCTCGGTGAATATGACCGGAATGTTTCTTTGTGCGCAGTCGGTCGCACGTCATATGATCGCGGCCAAACGCGGCAGCATCGTCAATACCGCATCTGTGCTTGGGATTTCTGGTGGCTGGTATCCCAACATTGCCTATGCGGCGACGAAGGGAGCCGTCGTAAATATGACCCGATCCTGGGCAGTAGAGTGGGCTCCATTTGGTATACGTGTCAACGCGATCGCACCCGGTATTGTCCGAACTCGTTTTACTGAGGCGATGGTCGCACAGCCGACGCTTGTAGATAAGTTTGAGAAGTTGACGCCGCTTGGCAGACTCGGTGACCCCGACGATGTAGTCGGGCCAGTTCTGTTCCTGGCGAGCGATGCGGCGGCGATGGTCACGGGCCATACGCTTCCGATCGACGGAGGCATGCTCGCCCAATAAGGTGATCTCGTCGGCTCATGGCCGACGAGATGCTTGAGGGTTGCAAACCAGAAACGCTGGAGGCCGGGAGCACCGCTCGCGTGGAATCGATTCGGGTTCGCATTAAAATTATTATTTAGGCATCCATAATTCATGAGATCGCCGCAGCGTAGCGGTCGTGTCGATCGGTGATTACTCGCTCGAAAGCAACGCGAAGAACCAGCATGATCTGCTCATTTCCAGGCACACTTGCTTGATCGCCCGGGATTCGCAACCGCAATGCAATGCTCCCCTATCTGGTCGATGAAATTGTCGGCGGGAGGAACAATATAGATTCTGACAGGGAACATTTTGCGTTAGCTTCCAATCTTCGAGATACCGTTGAATCCTGCGTGGGATGGACTGATTCATCGGTGCATGCTGCGTTTTCCGCCAACCTGGCGTATTGTTTGTGTCGGTCGCAATTCCGAGCGCTTCACGTAGTAGGGCTGCCAACGTGGCAATGGAATTCGACATCCATGCTGATACATTAGAAAGGCGATATTCACTTACCAGCAATCCAAATGAAGGGGTTTCCCAATGAACGTAGAACAGATCAAGCAGGCTCTGGTCGGCGAATGGGCTAGCATCGCGCCCGAAATCAGGCCGAGTGCGGCAAAGAACCCAGACGGCACCCTTAAACCCTTCTATTTGCAGCGCGATTTCAGTTATCTGCCGGGCGACGGCTTCGTGCTCACGATCGTCAACTTCGCCGATCCCTACGGCAAGGTGCCGCTCACGCGCATCCTGATCAAAGGCCACATGCAATGGCGTGGTGAACATCCGATTGCCCTCGGCGCGCAGAAAGTAGACTTTGTGGCCGACGATGCCTATGAAGTGACTCCGCTTGTGCAGGGCTTTTCTGACGTACTGAACAAAGTTGCATCAAACGGTTATGCCACGTGGGAGGTGGGCAAAACGCAGAGTGTGTTCGGCAAGGCCTTCGCACCCTTTGGCCTCGCTGAGGGTAAAAACTTCATGGAATACGACTTGGTGTACCTCGCCGACAACATGCTGTTTTGGGGCGCGCGCAATGTGGACGGACGGGGCTTCGATAGCGAAGAGAACCGACCCACTAACCTGCAGATTCCATTGGTACGCAAATAAGAACAACCCGGAGGGCAATTCGGCTGACTGCGACGGCCGCGTGGCTGTCATCGGCAAAAAGCCGCGGATATGCAGCAGCTGACGACATTCGGCATAGGGAAAAGGATGTCCCGGCATGCGTGCCTATAACGGCGCAGGAAAGCGCTGGCGTTGCTATCGGGCTGCGCGGCGCCACGCCCCGGGGGATAAGCCGTTAGCCGCGAGGAAACGCCTATTGAAGTGCGCCTGAGCGGCAAAACCAGAGGCTAGCGCAATCTCCGCGAGGGAAAGTTGAGTTGTAAGCATCAATGCCTTCGCGCGGAGCAGGCGCTGAGCGATCAGAAACTGATACGGAGACTGTCCAGTCTGCTGTTTGAACGCGTGGCCGAAGTGTCCCACCGACATGCTACATTCGTTGGCTAACATCGGTACCGTCAGAGATCCATCAAGATGCGTATCGATCAGCTCCCTTACCCGCTTCTCTTGCCACAGCGCGAGTCCCCCCCGGCGAGTCGGAGGGGGACTAAATTTGACGTTGCCGTAAGTCTGGAGCAGATGCGCGCTAAGGGCACGCGTGATTGCGTCGATAAACAGCGGGCATGCCCCTTCCGGTTGTTCGAGCGCCGGAAGAAGGCAGGCTGCAAGATGCCCGACGATCGGATCCACCGTCCCCGGCGTGGGGCATCGCAACGCTTCGATCTGCGGGGCGCCCACATCGTCGATGAACTGCTTCAGGGCGAAGCGTGGAAGGCGGAATCGAACGAGGTCAAATGGCTCAAACAGCTCGGAGTGTGGTTCATCGCTCAGATGCGCAAAACACACTGCATGTACGCGAAGCGGCATCTGCAGATTCGTGACAACGCGATCGCCAAGCCACATGCGGCCGGACGACATCGGCCTCAATTTCACACTCATGAAATAGGCGTCGTCGCGAGGCATGATTGGTGTTAAGCCGAATGCACCACCATCGTAAGAAAAGCGTGATACCTCCATCGAAGGACAACTTAGGGCGCGGCGATGCAGCACAGGGACGGTCGTCTCTGCATCCGATTCGCACGCGCGTGTTGGCAACATGTTAGACCTCGTCAAGTATGAAGGTAAGACGCCCGGAGTGCATTCGAAACGAGCCTTTCTACTCGTTATATACAGGTGATCGGTGTAATCGCAAGCACGCTGCTGAGCGTTGCTAACCACGAGCTATCACGATCCTTGCAGCCATGATGTGGGCGTAAGAGCCGATGACAATAATCTCGCGTCCGCTCATCAAGCGTTTCTCCTGCATTCGCTTCATTCATTTTGGACAAACGCGCATGCGCGTGATTTCCTGGTCCGGACCAGGACCGGGGCACGAAAGTATCGCCGAACCTTGGTCGAGCCAGGTAGAAGCGGGCTGAATGTTTGACGCGATGGGCAGTCTCGTGTCCCACGCAATCTCGTGTCGACGCGCGAACGGTTCCAGTGCGGAGTCGATTGAGCAACGTTCGTAGAACGGCGCGCCCTCGGGTGTCAGGTTGAGTTGTCGGGTCGAGCGCTGTAGCAGGCGAGATTTCAGATAAGTTTCCAACGCGGCTTGTGTCGATGGGCTCGAGAAAGTGGGGTTTGGCGATTTCCACTCTGGACACTTCTGCCTATAGATCGATCGCCAGGCGATCAATGTGGACTGCCAGGATCATGGCGTCCATATTGATCGGTGTTGCCCGCTTGCATGACGGCTTATAGACAGGGTCCCCTTTACGGATAGTCTCTCCGCTCATTGCGCACACGCCAGAGCGGTTCGCAATCGCGTGATGCCATCTCTGGTCGCCATAGTAGACGCAACCTGCGGCGCACCAACTGATCGTCACTGTGCTGGTACTTGGTCGACCTGTTACGTACACCTTGAACTGCCCGGGGCGGATACCACCCTCATGCGGTTTGCCTCGAATGGCACGATCGAAATCCATTGTCGCGAAATCGCCCGTTGGCTTGTTCAGACGGTGAAGGAGGTCGAGTGTTTGAGTCCACGGATCGCATTGCAATTTGACCTCCCATACATGTCACTCGGAATGCGCGGCTGGCGAAGGCACGCCTATGGACCTCGGCGTCGGACACACTGAAGCGGGGCATGGTGAAATCTTATGCCTAGGCCTCTTTATCTGTATTGACCGAAACTGCGGAGTTTTGCTCGAATCTGCGAACTTGTCATAAAGTGCGATAGATCAGATCAAATGGACAGCGGGTGGGTGTCGCGAGCGTCCCGCAGAGCGGGTCAGGTTCGACCGGAGCAGCTCAGGTGTATTAACCCGGTCTTCCTGCCAGCGTGCGAGCGATCAATGCGTCATTCGCGGCGCAATGCCCCAAGCAAACGAACGAGTTCGGCGCCGCTGCTAACCAACATCTGCCGCATCACATTCGTGCGTTGGACATCCACCGTCTTTGGGCTGATGTTCAATACACGCGCGATTTCCTTGCTGGTCCGGCCGTCCAGCAAGCCGTCCAGGACCTCGCGCTCGCGAGCGGAGAGACGGGCCAACTACTCCTTGAGCGAGTGAGTCCGCAGACGCGTGGCATACCGCTCCCGCGCGATCCGTGCGATACGATTGCGGAAAATCTGGCCTGCCTGATCCATGTGCGCTATAGCACTTGTCCAGTGCGGCGGCGAGTTCAGGCTGGTCAGGCAATTCGCCGGCAATCCGATGGAGCAAGCCGCTGAGGTAGCACTGGCACGCGCTAAGAGGCTGTCCTAACTCGTGGGCCGAGGCAGATGTCATCTGGCCCATGAGTGAAAGTCGCGATGCATGCGTAAGAGCGGCTTGTTGTGCGTGTTCCCGCTCGCGGGCGCGGCGTTGCTCAGTCACATCGGAAAAGGCGAAGGTGACACCGAAGCCACGACCCGACATCGGAGCGTCTACGACCGCCAGGTCGCGCCGCTCGCCGTTGCGAGCGATGAGGCCGATATCGAAGCGGGCGACGCGCCTGCTGGTTCCGGGTAAATGACCCCGCAGCAGGTCGGAGATCAAGGTACGGTGTCCGCGTCTGCCTTGATAACACGCGTCGGATCCGAGAGTCCCTGTTCGAGCGCGGCTCGGGTGTTGGCGCCGAGATATTGCTGAAACGTACGGTTGGCCTCGGTGATGTCGCCGCTTGCATCGCATACAAGCAGCCCCAGCGGCAAATGCCGAAAGAGTGCGTGATACTTCTCGCGGCTTTCCGCAGATAGAGTTTGCGCGGCCCGGCGGCGGTCAATGTCGGCTCGCAGCGCTTCGTTGCTCATGCGGAGGTTCAACGTTCGCCGCGCGACGCTAAGTTCGAGACGTTGGTTTGCGCGCCGGATCTGGTCCTCGGCACGCTTTTTGTCCGAAAGGTCTTCCACTACCCATACCGAAGGTGATCCCGGCGCACCCGGGTCGACCCGTCAGCCAGAGATGCAGCACCAGACCGAGCGGATCGTGCGCCCGGTGCGTGAAATGGGCCTTGAGCCGGCCACGCCCACCGAAGCACGGGAGATCATGAGGCTTCCGCGCGCAGGCGATGTGCGTCCCGAGTTTGCAGTCCGCTGAGGACACGAGCCCGACAGCGGCGAGAAAAGCATAGCGAACTTACACGTCAAATTCGCACTGGCAGCCGTTAGTGGGATTTTCTCTGTACATTTAGATGGATACGCATCCAAATGTTAAACGACGAAAGGAGCTTGAAATGCCTACCTATCTGGTTTCCGCAGCAGCAGGGCGTCTCGACGCAGCGGCCAAGCAGCAGATCGCCTTTGGAATCACGCAATCACACAGCACCGCGACCGGAGCACAAGGATTCTTTGCTCAGGTGATATTCGACGACGTCCCCGCTGGTAATCATTTCATCGGTGGGAAGCCGCTCAGATCAGATCAGATATTCGTGCACGGTTACATCCGTGCAGGTCGTACGGCCGATCAGAAACAGCAGTTGTTCAACGATATTGTGCGAGTTGTACAGGAGGGGGCAAACGTAGAGTCGCGGTTCGTTTGGGCATATATTTCTGAACTTCCTCCAGCGCAGATGGTTGAGTACGGAAAGGTGCTTCCCGAACCCGGGGGCGAAGGAGAATGGCTCAATGCCATGAGCGATGAGGATCGCGACTATCTGCTGAGTATCGGGTAACGCCATTCTGGCCAGCTCAAACGGGAGACAGCCAGAAGGATCATGAGCACTTCAACTTATAAGATGTCGAGATCAAAGACAATGACACGCGCCGAACGCAAGTTGATTTTTGCCTCGTCGCTCGGCGGTAGGTCAGCGTAATGGCTAGCTGAGGTCGGTATTCACCGGTTTTCATGTCCTCGGGTAGTGTTTCCGTACACTCACTGCGCTTACGCAGCGAGGCGGCCAGGCGAGAATACTGCCTCCTGCCGGAAGCGTGCGAGTTGACATAATATAAATTATCAACACTGTTGGTATGTTTTAGGGTGTTGCATGTTGGACAGCGTTCAAGCCTTAGATACCGCAACGGCTACATGTACTTATGGTAGGTTTCGGTGTTGTGTTCTGGTTGCAGGGTTTTTATGTTCGTTCAGATCAGCGCCGAGGCCGTGCCGCTTTCGCTTCGAGGCGTCTTGCTGGCTGACAGCAATCACGCTCCTCGATACTGGGCCTCAGTCTGGCTGGTCGTCGCTGCGTCACAATGGGCGACGTCTACGCAGACGATGCGGCTGCGGTACATCGAGAGCCTGTATGAACACGCTGATCGGTCATTCCGGGCGAATGCGCTCGATGATGCGCTGTCCAGTCTCGACGACGCCCAGCTCGCGGACATTCTCGAATCGTGGTTTGTCAGCCTGCGCAACCAGCCTGCGGCGACCAGCAGCAACGAGGATCGGTGGCAGACCGGACTGACCTTCGTAACATCGGTGGTCACATGGCTTTCGAAATCTGCCGACGCGAAAATGCAGCAGATCGAAGCGCGGATCCATCGCCTGTCGACGCTTTACAGCCAGCTTCACATACGGCAAGGCGGCCGAAGTGAGATGGTTCGATCGCTGCCTGCCTGTGTGGTCGAAAGCCTCTATCAGATACTGGATCCGGAGTCGGATGCCAATCCGTTCCGACGTTCCCAGACGCGCTGGCGGGTCTTCATTGCATTCGTGCTGATGCTCCATCAGGGACTGCGCCGGGGCGAACTCTTGCTGCTGACCGCGGATGCCATCAAAAGCAGCCATGACCGCAAGCTTGATCGGACACGGTACTGGCTGAACGTCCGACAGAATGGGTATGAAGAAGCAGACGGCGATAGCCGCTACTCGAAACCGAGCATCAAGACGCTTCATTCGATCAGGCAGATACCGGTAAGCGATGCGACGGCGCGCCTCGTGCAGGCCTATTGCGACAATTACCGGGGGCGACCTTCCCATTCGTTCATGCTTAATGCCCAGACTGGCGGTCCTCTGTCCACAGAGTCATTGACCAAGATCTTTACGTTGATATCGAAGGCATTGCCAGCCGAGGTGCTGCAGGAACTGCACGATCGCACCGGGAAAAAATCGGTTACCTGTCACGACCTCCGGCACACCTGCGCTGTGCTGAGGCTTCACCAGTTACTGGAGCGAGGCGACGCGATGGACGAAGCACTACAGAAGATGCGCACGTTCTTCGGCTGGTCAAAAGAATCAGACATGCCTTCGCGCTATGCCAGGGCCGTCTTTGAAAACCGGCTCGCGAGCGTATGGAACGACGAATTCGATGATCGTGTGGCTGTGTTGCGCGCGCTTCCACAGGGCCGTTGAACATGCAAAAAGCTCCGTCGTCCCAGACTCACCTGGGAATCGAGCCATCGGTGCTTGAAAGCATGGTGTCGTCGTTGCCAGAACTGCCGCCGGTCGTGCGCTACTACGACGACTTCGACGACACGCTGCGCTCCGTGCCCGAAGTCCGCCAGGCCGATATCCTCGGGCTTCACATCAATGGTCGACTGTTCCGGCTTGATCTTAGTCGGTACCCTTCTTCGTACGGCACCCTCCAGAAGCATCTGCTGGTCTTCCTGCTGGGTGAAGACCTGCATATCTCGACCTGCTTCAATGTTCTGAACGCAGCAATGCATCTTGATGTTCATGATGTCGAACGCATCGTCGAAGCCGGACCAACCCGCATATCAACGATATGGATGACGCTGCGCGGCCGCCAGTTAGTCGTTCACGCCTATCGTTTCGTCAAGGCCGTGCTGCGTTTGCTATGCCGGCATCGCCTGTATGGCTGGTCCGAGTCATATCTGGCCTATGTCAGCGCTTGCCTGCCCGGCCCCGCAACAGACAAGTATGCCCGTGTGCGATCAGGCGATGTGTTTCTGTCCGTTGACGAGGAAGCCGCGATTGTGCGCTATCTGGATGAAACGTCGAATCTCATTAGGACAAGCGGCTGGTCAAGTCTTCCATACGAGGCACTTTGCGATGCGGCGATGGTGCTCTGTTCCTACCAGTTTGCCATGCGTCCGATTCAGATCGCGATGCTGACGATGCGTGACGTACGGATATGGGATCTGGAACACAGTGGCGAGCCGACCGTGCATCTCACGTTTCTCATGGTCAAGCAACAGGGGAAGCTTCGAAAGAGACCGATGGTCCGTCGTGTGAAACAGGAATGGGGGATATTGTTCATCGCGCTGGTTGCGTATGCAGACTCTCAGGGGCGCGATGCCAATGATCGCGTCTTCGGCGTCAAATCCAATCATGAAGCCGGATCTCGCATTGCCCGCCGCGTGGAAATCCTGATCGGCGACGATGCTTGCGCTATGGACCTTCGTCATACCGCGGCGCAGCGACTCGTTGACGCCGGTGCCAGTCATGAGGAGCTCGCTGAATTCATGGGCCATTCGCATGTGCAGACCGGGCTGGTTTACTACGCGACATCGGCCACCCACGCGGAGCGGGTGAACCGGGCGCTCGGTGCGTCGGACATATACCGGCGTGTGGCGAAGATTGCGCACGACCGGTTCATCTCCCCGGAAGAGCTCACCCAACTCAAAGGGGAGCAACAGATTGCCGGCGTGCCTCACGGAATTCCGATCGCCGGTATCGGCGGCTGCAAATCTGGTCAGCCCGCTTGCCCCTACAACCCGGTCACGTCGTGCTACGGATGCAGGAAGTTCATGCCCCTGCACGACAAGACGATGCATGAGCGCGTGCTGGCCGAGATGCGCGAAGTGGTGATCTTCTTCGACCAGAGTTCCCGCGGCGACACCAGGTCGCCTGCCTATCTGCAACTGCAGCGCACGATCGCCGAGATACAGACAGTCATCGAGGAACTGGAAGCCGACAACCGATGAATCCACACTACTCCGCGTTCATCGATCTGGGCAAAACGCTGGCCCATGAGAAAGGCCTGTCATGGCGCATGCCTCTCGACGAAACAGGCGCCGCATGCGACGGCGTCGGATGGAACCTCACCGTCGTTGCCGGCGACGTACCGCCGCCGACCTATTACCTGCGAGACCTGGGACCTGATGCGAAGGCACTGGCGATCGTAAACACGGAGCGCGCAGAGCGGGGCCTGACGCCGCTGCCCCGACGCCCGCTATCGTCAGCGTGGCAGGATCTGATCAAGGCGGCCGTTGCCGAACAGTTGCTGTTCAAGCGGAACACTACCGGACACGTGATGCAAAACATCGCGCGGCCGCTACGGGTGGTTGCAACGTGCGTGGAAAAGGACCCCTGGCAACTGACCGTCGACGATCTGCGTCTGGCGATCCGTGTCGGAAAAGCAATCCAGGCCACAGGAAAGCTGGGAGACCTGGTGGTCGGCATCATCAAGACAGTGCTCGATGCCCAGCACATCTGCGACGCCGGTCCACTGTACTCGTCCCTCTCTGTTCCGCGCATGAAAATGAAAAGTGCGATCAAGGCGAAACATACCTGGTCGCAGGAAGAGCTTCGCGAGGATCTCGAGGCCCGCAAGCGTGGCGAGCGTCTGCCGGAGCGTCGGGCGTTCTGGGAGCTGACCCGCATCGTGATGACTGAAAAGCCGAGAACGTTCATGGACGATCTGCGGTTCGCCGCGATGCGCTCCTTGATCGTGACCGGCATGCGTGCAGGTGAAGTCGCACTGTTGCCGGTTGACTGGAAGCGGGAGCGAACGTACATGGATTCGAAGGGACGGCCAGCCGGCGAATCCGGCGGCATCTCGACGTCCCTGATGCTGCGCCACTTCGCGGAAAAGCAGCAGGAGGATGAGACCGACAGCCGCGTGCTGCGTGAAGAGACCCAGCCCGTGCCCGAGATGTTCCGGACGCTGTTGACAGAGACACTCGACCACGTGGCCCGGATCACGGAGCCACTGCGTGCGACGTTGAAGCTGCAATGCGAAACGGGCCGGCTGCTGCCATGGTATTCGCTCGACAGCGTCGTGCCCGTCATTGAAATCTATACACGCCTCATGGGCAACCCGTTCTGGTTGAAAATTGAACGGGAACCGTTCATCGAACGCTATCGGGATGGCTTCGATCCCGCGGTCCTTGCTGAACTGCACGAATACCAGCATGAACGGCGGCGCAGTGGCGACCTGACTCTCGACATGGCCGTCTATCAGTTCGGGAATCGCCTGAAAACAGCGATGCTTGAGGGCGAGACCAGTCTGTGCTTCCGCCATGGCGACGGCTCGCCGGTCAAACTCCTCGATCGGATGGAATGGCATGCGACGCATCTGCACGTCGGCGAGCTCGAGGAACACATCCGGCTCACGACGCCGACGAAGGTATCCGACCTCACTCCCCTGCCGCTGGCAGTTGGGTCCGTTCAACCGTGGGAGTTCCTGTTCCTCCAGCCGAAGCGCTCGCTCGCCGAAGAGCGCAACGATGGCCTGTGCGACGTGGCGCGCTACATGGCGGTCAACCGCCCGGACCCTACGTTCATCGGACAGGCGCTCGGCGACGCGAAGAACCTGCCATCGTTGTTCGAAAAATATGGCCAGACCGATGAAGACCGGGCCTTGAAGATCGAGTCGCACATGCTGCGTCATCTACAAAACACCGAACTGTTCCGCCTAGGTGTTGCGGATACGATCATCTCGAAGCGCTTCAACCGGCGCAGTGTCACCCAGAGCTACGAGTACGATCATCGCAGCCTGGCTGAGGATCTCGAACAGATCGAGATTCCGCAGGACATTGAGATCATGCTCGGCGAGAAAGCCAGCACCGTAGCCAGGCTCATCAAGGACGGCAGGGCCAGCGGGCCGATCGTCGGTGCCTTCCTGCGTATCCAGGCCACCGAGGGCGACGCGGCTGCGTACGAATACCTGCGCGCCGAGGCGGACGGATTCCATGCGACCCCGTACGGGCACTGCCTGAACTCGTTCACAGTCGACCCCTGCCCCAAGCATCTCGAGTGTTTCGCTGACTGCCGGCATCTCTCGGCGACTGACCTGCCGGAACATCGGCAGAATCTGATCCGGCTCGAGGGCACGTTCAAGCAGGCACTGGAGACGATCAGAGCTCGTCCTTCGACGAGTATCGGCTGGAAAAACCAGCTAGAGCATGCGGAAAAACGGCTGGCTGGCGTACAGAAGCTGCTCGCGACTCCGCCGGGCGAACACCCCTTCCCCGATGGCGTCGACCTCTCACTGCCCCGACCACGTGGAGTACTTGATGACTGAGCCCATTGAAACGGCATTGGCTGGTGACGAGCAGATGCGCGAGATTCTCGAGACGTTGCTGGCCGACGACGGAGACATCACGGCGCGCGCCGTTGCCCGGCTGCATCCGTCCATCAAGGCGGCATCGTCGATTACCCGCAGCGAATTGCGCAGCAGGTTGCTTGCCGAGTATCAGCAGCGCCAGTCGGAATACCGGCGCTGGCGCGGCCGCGTCGCAAAGCGTTCCGGCTCCGACACCGCGACCTCGCTCGCCGACAAGGATATCCGGATTGCAGAGCTCGAGGCCACCGTGCAGTTGCTTACCGCCTCCCACCTCGCCATGCTGCGTGCCGTCGGCGAACTCGGTGGCTTCAGCAAGTGGGCGAAATTCTATGAGCAGTATCGCGAGGCACGCGATAGACTCGACAAGCTTGGCGCGGTTCCTGCCGCGACAGTGTCCTCGATGACGTCCGAAATGCGGGCAAAGCCGGCTTCCACAGACGGCAGAAGAAAGCGGCGTTGAGCGAGGGGCCATATAGCAGGCACTAGATGTAGCGACTTGCATTTGAAACCGGCCGTACTTGCAATCGACGCGGTTTCCTGCTCGAAATAACTGCAACTGACGGAATGCGCGTGCTCGGATTATCTGCATCCATGCCTGCATTCAGCCGTTCTTGAGGGCACCCCTCTTTCCTCGATGCACTCGGCTGTCTGTCTGCGCATGTGGCCTCGTAAGTCCCGTCTGCTATGCTAGTTGAGCCCCTTTGTCTACGCGGGCGCGAGGTGACGATCGTGAACAAGTACATTGCATTGACCATGCTGGCACTAGCTGCCGCATCAACCGCTCACGCACAGTACGTACCGGGCGACGCGTACGCTACGCAGCGTAATGAGATGCACGATCAGGCCCTCTTGCAACAGCAGCAAGGGAACGAGATGGCGCGACAACTATTGCAGGAGCAGCGGCAGCAGCAAGAGCAGCCTCATGAAACGCTCTTTGACAGCAGCATGCGGGCCTGGAACTCCGGTCAGCAGACGCAGCGGGCACGGCAACAGGACAATGATGGTCCAACGTGTGTTACCTATGCAGGGCAGACATCCTGTAAGTGAAGGCAATTCCGTGGCTGACGTGGCGAAATCTAGCCGTTTCGGGCCAACGCCAACGCCCTCCTGTGCAGGTTGCAGATAATGTGAGCAGGCGACAATGGAACGCAAGCACGCCCGTTTCAAATGCAAGTCGCTACAGGTGAGGATGCGACATTGTGATGGCGAAAAAGTGTTGCCCGGAATGCTTCGCGCATGAATGGGTGCGCGAATATGCCCGCGATCGAAGCAACGGCATTGGCGCTTGCGACTACTGCGGGGCCAGCGGCGTAAAGGTTATCGATATCGACGTTCTCTACGAGCCGTTCAGGAATCTGATGCAGTTGTATGCTCCCAGCGATGACGCGAGCGGCGAGATGCTCATCTATGCCATCCAGTGGGATTACGAAGTGTTCGAGGATGGCCTGTATTGCTCTGATGGAGCAGCGGGCCTGCTCGAAGACATTCTGGCAACGGGCTGGGACGACGACAGCGGCGAGTCGCCAGTTCGGGCGCACGAGCTGTATCGTCGATCGTGGACTGGTCCCACCATGCTCGATGAATGGAACGAGTACTGTGCGGCGGTCAAAGAGCACCCACGTAGAAAACCTCGTATGCCGATGCTGTTCGACGAAGAACTGGGCCGACAAGAAGCCGACGTCCTCCCTGGAGCCATCCTGTATCGAGCGCGCCTCGGCTTTACGCAAATTGGCGGGACTATTGAACCCCACGCTGGCGTTGGCATCGGTGCCCCGCCGGCAGGCAAAGCGAAGCCAGGGCGAGCAAACCGGTTACGTCAAGTTGTGCTCTACGTCGCCGATCAAGAACCGACAGCGATTGCCGAGGTTCGGCCCGCGCGCGGCCTACTGGTTTCGGTTGCCGAGGTCCACGCTGTCCGAAGCCTTCGATTGGTCGATCTGAACAAACCCGTGCGCCCATCGAACCCGTTTGCCGATGATGTTCCTCGATACGAGTTGGAACTGGAGCACCTGCTTCGAGCGTTTGGGGAGGAACTGTCGCGACCATTGCGTCGTACAGACGACGAGCACGAGTACCTCCCCTGCCAGAAACTGGTCGAGCGCATCCGGAAAAGTGGCCTATATGATGGCATTCGGTACCCAAGTGCCATGGCGCCTGGCGGCTCGAACATCGTTCTGTTCGACCCCGAGCTGGTCACGATAGGAGCATCAAGGCTCGTGGAAATTCGGGAGATCGACGTCGCCTACGTCGACTTCGAGGACGAATAGCGAGGCCCTCCGTTGTTACGGTATCGATGATGCCTCGGCTACGAAATGGCCGAGCTTCGCGGCGGAAGCCGCTTCTCTCCCGAAAGGAGTGTTACATGTCCTACTGCCCCTTCTTCCAGACCCTGCACGATGAAACGCGCCCCGTGGGCAATCTCGGCCGGGGAACCCATTACTCTGTTCTGCGGGCACCGGTCTGGCACAACGAGTTCATGAACCGGCTCGAACGTTGCGCGTTCCTCGACTTCGCCATCATCTGGGATGAGGATCATGACGATCGCGTGATCGACGCGATTATGGTGCTTTACATCAGTGGCTTGCTCGCGCCGGTACGGTATATCGGCGAGCGGAAAGGTACGCTCTCGGTGCTGCTGGCCCCTGATGTTGTGCGGAGCTGGGACCCGGAAACCCTGGAGCAGTATCACGACGATATCAACGACATCTGCCAGAGTCTGGAAGACCCATGGTCGGCGAAAGTCGACAGCGCTGACGGCCACGAACATTCGATCATCCACAGCTCGGCCGAGAACGTCGCTACGTATCTCAGGAACATCGACATACTGTGGGAACTGGGTGTGAAACCGAAAAGCCGGCCCTAGATCGGAAGCAAGGGACCGGCGGGAACGCAACACTGACTCTGGCGGCATCACGTCGCCGCGCCTCACCCTGTTGCGTTCTCGGATGAGCATTGACGCAACAAATGCCCGTGCTCCGGTCACGCAACACGAAACCCCTGAAAAAGTGGATATCCTGTGGATAAGTCGGTCGCCTTACCCGTTGAAATATAACAAAATATGAAAAACCAAAACCAACGCAACACCACGCCATAGGTGCCAAGAATCAACCGGACTGGTTGTAGTAGCTTTATAGAAATGTCCGGTTCTGGCTCATTAGAAATGTCCGGTTCCCGGCTCCGGGCCGGCGGCTGTGGCGCATGCTGCGGCATCACAGCCAGCCCGGAGCCCGACCATGAACGGACGTGGATTCATCACGATCAGCATGCACGAGCTCGAGCGTGTGAAGATCATTGAGGCGGTCGTCCAGCGGCGGCTGACGGTCGTGCTGGCGGCCGAACGGCTGCAACTGTGTGAGCGTCAGGTCAGCCGGCTGGTGCGGCGCTACGAGGCTGCAGGACCGGCTGGGCTCGTCTCGGCACGGCGTGGGCAACCGAGTAACCGCGAACTGCCGGTGGATGTCCGTGCGCGGGCGATGGCGCTGGTGCGTGAGCGTTACGCCGATTTTGGGCCGACGCTGGCGTGCGAGAAGCTGGCTGAATGTCATGGCGTGGTGCTGGCGAAGGAAACCGTGCGGCGCTGGATGCGCGACGCCGGGCTATGGATTCCACGCAAACAGCGGCCGCCGAAACTTCACCAGCCGAGAAACCGCCGCGCATGCCTGGGCGAGCTGATCCAGATCGACGGCAGCGATCATCGCTGGTTCGAGGAACGCGCGCCGGCCTGCACGCTGCTGGTGTTCATCGACGATGCGACCAGCCGGCTGATGGCGCTGCACTTCACGGCGACCGAGTCGACCTTCAGTTACTTTGAGGCGATGCGGCGCTACCTGGAACAGCATGGCAAGCCGGTCGCGCTGTATAGCGACAAGGCCAGCGTGTTTCACTGCAACAGCCATTCGGTGACGCTTGGCAAGGGCGTGACGCAGTTTGGCCGGGCGCTGTACGAGCTGAATGTGGATACGTTCTGTGCCAACAGCAGTCAGGCCAACGGGCGCGTTGAGCGCGCCAATCTCACGTTGCAGGACCGGCTCGTGAAGGAGTTGCGGCTGCGTGGCATCAGCACGAAGGAGGCGGCCAACGCTTATGCGCCCCACTTCATCGCCGACTTTAACGGCCGGTTCGGCAAGGCGCCCAGGAGCACGTTCGACGCGCACCGGCCGCTGCGGACGGATGACGATCTTGACCTGATCCTGACATGTCGCGTGCCGCGGCGCGTGTCGAAGGTGCTGACCGTGCAGTACGACCGGGTGATCTATCTGCTTGAAGACACGGTGGCGAACCGCAGCCTGATTCACAACTATCTGGACGTGTTCGAGTATCCGGACGGGCGCATCGAGATCCGGGTGAATGGTGCTGCCCTGCCCTGTGTCCGCTACGACCGGCTCTCCGAGATTGACCAGGCGGCGGTGGTTGACAACAAGCGGCTGGGGCACACGTTGCAGATGGCGCAGGTGATCCAGGCGCAGCGTGATGACCGGCGGGCGTCGGGCTCGCCATCGCGGACCAACCAGGGCGAAGCGCCGCGACCGAAGGAGCGCAAGGTGGGCACCCGCAAGCAGCGGGAACTGACGCGTGAAGAGCTGAATGAGGCGATCCTGAGAACTGCCAGAACTCGGGTTGGCTCGGTGCTTTAAAGCCCTTAAAAGTAGATATTTCTGAACTTCAAAACCGGACATTTCTAAAAAGTCCCAACCCGGACATTTCAATCTGGCTTTGACAGTAAGTGTCGAGGCCATTCTGAAGTGTCGCAGGGGTAGCAAAGTAGAAATGTCGCGGTTTGTGCCTTTGTTATCTCTTTGACGTGGTTTTGAGTACAGAGTCCTGGAGGCTGGCCGTGGTTCTGCCAATCGCGGTGTTCAGCTCATCAACAGTGATCTCCCGCTGCTTCTTTGTGCCAGCCTTGCGTTCCTTCAGTTTCGGCGCCTGCCCCTGATTGGTTCGTGATGGCGAACCTGACGCGCGGCGGTTATCGCGATCGGCCTGAATCAACTGCGCGACCTGCAGCACATGACCCAGCGGCTCGGGTGTGACAATCTCGGGCATGCGTCGTTCACGACCACCAGTCAGTATCTTCACGTGGACGACGATCGTCGTCATCGTGAAACCGATGAAAAGCACCGCATTGACTGGTAGTCCAGACGGCTGAAGTTCGGCCTTTTTGCGGCCATTGGCCCTGCCTGACTCATGACCGCCAGTGAATGATCGCGTGAAGTCAACGTCCTGCATCGACCTGATGCCGGCCTTGCCTCGGAGACTCACCCTGGTCATGAAGAAGGCGCTCAGCCTGCTGATCCCCGGATCGACATTCTCAGCAAGTGATGCATATGAGGTGTGCCTCCGTCTTCGCGCCTGATGCAATCGCGTTCGACCATATTTCCGCGCCCTGATCGCGGGAAAAGGGCCACCGCAAAACCGGGCGATAGGCAGCGAACGTTGTTCACACGAAACAAATGTAATCATCTGTTAATGCCGTGCGCCGTAACCCTGTTTTGACGACGGAAGCGCCGTTCCGTTTTGCTACGATCCCGGCTTTTCCGCCAGCGCCCCGCCACTGTGAATCGCCGATATTTATCGTTGTTTCGTGAACGTTACGCACGGTGGCTCGCCCGCATCCAACCGCTGGCCGCCGCCGGCAGCACGATAGCCATACTCGTTTTCAGCAGCGCGCTGCGTCGCCTTCGCCACCCAACGCGACGGGGCATCGCGCTGACACTCGCCGCGTTGCCGGCGTTCTTCCTGCTGTACGTGCTTGCGCTC
Organism: Paraburkholderia phytofirmans OLGA172; assembly: GCF_001634365.1. Classification (NCBI taxonomy): domain Bacteria; kingdom Pseudomonadati; phylum Pseudomonadota; class Betaproteobacteria; order Burkholderiales; family Burkholderiaceae; genus Paraburkholderia; species Paraburkholderia phytofirmans. The sequence goes on from NZ_CP014579.1 coordinate 1,512,273, forward strand.
GTGCCGTTTACGCCGGGTATCGGCGACATCCGCAAAGCCCGCATCGATCGGCCAGCGGTGATCGTGTCGGCCGACGGCAAACTGCTCGATGAATTCAAGCCAGTCAATCGCGAGTGGGTGTCGCTCAAACAGATCTCGCCGTACATGGTGGATGCATTGATAGCGACCGAAGACCGCCGCTTCTACGAGCATCACGGCATCGACTGGAAGCGCACGGCGTCGGCCGCGCTGCATACGTTCTCCGGCGACCGGCAAGGAGGCTCGACGATCACGCAGCAGCTTGCCCGCAACCTGTATCCCGACGAAATCGGCCGCGCGCCGACCCTCACGCGCAAGCTTAAAGAAGCGATCACGGCGTTCAAGATCGAAGCCGTGTACAGCAAGGATCAGATCCTCGAGACGTACCTGAACACGGTGCCGTTCCTGTACAACGCCTACGGCGTGGAAATGGCCGCACGCACCTACTTCGGCAAATCGGCCGAGCAACTCGACATCCTCGAAAGCGCGACGCTCATCGGCATGCTAAAGGCCAACAGCACCTACAACCCGGTGCTCAATCCCGAGCGCGCGTTGCAACGGCGAAACACAGTGCTCGGGCAGATGAACAAGTACGGGAAGCTCAAGGGCGACGCCTACAGCTGGTTGACGCGACAACCGCTTAACGTCGATTTCGAGTTGCAGAGCGCGCCACCGGGCGCCGCGCCTCATTTCTCGGCGCAATTGCGCAAATGGCTGATCGCATGGGCCGATCGCAATGGCTATAACATCTATGCCGACGGGCTGGTCGTGCGCACGACCATCGATTCCCGCCTGCAGGCGATGGCGACGCAGGCGATGGACTGGCAGACGAACCAGTTGCAATCGATCGCGAACGACGCGTGGAACGAACGCACGGGCTGCTGGCCGGGCAACGACCTGTTCCAGGCATTCATCCGGCAGACGCCCGATTACCGCGCCGCACGCGATGCTGGTCAATCGGATCCGGCAGCGCTCAGGAAGCTCGGCACGAACCCCACGTTCGTCCGCGCGCTCTGCCGGAGCAAGACGCAGATCCAGGCGGGGTTTGTCGCGATCGATCCGCGCAACGGAGATATCAAGGCATGGGTCGGCAGCCGCGACTTCCGTGACGAGCCGTTCGATCACGTGCAGCAGGCGCGGCGCCAGCCGGGTTCGACGTTCAAGCCGTTCGTCTACGGCGCGGCTTTTGCGGACGGCGCGCACCCGAATGATACGATCGTCGACCGGAACGTCGCCATTCCGCTGACCGGGCATGCGAGCTGGCGGCCTACCGACGCGGAACCACCAACCGGCCGACCGATGACGCTGCGCGACGCGCTTGTGTATTCGCGCAACCGTGTCACCGCTCAGCTCATGCAAAGGGAAGGCCCCGAGAAGGTCGCACAGCTCGCGCGTGCGATGGGCGTGCGCGAGAGTCCGCTCGAAGCGGTGCCGTCGCTCGCGCTCGGCACGAGTCCCGTCACGCTCAAGGAAATGGTCTCGGCGTACGGCACGATCGCGAACCGCGGCGCCTATCTCGAACCGCGCATGGTCACGCGCATCGAGGATCACGACGGCAAGGTGCTCGCCGAATTCGCGAGCGCATCGCCGGAACAGGCACTGCCCGCTGGCGCCGCGCAAACGCTCGTCGACGTGATGCGCGACGTCGTTAACCGGGGCACCGGCGCAGGCATCCGGACGCGCTTCGGGATTCGCGCCGACGTGGCCGGCAAGACGGGCACGACGCAGGACAACACGGATAGCTGGTTCATCCTGATGCATTCGCAACTGGTTGCAGGCGCATGGGTAGGTTTCGACGATGCACGTGTGACGCTCGGCAACGACTATTGGGGCGAGGGCGCGCACAGCGCCTTACCGATGGTTGGCGCGTTCTATGACATGGCGCTGCGCGCGAGGGTCATTGATCCGGATGCACAGCTCGGCCCCGAGATCCGATCACCCCGCACGGTCCATGCGCGACGGCATCGACACTTCCTCTTCTTGGGCTTCTGATGTCGTCGCTGGCGGACGCGACATTCGCATTCGCCGGTGCCGCCGACGCAGCATCTCAATCCAAGGCGGCCGGTAGTAGCACGCTAACCGATTTCCCGATCTGGATCGCTCGACCGAAGCCTACCCCCCTAACCGCGCAAGCTTGGCGCCTTGCGATGTCGAAACGATCTGTTGCGGCACATGGGCAAAGCTCTCTTTGCATTTGGTGAAATGTGCTCGCATACTGCTTTTTGCGCGTGAGACGGAATTCCCCGAACACTGCTGAGTAACAACGTATTGAAAAGGATTGTCGCTAAGTCGCGGATGTGGTCCTTGATGACAGTTTTGCCTGCATTCATTTGCGCGGTAAAGGACGCAAGCAGCGCAGTGTGCCGCTTTGGCGCTCTACCGTGAAGGCGGTACGGGCATGGTTGCGGGTCAATCCGGAATTCCAGCCGACATCGTCACTGCTTCCGAATCGGAACGGTCACGCAATAACGAGAGCCACCATAATGCAGCTTTTCATGGCATTGCTTCGGCTTGCGGCGCGCTGCCAGGTTGTGCCCGCAACCCGACCGGTTTGGCTGATTGGTACGAAGATCGCTCTTTTCAAACGTGAAGGTGTTATGGACACGCTACAAAATATGCGGGTGTTCGCCAAGGTCGTCGATGCGGGCAGTTTCACCGCCGCGGCTCAATCACTCGACTCGACGACCGGCGCCATGTCTCGCGCGGTATCAGAACTCGAAGCCCGCCTGCGAATCCGCCTGCTGAACCGTTCGACGCGCCGTCTAGCCCTCACGCCCGCTGGCGAGCGTTATCTGCAGTCCTGCCAGCAAATCCTCGCCGATCTCGACAAGGCAGAGGAGGAGGCAAGCGGCGCTCACGACCGCCCTGTCGGCACGTTGCGAATGTTCAGTTTCGCGAGCATTGGGCAGCAGTATGTACTGCCGGCGATCACAAGATACCGTGCCCAGCACCCGGAGGTGTCGATCGAACTCACCATGTCGCAGAGCGCGCCTGATCTGTTTGGAGGATGCAGCGATGTAGCCGTCATCACGGCTCCTTCGCTTTCTGACTCGGAGATGGTTTCTCACCTGCTCGGCTCGACGTACAACATCCTGTGCGCTTCACCGCACTACGTGCGTTCGCGGGGCACCCCCGAGAAACCGGGCGATCTGGCGCGACATGAATGCCTGACATTGAACACGCCTGCTTTTCCGCCGCACGAGTGGTTGCTCGAAGGCCCCGGTGGCAGCGAATTGATTCTGGTTCGCGGCCCCTTGCAGGTGAATATCGCCGAATCGCTTATGGTCGCCATTCGTGAAGGAATGGGTATCGGCATGCTGCCGTTGTATGCCGCCGTCCACGGTCTGCGCGACGGCACATTGGTTCGCGTGCTGCCCCATCACACGTTGCAGAACATGAATATTTACGCGCTCTACCCTTCGCGCAGGTTCCTCGATGCGAAGACACGGACGTGGGTCGACTTCCTGCGCACCTACTTGCCAGAAGTCATTGCACGCGACAAAGCACTGCTTGCCGGCTGACCGGCGCCTTCGGGCCTTACACGCCCGTCTGCCTGGCTTAGTTTAGTGAGCAGTGTAGATCCGGGGCGAATACGTAGACACCGCAGTGTCAGTAGCACGACCCGACTGCGACGAACCGTCTGCTACACCACCTACGGCACTGTTCTGTGCCGCAACCTTGGCTTCGGCAGCCTGAATGTCGGCCGGATAGTTGGGATCTTCGCCACGGGACGGACTGTAGCCAGCCTTTTCGAGCTGGACCAGTTCAGCGCGTACCTGTGCACGGGTGACAGGTTGATTTGATTGGGCGAACACGGCAACGGGAGCAGCGAGCGCAGCGGCAACAACAACGGCTTGAATCAGGGATTTCATGGTTACTACCTCCAGACTTTGTCTTGACCTTCTACGAACAGCCCTGTTCGTAATCAGTAACGACAGTCTAGGTAGATGCACGCTTAAGATTAAGCCCGGTGTCTGGAGGGGATTGTTGCCAGATTTGGGTTAACCCTGATTGGCAGTGAGGACTGGGGAAAGGCTCGAAGAGCCAAACAACATGCGCAAATGATGGCCCGTGCACCTCCGACGCGAGGTCCACGTCGGAGGGTATGAACGCGTCTTTAGAACATCGTGCGAAGTCCGATTGCCACGCCCACTTGATTGGTCCGGCCAGTGGTGTTGGTCGGAACGCCCTCGCCGTTGACCCCGCCCGGGTAGTCGGCGGAGAAGGCGCCTGTGCCGCGCGCGAAGTCCGTGATCGCGTAGACTTCCGTGCGCTTCGTGAACGAGTATTCGGCGAGAACGGTAGCCGATTGGTTCACCCCCCGGCCGAGCGAGCCGTCGAGCAGTTCAGCATTGCGCGTCTGTCCGTAGTAGTAGGCGAACGTGAACAGCAGCGGAGCGATGGCTTGCCAGTTCGCACCGACGTAATAAGTGTTGTCGATACGGTTGGGGCTGCCACCCTTCAGTGTCGGCGCGCCAGATTGCTGCATGTAGCTGTCGGTCAAACCAGTCCGGTCCTGCCCCCGCAGCCAGCCGGCCAGCAGGCGGACGTCATGAGTGACCTGATACGCGCCGCTGACGTGCAGGAAGTTGGTCTTGGCGCCATTGATTGCGCTGCCGACACTGGTGCCGACCGAAGAGCCGGTCGCAGATGTCGGCACGGAGACCTGCTGGAAGCCTGCGTTGAGCATGGCAGGGCCGTACGTGTACGTCAGTTCGGCGGCATAGGTGGCGCCGAGACCGAGCGCGCCCGACTGGTTGCTTAAGCCGTAAAGGGCATCGACCGCCAGGCCATCGAAGCTGCCCTTGTACTTGACCGAGTTGTTGACTTCGAGGTAAGGCCCGATGCCGTTATACATCCAGCTGTTTTGCCAATAGTTGCCAACGGTCAGCGGGTCGAAGATATCGCCCAAGGTGTCGTAGGCCGGCGCATATTGCCTACCGAAAGTCAGCGAGCCCCACGTTTTGTTCGACAGCCCCACGAAAGCTTGTCGACTGAACAGTGTGCCGGGGACGTGTAGTTGCCCATTGAAGGCTTCGAAGCCGTTTTCGAGGCGGAAGATTGCGGACCAGCCGTCCCCCAGATCCTCACTGCCCCTCAAGCCCCAGCGGCTGTGGGTTTCCGGGCCGGACGTCATGGCGACCTGGTCCTTGCCACCCGGGCCAGCATTCGTCTGATACCGGATGGCTTCATCGACGATGCCGTACAGCGTGACCGAGCTTTGTGCGAACGCCGACGACGCCGCAGCAGCGAAAAGTGCGCCAATGGCGCTGGAAATGAGTATTTTTTTCATTAGTAATCCACAGTAATTGGTGAGCGGACCGGGAAGATTATTCCCGGGCTCTAACAATAAAACCGTGAATGGGAGCGTAGCTTGTCATTTTACTGAGGCACAGATATTTGTTATGGAGTGTTGTTTATTTGCTGTGTCGGAAAGGTATGTGTAAATGGTCTGACAATTATATGTGAAGGATGACGACCTGTCAGTTGGGTCTTGATGCGCTGCGCTGCCTTGAGCGCGAGGCATTGCCGATGCAGAGGCGGCAGGGAATGGAGAAGGACTGCTTTTTATTTCTGTGGCCGCCGAGCTGTCATATAAAAAGTGAATTAAGCGACACAATACTTTCAACGACGCGAAGTCCACCGCCCACCGTTCCGGACCATCAGCAGGGGGCTGGGATCCAGGGTCGCCCACGATATTTCCGTTTTATTTGAAGGTGCTTCAAAACCCACGCCAATTATCAAATGGCGGCGAGATTAGCAGAATGTGCACAGATCAGCGGCCCTGTCCCGTGGGTCATGAAGCTGGAGCATTTGAAGGAATCGCGTGCGATCAGGCAACGTTCCTCGACTTCGCTAACTATCTCGGAGATTCACCGTGTCCAACTCTACGTCGCTCTTTACGCCTGTGGCCGTCGCCGGCCATGAACTCCCCCACCGCGTCGCCATGGCGCCGATGACGCGGGCACGGAGCACCCAGCCGGGTGACGTGCCCAACGCAATGAATGCGCGCTACTACGCGCAGCGCGCGTCGGCTGCGCTGATCGTGACTGAGGCCACGCAGATCTCGCCGCAAGGCAAGGGGTATTCGTTCACGCCGGGTATCTACAGCGCCGAGCAGATCGCTGGATGGCGCCTTACGACCGACGCGGTTCACGCCGCCGGTGGCCGGATCTTCCTGCAACTCTGGCACGTGGGCCGCATGTCGCATCCGGACTTTCATGATGGTGCGTTGCCCGTTGCCCCCTCTGCGGTACCGTTCGACGGTCAGATCTGGAAGGTCGACCCGACCACTGGCGTGGGTGCCATGGTGGACTGTCCAACGCCGCGTGCGCTGACCACGGTCGAAGTCAAGGGTATTGTCGAAAGCTTCCGGGAAGCTGCCCGTAATGCGATGAAGGCGGGCTTTGACGGTGTCGAGATTCATGGTGCCAATGGCTACCTTGTCGATCAGTTCCTGCGTACAACGTCCAACGTGCGGACAGATGAATACGGTGGTTCGCGCGAGAATCGGTTGCGCTTCCTGAAGGAAGTCGTCAATGCGGTGGCCGACGAGGTCGGCGCCGGGCGCACCGCGATCCGGCTTGCACCGTTCCTGACCGCGCGCGGCATGGCCTGCCCCGACGTCTTGCCTACCATCCTGGAAGCGAGCGAGTTTCTTGAGGCGCGCGGCATTGCCTACCTTCATCTGGTCGAGGCCGATTGGGACGACGCTCCGCAATTCACCGAGGAATTCCGCCAGGCAATCCGCACCCGCTTCACGCGCCCGATCATCGTCGCGGGCAACTACGACAAGGCGCGCGCTGAGTGGGTCATCTCGAATGGCTATGCGGACCTGGTTGCCTTCGGCCGCCCATTCGTGGCCAATCCCGACTTCCCGCACCAGCTTGCCAATGACCTGCCGCTCGCCAGCTTTGACGGCAATACGCTGTTCGGCGGCGACGAGCGCGGCTACACAGACTATCCCAGCCGGTCGCAGACAGCCGAGTCCGACGACGAGACCCTGAGCGCCGCCAGTCTGGTCTGAGCATCCGCAATGTTGACGCCGCCTGTTCGCGTAGCGAGGCGAAGCTGGCAGAGACCGCTGCATCGCGATCACATTGACGAACTACGACGGCGTCAAAACTTCATTTGCAATCCGACCCGTGCCAAGGTTTGGGAGCGGTTGCTCGCCGCATCGTCCGGCTGGTTCAGACCGTTTATCCACGCCTGTGTGACCGAGCCGTCACCGCTTGCTCGCTGATAGATCGCTTCGACGTACGCCGTGGTCCGTCTGGAGAAGTTGTACTGTATTGCAGTTGTGATCTGCTGGGCCTTGTCGTTCAGCAGAACTGCATTGCCTTTCATGTACTCGTAGTCAAGCCCGAAAGCCCACGGCCCGGCAATGTTCCAGAAGGTGCCCGCCTTGTACACGTCGATCCTCGCGCCGCTCGCCGTGTTTTCCGTGTTCGTGTACAACAGCATCGCAAGAACGCGGGCAAACTGGTAGTGCGCCCCGAAACCGAAATTCCGGATCCCCTCGCTGCCGTTATTCAATTGCGGATACTTCACATCCACATAGGCGGCGCCCAAACCCAACGGCCCATTGGTGTAGTTCAGGCCGAAACTCATTGTCGAGTCCGAAGAAAACGAGCCCGGTACGCCGCCGAATCCATACAGCGCCCCGAACGTCAGGCCGGCGATTTCCGGACTGTGGTACTTGACCGCATTGGGCACTCGCGTGGCGCCCGCCATCCGGTCGAAATCGAACGAACCGGTCGGATTGTTCGGCACACCCAATGCAGAGAACGGACCCTGGCGGAAATCATAGAGACCGCCGAACAGGAGTGCGCCGTCATACCGGCCAAGCGACAGCGTCTCGAACATGAAATCATACTGATTGCCGAAGGTAAGCGAACCCATCCGGTCATTCGCTAGTCCGACGAACGCTGTGCGATTGAAGATTTGTCCGGCGCCCGGAATCGTTGCGCCACTGCCCAGATCGAATTGTGAAGTGAGTTCGAACAGCGCCTTGTTGCCGCCGCCAAGATCTTCACTCCCCTTCAGACTCAACGTGTCCGGCGACAAAATCCCGCTATCGAACAGCGCGGTCGCCCCGCCATGCAGATTGTTCACGTACGTCACGCCGCCGTCGATGACGCCCTGCAACGTCACGGCGCTCTGCGCTTGCACGTCAGGTGACGCCGCCAATGCCAAGGCCCCACCTACGATTGCCGTGACAACAGAGCTCTGCGTTTTCATGCCGTTTCCTTGATGCGTGGTCCGGGCGGCGCCACGGGAATCGCTCCAACAGCGGAACGCGTCGATTGGCAAAGTCTATTCGGGAACGCTACGCCCGTCCTTGGGTTTTCCTGAATCCTTCTTAAGCATATGTTCCTGTGGCGATGTTCCACACCACCTGCGCGCAGACGCCAGATACCTGGAGTACTGGCGCCGTGAACTGAGCGCGCGGCATTGGGTGCCGGTCACCCACCCTGAACAAATGGCTCAGATGGTCCGCGAGCTCGTCAACCACACCGAAGGCTGTGGCGCAGGGAAGCAACTGGGTTCGTAAGGCAAGTTGATGCAGGGCGGCGCGCGCAGCGCCGCCGGAAGTATGACGGCCTTGTCACTCACGCCGCAGGCAAACAGACATAGCGTCAATTAGAAGCCGCCGCAGTATCGGCAGCAGGCGCCCCAGCCGTCTTCATAGCGTCAGCGCCATCCATCCCATGCTGAATAGCATAGATCTCCCGATTCCGCGCCACGGTGGCCGCACTAGGCGGATAGTCATTTTTAGGCGCCGGCACGAGCCCTTGAGCCTGGGCCTGCCGCAACTGAGCCATGACCTCGGCCCGCGTCAACCCTGACGAGCTGGACTGGGCGAAAGCATTCGCGCCGAACGGCAGGCTGAGAGCAGCAACAGCGATCGCGGTAAGCAGTTTCATGATGTCTCTCCGAAGATGTGGAAGAAAGGAGTGGCTTGAACCACGCTTCCTATTCTTGTCATTTCAGCTGTCGGAGCACTGACCTTCGGATTACCGTTTTGTTATCTACGCACCGCGCTTAAACGCAAATTCAAAAACCCAAACCTAAAACCCAAACCGAAGATAACAGAACGGTAATCTACCCGACCACCGCCGGTAAGCGCCAAACCCCCACACTCCTGACTCACAAAGAAGCCCGCGCCACCCGCCGCCAGGCAGTGAAACAAGCCGCGCGCCTCCATCCGCCTCTTTTCAGGAAACCGTCATGTGGATCGTCAAGCTCGCGCTGCGCCGCCCATATACATTCGTGGTTCTCGCGGTGTTGATCTTTATCGTCGGCCCGCTTGCGATACTGCGCACGCCCGTCGATATCTTTCCGAACATCGACATCCCGGTGGTCAGCATCGTCTGGACGTATAACGGCTTTTCCGCCCAGGACATGGCCAACCGAATCACGTCGAACTACGAACGCGCGCTCACCTCCGACGTCGACGATATCGAGCATATCGAGTCACAATCGCTGAACGGCGTCTCGGTAGTGAAGATCTTTTTCCACCCGGGCGCGGACATCAATCGCGCGATCGCCGAGGCGGCCTCCAATTCCGCGTCGATCCTGCGCGTGCTGCCGCCTGGCACGCTGCCGCCGAACATCATCACGTACAACGCGTCGACGGTGCCGATCCTGCAACTCGGGCTCTCCAGCGACACGCTGTCCGAGCAGCAGCTCTACGACCTCGGTAACAGCCAGATCCGCACCCAGCTGGCGACGGTGCAAGGCGCGTCGGTGCCGCTGCCGTTCGGCGGCAAGGTGCGGCAGATCATGGTCGATATCGATCCGCGCGCGCTGCAGGCCAAGGGCCTTGCCCCGCTCGACGTGGTCAACGCCGTCAACGCGCAGAACCTGATTCTGCCGGGCGGCACCGCCAAAATCGGCACGAAGGAATACAACGTGCAGATGAACGGCAGCACCGACACGGTGGCCGCGCTGAACAACCTGCCGATCAGGACGGTAGCCGGCGGCGTGGTGTATGTGCGCGACGTCGCCCATGTGCGCGACGGCTATGCGCCGCAGACCAACATCGTGCGCAGCGACGGCAAACGCGCCGCGCTCCTCACCATCGAGAAATCCGGCAGCACGTCCACCTTGACCATCATCCAGCAGGTCAAGGCGATGCTGCCGCATATCGCGGCCGGTTTGCCGAGTGCGTTGCATATCGCCGCGCTGTCCGATCAATCCGTGTTCGTGAAGTCGGCGGTGGTGGGCGTGGCGCGCGAGGCGGTAATCGCAGCGGCCCTGACCGCGTTGATGATTCTGCTGTTTCTCGGCAGCTGGCGCGCCACGCTGATCATTGCGGTGTCGATTCCGCTCGCGGTGCTCACCTCGCTGATCGCGCTTTCCGCACTCGGCCAGACCATCAACATCATGACGCTCGGCGGGCTCGCGCTCGCGGTGGGGATTCTCGTCGACGATGCCACCGTCGCGATCGAAAACATCACGCATCATCTGGAAAACGGCGAGCCGCTGCACGACGCGATTCTGAACGGCTCGGGCGAAATTGCCGTGCCGACGTTTGTCTCGACACTGTCGATCTGCATCGTGTTCGTGCCGATGTTTCTGCTCTCCGGCGTTGCCCGCTATCTGTTCGTGCCGCTTGCCGAAGCAGTGGTGTTCGCGATGATCGCGTCGTATTTCTTCTCGCGCACGCTGGTGCCGACCCTCGCGATGTATCTGATGCGCGCGCGCAGCAACGCGCCAGTCACGGGCAACGGCCCGATTGCGCGCCTGATCCGCTTCCAGGCCGCTTTCGAACATCGCTTCGAGAGGTTGCGCGAAGGCTATCGCGGCGTGCTCGGCTCGGCGATCGCGAGACCGCGCCGCTTCATCGCAATCTTCCTGTTGTTGTGTATCGGTTCGCTCGCACTGGTGCCATTCGCCGGCCGCGATTTCTTCCCCGCTGTCGATACCGGCGAGATCCGCCTGCATCTGCGTGCGTCGACCGGCACGCGTATCGAAGACACCGCGCGCCTCACCGATGAAGTCGAAGCCCGGCTGCGCAGCGTGATCCCGAAGCAGGAACTCGCGGCCATGCTCGACAACATCGGCGTGCCGGTGAGCGGCATCAACCTGACCTACGATTCGTCCGACCCGATCGGCCCCGAAGACGCCGACGTGATGATCACGCTCGCAGCCGGACACAAGCCCACCGCCGCCTATGTGGCGACGCTGCGCAACACGCTCTCGAAAGATTTCCCCGGCGTCACGTTTGCCTTCCTGCCCGCCGACATCGTCAGCCAGATTCTCAACTTCGGCCTGCCCGCGCCGATCGATATTCAGATCGTCGGCAACAAGCTCGACGCCAATCGCGTCGTGGCGAACCGCTTGCTCGCACAACTGCGCGGCGTGCGCGGCCTCGTCGATGCGCGCATCCAGCAACCGGGCGACGAACCCGCGATCAACGTGAATGTCGACCGTACGCGGGCGATTCAGGCCGGCCTGTTGCAAAAGGATGTATCGCAGAACCTGCTGATCGCGCTCTCAGGCAGCTCCCAGACCACGCCGAATTTCTGGCTCGATCCGCACAACGGCGTCAGCTATCCGCTGATGACGATGATGCCGCAGTACGACATCAACTCGTTGCAGGCTCTGGCCAATATTCCGGTTGCGCAGAGCGGTGGCGCAGGTACGGGCGGGATGACGGCGTCCGCTGTGGCAAACGGCAACGGCCCCGCTCCGCAAAACCTGCTTGGCGCAATGAGCACGCTGACACGCGCCACGCAGCAAGCCGTCGTCTCGCACTACAACGTGCAGCCCGTGCTCGATATTTTCGCGTCGGCGCAAGGGCGCGACCTCGGCGGTGTGGCGGCCGACGTGAACCGTCTCGTCGATCAGATCCGGCCGCAATTGCCGCCGGGCGCGTCGATCGTGGTGCGCGGCCAGGTGCAGGCAATGCACGACTCGTTCGGCGGCCTCGCAAGCGGCCTCGTGTTCGCGATCGCCCTCGTCTATCTGCTGATGGTCGTCAATTTTCAGTCGTGGCTCGATCCGTTCATCATCATCAGCGGTTTGCCGGGCTCGCTCGCGGGGATTGCGTGGATGTTGTTCAGCACCGGCACGAGCCTGAGCGTGCCGGCGCTGACCGGCACCATTCTGTGCATCGGCATTGCCACGGCCAACAGTATTCTCGTGATCAACACCGCGCGTGAATTCCACCACGGCGGCAAGCCGCCGCTGCAGGCCGCGCTCGAGGCGGGCTTCAGCCGCTTCCGTCCGGTGCTGATGACCGCGCTCGCGATGCTGATCGGCATGCTGCCGATGGCGCTCGGCCTCGGCGATGGCGGCGAACAGAACGCGCCGCTCGGCCGCGCGGTGATCGGCGGCCTCGCACTCGGCACGGTGTCCACCTTGCTGTTCGTTCCGGTCGTCTACGGGATGGTGCATGCGTGGCTCGACAAACGCCGCGCGGCGCGTACTGACAGCCAGGAATCCCGCGTTCCCGCCCGCACACTTTGACTCCGACGAGAACCTGTTCATGAATAATCCATCACTTCCGCCCGACCTCGGCGATAGGTCTGAATCGGCCGTCGAGGCTGATCGAGCCGCTGAGGCTGCCAAGACCGACGAAGCGGCCCGCGCTGCTGAGACCGCGCATGCTGCTGAGACTGCGCATGCTGCTAAGACTGCGCATGCTGCTAAGACCGCACATGTCGCTGAGACTGCACATGCCGCTCCGTCGGCTTGGCCCGCGAGCGAGAAAGAAGACCAGCACGCCAATTACGCTGGAACAATCCGCTCCGCCGACATGGCCCCAAGCTCGAAGCCGCGCCGCCGCGTGTGGCCATTCGCATTGGCTGGCCTCGCTGCGGCGTTGCTGATCGTCGGCATCGTGCCGCGTCTGCACGCAAGCGCCGCGTTGACGCAACAGACGCAAGCACAAAGCGTGCTCAGCGTTTCCGTCGTTACGCCGCGCCCCGCGCCGGCCGTCCACGAGCTGCTGCTGCCTGGCGCGGTAACACCGTTCGCCGAAGCATCGATTTATGCGCGCACGAGCGGCTATCTGGCGCACTGGAACACCGACATCGGCGCCCAGGTGAAAAGCGGCCAGACACTCGCCACAATCGACGCACCCGATCTCGACGCGCAACTGCGCCAGGCCCGTGCCGACGAAGCCACCGCGCAGGCCAACTTCGACTTCGCGAAGACCACCGCGCAACGCTGGCAGGAGATGCTGAAAACCCAATCGGTCGCGCAGCAGGACGCGGATACGAAAGTCAGCGATATGGAAGCGTGCCGCGCGATGCTGGCGTCGGCGCAGGCCAACGTCGCGCACCTGGCCGAACTGGTGTCGTACGAGAAGATCACTGCACCGTTCGACGGCACGATCACCGCGCGCAACGTCGATGTCGGCGCGCTGGTGACGGCGGGCGGTACACCTGGGACGGCGGGTATGTCGGGCGAGCTGTTCCATATCCAGCAGACCAACGTGCTGCGCGTATTCGTCGACGTGCCGCAGAACGACGCGCCCTACGTGACACCCGACACTGGCGGGTATCTGACCGCGCAGCAATATCCCGGGCGGCAGATCGCCGCCAAGGTGGCGCGTACGACCGGCTCGATCGATCCGTCGAGCCGCACGCTGCGCGTCGAGGTCGACGTCGATAACAAGGATGGCGCGCTGATGCCGGGCGCCTATGTGCAGGTGCATCTGCAGTTGCAGTCGACCACGCCGGCGCTCGATTTGCCGGTCAGCGCCCTGCTCTTCCGTCCGGATGGCGTGACGGTCGCCGTGGTCGACGGCAACGGCCGTGCTGCGCTCAAGACGGTGCACATCGGCCGCGATTTCGGCACGCATGTGGAGATCACCACGGGCCTCGCGGCGACCGACCGCGTGATCGATAACCCCGGCGATTCGCTGAGTACCGGCCAGCTCGTGCAGATCGCGCCGGCCATGCATAGCTGAGCGCCAGTCATCGAGAGGATGAGCCGAATGTCTCCCATGTTTCTTTCACGTCCGTTGCCGCGCCGTTCGATTGCGGTCACGCTGATCGGTGCACTGCTGAGCGCCTGCTCGACTTTGCCGCCGTACCGACGCCCCACCGTCGAGATGCCCGCGCAGTACGCAGGCGTGGCGCCCGGCTGGGCCCAGGCCGCACCTGCCGACACGGCATCGCGTGGCCCCTGGTGGACGATCTTCAACGATCCGGTGCTGAATCAACTCGAAGCGCGTGTCGACGTCTCCAACCAGACCGTGCGCAAGGCGGTTGCGCAGGTCCAGCAAGCGCGCTCGATGGTGGATTATCAGCGCGCCGGCTTTTTCCCGACCATCACCGCCGGTGTTGCACAGGACCGCTCGCGGACGTCGCAGAACGTCGAAGGCAAATCGCTCGCGGGCAAGACCGTGCCGGATTATTCGGCTGGCGTTTCCGCGAGCTGGGAGCCGGATCTGTTCGGCCGGGTGCGCGACAGCGTGACCGGCGCGCGAGCCGACGCCGCTGCAAGTGAAGCGGATCTGGAAGCCGTGCGCCTGTCGATGAGCGCCGATCTCGCCGTCGATTATTTCGCCCTGCGTTCGCTCGACACGCAGAAAAAGCTGCTCGACGACAGCGTGAGCGCCTACGCCGCCGCCTTGAAGCTGCTGCAGCAGCAATTGAAAGACGGCGCGATCGATGCCTCCGCGGTCGCCCAAGCCACCACCCAACTCGAAGCGACGCGCACGCAGGACACCGACATCGACGTGACGCGCGCGCAGACGCAGCATGCGATTGCCACGCTGATCGGCGAGCCGGCCTCAACCTTCACGCTGCCGCCGAACGGCTCGGCTGCGACGCCGCCGGCGATTCCCGTTGGCGTGCCGTCGCAACTGCTCGAACGACGCCCCGACATCGCCGCCGCCGAACGGCGCGTGGCGGCGGCGAATGCACAGATCGGCGTGGCGCACGCGGCCTTCTTCCCCGATCTGGTGCTGTCGGCGAGCGCGGGGCTGGAAAGCACCTTCTTCGCGCCTTGGCTAAGCGCGCCGAGTTTATTCTGGTCGCTCGGCCCGCAACTGGTCGGCACGCTGTTCGACGGCGGCAAGCGCACGGCCAGCCTGCATGGCGCGACGGCGCAGTATGACGGCGCGGTGGCGGATTACCGGCAATCGGTGCTGGTGGCGTTCCAGCAGGTCGAGGACAATCTGTCCGCCTTGCATTCGCTCGCCGACGAAGCCGCCAGCCAGCAGCGCGCGACCACGGCCGCTGATCTGTCGTTGCGGCTGACGACAAACCGCTTCAATGCAGGCGCGGTGAGCTATCTCGACGTGGTGACCGCGCAGACCATTGCGCTGACGAACCAGCGCACCGCAGATCAGATTGTCGCGCGGCAGTTGGAGTCGAGCGTGTTGCTGTTGAAGGCGTTGGGTGGGACGTGGCATGGGCAGCCAGCCCCTATACCCGCCGGAACGTAAGAACGAAACGCGTGCTCTGCGCGTCGCTCTCCGCATGCGCCGTGCCGCCATGCAACTCCATGATCGTGCGGACAATGGCAAGCCCGAGCCCGGTCGAACCGGTGGACCCTTGCGACAAGCCTGACGAAGGCAAGGCACTGCGCGACGGATCGACCCTATAGAAGCGGTCGAAGATCCGTTCGAGATGCTCGGCAGCGATCGGCTGCCCCTCGTTCGACACGGTGACGCACACCGCATCGGCCGATGCGCGAACATCGAGCGCGATCTCGCCGCCCTGCGGCGTATAGCGGATCGCGTTGGCGAGCAGATTGCTGACGGCGCGGCGAAACAGTTCGAGATCCGCTGTCAGCATCGCCGCACCGGTGACCTGCACCCTGACATTCGCATCGTCCGCGATACCTTCGAAGTATTCGGCAATCCGCGTCAGTTCCTGCCCCGCGTCGAACTCGCGCATGTGCTTGACGAACTGCGGATGTTCGGCGCGCGCAAGAAACAGCACGTTTTCGATCATTCGCGACAGGCGATCGCATTCTTCCAGATTCGATGCGAGCAAGGATTCATACTCGTCGGCGGAGCGTGGCCGGGCGAGCGCGACTTCGGCGGCGCCGCGCATGTTGCTAAGCGGCGTGCGCATATCGTGCGCGAGGTCGGCGGTGAAACGCGACAGGTGCTGAAAGCCGTGATCGACGCGTTCCAGCATGGCATTCAGCGCGTTCACCAGTGCTTCGAGTTCGCTCGGCACACGCGCCACCGTGATCCGCGTATTCAGGCGATTGACCGTGACGCGGCCCGCACTCGCCGCGATATCGCGCAACGGCCGCAGGGCGGCGCGAATCAGCAGATAACTCAGCAGCATCGCCAGAATTACGCCGGCCGCGCCTGCGATCTCAAGCTTGTCGCTATAGCGGTCGAGCAGCCGCCAGCGGTCGCTCATGTTGCGCGCGATCAGCACGGTCGCCGTGTCGCCGTCGCGCAGCCGCGCGTCCGCGAGAATGCCGCGGATCGGTGCGCCATTGCGGCCGGTCCAGGCGCCGATATCCGCGTCGGTAATGCGTGCCGAAGCGGCAATCCGCGTGAGCGGCGGCAACGCGGCGATCGTCTCGACGCCGCCAGCTTCAGCGGTTTCGCCGGGATCATGGAGATCGCCTGCGTCGCCTGCTTCGTTCGTTTCGCTTGCCCCATCAAGTGCAATGGAAGCATTCGGCGCGTTTGAGACCGTAGAAGCAGTGCCGCCCGGTGCCGGGATCGTCTCTCCGGCGTTGTGCTCGATCGCCATGCGCCCATCGGGACCGAACATCTCCATCGACATCGCTTCATTGCCCAGCACGATGCTGGTCAGCCGGTCACTGTGCTCGCGAATCGCTTTCGACGTATCGAGCTCCTGGGCGAGCCGCCGCGCATGGCGCGCGGCGAGCACGATGTCGAGATCGTCCTGCGCCTTGATCTGCTTCGCCAGCGCAAGGTACAGAAAACTCCCGACGAGCACGAAAACCGCGAGCGTGGTGACACCGAAGGCTAGCGCAAGCGTTGCGGCGAGCGAGCGGCCGCGCATCAAGCGGCGTCCTTCACTTCAAGCACGTAGCCGACGCCGCGCACTGTGTGAATCAGCTTGACGGGAAAGTTATCGTCGATCTTGGTGCGCAGCCGGCGGATCGCGACTTCGACGACATTCGTATCGCTGTCGAAATTCATGTCCCACACATAGGACGCAATCTGCGTACGGCTCAGTACTTCGCCCTGGCGGCGCGCAAGCAATTGCAGCAGCGAAAACTCGCGCGGCGTGAGATCGATACGCGTGCCGCCGCGTTTCACGCGCCGGCGATTGACGTCCATTTCCAGATCGCCCACCTTGATCAGTTCGCTTTCGCGCGGCGGCCCACGGCGCGCCAGCGTGCGCACCCTGGCCAGCAATTCGACGAAGGCGAACGGCTTGACGAGGTAATCGTCCGCGCCGAGTTCGAGGCCGCGCACGCGGTCGTCGACGTCGTCGCGCGCGGTGAGGAACAACACCGGCGTGGTGCGCGTGTTGCGCAAGGTCTTGACGATGGTCCAGCCGTCCATGCCGGGCAGCATCACGTCGAGCACGATCACGTCGTATTCTTCTTCCTGCGCGAGGATCAACCCTTGTGGGCCGTCGTTCGCGACATCGACCGCGTAGCCGGACTCTTCCAGGCCTTTCTTCAGATAAGCCGCTGTTTTGAGCTCGTCCTCGATCACCAGGATGCGCATGGGAGTGCTCCGCTGTGCTTGACCGTCAAATGATACCGGCAAGCAGCGCGCGAGATGATTACGATCCGGTAATGTCGGCGGCGGACGGTGGCCGGCCGTGCGCGCCCGCGGAAAGGCCAGGCATAAGCGTTGGCGCTCGGCGGCCGTTCCTACTCGACGTTATCCGCCACGTCCGTCATCCGGATCATATGCGGCTTGATGGCATCGTCATCCTCGTCGGCAGCGGCCGTGGGCGGATGAATCAGCGCTTCGAGCCGCGCCTTGGTGGCAAGAAATTCCGGCGACGTGACCTGCGAATAATCGCGTGGACGCGACACCGGCACTTCGATCAATTCCTGCACCTCGCCGGGATTTGCCTTCAGCACCAGGATGCGGTCGGCAAGAAAAATCGCTTCGTCCAGATCGTGCGTGATAAACAATACGGTCACGTCGATATTGCGCCAGATATCGAGCAAATGCGTCTGCATCTTCGCCCGGGTCTGCGCATCGAGCGCGCCGAACGGCTCGTCCATCAGCAGAATGCGCGGCCGGTTCGCGAGCGCGCGAGCAATCGCCACGCGCTGCTTCATGCCGCCGGACAATTGATGCGGATACGCATTGGCGAACTTCGTCAGGCCGACCAGATCGAGCCATTGCAGCGCTTCGCGCTCGGCGTGCATGCTGCTGTGGCCGTTCATCTTCAGGCCGAACATGACGTTTTTCTTGACCGTCAGCCACGGAAACAGCGTGTAGCCCTGAAACACCATGCCGCGATCGGCGCCCGGCCCCTCCACCGGCTTGCCGTCGAGCAGCACGCTGCCGCTCGTCTGCCGTTCGAGGCCCGCGAGAATGCGGATCAAGGTCGACTTGCCGCAGCCCGACGGTCCGATCACGCAGACAAACTCGCGCCGGTGCGTTTTGAAGCTGATGCCGTTCAGCGCGGTGCACTCGCCCTGTGCGCTCTCGAAACGTTTGTCGAGATCGCGAACTTCGAGGATCACCTCGCGCGACTTCAGACGGTCGAAACGCTCGCGCACCGCTTCGGACTGAATTAGGTACGACGGAATCGGTTGCGGATTTAACATGATTGAATCCCTTGAATGCGGTGCAGTGTGGTGCCGCGCCGTGCGGTGTAGGCCGGCAGGCCGGGGGCGCGAACGGTTCCGCTACGCTTTGAGCGTGCGGTCCCACGGAAACAGCTTGCGGCCGGCATAGGCCAGCACGAGGTCGGTGCCGAGTCCGATGATCCCGATCATCATGATCGCCGCATAGACGTTGTCGAAATGCTCATAGCGCGCCTGCTGCGTGATGTACCAGGTAATGCCGGAACTGGTGCCGACCAGTTCCGCCACGATCAGATAGGTCCACGCCCAGCCAAGCAGGATGCGCTGGTCGCGGTACAGGTCGGGCAGGATGCCGGGAATCACCACATGCGTGAGCAGCTTGAGTTTCTTCGTGCCGAGCGTCATGGCCGCTTCGAACAGGCCGTACTCCAGCTTGCGCGTGGTGTTCGCCACGATCAGCACCTGCTGGAACAGCGTGCCGATCACGATGATCGCGATCTTCGGACCGTCATAGATGCCGAGGATCGCCACCATCAGCGCGCCGAACGCGGGCGCCGGCAAGTAGCGGAAGAACTCGAAAAATGGCTCCTGCAGCCGCGCGATCGCGCTGTAGGTCCCGCACACGATGCCGATCGGCACGCCGATCACCGACGACAGCAAAAAGCCCCAGAAGATCACCTGGATGCTGTGCCCCAGGCTTTGATGCAGCCATACGCCGTCGCGCGACGCCGGGGGCGTGGTGAACGCGGTGTAGAACGCGCGCAGCACTTCGTGGGGCGCGGGCAGGTACACCGGGTTGACCGGCTCGCCTGTCGGCAAGGCGGTGTGGCCCGCTTGCGCATGGCTCAGCTCGTCGGCGAACACGCCCTTGTCGACACGCATGCCGGGCTGGAAATAGTCGACGCTGCCCGGGCTCTCGATCAGCACTTGCGGATGCCAGACAAACGGCACGTAGCTGACGATGCACCACACGAGAAGCGGCAACAGAAACGAGCCGAAGCCCAACAGCCACTTGCCGCGTGCGGAGAGTTCGCGGCGCACCGCGAACCAGTCGCTCCTGTTAATGACGGTCATGGGATTCTCCGAGGCAGTGTTCGGCGCCGGAACCCGGCCCGTCTGACGCGCAGCGCGGCTGCTGCGCCGCAATCGGCATCGATTGGAACCGTTCGTCGGCTTGTTTCATTTGCACGTAACCTCCTCTGTGGCGTCGGCCGCAACGCCTGCATCTGGCACTCGCAACACCATCAACCGCTGGCCCGCGACCACCGCCGCGCCGGCGGCACAATCGATCGTTTCGATCACGCCGTCTTCCGTGACGGCAACCGACACTTCCATCTTCATCGATTCGACGATCGCCACCACCTGCCCTTCGCTCACGCGCTCGCCTTCGCTGACGAGCAGCTTCCAGACGCTGCCCGAGACGTCGGCGACGATGCTCTGCTGACCCGCCGCCAGCGCGTCATCCGCCCCGTTGCCAATCGCCGAACCCGTGTCGCTGCCCGGCTCGCCGACATACTCCGCATGCCCCGCGGCATTCCAGCGTTCGCGCTCTTCGTCGAACGCCGCCTGTTGCGAGCGCTTGAAGGCGGAGATCGATTCGGCTTCGTCTTTCAGGAAGCGGTTGTACGCGCCGAGGTCGAACACCGATTCCTCGATCTTCAGACTCGCGCGGCCCGCGATGAAGTCGGCGCGCAGTTCGGCCAGCTCGGCCTCGCTGACTTCGTAGAAGCGGATCTCGTCGAAAAACCGCAACAGCCAAGGCTTGCCGGCTTCGAACTCGCGCGTGGTGCGATAGCGGTTCCACATCTGCACGGTGCGGCCGACAAACTGATAGCCGCCCGGCCCTTCCATGCCATACACGCAGAGGTAGGCGCCGCCGATTCCCACCGCGTTCTCCGGCGTCCAGGTGCGCGCGGGGTTGTATTTGGTCGTGACGAGCCGGTGACGCGGGTCGAGTGGCGTCGCCACCGGCGCGCCGAGATAGACGTCGCCGAGACCCATCACCAGATAACGCGCGTCGAACACGATGCGCTTCACGTCGTCGATGCTGGAGAGGCCGTTGATGCGACGGATGAACTCGATATTGCTCGGGCACCACGGCGCATCGGGCCGCACCGATTGCATGTAGCGTTCGATCGCGATCCGCGTCGACGGGTCGTCCCATGACAGCGGCAGGTGCACGATGCGGTTCGGCACGCGCATGTCGTCGACGGCGGGCAGTTCGCGCTCGGCCTGCTGCAGATGCGCGAGCAAGGTGTCGTGCGACAGCGTGCGCGGGTCGAAATGCACCTGCAGCGAGCGGATGCCCGGCGTGAGATCGACGATGCCGGGCAGGCGGTGTGCATCGAGCCAGTTCATCAGTGCATGCACGCGAAAGCGCAGGTTCAGGTCCAGCATGAGCGGGCCGTATTCGACCAGCACGTTCTGGTCGCCCGAGCGGCGGTAGACCACGCCTGTGCCTTCGCCTGCGGATGGATCGCTGTAGAGAATGCAATCATGCGCGCTGAGGTTCGCGCTTACCGCCGATCCAACTGATTCAACTGATTCAACTGATTCAGCAGACACAGCAGACACAGCAGACACAGCAGATGCCGTCTGCGGCTGTTGCGCGTGCGCCGGCTCGAACCGCACCGTATCCCCCGGCCGCAGTTGCCCCAGCTTCCACAACTCGTCGCTCACTACCGTCACCGGACAGACGAAACCGCCGAGGCTTGGACCGTCGGGGCCGAGAATCACCGGCATGTCGCCAGTGAAATCGACCGCGCCGACCGCATACGCATTGTCGTGAATATTCGACGGATGCAGCCCTGCTTCGCCGCCATCCGTGCGCGCCCATTGCGGCTTCGGGCCGATCAGCCGGACGCCGGTGCGGCTGGAGTTGTAGTGGACTGTCCAGCGCGTGCCGTACAGCATCGCGATGTCATCCGGCGTGAAGAAGTCCGGCGCACCGTGCGGACCGTCGAGCACGCCGAGGGTCCAGTCGTGCTTCAGCACCGGCACACGCGCGGGATCGAGTTGCGCGCCTGCTTCGCCGCGGCCTGCGTCGGCGGCGAGATGCAGCACGTCGCCCTTGCGCAAGGCGCGCCCCGCGTGGCCGCCGAACTGCCCCAGCGTAAAGGTCGCCTTGCTGCCGAGATAGTCCGGCACCTGCAAGCCGCCCTTGAGCGCGAGACAGGCACGCATACCGGCGCCGGTCACGCCGCCGAGCTTGAGCACGGAACCGGCCGGTGCGCGCATTACCTGCCACAGCGCGACCGCTTCTCCGTCGAGTGTGGCGGCGAGCGGCGCGCCACCCAGCACGAACAGCGTCGCGGTGTTAAAGCGCAGCGTCGCGCCGACCATCGCGCATTCGAGTCCCGCCGCGTCAGCCGGATTGCCGAGCAGTTCGTTGGCGAGCCGGAACGACAGATCGTCCATTGGGCCGGACGGCGGCACGCCGATGTCCCAGTAGCCGACCCGTCCCGGCGTTTGCTGCACGGTGGTCTGCACGCCGCCGTCGAGCACGTCGACGGTGTGCGGCGCGAACATGAAGCGCGCGAGGAAGGCAGTGGTCTGCTCGCCGCGCGCGAAGGTCGCCGAGCCGGCGATCGCGCGCAGATAGTCGAGGTTCGTCTCGATGCCGTAGAGCTGCGTGTGCTCCAGCGCGGCGCGCATGGCGTCGAGCGCGGCATCGCGGGTTGCGCCTTTGACGATGATCTTTGCGAGCAGCGGATCGTAGAACGCGCTGACCTCGGTGCCTGCATCGACCCATGTGTCGACCCGCGCGTCGGCTGCGAAAGCGACATGCGTCAGCACACCCGCGCTCGGCTGAAACTGCTTGTGCGGATCTTCAGCGTACAACCTGACCTGGATGCTCGCGCCGCTGGGCGTCGGCACAAGCGTGTCGAGCGGCGCAAGCTCGCCCGCTGCCTGACGGATCATCCACTCGACCAGGTCGACCCCTGTCACCTCCTCCGTGACGCAATGCTCGACCTGCAAGCGCGTGTTCACTTCGAGGAAATAGAAGCGCCGCGTGTCGGCGTCGAAGACGAACTCCACCGTGCCGGCGGAGTCGTACTTGACGGCCTGCGCGAGGCGCACGGCGCTCGCATGCAGTGCCGTGCGTTCCGCTTGCGTCAGACCCGGCGCAGGGGTCTCCTCGATCACCTTCTGATTGCGCCGCTGCACCGAGCAGTCGCGTTCGCCGAGCGCGATCACACTGCCGCGGCCGTCGCCGAAAATCTGCACTTCAATGTGGCGCGCGTTCTCGACAAACTTCTCGATATAGACCCCCGCGTTCGCGAAGTTGGCCTCGCCGAGCCGCGCGACCGATGCGAACACGCTCTCCAGTTGCGCCGCATCGCGGCACAGCGACATGCCGATGCCGCCGCCGCCCGCGGTGCTTTTCAGCATCACTGGGTAGCCGATCGACTCGGCCTCGCTCAATGCGGTTGAAACATCGGGCAGCAAGCCAGTGCCCGCCAGCAAGGCCACGTCGTTCGCTTTCGCGAGCTCGCGTGCCGTGTGCTTCAGGCCGAATTCAAGCATCTGCGCGGGGCGCGGCCCGATGAAACGGATGCCGGCGTCTTCGCATGCCTGCGCGAAGGCGGCGTTTTCCGAGAGAAAACCGTAGCCGGGATGCACGGCATGCGCGCCGGTCGCGCGCGCCGCCTCGAGAATCGCCGCGCTATTCAGATAGCTGGCGGCTGCCAGCGCCGGGCCGATGCAGACCGCTTCATCGGCGAGCATCACATGCATGGCGTGGCGATCGGCTTCCGAATAGACGGCCACCGATGCAATGCCGAGGCGCTTGAGCGTGCGAATCACACGGCAGGCGATTTCGCCGCGATTGGCAATCAGGACTTTGTCGAATTTCATTGGGCGTCCCAGATGGTCAGGCGCACGGGCGTCGGGTTGCAGCCGTTGCAGGGATTGTTCAGCTGCGGACAGTTCGAGATCAGTACTGTCACGTCCATCTCGGCGCGCATCTCGACGTATTTGCCCGGCGCCGAGATGCCATCTTCGAAGGTGAGTTTGCCGAGCGGCGTCACCGGTACGTTCATGAAGAAGTTGATATTGCTGACGATGTCGCGTTTGGTGAGCTGCGCACCCACGCCGCACGTGCAATGCGTCAGCGCGTGCAGGAAGCTGTCGCGGCAGCTGTGCATATGGCGTTTGTCGAGCGCATAGCGGACCGTATTGCTCTCGGCCGCGCAGGCGCCGCCGAGGGTGTCATGCCGCCCGCACGTGTCCGCGATCATGGTGAGCATCGGCTTGCCGAGGTTCGACATCAGCACGCTGCCGGCGGAGAGATAAAGGTTGCGTTGCGCGCGGATCGTATCCTGCGCGCTGTAGCGTTCGAGCGGATCGGCGCTGTTGTAGAACAGCGTGTCGACGGCCTGATTGCCTTCCAGATCGAGAATGCGGAACAGCTGGCCACGCTTGACCTCATGCAGCCACGGTTCGCCGGACGGCAGCGTGAGGTCGTAGACCGCGTGACGGATATCGAGCTTGCTTTCAATGATGGGCATCGCGGGTCTCCTTAAACGAACAGACGATCGGTGTTGACGAAGCCGCGCTCATTCTCGGGACAGGCGCAACGGCAGGGATCGTCGGCCGGTACGGAGGCATCGGCGGCATACGCGCGGTACGCGATCAGCTTGACGGGCCTCGGTTCGTATTCGGAGGAAGGGTCCAACGGGTGCGGCGCGCTCGAAAACGCGGCGAGCGTGTCCATTTCGAAACGCAGATCGAACGCCGCGCCGGCTTTCGAATGGCCTGTCACGAACTCGAGCGAGCCATCCTCGCCAACGGCGAGCTTGCTGAAAAAGTTGATATTGGCGACGAGATCGCGCGTGCCCAGACCGTGCTTGGCCAGTTCGAGCAGCAGGCTGTCGCGGCCGTTGCGGATCATCGCATTGCGGTGTTGCTGATAACGGGCCACGCCGTACTTATCCGCGAACAGTTCGGCATCGCCGAGGCCGCCCAGCGGATCGTGCCAGCCGAGCGTGTCGGCCGTGATCGAGGCGAGCACGCGGCCCATGTCCGAGTAGAGCACGTGGCCGCGCGTCAGATGCGCGGTGTGCTGCGCCTTCAGCGTATCGGCCATGTTGTAGCGTTCGAGCGATTCGTCGTGCCGGTAGAACACGGCGGCCAGATTGGCGCCGCCCTCGGGGTCGACGACGCGCAGCGCCATGCCACGGCGCAACACGCCGGACCAGTGGGTGCCGGCAGGAATCACGGTTTCCCATAACGCATGCGGGATCGGTGCGAGATCGACTGGGGTTTGCGTCGACATGGAGGCTCCTGGTATCGGTTGGGGAAAAGCATGAGAGGGCGATTGACCGACATCGCGACCTCCCGGGCTTTTATCCCTCCGTGGAGCCTCGCCGGCGCCTTGAAAGAAGGTGAACGGCAAGACCGGATTGCTCTCGGACCAGACATCGTGCGCGGGCTTTAAAGCCATCTAAAAGCCCTTAAAGCGCTACGACCGGAACCCTAGCGATCCTGAAGATGATGCAAATTACTTCGCACCTCTCGCTGCGTAGCTAAGCGAATTGCGTGCCAGCGTTACGCTGCTGAAGCCGAAAGCACAGGGTGGCAAAGGATTGAATGCTATCGGCGGCACCATGCGGCGGCCGGCGGTGGGTCGGGTTGATGGCGCGCGCACCATGACTGAAGCCGAATCGGCACCAGTTGAATGCGCGAAGCACCATGATTGGGCCGCGCGCTCACGTGTCTCACGCGGCGTAGGGGCTCTGCACGATGGCACGGTGTGTGCGAGTCAGGGCGTCACACTCATCACCGCCCTCATCCGACCATGCTCACGCTTGCCACGCTTCGCCGCGCGCTCTATACGCTGATGTCGGCACGTTTCATCGAATTGCAGAAACAACGGCGCCGCTCGTAGACGAGGCGGCGCCAAGGTCGCGAAGCTCTCGCGCATAGCGGGCCTGTTGCCCAAAGCTCGCCAAACCCTTCGACCCTTCCGGCAGCGCCAGTTCACCGCGCTCCAAACGCTGCTTCAGATAGGTAAAACTCTGCGCCGTCTGTGCGAACAGATGGTCGCCCGCCGCTACCGGCGGGTATTTCGCCACCGCCTCGGGTGTCGCGAACTGCGGCAGTGGCGCGACCACGGTGTGGTAGTCGCAGGCGAAGAAAAGTGGAAACGCGTAGCGCTCTTCCCTCACCTTGCGCACGCGATGTGACGTCGCCACGTATGTGCCGCCCGTCCACACCTCCAGCATGTCGCCGATGTTCACGACGAACGCGTTGTCGACCGGCGGCGCGTCGATCCACTCACCCTCGCCGTTCATCACTTCGAGGCCGGGGGCTGTCGGCAGCAGGATCGTGAAGCACTCGTAGTCGGTATGCGCGCCGATGCCCGGCCGGTCTTCCGCGGACGGGTCGAAGGGATAGTGAAGCAGGCGCAGCTGGCTCGGCGGTTTCTGCAAGTACCTGTCGAAATACGTTTCCGGCAAGCCGAGTGCTAGCGAGAAGCCGCGGAACAACGCACGGCCGAGCGCGAACGCCGCGTCGTAATAGCCGCCGACCGCTTCACGAAAACCCGGCTGCTCAGGCCACCTATTCGGCCCAAGCATTGGCGTGCCGGCCGCTACGTCGGGGTCGTCGGGCGGCAGTTCGCGGCCCGTGTCGAACCCTTCCTTCCTGTCGCGCTTGCCGCCCGCGAAAACCTCTTCGCCTTCAGGCACATAGCCGCGATGCGCGGTCGAGTTGCCGATGTAATAGCGCATCTTCCAGTCGTCGGGGGTGGCGAAGAACTGCTTTGCCTGTTCTATTAGCGCAGCTTGCTGTGCGCGCGAGACCTGATGGCCGGTGACGTAGAAAAAGCCCACGTCACGCGCTGCGAGGTCGAGTTCGCGCGCGGTTGCAAGACGCAGGTGCGGGTCATCGCTAAAGAGGCCGCTGACGTCGACGACGGGCAGGCGGTCGAAACGGGTGTGAGTGTGGTTCATGAGGGTTCCCAATGCGTGCTGCGGTTCGATGGGCCAGCGAGCCGGCAAATGCGTCTGCAGTTCGGTTTACAGACCGTCATGCGCCCCGCGTCCGGCAAGAAACGTCGCGAAATGGCGCCGCTCTTCGCGCCCCATCCACGTGTTGATCTCCCACAGATCGGCCACCGGCGCATTCGTGAACGGCAAGGTGTGCAGATAGCCGTCGGGGCCGAACTCCGGCGTCATCGTCGTGGTGGTGTAACCCCGATCGATCTGTGCGCGCCACAGCACCTCCCAGATCCGCTGGTGCGAGGCGAGGCAGTCTGCGTACTCGGGCGCAGCGGGATGCGGAACCTGCGGACCTTGTGGATAGCCGACACGCCCGTGCAGATGATGCGCATGAGGCGCAAGCTCGAAGATCGTGTCCCATTCGCCGTCGAGCAGACGCTCGCACACCGACACCCAATGGCTGAAGTCGCAGGTCAGCTTGAGTTCCGGCACCGCACGCGCGACATCGCGGGTAATCCATGGGTTGTAGAACGAGCGGCCACGATGCGTCTCGAAGCTGCAGATCACCTCGTGCTTCGCGGCGAGGTCCACCGCGCGCGCGAAGAAATCCACTTGTGTGGCCGCCGGCCACGCGTCGCAGCCCGCCATCACGTTGAAGAAGCGTGGCTTGAGCGGCTTGCCCCACACGATCTTTTCCTCGAAGTCGCGCAGGTGATCCGCCGGCGTGGCGGACCGCTCCGGCACATAACTGCCCGCCGTCGTGATCTCCGCGATGAACGCAAGACGTTCGTCGGCAATGGCCTGCGCAAACGCGTCACGCTCGGCGCCGCCCGTCGGAACCGGCGCCTCGATGCCGTCGAAGCCCGCGGCGCGCACCAGCGGCGCGGCATCATGCGGGCCGCCGTCGAATCCCCAGAACGTCTTGAACAGTTCGAAATTCATCGCCTCTCCAATTACATGCAAAATTGCATGCAATAATACACACGAAATTTCTTCGCCAATAAAATATCCTGGCTTCACCGTGCATGATTCAGGTGCGCCCGATTTCCGGCGCGATTAGCACTTAAACTGTGCAGCCCTCCTCCTCGTGGTGAATCGATGAAGAAGAAACTTGCACGTCACAAGGGGCAAGCGGTCGCGCGAGCCATTCTCGACATGGACTGGCAGTGGTCCTCGCATTTCGGCGACCTCGGACTGAACGACCTCAACTACAGCGATCTGTTTTGCCGGATGTGGGTCGAGCCGGAAAACGACTTCGCCAAAACAGCGCTCTACGAGTTCATGCCTGGCGTGAGCCGCCGCACCGCGGTTCGCTATGTGCAGGACCTGATCGACGTCGGCTGGCTGCTGGAGACGAGTTCCGAAGCGGATCGCCGCATCAAGCGAGTCAGTCTCGCGGCATCGATCGAGGCGCGCCTCGAGCAGTTTCTCGCCTACGTGCATCAGCGGTTTGCCGCGCTGGATTGAATCCTCGGCGCCCTATTTGCGTTGAAGGAGCCGCGTAACAGCGTCTCGCGATATCGCGCGCTCCAGCTGGCATATTTCTCGCTAGATTGGTTGCCGAGAGGTGCGGCAGCGTCGCATCTTAGGGATGCTAGGGTTCCGGTTCGCAAGAATGTCTGGTCCGAGAGCAGCCCGGTGCGGCAGTTCGTTCGACTCGGGCTCGATCCGGGAGCGCGCGGCGGCTGCACTACACGGCGGGACAAAAGCCCGGGAGATTGGCGATAGCGATGCCTATCGCGCCTCTCCGTGGCCGGCATTTGTCTCCCGCAGTTTTCGCGCAGTGTCCGCACCGTTCGGATTCTCGCGGGAACCGGTCATGTTGTTTTATCGCGCAGTCGCCGCGCGATCCAACTCAACAATCGCAATTGACCGGTCTCCTGGAGAAAAAGATGAAACGCTTCGCATCCGCCCGTAGGTCCCTCACTTCACTTAACCGTCTTCCCTCGCCGCGCCGCGTGCGTGGCGCGATCGCCGGCGCTGCCGCCGCGCTTGCCATTGGTTTCACCGGTTTCGCCGCCGCACCCGCGCAAGCGGCCGCGCCCCTCGCGATCGGCTATAGCGACTGGCCTGGCTTCGTCGCCTTCCAGATTGCCATCGACAAAGGCTGGTTCAAGGAGGCCGGCGTGGATGTCAATTTTCAGTGGTTCGACTACTCGGCATCGCTCGATGCGTTCTCCGCCGGCAAGCTCGACGCGGTCGGCGCAACCAACGGCGATGCGCTGGTCACCGGCGCAAGCGGCGCCAAGAACGTGATGGTCCTCCTGACCGATTACTCGAGCGGCAACGACATGATCGTGGCCAAGCCGCCCATTCGCACGGTGGATGGACTCAAGGGCAAAAAAGTCGGTGTCGAAATGGGCCTGGTCGATCACTTGTTGCTGGACACGGCGCTGGAGAAACATGCGCTCAAGGAATCGGACATCACGCTCGTCAACGCGAAGACGAACGAGTTGCCGCAGGTGCTGGCATCCTCCAACGACGTTGCCGCGGTAGGCGCATGGCAGCCGAACGCGGGCGAAGCACTCAAGCGCGTGCCGGGCTCACGTCCGATCTTCACCTCGGCCGACGCGCCGGGGCTGATCTATGACGCAATCACGGTCAATCCGGTCAGTCTGCAGTCGCGCAAGGCCGACTGGGCCAAGGTGATCAAGGTCTGGTATCGCTGCGTGGCCTATATCAACGATCCGAAGACGCAACCGGATGCCGTGAAGATCATGTCCGCGCGCGTCGGCCTGACGCCGGCCCAGTATCTGCCGTTGCTCAAAGGCACACATCTGCTCGACGCAGCGGCGGCGAGGAAGGCCTTCGTCAAGGGTGACGGGCTGGACTCTGTGTACGGTTCGAGCGTGAACGCGGACAAGTTCAACGTGCGCAACGCGGTCTACAAGCAATCGCAGAACGTGAGCGCCTATCTCGACCCGGCGCTGACCAATGCGCCGTAAGGACCTCGCGATGGCCTGACCCGGCCTTCTGCGGCCGTAGCCGGGCGCTCCGGCCAGACATGGCAATATGGGCGGCAGCAGGCGCTGCCGCTCAACTCATGCGATTCGTTGCGGCGCCAAAGTAGCCCCCGCCCGAAGCTGTTATTCTTCCCTCTCTCCCGACCACCTCCCGGTCGCCTGCCGCCTCCGGGCGGCATTCCCAATGCGGCGCGTTCTCGCGCCCGGCATCAGCGAGACAGGAATTTGCATGTTTGGTTTTCTGCGCGGCTATTTTTCCAACGACCTGGCAATCGACCTCGGCACGTCGAACACCCTGATCTACATGCGTAGCAAGGGCATCGTGCTGGATGAACCCTCGGTAGTCTCGATTCGCCAGGAAGGCGGCCCGAACGGCAAGAAGATCATTCTGGCCGTCGGCAAGGAAGCGAAACAGATGCTCGGCAAGGTGCCGGGCAATATCGAGGCGATCCGCCCGATGAAGGACGGCGTGATCGCCGACTTCAACATTACCCAGCAGATGATCAAGCGCTTCATCCAGATGGCGCACGAGTCGCGCATGTTCGCGCCGTCGCCGCGTATCATCATCTGCGTGCCGTGCGGCTCGACCCAGGTCGAGCGCCGCGCGATCAAGGAAGCCGCGCATAGCGCGGGCGCCTCTCAGGTCTATCTGATCGAAGAGCCGATGGCCGCGGCCACCGGCGCCGGCTTGCCCGTCTCCGAGGCGACCGGCTCGATGGTGGTCGATATTGGCGGCGGCACGACCGAAGTGGGTGTGATCTCGCTCGGCGGCATCGTCTACAAGGGTTCGGTGCGCGTGGGCGGCGACAAGTTCGACGATGCGATCGTCAACTACATCCGCCGCAACTACGGGATGCTGATCGGCGAACAGACCGCCGAGGCGATCAAGAAGGAAATCGGTTCCGCGTTTCCGGGCTCCGAAGTCAAGGAGATGGAGGTCAAGGGCCGCAATATGTCGGAAGGCATTCCGCGCAGCTTCACCGTGTCCAGCAACGAGATTCTCGAAGCGCTCACCGATCCGCTGAATCAGATCGTCTCGGCGGTGAAGATCGCGCTGGAACAGACACCGCCGGAACTGGGCGCCGACATCGCCGAGCGCGGCATCATGCTCGCGGGCGGCGGCGCGTTGCTGCGCGACCTGGACCGCCTGCTTGCGGAAGAAACCGGCTTGCCGGTGTTCGTCGCCGAAGCGCCGTTGACCTGTGTGGTGCGCGGCTCGGGCATGGCGCTGGAGCGGATGGATAAGTTCGGCGGGGCTTTTTCTTACGAGTGAGGGTGGCCCCTCACGACACGAACGGCAACTTGCTATCGCGTGCCGCTGCCAGCATCGACAGGGTGATCTTGCGCACTTCCAGCTTGCTCTGCGTGATATGCGCGCGCAGCAGGATGATCGCTTCCGTCACCCGCTTGCGTTCGATCAGGTTCAGCATGGTCGAATGTTCGTCGTAGGTGGCGCTCGTGCGGTGCGGTTTCAGAAAGTCCAGCCGCCGCACGATGCGAATGCGCTCGGTCACTTCGTTATGCACGCGCAGCATCTCCGCGTTGCCGGTCGCGGCGACCAGTTGACGATGGAAATTCTCGTCCATGCCGAACATCTTCACCGGATCGCTCTCGCGCATTTCGGACTCGACACACCATACCGCCTGCAGCGCTTCGACGGCCGCATGCGCGGCGTCGCCGCCCGCCCCCACACGCTCGACGGCCGCCACTTCCAGCACGATGCGCAGATCGTAGAGCTGATCGATCTGGTCGAAATTGATCGGCGCCACTTTCCAGCCGCGCCGGAAGCCGACTTCCAGATAGCCCTCGCGTTGCAGGCGAAACAGGCCGTCGCGCATCGGCGTGCGCGACACGCCGTAGTGTTGCGCGATGCCGTTCTCCGAAAAGCGGTCGCCGGGAAACAGGCGGAAGCTGAAGATATCGTTCTTCAGTTGCTGGTACACCTGCTCGGCGAGCGGATTGGCCGCGGCCGGCACGGCAGGCATACCTTGCATCATGGTGTCCAGATCCTGGTCGAGGGTGAATGAACGTTTGCCTTCAGTTTGCCTTCCGTTTGCCTTCAGTCGGCATTCAGACTGTCGAGATAAGCGCGCCACCCGCCAAAAGAAGTGATGTCGGTTGCGCCGCTGCCGTCGCTTACCGCCGACGGTTCGCAGATGAAGCCTTTCACATTGACGCCGTTAGCCAGTTGCACGGTGCCGATGCCAAGCGGCGCGGGTACGTCGGCGACGAACTTGCCGAAGGTGCGCAGCGGCACTTCCCAGACTTCCACGGCGATGGGCGCGCCGTGCTGGCTGGCTACGCGCACCAGCCCTGGTTTTGGCGGCTGCGTGCCGGCAAGCGCGTAAAGCATATAAGCGGGGGTGGTTTGGGTCGCCACGACGAAACGCGCGCCGGCTTCCTGAAGTTGCCAGTTCAGCGGCTGGCCACGCAGATGCGCGCCGACCACGGCGAGCGTGACAGTCGGCTCCTGAAACGGCAGCGGTTCGATCGTGTTCACCGTGGCCGCGGTCCCAGTTCTGTTTGCCGGTTCGGCCACGGCCGCCATCTCGCTCTCGCTCCCGCTGCGGGCCTCGGGGGCACTCGCGAACAGCGCCTGAATCCGTGCGCCCAACTCGGCGAGACGCCGGTCCGCGCCGCTCGGCGCGATCAGCGTGACGCCGGCCGGCAAGCCGTCGTGGCGACGCTGGCATGGCACGGCCAGCGCGCACAGATCGAGCAGGTTGACGAAGTTCGTGTAGTAGCCAAGCTGGCTGTTCAACTCGACAGGATTGGCTTGCACGTCGGCGATCAGCGGATGCGTCGGCGTGGTCGGAACGATCAGGATGTCGATCGCCTCGAAAAGCTGTTCGGCGTGGCGCTTCAGGTCGGCGAGTGCGTACTGGCCGTTGAATGCGTCGGCGGCGCTATAGCGGTCCGCTTTGCCGATCACCGTGGCGACGACCGGATCGACCGCTTCGTGATGCGACTCGAAGAATGCGCCGAGCGCGGCGCGCCGTTCGGCCACCCAGGGGCCGTCGTAGAGCAGCGCGGAAACCTGCTTGAGCGGCTGGAAATCGATCGGCGTGGGATCGAGGTGCAGGTGCGTAGCGAGGGTATCGAGTGCAGCGAAGAATGCCTGAGTCGCCGCAGTGTCGCCGAAGAACTCGAGCCGATCCGGTACGCCGATCCGCGGGGCGTCGTGCAAGAGACCGAGACTCGGTACTTTGCGCGAGTAGCCGTCGAGCGGATCGAAGCACGCAATTTCATTGAACACGCGCCACGCATCGTCGACGTCGTGCGCGAACACCGAGATCGTGTCGAGGGTACGGCACGCCGGCACGACACCGCGCTTGCTAACGAGTCCGAGCGACGGCTTCAGGCCGACAAGCCCGTTGAACCCAGCCGGGACACGCCCCGAACCGGCCGTGTCGGTGCCGAGCGAAAAGGCCACGCAACCCGCGGCCACCGCGACCGCCGAGCCGGAACTCGAGCCGCCCGACACGCGCTGCGGAAACTCGGTGTGCCGCACCGCGCCGTAAGGCGAACGCGTGCCGACGAGGCCTGTCGCGAACTGGTCGAGATTGGTCTTGCCGATCAGGATCGCACCGGCGTCGATGAGGCGCTGCACAGCGAATGCCGAAGTGTCCGGCGTATAGCTGAAAGGCTCGCATGCGGCGGTGGTCGGCAAACCGGCGACGTCGATATTGTCTTTGACCGCGAACGGCACGCCGAACAGCGGCATCCGCTCGAACACGGCGTCGCCCTGCTCTTCGTATAGCGCTTCGAGCGCGTGGGCGCGGGCCTGCACGTCTGCTGTGGGCACATGCAAGATCCAGACTTCCGGCCGGTCGATTTCGGCGATGCGAGCAAGTGCCGACGTCACG
Organism: Paraburkholderia phytofirmans OLGA172; assembly: GCF_001634365.1. Lineage (NCBI taxonomy): Bacteria > Pseudomonadati > Pseudomonadota > Betaproteobacteria > Burkholderiales > Burkholderiaceae > Paraburkholderia > Paraburkholderia phytofirmans. The sequence goes on from NZ_CP014579.1 coordinate 1,545,744, forward strand.
ACCTCCATCGGCGTAAGACGTTTGGCGGCATAAGCCGCGAGGAGACTACGGACCTTCAGGGGCGAGGAAATAGGCACGGGTTCTTCCTTGAGTTCAATCTTGAATACAAGTTTTGACTCAAATGAGCAGGAGTTGTGCCAAGTGCACCCCAAGCGTGCCAGAACACGCCGCCCGCCTTATCAGGTTTGGCTTGGCGACGATTTTCCGGTGGCCAGACCGAGCCGCGGTGCCGCCCTTCGATCAAGGCGCGGTGGTGCAGCGCTCCCCAATTCGGGGCTCCCGCGCCCCGCATTCGCGCTTGGCGCGCCCGGGGGTTGAGTCAGCCGAGGGTAAACCGGCCCAGCGAACCCTGTCCGACGAACCGCGGCGAAGTCGCGATGCATAAGGCCCATGGAGGCCTTTTTCCGCCATTTAAGCATCGCTTAAGCACAGGGTCTGCATAATCTCGCCCGTCAAAATACCCCTATTGGCCGGCATGTTTTTCTATCGGGCATTCAAAACACGATATCCTCGGCGGGCCTTCCGGCATTTTGCCTTCCCGGGCCTTCGCTTTTGCCCGACTATGGTATTGTCCGACCTGCGTTTTAAAGTGCATCGCCACACTCAATCGGGAAGCGCAATCGCTCCCTAGAAAAAGATTATGGAAGTTCAAAACGCCCGTCGTTGGGCACCACGGGGACCACGCGCCTGGTTCACCGCCGCCGCCGCATTGGCGATCGCCAGCGGTGTGCGCATGTTGCTCCATCCCTTACTCGGACCAATCATGCCGGGCACCGCGTTCTGTATTGCGGCGGCACTGGTCGAGTATTTTTGCGGCCTGGCGCCGGCGCTCGGGGTTATGTTGCTCGGCTTGGGTATCGCCGACTATCTGTTCGTCCCGCCCTACGCAACCATCGCCGTATTCGATCGCGCCGACCTGGTCCTGCTGGTCTCGTATCCGTTGGTGACGCTGCTCGTCATCATATTGATCGAACGCCTGCGCCGCGCGCAGTTTCGTGCGGAACTGATCGCATCGGTTGCGCAATCGCGCTATGAAATGCTGCTGCGTCACGACAACGAACGCCTGCTCGCACGCCGCGCCGTCGACGAAACGCACCGGCTGCTGCGCCATCTGTCGCATCATCACAGGACCTTCATTTTCATTCAGGCGCTCGAGCGCAACGCGCTGCAACCGGCGGACGACCTCAAGCGGCAAGGTGTGCTGCCCCGTCTGCCCAACGAAATCGCGCCGGGCCCGCGCTTTGCCGACGTCGATCACGAAGACATCCAGCGGCTCAGCAAGGCGCTGTGGCCCGGCAGCCATCGCGTGCGCCTCAAGATCGGCGATGGCGCGTTGAAGCTGACCGAGTGCGTGTGCGAACGGTTCACCACCCATGCCGGCGAGTTCCTCGTGCTGCGGATCGGGGCCTGATCCATGAGCCAGCCGACGAGTCTCTTCTTACCCGGCGACGATCATGCCGTGCTGATGCTGCACGGCCTGTCAAGCTCGCCGCTCGAATTACGTTTTCTCGCGCGCTATCTGAACGCCGAGGGCTTCACCACCTGCGCGCCGGTTCTGCCCGGCTACAGCGCAGGCTCCCAAGAAGCGGCAATGGAGGTCTGGCTCGAGGCCGCCGTGCGCGAGTACGACGCGTTGGCCGCGCGCTTTGCACGCGTCTCGATCTGCGGGTTGTCGATCGGTGCGGCGTTGGCGCTGGCGCTGGCGCATCGCCGTCCAGCGGCGCAATCGCTCGTGCTGTTGTCGCTGACGCTCTCTTACGACGGCTGGGCGATCCCCTGGTATCGTTTCCTGCTCAACTGGGCGTACTTCACGCCGATGCGCAAACGCTGGCGCTACCGCGAGGAAGCACCGTTCGGCTTGCGCAACGAAGCGCTCCGAGCGAAGATCGCCCGCGCCATGCAGCGCAGCGACTTCAGCGAGGTCGGTCCGTCGACGATTTCATTGCCGGCATTGCGCCAGGCAAGCCGCCTCGCCGCGAGCGTGCGCACGCAGGTGCGCGACATCAAGACCGATTGCCTGATTGTCCACGCGATCGACGATGAGACCTCGAGTCCCCGCAATGCCCGGTTTGTCGCCGCGAATATCGGCGCTGCCTTTTTACGCACAATCTGGCTGGATGATTCGTATCACATGATTACGTCAGATAACGAGCGCGAAATCGTCGCGCGCGAAACCGCGCTATTTCTGCGCGAGAGCGAAGTTGCCCATAGCGGCGACGATAGCGGCAAGCAACAGGTCGTCTCGAAGGCGCTGGCGCGGCGCCTTAGGCAACTTGCGGCGCTTGGCAAGGCGCGCGCATGACGGCGCCTACCACGCATTCGACGCAGAGAAACGGCCAGGCCGCGCGCGCGCCGCTGCATACCGCCGTCCGGTTCGGCAAATCCGCACGCATGTCACTGCTGCTCGCCGCTGCTGCACTCGGCCTTTGCACAGCGCGCGCAGCCTACGCGGAGGATGCAAGTCCGAACGCGACCACTGACGCGAGCACGGGCGCGGCCACCGACAGCAAATGGAAAATCGGCGTGGGGCCTGGCGTGGTGATCACGCCCAAGTACCCGGGATCGCGACAGTTGAGCGTATTCCCGTTCCCTGCGCTGGACATCTCCTATGACGACCGGATTTTCTCCCAGGGCCCTGACGTGCTCGGCGTCAACGTACTGCATGGTCCTGCCTATCACGTGGGCGCGGCGCTGAGTTTCGACTTCCAGACTCGCAAGGAGTCCGACGATCCGCGCCTGCATGGACTTGGCAACGTGAATGGCGGTCCGAAACTGAAGCTTTTCGCTGACTACACGTGGTGGGCGTTTACCGGTTCGGTGGCGTTGTACCAGGATATCGCCGGGAATCACCAGGGGACGACGGTCAGCACGGATTTCGTGGCTTCCGCGCCGGTTGGCGGCTGGTTGTTCTCGGTGGGCCCAGGCTTTACCTGGGCGAACGCGACCTATACGCGGACGTTCTTCGGCGTGTCCGGGCAGCAGAGCGCCGCGTCAGGACTGCCCACGTATAGCACCAGTGCCGGGGTGCGGGACGTCCATATGAACGCCATGGTGACTTACGACTTTTCCAAACACTGGAATGGGTCGGTTTCCGCTACCTTCGGGCGACTGGAGCACGACGCGGCGAATAGCCCGATTACCGAAAAAAGATTCGAGCTCAACACACTCGCTTCGGTGAACTACAAGTTCTAGTTTCTGGCTTTTCGCACGCTCGCGGCGCGCGGAAAGCCAATCAAGCTTCAATCCCCTGTGCCAAGCTCTTCAACTTCAATTCCCAACTCGGCAGCCATGCGCCGCACCACCACCTGAAGCCGGCTCACCTCATCGGCAAGCCGCTTCTGTTCGGCTTTTACCGCCTCGAACGCCGACAAGGGCACGAGCTCATCTTCCCCGCCCGGCTGTGCCAGATCACTCGCGCTGACTTCGCCGCATAGCAGATGCGCCCAGCGATTTTCGCGCTCGCCCGGCGTGCGGGCCAGCTTCGCTACCCGCGGCGGGTCGTTGGCAGCCAACTCGTCGAGAAACGCCTCGACCGACGAGATGTCGGCAAATCCATGCAGGCGCGCGCTGTTCAAGCGCAACTCGGCCGCCGTCTGCGGACCGCGCAGCAGCAATGTGGTCAGCAAGGCCGCCGACTGACTTGGCAAGCCCAATACCCGATTCATGTTGTGCTCGAAGCGCGGCACGCGGCTGCTGCTGCCCTCCATCACCAGGCTCAGGCGCTTCAAGCCGTCGATGGCGGTCAGCACCTCGGCTTCGGTCGCATTCATCACGGGTGTGCGGCCGGTCTTCTGATTGCAGCCCAAGGTCAGCGCGTTCAGCGAAAGCGGATAACTGTCCGGCACGGTGTGTTGCTTTTCGACTAACACGCCAAGCACGCGCCCTTCAAGCAAGGTCAAAGCGCGGATTGAGGGACGGGAAACAGCGTCGGGAGTGGAGTTCATGGAGGATGTCGCCGCATGCGCCGCCTGGTCTCGTGGAGGGTGTGCATTACCGTGGCACAGCCGGGCGGCAGGTTTTAGTTTGTGGGCACTATGATAAACGCCCCGGCCGCTCGCGGTGTACGAATCTCCGCAATGGCCGAGTGTGTCCCGAACGCGTCCGCATTCCTCGAAGCGCATGTCTGTTTCGTTGATGAATATCCACACTCATGTAAAAGACGCTATGAGCATGATGTGGCCAGGGCGCCCGCTGCTCAGGCTCAGGCGAGTCTTCGATATGTGGTTTAACGGCGCGCGTCCAGCGCGATCCGCACGGCCAGACCGGCGAGCACGGTGCCCATCAGCCAGCGTTGCACCAGCAGCCACACTGGCCGCCCAGCGAGAAACCCGGCAATCGAACCCGCCGTGCTCGCAATCAGCGCATTGATCGTGACGGCGATAACAATCTGCACGCAGCCTAGCGCGATCGACTGCGTGAGCACGCTGCCGTGCTCCGGTGAAATGAATTGCGGCAGCAGCGACAGATACATCACGGCGATCTTTGGATTCGCGAGGTTTGTCACGAGGCCCATCGTGAACAGCTTGCGGCGGCTGTCGTGCGGCAGGTCGCGCACCTGGAACGGCGAGCGGCCGCCCGGCTTGACCGCCTGCCACGCCAGATACAGCAGGTAAAGCGCGCCGCCGAATCGCAACGCGTCGTACGCGTAAGGCACCGTCAACAGCAGCGCCGTGATACCGAACGCCGCGCAAAACATGTAGAACACATAGCCGAGCGCGACGCCGCCGAGCGACACGAGTCCGGCGCGCCGCCCCTGGCAGAGCGATCTCGAGATCAGATAGATCATGTTCGGGCCGGGCGTGAGCACCATGCCGAACGAGACCAGGGCGAAGGCGAGCAGGGTTGTGACAGCGGGCACGGCGGTCTCCTCTGTGAATTGAAGTCGGGCAACGCCACCCAATATAGCCGATGTCGCCGCTTCAAGCCCTCTATCCGGACCTGAAAAACCCACGCCGGCAGTTGAACGGCGGTCATCGCGTTTGTGGCCGGAACTGCCGTTCCATATGGCGCGGTACCGGGCCGATGGGGCGCTGCATTGCAGGAAACACTTGCGGCGAAGACTTTTGCCCGGTATCGTCGAGCCGTTCTGCATCGCAGCGCGGGAGAGATCGTCAGAGGTTTGTGACGACGCCGACGGAGCAACCGCCCCGGAAACTCTCAGGCAAAAGGACCGCGCAGCTGGAACATCTGGAGAGCGGCGCCGTGCGCGCCCACCGAAGGGGATTCCCCGCATACCGCTTACGTCGCGCGCGTATGCTCACGGGAAGAAACTCTCAGGTACATGAACAGATGGGGCATCGACGCCGGTTTCGATACGAAATCGACACCGGTGATGCTCAACTACTCTGGATCATGTCATGTCAAGAATCGCCATTATCGGCGCCGGCATTACCGGCGTCACGACTGCTCACGCCCTGGCGCAGCGCGGCCACCACGTCACCGTGTTCGAACGTCATCGCTATGCGGCGATGGAGACCTCGTTCGCCAACGGTGGCCAACTGTCCGCCAGCAATGCGGAAGTCTGGAACAGTGCGGCCACCGTGCTGAAGGGGTTGCGCTGGATGCTCACGCGCGACGCCCCGCTGCTGCTCAATCCGATGCCCACGTGGCACAAGTATTCGTGGATGGGCGAATTTTTACGGCAGATTCCGCGCTATCGCGCGAACACCGTCGAAACGGTGCGGCTCGCGATTGCAGCGCGTGAGCATCTGTTTTCGATCGCCGAGCGCGAGGGGATCGACTTCGATCTGGAGCGGCGCGGCATTTTGCACATCTATAAGACGCGCAAGGAATTCGATGCCGCGAGCAAGGTGAATGAATTGCTGCGCGAAGGCGGCCTGGACCGGAATCCGGTGACGTCGAGCGAGTTGCATGCGATCGAGCCTACGCTGCAGGGTGATTTTTTTGGCGGTTTTTTTACGCCTTCGGATTCGACTGGCGATATTCACAAGTTCACACGTGGGCTTGCAGAGGCGTGCGCGCGGCATGGCGTGGAGTTTCATTACGATGCGGAAATTACGGCTATCGAACAGCCGGCTGAGGGGCGGTTTTCGCTGAGCGTGAATCTGGCCGGTGAGCCGCAGCAGTTTGCTTTTGAGCAGATCGTGGTGTGTGCCGGTGTAAAGAGCCGCGATTTTGCGGCAATGCTGGGCGATCACGTGAATGTCTACCCGGTGAAGGGCTATTCGATCACCGTTTGCCTCGACGATGAAGTGAGCCAGCAGCGCGCGCCGTGGGTGAGTCTGCTCGACGATAGCGCGAAGATCGTGACTAGCCGGCTCGGCGTGGATCGGTTTCGGGTCGCCGGCACGGCGGAGATCAATGGGTTCAATCGGGATATTCGGTCGGATCGGATCGCGCCTTTGGTCGACTGGACTCGACGGTATTTTCCTGAGGTGTCGACTTCGAAGGTGATTCCATGGGCTGGGTTACGGCCTATGCTGCCGAGTATGTTGCCGAAGGTGGGGCGCGGGAAACGGCGCGGCGTCTTTTATAACACCGGGCATGGGCATTTGGGGTGGACGTTGTCGGCGGCTACGGCGCAGGTCGTGGCTGGGTCTATTCAATAGGTCTTGTTTTTGCCTGCGCGGCGCTTGTTGGTCTGTGCTTTTGTGGCGTTGGCCTTGACATCTGCTAGTGTTGTCCAATCGCTGTCCCCTCTCGAGGGAATCTCCATGGCTAGCTCCCGCTCCGCCGCGCGCAGCAACGCAAGCACGCACCTCACCGATGGACAGATCGCCGCAGAAGCGATCAGGCGCCTAGCCTGGGATGCAGCCCTTCCCCCAAACGTCCTGCATGTCAAAGTCTTACACGGCCGCATCAGCCTGCTAGGCGAACTTCACCGCGAGCAACAAAGAACCGCAGCACTCGAAGACGTCTCCCGCCTGTTCGGCGTAACAGGCATTTCAGACCACACGACGATAAAACCAAGCGTGTTGATATAGCCTTTCGCGTGATAGCCAGGCGCGCGCAGATTGTCGTGGCGTGGAGTGTGGAGCGGCCGATTCGATTGCCGGCCCGAACGGTGGCTAGCGCCCGCTCGATTGTTCGATTGTGCGACTGCTCGTTCGCGGGTTTTCAGTTGAAGGGTCTCAAACCGGCTCTTTCTGGTCCCGTTGTGGCGGCTGGTAGCGCCATTTGCTGGCATTGGGATCGTTGCGCGCGTCGTCGCGTTCGCGTTGTTCGGCGCGCGCTTCATCGGCGCGGCCGAGTTCGGCGCGCCGGTCGCGCACGGCGCCTGGGGAATCGGATTGGCGCAACGGCGACGGCGAGCGCCGCTGAGAAGGTAATAGTGACATGGAGCCTCCCTTTTCGAGGATGTGGGACAAATCAACGTTTCTTGCCGGTCCAGCGGCGGTCCGGGCGGTGCAGGAGACGCAACTGACGCAGGTACATCGAGGCGCCGAACATCAGCACCATGCCGGCCACGATGCCCCAGATTGCGGATGTCATGATTTTTCCTTGGCCCGCCGGCCGCACAGCGCTTGATTGCCTGCGACGTGAAAGCGGGCGTCCGATTGAGCGCGCGGCTGATTTTGAGCAAACCTGTTTACGACGCGCGCCAAGCAAGGATCATGCGCTCAATTGGGCGCCGTGTCTGTACGTTGTTGGACTATTGATCTGTTGAGCCGTCGGCCCGCTGAAGTGCCCGAGGCTGCCGGTCTTGCGCCAGACTTTAAGCGAGCATTAAGTCGATGCGGTTACCCTCGATATGCTAAATGCGCGACGGCGGACCGCATCTGATTGGGGGCCTAAGCGCCCCCTGCCGTCCCGCCGCTCAGAAGCAGATTGACGTCGATATCAGCCAGTTCCCCAATCCTCTCAATCGTCACATCCGCAGGCGGATTGCTGGATATCTCTTTGGGATCGAAGGCGTAATGCCCCTGGCGAGGAAAAACCGTAGTCAGCCTCTCCCCCCAGGCCTTCTTCATGGCCGTCAAAATCCGCAACTTGTCATCCACCATCACGTACTGCCGGGCCGGATAACACTCCATCACCTGATCGAGCATCTGCTCCTTATGGATGTAGATCAAAACCCGTCCCTCGACCTCGTCCCATAAGCCCGAGCGGGCGATCTTGCGCGGCTGGAACACCACATCGCCATCGGACAAAATCACCGCGGGCCCATGCTTCGACACGTTTTTGATCGCATCCAATGCCCCCGGATACAGCCGGTTCGCAAATGGATACTCGATCAGAAACGACGACATCAGCAACAGGCGCGTGTCCCGAGGCTGCTCCAGCCGATAGCGCTGCAACGCTCCAAGGTAATCGGCGTAACCAAGCTCCGCGCGCAAGTCTTCAAATATTTCCCAGTACCGCGCGCTGTTCTTCTCGCCGAACTCCCGGATCATGTGCGCACGTAAATCCGCCAGCACATGATCGTTGTCCAGCAACGTGTTATCGCAATCGAACAGAAACACGACGTCGTGAGGCGTAGCATTAGCGGCTTCCATTCCGGCTCCCATGAATTAGCTCGTGTGCCCAGCGGCCGGCGTGGCCGCTTTCTCGACGTGACCGCCAAAGTCGTGCCGCATCGCCGATAACACCCGGTTCGCAAAATCCGCGTCGCCCCGCGAGCTGAAACGCGCGAACAGCGCCGCGCTCAGCACCGGCGTGGGCACGCCTTCGTCGATCGCCGCCGCCACGGTCCAGCGCCCTTCGCCCGAGTCCGATACGCGTCCTGCGTAGCTTTGCAGATCGGCGTCGCTGACGAGCGATCCCGCTATCAGGTCCAGCAGCCACGAACCGATCACGCTGCCGCGCCGCCATACCTCGGTGACCTCGGCGAGATTCAATTCGTACTGGTAAAGCTCGGGACGGCGCAGCGGCGATGTTTCGGCATCGGCTTCGCGCGCGTGTTTGCCGGCGTCGGCGTGGCGCAGGATGTTCAGGCCTTCGGCATACGCGGCCATCATTCCGTATTCGATGCCGTTGTGGACCATCTTCACAAAGTGTCCCGCCCCCTGCGGACCGCAATGCAGGAAGCCCTGATCGGCCGTGCTGGCGCCGGCTGGGCGGCCTGGCGTGGCAGGCGCCGCGCCCGCACCCGGCGCGAGCGTCGAGAAAATCGGTTCGAGCCGCTTCACGACCTCAGTCTCGCCGCCGATCATCAGGCAGTAGCCGCGCTCACGGCCTGCGACGCCGCCGCTCGTGCCGACGTCCACATAGTGAAGCTGACGGCTGGCCAGGTCGGCGCTGCGGCGAATGTCGTCGTGGTAATAGGAGTTGCCGCCGTCGATCACGATGTCGCCGGGCTCCAGCAAGGGCACGAGGTTCCCGAGCGTCTTGTCGACTACCGCGGCGGGCACCATCAGCCACACCGCGCGCGGTTTTTGCAGTTGCGCGACCAGGTCTTCGAGCGACGCTGCACCTGCTATGCCCTCCTGCTTCAGCTTGTCCACCGCGGCCGCTTGCACGTCGTAAGCGATGCATTGCTGACCGCCCTTCGTCAGGCGACGCACCATGTCCGCGCCCATGCGTCCCAATCCAATCATGCCTAGTTGCATATCTCGCTCCGGAAAGTGTCTCGTTGCGCACTTCGATCTGGTTCGGCGTACTGGCGCCATGCTGCGCGTTTCATCTGCGGCAAGTGGCTCTTCTGACTGTAGGTGCGTTTACGTGATTCGACGAACACACGGTAGCAGCCTAGGATCGTCCGCGCAGTGAATCGGCCATCCTCGCCGGCATTGAACGACGATACGCTTCTTTGCAGCGGTTTTGCACAGCCTGAAGTTCCGGACGTGCGTTGGTGCGAACCGCGTGCGAGCCGCGTGCGAGCCGCGTGCGAACCGCGAGCCCTATCGCTGCCGCACCTGAAGCTTCCCGTATTGCGTGCGCGCAAAACGCCGCACCGCACGCCACATCTGCGGATAGCGGTAACCCGGCACGGCGAACAGCACCAGCGCGCAAAGCGCCAGCAAACCGCAGAACAGGAACGTGCCGCGATAGCTGAACGCCTGCACCAGCAAACCCGACAAAATGCCGGAGAGAATCGAGCCGACCCGCGCGGCATTGAAGAACAGCGCGGTCGCGCGGCCCGGCGAGTGCGGCATCAGATCCTGCACGTAGGTCATGCCGAGGCATGAGGTCACCGCGACGACGAATGCGTTAAGGATCTGCATCGGGATCAGCACGTGGACGTTCCCCGCCAGCGACATCGCGACGAAATACACGGCGTGAACCGCCGCGCAGGCGGCCAGCCAGTTGGGCTTGTGCAGCGTCGACGACTTCGCGCCGAGCGCGAGCATCATCGGAATTTCCGTCAAGGCACCAAGGCCGAGCATCACCGACACGTCGAGATGCGTGCCGTTCAGGCCGTGCACAATGTAGAGCGGCAGCACGATCATGGTGGCGTTCGCGGCGAGACCTAGCAAGGTGAGCGCGGCCACGGCACGACGGATGTCGTTCGGCGAGGCGACGCCCGGCAGGTCCTCGTGTGCATCTTCGCCGGGCGCGGTCAGTGGCGGCACGGTGATCGAGGCCAATGGTTCCGATGCCGTGTCCTCCACCGTGTGATCGCCCAGATGGCCTTGCGGCTCCCGCATGCGCCAGACGATCGCCGCGCAGGCCGCGAAACTTGCCGCGGCGAACAGGAAAAGCCCATAAAAGCCGGCGGCGGCAAGCACCAGTGCGCCCACCGACGGACCGAACACCCACGCCGCCGACAGGATGGTCCGCAAGGTGGCGCTCGCGAACGCGCGCTCCGCGAGGTCCTGCACCGGCAGCGCCGCGCGGCTGAACGAGAACACCATCGAAATGGCCGAGCCGGCCGCGCCGATAAAGACAATGCCGACCGCCAGCAACAGCCGGTAGTCACGCACCACGCATAAGCATAGGTAGCCCAATGCGGCGGCCACCAGCGCCGCCAGCAGCAACGGCCGGTGCCGTCCGCTGGCATCGCTCCAGCGGCCGGCGACGGCGCTGGCGAGCACCCCGCTGGCGGCAATCAGCGTCATGAAGATGCCGAGCTTGAGCGGCGTCATGCCGGCGCGCTCGACGCCGAACAGCGACAGATAGGGCGCGGTGAACGACATCGCCACACCGAGCATGAGGGTGGCGGCGGCCAGCGGCTTGAAGCCAGGGATGCGCAGCAGGTCGAAAAAACGGGCGGTTTTCAAGCTACTTGCCCTCGCCCGCCGGCGGCACGACGACATATCCGCGCTGTTCGAGCGTCCAACGGTGCCACTGGTTGCCATAGACACCACAGGCAATGCCGAACAGCACGGACAGCACCAGTCCGATCGTGCCGACCGTTTCACCCCATAGGCCCGTGAAAAACAGCAGCGTATTGACCGCCAGCATGATGAACGTGGCAAACCACATTCTCTTCGACATGGCCCAGACGAAGCCCAACAGCAACGCGCCCCAGCTGAAGCCCGTAGCAACCGCGACGGTTTCGTCCGTGCCGGGACGCTGAAGGTAGATCCTTTCTGCCATATTCTTTCCTGAACCCGATGATGCCGCTGGAGCGAATCATGACGTTTAACAGGTCACGCTGGCAAGACGATGGGCTTGTGCGAAATTTGCGCGACGACGCACGCCCTGCTCCCCTCACGGACGATTCCGCCCATTGCTGCTACTCTTTATCCAATCCACGCGCAGCAGGCGCCCCCGCGCAAGCGGACACCGCTGTCCGCGAAGGTAAAAAAGCACCGGAACACCCATGACGACCCAGACACCCTATTCCTCCCACGCCCCCTCCCGAGCCGAAGTCGACACCCTGCCGGGCGCCACGGTCATAGAATTCGGCACCAACTGGTGCGGCTACTGCCAGGGCGCGCAAGCCTCGATTGCTAAAGCCCTCGAACCCCATGCCGGCATCCGGCATCTCAAGGTCGAAGACGGCCCAGGCCGCCCGCTCGGGCGCTCCTTCAAGGTCAAACTCTGGCCCACGCTGGTCCTCATGCGCGACGGCGCCGAAGTCGCACGCATCGTGCGTCCGACCGATGCCACGGACATAGCCAAGGCTTTTGCTTCGCTCTAGCAAGACTTCGTCCGCAAACCGGACCAACGGGAGCACACCTCATGGACACCCGTAGCGAGCGGCAACGACGGCCTCGCCAGGCGTTTCGTCCAACGACGGTGCAGCGCAGGAAAAGGGCGAGTCCCAGGGTGAGCAGCGCCTGCCGCGAATCCGGCTCGCCGAGGTGGCTTTACGGTTCGCATGCCACCAGGGCGTGCAGCTCGTCGATATTGAAGGGTTTGGCGAGTATCGCTACGCCGAGCCGGCGCGCCCGTTCGAGTTCGTCGGCGTAGCCGGTCATCAGCGCGATCTTCTGCGCAGGCCACGCGCTGCGTACTTTCTCCGCGAAGTCGATGCCGTTGAGCTTGCCCGGCATCTGAATGTCGGACAGCACGAGTTCGAACTTCGCGCCGCCGGCCAACACGTCGAACGCCTGGTCGGCGGTTGGCTCGTGCCGCACTTCGCAGCCGAAGGTTTCCAGCACGGCGGCAACGCCCGCCGCCACGTCTTCGTTGTCTTCCACCAGCAGAACGTTGCCCTTTGAAGCCGGCGCCGGCTGTTGCGCCGTGTCCACGTCCGGCGTCAACGCTTTCTGCCGCTCCCGATAACGCGGCAAATAAAGTCTGACCGTCGTGCCGCGGCCGAGCACGCTGTCGATTTTGGCCGTGCCGCCAGCCTGTTCGCACATGGCGAGGACCTGGGCGAGGCCGAGGCCGGTGCCCGAGCCGCGCAGCTTGGTGGTAAACAGCGGCTCGAACGCGCGACGGGTGACGGCTTCGGGCATGCCCTCGCCGTCGTCGGAGCAGGCAATCAGCACATATTCGCCGTCGGGCAGCAAGGTGTCGCTGCCCACCAGACGGTTATTCTGGCAACGGATCACGAAGCGGCCGCCGTGCGGCATCGCGTCGCGCGCGTTGACCGCCAGATTCATGATCGCGAATTCAAGGTCGGTCGGGTCGGCCAGCACCTGCCAGACGTTGTCGACCATGTTGAAGGCCATTTCGATGTTGTCGCCGAGCGCCGCGTCGATCAGCGGCGCCGCGCTCGGCAGCCAGGTGGCGAGGTTGAGCCGTTCCTGCTTGAGTGGCTGCTTCTTCGCCACGCTCAGGAGCTGCCGCGTCAGCGATTCCGCTGAGGCGGTGGCGCGCTCAATGGCTTGCACCTCTTTTTCCAGCTTGTTATAGCGCTTCAAACGCGCCAGTTCGGTGTTAGCCGACACCACCATCAGCAGATTGTTGAAGTCGTGCGCGACATTGGCGACGAGATTGCCGAGCGCGCCCATGCGCTGCAATTGCCGGCTCGACGCCTCCGCGGAAAGACGCATGGCCACTTCGCCTTGCCAGCGCTCCCACGCGCGGCGCTCGCCGGCGAGCCGGCGCAACGAGAAAAACACCAGCAGCCAGATCGCCACACAAGGCACCGCGGCGATCGCCGCGATCGCCATGAAGTGCTGGCGCCACGCGCCGCCGATCGAAGCAGTCTCATACGCGCTCACGACATAGAGCGGATAATCGCCGACCCGGCGAAACGCCAGTAGCCGTTCAACGCCGTCGACCGTGGAAGTTAGACGGATGTGACCGAATAGCTGCTGGTCGCGCAATGCCGCGACGAACGCGCTATGCCGGGTGGGCCTGGCGCCGGCCGGCCACGTCGGATAACGCACTAGCAGACTGCCGTCCTGGCGGTACAGCCCTAACGAAAGCGACGTATCGCCATTCGTCAGCTCACGGTAGAAGCGCAAAAAATACTCGGTGCGCAGCGCCACGGACACCACGCCGAGAAACTGCCCGTTCTCGCCTGAGCGGCCGGTCGCGGTGTTGAACACATTGGTCTGCGACAGCGACCCGAACATGGGCTGGGAGAAATACGGCTGCGGCCGCATCGCTTTCGCGGCAATGAAGTCTTCGCGTTGACGCGTCGACATGACGGGCGCCGGATAAGTGCGGCTCGACGCCAGCAAATCGCCGTTCACGCCAAGCAGGTAGATCGACGCGACCTGCGGAAAGTCGCCGCCGATTTGCCGCAAACGGTCGTGCAATCCGGCTTCCTGCGCGCGGATCTGCGCGTCGTCGTCATTACCGAGCAGGTCGACAATGCGCGAGGCCATCTGCTGGTTGAGGTCCAGCACCTTGACAGCCTGTTCTTCGGTCACGCGCGCGAGCCGGTCGATCATGTCGTTCGCATCGGCAATCCGGCGCTGGTAATCAAAGTATCCATAACCCGCGAGGCAGGCCAGAGGAAACACAATCGAAACGGCGAGCACGATCAGAAGCACGCGTCGCGTTGCCGCGAAATTACGCGACGGCATGGGGAAATCGACTGCGACACGCTCCGCACGTTGCACGGTCACGATCTCCATGAAAGATGAGGACAGGTCGGGGCGGCGATGCACAACGCGCCCCACTTTGGTCGTGCGCTATTTCCTTTCCCGGAATTTACCGCACTTCTGCCGTTCTCCCTAGCGCGCCGGCGCATTGTCACTTCTTCGGTGCTTCGGCCACCGGCCTGCTTTCTATCGGCGGCGCTTCCTTCTCGATCTCATCGCGTGCCTGCTCCCAATACTCGTCAGGTCACGTTCACGCGGGGCGTTCGCATTCATCAGTGGTCAGTTGTTCTTCCAGGCGATCAAACACGCGCCGCGTCGCATGGCTCGGCGCGTCAAGTGCGAACAGCAGCAATGAACGGCCGGTTACCTGATACGCGTCGCCGGCGCTGAATTGAGGCAGCCCGGCGCGCACCGGCATGTTCGTATCCAGCAGACAAGTCCACTGGTCGCCCTCGGGAATGTCGGGCAGCGTGAAATTGACCACGTCGTGATGGGCATTCAGCACCAGCAGCAACGTCGCATCGGAGGCGGGGCGTCGAATGCCGCTCGCCTGAGCGCGCCCGTCAATCACAAACCCGAAGCAGCGCATCGACGGATCGTCCCACTGTTCCTGCGAAAGATCGGTGCCGTCTGGCGAAAGCCAGCGCGCGTCGGTCACGTCGAGCGCCTCGTTGTATTCGCCAGTCAGAAAGCGTCCGCGGCGCAGTACCGGCAGACGATGGCGCAACGTGGTCAGATTCTTGACGAACTCGGTCAGCGCGCGTCCATCGTCGTCGATGCCGTCCCAATCGACCCAGCTGATCTCGTTGTCCTGGCAATATGCATTGTTATTGCCCTTCTGCGTGCGGCCGAATTCGTCGCCCGCGAGCATCATCGGCGTGCCTTGCGAGAGCAGCAGCGTGGCTAGCAGATTGCGTTTCTGGCGCTCGCGTTGCTCACGGATATCCGCATCGTCGCTTGGGCCTTCGACGCCCATGTTCCATGATTTGTTGTCCGAATGACCGTCCTTGTTGTCTTCGCCGTTGGCCTCGTTATGCTTGTCGTTGTACGACACCAGATCGTTGAGCGTGAAGCCGTCATGCGCGCAGATGAAATTGACGCTCGCCCACGGACGCCGCCCACGACGATTGAACCTGTCGCCCGAACCGGTCAAACGTGTCGCGAGATCGGCGACCTTGCCTTCGTCGCCCTTCCAGTATTCGCGCACCGTGTCGCGGAAGCGGTCGTTCCATTCCGCCCAGCCTGGCGGAAAGCCGCCCACCTGATAGCCGCCGGGTCCGCAGTCCCACGGCTCGGCAACCAGCCGCACGCTCGAAAGCACCGGATCCTGCCGGCAGCTGTCGAGGAACCCGCCGCCTTCGTCGAACCCGTGCGGCTCGCGGCCAAGAATCGTGGCGAGGTCGAAACGGAAACCGTCGACTTTCATTTCCGTTACCCAGTAGCGCAGGCTGTCGGTCACCATCTGCAGCACGCGTGGATGGGACAGATTGAGCGTGTTGCCGGTGCCGGTATCGTTGATGTAATAGCGCGGCTCATCGGGCATCAGCCGATAGTAGGATGCATTGTCGATGCCTTTGAAGGAAATCGTCGGACCGCGCTCGTTGCCTTCGGCGGTGTGGTTGTAGACCACGTCGAGAATGACTTCGAGGTTGGCGCTATGAAAGCGGTCCACCATGTCCTTGAATTCGCCAACCGGGTTGGTCGAAGACGCGAAGAAGCGCGGATCGGCCGCGAAGAACCCGATCGTGTTGTAGCCCCAGTAGTTGGTGAGACCTTTGTCGAGCAGATAGCTGTCGTTGACGAAGGTCTGAACCGGCAACAATTGGACTGATGTGACGCCGAGGCCTTTGATGTAGTCGACCACGACGGGCTGGCCGAGACCTGCGAAGGTGCCGCGCAAATTCTCCGGCACTTCAGGATGACGTTGGGTAAAACCGCGCACATGGGTCTCATAGAAGATCGCGCGCTCCCAGGGCAGCGCGTTGCGTTCCGGATGACGCCACGAAAAGTTGGCGTCGACCACCTCGCACTTCGGCACGAAGGGCGCGCTGTCGCGTTCGTCGAATGACAGGTCGCCTTCTTCCGAATCGAGCGTATACCCAAAGATTTCCGGCGCCCACTTGAGCTCGCCGATATGCGCCTTGGCGTAGGGATCGAGCAGGAGTTTGTTCGGATTGAAGCGATGTCCTTGTTCCGGTTCATAGGGACCGTGAACCCGATAGCCGTACACCGCTCCCGGTTTCAGATTCGGCACGAACACGTGCCAGACCTCGTCGGTGTACTCCGGCAGTTCGATGCGTTCGATTTCCGTCGCGCCGGTGTCATCGAACAGACAGAGTTCGACCTTCGTTGCATGCGCTGAGAACAGCGCGAAATTGACACCGTTTCCGTTCCACGTCGCACCAAGCGGGAAAGGCGTGCCTTCCGCGATGCGCGTCGAGTAGCTGGACTGGGATGACATTGGGATTCCTGTGGAAGCCGAGGATGCCGGCACACGTGTTTGAAATGTGCAAGCTTGCCGGTTCAGCAAATTCCGGACCCAGGCGTTGCGTTCAGCACAAGGCCCCCTCAGGCAATCTCAACGCCTCAAGATTTTCAACCGATTTTCAACCGTCACGCCATTTTTACGGCGGTGCGATCGCATGCAGCGCGGCGGCCGACTCGAGCACGCGCAAGAGGCGCTCCGGCGTCAGGGGTTTGGCACAATGCGCGTCGAAACCCGCTGCCTTGGCACGCGCCCGGTCTTCGCGCGAAGCAAAAGCCGTACAGGCCACCAGCAGCATGTGCGAAGTCAATGGGTCGGCCCGCAGGCGACGAGCCAGTTCGAGGCCATCGAGGCCGGGCATCTTGATGTCGAGCAGAACGGCGAACGGCTGCCACTCGCAGGCCATGCCGCAAACGGCGAACGGGTCCAGCAGCGCGCGGCACTCGAAACCGTCAGCATTCAGGAGCATCTGCAAAGCTTCGGCCGCTTCCTGGTAATCGTCGACCACGAGCACGCGCCGGTTTGATGCCATCGCATACTGAATAGGCCGCCAGACCACGACGTCGTCGTTCTCGTCCATTCTGTTGTCGAACGTCACCATTTTCTCCCTGGCTTCTTCCGGGTGCCGTTCTGGCGCACCGAGGCATCTGCGTGCAAGATTCGCTCCCACCGCGCGGCGAGCGCTTATCGCTCGCCAGGCATTCGCTTCGGTTTTCGCCACGCCGCGCACGATTCGCCGCCACACACGCGCTACCCCACCACCATAGCTCACTGAGCGTCGCGCCGCTTCCTGATTTATGCCGTCTTGACTCTCCCCGATACATCGTGTGCAAGCACGAGATATTGCGTCGAAATATGGATAAAACGCACTTCCACCGTGCATGCCGCCCCTGGCGCGTGCATTGCGCAGGACTTCGTGTTCACCCCGACATCATCAGCCGCTGTATACGGACGGATATAGTCACTGCGAGTTCGGGAAAACACGCAAACGTCAGTTGAATGCAAACGCGACATCTGTCGGAAAAAGGCGGCACCGCGTTAAGGATTCCTGCTTACGGGTTATCCCGCGAAATCGTTGATGGACTCGTTCAACATGGCCAGTCGATCCGCGAGAATTGCAGCGGGTATTGAACCGGCAATGGCCGAAGACTTCAGCCCATGCTCGATGATCACGTGCCCTTCACGCGCGCAATCTGCTGCTTCGCCGCGTCATACACGTGCTCGACCGTGAAGCCGAACTTCTTCTTCAGGTCGGCGAAGGGCGCGGACGCGCCGAACGTATGCATCACCACCTGCGCGCCGAGCTTCCCGACATAGCGGTCCCAACCAAGCGACGCCGCCTGTTCGACCGCGACTCGCGCGTCCACTTCGGGTGGCAGCACGGCGTCCCGATATGCCTCGTCCTGGCGTTCGAAGATATCCCACGACGGCATCGACACCACCCGCGCCGCGATCCCTTCGCTCCTGAGCTTCTCGTAGGCCTCGACGCACAGCGACAGTTCGCTGCCCGTGGCGAGCAGGATCACCTCGGGCTTCTGCCCGTCAGGCGCATCGGCGAGCACATAAGCGCCCTTCTGCACGCCCTTGGCCGACGCATAGCGCGTGCGGTCCAGGGTCGGCAACGCCTGACGCGACACGACAATGCACGACGGCCGCCGCGCCTGCGACATCGCCACGCGCCAGGCCTCGGCGACTTCGTTGGCGTCGCCGGGGCGCAGCACGGTCAGCCCCGGCACGCCGCGCAGCGAGGCCAGTTGCTCGATCGGCTGATGGGTCGGCCCATCCTCCCCGACGCCAATCGAATCGTGCGTGAACACATAGATGGCCGGCACTTCCATGATCGCGGAAAGGCGAATCGGCGGCTTCATGTAGTCGCTGAAAATCAGGAAGGTCGAACCGAACGGCCGCAAATTCGACAACGCGAGGCCATTCACCGCTGCACCCATGCCGTGCTCGCGAATCCCGAAGTGAAGGTTGCAGCCGCCATAGTTGTCGTGTTCGAAGCTGCCCGCGCCTTCGAACTTCAGATTGGTCTTGGTGGACGGCGCGAGATCGGCCGCGCCGCCGATCATCCAGGGCACGCGCGCGGCAATCGCATTGAGCACCTTGCCCGACGAGTCGCGCGAGGCGATGCCCTTCGGGTCCGCATCGAACGTGGGGATGTCGCTGTCCCAGCCCGCGGGCAACGCATGCGCTGCCATCTGCGCGAATTCGCGCGACAGTTCCGGGTATTTCGCGTTGTACGCGTCGTACTTCGCCTGCCATGCCTCGCGCGCCGTCTTGCCGCGCGCACCGATGCCCTGCGCGAAGCGTTCGTGCACGTCGTCCGGGACATAGAAGAACTTGTCCTCGGGCCAGCCATAGAACTTCTTGGTAAGCGCGACTTCCTCGACACCGAGCGCTTCGCCGTGCGCGGCAGAAGTATCCTGCTTGTGCGGCGCCCCCCAGCCGATAATGCTGTGGACCACGATCAGCGTCGGCCTGTCCGTGATGCTTTTCGCTTCGACCAACGCAGCTTCCAGCGCCGCGGCGTCGTTCGCGTCGCTCACATGCAAGGTGTGCCAGTTGTAACCGCGAAAGCGGCTTTCCACCTCGTCGCTATACGCGAGATCGGTGTGGCCTTCAATCGTCACGCGGTTACTGTCGTAGATCCAGATCAGATTCGACAGCTTCAGATGCCCTGCGAGCGACGCCGCTTCGTGCGAGATGCCCTCCATCATGTCGCCGTCGCCGCATAGCGCGTAGACGCGGTAATCGAACAGCGGCGCGTCCGGCTTGTTGAAGTGGCTTTCGTACCAGCGCGACGCCATCGCCATGCCGACGCTATTGCCCAGCCCCTGGCCGAGCGGCCCGGTGGTCGTTTCCACGCCGGTGGTCAGACGGTATTCGGGGTGGCCCGGCGTGTTGCTGCCGAGCTGGCGGAAATGTTCGATGTCGTCGAGCGAGACGGCGGGCGAACCGGTCGGCTTACCGTCGTCGTCCACGGCCTTTACATTCGCCAGATGCAGCAGCGAGTACAGCAGCATCGACGCATGCCCCACCGAGAGCACGAAGCGGTCGCGGTTCGGCCACAGCGGCTCGTCCGGATCATAGCGAAGATGGTTTTGCCACAGATGATAGGCGACCGGCGCCAGTGCCATCGGCGTGCCGGGGTGACCGGAATTGGCCTTTTGCACAGCGTCCATCGATAGCGTGCGAATCGTGTTGATGCACAGCTGATCGAGGGCAGGATCGTTTTGCATGGGACACTCCTTGTTCGGCGGTTGGGAACTTCGCGGCGACGCGCTGTATCGGCGTGGCCGGCGAACCGTGTTCGCGTGGAAGAACGTGGAAAGAACGCATGAGGACCGCAAGGCTCATCGATAATGCGCCGATGCGCGCAAAACTGCACGGCGCTTTACGTCCGGTGCCATGGTGTGCCGTGGATCGGCGACCGCCCTTTCAAGCGGCTTGCAGTCTTGATGGCGATTCCGCGCCATTTGCCATGCATCGGTTTAACTGCTTCAGCGCATGGGCTCCCCCATCGGGGCAAGCACGCCAGACCGGTCCGCTCCAATCAGGGGAAATACCAAACCGCCATCGATTTCTGTTCGAAGCCTATGTGGTGTGACCCCAGCAGGTTCGCCCGCCGATACCGGCGCGCACCGAATGTTGCAAACCGGCGACAGACAAATTAAATCAATACATGAATTATTTTTGCGGAAATATCATCGCCCCCCGCAAGGACATAGCTCATGACCCGTGGCCACGGCCAACACGGGCGGCTTGCCTATCAAATATCAAATATACAAGGGGAAAACCTCGATGAAGAAAACCATCAGCGCCATCGGCGGAGCATTGATTGCTCTCGCGGCTCAATCCGCTTTCGCGCAAAACTCGGTCACGCTGTACGGCATTGTCGACACGAGCGTGCGCTACCTCACCAACGCGAATGCGAACAACGACAGTCAGGTGTCGATGGGCGTCGGCCCGATCACCGGCAGTCGCTGGGGCCTGAAAGGGAGCGAGGACCTGGGCGGCGGCCTGTCCGCGGTGTTCCGGCTTGAAAACGGCTTCAACCTCTGGAACGGCCAGCTCGCGAGCTCGGGCACCCTGTTCAATCGGATGGCCTATGTTGGGCTGTCGAGCAACCAGTACGGCACCGTCACCATGGGCCGCCAGAATACGCCGCTGTTCGACCAGCTCGGTAACGTCTACGACCCGCTGACCGTCGGCAACTACGATCAGGATGGCTGGCTGCCCGGCGCACTCGGCTACGGCTTGCGCCAGAATAACTCCGTCAAGTACAACGGCCAGTTCGGCGGCCTGAACGTCGAGGGCATGTACAGCTTTGGCGGCGTGGCCGGCAGCACCGGCGCGAACAATATGTACGGCTTGACCGCGTCCTATACGTACGGTGGCCTGTCGTTCGATGCCGGCTACCAGCAGAACAGCGATGCGCATAACAACAAGTTCAAGGTCATCAACGTCGGCGCTGTCTATGCGTTCAGCACGATCAAGGCCTATGCAGGCTGGCTGCATGCGCAGGACAACACCGGTATCGTCGACCTCTACATGGCGGCCGCGAACTCGCCGGCGGCCAATTTTGCGGCGCCTGTTACGAATACCAACCGCATTGACGATGGCTTCTACGTCGGTACCACCTGGCAGGTGACGGCTCCGCTGTTGCTGACCGCAGCGGGCTACTACGATCATGCCCGCAATGCGCTGGACGCCAACGACACCACGCTCGGCCGCGGCGTCCGCTACTCGGCCGTGCTGCTCGCCGAGTACTCGCTGTCCAAGCGCACCGAAGTGTATGGCACGGTCGATTTCATCCGCGGAACTGGCGCGGCGACCGCGGACTTCCCTGGCCGCAACAACCAGACCGGCGTTGCAGTCGGCCTGCGCAACATCTTCTGATGCGTGCTGCCCGGTTTGCCGCCGGGCTTCGCACTGACCTGACGACGGTGCGCACTGCAAGGTGCGCACCGTTTTTCATGGCGCGCCTAGCCTGGGCGCATTCGTGAACAGCCTGCTGTCTTGCCGAAGTTGCCGCCGGACGTGCCGTTAAAGCTGCGTTGAAGCTGCGTTAAAACTGATGCAGCATCCCGACATACGCGCCGGTTTGCGACTCGCCCGCGAGGGGACTCGTGTTATTGGCAGCATCGCGTGGCGACGCTTCAAGCGAGAAATTCGAGTTGCTGCCGTTGCGCACGTAGCCCACCGTGCTGTACACGAAGGTGCGCTTCGAGAGGTTATAGGTGGTGCCGAGCACGTACATCATCGCGTGGCCGGACGGGTCGTGCGCGGCATCGCCGCCGCCGTCGCCGACCTTGATGTAGAAGCCGCCCGCCGTCACGGCCCAGCGTGGCTGGACGTTGTACGTGGCGCCGAGCCAGTAGTGATCGGCACTGTCGGCCACGCCCGCCGGCGAATCCGGCGCCGCGTAATGCGTATACGCGCCCTGGATCTTCACCGCGTCGAAATGCACATTCGCACCGACGAAATATTCGCGCGAGCTCTGGAAGACATTGCTCAGGCGGCCGTTGCTGTCGCGCAGTTCATCGTAGATGCCACGCACGTCGAAGAGCGGCGAGTGGTACGTCAGCATGATGCCGTCGGAGCGGCCGAACTCGCCCGGCGCGCCGCTGTTGAACGCGCCTGCCTGATTGCCGAAGGCGTATTGCGCCTGCACGTCGAAGCCCCACAACACCGGGCTGTGATACTCGACGTTGTTGCTGGTCTGTTGCCAGTTGCGTCCGCGCACGAGCGATGCCGACGAAAATGCCTCCTGCACGAACGGGTCGAACTCCCACACCCCGTCGCTATCGATGAACAGATTGCGCCCGGCTTGCAGCGTGCCCCACTGGCCGCTCTTCAAACCGACGAACGCACGCCGTGACCACAACCGTCCGCCACCGGTGGTGCCGTTCATGACTTGCAGACCGGTTTCCAGATTGAAGATCGCATTCAGCCCGCCGCCCAGATCTTCATTGCCTTTCAGGCCCAGCATGCTGGTGCCCCAATCGCCGCCTTCAGCACTCCAACGGCTTGAACTGCCGCCTGCGCCATTGTCGATGTGATTCAGATATTCCACGCCGCCGTCGAGACGGCCATATAACGTCACGCTGGTTTGACCATATGCCAGAGGACTTGCCACCGCGAGAGCAGCCATTAATTTTGTATGTAGTCTCATTGTTTTTGCCGTCAGTTTCTTCTGTCGAGATAATGGGCAAAGCCGACTGCCTAAGACTCAAAACTACTCGCCGCGTCACACCGCGCCCCAAAAGAAACCCCTGTCGGGAAGATCGAAAGCTACTCACGATAAGATAGTCGGTCATTTGGCCTTAGCCAAATCGAAGCACATTGTTCGTTATTTGACCATTCACGATTCACCACTTGCCACTTGCCATGAAAGCGCCTGAACTGAGCGAAGACGAAAACCTTGGCCTTTACCAGCGCGCGACCGAAACCGGCGCGGAATGGTGGCGCGTCAGTGTGGCGGACCGGCCGGAAAACTATCGGCTCGAGCATGGGGTCGATGAAGGCAACGGCACCGGATCGGTCGATATCGATCTGGTGGTCGACGCAGAAAACCTGCGTGCGAAGCTCAAGAAGTGGCGCCGCGAGGGCTTTGCGATCGATACGCCCGATGTCCCGGACGGAGCGGGCACCGTAGAACGGGTGGCCTTCATGCCGGAGTTGCAGCGCGTTGCGGCGCGGGCCTCGGCGGCGAAGCGCCATCCGCAGGTAGAGGGCTCGGGCGAAACCGTGCGCATCGGTCATGTCGACGTGCCTTGCGGCGTCGACAATCCGCTCGTGCCGCGCGTCAATCCGGCCTATCTGTTCTCCGAGCGCTTTAACGACATTGTCGAAGATATCGGGGAGAACCGGCGCGTCATGCTGATCGGTCACACCGGCGCGGGCAAGACCAGCCTGATCGAACAGGTCGCCGCGCGCTCGCATCACGGGGTGTTGCGCTCGAACATGAATGGGCAAACCACCGTCGGCGATTTTGTCGGCTTCTGGACGGTCAAGGGCGGCGAGACGATCTGGGTGGACGGCGTGCTGCCCACGGCGATGCGCGAAGGCTTCTGGCTGATCGTCGACGAAATCGATTTCGCCGAACCGTCAATCCTGGCCGCCCTCACTGCCGTGCTCGAACCGCACGGCCGCCTCGTGCTGAAAGAAAAAGGCAATGAGATCGTCGCGCCGCATCCCGCGTTCCGGCTGTTCGCTACCGCGAATGCGGTCGGTGCGATGAGCCAGTTCCGTCATCTGTATCAGGGCGCGAATCTGATGAACGAGGCGTTTCTCGATCGCTGGCGGGTCTACATGCTGGACTATCTGACGCCCGCCGAAGAAGCCGACGTGCTGATGCGCACCCTCGCCCCGCATATGACACGCGCGCTCGCCATCACGCTCGCCGCGATTGCCGCCGACTGCCGCGCGGCGTTCGCCCGCGAAGACCTGTCGAGCGCATTCTCCACGCGGCGCCTGCTCGACTGGGCCGAGCTGATGCTGCGCACCGGCGACCCCGAACGCGCCGCCGGTCCTGCGATTTACGCGAAGGTCAGTCCGGAAGATGCGGCGTTGATTCGCGGCATCGTTCGCCATCACATTGCGCCGGCCGCCTGACGGTAAGTGAGCACAATGAGCGAGCGCAATGAGTGAGCACAATGAGTGAGCACAATGAGTGAGCACAATGAGCGAGCACAATGAACGAGCACATTAAACCAGCACCATGAGCGCCATGCACCCAACGCGCGACACGCGAGGCTTCGCGTTCGAATCGACGCTCGGCAAAGTGGCGCGCGTGCTGACCGGGCAGTACGGCGTGACGGTCGCCTTCAGTCCGGATGGGCCGCGCGTCGAACCCGGCCGCATCGTGATTCCCGACTATGAGTTGAGCGGCGGCGTCGAGCGCGACGTGCTGATCGGCTATCTGGATCTGCTGGTGGCGCGCGCCAAGCACTCGTCGCTCGCGCAAATGGACGCGCTGCCTGCCGGCGTGGCGGCGAATCTCGCGCAGGTGATCGAGGACCGCCGCGTCTGCGCACAACTACTCGACGAGTATCCGGGCGCGCGCTGGTTCATCGGCAAACTGCGTGTGCATGCCGCCGAACACGCGCGGCAGCGCTGGCCGAAGCTGCATTGGCGCGACCGGCTGGTCTGGCTGGCGGAGCGCGCGTTGTGGGACGAACAGCCGACCCGGACCGAAGCGAGCCATTCGCTGCTGGCCGCGTTGCACGCCGCGCAGGATCTGTTGGACGAAGCGCGGCGCAGCCGTTCGACCGCGCATAGCATTGCGGCAGCACAGGCCCTGGTGGCGCGCGTGCGGGCTTTGTCGGCGGGCGAAGTCAACAGCATGGTGTTCACCGCGGATCCGATTGAAGACCTCGACACGGAAACCGCCGCGGCTTCGTCCGCGCCGTTCAATGATGACGACACGGCACGCCCCGACCAGGACAACGCGGCCTCACCGCCGTCCGACAAAAGCGCCGGCGCGCAAGCGGAGAATGCGGTGGGCATGGGGCAATCGCTAGCCGATGCGCAGGCGCCATCGGCACGTTCCGAAGGTGACGCCAATACGGCGTCAGACTCGACTCGCGCACGACTATCGATTCCGCTCGCCACCGAATTCGACGAAATCGCCGACCTCACCGGTCAGGGCGACAGCGCGACATGGCGCGAGCTTCGCGCGCAGGCCCGCGCGGATACCGCGCCGCTCAAGGAAAAACTCGAACGCGCGCTGAGCGCCGACGAACGCACCCGTTGGCGCCGCGAGCAGGAGCGCGGCGAAATCGACCGCACCGCGCTGGCGAAGCTCGCCACTTCGCCCGGTTACCGTACGCCGTTTCGCACGCAGCGGGCGGCCAAAGGGCGCGACGTCGCCGTAACCTTGCTGATCGATCGCAGCGGTTCGATGGCCGGACGCAAGATCGAACTCGCGCGCCTATGCGCGACCGCGCTGTGCGATGCGCTGACGCAGTTGTCGTTCGACTGCGAAGTGCTCGGCTATTGCTCACTCGAATCCGCGCCGATGAAGCAACTGTATGAACGGCAACTGGCGGCCGGGACGGATTTGCGGCGCTATAACCGCTTCATGGAGCGGCTCGATCTGAAAGTCTACAAACGCTTTGGTGCGACGGATCTGAGCGGCATCGCCAGGATCGATTGCGGTCACGAGAATCCGGACGGCGAGGCGTTGGCCTGGGCCGCGACGCGGCTCGCGGATCATCAGGCCGAACGGCGCATCCTGATCGTGTTCTCAGACGGCTATCCGTCAACCGGCGACGGCGACCCGCAGGTGCTGCGCCACGATCTGCGCGAACGCGTCGCGGCGATCCTGAAACGTGGCATCGAACTGGTAGGGATCGGCGTGCTGACCGATGCGGTGGAGGATTTCTATCCGCACAATGTGGTGGTGAGCCGTCTTGCGGAATTGCCGTCGACGGTGTTTTCGGTGTTGAGTTCGATGCTGCTGACGCGCTAGCACATCAACACGCATTCAACGGAATCTTCAGATAGCGCACGCCATTCGCCTCGCTCTACACCAATTTGGGTTCGAACGGATACTGGTCACGTGCGCGACAAACAGCGGCGCGCGGATGGCGCGCGCGGCCTCGCGCAGATTGCGGTCGCTCCATGCGGGCTGGACGCTGCGGTAGCGACCTCGAATAGACCAGCGCGCCGCCGTTCGCTATTTGACCACGGGTTGCATCTGTGCGATCGGAATCAGGAACTCCGAAAAACCGGTCAGGATAATCTGCACGCCGATGCACAGCAGCAGGAACGACGAGACCCGCATCGCGACCTTGGTGCCGTCCACGCCGAGATACTTGGCGAAAACCACGGCCCGGCTGTAGATCAGATACACGGTGGCCGCCACCAGGATCGAGATCACTACCGACGCGATGCTCGACAGCACGAATGCCGAGAGCTTATGCGTGCGGTTCGCGGTCAACGCGATCGCAGTGGCGATCGAACCCGGCCCGGTGGTGAGTGGCATGGTGAGGGGGAAGAACGCCTTCGACATGGCGTTATCCGAATCCACACGCTTGACTGCCGGCTGCTCGGCCGGTTGCGTGTCGGGCGCATTGAGCATCTGCCAGCCGCCAACGGCGACCGCGAGGCCCCCGCCGATCCGCAACGCCTCGATGGAAATGCCGAAGAAATGAAGGATCGGGGTGCCGACAAAGAATGCGACGAGCATCACGCACATGACGTTGAAGGCGATTTTCTTGGCAAGCGCCGTACGGTCTTCCGTGGTGAGCGATGCAGTCCGGTCGAGAAAGACGAACGCCATGCCGATTGGGTTGATGATGCTGATCAGCCCGGTGAAGCCAAACAGGATATCCGAGATCAGACTTTCGACCATATGCGATCCGTTTCGGGCAGCGGCTCGGGCGGGCTGATTGACTGACTGGCCGCCGGAGCGCCGCGCTGAGTTGATGTGCTGGACGCCTTCGCCGCTGCCCAGATTGATGCTCGCGTTGCGTGGGTCAGATGATATCGCGGCGCGGCACGCAAATTGGTAAAAAAAGGGGGCGATGCAAGCCGGTCGCGGCGTTGCACCGCAGCAGAGGAGCGCCGAAAGATGCGCGCGCAACTTTCGGAAAGCCTACATTTTTTTGACTTCCTTTACGTACTCAAAGCATCAGGCATACAGTCTTCAGCGAAGCCGCACTTTCAACGAGACGTACTTACCGGTTCGAGGAGTTGCCCCATGTTGCTTCGTGTACTCGCCGCGCTGCCGTTCGTCGGCATTCTGCTCGGTGTCCCGTTAGTGAATCGTGTCGAGCCGCTGGTGCTCGGCATGCCGTTCGTGCTGGCCTGGATCGTCATGTGGGTGGTGCTGAGTTCGATCATCATGGCGATCGTCTATCGTCTGGACCCGAGCAACCGTCAGCTCGCCGTGGAAGGCGAGGAGGTCCGATCATGAGCGCACTCGTCATCATTGCGGCCATTACGCTGTTTGCGCTGTACCTGGGCGTGCGCGCGCGGCGCGGCCACGACATGAGTCTTGAACAGTGGACCGTGGGCGGCCGCAGTTTCGGCACCGCGTTCGTGTTTCTGCTCATGGCGGGCGAGATCTACACGACCTTCACCTTCCTCGGCGGCAGCGGCTTTGCGTACGGCAAGGGCGCGCCGGTCTACTACATTCTTGCCTACGGCACGCTCGCGTACATCCTCTCATACTGGATGCTGCCGCCCATCTGGCGTTATGCGAAAAATCACCACCTCGTCTCGCAGCCGCACTTCTTCGCACGCAAATACGACAGCCCGGCGCTCGGCACGCTCGTCGCGCTGGTCGGCGTGGCCGCGCTGATTCCGTACCTCGTGCTGCAGCTCAAGGGCCTTGGCATCATTGTGGCGACTGCCTCGTATGGCGTGATTTCCTCGACGGCCGCCATCTGGATCGGCGCCGCGGTGGTGACGTCTTACGTGACCATCTCCGGCGTGCGCGGCTCCGCGTGGAATTCGGTGGTGAAAGATACGCTGATTCTGGCGATCGTGCTGTTCCTCGGCATCTATTTGCCGTTGCACTACTACGGTGGCCTGGGCGCGATGTTCCACGCCATCGATGCCGCGCGCCCGGGTTTCCTGACCTTCCCGGCCAAGGGTTCGAGCGTGACCTGGTTCCAGTCGACTGTGCTCCTGACCGCGCTGGGCTTCTTCATGTGGCCGCACACATTCGGTTCGATTTTCACGGCGAAGGACGAGCGCATTTTCCGGCGTAACGCGATGGTGCTGCCGCTGTATCAGCTCATTCTGCTGTTCGTGTTCTTCGTGGGCTTTGCGGCGACGCTAAAGGTGCCGGGCCTGAAGGGTGGCGACATCGACCTGTCGCTGTTCCGCCTGTCGTTGCAGACTTTCGACCCGTGGTTCGTCGGCGTGATCGGCGCGGCGGGGATTCTGACGGCGCTGGTGCCGGGATCGATGATCCTGACGTCGGCGTCGACGCTGCTTGCCAACGACGTGTATCGCGGCATGGTGAGCCGCAAGGCGTCGGATGCGACGGTGGCCAACCTCGCGCGCTTCCTGGTGCCGGTGGTGGCGCTGGTGGCCGTCGGTTTTACGCTGCACGGCGGCGAGACGATCGTGGCGTTGCTGTTGATGGGCTACAGCTTTGTGACCCAGCTGTTTCCTGCGGTGATCTGCAGTTTGCTGCCGCATAGCCGGGCGACCAAGTACGGCGCGTTCTGCGGGATTCTGACCGGCGTTGCCGTGGTGACCCTGACGACCACCCTGCATCTGAGTGTTGGGCAGTTGATGCCGTTTTTGCCCGACGCGCTAAAGGACGTCAATATCGGCTTCCTGGCATTGGCCGTGAACATCATTGTTTTTGCTGCGGTGAGCGCTGCGACGCAGCCGCGGCCGGTCGAGCAGACGCACGCACCGGTGCATTGAGGTTTTCTTCGTATCGTTGTCACCGGCGTGGCGGAGCGTGGTTTGCAAATCACGCTCCGCCAGGTCATGCGCTGCGGCGCGCACATCAGGAAAGGCCATTAGTTCGCTCGCGTGCCGACGATCAACATGCCGCGTGAAAGTCCACTCACGTTATCGACCGCCAGGGCGCCTGCGTACAGTTGCGTGACCGGCACCCACACCGCTGGATACTTGTAGCGCGCCACATCGAGAAGCAGCGCGCTATCGCTTTCGGCGTCGTATGCGGCAAGTGGCGACCAATGGCCGCCACCTGCTTCGCCTATCTCCATCCGCCTGAAGTTCAAAAGCGCAAAGCGGTCGCTGTGGCCCGTCGTGTCACGAACCAGATCGCGAAACTGATCGAGCGTCAGATCGCTGGCATGGAATGTCCTCACCTCGACAGGAAATGCGCGCAGGGCCGCGCTGAGCTGGGCGAGCGTCATGCCTTCTTTGGACACCTGCGCGGCATTGGCCACTTGCGGATCGACGCTGCGAAAGAAATCCTCTTGCGAGAAATAGGGAAAGTCCGGGTACAGGGTCGACTCGGGACGGCGGATGCCCAGTGCATTGAGCGCCATTACCGAAGTCGCGACTGAACAGTAGGCCTGGTTGCGCTGCGTTTCGAAGTACTGCGAGAGCGGCCAGTACGACTGCTTACGAGTGGTGGCCATCAAGCGCTGCTGGCCTGCCGGTTGCGTCAATGCAATGAGGTTCGGAGGAACGGGCAGCGGCCCATCGGCTGGGCGCGCTGTGCCCAAAGCAGGAGCCTGCTGCGAACCCTGACGCGAGGTTTGATCCGCGGCTTGATTGGCAGCCGGTGCCAGCGGCGCACAGGCTGCCAGCGACGCCATCAGTGCAGCAAGGATCCACTCAGGCCGGCTTACGCGCCCCACGGCGCGCATCAACGAATATCTGGACATAAACCCTTCCGCTGCGGATGAATTCGGAACGACTTCGGTTGTGCCGACGTATTCCACTCCCAATCGGCAAACCTCGATTTTTTAACACGAAACACGTCGGCGCGTGAACGTGGCGGCCGGACGCAGGCCTCGCACCGCAGGGCGAAGGTGAAATCACAGACGCAAGAGAGCCAGCCCAGCCAAGGGAGCCAGGGGAGCCAGGGGAGCCAAGAGAGCCAGGAGAGCCAAACTTCATAAAGGCATCGGTCGGTTCGCCTCGTCGGCGAATGCGTAACTGTTCTTGCCGCTGCGCTTTACCCGGTACATCGCCTCGTCGGCCGCGGCCACGAGGCGCTGGTAATCGTCGACGGGGTCAGGAAAACTGGCGATGCCGATGCTGGCACGAACCTGTCCGACCCCCATCACCTTGTCCGTTTGAACCACGCAGGCGATGAGCCTCCGGGCGATTTCACCCAGCTCCGCATTCGTCGAAAATTCACTGACCAGGACGGCGAATTCGTCACCGCCAATCCGGGCGACGACGTCGACTTTGCGCACCGACTCCCGAAAGCGTTTCGAAACCGCGATCAGAAATTCATCACCGACGCGGTGGCCGAGCGAGTCATTGACCTGCTTGAATCCATCCAGATCGACATACAGCACCGCAATTTTGCAAGGCGCCGCGAGCGCGGGCGATTTCGTCGCCGCTTCTTCGAGCGTGGCAAACAGCTTGCGCCGGTTCGGCAAGCCGGTCATCGCGTCGTGCAGCGCCGCCCATTCGAATTCATGCGACTGGCCTGCCAGCAGGCGATTCCGTTTGGCATACATTCCCAGCGCGGTGATCAGCATGCAGAACAGCAGCGCCGCCGACGCGATCAGCGTGCGCGCGACATGGGTAATCCGCACGCGCACATCGGCGCTGTCGGCATCGCGCTGCGCTCGCCACCAGGCCGACACGTTACTGAGCACGGCATCCGTGTCGCGCAGATCGGCGTCGGGCGTAAGCGAGGATGGCGGCAAACGCGGCGCTGCCGACGGACTCGCATTCACCAGCGCCGCAAGTGACGCAAGGCGATGGGCGAGTTCGGTTCGCGCCTGCCGATACCCGGCGGCTCGGGCTTGCGTGGCGTCGGGCAGCTGCTGCCAGACGCCGACCAGACTCCGGGCGCTTTCCGCCCGTTCGACCGCTTCGAGAACGAGCCCCGCATACTCCTGCTTCAACTGATCGGAAAAGATCGTCCGGATCTGGAGTGCAAGATACAGAAGGCCAATCAGAAGACAAACCAGCGCGGCGGCAGCGATCGCTGCCGGGCCAAGCCCGAAGCGGATCGCGAGGGCGCGCGCACGAGCGTCGCGCTGGTTACGAGTCCGCTCAGGAATGGGAATAGATGTCTTGCTGGCTTCCGGTGCCATGCTGACGATAGCTCACGCGACGAAAGAACGAACTCATCCGGGCGAACAGACTGCCCTTGTGCCCGGCATTTGCCGCCGAAGAAGATCGACGGTCCTGCTGCGCGAGACGCGCATCTCTGCCGGAGCGGCCCGACGCCCGCTGCTGCGCAGCAGGATTGGACGGGGGCGCCGCGCGGTGAGCAGGAGGATCGGAAGACGCGGCCACGCCGGGGCTTGCGTCGGCCACGGTATTCTGGCTAGCCGCAGACGCCGGGAGTCGCGTGACCGGGCCAGCCCAGGAGGTCAGTTTTCCGCCTTTTTCTTCTTCGCCCGATGCTGCCGCTGCGGCCTGCGTTTGTGCTGTTGCCGGTGTACCCGCTGTTGCCTGCGTTCCCGTTACCGCCGGTGTAACTGCGGCTACTTGCACACCGCCCGCGGTCCGCTCCGCCGCTGTCGCTGTCGTCGCCGATCGTGGCGCTGCCGCTGTCGCTGCCGCTGCCGCTGCCGTCTCCGATCGTGGCGCTGCCACCAAAGTTGCGGGCCGTGGCGGTGCAATCGGATTCGCCAACGCCTCTCCTACCGCCGCTGACGCAGCCGTGCCAAGCGCCTGCCGCGCGCCCGCCATGGCCTCGGCATACGCTTGCTGGTCGTGGTTGAACCAGATGCCGTACACGACCGTACCCACCACGCCAAAAGCCAGCGCGCTTGCCGTCGCGACACAGAGTACAAGACGTCCAAATCGCACGGGCGGTGCCGCAGCCGACGGCTCAGCGTCAGCGTCGAACTCAGTATCCGGACTATCTTCAGAAGATTTTGGCAAGTCGGCATTGTTGAACATCGCAATACTCTCCGGAATCCTAACGTCTGACATGTCGACAGACTTTGTTCGTACAATTCAGCGGCGATCGATCTGGAGTCGTTGGAAGAATTTATCCCGCTCGCCGGGTAACGACAATACGGCAATGCTGCGCTTTAAACGCCAACTTTGCGAGTCCGCCGAGCATCTATAAAACAGGTAAAAGATTCAACGCCGCGCATCTTCCCGGGCTGCGCCGCGAACGCTGGCAGGCCGCTTCCACGCTGGATTGGAAGCGGCGATGTGGGCATGTGCCGCGGCTCTCTGTCACGCAAAAAACACGCCAATAGGGAACGTGCCAACTGGTGAGCACCGCTCAAAACGTCATGCATGCCCGGTGGGGCGCATCGCGCCCCACACCGGAACCGGCACCTATTGCACGGTGATCGTTTCTTTCATATTCGGATGGATGCCGCAAAACACCTTGTACACGCCCGGCTTGTCGAACTTGAACTGGTACGTGTCGTTCTGATCGAGCGCGGCGGAGCGAAACATGCCCGCGTCGTTCACGACTGTGTGCGGCTCGCCATCGAGATTTTTCCACGTCACTGTCGAACCGGCTTTGACTGTGAGCGCCATCGGAGAAAACATGAAGTTCTTGATGACCACGGCGTTGGGTGTCTCTGCTCGCGCAACGGAAAGTCCACCTGATGCCGCGATGAGCGCCGAACTCCCGAGCAGCACAAAGAACGCGCGGCAAAAATAATTACTTTGCATAACTGATCTCCTGCAAAAGAAAAATAGGCCTGAAATCAAACGAGTGTCGTATCGGCAAGTGTTGCCTTGAGCGGATGCCGCACGATCTTGATGCTGGTCACGCCGAGCATCTTCGGGAGCTGATCGCTCGCTACCGTGAGTGGGCCCGGGCCGGGACCATTGCCGGCGGTCGGTTGCGGATACGCTGTGGAGCGGGCGGTATGGAACGTGATATTGCCTTCGACCTTCGACACGATCTGGTGAATATGGCCATTCAGCACGGTCACCGAGCCAAAGCGCTTCAGATAACTCATGGCCTGGCCGGCATCGCCCGTGCCCCACCCCCATGGCTCGTAGATCGTCCACATCGGCATGTGGGCAAAGACGACGATCGGCGTGCTGGACGAGCGGCCCTTCAGGTCATTCTCGAGCCAGGCGAGTTGATCGTCGCCGAGACCGCCCAGGCCGTTAGGCTTGAAATGCATCACGTTGACGAGCGCGACGAAGTGCACGCCGTTGTGGTCGAAGCTGTAATAGCCTTTATTGTCCGAAGCTTTGCCGAAGCGGCTGAAGTATTCGGTTCCCGGGCCGTCCGTCACGTCGTGCTCGCCCGGCACGGTGTGGAGCTCAGTGATATTCAGACCCGACATCAACTGCGCCCCGAGATCGAACTCCGCCGGCTTGGAAAGATGCGTGATATCGCCCGTGTGGATGGTCAGCGCGGGCTTGACCGGCATGGCATTGACGTAGTCGATCGTCTGCTTGAGCGTGCCCGCGACGTCCGGGTTGGCTTCTTTATTGAAGCCGATATGGGAATCGCTGATCTGCAGGAAAAGCGGCACGCCCGTGGACGTCGCGGATGATTTCGCGTCGGCCGCGAGGGCCAGTTCCACCGGCGTGAGAATGCCGCCGGCAAGAACGAACACCGTGCCTACGCCGCCGAAAGCGAGACATTTCAGCGCGCCGCGGCGTGACGGGCTAAATGCGGGGTTGAATGCTGGATCGGATGAATGATGTGACGACATGTTGACCTCACGATAAGGATTCGCAGGCAAACCGCGGGATCATCCGGCGGGCCACACGAGTCGGTTCATCGGGAAGACTGCCGCGCCGCCGGTTTTATTCCAGGAAAAAAGAAATTAGCGCTGGTCAGCGAGTTCAGCCGCTCGGGCTTATATGTTTCGCACCTGGGCAAATGCGGGAATAGCCGCACCACGGCGGCAGTCACGCAGGTGAGAGAACCTGAAAGGAGTGGCCAACATGGACATCATCGACATGGCCCGTGCCTCGGGCATGGCGGTCATCCTCGACGGCAGGATTGGCCGCGAGGAATACCAGCGCGTGTGCGGCACGCGGTTGCGACGCGCCTCGCGGCGTCGCTGTATGGGTTCGAGCCGAACTGCGAGCGGATCGTGATTTCGCTGATCGTCGGGCGCAGTGACTGCGTCGTATGACGCTGGGCCGTCACTCAGTCGAGCGTGAAATACTGATAATTGGGCTGCCGCAGTGCTTTCACGTCACCGGCAGTGACTTTCCCATCGTAATTATTTCCGAAGTGCGTCTGAACGTAATTGACCACCGCGGCGACCTGCGCATCGTCCAGAAAGCCACCAAATCCGGGCATGCCTTTTTGCCCATAAAGCACCATGGAAATCGGGTAAGGCGCGCTGGCCAGTCGTGGATTGTTTGCCAGCGGTGGGTAAGTGCCGGCACCCGTTGCGCCCTTCGCGTTCGACATGTGACAGCCCTGGCAGATCGACGTGTAGAGCTGCTGGCCATCGCGCTGAGGAAACGAATTGGCGCCGACCACGCCAGCCGAGTCAGCGAGTGCGGCATCGCTGGCGAGTAGCGTCAGCAGTACGGCCGCGAACGTTTGGTGGATTCGTCTCATGGCTCAAATCCCTCCTCAGATCATGAACGGGCGAATGTTCATCTCAGCGGCCGGCGACCACGCGTTGGTGCAGCCGTTCTATCGCGCTCAGCGACGACAGGATCGCGCCCTCCTGCCAGGCATTCACGTACGAACAGTGTTCGCCCGCCAGGACCGTGTGGCCGTCGATCGCACAAAGATCCTTGTAGTACTGCTGGCGCGTATCCTCTTTCCACATCCCATAGCAGCCAAGCGTCCATGGAACGCGGTGCCAGGCCACCGAAATGCCATTGTCGAATTCCCTGCTCATTTGCGGGTGCAACTGCGCGCCATATTCGAGCACGCGCTGCAGCCGCTCGGACGGTGAAAGCGAGGTGAACTCGACAGCACTGACGCCGAACATGTACGCGCCGAGTATCACGCCCTTGCCTGGCTTCTGATAGTCGGTACTCGGATATGAGATCTGGCCGATCGGCAAATCCGTGAAGCTGATACCTCCGTAGATTGCATCGTCTTCCTCCCAGAAGCGACGTTTGAACTGCAACCCTGCCTTGATTGCCGGCGCATACGGAACCGCGTTGATTGCAGCTTGCAGGGTGCTCGAAAAGTTGTTCCTGATCTGGCTCAGAATTGACAGCGGAACCGTACATACGCACCAGTCGGCTTTGGCCCGACGGGCCTCGCCGCCGTGCCGTGCATCCACGTACGTGACAGTGACGCCCGAATCGCTCTGCGCAATTTCCGTGACCTTGGCGTTGAACTGGATCAGTGACGCTACCTCGCGAGCGAAGCCTTGCGCAATCATGTCCATGCCCCCGACTGGCTGGAAGAGCGTCTGCGCATATTCGTAGGTCAACGGAAAGCTCAGGTGATGCCAGAGCCCGGAATTCAGGATGTCGGCCCGCGAGATGGGTGTGGACGGGGTCGGCGCGCCACCGGGGCCGCCGCCGGGGTCCTTGTCGTAGCCGCGCATCGCACTGGCGGTCGCGGGCGTATAGGCGTATTTGTCATCAAGCGCTCCCCAACTCCTCAACGCCTCAAGCAGGATATCCCGCTCGTCCTTTGCCACAGCCTGGTCGAGCTTGTTCTGGTCGGTCGCCTTCGCGAGCAGCTCGGAAACATAGCCATTGAAATCGGACATGACGTGGCGGAATCGCTGCGGCTTGCCGCCGAAGGCCTTGCTGTTGTGGAGATACGCGTTGGCATTCATTTCGACGAAAGCTTCAAGCTTGACGCCAAGCAGCTTGCAATAGTGAAGCAGCCCGCGGTGATGGTACGGAATTCGCCATGGCCCCGGGTTGATGTACAAGCCTTTTTCAAAGTCGCAATGCTGCGTAAAGCCACCAAGCTCCGTGTAGGTATCGCCGCCCCGCAACGACCACGAACGGCCACCGGCACGCTCCCGGTATTCGAGCACCTGGACCTTGTAACCGGCTTTGCGTAACTCAAGGGCCGCTGTCATGCCTGCCAGGCCCGCGCCAAGAATAAGGACCGAGGTACCCTTTGGCGCGCCTTCAAGGCTGACCGGGCCCTGAAAGTCGGACTCGGCGGCATAACCGAGACTGCTCATCGCCTGATACATGACAGCAGCACTGGTTGTCCTGCCGATCATCGCCAGTAGCTCGCGGCGACTGATGGAACTGGAACGGATGTCATCCATATTTGATTCCTCGCGGCTTACCGGCGTTTCAAGCGTGCGCCACCCCGCACATCAGTTGTGCCATCTTTTCGGACTTCTCCTTCCCTTCTTTGATTGCGCCGTGGAACCTGTCGTGAACGGGCGTAGTGCTATACAACATAGAACAATTTTTCCCCGTTGGGAAATATCTGGCGAGAAGACAGATGATGGCGTCGGTTTCCCAGATCCTGTTCTCGCCATCGGCAAGACACGGCGCGTTGCCATTCGGATTGATCGCCAGATAGTCCGGCTTATACCGTTCGCCTTTTTTCAGATCAACGAAGGCATATTGCGATCTGCAAGCCTAAATTTCCGCTGAAATCAATCCGTTCGTCCCACTGGCGCCTTCTCGCGCACGGTTAGACGCCGCTGCCGCCCACGGTCTTGATGCTCTTCCATTGTCCTTGCTGGACCTGAAACAGCGTGTACGGCGGCTTGATCAAATCGCCATACGGGTCAAAGGTGATATTGCCGGTCACGCCAGTGACCTTCACTTTCGACAACGCGTCGACAATTTTCGCGCGATCGAGCGAGTCGGCTCCGTGAATCGCCTTGATCATCGCGAGCGCGGCGTCGTATGCAAACGGCGCGTACAGCTCGACATCCTGATTGAAGCGCGCCTTATAGCGCTTGCCGAACGCCTGCGCGGCAGGCAGCTTGTCGAGCGCCGGACCGGGTTCGAGATCCTGGGTACCGTCACCCGCGGTGCCGGCGATCTGCAGGAAAGCATTGCTCTTCAGCGCGCCCGCGCCGAAAAGTTGCGCTTGCATGCCGAGCGAGCGCATCTGTTTGACCAGCATTGCGCCCTGTTCGTCCAGACCGCCGAAGAAAATCAGGTCGACGTTCTTGCTCTTGAGCGTCGTCAGGATGGCGCGAAAATCCACCGCTTTGTCATTCGTGAACTCGCGATCGACTATGTTGCCGTTTGCTTCCTTTGCGCCTTTTTCGAACGCGTCCGCAAGCCCTTGCCCGAATGCGGTACGGTCGTCGATGATGCCGATGCGCTTCGCCTTCATCTGCTCCACGACGAAATGCCCGGCTACGACACCGCCGATGCCGTCATGCCCCATGGTGCGGAACACGTTCTTGTAGCCTTGCTTGGTGAGTTGCGGATTGGTCGAGCCCGGCGTAATCATCGCAACGTTCGCCTGGTGATAGACCGTCGACGCCGGAATGCTGCACCCCGAGTTGTAGTGACCGATCACGCCGACTACGCCGTCGTCGACCAGTTTCTGCGCGACCTGAATCGCCACGCGGGGGTCCGCCTGATCGTCCTGCACGTCGAGCTCGAACTTGACCGGCTTTCCGCCGATCACCGGATGCCTCGCATTCTCTTCATCGAGCGCTAATTGCGCGCCGTACTGCAGGTCCTTGCCGACTCGTGCAACCGGGCCCGTCAACGGCCCGACAAAACCGATCTTGACGACTTCAGGATCGGCCGCCCACGAAGACGGTATATACGTGACGAGTGCGCAAACTGTGGCACTCAACAGCCAATAGCGGCGATTCATGATGCGCTCCTTGCGAGATGTAACGTCGCGCGATGTGTAGGTTGGCCGATCCGATGCGCGACGCGTCGAATCCGTCCTGCGGTACGTGTTGTGAAGCGAGCAAACCTGTGCGGTCAAAACCTCGACGAAAGTCAAAAGCGCGTTGCCGAGTAAGGCGCGAGGTCGAGCGGCGGCGCACGCTGCGCGATCAGATCGGCAACGATGCGTCCGCTCACCCCGGCTAGCGTCAAGCCAAGATGCTGGTGGCCGAATGCGTAGATCACCCGCTCGCTCGCGCGCGAGCGTCCGAGTACCGGCACGCCGTCCGGCAACGTCGGACGAAACCCGAGCCAGCTGCTATCCGGCGTCTCGAGCGCGGGCAAGGCGCGTTTCGAAGAAAACGTCAGCAGATCGATCAGCGAGCGGTTGCGCGTGGCGCCGAAACCCGCCAGTTCGACCGTGCCCGCGACGCGCAGTCCATCGCTCATCGGCGTCATGTAGAAGCCGCGCTCGGCCCAGCCGACCGGCCGCGAAACCAGTTGCTGCGCGCCCGGGAAGCGGACGTGATAACCCCGCTCCGTATCGAGCGGGACCGGGTCGCCGCATTGTTTGGCGAACTGGGCGGAGTGCGCGCCGGTCGCGATCACCGCGTGACCGAAGCGGCGCGTCGCGCCGTCGACGCTCAAGGTCGCGCCATCCGCGGCCGGCTGCAGAGCGTCGACAGTCGAGCGCTCCAGTTGCAATCCTTGTGCGGCAAGCTGCTGATAAAGCGTCTGCAGAAAGCCTTGCGGATCGCTGAAGTGCCAGCTGTTGCTGAACAGCACGCCCCGCTCGAATATCGGCGCCAGCGACGGTTCGAGCGCACGGATATCGCCGCCGTTAAGCACATTGAAGGCGACGCCGAGCTTTTGACGCAGATCGAGTGCAGGACGCGCGGCATCGAACGAAGCAGTATTCGAATAGAGATAAAGACATTCACGCGGCCGGACGAAACGCGCCAACTCCGCATCTGCAAGCAGCGGCGCATAACCGTCACGCGCGCAATCGAGCAACGCGGCGAGTGCGCCGGCGCTCGCTTCGTAGCGCCGCGGCAGCGAGCTCATCATGAAACGCCCAAGCCATGGCGCGAGGTGCGGCAGGTACCCCCAACGCAACCTGAAAGGACTGTCGTTCGATAACAGAAAGCGCGGCAAATCGCGGAACACGGAGGGGTTGTTGACCGGAATGCAAGCATAGTGCGCAAAGGTCCCCGCGTTGCCGAAGGACGCGCCCTGCCCCACACCGGCCGGATCGAACAGCGTGACTCGATGGCCGTCGCGCATCAGCGCCGCAGCGCTCGCGAGGCCGATGAATCCCGCACCGATGATGGCAATCTCCGACATCACTTACGTCCTTCTATCGCGCCGCCGATGCCGTAGAACACGCTCATCGCGACATGCCGCTCTTTGGCGTGCGTGCCAGGCTTCGGCACGCACGCCACCAGACAAACCAACACAATCAGAATCACACAATATTTTTTTGTGTGCAATTAAAACTCTCATTGTGTGGCCCTGGCATTTTCCCTGGATGGTCTGTGGCGCAATCCTTGCGGACATTGGCACACCGGAAGCCGGCCGTTCTGGCGCATCGCTTTTAAGCGTCGCGCAGATGCTTGTCTGGTATAGAATCGGCAAAACTCCGCACAATCGCGGACAAAGTCGATTTTGTATGGAGACATCTGTTCTTATGGCTTCTGGCAAAGACACAGCGCGTGGGGCCAACGGGGCGCCGGCGCAGACGAAGCGCTCCACGTATGCCGAGGTGTCCAGCTCGATCGAGAACGAGATTCGCAGCGGCGTCTATCCGCCGGGCAGCCGCCTGCCACCGCAGCGGCAACTGGCCACGGAACTGGGCATCAATGTGTCGACGGTGTCCCGCGCATACAAGGAATTGCAGTTGCGCGGGCTGGTGATCGGCAGCAAAC
The DNA here is from genome assembly GCF_001634365.1 of Paraburkholderia phytofirmans OLGA172. Taxonomy (NCBI): domain Bacteria; kingdom Pseudomonadati; phylum Pseudomonadota; class Betaproteobacteria; order Burkholderiales; family Burkholderiaceae; genus Paraburkholderia; species Paraburkholderia phytofirmans. The sequence continues at coordinate 1,585,778 of NZ_CP014579.1, forward strand.
GGCGCGGGTCGCTCGTCACCGGCGGCGCCATGCCGAGCGTCGAACCGGCCCAGGCGGCCAGCAACGCGGCGATCGACCTGACCGTCAACCGGCCGGCCACCGGCGAATTCCTGAACTGCCTCGCACGCACGCTGGCGGAATTGCCGCGCGATCCGCGCTACCCGCAATTGCAGGAATACCAGCCGCCGCAAGGTCCCGCCTGGGCGCGCGCTGCCGGCGCCCGCTGGATGGCAGCGCCGGGCTTCACGCCGACGCCCGATCACGTGGTTGTCACAAGCGGTGCGCAGCACGGCTTGTATGCGGTGCTGAACAGTCTGATCGGCACGGACGGCGTGATCCTCGCCGATCAACTCACCTACTACGGACTGAAAGCACTGGCTCCGGTATTCCAGTTCGAGATCGTCGGCATTCCGAGCGATCGCGACGGCCTGCTGACCGACGAGGTGGAGCGTGCCTGCCGGCGCATGCCGGTGAAGGCCATCTTCACGGTACCGAATCTGCAGAACCCGACCGTGACGACGATGAGTCTCGAGCGCCGCATGGCGCTCGTCGACATTGCACGCCGGCATGGCGTGGCGATCATCGAAGACGACGTGTATGGGCCGCTCGTTTCGCAGCGGCTGCCGACCATTGCGAGCCTGTGCCCGGAACTGACGTTCCACCTCGCGGCGACCTCGAAGATTCTTGCGCCCGGCCTGCGGCTCGGCTACCTGCTGAGTCCGCCGGACAGTTCCGCGCTTTGTGCGGAGGCGGTGCGCACTACCGCATGGATGCCCGCGCCGATGTCGATGCTGATCGCTTCGATCTGGATCGAGGACGGCACCGCGCGCCACATCATGGACGCGCAGCTTGCCGAAATTCGCGCGCGACAGGACTTGGCTCGCGAGTTGTTGCCGCAGGAATTGCTGCAGACCGATCCGGCATGCATGTTCGTGTGGCTCAAGCTGCCGCCGCCGTGGCGTGCCGACGACTTTGCGGCAAATGCGAAAGCGCGTGGCGTGGTGGTGATGCCGTCGTCGGCATTTGCGGTAGATAGGTCGGAGATCGAGCACGGCGTACGCATCAACCTCGCGTGCGCGACGAGCCGCGATCAACTCGTGAGTGCGTTACGGCTGTTGACGGGCACGCTGAAGGATCGTCCTCGGGCGCTGTTCGGCACGATCTGATGGGCAACGCGGTCTTGCACCGCGGGACCTGCTCCGAGACGCATTGCGTTCAGAAACGGCTCGATCTGCATGTCAGTTCATCCGGCGCAATCGGAGGGTTCGCGTCAAATCAATCGATGCCACCACAGCGACCGCGAGCGCTGGATGCCGAAGCCTGGACCCACTCAGCGCTTCGCTTCGTCATCCATCGTTGGATAATCGATGTAGCCTTCCGCGCCGCCGCCATACATCGTGTTCTGATCCGGTTCGTTCAGTGACGCGCCGACCCTGAGTCGCTCGACCAGATCGGGATTGGAAATGAACGGCCGGCCGAACGCGATCAGATCCGCCCGTTTCGCCTTGAGCGTCTTCTGCGCGAGTGCCATGTCGTAGCCATTGTTCGCCATGAACAATCCATCGAATGCCTGGCGCAACACCTGCAGATCGAAGCCGCCCGCGACTTCACGCGTGCCGCCCGTGTCGCCTTCGATCACGTGCAGGTAGACCAGCCTGAAGGCATTGAGCTGCTTCACCACATAGGTGAAAAGGGGTTCGGGATTGCTGTCGTCGATATCGCCGAAGCTGCTGAGCGGCGAAATACGCACGCCGACGCGCTCGCCGCTCCAGACGTCCGTCACTGCATCGGCCACTTCCAGCAACAGGCGCGCGCGATTTTCGATCGAGCCGCCATATTGATCGGTTCGTTGATTGGTCTTGTCGCGCAGGAACTGGTCGAGCAGGTAGCCGTTTGCCGCGTGGATTTCCACACCGTCGAAACCGGCGGCCTTTGCGTTTTGCGCGGCCACACGATATTGCTCGACAATGCCCGCCATTTCCGAGGTTTCAAGTGCGCGCGGCGTGACGAGCGGCACGAAGCCGTCGTCGGTATAAGCCTGGCCTTCGGGTTTGATCGCCGAAGGCGCCACGGGCAACGCATTGCCCGGCTGCAACGACGGATGAGAAATGCGGCCCACATGCCACAACTGCAGGTAGATATGGCCGCCCTTCGCATGCACGGCATCGGTAATGCGTTTCCACGCCTCTACTTGAGCCGCGTCGTAAATACCGGGCGTGAACACATAGCCCTTGCCTTGCGGCGAAATCTGCGTCGCCTCGGCAATGATGAGACCGGCCGTCGCACGTTGCGCGTAATACTCGACGGCCAGTTCGCCCGGCACATCGGCCTCCTTCGCGCGACTGCGCGTGAGCGGCGCCATCACGATGCGATTGGGCAACTGCAGCGGCCCGAGCTTGACCGGCTCGAACAGGTAACTATCGACGTGCGCGGATTCGGTAGACATGGGGGTTCCCTCGAAAAAGATCCAACCCATTGAAAAGCGGCTGGATGCTCCTTAGCGCTGGCAGCAAGTGGCGCGAGCATTGAGCGGCCAAACCCGCGAATGGGACAAGGCGGCAAAGAAGCCGTTCCGGTCGGCCGCCGACCGGAACGGCGAGCTATGGCAAGCCAGATTATTTTGCCGCGAGTTTCGCGGCAATCTGAGCGACGTGCCGCCCCTGGAAACGTGCAATGGCCAGTTCGTTCTCGCTTGGCAGACGCGAGCCGTCGGCCTTGGTAAGGGTGGTCGCGCCATACGGCGTGCCGCCCGAGATTTCGTCCATGTTGAGCAAACGCGCCTCGGAATACGGCACACCGACGATCACCATGCCCTGATGCAGCAGCGTGGTGTGAAAGCTCGTGATCGTGGTCTCCTGCCCGCCATGCTGGCTTGCGGTGCTGGAGAATACGCTGCCGACCTTGCCGATCAGTCCGCCGCTCATCCACAAACCGCCGGTCTGATCGAGGAAGTTACGCATCTGCGCGCACATGTTGCCAAAGCGTGTGGGTGTGCCGAAGATAATGGCGTCCGCGTTGACCAATTGCTCGACCGTTGCTACCGGCACGTGCGCAAACGTCGCACGCGGCGCTTTGGCGCCGCTCTTCTCCAGTACCTCGTCGGGCACCAGTTCCGCCACCTGATACACCGAGACGTCCGTATCGGCCACCTCGCGCGCGCCCTCCGCGACAGCCTCGGCCATTCGATAAATGTGACCGTACATGCTGTAGAACACCACCTGAATCCTGGTTGTCATTGCGGCTCTCCTGGTTCGTCACGTCACGCCCATGTCAGGCTCATCTCATCGCACCTTCACGCTCCATATTCATTTCACTGGTCTCTCAAGTCACGCCGAGTTTCGCGAGCAGCGCTCTGGCAGTATAGGCGGCTATCCGGAACGCAGAAGATGTTTTCCAGTCGTGCTACGCGCCTTTTGCGGCATGCAGCCAGGCTCCACTGCAACGCGTCGCTCGACTGGCAACGATGCGCGACCGGCACGACTCGACGAACGGCCGCGCCCGTCACATCAAAACGCCGCGTCAGACAACATAAATTTCGGGGTTGTCCACCAGGGGCAAAAATTGCTCCGTGCGCCCATCGAGTGCGAGCATCGCGCCACTTTCGATGTTGAAAATCCAGCCATGCAGTCGCAGCGTTTTGTTCGCCAGCCCCACGGCCACCGACGGATGAGTGCGAATATTCGCGAGTTGAGCCATCACGTTATCTTTGACGAGGGCGTCGAGACGCTCCGCATCCGATGCGTAAGTTCGTGACGCGTTGATCGCTTTTGCCGCGTCGGCGTGACGAAGCCAACTCGCCACTGCCGGCAGATGGTCGAGGTTCTTGCACGAGCAGATCGCCGTCATCGCTCCGCAATTGGAGTGGCCGCAAATCACGATATCGCGCACACCCAGTACGGCCACCGCGTATTCGACGGTGGCCGATACTCCGCCCGGCTCCGGGCCGTAAGACGGCACGATGTTGCCCGCATTGCGAATCACGAACAGCGAGCCGGGTTCCACCTGTGTCAGTAACTCGGGAACAACACGGCTGTCCGAGCAGGTCACGAACAGCGTGCTCGGGCTTTGCGCAATCGATAAACGCTTGAACAATGCGCTCTGCTGCGGGAAGACTTCGCGTTGAAAGCGGATGAATCCTTTTATGATTTCTTGCACGGCGTTCTCCGGATAGTCGAAGCCTCAGCCTGCCGAGCCTGTGGCAGAGGTCCAAGGCGTGTCTGCGATCGGTTCGCGCGACTATACCGCAGTCGCAGCGCCGTCTCATCCCTCGTCGGGCTCGAGGGTCCCCAAAGTCGATCCTGAAGCACAAACTGTACGCCGGCACGTACCCGCTCTGAATAAAAAAACCCCGGCTGTTACCAGCCGGGGCCAACTCTCTCGCTCGCACACCGGAAACCGTGCGTGCATCAATACTGTACCTGCTCAAACGAAGCGGATATACATGCGACTCTGGAAGAGTCCCTTCCACCTCTCGCCGGCTCCGCGGCTCACACCTGAACGCGTTGCGCTAATGCGCGCCGTCACACCACTGCACGCACAAGCGCAACACGACCGGGTCGATCACCCCTCGCCGCGTCGTCGGCGAAGCTAACGTATATTAACGGCTATACATTGCGTTCCAGTCGGCTGAGGAGACCGCGGGACGGCCGCTTTGCGACGCCCCCGCAGCGCTGCCGCCGTAGCCGCTCGCGTTGCTGTTTTGTGTGGCGATGCGTGCTTCCGCTGCCTGAATCGCGTCAGGATAATGCGCCTCGTCGCCGTCACCGACGTGATAACCCGTTTGCTGGAGCTGAACCAGTTCGGCACGCACCTGCTCACGCGTGATACGGGAATTCGATTGCGCAAAAACGGTGGCAGAAGCAGCCAGCGAAGCAACGATAACGACGGCCTTGATCATGGACTTCATGGTAAAAACAACCTCCGATAATTGATGGTATGCGGTCCGTCGAATCCTGCTCTCCGTGACCGCAGGACCTAATATAGACGCCGATTCCGCTGAGAATAACGGGCGCTCATCGAAGGGATTGTTGTTGAATCTGGAGAAATTGCCCGGCCGCGCACTGCCACAGATCGACAGCGCGCGGCCAGACGAATGTCGCACAAGCTGCGCTTGCTGCGCGAATGGCTACATGGAATGGCTACATGAATTGCGACATCGCGATCAGAAACGCGCGCGAACAACAAACCGGCTGGCCGGCGAGGCGCGCTATTTCATGCGTTGCCACACGACTTTCGACGATCCATAGCCGAACGCGCCCGGCGTGATGTACGTCAGCCGGTCGCCGTCGAGCGTAAATGGGCGGCGCTGAACCTCTGCGTCCCAGTTTGGAAAAGTGCTCTTCTGAATGTGGAAAACGATAACCTGGGCCACCGGGTCCACGGCATACGTGCCGAAATGCGCGACGTTGCCGCGGGCGATCTTCGCGTTCTCTTCCGCCGTGCCTTGCTGCCGGTCCCCCGACGTGAATTTCGGCAGGTCCGAACTCAGCACGAGCAGCACGTAGCGGCCGTCATTGCCGAAGATGAGCTGCCCTTCAGGATGCGGACCGAGCAAATCGATTTCGCTGCCGCTCTTCGCCACCGTCAGCGAGACCAGCGACCACGATCCCACCACGCTGGTTGCTGCCTGAGCAAAAGCGCTTCGCACCGGCGCGCACAATGCTGCGAACGCGATCACGATGGCGGCAAGGACCTGGCGGTTTGGTTTCATGACGTTCTCCACGCGCGCGAGGACGTCAAATCAGACGAATCCGTCGCGCTTCGCTAACACTTGCGTAAAGATCGCGTGTGTTCGGGTGTTTTGAAGCGTAGGCGGTTTGCTGGCGAAAAGCTATCGGAGCGGGCCCGGCGCCCGTATGCCGGACCGCCCTCATAGGTCACGATTTGAGCCGCTCCGGCCTCAGTTGAAATCCCCGCTTTCGAGCTCGACGGACTTTCCCCCATTTTTTTCGAGGACCCGCCGCGTCGCATTTTCAATCCGCGCGCGATTTGCCTCGAAGGTCCCGACCAGATTGTGCGCCGATGGACCCTCGTTGCCGAAATGGTCGTTCAGCGCGTCCAGCGACACGCTGCACCAGACGTCAGCCCCATCGACATTGGCTTCGAAGGCGACGCGCGCCGCTGCCACCACTTCACGGCGTCCGGTGAATTCGATCCTCATAATGACCCTCCATTTGGCGAAAGCGACGCTGAACGCGCAAAGCTTGTGCCAAGCCGCTTCAGGCCGGCCATGGCTGCCCGCGTTCAGCGCACATTCTCCGCAAGGTGCATACTCGACATCGGCCGCCCTGGAGCGGCCGCGCTTTTGCGTCGCGGCGCGCGTGTCATCTGCCACGCCGTCAGACGCTTCCAACATCCTAATACTACTGCCCCATGTCCCGCAGCCCGCAATCGTCGCGTCCTTTAGTCATTGCCGCAGTCATGGCTTCTATGGCGATGGTCGCCATAGAAGCCACCATCGTTTCCACCGCCATGCCGCAGATCGTCGCGCAACTCGGCGATCTGCATCTGTATAGCTGGGTCTTTTCGTCGTTCCTGCTGACGCAAACCGCGATGACCGTGGTGTTCGGCAAGCTCGCCGACCTCTATGGGCGCAAGCCGGTCGTACTCGCCGGCATCGCGGTCTTTCTGCTCGGCTCGGTGCTGGCCGGCTTCGCCTGGTCGATGCCCGCCATGATCGTGTTCCGCCTGATTCAGGGTGTCGGCGCGGGCGCGATCCAGCCGGTCACGCTGACCATCGTCGCCGATCTCTATCCGGCGCGCGAACGCGGCAAGGTGCAGGGTTATCTGGCCAGCGTGTGGGCCATTTCAGCGGTGGTCGGGCCGATGGTGGGTGGCTTCATCATTCACAACCTGTCGTGGGCGTGGATCTTCTGGATGAACGTGCCGATCGGCCTTGCCTCGGCCGCGGGCTTCATGGCGTTCCTGCGCGAATCGGAGCGGCATGCGCGTCCGTCGATCGACTTCGCGGGCGCGGCCCTGTTCATGGCGGCGATCGCGGCACTGATGATGGCGCTGACCTATGCGGGCGACGACGAGATCGCCAAGGCATCGCTTGCGGGTGGCGCGTTCATGCTGTGCCTGCTGGTGTTCGTGTTCCAGGAGCGCCGCGCGGCTGAGCCGATGATCTCGTTCGCGCTCTGGAGCCGCCGGCCGATTGCCGCGTGCAATGCCGCAACCGTGCTGTCCGGCATGATCCTGATGGGCGCCACCACCTTCCTGCCGATGTATGTTCAGGGCGTGCTGCACCGCTCGCCGGTGGTCGCCGGTCTTGCACTCACGATGATGATGGTGGGCTGGCCGGCGGGCGCGACGCTCGCGGCAAAATCATTTCACCGCCTCGGCTTGCGGCGCATTCTGATCGGCGGCAGCGCGTTCATCCCGCTTGGCGCGGTGCTGCTGCTGTTCCTGCAGCCAGGCGGCTCGCCGCTCATCGCGGCGTTTGGCTCGCTCATCATCGGCTTCGGCATGGGCACGTCGAGCGTCAGTTCGCTGGTGCTGATCCAGGAGATCGTCAAGATGGACGAGCGCGGCAGCGCCACCGCATCGAATCTCTTTTCGCGCAATCTCGGCAGCACGCTCGGCGCGACGCTGTTCGGCGCGGTACTCAACTTCGGGCTCAGTCACTCGAAGGACGTCGCCGTGGTCACCTCGGACCAGCTAAAGGCGCTGTTGCAAAATCAGGTGGCGAGTCTCGCCGACAGCGACATGATCCGCGTGGTGTTGCATCAGTCGCTGCACCTGACCTTCATCTCGATCTTCGTGATTGCGATTTTTGTGGTCGCGCTGCTGAGCTTCGTGCCGGCGATCAACATCGGGATGGCGAAGAAGGCGCAGCTTGAAGCGTTGTCGCCGCTTGAGGATTGAACTTCGCTACTAGCGACCACCGCCTCTTCAAGCAAAGGCTCGCAGATCACTTCGGGTGTGCGGGTCAGCCGCCTTTCGCGTACAACGTCGACTCCGCAAAGCCAACGGCCGCGAGCACCTGTCCCACCAGGATCAGCGCAGTCCGCTCAATATGGGTGGACTGCACTTTGCCGACGATATCGTCGAGCGTCCCGGTGATTTTTTCTTCGTCCGGCCAGCTCGCGCGATAGATCACCGCGACGGGACAAGCGCCGCCGTAATGCGGCCGCAATTCATCGACGATGCGCGCGAGATGGCGTACGCCGAGGTGAATCGCCATCGTCGCGCGATGTCTCGCGAGGTCGGCGAGTTGTTCGCCTTCCGGCATGGTCGTTTTGCTGGCAAAGCGCGTGAGGATCAGCGTCTGCGAAATATTGGGCAGCGTGAGTTCGCAGCCGAGCGTCGCCGCGCATGCCGCGGTCGCCGTCACGCCGGGCACGATTTCGTAGGGAATGTCGAGTTCGCGCAGTCTGCGGATCTGCTCGCCGATCGCGCCATACAGGGACGGGTCGCCGGAATGCACGCGCGCCACATCCTGGCCTTTGTCGTGTGCGGCCTTGAGTAACGCGACGATCTGATCGAGGTCGAGCTCGGCGGTATTCACGACCTGCTCCGCGCTATGCCCCTCTAACACAGCGGCCGGCACCAGCGAGCCGGCGTACAGGATCACCGGACAGCCGCGCACGAGCCGCTGCCCTTTCACTGTGATCAGTTCCGGATCGCCGGGACCCGCGCCGATAAAAAACACCGTCATTCAACACTCCATGATTCGTTCGGCCGCATGTCATACATACGACATTTAACCTAAGACTTGCAATGCTTCCAGCAAATCGGCCACGTTTGCAAACTCGCGATCGACCGCGGGCAATTCAGGGCGCCGCAGCATCACGACCGGCACGCCGCGTTCGCGCGCGACTTCAAGTTTCGCTTCAGTGGCGCTACCGCCGCTGTTTTTGCTGACGACGACATCGAATGCTTCCGCGCTGAACAGCGCTCGTTCGCCCTCGAGCGTAAACGGGCCGCGTGCCGCCAGAATCCGCGCACGTGGATTGGCTTCGTGTGCGTCGAGGCAGCGTATCGTCCAGAACTGCTGCGGCGGGATTTCGTCGAGATGCGCGAGCGGTTCGCGTCCAAGCGTGAACAGCGGCCGCCTGAACGAAGCGAGCGCGGCCGCGAGTTCGGCCCAATCGCCGATCATGCGCCAGTCGTCGCCGGCTTGCGGCTGCCAGCCCTCGCGGCGCAGCGCCCAGCACGGTACGCGCGCGGCGCTGCTCGCTTTCGCGGCATTGGCGCTGATCTGCGCGGCGTACGGATGCGTTGCGTCGATCACGAGGCCAATGCGTTCGTCTTCGATATAGCGCGCCATGCCTTCGCTGCCGCCAAAGCCGCCTACGCGTACCCCACACGAGAGATCGCCCGGCACCTTGCCGAGGCCCGCGAGACTGTACATGTGCTCCGGGCCAAGTTGCCTTGCGATCCGCAAAGCGTCGCCGGTGCCGCCGAGCAGCAGGACTCGCATCATTGCGCGGTTCCGATCAGATTGCCCTGGCGGTCGATCGCGAACATTTCGACCGCAACCTGCGGCGGCACGATATCGCGCGCGACAGCAAGGGCGTGACGGCAGACGATATCGCCAAGCGGCACGTGCTGCGCGTGCGCCAACGCGACGGCCTGCTGACTCGTATTGGCTGCGAGGATCGCCGCCTGCAACGCGTCGTCCGCGCCATGTTCGGCGGCCCAGTTTGCGAGCCGTTCCAGATCGATGCTCGAATTGCGGCTATGCAGATCGAGGTGCCCGGCTGCCAGCTTGCTAAGTTTGCCGAAGCCGCCGCACACGCTCAGGCGCTCGACCGGGGCGCGCTTCATATGCTTGAGCACCGCGCCGACGAAGTCGCCCATTTCGATCAGCGCGATGTCCGGCAGACCGTAGTGCGCGCGCATTGCGTCTTCGCTTGCGTTGCCGGTGCAGGCTGCGAGATGCATGTAACCGTTGGCACGCGCGACGTCGATGCCCTGATGAATCGACGCGATATAGGCCGAGCACGAGAACGGCCGCACGATGCCGGTGGTGCCGAGAATCGACAAGCCGCCGAGAATGCCGAGGCGCGGGTTCATCGTTTTCAGCGCGAGTGCTTCGCCGCCTTCGACGCCGATCGTCACTTCGAAGCCGCCGGTGTATCCATGTTCGGCCGCGAGCTCGATCAGATGCTCGGTCATCATCTTGCGCGGTACCGGATTGATCGCCGGTTCGCCGACCGCCAGCGTGAGGCCGGCGCGCGTCACGGTGCCAACGCCGGGTCCCGCGCGGAATATCACCCCTGGTTCGGCACGCAGGCGCACGCGGGCGAATACGATCGCGCCGTGCGTCACGTCGGGGTCGTCGCCTGCGTCTTTCACCGTGCCCGCTTCGGCGCCGTCGGCGCACAGGCGGCAGAACACCAGCGGCAGCGGCACGTGCTGGCCCTTCGGCAATACGATCTCCGCGACCTCGCTGACGATACCCGCGAGCAGCAGACGCGCGGCCGCGAGCGACGTCGCGGTGGCGCAGCTGCCGGTCGTGTAGCCGCTACGCAGCGGCGCGGGTTGTTCGGGCGTTTCTTCGCGCATTAGGGTTGCGGTGAGGCGGCTGAGGTGCCATTAGCGGCATTGATGTCACTGGCGCCATTCGTGCCATTCGTGCTGCTTGTGGCGTGCGCGCCGTTCGTGTTGCTCGCACTGGACGTGCCGCTGGCGCCGTCAGCCGGCTTGGTGACATCCAGCAGTGTAATCGGCAGCGCCTGGCGCCAGGTATCGAAGCCGCCAAGCGGCTGGGCCTCGGCAAGCGCGATCCGGGTCAGCGTGCCGCCATGCTGCTCCCGCCACGCCGCGAGCGTCGCCTCGCCTTGCAAAGTGACCGCATTGGCGACCAGCCTCCCGCCGTCACGCAGACGCGCCCAGCAGGCATCGAGCACGCCCGGCGCCGTCACGCCGCCGCCGATGAACACCGCATCCGGCACAGCCAATCCTGCCAGCGCATCGGGCGCGCGGCCAGCCACCAACTGCAGACCCGGCACGCCCAATGCATCGCGATTGTGTTCGATGAAGCGCTGCCGCTCCGCGTGCCCTTCGATCGCGATCGCGCGGCAAGTCGGGTGCGCGCGCATCCATTCGATGCCGATCGATCCGCTGCCCGCGCCCACATCCCAGAGCAATTCGCCGGGCGTCGGCGCGAGCCGCGCCAGCGTGATCGCGCGGACGTCGCGTTTGGTCAACTGACCGTCGTGGCGAAAGGCGTCGTCGGGCAAGCCGGCGGTCAACGGCAAACGCGGGGCGCCCTCCGTTGCCCGGCATTCGAGCGCAATCAGGTTCAGCGCCGCCACGTCACCCGCGGACCACTGATCCGCGCGGCCATCCATACACCGCTCCCGAGCGCCGCCCAAGTGCTCCAGCACGGTCATCCGGGTCGCGCCGAAACCGCGCGCATGCAGCAGTTCGGCCAGCGCGGCGGGCGTGCGCCCGTCGGCGCTCAGCACGAAGACGCGCGCGCCGTCGTGCAGATGAGCGTTCAGCGTCGGCAACGGCCTTCCCACCAGCGAAACCGTGGCGACATCCTGCAACGGCCAGCCAAGCCGCGCGGCCGCCAGCGACAACGACGACGGCGCAGGCAGCACCCGCAACTCACCTGCCGGCAACTGCCGCGCCAGCGTCGCGCCGACGCCGAACAGCATCGGGTCCCCGCTCGCCAGCACGCACACGGACCCGGTACGCTCCGCCAGCAAAGGCGCGAGATCGAACGGCCTCGGCCATGCCGCCCGGCGCGCGGCGAGGCGCGCGGGCAGCATCGCCAGATGACGTTCGCCGCCATAAACCACCGACGCCTCCAGCAAAGCACGCCGCGCGGGCCTCCCCAAGCCGGCGAAGCCGTCATCGCCTATGCCCACCACGGTCAGCCACGCCGGCATGCATCCATCCTCGTTCTGTATCTTCAAATAATGCGCTGTGCCACGCCGATCAAAGCGTCCAGCCTCGTTGTGCTGTTCGAAAAAAGGCATAATACAGCCGCCGGTGCCCTTCGGGGCCGAAGAGGGAACACAGTGTCGCTGTGGCTGCCCCCGCAACTGTATGCAGCGAGTCCGCCTGCGCTCCGTGCCACTGGTTAGACCGGGAAGGCCGCGGCGGACCATGACCTGCCAGCCAGGAGACCTGCCGGCCAGACTGTTCGTGCCAGCCTACATCGGGCGGGGTGTACCGATGCCGCAGCAATGCCCGACCGGGCGGCGCTCGGGCCGTCGCGCGACGCTAAACCCGGTGTCCGTCTTGAATCAAGCTCCGCCCTCCTCCACTGCTTTGCCCGACGCGGCCCTCGCGCTGCGGCCCTCGGCGTGTCCAGGGCTGCTGCGCATCGTCGCCGCGCGCGATGGTGGAATCTGCCGGATCAAATTGCCCGGCGGGGAGCTGAGCGCCGGGCAGGCCTTGGCGATTGCCGAGGCGAGCACGCAGCATGCGGCCGGTGTCGTCGAGCTGACCAATCGCGCGAATCTGCAAGTGCGCGGCGTGCGCAGCGGTCATGAAGCGGCGTTGAGCGCGGCGCTGGTCGACGCGGGGCTAGGGCCGATTCGGGCGGCCGCTGCGGACGATGTGCGCAATGTGATGCTGAGCCCGACTGCTGGCCGCGATCCATTTGCGCTGTTCGATACGAGGCCGCTCTGCGTCGAACTGCTTGCATTGCTGCAAACCGAAGCGCGTTTCGCGGCGCTATCACCCAAATTCGCGCTTCTGCTCGATGGTGGCGAGCGCCTTGCGAGGCTCGATCATCCGCATGATATCTGGCTGGCAGCGACGCAAGTTGAAGACGGGGTGCGATTCGTGTTTGGTTTGACGGGTTGTCCGCCTGCTGTGGCGAACGCGGATGTTGACGCTGAAGCTGACGCTGACGCTGATGCGGGTACCGATGCGTTCCAGCATGCCGAATACGCCGACTCGCGTGACGCCACAGAGCGCCCTCGCACGGATAGCGCGGGCGCCCTCGGCGCCGTGCTGCCCGCGCAAGTCGCGGGTCTTGTCCGCGCGCTGCTGAATACGTTCCTCGATCTGGCCACCACCGACGCCACGCGCATGCGTCATCTGCTTGCCGCGCATTCCGTCGACGCCGTATTGCAGCACGCTCAAAAGTACGTCGATTTCCCACTGTCACGCGACACGTCGCTCGCAAACTGGCGACGCGCCACGCCTGCCGATGCCGCGCTGCGGCTCGGTGCGCACGCTCAGCGAGTCGTGGGAATGCTGCACGTAGGCGGCCAACCGCCGCTCGGACGCCTCGACGCCGCCACCTTGCGCGGCCTTGCCACGCTCTCACAACAGCGCGGCAACGGCACGCTGCGCATGACGCCCTGGCAAAGCGTGTTACTGCCCGATATCGCTGCCAATGCCGCGCCCGCCGTGCTCGCTGAAATGAACGCGCTGGGCCTCGCCTGCGACCCCGCGCAGCCTATTGCGCACTTGATCGCCTGCGCCGGTTCCACAGGTTGCGCAAAAAGCCTCGCCGATACCAAAGCCGACGCGCTGCTTTTAGCGGATCGCTTGCCCAAAGGTGTCGACGTCCATCTGAGCGGCTGTCCGCGCTCATGCGCCGCCGCGCATCGCGCGCCGTACACACTGCTGGCCGCGGCGCCCGGCATCTACGACCTTTATCGACGCGACGGCCAGCCGGGTTTCGGCTCGTGCGTCGCGCACCAACTCACGATCGAACAGGCCGCCGACATGCTCGACCCATTGGCACACGCGGCCCGGAGCCCTATAGATGCTTGATTACATTCGCGACGGTCAGGAGATCTATCGCCAATCCTTCGCGACGATACGTGCGGAGGCCGATCTCTCGCGCGTTCCTGCCGACCTCGAGAAACTCGCAGTGCGCGTGATCCACGCCTGCGGCATGGTCGACGTCATTGACGATCTTCAGTTTTCCGAAGGCGCAGGTGCGGCGGGCCGTGTGGCGCTCGCGCAGGGCGCGCCGATTTTGTGCGACGCCGGCATGGTGGCGCAAGGCATCACGCGCGCACGGCTGCCAGCGAACAACGAAGTAATCTGCACGCTCATGCATCAAAACGTGCCCGCGCTCGCGCGCGAACTCGGCAATACGCGCTCGGCCGCCGCGCTCGAATTGTGGCGGCCGCATCTGGCCGGCAGCGTCGTCGTGATCGGCAACGCACCGACCGCCCTCTTTCATCTGCTCGACATGCTCGATGCCGGTGCGCCGAGGCCCGCGCTGATTCTCGGTTTTCCGGTCGGTTTCGTCGGCGCGGCCGAATCGAAAGCCATGCTTGCCGAAAACAGCCGCGGCGTGCCCTACGTCGTGGTTCACGGTCGACGCGGCGGCAGCGCGATGGCTGCCGCCGCTGTGAATGCGCTGGCGACGGAGGTGGAGTAAATGACCGCGCAAGGACGTTTATTCGGACTCGGCGTCGGCCCCGGCGACCCGGAACTCATCACGCTGAAAGCGCTGCGTTTGCTGAGAGCGGCACCGGTGGTCGCGTATTTCGTCGCAAAGGGGAAAAAGGGCAATGCCTTCAGCATCATCGAGGCGCATCTGCACGACGCTCAACAGCATCTGCCGCTCGTTTATCCCGTGACCACCGAAGCACTCGAACCGCCGCTTTCGTATGAAGCGATCATCGCCGACTTCTACGACACCGCTGCGGAAATCGTCGCCGACCATCTCGACGCGGGCCGCGACGTCGCGGTGATTTGTGAAGGCGATCCGTTTTTCTACGGCTCGTATATGTATTTGCACGACCGCCTCGCGGCGCGTTTCGAGGCCGAAGTCGTGCCCGGTGTGTGCTCGATGCTCGGCGGCACGGCGGTACTCGGTTCGCCGCTGGTGTATCGCAATCAGAGCTTGTCGGTGCTCTCCGGCGTCTTGCCCGAAGACGAATTGCGCCGGCGTCTCGCCGATGCGGACGCCGCAGTCATCATGAAACTCGGCCGCAATTTCGATAAGGTGCGGCGCGTGCTCGGCGAACTGGGGCTCGCGCATCGTGCGCTTTATGTCGAACGCGCGACCATGGGCAATCAGCGCATCGTGCCGCTTGACGAAGTCGATCCGATGGCCTCGCCGTATTTTTCGCTGCTCGTGGTGCCGGGGGAAAAATGGCAAGGTTGACGCCACCCGCGATTGTGATTCTCGGCGTGGGCGCGCTGGCGACGGCGCGGCGGATTCAGATGCTGTATGCAGGTTGCCAGGTGCATGCCTTGCAGGGGCGAGTCGAGGCTGATGTCTCGTACACGGAACTCGGCGCGCATCTTTGCGAGCTGTATGCACGCGGCACGCCGATCATTGCACTGTGTGCGGCCGGGATCGTGATTCGCTGCGTTGCGCCGTTGTTGTCGAACAAAGGCGTCGAGCCGCCGGTGCTGGCCGTTGCAGAAGATGGCAGTGCGGTCGTGCCGTTGCTCGGCGGTCTTGCCGGCGTCAACGTCATGGCACGCGAGATTGCTACTGAGTTGGCCGTGTCGCCGGCGATTACGACGAGTGGCGAACTGCGATTCGGCACGTGTGTGCTCAATCCGCCTGAGGGCTATGCGCTCGCGGATATAGCGCAAGGCAAGCGCTTCGTGTCGGATCTGCTGGCGGGTGAAAGCACTCGCATCGAGGGTGAAGCGCCGTGGCTCGATGATGCGCAACTGCCACGCGCAGAATCGGCACGTCTCGCGATTCGCGTGACGCCGCGTGTGTGGGATGGACGGGATGATGAGTTGGTGATTCATCCGCGGAGTGTGGTGGCGGCGGTGACGGGTACGGGTACGGGTGCTGGCGCCGGTGCTGGTGCTGGTGCTGGTGCACGCTCTGTTATGAACGCCGACCTCGGCGCAAACTCCCGTTCAGATGCGTGGACGGATTCAGGCGCGCGAATCGCCGCGCTGGTGCGCGAGGCGTTGGACGCGCATGGTCTTGCGGCGCTCTCGCTCTCGGCCTTGCTGGCCTCTTCCGAACACATGGCGGACCCGGCGCTCGCCGATGCCGCGGCGAGCCTGAACGTGCCGCTGCGTTTTGCCCAGCCGCGCCCGGAAGACGGCGAGCCGCCGGGCAATTTGCTGCATGCCGCGCTGCGCGTCCCTTATCAAACGTTGCATGACGACGCAGACGCAGGGGTTGCGCTCGCGTTGGCAGCGTTGGCAATCGACCCGGACACGATTGGCCGCTCACGTGGCCGTTTGACGGTGATCGGCCTCGGCCCCGGCAGCGCCGATCTGATGGTGCCTGCCGCGCGAACAGCGCTGAACGAAGCCACCGATATTCTCGGCTACGACACCTACGTGAAAATGGCCGGCCCCTTGCGCGCCGATCAACGCGTACACGGCACGGACAATCGCGAGGAGATGCAGCGGGCGCGTCATGCGTTCGAACTCGCTAGCACAGGGCGGTCTGTGGTGATGGTGTCGTCAGGCGATCCTGGTGTGTTTGCAATGGCGGCTGCGGTGCTTGAGGCGCTCGAAGAAGGAGGTTCGACAACTGCCGACTGGCGCGCGGTCCAACTCGCCATCGTGCCGGGGGTGTCCGCTGCCATGGCGACCGCAGCGCAAGCCGGCGCGCCGTTGGGTCATGACTTCTGCATGCTGTCGTTATCCGACAATCTGAAACCGTGGACCATCATCGAGAAGCGCCTCAGGCATGCGGCCGAAGCGGATCTGGTGATGGCTTTCTACAACCCGATCTCTCGCGCACGGCCGTGGCAGTTAGATAAAGCGCTGGACATCGTGCGGGAATATCGCGCGGCGGCGACCAAAGTCGTGCTTGGCCGCGATATCGGCAGACCGGGCAGTACATTGCGCACGATCACGCTCGGCGAACTGCGCTCTTCCGATGTCGATATGCGCACGATGGTGATCGTGGGGTCGTCGACGACGCGGGCGTTCGCTAACGGCGTCGACGGTGGCGAGTGGGTTTATACGCCGCGGTGGTATGAGTGAACACAGTGCGTTAGTTTCGCCCCATCCCCCTCGCCACCGCCTCCATTTGCACCCCAGCGGCCCGCGCAAGATCCTCAAGAATCGTAAAGTGATTGCACCCGGCATCAAAGCGTCGCAAGCCACTTAAGCCGCGACCTTCAAATCCTCAATCGCCCGCTGCCTGACACCCAGATCGTCCCAAAGCTCCGGATGGCACGTGAACACCAGAATCTGGTGCCGCGTAGCCGCATCGATCAGCGCGCGCTTGATCGCATCGCGCCGCGCCGCGTCGGTATGCACCGCGGCGTCGTCGAGCATCAGCAAGGTCGGACGCCCCGATGCCTTCAAAAGATCCGCATACGCCAGCCGCGTCAGGATACCAAGTTGCTCCCGCGTGCCGAAGCTCAACGCATCGAGCGTATCCGCGCGACCATAACGATCCAGCGTTGCGGGACTCAGGTCGTCGCCGAGTGCAATCGTCGACTGCGGGAAAATCCGCTTGAGGTAGTGCCCGAGCCGTTCGGTCAACGGCGCACGCAGCTGCGCCACCGCCGCATCGCGTTCATCGACGAGCACCTCGTCGAGCAGACTCAACGCGCTCGCCCGCAAGCCGAGTTCGTCCTTGCGGCGCGTGGCTTGCTCCACTGAGGCATTCACTGCGGCGAGGCGTTCCCCGAGCCCAGACGCGCCCACCGTCTCCAGTTGACTGCGCAATTGCGCAATCCGCAGTTGCCGCTCGTGCTGCTCGTTGCGCGCAAGCTCCGCCGACGCACGATAGCGTTTCGCTTCAGCCGCCGGATCGTCGAGACGCGCCGCTTCCAGTTCGCGCTCCCTTCCTTCCAGCTGCTTTTTGAGCGCCTCAACCTGCACACGCTGTTCGACGATTTTCGTCTGCCATTGCGCACGGTTGCGGCAAAACGCTTCGTCGCTCAGTTGGGCTTCTTTTCGCTGCAACTGACCGGCGAGCGATTCAGTCGTAGCTGTCGCGGTGGATTTGCTTTCCGCCGCCTGCGCCAGCACTTTTCTGGCGACTTCCAACGCATCACGCGCGATGTCGGCATTGCGGCGTGCCTCGTCGAGCGGTGGCGCAGCAGACACGTCGGGCAATAGAGCCAGCCGCTCATTCGAAGTCTGCAGCCGGGCGGCAGCCGAAGCCAACGCGGCACGCAGCGCGTCGATACCCTGCGGCGCATGCACCTCGAGAATCTTCGCCTGGCTTTTCTGCTGCGCGACCAGCGCCTTCCACTGCTCGTGCCTGGCCTCGGCCTCGGCCAGCGACGCCACGCCCAACGCCTGCAGCAACTGTGCATGTCGGGCTTCTAGCGACGCCAGTTCAGACAACTGCGCCGACAGATCGGAGACGCCCGGAATCACGCGCAGTTCGCCGAGCTCGCCGAGACCGATCAGCTTCTCCTCGTCGAGCCGCAGCACACCCTCGCCGCTTACCTTCGCATCGCCGACGGTGATCGTGCCATTCAACCGGTATTCGATGCGCGTCATCGCCGCTTCAGTACGCGCGCGCAACACGGTCAACTCCGCGTCGAGCGATTGGAGCCGTTTCAGTTGCGCCCCGTCGATTTCGTGCGCCGCCGCCGCACGCGTCGCCTCCAGCACGGCTTCGTTTGCGTCGCCAGCGGCCGCGATCGCCGCTTCAAGCCGCTCGCTCTCGGTGCGGTGCAGCGCTATCTGACTGCGCAAATCGCCCGCGGTCACCGCGGCGTTGGCCAGTTCGTGGGCGCGGCTGGCATCGGCGTGTGCCTGTTCGAATCGCGCCACGCTGGCCTGAGCCTGCGCGTGTTCGTTCTGAACCGCCGACACGTTGGCGCGAGCGGCATCAAGTTGCTGCCGCTCGCGTGCCACGGCCGCTTCCAGTTCCGTCGCAGCCTGTTCCTGTTGCAAGGAAAGCGCCAGTTCCGCCTCGCTCAATTGCAGCGACTGCGAGAGCGCCTGAAGACTGCGTTCGAGTTCCGCCGCGGCATCGGCGCGCTGTTGCGCCTGCACGGCTTTCTGCTCATGAAGCTCCCAGGGGCGCTTGCGTTGCGCATCGTCGAAGGCTTCCTGCTGCGCGGCAAGCCGCACGATGTTCTCGTCGAATTGCTGGCGCTGCTGCTCCAGCTCGTCGCGCTCGACGATCAGCGCCACCAATGCCTGTTCGGCCTCGGCCAGCGGCCCGGTGGACTTCTGCGTACGCGCCGTGAGCAGTTGCCGAAGCTCGCGCTGCACGGCGGCGATCAGCGCGTCCTCGCCTGCGGATTCGCTGCTGCCCGAGAGTTGCGAAAGCGCATCGCGCAGATATTGCGCCGCATGCCCCGTGGAATCCCGCACCTCCTGCGTGCCGCCTTGCTGCACCCACAACAAACCGGGAACGCCGGCGTTTTCCGCCTTGAGCGGCCCACGCGCGGCACGCGAAAAACCCAGCAACGCGGCGAGTTTGTCTTCGGCTTCATCTTCGCCGTACACCGCCTGGCCGATCTTCAGCTCGCAGCGCTGCCGGGTGACGAACTGCTTCGACAGCCTGCACGCCGTGCCGTCCATCGCGAAGGTCACTTCAACCGACGGCTGCCCGCTCGCCTTGCCCCACGGCAGCAGATCTTTCAGATGCGAAGCCTTATAGCGTTCGAGGAACACCGCTCGCACGGCTTCGGCGATGGTGCTCTTGCCGGCCTCGTTCGGGCCGGTGAACAGATTGAGACCGGGCTGCAGATCGTCGATAACGAGCCGGCCGGTGAACTGCTTGAACTCCTGAATCGCGATACTTTCCAGCTTCATACCGACCTCGCTTCGCGCGGCAGTTCACGCTGAAAACGCGCCAGAAGCAGTAACGCGTCCGCCGCTCGCTTGACCTGTTGCGGGTCGGACTGCGGATCCTCCTGCAAGCTTCGCAGACGCGCCACCACTTTCGCGAGGTAGCCGCTTTGCGCGCCGAGTTCGGCAAGGTCGGCGGCGGTGGGCAGCACCTGCAGGCCACTCAGATCGACACGTAGCGCACGGACCCGCGCGCGGGTCTCTTCCACCGCGACGTGAATCGCTTCGGCCTCGGCCAGTGCGGTCGTGCCACCTACGGTCACCCGCAGCACGTCGTGACTGCCCAACGCACTCAGGCGCGTCTTGAGCGAATCCACATCGGTCGGCACCGAGATCGTCTCTTCCCAGCGATGCCATTGATATTTACCCACGCGCACCGCTTCTACTGCCGGCACGGCGCCAGGCTCGGTCAGCGTGACGTCGAGCATGAAGCCCGGATCGTTGGCGCGGAACCGGTCCTGCTCGTGCGTGCCGGCATACCAGGTGCGCTCGTCGACGCGCAAATGGCCGTGCCAGTCGCCGAGCGCCAGATAGTCCAGACGCGCGCTCGCGGCACGCGTGGGGGCGATCGGGTTCGACGAATCGATACCCTCCTGCAGAATCCCGCTCACGCTGCCATGCGCGAGCCCGATGCGGTGATAGCCGTGCGGCGTTTCCGTTGTGTCGAAGAAGCCAGTCGTGTCGTCGTAGGTGATACGTTGCGTGAGCGGTGCGCAGAGCAACGCGCACTGGCAGGCGTCGAGCGTCATCACGCCGGGTTCGAGCACTACCCGCACGTTCGGCGCAATACAGTTCAGGCGCTGCGCACGGGTCCACACGCTCTCGACCAGCGCGGCATCGTGATTGCCTGGCAGCATGATCCACGGCCCGGAAAACGCCTGCAGCGCGCCGAACAAACGGCGGATCACCGTGTCCGATACGGTCTGCAGATCGAATACGTCGCCTGCGACCAGCACGGCGTCGACCTTGCGCGCCGCCGCTTCTTCGGCGATCCGGCGCACGGTTTCGAAGCGCGCTTCCGCGAGGTGCGCGGCTTCGTCCGGCTCGAACTGGCCGAATTGCGTGCCTATCTGCCAGTCCGCGGTGTGCAGAAACCTGATCACTGTGCCTCCATTCCGTTCAATTGCATCGTCACTCAACACTCATTCGGCGCTCAAATCGGCGCTCATTCAGCACGCGCTCACGCCACTCGCCCAAGCATCGCCTCGCAGTCTAACCGCAGATGTTACCGCGCCGGCGGGTCAAAGAATGTCCCAAACCGGTGCCACACTGCCTGAACAGCGGCGCTACACTCGCGTTTCTGGACGATCGCGTCAACCGCAACGCAACATTTCAATCGAATTGAACCCCGCTGCCCCGCTGCCGATGAACAAAGAGACCGAATTGAAGAAGGCCAAGCGCACGCCGCTGCTATTGCTCGCGGCCGCCGCCTGCGTTTTCCTCGTGACCGCTTTCATGCCGCGCGGCCTCTGGGTGGACGGCATCAAGTCAGTGGCCGAAGCGGCCATGGTCGGCGCGCTCGCCGACTGGTTCGCCGTGGTCGCGCTGTTTCGCCGGGTACCGATCCCGATCGTCTCCGCGCACACCGCGATCATTCCGAAGAACAAGCACAAGATTGCCGACAACCTCGCGGTGTTCGTGCAGGACAAGTTCCTGGACGTGCCGTCGCTGGTCGGGCTGATCCAGAAACACGACCCGGCGCAAAGCATCACCGGCTGGCTGACGAAGCCGGCCAATACCGCGCGTCTGGGCGACTACGTGGTCAAACTGACGAGCGGCATTCTCGAACTGACCGACGACGTGCGCATCCAGGTCTTCATCAAGGACGCGTTGCGCGACGTGCTCGCCAAAGTCGATCTGTCGCAATCCATGGGTGCGATACTCGACACGCTCACCAAAGACGGCCGTCACCAGGAACTACTCGACGCCGGCATCGAACAGGTCGTGGCGCTCCTGCGCGAACCGCAGGCGCGCGAGTTTATCGCTGAACGCATCGTCGAGTGGGTGAAGAGCGAATATCCGAAGATGGAGATGATCCTGCCGTCGGCATGGCTCGGTGAAAAGGGCGCCGAAGCGATCGCCAATGCGGTGAACCGGATGCTCGAGCAGATCAGCGAGAACCCCACCCATCAGTTGCGCCAGAAATTCGACGACGCCGCGCAGAAGCTGATCGTCAAACTCAAGAGCGACCCGGCGTTCCTGCAGAAGGGCGAAGAACTGAAGCGTTATCTGGTGGAAGGCGAAGCGCTGAGCACGTATGTGAAGGACATGTGGGGCGAGTTGCGCGCATGGCTCAAGCGCGATCTGCAAAGCAGCGATTCGGCCCTGCACGCGAGAGTGATGGCGATGGGCCAATGGGTAGGCCACGAACTGGCGCACGACCCCGCGTTGCGTCAGTCGCTGAACGACCACCTGGAAGAAGCGGCGCGCGCCATGGCGCCGGATTTCGCCCAGTTCCTCACGCGCCACATCAGCGATACAGTGAAGAACTGGGACGCGCGAGACATGTCACGGCAAATCGAGCTGAACATCGGCAAAGATTTGCAGTACATCCGCATCAATGGAACGATTGTTGGCGGCTTTATCGGCTTGCTGCTCTATGCGAGTTCGCAGCTGTTCGAGCTGTTGCGTTTGCACATGGGCTAAGGGATACGGCCGCCGCACGCCAAAGCGCCTACAATCCGGGCATATGAATTGCTTGAGCGCTTGCTTGACCGCGGCCGTCCCATTCGCGCACGCCCTCCATACAAGCGACAGCGCCACAACATCGAGAAGTTTGCTCATGAAAATATCGTTACCGCCGCCTGGGCGGCCGAACCGCGTATACCCGCCGGGCACGCCCAGTCTGCATGGTCTGGCCTCGGTCATCACCGGTGTGGTGGTGGTGTGCGCGCTGTATTTCGGCCGCGAGGTGTTGATCCCGATCACGCTCTCCGTGCTGCTCAGCTTTCTGCTCGCGCCGCTGGTGCAGGCGTTGCGGCGCTTGCACATGGGCCAGCTGCCGTCGATCTTTATCGCCGTGCTGTTCGCCCTCGCGACCTTGCTGGCCGTCGGCGGGCTGATCGGAGCGCAACTGGTGCAACTGGCGGGCGATCTGCCGCAGTATCAGGCGGCGATCGAGCAAAAGATCGAGACCGTGCAGGAGAAAACCGTCGGCCGGGCCGATTCGCTGATGAGCCGCGCCGCCGCCACGCTGCAACGCGTCGCGCCGAGCAAACCGAGCCCGCCGCGGCTCACCGGACGCGCGGCGCGCAATGCGCCCCCGGTGCCGACACCGGTCGAAGTGCACGAGCCGTCGCCCACGCCGATGCAACTCGCTCAACGCGCGCTGTCACCCGCGATCGCGCCGATCGAGACGACCTTCATCGTGCTGGTCGTGACGATCTTCATCCTGTTGCAACGCGAAGACCTGCGCGACCGTTTGATCAGTCTGTTCGGGTCGCGCGATCTGCACCGCACGACCACCGCAATCAACGACGCCGCCGGCCGGCTGAGCCGCTATTTCGTCGCGCAACTGGGCGTGAACCTCAGCGCGGGCGCGATCATCGCCATTGGCCTCGCGATTATCGGTGTGCCGGGGGCGCTGCTGTTCGGCGTGATTGCTGCGTTGCTGCGCTTCGTGCCGTACATCGGCATCTGGATCGCCGCGATTCTTGCCGTGTTTCTCGCCGCCGCCATTCAGCCTCAATGGACCATGGCGGTCTACACGCTGATCCTGTTTATCGTGGTCGACGTGGCCGCCGGGCAAATCGCCGAGCCGCTGCTGTACGGTCATCGCTCCGGGTTGTCGCCGCTGGCGGTGGTGGTGGCGGCGATTTTCTGGAGCTGGCTATGGGGGCCGATCGGCCTCGTGCTGTCCACGCCGCTCACGCTGTGCGTCGTTACGCTGGGCCGCTACGCCGATCGTCTGAACTTCCTCACGGTGCTGCTGGGCGACCAGCCCGCGCTGACGCCGGCGCAGAACTTCTATCAGCGGATTCTGGCGGACGATCCGCATGAAGCCATCGTGCAGGCCGAGCGCCTGCTGCGCGAGATGTCGCTGATCGATTACTACGACAATGTCGCGCTCGAGGGCCTCAAGCTCGCGCGCAACGATGCGATGCGCGGGGTGTTGATGCCTGAGCAACTGGCGCGAATCAATGACGCGCTGGTCGATATCGTCGAAAACCTGGAAATCGCCGACGGACTGCCGGATCGCCTGTCGCGCACGGAACCAGCCGACGCCGCCGAGGCGATATCGGCTTCGGCGACGGCTGATCTTTCGGAGCGGCCCGACGGCCACATTTCGGCACGCCCGCAGCTGCGCCATGAAAGCGAAAGGACGTCGGTGCTGTGCGTGCCTGGACGCGGCGCATTCGACGAGGTCACCGTCGCGATCGCCGTGCAATTGCTCGGGCGTCACGGGCTCGCGCCGATGATGGCCACGCACTCGGGTTATCGCAGCGCGCGAGCCGACGAACCGAGCTTCAAGGACGCGCCGATCATCTGCATCATCTCGCTCGACGCGCCGGAATCGCCGCCGTATCTGCGCAACATGCTGCGGCGCACGCGGGAATGGCGGCCAAGGGCGGCGCTGGTAGTTGGCGTTGGGGGCGCGCCCGAAGGCGGCCCGGAGATGGGCGCGACCGGCGCTTCACATGCGGCGCCGACGTTCCGCGCGATGATCGAGGAATGCCAGGTGGTGGCGAGCGTGCAGCACACGCGGCAGACTTCGCATGCGGCTGGGGCGGACTAGCAAGGTCCACCGACACGCGTTCCGAGCCCCCAATTCCCAACCGATTCAGAGCGTACACTGCCGCGGATACAACCCCAACGTGCTCGCATGCAAGCGCGCAAGCCCAAGCAACGCGTCCGTATACGGCGTCGGCACATCGGTAAGCTGCCCCAGTTCACGCACCGCGGCCACCAGCGCATCGAGTTCGACCGCCTTGCCCGCCTGCACGTCCTGCAGCATCGAGGTTTTCATCGCGCCGAGTTTGAGCGTGACCTCGTGGCGATCCGCCGGCGCCTGCTCGATCGGGATACCGAAGCGCGCGCCGATCTCCTTTGCTTCCAACATGATGCTCGTGACGAAGTTGCACACCAGTTCGTCGCTGAGAATCCGGTCGGTGGTCGCGCCGGTGATGGCGCTGACCGGATTCATCGTCATGTTGCCCCACAGCTTGTACCAGACGTCGCGCTGAATCTGCTCCGACATCGACGCATTGAAGCCTGCTGCGGCCAGCATGGCGGTGAGCGTTTTGACGCGTGCGCTCGGTTGCCCCGACGCCTCGCCGACGATCAGCCCGTTGCCCTGATGATGCCTGATGACGCCAGGCGATTCGATCAGACAGCTGGCATGCACCACGCAGCCCACCGTCTGTTCGGTCGGAATCGCAGCGGCGATCGCGCCGTAAGGATCGATCGACTTCAGCCGCTTGCCGGCGAAATCGCGGCCGAGTCCGTCGCAGAACCACCATGGCACGCCGTTCATCGCTGTCAGCACGGTCGTCTGCGGGTTCAGCAGCGGCGCGATGTGCGCGGCCACCGACGCCATTGCCGGACCTTTGACCGCCACCACGACGATATCCTGAACGCCGAGATCCGCCGGCTGTTCGCTCGCTTTCACCTTCAAGGTGTGCGTCACGCCGCCTTCGATCAGACGCAAGCCATGCTGCTGCAAGGCACTGAGCGTTGCGCCGCGCGCCACCACGCTCACGTCGTGGCCGGCCTGCGCGAGCTTCACCCCCATCCAGCCGCCGATCGCGCCTGCACCGTAGATTGCTACTTTCATCGCTTCAATCCTTGCTTTAATCCTGGGATCAATCCGCACCTCATATTTCGCGCTAGTCCTCGCATTAATCCTTATAGCTCGCGTCGATGCGATCCACGCGCCGCACCAACGCGTCGAACACATCCTGCCCCCCACCGTGACGCGGATCGAACTGCAACGAGTCGCGCGAGCAGCGGATCGCCACGTCTTCCGGCACAGGCCGCGCGCGGCCCATCGAGAACGTGGCCATCTGGATTTCGCATGCGCGGTTGAGCGTCCACAGAATAGCGAAAGTCTGCGGCAACGTGCGGCCCCATGCGAGCAGGCCATGGTTGCGCAAGATCACCGCCTGTTTGTCGCCGATATGTTCGAGCAGACGCGGTCCTTCTTCCGCATGCACCGTGATGCCCTCGAAGTCGTGATACGCGATGCGGTCATGCAACTGTGCGCTATAGAAGTTGGTTTGCTCCAAGCCGTTTTCGAGGCATGCCACCGCGACGCCGGCCGTGGTGTGTGTGTGCATCACGCAGTGCGCATCGGGCAAGCCTTCGTGAATTGCCGCATGCACGACGAAACCCGCGGGATTCACCGGATACGGCGAGTTGTCGAGCACGCGTCCTTGTGTGTCGATCTTCACGAGATTGCTCGCCGTCACTTCGCTGTAGTGCAGGCCAAATGGATTGATCAGGAAGTGGCGCTCGCCGCCGCTCACGCTCGCCGGCACGCGCAACGTGATGTGGTTGTAGATCATCTCGGTCCAGCCGAGCATATCGAAGATGCGATAGCACGCTGCCAGTTGCACGCGCGCCCGCCATTCGTCCGGATGCATCGCGGCGGCCTTCGGCGGGCTCGCCGGCTGCATTTCAAGAGTCGTCATCAAGGTCTCCGTTGTTATCGCTCGCGAACGTTCGCTGTCGTTGGCTACGTTCGGCCGTTGCGAGTAACAGCCGCTATGCGAAGCCGTTATGCGCCCGCCACCACCGCCGCGATCGACGACGCCACATAGCCGGCATTGCGCGCATTCAAGCCTGCGACACACATGCGTCCCGAACGCAGCACATACACCGCGTATTCGCTGCGCAAACGCTCGACCTGAGCTTCGCTCAAGCCCGTGTACGTGAACATGCCGCGCTGCGCGACGTAACGCGCGCGCATCACTTCATCGACGCGGCCGGCAAGGCCTTCGTGAATCGTGCCGCGCATGGCGAGAATCCGTTCGCGCATGGTGGCAAGCTCGGCTTCCCACGAAGCACGTAAGGAAGCGTCCGACAGCACATTGGCGACGAGACGTGCGCCATGCGTCGGCGGATTGCTGTAATTGGCGCGCACCGTCGACATCAATTGACCGAGCACGCGCGCCGCCTCTTCCTTGCTCTTGCACACCACGCTCAACGCGCCGCAGCGCTCGCCGTACAGCGAGAAGTTCTTCGAGAACGAATTGGCGGCGATCAGCGGCACACCCGCATCGGCGAGCAGGCGCACGCAGGCGGCGTCCTCCTCGAGGCCCGCGCCGAAACCTTGATACGCCATGTCGACAAACGCAATCAGTTTGCGGCGCTGCAATACCGGCACCAGTTCCGCCCATTGCGCCGGGCTCAGGTCGACGCCGGTCGGATTGTGGCAGCACGCGTGCAGCAGCACGATGCTCCGTTCCGGCAAACGGCCGATCGTATCGATCATGTCGGCGAAACGCAGGCCACCGGTCTTTTCGTCGTAATAGGGATAGGTGTTGACCGTGAGGCCCGCGCCTTCGAACACCACGCGATGGTTTTCCCAACTCGGATCGCTGATCCATATCTGCGAGGCTGGGAAATAGCGCTTCAGAAAATCCGCGCCGACTTTCAGTGCGCCTGAGCCGCCGATGGTCTGCAAGGTCGCGATGCGGCCCGCTGCACGCGTTTCGCTGTCGGCACCGAACACCAGCGCCTGTGCTGCGTCGCGGTAGAGCGGCAGACCGGCCATCGGCAGGTAGGAGCGCGGGCCGATCGCGCCGAGCAGCGCGGTTTCGGCACGCCGCACGGCGTCCATCACCGGCAGCTTGCCGGCGTCGTCGAAATAGATGCCGATGCTCAGGTTGACCTTGTTGGGCCGCGGATCGAGTTGAAAATCCTCGTTCAGGCTCAGGATCGGGTCGCCCGGATAGGCGGGAATGTGGTCGAACATGGCAATTCCTTGAGTGGGGCCCCGCGTGTGGCTGGACTGCGGCCTGCGTATACCCTGGATGTGGGCCGTTGCAGCCTGATCGTAGCCGCGTGGGCGAGACGGAAGTCTAAGCGCGTTACCCGCTTCGCGTCGACCAGGACAAGTGTCGACCAATGGCTAGCTGCCTGCAATCAATCGTTTTTTCACGATTAGTAAGTTTTTCTTTAGAATCGCCTGATGCCACTCACGCGCGTCACCATCCGTCAGTTCGAAGCGTTTCTCGCCATCGTCGATTTGCACAGTATCGGCGCGGCGGCGGAGCGGCTTCGCCGCTCGCGCGAACCTTCGGGCTGGTGATGAAACGCATCGTCGATCCCGAGACGATCCGCGAGGTTTGCGTGTATCGCTCGACCGAACGTGCGCTGTCACCGCCTGCGGACGGTTTTGCGGAATTCATCATGCCGTGGCTGAAGCGCTGGGATCGTGAGACGCAGGCCGATGCGCGGGCGCACCTGCGTCCCAACGTCACCGCAGCACGTTCTCCCCAGACTCAAACACAGAAACGCCGCATCAGAAGCGATAGTTGATTGAGATATCGGCCACACCGGTGGCCCTGCTGTGCGTAATCGGACTATTGCCCGCGCTGCCGACCAGTTCTTCAAATGCGCCGTCGGCGGTGGCAAACCAGTGCTTATCGAACAGCCACACCGCACTAATGCCGAAGCCCACCGACTTGAATCCGGCGCTCGCGTGATACTCCGAGTATTGCGAGTGCGCCGCCTGATTCTGATTCACACCGTACCAGCTGTTCATGTACTTAGAGTCCGCGAGTGTCACGTTCGGCCCCGCGAACCAGAAGAATTTTTTCGTGCTGCCCGGCATCGGCAGATAAGCGCCGAGATCGCCGATCCAGCCGTTCGAGCCGCCGAAATAGCGCCGGACGTCGGCGCGCAGCACGAGCGGGAAATCTTTCGACACGACATATTCCCCAGAGAGTTTGACGCCTGGCGCCTGATTGATGTTGCCGAGACCGTTCAGCTCCTCCGGATCGTCATGGCCGCGACGCCCGAGATCGTAGACGGCCCCGAGACTCGCGCGCCAGTTCTGCCCTTGCGCGAAGTTGACCCCAAGGCCTTCGCCGCTGGAAAAGTAGAACAGGTCCTTATAGCGCACGTCGATGCTCGGACCGGCCATCACGTGATACCGGTCGGAGCCCTCATAACGCGGCTGGAACGACGCCGCCGCGCCGATGCGCACCTGCCATTCCGGAATCTCCGGCTGCCACATCTTCTGCAGCGGAATGCCCACGGAGTACTGCCATTCGCCCAGCGGCGAAGGGGTTTGGGCCAGGGCCGAAGCCGGCAAGACGCCGATACCGCCGAGGGTCACGGCGACCAGAGATGTTGCCGCGATGCTTGTTTGTTTATGGCGAATCTTGCCGATCCGCTTTCTACGGCTGATCAACACCAGATGCCTCCGTTCTCGCGTATCGCGAAGGGGGTTGGGTTCTCACCCGAGGTCCGCAATGGTTTGCAAACCTCCGGGCGACCGGCGCAATGCTACGCGCGGCATGTAATTCTTTCAGCAGACGACACGCATTGCCCGACAAAATGCATTATCCGAACCCGATGCCGCCCCATAAATTGGGCATTGGTACGAACAGAGACGTGCGAAAGATTTGCCGACGCACGCTCCTTTGCAAAATGCGGGCCAGGTCGCCGGAGAGCCGGCTCGGATCGGAACAACGCAAGGACAGACCGACGGACGCAGGCAAGCGCGCCGTGGCGGTGGTGACAGGCAGAATACAGCCACAAAAAAACGTCCGGCGCCGCGCGATGCGACGCCGGAACAGGGAGATTGCCGCTTTATTGCCCCGCTTCGACCAGCACAGGCTTGTCGCGATAGAGATTCGGAAACAGGCGCTTCAGGTTGGCGACCTTCGGCATGTCGTTGATTGCGATATACGCGGAGTTCGGATGCAACGTCAGGTAGTTCTGATGGTAGGACTCGGCAGGATAGAAACCCTTGAACGGCTCGGTTTTCGTGACGATCGCCGCCGGGAAGGCGTGTGCCTTATCGAGTTGCGCGATGTAACTTTGCGCGATATGCCGCTGCGTGTCGTTCAGCGGGAACACTGCCGAACGGTATTGCGTGCCGCTGTCCGGCCCCTGGCGGTTCAACTCGGTCGGATCCTGAATCACCGAGAAGTAGACCTGCAACAACTGCCCGTAGGTGACCTTGGTGGGGTCGAACGTGACCTGCACGGATTCCGCATGGCCGGTGTCGCCGCCACTAACGGTTTCGTACTGCGCGGTGTCGCGCTGACCGCCTGAATAACCCGACACCGCCTTTGTGACGCCCCGCACGTGCTGGAACACGCCCTGCACGCCCCAGAAGCAGCCGCCCGCGAACACGGCGGTTTCTTCGTGCGAGGTCGTGGCGGAGATCGGCTCGTCGAGTGCGGGGGGCGCAATCACAACCCCGGCTTCCGACGAGAATGCCACGCGCTGCGCCAGCAGCAGCGCCAGCGCGCCGAGCCCGACCGACAGTGCGATGGCCGCTCCGCGTGAGCGGGACGGTTTGCCGATGATGCGTTTCTCGATTTTCATGATGTTCGTCCTGATTCGATCAGCTCGTGCCGCGCGAGGCGGGCGTGAATGTTAAAGCGAGGCCGTTCATGCAATAGCGCAGGCCGGTCGGTTTGGGGCCGTCGTCGAATACGTGACCCAGATGGCTGCCGCAGCGCCGGCACAGCACTTCGTCGCGCGTCATGCCGAACGACTTGTCGGTATGCGTGATGACCGCGTGATCCAGCGGCTGCCAGAAACTCGGCCAGCCGGTGCCGCTATCGAATTTCGTCGTTGACGAAAACAGCGGCAGTGCGCAACCGGCGCACGCGAATGTGCCGGCGCGGTGCTCGTCGTTTAGCGGGCTGCTGAATGGCCGCTCCGTGCCCGCTTCGCGCAGCACGCGGTACTGCGCGTCCGTCAGGAGCTTGTGCCATTCGGCGTCGCTGTGCACGACCTCGTAGGCCGCCGCGGCGCCCGCGGCACTCATACCCGCCGCGCGTGCAGTGCGCCATGCCGCAGTGCTGCCGGCGAGCGACGCCGCGCCGATTAACCTGAAGAAACTCCGTCTGCTGCAAGCCATGATGATCGTCCCGGAAAGTCCGTACCGTTCACCCGTTCAGGCGCTGATGGCGCCGCCCGCGAGTGGTCCTGACACTTAGTCGGCCAGCAAGGGGATTTATGACAGCATGCGCGTCTTTTTAGGTCATGGCGGCGGTTACAGCGGAAATTTCGTGGTCGACAGGATTTCCTTGAGCACCATGAACGAGCGGATTTGCCGCACGCCCGGCAGGTAGAGCAACTGTTCCGCGTGCAGACGATTGAAGCTGTCGCTATCGCGCGTACGGATCGTCATGAAATAGTCGAACTCGCCGATCACCACATGACATTCCATGCACCCCGCTACCTTCTGCGCGGCTTTCTCGAACTCGGCAAACGACTCCGGCGTGGACCGATCCAGCACCACGCCAATGATGACCAGCATTCCCGCCCCGGCCGCCTTCGGGTCGATCAACGCGACGACACCGCGAATCAGTCCCGATTCCTTTAGCCGCTCGACGCGCCGCAGACACGCCGGCGCGCTCAATTTGACTTTGGCCGCGAGCGCGACGTTCGAAATCGACGCGTCGGTCTGCAACTGACGCAGGATCGCCCGATCGATGCGATCGAGCGCGTGAAGCTGGTCGGTTTTCGCGGCAGTGGCGGCAGTGGCGGCAGTGGCGGCAGTGGCGGCAGTGGCCGGTGTATCACGAGCTTTTGTTGCGCTCATCGATTCAGGGTCGGCCTTTTTGTTAGGTGAACTTCTACTGAATATTTCCAAAATTATGCCGGACGGAATTTCTTTGCAAGCTCATTTCTAGCGCTATTCCCTACCATTTGACTAGCGCGACTGCTTATTGCTCGCGTCGAGGAACCCGAGCGCCAATTCATGTCGAACTTCAGTGAGCAAACCGGAGCAAGTGAATGAGCTACGAGCAATATAAGATTCGCCGGGGCCGTCCTCTCGGTTCGGGGGCAGCACGGGTGCGGGTGAGCTTGTCGCCGGTTCCCTCACGTAGCAGGTTACGCAGCTTGAGCGCGGTGAGTTCATGCTGAAGCCCGACTCGAATGAATTTGTGCGCCGCTCATGCTTGCGTGCCATCACCACCGTGATTCACCGTGAACCGGCACGCGAGTATGACGTGAGCCTATGGTTTGCGGTGCATCACAGCGGCAGTGGTCAAACGTTCCGTATGTACAAACTGGAAAGGCTGAAATGACGAAGGTGGACCGGTTTCTTTGCCTGAAGGAAAAGCCGCCAGCAGTGTGAACTGACCCCGCAAATGGCTCATTCCTGCGCCCGCCCCACAGCGGGCTTTTTTGTAGGGTTTCTGGCCGCTTCACCATCGCCTGCGTCTATCTCAAGTTCGCACAGTTCAATGATGCCGCGCAGTGCATCGAGTTCGTCCGTCGCCCCGCTTCGATCTGTGAATCGCTGATGGTGACGTCCACTGAATGCCTGCGATACGAGCGTTGTTGGCGCACAGATTAGCGCCGGCCCTGCTTTGAAGCTGTCAGTTTCAGCCTGTCTGTAAAGATGTGTCGCGCGACGGCGCTTTTCAGAATTGCCCTATTTTGACTCCCAGCTCCCCGATGCAGTGTCGCCTTATTACGCATTTCTAACGACGCATTACAAAAGGGAGATGTATGAGAATAGACAAGCCGTCTTGCGGGCTAGCAGGCAACCTCGCCCGTCTACTGGCCGCATTCATGCTGCTACTGGTGGCGTTCGGCGCGAGAGCCGACAGCGGCGACGACATCTGTTTTCCGCTGTATGCGAGAGCAGGGGCCATTCCTGGCGATAAAGACTGCCCGTTGATTGCTGCGAGCCAGACATCAACCGGCATGGGGACGTATTTCTGCACTGCAAATGCGCAGGAAATGATCGCCCGGTACTGCAAGGGGCCTGATCCTGTCCTGCCTGAAGACTCCTGCCCAGTTGCCGATCCTATCTATCCGGCCAATGGCCAGGTGACGCTCTCCGAAAACGACTTCCGTAGCGGCGACGGGATACCGCTAACGTTCACACGAAGCTACCTGTCTTCACCGTTTCTTAACTCGGCGACTTCCATGGGGTCAGGATGGGTAAATAACTGGCAGCGGCGATTAAACGTCGCCGGGGCGAGCGGTAGTTCACCCAAGGTCATCGCCTATCGCGCAAACAGCCAACCGCTCACGTTCCTATTGACCGGTGGACAGTGGAGGACGTCCAGCTTTAGTGGGCTTGCAATCAGTCAAAACGGCTCCGGATGGACGCTTACCGACCTAACGACCGATACCGCCGAGTCGTATTCAGCACAGGGCGTCCTGCTGTCCGAAACAACGCATACCGGTTTCACCCGAACGCTCACCTATGACGGCGCGGGGAGGCTCACGGCCATCAACCAGCGCGCGGCAGGTGCGGTTCCGAAGTATGAGTTACTGTCGATCAAGCTTGAGTACGACACGTCAGGCCGTATTTACCGCATGACAGACCCAAGCGGCGGTCTTACGCAATACGGTTATGACGGGAGCAGCAACCTCGTGTCGGTCACATGGCCCGATGGCTATGTGCGACGGTATGTCTATGACGACTCGCGCTTCAAGAATTCACTCACCGGCGTAATTGACGAAAGCGGCTCACGGATCGCAACGTGGACATATGACGTACGGGGTCGTGCGACCGCCGCAAGTCACCCGGATACGACGCAGAATGTTCAGTTTTCCTATGACAACAGCTCGACCACGATGTCCTGGAGTAACGAATCAGGCACCATGAACTACGCGTCTGTCGCTGGAATGTTGCGCTTGACTGGCGGCAGTACTACCGATGGCAACGAGAGCCGAAACCTGGACGCGAACGGCAACCTGTTACAGAAAACAGCACCCGACGGCGTCGCTGTCTATTCATATGACTCGGTGGGTCGGCCGGCGCGTGCGGCTGTGAGTAGCGCTAGTGGCATGGTGATAACGTCAGTGCGATATGCCGATGCGACGAGCCTGCATCCGTCACTTGTTGCAACCCCAGGCAAGATGCGTGCGTTCGCGTATGACGCAGGTGGCAACGTCACTGGATATAGCGAGTTCGACACGTCCGACACAACTGGCGCAAGCGGCTTCGACGCTACTGGCACAGGCAACAAGTTGACTGTTGGCGCGCGCTACGATGCCAATAACCGCCTGGCGCAAGCAACTGTCTATGTGAATGGTGTCAAGACCGAAGACTGGCATTATTTTTCTGACTCTACCGGCAACATAAACACCGCTCAGGACGTTGTTTCGGGTTGGCTGTTCGGGACGCAGAGTCGTGACGCGGCTAACCGCCCTACGTCGCTGACCGGCAACTATCGGGAAGCTCGACTCACTTATGACAAGCGTGGTCGTGTTAGCAAGTTTACGTACGACGAACAGGCTCGACCATCGACCGGTGGCTTGCACCGTTTCCTCACCGTGAACTACGCTTACACGCCGGATGGTCGCGTTGCGAGTCGCACTGGCACGGTGGCTAGAAATGGGAGTAGTGCTGAAGCGATAACCAGTGATGAAATCGATCGGTGGATTAGCAGCTATGAGTCGGGCGCCGACCCGATCGGGCCACCGGCTAATCTCTCTGGCTCGCTTAAAGCATTGAAGGCAGGCGGTTCGACAGCGATCACGCCGGTATGCTCTGAGTGCTATGTTTTCACAAAAGCCAAGTTGGCGTGGAAACTGTTTTACCGTGGCTTAACCGTCACTCAGTCGGGACAGCCGGTCACGGGTGACGTACCCGAACTGCAAATAGCGGCGCAGGAACAGGTTCCGTTCCCTATCCTGATGCCTGACCAGAACGGACAATCGAAACGCGCGGTGCTGTATGCTCAACTGTTCCAAGCCAACGGCGACTCCGATTCCGGCTTCGTCAAATGTGCCATGTCAAGAAGGTGCGCCAAGGTGTACCAGAAGTGTATCGAGCACTGCAGCGATACAACACTTCCAACGCTTGGTGGCACTGGAATTCCGTTTTTCCGTTGTAAGAACAAATGTATTGCCGACAACGGATGTTAGAGGAACGCCATGATTAAGAATCGAGAGATAGCCGTAGAGGTAAGCAATCGACTGCTAAAGATGAGCGGTGCAATAAACGACGCCATTGTTCTTGTGCGCGATCGTTGCCCAGACGATGAGTTCAAAGAGTTCCGCCTGGCGATGGGCTGGTTGCTTGACCATCTATACGTTTTGGGCCTAGAACCACTCTACGAAGAACATCCCGACATCGCGCCGCCAGAGTTGGAGTTTAAGCCCCGCGGGAAAAGGCGATAGCTGACCCGCTCGCGGCACGGCTAAAGTTTCCAGCGCCGCCGCTATAAAGAAAGGTGCGAGAAGTTTCGCGCCTTTCTTATTGCTGCAGCGTTACCGGCCCTAGTGCTGCGATCAAACCCTCAACCTCTCCCTTAAAAACGCCACAAAAGCCCGAATCGTGACCGAGCTCTGCCGATGCTGCGGATAGACAGCATAGACAGTAGCCGCCGTAGGCAGAAACTCTTCCAACACCATCACGAGCAGGCCGCTGCCAATCGCATCATCAACAATAAACTCAGGAAGCCGAACAATCCCCAGCCCAGCGACCGCCGCATCGCGAATCAGCTCCCCATTATTAGCCCGCAGCGGCCCATGCACTTCAACCCCCTTCGAAACTCCATCAACCACAAAATCCCAACTCACCACCCCGCCATGCCCATACAACAGGCAAGAATGCCGCGCCAGATCGGCGGGATGAAGCGGCGCCCCACGCCGCCGCACATACCCCGGACTACAACACACCACCATCCTGACATCGACAAGCTTCTGCGCGATCAGCGTGGAATCCGGCAACGTGCCGATCCGGATCGCCATATCGAAGCCCTCGCCCACCACGTCGACGGTGCGATCGCTCAGCTCCATATCGAAGCGCACATCGCCATGCTCGCGCAGGAAGCTCGCCACCAATGGCGACAGATGCATCATCCCGAACGACATCGGCGCGCTGACCCGCAACAACCCACGCGGCCCGGCGCGGCGCAGCGACATGGCCTGTTCGGCGTCTTCCACCTCGCCGAGAATGCGCCGCGCACGCTCATAGAACTCCTGGCCCAGTTCGGTCACCGCCAGCTTGCGGGTATTGCGGATCAGCAGTTGCACGCCGAGCGCCTCTTCCAGCGCCATTACGCGCCGGCTGACGAACTGCTTCGACAGCGCTAGCCGCTTTGCCGCCGCGGTGAAGTTATGGGCGTCGACCGTGGCGACGAAGATCCGCATGTCATCGAGTTGCATTATATTGTCCACCCAAACGAGACAGTGTTTCTTGTTCTAATCCGATTATAGCCACCCTGATTGACCTACACTGTCGTTCATGGATCGCGGACA
Organism: Paraburkholderia phytofirmans OLGA172; assembly: GCF_001634365.1. Taxonomy (NCBI): domain Bacteria; kingdom Pseudomonadati; phylum Pseudomonadota; class Betaproteobacteria; order Burkholderiales; family Burkholderiaceae; genus Paraburkholderia; species Paraburkholderia phytofirmans. The sequence goes on from NZ_CP014579.1 coordinate 1,621,775, forward strand.
AACTTCTGGCCGGATCGCAAAACAGAACCAAGGAGAAATACGATGCTCGATATCAGACACGCCAATCAACGCGGCCGTGCGGAGCACGGCTGGCTCAGTTCGCGTCATACGTTTTCTTTCGCGAGCTATCACGATCAGAAGCAGAACGGTTTTTCCGACCTGCTCGTGATCAACGACGACCGTGTCGCACCAGCCCAAGGTTTCGGCAAGCACCCGCACCGCGACATGGAGATCTTTTCGTACGTGCTGGAAGGCGCCCTGGAGCATAAGGACACGATGGGGACCGGCTCGGTGATCGTGCCTGGCGACATTCAGCTGATGAGCGCTGGCACCGGCGTCGCGCATAGCGAATACAACCATTCGAAGAGCGAGCCCGTGCACTTCATGCAAATCTGGATTGCACCGGCGCGGAACGGCACCGCGCCGCGCTATCAGCAACGTCACTTTGGTGTGGACGAGAAGCGCGGCGTGTTGCGCCTCGTGTTGTCACCGGACGGTGCGGACGGCTCGTTGGAGCTGCAACAGGATGCGCGGGTTTATGCCGGTCTCTTCGATGGCGACGAAACTGCACGTCTCGAACTGGCCAGCGATCGCTATGCTTATATTCAGGTGGCGCGCGGCAGCGTCACGGTGAACGGCGTCGAGCTTGGCGAAGGCGACGGCGCCCGGGTCCGCGGCGAAGAAGCCCTGACCTTCACGCAAGGTCACGACGCGGAGGTGTTGGTGTTCGATCTGCGTAACATCGAAGTGTCGGAGTTGTGGGCTTAAGCGGCTCCATCCTGCCGATAGATCTGGCCGGCTTTAAGCGTGGCTCGCGGCATGGTTTGCAGCGAGCCGCACCCTTCCTTACCTTTTGAGAAAAATCATGCGCTATACGCTATTTGAAAACCAGAAAGACGCAGGCATTCTCGTCGCCCGCATCCTGTTGATGGTGCTGTTCGTGATGTTCGGCTGGTCGAAGCTGACCGGTTTTTCCGGCACCGTCGCTTATATGACGTCGAGCGGCGCGCCAATTCCGGAGTTGTCGGCGATCATCGCCGTGGTGATGGAGTTCGTGGTGGGCATTGCGCTGGTGGTGGGCTTCTATACGCGGCCGCTTGCGCTGCTGCTTGGAATCTATACGCTGGCCACTGCGATCATCGGCCACCACTACTGGAACATGACGGGTGCGATGCAGTACGAAAACATGATCAACTTCTACAAGAACCTCAGCATCATGGGTGGCTTGTTCCTGTTGTGCGTGACCGGGCCCGGCAAGTATTCGCTCGACCGGCGTTAAGCGCTGCACCGTGGGTATTCGATAAGTTCCACAAAAAATCCGCCCGGTTGTCCAGGCGGATTTTTCTTTGCATGAAGCAATGCACGCTAGCCGGCAAACTGCGCCAACACGCGCTCACGAATCGCCGGCCGGATATTCGACTGCGCCATATTGCCTTGATAATGCGCGACCACACGCGGGTTCATCACGCGAAACCACAGTGGCGGCACATACGCGAGCATGATCATCGTCGCGTAACCGGACGGCAATTGCGGCGCGCCGTCGAAATGACGCAGCGCCTGATAAGAACGCGTCGGATTCGCATGATGATCGGCGTGACGCTGCAACTGGTACAGAAACAGATTCGTCACGATGCGATTGCTATTCCACGAGTGCTGCGGCTGGCAACGCTCATAACGGCCGCTCGCGAGTTGCTGACGGCCGAGCCCGTAGTGCTCCAGATAATTGACCACTTCGAGCAGCGAAGCGCCGTACGCCGCCTGAATCAGCAGAAACGGAATCGCCGTTTTGCCGAACAGCACGATCATCGCGCCCCACAGCACCGCCGTCATGGCCCACGCGTGCAGGACTTCATTGCGCCATGTCCAGGGCGACTTGCCGAGGCGTTCGAGCCGATGTTTCTCGAGGCGCCACGCCGACGCGATGCTGCCGAACACCGTGCGTGGCAGAAAACGCCAGAACGACTCGCCGTAGCGCGCGCTCGCCGGATCGGGCGGCGTAGCCACGCGCACATGGTGTCCACGATTGTGTTCGACGAAGAAATGACCGTAGGCGACCGGCGCCAGCGTAATCTTGGCGAGCCATCGCTCGAAGCCATCGGTCTTGTGGCCGAGCTCGTGCGCGGTGTTGATCGACACGCCGGTCGCCGCGCCCAGCGATAGCGCAAAGCCGAGATAGTCGTACCACGTCAGGGTGTGCGTGCAGACGATCCACACCGCGCCGAAGAACGACACGTACTCGATGAAGGTGGCGAGATAGACCACCCGGCGGTAATAGCGCTCCCGTTCGAGCTTGGGGACGACTTCCTCGGGTGGATTGCTCGGATCGTCACCGATCAGATAATCGAGCACTGGAATAATGCCGAACACGAAAATCGGCCCGAACCACCAGAAAATATGCCAGCCGGTCTGCAACGCCAGATTGGCGGCGTGCAGCGGCAAGGTGATAGTCAGCGCACCGAGCAGCCACAGATAGCGCTTGCCGTCGACCCACCGAGCGGGGGCCGCTTGCGATGTTGCCATTGTCTCCCTCCTTGTTTTATGTCGCCTGGTATCGGCAAGCCTGGCGCTTGCTGGCCAGTACGCATGCCGGCGGGACCTTGCCCGGCTCCCAGATTTATATGGCCAGACGGGCGGGATAGCCAAGGAATTGGCCCAGGTGGGAGGCTCCAAACAAAGGGGCCGTGGGTGCGGCAGCGGGGGTGGGCGTCGAGCGGGTGAATGAAACGGGTGTTTGCCAATTTGCTGCAGTGCACTTCGGGGCATGGGCTCCGCGTTCAGCGGAAATCACCGAATGATCAAGCCCGCATTGACGCGGGTCCGGTCCCGCCATAAACAAAAACGGCGGCCCGAAGGCCGCCGCCCATTACTCACATAAGCAGCACATCAAACTGTCGCTTCGGCTTCCGCTTCGCTCACCACTTCCTCTGCATCACTGCTGCGAATCAGATGATCGAAGGCGGAGAGCGATGCCTTCGCGCCCTCGCCCACTGCAATCACGATCTGCTTGAACGGAACCGTGGTCACGTCGCCGGCGGCGAACACACCCGGCACCGAAGTCGCGCCGCGTGCATCGACGACGATCTCGCCGTGCTTCGACAATTCGACCGTGCCCTTCAGCCATTCGGTGTTCGGCACGAGACCGATCTGCACGAACACGCCTTCGAGTTCGATGTTCTTCGTTTCGCCCGAACGCAAGTCCTTGTAGACCAGACCATTGACCTTCTTGCCGTCGCCGGTGATTTCCGTGGTCTGCGCCTGCGTGACGATCGTCACATTGGCGAGGCTGCGCAGCTTGCGTTGCAGCACTTCGTCGGCACGCAGTTGTGCGCCGAATTCGAACAGCGTGACTTCACGCACGATACCCGCGAGATCGATCGCCGCTTCGACGCCCGAGTTGCCGCCGCCGATCACCGCAACGCGCTTGCCCTTGAACAGCGGACCATCGCAATGCGGGCAGTACGCCACGCCGTGGTTACGGTACTCGCGCTCGCCCGGCACATTGATTTCGCGCCAGCGGGCACCGGTCGCCAGAATGATGGTCTTCGCCTTCAGCACCGCGCCGTTCGCCAGACGCACCTCGTTGATGCGGCCCGGGATCAGCGCTTCAGCGCGCTGCACGTCCATGATGTCGACTTCGTAGCACTTCACGTGCTGTTCAAGCGCCGTGGCGAACTTCGGCCCCTCCGTTTCCGTCACGGAGACGAAGTTCTCGATCGCCAGCGTATCGAGCACCTGGCCGCCGAAGCGCTCCGCCACGACACCCGTCGCGATACCCTTACGCGCCGAGTAAATCGCAGCCGCCGCGCCCGCAGGACCGCCGCCGACGATCAGCGTATCGAACACCGGCTTCTTTTCCAGTTCCCTGGCCGCTCGCGCACCGGCATTGGTGTCGAGCTTCGCGAGGATTTCCTTAACACCGCTGCGGCCCTGGCCGAACACTTCGCCGTTCATGAACATGGTCGGTACCGCCATGATCTGGCGCGCTTCGACTTCGTTCTGGAACAGCGCGCCGTCGATCGCCACGTGGCGGATGCGCGGGTTGATCAGCGCCATCACGTTCAGTGCCTGCACGACTTCCGGGCAGTTCTGACACGACAGCGAAAAATACGTTTCGAATTGATAGTCGCCGTCCAGGCTGCGGATCTGTTCGATCACCGCATCGTCGAGCTTGACCGGATGGCCGCCGACCTGCAAAAGCGCGAGGACGAGCGACGTGAATTCATGCCCCATCGGAATGCCGGCGAAACGGATGCCCGTTTCCTTACCCGGCTCGCCGATCGAAAACGACGGCTTGCGCTCGCTGTCGCCGCGACGTTCGATCACGGCGACGCGTTCCGACAATGTCCCGATATCGTTCAGCAATGCCAGCAGCTCTTGCGATTTCGCGCTGTCGTCGAGCGAGGCGACGATCTCGATAGGCCTGCTAACCTTTTCGAGGTAGGATTTCAACTGAGTCTTGAGATTGGCGTCCAGCATGGCTATTCGATTCCGTGACGTGGGGTGTTGGACCCCGGGCGCCGCACGCATCCGGATAGAAGGCGCGCAGCCCAGGGACGCGCGAACCGCTGTAAGAAGCGGTTCGCACGGCGGTGCGCCGTGAGGCGCTTATTGCGAGAGGCTTTTAGACCTTAGATCTTGCCGATCAGGTCGAGCGACGGGGTCAGCGTTTCAGCGCCCGGCGTCCACTTGGCGGGGCAAACTTCACCCGGGTGAGCCGCGATGTATTGCGCAGCTTGAACCTTGCGCAACAGTTCGCCAGCGTCACGGCCAATGCCGTTGTCGTGAATTTCGGCCAGCTTGATCTCGCCTTCCGGGTTGATCACGAACGTGCCGCGCAGTGCCAGACCTTCTTCTTCGATCAGCACGTCGAAGTTGCGCGAGATTGCCAGCGTCGGGTCAGCGAGCATCGGGTACTTGATCTTCTGGATCGTGTCCGACGTGTCGTGCCATGCCTTGTGCGTGAAGTGCGTATCGGTCGACACGCTGTAGATTTCGACGCCGAGCTTCTTGAATTCGGCGTAACGATCGGCCAGGTCACCCAGTTCGGTCGGGCAGACAAACGTGAAGTCAGCCGGGTAGAAAACGAAAACCGACCACTTGCCCTTCAGGCTCTCTTCAGTGACGGTCTGGAAATCGCCATTGTGATAAGCCTGTGCCTTGAACGGTTTGACTTGACTGTTGATGATCGGCATTTACTGAGTCCTCTTTCGGAGTGGTTGGAAAGTGGAGTCAGTATGTCAGACGTTACTTAATAGGTAAAGTGGTGTGTTTTAATTATGACAATAGTTTGTCGCTATTATAACGGCTACCGGTGGCTATTGCACCGCACCAATCCTCGGGTCAGTCCCTCATGAGCCGCCAAAGGGTTGTGCGGCCGATTCCCAACGCCCGGCTTGCCGCAGCGCGATTGCCGCCGGCCTGTTCGAGAGCGCGTATGACATCCTCGCGGGTGGGTGAGCGACGGCCTGAGGCGTCGCCGGCGGCGTGGGCGTGAGCCATGGCGTCATGCACGTCCGCGGCCGTCTGCCGCATCCGCCCGAATTCCGGAAACACCGTCTGCAGGTCCTGCCAGCCCTCGGCGGCCGAATCGCTCAGATAAATCGCGGCGCGCGCCAGCAGATTTTCCAGCTCCCGCACATTGCCTGGCCACGCATAGTGCTCGAACAAAGGCGTGAGGAACGCCAGCACCCGCTCGAGCGCGGCACCCGACAGCCCGTATTGGAGCGCGCTGCGGTTCAACAAATGCCGCGCCAGTTGCGCGATGTCGCCGCGTCTTTCGCGCAGCGCCGGCAATTCTATCTGGAGCAGATTCAGCCGAAAATACAGATCTGCGCGAAACACGCTCTGCTCGACCAGCGCGTGCAGATCGCGATGCGTGGCGGCAATCACCCGCACGTCGACGGGGGTCGCGCGCCCGGAGCCGAGCTTCATGACCTCACGCTCCTGCAACACCCGCAGCAGCCGGCTTTGCAGCGCTGCCGGCATCTCGCCGATTTCGTCGAGAAAAATCGTGCCGGTATGGGCGATTTCGAAGAGGCCCGGCTTGCCGCCCCGGCGCGCGCCGGTGAACGCGCCTTCCTCATGACCGAACAGTTCGCTTTCGATCAGCCCTTCAGGGAGCGCCGCGCAATTGAAGGCGACAAACGGATTGCCGCGCCGCCGGCTGGCATTGTGGATGCCCTGCGCGACCAGTTCCTTGCCGGTGCCGCTTTCCCCGCTCAACAGCACGGTGGCATCGTGAGCCGCGCCCGCGCGCACAAGCCTCCGCACCCGCTCGAGTGCCGCCGAGCTGCCGACCAGGTCGTCCAGATGGTGCCGCGCGACCAGATGCTTCGGCCGCTGGCTGGTACGCAGCGAGCGGTCGATCCGCTGCGCGACCAGCGCGTCCTGCACCGTGACCACCGAGCCGGAACGCAAGCCCTGCTCGACGATCGGCACACAGTTGACGATCAGCGCGCGGCCGCCGATCTGCTCGATACGCTCCTCGACCGGCATGTCGTGCCCGAGCGTCTCGCGCAGCAACGGGCCAATGGCGCGCGTCAATTGCGCCGGGACGTCCTGTTCGCGGTCGAGTCCGAGCAGATCGAGCATCGCCGGATTGACTGCTTCGAGCCGACCGGCGTCGTCGAAGGCGGCCACGCCGTCGCGCAGATGGGCGACGATCGTGTTCAGGCGTACCCGCTTCGATTCCTTCTGGCGGCTCACGCGCGCCAGTTCGACCGAGCGTTCGAACGCTTCTTCGACCGCGCCCAGCGAGTACAGGAAGACGCTCTCCAGACCGGCTTGCTGGGCAAAATCGCAGGCCATGCCGGGACCGATGATGACGCTGCAGCCCTCTGCTGCGAGGCCGGTGACCGCGAGCCGCACTTCGTCGACCGAGCGGTAGGCGCGCTGTTTCAGGCCGACGTTCAGCCACGCGCTCAGGTCCGCGAGTTCGTGCGAGATGGTTTCGTGCAGGACAAGACCGATCTGCGCGCCAGGCCAGGTCGTCGTGGCGCGGGTGATTGCGCTCAGCACGTCGAAGCCGTTCACCTTGACCATCACCACCGGCACGCTCAGGTTGTCGCGCAGGTAGGCGCCGTTCGATCCGGCTGCCAGCACGACATCGACCGAACCCGCGTCCACATAGGCCTGCAGGGCCGTGACGGCGGCACCGTAACCTTCCCGGACCGAAAAGAACCGGGCTCGCCCGGTGTAACGCGGCGCGACTGTCTCGCAAAGCGATTGCAAGCGGCTGATACTGACCAAGGCAACGCCTGGGCGGCCGGGATGGGGATTGGCAAGGGACGACGTGAAAGTGGGCACCGCAACGCTCCGCTCGTGACTGGAACGTTTCATGAAACGTTTCATGGAACGTTCCAGTATTCTGCCATGAACCGCGTCACCGTTCTCTTTTCGCCTAACCTGCTGATTGCTCGGCACAAATCCTGAGAGCCCGCGAATGGCATGCTTCCTGCAAATTCGAGTCAGCGTTCTATTACTCGCTTCCCTATCTGGAGATATACAGTCATGACCACTTCCGCTACCCGCCGCGCCAACTTCCGCGCCAAAGTCAACCAACGCCAGGGCCTGCTCGTGCCGGGCGCCTTCAACGCAATGAGTGCGCGCGTGATCGAAGACGCCGGCTTCGAAGCGATCTACATCACGGGCGCGGGCGTCACCAACATGTCGCTCGGCCTGCCCGATCTCGGCTTCATCGGCCTTGCCGAAGTCGCCGAGCATTGCGCGCGGATTCGCGACGCGGTCGCGCTGCCGCTGATCGTCGACGCCGACACCGGCTTCGGCAACGCGCTGAACGTGCGCCAGACCGTGCGCGTGCTCGAGCGCAGCGGTGCCGACGTGATCCAGTTCGAAGACCAGATCATGCCTAAGAAATGCGGCCACTTCGCCGGCAAGGAAGTGGTCAGCACAAGCGAGATGGTCGGCAAGATCCGCGCGGCAGTCGATGCGCGCGAAGACGGCAATCTGCAGATCATGGCGCGCACCGATTCGGCCGCGGTCCACGGCATCGAAGACGCGATCGAACGCGGCCATCGCTTCATCGAGGCCGGCGCGGACATTCTGTTTATCGAAGCGACCGAATCGCTTGCCGACATCGAGCGTTTGCCGTCGCTGTTCGACAAGCCGCAACTGATCAACATCGTGATCGGCGGCAAGACGCCGGTGCAATCGCGCGAAGCGCTCGCCAAACTTGGCTACGGGATCGTCCTGTATGCGAACGCGGCACTGCAAGGCGCGGTGCTCGGCATGCAGCGCGCGCTCGGTACGTTGAAGAGCAATGGCCGCCTCGATGAAGACGCGACGCTAGTCGCGCCGTTCAGCGAACGCCAGCGCCTTGTGAACAAACCGCTGTATGACAAACTCGATCGGGAATACGCGGCGAAGGACTGAGCCACATGGACAGCGCGAGACGGTGCGCAAGTCCATCACGACCTGAAAGCGGGAGACCAGAGGCCTTTTGCAACCGAAACGAGCCGCGAACACGGCGTTGATACCGTCAACACCGCCGTGTCGTCGGCTTGCCTTACGCACTGACCATTGCGATCCTCGGCGGTACAAGCGGGTTTGTTGCGTTACGATTCAAGGCTAGCGGCCATGACCCTATTGTTCCAGGTACGTCAGCGTATGGGCCGCGATTTCATTGATCGTCTTCTATACACGCATGCCGGAAACACGTTTCCGAAAGGTAGTCGCAAGAATATGAAGTCAGAACCATCTCGCGGTACGCGCCGGCACGGTGGCGGCGTCATCGAATCCGCGCGCGGTGCGATGAGGAAGGCGCAATGACCGGCGGCGGCGCACGCAACTCGCACATCGGCTGGCTGCCGTATATCGTCGCGGCCACGTTCTTCATGGAGTACCTCGACACCACGGTGATCGCGACCGCGCTGCCACAGATGGCGCACTCGTTCGGCGTCGGGCCGAACAGCCTGAGCCTCGGCATGACGGCCTATATGCTGGCGCTGGCGATTTTCATCCCGGCGAGCGGCTGGGTCGCCGACCGCTGCGGCTCGCGCACGGTGTTCTTCAGCGCGATCGGCGTGTTCACGGTGGCTTCGGTGTTGTGCGGCCTGTCGCAGAACGTGACTGAATTTACGGCCGCGCGGCTGCTGCAAGGCATGGGCGGCGCGATGATGGTGCCGGTGGGCCGGTTGATCGTGGTCCGCAACACGGAGAAGAGCCGCATGATGCAGGCGATCTCGACCATCACATGGCCGGCCATTGCTGCGCCGGTGGTCGGACCGCCGGTGGGCGGCTTCATCACCACGTATGCGTCGTGGCGCTGGATCTTTCTGCTGAACGTGCCCTTCGGTCTGGCAGCAATGGCCGTTGCGCTCGCGCTGGTGCCGAACCTGCGCGGCACCGAACGCAAACCGCTCGACGTCGTTGGCCTCCTGCTGAGCGCCACGACGCTGACGGCGATTCTCTATGGTGCGGAACTGGCTAGCCAACCCGGCGAGAATCCCTGGGTGGCTGGCGCGATCATCGCCGGCGGATTGCTGATGGGCGTGGTGGCGTTCCAGCATGCGAAGCGTCATCCGTATCCGCTGATCGATGTATCCACGCTGAAAATCCCGACTTTTTCCGTGACAGTGGTGACCGGTTCGTTCACCCGCATCGGTATCGGCGCGGTTCCGTATCTGATGCCGCTGCTGTTCCAGGTCGGTTTTGGGTTGTCGGCGTTCAAATCGGGCCTGTTGTTGCTCGCGAGCGCGCTCGGCAACCTCGGCATGAAGGCACTCACCACACGCATCTTGCAACGCTACGGTTTCCGGATGGTGTCGATTGTCGATGTGACGGTGGCCGGTGTTTTCATCATTGCCTGCGGGATGTTGACACCGAACGTGCCGCTCATGCTGGTGTTGTTCGTCGTGTTCATTTACGGCGTAGCGCGCTCGATGCAATTCTCGACGCTCGCCACCCTCGCCTACGCCGACGTCGCCCAACCGCAGATGAGCGCAGCGAGCACGCTATGGAGCGCCGCGGCCCAGATGACGATCGGTTTGGGCATTGCCTTCGGTGCCGTCTCGCTGCGTGCGGCAGCGCTCTTCAACGGCGAGACGACCGGCCATGTATTCACCCTGGACGATTTCCGCCTGGCGTTTCTGTTCGCCGGGGTGCTGACGCTGGTGTCCGTGACCGGCTACCTGGCGCTCGCACGCGATGCCGGACAGAGTATCGGCGGCGGTTCGCGCAGCGTCGAGGACCCGGCGAAGAGCTGAGCGCAACGCGGGCCGGGTGGCAGGGTTTGAAGCGGGAATTGAAGCGGGAATTGAAGCAGCAGCGCCCAACCGGCGCCGCATCCTTTGATTGCTTAACCAGCACAGGCGGAGACACGCGGTGCAAGAAAACGAGCTGACGATTTCGGGCAACAAGGCCGACCTCGACATCGAGATGATCTACGCGTTCCTCTCGCAGGAGACGGCATGGGCGAAGGGCATGCCACGCGAGACGTTCGACCGGGCGATAGAGGGGTCGCTATGTTTCGGCGCGTATATCGAAGGCAGGCAGATCGCTTTTGCTCGCCTGGTAACCGACCAGGCGACATTCGCCTACCTGTGCGATGTCTTCGTGCTGCCGGCGCACCGTGGCAAAGGATACGCGTCAGCGTTGATGAAGCACGTATTCGCCAGCCCCTCGCTGACCGGCTTGCGCAGAATCGTGCTGGTGACGACAGACGCTCACCACGTCTACAAACCGCACGGTTTCAAGGAACTGACGGCGCCGGAGCGCTATATGGAACTGCACAATCCGGACGTCTACAAGACGGCTTGAGCGAAACGCGCCGGGGGCACTAAGCAAAAACCCCTTCCCTGACCCACTTGGTCATGATCCACTTCTCGCCTGCCAGAACCGGTGCGCCCCCATGCAAGCTCAAAGGATCGAGCTGCCGCGCCCCGTTCATGTAGCGAAAATAGACAGCGCCACCCCGCCTCGGGGCAATCGACACGCCAGCATCGGGGAAAAAAGTCTCCCCTCCCGCAGCCACGTCGTTGAGGTACAAAACCAGCGTCGCAACCCGCTGCCCGCCGCGCGCCATATGCACGGCACTGCCCGTCTGCGCAGGCGGAAAATAATCGAAATGTGACCGATACTCGGCGCCGACCCCATACCTCAGCACCTGCAACCCTTCACCATTCTCGACCGGCCAGTTCATCAAGCTGGCAAAGCGCTGTTCGAGCCGTTCGAGGAATGGGTCCGCACCTCGGTGATACCAGGCGCCTTCGCTGGTGCGATTCGGAATCACGTCATTCGAGCCGTTCTCAGGATTGACGGTAGTGGACCGCTTGAGCAAGGGGCGCGACCGTTCGATCATCTCGTCGCATTCTTCGTCCGACATCACATCGGCGAACGCGACGATCTGCGGCCGCTCGCAGCGCATCAGCACCTTGACGTCGCGATCGTAGGCACGAATCAGATTGCCCGCCGCGACCGGCGCCGGATCGTAGCGGTATTCGCCTGTGGCCGCCTCGACACCGCATCGCGCGGCGGCGGCAACAGCAACAGGAGCCACGCGAGCCGCTCCGGTAGCCTCGAACGAAGCGTTCACCGTGGCTCGCGCAAGTTCCGACTCGAAGCCGGCGCCCACCATGGCATCCACCAACACCGCAGGGCTAAAGCCGCGCTCGACATGACTGTTCAACCAGGTTTTCACGGCATCGTTTACGACAGGCATACGTCTCATCCCACATTCAGAGTTCGCTCGTTCAGCGCGCGCAGACCGGACGCGCGGCCAATCGGGCGATGCTGAGGAAAGCAAAGGATGATAGGTGGCCATCCCGTCGTATTTCACGCGACGATTCGGAAATGGGTCTTGGCTGAAACGCATTCAGCGTCGGATTCGACGCGGCGCGACCTACGAAATTTACTACTCGGCCGTCCCTGGGCGGACGAGATGTGCCTGATCGCCGGCAGCCGTTGCGGCACGGTTAACGGCCCGGCGGGCAAAGCCGCCGCACGTCGTGCGGCCGAATAGCGCGCGCCTCAGCCGTAGGCCCGCTCGCGCATCCACTTCGTCATGATCCATTTGTCGCCGCCGAGCACCGGTGCGCCGCCGTGCAAGGTCAGCGGATCGAGTTGCCGCTGGCCGTTCATATAGCGGAAATAGACCGCGCCACCCTTTACTGCCGCGACTGAGATGCCCGCTTCCGGGAAAATCGTTTCGCCGCCGTCGGGCACGTCGTTCAGATAGATCACCAGGGTCGCCACGCGCTGGCCGCCTTGGGCGGTATGCACCGCGCTGCCGCCCTGATCGGGCGGGAAATAATCGAAGTGCGGGCGATATTCGCCGCTCGTGCCGTAATGCAGAATCTGCAGCCCTTCGCCGTTTTCAACCGGCCAGTTCATCAGACTCGATATGCGGCGGTCCATCTGTTCGATGAACGCGTCTTCCCCGCGCTGGTACCAGATGCCTTCGCTGGTGCGGTTGAGGATTACGTCTTCCTTGCCGGTGTCGGGATTGACCGTGGTCGAGCGCTTCAGCCGATGACGCGAGCGTTCGATCATCGCGTCGCATTCGTCAGGTGACAGCACATCCGCGAACACAATCACTTGCGGCCGCTCGCAGCGCATCAACACGCGGACGTCGCGATCGTGCGCACGGATCACATTGCCGCGCGCAACAGGCGACGCATCGTACTGGTAGGTTTGCGGCCCGGCTTTTACCAGCGCGGCCTCAGCCGCTGCCGGTGGCGAGCCCCCTGCGTCCGCCGGATTCTTGCCGAACGCCTTGTGCACTTCCGCGCGCGCGGCTTCCGTGGCGAAACCGGCTTGCACCATCGCGTCGATCATCGAGTCGATGCTGCAACCACGCGCTGCATTGCTGCTCAGCCATGCTTCCCACGATGCATCCACTACTGGCATAGAACTCCCCCGCTTGTCCACGTCACGAAATACTGCATCAACTGGCCGGTTCATAGCAAGGCTCGGTAGAGTGCGCCGGGCTGGACGACTAGCCCGCTATCGGGGGGGGTGACGCCTGGGCGGACGACTAAGCAGCTATCGAGGGGCGACACCTGGGCGGACGACTAAGCAGCTATCGGGGGGCGACACCTGGGCGGACGGCAAAATATCGTCGCCATTGCCTATCGAAAGTTCGAACGGGCGCTGGCCGTGCAGGCGTTTCTCGAGTTCGCGCAAGCCAGGTAAAACCGCTTTCGCTACCCTCACGCCGCCTTTTCGTTATATCCTGTCGAATATCACGATATGCTTCGTGGCGCGCGATGGCTCGCCCGTCACCCGCGCACGACGAAGCGAAACAAGCAAGCAGGAGCCAGCAGCGGTGCGGTTTTCGTTTGTCCATCGTTATATACGTGCAACTATATCGCCAGCGGCGCCCGCATGGCGCGCGCGTCCGGCACGCACGTTCAGCCCGCCTGACGCCAGAACCGGATTCGAGGTCCTCATGCACACGCCCCCGTTTCGTCTTGCCAAGCCCCCGCGTCTCAAGCTGTCCAGCGACGAACTCGCCGGCGCCGGCTTGGGCCCGGCCGATCCGTGCTGCACGCCCGCCAAGGTATCGCTCCCGACCGCCAGACGGCGCGCGCGCCTCGCCGAGCTCGATGGCCAACTGCATTGTTCGATCATCGGCACCTGTCTCAGCACGCACGAACTGCGCAAACTGGTGCCTAAATTCACCGGCCTCAATAGCCGGGACGCGAGCGATCTGGAGATTCATCACTCGGCCGTCGAACTCGCGATCGATGGCGGCGCGGGCGCCAAAGCTCTGCACAAGCTGCTTGACGAGCACTATGCGGCGGCAATCCGCCGCTTCGACAAAGCCGCCGACGACGTCGAACTGCTGAAGCTCTGGGACGAAGCGCTGAAGAGCGGCGACATCCCGCCTGCTTACTGGGCTTTGATGACGCATCCGTATGCGACCTTGTACGTGCGCCGGAGAGCGTTCGGCGAATTGCACATGCTGTCGCATCTGGTTGGCGCGGCGAATCGCGCGGATATCCGCAGGCTGGTTGCGCTCGAAACGGAAAACGCCGAGTTGAAGGAGAAAGCCGAGCGGCAGCAAAGCCGCTTGCAGCAACTCAGCATGCAGCGCGACGCATCGATCGCCGCGCTCAACCAGCAGATCGCGCAACTCACCGCCTTGGCCACGCGCCAGCCGCCGACGGATCCCGCCGATCTCGAAGCCGAGATATCAAGGCTGCGCGACAAGCTGGCCGACACCAACCAGCGGATGGCGCTGCATACGAGCCGCCGTGAGGCCGCTGAACAGCGTGCGCTGCAGGAACAAGACGCGGCGCTCGCGTTACGCAAAAGCCGCGATCAGGCGTTGGCGCTTCTCGAACTGGTGCAAAGCGAATGCGATGCGCTGGAACGCGCGACGGTGGATGCTGCCCACAGCCATGGCGCGGGGACGCAGCAAGCCAGCCTCGACAGCGTGCGCGGCAAACGGATTGTGTATGTGGGCGGCCGTCCCGGCTCGAATGCCGCGCTCAAGCGGCTGGTGGGCGCCGCCGGCGGTGATTTCGTGGTGCACGACGGCGGCGTGGAAGATCGCAAAGGTCTGCTCGCCGCTGCGTTGCCGGGTGCGGATATCGTCGTGTTTCCGGTCGACTGCGTCGCTCACGATTCGATGAATACGCTCAAAAAGGTGTGTGAGCGCCATCAGATCGACTACTACCCGCTGCGCACAGCCAGCGTGGCGAGCTTTGTCGAATTGGTGGAGCGCCTGCGCGCCGGGCAACTGGCGCAGTTGGGCAATCCGCCGCCCTCGGCATTTTGCTTGCGCCACGGCTGAGCGGCAGGGTGTCGGCCCCGAACCGCGAGGCGTGAACGCCGAACGCTGAACCGAGGCGCCGTCGGCCCCAGCCGCTCAGGAACGAATCAACCTGGTCAACTCGGCGATCTGTTTCGCGCAGCTTCGTTGCGCCTCGACTTCGACATCGCGGTAAAGACGAATGATGTTTTCGCCCACCGGCGTCAGCGTACAGCCACCGCCGCTTTGACCGCCTTGCTCCGAGTGGGTGGCGGGCGCTTTGAGCGAGCGGTTCAGTTCGTCGATCAGCAGCCATGCACGACGGTACGACATGCCGAGGCTGCGCGCCGCGGCCGAGATCGAGCCGTATTCGCGCACGGCTTCGAGCAGTTCGACTTTGCCAGGCCCGAGCGCGACGGCGTCGCCGCTGCGGATACGCATTCTGAAGCGCACTTCGGGGCGCGATTTCAAGGACTTTGTCGCGCGTCTTGGTTTGGTTTTCGCGGTATCAGGCATGCGCAAAAGCATACACGAACCGTCTCGCGCTGCCACCCTGGCCGAATGGCCTTCAGTGGTGGCCGGGGAAGCAATGCCCGTAGTCTTCGCAGCCCGGACAACCGGGAGCCGGGCCGGGCTGAAGCCCTAACGAAAGCGCGCGCTGCTGGGCGAGGAATTTCTTCCAGCGCAGATTGTCGACATTCAGCCCGACGAGCGTGGGGAAATAACGCGTCAGCATCCATGTGACTTCTTCACGGCCCGCAAGGCCGAGGTCGCGCCAGAGGTGATCTGGCCGCAAGCACGCGTGGGCGATGATCGAGGCGAGGCACAGCGCGTCGTTCGCGTCGACGGCGGTGCTGGAATGCGTGAGCAGCAGTGCCCGTAGCGTGTCGACGAATGCCGCGTGTTCACTGGTGTCAACAGGCGGCAATGCAGTCGAAGGCGCAGGCACGGGCTCAAGCGCGGCCGCGTGCACAAAGTGCCGCGCCAGCAGTGCGCGCCACGCCTGCTGCGGCAATCCAGGCAGCGCAAGTTCGTCGCGCACGTCGCGCGCGGCAATCAGTCTCGCGAACAGTTGAGTATCGGGCGACGCAGCGCTCGTGGCCGCGGCCAGCCACTTTGCCGTGCGCTCGGCAACCTGCGCGTCGAGCGACGCACGCAGCGGTTCGGTGCCGGGCGCGGCAATCGCATTCGCATTATCCATACGCGGTTATCTCCAGCATCGACGCCTGAGCGGCTTGTTCACTCGTTATGTCGGCGTGTATATTACGCGGCGATGGCCGCGCCGGCGCAAAAACGCATCGATACGCAATATATCGCCAAGCATATCGGCCACTTTTCACAACGCCATGCGCTGACGTCGTAATATAGCGCTCTAAATAACGCATCGGGTTTAATCGCATGATTCGCAAGCTGCTTGCATCTTTCGTGGTTGTCGCCGGCGCGGTGACGGCCGTGCCCGCCTTCGCGCAGGACGATACGGTCAACGTGCTGTACGCCGGTTCGCTCGTCAATCTGATGGAGCGCAGCGTGGGACCTGCTTTCGAAAAGGCCACCGGCCAGCATTTCCGCGGCTATGCGGCGGGCTCGAACAAGATCGCTAACGAGATCAAGGGCAAGCTGCGCCGCGGCGACGTGTTCATCAGCGCGAGTCCGAAGGTGAATGCCAGCCTGATGGGCGAGGCTAACGGCGACCACGTCGCGTGGTACGTGAACTTCGCCGAATCGCCGTTGATGATCGGCTATAACCCGCAAAGCAAGTTCGCCGCGGACTTCAGGAGCAAGCGCTGGGATCAGGTGTTGCAGGAACCCGGCATCCGCATCGGCCGGACCGACCCGAAGCTCGATCCCAAAGGGGCATTCACCGTCGAAATGATGACGAAGGCCGCGGAGCTCTACCATCAGCCGGACCTCGTCGAAAAGACGCTGGGCGCAGCTGAAAATCCCGCACAGGTTTTGCCTGAGGAAACGCTGGTGGGCCGCCTGCAATCCGGCCAGCTCGATGCCGGCTTCTTCTACTCGACCGAAACATCCGACCTGAAAATTCCGGCGATCCGTCCGGCGCCCGAATTGCAGGCCAAAGCAAGCTACACGCTGACGATTCTCAGCGACGCACCGAACCATGCGGGCGCGAGCAGCTTCGTCGACTTCCTGCTGAGCGCGCAAGGGCGCGCGCTGCTCGAGCAACACGGCGTCGATGTGATCAAACCCGCCGTGACCGGCAACGTGCAAGCGATGCCGCCGTCGGTGCAAGCCGTGATCGACGCCGCGCAATAAGGTGGTGAAACAGGCGGTGAACCGATCCGCCGCGCGACCGCTGCTGTGGCTGGCGGGGCTGCTTGCCATCTATCTGTGCGCCCCGTTTATCGCGAGTGTGCCGCAACTCGGCGCGGCCGATTGGCCGAATGTCGACTGGGCCGCAGTGTGGTCAGCGGTCGGCGTATCGGCGGCGAGCGCCAGTGTCGCCTCGTTCGTGATTCTGCTTGGCGGCGTGCCGCTCGGCTATTTTCTGGCGCGCTCGAACTCGCGCAAGATGGCGCTGCTCGGCTTCGTCGTGCAGTTGCCGCTTGCCTTGCCACCGCTCACGAGCGGCGTGCTGCTCCTGTTTCTGCTCGGCCCGTATAGCTGGGTCGGCCGCTTCACCAATGGGGCGCTGACGGATTCGTTTGCCGGCATCGTGCTCGCGGAAATCTTCGTGGCTGCGCCCTTCCTGATCATCGCCGCAAAATCGGCGTTCGCCGCCGTGGACCCCGTGCTCGACGACGTGGCCGCGACGCTCGGCCATCATGCGAGCGGCCGTTTTTTCCGCGTCATGTTGCCGGTCGCGTGGCCGGCGATTCGCGCGGGGCTCGCGCTCGCGTGGTTGCGAGCCTTCGGTGAATTTGGCGCGACGGTGATGGTGGCCTATCACCCGTACTCGCTGCCGGTTTACACGTACGTCGTATTCGGCGGCCAGGGCCTGCCGGCGATGATGCCCCTGCTTCTGCCGACGCTTGCGATTGCGATTGCCTGCGCGGCGCTATCGATTTATAGCCTTCGGCAGAAAGCCGCGCTCGAACAAACCGAAAACGGCGACGACGCGCTGGAACCCGGCACGGATCTAACGGCGAGCCGGGGCGAGACGTCCGATCGCCGTCTCGCCTTTCATTTGCAGCGCCGCTTGGGCGCGTTCGAGCTCGACATTGCGTGGGCGCCTGCGACGCGACGGCTTGCGATCATCGGGCCGTCGGGTTCCGGCAAATCCCTGGCATTGCGTCTGATTGCAGGGCTCGAATCCAACGCATCCTGTTTCGTTCGGCTCGGTGCAGCCGACTTGAGCCCATTGCCGCCCGAGCGTCGCCAGATCGGCTACATGCCGCAAGACTACGGTTTGTTTCCGCATATGACGGTCGCGCAGCAACTCGCATTTCCCGTCGACGCCGACGCAGCCAGCGCGCGTTACTGGCTCGATCATCTCGGCCTCGCGCAACTGGTCGCACGCTTGCCGCATCAATTGTCGTTCGGTCAGCGGCAACGTGTGGCGCTGGCGCGGGCGCTCACGCGTCATAGCGAATTGTTGCTGTTCGACGAGCCGTTCGCCGCGCTCGATACGCCGCGGCGGCGCCGTCTGCAGCAGTCGCTGCGGGCGTTGCAGCGCGAAATTGCGGCGGTGACGATCATCGTCACGCACGATCCCGACGAAGCGGCGCTGCTTGCCGACGAGGTGCTGGTCGTCGAACAAGGGCGCATGCTGCAGGCGGGTTCCATCGACGTGGTGTTCGAACGGCCGGCTTCAATGCGGGTCGCCGAGCTGCTCGGCTTGCACAACGTCGGCGAAGGTTTGATGAGGGCACCTGGGCGCGTTGAAATTGGCAATGGCTTGGTGATAACGACAGGCGACAGCGGTTCTGCGATTTCCGCCGGGCAACGGGTGATGTGGCGCATCTCTTCGCACGCCGTGGTTGTTTCGCCCGATGGCGCTTATGCCGGCGTGGTCGACGCGGTCGAGTTACGGCGCGGTGAGCGATATGTCCGACTGAATATCGCGGGGGTGCGGTTCGAGATCGCGAACGAAGATACCCGGCTGCGGGAAGGAAGCCCTTGCCGGATGGATATTGATGGTTCGGGCGTGTCGGTCTGGAATGCGAACTGACACATTCGGTCTGGCTCTGGCAGCGGCATGACGGTATAGCCGCCAACGCGGCCAGAGCCCAACACCGGGCTAACCCTCGCTCGCGTGCGCCCGCTTCCTGACTTCAGAAAACGCCACATCCACGAGCAATTTTCCAGAATCGAAAACGGTCACGAGTACTTCTTCCCAATCCCCTTCAACGGTACGGCTGTCCCCCACCACCGGCAGCGTCGCCGTCCGATACTCGCCCGTGTGACGGTTCACCAGCAACGTAAGCCGCCCTTTCATCGACCGCTTGCCGGTGTCGGTGACCGGATCCTTGTATACGTCGTGCCATTCATCCCCAAGCCGGATCGCCGAACACTTCATGGCGAACCGCTGCGTATCGCGGTTGATCTGCTGCAGCAACGCGCCGCCCATGCCGAAGACGATGTTGTCCGCTGCAAAGCCGGCTTCGTCCATGCCCGCAAGAATCGCCTCGATAGAATCCGGATTCACGCCGTCGCCCTGAATCACGCGGACGTTATTGAGCACGCGCCGCCCCTTGCCGTTCACCGTTGAACCGAACGACGCCTCGAGCGCCCGCATGGTCTGCAGGACAATCGTCAACGGATCGCCAGAATCGGGCCGGATCACCAGCGTGCCGCCAGAATCGAGCACCGCCTGCTTCAACTCCGTGCCCCATACCTCGAGCGCGGCGAACAGGTCGTAGGAATCGGACACCACCGAAACGATCGCTCCCGGCTTGCCGAACTTCGCGATCATGTTGCGGAACGCGTCGGTTTCACGCTCGCGCCCCCATGACGTGATCGTGCTGTGCTCCGCAGCCGGTACCGAAAACGCCGCCATCGGTTCGTTGTAGTAGTGGTTCGCGGCAACTACGCCAAGCACCGTATCCGAGCCCATGAAATTGACGAGATGCGCCGAGCCGCCGATCGCCGCCGACTCCGCACTCGACACGCCGCGCGCACCGAAATCGTGCAGCTTGAACGGCAATTGCGTGAGGTCGTCGCTACTCTTCTCCAGATAGGCGCGGATCGTTTTGCGCAGATGCCAGCTTTGCGTCGCGACCGTAATCGGGTACCACACGCGCATTAGCATCGTTTCCAGATACGAGGCCAGCCAGAATACCTGTGGATCGTCGCATTCGACCGTGACCAGAACGTTGTGCGTGGGCACGACCGAGCCTTCCGGCACCGCGCGAATCCGCACCGGCAGATAGCCGTTATAGTGTTCGACGATGTAACGCCAGCCGGCTTCGTTGAACGGCTCGCCATGCGCCGTGAAAAACGCCTTCGCCTGACCGATCATCTCGGCGGTAATCGGGCGGCACAGATACTCCTTGATCAGCATCTGCAGACCGAAGAACAGCGTGCGGTCATAGCGTCCGCCGCGCGACTCGATGTATGAAAACATCGCCGACGCTTCGGGCGGATATTGCAGATAGTGCGACGCCTTGTACGAATCCGTGTTGAGGATCGGATTGGACCGGATCGACGCCATGTCGTTGAACGGGTTTATATCGTTTTGCATGGATGCTGCTGCGCTCGTCAGGCTCTCTCAAGGGTAATCGGGCCGGCTGGCGGTCGTGCTGCATGTTGCGGCTGATTGCCGCTTACGCCATAGCCAAACCTACACCATACACTCTCAAAACACGCCCGGAATCACCCGGAACCGCACCTTGGCCCTGTAAGCCCGATACAGCTCGTCATCGGACAGGAGCCGCTCCTCCCGCGCAATGCGCCCAACCTGCAACGCAAACTGGCATCCGTAGACAATCACGTTCTGAATCCCGAAGTTCGCCAGCAAAAAGCCGATGTCCGCCAGGAAATACCCCAAGTACATAGGGTGGCGCACGAACCGGTAAGCCCCGCGAGAAACGACCCCGCGATTGGCGGGCAAAATACCAAAGGACCTGCGCAGCGACACCTTCGCGAACAGTTGCCAGACAATCCCCAGCAGTTGCAACGATGCGCCGGCCAGCTCCGGAATGAGCTGGACCCCGGGCGAAAGCCGCACGGCGAGAAAATAGAAGGTCCCACCCACCGAGCAGATGAAAGCAAAAGCCGTCCAGTCACGTTTGATGGGCACCCGCGCAAAGAGCGACAGGCCCAAGGTCACGAACGCGCTTACCACGAGCAGCAACAAGGTGACGCGTGTTGGCGCGGCGAGCCATTGCTTGACGGCCGCATAAGTAAAGATGCTCAACATGAGCGCCGCGGCGACGCGTGCGAGGATTTCGATCGACGCCTCGCGCATGCCGCCAGCCGGCAACAGGCCATCGCCACCATCGACGCCAGGCGCCGCGCCCGCCAGTTCGCCGATCGCGGCATCCGGGAGGCAGTCTTCACTATCGAATTCCCGCGAGGGTGTGGTCTTTGTCATGGCATACTCATTTCGATATGCGAATTATTTTTCAAGCCCGCTGCATGAAGACTTCTGGTCCGTCAGTGTCGCAGCGTAGCAGCCACACCAGCCGGATGTCCATATCATGCCACGCGCGCCCGGATTCAATTCTGGCGCGAGTCTCGGCGGTCGGATTGGATCAGTGCCCCGGCTTCAGTTGCGGCGGCACGTTCGGCTGCGTAGCAAACAGGCGGCCGAGCATCCCTTTGCGGGGCTCGGCGACGGCCGGCCACAACATATCGGCGAGCAGGCAGATGCCTCGCGCCAGCGCGCTGTCGTGTGCGGAAGTGATGAGCGGCACGCCGCGGTTGAGCGCCTCGTTGACCCGCGTTTCGTCACGCGGCAGCTGGTGCGCGACCTTCGCACCGAGGGTCTGTTCGAGCGTCGGCAGGTTGATGCACGCGTTCTTGTCGTATTGATTCACCACGACCCGCACCTTGCTGGGCGGATAACCCAGTTCCTTGAAAATATCGAGCATCCGGCGGCCGCCGTGAAGGTAAAGCAGGTTTTGCCGCACCACCATGCAGATTGCATCGCTGTGATCGAGTGCGTGGATCGTCAGCGGATTGAGGCTCTGGCCGATGTCGATCAGCACCGCGTCGTACCGCTCGCGCACCAGCGTGAGAATTTGCTTCAGTTGCTCGGGCCGCAGTTCGGCTGCCTTGAGCGGGTCGCCGGCCCCCGCCAGCACGTCGAGGTTCGCGTGGACGTGCATCACGCAGGCGTCCAGCAACGCGGCGTCGAGGTCGTCGATCCGCGAGCACAGATCGGCGAGCGTCGCCGGCGGCGGCTTGTGGACCATGAGCAGGCTGGCGTCGGCGAATTGCTGGCTGAGATCGATCAGCAGCACGCGCCTGTCGCGCAGCACGGCCAGCGACCAGGCGAGATTCACGGCGATCAGCGTCGTGCCGCTGCCGCCCTTGCACGATGCCAGCGAGACGACCCGCCCGGCATGTCGCCCGCCCGCGCCTTTTTTTGCGGCGATATGCGCGAGCGCGGTGGCGATCTCGCACGCATCCAGCGGCCATGAAAGCACATGCCGCACGCCGACGCGCATCGCCGCGGTCAGTAAGGCGGCGGATGGCGCCGGCGTGACCAGCATGCAATGCAAGGCAGGCGAGCAGGCCAGCGCCTCCTCGACGCCGCCCAGTTCGCGCGCACTCAGATCGACGTCGTCGACGATCAGCAGATCGGCGCTCCTGATTGCGCGGGCGTGCAGGTGCAGTTGCCGCGCCGTGCCGTAAGCAGTGCGCAGGCGAAACACCACGCCGCTTTCTTCGAGGCGCGCGACGATATGCGGCGCGCGCTTGGCACTGGACGAAATCAGGAAGATGTCAATCATGTCGGGTCTCCGCCGGACTGAAGCCTTCCCGTAGGTAAGGCCGCGTCAATCACAGTCGACATTCAGACGTAGTGGTCGGGATCGGACGGGTAAATGTCCGCAGCCCGATCGTGGCCTCGTTCGCGCAAAACCGGGATCTCATAGATCGCCTCGCGCAGCACGTCGCGCTGAATCTCGGCCTGAGCCTTACGTTTCATCGCCTCGGCAATCACCAGGTTGAGCAGATCGGCCGACGGCGCAGCGAATAATGGTCGCTGCGGCGCAAAGAGACGCCGATATGAGGGACCGGCGCCGAGCGCCATGGTGTGGTGGTCCAGCCGCAATGCGGCCGGCTTGCTGATCGCTTTCATGACAACCCCCGAATGATGTGCCATTTCAAGGCCGTATCCATTTCAACGCCGTATCCAGGTCAGCCGTGCCCGCGCTAATGCGCGGGCACGGCGCCCGGTCCACCTCGTAGCACGCGCCCCTCTGTGGAGACTCAGGCCATTTCTCCCCGCTTCTTCGCGCCGGCCAGTCCTTACCGTACGCTGCCCCGTCCCTGTTCTGTGCGTCGCACGCTCGCGAATTGCTCGAGCGCGGTGCCTGTCGTCATTGCTATCCATTTCGGCCATTCACTTCGACCGTGAACTTCGAGTCCGTCCAATTTGACGGAAAAAGTGGCGAGGTCAGTGCTTCACGTCGTCCGGTGACGAATGACCGATACTTCGTATCGGTCATTCACCCCGTTTTTTTGACATCCATTTTTCAGTGGCCCCGCCGCACCCTCGTAAGACACCTTGGCTTCCCCGGCCGCGCTTACGAAGACCGTGTTTGCCGCCGGGTTCCGGCTGCTGCTTCCCCGTGCCTCAGGAACCAGGCGGCAACGCATTCGTTTGTGAGGTTCCTTATGCAATGGCTGTGCCAGGCACCTTCAATCGCTTACTGCACGGTGATTTTTGCTGCGACGCACCTCGCCGCACGCTGCCTCACGTCACGCTTGATTCGGATTCGATACGCAGTGGGTTTAGCCTTTATGCATTGCGGAGGAATCTACCCGTTTGCACGATGGGTCGCGCGCGTGATCGGACCCCGTCCGGCCGCGCTTTGCAACGTGGCCCGGTCAAATGTGCCGATGCTTCGGGTCACGAAGCAGCGCTCGCAGCCGTTGCCCAATGTGTCGCAAGCTTGAGACACAGTGATTCGACGGTGCGGTATGCGTGGCACGATTGCCGCCATACAGTTTGCAACGCTGTGTGGTATTGCTCGCATATTTGGGATTGACCCGCTATTTTTGAACGGCAAGCTGACGCGCCGCAGCGAGAAAAACGTTTCTGAATCCAGATTTGTTTGTATGGCGCTCGAAAGCGCTTTCGCTTATCGTTAAGCCATGCGCCGCGTAGAGCGCCTGTGTCAGGCCACCGAGGAAAAAGAACGGCTGTTGTGATCCGGGGGTGAAATAGCCAGGCAGTCTCAGCGTTGAACGTTATTCTGCCAGCCATCCGATGTGTAACGCATCGCGGCGCACATCGCCGCTCCATGCCCCCGCCATTGCCGCCACCGTGAATTTGTCATTGCCGGTCTGTCCAATTCGTCGAAAAGCAGTTCCGAGAGCAGCAACGATCCGGGGGTTACATGAATACGACTTGCACGCCTGTCGACGCCGAACGCACGGTTCTGTACGTATCGAACTCGCCCGATCAGGATCTCGCCAGCTTCCTGGCCGCATCGGGCTGGCAAGCGGTGCACGCCAAAAGCACGGCGATCGCCGAGCGCATGATCGAGCGCGGCAATATCAAGGTCGGCCTCGTCGAATTGCCTGGTGACTGCACGTCCCAGCATTTGTCCGCGCTGGCCTCCTGCATGCGGCGTGTCGAAACCAATTGGGTCGCGCAGATCGCGCCGGGCCAGTCGGGAAACGAACTGGTCAGCCGCTTCATCCTCGATTATTGCTTCGATTTCGTTACCCGGCCCTGGCTGAACGAGCGGCTGGTATTCGCGCTCGGCCACGCGCACGGGCTGTCGAGCCTGCGGCACGCGCCAGCCGCACCGGAGCCCTCGCTCGGCCGGCACGGCATGGTTGGGCAATGCGAGGCAATGCAGCAGTTGTACCGGCGCATCGACAAATGCGGCGTGACCGAAGCGCCGGTGTTCGTCGCCGGCGAATCGGGCACCGGCAAGGAGCTGACCGCCCGTGCGATTCACGAGCGCTCGCCGCGCGCCGGCCGGGCGTTCGTCGCGATCAATTGCGCGGCGATTCCGCCGAGCCTGCTGCAAGCCGAATTGTTCGGCCACGAGCGCGGCGCCTTTACGGGCGCGTTGCAACGTAAGATCGGCCGGATCGAAAGCGCTCACGAGGGCACCCTGTTTCTGGATGAGATCGGCGACATGCCGCACGAGTGCCAGGCGGTGCTGCTGCGCTTCCTGCAGGAAGGCACCATTGAACGGTTGGGCGGCAATGGGCCGATCAACGTCGACGTACGGGTGATTTCAGCGACCCACGTCGATCTGGACAAAGCCGTCGAAGATGGCCGCTTCCGCTCCGACCTGTATCACCGCCTGTGTGTGCTGCGGCTCATCGAGCCGCCATTGCGCGAGCGCGGCGGCGACATCAAGCTGCTCGCCAACTATGCGCTCAGCATGTACCGACAAGACGGCGCGCGCAAACTGCGCGGACTGTCGAGCGACGCGATCGTCGCCATGTCGAATTATTCGTGGCCCGGTAATGTGCGCGAGCTGATCAACTGCGTGCGCCGTGCCGTGGTGATGAGCGAGGGGCGCTTTATCACGGCGAGCGACCTCGGCTTGCCGGAAGCCGATAACGGACCGGCCGTGACGCTGGCGGAGATCCGCAGCAAGGCCGAAAAGGACGCCATCGAGCATGCGTTGCAGCGGCACGGCTATAAATTGTCCGAGGCCGCGGCCGAACTCGGCGTTTCACGCGCTACGCTATATCGCCTGATGCATGCGAACCGGCTGCATCAGGAACCGGCGACCGGGCATGCGTCGAATGCCAATGGCGGCACGGATGCTGACGAGGAATCGGAGCGGCAGGCGCCGTCGCTGGCTTGATCTCACAGGCCGCCTGAGCGGGCAGACTGCCGCCAGGATTGCCGCGCCGGTTGCTGCGGTCCAGCGCGCCGGATGTCGCAAGCGCCTATCGGATCACCCGTAGCGTTGCTATGCTGAAAGCCGCTCATCCATCCAGGAGGGGACTTGGCCGATCAGCACACGCCGGCGCCTGTGCGCCGCCCCTCCTCCGTCCTCCCCGCCCAGGCGAGCCCGTGCGACGCGCTCGCCATCCGCGCTCAGCCGCTTAGCTTCGATCACCCGTGCCGGCGCAAAAAGCTCGCGCTTGCCGCGACCATCCTCGGCTCGAGCATGGCTTTCATCGACGGCTCCGTGGTCAACGTCGCGCTGCCGTCGATCCAGACCGAACTGGGCGCGAGCGTCGCGGCGATCCAGTGGGTGGTCAATGCGTATCTGCTGTTTCTCGGTGCGCTGGTGCTGGTGGGCGGCTCGCTCGGCGACAAGCTCGGCCGGCGCACCGTGTTTATTGCGGGAATCGCCTTGTTCACGCTGGCTTCGATCGGCTGCGGCGTAGCGCCCAGCGCCGGCGCCCTGATTGCCGCGCGCGCCGTGCAAGGCATCGGCGCGGCGCTGCTGGTGCCGAGCAGTCTCGCCATCATCGGCGCGGTGTTCAACGACAAGGAGCGTGGCCAGGCGATCGGCACCTGGGCCGGCGTCGGCGCGATCACGTCGGCGCTCGGGCCGGTGGCAGGCGGCTGGCTCGTCGATGCGTTTTCGTGGCGGTTGATTTTCTTTCTGAACGTACCGATTGCGTGCGCAACCATCGCATTGGCGGTCATCGCCGTGCCGGATAGCCGGCAGGAAGACGATCTCTCCGGCCCGCACCCTGCGCTCAAGGCGCATACGCTGCCCAGCCTCGACTGGCCCGGCGCCGTCACCGCGGCCACAGGGCTCGCCGCGTTGACTTACGGCCTGACCCTCGCCGCGGCACGCGGCTTCGGCGACCGCGGGGTGCTGGCATTGATCCTCGGCGGCCTGCTCGTGCTGACCGGCTTCGTCGCGCTCGAAGCAAAGACCCGCAATCCGATGATGCCGCTCGACGTGTTCCGTTCGCGCGACTTCGTCGGCGCGAACCTCGTTACGCTGCTGCTCTACTTTGGGCTGGGCGGTGCACTCTTCTTCCTGCCGTTCACGCTGATCCGCGCGTACGGCTACAGCGCGACCGAGGCAGGCGCCGCGCTGCTTCCGGTGCCGGTCACGATCGGCCTGTTGTCGCGTTTTACCGGCGGCCTGACAAGCCGTTACGGCGCGCGGGCCCTGCTGGGCATCGGGCCGGTGGTCGCGGCGATCGGTTTTGCGATGCTCGCGCTACCCTGGGTACGCGGTGAATATTGGCGCGGCTTCTTTCCTGCGCTTGCCGTGCTCGGGCTAGGAATGACGATTACCGTCGCACCGTTGACGACGACCGTGATGACATCCGTATCCGCCGCGCGCACGGGCGTCGCCTCGGGCATCAATAACGCCGTCGCCAGGGTGGCGAGTCTGCTGGCGATTGCGGTGCTCGGGATCGTGTTCGTGTGGTCGCACGACGCGGCGCTCGACGCGCGGCTCGATACGTTGGATATCCCTCAAGCGGCACGTCAGGCGGCGCACCTGGCCCAAGCCGGCATGGATGCAGCCGCCCCGCCATCCGGCGCCGCGCCAGGCGCTTCGCGTGCCGAAGTGACCCGGGCCCAAGCGGAGGCATTGGGTGCGGCGCTGCGGGCGGTGACGCTGGTGTCGGCCCTTTGTGCGCTGGCCGGCGCGGCGCTGGCGGCTTTGACGATCCGCTCGCACCGCGAGCCGTAAAGCGGGTCGCCCTGTCTCACCCACAGTTCGGAAAACAGTGAAACGTCGCGAACAACCGGCCGCCATACTGTTATTCAGGCACCTCAGACCACCACGGCCCAATCGGGAGCTTCCCCATGACGATTACCTGCTTTATCCGTTATCAGATCGACCCATTCCAACGCGATGCCTTCAACGATTACGCTCGCAACTGGGGCCGCATCATTCCCCGCTGCGGCGGTCATCTGATCGGCTACTTTCTGCCCCACGAAGGGACCAACGACGTCGCGTGGGGCTTGATTGCGTTCGACAGCCTCGCCGCCTATGAAGCCTATCGGGCACGGCTGCGCGGCGACGCCGAAGCGCGGGAAAATTTCCAGCTCGCGCAGACGAAACGCTTCATTCTGCGCGAGGAGCGCACCTTCACCGAGGTGGTCGAAGGCACGCTTGGGGTGGCGGCGACGGGCGCGGTGGACGCGACGGAATAGGCGTCGACAGGGGCACCGTCTAACAGGCAGGCTTTTTGCTTTTGGACATTACAATTCGAACCGGCTGGCCGAACCCGCGCGCGGCCACCGAAAGCGGCTACGGATGGAACTTGTACGGTCCAACCGGTGTCGGTTCAGGGTCACGCCGCCGAACCGATCCACGTATCCCGGCACCACCGTCAGTATCTGGTACCCCGCTTTACACCCTATGCGCAAAATACTTCACGCCTGGTTTCTCGTTTTTCTCATCCTGAGCGCCTCGCCGGTCTTTGCCGCCGTGGCGCAACCCGCCGCCGCGGCATCCGGCGCCGCGCTCACCCTGACCCCCGAACAGGCCCGCCAGGCTCTTGGCGTCCTCAATGACCCCGTCCGCCGCGCGCAAGTCAGCGACACGCTCCGGGCAATCGCCGCAGCGGGCGCACTCAGCGCCCAGCCTGCCTCGGCGGTTGCGGTGGTTGCGGCGGCTTCTGCTCCCGCCGCGGCCAGCAGCGCCGCCGCGCTCGTTCCAGCCACGTTCCAGTCCAATGGGCTCGCCTCACAGCTGGCGCGTCAGGGCGCGCATTGGGCCGCGCATCTCGGCAAGTCTTTGCGCGGTTCGGTCGCCGCGCTGCTCGACGTAACGTCGGTGCGTGCCTGGTGGCATTGGCAATCGACCAGCCCGCAAGCGCTTAGCGTGCTGGGTCATGTCGTATGGTCGCTGCTGGCGGCGTTGCTGCCCGCGCTCGGGCTCGAATGGCTCGCGCGCCGCTTATTGCGCCGCGCGTATGCGGCGCTTGCCGCGCGTCGCGAACGTGGCGATGACGACGTTGCGCCGCAAGCCGACCTGCCCGGCGCGTCCACAACAACGCCCACGCCTGCCGCCAGCCAGGCCACCGAAGCCAAAGGCAAGCAGAAGGCCGTGCATCATTTGACGCTCCTGCAGCGTCTGCCGCGCGCGCTGCTGACGGTGGTGCTGCGCCTGTTGCCGCTGGCGGTGTTCGTCGCCGCGGCGAGCGCGCTGATGTCGATCTTCACCGACGACGGCACGCCGCAAGACCGGGCGCTCGCTTCGCTGATCGACATCTACGTGCTGTGCCGCCTGATCGTGATAGGCAGCGGCTTCTTCCTGCAGCCTTCCGCGCCGCGCCTGCGTCTGTTGCGCATGAGCGATGCGTGGGCCGTTTTCGTGCAGCGCTGGATCGTGCGGATCGTCGCCGTGGTCGGCGCAGGGTCGGCGATCGCGGAGATCGCGCAGTCGCTCGGCCTGAACGACGCGGCGCATCTCGCGCTGCTGAAGGTGGTCGCGCTCGCCGGCCACATCATGATCTCGATCCTGATCCTGCATTGCGCGAAGCCGGTCGGCGAATTGATCCGCAAGCGCTTTGCCGCGAGCAAATCGCTGGCAATGTTCGGCAATGCGCTCGCCGATGCCTGGGCATGGTTCGCGGTGTTCGTGGTGATGGCACTATGGTTCATCTGGGCGCTCGACGTGCAGAACGGCTATCGCACCCTGCTGCATCTCGGCGGCATTACGCTGGCGATCCTGGTGGGCGCGCGGGTCATCGCGATCGTGATTTTCGGCGCCATGGCACGGCTGTTCAATGTACAGGGCGACGCGGAAAAGTCGCTCGTGCAACAGCATGCCTACCGCTATTACCCACTGCTGCTGCGGGTCGTCTCGTGGATCATCTGCATCGTCACCGCGCTCGTGCTGCTGCAGGTATGGGGCGTCGACGTGGGCGAGCTGTTCCAGGCCGGGTCGATCGGCCATCGGCTGGCTTCGGCGCTGGTCACGATCGGCGTCGCTGCCGCGATCGCGCTGGTGGTATGGGAAGCCGCCAACGTGGCGATCGAACAGCGGCTGGACCGCTGGACCACGAGCGGCGACCTGGTGCGCGCCGCGCGTCTGCGTACCCTCCTGCCGATGTTGCGCAGCGTGCTCTTCTGCGTGATCGCGCTGGTGGTGGTGCTCACCGGCCTGAGCGAACTCGGCGTGAACATCGGGCCGCTGCTGGCGGGCGCGAGTATCTTCGGCGTGGCGCTCGGCTTCGGCTCGCAAAAGCTGGTGCAGGATTTCATCACCGGCATGTTCCTGTTGATGGAAAACGCCATGCAGGTCGGCGACTGGGTCACGCTCGCGGGCGTGTCCGGTACGGTGGAATATCTGTCGATCCGCACCGTGCGCCTGCGCGGCGGCGACGGGTCGCTCTATACGGTGCCGTTCAGTTCGGTCTCGACGGTGAACAACACGAATCGCGGACTCGGCAATGCCGCAGTAAAGGTGAATATCGTGTTCGGCGAGGATGTCGATCTGGCGATCGACACGCTGAAGGAAATCGGCGCCGCGCTGTGCGAGGATGAGAAGTTCAAGGACGGCATCCTGTCCGACTTCAGCTTCTGGGGCGTGGATGGAGTGGATGGCTCGGCGGTGACGCTGGCCGGCCAGATCCAATGCCGCGATAGCGCGCGCTGGGGGGTGCAGCGCGAATTCAACCGGCGCATTCTCGACCAGTTCAGCGCGCGCGGCATCGAAATCGCAAACCCGCAACGGCATTTGCTGACCTGGGATCCAGAGAGCGTAGCGGCCAAAATCGAATCGAACGGCGCAGCGAATGACGCCCCCACGGCCCCAGCGAAGGACGAACCG
Organism: Paraburkholderia phytofirmans OLGA172; assembly: GCF_001634365.1. Lineage (NCBI taxonomy): Bacteria > Pseudomonadati > Pseudomonadota > Betaproteobacteria > Burkholderiales > Burkholderiaceae > Paraburkholderia > Paraburkholderia phytofirmans. The sequence goes on from NZ_CP014579.1 coordinate 1,652,294, forward strand.
CCTTCAACGCCGCCTGCCGACGCTTCGCTGAAGGCGGCTGCCGGGAAGGCCGACGCGCCGGTTGAAGATCAACTGCCCGTCGACCCTAAGCCGGCCGGCGGCCCGGGAACGCCAGCAAATCCTGGTTCGACTTCTCCGCATGAGTGAAGTACAGGCCGTGCTGATTGCCCTACTCCACCTGCCACCAGCGCGGCAACAACCGGCGCACTTCCGGCCGCCGGTAGCGGTCGTCGATCAGATGCACCACACCTTGATCCTGCTCCGTGCGAATGACCCGGCCCGCGGCCTGCACGACCTTCTGCAAGCCGGGATACAGATACGTGTAGTCGTAGCCGCTGCCGAACTTCGCGTCCATCGTGCGGCGCATCTGCTCGTTGACGTCGTTCATCTGCGGCAGGCCGAGCGTGGCGATGAAGGCGCCGATCAGCTGCTGGCCGACCAGATCGACGCCCTCAGAGAACGCGCCGCCTAACACCGCGAAGCCCACGCCCTGATCCATGGTGCGAAAGCGCGCGAGGAACGCGTCGCGCGCCGCCTCGTCCATGCCCGGTTCCTGCGCCCACACCGGCAGCGCCGGATGACGCTCGCGCATCAACGCCACCACCCGCTGCAGATACTCGAAACTGCTCAGGAATCCGAGATAGTTGCCCGGCTGCGCCGCGTACTGCTTCGCGATCAGCTCGACGATCGGCACGAGCGAACGTTCGCGGTCACGCCAGCGCGTCGATACATGGCCCGCCACATGCACCTGCAACTGCTCGGCGCGGAACGGCCCTTCGACGTCGAGCCAGTTCGTCTGCTCAGGCAGACCGAGCGTGTCGCGATAGAAATGATGCGGATTGAGCGTGCCGGAAAACATCACCGTGGTGCGCGCGGCAGCGTAGCGCCCCGCGAGGAACGGTGCCGGGATCACGTTGCGCACGCATAGCGTGGCGCTCGTTTTATCGCGCGGCGCGTAGCGATCCGTGGTGAGCGTAATGTCGAAAATCGAATGCTCGCCGAACTGTTCCGCCAGCGCGACGAAATGCATCGCGTCGAAGAAAAACCGCAGCGATGCTTCGTCGATTGAAAGCGGTGCGTCGGCCAGTTGATCCGTCACCGCGCCGATCAGATTCTGGGCGGCAGAAAGCAGTTTTCCGGGTACGTCGGCATAGACCTGATACGTGTCGGTCTGCGCGCGCTTGACGGCGTTCCACTCGCGCTGCAGCCGTTCAAGCGGCTTCTTCAACGTCGCAGGTGCGGTTTTGCGGGCGAGCCGGAACGCCGCCTGGTCGAGCGACGCGCTGTACATGCGCCGGGCCCGCTCGAGCAGGTTGTGCGCCTCGTCGACCAGCACGCCGACACGCCACTGATTGATCTGCGTGAGCGCGTACAGCATCGCGCTGCTGTCGAAGTAGTAGTTGTAATCGCCGACCACCACGTCGGACCAGCGCGCCAGCTCCTGTGCGAGATAGTACGGGCAGACATCGTGCTCGAGCGCCGCTTCGCGCACCGACGCCCGGTCGAGCCGCGGCCCGGCCAACGCCGTGCTGCGAGCTGCATCGAGCCGGTCGTAGAAGCCGCGCGCAAGCGGACAGGACTCGCCGTTGCAGGCCTTGTCGGGATGCTCGCAGGCCTTGTCGCGCGCGACCAGTTCCAGCGTTCTGAGCGGCAACCGGGCAAGCGGCGGCGCGGCGCTTCGATGGAGCGTTTCGATCGCATCGAGGGCAAGCGCGCGGCCCGGCGTCTTCGCAGTGAGGAAGAACACACGGTCGATCTGGTCCGCCGCACACGCCTTGAGCAGCGGAAAAATCGTCGCCAGCGTCTTGCCGATGCCGGTCGGCGCCTGCGCCATCAACGGCTTGCCGTCGCGCGCCGCGCGATACACCGACACCGCCAGTTCGCGCTGCCCGCTGCGGAACTCGCCATGCGGAAACTGCAAGGCGCCGAGCGCGGCATTGCGCGCGGCGCGATGGGCCGCTTCCTGCACGGCCCAATCGAGAAAGCGCTCGCATTGCTCGACGAAGAAAATCTCCAGCTCACGCGCGGTGTGCGTTTCAGTCAGCGACGTTTCCTTCTGACTGCCGATATCGAAGTAGACCAGCGCGACCGTCAATTCGGCGAGCCCGCGGGCGCGGCACAGCAGATGGCCGTACACCAGCGCCTGCGCCCAATGCAGCGTGCGATGATTGGCCGGCATCCGTTCGAGCGCGCCACGATGGGTCTTGACCTCTTCCAGCCGGTTCGACGCCGGGTCGTAACCGTCGGCGCGGCCACGCACGGTCAAACCGCGGTGCATGCCGGTCAGCGTGATCTCGGTTTCGTAGCCGCTCGCGCGCCGCCCGGCGACCGTCACGTGGCCGGCCATGCCTTCCAGCGAAGTGGGCGCGGGCGTGAAGCGCAGATCCAGATCGCCGCGCCTCGCGGTGAATTCGCACATCGCCCGCACGGCGACCACGTAAGTCATGTGGTGATCTCCGCCGCCATGTCGGACACGGCGACGTCTTCATCGGCCCATTGCACGTCGAGCACGCGCACCGGCACGCCGTGCTGCGCGCAGTATGCGAGCCAGCGGATCTGGTTGTCCTGCAAGCGGTCGCCGGGACCCTTGACTTCGATCAACTCATAACGGCGCTCGGCCGGCCAGAAGCGAATCAGGTCCGGCAGGCCCGAGCGGTTGCCGCGGATGTCGTGCAGCAGACGCTCGAACCAGAGTTTCAGATGTGCGGCGGGCAGGCAATCGAGCGCCAACGCGACCAGTTCCGGCGTCAGCAAGCCCCAGAATACGAACGGCGATTGCAGACCCGCCTTGCTGTGCAGATGCCGCAGAATCGTCTCGCGATAGGCACTGCTGTCGAGTTGCGCCAGACACGCGGCAAATTGCTGCGCGCGGCGCGCATGAAAATCCGGCGCATGCAGGTCGGCCGGCCCGCGCTGGAACGGATGGAAAAACGCGCCAGGCAGCGCCGCGAACACCGGCTCCCAGCACAGCAAGCCGAACAGCGAGTTGATCAGCGCGTTTTCGACGTAATGAACCGGCGCCGACTCGCTAGTTAGATGATCGCGGGCGACGTATTCGACCGGCTGCGGCGCCTCAGGCCGCGGCAGCACCAGTGTGCTGCGCTCGACCGGCCGTGCGGCAGGCACACGCGCCACCCGCTCGCCGCGCTTGCGCTGCAAACGCGGCAGCATGCGCGCGACACGCTGCATTTCCTCTTCGCTTTCAGGCCTGGCAGCGGCTTGCGAAGCGAGGGCGAAGGCTTCGTCGAATCGTTCGCTGCGCTCCAGCACGCGCAAGCGCCGATGGCGCGCGCCGGGCCACGCGCAACGCTCATAGACGGCAAGTGCAGCGGGCCAGTTCTGTTGACGCTCGCAATGCTGGCCGATACGAAACAGCAGTTTCGCGCGACGCGTTTCGAGCCAGGGGTTGGAGGTTTCGATCGCTGCGATCGCGGCGAGGAGTTCGTCGATCGCTTCGGCTTCGGCTTCGGCGTCAGCGTCACCCGTGGGCAGCCATTCGAGTGCTTCGCGGCACGCATGCAGCGCAAGGTATACGTCCACGTCCACGCGTTGCTGGAATGCGCGCGACGACGCAGCGAATGCAACCTTCTCGTACTGGATCACCCCGAGATCGGCCAGCACGAACTCCGACCAGTCCTGCTGCAGGTTGCCGAAGAACATCAGGCGCAGACGCTCGCAAAGCGGCGCGATGGCGACGTGGAAGACGCGGTCGGTGGTCTGGCTGTGCCATGTGGACAACGGATGTGCAGTGGCGCTTCGGTCCTCGCCTTCGCTCTTGCCTTCACCGTCACCTTCACCTTCACGTTCGTAAAACGGCCGCAGCGTTTCCAGCAGACCGGGTTTGCGCAAGCCCTTCGCGCCGGGAATCAACGCGATGACGTCCGCAAAGATCAGCAGCAACTCGGGACGGGTGGTGAGCGCGAACAGATCGTCGAGCGTCAGGCCCGGTTCGATGTCGACCCAGCCGAGTTCGGCCAGAGGCGCAACCGCCTGCAAGGGGCAACCGATCTCGTCATAAGAAAGACGGCTGGCACGGAACAGCGTGCCCTTGCGCATCAGCATGCGAACCAGCAGCGCACGCGACGGCTGCGGCAAAGCGGCGAAATCGCGCAGGAAGCCATGTTCGTGCGCGTCCAGCAGATCGTCGTAGCGCTCGGCGAGCCAGGCCAGCGCACGTTCGAAGTTCAGCAGGTAATAAGGGACATCAGAGCGGATGTCCGACGAAGCATCTGTCACCACGGGGTTTTCACGAAACCTGTATGTTTATACAGTGATCATATCAAAATCCGAGGGAGGGACAGCTGACAAACGCCTGGTCGGTAGTGGCGTGAGACCCGGCGTTTGTCAAAGTGTCGCCAGAAGCTTCAACGCCGTCGACTTGAATACCGCGAAGGCCTCTCCGAAGGTCGGCCTCGTCGCCCCATAGACGAGCGGCAGCAGCACTTGCTCATACTCACGTTTCGTCTGCGCTTCTGTTTCCGCAGCCGCCAGGGCCGCTGCCATGGATTGCTTCGGATCTTCGACAAACGCCGTGTGATGGTGGAACTCTCCGCGATCGTATTCGACGCAATCCTTGAAGTGAGCCGCCGCTCGATCGACGAATGCCGCGTTCGAGCCGACGATGCAGTAGGTGTCGTAAATGTGGCGCACCAATGCTTGATCCCACTTTTCCCGCACACCCGCCCGGTGTTCCGCATGGCGGCGCAAAAATGACAGAACCTTTTCCGCGAGCGTCTCTTCGACAGCGACGCACGGCATGCGGACCGGCGCCCCTGCTCGACTTGCCAAACGGTCGATCAGATACCCAATGGGCTTTTGCGCAACGGTAAAGCTCGGCGTGCGCACCGTAAATTCAAGGCTTAAATGAGGTCGCAAACTGGTGTGAGCCGTATAGCGCGTTTTATAACTCCAACCGGACGCGAAGTAACGGTTCGCGTTGAGAGCCAGTTTTTCCCTTTCGATGATGTGGAAGCCCAACGCTTTCATCGTATCGATTGCGGCGCTTTTCAGCTTGCCAAGATGGGTCTTCATGCCGCTTTGCGTAAGCCCGTGATCCGCACTCAGCACCACCTTAAGATCGACGTCCTCGGACATCCGCTCGATCAAGCCATGCGCTTTGGACAGGCTCGTGCCGCCGCAAAACACGAGTTGAATGTGCTGATGCTGAAGTTTCGCCAACGCGTGCAAGGCGTCAGTGACATGGATATCTTTCTCGAGGATAAAGGCGGAGAGGTTTCCGGCCAGCCCCTCCGCCGTAATCGAATCAATAAGCTCTTTCTGTTCTTCCGAGATTATTTTCATATTGAACCGTTTTCTTGCCGAAACCCAATTTCCGCACAATGCGGCGATTGCCGGTATTGATCACGGTTCCGGCCGGCAATTGAGTCGTTTCGCCAGCGTTGTATAGCTCGACTTGCCTGCTCGGGTAGACCTTGACGCCCATCCTGGTCAGAGCTTCCTCGGCCAGGACTTCGACTGGCTGGACAGGAATCGGCGCGCCTGACAAAACGCTGCGTTTGGCTTTTGCATATACGCCGACGCCGAGCTTAACAATGACCCCACTCTCGAGTAGCTTACGAAGCGCCCGTCCGACCTGGGCTTCACTGCCAAGGCGAGCGAGCTCGGTCCGCAGGAACACGTCGGACGCCCGCTTGGCAATTGCTATCTTCAGCCGGTCTTCGAGGACCATAACAAACTCCGCTCATCAAGTTCGCCTAGAATGCCTCATAACCCAATGATTTTAATAAAAAAACATAAACCAACATCGATCACCGAGTTAGTATAGCACGCACTTGGAAGAGAGCAGGCATTGCTTCCCGGAGCCCAGGTATGGTTCGGCCACCCACACCGCCGTCAACGACCCCTTGCGCGCCGCGAATCAGCGCCCCTTCGATAGCCGCAGTGGCCGAGGGGCCGGTGACCCGCGCCGCTCAGCGAGCATCGCGGAAGTCGTCGCGACGGTATACGTCCTGCAAGCCGTCGAGCAATTGCGCCGGATCGAGCAGCACCACCAGCGTCGCCGGCGCCACCGACGCCGCATCGCCGAAGCGTTCACGGATCAGCGCAAGCGACTTGCCGCTGCTTACGAAAGCTAACCCGCGCCTGCCGCATAGAAGCTCGTCAGATCCCGCTTGAGTGCATGCAACGCGGCATCGTCGAGATAAATCATGTGGCCGGTCGGGTAGTAGGTGATGCGCACGTTGGCGCGCAGCGGCGCATCGACACCCAGATGCGCGAGCGCGTACTCGGTCGCATAGAACGGCGTGGCAAGGTCGAAGTAGCCGTTCAGCGACATGACGCGCAGTTGCGGATTCTGCCGCATCGCTTCGGCAAGATCGCCCGCCGCATACGGCACGGACACGTGTTCCCCCCACCACTCGGTGTGTTTCCAGTCCCACTGCGTCAACGCATCGTCGTTGAAGACACGATAAGTGTCGGCTGGCGTGAAGTGCAGGTCCTGCGCAAGATGCTGATGAAACGCGGCGTCGAATACGCTCGATACGCTGCTCACCGATGCATCGAAATCGGGACGCTCGGTCACGCCGTCATAGTCGATTCCTTCGAAACGTGCGTCGAAACGGCCGATGCTGCGCGACTGATCGCGCAGCAATTGACTGCGAAAGCGCGACGGATAGAGACGCAAGCGGCTTCGCTTCACGTAATCGACGTCGAGCCCGGTGAACTGTGCGACGCGCGCGGCAATCTCGTCGCGCTGCGCGTCAGGCAACGCATCGCCCTGGGCGAGCGCTTGCGCATACGGCCCACGTGCGAATGCGCGGGCCTCGTCGAGAAAAGCGGGCAGATTGGCCGGCTTCGGAACGATCTTGTCGTGATACCACGCGATGGCCGCGAAGCTCGGCAAGTAGCTTTCGCTCTGGAAGTCCGACCCAGGCGAAAACGCTGAGGAATTGAGCACCGACGACATCAGGATCACGCCATTGATCGCGATATTGTTTTGCCCCAGTTGATACGCGAGCATCGCGGCGCGCGCGGTGCCGTACGATTCGCCAAGCAGATACTTCGGCGAATTCCAGCGCTGGTTCACCGTCAGATAGCGATCGATGAATTGCGAAAACGCGTCGAGGTCTTTATCGACGCCCCAGAAGTCCTTGCCCGTGCCACGCCCGACGACCCTCGACAAGCCCGCGCCCACGGCATCGATAAAGACCAGATCGGTGGTGTCGAGCAGGCTATCGGGGTTGTCGTCCAGCACATACGGCGCGGGCGGCGTGCTCGCGGGACTCGCCGTGCGCACCCGCTTCGGCCCGATCGAGCCGATCATCAGGAACACGGTGCCCACACCCGGTCCGCCATTGAAGAGGAACGTGACGGGGCGCGTGGAAGGATTTTTCGCGGCGACGGTGTAGGCGACATAGAAAACGCTCGCATTGGCCTGGCCGGTTTTGTCACGCAGCAGCAGGTTGCCGGCGGTCGCCGTGTAGTCAAGCTTGCGGCCGTCGAGCCGGATCGAATGCTGGGTCACCGCGGCGCTTTCCGGCGGCACGGGAATCGCCGTGGTCTCGGGTTTGACGCTGTGCGGCGGGTTATCTTGCGATTCGTTCTGGCTGGCGGCGGCAACCCGTGGCGGACGGACGGCACGCGCCGGATTGGTGCGCGGCTCCTTGATGGGCTGGCCGTTCGCATCGACGGCCTGGCCGGCAGCCTCTGCCTGAGCGCCAGGCACGCTCACCGGGCTGGCCGGCGACGTGGCGGTTTCCGTGCTGGCCGGTGCAGCGGATGAGTCGTCCAGTTCGGCCGCCGCGCACATCTGACTGAACGCGGCGACGGTGGCGAGGACCAGCGCCATCGCCACCAGAGCCGCCGCTATGGATCCTGCCACCAGCGAGCGGCGCAACGAGAGATAGAAGCGAAGGGCCATGGGGTTTCCGGCTGCGAGTCGATAGGCGCCGATGTTCCGGCTGTCCAGATTAAGACGAACTCGGCGAACAATTCTTGACGCCAGGCATCGAAGCCGTCAATCGAAAACTGGCTCTAACTGCGCAGCGGCAATCCGCCGAAGAACGCGGCAATCCGTTCACACGCATCGATCAGGCTCGCTTCGTCGACCACGAAACCCAGCCGCACGAAACCCTTCGCCGTCTCGCCGAATGGGCTCGCGTCGAGCAGTGACACGACAATCTGCGCCTTGTTCGGCATGGCCGTCAACGCAGCCTGCTGGATGTGACTCACCCCGGTTCGACTTGAGCCGCCGATGTGATGGGGCGCGCCCGCAACGTCCAGATACGAAAAAGGGTCACGCGAGCAGTCAGTCTCGCGTGACCCTTCGATGAATCCCGGCTTTAACGGGAGCGAAGTACGCTTAAAGCTGGCGCCGCAGTTCGGCCGGCGGCACCTTCATCAGATGGCGGTATTTCGCCACCGTGCGCCGTGCCACCAGCACCCCCTGTTCCGCGAGCATCCTGGCGAGCGTCACATCCGACAGAGGGTCGCGCGTGTTCTCCGCGGCGATCATTTCCTTGAGCAGCGCGCGCACGGCCGCCGCCGAACAGGTGCCGCCGCTTTCCGTACCGAGCTCACGCGGGAAGAAGTGCTTGAACTCGAAAATGCCGCGCGGCGTGGCCATATATTTGTTGCCGGTTGCGCGCGAGATGGTGGACTCGTGCAGCCCGAGTTCATCGGCCACGTCGCGCAGCACCATCGGTTTGAGCGCGATTTCACCGTACTGGAAGAAGGCCCTCTGATGCGCGACGATGCATTCGGCCACGCGTTGAATCGTATCGAAGCGCTGCTGCGCATTGCGGATCAGCCAGCGCGCTTCCTGCAATTGCTGCGCGAGCGGCGAGCGGCTTGCACCGGCCGACTGTGCGAACAGCTCGGCATACATGCGGTGAATGCGAGCACGCGGCTGCACTGCCGGATTGATTGTCACCACCCATTTGTTGCGCACCTGACGCACGATCACGTCCGGCACCACGTAGTTGTCGTCGGCGCGGCCGTAGCTGTTGCCTGGCTTCGGGTCGAGCTTGCGCACCAGCGCGCAGGCCACCCGCAGCTCCTCGGCGCTGCAGCCGATCTGCTTTTGCAGTTCAGCCTGTTCGCGGCGCGCGAGGCGTTCAAGATGATGCTCGACGATTTGCCGCGCCACATCGCGGCCCGGCGTGTCGGCGGGCAACGCATTGACCTGCAGAGACAAACACTCGGATAGCGAACGAGCGCCGAGACCGGGACGATCTAGCGACTGCACGAGGCGCAGCGCGACCTGCAATTCTTCTTCGGTCAATTCAGGTTCAAGGTCGACGCTATCCGCAAGCTCGCGGAGCGTCTGGCGCAGATAACCATCGTCGTCGAGCGCCTCGATGATGAAGCGGGCCACCGCGCGGTCGCGCTCGTCGAGTCGATACAGACGCAGCGAGTCGTGCAGCTGCTCGCGCAAGCTTGGTTGGGAACGCGCCCATTCGGCTGGATCGCTACTGTCGGAGTCGCCGTTCTGGCGCATCGAACCACGGCTGCTGTAGTCACCCGAAAAGTCGCCAGGCATGTCATCCTGCCCCGCGTTCTCCGGCGTGTCGCTGCCGCTGGATTCAGCCGGCGACGAGTCAGGTTCGGCCGCGGCGAGTGTGTCCGTGGCGGGCGCCGCGCCGGCATCATCGCCAGGCGTTGTGGTGGCGAGCGCCACGTCTTCCGTGTCTGTCGAGTCGTACTCGAGGAACGGATTGGTGTCGAGCGCGGTGCGCAACTCCTGCTGGAACTCCAGCGACGACAACTGCAACAGCCGCACCGATTGCTGCAGACGCGGCGTGAGAGCGAGCGACTGCCTTGTGCGTAGTTCGATTGACGGCATTGTAGTGAGGTCCCGTTAATAGCTGAGAAATGGTACGTGGCCTCCTCAATAGAGCAACTGTCATACCAGTTCGCCCAATACACTGTTTTTCCTGAGTTTTGCCTTTTCGGGCCCGCCGATTGCGCAATCGGCGAGCGCCATTTTTACAAGAACCCGGCAATTTCCGGCCGTGGGCCTCGCGGCCCGCCGGACGGCGCTCCGACCGTACCCGCCCCGCTATTCCTCAGCTACCGTGACGGCTTTGCCCGGCATCGAGCATCTGTGCGGCGTGCCGGGCACATACCTTGCGGACAAGCACCATGTGGGACGGACGTAGGCCTTTGCACGCGGATGCGGATCGGCAACAAGACCCCATGTTTCATCAACACCTTAAGGAGAAACCATGAAGACCATCCAACTTCTGAAGACCGCAGGCAGCATCGCATGTGTTGCATTCGCGCTGAACGCGACGGCGCAGACGAGCGCTTCGGCCCCGTCGGCGGCATCCGAATCCATCGGCCAGCACGTCGATGACGGCACCATCACCACCAAGGTCAAGGCCGAGCTGCTTGGCGCGAAGAACGTCAAGTCGACTCACATTCATGTGAAGACCCGCAAGGGCGTGGTGTGGCTCACGGGCTCGGTGCCATCGGCCGATGACAAGGCCGCGGCGGGAGAAGTCGTGAAAGGCGTCGATGGCGTCTCGAGCGTGAGGAACCATCTGAAGATCGCAGCGGAGTAAGAGCGGGGGATCCGATAGAAGGGAGCCGGCTTCGGCCGGCTCCTCTTTTGGGGGGATCGTCGTGGGTGCAGCGCTGGACTTCAAATGAAAGTGTTCACATCACTCAGGCATGCTTCTCGCTGAATTCGCTGAGCGGTTCGTTGAGCGGCTCGGGCGTTTTGCGCGGATCGAAGTCGGCCCAGCGCCCCTGCTGCCAGCGCCCACTCGCGCGTTCGATCGCCAGCCCCCCTGCTTCGCGCAAGACGCGGGCAGCGTCGAACTGATTGTCCGGGCACACGTGCACGGCAACCAGTACGCCGGAATCGCGCATTTCCTCATGAAATGGCAAATGGTGGCCGACATGGCCGCCTTCGCGAGTGTGCGCCATCGCCCCGACCAACGAGCCGATGTACGCGCCGACGCCGGCCGCAATCAGCGAGACGAGGAGCGGCGCCGCAAACGCCGCAAATATCGCGACGCCGACCACCGCCCCCCCTACCGCGCCGATGGTGACGCCCATTCCTGCGCCTTTCGGCGCTGCCCTCGCTGCCGGATCGGTATGGGTATCGCCGCCGATCGGATAACGCGCGTGCTGGCCGCGCGGATTGACAAAAAACAGGGTGACGTCTTCCTCGACGAAACCTGCGTCGAAGAGCTTTTGCGCCGCATTTTCAGCGGTTGGGAAAGTCGTAAACCGTGCTGCGACGATGAGTGACATGAGGCCTCCTTGCATCGTTGAACCGCGTTTTGCGGACCGTGCCGCCGCACAGCGTCGCGTAAAAAAACACGCGCAGGCGGTAGGCACGTGTCCGGACTACGCGGTGGCGCCGCGATCGGGTTCCATGCCTTCCACTCTGAACAGTCCACTATGCAACACTACGCCATTGCCACCGTTCTGGTCGAGTGCTTCCGCGCAAACCGAACGGATGCGATTGCGACCCTTCTCGAAAGCGGCCATCAGGGTGGATTCGAGCGCCGAATCGGCGCCGAAATGATCTTCCAGCGCTTCGGCGGTGATCGCGCAAACAAGCGCTTCGCCGTCGACCTGCGCCATGAAGCGCACGGTCAGATTCGTTCCGTCGAAGACCGGCTTGTCGTCGGGAAAAGTGATGTGCATAAGGGAGTCCTCATAGGCCGGCCGCGGCAGGATCGCGTTCATGACGAATCCTTCATTGCGCCGGCGAGTTGTTGCGCCATCGCGAGGTGATGCTTGATGGTCGGCAACGCATGCGTAGCCGCCGCCTTCAGTTGCGAGTCGGTGCCGCTCTGGCTCTCCTGCTGGAACAGGTCGACCGCCCGCTGGTGCGCTTCCACCCCGATCTGCTCCACGTAGGCCTGGTCGAATTCGCGGCCCTTGAGCGTCTGCAGTTTGCCGACCAGCGCGGAATCGGCGGACGGCGTCGTGGCGAGTCCCTTCTTCGCGGCGAGGGCGGCCATGCCGTGCGAGAGTTTCGTATGGTCAGTAATCATTTGCTGCGCGAATTTCCTGACCTGTGGATCACTCGAATTCTTGAGTGCGATTTTGCTTGCCGCGATTTCCGTGGCGTCGGATTGTGAGGCATCCTGCACGAACTGCTGGTCTGCGGGCGAGAGCTTTGTATCGCTCATCGGCGCATCGCTCGCGGGAGCGTCACTGGCTTGCGCGTACACCGCGCCGATCGAGGTTGCGCCAAGCCCCAGCGCAACTGTCATCACTTGTAGCGAATAGCGGAATCTCATGCGTTTTCTCCCTCACGTTAGTGCGGGGACCGCGCACATTGAGCGGCCTGCCCTTTGATACGTCGAATCAGCAAAAGCTGTGCCTATCTCCGACGACCGGTTCGAGACCCCATGAGTTTCGTGCGCCACAAACCACGCCACGCCTGCCACTGGGCATCGCCTTTGCTCGCGGGCCGACACCGGCGCAGCATCGACTCGGCCGATATCAACGAGTACCTGCGCTGTGCGAGCGGTGCTGCAAACCGGAGGCACGCCGGTTGCTCAGTGTCATCCGTACATCGAAATGGTAAGGAGGAACATCATGGTCAACCAGACACAAACCCAAGGTGGCATGCGCCAGGCCCAGGGTGCACGTATTGTCGGCAAAGGCGGCGCGACCGCCGACGGTCCCGGCCCCGACGTCATGGCGGCAGCCACCCTCGACGGCAACAAGGTGGTCAGCAGCGATGGAGAGGACATCGGCAAGGTTAAGGACATCATGCTTGACGTCCGCTCCGGTCGCATTGCGTATGTGGTGCTGTCGAGCGGCGGCTTTCTTGGCATCGGCGACAAGCTGCTGGCGATTCCGTGGAGCGCCCTGACGCTCGATACGCAACAGAAGTGCTTCGTCCTCGATATGACGGCCGAGCACGTGAAAAACGCACCTGGGTTCGATAAGGACCACTGGCCTGCCATGGCGGACCAGACATGGGCCACGTCGGTACACCAGTACTACGGCAGCGAGCCATACTGGGGACGCGATCCGTACCATCGGTGAGCGTTCGGACGCACGCCTTGAAGTGACGCATTCGGGCGCGTGCCCCTCAACCGGCCGCGCATGCGTTGTTCGCATGCCGGCCCCAACGGATGTTCATGCACGAAACACTGTGGTTTCTCATCGTCGGCGCCGTGCTCGTTTTTATGGGCGTGGCGGCGACGACGCTGCGACGGCTGCCTGTTAGCGCCGCCATGTTCTATCTCACCATCGGCTACGCGCTCGGGCCGCCAGGCATGGACCTGTTGCGCCTCGATATGGTCGCCGATGCACGTCTGCTGCGAATCATCACCGAAGTCGCTCTGCTGGTCTCGCTGTTCGCCATCGGCCTGCGTTTGCGCCTCGGCGTACTCGAGAAGCTGTGGACCGTGCCGCTGCGTCTCGGCTTCCTCGCCATGCTCGCGACCATTGCGCTGCTCGCGCTGTTCGGCGTGTACGGATTGCAGCTTGGCTGGGGGCCATCCCTGCTGCTCGCGGCGATGCTGGCGCCAACGGATCCGGTGCTGGCTCACGAGGTCCAGGTCCACAATCCCGGCGATCACGACCTGCTGCGCTTCGCGCTCTCCGGCGAAGGCGGACTGAACGACGGCATCGCACTTCCCTTCGTCATGCTCGGCCTCGCGTTGTGCGCGGCGCCCGCCGCTCAGGCCGGCGACGTGCTGACCTTCAGGCTCGCCGGCGGCATGATATGGGGCGTGGTCGGTGCGCTTGCAATCGGCGGCCTGCTCGGCTGGGTCACGACGCATGCGGTCGCCTGGTTGCGTACGCGTCATGCGCAGGCGCTCGGTCTCGAGGGTTTCTTTGCGTTAGGGCTGATCGAGCTCTCATTCGGCGCCGCGCAACTCGTGCATACGTATGGCTTTCTGGCGGTGTTCGCCGCGGGCGTCGCGATGCGCCGCGTCGAACATCGTGCGAGCGGCGGCGCTTCACCGCGCCAGGCGATCGGCACGGTCGATTCCGAAGACGTCGAAGCGACTGCGGCGAACCCGAGCAAAGCGCACGCGTATATGACGGAGTCGGTACTCGGCTTCACAATCGAGCTCGAACGCATCGCCGAGGTCGCGGTGATGGCGATGGTCGGCAATGTGCTCGCCACGCTGCAAGCGCCGCTGTTCACCTGGCAGACGGTTGCGCTCACGGTTGCGCTGTTCGCCTTCGTCCGGCCGGTGTCGGTGGAGTTGTCTCTGCTGGGGTCTAACGCGACGCATACGCAGCGGCGTTTGATGAGCTGGTTCGGCATCCGTGGTATCGGTTCGTTTTACTACCTGGCGTACGCACTAGAACAGGGCCCGGCGTCCGACGTCGCGCCACTGGCGCCGCTCGCGCTGGCGGTCGTCGCGGCTTCGGTCGTGATTCATGGCGTCTCGGCTACGCCTCTGATGAACTGGTATCACAGGGTGCGCCGCAGCGAAAAGTAGCGATGCCCGCAGTCGACCTCGCTAGAATACGAGTCCTTCATGCTATTGGTCCCGGGCGTCGGTTCGCCATGGGACAAGGCCCCGCTGGCGAGGCAACCTCCGACACGCGTCATAGCGGATGACGCGCCTCCTCGAGCTGCTTGCGGCGCGCCTCGCCCTGGCGTTCCAGCATCCAGCCTGGGTACTCGGCCGGCAGCATGCTGACCTGATCGAGCTTCGCAAGCTCGTCGGCGGCCAACGTGACGCCAGTGGCGGCGATGTTGTCATCGAGTTGCTCGATTTTCTTCGCCCCAACGATCACCGAGGTGACCACGCGCTGATGCAGCAGCCACGCGAGCGCGATCTGCGCCACCGACACCTTCTTCACCTCCGCGATACCACGCATCACGTCGATGCAGTCATAAGCGCGCTCGCGATTGACCGGCGGAAAATCGAACGTCGTGCGACGGCTACCGGCTTCGCCCTGGTGTTCGCGCCCATATTTGCCGCTCAGCAAGCCGCCCGCGAGCGGACTCCACACCATCAGTCCAAGACCTTCGCTGCGCAGCATCGGCACGAGTTCGCGTTCGAGGTCGCGGCCCGCCAGCGTGTAATACGCCTGTAGCGTTTCAAAGCGCGCGAGGCCGAGGCGTTCCGAAATGCCCAGCGCCTTCACGATCTGCCACGCGGCCCAGTTCGACACGCCGACATAGCGCACATGGCCATGCTGAACCAGCGTATCGAGCGCGCGCACGGTTTCTTCGATCGGCGTGGCCGGATCGAAACCGTGGATCTGATACAGGTCGACGTGATCGAGTTGCAGGCGCTTCAGGCTAGCCTTGACACCGTCGATAATGTGATAGCGCGAGGCGCCGCGTGCGTTCGGGAATTCTGCCGTCGGGCCGAATACTTTGGTTGCGACCACAACTTTGTCGCGCGGCACTTTAAGGTTCTTCAGCGCCTGGCCCGTGATCTGTTCGGACAGGCCCTCCGCGTAGACGTCGGCCGTGTCGATGAAATTGATGCCCGCGTCGAGCGCCCGGCCGACCAGCCGCTCCGCGTCCCCCTGCTGCAGATCGCCGATCTGCTTCCATATGCCTTCGCCACCGCCGAAGGTCATCGTGCCCAGGCATAGCTCCGAAACAAACACACCGGTACGGCCTAACTGGTTGTATCGCATCGTCGAGACTCCGTCATGGATTCGTGGATGAGTGAGCCATATAGAGTACTGCACCTGGCAAGTTTCGGCAGGAGCCGGCGTGGGTTCTGAGCGGCCACCCGGCGAACGCATGTTTTTTTCAGCCCTTATGGTTCGCACGGCAACTGTGGCCGCAAACTCCGCTCGAAAAAACGCCTTGGTCCTCTGCAAGCGAGGCGCCATACGGGTTTCCGGCAAGCGTCGGCAAAGCCGGTAAAAACCTGCCAGACTGATCGGTGATCGTCGTAACAGGCCGGCGCTTGCCGCCCTCTGGATATGCCACGCCGCGCCCCCATCTGTGCCAACATGAATTCGGCCTCGACATCCGCCACCGCCTTAGGCGCGCGCTCTGATTCTTCGGGCTTTGACCCGGTATTGCAAGCGGGTCCAGATGCCGCTTCGGATCACGCTTCTAACCCCATTCCTAACCCCGCTTCTAACCCTCTACCGGCTAGCGCGCTGGAAGACTTCCATCCGGCGGTCGCCGGCTGGTTCCTGAAGACCTTCCCTGCCCCCACCGACGCCCAGGCTGCCGCCTGGCCGCAGATTCGCCGTGGGCGCTCAACCCTGGTCGCCGCGCCCACCGGTTCGGGCAAAACCCTCACCGCCTTCCTGTCCGCGCTCGACGAACTGGTCCACCAAGGCCTTGCCAACGGCGGCGTCCTGCCCGACGAAACCCTGGTGGTCTACGTCTCGCCACTGAAAGCACTCTCCAACGACATCCGCCTCAATCTGGAAGTGCCGTTGCAAGGCATCGCCGCGGAACTCGACGCGCGCGGCCTGCCGCCGCTCGGCATCCGCACCGCAGTGCGCACCGGCGACACCACGCAGCAGGAGCGCAACGCGCTGAAAAAACGCGCGCCGCATATTCTCGTGACCACGCCGGAATCGCTGTACGTCCTGCTCGGCTCGGATTCCGGCCGCCGCATGCTGTCGACGGTGCGCACGGTGATCGTCGACGAAATACATGCGCTCGCCGGCAGCAAGCGCGGCAGTCACCTGGCGCTCAGCCTCGAACGGCTCGACGCGCTGTGTCAGCGGCGCTTGCCGCGGATCGGCCTGTCGGCGACGCAAAAGCCGGTCAGCGCTGTAGCGCGCTTTCTGGTGGGCGGCGCGAGCATCGAAAGCGGTATTCCCGCAGACTGCGCGATCGTCGACGTGGGGCACATCCGCGAGCGCGATCTCGCGTTGGAGATTCCGCCCGTGCCGCTCGAAGCGGTCATGTCCAACGAAGTGTGGGAGCGCGTCTACGACCGGCTCGCCGAACTGGTGGCGATGCATCGCACCACACTGATCTTCGTCAACACGCGCCGCATGGCCGAACGCGCTGCGCGCCATCTGACCGAGCGTCTGGGCAAGGACGTGGTCGCCGCGCATCACGGCAGCCTCGCCAAAGAGCATCGTTTCGACGCCGAGCAGCGCCTGAAACGCGGCGAGTTGCGGGTGCTGATCGCCACCGCCTCGCTGGAACTGGGCATCGATATCGGCGACGTCGATCTGGTCTGCCAGATGGGTTCGCCGCGCGCGATTGCGCCATTTTTGCAACGCGTAGGGCGCTCGGGCCACCATGTCGGCGGCATGCCCAAGGGCCGGCTTTTTCCGGCCTCGCGCGACGATCTGATCGAATGCGCGGCGCTGCTCGACTGTGTGCGGCGTGGCGAACTCGACGCGTTACGGATTCCGCGCGCACCGCTCGACGTGCTCGCCCAACAGATCGTGGCCGAAGTATCGAGCGCCGAATGGGGCGAAGACGCATTGTTCGAGATGATGCGGCGCGCAGCCCCCTACGCCGGCCTCGAACGCGAGCAATACGACGCCGTGCTGCGCATGCTGGCCGTTGGCTATACGAGCCGCAACGGCCCGCGCGGCGCCTATATTCATCGCGACGTGGTGAGCGGCACCTTGCGTGGCCGGCGCGGTGGCAAACTGGTCGCCGTGACGTCAGGTGGCACGATTCCCGAGAACGCCGACTATGCGGTGGTGCTTGAACCGCAGGCGATCAATATCGGCACCGTCAACGAAGATTTCGCCGTCGAGAGTCTGGCCGGCGATGTGTTTCAACTCGGCAATGCGTCATATCGGATTTTGCGGATCGAGAGCGGCCGTGTGCGGGTCGAGGACGCGCAGGGGCAACCGCCGAATATTCCGTTCTGGCTCGGCGAGGCGCCGGGGCGCAGCGATGAACTGTCGTTCGGCGTCGCGCGCTTGCGTGAGCAGATTGGGCACCTGCTCGATGGGAAGGAGGCCGATGCCGACGTCATGACCGCGCGCCTCCAACGCGCAACCGACTGGCTGATCGACACCCTCGATCTCGACGAAGCCGCCGCCCGCCAGATCGTCGACTATCTCGCCCGCGCACGCGCCGTGCTCAGCGTGCTGCCTACGCAAAACACGCTCGTGATGGAGCGCTTCTTCGACGAATCGGGCGGCACGCAACTCGTGATCCATGCGCCGTTCGGCAGCCGCGTGAACCGCGCGTGGGGCCTCGCGTTGCGCAAGCGTTTTTGCCGGACCTTCAACTTCGAACTGCAAGCCGCCGCCACCGAAGACGCAATCGTGCTCTCGCTGACTGGCAGCCATTCGGTCGTACTCGATGAAGTGTGGCACTACCTGCATTCGAACAGCGCCGAGCATCTGCTGATCCAGGCGCTGCTCGACGCGCCGCTCTTCGGCGTGCGCTGGCGCTGGAACGCGACCGTCGCGCTCGGCCTGCCGCGTTACACCGGCGGGCGCAAGACCCCGCCGCAATTGCAGCGCATGCGTAGCGAAGATCTGCTGGCGAGCGTGTTTCCCGAGCAGGCTGCGTGTCTGGAGAACATCGTCGGCGAGCGCGAACTGCCGCATCATCCGTTAGTGGACCAAACCGTCGACGACTGCCTGCACGAAGCGATGGACAGCGCAAGCTGGGTGGCTTTACTGCGCCGCATCGAACAGGGCGACGTGCAGCTGATCGCCCGCGATTTGCCGGCGCCCTCGCCGCTTGCCGCCGAAATCCTCAACGCCAGGCCGTACGCCTATCTCGACGACGCACCGATCGAAGAGCGCCGCACGCAAGCCGTGCTGAATCGCCGCTGGACCGATCCGTCGAGCGCCGACGACCTCGGCGCGCTCGACGCCGATGCGATCGACAGCGTGCGCGACGAAGCATGGCCGCAGGCGCGCACCGTCGACGAGATGCACGAAGCGCTGACCGGCCTCGCCTGCATCACCGATGCCGAAGCGCGCAACGATGAAGGTTGGCCGGCATGGCTCGCGTCGCTCGCCGAATCAGGCCGCGCGACCCGCCTGCGGATCTCTGCCGGCGACGCGCTGTGGCTGCCCGCCGAGCGCCTGACCTGTTTCCAGGCCCTCTATCCGGACGCCCCGTTTGAACCACCGCTCACCGCGCCGAAGGGCTGCGCCGACACATGGAGCGCCGACGACGCCCTGCTCGACGTGCTGCGCGCCCGGCTGACCGGCTTCGGCCCGCTGCCGGTGCGCGCGATTGCAGAGGCACTGAGCTTGCCCGTGGCATCCATTGAACAAACGTTGATGCGTCTCGAAGCGGAAGGCTACGTGATGCGCGGCCGCTTCTCGCCGGGCGCCACCGAAGAAGAATGGTGCGAGCGTCATTTGCTTGCGCGGATCCACCGCTACACAGTGAAACGCTTGCGACGCGAGATCGAGCCGGTGGAGCGGCATGACTTCATGCGCTTTCTATTCGAGTGGCAGCATTTGACGCCGGACACACGCAGCGAGGGACGCGACGCACTGGCCGCCGTGCTCGACCAGCTGGAGGGTTTTCAGGCCGCGGCGGGCGCATGGGAAGAAGACATTTTGCCGGCACGCGTAAAGGCGTACGCGAACATTTCGCTAGACGAACTATGCCGTACCGGCAAGATCGTCTGGACCCGTCTGACCGAGCGCTCCCGCAGCGCTGCGGGACCGGTGCGCAGCACGCCGATCGTGCTGTTGCCCCGCGCTCAGGTGCGCGTATGGAGCGCGCTGATCGACCCGTCGAGACAAGCGGAGCTATCGGCTCGCGCGCAGAGCGTCCATGACACGTTATCGCAACATGGCGCGATGTTCTTCGACGAATTGCGGACCGAAGCAGGCGGATTGCGCATGGAACTGGAGAACGCGCTGGGCGAGCTGGTTGCAGCCGGCCTCGTGAATTCCGACAGTTTCGCCGGCTTGCGGGCGTTGTTGAAACCCGTCGCCAAACGCAGTGCTTATCGTGCTAACGCGAGCAGCCGGCGTGTCCGGCCGAGCGCATTGATCGGAGGAATGGACGACGCGGGGCGCTGGGCCTTGGTCAACCGGCGGCCCGTTGCGGGCGCAGCGGAAACCTCGCCGGCGCGCCGTCAGCAGTTCGCCCCCGACGTACTCGAACATGTCGCGATGACTTTGCTGCGCCGTTATGGCGTGGTGTTCTGGCGTTTGCTCGAACGCGAGGCCGAATGGTTGCCGCCGTGGCGAGATCTGTTGCGCGTGTTTCAGCGGCTCGAAGCGCGCGGCATGGTTCGCGGCGGGCGATTTGTGAACGGCCTCGCCGGGGAACAATTTGCGTTACCGGAAGCAATTCCGTTATTGCGGGAGGTTCGCCGGCATGCGAACGATAGTGCTTTTGTGTGTGTCGCCGGGACCGATCCTTTGAATCTTGCCGGCACGTTGCTGGTCGGCGAACGGGTGCCTGCGGTTGCGGGGAATCGGGTTTTGTATTGCGATGGTGTGGTTGTCGCGACACTTGTAGCAGGGGCTTTCTGGTTCGCCGCCCCCGTGGAAGCGATTCCCGCGGAGCGTGAGCGCGCCCGGAGCATGCTGACCAGGCGGTTCTGAGGCAATTTTGAGGCGTTTTCGACGCTCCGCGCCGGCGCGCGCCCGAAACAAACGCCTAAAGCCGAAGACCATCGTGACCGTTAATGTTTATGGGCCCGAACGTCAGCCGCTTCGCTACAATGAGGCCAGTCTTTAAGTATGATGAAGACTGTTTGCCGCCAACCTGCCTTTACGGTGGGGCCTATCGGCACACATCGCCCGGGGATCTCATGAACGACGACCAACACGACCAGGTGCTTTATGCCCAGTTCGGCACAAGCAGCCCTTGCTGGCGTCTGTCGAACGACAGCAACGCATTGGAACTCACGCCTGTCACCGGCGACGTGCCGGCCAATGTCGCCATTCCGCTGAATCCCCAGCAGGCCTCGCAAATCCGTTGCCTCACCGGCATCACCTCGCACCTCGTCCTCGACGTGCGGCTGTTCGGCGAACCGCTGCGCCTGCACCTCGTCGGCAAAAAACTTGCCAGCAATGCGTGGGCCGGCACCGCCTCGGCCTATGACGACACGGAATCCGTCGCGCGCGACCTGGTCCACGGTCTCTCTTTCGCCGAACAGGTCGTCTCCGAAGTCAATTCGGTCGTAGTCATCGTCGACAGGCATGGTCGTATACAACGCTTCAACCGTCTCGCCGAGGAACTCACCGGCGTCAAGGAAGAAGACATCGTCGGCCGCAATGTGTGGGCGCTGTTCATGACCACCGAATCCGGTGCGGCATCGAGCCAGAACATCACCGGTTTCTTCAATCGCGGCGTCTCGTACGAAGTCGAGCGGCGCGTGAAAACCCTCCACGGCGAACGGCTCTTTCTGTTCCGCAACAAATTTGTCCACAGCGGCAGCGGCGTCGAAGAACAGTTTCTGATCTGCTCGGGCACCGACATCACCGAAGAGCGGCTCGCGCAGGAACGGCTCACTGAACTGGCGAACACCGATTCGCTCACCGGCCTCGCCAATCGCAACGCGATCAAGGACAAGATCAGTACCGCGATCGAAGAAGCCGACCCAGGCGAATCGGTCGGCGTGCTGTTCCTCGATCTCGACAACTTCAAGAAGGTCAACGACCACTACGGCCACGTCTTCGGCGACCGGCTGATCCGCGACGTGTCGGCGGCCATCAGCACCTGCCTGAACGAAGGCGATGCGCTCGCGCGCCTCGGCGGCGACGAGTTCATCGTGCTCGCCGCCAAAGGCACCGCCCACGATCTCGAAGCCACCGCGCAGCGCATTCTCGAACGCCTGCGCACGCCGTTCAGCCTGGGGCTCGTCGAGGTCTACACCGGCTGCTCGATCGGGATCGCGCGGTATCCGGAACACGGCGACGGCCTCGAATCGCTGATCCGTTCCGCGGACACGGCGATGTACGTTGCCAAAGATGAAGGCAAGCGCACCTATCGCGTGTTCTCGCCCGACATGGACCGCAAGGTCGCCGAGTACATGTGGCTCGACACCAATCTGCGGCGCGGCCTCGAAGAGGGCCAGCTGACGCTGCACTATCAACCCAAGCTCGTGCTCGCCACCGGCGCGGTGCAGGGCGTGGAGGCGCTGGTACGCTGGAACTCGCCGGAGCGCGGGCAGATCATGCCGGCCGAGTTCATCCGCTATGCGGAAGAATCCGGGCTAATCGGCGTGCTCGGCCGCTGGGTCATGGAAACAGCGGCTAAACAGGCCGCCAAATGGAAGGCGGACGGCTACGACCTGCGCGTCGCGATCAACGTGTCGGCACGGCAGCTGGTCGATACAGCCGTGGTGCGGCATTTCAGCGAAGCGCTGCAGCGCGCGAATCTCGATCCCTGCCTGATCGACCTGGAGCTCACGGAGAGCTGCCTGATCGAGGACGAAGCGGCTGCGATCGATCTGATCAAGCAGTTCCGCCAGCTCGGCGCTCAGGTTCATCTGGACGACTTCGGCACCGGCTACTCGTCGCTCTCGCAGTTGGGCCGCATTCCGCTCGACGTCATCAAACTCGACCGCAGTTTCGTCCGCTCGATCAACGTCGACACCAAAGCGCAAGCGCTGGTGCGCTCGATGGTGGTGGTCGCCCAGGAACTGAATTTCAAGGTGGTCGCCGAAGGGATCGAAACCGAATCGGAAGAGATGTTCATGAAGGGGCTGGGCGTCGACTACGTGCAGGGCTTCCTGTATGGCCAGGCCATGCCGGCCGCGGAATTCGAACGCTGGCTGCAGGATCGACAGAAGCTCAGACTGATTGCCTGAGCTTGCGCGCGCCCCCGAAGACGAAAGAAATCCCCTTGGGGGGCGGCCCGAAGGAAGTCCCCCACCCCGAAGGAAGTCCCCTTGGGGGATTGGGGGATTGGGGGCCGCCCGCTGCGGCTCGACGCCGTCAAGACCCAGATTGGTTCAGGCGAAATTGGCCGCGCTGGAGGCGGTCTGGCGCAGGTTCGAAGTACGGCGGTTTTGCAGCATCACCAGCCGCTCCATGAAGGCGAGGTCCTTCTCCTCGATCGTGAACGCTGCGTCCACCCAGTCCTCGGTAATCTCCATCAGCTCGGCGCGCGAGAGTTGCAGCACGCGCTGACGCGCCCGCAGCATCGCGCGGATGCCGTTCATCTTCGGCCTGAGCGTGTCGATAAAAGTACGCGTCGCCATATAGGCGTCGCCTGGCTCGAACAACTGGTCGACCAGCCCCCTGCCGAAGTGCCATTCGGCCGTATGCGATTCGCCCATGCCGATCAACTCCTCGGCCAGACGCATGCCCGCCTTGCGCGCGACCAGCGAATAGCCGCCCATGCCCGGGAACAGATTGAACGCGATCTCCGGAAAGCCCATGCGCGCATCGTTTTGCGCCAGCAGGAAATGGTGCGCCAGTGCCGCCTCAAAGCCCCCTCCAAGCGCCGTACCCTCAACCATCGCGATCGAAATCGCCCCCGTATCGAAGCCGCGTGCCGCCGCGTGCACGCAATCGACGCAGGCTCGCGCATACGCCATCAACGCCTGACGCTTGCCCGAGCGGATCGAGTCAGCAAAAAAATCGAGGTCGCCCCCGACGTTGAACATGCTCGGAATCAACGAGCCTGTCACCCAGAAGTCGATCGGCAAGCCGGACTCTCGTGCTGCCTGCGCGAGACCCAGAATGTCATGCACCAGATCCAGATTGAAACAGGGCCGCGGCTGCGCCCGCAGCATCATCCACATGATATTGCGGCCTTCTTCGTAGTAAGCGGAGACTTGCGACAAATTGCCGGCCTCGAGGAACGGGCGGCAGGCGTGGTGATTATGTAGATTCATTTTGATCGGTCCTTTTAAGGTTAAACACTGGTATTGCAATGCGAGCCTAAAGCAGACCGGAATCGTATGGGAGCGGGATAAGCAACAGATGAATGCAACGCGCGCGCGAAGCCTTGCCAGACGGCGCGTCGCGGGACGGTATGCCGCGGGTCGAGAGATGCTGCGGACGCGAACGCTTGCGCACTGAAGAGCGGCGAAATTTGCCCGCAAATGAGCATGTCGCCGCCACCGATTAGCGAACCAGCAAAGCTTGAATTTCTTGCCGGATTTGAAAGAAAAAGAAATGGTCTTCGATTAGGCAATGCAATCGAAAATAGAGCTTGCCGACGGTTGTTTTCTTATTTGTGGGCTAACAGACGGTGTATTCAGGTGTATTCAATTTGCATATTCAAACGCGGGCGCCCCAGAGCGCCCGCTGATTCACCTGCAACTCACCCGCAACGCTGTTGCAGGAAACGTCAAGGCGACACGCTCGTCAAGGCGCTGCGGCGATCACCTGCGCAACGGCCGCGGTCAGCTTCTTGCCGTACGGCACATGCAGGAACTCGTTCGGTCCGTGTGCGTTCGACTTCGGCCCAAGCACGCCGCACACCATGAACTGCGACTTCGGGAAGCCCGATTTCAGCACGTTCATCAACGGAATCGTGCCGCCCTGCCCCATATACGCAACGTCCGCGCCGTAATGCGCGCGCGACGCATCGTTAAGCGCGGTGGCGAGCCAAGGGGCGAGATCGGGCGCACTCCAGCCGCTCGCCGCGCCCGCATCCGGCTTGAAGGTGACTTTGGCGTTGTAAGGCGGGTCGAATTCGAGCAGCGCCTTCAGTTCGGCGACGGCCTTTTCCGCTTCGATCAGCGGCGGCAGGCGCAGCGATAGCTTGAACGCCGTGCGCGGACGCAGCACGTTGCCGGCGTCGGCGAGCGCGGGCAAGCCGGCCGCACCGGTCACCGACAACGACGGACGCCACGTCGAGTTGAGCAAGGCTTCTTGCGGATCGGTGGTGGTGGGCAGCACCTGACGGCCGTCCTGCCCGCAGGCCCACGGCAGCTTTTTCCAGACATCGTCGCCGAGAATCCGGGCGGTTGCTTCCGCTTCGCGCAACCGGTCCGCGGGGATCTGGACATGAAACCCCTTCGGCAACAGCGTGCCGTTGGCGGAGTCTTCGAGACGGTCGAACAGTTGCCGCATGATGCGGAAGCTCGACGGCGCGATGCCGCCGTAACCGCCCGAGTGAATGCCTTCGTCGAGCACCTGGACTTCGAGGTCGCCGGCGACCAGCCCGCGCAACGACGTAGTGAGCCACAGTTGATCGTAGTTGCCCGCCCCCGAGTCGAGACACACGACGAGACCGACTTTGCCCAGCCGTTCGCGCAACGCGTCGACATACGGCAGCAGATCGTAGCTGCCCGATTCCTCGCAGGTTTCGATCAGACCGACACAGCGCGGACGCTCGATGCCTTGCGCGTCCAGCGCGGCCAGTGCCGTGAGGCTCGCGTAGATTGCGTAGCCGTCGTCGGCGCCGCCGCGGCCATATAGCTTGTCGTTTTCGAGCTTCGGCGTCCAGGGGCCGAGGTCGTTGCGCCAGCCGTCGAATTCAGGCTGCTTGTCGAGGTGGCCGTACAGCACGATGGTTTCTTCGCTGCCCGATCGGGTCGCGGCCGTTTCGAAGAAAATCACCGGCGTGCGGCCCGGCAAGCGGACCACTTCAAGTTTCAGGCCGCGCACGGGTTGCTGCTCGGCCCATTGCGCCGCGTCGGTAATGACGCGTTCAAGGTAGCCATGCTTGACCCAATCGGGATCGAATGCCGGACTCTTGGCCGGCACCGCGATGTAGTCCGTGAGCGCAGGCACGATCTCGTCGTTCCATTTGCGGTCTACGAATTCGCGTAGTGTGTCCTGGTTGATGCGCTGAGTCTGCTGTGTCGTGTCGTCGGAGATCATGGTGGCGGTCCGTGGCGGTTCTGTTCAGTCAAAACGTGCATGATAGTCCTGATGCGCGATGTGCTGAACCCCTCGCCGTACAGGCAGGCTGACAGCGAACGTTTCCAGCGACGCTGCGCAAAGCCAACAATCGCGCGACAATCGCGGCATACATCGCGTCTTGGGGAGCCTGGCTATGGGGGGCAACGTTGTGGTTCAGGCCATCGCAGCGGTGCTCGCGCTGGCGCTGTATTTTCTGCCGAGTATTCTCGCGGACCGGCGCAAGCGTCATGACGTGCTCACACTGGCGCTCTTCAATGCGTGCCTCGGCTGGACCGGCTTTGGCTGGCTGCTCGCGCTCTACTGGGCGTTGCAGCCGAACCCGCCGAAGAACGTGGCAGGTGAAATCGTAGAGACACGAAAGACCGTGGGGATGCGGGCGTTTTCCTCGGCGCTCCTGATGCGCGTGCAGAGGCGTGCTACGGCGCGTGACCGAAGGGAAAAATAACGGGAGGAATTAATCAGGCCGCGCGGCGGCCCATTTTGCCCCACACCACCGAGCCAGCAGGAATCGAGCGCGGCTCGGCTCGCACGCTCTCGTGCGCGAACATCTCGCGGCGCAGTTCGCCCTGTTCGTCGAACCACTCGCAAATCAGCCAGTCACCAGGATTGAGCGCCACCGGTCCCGCATACGTCACCGTCATGCGCGGGCCGCCGTCCTTCAGCGTGACAACATCGCCGACATTGAAGCGTGCGGCTGGCGGTGTTTCGAATACGTCGATGGTAGCGGTCAGCATATTCAATCCCCTACGGAACCCGTTGAGCGGAATTAAGTCATCGCATCGTGCTGTGCAACATAGAACCTGCCGAAAGAAAACTCTAAAAAGTTTGCCAAGATTAACAATCGAAATTAATAACGGCAAGTGCTTTTTATTGATACCGTTTTCACCGGCACTGGAATAGCTTTGCCAAGCCGGCGAGTGCCGTAAAACCGGGAAAACCCGGTAGAACAGCGCCAGGCAACCTTCTGTGCGGCACCGCACGATGGTAGGACTTACGGCAGCAAACCCGATCCGCAGGTAGAAAATGCGGCCTCCATTTGTCATATCTAAACTGCCGCCGAGAAACCCCATTCGGGTTTATTCCAATTGTCGCGCAAACGGAATTACCTGTGAACGGAAAACTTATCGATAAATGCACCCACTTCAAAACCGGTTTTGTTTTAACGTGCACAATCGTTTTCTGCGGGCGCCGCTGAAAACGATTACCCGCCCGCTATTTTCAAACCCGCCATCGTTCGTCACCCGCCCGGTTGTTTGCCCCACTTCTGCGCGGCGGCCGTGAAGAGCTGGTTGATCTCATTGCCGCTGGCGGCCTCTTTCGTGTAGTTGAAGGTGCCGTGATCGCGCATTTCATGCGCCGCGCGGAGAAACGCGCCCAACGCCGCACGCGCCAGCGAGCCGCCTACACTGACACGCCGCACACCTAGCGAGCGCAAGTCGTCGAACCCGAGCAGCACGCCCTGCAACCCCATCAGCACATTGACCGGCCGGTCGAGCGCGCCGACCACGGCGGCAATCTCCTCGCGCGTCTTCAGGCCTGGCGCGTAAAGCACATCCGCGCCAGCCTCCTGATAAGCCTGCAGGCGCCGGATCGTATCGTCGAGATCGGGCCGGCCCACCAGATAGTTCTCGGCGCGCGCCGTCAGCGTGAACGGAAACGGCAGCGTGCGCGCCGCAACGGCCGCCGCGCGCACGCGCTCCACGGCGGCTTCGAATGGATAAATCGGTTCGTCCGCGCGGCCGGTCGCATCCTCGATCGAACCACCGACCACGCCCGCCGCCGCAGCCTGCACGATCGTTTCGGCGCAGTCTTCCGGGGCGTCGCCAAAACCATTTTCCAGATCGGCGCTGACCGGCAAATCGGTCGCCCCCGCGATTTCGGCGAGGTGCACCATCATCTGCGCGCGGCCGATGGCGTTATCCGGCAGGCCGCGCGAAAACGCATAGCCTGCGCTGCTGGTGGCGAGCGCCTTGAAGCCGGACAGCGCGAGCAGCCGCGCGGTGCCGATGTCCCACGGATTCGGGATGATGAAGGCCTCGCCCGCTGCGTGATATGACTGGAATTGCCGTGCTTTTTCGGTTTGCGTTGTCATTGACGGTCCCGTGGGCGACGGCGACCGGCGTGCCGCGCCCACGCGCGGCCGGATCGTCGTCAGGTTCGTTAATTGGAAAATGCGTGGCTAATAGGCGGTTAATAGGCGGCTAATGAGTGACAAACGAAGGAAATGAACGGAAAGCGGCGACCGGCGGCCTGGTTACCCCAGCCAGCCGGCTCCGCATGGGTCTGCAGTGCACAAACCTCGGGCTCAGGTTTCGAGCTTCGCGTCCATCGTAATGGTGGCGTTCAGCACCTTGGACACCGGGCAGCCCGCCTTGGCGTCCGCGGTGGCCTTCTCGAACGCGGCTTTGTCGCCGCCGGGGATTTTCACCGCCACGTCGAGATGTACCGCGGTGATCGTAAAGCCGCCGCCGTCCTTGTCGAGCGTGACGGTTGCCGTAGTGCCGATACGTTCAGGCGTGATGCCGGCCTTGCTCAGTTCCGCCGACAGCGCCATCGAGAAACAACCCGCGTGCGCGGCCGCAATCAGTTCTTCCGGATTCGTGCCGATGCCGTCCGCGAAGCGTGTGGCAAACGAGTATTGAGTATCCTTGAGGACGCCGCTGTCGGTGGAAATCGAGCCCTTGCCGTCTTGCAGGCCGCCTTGCCAGACTGCTGATGCCTTGCGCTTCATCGCTCTCTCCTGTTTGTGCCCTGCTTCGCGCCGCTCCTCAACCCTACGTGATGCCGCCCGCAACGGCCCAGCCCGGATTTCGTGGTGTCGGCATCGGTCGCGAGTGCCCCAAAGGAGATGCCCTTCGGGGCGTGCCGCGCGGCGCGAGAGGCGCAGGCGTGGACCGAACTTCATCATAGGCGCTTCCGTGTGCCAATGTCGTGACGATGCCGGCGTACGGTTCGATGATGCGCGCGGAGCGAAACCCGGCGGTACAAGCCCCTACTCGGCGAACGGCAGGCTCTCCTGCCCCACTGCGCGCATGTCGAACACGTTCAGCGTCATCGCCACGAGGGCGTAGTAGCCGAGCAGGCCGACCAGGTTGATCACCACCTGATGGCCGAAGCGCCCGACCGCCTTCGCATAAGTGGCATCCGAGACGCGCTTGGTGTCGTACAGTTCGCTCGCGAAGTCGTGGATCAAGGCGTCATCGGCGTCCGCGAAGGACGGGCGATGACCCTGACGGATCGCTTCGGCATCCGCTTCGGCCACGCCGGCGTCCAGGGCGATCGGATAGTGGATATGCCACTCGGCCTGCGCCTGCCAGCGCGCCGCGGTCACCAGAATCGCCAGCTCCGACAAACGCAGCGGCAAGCCGGTCCGATAGCGGCAGAACGCGCCGAGCCGCTGCGCCTGCTGCGCCAGCTCCGGACTATGAATCCAGCCCAGAAACGGTCCGTTCAGATTGCCGCGTGGACCCGACAGGATCTCGTCGAGCACGGCCTTCTGTTCGGGCGTGGCATCGGACAGTTCGAAGTGAGGCAAACGCTCGCTCATCGCAGATCTCGCAGAAATGGAAAGGGTGTCAGATGGCGGTCAGCGCGCCTTCGATCGCATCCGTCAGACGATTGACGATCTCGTCGATGTCGCGTGCGGTGCAGATAAACGGCGGCGCCAGCAGCACATGATCGCCGATCTTGCCGTCGACCGTGCCGCCCATCGGATACACCATCAAGCCACGCGCGAACGCCTCGCGCCGGATCGCCGCGTGCAGTTTCAGCTTCGCGTCGAACGGCGTTTTGGCGATGCGGTCCTGCACCAGTTCGACGCCGACAAAGAGGCCTCGCCCGCGGACGTCGCCGATATGCGGATGTTGCGCATAGTGCTCGCGCAGCCGGCCGCGCAACTGCTCGCCGCGCGCCTGCACGTTCGGCAGAAGATGGTCGTCGGCAATCACGCGTTGCACTTCGAGCGCCGCGGCGCAGGCGGTGGCATGGCCAATATAGGTATGCCCGTGCTGAAAGAAGCCCGAGCCGCCAACGATCGTCTGGTAAATCCGCTCGCTCACCAGCGTCGCGCCGATCGGCTGATAGCCGGCGCCGAGCCCCTTGGCGATGGTCAGCAGGTCCGGCGCGACGCCGTCTTCCTCGCACGCGTACAGGTAGCCCGTGCGGCCCATGCCCGACATGATTTCGTCGAGAATCAGCAATACACCGTAGCGATCGCACACCGCGCGGATTTTGCGGAAATACTCGCGCACCGGCGGCACGGCGCCGGCCGTTGCGCCCACCACCGTTTCCGCCACGAATGCGGCCACCGTGTCGGCGCCGAGTTCAAGAATCTTCTGTTCGAGTTCATCTGCGAGACGCTGCGCGAACTGCTC
The DNA here is from genome assembly GCF_001634365.1 of Paraburkholderia phytofirmans OLGA172. Taxonomy (NCBI): domain Bacteria; kingdom Pseudomonadati; phylum Pseudomonadota; class Betaproteobacteria; order Burkholderiales; family Burkholderiaceae; genus Paraburkholderia; species Paraburkholderia phytofirmans. The sequence goes on from NZ_CP014579.1 coordinate 1,682,281, forward strand.
TTCGGTCTCGTCCGCTCGCTGCTCGCGATACGCGTAACACGGGCTCACGTGATGCGCCTCGATCAGGATCGGCAGAAACGGCTCGCGCCGCCACGCATTGCCGCCGATCGCGAGCGCCCCCAGCGTGTTGCCGTGATAGCTCTGGCGACGCGCGATGAAATGACGGCGCTGCAACTCGCCCTTCTCGACGAAATATTGCCGCGCCAGTTTGAGCGCCGCCTCGATCGCTTCCGAGCCGCCCGAGACGAAGTACACATGTTCGAGCCCTTGCGGCGCGCTCGCCACCAGACGGTCAGCGAGTTCTTCCGCGGCCTGGGTGGTGAAGAACGACGTGTGCGCATACGGCAGTTGCTGCGCCTGACGCTTGATCGCGTCGATCACGCGCTGATTGCTATGGCCGAGGCACGAGACGGCCGCGCCACCCGAGGCATCGATATAGCGCTTGCCGGTGGAATCGACGATTTCGATGCCGTCGCCGGCGACAGCCACCGGCAGTGACTGCTTCGGCGAGCGATGGAATACGGTGGACATGGTTTTCCCTTTCCTTTCTATGGGCGACGGCTGCTCAGGCGCGAGGCTGCAGATTGAACCTCAACCAGAGCGCAACGTTCGTGCAAAAGGGGATCGCCATCGTCATTCCCAGCCGGTAGCCGATGTCGTACGGCTCACCGCTCACCTGAGACTCCAATCCTGCTTCGACGCCACGGCTCGCACCTATTCAACAAGCGGTACGCATTTATACGTCAAAACAACATTTGTTGTCAAACGGTACGAGAACGAAGCAAACGGAGCGACTATGCTCCGCCGCGGATGCCTGCCTCGCTCAGAGCGCGAACATCAAGGCACGTACGCGCCCTTGTCATGCAGCGATTGCTCGGCAATGCCGAGCTGTTCGACGGCGCCCGCCCCTTCCAGCGCGAGCAGATGCGCGACCAGCGATTCGGCGATCGCCGTGGCAGCCACCAGCGAAGGAAAGAACGACGGGCTTTCGTGCGAAAAAATCAGCACCTTATCGGCGTTCAACGCGATCGGCGAGACCGCGCTGTCCGTGATCGCGATCAGCTTGCTGCCCTTTTCCAGCGCGGCTTCGGCCACGCGTGCCGCTTCGACTGAATACGGCGCGAAACTGATGACGATGGTGGCGCTGTCACGCTCGAGCGTGCGCAACTGCATCTCGAGCGTGCCGGCTTCGCCGTTGAGCAGCGACACCGACGGGCGGAACAGCCGGTAGCCGTAGACAAGGCCGAACGCCACTGCATAACAGGAGCGAAAACCCGCGACATGCACATGCGGCGCGCGCCGCAACAGACGCGCCGTTTCCACGATCACGCGGCCGTTATGCGCGGCAGTGACTTCGAGATTGTGTTGTTGCGCGACCAGCAGGTCGTGGGCCAGCGCGTCTTTCGATTTGACGAGAGAGCGGGCGCGGCTCGCGAGCGGCTCGGGCCGCGTGCGCACGCGCGCGACGAACAGGTTGCGCAATTCGTTCCAGCCAGGGAAACCCAATTGCTGCGACAGGCGTACCAGCGAGGCCGGTTGCACCTGCGCCCGCTCGGCCACTTTGCGCATTGACGAGACCGCGACTTCGTCGGGATGATCGAGCAGGAACCCGGCTCCCATCTGGAACTGCGGACTCAGTTCGGAAAAGCGCGCCCGGATCAGGGCGGCGAGTTGGTCAAAACTGTCGGGCATGCGATGGTCCGGGTGTGCGGCCGATAAGGATGACAACAAATGTTACCACCCGGTGCATCGCATCCAACAGAACTTCCAGCGTGTTGGTGGCTTGCAAACGACTTCTGGCCTGCCGCAAACATTGTTGTCCCAGACAGTTAGCCTCGCATCAAGGCTTCGGCCTCGCTAGCGACTGGTCGACCATCGCATTGACCGACGCTCAACCGTTGAATTGTTGTGGAGCTTTCCGCATGAAATGTGAACGACCGCGACGTATCCGACCGGTATGGAAAGAACCTTTCCATCTGGGATTTCCGTCGATGGACTCCGCATTCACCTCGATGGTGAAGTCTTGGTATCGGTACAACCTATGCATCTCGCAAGTCCCCTGCGTCGCGCCTTCGTGAAAGGTCATCGGCCGGGTCTCTCTTTCAAATGCTCTAGCGCCTTGTCGTGGGCGCTAGAGCCATGACCTTTAGGGCCGTGCCCTTCTCGCCCCGGGCCGATTCTTAACCCATGTGCAGGCCACCGTTGAGCGAGAAATCCGCCCCAGTAGCGAAGCCCGCTTCGTCACTCGCAAGCCACGAGACAATCGAGGCAATCTCCGACGCCTCGCCTAGCCGACGCACAGGAATGCTCTGGACGATTGCATCCAGTACTTCGGGACGTACGGCACGAACCATATCGGTTCCGACGTACCCGGGTGAAACCGTATTCACCGTGATGCCCTTTGTCGCCACTTCCTGAGCAAGCGACATCGTGAAACCGTGGATGCCCGCCTTGGCAGTCGAGTAGTTGGTTTGACCGAACTGCCCTTTCTGTCCGTTCACCGACGAGATGTTGATGATTCGGCCCCACTCCTTGCTAACCATCCCCTCGATGACCTGTTTGGTCACGTTGAACAGGCTCGTCAGGTTCGTATCAATGACAGCGTTCCAGTTCTCCCGCGACATCTTGCGAAACACGCCGTCCCGCGTGATGCCGGCATTGTTCACCAGCACGTCAATCTCACCGACCTCTTTCTTCACCTTCGCGAAAGCGGCCTCTGTCGATTCCCAGTCCCCGACATTACCCTCCGAGGCAGTGAAGGAGAATCCAAGCTCGGCCTGCTCGGCTAACCATCGTTCCCGTCGCGACGAGTTGGGCCCGCATCCGGCCACGACCGTGAGTCCATCCTTATAGAGACGCTGACATATCAGCGTTCCAATACCACCCATGCCGCCAGTCACGTACGCAATTCGCTTTGCCATCTTCTGCTCTCAATTTCCGTAACGGTTAGTGAACTAAATTCTTGCAAGTGAAGCCGCAAAATATTTCCGCCGTAGCGAGTCCCGCTCACGAATATCGATCCATCTCATTCGACTGATTGGCCGGGGTCGTTGTGTTGCACCATTCTTTCACGGTGAGAGCGATTTGTCCTGTGAAAAAAAAGCGTGGCCGCATTCCCACCCCATTCTCGGGTTCATTACCTCGGTATAGCCAACGCATTTCCACAAGCAGTCCTCTGCGTTGCCCATTAAGTGCCAACCCACTTGGGGCAACACGTCGACGGCATCCCCGTTGGTCTAACGCGATGGCCGCTCAAAGCGACGGCTCCCCTGGCGCGCTGGTCGATTTTTATTCACGCAGCTTCCGTCATTTAACGTGCGTTAACTTTCCGCATCTGGACTCACTGGGGGACGCGATTCTCAAGAAGGCGGCCTAGGCGACCTGGGGTTGCCCCGTGCAAAGCCAGTGCACATCGAGATTGAGGATAGCGGCGAGACGCGTACAAGCGTTTAGCGGCGGAACCGTGATTCCGCGCAGCCAATACTGCACGTCGTCTTCACTCACGCCTAACCACTTCGCGGCCTGGGCCGAGCTGACGCCGGCCCGTTTAAATGCTCTGTCAAGGCGTGCGGCGAGAGCGTGCCTGAGGCGGTTGTCCCCGACGCTACGTTCGAGGTGGTCGATATTTTCGGTACTCCGGTTCATCTTGTTTGATGTCTCTCAGCTTATATTTTTATACAATTCAGCGCCAACTCACTCGTGGCATCGCATGAGGCTACACGTTCGTCATTACAGCTTCGTGACGCCATGTTGTGTCTCTCGTAACCCTGCAAGAGCACGACGCAGCAGGTACGTTGACCACCTCACTATTCCTCGGCCTGCACATTGGTGTCAAACGAAAAATAATTCGTAGGAAATCGCTGCACCACCTTAAGCCCATTTCCTTATACACAAATCGACGTGCCTGGAATCGATGCTGGATAGCAAATCAGCCAGGAGGGGGTTGTTAACAATGCGGATTTCGCGTTTACTCTCGGATTTTCGGCATGAAGACTCGAGACGACGCGGGAGCATGGGTGGACGAGGAATTTGAGACGCTGGATTTGGGTGATCCACGGCGAGACCGGCGCGCGAAGGAGCTGGTCAAGCGGTTCGCCAGCCGGCCCACGGCCAGCATTCCGGGCGCGTGCGAAGGCTGGGCCGAGACGATGGCGGCATATCGTTTTCTGGGCAATGAGCGCATCGACTGGCGCGACATGATGCAGCCGCATTGGGACCGTACCACGACGCGCATGGGGCAGTTGCCGGTGGTGCTTTGCATTGCCGATACGACAGAGCTGAACTTTAACGGTCAGGACATTGAAGGGGCCGGCCCGCTCAGTTATGAAGCACAGGTGGGCATGTATCTTCACGCGACCTATGCGGTGACACCGGATCGGGAGCCGCTGGGTGTGATGAACGCATGGATGTGGGCGCGCGAACCACGCGATGCAAACGGCAGGCGTGGCGGTGTCAGGGAAAGTGTGCGGTGGGTCGAAAGCTATGAGATCGTGGCCGAACAGGCACGGGCCCTGCCTGACACGCGACTGGTGTATGTGGCCGATCGTGAAGGCGACATCGCCGCGCTCATGCAGCGTGCGCAGGAACTGGGTGAACCGGCGGACTGGCTGATGCGCTCGCAGCACAATCGCGCCCTGAAGGGCGAAGCGAATTTGTGGGAGACGGTGCACGCCAGTGAGGTGGTCGGCCACATCAGCTTCGTGCTGCCCGGGCGCAGCGGCCAGAAGGCGCGTGAAGTGAGGCAGGAACTGCGTAGCCAGCGCATCACGCTGCCCGGGCGTGCCGGTGTCACGCTCACCTGCCTCGAGGCGTATGAAGTGGATGCGCCAGCGGGTGTGAAGCCCGTCATCTGGCGTCTTGTGACCAACCGCGAAGCGGGCGATGCGCATGCGCTCATCGAACTCGTTGACTGGTACCGCGCGAGGTGGGAAATAGAAATGTTCTTCAACGTCCTGAAGAACGCCTGCCGGGTTGAAGCGCTGCAACTCTCACAGATGGAGCGCGTGGAGAAGGCGCTCGCGCTGTACATGGTCGTATCGTGGCGTATCGCACGGCTCATGCGTGTCGGCAGAACCTGTCCGGAGCTGGACGCGTCGTTGTTCTTCGCGGCTGACGAGATACACGGCGCTCACGTGCTCTGTAAGAAGGCGCGTCCGAAAAAACCACCGACGCTCAGCCAGGTGATACGGATGATCGCGTCACTGGGAGGATTCCTCGGGCGCAAGAGCGACGGCGAACCGGGCGCGAAGACGCTGTGGATTGGCATGCAGCGAGTCATGGATGCTGTGATCACCATTCAGATCTTGCGCGACGGTTACGACACTTCTGTATAACGAAATGCCTTAAGCCCCGTGCCTCCGTTTTATCGCCGGCAACTGTGCTCGAACGTATGGCCGATTTGAAACCGTCAGTACCTCGCAGGACGATTGAAAGAGCCTGCTCGGATTTCTCGGAATGGATTGTGCCAAAAGGGCGTGGTCGAAGGCGCTTCGCGCACGGAACGGTCTCGTTTGCAAGCTGTGACCGCGGCGCAGGACGGTTCATCATAGTTTCTGTATCGACGCGCGAGCAGCTTGCAACGCGCGCGGGCGTTCGACCGGCGAGTTGGCGGTGGCGTTCCAGCTGGCGAACTCGAGTTGGTGCACCAGCGGCAACGACTTGGCGCCTCGAATTCCGTCGCGCGGCAAAACGGTTTCGGCAGCCTGGCCGCCGCTTTTTTGCGGCGCCGCACAAGCCGAATCAAAACGTTTCGGCCGGATGCCAGACACGGCCCACTCTCACCAGGGTTTCTCCCTAAATAGCCCTTGCGCTTCAATGCCACCAAGGCATTCGGCGCCGCAGGCGCACGCCGCGCATCGTCAGCAGCCGATAAACGATTGACATCCGCGTGCGCAACCTTAGAATCGATTCTGCTGCACCGCACCAACGCTTCCTAACCTGTGGCTCGTCATCCGTGATTCCCTTCGTCGGTCTCCCGGACATTCGCCACTTCATCCCTAAGGAGTTAGTAATGAGCAGTCCTGTGCCCGAACAACTGATAGCCGCGCATAAAGCCGCCCTTGAGGCAACCTTTGGTGTCCTGACCAAAGGTTTCGAAGGCATTGAGAAGCTGGCTGAGCTGAACCTGCAAGCGGTCAAATCGACCGTTGCCAAAAATCAGGACATCATCGCCAAGGCGTTTTCGGCCAAAGACCCACAGGAGCTATACGCGCTGCAGACGCGTGAGGTACAACCCGCCACAGAAAAAGCGCAGTCGTACTGGCGACACGTCTACGAAATCATATCCGGTACCCAAGCCGAAATCGCCGCGATCGCTGAAGCTCAGTTCAAGCAGCACCAGCACAATGCACAAGCGTTATTCGACGGTCTCTCGAAGGACACCCCGGCAGGATTCGAGACCGCCTTGTCGGCATTGAAGGCATTCATCAAGACAACTAACGAGGCCTCCAGCGTGACATACGAAACGGCCAAAAAAGCGACGAAGCAAGCAGTAGCGATTGCCGAAAGCAATGTTAGCGCTGCGTCTTCCGCCTCGGCCAGGCGGACCGGACAGGTCGTTGTAGCAGTGGACGCCGTGGAGAAGTAGTAGCGTTTTCGATGTCGGCCACCGACGTCAAGTTCTTCAAGCAAGCCCCCTGCTTCTTCAAGCACTCCCTGCCAGCTTTTTTCAGCGGGTGGACTTTCGGAGTCCGGCGGCGTCCAGTATGCCCCGGACGCCGTCATGGGGCTGCGTCCCGAACTAGAAATTAGCAGGCAAAGTCGCCCATGTCGCCACCGCTGCTTCGTTCGATTGTGTGCAGTATCAATCACGCGAAGTGGCCGGCCCCTTGTGGCCGAAGTTGCGTCGTGGCGATTGCGACAGGGCGCGGCCGAACCAACGGGAACGAGCGATGAATACCGCAGAAACATCCTTGCGTTCGCTGGTTGAAAAATGGCTGATGCCAACTTCGGAGACGCCCGTTCGGGTAACCCGATTCGGTCGCACAGGCTCCAGGCGGAGCCGATATGTATGCGTTGAGGCACGGCAACCGGACGGCCCGGTTGCGCTCTTTTTCTTCCGGCACGATGACGGTGCCTGGCGCGTGTTCCCGCCCGAGTGAGACCCGGAGCTAATAACTGGTCAGCTTCGATGGGATCTTGCTTCTGCGTGGGCGGGGCATAAAAGTTTGTGCCAACGGCCCACCCCGGCAAATAAGTCAGGATAAGAAACGACTCTCGGTACTCACTTGACCGAGCACCGGCCCTTTAGCGGAGACGAAAAATGCTGTTGGATGACTCTTCCTTCGCGCGACTGAGACTGCTCGCGCCGATGTTGGATGATGTCCTAGGGTCGCGCGAAATAGATAGTCCTGAACAGGCTGCGCACCTGGAGGCACTTGGCGCACTATGCCTGCTCCTGGCGCAGGAATATCAAAATACCCACCGTGCATAAATCGGAGCACAGCGCGACGCAGACTGGATGCCTTCGCTTATGCAGTCCGTCTCCCGCATGTGACCCACAACGCACCGGCGTCATGCGTAATCGCCAGAGCGCTTGCATGGACGACACGCTACCGTCCACCCACTGCTGCGCGGGGCCAACATTGATTGCAATCGCTGGACAGAATTCGTTTGCAACTTCGGTTTTGTGGCGCGCGCACCGCAGGCCAGCATTGCGCAGGGCTAACGGCGCTGCGGCAGATGACCCCGCTTCGTGCAGCGGGGTCGCGACATCATTCCCCCGTGAAATCTCTTTGGCAATCAAAACGATTCATCGTCAACTTCCATCAGACATTCCGGCCCCGTACCGATAATTTCAATCTGGTAGCTGATTTCCGGCAGAAGTCTCGTAAAGTAAAAGCGGGCTGTTGCCAACTTTGTCGAGTAAAAGCGGTCCGATGATCCGGTCTGCGCCAGCGCGATCCGTGCCATCTGCGCCCATAGATAGCCGAGCAACAGGTGGCCGATTACGCGCGCATAGTGAACGGCGGCCGCGCCGACCGAATCCGGATTTTCCGATGCACCATCGAGAATGATGCCCGTCACGCTTCGCGCTTGTGCAAGCGCCACCAGCAGCGAGCGTGAGAATTGGGCCATATCCACGTCGGCCGAACACGCCAGCGCGAAGCCCTCAATCTCGTCGAACAAACGGTTCAATGCCGTGGCACCGTCTTTCACGACTTTCCGATTGACGAGATCCAATGCCTGAATCCCATTCGTCCCTTCGTATAGCTGGCTGATGCGGGCATCGCGGACGTACTGCTCGATGCCGGACTCGACGATATAACCGTGACCACCGAACACCTGCATGCCCAAATTTGTGCTTTCAAAGGCGTTGTCGGTCAGAAACGCTTTAGCCACCGGTGTGAGCAGCGCCACGCGAGCTGCGGCATCGGCACGCCTTGCACGGTCGCCGTGCGAGGCCTCCTCGTCAGCGAGAACGGCGATCCATGCGGTCAATGCACGACCGCCCTCGGTGTAAGCCCTTTGAGTCAGCAACATGCGCCGCACGTCGGGATGCACGATGATGGGATCGGCAGAATATTGCGGAAATTTTGGCCCGGATCCGCTTCTCATCTGGAGCCGCTCCTTTGCATACGCCGCTGACTGCTGGTACACAAAGTCACTCAGGCCGACCGTCTGCACGGTAACCGCGAGACGCGATGCGTTCATCATCACGAACATCGCGTTCAAGCCCTTGTTTTTCTCCCCGACAAGCCATCCGCGCGCGCCGTCGAAATTCATCACGCAGGTCGAGTTTCCGTGTATTCCCATCTTCTCTTCGATCGCCCCACACTGCACTGAATTGCGCACCGTGGGTTTGCCAGGATCATCAAGCAGGAACTTGGGAACAAGGAACAGCGAGATTCCTTTCGAACCTGGCGGGGCGTCTGGCATTCGTGCGAGCACCAGATGCAAGATATTGTCGGTCAGATCATGCTCGCCGCCCGAGATAAAGATCTTTGTGCCGGTAATACGGTAAGAGCCGTCTTCGGACGGTTCGGCCCGTGTTCTCAACAATCCCAGATCCGATCCGCAGTGCGCTTCAGTCAGGCACATCGTCCCGGCCCATTCACCGGAAACGAGCTTCGGTAGATACGAGCGCTTCAGTTCGTCACTCGCGTGCTCGTGCAGGCAGTTGTATGCACCGTGCGACAGTATCGGATACGCGCTCCATGCCTGATTCGCAGCGCACATCATTTCGGTAACCGCGTTGCCCACCGCCTGCGGCAACGCCTGCCCACCGAAATCAGCCGAGCACGTGAGCGCCGGCCACCCGCCTTCCATGTACTGACGATATGCTTCCTTGAATCCAGACGGTGTCCTGACTTCTCCGGCGCTTTCACGCGTACAGCCCTCGCGGTCGCCAGACAGATTCAACGGCTGCAGGATCTCGCTGCAAAACTTGCCGGCCTCTATGAGCACCTGGTCGATTGTGGCTGCATCCAGGTCCTGGTACGGCGGCATCTGCGCAAAGCGTGCTTCGACGTTCAGCAATTCATGCAGAACAAAATGCATGTCGCGTATTGGCGGATTATATTTACCCATTGTCGTGTCTGAGTTTTCCCATTAGGTTGTCAATTCAGGCGCGCAACGCGCGACGGAGCACTTTTCCTACCGGCGACTTCGGCAGGGCGTCGATGAATTCGAATTGCCGGGGCACCTTGTACGCAGTCAGGAATTCGCGAGAAAACTGCTGAAGGGCGTCTTCCGTAAGCATGCGATCGCGGGCTACGACAAATACTTTGAGTGCTTCGCCGGTCTTTTCATCTGGTACGCCAATGCACGCGCACTCAAGAACCCCTTGATGCGAACTCACGACCGACTCGATCTCGTTCGGATATACGTTGAAGCCCGACACCAATACGACGTCCTTCTTGCGGTCGATGATTGTGAGGAAACCGTCCGGATCGACCATGCCGATATCGCCGGTGCGCAGAAAGCCATCCGGAGTGAACGCCGCCTGCGTCTCTTCCGGCCGGTTCCAGTAGCGACTCATCACTTGCGGTCCCTTGACCGCAATTTCGCCCGCCACGCCGGCAGGGACTTCGTTCCCTTCATCGTCGAGCAGTACAAGGTCAGTCGACGCAAACGGCAAGCCAACACTGCCTTCGTGCCCTGCCGAATGAAGCGGCATCGCGCAAACGCCCGGCGATGCCTCCGTCAGCCCATACGCCCCCTGAAGGCGACAACCCGTCAGTTCGCGCCATCTTTTCGCGACTTCCGGTTCCACCTGAGCACCCGCTCCGGTAGTTTGCCGGAGGCAGCTGAGATCCTGATTTCGGAACGGCTCATACTCCAGAAGTGCGTTAAACAACGTGTTCACGCCGAGCAGAAAAGTGAAGCGGTGATCCCGAAGCTCGCTGACGAAATGCTCAAGATCGCGAGGATTCGGGATAAGTACATTCTTGCGTACCATGGCGACCGAAAAAATGCAGCCCATGGATAGTCCCATGATGTGATACATCGGCAGAATGGTCACCAGGCACTCGTCTGCCTTCCCGAAGCCCGCCCGGAACCAGTCGGACATCATTTGAATATTCGCGACAAAGTTCCGGTGAGTGAGCACAGCCGCTTTTTGCTTGCCGGTCGTCCCCCCCGTGTACTGCAGAAAGGCCATCATATCCAGCGTGACTGTCGGCACCGAAAGCGGCGTGCGCCGCCCAATCGTGAGCGCATCGATGAAGCGGCGTTCTCCCGCCGCCACGGGGCTAGCCTTCGTATCGATGTCAGGAGCTTCGACGCCCTTTGCCAGTTCCCTGAATGACTGCATTTCGCCAGCCGCGACCACGACGATCTTGCGAGCTTTGCCGTCGATCTCCGTTGGCACAGCGGCGATCGACTTCTCGGAAACCACCAGCAGGCTCGCACCGCTGTCCTGCATGTGGAAGAGTATCTCTCGAGTCGTGTAGTTCGGGTTAAGGTTGACAAGCGTCAGACCGGCCCGCAATGCGCCGAACACGACGATGGGATAGTGCAGAAGGTTCGGCAGCATGATTGCGACACGGTCCCCGGCACTGAGTCCCTCAACATTCAGCAAGTAGCTCGCAAAAGCACGACTCAATGTATCCAGTTCCCTGAAGCTAAGTGACGATCCGACGCATACGAATGCGGTCTGGTCGGGGCGTTCCGCACTTGCCCGATCGAGGAAGTCGACGATTGAATGGTATCCGTCAATGTCGATCTCAAAAGGAACTCCATCCTGATACTGCGGCTGCCAAATCCGCTCCATGTTTCCCGTCTCCTGTTAGCATTTTCTGTAATGAACTGCTGCGCAGCCCGGATTGGCGGCTACCGCTGCTCAGCCGGAAGCCGCGCCATCCGGCTCGCGAAACACGCCGGCACAAGCGCAGCCGCTGCGGCCGCAGCAGTCGCATCAATCGAACTGCAACGCATCCCGCACGAAATTGAGGCGGTCCTGCCCGAAGAACATCTGTTCACCAACAAACATAGTCGGTGCGCCAAAGAGCCCTCTGGCAACCGCCGCATCGGTGTCTGCCTTGAGCTTTTCCTTGACTGCCGGATCCTGGACGATTTCGAAGATCAGCTCCGGATCGAGATCTCCGTTTCGCAGCACCGCTTTCAGCGTCTCCATGTCCCCAAGGTTGTGGGGCGTTTCCCACATCGCCCGGAAGATCACGTCCACATAGCGATCGAACAATCCCTCGTCGCGCATCCGTGTACCCGTTGCGCCGCGCATCAAGACAAGCGTGTTAATCGGAAAGTACGGGTTATGCTCGAAACGGACGCCGTAACTCGCCGCGAACTGCGCCAGATCTCGCTGCATCCATGCAGCTTTTGCCGGAACCGTAGCCGGCGACGCGTTGTTGGTAGCCTTATGGATTGCGCCTAGCAGTACGGGCTTCAATGCAAGCTCCGCGCCATACTCGGAGGCGATCTTCGGCAATTGCGTCCAGGCAAGGTATGCGGTAGGGCTACCGAAATCGAAGTAGAAGTCAATGCGTTTGGACATATGCGGTTCCTGGATAACAGATAGGGTTGAGCAGCGCTTCTCGCCACGTGTCACCACGTCTCTCGCCACGGACGCAGGTCGAGCTCGTGCGTCCAGGCGTCACGCGACTGGGTGTAGAGATGCCAATAGTTATCCGCGATATGCTCCGGATTAAGAATGCCGTCGTCGCTTTTTGTCGCGTACCGCTCCGGAAAATTCTCCCGGATGAAGTCCGTGTCAATCGCACCATCCACAACCACGTGTGCGACGTGGATATTCTTTGGCCCGAGCTCACGCGCCATGCTCTGAGCCAAGGCACGCAGCGCGTGCTTCGCTCCCGCAAAGGCTGCAAAATTGGCGGATCCGCGAATCGCCGCAGTCGCCCCGGTAAAGATAATCGTTCCCCGCTGTCGGGCGACCATGCGTTTGGCCACTTCCCGCCCGTACAGGAATCCACTGAAGCAGGCCATCTCCCAGATCTTGAAGTACTTGCGTGCGGTCTCCTCAAGAATGCTGCAGGGAACGTTCGCGCCGATGTTGAACACCATCACCTCAATCGGACCAATCTCCTGCTCGATCCTCGACACGACATCGATGACGTCTTCCTCCTTGCGAGCGTCGGACCCGAACCCCACCGCCGTGCCCCCCTCCGCCTCGATCTGCTTGATCAAGGGTTCGAGTTTTTCGGCCTGCCGACGCACCACGCAAGCAACCATGCCCTCGCGCGCGAACCTGCGGGCAATTGTCCCTCCGGTTGCATCGCCCGCGCCGATCACCAGTGCCGCCGGCCGCTTATTTGTTGTTTCACCTGCCATGCTCATCTCCTTTAATTAACGCACGTTCATTTATAAATCGACACCGCGAATATGCCTAGTCATTGATTACCCTAGTATCGCTTTCACACAACGACCGAGAGATCGAAGGGATTGGGGCGATATAGCGCGACGTCGGCAGACCCGGAGAAACTCGGGCTTGAATGATTGGTAAACGACGGTTATGCTATCCTGTAAGGATTGTCACCGAGGGAATTTAGCGGAGCCTCAACATGCGTTACTCCAGTACCCACAAGGCAGAAACCCGCCAAAGACTCATAGCCAGCAGCAAAGCCATTGCGAAGCGCGGCGGGTTCGCAACCACGGGCGTCGATGCGCTGATGGGATCGATCGGGCTCACTGGCGGTGCTTTCTACAACCACTTCCCGTCCAAGGATGCGCTCTTCGAGGCCCTGGTTGCCGAGGAAGTTGAAAAGAGCACCGAGATGCTCGCTGGCGACGGCACCTCCCCTGTCGATCATGTAGCCAAGTGCCTACGAAACTACTTGAGCTCCTTTCACGCATTGCACCCCGAGGAAGGCTGCGTCCTTCCCACGCTCGGGCCGGAGATCGCCCGCGCAGCACCCGATGTGCGCGAGGCCGTTGAGGACGCAGTCAAACGCATCCAGAAGAGCTGGAGCAATCGCACCGGCGATTCCGACGCGGCGTGGGCACTCATCGCTCAGTGTGTGGGGGCGTTGGTGCTCGCGCGTGCCGTCGAGACCGAGCGCACACGAAAGGAGATCCTGGCGGCCAGCCGCCGATTTCTGGCCAAAGCCCTCGCGATGGATTCGCTGCGCTGAGTGGCGGCGGTGAGATGTCGGCGGATATTTCCACTCGTCGCCACCCAAGGCGTAGATACATTCGCCAGCCATCTTCGCCGCCTCCATATCGACAAACCGACGTCGTCATCTTCCTGGCGACGGCCGGTTCCCGACTTGCTACAGTCCTAGCTGATTTGAATGTCCGTATAGTCGATCCAGATCAGGAGCCGATCTTCCAGGACATTGTAGTTGTCGTCACAGAGATAGGCCCTTCTTCGATTCGGAATCAGCAGGCCGTTCGATTCCGCTAAATCGGACGTGTAATGCGCAACGTTACAACCTCCAGCAATATCCAGCGTGTAGTCCTGGCGGCGCAGCAGGAAGTCATCGCCAAAGTAGAACGTCTGGACGGCGCTATGGCTGACGATATCCGGCGGGAGGGTCACGCGCAGCGCACGCCACGTCTCGTCTCCATGTCGAAGCGGAGCCCCTTCCTCGACCGTCACCCCGGGTAACGTAAACATGAACGGCGCGTTGAGATAGATCCACTGCGTATAGCCGCCAAAATACGCCCGGTCCAATGGATCCCACGCCGTATCCAGATCGTGCCCAGCAAAGTGCTCGCGCGGATTCGTCCGCTCGCTCAGCATGTCGCCATCGAGCGTCTCCACGGTCACGCGGTTCGGCGTGAAGCGCGCAAGCCTGTCTGCCGTGCCAAACGGTGTGATCGAACTCGCTTGCCGGTGCGTGGAAACCATCACACGGCGTGGCTCAGGAGCTTGTGGCGCTTTGCGATCGAGCAATTGACCACCGCTGACAATCGTCGCGGCAACGTTGCTAAAGCTATTCCAGCGCTCAACCCCGCCATGCGCCCGAAGGACGGATGCCAGTAATTGATTCATCGAAAAAACTCCTGTTTCCTCGGATAGTGATTCGAATTCGTTCGTAGCTCGTGCGCTCAACGCGGACGAGCGAACACCAAAAATCTCGGACGAGCATTGAACACCACGTCACCCGCCTCATTCAGCGTATCGGCGGATACGGCGACAATGCCTCGGTCCTGCTTCGACTTCGACGTCGTCACATCAACGATCGTGCTGACGACACGCAGCACATCCCCCGCCCTGACCGGCTTCAGCCAACCGATTTCGCCACCCATGCCAATGACGCCGCAGGCGAACGGAAGACCACCCGAAGTCCAGAGTCGCATTGTGATCGCAGCGGTATACCAGCCGCTGGCGACGAGTCCGCCGAAGAACGTCGAGCGTCCGGCCTCCTCGTCAAGGTGGAAGGGCTGCGGATCGAACTGTTGAGCGAATCGCTTCATGTCTTCTTCGTCAACGGCAAAGGAGCCGGATTCGAAGCGCATCCCGGCAGAGAGGTCTTCCAGATAAAGTAGCTCCATATTCATCAATCCCGTTGTACCTGCGATAACGGCGGCAAGCCTCCCCGGACTGCGGATAGGCGACCGACAGCGCCGATGTCGTCATTTCGACATCGGCGTGCCCCACGTTTTGAAAAATGCCCGCGCGCGAAACACGCAGACCGGGTACTAACCGACCATTGCCGCCTCGATCAGCCGAGCAGTTGTCCCAGCCGCCCATGGATCAGCCTCGTGGCGTCGGACATGATGCGATCGATCAGTTCTTTCACAGTAGGAATGTCGTCGATCAGACCCGCCACCATCCCGCAGCTCCACGCGCCTGCATCCATTTCGCCATCGAGCATGACCTTGGGATAGACACCGGAAACCTGTTCGACGATGTCCTCGATCTGCAGGTCGCCGCCTCTCTCCCGTTCGATTTCGAGCAGGCGATCGACGCCGGTATTCTTCAGGACGCGCTCGGTATTTCTCAGGCTGCGCATGACCAGCCGCGTATCCAGCTCCGTCGCAGCCACGATCGCCTTCTTGACGTTTTCGTGCACGGGCGCTTCTTTGGTCGCAACGAAGCGCGTGCCCATGTTCATCCCATCGGCTCCCATTGCGAGCGCGGCGACGAGACTGCGAGCGTCTGCCATGCCTCCCGATGCCACAAACGGAACCTTGAGTTCGTCTGCTGCGCGCGGGAGAAGGATCATATTGGGCACGTCGTCCTCGCCCGGATGTCCGCCGCATTCAAATCCGTCCACGCTGACGGCGTCGCAACCGATCTTTTCCGCCTTGAGCGCATGGCGAACAGACGTGCATTTGTGGATCACCTTGATGCCCGCGGCTTTGAACAGCGGCATATATTGTTCAGGACTGCGTCCCGCCGTTTCGACGATCCTCACTCCCCCTTCCGCGATCGCAGCAATGTATTCCGGATAGGGGGGCGACGAGAATGTAGGAAGGAATGTGACGTTCACGCCGAAGGGCTTGTCTGTCATCTCGCGACACTTCGCAATCTCTTTGGAAAGCAGCTCCGGGGTCTTCTGTGTCAACGCAGTGATCAGCCCAAGACCGCCTGCGTTCGAGACCGCTGACGCCAGCTCTGCCAGGCCGACAAAGTGCATGCCGCCCTGGATAATCGGATGCGCAATGCCAAACAGCTCGGTGATACGTGTCTTCATGAGGGTTTCCTTTGATGCAAACGTGACTTGAATTTCAAACAACTTCGAACAGGCCGGCGGCACCCATACCGCCTCCGATGCACATGGTGACAACGACATATTTTTCGCCGCGACGCTTCCCCTCGAGCAGGGCGTGACCCACCAGGCGCGCCCCGGTCATGCCATAGGGATGGCCGATTGAAATGCCACCACCATTCACGTTCAGCTTCTCCGGATCGATACCCAATCTGTCCCGGCAATAGATCACCTGACACGCAAACGCTTCGTTCAATTCCCAGAGACCTATGTCGTCGATTTTCAGTCCGTGACGCGCCAGCAGTTTGGGCACGGCAAAGACGGGCCCGACACCCATTTCCTCCGGTGCGCATCCCGCCACTGCAATACCGCGATACACACCCAACGGTTGCAGGCCACGCCGCTGCGCCAACCTGCTGTCCATCAAGACGCTGGCTGATGCACCGTCGGATAACTGGCTTGCGTTTCCGCCAGTCGTGACCCCGTCAGGAATGGCAGGTCTGACCTGTGCCAACGTGTCTACTGTGGTGTCCGGACGATTTCCTTCGTCGCGATCCAACGTCACCTCGCGATAGCCAATCGTCCCAGTTTCCTTGTCGGCGACTGCCATGGTGACCTTCATCGGGACAATTTCCTTACTGAAACGCCCTTCACGTTGCGCCACAGCAGTACGACGTTGCGACTCCGCAGCGTAGATGTCCTGCGCCTCCCGAGACACGCCATATTTCCTTGAAACGATCTCTGCTGTCTGAAGCATCGGGATGTAAGCGTTAGGCACACGCTCGACCAACGCGCTGTCGGCGTCAGCGCCGACCCAGTCTACGAACTTGTTCTGTACCAGCGAAATACTCTCCTGTCCGCCAGCAACAACGACATCCATACCGTCGACAATAATCTGCTTGGCGGCGATCGATACCGCCATGAGGCCGGAGGCGCACTGTCGATCGACAGTCTGACCCGCAACGGTCAACGGCAGATCCGCTGCAAGCGCTCCCAAACGCGCGACGTTCATGCCAGAGGTACCTGCGGCCATCGACGTACCGATTACCACATCATCGACCTCGCTCGGGTCGACTCCGGCTCTTTGGACAGCATGCGAAACCACGTGGCCGACCATAGCCGGTGATTTCGTCATGTTCAGCGATCCCTTGTAGGCCCGGCCGATTCCCGTGCGAGCCGTAGAAACGATGACAGCTTCTCTCATGATGTGTATCAGTTCCTCCAGGAGGCGGGCGGTGATAGCCCGCAGGTGTCAAAAAAATGCTCAACGAACAAGATCGCGTCGGGCTGATGACCTCACGGTAACGGTGACAACCAGCCAACATAAGCATGTCGGCCCAGCAGCAACGTACCGTGCAGTCATACGAACAGCGCCGCCAGTACACTTGCCGGCTGGCAGAGTCGCCTTCCAATGCAGTTATTCGCCTGCTCCGCGCACACTCTTTTAATAAACGAACGTTTGTCTATAACCTTATGCCAACCTCCAGGACGTGTCAAGACGAGCGAACCCATGTCACGGCACGACCAAAGTCCCCGTTAACGTTACTGAACATTGACTTACCCTTGGCGACCATGGGAAAACCCTCATCGATATCCGGACGGCCGGTGCGTAATACCTGCGCTCCTGCAAGCGTTGCGCGCGCTCAACCTGCGCAGGATCTGAGGTATGAAATGGGCCAGTAGGTATCGACGTAACGGCCGCAGCGTTGCAAAGGCTTCGCCTGCCGAAGATGGGGCATGAAGGTTCTGTCGCGATAGGGATCGAGTGAGGAACGAGATCGAAATGCGAAGCGCTGCCTATATTTCTAGATCATAGAATTGATCAGCGGCGGACGGATGAGTTCCGCGTGCGCACTTCATCGATAGGCGTTTCACGATCAGCATTGATCGCTTCAAGCGCGGCGAAATTGGCGCCGCGCTTGTCGATGGTCACCCTCTCGGGGACGCCCTTCTGGGCGATCGATTTTCAAGGTAACGCAGGGCTGCAGTCTCGTCACGATGGGCGCACAGCAGGAAGTCGATAATGGCCGTAGAACGCCCCCTTCGACGCGCTCGCTCTCGACACTTTGGGCAACCTGGCCAACAAAAATGACTAAACTATTCAGAGCAGTCCGCGGCCGAACCCCACATCCGGCGTAATCGACATGTTTCGCTGGGCTCTGGGTGGCCATTCGACCACGTATGCATGCTTGCCAGTGTGGGCCTTGAGTACGGGATGATCATCGCCAGCAACGCCTTCGTCCTGGTACAGGGTCGACACAGCAACTTTTCGAGTGCCGACGCGTTCAGCGACACCTTTCAGCACGAGCGCCAACACGCGCCGCAAAACCTTAATTCATTTGGATCACGAAACAATTAGTACGTTACTAGAGAAAGCCGTTCTGGCCCATGGCGGGATCGACAACTGGAACAAGTTTCGGAGCGTTTGCGCGACGCTCGATATCTCCGGCGCCACGATCCCTTTTCTCTACACTCTCCCAGGTTTCAAGACTGAGGAGCTGCCCGAATGGGAAGAAGACGGCCAGGTCTGGCGAAGGCTGAAGGTCACTTTCCCCGAATCGATTGTCATCCATAGCCGCGAACAGATTTCCTACTTCGGGGAAGACGGTCTGTTGCGTCGGCACGACTATACGGTAGATGTAATGGGCGGCGCGAGTGGGGCAAACTATGCGTCGAACTACCGTGACATCGGAGGAATCATCGTCCCAACGGAACGTCGTGTGTACGCGTACGACGACTCGGGTCAAAAGGTCGACAACCCGCTGCTGGTTTCCATCGATTTTTCACGATGTATCGTGCCGCGTGGAATAGGCAAACGGGTCGACGACGACGGTCACACTCATGACCGCAATCCCTGAAGCTCATGCGATAAGTTCTAGCAGGCCAGGCAGCCTGCCAATCGCATCGGGCTATAGTCCGACCTGGCTCGTCAGAAGAACCACACCATTCTTCCCGGGCCCACTCGCATGTTCGATTGCTTTTCTGAAATCAGCAAGAGGATACTCGCCCGCAATTGCGAAAACATGAGGCGCTTCTTTAGCGAGCTGCATGGCCATATCGCGATGTTGCTTCTGCTCCGCCAAAGAGAAGTTCATCCATTCGGTAAAGACCACGCCTTTAAACGCCAGGCCTCTCGGCGCAAACCCGGACAGATCCGGCGCGCCCGTCCCCAGCCAGCCAAAGTTGACAACCGTTCCGCCATCCGAGAGAAGCGATGTCAGGTCATCGACCAGCGCTCCGCCGACCGCGTCGAAGATGACGTGCACCGGCCTGGACCCCATCGCGGAGCGCACCTGTTCCTGCCACCCGCTCGCCTCTGTCGCGATCACCGGCGTGCCTGGCAAAGACGCCTCAAGAAGTTCGGCGCCCGCCCGTGTCCGGACAAGCCGGATCATGGTCAGGCCGATCTTCTGCCCCAGGGCCGTCACGATACGCATCACCGATGAGCCTGCCGCCGTCTGGATTACCGTAACGGGCAATTCGGGGACCGGCAACGCGTTGTGCCCGGCGCGAAGCACGACCTGGGCGGTCATGGTGTTGATGAGAATTTGCGCCGCTACGGCGTCGCTCACTTCGTCCGGAACCGCGACCAGCGAAGTGACAGGAACCTTTGAATATGTTGCCCATGTTCGCCCCGTTCCGGAAAGGAACATCACTCGTTGCCCAACAGCAAACTGCCCTTGATGCGCGGCATTGCTCCCCAGCTTTTCGATCACGCCAACGCCTTCAAAACCCGGCGTACGGGGCGCGCCCGCCGGGATCGGGGCCGCCCTTCCGCCGCGTTTGTCGCCGGCAATCATCAGCAGGTCTCCCGGATGGATTGGGCGCTTTGAGACGCGTACCAGTGCGTCGTGCGGTCCGGGTTCAACCTCGGACATCGGACGCTCTACAAGGCGCAGGACCGAAGCGGGGTGACCATATTCCGCATGTTCGATCGCCGTGAAAACGCCCACATTTGCCGCTTCTTTCTGATCTGATGACATCGCATCTCCTGATTAAAAACGCCATGTGCGCCATGCATGCCTGATACACCGCGCGCACACTCAACCCGGAACCTACCTGGTCTGTGGTTGCGGACCGGCGGATCCGACGGTTACCGCATCACCCCATCCACCGCCCAGCGCGCGAATCAGGTTCACGGTAGCAGCCGCCTGAACGCCGGAAAGCTGGACCGCCGTCGTTTGCGACTGAAGTACCGTACGTTCGGCGTCAATCACGTCGAGATAATTGACGGCGCCGTCCTTGTACTGGGTTTGCGAAATCTCCGCGGCACGCTGCGATGCATGCACGGCCTCGTTCTCGGTCTGGGTCTGCTGCTCAAGAATCCGCAGGTCCGACAGGTTGTCCTCGACCTCCTGGAACGCCTGAAGGACCTGCTGACGGTAGTTCGCCGCGTCCTCATCGAACACCGCCCGGGCGTTCGCCAGGTTTCCCTTGCGGCGGCCCCCGTCGAACATGGGCACCGTCAACGCAGTACCGGCAAGCGGGCCGAGCAGGAATGCCCGACTGGACCATTTGAAGAGGTCTCCCAGCGTCGCTGACTCGAACCCTGCATTACCCGTGATCGACAGCGACGGGAAGTAGGCTGCCCTGGCGACACCAATTCGCGCATTTGCCGCAGCCGTCGCACGCTCAGCGGCGGCAATATCGGGCCGCCGCTCGAGCAGCGCAGACGGCAACCCCGGCGGAATCCGGATCTGCACCGGTTGCAACGGGTTCGAGGCCATCGAAAACCCGGCGGGCGCCTTGCCCAGAAGAACCGCAAGGCTATGCTCGGCGGTGGCCCTCTGTCGCTGCGCCGTCATCTCATCGGAGCGCGCCGTTGCCAGCTCGGCTCGCGCCCTCGCGACGTCGAGTTCGGCAATATCGCCATTCGCGAACTTCGACTGCACAAGCTTGAGCTGCTGCTCGCGAAGCGAAACGTTCTGCGCATACACCTGCAGTTCCGCATCCAGCTCGCGGACCTTGAAATAGTTCGCGGCAACGTCCGCCTGAAGCGAAAGCTGCACCGAGCGCAGGAGCGCCTGCGATGCCTCGCTTTCTGCAGTACTCGCCTTGACCGCATCCGACACCCGACCGAAAAGGTCCGCCTCGTAGCTCGCCGTCGCCTGCGCACGCCACAGGGTCTGGGCGGGCACGTCGCCACCGTCCGGCTGGAACTGCGAGGCCGACGTGACCTTTTCTCGGGTGGGCCCGAAGCCGGCGCCGATAGTCGGGAACAGGTCCGCCCGGGAGACCTGCTGAAGGGCGCGGGCCTCCTTGACCCGGGCCGCCGCGGCAGCCAGTTTCTGGTTGGCAGACAGCGCCTGCTCCTCGAAGTCGTCAAGGGTGGCGTCGTCAAAAATCACCCACCACTTCCCTCGGGGAATCTGGTCGGACGGCTGCGCGATTTTCCAGGCACCCGCCTCGCCTTCTGTTCCGGCCGTGGCCGTTATGGGCGGCGCCTCCTTGAACGCGGTGGCGCTGGCCACGTCCGGGACCTTGTACTGCGGCGCAAGCGAGCAGCCTGCGCCCAGAAGTGCCGCGCTCAGGAGCGTCAGCGAACCCAGCAGAACACGTTTCACTGTAATTGTCGACATGGTGACCTCACGCTTCGACCGAGGCATCGACACCGCGAACGTGCGGGTGATGTCCGTGCTTGTCCACGATGTGCTCTGTCCGGGCGAGCTTTCGCAGAACAACATAGAAGATGGGTGTCAGCAGCAGCCCGAACAGGGTCACCCCAAGCATCCCGAAGAACACGGCGATACCGATGGCATGACGCATCTCCGAACCCGCGCCACCTGAAACGACCAGCGGCACCACGCCCATGATGAACGCGAAGGACGTCATCAGGATCGGTCGCAAACGCAGCCGGCTGGCCTCGATGGCCGCCTGCACGATCGAGCGTCCCTCCATCTCCAGCTCGCGGGCGAACTCGACAATGAGAATCGCGTTCTTCGCGGACAACCCGACCAGCACCATGAGGCCAATCTGCGTGAATATGTTGTTATCCCCGTGAGTCAGCCAGACGCCGAGCAACGCTGACAGCACACTCATCGGCACAATCATCAGAATGGCCAGAGGCAATGTCAGGCTTTCATACATCGCCGCCAGCACCATGTAGACGAGCAGTACGCTGATCGGGAACACCCAGAGCGCGGCGTGGCCGGCAAGAATCTGCTGATAGGTCAGGTCAGTCCACTCAAACTTCATGCCGCGTGGCAACGTCTTCGCGGCGATCCTCTCGACCGCAGCCTGTGCCTGCCCCGAGGAATAGCCCGGGGCGGGGCCGCCATTGATGTCCGCTGCGGTGTAGCCGTTGTACCGGACGACCGAATCAGGACCGAAGGTCGGCGTGATTTTCACAAGGGTCGACAGCGGCACCATCTCCCCCTTGTCGTTACGCGTCTTCAGCAATCCAATGTCGTCCATATTGGAGCGGAATGGCGCATCCGCCTGCACCCGCACCTGATAGACACGGCCGAAACGGTTGAAGTCATTGACATAGAACGAGCCGAGATAGATCTGCATCGTGTTGAAGATGTCGGTCACCGATACACCCAGCTGCTTCGCCTTGACGCGGTCGACATCGGCATTCACCTGCGGCACATTGATCTGGTACGTGGAGAACGACGGACCGAGCTCGGGCGCCTTCGCGGCCTCCTTGAGGAAAGCCTGGGTCGAATTGTCGAGCGCGGTATAACCTGCGGCCTGCTGGTCTTCGATCTGAAGCTTGAAACCACCGAGCGTGCCCAGGCCAAGAACCGGCGGCGGCGGGAAGACGGCGACGAACGCCCCCTTGATCCCGGAGAATCGCCTGTTCAGTTCCGCCGCAATGCTCAGACCCGTCATGGACTTGCTTTTACGCTCTTCGAAGGCCGTTTCGCTAAAGAAGATGACCGCCGAACTCGACGAGTTGGTGAACCCATTGATCGACAGCCCCGGGAACTGCACGGCTGCCTCGACACCGGGTGTCTTCAGGGCAATATCCCCAACCTGTCGCACGATCGCTTCCGTCCGGTCGAGGGACGCGCCATTGGGCAGCTGCACGATCGCGACCAGGTACTGCTTGTCCTGAACGGGGACGAACCCACCGGGCACCACCTTGCCCATCAGAACCGTCAGCCCCAGCAGGACGGCGTAGAGGGCGAGGATCACGGCCTTGCGGTTGACGATCCTGGAGACCCCCCGGCTGTAAGACTCGGAGCCGCGATGAAAGACCTTGTTGAAGCCGTTGAAGAACGGTCCCAGCACCGTGTCCATGGCCCGGGAGAGCCAATCCTTCGGATCGTGATGTCCTTTGAGCAGAAGAGCGGAAAGAGCCGGTGAAAGTGTCAGCGAGTTGAACGCGGAGATGACCGTCGAAATTGCAATGGTCATCGCGAACTGCTTGTAGAACTGGCCCGTCAGACCACTCATGAACGCGAGCGGCACAAAAACGGCAATCAGCGTCAGGGCGATTGCGATAATCGGCCCGCTCACCTCCTGCATGGCCTGGTGGGTCGCTTCCTTTGGAGACAGGCCCGTGGCGATATTGCGCTCGACGTTTTCGACCACCACGATCGCGTCGTCGACCACGATGCCGATGGCCAGCACCATCCCGAAGAGCGACAGCGCGTTCACAGAAAAGCCAAATGCAAGCATCAGCGAGAACGTCCCGACAATCGAAACAGGTACCGCGATCAGCGGGATGATCGAGGCGCGCCACGATTGCAGAAAGACGATCACCACGAGTACGACCAGTGCGACAGCTTCCAGCAGCGTGTGAATAACGGCATGGATACTCGCACGCACGAACTGCGTCGGGTCATAGACGATCTCATACTTCACGCCTTCGGGCATATCCGCCTGGAGTGACTTCATCTCCTCCCGAACGTGCGCCGAAATATCCAGGGAGTTCGCGCCCGGCAGCTCGAAGATCGCCATCGCGACGGCCGACTTGTTGCTCAATAGCGATCGGCGCGCGTATTCGGAGGCGCCCATTTCGACGCGCGCGACGTCCCTGAGCCGCGTCACGGCACCATCGGGTGAGGTCTTCAGGACGATATCGCGGAATTCATCTTCCGTCTGCAGCCGGCCCTGTGCATTCACGTTAAGCTGCAGCGGGACATCCGGAGTCGACGGAGACGCGCCAATCTGGCCGGCGGCAACCTGGAGGTTCTGGTCCCGGATCGCCGCCACCACCTCGTTTGCGGTCATGTTGTGCTCGGCCACCTTCTGCGGGTCGAGCCAGACGCGCATCGAGTAGTCGCCGGAACCCCACAGGGTGACCTGGCCGACGCCCGGAATACGCTCCAGACGGTCACGCACGTTGATGAGCGCATAGTTCCGCAGATACGTGCTGCTGTATTTCTCGCTCGGCGAAACAAGGTGGACGACCATGGTCAGCGTCGGAGACGACTTGATTGTCGTCACCCCAAGGCGCTGGACGTCTTCGGGCAGGCGGGGCAGCGCCTGGTTCACCCGGTTCTCGACCTGCTGCTGGGCAAGGTCGGGGTTCGTCCCGAGCTTGAACGTGATGGTCAGCGTGAGCGTGCCGTCGCTATTGGCCTGCGACTGCATGTACAGCATGTTCTCGACGCCGTTGATCTGTTCTTCAAGCGGCGAAGCAACCGCGTCGGCGATAACCTTGGGGTTGGCGCCCGGGTATTGCGCCGTCACCACGACGGACGGCGGTACGACGCTCGGATATTCCGATATGGGCAGATTGACCATCGAGATCAGACCCGCCAGCAGAATCACGGCTGACAGGACAGCCGCAAATATCGGACGTTCGATAAAAAATTTGGAGAGGTTCATGGCAGTCTCTGACTAGGTACGAGGCGCAAGGTGGAACGTGCGTACTCAGGACGCGCCCGTCGCGGCAGCGGCGTCGCCCGACATCTGCACGAGGTTCGGCTTGACGGGGTCGCCCGGACGGACTCGCTGCATGCCGTTCACAACAATGCGCTCACCCGGCTGCAGCCCGCCGGTGATCACGCGCAGGCCCCGCTGCTGGTCACCCAGCTTCACTTCGCGGTACTGGACCTTGTCTTCCTTGTCCACCAGCAGCACGAACTTCTTTTCCTGATCGGTCTGGATCGCCGCGTCGCTGACCAGCACGGCCGGATGCGGCGCGCCGCCACCCACGCGAGCCCGAACGTAGAGCCCCGGCACCAGCACGCCGTCCGCGTTGTCAAAGCGCGCGCGCACCCGGATCGTCCCGGAACCGGTGTCAAGCCGGTTGTCCACGGAATCGATCACGCCCTGCCGGGAATAGCCCGTCTCGTTGGCCAGACCAATCCAGGTCGGAACCGTCACCTTCGAGTCGTGACTGAGAAAACGCAGGTACGTCCGCTCGTCGACGTCAAACGACGCATAGATGGGGGACATCGACACCAGGGTCGTCAGCACGGGCGCGTTGGCCCCTGTGGACACCACGTTGCCGACTGTCAGCAACGCACGGGAGACACGCCCGGACACGGGCGCCGCAATCGCCGTGTAGCCCAGATTGATCTGGGCCGCCTCTACGGCTGCTTTCGCCGCCTTCACGGCGGCAATGGCTTCGCGGTTTGCGTTCTGCGCCTCGTCATAGTCGCGTTTGGCGATCGCATTGTCGCTCAGCAGCCGCTGGGCACGCTCCCAGTCACTCGCGGCGTATCCGCTGCGGGACTCCGCCGAAGCGAGTTGCGCGGCGGCCCGATCGACCTCCGCCTGATACGGGCGCGGGTCGATGGTAAAAAGCGGGTCGCCCTTCCTGACCATCGCGCCGTCCTGGAAGTGGACCGCGACGATCGTTCCCGAAACGAGGGGCCGGATCTGTACATCGTTGATGGCCTCGATCCGGCCTGAGTACTCCTGATAGTCGGTGATGGACCGCGAAACCACCGTCGCCACATCCACGTCCGCGGCGGGCGGCGCTGCAGCCGCGGCAGCCTCGGTGACCGGCGTGCCACCGTACGTGTGATACATCGCGCCAACGCCGGCGATGACCGCCAGGGAAATTGCGCTGGAGATAACCAGCTTACGCTTGAAGACCATTTCAAACTCCCGTTTTCTGGTGATATGAATCAGGATCAGGATCGCTCTGAAGTCGCGCCAAATACCCTGTTGAAGAAGGTGGCAACGTCCGCGAGCACCTCCTGTCGCGACGCCAGTTCGTTGTGCGCGACCTTCCCGTAGCGCGTAACCGTCGTGGGTACGCCCGCGGCAATCAGCTCTGCCGCGTACTTCTCCGCTTCCACGTGCATCAGGTCGTTCTCCGCGCTGGCAATGAAGGCAGCAGGCAGCCCCTTCAGGCGGCGGGACTCGATGGGCGCGGCGTACGGATGCAGCCGGTTCGACACGAACGGCAGATAGGCCCGGTAGCCCGACGCACACTCTTCTGCATGCATATCTGGATTTATATCGCTACCCAGATCGGCGATGCGCGTCATGCTCGGATCAAGCAGCGGTGCAAGCAGCGCCTGGGCGGAAAACCGGAACACGGCCTGGTCCCGAACCATGGCCGCCAGGCCCGCCGCCAGATTGCCGCCCGCGTCGTGTCCGGCCACAGCCATGCGCTTTACGTCTGCGCAAAGCGGGCGCGCGTTGGTCACCACCCACTGCACGGCACGGTATCCGTCGCATAGCGCGGTCGGGAATGGAAATTCCGGCGCCAGCGAGTAGCCCACGGATACCACCAGCGCCTCGACTTTCGCCGCCAGCTGCGAGCAGATCGCGTCGGCCTGCTCGGGCGCGCCCTTCACAAAGCCACCGCCGTGAAAGAAGAAGATGACGGGTAAAGCACCGCGCTTGAGCGGTGGACGATAGGTGCGCAAGCGAATCGCCTGGGCGTGGCCGTCCAGCTCCACGCTCCCAATTTCAATCACCTGTTCGACATTTGTTTTCATACCTTTCAGGCCGGGGGCCTTCACGGATGTTTCGACAGGACGGATTGTGGTCGAAGATGTGAAACAGATAAATGGTTATAATCTAGAACACAATTCGCGGCAGCTGAAGAATCAGATGCGTCCCCAAATTTTTTGCCGCGTTTGGCCGGGGAATGCATCTGGTTTGTTAGAGATAAGCGGATATGGACAGGCTTGTGGCTATGCAGTTGTTTACCAAGGTCGTGGAGATGAACGGCTTTGCTCGCGCGGCGGATGCTCTAGGCATCCCGCCCGCATCGGCTACCACCCTTATCAAGAAGCTCGAAGCTCATCTTCAGGTGCGCCTGATGCAACGGACCACGCGTCGCATCAACCTGACTCCCGAAGGCGCTGAATATTACGAGCGCTGCGTACGCATTCTTGCCGACATCGCTGAGACTGAGGACAACCTGAACAATACGGCCAAAGGGCCGCGGGGCAAACTTAGAGTCGACATGCCGAGTTCGCTGGGAAGGGTGGTCGTGATGCCACGCATTGAGGAGTTCCGCCAACGGTATCCGCAGGTCGAACTCATGCTCGGTTTCGGGGACCGCCCGGTGGACCTGATCCAGGAGGGGGTTGATTGCGCGCTCCGGATAGGCCAGTTGGACGACTCCAGCCTGGTCGCGCGACAACTCGGCTCTCTTGCCACGATAACAGCCGCAAGCCCAGCCTACCTTGAGCGCTACGGTGAACCCTGCTCACTCGAAGAGCTTGAACAACACGTCGCGGTGCACTACTTCTCGAGCCGCACAGGACGCGTAGCAGGACTGAATTTCGACGTGAATGGTAAAAACACGGACTTGAAGATGAACGGCGCTCTGACCGTCAATGACGGGGACGCTTATGTAACATGCGGCGTCAATGGAGCTGGCATTATCCAGCCTCCCCTGTTCATGGTTGAGTCACATGTTGCGACAGGTGAACTCAAACAAATACTGACGCCGTGGAAGGTTCGCTCCATGCCTCTGGCAGCGGTCTATCCTCACAACCGTCATCTCGCCGCGAAGGTGCGGGTTTTTGTCGAATGGGTAGCGGAAATCTGCGAACAATCTCCACTTGCGTTCACGCGCAATGCACCGCTGACCGAGAACGCCGGTGACGCTGGCCCGGCCGCGCCGCTCGCACGCTCCGCCGTGGATTTCAACGCCGCCGGCAAAATGAAATGGAAGGTGGACTCCCGCGGCCGGTCGACAGACTCGATGAGGCACCCCACGTCAAGCCTGATTCGTTGAAACCCGTGGCGCCGGGGGACGCCGACTCATCCAAACTACCCCAATGAGGCAACGCGTGAACGATCTCCTCGCGCGTCAACCGGGGATACACGAATCATCCGAGCCCATTGGCATCCCGCCATATTCACCAGTGAGCGCAGTGGGGGCTCTACAGGCTCACCGTTCGGAATCAAGGGAAACGAAGACCTGGGTGATGGACTGAAGGCACAGTTTGACGTCGAAACCGGATTCAATCTCAACAATGGCTCGCTCTTCGCCGACACCACAACCCTCTTCCACCGGCAGGCCCCTCTTCCACCGGCAGACATGGGTTGGGCTCAGCGACGAAAAGTATGGTTCTCTGACGCCACGTTACGCCGTACCGCCGCCGTCCACACTGATATTCTGACCATTGATATAGTGCCCGGCCCCGGAAACGAGCAAGAGAGCAAGACCGGCCACATCCTCGGGCTCGGCGATGCGCCCCATTGGGATTGTCGAGACCGTCATCTTCTCGCGCTCGGGGTTCTCCCAAAGCATGCGGGAGAAGTCCGTGCGCACTGCCCCTGGGTTGATCGAGTTGACGTTGATATTCGAGGGCCCGAGTTCGAGCGCCAGGTTGCGCACCAACTGGTCAATCGCGGCCTTCGCCATGCCGTACAAACCGAGCACGCCCGTGCCGCGCTTCGCGGCGCGGCTCGACATGAAGACGATCGAACCGTACTTGCGCTCGACCATCTGCGGAGCGAGTGCGAGGACAAGCGCCAGGCTGCCGCGCACCCCTTCGGTCATAGTCTTGTCGAATTGCTCGGGCTTCTGACCGAGCAACGATCCGGCAGGCGGATCACCAGCAGCATTGAGCACAAGCGCGTCAATGTGGCCGAAGGCGGCAAGCGCATCGGCCGCAAAGCGTTTCACGCTCTCGGGATCCGTAATATCGCACGCGAACGCCGCGACTTCGAATCCGCCTTCGTCGCGCAGACGGGCGGCCGCGGCGTCGGCGCTTTCCTGGCTGCGCCCCGAAATGACGAGCTTCGCTCCGGACGCGCCGAGCGCGCGCGCAATCGCCAAGCCCATACCCCTGGTGGATGCCGTTACGACGGCGACTTTGCCTGTGAGATCAAAGAGTTTGTTCACGATCAATGCTCCGTGCCTCCCGAGTTCCCGCGGGAGATTGATGGTTGCCAGAGAATGCAATATGGAAAAGTACGCTTGCTTAAATATGCGTATATACGCGATTTTACAGCCATACAGCTGACGCTGCTCAGGTCCCAACCGCAATGCACCTTCACGTCGACAGCGTTTGCGCGAGCGAATGGTCTCTCGACCTTCTACACTTGCGCGGCGGCGCAGGTCTCCTCCTGGAGTTGGCGCCAAAGAATCTTGCCGCTCGCCGATTTGGGAAGCTCACTCACAAACTCGACGATGCGCGGCACTTTGTATGACGCCATGTGCTCACGCGCCCACGCGAAAATGTCGTCGGCTGTCACGTTGCCAACGTGGTTCGAATGCAGAACGACAAGCGCCTTGACCGTCTCGCCGCGGCGCGCATCGCGCGCGGCGATCACGCATACTTCCTTGATTGCCTCATGCTGATACATCAACGCTTCCACCTCGGCCGGCCAAACCTTGTAGCCTGACGCGTTGATCATCCGCTTCAGGCGATCCGTCATGAAGTAGTAGCCGTCTTCGTCGATGCGAGCCAGATCGCCGGTTCGCAGGAAGCGCTTGCCATCGATTTCGATAAACGCCTCGCGGGTTGCTTCCGGGTTACGCCAATAGCCCTGCATGACCTGCCGGCCATGCACGATAATTTCACCCGTCAGTCCCGGTTCAACTTCAAGCAGCGTTTCAGGGTCCACAATCCGCGCCTCGAGGTCGAACATTGGAATACCCAGGCACTGAGCTTTGGGACGCTGCTGCGGATTGAAGTGGGTCGCGGCGATGGTCTCCGACATGCCGTATCCTTCTACGTAGTCGATGCCGACCAGGTCCTTGAGTTTCTTCAC
Organism: Paraburkholderia phytofirmans OLGA172; assembly: GCF_001634365.1. NCBI lineage: Bacteria > Pseudomonadati > Pseudomonadota > Betaproteobacteria > Burkholderiales > Burkholderiaceae > Paraburkholderia > Paraburkholderia phytofirmans. The sequence goes on from NZ_CP014579.1 coordinate 1,712,448, forward strand.
TAGCGCGGCCGGCATTGCGGCACCGCCGCCACGCAGCGATTGAAGGCTCGATAGATCGTAGTCTCCCAGCTTCGGGTTGGCCAGGAAGTCGACCATCATCGTCGAAATTGCCGACCATACGGTAACTTGATATTGTTCAATCGCGCGTGCCGCGACGTCGCGATCCCACCGGGACATCAAAATAATCGTCGCACCGCAGTACAGCGGCCCGTTCATACCTCCCTGCATCCCGGTCACGTGGAAGAACGGCAAGATCGTCATCACCGTCATATCCTGGTCCGCATCTATCCATTGAACACTGGCAACCGCAGTATGCATGACGCTACGGTGCGTATGCATACACCCCTTCGGCTTGCCGGTCGTGCCGGACGTATACGGCATCACGCAAAGATCGTCGGGACCGGCAGTCAGCGGCCCGGGTTTGCAACGTGCCGCAAGTGCATCTACCCAGGCCACTGCACCGCGACCGCTAATCTCGCGCGCAGCGGTAACGAATTCCGGCGGTGAGAGGCTTGGCGGAATTCTCAGGTAATCGCTGTAGGTTGCAACGATTGCATGCCGCAACCCTTCACCTTCTTCATTCGAAAGTAGCGGTTCGATGTTCCGGTACAAATCCTGTGCGACGAATATCGTTCGTGCGCCACTGTCTTCGACGTAGTGGCGCAACTCCTCCGTGGTATTCATTGCATTGACCGGCACCACGACTGCATTCGCGCGCAGGATTCCATAATAGGCGAGAACCCACTGCGGACTGTTCTGCATGTACAGAAGAACGCGGTCGCCGGCCTGAACGCCGCACTCATGCTGCAGATAGCCTGCAATGCATTCGGCTTCGTCTTTAAACTCGGCAAACGTTATTGGCGTGTCGTAGAAAACGAGGAACGGCTTGTCGGGGAACCGCGCCGCCGATACTTCGGCGTTGTGGAACAGGTTCGTCGCAGGAATCGTCAACGGCCCTTGCAGATGTGCGGGCCAGCCACGCGACGTTGTATTGGACATACGAACACTCCATAGTTGACCGCCTGATTTACGGGCCGCGAGCTTCAGATCGGGGACCACATCCTGCGCGACAGATCGGCTACTCGGGGCGACAAGTGGCCTCCGTGAACGGTAATTCGACCTGCGCACGAGTGACCGGAAGAATGAAGGCGTTAGAATTCACTGCAAATGTACACACTGATAACACTAAATGGCATCCGCAGTAATCCCGATTGAACGCTAATAACGGCTTCTACAGTGCTCCGCGACAGTGATGTAACGAATGATCAAGACCCCGAACGCCACCGTGAGCAAGACACTATTAGTATGCATGGCGATGATCATGTTAAATGGGTTACCTTCGCCGGGCGCTCTGGTGGTCAACGTCTACGCTTGTCTCGAATCCTGACCAATGGTGCAGGGAATTCTCCGGAAAAGAACAATTGAACGTTCGAATCGTCCCGATAACGGTTTACGGCGTACAACCCGTGCCCAAAAAGCGCGCGATCATTGTATTGCGCAACTGCTGATCGATCCGTCCCGCCCTGCTTTCGCATATCGCACTTGCATTTGCGAGGGAACACCAACACCGTTTTTTGCGGCAGTCAATTCGGCAAGAATGGAAATGGCGATTTCGGGCGGCGTACGGCTCCCGATGTGGAGGCCAGCAGGGCCTTTCATTCGGGAGATCTGCTCGTCGTCCAGATCGAATTCGCGCAGACGCGCACGCCGCGCATCGTTGTTCCGCCGCGAACCCAATGCACCGATATAGAATGCCGGCGTTCTCAGTGCCTCCATCAAGGCGAGGTCATCCAACTTCGGATCATGCGTGAGCGCCACGACGGCGCTCCGCTCGTCGAGCCGCATCGCCATGACGATGTCATCGGGCATGTCGCGCACGAGTACTGCATCCGGTACATCCCATACGTCGGCGTACTCTTCTCGTGGATCGCAAACCGTGACCTGATAGTCGAGGCCGATCGCCATTCGAGTGAGATACTGCGAGAGCTGTCCACCACCAATCACGAGCAAACGATAGCGTGGGCCTAGCACCGTTTGCAGGGTAGCGCCGTCGAAGCGCAGGGCATCGGTCGCGAAAGCGGCCGCAAGCTGCACCTCGCCCGTTGCCATGTCCAGCGTACGCTTGACGAGGCGCCCCGCTTGCAGTGCGTCCAGCAGCTGCGCCATTCCACTTGCACCGCTGAGCGGTTCGAGTACGAGTTCGATGGTCCCACCGCACGGCAGTCCGAAACGATGGGCTTCGTCCGCACTGATGCCATAACGCAGCGTGCGCGGCAAGTGCTCAACGATGCCTGCGCGGCGAACCTGCGCAATCAAATCGTCTTCGATACAGCCCCCCGAAACGGAGCCCACTGCCACGCCGTCTTCACGGACCGCGAGCAGGGAGCCCGGCATGCGCGGCGAGGAGCCCCAGGTCTTGACGACGGCAACGAGCAAGGCGCGGTGGCCTTCCCTCAACCAGCGGGTCGCGGTCCTCACGACTTCCATGTCCACGCTGTCCACGTCAGCCCCTCATCGCGCTGTGATGTCCCGGATGCGTTCCGAGGGGGCGACCTTCAGTCGAGACAATCTTCATGTCAAGGCCGTGCGGCCAGTTGCGCAGCATGCTCGACGACCTTGGCGAGTTTAATGTCCAACTCGCGCCCCACTGCGGTGACATCCGCATCACCGAACTGGCCGAACAGCGTAGAGGGTTGGTCATATTCCACTCGCACCACCCTAGGCGCTTCTTCGTAGACCAGTACGGACAGCGGCGCATAAAGACCCGCCCGGATATCATGGCGCGTCATCCGCAAGGCAACGCGAGGGTTTCCGATGTTGTAGCGCATGGCGTGCCGCCTGGTTCCGGCCAGGTTGAGCAGCACCCCGTGATTCTGCATCGAGAAGATCATCAATCCTTGATCCCCTTCCATCTGCGCGAGGCGAGCATCCGCCGAGGCCGGGTCTGTTTGTAGCAGCGCCTTCAGGGAAGTGGGATCGAAGCGACCGAGCGAAGCCTCCAGGTGCCGTGTGAACGACTCAAAATCGACCTTGGCTTCCAGGCTCACGTGGGTCACTGTTATTTGTGTGGCGGACGCTTGAATCAGGATATCGGCGTTCATTGTGGTTGGCAGCGGCTCGCTATGTCCGGTTGTAGAAAGTATTCCTAACCCAATCATGATGGCAACGCGCAGGGGGCTCATCACGCTGTTTTCCTAAGCGTGTCTGACTGCGTCAGCGAGGGCTCGGCTGAGCATGACCCTGGCCAATTGCAGGCGGTAGACACCATCAGCAAAACCATCCTCGAGCGGCGTCACGTCGGCGAACGCCGTCTCGACGAGACGGCCGATCTCCTCTGCCGACCCAGTGAACCCGCTGGCGAGCCCGGCTTCAGCCGTATGTGCGCGGAATGCCGTCTCAGCCACCCCAGTCACCCCAATCATGCCGCCTGTACACCGATTACCCGCGTAACGCAGGGCGACGGCGGCTGCGGCCACGGCGTAGCCCGAGGCGGGGTGGCGAAATTTCCGGTAGGCCACGCGATCCGGCCCTGGCAATGGGATGAAAATACGCGTCAGCATCTCGTCCTGCTGTACCGCCGACGACATGAAGCCAACAAAGAATTCATCTGCCGGGATGACTCGCGGACCAGCAACGCCGGTGATCTCCATGCGCGCATCCAGCGCCAACATGACCGCCGGCCAGTCAGCCGACGGGTCAGCGTGGACCAGCGAACCGCCAATGGTTCCGCGATTGCGCACGGTCGGATCCGCAATGACGCCGGCTGCTTGCGGAATCAACGGCAAGAACTCCGCCAGCCGCGGATGACTGCCTAGTTCGGCATGCGTGGTCGCGGCGCCGATCGCAATGTGATCGGGATGAACTGCAATGCCGTGCAATTCCGGCAACCCGCCAATGTCGATCAACCGCGAGACACTGGCCAGACGCAGCTTCATGAGCGGGATCAGCGAATGACCTCCGGCCAGCAACCTGGCTTCGCTGTCACTGGCGAGCATGGCAAGCGCGTGTGCCACATTTGTCGCTCTAAGATACTCAACAGCATAGGGGATCATGCGGGGCTCCTGTTGGCGCTCTGAATGGCGCGCCAGACTTTTGGCGGGGTAAGCGGCATATCGATATGGGTAATGCCGAACGGCTTCAGGGCGTCGCAGACCGCGGAGACGACCGCAGGCGGTGCTCCGACGCAGCCGGCCTCACCAATGCCCTTCACGCCAAGAGGATTGCTCGGTGACGGGGATACATGGAAAGATGTGCGCATACGCGGCACCTGCTCGATCCGCGGGAACCCGTAATCGAGCAGGGACCCTGAAAGCAGCTGCCCGCTTGCGTCATATCTCGCTTCTTCGTGGAGCGCCTGACCAATGCCTTGAGCAATGCCGCCGTGCATCTGACCGTGGCACAACAGCGGATTGATCATCACGCCGACATCGTCAACCGCAACATAGTCAAGAATGCTCACTACTCCCGTCTCGGGATCCACCTCCACAACGACCGCGTGACATCCGTTGGGCGCCCCCATCGAAGTGGGTTCATAGAACACCCGTTCGTCGAGTCCGGCTTCCATGTCGCGCGGAAGCTTGCTCGCTACATAAGCCATCCTGGCAACTTCGGCAAAGGACGCCGTGATGCCTGCCTCCGTCGAAAACACCCCGTTGGCATATTGCACATTCTCTTCCTGGGCCTCCAGCATGCTCGCAGCAATCTTGCGGGCCTTGGCCAGAATCTTGCCCGCCGCAACATAGGCCGCGGAGCCTCCCACCGGCATGGAGCGCGAGTTGAACGTGCCATGGCCGGCCAGAACGCGATCGGTGTCGCCTTGCACGACGTCGATGTCGTCCATCGGCAGTTGCAGTGCGTCGCCGACGATCTGAGCGTAGCTGGTGGCATGACCATGACCTTGCGGCATCGACCCGCTGAACAAGGTCACCTTGCCATCGGAATGGACACGGAGGTGGGCGCTTTCCCAGCCGCCGCGGTCGAAACCCACCCGGCGGAGCAATTGGGAACTGCCCATGCCTACGAGTTCGAGATAACAGATCACGCCAATGCCGATATACCTGCCTTTATGCCGTTCGGCTGCCTGTCGTTCGCGCCAGCCGTCGTAATCGATCATCTCCATGGCCTGGGACAGGCAGGCTTCATAGTCGCCGCTGTCCCATTTGCCGCGCGCATTGTTATGCGGCTGGTAGGGAAACTGGTGCGCCTGTACGAGGTTCAGGCGGCGCAGCAAGACTGGATCGATGTCGAGCGCATTGGCCACCGCATCCATTGTCCGCTCGATGATATACGCGGCCTCGGGCCGGCCGGCGCCGCGGTAGGCATCGACCGGCGTGGTGTTGGTCGTCACCAGGTCGACCTGCACGTCCACATTCGCAATCTGATAGTTGCCGGTGACATAGCTCGCCGTATTGATGGTCGGGATACCCGTTCCCATGTTGGAAAGATATGCGCCCAGATTGGCATACGACCGGACCTTGATTCCCAGCACCTTGCCTGCATTCGTGACGGCGGCATCCACGTATTCCACGTGGTCGCGCCCGTGCGTCGTGGCTAAGTGGTTCTCGCTGCGGGTTTCGGTCCAGCTCACAGGGCGGCCGAAATTCCGGGCGGCGAAGGCCACCAGCACCTCTTCAACGTAGAAGTGCATCTTGCAACCGAAGCCGCCGCCGATATCGGGCGCAACGACGCGGATCCGGTGCTCGGCCCAGCCCAGCGTCTCGGCGAGCCATCGCCGGGACATGTGCGGCACCTGGCTTGGCAAAATGAAGGTAAGCCGCTCGTCCAACGCATCGTAGCTGGCACAGAGCGCCCGGGGTTCCAGCGGACTCGGAATCAGGCGCTGGTTGACGAGGCGAATGGACACGACCCGGTCGGCCGCCTTCACCACTTCCTCGTAGTCGCCGCCCTTCAACCTGAATATGCCGATCAGGTTGCCGGGAACATTGTCATGAAGGAGCGGAGCCCCCTCCTGAAGCGCAGCTTCTGCGTCCACGACCACGGGTAGTTCGTCATACTCAACGTTCACGAGCTCGGCGGCGTCGGCCGCCAGTTCCCGTGTCTCTGCCACCACCATGGCTACGGCCTCTCCTGCGTAGCGCACGCGCTCGGCCGGCAGCACCGGGTGCGGCGGCACTTTGGAATCACCCACGACCCAGTTTGGGCGGATATGCCCGACCTTGCCGGTGATGTCGGCATGGGTGAGCACACCCACCACACCCGGCATTGCCAAAGCAGCTGCCGTGTCGATATTCCGGATCCGCGCATGGGCGAAAGGCGACCTGATGAAAGCAGCAAAGGTCATCCCGGGAAATTGGTGGTCGTCGGTAAACCGGCCCTGTCCGCTCATCAGGCGCTGATCTTCCCTGCGCCTGACGGGCTTGCCAATATAACGGGTGCTGGCGTTGTCATGCCCTTCACTCATGGCTCGCCTCCTCAACCGGTTGAGCCGCTTGTTCCTTCAAGCGGGCTGCCGCAAGCAGAACTGCGTCCACGATGTTCTGATATCCGGTGCAGCGGCACAGATTGCCGTGCAGCGCTTCGCGAACCGCTTCCTCCGAAGGACTTGACGTATTGACCAGCAGCGCCCGCGCGGCTATCAACATGCCGGGCGTGCAGAATCCGCACTGCAGCCCATGACACTCATTGAAGGCGCTCTTCAGCGCGGTGGTGATGGGGTCGTGCGCCATGCCTTCGATGGTCTGCACGCTACAACCCTCGGTTTGTACGGCCAGCACGGTGCATGACTTGGCAGTCTTCTGATCGATCAGAACCGTACAAGCACCACATTGTGAGGTGTCGCACCCGATATGCACGCCCGTCAACCCCAGCGTATCTCGCAAAAGATGAACGAGAAGTCGTCTCGGTTCAGTATCGATGGTGCGCGGCGCACCATTGACGCAATTCTGTATCTGCATGGGTATCACCCTATCCCGTTGTCCGCACGTCTCGCCGGACGGATCGAAGTTCTTCGACCCGCCTGCATTTATAAAATGACGATCGTCATACTTTGCGGCGCGGCGGCATCCTCGCACTCGCTCACCAGTTTTTCAAACCGCGAGAAGAAGTCCGCGAGGAACTTGTTGGCCACAGCGCCCACCAGGCGGGAGCCGATTTGTGCGAGCTTGCCGCCAAGTTGAGCCGTGGCGGTGTAATGCAAAGCGGTTCCGCCATCGATGTCTTCCAGGTGAACATCGGCGATCAGTTTGCCGAACCCTGCGATCCCGCCACTGCCGTTGCCTTCGATTCGATAACCGGTGTCTTCCCTGAGATCCAGGAAACGCGCACTGCCTTTGAACCGGGCCTTGATTGGCCCGACGGACGCCGCGATAACGGCGTCGTAACTTCCGTCCTCCGCCTGCTCATAGCGCTCGCAACCCGGCAGGCACTCCTGCAAGGTCCGCGGGTCGTTAAGACGTTGCCATACGGTGGCGCGGGACGCGCTGATGTTTTGTGATCCGTTGAATTCCAAACTAACCTCCTCCAGTCCAGCAATGTATGCTCCGATAACATCCTAGGGAGCCATATCGCCATGGTCAAGATCGGATGGCACAAATCTCGGCTGGTGTTTACCCCCAGTCCCCCGGCTTCATGACCCTCAGCGCAGGGGAAACACTATGCAATGACGGTCGTCATCTTATATATTGATCGTAGTCTTCAGCGTTTGCATGAGAGGAGTTCGACGATGCGTTACCCACCCGAGCACAAGGAAGAAACCCGAGTCAAGATCATCAAAGCGGCTGCCAGGGCGTTCCGCAAGCATGGGGTCGACGGCATCGGCGTCGCGCAACTCATGAAGGGTGCAAAGCTCACGCACGGCGGCTTCTACGCGCACTTCGAATCGAAGGATGACCTCATCGTAGAGGCAATCGATGCAGCGTTTGCCCAGATGAGGAAGCGGCTCGAAACCGTGGTGTCGGAAACAACGCCCGATCAGCGTCAGCGTGCCGTGCTCGATGCCTATTTATCGCAGTGGCACTACGATCGCCCGGAAATCGGCTGCGCCATTCCCGCACTCGGCGCAGATGTTTCGCGTCTGGACGCCACCGCGAGGCACGCGTTCGCACGGGGCATCAATGCGCTGGTCGAATTGGTCGCCGGACAGGAAAAAGACAGCGAGTCGCGCGCAGCCGCCATCACAATGCTGGCAACAATGGCCGGCGCGATGTTGCTGGCGCGCTCCGTTCGCTCGGACGCACTCTCCCAGGAAATTCTCGACGCCGTACGAACCAACGGATAGCCGTCTTATCCGGCTTAAGGTTCAATGGCTTCCCGGCCGGGAAGGTCCGCCCGCGAGACATCCTTTTGCAAAGCCCTATCCCTTATGTATATGCGACGTTTGACGGTCGAATGCGGAATGCGCTTTATCGACTTCTACACGCGATTTCGAATTCTCATTCGGTCGCATTGGCACAGCTTCCGCATACAGACTGCTGTCTGCGAGCTACAAGCGGAATTCCGATAACGAGTGCGACGACAGCAATCACCTCAACCCCTGCGGCGGCAATGAAGCCGCTGGCGTAGCTGCCCGTTGCATCGCGCAAATACCCGGTCATCCAGGGAGTCAAAAATCCTGCAATGTTGGCCACAGAACTGATGAGCGGCACGCCAAATGAAAGTGTATTTTCGCGCATGAACCGCGCTGGGAGTTGCCAGAAAAGCGAGACCCCAGCACCTGTCCCGGCTACCCCGAACACCAGCGCGGCAAAGGTGGCCGGCCGGCTGCTGTGCCAGACAAAAACCAGCATCACGACACTTGTGAGCGTGACCAGCGCAGCGATTGCGCAATGCCACCGAACGTCTCGATAACGGCTCGCGAATGCAGAGAACGCAATGTTGCCGATTGCACCAAGCACACATATCGCAGCCAGCGCGTTGCCTATCGCGCTATACCCTCCGAAGCCAGCTTCGCGCAGGATCGTCGGCGTGAAGAAGCCTAAGGCGGTGTTAGCAGCCAGAATGCAGAAATAGATTCCTGCGAGCAGCCAGAGCATGGGGTTGGCCATCAGGGGGGACGAGCCCTCTACGGGCGGTAAAGCATGATTCCGGTCCTGTGCGAAGTCGTCCAGAATAAGACGTCGCTCGGCGTCCGAGAGCCAACGCGCGGTAGCGGGCCCATCTGGCAGGACAAAGAGCGCCACCCCGCCGAGTAGAACTGTCGGAATGGCTTGCAAGAGAAACATCCATCGCCATCCAGCCAACCCCCACATGCCGCTCATGTGCTCGAGCACGAAGCCGCCGCTCAAGCTCACAGCGACTGTCGAGCAAAGTGCCGCAGAATGGAAAATGCTGAAATTTCGCGTGCGCCGCTTCGCTGGAAACCACTGGTTGAAATATAGAATGACGCCTGGGTAGAACCCTGCCTCGAAGACGCCAAGCAGAAAGCGGAGGGCATAAAACATTCCGGCAGACTTGACGAACATCATGGCGATACTGGCTGCGCCCCAGCCGATGGCAATCATCGATATGAGTCGTCTCGCACCAATGCGTTGCTGAACGATCGCACTCGGAACAGATAAAAAGACATATCCGAGGAAAAACAGCCCTGCTCCAAGACCATATGCCGTCTCGCTAAAATGCAGGTCCGAAAGCATTTGCAGCTTTGCAAACGCCACGTTCGCCCTGTCTACCCACGCGAGCATCCATAAGCCAAACAGAAGGGGGATGATTCGCCATTCAGAATTCAAATAGGCCTTGCGCAACAACCGGCGCGAGTCGGCGTCTACCTCTAATGCTTCTGTTTCGAATAACGCGCTCATCAGATTGTCTCCAATTACAGGTTCCCAGTTCTTGTGCCGGTTCCCCTAAAGTTTCAGTAGCTCCGATCTTTCGATCGGAGCCTTGACTCTGTCATGCCCACTTCGCGGGCACGACTTCTCCGCGATTTTCTCCAAAGCCAATCCGCGCGTAACCTGGACGCTCGCACCAGCCAGTCATCACAACTACGTCGCCGTCTTCGAGGAATGAGCGGGTTTCGCCATTCGGCAACCCGATTGGCGACCTGCCGCCTTCGGTGAGCTCGATCAACGCACCGGCCTCGGCTCGGGTCGGACCCGAGATCGTTCCGCTGCCTAGCAGATCACCGCTGCGAAGATTGCATCCGCCAACAGTGTGATGGGCCACCATCTGCGCGACGGTCCAATATTGATGACGAAAGCTCGTGTGCGTAAGGCGCGTCGGTGCCCTACCGTTGCGCCGGGTGTCCCCTGTCTCAAGCGCCACCTCGAGCTGAATATCGATCGCACCGGACGCATGCGTTTCGGGCGAGGACAGGTAGGGAAGCGGCTGCGGATCGCTCTCGGGGCGCGTCCATTGCGCACGAAATGGAGCGAGCGCTTCCATCGTGACAATCCATGGCGAAAGCGTAGTCGCGAAGTTCTTTGCCAGAAAGGGACCAAGCGGAGCCGCTTCCCACGACTGGATGTCGCGGGCGGACCAGTCGTTTAGCAGACAAAGTCCGAACACATGCTCTTCCGCCGACTCCACTGATATCCGTGTGCCCTGCTCGTTCCCGGTCCCGATGAAAATGCCTAGCTCCAGCTCGTAGTCAAGCTTGGCGCACGCTCCGACCTCGGGCTCCTGCCTGCCGGCCGTCAGGCGCTGACCAAACGGCCTCCGAACCCGTTGACCCGATAGACCGATGCTCGACACTCGACCGTGGTAGGCGCTTGGCATCCAATGGAAATTGGGCGACACCACACCGTCCGGGCGGATCAGCTTGACGATGTTCCGTGCGTGATCAATCGACGTATAGAAATCGGTGTAGTCGCCGATCTGCGCGGGCAAGCAATATTCGACATCGCACTGGGCAATCAGACACTTCTCGAGTATGTCGACCTCGAGCCCGACACGCCGACTTTCGTCCCGCGTCTTGAACAAGGCGAAAAGCGCATGTCTCAACGCCCGCCATGCTACTGGCCCCATGCCGAAAAACGCATTCAGGCTTGCTTGCGCACATGCTCGCGCCGCCTCAGCGGCGAGCCCGTCAAACGCACCTGCATCGGTCAATGCACCGAGATCGATCACCTGATCGCCAAGCGCAACGCCGCCGCGAAACCCCTCCACCGTCCCCGCACGGCGGAACACACCAAATGGAAGGTTCTGCAGCGGAAACGGGGTGTCATTCACGTTCGCGGCCTCGAGCCAGCTCTTCGCCGAGGCGTCGTGAGTGTGATCAAGGCGCATCGAAATCCTCGCGGATACTGCGGCGGCTCAGCAGAACCTTACGTTCCCGAAGTTCCTGAATGAACGCAGGGTCAACGTTCCTCTCCGCGAGCAGTTCAACATTGTGCTCCCCCTGAAAAGCCGGGATACCCGGAGGCGGCAAGGTGGCCGTGCTAAAGCGCCACGGCGCCCCAGGCAGTCGCATCGTCCCGCCGGAGCGATCGTCGACTTCCACGATGGCCCCCCAATCCGCAGCCCATTCGGACTCCGCAATTTCCCTGGTCGTGCGAACCACACCGATCGCAAGACCCTGCTCGCTCACTTGGGCCTGCAGTTCATCGAGATCGGTGAACGTCATGATCCACGTCCGGACTTCAGTCAGCAGCGCATCGAGATTCTGTCGACGTAGCAGTGCGGTGCCAAAACGCGGGTCGAGCAGAAGATCCGTGCGTCGCATCATCGCGCAATAGCGGAGAAACATCGGCGAGTAGATCGGGCTGGCGGCAATCGTCACCTGACGGCCGTCGGGCAGCCGGAAGATATGAGACTCCGGCGCGCTCAATGCGGGCGGCTCGCCGTTCGTGTCGATATTCGAAAGCTGCGCGCCCGCCCGCTCGTTGACCGCCAGCATGGTCGCGGCCATTGAAACGTCGACATGTTGCCCCTCGCCCGTGCGGTTTCGATGCTGAAGCGCGGCGAGGACGGCGATGGCGCCATGCAGTCCGGTGTAAACGTCCGCGTGACTACACGCATCGTTCTTGAAATCATCCGGGCCGTACCCGTAGTGTTCGCGCAGAATGTCGGTGAGCCCAGTCTCAGCCTGGACTGTCGGGGCGAACGCGGGCCGGTTGCGCCACGGACCCGTTTGACCGTAGCCGCTCATCGATACATAGACGACCCTGGGATTGAACTCGCGAACCTGCTCGTATCCCAGGCCAAACCGCGCGAGGGTACCAGGACGGAAGTTTTCGACAATGATATCGGCCTCGCGGCACAGATCGGTCACGATCGCACGCGCCTCGGGCCAGTTCAGATCGAGGCTCAGGTTGCGCTTTCCTGCATTCTGCTGCGCATAGTAGACCGACATGGTGCCGATGAACGGGACACCACCCCGTCCGGAATCGCCGCCGGGCGGCTCAATCTTGGTCACGTCGGCGCCCAGGTCACGCAACGTCTTCGTACAAAGCGGGCCTGCGAGCACTCGTGTGAAATCTACGACCTTCAGTCCTTCAAGCGGAGCACCCATGATCAATTCCCCTCAAATACTGCCGAGCCGGGTCCGCTCTTCATGAAGGCGGTAAGACCGCGCTTCTGATCAGTGCTCGCCCACATCATGTCGTTCATGTCCGACTGCCTGGCGTCTGCGCCGGCAATTCCGTGACGTGCCGACAGGTTGGCCAGGGTCTTGATGGCGCGCAGCGCGACCGTGGGGCCCGCCGCGAGTTGTCTTGCCCACGACATCGCCACCGCAAGCAGCTCAGACTCCTCGACAACAAGATTGATCGCCCCCCAACGTTCCAGTGCTGCCGGACCGTGGCGGCGGCCGAACATCGCCATTTCCTTCGCACGTGCGGGGCCGACGCGCTGCACGACACGCTGCACACCACCGAGCAGCGGGATCAGGCCCAACGACGCTTCCGCCATGCCGAAGAAGGCCGTGTCCGCTGCCACAATCATGTCGCAGGTCAATGCCAATTCGAAACCGCCGCCCAGCGCCGCACCGTGGACAGCCGCAACAGTGGGAATCCGAACGTTTTCGAGTGCATCAAGCAAAGCGTCCAGCCCTGCCTGATCCCGTCGGCGCTGCCCCCCAGTAAAGCCCGCCACATCCGCCCCTGCGCAGAAGTGCCGCATTGCACTGCGCAGCAGAATCGAGCGGCAACCCTCGTCGACGGCCTTGGTGTAGGCGCCGAGCAGGTCCTCCAGGAATACGTTCTCGATAAGGTTATGGGGCGGCTTCGACATGGTGACGACGCCGACCGCGCCGTCCTTTTCAAACACGACAGTGCTCATTTCTCGTCCGGGATGAGTGCCCGGCACAAGGCCAGGCATATTGGTTGACGCAGAAAGCGAAACAGATCAGGGATGCCGACGAAGCTCGCTCTGCCCGTCAGAAGGGCTAGATGTTGTCGTCAGAGCACTCCAGAACGATTCGACCTGAGAGAATGATAACGATGTTAACTTGAAGCGAAATCGGGGAATTCCCGAGCAACCTCATACCACGCACATTCAGGTCACGATACGGTCCGCTTTCTCGTTGGCGTGGCCGAACGGCCGACGATGCGTTGCGCGCGTGGAATTCGCACGCCTATAATTGGCTGCCTTCGACGACCTTTGACCAATACCGTGAGTCCGAAACCCTCAAGCGAGACACCTGCGCCGTACCACCATGGGAATCTTCGCAATGCCCTGATTGCCGAGGGTCGTACGGCATTGGAAGAAATTGGCGTCCACGAGTTGAGTTTGAGGTATCTCGCCCGTGCGGTAGGCGTATCAGAAGCCGCCCCCTCCCGGCATTTTGCCGGCAAGGAAGGTCTGCTGGCCGCGATCGCAGCCGATGGATTCATGGAACTTGCCGCCTTGAGAACTACGATCCAGGCACGCGACGAGCCTGCGATGGCGAAGGCATACCGGATGATGCGGACCTATGTCGAATTCGCGCAGCAGCACAAAGGACTGTTCGACTTGATGGTCGGGCCGCGCATCATCGTTCGCGAGTGTTATCCGGAACTCGTCGAAGCAGGCCTGAAATCGTTCAACTTATTCGCATCATCGGTTCAGGATGCGGCGCTGGAAAGCGGCTGGCAAAAGCGCTCCGTGCCGCTAGTGACCCACGCGGCCTGGAGCATGGAGCACGGGCTTGCCACTTTAATTCTCTCCGGCCGGGCACCTCAATTCGGTTATTCCGTGCGTATCGATCAGATGATTCATTTTTCGATCTGCATGTTTCTGAGTGCCATTGCTGCCGGTCCGTCGCATCTTGAAGCGTGGATTCGTCTTCCAGACATACCCACCGAAACCGAGGCGTAGTCAGGTAAAAGGCGACCTGGTTGATTACACACTTCAAGTTGCTGCAACTGGAGTCCACCAGGGTCATCGAGTAAGCCGACACTTGCGCATCGGCCAATTAGTCTACAGAAGCGCGACCACCCGCACGTCGCCCTGCTCGGCCGACGCCACCACCTTGTCGCCGATCCGCCGGAACGTGATCGACACCGACGAATCGCCCACCTTCAGGTCGCCTACTTCGAGCCAGTCGATGCCCTCGGGCAGCATGGGGTGTGCGATGACGACTTCGCGCCGCTCCGCGTCGATCGTGATGCCCAGACAGGCTTCGAGCATCATGAACGGCGAGCCTGCCGCCCAGGCTTGCGGCAGACAGGCGACTGGATAGGCGGTGGGCGGCTCGCCGCGTCGCCGCGGGAAACCGCAGAACAGCTCGGGCAGACGCATGTCGAAATTGACCGCCGCCTGGAATAGTGCCTGCAACAGCCGCACGGCCGCCACCTTGCCGCCGTAGCGTGACAGGCCCCGTGCACAAAGGGCGTTGTCATGCGGCCAGACCGAGCCGTTGTGGTACGCCATAGGATTGAAGCGCGCCTGGCTTGCAGCCAGCGTCCGCACACCCCAGCCGGTGTGGAACAGCGTGGAGTCGAGCGCGCGCACCACCGCTTCGCCACGCTCGCGCGAGGGCAGACCGAAGGCCAGCAAGTGGCCCGCATTCGACGCCATCACGCGGCACAGTTCGCCGTGACCGTCGAGCGCGATGCCGTAGAAGCCGGACTCTTCCATCCAGTACTTTTCTTCGACACACTGACGGATTTTCTTCGCGCGCTCGCTGTAGTGCTTTGCCTGATCGTGCAGTCCGCGCAGCTTGGCAAAGTGAGCCATCGTGTCGAAGGCGGCACTCGCATATGCCTGCACTTCGACGAGTGCAATAGGGCCGTCGGGAAACCGGCCGTCGGCGTGGAACACCGAATCGTGGCTGTCCTTCCAGCCTTGATTGGCAAGACCGCCATCGGACTCGCGCTGATAGTCCAGCAGACCGTAACGGTTCTTGTCGCAGACACCCGCGACCCACTGCGCCGCGCGCTCCAACGCCGGCCACAACTCGTCGACCAGTGCGAGATCACCCGTGCGTGCCGCATAGGCGCCAGCCAGCACGATGAAGAGCGGCGTGCTGTCGACGCCGCCGTAGTACAGCGCGAATGGCACTTCGCCGGTGGCGGCCATTTCGCCCTTGCGCATTTCGTGCATGATCTTGCCGGGCGCGGCGTCACGAAACGGTGAATTCTCGCGCGCCTGATGTTCGGCGAGAAAGCGCAGCACGCCCGCGGCCAGATTCGGTTGTAGCCACAGCGTCTGCAACGACGTGATGATCGCATCGCGGCCGAACGGCGTTGAAAACCATGGGATGCCGGCGTAGGGATACGGACCCGTGGCGAGATCGGTAGTCAGCAGACCCAGGTCGGCCAGCGAACGGTCGATCCACGCATTAAAGAGCGGATTGCTCGAACGCACGCGCGCGGTGACGCGGCGCCGTTCACGCATCACCAGGTGGGCGTCAACTAGTGCGGCGCGCACGGCAGCGCGGCCGACGCGCGGGCGCTCCGCGTCGATTTGCGACAGATGGGCTTCGCTCACCGCATGCGTGGGTTGTGCGACGCCCGCGGCCGGCTTGTTGGCTTGCGCGACCACTTGCACCGAGACAGACAGATAGATCGACACGCACGCTTGCGCCGGCAGCTTGACGGTGTAGTCCGCGCGATCGGCGAAGAGCTTGTCCGGCTCCGGCGAGAAGGCGATCTGCACATTGCGCGCCACGTCATCGAGACCGATATAGCCGAGCAGCACCTCGCGGTTCTCGACGCGCGCCGGCTCGACTCGACCCTGTTTGTCGCGCCTGAGGCCGCGCACTTCGAACATGTCGCGGAAGTCGCTGGCAAAGGAGATGGATAGCGGCACGACCGCGTCGCTCGTGCCGTAGTTGGTGAGTTCAATGGCTTCGTTGAGCACGGTGCCCGAGAGCACGCGCACACGTTCGACGTGGATCACGCCCTCCGGTGTACTGTCTCCGCCGAGCGGCGGCAGCGGGCGGTTGGTCAGATGCGCGGTGAACGAGGTGTTGTCGCTGCTGACGCTGCCCGACAACAACGAGGGCGCGCGGCCGCCGAAGGTGAGGCGCAGGCTCGAGAGGACACGGGTGTCGTTGACGAACAGGCCGTCGTCGTGGCCGGTGATATCGCCGAGGGGGTCGTTGACGATGAAGGTGTCGCCAGACTTCAGCACGTGCTGGGTGACGCTTGCGACGTTGAGGTTTTCCGTCGGGATGAATGCGCCGTCCGGCTCGGGTTCGCGGTGGTCGATTCCGCCCGAGTGGGACAGGCCGCCAAGGGCTTCTGGCTGCTGCATCAGGGTCGCTCCTATGGGGTTCGTGTTCGTGTTCGCTTTCGCGATGGCGTTTGCTTTCGCGTTGACTTTCGCTTTCGGTTGCCGCTGGGTGCCGGCTGATCGTTTCCGATTGTAGAGGGTCTGTTCGCGTCAGACGAACTTATCACATGCGAGTTTCGATTTTTTGTTTTGGCATGGGACATGCAGGCGCGTTTTTTTGTTTCCCTGTGCGGGGCAGGCAACCAACCCAAGAAAAGGCCTGCCTGCAAGGCACAAAACCACCTCTAGCGCCGAGCAGGCAAACAACCAAAATCTTTACCGCTTGGCAAGCGGCCGAGCCTCGCGCTGAGTCTCCCCGACAAACAACTGCCGCGGCCGCCCAATCTTCTGCTCCGGATCGGCGATCATTTCGTTCCACTGCGCAATCCAGCCGACCGTACGCGCCATTGCGAAGATACACGTGAACATCGCCGTCGGAATGCCCAGCGCCCGCTGCACGATCCCCGAATAGAAATCGACATTCGGATACAGCTTGCGCGAAACGAAGTATTCATCCTCAAGCGCGATCTTCTCGAGCGCCATCGCGAGCTTGAACAGCGGGTCATCATGCAGCCCCAGCTCTTCCAGCACTTCATGGCAGGTCTCACGCATCAGCTTGGCACGCGGATCGTAGTTCTTGTACACGCGGTGACCGAAACCCATCAGCTTCACGCCGGAGTCCTTATCCTTCACCTTCGCAATGAACTCAGGAATATTGTCCACCGAGCCAATCTCTTCCAGCATGTTCAGTGCGGCTTCATTCGCGCCGCCGTGAGCCGGACCCCACAAGCAAGCAATACCCGCTGCGATACACGCGAACGGATTGGCCCCCGACGAACCCGCCAGACGCACCGTCGACGTCGACGCATTCTGCTCGTGATCTGCATGCAAAATCAGAATGCGGTCCAGCGCGCGCACCAGCACGTCATTGACCTCGTACTCTTCCGCCGGATTGGCGAACATCATCCGCATGAAATTCGCGCTGTACGACAGGTCGTTCTGCGGATAAACAAACGGCTGGCCAACGGTGTACTTGTACGCCATCGCGACCAGGGTCGGCAGCTTCGCAATCATGCGAATCGCGGATACGTCGCGGTGCTGTTGATTGTTGATGTCGAGCGAGTCGTGATAGAACGCCGACAGCGCGCCGACGGCCGCGACCAGAATCGCCATCGGATGAGCGTCACGGCGGAAACCGCGGAAAAAGAAATGCATCTGCTCGTGCACCATCGTGTGCTGCGTAACCGTGGTGACAAACTCTTCCTTCTGCTGCGCATTCGGCAGCTCGCCCTTCAGCAGCAGGTAACACGTTTCGAGGAAGTCGGCGTTTTGCGCCAGATTGTCGATCGGATAACCGCGGTACAGCAGCTCGCCTTTGTCGCCGTCGATATACGTGATTTCGGAATTGCATGCCGCAGTGGACATGAAACCCGGGTCGTACGTGAACTTGCCGGTCTGGCCGTACAGCTTGCGAATGTCGATGACATCCGGCCCGAGCGTGCCCTGATAAATGGGCAAATCAATCGTCTGATCGCTGTCGGAAAAGCTCAGCGTTGCGTGTGTCTTCGAGTTCATTTACACGTTCCTATTACTTTCACATCGCACACATGCCGGCATGCTCGATCGTCGGATTACCGCGTGGCATGCTCAGGCTCCGCTTCGCATTCTACGGTCGGAAGGGGCTTTGATTGCGGCGATTGACAGCAACAATCCATCTCGAGTGACGCAACATTCGTTGCCTGAAAGATCGGCCAAATCTCCCGAAACACGAGGAAGTACGCCGCATGGAAGGGCACCATGCTCGCGAAGCGGCATTGCCAGACAAATGGAAGTTGGTACGCTTGGTGCAACAATGTTTTGCGGCACTCAAGCTGCACAAGCGGCGCCGCTCTGCGATACTGAATGCGTGTTTTGCTTCCCCTGCGAACACATCGCTGTCTTTGGCCCGCCGTCCTGCGGCGGGCCTTTTTTTATCAGCCAGAAGAACAGGAAGGACCAGATGAACGCCTCTCTCGAAACGCTGTTTCCGGATCACGTCCACGACGAAGATAAAATCGTCACCGCGCTGAATCATCAGGACATCGTCGTAGCATTGTCGGCGGCGCTGAAGACTCAAGACGTCGCGGTGCTGCATATGCTCTACCCGCGTACCGACGCGCGCACCCATCGCAGTCTCGATTCCCTCGTGGATATCCTGCACGGCCATGGCCTGCATGAAGTCGCAGATCTGATCGCGCAGGAAGCGCACTATCTGCTGTTCAAAGACCCCGTGAAGGCATGGAAAACCTTCCACGAAATTCGCAACGACTCGCTCGCGATCGGCGTGCATCTGTATTACCACGGCCTCGTCGGCGAAGCCGCGGAACGTGCGCTCGATAAAGCCGCGCATCGCAAGGCTTGAACCACGCGGGTGACTCAACCGTCCAGTGAGCGAATGAACTCGTCGACCTGGCGATTGAACGCTGCCGGATGCGCGAGATTCATGCCGTGCGCACGTACCGCGGATAGCGCCGCGCGATAAAGGACGGGGATGCGAAAACGTCCCGCATCAGATCATTCGTAGACGCCGTCGTCGAACAAACCGGCGGCAGCCGCCGCGCCCGCGCCACGCACGGCGCATGTGAGCGGTTCGTCCGCGACGTGGACCTCGAGGCCGAGTTCATTGGTCAGGCGGCGGCCCAGATTGCCGAGCAGCGCGCCGCCGCCGGTCAGCACGATGCCGCTGTGCGCGATATCGGTCACCAGTTCGGCCGGCGCCGTTTCAAGCGCGCGCTTCACGGCGCCGATCACCTGACGCAGCGGGCCCTCGATCGCATCGGCAATATCGTGGTTGCTCAACTGAACCGTGCGCGGCAAGCCGTCGTCGACGCTGCGCCCGGTCGCGTTCATATGCTCGACCGGCACGTCGCGCAGGGCCGAACCGATGCCCTTCTTGACATGTTCGGCGGTTTGCTCGCCGAGCAGCACGCCATACAGGTTGCGCACGTAACTGACGATCGCCATGTCGAAACTGTCGCCGCCCACGCGAATCGAGCCGCTATAGGCGAGGCCGCCGAGCGAGATCACGCCGACTTCGGTCGCGCCGCCGCCGATGTCGACCACCATTGAGCCGATCGCCTCAGATACCGGCAGGCCCGCACCGACCGCCGACGCCAGCGATTCGCCGATCAGACTGACCTTCCACGCGCCGGCCGCCACCGCGGCTTCCTTGATCGCGCGACGCTCGACCTGGGTGGCGCCCGCCGGCACGCACACGGTGAACGCGGCGCGCCGGCTGAACAGCGGCCGCGGGCGGGCCATGTCGACGAATTGCCGGATCATCTGCTCGGCAGCTGGAAAATTGGCGATCACGCCGTGCCGCATCGGCCGCACGGCTTCGACGTTGACCGGCGCGCGGCCGAGCAGCTGGCGCGCTTCGGTGCCCACTGCCGCCACGCGTTTTTGCCCGGCGGCGGATTCTTTCTGGAAAGCCACGACGGACGGCTCGTTCAGCACGATGCCGCCGTTGTCGGTATAGATGAGGGTATTGGCCGTGCCGAGGTCCACCGCCACGGAATGGCGGAACAGTCGATCGAAAAGCGGGTAATGCGGCGTCGGTCTGGCCATAGGAAGGCTCTGATGTATCGTTATCCGCCCTTGCCGGGCAGTCTGGAAAATGCGCCCCCGGTCACCCGAGCCGCTTGGCACGCCCGGATGGGCGTTGCGCGGTCCGCGCGGCGAGGGTGATTTTCATGCTTATGAGCGATTAACGGCAAGCAGATCAGGATCTTTAGAGCCACTTTTCAATCAGGGCCGTGTCAGCCGCGCGACAAAGCCCCAAGCGCGCGCTCCAGGGCTTGCTTGCCGAGCTCGACACCGTCCGCGTTAATCGTGTGACCGATGCCGGGCAAAGCGTAGGCATCGACCGTATAGCCGGCGTTGCTGAATGCATCCGCGGCGTATTCCAGTTCCTGCACCGGGATCACTCCGTCTTCTTCGCCGTGCACTAGCGTGAGCGGTGTACCGTTCCGCGCGACGATCACCGACGCGAGCCGCCCCGAATACGCGACGACGGCAGCAGCGCCTTCCGCGCTCGTCGCCACGTGATGCATCGCCATGATCGAGCCTTGCGAGAAGCCGACCAATGCAAGGCAATCGAAAGAAAGCTGCCGGTACGCCAGTTCCGCCTCGAGCATGCGTCGCAACGCCGGATAGGCGGCAACAACACGCGCCTCGCGATTGCCCTCGTTGACATCACGCAGGCTGAACCACTGGCGCCCGCCGAAGCCGCCGTCGAAGGCCTCAGTGCCGTCGAGCGAGGCGAACGCCACGTCCGGCAAGCTCTCGCTCCAGATGTCCGCGAGCGGCATCAGATCGCGCGCATTGCTGCCTACGCCATGCATCAGCACCACCAATGCTTTGGCTGGCGTTGTTGCCGGCGCGCGCCGCCAGCCGTGTTCGAATTGCTCCCAAGCCATATTCCACTCCTCTCTTTACTCTCGGTTCGTGTTTCCGCACGCGCGGCCAACCACGCGGCAGCGCCCTGCCCTCCGTGGCGCCTGACTTAGCTTCGCTCGCGCAGCCGTCGCGATGCCTCGCGATACCCCGCGTGGCCTTGCGTGGCCTTGCGTGGCCTTGCGTGGCCTTGCGTGGCCTGCGTGGCCTGCGTGGCCTTGCGTGGCGTCACGTCGCTTCGCGAAGCTCCATGCAGCCTCAGCCGGGAGCATACGCTGCCGGACTGGTTTCCGCCGCCCGACCTGCATGGCTCGACGGCGCCAAAACGTGAATACAGGTATGCTTTTGCGAGCACTCGACCGCCCGGCTCATTGCCCGGGCAGTGCATAAACCACCGTAGGGAACGTCCGTAGCATCGCAATCCGGAGAATCGTTTGAGCCAGCCCTCTTCCGCTCCCGGTGCCACGCCGCCCGCACCACCGCCGCCGTTACAAGGCGGGAAACTGGTTCTGGCGACGATCGCCGTCGCGCTCGCCACTTTCATGAACGTGCTCGACACGTCAATCGCGAACGTTGCAATTCCAACCATTTCGGGCAACCTCGGGGTCTCGGTCGATGAAGGCACGTGGGTCATCACGGTGTTCGCCGCGGCCAACGCCGTCTCGATTCCGCTGACCGGCTGGCTCACGCAGCGCATCGGCCAGGTCAAGCTGTTCGTCGGCGCGATTCTGATGTTCGTGCTGGCTTCGTGGTTATGCGGGGTTGCGCCCACGCTGCCGATCCTGCTGGTCGCGCGGGTGTTCCAGGGTGCGGTGGCCGGCCCGCTGATTCCGCTCTCGCAAGCGATTCTGCTCGGCTCGTATCCCAAGGAGAAATCGTCGACCGCGCTCTCGCTATGGGCCATGACGGCCACCGTCGGCCCGATTGCGGGCCCTGCGCTCGGCGGCTGGATCACGGATAGCTACAGTTGGTCGTGGATCTTCTACATCAACATCCCCGTCGGCATTTTCGCGGCCGGCGTCACGTGGATGATCTATCGCACCCGCGAGTCGGCCACCCGCAAGCCCCCCATCGACGTGGTCGGGCTAGGCCTGCTGGTTACCTGGGTCGCTTCGCTGCAGATCATGCTCGACAAGGGTAAGGACCTCGACTGGTTCTCGTCGCCGGTCATCGTGATTCTCGGCGTTACCGCGTTGATCGGTTTCGCGTTCTTCCTCGTGTGGGAGCTGACCGAGGAGAATCCGATCGTCGATTTGCGGCTCTTCCAGCAGCGCAATTTTCTCGGCGGCACGATCGCGATTTCGGTGGCGTACGGCGTGTTCTTCGGCAACCTGGTGCTGCTGCCGCAATGGATGCAGGAATATCTGAACTACCGCTCCGTGGACGCCGGTCTCGTTACTGCGCCGCTCGGCGTCTTTGCGGTGCTGCTCGCGCCGGTGATGGGCCGCGTGCTGCCGCGTTCGGACGCACGCATCATTGCGACCCTCGCGTTTATCGGCTTTGCGATCGTGTTTTATATGCGCTCGAACTACGTGATCGAAATCGACACGTGGCATCTCGTGCTACCCACGCTGCTGCAAGGCATTCCGATGGCGCTGTTCTTCGTGCCGCTGACGGCGATCATTCTGTCCGGACAGCCGCCCAACAGAATTCCCGCGGCGGCTGGTCTGTCGAATTTCGTGCGGGTGTTTTGCGGCGCGGTGGGCACGTCGATCGCCGGCAACGAATGGAATAACCGCACGGTGCTGCACCATGAACGGCTCACCGAGCAGGCTAGCCTGAACAACCCAGTGTTCAACCAGCAGATCGATTCGACCCAGTCACTGCTGCAGCTGAATCCGCAATCGGCGCACGCACTGTTCGATTTTACGGTGAACACCCAAGCCGCGATGATGGGCCTGAACGACATCTTCTATGTGTCGGCGATCATTTTCGTTCTGATCATTCCTCTGATCTGGATTACGAAGCCGGCCAAGGGCGGCGGCGGAGCGGATGCGGCGGGCGCGCACTGATTGCGGTGTTGCCCGGCGCTGCGTCAGCGGCAATAGCGTGCGGGCGTGTCGGCGAAGTGCTGTCCGGTCTGCTGGCTTGCCAGTAGAATCGCGGCTTCAACGGTCCGAGCCCAATGAACTACGCATCCATCCTCGAACAGATTCATCGCGACATCGAACCGTGGCGCACCGCGGGCCGCGTCGCCGATTACATTCCCGAACTCGCGAAGGTGCCCGCCGAGCGCTTCGGCATGGCGGTCGTCATGCTCGACGGCCGCGTATTCTCGGTCGGCGACGCGCAAATGCGCTTCTCGATCCAGAGCATCTCGAAGCTATTCGCGTGCACGCTCGCATTCCAATTGCTCGGTGACGCATTGTGGGAGCGCGTCGGCCGAGAGCCGTCGGGCACCGCATTCAATTCGCTCGTCCAACTCGAAAGCGAGCATGGCAAGCCGCGCAACCCGTTTATCAATGCTGGGGCGCTGGTCGTCACCGACGTGCTGTGCCGCCGCTTCGTGCGGGCCGAGACCGCGCTGGTGGAGTTTATGCGGCGGCTGACCGGCGAGGTCACGATCGACTACGATTCGCGGGTCGCGCAGTCAGAACTGCAACACGCCGATCGCAACCAGGCGATGGCGCACTTCATGGCGAGCTTCGGCAACATGGAAATGCCCGTCCACGCGGTGGTCGATGCGTATTGCCGGCAATGCGCGATCTCGATGAGTTGCGTCGAGCTGGCGAAGGCGGCGCTATTTCTGAGTAATGGCGGCGTGGTGCCGTCAACCGGGGAGCGCATCCTCGACAGCAGTTCGACCAAGCGTCTATCGGCCTTGATGCTGACCTGCGGCACCTACGACGCCGCGGGCGACTTCGTCTTTCGCGTCGGCTTGCCAGCCAAGAGCGGCGTCGGCGGCGGCATCGTCGCGGTGTTGCCTGGGGAAATGGCGGTCTGCGTGTGGTCGCCTGGACTCGACGCAAACGGAAACTCCCTTGCCGGCGCCCGGGCATTGGAACAGTTGACCACGCTTACCGGGCAGTCGATTTTTTAAGCGCGCAGGACGAAGGACATCGGTTGATATTGACTGTGTGCTAGCGTGACTGAGGCCGAATATTTCCTCCGGCAGGAGTCGGGAGTAATGCAGACGTTCCAGTGGCAAGTTTTCCCGCGCGGTGACTGGCAGGTCATGGCCGGTCGCTGCCTGTCATTGATCGGCGCCACGTTGCGCGAACCGCACTCAATCGTCGGTCGTTCCGGGCCTCGTCGCAGCAGCAGGCCACCCGCCGGAAAAGTCAATTACAGCGCCAGTCAGAAACCGGGACTGTGTCGATGCGAGAAAGCAGATCAGTTCGCCGATCTCTTCCGGCCGGCCTAGCCGGCCCACTGGTACCGAAGTCCTGACGTAGTCACGGCCTTCCGGCTCGTCTACGAAGACAGCGCGTGGATAATAAGCCTCGCTATACAGGAAGTTCGGTGCCACCGCGTTGACGGCAATGTTAAGTGGCGCAAGTTCGACGGAAAACGATCGAGCCAATGCATTCGCGGCATCCCTCGCAGCATCAGGGATGGCGCCTCCATGCATCGGCAGTTTCGTCCTGCACGATGTCACTAATACAAGGTTTCCGCCGCCCTGCTGTCTCATGCGCGGGATGGCCGCCTTTACCAAAGCGAAAGGGCGGACTACCAGCTTTTCTAGCGTCTGCCGCAGGTCGTCCAATGATGCATCCACAGTGGGCCGATGGATAGCGGGAAAGTGGTCGTTACTGACAATGGCATCAACCCGCCCCGTGACGGCCCATGCGGCTTCGACCAGCAGCTCAACATTTTTGCCGCTCACCCGCTCGACACTGCCATTCGCGTTCGAAAAGTGCTCCCACGCGATGTCGTCCACGAAGGAATCATCGTGGGCAAGCACGCGAAATCCCGCATCCAGCAGTGCTGCTACGGCAGGCGGGCCGGCATAGTCCGACGCATTCGTCACAAGTGCAACCTGTTGCTCTTTCTTCACAGCCGCTCCTCCCGGTGGTTCCGAAACCGCGCGATCCGATGGACACCAGCGACCGCGCCTCCCTCGTGTCTGGCTATGGCGAATCCCGATGTTTGGCTCGGCGCTCCATGCCGGGCAGTTCGACGGTCACGCGCAGTATCTTTCCCTCGTCAACCACGTCGATGCGCGGCTGGAAACGCGATGAAGTGAAGTCGCCAAACCATCGTTCGAGCGCGCCGCGCGCCGCGAACGGATCATGAAAGAAATCCTCCATCGCACGCCGCGAATCACGGGGGAAAAGTCGCGAATGTCAGGCCACGGAACACGTGACGGTTCGCTGTCGGGCGGGCTTTGCGCACTGTCCGCCTCGGGCTTGCGTCCTGAACCGCGGAGAAATTTGAAAGGGTTCCACTTTTTCAGGTCGGTGTTCATCGTATGCTCCTCGATGGTATGCTCCTCGATGGTCTGACGGGAGAACCGGATGTGCATCATTGCGTTCACACTGCCACCTTTCTGCCGACGTCCGTGGACACGCCGTCTGCAGTCAGACTGACGGCGTGCGGCGGGACGTCGCGCTGCGTCTACCGCCCGGGTGTGACGCGGCAGATGCCAGTCGGCAAGCAGACGGGCATCGCTCCTGCTCGTGACCAAGCCGATATAGCCACCATCAGCGAGGGCCGGGCCGCTTGCGAACTGACGCACCGGCACGGCCCATATGCTGATCGTTTATCCGCATCACCCTTCTTCCGTGACGTTCTGTATCCACACCTCCACGAACGGACGATGGCGGACCTCGCGGCCGCCATCGGTTTTTCTCCTCTCGTCGTTGCGGCTCTGCCGGGCTCAGTTCGTCTGCACTTCGATCCGGCGCGGGCGTGCTTCGTCGCGACGCGGAATCGTCAGTTTCAGCACGCCGTCCTGCAGGTTCGCATCGATCTTCGATGTGTCGAAGTCAGGGCTCAGTGAGAACGCGCGCGCGAAATGCGGTTCCCGGATCTCGGCGTGCTGCAGCCGCAGACCGGCCGGCGTTGGCACGACCGCTTCGGCCTCGATATAGAGATTGCCGTCGTGCACCTTCACGTCGAGTTTGTCCTTCGTGACGCCTGGCAGGTCAGCCCACAGCGTGATGCCCTGGCTGTCCTCGAACACGTCGACGGCCGGTGTAAGCGTCATCCGTCGTGCCGGCTGGTCGCCCTCGCGTCGCGCTACTGCTTTCTGGTCGCGTTCAGCAACCTGTGTCCTGTCGTTCATGGCTTGCTCCTCGAATAACTGGCGTTACTGGACGGTAATGGCCCGTGGCTTCGACGCTTCGCGCTTGCCGACGGTGATCGACAGACAGCCGTTGGTGTAGCGCGCCTGCACCTTGTCGGGGTCAGCATTCTGCGGCAGCTCGATCACGCGCCGGAAACTGCCGGTGAAGCGCTCCTGTGCATAGGTGCGGGTGTCGTCGCGGGTTTTGTCATCGTTCCCGGTCTGGGCCGGCCTGCGCTCACCGCTGATGGTCAGCAGGCCCTTGTCGATCGACACGTCGAGCTCGGCCAGCTTCAGACCGGGCGCGAACGCGACGATTTCGATCGAGTCCTCGGTGGTACCGATGTTGAGTTGTGGAAAGGCCCCGAAGCGGCCCGAACGGATGCTGGACGGGAAGCCGCCAAACAGGTTGTCCATCTGCCGCTGCAGACGGTCAAACTCACTGAACAGGTCGGTTCCGGAAAAGAGATCACTCATCGTATCCTCCTTCGATGCAGCGAGGAGGCGAACGGGCCTACGCGCTCCAGTCCGCCTGCCAGGCCGCTGGCAAACAAATCGAAACACGCAGTGCACCGGTCATGACCGGCGCATCTGCCTGAGCGAAATAAAAGATAGGACCTACGGAGAAAAATTCAAGGGGCGGTGGTGAAATTCCGGTCTTGAAAATCGCCTGCCAAATCCTATTATCGCGGTGCATGGCAACGGAACCGGAGGACACCATGGAATTCGATTCGGACTGGCTCACGCTTGGCAGACACCGCGTGCGGCTGCGCTCGGCCAGAGGCTTTCCGACGGAGTTGATGCGTAGCGTGACGGAGGTTGTGCGCCTCACGATCGACAACAACATGAGCGCCCGCGCGCGGCTGGTCGAGATCGTCTTCCAGCACGAACAGACCTACGATATCGCCGTGGGCACGACACTTATCGAAGACCGCGTTTGTGCGCCGCAACTGGAAGCGGCGATTGCGCTGGTACTCGGCCTGCAGCCGGATCAGGTGAACATCACCGTGACGACAGTAAGTCAGGAGGAAGTCGACCTGCACTTCGGCGTGTATGAGCGCATGCTGGCCGAGAAACTGGGCGTGGTGCCGCCAATCCAGTGATCGTCGGGCGATTGCGCCCAGCCGCAGGGGCCGCCTCCCCGAAACAGGTCAGAGGCTACACCCTGGATCATCAGCAAACAGGGGACCCAAAATGAAAATCCTGTTCATGGCGAGCGTAGCGCTTATCACGCCAAAGCCCGGAGAACGCGATTCATAAGAACGGGAAGGCTGGCTGCCTGTGCTGTGAACCGCCTCTGGTAGAGTCGAGATGTGGGTGCGACACGTGTCGCCGTCAGCCGCGCGTTATGCGGCATGCTGTAGATGGTAAAGCTCTGTTTTGCCTTGTCACATTCAGCAGTCGAAGTTTGGAGGTTGAAGCCGTGACCTGTTGTACGACCAACAGTTGCCTACCTGGACATGCGCGACGGGAGACCGTCGGGTGTGAAGCTCCGGGGACAAAGTACCCTTCCGACGGACGGTCCACCTTGGTGACAAGGAACCGACACTGCGAGCAGCGACGCGGTATAGGGACGAGGCAAGTTCCGCATGCGCAACTTAAGTGAACTGCCGATAAACCTCGTCACGACTGATGGGCCAAAGCTGCTGTCAGGCCCTGACCAAACGGTGCGTAGCAGGTTGCTCCCTTCCACATTGGGTGCACGTCGTCATCATCGCTACCGAGGAAGAGGCGGGCGCTAAACGGATAGATTCGGGAACAATCGAATCGGCAAGACTGGGAACGTGGTAAGCCCGATTCATCGCCTTGATTCCGGAACACAGCCATCAAGGCAGGCAAACCGTGAGGAGCGCTGTTGACGAAGCGGGTGTGAGAACGCGGAGAAAGCGAATGGCGGCCTGTAACGGGCTGCATAGAGGTTCAAGATTTGCCTCGACCTGAAAGGGTGCAGACTTCCGTGTGGTGCAGCTGTCGCAGGTCCACTTTTTAGATTCGCCGTGGGGCAGCTTGAGAGAGACCGGCTGTTTGCGGTTCAGCGCCCTCGTCTCAGCAATGAGATGAATCGACGAGGTGACGCGTGCGAAGGGCTTGTGCAGATTGACAAGACCGGCGTCAGTGTGACGTTTCATGCTGTGCGCGAGCCGTGTGCGGCGAAAGTCGCATGCACGGTTCTTCGGGGGCCCTGCTGTCGAGAGGCAGTGGGGCTACCCTCTCGCGGTTGCAGTAGGTTCGGTTTGTCTGTTGCCGCCCCTTTCGTCTGGCGGTGCCCGAGTAACCTCGCCCTAACTCCGTTTCCACACCCCGCTCATCGGTAGGGTCGAGAACTGGCGCGCGCACCGATAGGCGCCGGTGGTGATTCCACCGCTTTCGCGATGGCCCGCAATCCGGCAACCATGGTCACGTTTCCAGCTCCCGCCACGTCGAACGCAGCGGGCCGGTTTCCGGCACTACGCTCTCCTGTCTGCTTCATGTCAAGATTTATGGGACCTATCATGCTGGGCGCGCTTTCGGTGCGGCAGCACGACGAACACGATAGCCGTTGAACAGCTTCAGTTCCTCATACAGCCAACGCCTACTCCACCGCTTCCAGCCGAAGCCGCGTCGATTCCGGGAGCGTCCCATGTGGCGCCTGATTTTCTTTTCTACCCAGTCTTTGAGGAAGCTGAAGCACTCGCTCGAATGTCCAACGGCGAAGTAATTCACCCACCCGAAGCGGTCTTCCGGCTTGCTCGAAAGCGGCCACTCAATCGCGGAAATCGTCCCATAGTAAGCAAGGAACACATCCAAAGCATCCGGCATAGAGGCAAAATATAGAAGAATAACTTGCAAGTTATTCTTCCAATATGTAGGCTAGTGCCTCATGGACACGAACCAAAAAGCCCTCGAAAGTGCCGTTACGGAACTGTTGTCCGTCACGGGCCAACTGACTCGCCGGCTGCGAGCGGTATCCAATACACGCGAACTTACGTGGTCCCAGGTCGCAATCATGGCCCGGCTGGAGGAAGTCGGCTCGATGACGACAGCAGACCTCGCGCGCGCCGAAGCAGTGAAGCCGCAAACAATGGGCGGAACGCTTGCAGCGATGGAAGCAGAAGGATTAGTCGAGCGTCAGCCGCATCCGACAGACGGCCGCCAGATTCTGTATGCCTTGACTGACGAAGGGAGGGATGCGCGAAAGAAAGTGAGTCTGGCCAAACGCGATTGGCTGTTGGCCGCGATCTCGCAGCTTTCTCCTGCCGAGCAAAAAACGCTCGTCGAAGCGGTGGACATCATTCGGCACCTCGGGGATCTGTAGGCTATGGACGCCCCCTTGCCCGAAACACAACGATCATCGCATTTTGGCTTTCGTTTCGTGACGCCGCTTGCGCTCGGATCGACGCTCAATCCGGTTAACTCGACGATGATCTCCACTGCGCTTGCGCCCATCGCCGTGGCGTTCAGTGCGAGCGTGGCACAGAAGGGATGGTTGATCGCCGGACTTTATCTGACGAGCGCGATTGCGCAGCCGACGATGGGACGGCTAGCCGACCTGTTCGGTCCGCGCCGCGTTTACCTGATCTCCCTCGCACTGGTCGCCATTGCGGGTATCGTCGGTGCGCTCGCTCCTTCACTAGCGGTATTGGTGCTCTCTCGCGTTTTGCTTGGCGTGGGAACTTCGGGCGCCTATCCGTCGGCCATGCGCATCTTCCGATCCCAGGGCGATCGCCACGGGATGGCGCCACCTCGTGTGGCGATGGGGGCGTTGTCTTTCGCTGGCATAGCGACCACCGCCTTCGGACCGCTGCTGGGTGGTCTCCTGACAGGCTCGTTCGGTTGGCATGCGATCTTCACAATCAATGTTCCGCTGGCTTTCCTGACGGCCTGCCTGGTGACGCTCTGGGTGCCCAAAGACGATCCTCGCACGGCAAGCTTCTCGCGTCTTGTTCAGGAGGTCGATCTGCCGGGTGTCGCGCTATTCAGCGTAGCGTTGATATTGCTGATGACCTTCTTGATGAATCTTGACCATCCACTGTGGTGGACGCTACCAGCATCCGCTGCATTCTGGATCGGCGTCGTCATTCACTCCCTGAAACGCAGCCAGCCCTTTGTCGATGTGCGCATGCTGGCAAAGAACCTGCCGCTGACCATCACGTATCTGCGAATCATGCTGTTCCTCATGATTTCCTACTGCGTTCTGTATGGTTTCGCTCAATGGCTGGAAAGCAGTGCTCATTATTCTGCGAGCGCGGCTGGCCTGATCACATTGCCGATGTCGATACTCGCGGGCATTTGTTCGCTGCTGGCCGCGCGAACCAAGGGTCTCAAGTTGCCGTTCGTTACTAGTGCAGTCGGTGGTCTTATCGGATGTGCCTGCCTAACCTTCATTCACGGCGATAGCCCCATCTGGTTCGTGGCGGCGGCTGCGATGTTCTTCGGCATACCCATGGGCATGACATCGACAGCTACGCAGACAGCGATCTATGTTCAGGCACCCGCTGCAAAGATTGGAACGGCAGCCGGATTACAGCGAACCTTTGCGTATGTCGGCGCCATTTTTGCTGCCAGCCTGCTCGGAATCGTCTTCGGGCACAAACCGAGTGACAGCGGCATTCATGCATTGGCTATCGTGATGGGCTGCGTCTCCGCCTTCCTGCTGATCTTTACATTTTTCGACTGGACCCTTCCCAAGGGATCGTTGGAATGATCCATCTCACCGTTTGACTTTAACCAGGGAGTTCCCCATGCCGCTTTCTCAGTTGGACAAGCAACCGGCGCTTATCGTGATCGATCTGCAAAAGGGAATCGTCAGCCTCCCACTCGCGCATCCGACCAATGAAATTACCAGCAAGGCAGCTCAACTTGCTGACGCCTTTCGTGATCGCGGTTTCCCGGTCGTGCTCGTGAATGTCGCAGGGGGCGCACCTGGGCGAACCGACCAGTCTCATCATTTCGATCCTCCCGCCGATTGGGCCGATCTCGTCCCGGAACTCAAGGAACACCCGCGCGATCACAAAGTTACGAAGATGCGGTGGGGAGCATTCCACGGCACGGGCCTTGACGAGCATCTCAAGAATCTGAACGTCACGCAGGTATTCGTGTGCGGGATCGCAACCAGCATCGGCGTCGAATCGACAGCCCGTTATGCGCATGAACACGGATACCACGTCGCTCTTGTGACGGACGCCATGACGGACCTGGACCCCGTTTCGCATCAGCACAGCGTCGAGAAAATCTTCCCGCGTCTCGGTGAAACCACGACCACAAATGAGGTGTTGTCGTCCCTGAATACAAACCACTGACGGCAAGGAAGACAAGAACCAGAATTGCCGCCCAAGCGATTTCTGTGCGGCGAGAAATTTCGAGCGCCGGTTGAGGCGTTCAGATGGCCTGCAGTGAGGGTCTGGATTCCGATTAAACCTGACGCTTAGCGTCAATCTCGGCATTCGAGCGAGCGGCTGGAAGTGGCTGGTTGATGCCCGGATTTTCACTTGTTTTGACGCGAAAACCGCTTGGGTTTCCGTGGGTGTGGGCACAGGATTCCGAGACACGTTGGACTATTTTTTCCCGTCACCCAACGCGGGATTCAATTGGGCAGTAAAAGGCGCGCTAATCCGCGTCGATCGTGTGCACACCCCAGACGCGTTCAGCGGAACGAGGGTGGCGCGCTACGACTACGACGACGCGCTGTACAGCAGCGGCTTCGCGACGGCTAACGATCCAAAGCGCACCTCCACTGGGATCTTCAGGAGATCATCGTACGCGTGTCGAAGCGGCGAGTTGCTGCAGACCAACGCGAGTACTTCGGTGGCCATGAGCAGCAGTCTGCCCGCCGATTCCAGTCTGAGGAAGTCGGAGATCCCACCGGCCGCCTCGCGAATCGCGTTGTCGATCACGATGCCCGTCCGTTGTCGGCGCATGAACTCGTGAAGGTATCTGGGCCGCACTCACCGCGACGTCCCGGATTCACCGGCTTGTTCAGCACTTCCATAGGCGATAGAAGACGGAGAGCAGCGATGTTGCGATACGTTTTCTATCATGAGCCAGTGGGCTATGAAAACGTTGCCACCCACGCAGCCGACAAATCGGACCACCGGACGGGCGGCCGGACGCGGTGTCGGCATGCATTTCATGCCTAACTCCATGCTGGCGACGAGCCGATGCGGATGATCGTAGTGACCGGAGCCCGCCCGCCATGCATGGCAAGGGAGTCGAGATGTCTCACGAACTCTACATCAGGGCACTTAGCGCGATGTTCCTGTTCTGGAATGGGGTGCGCATCCTGACGTACCTTCCGACCATCGGCAAACTCCTCGCGAGGGAAGCAGACGTGCGCAGCCACAGTCTGCTCAGTTGGGGAAGCTGGGCTCTCAGCAATGGCACGTTCGCACTCATGCTCCTCGAAATGAGCCGGGGAATTCCGAATGGGATGTTCTGGATGAATCTGGCCAACACGCTGATGTGCGCGATCGTTTCGCTCATCATTCTCTTCAGGCGGTTCCCTTGGCTGCACACAAGCGTGAGCAAAGTCTATCGAAAGATCAGACGAAATGAGTCGAGGGCTGGCGCCGTGTCCGGACAGCCGGGGTTGCTGCATCTGGGCGCGGGTAGCCTGGCTGTGGGCGCCGATCTTGCGGTTGATCCAGTAGCGGGTGCACCGCCTACGCGGTTCGGACGCCCCGAGCTTTGGGTTGCGTCGGCAAGCGCATTGGCCTTCGGAGTCGTGGGTGCCGTCACGTATGATGCCTGGCCCAACCATGATCGTAACGCCTACCTCGAATCGAAGGCGAGCACACAGCCGGTGCCCGGGATAACCGGACCGGCATCGCCGACGCAACAAGTGTCTTCGTCCGGTCCGGTCGCGCCATCAACCGCACCTCCTGCTCGCGCAACCGCAATCGCCCGTACCGAACTCGCCCCGCCTACGGTTTCCACTTCGTTCGAACGCCGCGCGGCACCTTCCCGGGCTTCTGCCGCACCGCGGCCAGCTACAGGGCGGCCGGACAAAGCGGGCAACGGCGCGCCCCAGAATCGCGGGAATTGGGCGTCGCACTTTATGACGAACGTGCGGCAGGCACTCGGCATCACCCGATCGGCACCGCCAAAGCGACGGACGTCTTCGCCCGGTCGTGGCGCGCCATCATCGTCGGCTTCTTCGCGCGGAACTGCGGTTTCCCATGCCGAGATCGCCCGGCACGCACCTTCTGCTCCGTTCGATCACGGCGCTGCGCCTTCCCGGGATTTCGCTGCACCGCAGTTTGCTACGGGGCGGCCTGGTCGTGCGGGCGATTTCGCCACGCGGGATCGCCTTCGTTCGGCGCGGCACGTTCCCGTGTATGAAGCGCCGCCAACCGTCGTCTTTGAAGCGGCTCCCGTCGTATACGAGGGACCCCCAGTCGTATATCAGGAGCCTCCCGTCGTGTACGCGCAAGCGCCCGTCGCCTACAGCCACGGATATGAGGGCGACTACAGGGACCGCCGTCAATGGCACGACAATAGCTGGCACAAAGGCTGGAAACATCGTCAGCATGAGGAGGACGACGATTAATGCCTGCCTCGCCAGAAACGCCCACCGCCAGATGCAGACAGGCGACGATACCTGACGAAACACATTGACCGCCGGACGGCGGCTAGACCGCGGCGAAGACACCGCCCCGGATCGCAACCGCGCTCGCTTGCGGCTTACCTCTGTCGAGCGTCGTGAAGCGGCCATGATGAAGAATCGGATCAGGAGCAGTCGTCGTGGAGCTGTTCATGAGCGCTTCTCCGGTAAGTTCGCCGCGGTGACACGCGCCGTATCGCCTGCATTGCGACCTGGCAGCGAGCCAAACATATGCTGAGTGCACTTCGACTGTTGCCATGCCGCGTGAAAGCCGCTTCCGGAGAGCATCTGTTTGCCTACTGGAATGATCTGTTCACCCGCGAGAATGCCGAGCAGCCCTACGAGCGCGACGAGCGGCGGTGCTGGCGAGCGCACATGAATCAGGCTGTAGATCACACCGACCAGCACGCCGGCGAGCAGGGAGAAGATATAGGCTTTCATTGGCTTAACCCCTTGAGGTTGCACCCGGAATGGCGAGCGGGCGCAGGTGATTGAACGGGACGGCGAATCGACACGCCAGCACGACTGCAAGTTAAACCGGTCACGAAAATCGGCGTCCACCGGGCAGACAGCCAGGGTTGGAGTCGGCCTTTTCAGCCTGCCGCCGGTACCCGAACCAGGCATGAATCAAGATTAGAAAATTTCCACGTCCGTAACACAGAGATCGCGCGTAGCTTATCGCCGCCCACTTTGCACGTTTATGCACGTTTACATTCTTGTTTGTGCATGATAAGGTGCGAACATGAATGACGAAATCCCCCTCGCTCGACGCGACGAGATCGCGAACCGGCTCGCGCAAGGCCAGCCGGTAGTGGCGGCTACGCTCGCTGTCGAATTCAAGGTTTCCGAAGACGCGATACGTCGCGACCTCCGGGCGCTGGCGGCCGAAGGCCGCTGCCGCCGGGTCTACGGGGGCGCGCTGCCCATTACGCCCGCGTCGGCACCAATGGCGGCCCGAATGGACGAAGCGCGCGAGCGAAAGGCGGCATTGGCTCGCGCAGCCGTGGTCCTGATTCAGCGCGGCGAACTCCTGTTCCTTGATAGCGGCAGCACCAATCTTGCACTCGTCGGGCTGTTGCCCGAAGACTACGAACTCACCGTGGCGACCAATTCCATTGATATCGCTGCTGCCGTGCTTCGGCGATCCGATCTGCACCTCATCATGATCGGCGGGGCGGTCGACCCCGCAGTGGGCGGATGTGTCGATGCGAACGCTGTTCAGAACGTCGCGCAATTGAATGTCGACCGATGCTTCATCGGTACCTGCGCAATATCGCCAAAGGGCGGCATCAGCGCATTCGGTATCGCCGACGCGGCATTCAAACGCGCCGTCCTCGATGCAAGCGCGCAAAGTGTCGTGCTTGCAACGACAGACAAGCTCACCGCCCGCGCGCCTCACCGGGTGGCAATGATCAAGGTGATCGACTACCTCATCGTCGAACACGACATGCCACGCGCAGAGCATGCGGCCTTGTCAAAAGCCGGCCGTTCGGTTTTGAAGGCCGAGCCTCCCGCGAGCCAGTGAGCGCGCGCCCGATTCATCCTGGAGTAAAGCGAGATGTCTTCTGACCAGCCGGCAACCCGGCTCGCAACCCGCCTTGCCTTTCTCGTGGCGGGATTGGGTGTCGCATGCTGGGCGCCGCTCGTGCCGTTTGCCAAGCAACGACTTGGCGTTGATGACGGCGCGCTCGGCATGCTGCTACTTTGCATTGGCCTGGGTTCGGTCGTCGCGATGGCGGTGACAGGCGCACTCAGCGCGCGATACGGCAGCAAGCCGATCATTGTCGCCGGAGGACTCGGGCTAGCCGCGATCCTGCCGCTGCTGACAATTGTCAGCACACCGTTCGCACTGGGACTCGCCTTGTTCGCTTTTGGCGCCTCGCTCGGTTCGCTCGATGTCGCGATGAATGTCCACGCGGTCGAAGTTGAATGCGCGGCGGCCCGACCTTTGATGTCGGGGTTTCATGCGCTATTCAGTGTCGGTGGATTCGCCGGATCCACTTTGATGACCTTTTTGCTTTCGATGCGCATCGGGACGCTCGCGAGCACATCGATATGTGCCGCACTGATGCTCACCGCAATCGCCATTGCACAGCCGCGGCTGCTCAAGACGCTCCAGACGAATGACGGCCCCCTGTTCGTCACACCACGAGGCATTGTGCTGCTGCTCGCCGGTCTCGCCGCGATCACATTTCTTACCGAAGGTGCGCTACTTGACTGGAGCGCGCTGCTCATCACGGACAAGGGACTGGTCGTCGCCACCCAGGGTGGACTGGGCTATATGCTTTTCTCCATTGCAATGACTGCCGGACGATTAGGAGGGGACGCGATTACGGCACGCGTCGGAGATCGGCCCACGATGTTCTGGGGCGGGCTGCTCGCGACCGCCGGCTTTGTGATTCTGCTGACTGCGCCGATGAGCGCGATTGCGATGGCCGGCTTCCTGCTGATTGGCCTCGGCGCATCGAATATCGTGCCCATACTGTTTCGCCGCGCGGGTTCACAAAAAGCCATGCCATCCGCACTCGCTGTGGCAGCCATCACGACTACCGGTTATGCGGGGAATCTTGTCGGCCCGGCGGGCGTGGGTTTCGTCGCCAAGGGTGTCGGTCTGCAAGGTGCGTTCTGGTTATTGGCTGTCTTGCTCTGTCTCGTCCCGTGTTGCGCTCGCCTCATCACGGCAACCCGATCCTGAGGGGATGAACAATGAAACTCGCTAACGCACACTGATCCTTGATGTCCTGCGGCGTTTTCCAGTTCGCCCGGGAAGCTTCCGCGTGCCATGTCCTCGTCTCCACCGCGCTGCGTCTCAGCCCGCACGCTCGCCCCACTCCGCCAACACCGTCCGATAAGCGGTGCCGCCGACCACCCGCTCGTTCACGCCGTCTTTGAAATCGATCCACCCTGAATTCAAGCCATCGATCATCTCGATGCGCGGCGCAGGCCATGCGGTCCCTTGTGACTGGAACAGTGCAAAAATAAGTTTGACAAACTATCTTTAGATATATATCTTACGATACATCTTAAGACACAATACGAGCACCCAAGATGCGACATCAACATCGTTTCTCCCGTTCGCGGGGCGCGGACGAAGGTTTCTTCGCAGGACATGGCCGCCCGTCTTTGCATGCACTTTGGCACGCGATCGGCCGCCATCAGGAGCATCGCGGCGGCGGCCGTGGCGGGCACTTCGGTGGCGGCGGCCCCGGCGGCTTCGGGGGCGACGGCGACGGTTTTCCGCGCGGCCGCAAATTCAGCTCCGACGATCTGCAATTGCTGCTGCTCTCGATGATCGACGCGCAGCCGAGCCACGGCTACGAGCTGATCAAGGCGCTCGAAACGCGCTCAAACGGTTTCTATAGCCCGAGCCCCGGCATGGTCTATCCGGCGCTCACGTATCTGGAAGAACTCGGCTACGTGACCGTGCAGCTCCAAGGCAACCGTAAGCGTTACGAACTATCGGAAGCGGGCCGCGAGTACCTGGCCGCCAACCGCGACCGCGTCGAATTGATGCTCGCCAAACTGGCGCATATCGCCCGCAAGATGGATTCCGTGCGCCGCGCGTTTGCCGGCGAGGAGCCGGCCGACATCAGCGAAGGCGGCTGGCTGCCGGAACTGAACGAAGCGCGCCGCACGCTGAAACATGCGCTCCTGCGCCGCGACAACGCGCCGGCCGCCGAACAGCGCCGCATCGCCGCGATCCTGATGCGCGCGGCACATGAAATCGAAGGCGAAGGCAATCCCGGCAGCGACGAAGGCAGCAGCGAACCAACCGCTTGAGATCGCGCCATTCGACACTTGCGTTCGAAGGTGCCCATGTGCGCCTTCGCGCGCCGATCAAACCAACAGGAGTGGCACCCTTATGCTGACAAAAGACAACCGGGCCGATCTGGCGGTCCATCGCGTGCGGCATCCGCTGAAGTTCCGTCTGTTGCAGGTCAAAGCGGTGCACGCGCTGACCCCGCATCTGATTCGCGTCACCTTCACGGGTGACGATCTGCAGGACTTCGTCTCCGCTTCGTTCGACGATCACATCAAAGTGTTCTTCCCCGAACCCGGCGCCGACCAACCCGTGCTGCCGGAAGCCGGCTCTGACGGTCCCGTGTTTCCCGCCGGCCTGCCGCGGCCGACCGCCCGAGACTTCACCCCGCGCCGCTTCGACGCTGACGCGCGCGAACTGGACATCGAGTTCGCCATGCACGAGGCCGGCCCGGCTGCAACGTGGGCGGCGCAAGCCAAAGTGGGCCAGTATCTCGGCATTGGCGGCCCGCGCGGCTCGCTGGTGATACCGACCGGCTTCGACTGGCATCTGCTGATCGGCGACGATACCGCGTTGCCGGCCATTGCCCGCCGCCTTGAAGAGTTGCCTGCCGGCACACGCGTCGCGGCGGTGATCGAAGTGGCCGATCCGTCCGCACAGATCGAGTTCGCGACGCGGGCCGAACTGCATATCATCTGGCGTCATCGCAGCGAATCGGGCTACCGCGGCGAGGCCTTGCTGCAAGCGGTACGCGAAATCTACTTGCCGGAAACGGTGAAGGCTACGTGTGGGCTGCCGGCGAATCCGCGACGATGCGTGCGGTGCGCTACCACCTGTGCACGGAACGTGGCGTCGACAAGTCGCGCATTCGCGCGGCCAGCTACTGGAGACAGGGTGCCGAGGCGGTACACGAAACGCTCGACGACTGACTGTCCACAGCATGCGCGTAATGAACAGCGTACGTTGGACGAGTTAAATGTGCGAGAACACAGATTCCGGATGCACCACTACCTCCGTTCGATCATGACGCGTCTCCGTCCTTGCCGTCCTTGCCGTCCTTGCCGTCCTTGCCGTCCTTGCCGTCCTTGCGATAGAGCTTGATCACCGCCGAGAAGTCCAGACGTCCCGCGCCCTTCGTGCTCATCGTTTGATAGAGCTGCTGCGCCAGCGCGCCGAGATACACCGGTTGACGCGCGAATTTCGCGGCGTCGGTGGCGAGGCCCAGGTCCTTTAACATCAGATCGGTGCCAAAGCCACCGGTATAGCCGCGCGTCGACGGCGCGGTCTCGATCACGCCAGGCATCGGGTTATACGTGTCCGAACTCCAGCAGCGGCCCGTCGAGGTATTGATGATGCCGCCCAGCACTTTCGAGTCGATGCCAAGCGCCTCGCCCAATGACATTGCCTCGGCCACGCCTGCCATCGTGATGCCGAGCACCAGGTTATTGCAGATCTTGGCGACCTGACCGGTGCCGGTGTCGCCGCAATGCACGATGTTCTTGCCCATCGCCGACAACACCGGCTTGACCTGCTCATACGCATCCGCGCTGCCGCCGACCATGAAGGTCAGCGTGCCCGCCGCCGCGCCGCCGGTGCCGCCCGAGACGGGTGCGTCGACGAAGGTGTTGCCGTGTTGCACGGCCAGTTCAGCAAACGCCTTCACGCTTGCCGGATCGATGGTGCTCGAATCGATGATCGTCACGCCTTTCGCGATGCCGGCGAATACGCCGTCATCCGCGCTCAGCACGCTGCGCACGTGTGCGGCTGCCGGCAGCATCGTGATCACACATTCGACGTCGGTCACCGCCGCTTTCGGGGAACCTGCCGCTTTGGCGCCTGCATCGACCAGCGCTTGCACAACTTGCGCGCTGAGGTCGAATACGTTGACCGCGTGGCCCGCCTTGAGCAGGTTGAGCGCCATCGGCGCGCCCATGTTGCCGAGTCCGATAAAGCCTATTTTCATGATGTCATTTCCCATGCAAAGCAATAGACTCGAGGGCTCAGCGCAGGCTGATGGTCGTGTTGACGCCGTCGTTGACGGTGTCGTCGTCGAACCAGCGGGCGGTGACGGTTTTGGTCTGCGTGTAGAACTGCACGACCTGTTTGCCGTACGGCCCGAGGTCGCCGAGTTTCGAGCCGCGCGAGCCGGTAAAGCTGAAAAACGGCACCGGCACGGGAATCGGAATGTTGATGCCGACCTGGCCGATATCGATCTCGCTCTGGAATTTGCGTGCCGCCGCGCCGCTTTGCGTGAAGAGGCCCACGCCGTTGCCGAACGGATTGCGGTTGACGAGCGCGATCGCGTCATCGAGCGTCGCGGCATTCAGCACCACCAGCACCGGGCCGAAGATTTCCTGACGGTAGATCTCCATTTCGGTGGTGACATCGGTGAACACCGTCGGGCCGATGAAATTGCCTTGCTCGTAACCCGGCACCGTCACGTCGCGGCCGTCGAGCGCCAGCGTGGCGCCCTCTTTCACGCCCGTTTCGATCAGGCCGAGAATGCGCTGCTTCGCGGCACGTGAGACTACCGGGCCAATGTCCGTATTCGGCTCATTGCCCGCGTTGACCTTCAGCGTCTTCGCCTTCGCGACCAGATCGGGCAGCCATTGCTGCGCCGCGCCGACCAGCACGACCACCGAAGTCGCCATGCAACGCTGTCCCGCCGCGCCGAAACCTGCGCCAGCCAGCGCATTCAAGGTCTGCTCGCGATTCGCATCGGGCAGCACCACAGCATGATTCTTTGCACCCATCATCGATTGCACGCGCTTGCCGTGTTCGCTGCCGAGGCGATAAACATGCGTGCCGACCGCCGTCGAACCGACGAAGGAAATCGCTTTCACCAGATCGTGCGTGCAGAGCGCATCGACCACGTCCTTGCCGCCGTGCACGACATTCAGCACACCCTTCGGCACACCGGCTTCGAGCGCCAGTTCGACCAGTTGCATGGTCGACAACGGATCCTGCTCGGAAGGCTTCAGCACGAACGTATTGCCGCAGACGATCGCCATCGGGAACATCCACAACGGAATCATCGCGGGAAAATTGAATGGCGTGATGCCGGCGCATACGCCGATCGGCTGACGCAGCGTGTAGGTATCGACGCCACCCGCCACGTTCTCGGCGAATTCACCCTGCTGCAAGGTACCGATCGAGCAGGCGTGTTCGACCACTTCGAGTCCGCGGAAAATATCGCCTTCCGCGTCGGGAATCGTCTTGCCCTGCTCGGCGCTCAAGGTCTTGGCGATGCGCGGCGAATGCTCGCGAATCAGTGCCTGGAACTTCAGCATGATGCGCATGCGCGCGCCGATCGGTGTGTCCTTCCACGTCTTGAATGCGGCGTGCGCCGAGCGGATCGCTTCGCTCACTTCATCGGCGGTGGCGAACGGTACGCGTGCGAGCACCTCTTGCGTCGCCGGGTTGACGATGTCGCGCCATTCGGTGGTTTTGGATTCGACGAACTCGCCGTTGATCAGCAGCTTGACGGTGGCGGGATGGTTCGAAGCAATTGCGCTCATGCTGGAACTCCTGTGCAGTGGCCGTGTATCGGCCGGGCAGTGACCGGGAATAAAAATAATCAACGCAGATCCGGGAAATCCTCTTCCCAATACTCGTCCGGCAGGCGCGCCGGCTCGGCCTCGCGCTCCATTTCGCGGCGCCGCAATTCGACGCGGCGGATCTTGCCGGAGATGGTTTTCGGCAATTCACTGAATTGCAGGCGGCGAATCCGCTTGTACGGTGCGAGTTTTTCGCGCGAGAACGCGAAGACCGCGCGTGCAAGTTCGGGACCGGCTTCATAGCCCTGACGCACGGTGACGAACGCTTTGGGCACCGACAGGCGCAGCGCGTCGGCACTCGGCACCACGGCTGCTTCGCCGATCGCTTCGTGTTCGATCAGCACGCTTTCGAGTTCGAACGGGCTTAGCCGGTAATCGGACGATTTGAACACGTCGTCGGCGCGGCCGACGTAGACGTAGTAGCCATCGTCGCGGCGTAGCGCGACGTCGGAGGTATGGTAGAAACCGTTGCGCATGGCTTGCGCGGTGGCATTGGCATTGTTCGCGTAGCCCGTCATCAAACCGAGCGGACGTTCGGCCAACGGCAGCGAGATTTCGCCTTCGGTGACGGCTTGATCGTCGGCATCGAGGAGCTCGACTTTGTAGCCCGGCAACGGACGGCCCATCGACCCCGGCACCACCGGTTGCCCCGGCGAGTTGCCGATCTGGCAGGTCGTTTCGGTCTGGCCGAAACCGTCGCGAATCGTGATACCCCAGGCATGCTTGACGCGTTCGATGATCTCCGGATTCAACGGCTCGCCCGCGCCGACGATCTCGCGCAGCTTCACCGGATAGTCGGCGAGATGCTCCTGCACCAGCATGCGCCAGACGGTCGGTGGGGCGCACAGCGTGGTGACGTTGAAACGCACCAGCACGTCGAGCGTTTCTTTCGGCACGAAGCGCGCAAAGTTGAAAACAAACACACAGGCCTGCGCATTCCACGGCGCGTAGAAACAGCTCCATGCGTGCTTGGCCCAGCCCGGCGAGCTGATATTCCAATGGATGTCGTTCGGTTGCAAGCCGATCCAGTACATGGTCGACAGATGGCCGATCGGGTAACTCAGGTGCGTGTGCTCGACCAGCTTCGGCTTCGAGGTCGTGCCTGACGTGAAGTACAGCAGCAGCGGATCGGTGGCATGCGTGACGCCTTCCGGCGTGAATTGCGGCGATGCGTCATAGGCTGCAGCAAGATCGATCCAGCCTTCGCGCGGCGTGCCGACCGAGATGCGCGTGAGCGGCACCTCTAGCGCGTCGAACTTGGCCAGTTCCGCGCTATCGACCACCACGAACTGCGCGCCGCCGATCTGCACCCGATCGCGCACGTCGTCGGCGGAAAGCTGGGTGGTGGCGGGCAGAACGATCGCGCCGAGCTTCATGGCTGCGAGCATCACGTCCCAGAGTTCGACGCGGTTCGGCAGCATTAGCAGCAAGCGGTGGCCGCGCCCCACGCCGAGGCCGCGCAGGAAGTTCGCCATGCGCGACGAGCGCTCCGACATTTGCGCGTAGGAGAGGCGCAGGCCGTCGCTTGCCGGATCGTCGACGATCCACAGCGCCGGCTTATCGTTATCTCGGGCGATCACATCGAAGTAATCGAGCGCCCAGTTGAACTTGCCTGGCGTCGGCCACACGAATTCGCCGTAGGCGCGCTCGTAGTCGGTTCGGTGGCGCAATAACAGGTCGCGCGCTTCGAGAAAGCCCTTCGCTGCAGTCATCGTCGTCTCCTGTGTCGACCTGAGTTAGCGCTTTAGCGCTTACTCAGGTCCCATGCATCGCTGTCGATCGGAGTTAGCGCTTTAGCGCTTACTCCGATCCCATGCAAAGCTGTCGACCTGAGTTAGCGCTTTAGCACTTACCCCGATCCCATGCTGGTGGCGCGGTATGCGCTCTGGTTTTTGCCCTGCTGACAGACTATTTTGCACTCAAACGCCACCTATCTTGCGTCTAAACATGGCGTGCGATAACCATCCGCTGCACTTCACTGGTTCCTTCGTAAATCTGCGTGATGCGGGCGTCGCGATAATGGCGTTCCACCGCGTAGTCCTCAAGATAGCCATAGCCGCCGTGAATCTGGATCGCATTCGAGCAGATTTCCTCTGCGAGTTCCGACGCAAACAGCTTGGCCTGCGATGCCTCGGACAAACACGGCTTGCCCGCCGTGCGCAACCGCGCCGCGTGATGCACGAGCAGACGCGCGGCGTTCAGGCGGGTCGCCATGTCAGCGAGCATATTGGCGATGGTCTGGTGATCCTTCAACGCCTTGCCAAACTGGATGCGTTCGTTCGCGTAGAGACGGGCGGCATCGAATGCGGCTCGCGCGATGCCGACCGCCTGCGCCGCAATACCAATGCGGCCACCCTCGAGATTCGACAACGCGATGCGCAGGCCTTCGCCCGGTTCGCCGAGCAGGTTGCCTTCGGGCACTGCGCAATCGTCGAGCGAGATGGGACAGGTATCCGATGCGCGAATACCGAGCTTATGCTCGGGTTTGCCGACGTTGAAGCCCGGCGTATCGGTCGGCACGATGAAGGCTGACAGGCCACGCTTGCCCCGGTCCGGATCGGTGACGGCAAACACGATTGCAATGTTGGCGCGCGCCCCGTTGGTCACGAACTGCTTGTTGCCGTTCAGAATCCATTTGCCGTCGCGCAGCACGGCGCGGGTGCGCAGATTGTTCGCCTCGGAGCCGGCTTGCGGCTCGGTCAGGCAAAACGCGCCGATGCGGCGGCCCGTGGCGAGGTCTTGCAGATAGCGGTCCTTTTGCGCGTCCGTGCCGAAGTTCAGGATCGGCCCGCAGCCGACCGAGTTGTGCACGCTCATCAGCGTGGCGCAGGCGGCGCAGCCCGCAGCGATCTCTTCGATGGCGAGCGCATACGCCACATAGTCGGTATAGGCGCCACCCCACTCGGACGGCACGATCATGCCGAGAAAACCCAGCTCGCCCATTTGCGTCACGACTTCCGTCGGCAGCTTCGCGTCGCGATCCCATTCCCCGGCATGCGGTGCGAGGCGCTCAGTGGCGAAGTCGCGGGCGGCGTCGCGGATCATTCGCTGTTCGTCGGTGTAGAAGCTGTCCATGGCTCGATCCTGTCAGGTGCATCGAGTCGCGGCGGCGAGGCGCGGCCTCGTCATCTGCGGCTCGTCGCGGGGGGTGGCCGGTCTCGCCGTGGTGTCTACGGGCGATGCGTCCCGCGATCGGTTGAGGCCAAGTGTAGGGAAGCTGCTGGACAGGTTCGATGCTCGGCCCGATCATTCTGACTGAGCGCATTTGCCATACCGGTATCATGCAAAGCCGATTCAGGCTACGTTTTCAAAGGCTTAGCGGATCTCCACAAGGAAAATCCTGAGCGCGTTTGCCAGACAGCCATGAAAAACATGAAGAACTTCAAGAACCTCAGGAACGACAGAGGCACGATTTCCGTCACGCTGGTCGAAGAGGCCCTGGCGTTGGCGCGGGCACGCGGTTTCGAGGCGCTGCCGCTCGCCGAAGCCGCCGGCATCGCAGCCACGATGCTGGCGTCGCCGAAAAGCCGGGTCTCGTCGGCGCAGTACGGCGCGCTGTGGGCCGGCATCGCCCGCGCGCTCGACGACGAGTTCTTCGGCCAGGATTCGCACCGCATGAAAAGCGGCAGCTTCATTGCGATGACCCAGATGGCGCTGAGCGCGGGTAACGG
The DNA here is from genome assembly GCF_001634365.1 of Paraburkholderia phytofirmans OLGA172. NCBI lineage: Bacteria > Pseudomonadati > Pseudomonadota > Betaproteobacteria > Burkholderiales > Burkholderiaceae > Paraburkholderia > Paraburkholderia phytofirmans. The sequence goes on from NZ_CP014579.1 coordinate 1,757,266, forward strand.
CGCACAAGCGCTCGCGCGGGCGGTCGGCTTCATGCGGCTCGTGCTGGACGATCTTGGCGCACAGATCGAGACGGATGCGCAGCGCGTGCGCTTGCGGTATATCGAACGCGAAGGCGCGAAGCCGCCCGCCATGTTCGCTTACGCGACCTACTTTATCGTCGTCTACGGTCTGCTGTGCTGGCTGGTCGGGCGGCGCATTCCGCTCATCGAGGCGCGCTTTCGCTGCGCCGCGCCGCCTGCCGCGCATGAATACCGCCTGATGTTCTGCGACGACATGGCGTTCGATCAGGCCGAGTCGTACGTCGACCTGTCGCCGGCGTTTCTCGAGCTGCCGGTGATCCAGACCACCAAGTCGGTGAAGCCGTTCCTGCGCGATGCGCCCGGCAGTTTCATCGTCAAATACCGCAATCCCGGCTCGCTCGCCGCGCGAGTGCGCAAGATGCTGCGCGCGCTGCCGATGGCCGGCTGGCCCGCCGCCGACCAGATGGCGCTGCGCCTCAACGTCGCTGAAGCGACGATGCGGCGGCGTCTGAAGCAGGAAGGCTATACGTATCAGTCGATCAAGGACGACTTGCGGCGCGACGTCGCAATCGGCGAACTGCAGGACACCGATCGCACGATCGCCGACATCGCTACCGCCGTGGGTTTTGCCGAGCCGAGCGCGTTTCATCGCGCGTTTCGCAAGTGGACCGGCATGCGGCCGAGCGATTACCGGCCGGCACATGCGGATTTCACGCACCGCATTGAATCGGACTAAGCTGTAAGGAGCAGGCCAGCCTTTTTGGGGTATCGGCCCGCGCCGGCCGATACCTGTCGGCATGGCGCGGCAGCCATCAGCGATGAGCACGTCTCCGCGTCTCCCGTTCCGGCAGTCTGGTCCGCACCCTGCGCCTATTCGTGGCGGAGTCGTGGGCCGGTTGATGCGCGGCATGACCGCGTTCGGCATGCTTTTGGCCGTGGGATTCGCATTGTGCGAAAACGCGCCGCGGGCTTGGGTCGCCGAGGCCGCCGTCGCGCCGAATAGCGTTGTCGTGATCCCGGTGAGCGGCGCGATCGATCCGGCCAGCGCTGACTTCATCGTGCGCAGCCTGCAGCGCGCCGCCGACGACCGCGCGCAGCTCGCCGTCCTGCAACTCGATACGCCCGGTGGACTGGATACGTCGATGCGGCAGATCATCAAGGCGATTCTCGGCTCGCCGGTGCCGGTCGCCACCTATATCGCCCCGAGCGGCGCGCGCGCGGCAAGCGCCGGCACCTATATCGTCTATGCCAGCCATATTGCGGCGATGGCCCCGGGCACCAATCTCGGCGCGGCGACGCCGATCCAGATGGGCATCGGCGGTGCGGAGCCGCCCGCGGGCGGCGGCGGTATGCCGGGTCTGCCAGGCGGTGGCGGTGGCGGTGGCGGTGGCGGTGGCGGTGGCGGTGGCGGTGGTGCCGGTGCCGGTGCCGGTGCTGGCGCGCAAAAGAACGGCCCCGGAGCACCTGCCTCAGCCGATTCGGCAAGCGCTGCCAACTCTGCCAGCGCCGCCCTTCCGCTCGACAGCCAATCCACCGAACTGCGCAAGCAGGTCCACGACGCCGCCGCCTACATCCGCGGCCTCGCGCAAATGCGCGGACGCAACGCCGACTGGGCCGAGCGCGCCGTGCGCGAGGCTGTCAGCCTGTCGGCCAGCGAAGCGCTCGCGCAGCACGTGGTCGATCTGAATGCGCGCGACATTCCCGACCTGCTGCGCCAGGTGGACGGGCGCACGATCGGTACAAGCCGCGGCGACGTCAAGCTCAGCACGGCCAACGCGCCGGTCGTCACGCTCGAAGCCGACTGGCGCAGCCAGTTCCTCGCGGTCATCACCGATCCGAACGTCGCGCTGGTCCTGCTGATGATCGGCATGTACGGCCTCTTCTTCGAGTTCGCCAATCCGGGCTTCGTGCTGCCGGGCGTGGTCGGCGCCATCAGTCTGCTGATGGGGCTCTTCGCGATGCAGATGCTGCCGGTCAATTACGTCGGGCTCGGCCTGATCTTTCTCGGCATCGCATTCCTGATCGGCGAGGCGTTTCTGCCGACCTTCGGCTCGCTCGGCTTCGGCGGTGTGGTCGCGTTCGTGATCGGCTCGTTGATGCTGATCGATACCGACGTGCCCGGCTACGGCATTCCGCTGCCCCTGATTGCCGCCGTGGCCGTGTTCAGCGTCGCTTTTGTGTTCGGCGTGTCGAGGCTCGCCTTGCGCGCGCGGCGCCGGCCCGTGGTGACGGGTTCGGAAGGGTTGATCGGCAGTCTCGGCGTCGTGCTCGACGGCGGCCTGCTGCCGGGGGACGCAACGGCAGACGCAGCAGCGGGCGGCACGCTGGCCGGCTGGGCTCAGGTGCACGGTGAACGCTGGCGGGTGTCCAGCACGGCCCCGGTCGCAGCCGGTCACGCGGTGCGCGTCACCGCGCGGCGCGGACTGACGCTGACCGTGGTGCCCGCGGAAACACAACAACAAGGAGAACGCTCATGATCGGTTTCACATTCGGCTTCAGCAGCATTCTGATTCTGCTGGCGGCCGTACTGATTGCTTCATCGATACGGATTTTTCGCGAATACGAACGCGGCGTGGTGTTCATGCTCGGGCGTTTCTGGAAGGTCAAGGGGCCGGGGCTGGTCCTGATCATTCCGATCGTGCAGCAGGCGGTGCGGATGGATTTGCGCACCGTCGTGTTCGACGTGCCGCCGCAAGATGTGATTACGCGCGACAACGTTTCGGTGAAGGTCAACGCCGTGGTGTATTTCCGCGTCGTCGATCCGGAAAAAGCGGTGATACAGGTGGCACGCTATTTCGAGGCGACCAGCCAGCTATCGCAAACCACGCTGCGCGCGGTGCTCGGCAAGCACGAGCTCGATGAACTGCTGGCGGATCGCGAGCAGCTGAACGCCGATATCCAGAAAGTGCTCGATGCGCAGACCGACGCGTGGGGCATCAAGGTGTCGATCGTCGAGATCAAGCATGTGGACATCAACGAAACGATGATCCGCGCGATCGCCCGTCAGGCCGAAGCCGAGCGCGAACGGCGCGCCAAGGTCATTCATGCGGAAGGTGAATTGCAGGCCTCCCAGCATCTGCTGGAAGCGGCGCAGACGCTCGCACGGCAGCCGCAAGCCATGCAGCTGCGCTATCTGCAAACCCTCACGACGATCGCCGCCGACAAGAATTCGACGATCGTATTTCCGCTGCCGATCGATTTGCTGAGCGCGGTGCTGGACCGCTTCAGCAAGCCGTCGGCCTCCTGAACCGGGGGGAGGCGCGCCAGTCCACTGTGGCCCGTTCTGGATCACAGGGTGAAATGGCGCATTGTCTTCAATCGACTTACTCGGAATGCCTATGAAAATTGAAATCTAGGGGTCGTTTTTAACCTCTCCATAGGAGCTAATCATGAAAATCGCTTCTCTAGCTGGACTCGGCGCACTGTTAGCCGCCGTGAGTATGAGCACCGCGGTTGCGCAGCCCGCGCGGCCTTACGATCCATCGGCGCCGCTAACGCGTGCCCAGGTGAAGGCCGATCTGGCCGAATGGCGCGCCGCCGGCTACGATCCGCTCGACTGGATCGACTATCCGGACAACGCGCTAAGCGCTGGCCGCATCGTCGCCGCACGGCGGGCGCAGCAGATGGGTGGGAGCATGCCGCAGTAAGCAGTCTCATCCAGGCCTTGAAGCGGCATGCCGGGCCGCCCGCGACTGCAAGGGTCGCAGGCGACGTTGGTCTTGCATGCCGTACACTCCCCCCGCAAGCCCCCCGCCGCACCATCGTGAATTCGCTTGCCGCTCCGCCCCGCGCGCTGGCAAGGTATCATCTCGCCCCTTCGGCAAGGCCCGCAGTCACGCGATTCGGGTTACCGCCGTCAATTTTGAACAACGAGAGACCCGCCTCATGGACTCCATAAAACGATACTTCGGCTTCGACGCCGCAGGCACCAACCTGCGCACCGAAGTGCTCGCTGGGCTGACCACGTTCCTGACGATGGCCTACATCATCTTCGTCAACCCGGCGATTCTCGGCGACGCCGGCATGCCGAAGGACGCGGTGTTCGTCGCGACCTGCATCGTGGCCGCACTCGCCTCGCTGATCATGGGCCTCTACGCGAACTATCCGATCGCGCTCGCGCCCGGCATGGGCCTGAACGCGTACTTCGCGTACACCGTCGTGAAGGGCATGGGTTTCACGTGGCAAGCCGCGCTCGGCGCGGTGTTCATCTCCGGCTGCCTGTTCCTGATCGTCACGCTGTTTCGCGTGCGCGAGGTGATCGTCAACGGCATTCCGCATTCGATACGTATCGCCATCACCGGCGGCATCGGCCTGTTTCTCGCAATCATTTCGCTGAAGTCGGCCGGCGTGGTGGTCGGCAATCCGGCCACGCTCGTCACGCTCGGCGACCTGCACAACGCGCATGTGGTCCTCGCGGTGATCGGCTTCTTCGCGATCGTCACGCTCGACTATCTGCGGGTGCGCGGTGCGATCCTGATCGGTATTGTCGGCGTGACGGTGCTGAGCTTTTTCTTCGGCGGCAATCAGTTCCACGGCATCGTTTCCGCGCCGCCGTCGATTACCCCGACGCTGTTCCAGCTCGACATTCGCGGCGCGCTCTCCAGCGGCGTACTGAACGTGATCCTGGTGTTCTTCCTCGTCGAATTGTTCGATGCGACCGGCACGCTGATGGGCGTGGCCAATCGCGCAGGGCTGCTGGTCGAAGGCAAGATGTTTCGGCTGAACCGCGCGCTGCTCGCCGACAGCACGGCGATTCTGGCCGGCTCGATGCTGGGCACCTCGTCGACCACGGCGTATATCGAAAGCGCGTCGGGCGTGCAGGCCGGCGGCCGCACGGGCGTGACGGCGATCACCGTCGCCGTGCTGTTCCTCGCGGCGCTGTTTTTCGCGCCGCTGGCGGGCGTAGTGCCCGGCTACGCGACGGCGCCAGCCCTGCTGTACGTGTCGTGCCTGATGCTGCGCGAAATGCTCGACCTGCCGTGGGACGACGCCACCGAAGTCGTGCCGGCCGCGCTCACCGCCCTGCTGATGCCGTTCACCTACTCGATCGCCAATGGCGTCGCGTTCGGTTTCATTTCGTATGCCGGCCTGAAACTGCTGACCGGGCAGGCGCGCAAAGTGAACCTGGTGGTGTGGATCATCGCGGCGATTTTTCTGTTCCGGTATTTCTACCTCGGCAGCGAATAAGCGCCGCGGTACGGATCCGTTCAGTTGCGCCAGTTCGCTTCATAGAAGCGCACGTAGCCGCTCCTCAGCACCAGACATTGCGCCCGCGTTTCCGATAGCAGACGCCTCGTGGCGGCTTCGATCCGGGCCCGGTGCGCGTCGAATGCGCCGACCATGTCTTCCAGACGCGGCGATGCGGCGCCGAAGTGATCTTCCAGCGCCTCAGCCGTGATCATGCACTCCACCCTTTGCCCATCAACCATCGCCGGGAACGCCAAGGTAAGTTCGCGACCTGAATATTCAGGAGTTTCGTTCGGGAATAGTATCTGCATGGGAGTTCACCTAAAGGGGTGGTGCTGCGCATGGGTCGATTGGTACTGCGCACGCTGGTTGAGTCTGGTCGCACCTGCAGCGCTTTTCCTCCTTGTCGAATGCTGATGGCGCGGGTCCGTCACCCCACGTTTTCGAGGGCGCCGTACTTCGCGCCCCGCGGAGGTGATTTGATTCACTGTAGACGAGTTCAGGCGCTGCGCAAGTTTTCCTTTTTATTTACTCAATTCTGGTGCCTGACAGGGTGATTTGAGGCACCGCTTCTCCACCGCGCGACTCGGTTTTTCCCTGCCGCGCGGCTTTCGCCTGGGTCCTGATTCGTCCTGTAATATCGGTGTTCGGCAGCAGACGCGTATGTTGCACTGCGCAACGCAACGGTGGGCAATGCACCCGCCGGGGCCGATAACCGGAGACATGCTTTGATCCAACGTCCTGCCACGCCGCCCACCCTCGGTCGGCCAGATGTCATCGCGCAAGCTCATGCCCGCTCGCTCGAAGTCGGTCTGCGTGCGTCGGAAACGCCGGACTTTCATCCACTGTGCCGCCCCGCGCTGCGTGAGCTTGTCGATCGCAATCAGTCGCTCTATACCCACGCACTCCCGGTGATGGAGACCTTGCACGCGCAGATCGTCGACACGCAAAGCATGGTGCTGCTCACCGACAATCACGGCGTGATTCTCCACAGTCTCGGTGACAGCGACTTCGTAGAAAAAGCCAACCGCGTCGCGTTGTGTCCGGGCGTCTCATGGGCCGAAGCGGATCGCGGCACGAACGCGATCGGCACCGCGCTGGTCGACGGGCAGCCAACCGTCGTGCACGCCGGCGAGCATTTCCTGCACGCGAACCGGATCCTCACCTGTTCGTGCGCGCCGATCGCGGATCCATTCGGGCGCACCATCGGCGCGCTCGATGTCAGCGGCGACACGCGCGGCTTCCACAAACACACGCTCGCGCTCGTGCGGATGTCGGCACAGATGATCGAAAATCATCTGTTCTCCAATCAATTCGTCGACGCCATTCGTGTCCACTTTCACGCGCGCGCGGAATTCATCGGCACGCTATACGAAGGGCTTGCCGCGTTCGCGCCGGACGGCACGTTCCTCTCCGCGAATCGCAGCGCGCTGTTTCAATTCGGGCAGCCGCTCGCCGACCTGCAAAGACAAACCTTCGACGCATTATTCGGGATCGCATTCGCCCGGCTGCTGCAACAGATCGCCCGAGCACCAGGCGAAAGCATCGAGCTGACGTTGCCGAGCGGCGTGCGTGTGATCGCACGCGGCGAATTTGCGGTGCCGCGCTATGTGGCTTCGGCAAAAACGCTGCCTGACGCGGCGCGTGCGGCCACTTCCAGCGGCACGCGTGCTGCGGCTCGCCCCGGCGAAGGGGCGCCACCCGCGCCGCTCGCCACACTCGAAACGCTCGATACAGGCGACGCGCAAGTGTCTGCAATCCTGCGCAGAGTCGCCAAGCTGCGCGGACGCGATATTCCCATTCTCGTACTCGGCAAAACCGGCACCGGCAAGGAATGGCTCGCTCGCGCGATCCATCACGATTCGCCGCGGCGGGCCGCGCCCTTCATCGCGCTGAATTGCGCATCGTTGCCCGATACGCTGATCGAGGCAGAATTGTTCGGCTACGAGGACGGCGCGTTCACCGGCGCAAAAAAACGCGGCAGCGTCGGCAAGATCGTGCAGGCCGACGGCGGTACGCTTTTTCTCGACGAAATCGGCGACATGCCGCTCGCCCAGCAAGTGCGCCTGATGCGCGTGCTGCAGGAGCGTACCGTCGTGCCGCTCGGCGGCACACGGGCGATTCCGGTCGATCTGCGCATCGTCTGTGCGACCCACCGCAATCTGCGCGCGATGATCGAAGAAGGCAGCTTCCGCGAAGACCTGTATTACCGGATCAACGGCCTCGCGGTCACCTTGCCGGCGCTGCGCGAGCGTAGCGATCTGGCTGCGCTGGTCGAGCGCATGCTGGCATTGCAGCCGGATGGCGAGCGTTTGCCGCGCTGCGTCTCCACTGAGGTGCTGGAGCGGTTTGCGCAATGCCGCTGGCCCGGTAATCTGCGGCAACTGGCCAACGTGCTGCGTACCGCAAGCATCATGGCCGAAGGCGCGGAGCAGATCGAACTCGAGGATTTGCCAGAGGATTTTCTGCAGGATTGCGTGAGTGATGACAAGACTAGCGGCGAGTTGCAAGTCAGCGCCAGCGCACCCTCCCTCGAGGCGACCCGCGCCTATGGCCATATCCCCTTCACAGCCGATGCGTCGAGCTCGCCCGCCCGTATGGACGAGTGGCAAATCACGCTGATCACTCAGGCGCTCGCCAGGCACAACGGCAATGTGTCCGCGGCAGCACGCGAGTTGGGACTGGCACGTAACACGGTATACCGGTACTTGCGCCAGAGCAGCGCGACTTGACTCCATGGAAGGAGATCGAACGCTATCATCGCCAACAAAAAATTACACAAGCCTTACCTTCACAGGGCTCCGGTTACCATCCTGCTAACCGGTTGCCGTGTACAGTCGGTGTTTGACCTCTCGCTCAGCCTTGTCGCATCCATTCATCCATGCCTGACACCCAAAGCCTTTTTCTCGTTCGCGTCGAACCCCTTGGCCAAAGTTTCGAAGCGCCCGATTCGCTCACGATCCTCGAAGCCGCCGCCTTCGCGAATCTGCGTCTGCCGCGCTCGTGCCGCAACGGTACGTGCCGGACGTGCCTATGCAAAATGACGGCGGGACGCGTGCGCTACACGATCGAATGGCCGGGTTTGAGTCGCGAAGAGAAAGCGGAGGGCTACATTCTGCCGTGCGTGGCGATCGCGGAAACCGACGTGGTGATCGAAGCGCCGGATGCGGTTGAATTACAGCAGCCCAGCGGGCAGCATCGCCTTCGGCCTTAACGGCCGTTGCCCATCGCGCGGGCGATTTTTTTGTCGGTGTTGTACTGGCTCAACGCATACACCGACCAGATCGCTGCCGGAATCCAGCCTATCAGCGTGACCTGCAAGATCAGGCAGATGATCCCGGCAAACGGCCGGCCGATCGTGAAGAACTGAAACCACGGCAGAATGATGGCAAGCAATAGACGCATTCAGATTTCCTGTTTGTATTGACCTGGCAGTAAGCGTTCTTCGGGTGCGATCGCGCTGGCGATCGTTTGAACGAGCCGGCCTAATTGATCGGCGCGAAGCGCGGCACCTTGGTGCCGTCGATTTCGACCAGCTCGAAAAACACCGAAGCCGGACGCGTCCAGATCGTACCATTGCTGGCTTTGTAGACGATCATTGTGACCGTCGGATCGGACTCCAGCGTGGCCTCGCAAACCAGCTCGTAAAGGCCGCCTTTGTAGTGTCGATAACGCACCATTCAACTACTCCTGTCCGGATCAACGGAATTTTTATAAACGGGCCGACGTCCTCCGAAACAGAGCACGTGGTTGTGTTGCGACCGTCATTTTAAACCCGCGCCGCCGCGCGAACGATCACGGATGCAGGCTAATGCGGCCGCCATCGACAGCCGCGATGCGTGGCTGCCCGAACAGTGGCAGACGCCAGCGTTTAGAGGAACCAGCGGTATTCCCGCGCGCTCACCTCGTTCATGAAATCCAGATGGTCCTGGCGTTTGTTCTCGCAGTAGACCATCACGAACTCTTCACCCATTCCCTCGCGCACCACCGGATGATTCTGCATCGCGGCAACAGCCGCGAGCATGTCTTGCGGAAAGTCGATCCCGCTCCTGCGGTCTTCGTTGAGCGGCGCGATGGGTTCGCGGCCAGCATCCAGCCCGTGTTCCATGCCTGTGAGAATGGCAGCCAGTACAAGGTAAGGGTTCGCATCGGCACCCGCCAGGCGGTGTTCGATGCGCAGGTTACGGTCATCCGATTCGGGAATGCGAATGCAGGCGTCGCGGTCTTCGAAGCCCCAGTTGCCACGGCTGGCAGCATTCGCTTTCCAGCCATAGCGGCGAAAAGCGTTGTGATTGGCAGCGAAGACCGGCATGCAATGCGGCAGCAGTGCGAGGCACCCGGCCACCGCGTGGCGCAGCGGGCGCTGGCCGTCTACGGCCAGCAGGTTGTGGCCCGCCTCGTCGTAGAGACTCACATGCACATGCATGCCGCTGCCCGGCGCATGCAGATAGGGCTTGCTCATGAAGCTGGCGCGATAGCCGTGCTTCATCGCCACGCCGCGCGTGCTGCGGCAGAACAAGGCGGCCCAGTCCGCCGCGCACAGGCCATCGTCGTTGTGTCCAAAGTTGATCTCGAACTGCCCCGGTCCGAGTTCGGCGGTGATCACGGTAGCGTCCACACCCTGCTCGCGCGTAGCTTCGACCATCTGATTGAGCACGCCGGAGAACCGCGACAGCCGCTCGATATGCATGTTCGGCTGGTCGTCCCTGTCGTCGCAGAACGGGTCGCGCGGGAACTGCGGCAGACCGTCCGCGAGCCTGGCGTCGAACAGGTAAAACTCCAGCTCGAAGGCTACGACCGGGCGGATACCGCGCCGCTCAAAGCGTTTCAGCACGCGCGCCAGGACCTCGCGCGGCTCGAACTCGATGGGCGCCGCGGTGCCGTCCGAGCTGATCAGCATCTGCCCCAACGGCTGACTTTCCCATCGCACAGGCTTGAGGGTGCCGGCAATCAGGCGACGCACCGCATCCGGGTCGCCGTCGTTGAAGCAATAGTCGCCGATCGGGTACAAGCCGCCCTGCGCACCCAGCAGGATGCAGTTCTGCGGCAGCTTCAGGAGACTGCCGGCTGCGACCTTCTCGAGCATGTCCACGGGGTATCGCTTGCCGTAGAAGTGCCCGGGGATATCCAGGCAAATGAGGTCGACGTAACGCACCTCGGGATAGGCCGCGCGGAAGGCCCGCACTTCGCTAAGCAGGTCGGCGCCGGGGGAAGTCATGGTGTTGTCCTTCTCACGCAAAAGGTGATGATCCAGATTCGGTTCAAAGTTGCCGTAGACCGCGGCGCGCACGTCGACAGCATAACGGGATGTAGCATTCACAAAATTATTGATTAGTCATCCGAATTTCAAATCAGCGTAGCGTCCCCCGCTACGTCCAGGTTCGGCCTGAATTCTAGGTGAACACCCAAAGTACCCGCGTGGGTTCGTCGGAGAGATTGGCATAGCGGAACCGGGCGTGCGCCGGCACCTGGAAGCCGTCGTTCGGGCCGAGGGTCACCGGCTGCACCTCGTCTTCCAGCCAGATAGTCAACTCGCCTTCGAGAACGAAGCCACCTTGCTCGTCGCTGTCGTTCAAAGGTCTATCACCGCTGCTGGCGCCGGGGGCCAGATGGCTTTCCAGCATCGAAAAGCCCGCGGACATGTTCGGCGACACCAGCACGTCGGTCACGCCCTCGGCGTAATAGAGCGTGCGGCGTTCATCCGGCCGGGTCACCCAAGGCAGCGCGCGCGGCTTGCTCAGGCTATAAAAATAGGTGGTGGGTACGCCGAGCGCCTCACCGATGGCGGTCAGGTCGCCCACGGTCGGACGCGACAGGCCGCGCTCGATCTGGGAGAGGAAACCCACCGAGCGGCCGATCTTTTCCGCCAATGCGCCCAAGGTCACCTTCTTATGCTTGCGCAGGTCCCGGATCAGTATCGCGAGACCTTCAATTTCTTCCTGCTTGTTCATCTTCTGCCTCTTCTTTCAGACTCTATCGCGCAGACGATACCAGGTCTTGCCCATGACCTCCAACGGCGCCGCCAGCAGCGCTCCGCCGGGAAAACGCGGATTGTCGATGGACTGATACAGGCCCAGCAGTTCGTCGTCACCGAGGATGGCGTCGGCGACTGCCCGGGCAGCGGCGAGCGTGGGGAGCACGCCGTGCCCCGAAAAGCCTTGCAGCCAGTAGCGCTCCCCTTGTCGGCCAATATCCGGTGTGCGTTTCATGCTGATATCGATATGCCCGCCCCAGGCAAACTCCAGGTCGACCCCGCGCAGCTGCGGGAACGCCTGCTCCAGGTAGGGCCGGGTGGCCGCTGCAATATCCTTTGGGATGCCGCCCGCATACGTGCAGCCGCCGCCGAATAGCAGGCGGTTATCAGGACTTAAGCGGAAGTAGTCGGGAACGAACTGGTTGTCGATCACGCAACTGTTGCGCGGCAGCAGCGAACGCGCCACGTCCGGCCGCAGCGGCGACGTGGCCACCTGATACGTTCCGACCGGCAGCATTCGCCTGGAGAGTTTTCGATCGAGGCGGTCGATATACGCATTGCAGGCGAGCACCAGCGCGTCCGCGCGCACCTCCCCCTTGTCGGTGCGCACGACATAACCGGCAGGCGTTTCGCGGTAGTCCAGCACGTGGCTCTGCTCGAAGATGCGTCCACCTGCCTGTTCGATCGCCGCTGCCAGGCCTTGGGCTAGCTTCAATGGATTCAGGTGGCCCGCCTCGGGATCGTAGAGTGCCGCATGGTAACGCTCGCTCGCAATCCACTCCGGCATCTCCGCGCGAGGAATGAAGCGCATCCGGCCGTAGCCCCACTTCTCCTCCGCCTCCCGCTGGGCTTCCCGCAGAAGGGCAACGCGGCGCGGCAACACCGCCGCCCATAGACTGCCGATGCGGTAGTCAGCATCAAAGCCATGCCGCTCTGGCAGCTCGCGGATCTCCCCTGCGGCCCAGCGCATGCTGTCCCACAGTTGGCGGGCACGTTCCAGCCCCAGCGCAGCCTCCAGCGGCGGCATATCGCATGACCACCCGAGCAGTGCCTGGCCCCCATTGCGCCCGGACGCCGCCCAGGCCACACGGCTGGCCTCGAGCAAGGTGACGCGCTTGCCTGCGAGAGCAAGGCGCAGCGCCGTGTGCAAGCCGCTGAAACCTGCGCCGACGATTAACACCTCCGTGTCCAAACGCTCTTCCAGAGTCGGGCGCAGTGGAATCGGGCCTGGATAGGTGCGGGCGTAGTAGCTCGCGACGTGCTCGGCGGACTGATGGAACATCGGCGTTTTTTCGTGAAAAATTCAATCATTAATTTCATGAAAAAATAACATCAATTTTTCAATGAGGCAAGCAGCAGCTATGAGCCCCTTGATGTGGCAAGTCAAGTCGATGGAAGAAGCCATCGAATGGGTCAAGCGCTGCCCCAATCCAATGGAAGGCGATTCCGAAATCGAAATTCGCCAGCTATTCGAAGCCGACGATTTCGGCGCAGAATTGACACCCGAACTGCGGGCTCAGGAAGAGCGCTTGCGGGCTCAGGCCGAAGGCAGCGCGAACAAGCCGCGTTGATGCCGGGGGCGCGGTGGCGCCGCACAGGGCGATCGCTCCCGTGTCATTCACTTTGGCACTCGCCATCAGGAGCACAGGCAACAGGCGCGCAATCCAGCCACCTAGGCCCCGGTCAAGCAACGTCACGCCTTCGTGACACCAGTGAGGACAATAATGACTCTCGCGATCGCAAGCGCCATCTCGGACGCAGATGCACCCAACTATCTTGTCAAAGTCGATGCGGGCACGCACAGCCTGCTCGGCGATGAAGGGCCGCGCGAAGGGGGGCAGGATAGCGGCCCCGCCCCCTTTGAATTCGTGCTCTCGGGTCTCGCGGCGTGCACCGCTGCCACGCTCAGGATGTATATGCAGAAGAAAGCATGGCCGGGCGGCCGGATCAAAGTCGACACGGAATTGCACGTCGAGCGCGACGGCGGTCAATTCATTCGGCGTACCGTATCCGTCGATGGGCCCCTCGACGATAGCCAGCGGACCCGCCTTGCCGAAATTTGCGAGAAGACACCGGTCACCCTGTTCATCAAACGAGGAACACGGATCGATACGGCAATGCAGTGGTGACACGGCGCGCCTCGTTACGCCGGTATCGAACGCCGCTCGCGGTCAGCCAAGCCGTGAAAACCACCGCGCCATCCCGCTGCGATTTGAGCACGGTCAGCCGCCCTCTTTCATCTGCTTAAGAATCTTGTAGACGGTGGCGCGCCCCATCGTCAGCACAGCGGCCACATAGTTCGCGGAACTGCGGCCGCGAAACGCGCCCTGCGCATGCAGCGCCTCGACAATTTCCCGCTTGTGCTCGCGCGTGAGCGCATTGACGCCGATTTGCCGCTCGCGCAGCCAGGTGTGCAGAAAGGTGTTGATGCGGTCCTGCCAGTCGTCGCGGAACAGTTCCTCGGCAGGCGCGTCGGTCAGATTGCCGCCCTTGATGAACAGATCGAGCGTGGAGCGCACATCTTCGAACACGGCGATGTTGAAGTTGACGCACAGCATGCCGGCCGGCTTGCCCTCGTCGTCGAACAGGATGTTGCTCACGCAGCGCATGCGACGGCCGTCCCAATTGAGCTTCTCGTACGGCCCGATCGTCCGGCCGCGCGCCGCGTAGTGGACTTCATCGAGCACCGAGGGGCCGCCGACTTCGAGCTTCGACAGATTGTTCACGAGATAGGCGATGGTCTGATCGCGCAGGTCGTGAATCACGACTTCGGCACACGGATAGAACAGCGCCGCGATGCCGTCTGCAATGGGTGCGTAGCGGTCCAGCAGCAGGTCTTTCACGGGAGAGACGGTTGTCTTGCGCATTGAGAAGTCGCAGGGTTCGAGGGATGCGGCGCTGCCTTCGCCCAAATGAGCCAATCGGGGCGCCAAGGTCATCGCCGGCAGGCAGGGCAAGCAAACGATGCCGGGCAGCCAGGCGGGGCAACGCGCCATTGTAACGACCCCAATCGGCGGCCGCGACCGCGACGGCGTGGCGCTCCCTCATACACGGCGTGCCGGCCATACCCCGGCGCGCCGTTCGCGGCAGCCTTTTCTTGCCCAACACCCCGCCGGCTGGGCGGTTTGCCCGCGCGCGGAACTTTTTGCTATCCAATTAGCCCCATTTAGTGCATCATATTGGAATAGCTGTATTGCGCGTCCGCACTATCTGTAATGCAAGCGGCAGTACCAAGCACAGTATCAATCGGCGTCTCCGCACCACCCCCGACTGTTCGACCGCTGCCTGTCGGCGATCCCGTCACTCCGGCAATGCGCCGCCTGCATTCGCCGTCGCGAGTTGTGCAGCTGAGTAGTTCATTTACGCGCCCGATGTCTGCGCGACATCAGCGTGTTTCTTCTCCATCGAATCCGCGACTTTGCGCGGCCGCGCTCATGCCCTTGACATTGGGCCTGTGCCAACCTTTTTCCATGGCGGCGCGCCCCAAGGTGCTGCGCTGCCGGGCCTGTTGTGGCGCGCGTAACACGCGTGACACGGGGGCCACGTAATACAGGACACGTGCCTCATGAATTCAGCTGTCAAGACGTACAAGGGTTACGAAATTCACCCGCTCGTCTATCCGCGCCGCCCGGCGGACGGTCAGACGGGCCGCAATCCGGACGCAGGCTACGACGCGTCGGTGCGCATCTGCCGCGTGGGCGCCAATCCGGCAGCCGACGGGCGTGTGTTCCGTCTGCAGTATCTGTTTCCGTTCGACGGCACGGGCAAGGCGCGCATTGCGTGCATGGCCCACGCCGAACAATTGATCGACGGCCGTGTAGACGGCCAGTCCGTCGCCGATCTTTGAGCGGTACTATCAGCGAATCCGCTGTGACCGCAACACAGTTGGCCTGAAAGCCAACTGTCAACCGTATCAGATGTTGCGCCAGGCGGCTCAGCCGTGCGGCCAACGCCCACTTATCCCATCGACCAGGAGTTATGCATGGCGAAAGAAGAACTGCTTGAACTTGACGGTATCGTCGACGAAGTACTTCCGGATAGCCGTTACCGTGTGACGCTCGACAACGGCGTCGTGGTTGGCGCTTACGCGTCCGGACGCATGCGCAAGAACCACATCCGTATTCTCGCGGGCGACCGCGTAACGCTGGAACTGTCGGTTTACGATCTGACCAAAGGCCGGATCAATTTCCGTCACAAAGACGAGCGCGCCACCGGTGGCGGCGGCGCACGCAATACGCAATTCCGTCGCCGTTAAGGCTGGCGGCACGCTGACCGCTCATCGAGTTGCTCCGTGATCGGTCCGGGCGTGGTCAATTGTTGCTGTTTAGTTGTTCGCGAAGCCTTTCGCGCGCCCCCTCCGGCTTGATTCGTTGACTCGAGCCTGAGCGGCGCGTTGCGGCGTCGCATGCGCGCCCCTCCTTTTCTACACCCCGAACACCGCACCGAGATCCTCTCCGGCGGCGCTTTTGCGCACCTGTTCGCCCCCTCTCTTCCAGCTCCGACAAATGCTCGCGCATTGTCGCCGGCGCCGCATGCAGGTCGCCCGCGCCAAACGCTCCGATGATCCACATGTCCGGCGGGTTCGGGACCTAGATCATGCTGGCCGGCAGCGTTGCCGCCATGATCGTCGTGAGCCTCTTCTTTTCGCCTCGCAGTTACGCGAAATGGCTTTGATTCGTCGCCATGCGTACACACACGTCGATAACCTTACACGGCTGGTAAATTATCTGACAGAAAAATAGAAACCCCTGATTGTTTATATTAATCAGGCTATTTATTCTCTTGTTCAAGCTATTTCTTGCGTCCAAACATAAGAACCTGACTGGCTGACTAACAGCCGCAGAAGGTCACGTACCACGCAGCCGTCACCGACATTCATTAGTTAGGAATCTTAACTCGTCATGAAAGTTAGCCTGCGCCGGCTGGCCAAATGACGGCCAATGGTTGTGGCACCGCTGATGACTGAAGTACGACTACTTCATAAAAACAGGGGCAATCATTTCTGTACGTCGTACCAGGAATAAAACCGTGAAACAAAAGAAAGATGAGAGCGTGCGAAACGGCTCTCGCAGAACAACGGCCTACATTGGCGCGCTGTGGTCAACAGCAGGCGCGCGCTGCGTGTTAGCGGGTGCAGCCTGTATTTCGCTTGCGCTGGCACTCGCGGCGTGTGGTGCGAACAGCGCCAGCGATACGGCTTCGGAAGCTACAGAGGCATTCGCGGCGGCGGCAAACACCGCCAGTTCAAGTGCCGTTTCACTGCAAACGGCGCTGAAGATGAATATGACCAGCCTGTCGCCAGATGCGTCCAGCGACCGCTTTATTGTCAAGTACAAAACCGGCACCGCCGAGCGCGGAGCAGCGTCGGCGGTGCAGTCAAAACTTAACCGGCTGGCGAACGCGTTCCCGTCGAAGGCGCACCACATGCGCCGCATGGGCATCGGCGCCGACGTGGTGACAACGGAGCGCAAGCTGACGGCGAAGGAGGCCAAGACATTCATGCGCGCTATCGCATCGGACCCTAACGTCGAATATGTCGAACCCGATACGGAAATGTCGACAACCATGGTTCCGAACGATCCGGAGTATTTCAGGCAATGGAGTTTGGCCTCGAACCTGAAACCCGCTACCCCATACCCGGGAATACGCGCCGAAGGTGCGTGGGATATTGCTAACGGTTCCAGGGCCGTGATCGCGGTGGTGGACAACGGCGTAACGAGTCATAGCGACCTGGATGCCAATATCCTGCCCGGGTACGATTTCACCGCATATAACCGGGGCGGCAATGGCAGCAATCCGGGAATCACAACAGAGACGTGCCCGGTCCAGTGGCACGGCACGCATGTCGCGGGCATCATGGCCGCGCCGGCCAATAACGGCCTGGGTATAGCCGGCATTGCTTCTGCGGCAAAGCTGATCCCGGTCCGGGTGCTGAACGGGTGCGGCAAAGGCTATACGTCCGATATTGCCGACGGCATCGTATGGTCCGCTGGCGGGAGTGTTCCGGGCGTCCCCGCCAACGCCCACCCGGCCAGGATCATCAACGTGAGCCTCGGCGGTAGCGGATTCTGCGAAACGACATTTCAGAACGCAATCGACTATGCAGTCAGTCAGGGCGCCATAGTCGCAGCAGCAGCGGGCAATGACCAGGCCAGCGCAACGAATTTCGAGCCGGCTAATTGCCGCAACCTCATCAATGTCGGCGGTAGCAATCGCTATGGCGCGAGGTGGATCGGTTCGAACTTCGGCGCAGGGGTCGATATCGCTGCGCCGGCCGACTCGATCTGGTCCACCTACAACAGCGGAACAACTGCGCCGGGGGCCGAAGCGTATGCCTTCATGAACGGCACATCGATGGCGACACCAATGGTAAGCGCTGTGATCGCGCTCGCCCAGTCAGTCGCTCCCACGCCCCTGAGCGCCGCTGAAATGCGAACCCTGCTCGCGCAGAATGCACAGCCCTTTCCCACCGGTCAGCCAGATCGTGCGCTCGGGCAGGGCATTCTGGATGCAAACGCAACTGTCGTTGCCGCCAGGTCTGGAAAGATTCCGGCTGCGGCGGATTTCAAGTGCTCTGAGAGTACGACGGTGATGCAGGTGTCGTGTACCGACCTCTCTACTGCGAGGGGTATGCCCATCAAGTCGTGGGCCTGGAATTTCGGCGCTGGCGCGCCTGATTTCACGCGTACGCAATCAGTCAATCCGACCGTGAACTATGACTATCCCGGCATTTACGAAATCACACTCACGGTCACGGATAACACTGGGGCCGTTAGCCGCCTGACACGCCCTTTTCGGGTCATACCACCGACTATTACGGATATCAGCCCCAATGTTCCGGCGACGTTTTCGGCTAACCCGGGAGATATGCGGTATTTCGCACTGGACGTTCCAGCCGGCGTAAAAAGCCTCACTTTCAGCCTGTCACCTGGCGCCAACGGCGAAACCGGAACGCTGTATCTCAGGGCCGGCACGCCGTCCGTGCTCCATCCTGATTGCGGGAACGCCTGGACCAAAGGTGCGAACGCGATCTGCACCCTCGCCAAGCCCGCGTCCGGGACTTACTACGGCATAGTGAGCGTCCCTGGCGCAACGGTCAGGGGCGCTTCCATTCTGGCAACTTATACGCAATAAGCCCCTCCCAACGGAATAACACCTCCGCCCCTGCTGCGGTTCGCAGGGGTGGCTTCCCGCGCACGATAAGCTTGTACCAGGACCTCCCGGTTGATGTTCAGAATCCCCCGTTTCAACAACGACGACACAGACGTCGACGCGCTCGTCGCGCGCGCGGACGCGTTTTTTTCCGCGCGGCGGATGACAGACGCGATCGTCGCTTACCGGCAGGTGCTAAGCGTGCGTCCACGCGACGCTCACGCGCTGCACCGCATGGGACTCGCCTGCGTTCATACGGACGACATGGAACGAGCTCGCGGCTACATGGAGCAGGCACGACAAGCGGCCCCTGATCGCCCTGAATTATGGGAGCATGCGGGCCTGCTTGCGGCGTTGATGGGCGACCACGAACCGGCCGAAGCGTTCTATCGCCGCGCAATCAGCCTGGCGGGCAGTACGGCCAGTCTCCATAGAAACCTCGGAGACTGCCTGCGTCAAACCGGCCGCCTCACGGAGGCGATGATCCACTATGAGACATCGATTGGAATCGATCCGAGGCTGCATCACGCGATTCGTGCCCTGGCTCGCATCCATGCGCAACTCGGGCAACTCGATAGCGCGGCACACTACTGGCGCAGCGCATGGACACTCGAGCCGGCCAGCCTGAACGACGGACTCGGCCTGATTGCCGTACTCGCAAAAGCCGGCCGTACGCATCAGCTTGGCAATACGATCACGCAGATAAGAACCCGCTTTGCCGGCGATGCCGCCGCCCTGAAAGCGCTGGCCTTCGTACTGAACACAAACGATCGTTTCAACGATGCGCTCAGTGTCGCGAGACAAGGTCTCGCCATCGATCCGCACCATCCACTCCTGCATCACAACGCGGCACGCGCACTCAGCATATGCGGAAAAATCGCCGAAAGTCGGCCGCACAGCATGGAGGCGGCACAGCTTCTGCCGGACAACCCTCACATGCAATTCCATCTTGCGAGCGTGCTGCTTGGACTGGGTGAATTCGCAGAAGGCTGGAAGCGGTACAAATGGTTCTACGATCTGCCGGACAGGCAAAAGGAAACAGTCCGGCCCATCTTCCGCGAGTGGAACGGGGAATCCGTCGTGGGCTGCCGGTTCCTGCTCGTTGGTGAACAGGGGCTCGGCGATGAAATACAGTTCATCCGATTCGCCGAATGGTTGCATCGGCAAGAGGCAACGGTTGACGTGCTGGTAAGCAAGCCGATAGCGGAACTGGCGACCAGCATGACGGGCGTGCAAACCGCATTCACCACTGTGCCGCCTGGACCTTACGACTACTGGTGCTACATGATAAGGATGCCGGAGCATATTAAACTCGATATATCGATGCTCCCCGTCGCCATGCCGTATCTGACGGCGACGCCCGACAAGTCGCGCCAATGGCGCTCACGTATCGAAGCTATTTCATCGGGCAGAAGGCATGCCAATGGCAAACGCGTCGGCATCGTTTGGGCAGGCAGTCCGAACCACGTTCTCGACCGTTACCGGTCGATCCGGCTCGATGCGCTAAAGCCCCTGTTTGGGCTTGCCGGGGTGACCTGGTATTCTGTGCAAAAAGGCAACCACGAGCGTGAAAGCGAAAGCCTGGCGCATGAATATGACTTGCACACACTGGGCCCCGCGGTCAACGATTTCACGGACACCCTGGCGATACTGCAGACGCTCGATCTTCTGATTACCGTCGACACGTCGGTCGCTCATCTGGCTGGTGCGGCGGGATTGCCTGTCTGGGTGCTCGTGCCCGCCTATTCCGAGTGGCGATGGTTGACCAACAGAACCGATAGCCCATGGTATCCGTCAATGCGTCTGTTCCGGCAGCGGGAACTGGCTGAGTGGGATCCCGTTGTCAAGGAAGTGCAGGCCGCGCTGCAACTGTGGCGTGACGCCCCCGCGACCCGGCTTTGCGCTCATTGAGACAATGTTCATACCTCATGCGCCGCTTCGGGGCATGCCTCGCGCATGCCCCGTGCGAGTGCAGCCCCGGTTGCTACACTGTTTGTAAGCCCATGATTGCGTTACCTTCATCGCAATTGTCTCTGACTGGCATACAGGTTGCTTAATCAGTAGTCAGCCGTCGACAAACCCAACCCTATGCTGCGCGTTCTCCTCGTCACCGATACCGACAAGCCGATAGGCGATCTGCGCGACGCCCTCGCACGCCTTGGCTATGAGATGCTGGCCGGCACGGCGACGCCGCAAGCGCTGCATAGCGTGGTTCAGAGCGAACGGCCGGACGTTATCATCATCGATACGGAATCGCCGTCGCGCGACACGCTCGAACAGCTCGCGGTCATGAACGCCACCGCGCCACGTCCGGTGTTGATGTTCAGTCACGATGCGAACCAGCAATTGATCCGCGACGCGGTCGGTGCGGGCGTCACGGCCTACCTCGTCGAAGGTCTTGCCACGGAACGGCTCGCGCCGATTCTCGAAGTTGCGCTCGCACGGTTTGCGCAGGAGTCACAATTACGCGAACGCCTCGCGCAGGTCGAGAACGAACTCACCGAACGTAAGCTGATCGATCGCGCCAAGCGCCTGCTGATGGATCAACAGAAGATCACCGAACACGCCGCGTACGCCACCCTGCGCAAGCGCGCAATGAACCAGGGCGTCAAACTCGCCGAAGTCGCGCGTGCCGTCATCGCGTCGGCAGAATCGCTCAAATGAAGCGCCGCTTATGAACTCTCCCGCCTCCTTCTCCCCAACGTCCACGCCTGCGCCGCTCGAGAAAACCCATCTGCGGCTCGGTTTCGTCGCACTGTCCGATGCCGCGCCGCTCGTCGCCGCGA
Organism: Paraburkholderia phytofirmans OLGA172; assembly: GCF_001634365.1. Taxonomy (NCBI): domain Bacteria; kingdom Pseudomonadati; phylum Pseudomonadota; class Betaproteobacteria; order Burkholderiales; family Burkholderiaceae; genus Paraburkholderia; species Paraburkholderia phytofirmans. Next base: position 1,778,386 of record NZ_CP014579.1, read on the forward strand.
AGCTGCTCGAATTCGGCCACGCCCATGGATTGACGCTGGAGTTGTGCCGCCAGCCGTCATGGGCCGCCGTGCGCGACAAACTGCTGTCGGGCGATCTCGATGCGGCGCATGTGCTCTACGGTCTCGTCTATGGCGTACAACTCGGCCTCGGTGGTCCGCAAACGGATATGGCCGTGCTGATGGTGCTCAATCGCAACGGCCAGGCGATCACGCTGTCAAATCGTCTCGCCGACGCGTTGGCCGAACACGGCAGCTTGCCCAAGGCGTTGGCGACGCTCGGCCGCAAGCCGGTGTTCGCGCAGACCTTCCCCACCGGCACGCACGCGATGTGGCTGTCCTACTGGCTGGCGTCGCAAGGCGTGCATCCGCTGCGCGATATCGAAAGCGTCGTGATTCCGCCGCCGCAAATGGTCGCCGCGCTCTCCGAAGACGAACTCGATGGCCTGTGCGTCGGCGAGCCGTGGAATGCGATGGCTGAGGCGAACGGCGTCGGCAGAACGGTCGCTTATACAAGCGAGGTGTGGCCCGATCATCCCGAGAAAGTGCTGGCATGCCGGCGCGATTTTGTCGGCGCGAATCCGAATACCGCGCGAGCCCTCGTACGGACGATGCTCGAAGCGTGCCGCTGGCTTGACGGCGCGGGGCATCGCGAGGAGATTGCACGCTGGCTCGCGCGGCCCGAATTCATCGGTATCGACGAAGCCTTGATCGCGGCGCGGTTCGGCAATGAAATCGCTGCCTCGGCGCCGCGCGGCCTGCCCGTGCGGTTCTTCGATAACGGCGCGGTGAACTACCCGCGCACCGCCGAGGGTGCCTGGTTCCTCACGCAGTTCGAACGCTGGGGCATGATCGACGCACGCGCGGATTACGCGGAAATCGCGGCGCGAATCAATCAGACGCAGTTGTATCGCGAGGCGGCCGCACGCGTCGGCGTAGCAGTGCCGGGCGACGAGCGTTCTCAAGTGCTAATCGACGGTAAGGTGTGGGGCAGCGACACGGCGTCTTCAACTGATGCGCGGCGTCGTTAAAAAAATCGCCAGCGCGACAACTGCATCAACTGCGTGCGGCCGATATATCGATTGATCGATTCGATCAGCGGCGCGACCCCACGCTCAAGCACCCTGACGTAGGTGCGCATGGCTTCGAGCTGATTCACAGTACTCAACCTCCATTCGTAATGCGAATTATCTGACATCGCTTGTGTTGCTGCGATAGCGAGGCCTGAACGGAAGGACTTTTGGTCTACCGGCTGCGATCAGCCGCTGAGTACGACGTCGTGTGAAAAAATCGGGAAGTGAGGGAAATCGGATTATCGCCGCTGGATAAACGGATGGTAACGATATGACAGGAGGATTAAAGGCTGCCAGGCCCGATATGAAGTATCGAAAGAGAGGCACTGTTTCCATAAAATGCCCGTGCGGTATAACATCTCCGGACGTATAGTCGAACATCAACCATGTCACGTATATCCGCGCATCTCTTGATGGCGAGGCAACGCTTCACGAGTGCCTGCGGCGGCTGCAACAGCAAATGTGCTTCAGTCATCCGGACGAAAAATTGACGCGCGCCTAAGGCAAGTAATCACGGTGGTGATCACGAAGGCGGAAAACATTCGCTCCATTCCCGAAATCACTAACGGTTTATCCCTATTCAATCCGATGCCCAAAGGCATCCCAGAATCGCAAGCCGTTTGTAATGACATCACGCGTAGCGCGATCTTCATTGTCGCGACCGTCGCGGCTGGCCAGGACCCCGCTGAACAGGTGCGCGCGTGGTGCGGGGACGTTGCCGCCCTGGTGCGCTCGGTCGGCAAGCGCGTCCCGTCCGCCAACCTGTCGTGCGTTGTCGGCTTCGGCTCCGAGGTGTGGGACACGCTGTTCGGCGCCCCGCGCCCGGCGTGCCTGCACCCGTTTCGCGAATTCGGCGAAGGCGTACGCCGCGCCGTGAGCACGCCGGGGGATATCCTGCTGCACATCCGCGCGGACCAGATGGATCTCTGCTTCGAGCTCGCCACGCAGCTGACAGGACGGCTCGGCGATGCGGTCTCGGTGGTCGACGAAGTGCACGGTTTTCGCAACTTCGATCTGCGCAGCATGGTGGGCTTCGTCGACGGCACCGAGAATCCGGCCGGTCGCAAGGCCGTCGCTTCCACCCTCATCGGCAGCGAAGATCCGGAGTTCGAGGCCGGCAGTTATGTGATCGTGCAGAAGTACCTGCACGACATGACCGGCTGGAACGCGCTGTCCGTCGAGACTCAGGAGCGCATTATCGGTCGCACGAAATTGTCCGACATCGAGCTCGACGCAGCGGTCAAGCCGTCGTGTTCGCACAGCTCGCTCACAACGATCACCGAGAACGGCGAGGAAGTGAAAATCCTCCGCGACAACATGCCGTTCGGCCGCCCCGGCATGGGCGAGTTCGGCACCTACTTCATCGGTTATGCCCGTTCGCCCGAGCCTATCGAGCTGATGATGGAAAACATGTTCGTCGGGCGGCCGCCGGGCAACTACGACCGGCTGCTCGATTTCAGCCGTGCGGTCACGGGCGGCCTCTTCTTCGTCCCGTCGGCCACCTTGCTCGATGCGCTCGCAGATCGCGATCCGCAAGCGGCTGCCGCAGCTGTCGAGCAGCAGGCCGAACCGTCTTCGTCCGCCGAGCCGCGCCACGACGGCTCGCTGAATATTGGCTCTCTCAAGGGAATCTCTCAACATGAATAACCTGCATCGCGAGCTTGCCCCAATCTCCCGCGCCGCCTGGTCGCAGATCGAAGACGAAGTGGCTCGCACGTTCAAGCGCAGCGTCGCGGGCCGTCGTGTAGTTGACGTCAAGGGTCCTGGCGGAACTGAGCTGTCCGGCGTCGGCACAGGGCACCAGATTGCGATCACCGCGCCGCAGCAAGGCGTCGTGGCAAAACTGTCCGAGGTAAAGAGCCTCGTCGAGTTGACCGTGCCGTTCGAACTGCAACGCGAAGCCATCGACAGCGTCTTGCGCGGCGCGAAGGATGCCGACTGGCAGCCCGCGAAGGATGCAGCAAAACAGCTCGCCTATGCCGAAGATCGCGCGATCTTCGATGGATACGAGGCCGCAGGCATAGGCGGCCTTCGCGAAGGCTCGTCGAATCCGCCGCTCGCGCTGCCGGCCGACATCGCCGATTATCCGAACACGATTAGCAACGCGCTCGAACAGCTGCGGCTTGCCGGCGTCGACGGGCCCTACTCCGTGCTGCTCGGCGCCGATACGTACACGGCGCTCGGCGAGGCACGCGACCAGGGTTATCCGGTTCTCGAGCACATCAAGCGGATCGTGAATGGCGACATCATCTGGGCGCCCGCGCTCGCGGGCGGCAGTGTGGTATCCATGCGCGGCGGCGACTTCGAGTTACACCTTGGCGAAGAACTGTCGATCGGTTATGTGAGCCATACCGACGCGGTGGTGCGCCTCTATCTGCGCGAGACGCTGACCTTCCTGATGCTGACGAGCGAAGCATCGGTGTCGTTGACGCAAGCAGAATGAGCGCGGGTTCAAGCTTGCAACGACGGTTTTAGAAGTGCTGACACATCTTCGTCGGGAAGCACGTCAATGCGACTTGTCACTTCGCCGCAGTCGACATGCACTCTTTCCAGGATTTCCGACGTGCACTTTCTTAACATCGTCACCATCATCCGCACCCGTGGCGGCACCGGACGTTGCGCCTGGATCCGCGAGACTGCTGACAGCCGCCATGAAAACCAGCTGGGGAATAATCGACTGCAACACGGAACCGTTCCAGACAAACAGCAGCCGGAACCAGTTTTGCCCTGGCCTCACAATCATGGTGTGCTCTTGTAATGGTCTAACTGCGCCGTCACCTTCAGTGGTAGCCGGCGTCCCCTTCCCGCACCTTGCCCCGGAATACGCGGTACTGCATGAAGTTGTAGACGAGGATGACCGGCAGCACGATCACCGTGCCAACCAGCGTAAACAGCTGGCTCGAGTGACTCGACGAAGCCTGCCAGATCGTCAGGGACGGCGGAACGATGTTCGGCCAGATGCTGATCAGCAAGCCGCTGTAGCCCAGAAAACACAGCGCGAGTGTGAGAAGGAAGGGGGTCGCTTCGTGCTTCAGCCGAAGCGAACGGAAGACGCCCCACACACAGGCGATAACCAGAATCGGCACCGGCAGGAACCAGCCGAGATTGCCGCTTCCGAACCAGCGATGCGCAACCGCCGCCAATCCGATCACGGTCCAGAGACTCACAATGATCATCGCCCCGAGCAGGACGCTCACGAGCGGCCGCATCACCTCGCGCAACTTGCGCTGCAATTCGCCATCCGTCTTGAGGATGAGCCAGCCGCAGCCGAGCGTCGCATACGTGACGAGCACGCCGATTCCGCAGAACAGGCTGAACGGCGAGAGCCAGTCGAACGGGTCGCCGGCGAAACGGCCATCGACGATCCTGATGCCTTGCAGCAGCGACCCCAGCACGATGCCCTGGCAGAGCCCTGCTAGCGCGGAGCCGCCAATGAAGGCGAGGTCCCAGGCGTGCTGAGTCCTGACGGCCTTTGCACGCAGTTCGAAGGCCGCCCCGCGGAAGATCAGGCCCACGACCATCAGGATCAGCGGGAGATAGTTCGCCGGCAGCAGCGTCGAATACACCGCGGGGAACGCCCCGTAAAGCCCGGCGCCACCGAGCACGAGGAACGTCTCGTTACCGTCCCAGACCGGCGCGATGGTATTGAGCATCACTTGCCGATCGCCCTTCTCCTCGAAAAACGGAAACAGCAGGCCGATGCCGAGATCGAAGCCGTCCAGCATCACGTAGATGAAAACGCCGAGTCCGATGATCGCGGCCCACACAACAGGAAGATCGATTTGCATGGTGTCACTCCCCTTCCAGTGCGTCCAACGGGCGATTGCGCAGGACCGGATGCCGGCGGGATTCGCGGCGCTCGACGTGCTCCTCTGGCCCGCGCTTCATCATCTTCATCATGTAATAGAAACCCATGCCGAACACCAGGAAGTACACCAGCACAAAGATCAGCAAGGAAACGCCGACTTGTTGGGAGCTGACCGGCGAGACGGAGTCCGCGGTGCGCAGGACACCGTAGACCGTCCATGGTTGACGGCCGACCTCTGTCGTTATCCACCCCGCCAATAGCGCCACGATTCCAGAAGGACCCATGCACAGGACGAAACCCTGATACCAGCGCGTCTCGTAGAGGCGGCCACGCAGTCTGAGCAGCAGACCAAGCAGCGCCGTCAACAGCATCAGCATGCCGAGACCCGCCATGACCCGGAAGGTCCAGAACACGATCGGCGAATACGGACGGTCCTCCGGCGGAAATTCTTTCAGGCCGCGAATCTCGCCATCCCAACTGTGGGTCAGGATCAGGCTGCCGAGATGCGGTATCTGAATCGCGTATCGCGTCACTTCCGCACTCATGTCGGGCAGGCCGACCAGATTGAGTGCGGTGCCACCTTTCTCGGTTTCCCATAGCCCTTCGATGGCAGCGATCTTGGCCGGCTGATATTCGCGCGTGTTGAGTCCGTGCGCATCGCCAACGAAAATCTGTATCGGCGTCAGGAAAAGCAGGATCCACAGCGCCATCGAAAAACTACGCTTGACGGGTTTGTCGCGCCGGCCTTGCAACAGATGCCACGCGCCACAAGCAGCAACGATGAAGCCCGCGACGATGAACGCAGCAATGGTCATATGCGCGAGGCGAAACGGAAACGACGGGTTGAAAATCACTTTCATCCAGTCGACCGGCACGATCCGGCCATTCTCAATGGCAAATCCCTGCGGCGTCTGCATGAAGCTATTCGACGCGAGAATCCAGAACGTGGAAATGAGCGTGCCCACCGCCACCATGAGCGTTGCGAAAAAGTGCGCGCGTGGACTGACGCGTTGCCAGCCGAACAGCATGACGCCGAGAAAACCGGCCTCGAGAAAGAACGCCGTCAGCACTTCATAGGTCAGGAGCGGCCCCGTAATGTTGCCGGCAACCCTGGAAAATCCACTCCAGTTGGTGCCGAACTCGTAGGCCATCACCACACCCGAGACCACCCCCATTCCGAAGCCGACTGCAAATATCTTCGACCAGAACAGAAACATGTCTTTGTAGGCGACGTCGCCGGTCAGCAACCAGCGCCACTCCAGCACCGCGAGGAAACTGGCCATGCCGATGCTGATGGCGGGAAAGATAATATGAAACGAAACCGTAAACGCAAACTGCAACCTGGCAAGGTGGAATGCATCGAAAATTTCCATGATGGATCAAGCGCTCCAGGTGATAACGTCATTTGCGTAAAGGCGGACGCCAATCCTGCAAGTCGACCAACCGTACGCGCACGTCCGGTCGATCGCCCCGTCAAGCCTGCATCACGTCAAGCCTCTGCCGAACTCATAACATGAACAGGAACAGACTTGTACGAAGGCGTGCCGCTCTCCTTGTCTATGAAGTCGAGTGGCACCAGCACGTTGGCTTCCGGGTAATAGGCCGCCACCGAACCCGCATTGAACGCCTCGAATCCCGGCACCGTTTGTTCGATCAGGTCCCGAATCCCGTCGTAGTCGGCCACCAGGTCCGACCATGCCACCTTGCTGTTCGGCAACGTTGCCCTCGCCATTCCGGCGACGATCGCCGGTTCGGATAGCAAGTGTTCGGACGCGGGCGTCAGTTTGCCCGACGAAGCGTGGACCATCGACATGGAATCCTCGACCGTAATGGATTGCCGCCCAGTCGCCTGGATATCCAGTTCCGTGCGCCCCACAACCGGCAGCACGTACGTTTCTTTTGCCACTAGCAGGTGCGAACGATTGAGCTTGGTACCGAGGTGGACGCTCAGATCGAGCTTGCCCATTGCCGGAAAGGACTGCTCGGAATCGGGTAACGCAACCGCGAAGTTTCCGCCCAGGCAAATCAGGGCCTTGGCCGTGCCGGCGATCATTGCCTGCATCGCCTGGACGGCATCGTGTCCGTGCGCCGCGGGCGGCTTGAAGCCGAATACATCTTCAATCTGCTTGAGGAAGGTGGCGGACGGTTTTTCGGTGAGGCCGACCGTGCGGTTCCCCTCCACGTTGGAATGTCCACGCAAAGGACAGATGCCTGCGCCGGGTTTGCCGATGTTGCCGCGCAATAACAACAGGTCGGCAATCAGACGGACATTGGCGGTCCCTTTGTTATGCTGGGTAATGCCCATTCCGTAGGTGACAATCGTCGCATTCGATTTCGCGTAGGCAAGGGCAACCTCGTCGATATCTTCGCGAGTGAGTCCGCTTGCCTTTTCGATATCGTCCCACGACGTCGCTTCCAGATCGGCCGCAAACGCGTCGAAGCCCTGGGTATGCGTCGCGATAAACTCGTGGTCGAGGACGGTGTTGCCCTGCTCCGCGTCCATCTGCAGCAGCGCTTTCATGATGCCCTTGAGGGCCGCCGCATCTCCACCGGCGTCGAGCTGAAAATAGGTCGAGGCGATTCGGGTCGAAGCGAAGGTCGCCATTTCGAAGACGCTCTGCGGATCGGCGAAACGCTCAAGCGCACGCTCGCGCAGCGGATTGAACACGATAATCGGCACGTTGCGCCGCGAGCATTCGTGGAGTGTCCCCATCATGCGCGGGTGATTCGTCCCGGGATTGTGGCCGATCGAGAGGATGAGTTCGGTCTTGTCGAAATCATCCAGCGATACCGTGCCCTTGCCGATCCCGATCGACTGGGGCAAGCCAACGCTGGTCGGCTCGTGGCACATGTTCGAGCAATCGGGGAAATTGTTCGTGCCATACTCGCGTGCGAACAATTGAAAGAGGTAGGCGGCCTCGTTCGACGCCCGGCCCGAGGTATAGAACTCGGCCTGATCGGGCGAGGGCAAGCCGCGCAGCACTTCACCGATACGAGCGAATGCATCCTCCCATTCGACCGCCCGGAACTTGTCCGTCGCGCGGTCGTAGACGAGAGGATGCGTCAGCCGGCCGAGATCCTCCAGTTCGTAATCCGTTCGTTGCAGCAGCGAAGACACCGTGTTGTTTTCGAAAAACTCCGGCGTCACCCGTTTGGTCATTGCCTCCCATGTGACCGCTTTGGCACCGTTTTCGCAGAACTGGAACGTCGACTTGTGCTCCTTGTCCGGCCACGCGCAACCCGGACAATCGAAGCCGTCAGACTGATTGGTCCGCATCAACGTAATCGGCGCCTCGATACTTTCCATTTGTGTCCGGACGGCTTGAGCTGTCGCTCGAAGCGCACCCCTCCCTCCAGCGGGGTCATCGTATGGCCGGATCCCTGGAACATCGCGTCGCGTGGTCATATGAGACTCCGTGGACGGCCTCAGGAGACCTGGAGGCAGTTTTGCTTGGGGTTACGCCATGTCACGGCGTAAGGCCTGGATAGGGTCATGACGTAGTGGCTTCTCCCAGCGGGTTGCGCACCTCATTGCTTCGAAGCGTCACTTTCAGGGGGGTCGGTGCTGGCGGCCGCTTCGGACGGCTTCTTCTTCGCGCGTCCGTTCCCCGTCTTCCCGGTGGCAGTCGCCTTAGGAGCAGGAGGCGCCTCGTTCTTATTGAACTTCACTTCGCCGCTGCCCTTGTCATAACTGACGTCGACGCTGTCGCCCGATGCCAAAGCGCCGCCGAGAATCTCCTTGGCGAGCCGTGTTTCCAGTTCCTTGCGAATCTGGCGCTTCAACTCGCGTGCACCGAACTCCGGCCGATAACCGGCATCGGCGAGGTGATCAATAACCGATTCGTCAATCTTGAGCGTAATGTCCTGCGCGGCGGCGGTGCGCACCACCCGTTCGAGCTGGATCTGCACGATCGAGCGGATGTTGTCGCGCGAGAGCCCGTGGAAGACGATGATCTCGTCGATCCGGTTCAGGAATTCGGGACGGAAGTGACCTTTGAGCACCCCCATCAACTCCTCGCGAATCGCCTTCTCGGCCACGCGATCTGCCTCGGGTTTTTCGAGGTTGCCCATGATGATCGATGCGCCGAGATTGCTCGTCGCAATGATGATCGTGTTGCTGAAGTCCACCACGCGGCCCTTGCCGTCGGTCAGCCGCCCGTCGTCGAACACCTGCAGCAGCACGTTGTTCACGTCGGGGTGGGCCTTCTCGATCTCATCAAGCAGGATCACGCTGTACGGGCGCCGCCGGACGCGCTCGGTCAGTTGTCCGCCCTCGTCATAACCGACGTAGCCCGGAGGCGCGCCGATCAGCCGTGCGACTGCGTGACGCTCCATATACTCGGACATGTCGATGCGAATGACCGCCTGCTCGTCGCCGAACACCGTTTCTGCCAGCGCCTTCGCGAGTTCGGTCTTGCCGACACCGGTGGGTCCGAGGAACAGGAACGTCGCGATAGGCCGGTTCGCCTGGCCGAGTCCCGCACGTGACAGGCGCACGGCGTCGCTTACGGCAATCACCGCGTCGTCCTGGCCGACCACGCGCTCGCGCAGCTTCTTCTCCATGTCCAGAAGCTTCTGGCGCTCTTCCTGCGTGAGCTCCGTGACCGGAATGCCGGTGAGACGCGACACCACTTCGGCGATCGAGGCGACCGTCACTTCGAGCGTTTCCGAGCCGGTCTTGCGCTGCCATGCCTCCATCTGCTCGTCGAGTTTCTCCTGCTTCTCGCCAATACGTTGCTCAAAAGCTTTCGCCTCATCGAAGCGCTTGCGCGAGGACGCATAATCCTGCTCGCGCTTGAGCTGGGCGGTCTCGGCTTCGAGCTCCTGGATGGCCGCCGGACGCGAGGTTGCGCCGATGCGCACGCGTGCCGCCGCCTGGTCAATCAGGTCGATGGCTTTATCGGGCAAAAAGCGCTGCGTAATGTAGCGATCGGAAAGCTCGGCTGCGGCAACGAACGCATCGTCCGCAAAGGTTACCTGGTGGTGCGCCTCGAGCTTGTCGCGAAGGCCACGCAGGATGACGATGGTCTGCTCCACGGTAGGTTCCGGCACCAATACCGGTTGGAAGCGCCGCTCGAGCGCAGCATCTTTTTCGATGTACTTCTGATATTCGTTGAGTGTCGTGGCGCCGATCAGACTGAGCTCGCCGCGTGCCAGCGCGGGCTTGAGCACATTCGCGATGTCGAGGCCCCCTTCTCCCCCACCTTGCCCCGCACCCACGATCGTGTGCAGTTCGTCGATGAACAGTATCAGTTCGTCCCGCTTCGCCGTCACCTCATCGATCAGCTGCTTCGCACGCTCCTCGAATTCGCCGCGGTATTTCGCGCCCGCCACCATCGAGTTGATGTTGACCTCGACGAGCCGCTTGCCGCGTAGCACTTCTGGCACGTCGCCGTTGATGATGCGCTGCGCCAGACCTTCGACGATTGCCGTCTTGCCGACACCCGGCTCGCCGATCAGCACGGGATTGTTCTTCTTGCGCCGTGCGAGCACCTCGATCGTGCTCTCGATTTCCTGCGCACGGCCGAGCACGGGGTCGAGCTGGCCCTGACGCGCCATGGCTGTGAGATCGCGCCCAAACTTGTCAAGCGTGGGTGTGCCGGTTGGCGTGTCGACGCGGCCGTCCTCCGCGCCCTTGCCCATGACTTTCACGACCTTCTGCCGCAACGCCTCCGGCGTCACGCCGTATTTCTTCAGCAGCGTGCCCGCGATACTGTCCGGCACGGCCGCAAGCCCGATGAGCAGATGCTCCGGGCCGACGTAGGAGTGGCCCAGATCGCGCGACGCCTGGAACGCATATTGGAACGCCTTTTTCAAACGCGGCGAGACGGTCATCTTCTCGATCGGCGCGTCGGGGTCTCCTGTTCCCGTTTGCGCATGCTGATCGATATATCCCTTAATGTCTTGCGGCGAGAGCTTGAGCTCCTTCAGGAGCGCGGCACACACGTCGGTGTCCGCGAGTACGTAGAGCAGATGCTCGGTGTCGAGTTCGTTGCGGCGAAGCTCGTGTGCCTTCTCCGCGGCACGCTGCAGCAATTCGAGTGTCTGTTCACTGAAAGCGTCGGTTGCATCGACCGATTCGCGCGGCACCTCAGCGGCGAATCCAGCGTCGTCGTCTTCGTGCTCCGATCCATCCTCCAGGCCGCCGAAGAAGCGCGACAGGCCACCGCCCCCCAGCAGTGAATCGAACGGGTTGAGCATGCTTTGGTGCCGCATCAATTGACGGTAGTCGTAGTCGCAGATCGACATGGATTTCCGCTCGCCGTTTTGCACCACGGTCACACGGGCAACAGCGGGGCGAGCATTACAGATTTCGCAGAGGGCTGGCATCGTAGAGTCACCTTTTCGGTTAAAGCATCCGGCTATTTCAAAAGGTTATCGAATGCATTGATGTGATTGCGAATACTCCAGGCAATGACCGAAGAATTTCGATAGGGATGGCTCATCGTGCGCGGAGTATGCGTCGGCGCACAGCAGCACAAGTATGATTAGCATAGCGAAACCCCGAATCCGCCCTTGGATTCTATGAGTCGCGCATGAATAAGGGAATATTGGTTTTTCCGATGATAGGCATTGGCGGCTTCTGCCCAAGGCGTTTATGCCAGCAAATCTGATTCCGGGCGCAGGGTGAGAGCCGCCAGGAAAACTTCAAGACCACATCAGCCCTTTACCTACATCACAGAAGGGTCGGAAGCCGTCATTTTCCGGCCTCGCGGCGACTCTGCTCTTCGACGGTGAAGATCGCTTCCGGGACTGATTCGAGCCGCGCTTTCGGTATCGGCTCACCACTCGCATCATGCGAGAGGCGGCAGCATCAACTATCGTCAACGTTGTCCGCGTAATGGTCGATAGCGACCTTGCACTCGTCCACCACGACCTGAAGGAAAGCCGGCTCATTTCTTTCAACCCACCGCTCCACACGAAGAAAGCGTGCCGTTCCGAGATCGGCGATGCGCTCCGGGTCCGCGGCCGTGACATCGACTGTGGCGATCCCCCGGTAGCCTTGCAGAGATGAGATCGTTGCGGAGATCAGAAACCGTCGATATGCAAATTCATTGTGTGCCATGAAACCTCCCGCCACCAGATGATCTGGAGCCTCGCGATTCCTTTGTACTCGGAGTCTATGAGCAAGTCATGACCCTGTGAACATGGGTTTTTCCGATGCTGGATATTGGTGAAATACGTCTATCGGTTTGCCCTTCCGCCTCGATATCTGTGTGTCGGCGCGCAGGAATTGCGGCATGATGGCGCTTGGGAGAAGCGCGCACGCCGGATTGCGGGCAAATATGGATCATGAACGCGACAAAGGAGAAAACGATGCCAGCACGCACTGTTTCTTACGGCGAGTTTGAGATCGCCGTGCGCCCCGAGCGCAACAAGCTCGGCGCCTGGATCGCAAGTGTGAGTGTGAGTCATGGTGCCCGAACAGTCGTCGACATTCGTCCTATGACCGTTCAACCCGAGTGGCTAACCGAAGAAGAAGCGACGAGAGACGGGGTCGAATGGGCACGCCGGTTCATCGATCATGAGTTCAACACGCCGCAGCCCCGCTCCTGGGTCGCCGAGCGCTCTCATGCGGAAACCTGGTTCCGTGATGCCGGGAAAGCCGGCAGCTCCGAAACCAGTGCTTGAGACCTGCGTGGACATGAACCGTGGCAAGGTCGAATTCACTGCGTGAATGCCATGTGACACCAAAGGCAGTTGATCAGTGGCGCCGTAGGCGCGCTTCAATTTCCCGGGATTTGAGCGTCGACAGATCTTCGCTAATTTGCTCGAATATGAGCCGGCGGGTAACCTCGCTGAGATCCGCTTTGACCATGCCGAGAAATTTTGGCTCGATAGCGAGTCTCAGACGATTGTAGAGTTGATGGAGCCGCCCTGCTTCCAGATATTCGGCGACGCGCTTTGCGAATTTCTCACGGTCCTTTTCCGTTAGCATCGTGCCGGAATATTCCGTGTTGATGAGACTTTCTTTTTCTTGCAAGTTGAGCGTCAGTCCTGGCGTCTGGAAAACACGCGCGCGACCTCCGTCAGCCACAACAAGCCACGTCATTTCGTTCATCATGCACCTCTAAGCAGGGAATTGTCTGCGTATACTGCATCCGCATTAACTGCTCGCCTTTATCCTTGCCAAAACCGCGACCACACGTTCCGTCAACAATTGACCCGCTTGCCGAACGGCTCTCACTCAAGATAGCAGTTCGGGCCCGCGACGCCCACAGTCGATTTACCGATTCATAGTATAGGTCTCAAAGTTTGCGCCGAAGGCTGCTGCGCGTATCCGCAGCGGCTTCCAGCTTGATCGGCGGATACGCATATCCCGTACCAAATTGAGTGCCAAACAGAGTACCAAACAGAGTACCAAACAGAGTGTCAGACCAGAGTACAGCGACTGCTGCCTGCGTCACGCCGCGCGCCTTGCGCGGCGGCGCGCAGTGCAGAGGCGCCCGGTGCGCTGGGATGACTTCTGGTCGTCATCGTTGCCGTACGCGATCTTCACCAGCTTGATCTTCGAATACCCGGGTTTCTTCAACTCTTCCTGCTACATGCCCGGCTCCCGAATTCCAAACCACCCATTCATGCGTGGTGCGCGACAACCATCCATGCGTGGTGCGCGACAACGGCTAACCTTTTTGTTGGTGACGACTGCTTGCTGCGATTCGCGCGACTACCGGCACCAAGCGAGGGCTGAGCACAGGAACTGAGCCAGCACGACTTTCAGCTCGAGCAACGATTGCATCAATCGTGACTCGTGCGACCGCGCGTTGTGCCCGCCTCGCGAAGTGCTTCAGACGGCGATCGCTGACCGGATGCCGCGCCCATACTAGCGCTGCGAACCAACCGATAACCGTCCATCCGAGCAGGATATTCACCATGGTCACCGCAAAAGCGTCTTTGCGTTCTCTGGCGTCCGCAATCATTGCCGGCGCCAGATAGAGCATCAGCGCACCCATGACAACAGCACCTTCGATAACCTTTAACATTTCGACACCTCGTTGCAGCCTCGGTCAGAAGACGACCTTCAGATTAGCGGCCTGCGTAGAAACGACCAACGGATTCGGCAGATTGACGGCTGCCAGATTCCGAAAATGATCCAGCTACGCCACCGTGCGCCACGAGTCGAGTGAGACGCGCGCCGCTGACAACAGTCAGTTTAAGCGGCGCCTATCTTTTTTCCATGCCAATAGGGTGAAATCACAATTGCTGCAGAATGAACAATGCGGACCCGCTACACCCATGGCGGGTTCGCGGGCACCCGTTACGCTCATTTGTCGATTCTAGTGAGCGTCTGAGGGCGCGTTCGCCATCGCGTCGACTAACTCCAACGATTTCGGCACCACCTCAGACGTATCGGACACTGGAGCTGGGCCAGCCTCATGGCGATGGACGTCGTGCGTAACGAAGCCAAGGTCATGGCTGGGAACGTCGAACCAGTTGGGATTACCGAACGAGCGGCGGATGTCCTCGAGCCCGCTCGCCCAATGTTCGCCCATGGTGTCGTTGCTGAACTCGTAGTCCTTGTAGTGACCTTCAAAAAACTTGTTCTTGTAGATGAGGTGCACGACATTGACCGCACCGCCGTCTGCTACTTGCTGTGCCTGCTGGACTAGCGGGTGGGTCCGCCGCACTTTCTCGGGAATGTGTTCAAGCAGTTCCTTGATCAGGCGAGCATGCTTCTGGCTCTGCGACACGAAGGCCGTGATGGCGCGGGTCCGGCTTGAGTATTGAATGTCCTTGGTCCGCTCGGCGATATCAAGGAAATCGCCAGGTAGCGTTCCTCCTGCGCTCCACAGGTCAACCTGAAAGACCAGCGTATCCTTGTGCTGGCATTCCTTAACGATTTCCGTAAGCGGCGTATTAGAGACCAGACCTCCGTCCCAGTAATACTCCCCGTCGATTTCCACCGCTGGAAAACCTGGCGGCAACGCGCCAGACGCCATAAAGTGCTCCGGCTCAAGACGAGTCTGTGTGTTGTCAAAGTACACCAGATTGCCCGTGCGAACATTGACCGCGCCGACCGAGACGCGAACGTCCCCATCGTTGATGCGGTCGAAATTGGCGTACTTGACGAGCGTCGCACGCAACGCCGTCGTATCGTAAAAGCTCACCTCGTTCGGCTGTTTCTTTGCCACGCCGGCGATGGGTACGGAAAAACGCGGTTCGAAAAAGCCCTTTTGACCTTCAGTCAAAGCGCGAGCAGCAGCCCACATGCTCGACCATTTGCGCCCAACGTCCGGAAACCCAAACGCTGCCGGGACCAAAGCGCCAACGTGGCCCAGCAAGTCCGCTGGTTGACAGATGGTGTTCCAGAAGCCGCGCAATGCTTCTACGCGGTCCTCTGGCGCATTGCCGGCGATGATGGCGGTGTTCAGGGCACCGATCGAGATGCCCGAAATCCAGCTGGGTTCAACACCCGCTTCTGCAAGCCCCTCGTAGACGCCGGCCTGATAGGAACCCAACGCGCCACCGCCCTGCAGGACCAAACCGATTTCGTCGTAGGAAGGTAGCTCAAGATGATTCGGTTGCTTTAATGTATTGCGTTGACTGTGGCGCATTGTCGGCTCCTTATTGCATAAACCAACCGTGGCTGACTACGATCGACTGCCCCGTCAGCGCCGCTGATTCAAACCCGGCCAGGAAGGCCACCGTTCTGGCAACGTCCTCTACGGTAGTAAATTCGCCGTCAACGGTTTCCTTCAGCATCACGTCCTTAACGACCTGAGCTTCCGAGATACCGAGCGCCTTCGCCTGTTCCGGAATCTGCTTGTCGACCAATGGAGTACGAACAAAGCCCGGACATACAACATTCGCTCTCACACCGCGCGAACCGCCTTCCTTCGCGACCACGCGCGCAAGACCCAGCAGACCGTGCTTGGCGGTGACGTAAGCCGACTTCAGCTTCGACGCTTCGTGTGAATGAACCGAGCCCATGTAGATGATCGAGCCACCCTTTCCGGATGCGTACATATGCTTGATAGCAGCCTTCGTGGTCAGAAATGCGCCATCCAGGTGAATGGCAAGCATCTTCTTCCAGTCGGAATAGGCGTAGTCTTCAATCGGGTTGACAATCTGAATGCCCGCGTTCGACACCAACACATCGATACCGCCAAGTTTGCCGACTGCTTCTTCGATACCTGCGTTGACCGCTTCTTCGCTTGTGACGTCCATCGACACCGCAAGTGCTTTCCCACCTGCAGCGACGATACTGTCCGCGACCTGCTGCGCGTTTGCCAGATTCAGGTCCGCAATGACGACGGCCGCACCGTCCGAAGCCAGTTTGCGTGCGCATTGTTCACCGATACCGCTTGCGGCGCCCGTCACGAGCGCGACTTTTCCTTGCAATGACATAAGTTTTTCCTTGCTGAATTATTGGTTCACGGCGAGCTTCAGTGCTTCCGCCGGGGCGAGGTAGTCATAAGCGACTTCGCCAATATCGAGGGTGAGATTTGCAATGACGTGTCTGGCGGACACTACCCTTTTGACAGGCAGGTCAGCGACCGGCGCCAACGCATGTGCGTGCAGATCGAGCGCAGCGGGGCCTTCCCATGCACCGAGCACAGAAACGTCGCGCAAGTAGAACCGTACGAGTTCGCAAATCCGCGGTGAGCCATCGACATGGGGGATGACCTTCAACAGGTAATTGGGCGTGTCCGCGAGTTTCTTGCGTTCAGATTCGATATCGAGCGCGCGGTACTTGTAGCCCATCGTGCCCGTAGCGATCCGTTGCGTCCCATAGTCGAGTGTGCCGAGCAACGTATCCTTTCCGTCAACGGATAAACGGGGTGAAGCGAGCTTTTTCGGAAAACCCCAAATCTCCCGGCCGCCAGCAATCGGACCTTCGTCATCGAGATACATTGCGTGCGTATAGCTGGCTTTCCGGCCGGCTTCATCCAGGACCGAAATGGCTTGGCCACTCTCTGTGTAGTCGCCGAATCCGGATGAATCTGGCATCCGGATGAACTCGTAATGGACCAGGCCATTGTCGACCGTCAGTGGCTCCGGCACGACCGCGCGAAGCGCGTCGATGTCGGTCTCGTACGAAATGATGAAGTATTCGCGGTTGAGGAATCGAAATGGCGGACGCGGATAGGCCGGGTTGTGCACAGGCATTGCGAAGGCATTTTTGCGGATTTCATCGAGTGTCACAACAATTTCTCCGTTGAATAGCGAAGGCAGCATCGTAGTGGCAAGTCGCAGTGGCCTTCAATGACACGCACATGGCGGGCGATGATTGCGCGACTGGCGTGTCGGAGTTCAAGAGTCCATCCCGCTTGGGTTTGAGCCGCGTTTGAGAGTGCCTCGATGGCACATTATCCAACTTCGCAAAACACTGTTGCAGGATGGATTTTGGCGTTGAGGGAACCCACGCTTAAGATTCGAAGTCGCACACCGGCCACGCTAGCCCAACGAAACACCCCACGCGCGCACGAGCGCAAGCGCAAGCACAAGCACAAGCACAAGCGCAAGCGCAAGCGCGAGCGCGAGCACGAGCACGAGCACGAGCACGAGCACGAGCACGAGCACGAGCGCGAGCACGGCGACGCCGATCGGCGATTGTTGCGACAGCGGCATCGCTACCAGTGCGAATCCAATCATGCCGAAGCCGAGCAGCGGGCATGTAATCGTCGACATCGTGGAATTCGCGTTACGCAGCAGGAACGGCGTGATGTACGTGTACGAGGAGAAATGCGCGCCGAATACGAGCGCCACCAGAGGACGCGGCGCTATCGTCCGGCGAGGCAGTGCTCGCCGGCGGATTATCTTCCATTAACATAGTATGGTTTGCGGGTAACTAAACAACGGGTGGGATTGGAGCAGCTGCACCGGACTAATCAATTCACGGACAGCAAATCGTGAATAAAAAGGCAGGCGGTATTGGCCCGCTTATGATTGCGATCGGAAAAAACAGCGGGTGAAAACCTGAACGGCGCACACCTTGACATCGTATTAAATCGCCCGCAGGCCACTCAGTAAAATTGCGGTTGGGCGTATGGGTAGTTCGATCAGGGCGCCGTGGCGCGAGTGGGTTAGAGGCGGTGTGTGCTGCTCCCCCACCGCCTCCCGAACTGCCGGCCTGCTATTGGCCAAAATAGATCCTGCAATGCGGCCCGGACGAGCACGGCCGTTCCTGTCGGCCTCCCGCCTCCGTCGCGCCTGCGGCCACGCCGCCATAGGAAACGTTCCGCACCGGTTGAGCGGCCGGCATCATGGTCCGCCCGGTTTCACCAAACGACATGTCGGTGATGTCTTGCGCAGATTCGTTCGCGTTCTGCATTAACACCCGGCCCGACGCAGCTTCGTCCTGCTGGCTGTCCAGTGCGCCGGCTGTGTTCGGCGCAAGAAAGAGAGCGGCGCTTGCCAACGCCATCAATAAACGTAGTTTCATGTCCAGACTCCTCGAATCCGGCGCAGCAGCTTTCATCCCCTTAAAAAGAATTGATCCGCAAAAAAACGTCATGCCGCCAAATCGAACTGACGGACGGGCGAATGCCTATGCGGGACTGCTGCGGCGAGTCACCGAATTAAACGAGTAAATAGTTGCCAGACCTGAAACCGATGTCGGGCGCGCACGCGCGGCTTGCCGGAATCGGTCGCCACCAGGCTGGAAACGCAGATTGTTGCTCCGCTGTTCCGTTATAGGTCGGCCACTCAGGATTTCAAACCCGGCGGTGCAGGCTGCCAGCGGCATCGGTTGCCGCCCGATCGGGGACATGCGGCAACAAAATCAGCCATGCTGGCGCGTGCATTATCCGAACAGTGCGCTATGATGCTGGAATAACGCACAAAATCAGCCCAGCGCGAGGCACCGGCGAGAGACGGGGCGCGGGCGTGAGACAGGCGATTCGCAATCAGTACATCGTCATCACCGTTTTTTCCATAGCGGCCGTAGGCTTACCCAGCCGTACCTGTCGCGCGGCGGAGCGCTTGAATATTCACTGATTGGCGCGGCCGGCCTTATAAGCGGCCTCACCGGGCATATGCTGTAACGCAATTTATGAGGCACCGTTTTGACGCTGCCGCTGGGATTTCCTTCGATCAATAACTTTACCGCTGGCGGGCCCCATTCACATGGGCTCAATGCCTACGCGGCTTCTCCTTGCAATCTGTAACTGACAGAACGCCGGACGCTTTAGAAGGACGAATATCTTATGGACGAAAGGAAGCGAGATAGCATGATTGCGTATCTCCGCCATCGCATGGAAGAGTTTGGTATCAAACCAGAAGACCTCGCCGCCGCGCTGGCGGCCGAACCGAAGGGGCAAAAAGCCGAGCGCTACCGCAGCGCAACGGGAGATAGCTGGGACGGCCAGGGTGAAATGCCCCAATGGCTTAAAC
The DNA here is from genome assembly GCF_001634365.1 of Paraburkholderia phytofirmans OLGA172. Classification (NCBI taxonomy): domain Bacteria; kingdom Pseudomonadati; phylum Pseudomonadota; class Betaproteobacteria; order Burkholderiales; family Burkholderiaceae; genus Paraburkholderia; species Paraburkholderia phytofirmans. Next base: position 1,797,601 of record NZ_CP014579.1, read on the forward strand.
AGGCAATTAGCGCAGGTCAATCAATCGACCACTTCGAATTGTCGGCCACGCCGGCGCCCGCCCCGCAGCCGAGGAAACAGGTGGACTGGCTAAACGACCCGTTCGCGGGAAGTCCGCTTGCGCGCCAGAACAACCGGTAAGCCGTCGGACTGTTAGACCGCTAGCGCAAAGGCATCACCCCGCACCGCCCTGATGGCAACAGCAGGTTCGACACGCTCGTCGACGCGGGCGTGTTCGCGCCATGTCCGCTGGCGAAGAGAAGTTGTGCGCCAACGGTTTGCATCCAGACACCTGGGCCCGCCGTATATCCCGTCAGAGCAGCGCAATCGGGCGTTGCGTCTTCGGGAGACCGGTCATGAAAGGAAAATTGGTTTTTGCCGCTGCTGCTTTGTCGATTGCCACCTCCTGCGTATTCGCTGCAGGCGAAACCGTTACGGTTGGCGGACAGGCGATGTACCCCACCAGGGACATCGTCGACAACGCGGTCAATTCCGCGGATCACACCACGCTAGTCGCCGCGGTCAAAGCGGCGGGTCTCGTCGATACGCTCAAGAGTCCGGGGCCGTTCACCGTCTTCGCGCCGACCAATGAAGCGTTTGCGGCATTGCCGGCCGGTACGGTCGACACGCTCGTCAAGCCTGAAAACAAGGCGATGCTCACCAGCATTCTCACCTATCACGTGCTCACCGGCCGTTACGACTTCAGGAAGCTGGACACGGCGATCAAGGCAGGCGGCGGCAAAGCGTCGATCAGGACGGTCAACGGCGAGATGCTCACCTTCACGGAAAACGGACCACGCAATATCGTCGTCGCCGACGCAGCGGGCCACACCGCAGACATCTCCACCTACGACGTCTACCAGAGCAACGGTGTCATCATGGTGGTCGACAAGGTGCTCATGCCGAAGTAACGGGCAGCACCGGCAGGCACGGGATGCCGTCCGATGACGCTATGAATCCGCCGAAAACCGCGCCTTGAATCGCGCCCCGCAGTGCGCGTCAGGCGTCGCTCAACCAGTCGACACGCGGAGAGCCGTTCACATGCCGCAACCGCACTGTATGACGGGGCTCGTTGGGCCGCTCATTGACGCGCGCGATGCGTCGCCGGCTTGCGCCGGCGACGCCGCGGCATACTGCGGCAATTCGATAAACGTGCTGACCTGCCGGACGATTTGCCAGAATACCTTTTCAAACACGCGGACGCGCTCCGGCTCGGGCATTCCGTCGGTAAGCGGATCGGCAAAGATCCAGTTGCACAACGCAGGCGTTCCGGGAAAGAGCGGCGCATGATGCCCGGCGACGCATTCGTCCATGGCGATGACGAGGTCCATCCGCGGCGCCCATTCGCCGGTGAATTCCAGCCAGCTTTTCGGGCTGAGCACGCCGAGGTCCGATATGCCCGGCCGCAATTGCGCGACCGCACTGGGATGAACCCGCGCGGCCGGCTCCGGCCCGGCGCTGAATGCGTCGAACCGGTGTCCCGCCAGTTCGCGCAGTAAAGCCTCGGCGATGATGCTGCGTGCTGAATTCTCGCGACAGAGAAACAGCACCTTGTATTTTTTTCTGGTCACGCTCACCCCGTACCCGTGTTTTTTTAGCTCTCAGTGACATTCTGCCGGCCCAGTCTTGCGCCCCCGTGACACTACGATGTCTTTATTTGTTGCGCCACGAGAATTTTTACCAGGTCGGTCAAGACTCGGACATCGGGCGTCGCATTTGCGACGAAGCGTAGCAGCGCAAATTCTCGCCTTTCAATATGCCGTCAGTCACGCGCGCCGGCCAGGCGACCATCGCGGCAACGGCGTCTGCTCAGCCGGAAGCCTCGCTGTCGCGCCGCTCGGACACGATCCGATTCGCCGCGTCGTTTGCGCCGCCAGACGCCGCCGGTGGGGTTTCGAACAGCATCGCCGCAGGCTGCGTACTGACCGCCTTGACGCCGTTCACAATGCCGGGCGTCGCGACGTATGGGACAAATGCCGCCATTGCAACGACAAAAATAAAAGTAACCATGGCCGTCGTGCCTCTCGGAATCTGCAACATGGAGGTCAAGCGAAATGGGGCTTTTTCGCAATCGAACGACACATGTCACGAACGTGACTTTAATTTTAGAGGGGGATACCTAATCGCTGAAGGCCGCTCTCTATATCAATTCGGTCTACGTCTCTGGTCTAGCGGCCAAAATCATCTGTTCAAAACCGCAAACCGTTCAGGAACTGAAACCAGAGTCCGCCCAGTACGCCGGCCGGGTGGGCATCGTTTGCGCTTTCTTCGCGCTTGCCTGGGTTGCCGTGGTTAGCCGGCGCGCCACGATTGGCGGCATTATCGTCCACGGCAGCCGCCCCCGCCTCGGCTGAAACGTCAGGGACGTCTGCCGCGGCTGCCGCCTCGGCGGCGGCAACGGCCTTCTCCGCCTCGCGCCGCGCCGCCTGCAAGGCCGACACACTGTCGGCGATCTGCGCGGCCCGCCGCGCCTCGCATCGACGTCCTAGCAGCACGCCAAACAGCACATCGCGATTGTGGCCGTCGTCGGCGAAACGCATGGCGAGCGACACCATCTCGGCATAGGCCGCTTCGTCCGCCGCGCGCGCCACCGCCTCGCGTTCAGCTTGCGCTTTTTGCTGGCGGGCATGCTGCGCTTCCCAGCCGCGCATCTGCTCGGAATAAACCGTGTCATACACCTTGCGCTGCGCGGCGTCGGAGAGGATCGCATACGCGTCCTTGATTTCCTGGAAAGTGGCGCGCGCAACTTCTTCGGCGCCGCTGTTGCGATCCGGATGCCATTTCATCGCGGCCTTGCGGTAGGCCCGCTTGATTTCTTCGTCTGTGGCGTGCGCATGCACACCGAGCGTGTCATATAGGGTTGCCATTGCTTGCTCGACCTCGTCGGGAATCGCTTCGCGGACCATCGTAGCATGCGAAAAACGGCTCTATCGTGAAGTGGCACGCGCTTACGCCACTGAAAGGCCAGACGAAAAAAAGCCTCGCCGCTGGCGGACAGGCTGCTGAGCCGCCCAAAACCCGCGCGGTTATATCGTTAGAACAAAAAGTCGCTTCGCCCGGGTCGCGGCGGTCATTAAGATGACATTTCAAAGTCCGGTTCGCCCCGGTTTGTCTCTCGCGCAGCCCCGCGCCAGCGTCCCGTGAGCCGCTACCGAAGGAGCATTTCGTTGACCAGTTTCGATCATCAGCGCCGGCCACTCGTCATCGGCATCGGCGGCACGACACGCGCGGCGTCGTCGACCGAGCGCGCGCTCGGCTTTGCGCTGCGTGGTGCGCAGGCCGCGGGCGCGAACACCCGCCTGTTCGGCGGCACCTTCCTGCATAGCCTGCCCCACTACGCACCGAAGGACGTCCTCTTGGGGGACGCCCCGGAAAACCCTCAACGCACCGACGAACAGCTGGAACTGATCGAGGCCGTGCGCCATGCGGACGCGTTGATCATCGCGACGCCCGGCTATCACGGCGGCGTCTCGGGTCTCGTCAAGAACGCGCTGGACACGCTCGAAGAGTTGCGCGCCGATGAGCGGCCGTATCTGGATGGCCGCGCGGTCGGTTGCATCGTCACCGCTTATGGCTGGCAGGCTGCCGGCTCGGTGCTGACCTCGCTGCGCTCGATCGTCCACGCGTTGCGCGGCTGGCCCACGCCGTTCGGCGCCGGAATCAACACGCTGGAAACGCGCTTCGACACCGTCGGCACCTGTTCCGACGCCAAAGTTGTCGATCAGCTCGCCACGGTCGGCCAGCAGGCCGCGCAATTCGCCCTGGCGTTCAACGCGCATCGCACGCCGACGGCCGCGCCGCTCAGTCATGCAGTCAGGGAAGCGGAACCCGCCCGCTTGCTGCACGCGGTTTAAACCGCGAAGCGTATGACATCGTGGAGCGCCGCTTGCGCTCCACGAATCCTCCACGAATCCTGTTTGCCGGCTGGTTTTCTCGACCCGGCCGCCGCCCTCGTTCGAAACCGTGCGCCACATAACAGACCACTCGCCCGCCACGCCGGATAGTGTGTCTGAGCACTGCGACCGTAGCCCGATCCGGCCTTCTGAAGACCGTTCCCGAACCTCGCTGATTTGCTTACGACGAAAGATTGGTTCACCCGCTGCGCGGCGCGGCTTACGCTTGATCCTGCCCGCTCACTCACCGGTTGCCCGACGCACAGGGTTGCGTCCCGCGCGCCGGCTCCTTGGCAATACACGCGGGCATACTCAATGCCACGATCATGAATTCACATATCCGCTACAAGGGCTACGAAGTCGCACCAGCTGCACAACGGCTGCCCAACGGCTTGTTCGCCGCCAACCTGACCATCGAGAAAACCACCGCAAGCGAGGCTCAAGCCTACTCGTTCGACGCGCTCGATTACTTCTTCGACGAAGAACACGCGCTCGCCTATGCGTTCCGCTGGGGACGCATGTGGATCGACAGCCACCAATAACCCGCGCCGCCCCACCCGATAACGCCCACGGACTCCATCGCAGCGATCACGTCAGTCAGGCGCGCAGAGTCCAAAAGCCAATCGCCCTGCGCACGCGCGACCTGGCACTGCGGCAAACGCAGATCACTTTGCGCCATTTGGCGTCGGTTATTAAACGGCTGTGCCAGAATAGGCGACACTTCAGTTCAAGGAGACGCCTGCAATGACATGGACCGTCGATGAACAGTTGGCCCTAACCGCAACGGAAGCGGTCGCTGCGATCCAGTCCGGGCGCCTCAAAGCCGCCGACTATATGGCCACGCTGCTGGCGCGCGCGGCGTCGCTCTCGAGCCTCAATGCGCTCACCTCGCTCGACCTCGACGGCGCGCTGGCCGCCGCGCGGCGCATCGACGCGTTGCCGCCCGAAGCAAAAGCGCAATTGGCGCTCGCCGGTTTGCCCATCGTCGTGAAGGACAACATCAACACGGCCGGCATGCAGACCTCGGCGGGCACGCCCGCTCTGGAGGGCTTCGTGCCGAAGGCGAACGCACCGTCGGTACAACGGCTTCTCGATGCCGGCGCGATCGTGCTCGGCAAAGCCAACATGCACGAACTCGCGTTCGGCATCACCAGCACGAACTTCGCCACGCACGCCGGGCCGGTGCGCAATCCGTACGACCCCACCCTGATCCCCGGCGGCTCGTCGGGCGGCACCGCCGCCGCGATCGCCGCGCGCATCGCGCCCGCTGGCCTCGGCACCGACACCGGCGGCTCCACCCGTATTCCGGCCGCGTTGACGGGCATCGCGGGGTTTCGTCCGTCAGTCGGGAACGGCGCCGCCGAGCGGCGCTATCACGACCCGAATGCCGTCGTGCCGATCAGCCATACGCGCGACACGGTGGGGCCGATGGCGCGCACAGTCGCCGATATCGCGTTGCTCGACGCCGTGATCACCGGAGCAGGACCGTTGCCCGCCATCACCTTGAACGGCTTGCGCATTGGCTTGCCCGCGCCGCTCTGGGAAGGACTCGAAAGGCAGGTGGAAGAAGTCGCGCGCGCCGCCTTGCGCCGGCTCGAAGCAGCGGGCGTCACCTTCGTGCCTGTCGCGATGGGCGAACTGGAAACCTTGAACAGCCGGGTAGGCGGTCCGATCGCGATCCATGAGCCGCGCGAGGACGTACTCGCCTGGCTCGTCGCCAACGACGCGCCGGTCAAGACCGTGGCTGAAATGGCGGCCCGCATCGCGAGCCCGGACGTGCGCGCGATTTACGACAGCGTGCTCGCCGACGTGCTCGGCGCCCATTACGACGCCGCCCTGCTGCAATGGCGGCCGCGCTTGCAGCAGTATGTCGCGGCGACTTTTGCCGATGAGCGGCTCGACGCGCTGCTGTTCCCGACCACGCGCCTCGCCGCGGTGCCGATCGACGACCTGAACGGTTCGTCGACAGTCTCGATCGATGGCGCCGCGCCGATCGATACGATGGACGCGTTCCTGCGCAATACCGACCCGGCCAGCACGTCCGGCATTCCGGGCTTGTCGCTGGCGGCCGGGATGAGCGCCGGCGGCCTGCCGGTCGGCCTGGAACTGGATGGGCCGCTCGGCGAGGACCGGCGCTTGCTGGCGATCGGCGTCGCCTTCGAGCAATTGCTCGGCGTGCTGCCGGCGCCGATGCTCTGAGCGCTTTGAAGATGGCGCCGAAGTGGCCGCTAAGGGGGCCATTGAATATCTTGCTGAAACCTCCGTTAAAAAAACCCCGATCCGCATGCCGATAACCGTGCCAAAACCGTCCCGCCTGCGGCAAACGCTGCTGCGAACCTTCGCCGCAGTGGCGCTCGCCATGATTGCCAACGCCTGCACGCACCTTGCCGCAGTCGATTCGAACGCGCTCTGGAAAATTGTCGATCAGCGCTGCGTGCCGTCGCAACAGGCCACCGGCACGCCGGGCCAGTGCACGCTCGTCGACCTCGACAAACGCTATGTAATCCTGAAGGACATTGTTGGCCGTTCGCAGCATCTGCTGATTCCAACCGACCGCGTCACCGGCATAGAAAGCCCATTCGTGCTGGCGCCGAATGCACAGAACTACTGGGACGACGCGTGGGCGTCGCGGCTTTACGTCGAGGAGTCCGTCAAGCGGACCTTGCCCGACAATCAACTCGGCCTCGAGATCAACTCGCAGTACCGCCGCTCGCAAAACCAGTTGCATATCCATATCGATTGCATGCACGGCAACGTGAGCGACGCACTCGCGCGTCACGCGAAGGACACGCCAGGCGAGTGGCATTGGGATACGCTCGACGGCCAGCGCTACCGGATCATGCGCGTCACCTCGCTCGCTCAGGCGAACAATCCGTTTCGCATCGTCGCGCGCGACGACCGGGACAGCGAGGCGATGGCCATGCAAACCATCCTCGTGACCGGCGCGGGGCCATCGGCGCAGAAGGACGGCTGGCTCGTCGTGAATAGCGCCCTGGATGTCGACAATGGCAGCGGCACGGCGGAAGGCTTGCTCGATCATGCCTGCCGTGTGGCGGACGGCGGTTGAGCGTCGATTGCCTATCGCGCGGACAGGATCCGCGTGGACCCTGGGAGGCTTCATAGTCTTCCGTCAAGGTACGTCACACAATCTGCCCAGTTGGAATAACTGATATTCCTGACACCCGCAGTGTAGGGCTATACATCAGTATAATTCCTGCCCTGCCCCGCCTCGCGTGAGCTACTCTACGTTAGAGGCAGCCTCGCGCATGCAAGACTGTATTTTCACGCCCGATGTATTGGAAGAACCGAGGTTCATTGCTTGTGCGCCGATCACATAGCTTCCATTGTCGACGATGACGAGGCTGTTCGCGTCGCTACTGCGAGCCTGGTTCGCTCTTTCGGCTGGCAGGTGCACGCGTTCGCATCGGCGGAAGCTTTTCTACACTCCGGCCCCATCGAAGAGACGTCATGCCTGATCTCCGATGTACAAATGCCGAACATGTCTGGCATCGAGATGCATGATCGTCTTCTCGAGCTCGGGTGTGCGCCGCCAACCATCTTCATTACGGCCTTCCCAACGGTTGCCCTACAGGCGAAAAGCGAGAGAAACGGCGCGCTGGCATTCCTCGAAAAGCCGATCGACGCCGAGGTCATGGAACGCTACCTCAACCTCGCGTTAGCCAAACAGGTGGGCGATCCATAGGCCAATCGCGGATGCGCGAGACGCTATTTCAGATGGCGGCCACCGATCTCAGCGCTGCGGCCTTTCGATCGACTCTATGCATGTATCGTGACCGAATTATTGAAACCCGCAGAGGAAGTCGCGCGGATTCAGGACCTGCCGCCCGCTTGCGCCTCGCGATCAAGCATGAACGCCGATCGGCTCGCTCGACTGCGGTATCTGGTCATGCTGTGGATTTCCGGCTGCATCGCCTTGGGAGCCGTCACATGGGCGTGCTTCGCGCTTCGATGCGGCATGGCCACGACCAGCTTCATCTATCTCATGGTGATCGTGTTGCTGTCCTTTCTGGACAGCTTCGTTTCATCCACCGTTTTCTCTATCTTCTGCGCCGGTTGTCTGAACTACTTCTTTACGGCACCGTTGTTCAGCTTCCGGGTAGCCCACACGCAGGATTTCCTGGCGCTGGCTACTTTCCTGATTACCTCCCACGCTATCACTGCGCTGGTCAGGCACACGCGCCGACTGGGCGAAGCACAGCGCGAGCAGGCACGGCTGCTCGATCTTACGCACGACACGATTCTGGTTACCGACATGACTCGCGTGATCAGCTATTGGAATCGCGGCGCCGAGGAGCTCTACGGATGGAAAAGAGAAGAAGCGATCGGCAAAGTCGCCCACCAGCTTCTGCAAACGATATTTCCAGTTGCGCTCGATGACATCAACGAACAGTTGTCGCGCACCGGGCGCTGGGAGGGAGAGCTTGTCCATACCAAACGGGATGGCTCCAAGGTTGTAGTGGCCAGCCGCTGGTCGCTGCAACGAAGCGAAAGCGGGCGGCCGCTCGCTACGCTCGTAACCAACAACGATATTTCGGAACGCAGGCGGGCCGAAGATGAACTGCGCCGCAGTCAGGCCGAATACCTCGCCGAAGCACAGAGACTGAGCCTCACAGGCAGCTTTGGCTGGCGCGTGTCGAACGGAGAACTCTTCTGGTCCGACCAGAGCTTCAGGATTTTTGGCTACGATCCGGAAATCACGCCATCCCGGGAGATGGTGCTGCAACGCACCCATCCGGACGATGTCGCGCGTGTCAAGCAGTTGTTCGAACAGGCAGCGACAACCGGGCGCGACTTCGATTTCCAGCATCGGTTGCTCAGCCCCGACGGGTCCATCAAACATCTCCACGTTGTCGCCCATGCGGTAATCGACGAACAGGGCAGCCACAAGTTCGTCGGCGCGATCCAGGATATAACCGCGGCCACGCTTGCAGACGAGCAGTTACGCGAGGCACAGACTGAACTCGCGCGTATGAGTCGCGTGATGGCGCTCGGCGAGTTGAGCGCATCCATCGCACACGAGGTCAACCAGCCTCTGGCAGCTATCGTTACCAGCGGTGCGGCCTGTTTGCGCTGGCTAGGTCACGCGACGCCGCAACCGGACGAAGTGCGGGCCTGCGTGCAGAACATGATGGCCAACGGCAAGCGCGCGGGTGAAATCGTCCGGCGTATCCGCACGCTCACCAAGCGGGACACACCTCAGAAAATGCGCCTCGGCCTCAACGAGGTCGTCACCGAAGTTGCATCTCTGGTACAGCATCAGGTCCTTACTCATCGGGTTAAGTTGCGCGTCAAACTCGCATGCGGGTTGCCCCGGTTGGCCGCCGATCGGATCGAACTTCAGCAGGTGATCCTGAATCTCGTGATAAACGGCATTCAGGCAATCGATGAAACCGACGACGGGTTACGCGAACTATTGATCGAAACGCGTCAGGACGAGGACGGATGGGTGGTCGTCGCGGTACAGGATTCGGGACCCGGCATCAAGGCGGAAAACGTCAACCACCTGTTCGACCCTTTCTTCACCACCAAGTCCGATGGCATGGGCATGGGGCTCTCGATCTGCCGTTCTATCATCGAAGCCCACGGAGGACGGGTGTGGGCGTCCAGCCATGCAGCGCGTGGCGCGGTCTTTCAGTGCAGCCTGCCCGCCCTCGGCGAGAGTGACCTCACCGAGCCCGCCCGCTGTCGATAACCTTGGTTTAGACGACTGTCGGCGTCGCCCGACGGGGATATTTCAGATATCTCGTACGCGGCGAACTCCGGAGAATTGCCGGCACGACGGTATCGGCCTCATCACAGCGTGCTGCTTCATCGAGCCCATTCCGCCCAGGAATCGTTGATATTTCGAGGGGATATCTTCCGTCAGCCCATACTCCATGCAATCCTTTGCTTCATCGTTCACGGAGCAAACCATCATGAGTAGATTGCTTAACAAGACTGCAGTGATTACTGGCGGAAACAGCGGCATCGGCCTGGCAACGGCCAAACGATTCGTCGACGAAGGCGCGCACGTCTTCATCGTCGGCCGACGTCAGGCAGAACTCGATCAGGCGGCCGCTCAGATAGGCAAGAACGTCACTGCCGTAAAGGCGGACGTCACCAAACTCGAGGACCTCGACCGCCTGTATTCAATCGTTCGGGAACAGCGTGGACAGATTGACGTTCTGTTCGCCAATTCTGGATCGATCGAACACAAGACACTCGAACAGATTACGCCGGAACACTACGACAGGACGTTCGATGTCAACGTGCGAGGTTTGATTTTTACCGTGCAGAAAGCACTTCCCCTGTTGCGCGAAGGCAGTAGCGTTATTCTCACCAGTTCGATCGCCGGTGTATTGGGGCTTGAGGCACACGATACCTACAGCGCAGCCAAGGCAGCGGTCCGCTCCCTGGCCAGAACCTGGACGGTCGAGCTAAAGGGAAGAGGTATTCGAGTCAATGCCATTAGTCCGGGGGCAATCGACACACCCATCATCGAAAGCCAGGTAACCACTCCGGCCGAGGCGGATGCATTGCGTGCCAAGTTCGCCTCGGTGACACCTCTGGGCCGCGTGGGGCGCCCTGAGGAATTGGCGGCTGCCGTACTCTTCCTGGCTTCGGAAGACAGTAGCTACGTGGCAGGCATAGAGCTATTCGTGGACGGCGGATTAGCGCAAGTCTGACACAGCCAGGACTCCAGACCGTCCGCGAGTTATCCAGTCCGCCGATGTGTTCAAGCCTGGAACGTGACCGCCGTCGCGGCGGCCGCGTCGCATCACGCGACGTCGAGCTGATCCGAGTCGTCGGCAATCCCGAGTTCGTTCAGCGAGTATTCGATGAATGCCCGGACCTTCGGCGCCAACGCACGCGCCGCTGGATATAGCAGATGAATCGAACGCTCGGGCGTCGAGAAATCTTCCAGAACCCTGACGAGGGTGCCATTGCGCAGATACGGTTCGACAACGTAATCGTGCAGGTAGACGATGCCCGCTCCCGCCAGCGCCGCATCGACAATCACGTCGCAATGGTCGATCACCTGCCGTGCCATGCCCCCTATCCTGATGGTCCAGCTTCTGCTTCCGTACCAGAACTGCCAGTCATGGTGCCGCCGCGACTCGGCCGACTGATACGCCACGCAGTCATGAAGCGCAAGATCGTCGGGCGACGCGGGAGACCCGTGTTCGTCCAGGTATTCCCGGCTCGCGCACGCCACCCATCTTGCGATACCAATTCTGCTTGACGTCAGTTTCGGCGGGACAAGCTCGCCAATTCGGATAGCCAGATCGAAACCGTCGTCAATCAGGTCGACGACGGCGTCCGACAGGCTCGTCTCCACGACGATATTGGCATGAAGCCGGTGAAACTTCGGCAGCATCGGCACCAGCACGGAACGGGCATACCCAATGGGCGCCGTGATCCTCAACCGTCCCGACGGTACGCTCGCAGCGTCCAGTAGCTCGGTCTCCGCCAGCTTCAAGTCGGCGAGAATGTCGCGGCACCGTTCATAGAATGTCGCGCCTTCCGCAGTCAGCCCGACGTTTCGCGTCGTCCGGTTCAGCAGCATGACGCCCGTCTGACCTTCCAGACGGCTGATGGCCCGGCTCACGCCCGAACCGGTCAGCCCCAGCACCCGGCCGGCCTCCGTAAAGCTCTTCGTCTCCGCAACCCGCACGAAAGCCTCAACAGCGGAAAGATCCACTCGTTCCTCCTACTGCGGGCGCGCGCAACGCTCGACGGGGCACCTCGTCGGGTAGGTTCATCGAAGCGTCTCCCTGGTTCGCAGAACCATTGAATATTGGCTCATTTTATCGACAACATACACCGCCGAACAATCGCCAACAATATTCATTTCTGCCGTGACCAATAGTCAATAAACATCACGTCGGGCGCGTTCCCGATGCGTCGAAGCAACGGGACCCGCAATTTACGCGTTCCCTGGATTCACTTCGGATTCGGCGACGCCATAATCATCATACAAAAGGTGAGGCAAGGCGCTCGCGATCGGCGTCGAGTCCTTGGACGGAGCCTATAATGACTGTCCGGCTGTTCCTCGAAGCCTCATTGCCACGCGCAGCGAAGCAGGTCTTCCCGACGTGCCCGGCTTCGAAAGAGCGCGAGTGTTTTTCTCTCGCATCGACCGCCCTGGATGATCGATTTGAGGTCGGGAGGTTCCATGCGACCACGACGCGCAATCAATCAGCTCCAATCGAAGGAAGGGTCCCGCCTCCACGGTCACGAACTCGACCGATGGCGCCGCTGGGGGCCTTATCTGAGCGAGCGTCAATGGGGCACCGTTCGCGAAGACTACAGCGAATACGGCACCGCATGGGATTACTTTCCGCACGATCACGCGCGCAGCCGCATGTACCGTTGGGGTGAAGACGGCATCGCTGGATTCGGCAACGATCCGCTTGACTGGTGCGTGTCGCTCGCGCTCTGGAATGGGCATGACCCGATCATCAAGGAACGGCTCTTTGGGCTAACGAATGAGCAAGGCAATCACGGCGAGGACGTGAAGGAGCTTTACTTCTATCTCGACGGCACGCCGACTCATTCGTACATGAAGATGCTCTACAAATATCCTCACGAGGCGTATCCGTACCAGGATCTGATCGACGAAAACCGGCGGCGCGGCGCCGATCAGCCGGAGTATGAAATCCTCGATACGGGCGTGTTCGACGACAACCGCTACTTCGACATCGTCGTCGAGTATGCGAAGCACACACCCGACGATATCGTGATGCGCGTCACCGTCGAAAACCGCGCCGATCAGCGGGCGGCGCTTCATGTCTTGCCGCAATTCTGGGCGCGCAACAGGTGGCAATGGTCGGGCAAGCCGGGCAAGCCGTCGCTGACGCTGGAGCCCGGCACGGAAGAAGGCGTGCGCGTCGTCGCCCGCAATCCCGCGCTCGAAACGATCATCGTGACGGCGTCGGCGCAACAGCCGGTCGAATGGCTATTCTGCGAAAATGAAACCAACGTGCGGCGCATTTTCGGCCTCGAAGGAACGGGACCCTTCAAGGACGGTTTCAATGACTTCCTCATTGCTCGCGACGAGCAGGCAATCCGGCGCGACAAGGGCACCCGCGCCGCTGCGCATGTGTATCTCCAGCTCGCCCCTCATGAGAGCTCGGTGCTCTATCTGCGCTGGCGTCCAGAATCGTCTCCGGCTGCGGCTCCAGAGACTGTGCCGCTCGATATGAAAGCGCTGTTCGCGCGCCGGCAAGCGGAGGCTGACGAATTCTATGCGGTACTTCAGCACGACATCGCCGACGCCGATATGCGTCTCGTGCAGCGTCAGGCGCTCGCCGGGATGCTGTGGTCGAAGCAGTACTACCAGTTCGACGTGACGCGCTGGCACGACGGGGACCCCGGTCAGCCCAATCCGCCGAAAGCACGCAGACACGGCCGTAACGCCGACTGGCGGCACATGTGCAACGGCGACATCGTGTCGATGCCCGACAAGTGGGAGTACCCGTGGTACGCCTCGTGGGACCTTGCCTTTCATGCGGTCGCGTTCGCGGTGATCGATCCCGACTTCGCCAAGAAACAATTGCTGCTGCTCGTGAAGGACCGCTACATGCACCCGAACGGGCAATTGCCCGCCTACGAGTGGGCGTTCAGCGACGCGAATCCGCCGGTTCACGCATGGGCAACATGGCGTGTGTACGAACTCGACCGCGAAGTGACAAGCGTTGGCGACCTCGGGTTCCTTGAAATGATGTTCCACAAGCTGCTGCTCAATTTCTCGTGGTGGGTCAACCGCAAGGATGCCGATGACCGCAACATTTTTCAGGGCGGCTTCCTTGGGCTCGACAACATCGGCATCTTCGACCGGTCTTCATCGCTGCCGACTGGCGGCCGCATCGATCAGGCCGACGGCACTGCATGGATGGCCTCGTACGCACTCGATCTGATGCAGATTGGCCTCGAACTGGCGATGAAAAATGACTCGTACGTTGAAATCGCCGTGAAGTTCTTCGAGCATTTTCTCTATATCGCGGAAGCGATCAATTGCAGCGACGGCTGCGGTACAGGGTTATGGGACGCACACGACGAATTCTTCTACGACTTGCTACACCTTCCAGATGGAACCCAGGTGCCGATGCGGATTCGCTCGATCGTCGGGCTGATTCCGCTGTTCGCCGTACACGTGCTCGAAGATCGCGTGTACGGTCATCTGCCCGGCTTGCGTGAACGCCTGGCATGGTTTCTCGATCATCGGCCGAATCTGGCCAAGCTGGTGTCGCGCTGGACCGAACCCGGCAAAGGCAACACTACGCTGCTCTCGCTGTTGCGCGGGTACCGGATGACCGCGCTGTTGCGCCGCGCGCTCGATGAAACCGAATTTCTGTCTGAGTATGGTGTGCGGGCGCTGTCCCGTGTGCATCGTGACACGCCGTACGTCTTCGACCACGACGGTGCGAGCTTCCATGTCAACTACTTGCCTGGCGAATCCGACTCACGTGTGTTCGGCGGCAATTCGAACTGGCGCGGCCCGGTCTGGATGCCGGTCAATTACCTGCTGATCGAATCGCTGTATGAGTTTCATCGCTACTATGGCGACGAGTTTCGCATCGAATATCCAACCGGTTCGGGCAACCTGCTCTCGCTGAGCGAGATTGCCGACAAACTGGCGCGGCGCGTCACTGCCCTCTTTCTCAAAGATGCGCACGGCGTGCGGCCCGTGATGGCCGCCTATCCGATGCTGCAAGCCGACCCGCGCTCGCAGGATCTCATGCTCTTCCATGAGTACTTTCACGGCGACAATGGCCGCGGCGTCGGCGCTTCGCATCAGACCGGCTGGAGTGGCCTCGTCGCGCTGCTGCTCCAGCCGCGCATGATGAAGCTCTCCCACGCGCAACCCGATACCGCGTCGATAGTCGAAGCAATCGCCGAAGACACGGCACCCGTCATGGGCCGTTAGAGTCCGCTTGTTGGAAAGCCATCGAAGAACAATGCGTGATGAACTATTCAACCCCTTATTCCGGCAGCATCGAGAACCCTGTTTTCTCGGAACACAGGTTGTCGATTGGACTGACGCTGCCCTTGTTACGTCGAGGCGAAATCGTTGCGGACTTTCACGAGCAGCTGAAGCTCGCCGAACTTGCTGATACGCTCGGATTTCGCGCGTTGTGGATCCGGGACGTTCCGCTCAACAGCGCCGACTATCCCGATCCCGTCGGACATCTCGACCCGTGGGTCTTTCTTGGCGCGCTGGCATCCCGAACCCAGCGCATCGCCTTCGCAAGCGGCGCTATCGTGCTACCGCTGCGCCACCCGTTACATGTAGCGAAAGGCGCCCTATCCGTCAGCGCACTCTCGGGTGGCCGGTTCATCCTGGGCCTGGGCTCGGGAGACCGTCCGCACGAATACGCGGCGTTCGGCAAGGATTCCGGCGAGCGTCGCGAGTTGTTTCGACGCCATTGGGAAATTGTCGCCGCAGCCGTCGGGTCGTCTGCTCGCGTGATTCCCGACCATGCGCCGCCTGATGCCGCGGAATTCACGCTATTGCCTCGCGGTACCCGCGAAATTCCCATGCTCGCTGTGGGCTCCGGCGGACAAAGCGTTGACTGGATCGCTCGCAACGCGATCGGCTGGATGACCTACCATCGTGACCCGGATGTGCAGCGGTCTCGCCATTCGATGTGGCTAGCCGCTGTCAATCGGCTCCATACTCCTGCATTCCGAGCCTTCGGCGTGGCGATGCAGCTCGAATTGAGTGCGCATGCCGAGACACCGGCCACAGCGCTTCCGCTTGGCTATTCGACCGGCCGACATGCGCTAGTGCGCTCGCTACAGGACATGCGCGCGGCCGGTACGCATCACGTCAGTCTGAACCTCAGCTCCGAACGTCCGGTGCGTGACGTGCTCGAAGAGATCGCAGCACATGTGTTACCGGAGTTTCACGAAGGTCGTGGATCTGAATAGCTCTTATGCTGCGGCACATTACTGTGCTGACTCCTGATCAACAATCTCATGCGCAAGCGCCGCAACAGACATTCTTCAGGGCAGGCTATCCGCCACGAATGGCCGTGCCGCGCATCCCGAACCGTATTGCCCTGCCCCGTTCAAGGCCCGCGGGAGAGCGCATCTGCAGGTTTGCGCGTTGAGCGACTGCGGACGCCGATGCACGTCTGGACGAAGCGACCCGCCATGCCTGCCAGCGCGATGGGACTCACTATAATTCTCCGTGATGGGACTCACTATAATTCTCTTCATTCAGAAGGTGGTACGTACAGGGCGTATCCGGCCGGACCCAGCAATCGAAAACACATCGCCGGACGCTCCTCCTCCCAATGCGTTGCTCAATCGGTTCAAGAGGCTTCTTGATGACTCCCATCTTCGCTGAACGAGGCGGCGGCGCGACGAACACCACGATCGTATACGTGATCGACGACGATGAATCGATGCGGTTTTCGTTAAGCACTCTGCTACGCTCGATCGGATTGCGGGTCGAGACATTCGCTTCACCACAGGCATTTCTCGAGTTCAAGAAGTCCAACATCCCGAGCTGCCTGATTCTCGACATCAGGCTGCGAGGCGAGAATGGGCTCTCGTTTCAGCAGGAAATGCTCTCACGCGGCTTGCGCATGCCCATCCTCTTCATGACCGGTTACGGCGACATGGCGATGTGCGTGAAAGCAATGAAAGCGGGAGCGCTTGATTTCTTTCCAAAACCCTTTCGGGATCAGGACATGCTGGACGCCGTCACGCAGGCGTTGGCGCGCGACAGCAAGCGCCTCGCAGCGGAGGAATCGGTCGCGGCGTTGCGCGCTTCCTATACATCGTTGACGGGACGCGAACAGCAGGTCATGGCTCTTGTCACTGCCGGTTTGATGAACAAGCAGATCGCCGCTGAAATGCATCTCAGCGAGATCACGGTGAAAGTCTATCGCGGTCAGCTGATGAAGAAAATGATGGCAAGGTCGGTCGCGGATCTCGTTCGTAAAGCGGAGGCGCTGCGCATAGAGTCGTATCACGAAAAGACACTCTGAAACGCAAATTGCGCCTCACAACCAGAAAGAGAATAGAATTCACCTGCAAAATCGTTCGGATTCCATTGTAATATTTCCGTATCACTGGCGCTCCAGGGCGACCATAATTCAGGTCGATATGCTGTTCGAGGAGACGCCCGCGCATTTCCATGCCGGACATCCGAGGCATGCGAATGTCCGACTTCCGGAAGTTCCGACGCGACAACAGACCGCGACTGGGAAGCACCACAACCTGCCTCGTGCCACGCTGTTTGCCAGAATCAAGGAGAAAAGATAGTGGATCAATTGACGGCACTGGCAACCTTCGTGCGCGTAATCGAAACCGGTTCCTTCTCGACCGCTGCACGTTCGCTCGGCGTGAGTCAGCCCGCTGTATCGAAAGCCATCGCGACATTGGAAGAACGTCTTGCAGTCCGGCTACTGCTTCGATCGACGCGCGGCTTGACCCCGACCGACGCGGGTGAGGCATTCTACGAACGGGCGAAGCGCGTGATGCTGGAAGTGGAGCAAGCTGAGTATGTGGCGCGAGGGGCCAGCACACGCTTATCCGGGCGAGTACGTGTGAGCGCAGACGTTACGTTTACGCGATTGCACCTCATGCCCGCGCTCAACGGATTTCTCGACACGTACCCGGATCTTGCACTTGATATTCTTCTGGACGATCGCAATGTCGACCTGCTTGAGGAGGGCGTCGACGTCGGCTTGCGAACGGGAACGCGCGACACTTCAAATATGCCGGCACGCAAGCTCGGCGAGGCACTTCGGTATGTCGTCGGTTCCCCAGCCTATTTCGAGCACGCCGGCATCCCCTGTACGCCTGGCGAATTGAGCTGCCATCAATTCATCAACTATAGCCAGCAAGGTGGTGGACGCGTCTGGACGTTTAGACGAAACGATACCGAGTCGTCCGTTTCCCTGAATGGCCGGCTGTCGGTGAGTGCACTTGAAGCGGTACGCGAAGCAGTTCTTGCAGGTATGGGTATAGCGGTCGCGCCAGAGTGGCTGTTTTTGCCCGAATTGAAGAGTGGTCAGGTCAGGACCGTACTAACGGACTGGCGCCTCCCCCCATGTGAGCTATGGGCGGTCATTCCCGCGGGCCGGATGGCCAGTAGAAAGACGCGTGCTTTCATCAGCTTCGTGCAGGAAGCGCTCGGACAGGCGAATGCTTCGGTAGCGGCGCCACAGCCATGCGGCGGCTATTTTTCCGCGCCTATCCAGGAGGCACTGACTTCATGAGGCTCTGACTCCGCCAATGCCGCACGAGCGGCTTCCGCTTGCCACGCGGCTACCCCTGTTTGTCAATCGAATGAGCCAAAGAGCGAAACAGCCGGCAAGCGATCTCCGTCCTTGCCGGCCGCGCCGCATCAGGCGAAGAACCCGGCCAGCACACGAGCTACTGTGGCCGCGTCATTTTCCATTGGAATGTGTCCAGCTTTCGGAATGCGGACGAGTTGCGTATTCGGAATCTCCCTGGCGAACTTCTCCGCGTACTCGACAAGCTGGAAGCTGTCGTCTTCGCCCCAGACGAGCAGCTTCGGCGTCTGCGACGCACGAAGGCTCGGCAACAGATCCATCGTATAACGACTGTCCGCCGCGCCGGCAAGGGCCACCCAGGACCGTGCTACGCGCGGATCGGTCCACGGCTCGAGATACTCCTCTACTTCGCTTTCCGTTGCCGGGCGGGCCAATGCCGTGAGCACGGACTTGCGACGAGCGGCGAGGACGTCCTCCGTAGTCGTTGCAGCGGCGACCGCCGGATCGCGGAACCGGGCAACGCCAGGCACGGGCCACGAATCGAACATGACTGCGTTGACGAGTGCGAATTTGCTGATCGCAATTTTCCCATCCACCAGGACCTGCTGTGCGATGCCGCCGCCAATATCGTGCCCTGCGAGACCCACAGACCCGTCGATATGCAGTGCTGCGAGAAACTGCGGCAGCCAACCCGCCAAGGCGGGGATCGAGGCACTGGCAATAGTCAGCTCGCCGCCGGAACGGCCAAATCCAGGGAAATCCACAGCGATGGGGCGTAGACCGGCGCCCGCCAGACCGTCGAGCACCGGCTGCCATACCCGGCTCCAATAAGTGCCGTGCAGTAGCAATAAAACAGGCCCAGTCTGGTCCCCTGCAGTAAGGTAGCTAACCGGTACGCCAGCTACGTCGACGGTACGTCGTTCCATGGTGATTTTCCTCGGTTGTCGGCGGCGCCCAGGCGACTCGCTGCATCTGGGCACCGACCTGCCTTCGATACGTCTTCGTCCGTGCCCCGGAAGCCCCGATGGCTCGCACGTCAATGAATTGTCCTAGCGAATAAACTGCTTGACGTAGTCAGCGCCCAGGCCAATTTCTTCGTAATGTTTACGAGCCGCTTCGATCTTCGTGAATACGTCTTCATATCCCACCGCTACACCTTGCGGATCGACGTAAGTGTAGCCACCTGTGACGTGGAACCACGTGATCATCTCTTCGACGTCCTCAGGCACGTACAGCGTATGGGTTTCGCCTGCCGGCTCGTGCGCATACCCGCCCTGCTCCGCGACCCAGTCATGCTCCAGGTAGTACCATCGCCCCCTCAGAACGATTGCGTGGACAGGCCCAGTGTGGCGGTGACGCGAAAGCACACCAGACTGCCGAACCCGGAGGAGATTGACGTAATAACCTTGGCTTGCGCTGAGAAGCAGTGGTTTGAAAGACACAGTCCCGGTCATGGGTACCCACAGGTTATCGTCCTCCAGCCATTTGTCGAGGATCCCCGGATGCACGAGGTCGCGTGACATGTCTGCCGGTTGCGGCAGCTGATAGGGAATCGCCTGCTCATCAGGCGTTCTTGCGGTTGCGCTGGTCATGCTCGAAATCTCCAAAGAAGTGCAGTGCATCGGACACTACGTTCAGGCTATTGACAAGCCGATGATGCGCGCGGCGTCACGCCAGCGGAAGACGCCGCGAGTACATAACATTCATTCCCGCCAGGCATACAGCGCTCGATGCCGCCGCGACGCCCTATTCCCCTTTGGAATTTCAGTTATGCGTCCGCGAACTCTACCTCCCTCCGAGCGTTGCAAGCATGATCTGACGATCAGTTACTCTGACCTTGCCAAACAATCATGATCGAAGTCTATGCATTTTCTACCCCCAACAGCGTCCGGGTTCCGGTTGCCCTGGAAGAGATGGGCATCGCATACGAGCTGAAACCCGTCAACGTCCGCAAAGGCGAGCAGAAGGAAGCGAGCTTCCTGTCGCTCAACGCAAACGGCAAGGTTCCAGTACTCGTTGACCCTGACGGTCCCGATGGAGATCGCTTCGTCTTGACCGAGTCGACCGCCATCCTGATCTATCTTGCGGAGAAGTCGGGAAAGCTGCTCCCGGCCAAGGGCAGCACTCGCGCCCGGGTGTTTGAGCAGCTTTCGTTCCAAATCTCCGGAATTGGTCCAGCGTTTGGCCAGTTAGGCTATTTTCTCAAGCAGGCGCCCGAGCCCGTACCGGCGGCGGTCGCTCGCTTCAGCGCGGAAGCACAACGCGTAATGAAGGTGTTTGATGGTGTTTTGGCGCGTTCTGAGTTCGCGGCGGGAGATGAATTCACGATCGCCGACGTCTCTCACTTCGGTTGGTTGTGGAGACGGCAGTTTGCGGACATCGAATTGCAGGCGTTCCCCAACGTACGAAGATGGTATGACGCCGTTGCAGCGCGCCCAGCCGTGGAGAAGGCCGTTGCACGGGTGAGCGCGCTGGTGCCTGCGGCGTAACCGTTCCCGGTGCCAGGTTCTGCTTGCATGTATAGCGCGTCAAGCACTTTCGGAGCAAGCTGGGCAGGAGCGCTTCTGCAAAAGCAAAGTAGACTGCCTCCTGCCCGACAGCACCGCCCCGTTTCAATCTTGCAGGCAAAACAGGAGGGAGCAACATGAACACGAATTCCCACGTCAAGGTAGCCATACTCGACGACTATCAAAACGTATCGCTTAGCCTCGCGGACTGGTCACCGCTGGATGGACGCGCAAGCATCACTGTGTTCAATGATCACGTCGCCGATACCGACGCCATAATCAATCGGTTGAAGCCATTCGACGTCGTATGTGTGATGCGCGAGCGCACGCCGTTACCGCGCGCGATCCTCGAAAAACTACCGAACCTCAAGCTCATTGCTTCAACCGGCCTCGCGAATGCAGCGATCGACGAGGACGCTGCCGCTGCTCTGGGCATCGCCGTTCTCCACACGGGCTACTCGTCCAACCCGACAATCGAGTTTACGTGGGCGCTGATTCTATCGATGGCACGAAACGTTCCGCAGGAAAATCAGTCCCTGCGTAACGGTGGATGGCAGCTCTCAGTAGGCGAGGAACTGGCAGGCAAGACACTTGGCCTGTTGGGCCTGGGGCGAGTCGGATCGGCGGTCGGCCTGATCGGCCGGGCATTCGGCATGAAGGTCGTTGCATGGAGCCAGAATCTCACACCAGCGGTCGCCGCGGAACACGGCGTTGAGTACGTCACGAAAGACGAGTTGTTTTCGACGTCCGATGTCCTGTCCATTCACGTCCGCCTCAGTCCTCGCACTCATCATCTCGTCGGCGCCGCAGAGTTAGCGAAGATGAAGCCGACGAGCCGGCTGATCAACACCTCCCGAGGTCCGATAGTCGACGGTGCCGCGCTCCTCGAAGCACTCAGGACAAACCGGATTGCCGGCGCAGGCCTGGACGTATACGACGTCGAGCCGCTTGAAAAGCCACACCCGTTACGCGAACTTTCCAATGTACTCGCCACGCCACATATCGGCTATGTGTCTAAGGAGTTGTACCGAACGTTCTACGGCGACACCGTCAAAAACATCGCTCACTGGCTGGACGAAACCGGTCGCACCGCGCAGATCTAGTAAGATAACACCCTCTGGTTGGCCAGTATCCGCCGCGACGAGGACCACCATGAATAGCGACTCCGATTTGACCAGCGGTGCATCGCCTCGCAATGATGCTGTCGATTCGAGCGGATTCTCGGGTGACCTGATAAACGAGAATCCCAGCGCACGGGAAAACCCTCGGTACTATCAACTGTATCCCACGCTAACGGACGCAGAAATCGACAGAATGCGGCGCTTCGGAACGCTACGTCACTGTGCCGCAGGCGACTATCTGTACCGCGTAGGAAGCGTGAGTCCCGGCATGTTCGTGTTCCTGTCGGGAACGGTGCGCGTCGTCGGCCGCGATGGCCTGGGGCGCGAGCGCATGG
Source organism: Paraburkholderia phytofirmans OLGA172 (assembly GCF_001634365.1). NCBI lineage: Bacteria > Pseudomonadati > Pseudomonadota > Betaproteobacteria > Burkholderiales > Burkholderiaceae > Paraburkholderia > Paraburkholderia phytofirmans. The sequence continues at coordinate 1,819,711 of NZ_CP014579.1, forward strand.
TGCGCGCGAACATGCAGCGCGGTGAATTCAGCTCCGACATCGGCCAGTTGTCCGGCAAGCCCGCCCTGGTCGAGGCACGTGCGATCGAGGATGTCGAAGCGCTCGTGCTTCCTGCGGAAGGTCTGCGGGCATTGATGGTGGCCGAGGCTGAACTCGGCGAACGGCTCACCCGCGCCCTGATCCTACGGCGCGTCGCCGCCATCGAACGCGGCGACGGGCCCGTCCTCGTTGGCGCAAGTGACAATCCTCGCCTCGTGTCGCTGAGCAATTTCTTGCGACGAAACGGCCATCCGCATGTCGCACTCGATGCCCAGCAGGATGCGGAAGCCGTCGCGCTGATCGAACGGCTCGCTCCGAAGCTCGACGATTTTCCTCTGGTGATATGTCCCAACGGCGCGTTGCTGCGCAATCCCGATGAACTGCAACTGGCCTCGTGCCTCGGGTTGCTGCCTGAGTTCGACCCTGCGCATGTCTACGATCTGGTCATTGTCGGCGCCGGTCCCGCCGGGCTTGCAGCGGCCGTATATGCGGCATCCGAAGGCCTTTCCGTGGCCGCCCTGGATTGCCGGGCGCCAGGTGGCCAGGCCGGCGCCAGTTCACGCATAGAAAACTATCTGGGCTTTCCCACCGGCATTTCCGGCCAGGCGTTGGCCGGGCGCGCCTTCCACCAGGCCCAGAAGTTCGGGGCTCATATCGGGATTCCGTGTGAAGTCAAAACGCTGCATTGCAGCAGGCATCCCCTCTCCGTCGAACTCGCCGACAACCGTCGCATCATGACGCGCTCCGTCGTCATCGCCAGCGGCGCTGAGTACCGACGGCCACCTTTCGAGGGACTCGATCGATTCGAAGGTCGTGGGGTCTATTACTGGGCGTCGCCAATCGAGGCGAGATTGTGCCGCAATGAGCCGGTACTGCTGGTTGGCGGCGGCAATTCGGCCGGCCAGGCTGCGGTATTTCTCGCCTCGCACGCCGCGCATGTCCATCTGTTCATCCGCGCCGCCAACCTCGACCAGAGCATGTCGCGCTACCTGATCGAACGCGTCACGTCGTTGCCAAACGTGACACTTCATCCACGCGTGGAAATTATCGCTCTCGAAGGCAGCGAGCGACTCGAACAGGTTCGCTATCGCTGCCGCATCCGGGATACCGAAGCAACGATTCAGTCGGGTCACCTTTTCCTGTTTACTGGTGCGGATCCCAATACGGACTGGCTGCGTTCATGCGGCGTTTCGCTAGACCGCAAGGGGTTTGTCCTGACTGGAACCGATATCGGCGAAGGGGGCATCCGATCGCTTCCGCTGCAAACCAGCGTCGATGGCGTATTCGCGATCGGTGACGCTCGCGCCGGCTCGGTCAAACGGGTCGCCGCAGCGGTAGGTGAAGGTGCGGCCGTTGTGGCACAAATCCACCGGTTTCTCAGCGCTGAGCGGTAAGCTACCTGATTTGACGTTAAACCACGGGTGCTTCACTATTCGCCCAGCCAGGAGGATGCAGTGGACCGGTTAACAGCGATGGAAACCTTTGTATGCGTGGTGGAGTCGGGTTCATTTTCGGCTGCTGCGCGACTATTGAATGTAGGGCAGCCAGCCGTATCCAAGACCATCGCACTGCTCGAAGAACGACTCTCGGTGCGCCTGTTGCTGCGCTCGACGCGCGGCTTAATGCCAACCGAGGCGGGTCAGGCATTTTACGGGCGGGCAAAACGCGCGATCGAAGAGGCAGAAGAAGCGGAGCTCGCAGCCCGCGGAACTGGCACCAACCTCACGGGACGCCTGCGCGTGTGCGCCGCCGTTACGTTTGCCCGGCTACACATCGTGCCTGCCATCGGACGGTTTCTCGAAGCACATCCTGATCTCAACATCGACATGGTTCTCGACGATCGCAATGTCGATCTGCTTGAAGAAGGCATCGACATCGCATTGCGCATGGGACGACTCGAGGACTCGAGCATGACCGCACGCAAGATCGGTGAAGTCCCACGTCTTGTGGTAGGCACGCCTGCCTACTTCAACCGCGCCGGAATCCCCGTTTCCCCGGCGGACCTGTCGTCCCATCAGGCAATCGTATATAACCAGCGAGGTGGCGGCGGCACGTGGACCTTTCGACGCGAAAGCTCGGAAGTTGCCGTCGTCGTATCCGGACGCGTTGCCACTACGGCGGCTGAAGGAATCCGGGCGGCGGTTCTCGCCGATCTCGGGTTAGCGGTGGTATCCGAATGGATGTTTTCCCCGGAACTGAAAAGCGGCGAAGTCTGCTCGGTGCTCAACGACTGGCGCCTGCCTCCCATCGAGCTTTGGGCCGTGTTCCCGAGCGGCCGCATGGTCAACGCCAAAACACGCGCATTCCTCAACTTCCTCGCAGATATCCTGGACTTCCGCACAGATCCCGTAGACACGGGCGATCACCCGCAAGCCGGCAGCCCTGACGCCCCCGGAAATGTGCAGTGATACCCTCGCGCATTCGATCCCCGATGCGGTTGCCGTTCGGTCTCTCAACGCGTGGCCGCAGACTCTCGCTTCGCTGAAGACGGCATTTCGTGCGTGGATGATCGATAGGCTGCGAGACGGCTTGCGGTCAGCATCGGCCAGACCGGGTCGCAAACGCTATTCCCGCAGGGGATAACTACTATGCCGCGAGGCGCGTGGTGCCGCGCGCCCGACGTAGATAGACTGCTGCGAACCACAACAGACTATCTTCACAGGATTCCAAAATGCAAATCCTCGTCACCAGTGCGTCCGGCGCCAACGGCGACGGATATGGTTCGCTTCTTTCTTTTTCCCTCGACGGAACAGCACGCGGTACGTTCAGCGCGGATCCCCGCATCACGGATCCCCGCGGCCTGAGCGTGAGCGCGAATCGACGGCTTCTCTATGTAAATAGCGGCAGCGATCGAATCCTCGCACTGGACGCCGCTGGAAATGTGGTACGGGACACAGGAGAGATTCCGGGGCTCAATGCGGGAGGCGGCAACCTTGCACCCGACGGCACATACCTGGTCGGAATGCGCAGCGCACGGACCATCGTCGCGTTTGACGCCGATCTTGCCGGCGCGCCGCAAAACGTCCTGCCTGCGGGGGTTGTGCCGTTTCCCCGCGGTTTCGCGTCGGCCGAAGACGGAACCCTCTATCTGGCCTCGGGCATCGGCCCGGGGGGCGAAGGGGAAAACAGCATTGCAGTATTCGACGCAGACGGCACGCCGCTAGCGTCCCGATTCATCAGCGACGATGCACTGAGTCCATTAGATCTCGCGATCGCGCCCAACGGAAACATCATCGTCTCCAGCGAGTTTCCGTTTCGCGCGCCCGACGCCGTGACGAGCATTCGTGAATATGACCGCTCGAGCGGCAACCTGGTGCGTGTATTTGCCCCTCCACCAGGAGTCGGCTTCCATCAACCTCGAGGCTTACGGTTCGGTCCCGACGGACATTTGTATTGCGTTGCGCGCGACAACGTCATGGCATTCGACTTTGGCGACGGACGCTTCCTTGATTCCGTGGTGCATATGCCACGGCTCAATGGCCAGGCCATCGTCTTCTTTCCACTCCTCGCGGATTGAATTCGCCAGTCCTGGCCATAAACAGCTCGACCTTCAGATCGGGGCGACGGAGTCGACAACCCCGCCGCCCAGCTCGCGTCCCTACGAATTCAATCAGGCCGCGACATCTTCAGACAGCGACTCGTAGTCGGTATAGCCGCGGGCGTCACCACCGTAAAACGTTGTGCGGTCGTATTGATTGAGCGGCGCACCGCTACGCAGCCGTTCCGGCAGATCGGGATTGGAGATGAACATCCGGCCGAATGCAACAAGATCCGCGTGGCCGTCGACAATAATCTGCTCGGCATTCTCACGCGTGAAGCCACCTGCAGCGATGATCGTGCCTTTGTAGATCCGGCGAATGTCCTTCGACGTAACGTCGGAATCGCTCGTCTCCTTCTCCACGATGCCCCGAATGCGAGGCTCAATCACATGCAGGTAGGCGAGATCATACTGATTCAGCCGCTCTGCCACGTAACCGAACGTCGCATGCGGGTTGCTATCGGACATCGTGCCGTACGTACCGCTCGGCGAAAGACGGACGGCCACGCGGCCCGGACCCCAGACGGAAACGACCGCGTCGAGCGTATCGAAGAGGAAACGAGCGCGATTTTCGATCGGACCGCCGTACACGTCGTCTCGGTGGTTCGTCCCATCGAGCAGAAACTGTTCAAACAGGTAACCGTTCGCCGCGTGAAGCTCAACGCCGTCAAATCCGGCCTGCTTCGCAAGCTCGGCACTGCGACGGAATTGCTCGACAATGCCTGGAATCTCATTCGTTTCGAGCGCGCGGGGAACGGGCAGTTCCGCCTCGGCAATCTGGCCGTTCTCATCGCGAATCGCAGCGTGCTCAAGCGAACGCAAAGCGGACGGCGCAACGGGCGTGACGCCGTCGGTATTGGCCGGATGCGCCTGACGTCCTGCATGCCACATTTGCAGGAATATGCGAGCACCCTTGGCATGGACGGCGTCGATCACCCGCTTCCAGCCCTTGACGTGTTCCTCAGTATAAATTCCGGGCGCCTCAACGTAAGCAATGCCGAGCTGGGCTACGGCCGTTGCGTCGCTAATGAGCAGCCCGCCGTCCGTCGCACGTTGCGTGTAGTACTCGACCATGAGATCACCCGGGACGTTGCCCGGCGCAGTTCGCATTCTCGTGAGCGGCGCGAGCACGACACGGTGTTGCAGATGGAAATGTCCGACTTTCGTATGGCTGAAAAGCTTGCTCATGATTTCATCCTCAAAAGAGTATTGGGTGAAGACATAGTGGCTGCAAACGCCGCCAGGCAGTAGAGGCTACTGAGCGATAATTAGAATTCCGGCACGGAATAGGGAAAACGGCAAGCGCGGTTGCAACGGCGCCCAGCTCGACACGCAGCCTGCCGCCTGAACCGTTGAAAATGGCTGAATACGCGTATCCGCAGAGCGCCTGAGAGGCCGCGAACACGGTGGTGGCGCGGCCTTCACGAATCTCCCGTCGACTCGTCGACTCGATCTATCACCGCTCTGACGCGTCGGCACGCGAATAGCCGTCTCTCCAGAACACACCGTCAGCCCGTATCGTCGTTCGATCGAGAATACGATGCTGATCCATGGAGATCGGCGTAGCACGATGGGCAACCCTGAAGTTGTCAGCGATGACGACATCGCCTTCGAGCCAATGATGCACGTAAGAAGCGCCTGCGCGAGAAAGGTGCTCGTTCAGATGGTGCCGCAATGCCATGAACTCTTCGTTCGTATAGCCAACGATGCCGTGAGTAAGGCCGACATTGAAGTACAGCGACGGGTCGCGGGTGGCGGCATGACGGATGACGAGCGGGTGTTCTACTCCATTTCTATGGAGCGTGATGAGGCCATCGATCGAGGCCTTCCGGTCGTCTGGAAGGGTCCTGTAGGCTTCCCGCAGATCTGTAAATAGCGTCTCGCCGCCATCGGCCGGCCGTGCAACCAGATACCAGATCGAAATGGGCGTCGCCTGTGCGCGAAACGAGCCGTCGGAATGCCAGTAGCGGCCAACGTTTGTGTGGCCATTGGAAGGACGGCTAGCCACGCGGAAAATTTGAGGAGAATCGGCCAACTGGCCTTCACCGGGGGGGAACGTCTCAAGGGTTCCAAAGATCTCTGACATCCTGACCTGATCGGCGGGCGAGAGCTTCTGATTCCGTATGGCCAGCAAGCCATGCTCGAGAAGTGCCGTGTGCAAGAGATCGGTATCCCTTTGCGTCAACGAGACCAGATCGACCTCTTCGACCCGCGCGCCAAAACTCGCATGCATCGCGCTGATCTTCATCGTTTCCTCCGATTGTTGCAGCCGTGCCAGATATCTCCCGCTGGAAGTCCGCCTTAAGTGCCTCGACACGTCCAGTCAAAGAAGCGACGCACCTTCGCAAGAGCGGCTCGCCTGGGAGAGACGCTCCCGGCTGATGGGGTGCGGGGAACGGCCGATACCGACCATTCCCCGTTTTCGTTCACGCAGATCAGGCCGCCGCGCCCGCGTCGACCGGCTTCGTCCATTCGTTGCCTTTCATGAACGGATCGTATTGGGTATGAACGATGTGATTCGTGTAGTTGCTCATGACCTTCGTTGCCACGCCGAGGATAACTTCGAGCACGTTTTGCCGCGTATATCCGGCGGCGAGGAACGCGTCGACATCGGCGTCCGAAGCGAACCCGCGTTCGCGAACGACGATCGTCGCGAAACGGTGCAGCGCTTCAAGCTTCGCGTCAGGCAAAGGCTTGCCTTCGCGCAGCGCCGCGATGACGCCGGCGTCCATCTTGATCATCTTCGCGAGAGCGGAATGACCGGCCATGCAGTAATGGCAGTTGTTCTCGAAGTTCGAGGTCAGATAGACGACCTGCTGTTCGTGTGGCGTCAGCGTGCTTTTTGCAAAGAGGTCCCACAATGCCGAGTAGCCCGCCAGAAGCTCCGGAGACTCGGCCATGTGGGACTGCAGGTTCGGCACGAAACCGAAAGTCTTTTTTGCGTCTTCCAGGCCCGCTTTTGAGGCGGCCGGGGCTGTTTCGATGGTGTACGAATTGAAGGTGCTCATCGTCTGCTCCACTGGGTGAAATTGATAATGAGCAGATGCTACGCGAGGCGCCAATGCCGCAGAAGACCGCCTTGCGGCATAACGTTCATTCCTGGCACGCATAGGTCGAACGCGCCTGGTGGCGTCCGATTCGTCCAGCTTTGCGCCGCGCGCAATGGACGATTGCACAGTAGCCGTATTCTGCGCGGCGCGGTGAATGCTTAAGCTTTGGACAGTCGACGTCGGATGGCAGCACCTCGCGTCGCCGGAGTCGGGGTCACGGAAGTGGTCTTGCCTGGGTCCCGCACACTGGACCAGACCTTCAGGTCTGAAGTGATCTCATTGCTCAAGGAACCAACATGTCTACTCCCTCGCGCCCGCTCACCGGACGCCAGCACTCCGCCCAGCTCACACAGGGGCTAATCGCCCTGTTTGCCTTCAGTTGCGCAACGATCGCCGCCAACCTCTACTACGCACAACCCATCACCGAGTTGATTGCCCCGGCACTCCGCATGTCCGCCGGAACAGCGAGCCTCATCGTTTCGCTCACGCAGATCGGCTATGCGCTGGGCCTGTTCTTCATTGTGCCGCTCGGCGACCTGCTCGAGAACCGCAAGCTGATGATCGCCACTGCCATCGTGTCGATCGCAAGTCTTGCGGGGGCATCCGTCATGCACTCGTCGGGCGGGTTACTCGCCATGTCGTTGCTGATCGGTTTCAGCTCGGTCGCAGTCCAGATCCTGATTCCTCTCGCCGCGCATCTCGCGCCAGACCACTCTCGCGGACGTGTGGTCGGCACAATCATGGGTGGACTCCTGCTCGGCATTCTGCTGTCGCGGCCGCTCTCGAGCGTGGTGGCCGGTTACTTCGGCTGGCGCTTCGTATTCGCAGCCGCCGCTGTACTAATGACCCTCGTCACCGCGGTCCTCGCGCTGACGATTCCGCAGCATCAGCCCAGTCATCGCGCCACGTACTTCGAACTCATCGGCTCGTTGCTGCATCTCGTCCGTACGACGCCAGTGCTGCGTCACCGCTCGGTCTATCAGGCGTTGATGTTCGCGTCGTTCAGCCTGTTCTGGACGGCAGTGCCGATCGAACTGACACGCCACTATGGATTGTCGCAATCCGCTATCGGGCTGTTTGCCCTGGTCGGCGCCATCGGCGCCACGTCCGCGCCAGTGGCGGGCCGCCTCGCTGACGCTGGCCATTCGACCCAGGCAACCTTTATCGCGCTCATAGCTGGCGCCCTGTCCTTTGCACCCGCGCTCGTGCACCCTGCCTGGGGCGTCTACGGGCTCGTTGTCACCGGTATCGTGCTCGACTTCGCCGTACAGATGAACATGGTCGTTGGGCAGCGCGAAATCTATGCCCTGCCAGCGGCAAGTCGCAATCGCCTTAACGCACTGTACATGACAAGCATTTTCTCCGGCGGCGCAATCGGCTCCGCGGTCGCCAGTGTCCTGTACGAGCATGGCGGCTGGACGCTGGTAGCGAGCACTGCCACCGTGTTCCCGGTCATCGCGTTCGTGCATTTTCTGGCCATCGGCCGCCCGCATGCACTGCGTCGCAGTTAAGCCAGCGCAGCCGTCTCGTGGCCTGCACGCGGCAAGTTGGAGAGACACATGGTTGCAGGGCGCGGAGTCGAACCGCGCCCTGCCGTGTGATCAAGACAGCTGAATGACCCAAAGGCCGGCCGCTTCAGAAGCCCAAAGTTGTATCGCCGGAATTCTACCGTCCCTCTCCTACTGCGACACAACCCCTCCGTATACCACTTGACATGCAACGTTTTAGCTCGCCGCCAGATAGCGCTCGCTCCATGCCGCAATGATATTTGCTATATAAAGCGCGTCTTCTTTTTGTGTGACCAGATGATCCGCCTTGTCCAGAGAGAGAAAGCTCTTGGGGTGCTTTGCAGCTTTAAAGATGGCGTTGGCATTCTCGATTCCGACTGTTGTATCTCCGGGTGCGTGCATGACCATTAGAGGCAGTTTCAGCTGCGCAACGCGGTCTGCCAGGCGCTGTTTGTGCACATCGGTGATGAATTGCCGTTTTATTTTGAAGACTCGACCAGCAACACGGATCTGTGCTTCACCGAACGCATCGATTTGCGAGAGGTGCTCGCCAAATTGGCCTGTCACATGCGCCGGGTCGCTAGGCGCTGCAATGGTTACGACCGCGCGAATTTCAGGGATGCTTGACGCCGAAGCGAGAACTGCCGCGCCTCCCAGGCTATGCCCGATCATAAGGGTTGGAGCACAGTGGCTGGTACGCAAATAGTTTGCTGCGGCGATGAGGTCGAGGCAGTTTGAGGAAAAGTTAGTCTCGGAAAACTCACCTTCGCTTGCACCGATTCCTGTGAAGTCGAACCGAAGGACGGCTATGCCGTGCACCGTAAGTGCCTGCGCAATCCGGTGTGCAGCCACGATGTCTTTTCCGCATGTGAAGCAATGTGCGAACAGTGCGTAGGCGCGCGGGGGCGTATCCGGACTATCGAGGCGTCCTGATAGTTTCTGGCCGTTAGGTCCCGGGAATTCCAACTTCTCGGTTAGCATTTTCGTTACTCCGTTTCCCTCGCCGTTTGGTGCCCGTCGCAAGGCTGACGAAGTCTTTGTAGACAGCGCCTTCGTTGTGACACCTTCACTGATTCAAGGGTGTGGGTCGCCGCTCATGCGGCCAGCCAGGATGATGTGATCGAATCGATCGTTGCGCGTGTTCGGAGGGCTAAGCAACTGCCGTAATGTGCGGCATCAACCTGCATGTCCTGGCAAAACGTAGCGGGACGATGTCTCAGTTGATGGAATCAAGTTTGAAGATAAATGCCGAAAAGAAAAATACCGTTCCGCGTGATTGTGTATTCGTCCTGGAGCAACGAACCTTGAGGCGGCTGCAGCAGATTCTTTCGTCGGCCGATCCGGATCCGCGAGTCCAAACATCTCAACGACCTCGCCGAGCAGGACCATCCGGCGATCAATCGGCGCACGCGACCCATGCTGGGGTTCAAGTCTTTTCGCTGCGCCCGGATTCTGCCGGGCGGCATCGAAGTCATGCATATGATCGCCAAAGGACAGATGAAGCGTGCTCGCGGAATCCATCCGTCCGCCGCCGATCAATTCTACGTCTATCGGGACACGAGCTTGGCCGCCAGCTCGGTGACGTGCTTACCTTGATAGCGTGCGATGTCCAGTTCGTTCGCGCTGGGTTGACGGCTGCCGTCTGCGCCGGCGAGCGTCGTCGCACCGTAAGGCGTGCCGCCGGTGATTTCGTCCATCTTCGTGAGGCCAGCACATGCGTACGGCACACCGACGACAACCATGCCGTGGTGGAAGAGCGTGGTGTGGAACGACGAAATCGTAGTCTCCTGGCCGCCATGCTGCGTGCCGGTGGAAACGAACACGCTGCCAATCTTGCCGACCAGCGCGCCCTTCATCCACAGGGCGCCGGTTTGGTCCAGGAAGTTGCGCATTTGCGCGGCCATGTTACCGAAGCGGGTCGGCGTACCGAAGATAATGGCGTCGTAGTCCGCGAGTTCATCGACCGTCGCAACGGGTGCAGACTGGTTCAGCTTGATGCCGGTCGCCTTCGCCTGCTCGGCGGGAATCGTCTCGGGCACGCGCTTGAGCGTCACGGTCGCGCCAGCGACTGATTTCACGCCTTCAGCGATAGCGTTCGCCATCGTTTCGATGTGTCCGTAGGACGAGTAATACAGCACCAGAATTTTGGTCATTTGGGTTCTCCAGGTTTACAAGGCGACCTAAAAGGTCGATTAGCACCGCTGTCCGGCGCACTGCAATGCCGTGCGTAGCGCTGCGAGTGCGCAGAAGCGCACCGTTCGCACCGCCAGCATCGCGTTGTTGATGCTCATGACTCGACAGAGTTAAAACCTATGACGTCGGTTCTACCGCCGAGGACTTGCTGCAGCAGGTTCGCCGATACCCGCGCCTTCACGCTTCATCGGTAAGGTCCCGCATGCATGCCGAAGACAGCGAGCGATACCCAGGAAGCTTACGCGAACACCGTCGGGAGTCAATTGCGTCTCGCGTTACTTTCTGTCGCGTTTTAGTTGACGAAAGGCCATTTGGCAAGCACCACGCAACTTTTCATTGAGTTTGCGGCGCCGAGCCGTCACGCCCTGGTTGCGTCAACAAAATTGCGACTGTGAATATCAGCGTACCTGCTTGTTCGCGCGAAGCGTTCACGTAAACTTCGGATCACTTCGTACCACCATCGCTCAAGGAGTACACGATGATTCAAGTAAGAGCGGCCAGTGAACGAGGCCGCGCAGAACACGGATGGCTCAGCTCACGCCATACCTTTTCGTTCGCAAGCTACTATGACCCCAAGCAACTCGGCTACTCCGATTTGCTCGTCATCAACGACGACCGGGTAGCACCATCTCAGGGCTTTGGCACCCATCCTCATCGCGATATGGAGATTCTCTCCTACGTGCTCGAAGGCGCCCTTGAACATCGCGACTCCATGGGCACTGGTTCAGTCATCGTGCCTGGAGATGTACAGCTCATGAGCGCAGGCTCCGGCGTGACTCATAGCGAGTTCAACCATTCGAATCGCGAGCGAGTGCATTTTCTCCAGATTTGGGTCGTCCCGGCCGAGCATGGCGGAAAGCCGCTCTACCAGCAGAGGAACATCCCCAGCGCCGAAAAGCGCGGTCGACTTCGACTCATCGCCTCGCCGGACGGCTCCGATGAGTCGCTCGTCATCAGACAGGACACCCGTATCTATGCGGGGCTGCTCGACAAGGACGAACGCGCCACATATCACCTCGCACAGGGCAGGTATGCCTACGTGCACATCGCAAGTGGTTCGGTGAAGCTGAACGGCTCGACTCTTCAAGAGGGTGATGGCGCGAGGATTCATGCGGAATCAGCACTCGAATTCACAGAAGGCGAAAACGCAGAGGTCCTCTTGTTCGACCTGCGTCCGCTCGATAAAACCATCCGCGGTTAAATAGCCCAGCGCCGCAACACTTGTGGCGCAATACCTTGAGAAAGCAGCATGTCGAAGATTCTTGTTCTTTATTACTCGTCGTACGGTCACGTCGAAAAACTTGCGCAAGCCGTCGCAGAAGGTGCCCGCTCCATCAACGGCACACAGGTCACGATGAAGCGTGTTCCCGAGACCATCCCCGCTGAGCAGGCGAAGGATGCTGGCATCAAAATGAACCAGAAGGCGGAGATTGCAACCGTCGCTGAACTCGCCGAGTACGACGCCATCATCTTCGGTACGCCTACGCGCTTCGGAGATGTGGCGGCGCAGATGCGCAATTTCCTCGACCAGACTGGAGCTCTCTGGGCAAAGGGAGCATTGGTTGGCAAGCTGGCGAGCGTGTTCATCTCGACCGGCACTCAACACGGTGGACAGGAAACGACGCTACGCTCGTTCCATACCACGCTCCTCCACCATGGCATGGCAATCGTCGGTGTTCCCTATGCGTGTCAGGGCCTCACCAAGATGGACGAAATCACCGGCGGCTCGCCGTACGGTGCCACGACGCTCGCAGGCGCAGACGGCAGCCGTCAACCCAGCGCGAACGAGTTGGACATCGCGCGATACCAAGGGACATACATCGCAACTCTCGCTGCGCGCCTCACCGTGCAGCCGCCTCAGAATGCGACTTCGACCCAGGCGGCGGCCAACCCGGCTGGCAAGACCGCTTCCGCAACCAGCAAAGTCGAGTCGACGAGTACGACGCGTGCGAGCCGCGAAAATGAAGGACGCAAAGAAGCAGTACGCGCGGAGCCAAAGCGCGCGAACGCTGCAAACAACAGTCACGTGCCGGAGAGCTGGTTGAGCAGAAACAGCGATACGGCGCTGCTCGTCTCCCGTGTTCTGATGATGGTCCTCTTCCTCCTGTTCGGGTGGCAGAAGCTGACCGGGTTCAGCGGCACCATTGGGTACATGGCAAGCGTCGGCAGCCCGGCTCCGGGCCTTGCGGCGGCGGTCGCCGTGATTATGGAGCTGGCCGTTGGGTTACTCATCGCCGTGGGCTTCTATACCCGGCCGCTGGCTCTGCTGCTCGGCCTGTACACGCTCGGCACTGCATTGATCGGTCACCACTACTGGACGATGAGCGGTATGGAGCAGTACGCGAACATGATTAACTTCTACAAGAACATCAGCATCATGGGCGGCCTGCTTCTGCTCGCGGCCTCCGGTCCCGGCCGTTTCTCCTTCGACAAGAAGTAGCCGGCAAGTCCGGCAGTACATGACACCCGCAGGCGTCCCACGCGGCATTCCCGCGTGGGACGCCTGCGTGCGTTCTGTTGCCATCAGACGCGCCGGTTTCCAGCCCATGATGCTGAGCGACGCCTTCGAAACGTCCAACGCCTCTGCGACGCGCGTGAAGTTCCGATGCTTATGGACCGCCGCCAATGCCCGCGGCGAATCCGCTCACTGCATCGTCCTCTGGATAGCACTGAAGAAGTACGGCAGCCTACGTCGATGCGAGGCTGCTTCAAGTATCATAGCGACTACTCTGAGTCACAGATTGGTTGACACCCATGCAACTTGAGGACGTTCGAATATTCGTTGCCACGGTTAACGCAGGCAGCTTTACCGCGGCAGCGGACCAGTTGCAGCAATCAAAGCAATACGTCAGCCGGCGCATGGCAGCACTCGAAGAGACGCTCGGCGTTCGCCTTCTGGTCCGAAACACTCGCAAGCTCACAGTCACGGAACGGGGGCGCGAATTCTATGACCACGCACAGCGAATTATCGAGGCCGTCTCGAACGCCGAGGAGGCCATCTCCGAGCGACATGGTGTGCTGCACGGCGCCCTGCGCATCAGCGCGCCCCTTTCCTTTGGCATGCGCCACCTGTCGCCGCTGATTATCGAGTTCATGAAGCTGCATCCCCGTGTGCAGCTCAACGTCGACCTCAGCGATCGCCGTTCCGACCTTATCGGCGAAGGGTTTGACCTCGCATTGAGAATCGGTCCGCTGGCAGATTCCACGCTCATCGCCTCACGCCTTGGAGACCTGCGGACGACGGCGTGCTGCAGCCCCGCCTACGCAAAGGAATACGGAATTCCCGCGTCTCCTGGCGAGCTTGTCCACCACACGTGCCTTCTCTACGGAAAGGAGAGCACCACGGGATGGGAGTTCGCAATCGATGGCAACCGTCAGATGTTCGAAGTAAAGGGGATGCTCATTGCAAACAATGGTGAGCTGGTCAGGGACGCCGCGGTTGCCGATTCAGGGATTGCCCTGCTCCCGTACTTCATCGTTGGCCCGGCTATTGAAGAGGGAGCGCTCATCCCTGTTCTCGAATCGTTTGTTCCGCCGCCACTCCAGCTGAGTGCGGTGTACCCGCAGCATCGCCAGAGCTCACTCGCCATGCGAACGTTCCTCTCGTTCCTACAGGAACGCCTTGCCGGCACAGTTGCCCAACCGGTCTCCCGTCGCCCTCAGCGCGCTTGACCGCGCCCATGCAAGCCCACTGAATATCTTGATCCGCTGACATGGGCGGTAGGCGGCGTATCCTCCTCGATCAGACACTCGCCGCGTGTTCGCGGGGGCGCAGAATCGCTGCGCCCTGCCAGTTGGGTGCGCCACCACGCTCGTACTGCGGGGGGTAGTGGATCTGGTCGACCGCACCGAGTTGCTCGGCTGCATGCCACACCCAGCGAGGGTCGTCGATGAAGGCACGCCCCAGCGCCACGAAATCCGCCTGCCCTTCGGCGAGTATTGCTTCAGCCTGTTGCGGCTCGACGATCATGCCGACCGCCCGAGTCACTGCGCCGCTACGCGCTTTCACCTCCGCGGCAAGGTGAGTCTGGTATCCTGGGGTGACGGGAATGTTGGCGGGCGCCACGCCGCCCGATGAGAGGCATACGTAGGCCACACCACGTTGTTTGAGCGCACTCGACAGCGCCGACGCTTCGTCGATGGTGATCCCGCCGGGCAGCCAATCCGTTCCGGTAACGCGAAACCCGAGTGCCACATTCGGAGGCAGTACGTCCCCCACAGCTTCGGCGATCTCCAACGCGAAGCGCATGCGATTCTCGAGACTACCGCCGTACTCGTCCTGGCGCCGATTAGCAAGGGGCGAGAAAAACTGATGCAGCAGATAACCGTGAGCCGCGTGAATCTCCACAACGTCGAAACCCAGGCGGACGACGCGCAGCGCGGATGCGACAAAGCTCGCTTTTACCCTGACGATGTCCTGTGTCGTCATCTCGTGCGGCGTATGCCAACCCGCGACAAACGGAATGGCTGATGGTCCTTCCGTCGTCCACGGCTGTTCGTTTGGTCCGAGCGCTCCACGCCCTTCCCACGGACGCTGCGCGGACGACTTACGTCCGGCATGCCCAAGCTGAATCCCCCAACGCGTACCCGCCGGAGCTACTGCTCGCGCGGCCCCCATGACGCGCCCAAGTGCCTGTTCTGAAGCATCGTCATAAAGACCCAGGCAACCATAGGTAATTCTGGCATGGGGCTCGATGGCCGTTGCTTCGAGCATGATCAGGCCGGCCCCAGAAATTCCAAGCTGCATGAGGTTCATGAGGTGCCAGTTGTTGGCACGGCCGTCCACGGCGCTGTACTGGCACATTGGCGATACGACAATCCGGTTTTGCAGGCGGACTGCGCCGACGTCGAGGGGTGTGAAAAGCATTGCGGACATGACAATCCCAATAGGAAATGTTGAACGTGAGGTCGAAGACCGCGGCAGGTTTTGCCGCGATAAAAATGAGAGGACGAGACGGTCCCGATATGTATCGTACTGCTTATATCTCCAGCAAATAGAACTGCTCGGCGGCGGTTCGCGCAACGCCATCGTCCTTCATCTGCCCCTTCCTGATCATATGCGTCACTTCGATGCCAGACAGGAGGATCCGGGCGCCACGAAAATTCTTGAATCCGAGCATCGGGCGAGTGCGCCGCTTGATCGCACGGTGGTCTCGCTCGATGATGTTGTTTAGGTACTTCGTCTGCCGGATACTGGTGGGTATTTCCCGTTCGGCGTTGATGGCCTCGAGGCTAGCCAGATTGGCGCCACTTTCATCAATCGTCACCGTCTCGGGTTCGCCGTTATGAGCGATCGATTTTTTCGAAGTAACGCTTCGCCGCAACCGTGTCCCGATGGGCCCGCAGCAGGAAATCGATGGTGTTGCCGGCCTTGTCGACGGTGCGGTACGTACAAGGTAAAAGTGGCCATGGCGATGGGGAGTCAGATACGGCAGGGGTCAGTCTGGCAGAACTACCGCTTTCGCAGAAGGCTGCGACGAGGAATAGCAGCTATTCCTGGAGTGCATGACGATCCGAACGGACCACCTCTCCTGGGGGCCGCTTGGCACAAGCGCTTCTACCAATAGCCAACTGCGCCCCACGGGCAGTATCTTGATATGTCGCCAGTCAACGGAACAGCACATCGATGGAATTGCGCCTGCTTGAGTATTTTCTTCGTGTGGCCGAATTCGGCAGCATCAGCCGGGCAGCGATGGATCTCGCCCTCTCTCAATCCGCGCTTTCCCGGCACATGGGTGCCTTGGAGCACGAATTGAACGTTCAGCTGTTTCTGAGAGATTCGTCTGGTGTAAAGCTCTCGGACGCCGGCGCCGAGCTGGCCGAACAAGCTCGAACTCTTTTGCTGCAGGCGGAGATTTTGCGAGAGGAGGTAGGTGCCAAGACGCTCGGAACCGTGAACTTCGCAATGCCCCTTTCAATGCAGAGAAGCGTCACTTCTCCCCTGATCGCGGAAATTGTGATGGAGCATCCGGATATTAAGGTTCGCGCTTACGAGGGCATTAATAATGTCCTGCGGGAGACGATGCGGAACGGCTTACCGGATTTGTGCGTCGTCGCGTTTTCCCCTATAGCGTCCCCCCTGTACGAGGAGGCTCCGCTACTCCGCGAACAGCTGTATTTAGTTGGTAACGCAAAGTCGGGCCTTGAACTTGACCGGTTCGTGACGGCATCCGAGATCGCTGACTTAAGAATGGTCATGCCAGGACGGCCCAACGTCGTCCGCCAGATGGTCGAGAGCCAGCTGCGGCGCATTGACCGCAGATACCTCAACGCCGCGGAAGCGGAGACGCTGCCCCTATGTCTGGATTTGGTGGTGCGCGGACTGGGGTATAGTGTCATGCCGTTTTGCGCCTTGTTCGAGCACCCATTACGTAGTCAAGTTTGCGCGGCTCCCATACGAGGCATGGTTCTGACGTGGGTTGTCGCTATAAACCGGAATCGAATGAATTCCGGCACCGTCGCTATCGCATGGCGGCGCATGCTGCGCCTGATCTCCATGCGAATTGACAGCGGAATGTGGCAAGGTGCTGAACTGATCTGGCGGCCCCAGGATAATAGTGAGGACAACGGGAGCACACCTCTCTCCAGAATCTGTTAGGCACTTCCAGCCAGACCCGGCATCCCGGCTGGAGCATCAGAACTTCTGCTGCAGACCGGCCATGGCGCCAAGCTGATCCATGCCAGCTCCGACAGTACCGGCAACTGCAACCGGATTGGCAGCCAGCTTGCTGTTGAACATGTACCCGACCGACGTGTACACCATGGTGCGCTTCGATAGCAGGTGGTCATGCTGCGCGACTGGCAGAGCGGGGAGCCCGCTTTCGTCGAAGGCCATGGACGTGAGTTGAATGGCCGCGCCTGCTTTCGCATGAGGCGCCCCCCCGTCGGTGTGCAAACTTCCCACGCATGGCAAGAGACCCATTCAGGGCACAGTGGAAACGCCCGCCGCATCCGGCGGGCGCGAGGCGGCTATCCCTGCGTAGCCCGCTGGTGGCTTCCCGAACTCAGATGCTCGGTGTGGTGCGAGGCCGATCGCCGGTGATCGATCAACCCGACCGCGATCGCTGCGGCTAGTGCGGGCAGACCGATCGTCATGAAGTTTTGCTTCAAAGGCAGGTCCATCCCCACAAGCACGCCGATCAGGATCGGCGCAAGAATGGCCCCGCTGCGACCGACGCCCAGGGCCCAGCCAATACCGGTTGAACGCACAGCCATCGGATAGAACTGGCCTGCGTAAGCGAAATTGACGATTTGCGTGCCAATCGTTGAGGCGCCGGCGAGACCGACCAGCACGAACAGCAAGCCGGTCGGCACTTTGTAGCCCAGCAGTGAGATCGATACGGCCGCGAGCAGATACATGAACACGAGCACAGTCTTGATGTGAAATTTGTCCGCAAGCCACCCACCGCAGACCGCGCCGATTATTGCGCCGAAGTTCAGGACGAACACGAACGTCATCGCGGATCCCAGGCTATAGCCAGCGCTCGCCATCAGTTTCGTCAACCACGAACTGAGGGCATAAGCCATAAAGAGGCACATGAAATTGGCGATCCAGAACATGATCGTGCTGAGTCCCCGGCCTTCGGTGAAAAGATGCCGGATAGGCGCGTTGGCAGCCTTGTCTTCGCTCCGCATGACGAACCGATCGCCGTCGCGCGGCTGGTAGTCTGGGTCGAGGTAATGCGCGATGCGCGCCAGTTTCTTCGTATTGCCGCACTTGATCAGGTGCGCCATCGACTCCGGCATCCATGCCAGCAGGAGCGGCACGATGAGCACCGGCACGCCCGCGGCAATGAACACCGAAGGCCAGCCATAGCGCTCGATCATCCCTTTCCCCAACGCGGCTGCCAGCATGCCGCCGACCGAGTAGCCAACAAACGCCAAGGTGACCATCATGCTGCGCACGCGCCGGGGCGAATACTCCGTCATCTGCGCGATGACGTTCGGCATCACGCCGCCGATGCCGACGCCCGCGAAGAACCGGGCGATACAAAATGCCATCGGACTCGCAGCGATCCCGGCTACCGCGGTAAAGACACTGAACATCGTCAGGCTGAGCGCAGTCGCCCATCGACGTCCAATCCGATCGGCGACAGTTCCGACGACGATGTTGCCGAACATTATCCCGAAGAAAGCGGAACTCACCATGAAGCCGACCGTGGCCGGATTGACGGCCATTGCTTTCATGATTGACGGCAACGCAATACCGGCAATTGCCAGATCGTAGCCATCGAATACAATGACTAGCGCGCACCAAAACAAAACGACATAGTGCAGGCGATTCAGCTTGGCGTCATCGGCAAGTGCGTGCAACTCGATTTCCCGCATGAAACTCTCCTTGATTTCCATATGTGAGCGTAGGCAACAGCGCTTCGGCGTCAACCCGCGACTCCGGCTTGACATCCTTGCGGTTCTCGAACAGACGGCGAGTCCGATCACCATCAGCCCCCCATAGGGAGAAAGCAGGCGTCTCTTCGCTTTTTAATTTTTATTGCTAATCATTTGAGTGACCACCACATCGCGCAATGACCAATTCAGTGCGCGATGCCACCGGGAATTTCCCGTCGTTGTCATGCCCGGCAATGATCCGCCTCATCTGGCTAAATTGGTTTTTCACGAGTTGCGTGACCTTGCTTCTTTTAATGGTGGACCCGTGCACGAGGTGCGCGGATCTACTAACGATCGTTCAATGCAGGTATGCCAAGCATTAGCCTCGCCTCGGCCGGCGACGCGACTTCGAGACCCAGGTCACGGATGCAACGCACCAGACGTTCAACGAGTTGCGCGTTGCTGGTGGCAAGCACCCCTTTGCTGTAGTAGATGTTGTCCTCGAAACCAACGCGAGCATTCCCCCCCATGAGCACCGACGTTAAGGCGGCAGGAAGTTGGTTGGGGCCAATCCCCAGCGTTGAGAACCGAGTGTTTGAGGGAAGCATCGCAACATAATTCGCGATGCGTTGAGGACTGTACGCGACAGCGCCCTGGTTAACCCGATTCATTCCCATAACAAAGCTGAATGAAAAGGGCGGCTTCAACACGCCTTCGTTAATCAGCATGATCGCGTCGTCGAGTTGGGAATCGTTGAAGATCTCCAGCTCCGGCTTGATATTACGCTCGTCCATCATCCTTGCGGCCTTGCGCAGAAAGTTGCGCGTCCATTCGATAATGATGTCTTTACCGTGCGCGGAAATAACGGATATACCCATATCCAAAGATGCCATTTCGGGCAGCGCGTCGAGTACAGCCAGTCCATCGTCCGCGCTGTTCGGGTTCGGGCCCAGCGCCGGCGCGATGCTGTTCTGGATGATGATGCTGCACTTATCGCGGACCCGCTGATTGATGTCCTTGAAGACTTCGGGGTCGTTGGTTTGGATACCATTGATATCGCGTGCATGCATATGCGCCAGCGATGCCCCCGCGTTATAGGCTTCATATACTGACTGCGCTACTTCGTCAGGTTGGATCGGCAACGCCGGATTAGCCTCCTTTCCCTGAAAATTACTGGTTGGTGCAACCGTCACTATTACTTTGCGTTCCATGTTGATCTCTTTGGTGAAAATATTAAGCTTCTAGACGTTGGTGTTCCGACCCATCAATACGTTAACCAATGCGCTCATCAGCACTTCTTCACGATGATTCCGTAGCTCGAAACTGAGCTTCAGCTTACCGGTGAGCGGCCGGGACGATGGTTCTGCGCTTACGACAGTAACCACAGCGCGGACCAGGTCCCCCGGTCGCAATGGCCGATGCCACCGCAAATAGTCCAAACCCGGGGAACCCATGTTTGCCGAGCGGTTGAATACAGACCGCACCACCAAGCCCATGCAGATCGCCCATACATGACCTCCACTGGCGATCAGCCCGCCATAGATAGTCCCGGCACAGAAAGCCTCGTCCAGATGAAACGGCTGAGGGTCGTACTGGTTGGCAAAGCCGACGATCTCTTCCTTTGTGACTTTGCGCTGACCGCATGCAAAGGAGTGCCCTGGCTGAAAGTCTTCCCAAAACAAGTCAATTTTTTCCGGCCGTACTGCATTCACCTCTGGAAGCGCATCGCGTGCATTAATTTGATAGGCGTCCGACATATAAAAATACCGAGTTGTTTATGATGAAATTTTCGCCCTACTGCGAGTCTGCCGTTAGGAGCGGCTGGCTTGTGAACACATGGTAAGGACACGGATATCGATTCTCAATATAAATATCGAGATGGTCGTTACCCGTTCATTGCATACCAAGATGCTATGGGTTTTGGTGCAAATGGCGAGGGCGAATCGGTTACAGTGTCGAGCTGACCGAATTGAGAACTGGCAACGGGTAAGCCGAAGGGCGTGGTCAGGTTTACCCGCATCTGCGCAGGGATAGCGCTTGTAAGCACCTTGCGGCGGAGTTAACTAATGTTCATCGCCTTCATCAATTTCGCGCCCTTCGTCGATGGACGAAGGCAGTGTGAACACGCTCCAGACTAATCCACAACTTCCATTGCGGCGAAACTGTTTCCCGCTTCACTCATCGACGAGGCAAAGCGCCAGCGCTGACTGCGCACCTCGTGCAGCACCCTCTCCTCCAGCGCCTTGGTCACTTGCTGCAAGCCCACGCTATGCCGGCGTTCTTCGCTGCGGAAGATCGACCACGTAATGAATAGCCCCTTGATCGGAGCAAAGGACAGCATGTCCAAATCTGGGCATTCATGGAGGGCACAGTAGGGTACGACTGTATATCCCAGCCTGTTTTTTACAAGCGCAAGGCACAGTCCGAGCGTCTCGACTTCCGCGGCACGGATAAAAGTCTGGCCGTGGCGCTTAAGATATCCGACCACGCTGTTTCGTATAATGTTCGGGCGCCCCGGGAGAGCGAGCGGGATCGAGCCGATCCGATCAGCTGTAATCGGCGTATCCGGCTGAAGACCGTGATCGGCGGGGGCGACCAGAAGAAGCTGTTCCCGTACCAGGGGCGTTTGCACCGTTTTAGGCAGCGGCCTTTCGGAAAAATGCATGATCGACGCGTCGACGAGCCCCTGCTCCGTCCATTCGCGAAGATGATGGTTAAAGGCTTCGAAGACCTGTAGCTTAACGGTCGGCTGCTGTGCGATGGTCTCCACGGTGAACGGCACCGTAATTAGCTTGTGCATGGACAATGGCAGACCGATAGCCACCTGAGCCTGTGGCTGATGCCCGATTTCACTGCGCAAGAGCTGGGCCCGCCTCAAGATCGGCGGTGCACCCCGTACAAGTTTTTCTCCTGCATCCGTCAACTTCACACCGTGCGCATCACGAGTCAGCAACCGTACACCCAGTTCGTGTTCCAAGGCGGCGATGCGCCGCGAAAGCGCAGGCTGAGTCATGTCCAGTTCGAGTGCAGCACGGTTTATGCTGCCATATTCAGCAACCTGAAGGAAACACTCGACTTTTTCCAGATCCATCGTTCTCTCCCTTGATTTCGCAAATGGGTCTTAAACGGAATACGTTGAACGGTCATGCCAATTATCGCCTAGTCGTACAGGTTAGCGAACTTTAACATTCACTCAGACTAGTCAACCATAGGAGACCTGAAGTGAATGATGCAAGCAAGCGTGTGCCGCTGCGGCGCGTGGTGACGGGATTCGACGAGGCGGGCAAGTCGGTGGTAGCTCAGGACGGCGGATGCGATTTCGTCCTGGACAAGTCGCCGGCCTGGATCGTGACCGATCTGTGGATGACCTCCGATGACGCCGCCGCCGATGCCTCGAAGAAAGAAGCCTGTACGAACGATATCAGTCTGATGCCTCCGTCCGGGGGTAGCGTGTTCCGCGTCGTCCAGTTTGCTCCGGACAAGGACTATATGGGCAAATGGGATGCGGACGCGGCGTTCGCCAGCGTGGGCCACCACACGAACGACGCGCAGAACCGGCCGAGCGATGAGGAAGCAGGCAAGATCGCCCGGCCGAAAGGAATGCACCAGACCGACACGGTGGATTACGCGATTGTGATGTCGGGTGAGATCTGGCTCGTAATGGACGAGGGAGAAACCCTTCTGAAAGCCGGCGACATCCTGATCCAGCGCGCCACCAATCACGGCTGGAGCAATCGCAGCGATAGCCCCGCACTCGTCGCATTCGCGCTGCTTGATCAATCGAAAAAGTAATCTCCGCGAGAACCAGTCTCATGACAGTGAGCGAGGGAACCTGCCGACTCGTGGCCGGGCAGTTCATGCCAACGGCCGCATTGTCTGCTAAGTAGGGGCGTGCCACGCAAGGTTCGACCCTCTGGCGGGCCCGGTTGGGCTGTCATGGGTTGTCGGACGTGCCAACTCGTCAAATGCGGCGATGCAAGAGCGGTTGTCATCGACAACTGTGGCCGCATCCCACAAGTGGAGAAGCTCGCCGAAATAGTGGTTGCGGTTGGCGATTTCCTCAACATCGCATAAGCAGCACTCAAATATGCAGTCTTTTCTGAGTACTTCGATCTTGCGCAGACCTATCCTACGGACACCTACGTGAGCTATCTATGCGACAAGCAGGACACTCACACAATCACCAACAGCGAAGCCGCTGACCTGCGGCATCGCCTCTAAAGTCGCATCAACCGTAAATAAAAGGAACTTGATATGAACACTACTGATAAGAAGCCGTTTGTCACGGTGCCGCTGGAAGCCAGTTCATTTCCGACGGCGTTCCCGTTTGCAGAACGTTCGGCTTCACAAAGCCTCTCCTACGGTCATCCGGGTGCCGAAGAGTATCGGTGCGAGATTTTCGGAATCAATCATTTCCAAAAGGAAGGTCTGGTTCGCGAAGCATCGACTGGACGCACGTGGCGACTCGCCGCGGACGAAGGTAGCTACCTTCGGGGCACCGACCTGGCTCCGGCACCGCTCAGCCATTGGGGCGCAGGAATCCATGGCGACGTTGTCCTCACGATAGCGTCGTTGGCGCGAGCGCAGGGTCTGGAATTGCGAAAGCTTTCTGTGGTCGTTCAGCAAGGGTTTGCGTCAAAGGGATCGTTGGCCAAGGGTGAAGCGGTCGGCCTGGTTTTCAACTTGTCGTGCCAAGTCGAAATGGATATCGACTGTGATAGGAACACCGCCTCTAATCTCGTGAAGCAAGCATTGTTAGCGTCACCAGTAATGAATGCAATGATCACTGCGCGCGAGGGAACTTTTGCTCTCTATTTGAACAATCAGCGAACGCCGCATTCGGGTTTGCTGGACAGCAAAAATTCTCAAACGGACCCGCTAACGATCCATTCGGGTACGTTTGAACCAACGAACGAGTCGGTGTGGCCAACTATCGTCACGCGCCGTCCTGGGACGGGGGAAAAGGGATTTGTGCTGGAAGACGACAGTGCGAGCTCGGTGAGTTGGTATGTGCAGGCAGAAGGCGAACTTGATATGGGTACCGGCCTCGTTCATACAACCGTGAATTTTCCCAAAACAGGAGCCAACAGTCGTTGGTCCCTTGTTAGCGATGGCTCGGGGAAGATGGCGCCTTCGCCGCGCGCCTATTTCTCTATCGGTACGGCGTTTTGCTACCACACGCAGTTCTGTCGCTATATTGATTTTCGCCGTCTCTCTGTCGGGCCGACAGTTCTCGTTCAGTCGTCGTCCTTTTCAGTAGACGACACGGGCGGCTCCTTGAAGGCCAGCGCGTCTCCCTTCGATACACACGTCTTTCTTAACGGAGACATCGACGTCGCGGCGGCTACACCGTTGCCAAAAGTCGCCGCGAACACGTGCTACGCCCATCGTGCGCTTGAGACTGCAATTGAAATGAGCGTGGATATCAATCTCATGCAAACCACGAATTGATCCAGGTTGATGCGCCCAATTCCACCAAAACGGAATGGGCGCAATCCGTTCAGAGTCTTCTCGACCGGAATCAATAAAAAGAACAGCGCCACCTACCGACAGAACAAGCGTCAAGGATACGAAATGAAGCAGTAGGAGCGCACATTTCTCAGAGTTCCTGGAAACGACATGCGATTGATGAGTTACCGAATCGTATTCGCATCGTTTATAGGCTTGGTCTGCGGTGCAAGTACTCTGATCGTTTTCGGAGTAGGTATATTCGCAGGGTCATTGAAGGCAGAATTTTGCTGGCATACGGAGTTCGTTTAGCAATCGCAATTAAACGTAGTTACTCATCTAATAAAAAACAGGATTGGAGACGTAATGAAAAAATCATCTGTTAATCACAAAAGATTGGCATCAGGATTCGTTTTATTGATGTGGATTGTGTCAGCAAGAGCTCAAAGCGCCGTGACCCTGTATGGAATTGTCGATTCAGGTCTTCAGTATGCAAGCAAGGTTGCAACCGCGTCGGGAGGGAATGCCGGAAATTCGTTTGCCTTCAACAATGCTGGACTCGGTCTATCGACGTTTGGGCTCCGGGGACGTGAAGACCTGGGCGGGGGGCTCTCAACAAATTTCGACCTTGAAAGTGGAATTAGCACGGCGAATGGCGGATTCGCATCTTCTAACGGGAATTTCTGGGGGCGTAGGGCTTGGGTCGGCATCAATGGAGGGCTCGGTGAGATACGATTCGGGTTGCAAGCCTCTCCATTCTTTCTTACCATGTTCGACTCTGATCCGCGTAGCTTTTCCTCATTCGCGAGTGGTCTCGTCATCTATGGCGACAACGTCGCATTCACAGGCGGTATGAATTCGAACGCAATCACGTACATAAGTCCGAAGGTCGCGGGTTTCAACGCGAGCGCTATGTTCGCCCCAGGAGGGGTGGCTGGAAACTTTCAGGCCGGTCAGCAATGGTCGGCCAGCGCGAACTACGACACTGGCACAGTGATGGTCAACGCTGCCATGTATCATGGCAACGCTGGCGGAGCCAGCACGCCGGTTCCCACAACCGTGCAGTTCGACGGGCGCACGCTCGGTGTTGCATACCGGTTCAATGGGTTCAGGCTGAAGGCGTCCATTGTGAACTACAACGTGGCCGGATCATTGAACGAGTACGTTTACGGTGCCGGCGCAGATTATGTTGTCACGCCGAGTGTTAGTGTCAACGCGGGAGCGTGGTTTTCTATTGACCGCAACCACGAACCAAATCACTCACTGCTCGCCGGTGTGGGTGCAACTTATCTGCTCTCCGTACGAACGGCCCTTTATGCGCAAGCCGGCATGGTGAGTAACCACGGCAAAATGAATACCGGCCTCTCGGTGACGGAGTCTTCGATCATGCGCGAAGTACGCAATGCAACGGCATTTGGAGCCAATTTCGGCATACGGCACACTTTCTGACTCGCTGTGACGCCAGCGCTTTAGACCAGAAACGGTTTAAAAGCGGTACTTCGCGCGTTACACATGACGCCGTCCGTGTTCGCGTCGCGCTGGATCGTGGAAAGCAAGAAGCCGTCGGTGACGATGGTGTGCCTGAAAGCAGGGCGCGCGATCGGCAGAGTTCGTGCCGGTCGCGCTACCCGCCCCAACTGTGCGGATCGATGACGATGCGACCGCCGCACGAGGGAAGTCGAATCTCATTGAATGACTCATCAGGTTAATGATAGATACTGGAAAAAGCGCTGTCGCGCTCACTCTTCCATGAACTTCTGCAGCAGGCGGCCAAGTTCTTCAAACTCCGTCGTGGTGAATTTCTTCAAACGTGCATTCAGCACTTCCGGCGCGATCATCGGGATCTCGGCGGTGACTTCCCCGCCCTTCTTCGTCAGCACCAGGTCGACCATCCGCCGATCGTCCATCCTTCGCGAGCGTTCCAGCAACCCCTTCGCTTCCAGCTTGTCCAGCATCCGCGTCATTAAACCCGTGTCAACGGACAGCACCTTCGAGATCTCGAACGGCGTGGAGGCCAAGCCGCGCTGCATCGCGAAGAGAATGCCCATCTGTGGTGTCGTGATGTCGAGATCCTTGAGGGCCGCATCCATTTCCGCAATGATCAGGTAGCGCGCCCTGGCCAGCATGACCGCGACGCTTTGCGTCAAAGAGAAACCTTCGATCGTGTAGTGCCTCATGGCGCGGTCCTGTTTTCTATACGTTAGTTCTACGACCAGCTTTAATTGTCGGTGAGTCAGCCACCAATCCGAGCTGTCGCGAGCCGGGTATACGCATCTCGTTATACACAAATCGACAGTTCCGGAGACGATGTTGGATAGCAAAGTAGCCGGAAGGGGGTTGTTAACAATGCGGATTTCGCGTTTACTCTCGGATTTTCAGCATGAAGATCCGAAACGACGCGGGAGCATGGGTGGACGAAGAATTTGAGACTCTGGATTTGGGCGATCCACGGCGAGACCGGCGCGCGAAGGAACTGATCAAACGGTTTGCCAGCCGGCCCACGGCCAGCATTCCGGGCGCGTGCGAAGGCTGGGCCGAGACGATGGCAGCATATCGCTTTCTAGGCAATGAGCGCATCGACTGGCGCGACATGATGCAGCCGCATTGGGATCGCACCACGGCGCGCATGGGAGCGTTGCCGGTGGTGCTGTGCATTGCCGATACGACAGAGCTGAACTTTAACGGTCAGGACATCGAAGGGGCCGGCCCACTCAGTTATGAAGCACAGGTGGGCATGTATCTTCACGCGACTTATGCGGTGACACCGGATCGGGAGCCGCTGGGTGTGATGAATGCCTGGATGTGGGCGCGCGAGTCACGCGATGCAAACGGCAGGCGTGGCGGAGTCAGGGAAAGTGCGCGGTGGATCGAAAGCTATGAGATCGTGGCCGAACAGGCACGGGCCCTGCCAGACGCGCGGCTGGTGTATGTGGCCGATCGTGAAGGCGACATCGCGGCGCTCATGCAGCGTGCGCAGGAATTGGGTGAACCGGCGGACTGGCTGATCCGCTCGCAGCACAACCGTGCCTTGAAGGACGAAGAAAAGCTGTGGGACAAGGTGCACGCGGGTAACGTGCTCGGCCGTATCAGTTTCGTGCTGCCCGGGCGCAGTGGCCAGAAGGCACGTGAAGTGAAGCAGGAACTGCGCAGCCAGCGCATTACGCTGCCCGGTCGCGTCAGCGTCACGCTCACCTGCGTCGAGGCGTATGAGGTGGATGCGCCAGCGGGCGTAAAGCCAGTCATCTGGCGTCTTGTGACCAACCGCGAAGCGGGTGATGCGGATGCGCTCATCGAACTCATCGACTGGTACCGCGCGAGATGGGAAATAGAAATGTTCTTCAATGTCCTGAAGAACGCCTGCCGGGTTGAGGCGCTGCAGCTCTCGCAGATGGAACGGGTAGAGAAGGCACTTGCGCTGTACATGGTCGTATCGTGGCGTATTGCACGGCTCATGCGTGTGGGCAGAACGTGTCCGGAGCTAAACGCGTCGCTATTCTTCGCGGCTGACGAGATACATGGTGCTCACGTGCTCTGCAAGAAGGCGCGTCCGAAAAAACCACCGACACTGAACCAGATGATACGGATGATCGCGTCACTGGGTGGATTCCTCGGGCGCAAGAGCGATGGTGAACCGGGCGCGAAGACGTTGTGGATTGGCATGCAGCGAGTCATGGATGCTGTGAGCACCATCCAGATCTTGCGCGACGGCTACGACACTTCTGTATAACGAGATGGGGTATACGTGCCCTTGTCTTTCCAGCCGGCCGACCACTCGCGTGACGAATCCCGTGTTGATCCCTGCAGCCATGACAACTCCACCGGCGAGCGCGCAATGCGCCGCGGATGGAGCAACGGCACGCCGACAGACGAACTGGTGACGGCGTGTTCAGGTATCGAAAAAACCTGCAATCAGTTGTACGACACCGGGCGGCCCCACAACTCGCTCGGCGACCTGACGCCCGAGCAGTTCGCCCGGGCTCATGAAGCTACCCAGCAGTCTTTAACCTCGGACTCTGACTGCGGTCCGGACTAAAATCGCGCGCAGGTCAGACCGGATCTTGCCGGGTCGAAAGTAGGATTCGCCAAACATTCAGCCTCCAATCTCAAGGGTCTCCAGATCACGTTGATAACACGAAAGTTGAAATCCGATGTTGTCAATGCAACGGACGCAGGCCCATGATCTGACGAGCCTCCTCAGGAGTGGCCGGCTCATAACCCAATTCGCGGACGATGCGAACCATCCGCTCGACCAGCATCACGTTGCTTGCAGGCACCCCCGGGCTGTAGAGTAGATTGTCCTCGAGCCCGACCCGCACATGACCTCCGAGAAGAATTGACTGCGTGGTTGCAGGCAGTTGCGCCGCACCGATCGCGCTGACGTTGAACACACAATCCTTCGGAAGGTGATCAACCATAAACTGGAGAATCTTCGGCGTGTAGGGGAGCGCGCCCTGGAACGCATTGACGCCAAGAACGATGTTCACAAAGTACGGCGGCTCGTCTAAACCTTCCGCTATGGCGCGATTGACATCCTGCACGATATCTTCGAGGCTGAAAACCTCCCACTCCGGCTTAATATTCCGAGCTTTCATCAGTTTTGCGAGGTGCCGTATACGGTTTGGCGTCGTCGCGCACAGAATCTCCGTGCCGCCAAAGCTCGCACAGACTGTCTGTGCGTCGAGCGTGCACATCTCCGCACCCGCCCCTTCAACGCCCTTCACGCGCTCGTCGAAGTTGAGTTCCAACAACCCGTTGTTGAGCTGGCGGAGCATGTCTCCGTTGATTCCACCACCGGTCGAGTTATTCAATACGATGTCACATCTTGCTCGAATCAACGCGTTCATCTCCGCGTACACGGCCGGATCGCAAGTCGCCTCATCGTCCGCCCGGCGCGCATGCAACGCCACAACGCTCGCGCCAGCGTTGTAGCAACGATATACGTCCTCGGCAATTTCACGCGGCTGGGTAGGAAGATTTTGATTCTGCTTTTTGCCTGCCATCCCGCCCGTGGGCGCAACCGTAACGATAACTTTCTGTTTGCTCATATTTCTCTCCGTTGACCACTCATTAGTAATGTCAAGCCATAAATCTGCATCTAAAGACGTGTCCGTTAAGATGCCTAATTACTTTCCATAACCATCATTCGCTGGCGATGGACTAATGGACGGTAATTCATCGATTTTTAGCTGAGCGACGTTAGAAGACCAAGAATCTTCGATCACGTACGAAAATCGTGAGTCAAAGAGTCGCGCCGGTATCCGGAATGCACGTAGCGGCTCGTTCTCAAGTAGGCGGATTTACATGCCAACTTCCGTCTTGATGACGAAAAAAAATCGCAATTTGCCCTCCCGCCCAGAACGCCTCGATACGTACATAACATTCGTGGGTGGAGCGCCTGTTTCTGAATTTTGTGGCTCGAATCGGTTTTTCCGGATCCCGTACAAACCAGCGTGCAATCATTGAGCGCAACGATTCATCTCCACTAGCCATCGGCCTCTCCCTCAAATCGCCTGACACCACAATCCTATTGCTGCCGGATGTAGCGCACCGTCCCCCGCTGGGTCAGAAACGACGTCGTGAATAGCGTTCAATCACGACCTTATTACTCCGCGCACTCACCCCTACAATCCACTCAAGCTCGCCCATCTGCCGTCTGGGCAGACACGCCAACGTCTTCAAGCAGCGCCTTGATTTCAGATGGTATGGGCACCGCTTTCAGACTGTCAGGCTGCCCCACGACGTGCGTCGTCCACACCCTCACGTCCTCGGCCTCGGCTAGCAAAGCGTCGCCACGCCGAAACTCGTGGCGAAACGAAAGCGACTTGGTCCCAACCTTCTGAACCAGGATCCGGTGGTCGACTTCCTCGTGTAGAGCCGGCGCTGCATGAAATTTGATCGATAGCGAAACGATCGGTAGCCCTCTTCTAATATTCCCGTCGTAAATACCGGTCGGGTCGACGCCAAGCCCCAAAAACATTTCGTGCAACCCATCCGCAACCCACCGGGCGTAGTGCGGGAAGAAAATGATTCCGACCGGATCACATTCGCTCCAGTGCAAACGACGTTGATAGCTGTACTTGTACATGCTGCGATACCTCACAAATTAATAGCCAGGCTACTGTCGGCGGCGGGGTCATCAGAGGTCATCCACAGATCACCGCCGCTCACAGCCGCAATCGCCAATCGATTGAGAATGGGGAATCGGGGTGAGGGTCACCTCTAAAATGTCGTCTCATTGCATACGGAGCAGCATCTGCTTGAACGACGTGACCTCATCGGCACTAAACCCGGCCAGTAGTGTACGGTGTACATCAGCGAGTATTGCGGGGATCCGATCGGCGACGCTTTGTCCCCGCTCCGTTAGCACGAGGCAGTTCACCCGTCGATCCACAGGACTCTGGGCGCGCACGAGCAAGCCGCCCCTGACAAGCCGATCGATCAGGCGCGTGACCGCGGTGAGGTCAACGCCACACTCGCGCGAAATCTGCGTGGCGTGCCACAGCCCGCGCCGGCTCACGAGGTACAGCAGACGTCCTTGCGCGGCCGTCACGTTCAGTTCCGGAAGCAAACGATGCGAGATCGAGTGGGTAACGGCGGAATGAACACGGAAGACCAGGTGGCCGAAATCGTCGTCGAGCCAGGTCTTTTCGCTGCAGGTGAGCGGGATCGTACAGAGAGACGTCATTTCTGATACTTGATCCGAAGCCGTCATGCGCATGCCCCTTTTCCTCGCTCACTATCATGAGACTGATTCTCGCGGAGATTACTTTTTCGATTGATCAAGCAGCGCGAATGCGACGAGTGCGGGGCTATCGCTGCGATTGCTCCAGCCGTGATTGGTGGCGCGCTGGATCAGGATGTCGCCGGCTTTCAGAAGGGTTTCTCCCTCGTCCATTACGAGCCAGATCTCACCCGACATCACAATCGCGTAATCCACCGTGTCGGTCTGGTGCATTCCTTTCGGCCGGGCGATCTTGCCTGCTTCCTCATCGCTCGGCCGGTTCTGCGCGTCGTTCGTGTGGTGGCCCACGCTGGCGAACGCCGCGTCCGCATCCCATTTGCCCATATAGTCCTTGTCCGGAGCAAACTGGACGACGCGGAACACGCTACCCCCGGACGGAGGCATCAGACTGATATCGTTCGTACAGGCTTCTTTCTTCGCGGCATCGGCGGCGGCGTCATCGGAGGTCATCCACAGATCGGTCACGATCCAGGCCGGCGACTTGTCCAGGACGAAATCGCATCCGCCGTCCTGAGCTACCACCGACTTGCCCGCCTCGTCGAATCCCGTCACCACGCGCCGCAGCGGCACACGCTTGCTTGCATCATTCACTTCAGGTCTCCTATGGTTGACTAGTCTGAGTGAATGTTAAAGTTCGCTAACCTGTACGACTAGGCGATAATTGGCATGACCGTTCAACGTATTCCGTTTAACGCCAATTTGCGAAATCAAGCGGCAGAATGATGGATCTGGATAAAGATATCGCGAGCTATCGCTCTGCGTTCTGGATGTCAGCTGTCAGCAGCTGTTCGCGAAGGCCCACTACGCTGCCGCGACAATTTCTTTCGCGAGCACAATGGAACTGGCATTTCGCAATGTGGTTCTGAGTGGCTAATCTTCACCATGCTTTGACGTCAGATATCCTGCCGTCATCCCACCGTCTATCTCCAGAATGGACCCATGAGAGGAAAGCAACCTCGATATTGCCCCGGCAACATCGGAGGGCGTTGCGAATCCAAGTTTCTGCACGCTGAACGACCCTGGCTGGCCAAGACCGGCGAAACGCGTTTCCAGTATCGCTGAACACGTCCAATAAACATTCCCACCCTCGTCAAGGCAAGCCTCAGTCCTTCGCATTCGTCACCGCGCCAAAACGTCGATGCATTGACCTGCGTTGAATTACAAGTCGAGCACGAGGCGTGCTGACTTTGCGCGCGAGCAGCAGGGCAGGAACTGGTTGTTGGCCGAACGCTCCTCGGGCGTGAAATACACGTCCCGGTGTTCGGGCTCGCCTTCCAGAACTCGCGTCAGGCATGCGCCACATACGCCCTGCTCGCATGAAGTCTGGATCTTCACGCCAGCCTCCGAGAGCGCCTCAACCACCGTCTTGTCCTTTGGCACCACTATGATCCTGCCTGAACTCGCAAGCTTCACCTCGAAGCTGCCATCCGCGTCGCGCTTGATCATGTCAGAGCCGAAAAACTCGAAGTGGATCTGCGCCTCGCACCATCTGTACGCACGCGCCGTCGACAGCACCGCGTCGATGAACCCCTTGGGTCCACAGACGTACAAGTGCGTGCCCGCCTGCTGCGCTTGCAGCACCGCCGCGATATCCAGCTTCTGCCGTGGCTCCCCGTCGTCGAAGTGAAATAGCACTTTGCTGGCGAACGCAGAGCGTCTGATGCGCTCGAAGAATGCCGTACGCCCCTTCGAGCGCGTGCAATAATGCATTTCGAATTCCTTTCCTAACGCCGCCAGACGTTCGGCCATGCACAATATTGGCGTGACACCAATCCCACCCGCGAGCAGGAGACTCTTGCCCGCCTCGTGCGCCAACGCGAAATGGTTCTTTGGAATACCGACATTAAGAAGGTCGCCCTCTTTGACCCGCTCGTGCATGGTCTTCGAGCCACCGCGCGAGACCGGATCATTTAGCACACCGATCAGGTAGCGATGGCTTTCGGCCGGATCGTTGCACAGGGAGTACTGACGTGTCAGCCCACCGGGAAGGTACACGTCCAGGTGCGAGCCCGCCGAGAATGCCGGTAGAGAATCGCCGCCAGCGCTGACTAACTCGAAGGTACAAATGTCTACGGCCTCGAAGATCTTTCGGGCCACGCGAACACGGAGGCTGGAAACACTGCTGCCGCCGGCGACCATTGCAACCTCGCCGTTCAAGTTGATCGATTCGTTCATTGCTTTTCAGGTTTCCGATTCTTCGACTGATGAAGCCGGTTAACGCGGTGCTGGCTGGCCAAGATGCCGAACAACGCTTCGGCCAGCTCGCGTTCGTATGCCGGTGGCGTGAGATTGATCGTGCGATAGGTGAACTCCTGCAACTGGACTCCCTGTGGCTTTGTCATGGCATCTCCTTGATGAACGGTACGGAGCGGGACACCCAGAGCGACTTCATCCTATCGTAAACGACTTCCTCAATTCGTAAATCCATCCAGTTCCTATGGTTAATGCGAAAGGTCTCGCTTCCTTCTGCAGACGAGCTTGGAGACCCGGCCATTCCTTACCTGCATTACGAAAACCGGTAACCATGTCAAATTTATGGCTTTTACGTATTGCGGAATTCCTTTTCGCTATGATGACGGGGCCTGTCAACCGCATGTCGTCTGACCGTCATGACTGAACGCAGGATCCGATTTCCCCTTCTACAGCGCCGGGCAGGCACGCAGTGCGCCCCTGCTTCACGATACGCGCGCGGCGCAATGGGTGGCACATGACCAAAATGAGAACACTGGCTAACCAAAGCGATCCATCGCACGACGAGCAACTGGCGGAGCTTTCAGACGGCAATGCTCGCGGCGGCGTGCAATCGATAGAAGTCGGTGCATCGCTGCTGGCAGTACTCGCACATGCCGATGCTGGACTTTCGTTGACGGCCCTCGCATCCGCGACCGGGATGCCGGCGAGCAAGGCGCATCGCTACCTGACTAGTTTCGTTCGGGCAGGCATTATCGAGCGGGATGCCGCCAGCGGACTTTTTGACCCGGGCCCACTTGCTCGAGCGCTCGGGCTGGCGGCACTTCGCCGACAAGATACGGTGCTGGAAGCCGCTAGCGTGATGGAAGCTCTGCG
Organism: Paraburkholderia phytofirmans OLGA172; assembly: GCF_001634365.1. Lineage (NCBI taxonomy): Bacteria > Pseudomonadati > Pseudomonadota > Betaproteobacteria > Burkholderiales > Burkholderiaceae > Paraburkholderia > Paraburkholderia phytofirmans. Next base: position 1,853,623 of record NZ_CP014579.1, read on the forward strand.
GGATGAGCTGGAAGAGAATGTGGTCCTTTCCGTCTGGGACGAAGGTGCGCCCGCCATGATCAGGGTAGAAGAACACTCACGCGCGTTCTCGATCAAGGTAAGGATCGGCGCGCGATTACCGCTATTAACATCCGCGCAAGGCCAGATCTTCGCTGCATGGCTTCCGCCTGCACTCACGAGAATTCATATTGCACGCGAATTGCAAGATAATAGCGATGCACTGCGACGCATAGGAGTGCGGTCAGAAACCGATCTCGCCAAGTTGCTTGCTAAAATTCGCCGCGACGGTGTCGCTACGTTAGTCGGCGGGATTGTCGAGGGCATTTCGGGGACGACTGCGCCGGTTTTTCGCTATCCCGGTACCCTGGCCGCGGCGATGACGGTTCTGACTATTGGCAAATGCAGTCCCCAGTTGCAGAGAACAATTCAGACCGCGCTTAAAGCTGCGGCAGCCGAGCTTTCCGAAAGACTTGGTGCGCCAATCCCGCCGAAAACGAGCGAAGGCTGATGCGAGCATTGGAAAGCGTGACTCAATGCCTTCTGGACTGCGTCGTTGCGTATGTAATCTCGTCGATCACGTGCAAAAGCTGGCTTCAGGCTGCGTTCTCTTCGCGATGACGATTCACTCGTGCTCGACAAGCGCCATTGCATTCACAAATGTCGTCCGCCATCGACCACAATGCGCACTCCCGTCGCGACGGTCAGATGGGTCACACATGCCATGATCGCCTTCGCGACGTCTTCCGGTTCAACGACCCGCTTTAAAGGCGTCGACGCCACAAACGTATTTAACGCTTCGCGGTCTCTGCCTGGAAGGAAGTCTGTGGCGACGGCAGCGGGCGAGACGCATAGCACTCGCACTTCCGGACCTAGCACTCGCGCAAGCGACATGGTCATCGTGTCGACAGCTGCCTTTGCCGCGCAATATGCGATGTTGCTACCAGATCCAGTAAAGGCCGATATCGACGATACATTCACGACAACGGCATCGCCCGACGCGCGCAACAAGGGCAGTAGCGCACGAATGACCGAGTAAGGCCCGCGAGCATTCGTGACCAGCATCGAATCAAACAGCGTCTCGTCAAGCGCGTCGAGATTGGAATGCGCAATGGGTTGAGTAAAGCCGGCGGAGTTGACGAGCACATCGACCTTTCCGTATTTGTTCTGCAATTCATGCGCGAGTGCCCGAGTGGTCGTTACGTCTTCGAGCTCGACCTTCGCGATCTCGTGCCCGGTACCGGGCAAGCTCTCACATAACCGGCGCGCGCGGTCTTCGCCGTTGTTATATCCGATTACCACGCTCGCGCCGGCTCGGGCGAGCATCTTCACCGTCGCTGCCCCGATGCCGCTGCTACCACCGGTGACCATTGCAACCTTGCCGTTCAAGTTGTTCGATTCGTTCATTGCTGTTCAGGTCCACGATTCTTCGACTGACGAAACTCGTTGAAGGGTTTGGCGCTAGCCTACCTCGATCCGTCGCTCGGTAAGGCGCACCGTCAGCTGGACGCAGCCCTCGTTCATCCACCAGGGGACGATGCGGTACGTGCGAAGTCCACTCTTGTGAAACGGACACGTATCGGCGATTTCGGCAGCTTGCTCGCGCGATTCGGCACGCAGGATGAACATCCCATCGCCATTCCAGTAGGCGGGATCGTTTTTGTCACGGAACGGTCCCGCAGCAAACGCAATTCCCTTGTGCTCCAGTCCCGCGATCCAGGCCAGATGCTCCGCCATCTTTGGCCTGAGGTTTGCCATCGGATCGCCTTCGCGCTCCGTGCGCTCAGTAAAGCAGATATAAAACTGCTGGCGCGCCAGGCGCTCGCGCAAGGCAAGTTCGTTCTCGTCGTCCGTAAGGACGTCCTGATGCTGGTTCATCTCCGTGCCCCCCAAGATTGGCGCTGCCTACGATGTGCTTACCTATGCTTCCGCTCCGGTACGCATCCGCTCTCTGCTTTCCAGTTGCTTGCGCACCACGTCGCGCACGTGGCGACGCAGCCTCGCCAGGCCAACATCGTGCTGGTACAGCTTCTCCTGCATCGGCCACGGGGGCATTCCTTCCAGTATGTCCTTGTCTTCCTGGACAATTTCCCAGTTGAAATGCTCCAACTTCGTGTTGAACATGAAGCGAAACAGGTCCGCTTCCCAACCGGCGACATTGCGCATTCGCCAAATGGTGATCTGGCAGGTATGCTCGTCGATCGGTGTAGCCAGCGGAAAGACGCGCCAGTTTCCGCCAGGCCCGCATTCCGGCGGCGCGTTGTAGCCGATCCGGAACCAGAACGCACCGGTATCGATAAATTCCATCAGTTCGACGTTGTCGCCCTTGCTGATCTCCCTGCGTACCGTGAAGCCGGTATCCGTCGGCGTGACTAGCACCTGATTGGCAACCCCGCTCTCGAAATACTGGGTGTCCTTGTGCAGATACTCCGGATGCATGATGTCGAGCACGTTGTCCCACATGTACTGGTAGTTCGTCTGCCAGGTCATGGAGATGGGGAATCCGGTCCAGTCAGCCGACTCGTATTCACGGGGAAAAACAAGGGGCAAAGGCTCGGTATCCTCGTCCTCGCCGAACCACGCCCAGAGCCCCTGGAAATGTTCGACCACCGGATAGGAGCGAACCATCTTCTTGCCGACATACGCACACTGAGGGTAGGCAGGCACTGCAGTGACTACTCCCTCCCCCGACACCTCCACACCGTGATAGCGACAGCTCAGCTTCCCATCCTCAAGCCGGCCCATCGATAACGGCGCTCCGCGGTGCGGGCAGATATCCTCGATCAGGTTGACCTTTCCGCCTGTATCCCGCCACGCCACCAAAGCCACGCCCAGACGTTTGATGCCGACAGGCTGGTTACCGACCATGGCGGATGGGCCAATGCACCACCAGCGATTGCGCACACCAGTCAAAACGCTCCGCTCGACGCGATCCTCGATTCGCTCATTCTGTTCAAGCATGATTTGCCTCCCTAAGGCTCAACCCTGGATAGCCATGCGCGCCCACACGCGCTCCCACGCTGTTGGTCCAGGACCCAAGACGCCGCATCTCCGCCCTGAAGGCGGTCGCACTCCACTGTCCGCCGCCACTCGGCTTGAAACCGGCCTCATTGAGCGCTGCTGCGATTGCTTCCGGCTCATGAACCGAACTGCCCAAGATGCCGAACAACGCTTCGGCCAGCTCGCGCTCGTATGCCGGCGGCGTGAGATCGATCGTGCGATAGGTGAACTCCGGCAACTGGACTCCCTGTGGCCTTGTCATGGCATCTCCTTGATGAACGGTACGGGGTGAGGCCCCCGAGTGACTTCATCCTATCGTAAACGATTTACACCATTCGTAAATCCATCCAGTTCCTATAATTAATGCAAGTGGCCACCTTCCTTCTCCAACCACGCGCACGAACAACGGCTACTTTGGACTGTGCCGCGTCGCCCTGCCCTTACTCTTCCGATTCCTTTACCGTGCGCGGCGCATAGAGGCTGCGCATCGTGCAGTTGATTGCCAGCGTTTCGGCGCCGTGCTCGCCGTAGAGGTTCGGATCCTCGACGAACAGCGTTATGTGCTCGCTAACCCGTTCGCCGGCATCAAGGTACGCGGCAATCCCCGGATCGCGATGCTGGACACCTCTCGGGTTTTAGCGAAGGCGAGTGGCTACTCGTGCGTACCGTCTCGGACGGACTTGAGCACTCGTATGGCTGGTCTGATTCAGCCGCGCGGCGACTGCGGCGCTCTACAGGTGTCCCAGCAAGACGATGGTGCCGCTCAGCGTCACGGCGGACAGCAGGCTCGAAGCGACAAGGGTCGTTCCCGCAGACGTATCCCTGACGCCGTACGACAAGCCAAAAAGAATGCCGAAGGAACCGCACGGAATCGCCGCGAGCAGGACCGCCTGTCCGGCGATAGCTTTCGGCACGCCTAGCAGGCTGACGAGCACCAGCGCAATCAGCGGTTGCACAACGTTACTCAACAAAACGCCGAAACCCGCCTGCGCGTCGAGCTTGAATGGCTGCGCCGCAAGCACGAGCCCGGTCGAGAACAACGCCAGACCGGCCGTCGTGCTGCCAATGATGTTGAGCGATTGGGATAGCAAATCCGGCAACGTCCACCCGCAGACCGACGCGAGCACACCTGCAATCGGCGCGAGTACGACTGGTTTGAGGAACGTGTTGCGCAATGCCTTGGCTAACAATCCATCGGTTCCCTGAAACTCGTTCGACGAAGCGGGCGCTGCAGGACGCGCACGCTCGAGCAGAATGAGCGCGGCGGGCGACATGACGACCGCCCCCGCCGTTACGGCGATTGCAACCGTGAGGTCGCTTTCGGGGCCATACACCGCACGCAGTAACGGCAGACCCACCGATGCGAAATTCGGCATGCCGATCGTGACGGCCCTCACGGCGGCGTGAGCGAGATCCGATTTGAACACCGCGCGCGAAACCAGCAACGAGGCGAAATAGGGCACCAGCATCACGCCGATCAGCACCGCGATCAGCACGGCATGTTGCGCAAGACTCGCCCGCTGCATCTTCGCGGTGTAAAGAAAAAGCGCGAACGGCAGCGCATAGTCGACGAGCATCGTATTGATCGACGACAGCGGCAGCGCTCCTTGTTTGATTCTCCCGGCGAAATATCCCGCTCCCATCGAGAACAGGAATGGGATCAGCGCACTTGCGATTTCGGAAGTCATGATGGTTACCGTGTATGCAGTCCGGACGAAGCGTCGCAAGCACGCCGTGGCTGGCCGTGCTCGCGACGGATTGGCTTCAGCCTTTCCAGTCCTTGAGAAAGTCGACCAGAAGCCGATTGACGATTTCCGGCTGTTCTTCATGCGGCAAATGGCCGGCACGCGGAATGGCGTGCGTGACGACGTCGCGTGCCATACCCTTCCACACATCCGGCATGTCGAACATCTTGCCTACCGCGTAGAACTCCGCGCCCCACAGGGCGAGCGTCGGGGCCTGGATCAGCACATCGGCGTCTACTTTGTCGTGAGCGACATCGACCGCGTTGGCACGGTAGTCCGCCATTGCACCCCGCACGGCACCCGGCGCTTCGTATGCCCGAACGTAGGTCTCGAACGCTTCGCCCGAGATCGTGTGCGGGTTGTAGGACCAGTCGGAGAACAAGTGTCGCAGCCATGCACGCTCGTTGCCCGCGATCAGCGTCTCCGGCAGATCGGGGACCTGATGGAACAGGAAGAACCAATATGCGCGCGCGATCTGTGCGTTGATTGACTGGGCGACGATGCGTGTCGGCACGTTGTCCATGACGACGAGGCGATCGACCGCCTCCGGATGGTCCTTCGCGAAGCGCGTCGCGACCCGCGCACCGCGGTCGTGGCTCACGAGCGCAATACGCTCGATCGACAGTTCGCGCAGGAGCGCACGCAGATCGTTCGCCATCGTGCGCTTGTCGTAGCCGTCCGCGGGCTTTTCCGTCTCGCCATAGCCCCGCAGGTCCGGTGCGATCACGCGGTAATGTTGCGCGAGCACGGGAATCTGATGCCGCCACGCGTAATGCGTTTCCGGAAAGCCGTGCAGCAGGACGACGGGGGCGCCTTCGCCCGCCTCGACAAAGTGTTGGCGGATGCCGTTCGCTGTAATCGTGTGATGGGTGACGTCCAGATTGCTCATGATCAGCTCCCGAAATAGATCGAGTGCAATCCGGGGATCTCTTGTGCAGGTGCGGCGCGGCCGCCGGATGAAGACGAACCGGACGTCGCCGGGCCAAAGCTGCTGTTGGCTGCATCGCTCGTCCGCGACGCGTCGCGGGCCGCAACGCGCTGTTGCGCGGCGAGCAGTTCGGACGGATACGTGGCGTCGGACGTCGTGCCGCGATATCCCGCCTGTTGCAACTCGAGCAGTTCCGCCCGCACCTGCGCGCGCGTGACGCCGGATTGAGCGAAGGCTGCGACAGGGAGGGCCATCGTGGCCGTGAGCAGTGAAGCAATGAGGATGCGTTTCATGATTGATTCTCCAATAAGGGATCCGGTCAGCGCGTTCAATGGGGTGAACGTCTACCGGTTGGGAATCAGTCTATCGAGCGATATCAGCGCAATTAAGCCGGTGGCGCAGATAAAGATTTTTGACGGCGCTGCGTGGAATCCGCATGCGCGCCTTTTGAGCGGCGGCCGCGCGCAGTGTCAGGCACAAGGGTCGCGGCCGCCGCAAACCGCGGTCGAGAAAGCCATCCGCGTTGCGTGGCCCGCGCCGGAAGGCGTCAGGTCCGCAGCGAATCCGCGCGGGCCAGCGCCTCGATGCGCTCGATTGCATTATTCAAGGACGACGAGAGCGTCGAGCGCAGGTGCTCCAGCAGCGTGCGGACCTTGGCATCGAGATAGCGGCGCGAGGGGTAGACCGCGAACACCGTGAACGGCCTGAGGCGATAGTGCGGGAGCACGCGCACGAGCTTTCCGTCGACAAGATCGTCGACCGCGGTGTACGTCGCAAGTGTGCCAATGCCCGCCCCCTGCAGCAGGGCTGCCCGCATCACATCGGGAACATTGACTTGAAGCGGCGACTTCGAAATCTTCCAGATCTGAGCGTCCGCTCCGCTTTCGATATGCCATTCGTCAGGCGGCGACACGGGCGATTCGAGCATGAGCAACGTGTGGGCAGACAATTCGTCGCGCGTGCGTGGCGTGCCGTTTCGTTTCAGATAGTCCGGTGAAGCCACCATGACTGCGTATGCCGCGCCGAGCGGCTGCGCGACATACACCGAGTCGGGAAGCTCCGTAGCTGAAATCAGCGAAAGGTCATACCCCTCCTCGACCAGATTGGGCATGCTTTGTTCGATCTTCAGTTCGACGAAGACATCGGGGTAGGCGTTCCGATAACTGGTCAGCGCCGCGGCCACCACGCTCTGCGCAAGGCCTGGCGCGCAATGCAGCCGCACCTTGCCGGTTGGAGACACGCCTGCGCTGCGAGCCTCGTCGGTTGCCGAGTCGATGGCTGCGAGAATCGCCTTGGCGCGCTCGTAGAAGCGTCCACCGGGTTCGGTGACAGAGAGGTGTCGCGTCGTGCGATGCAGCACGACGGTCCGCAACTGTTGCTCCAGCGCCGTGACTGCGCGCGAAACCTGCGCAGCCGTCACGTTGTTCTCTTTCGCGACGGCGGTGAACGAGCTGGTTTCGACCACGCGGACGAATATCCGCATACTGCTGACGATATCTGCCATTCTGTTCCCGGACGGTGAGAGCACCCATTTTTCTCCGGGGCGCTGGCTCGGAACCAAGCTTTCTCAATGTGCTGCCGCATCCTGGCGCAGTCTGCCATCAGGCGTGGCGGGGGCGTTAAACGTCTTATGCCGGCCTGGAATGGATGTTATGTGCCTGGAGGGTCTTCTGCCAGCGTGACGCCGCGCGCATCATCTGCATACCACGAATTTCCCGTTGGGGAGAAGATCGTGAGCAACTATAAGAACCCCATCGGACATAGTGAGAAGCCCTTCGATAGTATCTAATGAAATTGGGCCGCTGCAGACTGGCGGCTCCAATTCAGTACGTTCGGACATAGGAGAACATCATGCAAACGATTCCGGATAACTATTTCACTGCCTACCGCAACCTGAAGTTGACACGGGATGAGGACGGCGTGCTGGTCGTGCAATTCCATACCAATGGAGGCCCGCTCACTTTCACGGCGGAGGCCCACACGGAGGTTGTCGATGCGTTCTACCGGATTTCACAGGACCGGGCGAACAAGATCGTCATCCTCACGGGTGCAGGCGGGGACTTCATGACCGGGGTTGACTGGGCATCTTTCAAGGATGTCTCCGATCCCGACGTCTGGAGCCAGATCCATGACGAAGGCGTTCAGGTCCTGGAAAACATTGCCAATATACGCGTGCCGGTCATCGCGGCCATCGAGGGGCGTGCCCATATCCACTCGGAGTATGTTCTGCTGGCCAACGTCATTGTGGCGGCAGAGGGCGCAACCTTCCACGACATGGGCCACTATGCTGCGGGTGTCGTGCCTGGCGACGGCATCTTTACCACCTGGAGCTATCGCGCGGGAGCGGGACGGGCGGAAGCTTTCCTGCTCAACGCGCAGCCGATTACGGCGGCTGTCGCACGCGAGTGGGGCGTGGTTGCTGAGGTCGTGTCAAACGGCCAGGCGCTTGGCCGCGCACAGGAATTGGCGAGGCAGTATTTGAAAGCGCCCGAAGTGGCACGCCGCAACACGCGCATACATTTTATTTGGCCCTTGAAGCAACGCATCGTGCAGGAAGTTGGCTATGGGTTGTCGCTCGAAGGCGCCTCCGCAGCCGCCCTTGTGAAGGCAATGCAAGCTGGGAGCTAACCTCTATGAGTCGCTCCGATCCCATCACCCTTCGAAGGGCCAGGATCGATCCCAAAGCAGTCTGCCGGCACGGTTGCCCGAACGTCCGGTATACGTTTTCGTGCAGTCATTCGGGCGTGACGGTTACCCGCCGTTTCTATGCCCGTGTGCATTAGGGTGACAACACTCGCGGTCATCCCTGTAAAATGGGTCGGGTACCACCGATAACTTAACGTGCATCGTAACGTGTACGATGCACCGTGAGACGCTTGCGCGAGGGGAATTCACCTTGCAGCGCTTGCAATTATGCGGTCCCTGCCGACCTGGCATTGCCGACAGCGCCCGCAACCGCACCTTATAAAACGACCGTCGCTTCCTGGACGGGCTCCTGACCACGGAACGAGCGGTTGCAAGGGTCACTTTCAGTCATGTACAAACTCGAACAGTATCATCCCGGCGTATTAGCTGTCCTCTGCAGTCAACTCATTTGTCTGGCAGCGTTCGCATGGGAGACGAACGGTCTCATACACAACAAGTGGGTGGAAATGTTATTGGGATTTAGCCTCCTGGCTGGCCTGATCCTGTCGCTAGGGTTGTTCGGCACCTGGCTCAAGTTCAAAGACGAGGTCAAGTTGCACGTTTTTTTGAGTGCCAACCAGATCTATTCGGCGATTGCGATTGCCACCCTGGGAGAGGTGGCGACGATCTTGCTGGTGCCACTGAGATAGAGGCTTCGCTGATTCTACGCCGGCGCAGCAACTCGCGATTCGCTGCGCAAGATGGGGGCGAAAATACACTTTCGCCCCCGACGCCGGAGAATAGCCCATCGCATCCGCCTGGGCTATTTCCGATACTTGCCCGGCATGCCGCCTATTCGATGGCTTCGCCGTGCAGGCTGACGTCCAGACCCGCGCGCTCATCTTCTTCCGTCACACGGATGCCCATCACCATGTCGATCACCTTCAGCAGGACGAAGCTGACCACACCGCTGTAGATCAGCGTCGTCAGCACGCCCTTGGCTTGCAGGATGACACTGCCGTCCGCGCCGCCGATGTCCTTGACCGCGAACACGCCGGTCAGCAGCGCACCCACGATACCGCCGATGCAGTGCACGCCGAACGCGTCGAGCGAGTCGTCGTAACCGAGTTTGTGCTTGAGCCACGTTGCCGACCAGTAGCAGATCACGCCTGCCGCGATACCGATCACCAGCGAACCCGTCATACCGACGAAGCCCGAAGCCGGCGTAATCGCCACCAGACCTGCCACGGCACCCGACACGATACCGAGCACCGACGGCTTACCCTTGGTTGCCCATTCGGCGAACATCCATGCGAGTGCTGCTGCCGCGGTTGCCACCTGCGTGGCGAACATGGCGAAACCGGCACGGCCGTCTGCCGCCACTGCCGAACCCGCGTTGAAGCCGAACCAGCCTACCCACAGCATGGCGCCACCGATCAGCGTGAGCGTCAGGTTGTGCGGCGCCATCGATTCCTTGCCGTAGCCGACGCGCTTGCCCAGCACCAGCGCGCAGACCAGCGCCGCGATACCGGCGTTGATGTGCACCACCGTGCCGCCCGCGAAGTCGAGGATGCCCGCGGCAGCCAGCCAGCCGGTCGGTTCCCAGACCATGTGCGCGATCGGCGAGTAGACGATGATCGACCACAGCGTCATGAACACCAGCATCGCCGAGAACTTCATGCGATCGGCAAACGCGCCCGTGATCAGTGCCGGGGTAATGATCGCGAACGTCATCTGATAGACGCAGTAGACCGTTTCCGGGATCGTCGGGGCGAGATGGCTGACGGTCAGCGTCGTCGCCTTGTCGCCATGGATGTAGTTCATGCCCGCCATGAAGAAGCGTGACAAGCCGCCGATGAACGAGCCGCCCGGCGTGAAGGCGAGGCTGTAGCCCACCACGACCCAGATGATCGACACAAGGCAGGTGATCGCGAAGCTCTGCATCAGGATCGCGAGCACGCTCTTCTTGCGGACCATGCCGCCGTAGAACAGCGCCAGACCCGGGATCGTCATGAACAGCACGAGCGCGGTGGAGGTCAGCATCCAGGCGGTGTCGCCCGAATTGATCTTCGACGAATCGACCGAGAACGGCGCGGTCGGGGCTGCCGGTGCGGCGGCAGCGGATGCGGCCGATGCATCAGGTGCGGCTGCGGCGCTGACAGCCGGTGCGGCGGACGCTTCAGCGGCCGGTGCCGAAGCGGCGGCGGCTGCAGGCGCTGCCGAAGCGTCCGGTGCCGGCGCACTCGCCGTCGTATCGGAAGCAGCTGCCGAGGCCGCTGCGGGTGCGGAAGCGTCGTCCGCGAGGGCGGCGCCGATACCGCCCGCGAGCAGCGAACCGGCCATCAGCATGGACATCAATAATTTGCGCATCTTCGTTTCCTCTTGTCGCTATCTGTGTCGCTATCTTTTGGTATTACAGAGCGTCCGCGCCGGTCTCCCCGGTGCGAATCCGAATCACTTGCTCGATCGGGGTGACAAAAATCTTGCCGTCGCCGATCTTGCCGGTGCGTGCCGCGCGTTCAAGCGCCTCGATCGCCTGGTCGACGATGTCGTCCGAGACAGCTGCCTCGATCTTCACCTTCGGCAGGAAATCGACCACGTATTCGGCGCCCCGATACAGCTCCGTATGGCCCTTCTGCCGGCCGAAACCTTTGACTTCGGTGACCGTGATCCCTGAGACGCCGATGGCCGACAAGGCTTCGCGCGCCTCATCGAGCTTGAACGGCTTGATGATTGCGGTAATGAGTTTCATGAAATCCCCTCTTCGATTGCTGAACCGGAGAGCCGACTCGTACGTCGACCTTATGCCGATAGAGCCGAGCACAACTAGAGCAACTGTCGTGCCAGTTATTTGCTGAAACTCATCGAGAGGAAACACAGCGAGATGAGATACGCACGAGTGCGGCAGCAATCGAAGGCGTTCCACGCGGGGAGCATCGGACACGCGCCCGACGGAAAATCGATGAGCCGAACCAGATGTTGGGGGGCTTTCTATACACAGACCTGAATCGCAGGTCGATACTTGCACAACTGATTTGCACCACAACTAGGCCTGACGTGGTCGAAGCGACCCAATAGGGTGCGCCCACGCCGAGATTCGTGGCATCCGCCACTTCGGCGAAAGCAGCGTGGAAATTCAGGTATTTCAGCTTGCCTCTGAGTCGATGTACGTATCCATGGTCATCTCTGTTCTCATTGCCGCGGAGTCGTACCACGCTGGCTAAGCACCGTGTTTGTCGCACCACTGGATCGCCCAGCGCTGTGCCGCCTCGAACGCGTCAGCGTCGGATGGATAGTCACCGAGGTCGCCCGAGTACTTCACCTCGACGGCTTCGCCACCGGCCGTGGGGCGCCGATAGATCTTTGCGCGACCGTAGTAGCGACCACCTTCATCAAGAGGCGACGCGTCGATGTGGAATCCCTTGTAGTCGAATTGCATGATCGCCTCCGAAAAAGTGCGCTATTCGTCGTCGCGTTGAACAAGCTGCAGGTTTCCATTCGCGTCTCGGCCGAGGCTCACGAGCTTGTTTCTGTAGTCACAGGCAGGACAGAGGAAAAAGAATCCGTGGTCATCGACTTCCGGCGCGACCTGATCGAAGTCGTACCGAGCATCGCAGTTTCGGCAGGTCCACATGTCGGCCTCCGTCGGTATCCTGGAGAAATCCTAGCATGACCGACCGAGCGCAGCACCGAACCAATTGGCGCTGCCTGCGGCGGTTCTCGCCGCACTGTCGCTTCGGCCGATCGAAAATCCGTCTTTACCTAACTTCTCAACGGTTTTTTATGTGCTTTCTTGCGATCCGGCGCCGGTCTGATTTTTGTTACGCCGCCGATCGAGGGTGGATCGCTCGCCGGAAAGGTGTCCTCGACGGCTTTGTCGACGTTGTATTCGCTCTTGTCGCTGTTCGGATATTGCTCGGGATGGTAGATACGCATGACGGCCTCCGGTCGTGTGGGTTTGGAACAATGGTGTCCCGGAATATCAGCAACGCGCGGGTTCTGCGTTCTACCGGAACTGGAGCGGTATAAACAAGCTTATGCCCGGTGCCGACTCAGGGGCATAGACCACGGGAGGTGGCGCATACACATAGTCCTGATTGCCGTAGTAGTCGCCGCGACGATGGTCATTGTCGGGATGTTGATAAGCCTGCCGGTTGCCGTGATCCGACTGATGCCCCTCGTTTTGCCGAGCGCCGTTATCCGTGCCATGTTGCTGTGGATGCTTCTGGTTATGCTGATAGTTGTTACTCGCGCCATGCTGCTGTTGGCCCTCGTGGTTGTCGTTGCCGTTGCCGTTGCTTTCACCAAAGGCCGGCGCCATGGACATGCCGCCAACGGCCAATGCCAGGCCAACTGCAGTCATGATTCTGGTCTTCATCGAGCCCATGTATGCGGCTCGCACTCCTTGGGTTTTCATGATGTTCTCCTGTCTGCGAACCGGGACCCTATTGAGGTGCCAGTCCGCTTCCCGTTGCGGGTGTCTCGAGATCACCCCTTCTTTGCGGAGTGGTGATGGTCAGTCTGGAAAATCAGATCGGCATTCTTCTTCTGAACGTCGGACATGCTGTCGTACAGTGCCTGAAACGCGGATGTGAGCTTTCTGATGCCGTCCGCATGGGCATCGGCGATCTGGCCATAGGACTTGAGATCGTCGACAGCGCTCATGCTGTTGGCATGACTGGCTCGCGTTTGTCTGAGCGAGTCCATCGTGCCTGCATTGTCACGCATGACCTGCGCGACCTTCTGCCAAAGGTCTTCTTGCGCCGCGGTGATCTGAAGCCTCGTGTGAAGTCCACTGATGCGCGTATCAACCTGGTCATGGGTGGCAACGGTCATCACGCTTGCACGTGGTTGAGTCTGGGTGGGCGAGGCAGCGCTCGCAGGAGGGGCGAACGCCGCTATCGCGAGAAAAAGCGCTATCGCGAGCGCCGGTGCAGTTCGCGGTTGGAATTGTGGGGCAACGAGTCTCATAATTGGTCTCCAAAGAAGTTCGACGGACTCGCGAAGGGATTACCGTCAGTGCGGCGAATTCGATCGAACAGATCATTTGTGCGCCGACTCCCGAGTGGCGTCTGTCCGGTGCCGGACCCTTGCGCGCTGGAACCGCGCCGCTGAATTGAGGGAGCCGCGCGTGACCCAACTCGAAAACTGGTGCCGGCGCGCCACGAAAAGTCGCATCGGCGCGCCGCAGGCGTTCCCCCGAAAGTTGCGCCGCTACGCCTGAGTTGATCGGTGTACGGTGGCGTACCGACTGCTTCGCCCATTGCCGCCATACTGTTCTGATCGAAGCAGCGCTCAAGGAGCGAGGTGATGAACAAAGATCAGATACAAGGATGGACAAGAGAGATCGCAGGTAAATTGCGTACCGGCCTCGGCAAGACCATCGGCAACCGGACGGTCACGTGGAGGGGGCGCGTCGAGCAGGTCATCGGCAAGACGCAGGCGTCGTATGGCAATGCCAAGGCGCGTCTCAGGAAGCGCTCATAAGCCACCAATGCGCCGCTCTCTTTGCTGTCAATCAGGAGGCGCCACGGGTATTAAGTAAAGGGCATTGACTGCCACCGCACAGACATCCCCCGTGTGACGTGAGAATGTGGGCTGGGATAGAACCAGTTGCACCACCATCATGACCAACGTCGCCTCCAAAACACTCACCATGATCATTGCAATAGGCACGGCGCTTACTCCCGTGCTGTGCTGCGCCTACGCGCTCGATGCGCAACTCGACTGCAAATCGAACGCACACGCATTCATCGCCCCGCTCCTGACCGCTCAATATATCGATCCGAAGCCGATGCGTGTCGAAGCGAACTCGATCAACGCATTTCGGCCGGCGCACGATAGCAACCTGACGGCTTTCGGCTTTCGTGTCTACGCCGTTCTCGGGTATGAACACAGCGACACGATGTTCAAACAGGGAAGCGGTCAACCGATTACGGACTCTGCGTATGGCACGGTAGTCGTTGGCGCCACGGAGGACGTGGAAGCGCGCGTACGCGCGGCCGGCAGTGACGCTGTCATCCGGCAAGTCATTCCCCTCCTGCTCACGGTCATCTTCTGCAGCGCGCAATGAAGCGCTACGCGCCTGATCGCGGACCGGTCAAGCAGCCGACTCGCCCAAAACTTCTGCAGGTGATGGGCCCCGGCCTCATCACCGGCGCGTCGGACGACGATCCAGGCGGTATCGCCGGCAATCTGCGTGAGCACTATCCGCGCTGGTTGTCGACCAGCGTAGTCGGGTTTACACTGCCGCCCGTACTACGTATCCTCGGCTGGGTTGCTACCGGCGTGATGGCGGCAACGGTCGTGGCAATGGGTGTCACCTGGGTCGTGTGAGGGAGCTGCCCTATCGCCTCAGATACTGCGCTCGCAAGGCTTCGATTTCATCAAGCAGATCGAGTACGAGCGCGATGCCCGCAGCGTTGATCTCGAGATCCTGCGCGAGATGCCGAGCCCTGCGGGCGCGGCGCAATGAGACGCCGTCGAAGTGCGGGCCATCGTCCTCGCTGACGCATTTCGGCTCAATTGCGCCTTGCTCGATCCATTCAACGAGCTGGACTTCAGAAGCGCCGGACACCCGGCACAATTCGAGCAGCGTGAACTCCACCTGCTCCTCGACGATCAGGCATTCGAGCCAGGCAGTGCGCGATTCGTTCATGATGCATCACCTGAAAAGTGCGCGCGCGGGTCGAAGTCGCATGCCGCTCGTAGTGTCTCGTAAGCCGCGCGTGCCTGCTCGCTGTCAGCCAGCGGCAGAACGATGTTCAATTGCGCATAGAGATCGCCCGATGGTCCGGCCGGACCGCTCGCTGGGATTCCCTTGCCTTTCAGGCGTAAGCGTCGGCCTGCGCTGGAATCTTTGGGTATGGCTATTTCGACGGCGCCGTCGGGCGTCGGCACGGTAATGCGCGCGCCAAGTGCCGCTTCCCAAGGGGCGACCGGCACGACGATCGTCACATCGCGGCCGTCGACGCTGAAAAGTCCGTGCTGGCGCAACGCGATTTCCAGGTACAGGTCTCCAGCGCGCCCCTCTCCGAAACCCGCCCCCCCTTGGCCGGCAAGTCGCAGATGCTGCCCGCTGTGCACGCCCTTTGGAATGGAGACATCAAGCGTCCGCGACTTCAGTACGGCTCGGCCGCTTGCATCGAGTACTGGCGTCTCCAGCGAAATCGTGCGCTGTGCCCCTCGATAGGTATCCTCCAGATCGATCACCACTTTCGCATGGTGGTCCTGGCCTCGCGCCGAGTGCGGCACACCGCCATAGGCATCCTCCATGTCTTGCGCAGTTGCGCGGTCATCACCGGCGCCGGCAGCGTGCCGCGCGCGTCTTGTCGACGCACGGCCACCATTGGCATGTTCACCGCGAAAAAGTGCCTCGAAGAATTCGCTGAAGCGTGCCTCCTCGGCTCCGCGGTCGTCCCCGCCGCTGAATTCGAAGCCCTCGTCCCACTGCGGCGGCGGCTCGAAGTCCTGACCATTGCGCCACTGGTCGCCCATCCGGTCGTAGGCTGCACGCTTTTCCGTGTCTTTGAGGACGCCGTACGCCTCGCCGAGCTCCTTGAAGCGCGGCTCCGCGTCGTCGAGTTTGCTCAAGTCCGGGTGATATTTGCGAGCGAGCTTGCGATACGTACGCCTGATATCGTCCTGCGTCGCGCTGCGCGGTAATCCCAGCACTTCGTAATAGTCTTTGTATTTCATATCGAAGACCTATGAGAGAGGCCGCGCGCGCACCTATTTCAGCGGTATCACGGCGGGACGAACAAGCGGCGCGTCATGAACGGTCGCCCAGTCGCTGCGGCGCACGTGGTGGATGATCAACGGAATGCCCGCGAACACGACGATGCCGAGGACAACCAGCCCCGTGTAAAGCCAGGGCGAACCGACCGGCAACTGGTCCGGCGGGAAGAACGACACGACGAAACTGAACAGCACCCCGGCAAAGCCAATGCCGGCCGTCAACCACATACCGCCTGAACCACCGGGTACCGTGAAGGGGCGTGGCAAAGCAGGTGCGGAATAGCGCAACTGGATCGCCGCGGCATACATCAACATGTAGGCGATCAGGTAAAGCGCAATCGTCATCGCGGAGATCAGGAAGAACGCGACCGATACATCCCGGATCACGAAGTAGAAGCACGAAATGACGGTCACGATCAGACCTTGCACCAGCAGGATATGAGTGGGCATGCCCTTGCGATTCTTCGCCTGAAGGATCGGCGGCAACTCGCCCTCATGTGCGGTCTCGAGCAAGCCACGCGACGGACTGCCGAGCCACGCCAGCACGCCGCTGATTGCACCGACGCCGACCAGCAGCGACAACGCCGACACAGCCCAGCCCATGTGCCAGATGTCCGCAAGCACGGCACCAAACGCGTCGAACACGCCGGATTGCAGCGAGATCTTCTCGTACGGCAAGATTGCCGCGATCGGCAATGCGCCAAGTGCGAAGATCAGCACCGAAATCAGCGCACCCAGTCCGATGGCCGCCGGATAACCGCGACTCGGGCTGCGCATGTCGATCACATGAACTGCTTGCACCTCTACACCGGCAAACAGCAACACGATGCCGGCAAGAAACGAGATCGTGCCGAAGCCGTGAATCGCGGGCCAGAAGCGGGCATGGCCATCCTGGGACAGTGCGGCATCGTTCAGGTGTTGCCAGCCGAGCGGGTGGCCACTGTTGATCCAGTAGCCGAGCAGCGCGAGCAGCACGATGCCCGGCACGATGGTGCCGATCACGAAGGTCCAGTTGGCGATCTTCGCGAAAACTTCAACGCCTTGCAGCACGACCCACGTCGCGAGCCAGTACGCGACGATGCAGAAAATCCCGACGTAGACACCGTTCTTCGCCAGCTCCGGCCGGCCGATCGTGTACGCGAGCGCCGCCGCGCCGAAGGTCAGCGCGACCGGAAACCAGACGACGTTCTGAATCCATTGCAGCCAGATCGCAAGAAAACCCCAACGTGTGCCGAACGCTTGCGCGACCCACGTATAGATACCCCCGCGCCGGTCCGCAAAGGCGCCGCCCAGCTCAGCCGAAATCAGCGACGCGGGGATCAGATAGAAAACAACGGTAAACGCGAGATAGACGAACATCGTCATCTCTTCCTTCGCCAGCAAAGGAAGCCCACGCAGGCTTGTGACCACGGCTGCCGCCGTCATCAGACCGATCGACGTGACGCTCAGATACTTACCGCGTTTTGCGGTGTTTGCGACCGGCAACGTGGCCGCGGTGGTAGCGGTGTTATCCATTTCGTGCGCTCCTGTCGCGATGCGACATCAATCGTGATGGAAGGTAGGGCCGGCGGTCGAATGCAGCACCGGATTTTTCGTCAGATGCGCGACCGCGTGCCTGATGTCCTCGAGCAGCATCGCGGTCATGTCGCGAGTCACGCCGCGCCGGATCAATACGCGCTGCACGATGGTGTCCTCGCGGCCGGCAGGCAACTCGTACGAGGCGATCTGCCAACCGCGCATGCGCACCTGATCGGACAGATCGAATAGCGTGAAGCCTGCTGTTTCTGGACGCTTCAGCTTGTAGCAAACAGCCGGTAACGCGCCGCGCCCGTCGTAGATCATCTCCAGTGCGTCGATCTTCGCCAGACCGTCCGCCAAAGCTTGCGCGGTGTCGGCGCATTCCTGCTGGATATGTCGATAGCCTTCACGGCCCAGGCGCAGCAGCATGTAGTACTGCGCGATGATCTGTCCCGCCGGTCGCGAGAAATTCAGTGCAAACGTCGGCATGTCGCCCCCGAGATAATCGACCCGGAAGATCAGTTCGTCTGGCAGTTCCTGAGTGCTGCGCCAGACGACCCAGCCGACCCCGAGCGGCGCGAGCCCGTATTTATGGCCCGACGCATTGATCGATTTGACGCGCGGCACGCTGAAGTCCCATTCGAGGTCCGGCTGAATGAACGGTGCGACGAAGCCGCCGCTGGCGGCATCGACGTGAATCGGGATATCGAGTCCGACATTGGCTTGCAAGGCGTCGAGCGCCCCCGCCAGCGCCTTCACCGGTTCATAGACGCAGGTGAACGTGATACCAAGCGTGGCAACGACGCCGATCGTGTTCTCGTCGCAATACTGGGCCAGATCTTCCGGCCGCAGTCCGGTCGCGTCGCCGCTGAGTGGCACCTGACGCATCTCGACGTCGAAGTACCGGGCGAATTTCGCCCAGCACACCTGCACCGGTCCGCAGACGAAGTTCGGCTTGTCGGTCGGCTTGCCTTGCGCTTGCCTGCGCTTTTTCCACTGCCACTTGAGCGCGAGACCACCGAGCATGCAGGCCTCGCTCGAACCCGTCGTCGAGCAACCGGTGGTCTTCCACGACTTCGTGGCATGCCACAGATCGGCGAGCATATGCACGCAGCGCATTTCGATCTCGGCGGTTTGCGGATATTCGTCCTTGTCGATCATGTTCTTGTCGATCGACAGATCCATCAGGCGCCGAACTTCGTCGTCGGCGTAAGTGGTGCAAAACGTCGCGACGTTCTGCCGTGAGTTGCCGTCCATGAATAATTCGTCGCGCACCAGATCGAATACGGCGCGGCGGTCGGACGATGTCTCCGGAATCCGGTACTTCGGGAGCGAAGACCCGGAGATTGTCGCGGCGTATTCGTCAGCGACGGCATCCGGCGTGGATGGCGGGGACTTGAGAAAGGTCATGGCGTGACACTCCTGACTTGAAATGAGCGCGGCAGGTGCGCGAAACGGACACCTGAGCGAATGGAACGGCGATGTGGGGCAGACGGAAAAGCTTCCATATCCACGGTGCGCGCAGGACCGGTCGAAGTCGGTACGGTGCCGTACCGCGCTGCGGGATCCCAGGCGATCTGTTCATTGCATTGCATTACATTGCTATTGAGCGCAAGGTAGTGCTATTCACTGCGCTGCTTCCGATCGTCTGTTACGCCGTCGATATCCGGGCCGAGCCCAGCGGAATAAACCGTTCGGCAAGGACATCGTCGACGGCAAGGTTCAGGCTGCGGCGCTCTGAGCGCACGCATTCCAATCCCGCGACGGCGCTCGCCGTCCGAACGAACTCTTCGAGGCCGACATGTATAAACGCATTCTGGTAGCGATCGACGGCAGCGAGACGTCTGAACATGCGTTCGACAGCGCGCTGCAACTCGCACGCGAAAATGACGCGCAGTTGCAGCCGCTCTATGTCGTCGACAACCCGTTGATGGCATACGACGCCTCCGGCTACGATCCGACGATCCTGCGTGACGCCTTCGTGGAAGAAGGCCAGCGCTTGCTGGCGGACGCACTGGCACGGATGAAACATGAAAACGTGGCCGGCACGCCGCGGATGGTGGACGTCGCGCCGATAGGCGAGGATATTTCAGAGCGCATCCGCATCACGGCCGACGAATTCAATGCGGACCTGCTGGTACTCGGCACGCACGGCCGGCGTGGCTTCAAGCGTCTGTTTCTCGGCAGCGTCGCCGAGCGCGTGGTGCGCAGTGCCTGCTGTCCAGTGTTGCTGGTGCCGAGCAGGCAGACGCAAACCACGCACGTAGAGTCAGCCAAACCGGGCCACGCCGACGTTGCCGCTGCAATGTATGAGATGCCGCGTTAGAGCGGCAACAGTACCGTCGCGGCAATCGGCTATGCCGCGATGATCACTTTCAGCGAGTGCGTGTCTGCAGCATGCTCGAAGGCCTCGTAGGCATCGAGAATCTGATCGAGCCTGAAGCGATGGGTAATCAGAAGCGTGGGGTCAAGCCTGCGGGAGCGCAACGTGTCCAGCAGCATAGGCGTGCTCACGGTATCGACCAGCCGCGTGGTGATCGTGATATTCCGGTTCCAAAGGTGTTCCAGATGCAGATCCACCTTCACGCCATGCACGCCGACGTTTGCAATCGTCCCGCCCGGCGCGATGATCGCCTCGCACAATTCGAAAGTGACAGGTATGCCGACCGCTTCGATGGCGGTATCGACGCCCCGCCCGGAGGTGAGTTTCATGATCGCCTTCGCCGCATTGCCATCCGCGTTGTTGATCACCGCGGTCGCACCGAAGCGCTTTGCGGTCTCTAGCCGGTTATCGTCCAGATCGACCATGATGATCTCGGCGGGAGAATAGAAACGGGCCGTGAGCAATGCCGCGAGTCCGATCGGCCCGCTGCCGACAATCGCCACGCTACTACCGGGCTGCACCTTCCCGTTGAGCACACCGCACTCGAAGCCAGTCGGCAGGATATCGCTCAGCATCACGAGCGCCTCTTCGTCGGTATCGTCGGGAATCCGGTAAAGACTGGTATCCGCGTGCGGAATCCGCACGAACTCGGCCTGCGTGCCATCGATCCTGTTGCCAAGAATCCAGCCGCCGCTAACGCAATGGGAATACATGAGTTTGCGGCAGTACATGCACTTTCCGCATGCGCTGATGCACGAAATCAGGACTCGTTCACCTGGCTTGAACGCCGTGACGCCTGCGCCGACCTGCTCGATTACGCCGGTACCTTCATGGCCGAGCACGCGGCCGGGCTGACAGGTCGCGACGTCGCCCTTGAGAATATGCAGATCTGTGCCGCAAATTGTCGTCTTGCTGATCTTGACGATGGCGTCGGTGGACGCCTCGATCTCTGGTTTGGGCCGTTCTTCAACAGACTTCTTGCCAGGGCCAAGATAAACGAGTGCTTTCATTGCCGGTAACTCCGGTTGCATCGGATCGACCCGTACGCAGGGACGCAAATTTGTTCCCTCTGGACAATCAGAGCGCCACAGCGTGCCGGCTAAGTACCCGTGGATCGCCGACCGGCAGAACCACCCGCCCGTGCACCTCGTTGATCACGTCGGCTGCGGACAGATAGAACGCAAGCGCCGCCGTGAGGAGCCCCATATAGCCGCCTGCCATCCGCACCAGACCTGAACCTGTCCACTCTCCTCCAGCCAGCAGGCCGAAGGTGATCCAGAGCGCCAGAAAAATGAACTGCAGCGCCCGAGGCGAGCGAAAGGTGGCCAGCCACATATAGAACGTAAAAACGCCCCAAAGGAACAGATACCAGCCGACGAATGCGGCCGGCACCTTGTCATGCAGAAAGAGTACGAATAGCGCAAACGACCACCAGAACGCGCCGTAACTCAGAAAGGCTGTCGCGCCGAAGGTATTGCCGCGCGGCAACTCCATGATGCCGGCGATGGCCTGCGCGGTCCCGCCGTAGGCGAGCGCACAGGCGAGCACGAGACCCATCGACTCGCCCGAAAACCAGCCGGCGTTGATCATGCTAAGCAGCCACGTCGTCAATGCAAAGCCGGCGAGACCCAGTGGCGCGGGGTTCGCTAGTGTGGTTCGGATCGGTGCGCTGGCCATGGCCTGCTCCTGAAGATAAAAAACGTTCCGGCAATTTCGCTGTCTTCGCGAACCATCACCCGAGCTGATCGAGAATCGCCGGATTTTCCAGCGTGGATACGTCCTGGGTAATTTCTTCGCCGGCGGCCAGCGAACGCAGCAAGCGGCGCATGATCTTGCCCGAGCGTGTTTTCGGCAGATTCTCGCCGAAGCGGATTTCTTTGGGCTTCGCGATCGGCCCGATCTCCTTGCCGACCCAATTGCGCAATTCGGTCGCGATTTTGATCGCCACGTCGCCGGTGGGCCGCTCGCCCTTCAACACCACGAACGCGACGACGACTTCGCCAGTCGTCTCGTCGGCACGGCCGACGACCGCGGCTTCCGCCACCAGCGGGTTCGCTACGAGTGCCGACTCGATCTCCATCGTGCCGAGCCGGTGGCCCGATACGTTGAGCACATCGTCGATGCGACCCGTAATCGTGAAGTAGCCGGTGTCCTCGTCACGCACCGCACCGTCGCCGGCGAGGTACAGCTTGCCGCCAAGCTCTTCAGGGAAGTAACTCTTCTTATAGCGCTCCGGATCGCCCCAGACGCCGCGCAGCATCGACGGCCATGGACGTTTGACGACGAGAATGCCGCCCTGCCCGTTCGGCACGTCCTGCCCGGTTTCATCGACGACCGCGGCCATAATGCCAGGCAGCGGCAGCGTGCACGATCCCGGCACCAAAGGTGTGGCGCCCGGCATCGGCGCGATCATGTGACCACCCGTTTCCGTTTGCCACCAGGTGTCGATGACAGGGCAATGGCTATGGCCGACGTGTTCGTAGAACCACGTCCACGCGGCCGGGTTGATCGGCTCGCCGACTGTGCCGAGCAGACGCAACGTCGACAGGTCGTAACGGTCCGGATGAACTTTGGGATCGGATTCGGCAAGCTTGATGAGCGAACGGATCGCGGTCGGCGCGGTATAAAACACCGTCACGCGGTGTTTCGCGATCATCTCCCAGAAGCGGCCGGCATTCGGATAGGTCGGCACGCCTTCGAACACGACCTGAGTCGCGCCGATCGCTGTCGGACCGTACGCGATATAGCTGTGGCCGGTAATCCAGCCGATGTCGGCGGTACACCAGAAAACGTCGCTGCGCTTCGCGTCGAAAGTCCACTTCATGGTCTGCGCTGCCCACATCAGGAAGCCGCCCGTGCTGTGCTGCACACCCTTCGGCACACCTGTCGAACCGGACGTATAGAGAATGAAGAGCGGATGTTCAGCGCCAACCCATTCCGGCTCGCACGTGTCTGCTGCGGCTTGCGTGAGCTCGTGCATCCACAGGTCGCGTCCTTCGTGCCACGCGACCTTGCCGCCCGTGCGCCGATAGACGATGACGCTTTTCACCGCTTCACAGCCGCCCATCGCGAGGGCTTCGTCCGCGATGCTCTTCAACGGAAGCGCTTTGCCGCCACGCATCTGTTCATCGCAGGTGACCAACGCGATCGCGCCCACGTTGACAACCCGCTCATTGAGCGACTTCGAGGAGAAGCCGCCAAACACGACGGAATGCGTTGCGCCAATCCGCGCGCAGGCCTGCATCGCCACAATGCCCTCGATCGACATCGGCATGTAGATCACCACGCGGTCGCCCTTCTTCACGCCACGGGTTCGCAATGCGTTAGCAAACCGGCTCACGCGCTCGAGCATCTGACGGTATGTGACGTGCGTGACGGTGCCGTCGTCGGCCTCGAAAATCACGGCAACATGGTCACCGTTGCCGGCTTCGACGTGGCGATCGAGGCAGTTGTAGGACGCATTGAGGGTGCCGTCGTTGAACCATTCATAGAACGGCGCGCGAGATTCGTCGAGAACCGAAGAGAACGGCGTTTTCCAATGCAGAATCTCTCGCGCGCGCCGCGCCCAGAATCCCGCGTAATCGCGTTCAGCCTCGGCGACCAACGCGCGGTAGGCATCCATGCCGGAGATCGCGGCATAAGCCGCCACGCTGGCGTGAGGAAGGAAGGCTTGCGGCTCCTCCAGAATCGAATCGCTGGTTGACATTTTATGTCCCTTGCACGCTTTCATGCGTGCTTGATGGTGCTTCCCGGTTAGTCGCCACGCCACCGCAACGCGGCGCGCGGGCGTGAAAAGAGCAACTTGAACACGCACATGACTGTCCGGAAATCGGATATTGTGCGCAGCGCGATTACCGCGAGCCCCGCTGCGCCGGGCGTGACAAACCGACCCGCATGCCCAGATCGTTCTCGCGGCGCCGGCGCCAGGCGCAATGGGGATGGCACGCAATTCGGTCAGGGACGCCCTGTCACACGAAACTGTTTCGATCGCTGTGATTGAGAAACACGAGGGCTTGTTTTGACGGTGCGCGCGCAGTGGCCGGAAGTCGGTACGGTGGCGTACCGGCGCGAGAAATCCGCGTCTGCTCGTTGTTTCATCGGCTTTTGACCACGGCTACGCGGCCCTCGGGAAATTCTCGCGCCGCACAGGCATTCGGGACTGGCCCGGTACGACACCGTACTGAAACAGGTTTCGCCACCTCCGCGCACCGTGGTAGCGCGCCGTATAATGGGGTAAGAGCCGCCCGGCTCGCCTCACCTTGAGGTCGTGCCGCAGAGGCACGACAACACCGTTCAGCCAGCTTCACGTCGCACCTCAGTTGAAGTCTGGCCTCAACAGTCGATTTTTCAGCGTAATTGTTTGAAGACGACGCCGTTTTTCAACAGAATGTCGAGGAGTGGCGATGTCAAAATCGCATCATCCCAAAGAGAATCACCTGCTATCGGTCCTGCCGGAAGCGGAGTGGAAGCGCATCGAGCCGCATCTCGTGCCGGTCGATATGCCGCTGGGAGAGGTCGTCTACGAATCCGGCGACCGCCTCGATCATGTCTATTTCCCCACTACCGCCATCATCTCGCTGCTGTACGTCATGGAAGATGGCGCGTCCGCCGAGATAGCGATTGTCGGTAACGAAGGGCTCGTCGGTATCGCCCTCTTTATGGGTGGAGAAACCACGCCCAGCCGCGCCGTCGTGCAAAGCGCAGGGCACGCCTACCGGCTGGACGCGCGTATCCTGAAGGAGGAGTTTCATCGTGCCGGTCCCGTTCAGCGGCTGCTGCTTCGCTACACCCAGGCGCTGATCACCCAGATGGCACAAACCGCCGTCTGCAACCGGCACCACTCGATCGATCAACAGTTGTGCCGCTGGCTGCTCCTAAGCATTGATAGATTGCCGTCCAACCAGTTGAAGATGACTCAGGAACTGATTGCCAATATGCTCGGCGTGCGCCGCCCCGGCGTGACCGAGGCGGCCACGAAGCTGCAGGACGCAGGGTTGATCCGCTATAGCTATGGTCATATCGAGGTACTGGATAGGCCCGGGCTGGAAAAGCGTGTCTGCGAATGCTACGGCGTAGTCAGAAGGGAATTCGACCGGCTGTTGCCCGATCTGCGTGCAATCTAGAGTGGGTTCGCCGCGTCGTCTCCCAGGTGGAAAACGCGCGTTCAGTGAATGTGGCTTCCGAAAAGCCCCAGCAGTCCGATCACAATCAGATAGATTGCCACGATGTAGTTCAACAGACGTGGCACCACAAGAATCAGGATGCCGGCGATCAACGAAACTAGTGGACCTGCACTCGTGAGCATATGCATGATTTTCCCTCCTCGCTCACTCGCACGCGGCACGCGCCGTATGCGAGCTTCGACCCACCCACGTTACAGGGTTTTGAGCCGGCTGACCTTCGTGCCGTCGAGCGTCGCGCCTGCCATTAGCCCACTGTTGGTCAGCACGAACGCGTCCACCTGACCAGTTGCCGTACCCGTATCGACGTTGCCGTTCGCTCCGATCTTCAGCAATGCCACCGACGCATCACCGCCCGCCGACCAGCCATCGCTGTTACGGAATTTCGCCAACGATTCTTCCGTCATGAACAGAAAGACGATCGCCTTCGACTGCGCGCCGGCTTGCCAGCCGATCGAACCCGTTGCTGTGCTGTAGTACCCGACGGTACGCCCGCCGACCCGCAGCGAGCCCTCGCCATACTGGCCGCCTATGACGAAGCCGGCATCGATGACCGACGGGAACACCAGCACCCCGCGGGCCTTCGCAACCAGTTCGCGCGATCCATTTGCGGCGTTGTAGAGACGCCCCAAGGTCGAGTCCACACCCGCGTCGATGCTGCGACGCTTGCCCATCTGTGTGCTGCTGGCGTCGGACGGACTCGTCGTCGTGCAACCCGATACCGCAAGCCCGATCACGAGGATCGAACCGGGTGTCGTGAATAGAAATTTTCTTCGTAGCATCATGGCCTCCACTTCTGCTGATAGTGACGCTGACACTACGCTCGATCGACTCCGGAAGCGGTACGTCAGCGTACAAACTGCCACCACGGCAGGCAAAGCAAGCCGTTCGAGAAAGAAGCCAGTGAAGTTCGAAAAACGTTGGCCCACTTTCTATGGAACCGCAAGTACTTCGTGCATCTTGAGCGCCTCGTCATACCAATCACGAGAGATCGACGTCAGGATGTGCGCCGCCGCCGGACATGTCGGTACGATCCTGTACCAGACTCCGCCGCGTCCGGGCGATGTCGTGCCTCTACGGGCAGCGTCTCACTACCTTGCATGCAAACGTCCGCCATCGGACAGACGTCGATCTGGAATGGTGGCATTACTGAATTATTCGATCGAATTCGCTCTTGTCTATGCACCGCAAGCGGCACCGGGAATCAGCTTGTTCCTCCCGCTCCAGTTTCAATGGAAAAGTATCCGGCTCGCAACCGCTGCCGGCAACACGAACGTTTCGCAGGAGGACACCATGATGCGACTCATCGTTCTGTTTATGATCGCCGGTACCGCTCTTCTCGCGGGCTGCAACACTGTTGCGGGCGCGGGCCAGGACATATCAAAAGGCGGTCAGGCCATCCACAACACCGCTGAGGACGCCAAGTAAACGGCGCCTGCTATCGGTGTTGCGGATGTTCAAGAAAAAATTGCACCCAAAGGGGAATGGAGATGAAGAACCAAACACGTGCATGGATGCTGATTGCGCTGTCGCTGATTGCCGGCCTGAGCGCCTGCATCCTCGTCCCGGTCGGCGGCGGCGACTACCACGGCGGTGGCGGCTACCACGGCGGTGGCGAATATCACGAGGCTCACGATCATTACTAGGCGTGCCGCGTTCATCGCTTTCGCGCGGCGCGAAATCAGGCGCAGACAGATTACCGGCGGCCGATCTTTACGGCTGAGCGCAATCATGGGCAAGCGCATGTTCCTCAAGCGTGCCATCCACCATCGCCTGGGCTTCCTCAACGATGCGCGTCAGGTGATCTTCACCCAGGAAGCTCTCCGCATAGATCTTGTAGATATCTTCGGTTCCTGACGGACGTGCAGCGAACCAACCGTTCTTCGTGATCACCTTGATGCCGCCGATGGCGGCGCGATTGCCTGGAGCACGGTCGAGCACCTGTTCGATCTGTTCGCCGGCCAGTTCGGTGTGGGGAAACTGCGCCGGCGAGAGCCGCCCCAGCAGCGCGCGCTGCTGGGCCGTTGCCACGGCTTGCACTCGACGTTCAACCGGCTCGCCCATCCTCTGGGTCAGATCCCGGTAGATTTCAGCGGGATCGCGGCCAATTCGCGTCGTGATCTCGGCCGACAGCAACGCCGATACGATGCCATCCTTGTCGGTCGTCCACGCCGTGCCATCGAGCCGCAGACAACTGGCGCCCGCGCTCTCCTCCCCGCCGAAGCCGAGCGAGCCGTCGAGCAGGCCGTCGACAAACCATTTGAATCCGACCGGCACTTCGTATAGCGTACGACCGAGCCTCTCGCTCACGCGATCGATCATCTGGCTGCTGACAATGGTTTTGCCCACCGCCGCATGGGCGCGCCACCGGGGGCGATGAGAATACAGATAATCGACGAGGACCGTGAGATAGTGATTCGGTGGCAGCAGCCCGGCGCGCCGCGTAACGATGCCATGGCGATCGTGATCGGTGTCGCACGCAAAGGCCACATCGAAGCGATCCTTCTGGTCGATCAGCGTTTGCATCGCATAAGGCGACGATGGATCCATGCGAATCCGCCCATCCCAGTCGACACTCATGAAGCGGAAAGTTGGATCGACGTCGTCGTTGACCACGCTCAAATTCAGGCCATATCGCTCGGCAATCGGCCCCCAGTAGTGCACACCCGCGCCGCCAAGCGGGTCGACTCCCAGGACGATCGGCGCGCCACGCACCACATCCATATCGATGACGCTGACGAGATCGCCAACGTAGGCGTTGAGGAAGTCATGCCGGTGCGTCGTCGTGGCGCGCAGCGCCTTCGATAAGCACATCCGCAGCACGCCGTCCAGCTTGCTTTCGAGCAATCCGTTCGCTGCCGCTTCGATCCAGCCGGTCACGATTTCGTCAGCCGGCCCGCCACTCGGTGGGTTGTATTTGAAACCGCCGCTTTCCGGTGGATTGTGTGACGGCGTCACCACGATGCCGTCCGCCAGTCCCGCAGTGCAGCCGCGGTTGTACGCGACGATGGCGTGCGACACCGCCGGCGTGGGCGTGTATTCACCGTTTTGCGCGATCATGACCTCAACGCCGTTGGCGGCCAGCACCTCGAGCGCACTCGCGTAAGCGGGTTCAGACAATGCATGCGTGTCGACGCCGATAAACAGCGGGCCGTCGATACCCGCCTGCCGCCGATAACAGCAGATCGCCTGCGTGATGGCGAGCACATGCCACTCATTGAAGCTGCGAGCGAAAGCCGAGCCGCGATGCCCGGAGGTGCCGAATGCGACCCGCTGCGCCGGAATCGCGGGGTCGGGCCTTTCTGTGTAATACGACGTGACCAGCCGGGGGACGTTGACCAGCATCTCATGATGTGCCGGTTTTCCAGCGAGAGGATTGATGTTCATCGCGATATCCTTTGGTAGTCGAGACTCATGATGGCGACACCCAGGTTCGCCCGCATCTATCTTTCTGAGCACGACTTTCTCTCTCGCGACAGGCAGATGTCTGTACGGTATCGGGCAATGATTTTTAGTTGAGCAGACGGTGTGAGCAACGACAACCTGCGGAGATCAATCCGGCGCTTGCGGCGAAGATTGACGCTCCGTCGGGTCATCGCGTGCAGCGGGCCGCCGGTCGCATCGACAGCCGTTTTGAACGAGGTTGCGCGGCGCTCCCGCGCACATCACGGGTTGTCTATAGCGCTCTCAAGTCCGGCAGCAGGCGGTCGAATTCCCGTTTCACCACCCTGTAGCATTCACACACGCGCTTTTCGAGCCCCGGTCGATCCAGCACTTCGATGTGGCCGTAGCTGTAACGGATCATGCCGGCGTCCTGTAACTTCATCGCCGCTTCGGTGACGCCGGGCCGGCGCACCCCAAGCATGTTGGCAATCAGTTCCTGGGTCATCTTCAACTCGTTGGACGGCAGGCGGTCGATGCTCAGCAGCAGCCAACGGCACAACTGCTGGTCGATCGAATGATGCCGGTTGCACACCGCGGTCTGCGCCATCTGGGTGATCAGCGCCTGGGTATAGCGCAACAGCAGTCGCTGCATTGGGCCGGCGCGATGAAACTCCTCCTTAAGAATACGGGCCTCCAGCCGGTACGCCTTTCCCGCACTCTGCACGACCGCCCGGCTTGGCGTGGTGTCGCCGCCCATGAAGAGGGCAATGCCGACCACCCCCTCATTGCCGACGATCGCAATCTCGCCGGACGCGCCGTCTTCCATCACATACAGCAGCGAAACGATCGCGGTGGATGGGAAATAGACATGGTCGAGGCGGTCACCCGATTCATAGACCACCTGTCCCAACGGCATATCCACTTGCACCACATGCGGTCCGATGCGGACCCACTCTGCTTCAGGCAACACCGCAAGCAGATGATTGTCGTGAGGTTGATTGATGCTCGACATGAGAGACACTCCCCGAAATCCCGAAAGAAGCGGCGTCGTATTCGTAAGATTGCGACTAACAAGATGGGCGCAGGCGCAGTTGTACTACCGTTCGGAGCGGCTTATTGCGTGACCCTGCGCGGTGGCGCGCAGCAGCCCCCAGCCCCACCATGAAATTATAGGCGGCACTGGCCCAGGGGTACCCCACGGCCTTCCAGCTCGGACCGTAGCCCCATCCATTGCTGTAGCGCCATGACGGAAAAGCGCCGACGAGCAGCGGAACCAAAACGATAAGAAAAAGTAATCCTAATGAAATTTCAAGTCTCCCTGTGTCGCGGCGTGCTGGCTCAACCACACCCGGCCCGCCGCCGTCATGTTGATGACGCCACAGGCACGCGATTCGTAGGCAAGCCCGCCGCCTAATCGTTCTTCCGCTATCGCCTGTACTGGAAGCGCGAATAACTCGGGAAACGCGAACAACTCAACTTTTTCCGCACTTCGCCGATATACCACTCGAACGCAGTATTGGGTTGGACAGACGCGACACTTGTTGGAGCGGCGAGCATGAGCCAACCCGCAATCCCCCAATTCAGGTGCCTCAGGAGGGCACGCTTCACGATCATGAAACGAATCTACACGACGTTCCTCGCCGCACTGCTGATCGCTACGCTTGCCCCGGAGTGCCATGGACAGTACACCACAGACTGGGTGGCGAACACATTTGGAACCAATGCTACCCGCGTGGGTAGCGTCGCACGCTCCATGTGGATAGCGCCCGAGGGCGTCATCTACACGGCTTCCATGTGGGACGAAAACGAAGGGGGTGTCGCGATATACCAGAACGGCCAAAGCCTGGGGTCCATAGGAGGTCACGGCGACTTTCAGGGCTCGGCCATTACGGGAAATGCAACTTCGATCTTCGCCGCTCTGCAATTCAATACCACTTACGGCAGCGGCACGGTGGGGCGGTACAACCGAACCACTCAAGCTCGCGACTTTCTCATCTCGGTCAGCGCGACAACGACTGAGCAGCGGGCTGATGTCATCACGGGACTCGCGACGTCGGGCTCGCTCCTTTATGCGAGCGACTTTCCTGGAAATCGCGTCCGCGTCTACACCACCGACGGTGTCTGGCGGCAGGATATCGCCGTCTCAAGCCCTGGCGCGCTCGCGGTGGACAGCGCAGGAAACATCTGGGTTGCGCAGAAGAGCACGGGCGCGATCCTCGGATTCAATCCGGCCGGCGTGCTCGTGAACACCATCCAGATGTCCGTCGCCTCTCGACCGTCCTCGCTGTATTTCGATGCGTCGACCGGGTGTCTCATGATCGGCGACGAGGGCCCCGACATGAACATCAAGATCTATAGCATTTTGGGCATTCCATTTCTGGTCAGCACATTTGGCATTCAGGGGGGATATCTCGATACGACAACGGGAATCAAAGGCCAGGTTGGCAATAAGCGATTTACCCGCGTCACCGGCATTGGCAAAGACGCCGCCGGCAACGTGTACGTGCTCAACAACCCGTGGGGCGGAAGCTGGGACCTCGGCCGCGACGGCGGCACCGACATTCACTCCTACGACAGTTTTGGCCACCTGCAATGGAAGCTTCAGTCTCTCAACTTCGAGGGGGTCGCCGCTCCGGACCCGGGTACGGATGGCGCGTACTTCTATGGAGGCACCAACATCTACACCGGCACCGCTGGGGGAACCTTCGTAGCGAACACGGTCGATCCGATCGACTATCCATCCGACCCGCGCATCAACATCAACGATCGCTCACGGGATGAGCACTTCGGTCAACTTGCCACCGTCGGCGCCAACCGGATCCTCGTGGCGTCCGGCCAGAATCCCGATACTTTCTACTTCTTCCACTTCAATGCCGTGAATGGCTACATCGCCATACCGGACGCCACGCTTCCAGGTCCAGCGTTCAATACGACCGCACCGGTCAGGGACGGATTTTGCCTCGACAGCAAAGGGGACGTCTGGGCCGGTTTGGACAAGACGAATGCCATCTGGCACTACCCGCTGACCGGCTTCGATGCCAACGGCCAGCCAAGCTGGGGAGCAGGAATTGCAACGCCCATTCCGGGCACGATCACGCCATTGACGCGGATCGTCTACCTGCCGGAAAGCGACACGATGATCCTGGCACAGGGAGTTGTCGGTAGCACGGACTGGACGTCGATCGGAACGCGGATCGAGGTGTATCACGGCTGGCTCGCGGGCAACACGACCGTTCCCAATCCGGTGATCAACCTCGCCAGCGCCAATCCCAAGTCGATCACGGCGGCCGGCAACTATCTCTTCGTCGGATACGTACACACCGTGCCCAACATCGATGCCTTCAATCTGACCACAGGCAGCCTGGACACCACGTTGATCAACAGCAACCCCAACGCCGTGTACGTCGGCAATGACGTGGATTCGATGTACGGCCTTAGATCGTACCGTCGGTCGACCGGGGAGTACGTGATCACGAAGGACAATTACAACGGGAGCAGCGTCATCATTTATCGTTGGACACCCTGATCGACCGTGCTCGTCGCGCCTACGCGCCCGGCCAGCAGCGCGGAACCCTGCCGGTATTATTGGAGGAGCCAGATCGATCCTGATCCTCGTAATCGCCAGTTTTCAGTTGTCTGAAGATTGAGTCCACGTTGCTGTGCCCGCGCGGCGGCGAACTCGTTGACCAGGGCGACTGGCCGTACCGAACTGACGAGCCGCGCGTAGGATATGACTAGTTGACCATGAGTTCAGGAGGTGACATGAACGCTAAAGCGGTGTGCCCGCTGCACGGACCAACGACCATACTCCGCACGAATTCCTATGGGTTTCCGGTCTATTCGTGCTGCTGCAACGACGTGATATCGGTGACGCCCCCGGATGCGTGCACGAGAGCGCCGACGCAACGCGGACGTGATCCGCAGCCCGAACAACCGAAGACGAGGAAAGAGTGACACTGACGGTCAAGCCTGCTGCCTGCATTTCTTTACGTCCATCACGAAACCGGCAGGAGGCTTGCCGCTTTGGCTGCAAGCCAGGCGTCAGCCAATCAGATCGGCGCCCGTCGTAAGGACAATCTTTCCAAAGTGAGTGCCGGAATCGATCAGC
Organism: Paraburkholderia phytofirmans OLGA172; assembly: GCF_001634365.1. Taxonomy (NCBI): domain Bacteria; kingdom Pseudomonadati; phylum Pseudomonadota; class Betaproteobacteria; order Burkholderiales; family Burkholderiaceae; genus Paraburkholderia; species Paraburkholderia phytofirmans. Next base: position 1,886,228 of record NZ_CP014579.1, read on the forward strand.
TCGTGAGCGCCGCGAGCGTCGGCAAGCGCAAAGGTCTTGTAGACAACCGGTTTGATCTTGCCGCTCTCGATGAGCGGCCAGACCCGCCGCTCGAGTTCATCGATGATGGTCGCTTTGTCAGCGGATGTGCGCGAGCGCAATGTCGAGCCCATATGCATCAGACGTTTCGTCAACATCGGCACGAGGTTAAGGTCCTTCGCCGGCCCCTTGATCACGCCCACCTGGAGGATCCGTCCGTCCATGGCTGCGGCGTCATAGTTTCTGGCCACGTAGTCGCCGGCAATGATGTCGAGAATCACGTCGACGCCTCTTCCATCGGTAACCCGCTTCGTTTCGGCGACGAAATCGTCCTCGCGGTAATCGATCGCGAGGTCTGCGCCTAGCGCCAGGCTGGCCTCCCGATGCGCCTGCGAGCCAACTGTCGTGATGATTTTCGCAGCGCCGAATGCCTTCGCCAGCATGGTCGCCGTGGTACCGATACCTGACGCGCCGCCATGGATCAACACCGATTCGCCGGCAACCAGCTTGCCGCGCTGGAACAGGTTCAGCCATACCGTCATCAACGTTTCGGGCATGGCCCCCGCTTCCACCAAGCTCAGGCCTTTGGGGATATGCATCGTGTTGCAGGCGTGCGCGACTGCATATTCTGCGTAGCCACCGCCGGGAATCAAGGCACACACCAGTTCGCCGATCTGGAATTGGGACACCTCGGAGCCAACGGCAACCACTTGACCTGCCACTTCCAGCCCTGGAATGTCCGAAGCGCCGGGGGGCGGATCATACAGCCCTTTGCGCTGGAAGACGTCTGGACCGTTCACGGCAGCCGCGTGGATGCGGATCAGAACCTGATCGGCGGCCGGCATCGGCACCGGGCGCGTAGTCGGCACCAGGACCTCAGGACCGCCGGGCTGTTTGATCTCAATGGCCGTCATGGACGACGGCACACGATAGGTTGAAGCAGACATGGATACCACTCCTTCTACAGGTGAGGCTCGATTGATCCGGGCGGATCGTTTAACGAGGAACTCTTGCGTTCAGTATAGGCCTCGACATTGATGAATCCGTGCAGCATTATTCGAATGGTGAGATGCAAATTTGCATCAGGAGGACCGCACGATGAACTGGGACGACGCGCGAGTGTTTCTCGCGGTGGAGCGCGAAAAAACGCTCCGTGGAGCGGCCAGGACGCTCAATCTCGATCAGGCGACGGTCGGCAGAAGGATTGCGGCACTAGAGCACGCCCTGCGTGCAACGCTCTTTCTGCGCACCTCCGAGGGTTACGCGTTGACCGCCGCTGGCGAGGCCGCGCTGAGATCAGCGGAGAACATGGAACACTCCGCCCATGAACTCGTCAGACGAACTCAAGGCACGGATACACGGCTTGCGGGGGATGTAAGAGTCACCAGCACCGACTCGATCGCGCTCGAATTCCTGTTTCCCGCCATCGAACGCCTGCATGCTGCGCATCCCGACGTGCGCGTCCTGCTGGACACGTCGACGCGCATGCTAAATCTGGCAAAGCGTGAAGCGGATATCGCGGTCCGGTCAGTCAGGCCCGATAATCCCGATCTTGTCGCGCGGCGCCTGGCTCGCTGGCCCATGGCGCTGTTTGCATCGACCGCTTATCTCGAGCAGCACGGCAAGCCCGCCGCTGGCTCCGCATTCGCGGGCCACGATCTTGTCGTCTATCAGGGAAACTGGACCGGGAATCGATCGCCGACTCTTGCTGGCGAACCGATACACGCGGGGCGCATCGTATCGACCTTCAATTCCAGTCTCATGCTGCGTACCGCGGTAAAGGCCGGCCTCGGCATCGGCGAGCTTCCGATACATCTGGCTGAACACGACGGCCTCGTGCAGGTATGGCCGGAACCCGCACGTGGGGCGGTCTACGAAGTCTGGCTCGTCACGCATCAGGACCTTCGGCATACCGCGCGCATCGCAGCAATGATTGACGGCATCGTCTCCGCGTTCGAAGATCACACAACCCACACAAAATAGTCATGCACGACCTGACTGCGGCGGCTGCGTGTCACCTCGACAGGAAGAACCAGGCCAGTTCGCGGTCCGGCATGGGCTCTTCAGGCCCGCTGTAGAGTGTCCATCGCCTTTTCGGCATCGGCCAACGAGTCGACCGCGAGATAAGCAATGAACTGCGTGCCAAGTACAGCGGCGGAAACGCCACGGAGGTTGATCCCCTCGTCTGCCAGCATCTGGGTCAATTGCGCGATGATCCCCAGCTGGTCCAGACCCATTACACGGACGGAGTGAAGGCTCGGGGTGACGGTGAACCCCACCTGTGCCGCCGCTTGAATCTCCCTCTCCCCCTGCAGCGGTGCGACAAACACGACCCCCTTGCCCGATGCTTCCGGCGTGCGGCGTGCGATGACGAACTGCAAGTCGACGCCCGCATCCCGCAAAGCGTTTAACACTTGCGCAAGCCCACCCGGTTTGTCCTCGATGGCAGCGGCCCAAACATCGACGCGTTCTACGCTCAGTTCCATGGCAATCCCTCCCGCCTGACACATCTCCCAATCAAAATCTACTTCACGAACGGCACGCAATCAAGACCGGCGCGTCCACGCGCGGCATCGCGTTCTTCGGGCGGCCCGGGTTTGTACACCGCAATACGCTTCGCCGCGGCAGACAGGTCTCGTCCCTCAAGGTGGTTGGGCGTATCATTTCGTGAGAAGAACACCGGTTCAGGCCGCGCCCCCCGGGGGCAATCACCCATTACCGGCTGGCTTGCCGCACCGTTGTCCAGCTATGGAATTCCGATCTCCTCGCTGCAATCCATAGTGTCCGGGCGCGACACAACGCAGAATCCCCCTTAAAGGGGCGCACGATTGCATGGACGGGGATGGCAGCCAGGGTCAACCCGAACACCTGGAGCAATTGATGCACGTGACAGAAGCGACGTTCCCGAACAGGCCACCTCTGTTCCTCGCCACGAAGGTCTTTCCGCCACGCCTGCCCGCCGGTTTGATAGATCGTCCGCGCCTTGCCTCCCTTGCCGCACAGACAGAAATGAAGCGCCTGACGGTGATCAAGGCTCCCGCTGGATTTGGCAAGACGTCGCTCGCGCTCACCTGGCTAAGCGTGCTCGGGACGAGCAGCGCGCGGGTTGCCTGGCTCTCTCTCGACGCCGACGATGACGAACCCGCTCGATACTTCAATCATCTTGCGCACGCATTACGGCAAGCCTGTGGCAACGTCGGCGCCTCAGTGATCGGCTTGACCGCCGAAGCGTTGTTTGTGCCGGCGAATTCACTCGCGTCGACGCTGATTAACGAGCTTGTCGACGTCGACGACGAGGTCTACGTTTTCATCGACGACTACCACTTGATAAGCGAGGCACCGATTCACGAAGCAATGTCGCTCTTCATTGCCAACGTGCCCTCGCAGGTCCACGTGGTGCTGTGCACCCGAACGGATCCCCCTCTTCCTGTGGCCAGGCTGCGAGCCCGCAACGAGCTCCTGGAAATCGACGCGTCGACGTTGAGATTCAACTTCGACGAGACGCGCCGCTTCGTCGAGCACGAATGCCCCGGCAAGCTCCGCACTACGGAGGTGAAGTCGCTGTTCGCGACCACCGAAGGCTGGGCTGCCGCGCTGCGCATCTCCGCGTCGGTGCTGGCCCGGAACGATCGCCCCCGAGGCTGGCAGGCAGGCGCTCCGACCGGCGCATCGCGGCCGCTTGCAGACTACCTCGAAGACATCCTTCGCTCTTTACCGACCGAAATGTTCGAGTTCATGCTGCGTACGGCAATACTCGATCGCCTGAGCGCGCCGCTTTGCGCGGCGCTCACCGGCCTCAAGGCGAGCCAGACCATGCTGGACGCCATTGTCGCGCGCCAGTTGCTGCTCGAACCGCTGGACCTGGAAGGACACTGTTTCCGCTATCACCCGCTGATGGCCGAGTACCTCCGGCGTCGGCTGGAGGCCTGCTACCACGAGGAGATCACCGAACTGCATCGCCGCGCGTGGCAATGGTACGCGGCAGAGCACCAGTGGACCGACGCAGTCAGGCATGCCATTGCGGCCGGCGCAACCGACGATGCCATTCGCCTCATGGAACACTGCGCCATGTCCCTCCTCAAAGCAGGCGATCTGCTCACGCTGGTCGGCTGGCAGCGTCAATTCCCATCCGACCTGATGCGGGCACAGATCACGGTCACGCTTGCGACGGCTTGGGGCACGGTCCTCGCCATGCGCTTCGATGACGCGGCCTCGATGCTGGATTCGATCGAACGCGATGCCGCCGGCAAGGGTATCGACGCTGACCGCGTCAGATGGGAGTGCGTCGCCATTCGCTCGGCACTTGCAGCCTTGCAGGATGACCCGCAAAGGGCGCTCTCGCTCGCGCAACGATATCTGGACCGGCCGTCGCGCGATTCCTGGACCACCAACGCGGTCTCAAACGTAGCGCGCTTCGCCCACTGGAAAGCGGGTAATCTTGAGGCCCTTCACGCCACACCGTGGATTCCCGACTCGATCGAGGAAGACCAACGCAGCGTATTCTCCACGGTTTATCGGCTTTGCCTGCTCGGCCATGTGGAAATGCAGCAACTGCGCTTTCCGCTCGCGGAGCGCCGTTTCAGCGAAGCGATGGAGCTTGCCGAACACCATTCGGGTCCGCAGTCGATAGCGGTGGCGTTATGCGCCCCGATGATCGCCCAATTGCGTTATGAGGAGGGCCGGCTGGACGAAGCTGAAGCGCAGCTCGTCGAGCTCATGCCGGTCATTGAACTTGCCGTGCTTCTCGACAGCGTGTTGATCAGCTATCGCATACTCATTCGAATCGCCGTGGCACGCGCCAATTTTGCACACGCGCATGCCTTGCTCGACAGTGCACAGGCGCTGGGGCAGGCACGTCGATGGAACCGGCTGATTGCCGCCGCGCTCGCGGAAAGAACCCGGCTGAATCTTGCAGAAGGCAGGCTTGCCGAAGCGGGCGCGTGCGTGGCACAGCTGCGGCAGCTGGCCACCTCCAACGCCGGATCGTCCACTCCCGTGTCGCCGGAGATCGAGAACTACCGGGACCTCGGGGCTGCGTGCCTCGCGATGCGACGGCAGCAGACCGGGGAAGCGGTCGAGATATTGAGCGGTGCACTGGAGCGTCTCGAACACCTTCACGGCACTTACCTCGCGCTGCGGCTGCGGACCCTCCTCGCGCTGGCGTGGCTGAATGCAGGCGAGCGCGATCGGGCACTCGAGATATTCCGCGAAGTTGCGAGGATGGGGGCGCCTGCCGGGATCTGCCAGTCGATTGTCGATCACGGGCCGGAGATCGGCCCGCTATTGAAGCTGGCGCGCGACAGCGCCCGCACCACGGCCACAGCGCCGGCAATAGTGACCTGGCTAGACCGTCTGCTGGATAACTGGCGAAGACTGCACGAACCCAACAGCCAGCCCCAGCGAGAAGGCGAGCGGGATCGCCTCAGCTCGCGAGAGCGCGGCATCGTCGAGTTGATCGCACAGGGACAGTCAAACAAGGAAATTGCGCGTACGCTCGGGATCACACCTGAAACGGTCAAGTCCCACGTAAAGAGCATCTTTACGAAGCTGGAAGTCGACAAACGCGCCCAAGCCGTCTCTCGCGCGCAGACGCTCGGATTGGTCAAACATAGCTAGAGCGTGTTAGGCACTTTCGGTCAGACCTGGTAACCTGGCGGGATGACAGAACGCAAGCCATACCCGACGGATGTTTCGGACGAGGAATGGAGTTTCGCCACTCCCTACCTGACCTTGATGAACGAAGACGCACCGCAGCGCCGATACGAACTGCGCGAAATGTTCAACGCGCTGCGCTGGGTGGTCGAGCGCAGCTTCGGCTGGCTCAACCGCTTCAGGCGGCTGGCACGCGACTACGAGCGCCTGCCCGAAACCTTGGCCGGCGTTCACTTCGTCGTCTTTGCCATGCTTATGCTCGTTCATGCCGGACCTATTATGCAAAGTTCCTAACACGCTCTAGCGCCGGTTCACGCCCATAACGGGCTTGTGCGGGCCGCCCGCGCTGCGCGGACAGTACCTGGCTTACCGCGCGACAAGCAATACGCATGCATGGATCAGGACGCCCACCGTGCCACCGACAAACGTGCCATTGATTCGAATGTACTGCAGGTCCCGACCGATCTCGGCCTCGAGCTTGCGGCTTACCTCCTTCGCGTCCCAGCCTTTCACGACGTCGGTTATCAGCGCCGTCAGCTGATGGCGGTGGCGCAGCACGAGCAGGTTGGCAATATCGAGCCACCACGCGTTCAACTTGTGCTGAATGGGGGGCTCGCTCGCCACGCCTTTACCGATGGCTACGAAGGTACCGGCGATCATGTCGCGCACCGCCGAGCGCCCGCTTCCGAGATCGGCAAGCACGTGCGCCCGGACGTGATCGAGCAGGACGCGATAGTAGCGCCCATCTTCAAGATGCCGAATGCAGTCGCGCAGCACCAGTCGACCAAACCGGCGATAAACCGCTGAGGTCCGCAGGTTGCTGGACAGATCTTGCACCGCCACGTCGAACCGACGCCGAAGCTCGTGCTCCGGATTTGCCGCGACCTCATGGATGAGCGCGACGATGCCTTCGACAAACTTGTTGACGATGTATGCGTCCAACGGCGCCGGCGTGAATTTTGACGCCGCGCTGAACTTCGCCTTGATCAGATCCACGTTGGTGCTCAACCACGTTTCCACGGCGCTCAATCCGCGATCCAGCAAAGGCTGATGACGGTTGCCTTCGGTGAGGATATTCAGGACCTGGCCCGCCATGCGAGATACCTGGAGCGTGCGCAATCGCGGAATCACGAGTCGCTCGAAGAGATGTTCGATGTCCGTCTCGTCTATGTCCTCAAGCAGGCGGGGTAGCGAGCCGGCCACCCCATCCGCGATCAGCGCGCTGTTTTCTCGTACTGCGAGCCACCCCGCCAGCGCTTGTGCCGCATTGAAACCACTCAGCCGCCCGACGATGACTTCGGGAGTCAGGAAGTTTTCCTCGATGAAACCGCCGAGACTCTCGGCTATGCGCTGCTGGTTCTTCGGGATGATGGCTGTGTGCGGGATCGGGATCCCGCACGGGTGCCGGAACAACGCGACGACGGCATACCAGTCCGCAATCGCACCGACTGTAGCCGCCTCGGCAAAAGCACGGGGCCACTCCAGCCACGGATACGCAGCCTGCCAGGCCACACACGTGAGGAGTAGCACGATCATCGCTGCGAGCAAGCAGGTCGCCGTCGTGCGCATGCGCTTCAGCCGGACGAGCTTCTCGTCCCCAGTTGGGTCAAGCTCCGCGTGCCCGGCATTCCCGTCCCGCGCGCTCACGGAACTCAATGCGCCTCCTGCCGCAGGAACCGCTTCACCACCGGCGCGACTTCACCTGCACGGGTGATTAAAAATAGATGGCCGTCATCGATCACATGCAGGGTCGCATTCCGAATCCTTGCCGCGAGAATCTTTGCATTCGTGAGCGGCACGATCGGGTCGTCGTTGCCATGCATGACGAGCGTCGTTTGCCGCAGCGCGCCCAGCCAGGGCAAGCTGGTCCAACCCGAGGCAGCCAGCAATTGGTAGAGGTAACCACGGCCGCGTGGCGCCTGGATATGGCGGCTATGTGCATCGAGCAGCGCGGAATCGTGGCGGTAGGCGCCCCCGTATATCTCCGCCCCGATTTGCCGCAGGTAGGCCGGATCGGTATAGCGTCGCGGCCCGATCAGTTTCGAAAGCACCGACAGCCTTGCCGGCACCATGATCACCCCGGGAGACGTGGCCGCGAGAATCAGCCTGCGGCAGCGCCGGGGGTAAAGGTGCGCGAACTGCTGGGCCAGCGCCCCACCCCACGATACGCCGAGCACGTCGACGGGGCCGGCGTAACCCAGCCGCGTCAGGAGCTTGTCGGACAGGACGGCAAGCGTCGAGAACCGATACGGGATCAAGGGGACGGGCGAGCCGCCGACGCCGGGGACGTCGAAGACGATGACTGTCACGTCATCCAGTGCCGCAACGAATGGCTCAACCAGTTCGAGATTCGCGCCGATGCCATTGAATAAGAGCAGCGGCGGCGACGCGTCGCTGCCACGCCGGACTGCGACACGCAGCACCTGGCCGTCCAGATCGATCGTCTGAATTTGCATGGCGTCGACACACTCCGCGCTTGTTTGAAATTCGGTCATCCGGTTGGTCTCTGGTTGGACGCTTCGTTGTAGCGGCGGCTCGCACCCGCCAGCCAGATCAATTCTTGGGCTGCATGAGCGCTTTCAGCTCCTCGACATGCTCCGCAAAGCGCTTCGTGACCACAGCGATACTGTCGGTTTGAGCCCGGTACGCCGCATCCGTGAGCGCCTGCATGTCCACGAATGCCTTTTGCAGCGTCTTTTGAACGCCTTCGCCCGTAGCCGCAGCGGATTCGCTGCCGGGGGGCCTCAAGCGGGTAACGAGCGATTGCAGTTCAGTCATCGTCGAACGGACGATATCCATCTGCTTCTGACCGAGTTGCTGCACACCCGCGAGCGCGGTCATATTCGCCTCGGCGAGCGCTTCAATGTCCTTGCGGCGCGTTTCGAGGATGGCGGCTACGTCGAGGCCCGGCAGCTTGAACTGCGTGATGAGCTTCGTATATTCACCAAAGATATTGCTGGGTTGGGTTGCTGCCATGACGACTCCGTTAAAGTAGTTGCAAATAAATTCGTTTTCGCTATCCGGCGATGATTCCGGTTAGGTTTCCGAAACATAAGTCCCGGGTGCTTTCACACCGGCTGGGTGCCGTTCGCTGCCAAGTTCCGCTGGCGCTGCCCGCCTGTCGCCGGAGCGGGCGACCAGCCAGTCTCTCCAGTTGCCCCACCACGAATCCGTTTCAGCCTGTGCGCCGGCAAGCCACGCATCGGCGTTCGCCGGCAACTCGGGGTTGAGGTAGTACTTCGCCTTCGGATTGCCGGGAGGATTGATCAGGCTCTGGATATGACCGCTTGAACTCAGGACGAAACGGGTATTGCCGCCAAACGTCGTGGCGGTGTTGTACACCCCCTTCCACGGCGTAATGTGATCCGTCATGCCTGCCACTACATACTTGTCGCACTTGACCTGGGACAGATCGACCGGCGTGCCCAGTATCGTCAGCGCGCCTGGCTTGCTGAAGAGGTTCTGCGTGAAAATGTCGAGCAATTGCCCATGCAGCTTCGCCGGGAGCCGGGTCGTGTCGTTGTTCCAGTAAAGGACGTCAAAGGCGGGCGGTGCGTTGCCCAGCAGGTAATTGTTGACCCAGTAGTTCCATACCAGATCGTTGGGCCTCATCCAGGCGAAGACGCGCCCCATCTCCTCGCCCGCTAGCACCCCGCGTGAAATGCTGTGCTGCTTGGCCGCCGCAATGGCCTCGGGCGTTGCAAAGAGGCCGAGTTGCGAGTCGGCGGTATTGTCGAGTACGGCGACCATCAGTGTGGTGGCATTGACCGTGGCATCCCCCCGGCTCGCGAGATGTCCAAGCAAAGCCGAGATGGTCATCGCACCGGAGCAGGCGCCGTGCAGGTTGACGTCGTCGCACCCGGTGATCTCGCGCACAGCCGCGATGGCTTCCACGAGCGCGCTGACATAGGTGTCCAGATCCCAGTGGCTTTGAGCCGCGGTCGGATTGCGCCAACTGACGACAAACATCTGGAGTTCGTTCTTCACCAGGTAGTCGACGATGCTCTTGCCCTCGGACAGATCGAAGATGTAGAACTTGTTGATCTGCGGCGGCACGATCAGTTGCGGCCGGCTGTAGACGTCCTGTGTCGTCGGTGCATACTGGATCAGTTCCAGCACTTCGTTGCGAAAAACGACCGCGCCGGTGGATGTACCGAGGTTCTTGCCGAGCTCGAAAGCCGTCTTGTTGACCTGCGCGGGCATGCCGCGATTCTTGAGCAGGTCCATTACGATGTTGTTGCAGCCGTCCAGCAGGCTGGCGCCACCCGTATCGATGACCTTCTTGAGCGCCGCAGGATTGCCCAGCAGCGTGTTGGTCGGGGACGCCGCGTCGGTAATCAGCGACATCACAAACCGCGCCCGCTCCTTGTTATCGGGATCCAGCCCGGAGCGCTCGACGAAACCCGCAAGGGCATTGCGCCACGCGAGGTAGCCTTGCAGCGTCACGCGATACAGCGAATTGTTCTGCCATGCGGCGTCGGTGAAGCGTTTGTCGCCCTTGGGCGGTGTCGATTCCGCACTACCCGAGACGAGCCCGAAAAGCTCGCGAGCGAAAGCCACCTCCTGCTCCATGACCAACCCCGGTTGCCGCCATGCCTGAGCGCCGATTTGCTGCGCGGTTGCGACGATATCGCACAGCCGCAGGCCGACAAAGGGATTGGGACCCAGCGCTCCCTCGGCAGCCGACGCCGCGAGATCATCAGCCTTTTCGCTTTGCCGTGGGCTTTCAGTCGTTACCGCCATTTTGCCGCTCCTTCGGGAAAATCTTCCGCTATGCAAAAAGTCATGGATCACGCGACCAGCATCGCGAGGGTTTCTGCCACCAGTGCCGGCTTGTCCTCGCCATCGATCTGCAACTCGTTCATTGCCTTGATGAGGATGCGGCCGCCGCCCTTGCTCTGCGCCGACACGAGCGTGACACGACCACGCACACGCGCACCTGCCTTGACGGGCGTCATGAAGCGCACTTTGTCCAGACCGTAGTTGAGGCCCGCCGAAGCGTCCTTTGGAACCATGCCGATCTCGATCGCCATGGCCGCCAGCAACGACAGCGTCAGATAACCGTGTGCGATCGTGCCGCCGAACGGACTCTCGCGCTTCGCCCGCTCCTCGTCCACGTGAATCCATTGCCTGTCGCCCGTGCACTCGGCGAACGCATTGATGCGCGCCTGATCGACCACCACCCAGTCCGACACCCCCAGCTCGCGACCCACGAAGTCGCCGATGGTGGCGACGCTGTAATTCCCGACGCAGTCATTTCCCATACTCATCGCTTCCACTCCCGGAAATTTGCTCGCCAATCAGGCGAACTGCTCGCGCAGCCACTTCTTGTTGATCTTGCCGACACTCGTCTTTCCGAGTGCATCGACGAACTTCACGATCTGCGGCACCGCATATTTCGATATCTTTCCGGATGTGCTGAACGACAGTACGTGCTGCTTGATGTCGTCCTCCGTGACTGCTATCCCCTCCTCGAGCACGACCAGCGCCACTGGCCGCTCGCCCCACTTCTCATCCTTGATGCCGATGACGGCCACCTCGGAAACGCCAGCGTATTGCGAGATCAGATTTTCTATCTCGAGCGACGAAACCCACTCGCCGCCGGACTTGATCACGTCCTTCGAACGGTCGGTGATTTGTATGTTGCCCGTCGGATCGATATTGGCAATGTCCTGCGTATGGAGATAGCCGCCGGCCCAAAGCTGCTGGGAAGCTTCGGGATTATTCAGGTAGCCCTGTGTGAGCCACGGGGCGCGCACGACGATCTCGCCGGTGGCATTGCCGTCGTGGACGAGTTGGTCCATGTTGTCGTCGACGACACGCAGGTCAACCAGCGGAACGGGCCGGCCCGTTTTGCAGCGCAGGCGAAGCTGCTCGTCGGCGTCGAGTTTTTCGGCTCCGGGCGGCAGTTGCGCGAGACTGAGCACGGGGCAGGTTTCCGACATCCCGTAGCCGACGAACACGTCGATGCCCCGGTCCAGCGCCGCCTTGGCGAGGCCTTGCGGCAACGCGCCGCCGCCGATGATGACCTTCCACTTGCTCATGTCCGTCGCCTTGCCCTCCTCGCACGAGAGCAGCATGTGCAGGATCGTGCCGACGCAATGCGAGAACGTGACGCCTTCTTCGCGCACGAGTCGCGCGAGCCGGTCCGGCATATAACGCCCGGGATAGACCTGCTTCACACCCATGACCGTGGCGATATACGGCACGCCCCATGCGTGGACGTGAAACATCGGGGTGAGTGGCATGTACACGTCGCCACGATGGAAACGCTGTCCCGAGACAGGGCTCGCCAGTGCCGCCATCAGGGTGATGGTGTGCAGCACCAGTTGCCGATGCGTAAAGTAGACACCCTTGGGAAGACCGGTCGTACCGGTGGTGTAGAACGTCGTTGCACGCGTGTTCTCGTCAAAATCGGGGAACGTGTAGCTCGTGCTGTTCGCCGCCAGCATCGACTCGTATTCAGCCGAGAAGGGAATACTGTGTGCACCCGCTTCGCTACCTGGCTCATCGATCCAGATAAACGTACGCACCGTTTCCAGTTTGTCCTTGATCGCTTCGACGACCGGCAGAAAATCCGTGTGAACCAGCAGGACCTCAGCGCCGGCGTGATTGATCGTGTAGGCGATTTCCGCCGGGGACAGACGCACGTTCACGGTCTGCAAGACAGCGCCCATCATCGGAACGGCGAAATAGGACTCGAGGTAGCGGTGGCTGTCCCAATCCATCACCCCAACCGTGCTGCCGTGCTGCACGCCAAGCTGGCTCAAACCGTTGGCGAGGCGTGCGATACGCTCGCGCAACGTCGCATAGGTCATCCGGAACTGATCCCGGTAGACGATCTCCTCGTCCTGCGCCTGAACGAACGGCGTGAGCAACAGCTGCTTGATCAGCAACGGATAGGCGTAGGCCGTGGACCCTTGCGTCTTGACTTCGTCCTGCATCGATATCTCCTTTAGTCCAACAATGGATTGCCAGCGAATACTGATCTACTTATTTTTCTCTGCCTGCCGTGGCATCGCGTTCGCACAATGATCCGAGTGTCAGGGCTCGGGAAGTACCCCCCGAATGGGGGAATGCTGCGGATACAGCCGGGGGATACAGTCTGGGGAGACAGGCGTTCGCATGTCCCGTACTTCCCGCGTCTCGCCGCTGGACTTGCGATCCTCCGTCGTGTTTTCAGCAGATGTGTACATTGACCGCTTCAACATGGCATTCATGACCGAAACGTCCGAAGAAATGCGGGCAAACCAGTGGTTCTGCTCCTTGCCTGCGGCCGAGCAGGAGGCGCTTATCCAACGAAGCGAATTGATCGCGCTGCAGCCTGGCGAATTTCTGTTCCGCCGGGGAGATACGCCGAGCGGCTTCTATGGTCTCAAGGACGGCAGACTCAAGGCCTTTACGCTTCGTGAAGACGGCAAGGAGGCGATCCTGGCCGTCATCGAGGCCGGCAACTGGTTTGGACAGACCTCCATGACCGGTCGCCACCCACGCCCGCGCGATGTCGTCGCGATCGAGCGATCGACCGTCTTCGTGGTCAGGACACCTGCCTTTGACGAACTGATGCAGAGTCAGGCGTTCCTCCGGGCCATCGCCGAGTTGCAGTCCATCCATATGAATTGGCTCTATCGCATAATCGAAGATGCCACGCTGCACTCGACACGCGCACGCGTTGCCCGCCGCCTGCTGCTGCTCGCGTCGGGCGACGTGACCATGTGGCCGCAGAGTCGCCAGAACGTCAGCGTCTCGCAGGACACGCTGGCCATGATGTTGGGCATCACGCGCCAGACACTGTCGCTGGAGCTCAAGGCATTGGCCGAAAAAGGAGCGATCGCTCTCCGGTATGGTCGAATCGAAATATGTTCGAAGGACGTCCTCGCGTCCTGTCAGGATTCTTAATGATCGCTCCCGCCGGTGCACTCTCGAACCGCTCGCCGTCCCGGCGCTAGAACGTATGCCGCAAGCCAGCCGTGATGCCTAGCTGGGTCGTGCCGTACGCCGAGCTCAGGGCGTTGATGCCCTGGAACTGTGCGCCAACCATTCCGCCGCGGTACAGCGAGTAATCGGCTTCCAGATAGGTATCCGTGCGTTTCGACCAGTTATAGTCCGCGAGCAGCTGGAATTGCGTCGCGTTCCCGTTGGCTGCCTGCGTCTTCCCGGTCTGAATCGTGCGCCACACGTTCGCAGAAAGGTGCGTCGCGTTCCCGATCAGCTGTGTGACCCCACCATAAAACATCTGCCGGGCACTGAACGTATTGAATTCCAGCGCGGACAATTCCGGCTGGCTGAAGGGACCGTTAGGGAAATTGCCGACGAACTTGGCGTCCTGCCTGTTCACGGCCCAGCCGGCCATGACCGTCGTATCGCCGAACGAATAGGACCCGCCTGCCGTCCAGGATTTGAAGTGCGCGGAACCGTTCACGGCATCGCGCGAGTCGAGGTACGCGGCAGCCAGACGCAATGGTGCGCCGGGCAGATAGAGAATCGATGCCCCAATCTGACTTCCCGAGCCGAATGCGCCCGCATTGCCACCAAACGCGTAGGACACCTCAGTCGTCAAGTATTGCCATCGCGCCGCGTACTTGACCATGTTGCTGGTCCACACGCCCTGAGCCATCGTGACTTCCGGCCGAAACTGGTAGAAAGTCGGCAGCCATGGATTGGTGATGAAGGCGCTCAGAACCGCGTCGGCAAGTGGGTTGAGCTGGCGGCCCATTGTCAGCTTCCCGTAACTGCTCGACTGCACGCCAACAAATGCGGTGTTGAAGAACGGATAAGCGGGGTCGGTCGCCCCGGAATTCGGGAAGAAGCGATTCTCGATCTGGAACACGACCTTCGTTCCGCCGCCGATGTCTTCCGCGCCCTTGAGTCCCCAAGCGCTCTCGCTTGCGCCGTTGGCGAGCTGGACGCGAGAATCGCCTTGCGGATCCGCATGAGTCGCGTACCGAATTCCCTGATCGACGAGGCCGAAAAGCGTTACCGACGACTGCGCCGCTGCTGGGACGGAGTACATCGTCGCAGTCGACATGATGGCAGCCAACAAGCCGGCCTTGCGTCGATGCAACACCTTTCCGGACAATCTCCTTACCTTCCTCATTTACAGACTCCAATATTATGATTATGTTGCACTACGAACTATATGAATAACATCTAGACCTGATTTATTGCCAGCGGAGCTCGAGCGCTTGATTTATTCGCGTTGCGTGACTCGATGGGTCGAGACGACTTGATCAACCTGCCGGCTCGACGAAAACTTCGTCCTCTGGAGGCACCGGCTCCGATCGAGGCGTTGTGCCCACAACCACACGTTGCCCGGAAACGGGGACTGCAACTGCCAGAAAATTTACATTCCGTGCTGCGAACGCAGCGACCACCGCGGCACGCCTTATTCCGCCGCGTTGAACAGGCGTGCGGGATAACCCTGGCGCCTGGCAAAGCAGATCGCACAGGCGCCATAGAACGAGAACCTCTCCCCCGCCATATTTCAGGGGCGGCCTTCGAATTGGGCATGCGACTCCGCGTTTCACCTTCTTGTTCCGTCGCGTGCTCGCCGACGAAGGCGACGCCAGCCCCACGCGCTCGCCCCGGGCGATGCCGCAGCGCTGCCGCAGGAATCCGGCCAGCGCTTCGACTTCATGTCGCAATTCGCGAGGCGGATGCGTCGTGCTACTTCTGAAGGAGCTGACGGCTCCACCGGCCGATTTCTTCGAGCGTCTCAGCGGTTTCCGGCAGGAACGGGAAGAGCGTGAAGACGTGAACCGAATCGGCCACCATCTTCAACTGCACGTTCGCGCCGGCTGCCTTTGCCCGCTCCGCAAAGCGAGTCGTGTCGCTTTCCAGCACCTCTCCGTTCACGGCCGAAAGGAATACCGGCGGAAGGTCGGCCAGGTCCGCGAACAGCGGCGACACCATCGGATCGGTCGGCTCGTGGCCCTGGAAGTAAGACGCGACGAGGTTGGAAAGCGTCTCGCGATTCGCGGCCGGGTCGTCTCCCGAATTCGCCATGACGGAGGGGCCACCAAGCGTGAGGTCGGTGAGCGGGCAGATTGCAATCACGCCGGCCGGCAACGGCAGGCCCGCGCGACGTAACGCAGCCGCCAGCGCGAGTGCCAGGCCGCCGCCGGACGATTCGCCGCTCAGGAACACCGTCGACGCATCGACACCCGCAGCGAGCAAGCCGCGATAAGCGCTGAATGCGTCGTCGAACGCCGCCGGATACGGATGCTCGGGCGCGAGGCGATAGTCGACCGTGTAGCACGGACCGTTCAGGGCGTGCGAGAGACGGCTGGCGTATTCAACCGAGCTCTTAGCCGTTCCGAGCACGTAGCCGCCGCCGTGGAAGTGCAACACGGTCGCCTTGTGCCCTGCTCCCGCCGCAACCACGCGCAACGCGCTCACCCCGTGAAGATCGACGTCCGTCGCTTCGGTGCTTGCGGGCGCCGGGAACTGCTCCAGAAGGAACCGTTCGTAGGCTGCACGCTGCCCCCGGTCGCCGCGCGCAATGTCATCCGGCTTGAACACGCCTTTCCAGAGATCGAAAGCGCGCTGGCTCTCGGGGCGCACCATCCGCTTTCCTTCGCGTGCCGCGCTCAAGCCAACGACCTCGCCCGGCGGCAGCCTGGCGGCCTCGAGGACGTCGTGCCCCCAGGCGAACGACCACGAAGCCTCGGCCAGCGGATCGATCCGCGAGAGTCCCTTCAGGCGTCCATTACGCTGGCGTACCCGTGCCTCGTCGGGCTCGTGGGCCCAATCGACGACAAATCGCGCGCCCGCCTGAATCCGCGTCGTACGCGGCTGACGGCGCCGTTCGTATTCCAGCAGCGCGTCCTGAACGCCAGCCGGGCCATGGTTCGCGAGACAGGTGGCGAGCACCCAGGCGTCTTCGATCGCCTGGCAGGCGCCTTGCGCCAGGTAGGGCACCATTGCATGCGCGGCGTCGCCCAGCAGCGCGATCCGTCCGGTACTCCAGTGTTCGATCGGATCCCGGTGGTACATCCCCGTGATGAACGTCGAGTCCACGGCTTCCAGCATTTTCTGGACGGTCGGCTCGGCCCCCTCGAACGAGCGCCGCAGTTGCGCGACGTCGCCCGATTGCGTCCACGACTCGCGACTCACTTCGGTTGCCGGCACCGACGCAAGAATGCTGTAGAGGTCCTTGCGCACCCAGTAGGAGACGATATTCCGGCCCACGCCGAACCAGTTGTTCCCCGCCACCGGCAGCCTCAGACCCTTGAGCCGGTCGGCAGGGATCAGCGAGCGCCACATCAGGATGTTGGCGAACTGCTTCTCCTCCGGTCCGCGGAGGGCCGTCCGGACGGCCGAGTGAATGCCGTCCGCGCCGATCACGGCGTCGCCACGAATCACTTCGCCGTTTTGCAGCGTGACGCAGGCGCCCTCGTCATCCTGGGAAACCGACGCGCATTCGGCCCCCAGCCGGATCACACCGGGCGGCACGGCCTTCGCGAGCAGGTCGATCAGGTCGGCGCGGTGGACGTTGTAGAGCAGCGCGCCGTAACGGGCCTCTGCCTCCTTGCCGAGCGGGGCAACGTACAGGAGACGTCCCGTTGACAACTCGAGGTAATCAAAGCGCTCCGGCACGGTCGCAATGCTCGCCAGCGCCGGCTCGAGCCCCAATTCCCGCAGCACAATCGTGCCGTTCGCAGCGATCTGGACACCCGCCCCGACCTCGGTCAATTGCGGCGCGCGCTCCAGTACAATCGGCTCGATGCCGTGGCGCAGCAGCGCCAGAGCGGTCGTTAAGCCACCAATGCCTCCTCCAACAACTATGACTTTCATACTAAGTTTCTCCTTCTCGGTTAGTTATTCAAGTTTAGTTAATTAACTCGACACGGTAAAGTAATGACAACGCCAGGGAAAACCCTTCGCTCGGATGGGGCGGAGACACGAATTCGCTTAAAAGAAGAAGCCCAGCGCCTGTTCGCGCTGCGTGGACTGGACGGCGTGTCCGTGCAGGACATCATCTCCGCCGCTGGGCAGCGCAACAGCGCCTCGCTGCGCTATTACTTCGGCAACAAACTGGAACTGGCACGTGAGCTGGTCGTCGACGGCGCGCGTCTGATAGACGAAGACCGTCAGGCGCGGCTCGACAGACTGGAGGCGGAGGAAGGGATAACCGTGCGAGCGGTATTAGGCGCGCTGCTCTTTCCGATGCTTGAGCTGGCGGATCGTACGGGTCAGGCGACGTACATCCGCATGATCGCCAACTTGCAGTTGAACAACCGCGCGTTCTTGCGGGAAGCGCTGGAAAACAAGTGGAATCTGGGCTATCAGCGTTGCAACGCCCTGCTCCGGGACCTGCTTGCCGAGATTCCGGCAGCCATCGTCGACCACCGGCTGTCGCTCGTCAGCATCTACGGCAATGCCGC
Organism: Paraburkholderia phytofirmans OLGA172; assembly: GCF_001634365.1. Classification (NCBI taxonomy): domain Bacteria; kingdom Pseudomonadati; phylum Pseudomonadota; class Betaproteobacteria; order Burkholderiales; family Burkholderiaceae; genus Paraburkholderia; species Paraburkholderia phytofirmans. Next base: position 1,904,284 of record NZ_CP014579.1, read on the forward strand.
ACTGGCAGCGTGGGAAGCGAGCCGGGACAGTGGCGATTCGGGAGGGCTCTGGTCGCCGCAATACGCGGTGTCCAGCTTGATGGACAGCTTTGAAAGCGTACTCGCGGCAGAACCGTCGAAGGAAACGCGGTCCCTGCTGGGAGGCGGATCTGACGGCGAGCGCTAGTCGTCTCGCCCACGCGTCGGAAACCCAAGGCCCCCCCGCAAGGCCACTTTTTGGAAATGACCCTATGCGTTACACCGACGCCGTCAGGTACGGACTATCCTTCCCCGGCTCATAGGGCTGCGCCTTGATTTCCATACGTGCAATGCTCTGCAAGTGAACTTCGTCCGGGCCATCCGCGAACCGCAACGCACGGCCCCACGTCCAGCTATCAGCCAATGGCGTGTCGGGACTCAGCCCCATCGCGCCAAACACCTGCATCGCCCGCTCGCAAACGGCGGTGTGAACACTCGGTACGAGCGCCTTGATCATCGAGATCTCCTTGCGCGCCTCCTTCGCACCCACGTTGTCGATCATCCACGCGGCTTTGAGAACAAACAGCCTCGCTTGATCGATTTCGATTCTGGACTTCGCGATCCATTCGGCGACGGCCCCGTGCTCGTACAGCTTCTTTCCGAATGTCGTGCGAGCCTGGGCCCGTTCCACCATCAATTCAAGCGCCAACTCCGCGGCGCCGATCGAACGCATGCAGTGGTGAATCCGTCCCGGGCCAAGGCGCGCCTGCGCGAGCGCAAAGCCGCCGCCCTCTTCACCGAGGAGATTAGCCCTAGGTACGCGCACGCCTTTGAACTCGATCTCGCAGTGGCCTTCCGGTGCCACGTGATTGACCACCGTGATATTGCGGATCACCTTGACGCCGGGTGTATCGCGGGGCACGAGAATCATGCTCTGCTGACGGTGGCTCGGTGCGTCCGGATCCGTTTTGCCCATCACGATGAAGAGCGTGCAATTCGGGTGCGCTGCATTCGTGATGAACCACTTGCGGCCGTCGATGACATAGTCATCTCCATCACGACGAATCGACGTCGTGATATTGGTCGCGTCCGAGGAGGCCACAGCCGGCTCCGTCATCGCAAACGCCGAGCGGATCTTGCCGTCAAGAAGGGGCTTGAGCCACGCTTCGCGCTGAGCGGGCGTGGCAAACATATGGAGCAACTCCATATTGCCCGTGTCCGGTGCATTGCAGTTGAACACCTCGGACGCCCACGACACCCGCCCCATGATTTCAGCCAGCGGCGCGTACTCGAGATTCGTCAGGCGGGTACCGGGCTCGTCATCGCGCAGATGCGGAAGGAACAGGTTCCAGAGACCCTCTTCACGTGCCTGCTCCTTCAAGGTTTCCATAAAGGAAACCGGATATTGACCTGCACTCACTTCGTCGTGCCATTGGCGGATGCGCGGAACGATGTGAGCGTCCATGAACGCACGCACCTGGGTGCGCAGCGCTTCGACTTTCGGGCTATATGCAAAATCCATTTTTACTCTTCCTTGTTCCTGGTTAATGTCGTCGACGCATCAGCCAACGGCGTGCCTCGACCACGTGACTAGATCGTCAGTCCACCGTCGACGACGACACACTCTCCATTGGTATAGCTCGCAGCGTTGGACACCAGGTAAAGCACGGTACCCGCCATCTCACGAGGTTCCGCGTGACGCCGCAGCGGGATTTTGGACATCCAGTTTTCGTACATGGCCTGGTCTTCAAACAGTGCCCCCGCAAAGCGGGTTTTGGTCAGTCCCGGGAGCAGCGCATTCACTCGAATCCCCAACGGCCCGCACTCCTTCGCGAATGCCCGCGTCATGTTGACAACGGCGGCTTTGGTGATCGAGTAGATTCCCTGCCGGTCGCCAGGCTGCAACGCATTGACCGAAGCCGTGTTGACGATCGCGCCGCCGCCGTGCTCCCGCATCAACTTGCCCGCTTCCACGGACATGAAGAAGTAACCGCGCAGGTTGACTTCCACCGTCTTTTCGAACGACGTCAGATCGGTGTCGAGAATGTGGCCAAAATACGGATTCGTCGCCGCGTTGTTGACGAGGATGTCCAGCCGGCCATGCCGTGCGCGAATATGCTGGAAGATCGCGAGAATGTCCTCGACACGCCCGACATGGCACGGTTGCGCTTCAGCGCTCCCGCCCGCTTCCTTGATCTCGCGCGCCACCGATTCGCAATCTTCCAGCTTGCGGCTCGACACAATCACATGGGCACCCTGCTCGGCGAGCAGTTTGGCGATCTCCTCACCGATACCGCGGCTCGCGCCCGTCACCAGCGCAATCTTTCCTTTCAGGTCAAACAAATTAGTAGTCACAATCTCCTCCAATATGTCTACGTTCCGCTTCTCCTGCCTGTCTTCAGATCAGGTCAACGCCCATCTTCGCAAGCACTTCAGCCATCTCCCCCACCTGGCGCGCCTTGTCATTCGATGCGTTACCGCTCAAGGCCCGCTTCTTCACGCCCTGCGCGATAGAGGCGAGCCGGAAGAAACTGAACGCCAGGTAAAAGTTCCAGTTCTCAATCGACGAAATGCCCCGCAGCTCGCAATACCGCTCGACAATCGACGCCTCGTCCGGCACCCCCAACGCCTCTCGATTCAAGCCCTCGAGTCCGGCGATATGACTGCTGGGCGGGAGCCGCAAACACATGCAGAAGTACGCAATGTCAGCCAGAGGATTGCCTAGCGTGGATAGCTCCCAGTCGAGAACAGCGCGAACTTGCGGCGCATCGCGCATGAAAATGAGGTTGTCGATACGGAAATCGCCGTGCACGAGCGACTGCTTTCCGGCTTCCGCCGGACAGTGCGCAGGCAGCCACTCGATCAGCGACTCCATCGCCTCCAATTTATCGGTCTGCGCGGCGCGATATTGCCTGGTCCAGATGTCGATTTGACGCGCGAAATAGTTGCCCGGGCGGCCGTAGTCCGACAATCCGGCATCGTCGATATCCACGTCGTGGAGCGCCGCCATCGTGCCGAGCAGTGCGTCGTAGATGGCGCCGCGCTCCTCGACGGGGACTTCGGGCAGCGCCGGATTCCAGAAGATTCGCCCATCTTCGTAGCTCATGACGTAAAACAGACTGCCGATGACGTCGCGGTCCTCGCAAAGGTGCCAGGCACGCGCGACAGGGACTGGTGTTCGGCCGAGCGCCGACAGCACGCGAAACTCACGGTCAACGGCATGGGCGGACTTGAGCAGTGCGCCGGGAGGTTGACGCCTCAGCACGTAGCGCCCGCTGTGCGCCTTCAAAAGAAACGTCGGATTGGACTGTCCGCCGGGAAATTTCTCGACGGACAACGGCCCTTGAAATCCGGACACGTGCGCCGTCAGATAACGTGAGAGATCTTCGATGTCGAAATGAAGGCTGCCGTTCATGTTGCCTCCCGCTGGGCCGTCCCAAGGGAGGCAACAGCCCCCTTGGGGGGCAGCGAACGTGAGTGAGCTTGGGGGTGGTTCATTTTCTCCCGCTGGGCCGTCCCGAGGGAGGCAACAGCCCCCTTGGGGGGCAGCGAACGTGAGTGAGCGTGGGGGTGGTTCATTGAGTGAGAATCCGGATCGAGGTCAGCCGTAGGTGACAAATTCATGCCGCTCGGCATGTTCGAGATGAGGCACTGAATTGAAGCTGACTAGCGACATCGCGCCGTCGTTAAAGACATACTGGCAAACGCTGCTGTTTCGAATCTGCATGTTCAGTGCAATCGCGGCCGCAGCAGGCGCCTGCAGAACCTGTTGGGCGGTTACCGCGATCGGACCGCCCGAACTCACCACCAGAACGCGCTTGCCGCCGGCCCGCTGGATATCGAGGCGCGCACGCTGGACACGTGTCTGGAATTGATGCCATGTCTCTGGAACAGAGCCCGGCAAGCGGTCATCGGCCCACAGCTGCAGCACGTGCCGGAGCCCTTTGTAAAAGTCCTTCTTCGAACTTGAGACCGACAAACCCAGCGGCATGCCCTGTTCGCCGAGGGCGGCGAACAATGCCTGGAAATCGTATTCGTTCAGACCCGCGTCGTGGGCGATCTCGACTTGCGGGCCACCCATTGCGGCGAGAATGGCATCGGCCGTTTGCCGATGCCGCTGCATGGTGCCGATGACAACGCGATCGAAGCGCAATTTCGCCTGCGCGAAGTACTCGCCGAGCCAACGTGATTGCGTGCGGCCGGAAGGAGATAGCTCGTCATAATTTTCGGCGCCGAAAGACGCCTGGCCATGCCGTACAAGATAGAGTTCTGCCATGCCATCCTCGTCTCAGTATGGCTAGCAGAATACCCAGCGCCGCATCATTCAGGAAATTGATTGTTGTGATAGCTCGCCATAAATTTTGGTGACACCGGGGACCTATGGCCGCCAGGCCCCCGCAGACCCGGCTACTGGTTCATTTCCTGCATGAGGCGGGCAATCTGCTCGCGCAACCAGCGATGCGCCGGGTCCCCGGTCACGCTTCGATGCCAGTAGCAATGAGACTCGAGATCCGGAAGATCGAACGGCAGCTCCAGGATTCGCGCGTCATAGCGCTGCAGGAGCACGAGGGGGGCCGTGAGGACGAGATCGGTTCGCATCGCGATCAACGGAGCGACCATATAGTGTTGAACCCGCGTCTGAATCGATCGCCTGAGGCCCAGCTTGTTCATTTCCGCATCGACAAGGCCAGGTCCCTGGGGGCGGCTGGATACGTGAATATGACCGAACCCGAGGTAGTCGTCGATCGTCAGCTTCTTCCTCTTGAACGGATGGTCGTGGCGCAGCATGCACGCATACCGGTCGCGACCCAGCGGCCCCTGCTCGAGGTAGGGGTCGTCAATCAGCGGCGCGTCGATGGCAAGATTGACCGCACCGCTGGCTAATGCTTCCGGAACCTCTCTGCGCGTCGTGAAGTAGCTTTCGATGCGGATGCCGGGCGCCAGCCGCTGCAGCACCTCCTCCAGTGCAGGCAGAAGGAGCGCCTCCGTGAGGTCGGTCATGCTGAGCCGGAACGTACGCTCAGACGAGGCGGGGTCGAAGCGTCCCCCGACGTGAGTACTCGAGTCAAGCAGCTGCAGCGCCTCGCGAACCTGGCCGATGATGTTTTCCGAAACGGGCGTCGGCATCATGCCGGCCGACGTACTGACAAAAAGCGGATCGTCGAATGCTTTGCGCATGCGCGCCAACGCATTGCTGACAGCAGGCTGAGTGATGAACAGCAGCTCCGCTGCGCGCGTCAGGTTTCGCGTTCTGTAGACAGCTTCGAAGACCACGAAGAGATTCAGATCAACCTTTGACAGACGCATTTTCGAATTCCCCGACGCCACTCGAACTGTATTTTCGACTCCTCCCGTTCACGCGCATGCATCGGCGCAAAGCGCCGATCGGTGTGGTATCACGGAGCAAACCCGGCGAGTCTACTCCTGCCAGTGCGAAACAGCCAAACCGGGAAATGAGGACGCTTCGCGCACACCTATCCCTCGTCTCCGCGCGATCGCAAAGACGGGGATCGACTCGTCCGCCCACCCCGCTTAACCCGGCAACGCCTATAAATTTTCACGGATCATGGCGAACACGTCGGCGGACTGCCCCTGCGGCATGGCTTTCGCGGAATACAGGACCATTCCGTACAAAGCGCGAATCAGGTTTTTCACGCCGCAGCGGTGCGACGCTGCGCGGCCAGATCGCGACCGATGCGGCGGATCTCGGCCTCACCTTGTGCAAGCGCGTCCGGGTTCGTGTGCACCGAGTAGTGGCCGAGCACAAGGGGGTGGGGATGCTTGATAGCGGAGCCGATGACAAACGACGTCGCGCCCTCCGCATGCAGCTCGATGGGCGCCCCGTCGGATTCCTCGAACACGGCGAGTTCCCCTGCCTCGATCGGCTCGGATGCGTTCAGCCGGCCCTTGTCGATCGCCATGAACGCGACGCTGTGCCCGGCAGGTGGCACGTATCGCCACGTCTGCCCAGCGCCCAGTTCAACATGGAAGTAGTTCATGCCTTCAGGCGCGCGGATATCGCTCGCCGCCGATCCGTAGCGGCCGAGGATGACGCGGACCGGACCATCCCGCTGGACCTGGGCTGGCGAGATGTACTGGCTTTCCGGCGGCGAATTCTCCAGCGCGGGCGGAAGGGCGACCCAGAGCTGAAAGAGACGTACGGGTTCGCCTTGCAATACGTTTCCGTCGTGCCAGACACCATTGCCGGCCTTCATCCATTCGAGGCCGCCGGCTGGAAGTTCGCCATGCTTGCCGGTCGTGTCCGCATAGGAGATTCCGCCACTCAGCACGGTCGTGAGGGTTGCGATGCCCGAGTGCGGGTGGAACCCGAACATCGGCTTGCCAGTCGGCACGACCACGGCGTGATCGAGGAACACGAAAGGCTTGATCAACTCGCCGATATCGGAGGGACTGGCCAGACGAGCAATGCCGCCGTGCGCACTGCCACGGGTGCGAAAAGCGATCCGGCGCGGCGCCAGCGTTGTTTCAGGAATCGGGTTGAGTACGGCTGTGTCGATGTTCATGGCTCTACCTCAAGAAAACGCGATACACGTAAGGTAAGGGCTTGTACTCCATCTTAAAAGCCTATATTTTTAGATCCTATATATCGACAGGAGCGATGGATATGCTCGACGGCATTACCTTGGACCAGATCCGGACCTTCATCGCGGCAGTCGATGAAGGCAGCTTCTCAGCAGCCGGACGGAAGCTCCGGCGCGCGCAATCGGTGGTCAGCCAGACCCTCGCGAATCTCGAGGCACAGCTCGAGGTGAAGCTGTTCGACCGCACTGCCCGTTACCCGCAACTCACCGACGCAGGCAAGAGCTTGCTGCTTGACGCCCGTTCCGTAGCGGACACGATCGATGGCTTCAAGGCGCGAGCGCGCGCGATGCGAGAGGGTCTGGAGCCCGAGCTCTCCGTTGCGATGGACGTGATGTACCCCATGGACAGCTTGACGAGCGCGGCGGCTCAATCCCAAAAGGATTATCCGCACACGCCGCTGCGGCTCTATGTCGAGGCGCTGGGTGGTGTGATGAAACTGGTGCTTGATCAGATGTGCAACATTGGCGTGATTGGCACTCTGCCGATCGTGACGGACGAACTGCAGGTCGAATCCTTGCGCGAGCTCGAACTGGTTACGGTCGTCAGTCCCTCTCACCCGCTCGCCAGTTTCCGAGGCGTCATTTCGGCGGCCGCAATCAAGAAGCACGTGCAACTCGTCCTGAGCGACCGAACCGCACTGTCCCAGGGACGCGAATTCGGTGTATTGGCCACCTCGACGTGGAGGCTCGCGGATCTGGGGGCCAAGCATGCCTTTCTGAAGGCGGGCCTGGGCTGGGGCCATATGCCCCTGCACATGGTCAAGGCGGAGCTCGAAAGCGGCACGCTGGTGAAGATTCGCCTTGAAGGTCTACCGCGCGACGTGATGATGCCGATGAAGGTTGTTTACCGCAAAGACGCGCCGCCGGGACCGGCTGCCCGCGCCTTCATTGCACAACTGGGGAAGTAGGCTGATTGCCGCGATCTGGCCGCACGGAGCTTGTTAAGGAGGATGTCGGTCCACCAGGACAGATTGTCCATTTCGATATCCAGATCGGTGTCGTCCAGGCGGAATTCCGCCTGGACGTCTCAGCGGAGCCGCCTTCTCAACCCGCGCTCAGCGATGCCGCACGCGAGCCCGACCGACCGGCGCGCGCATCCAGACTGAAGGCGCCGGCACCGAAGTAGGCGATCTGCAGCAGGCCACCGGCCATCATCACGTTCTTGAGAAAGTGAATCATCTGGTTTTGATCTGCGAAGTTATGGTGAAAGAACATCGCCGTGACCACGCAGAACACCGCCATTGCCAGCGAGACGACACGAGCCCGGTAGCCCGACAACAGCAGCAAGCCGCCGCCCAGTTCGGTCAGCACGGCAACAACGAACGCGAGTGGCGGCACGGGCAGGCCGATGGCTGCAATATAACCAACCGTCGCACCATACGCTGCGAGCTTGCCCAGCCCGCTCATGACAAACGGTGCCCCGATCAGAATGCGACCCAACAGCGGAAGAAATTTGAAACGTTCCATTACTATCTCCTGAAATGGATTTGCGCAGGTGGAGTACAAGAGAGGGAATTAGCCGGCGTCCACCATCACCAGCTCGGAATCTTCAAGAGCGGAAATCTGCGCCGCGGCGACTTTCGTGATCGCCACGCCGTCTAGCGGCCCAACGGGCTCGCCATTCAATTCGATGCGTCCCGAGGCCACGACAAGATAGGCACGACGCGATGGACCCAACTCGTGTCGAACGCTTTCGCCTGCCTTTAGCATTGCGCCAAGCACACGCGCATCGGCGCGAATGGGAAGCGCCTCTTCATCGCCGGCGAACCCGCTGGCAAGGACTACGAAGCGCCCTGACCGGTCGACTTTGGGAAACGGCTTGGTATCCCACGCGGGTTCGCCACCGGCTTCACGAGGCAGCAGCCAGATCTGATAGACCTTGAGCGGCACCTCGCCCTTGTTGAACTCGGTGTGGCGTATGCCCGTACCGGCGCTCATGACCTGGACATCGCCTGCCTGAATCGTTCCGTCGGATCCCACAGTGTCTCGATGCCCAAGCAGGCCCTGGCGTACATAGGTGATGATCTCCACGTCACGGTGCCCGTGCATGGGAAACCCGCTGCCGGCAGCAATCTCGTCGTCGTTCCAGACGATCAGGGGACCCAATGCTCCATGCTCGGGATTACCATCGGCGCTAACCGCGAAATGGTATTTCGCGCGCAGCCAATTTCGTTCCGCCCTGTCCAATGATTCCCAACGCCTGTGTGCGAGCATGTCCGCCTCCGTTTCCCGCCGCCGCAAATGCGGCGCCTGTCGCCTGTGCGACCGACCGAATGCGGCGCTGATGCAGGTGATGGGAAGGATGCTATATTTGCAACGAACTCATGCATAGATCCAACAATGAAACGTATCATTGCCCTCAGTAGAACGATTAGAGGGGATTGAAGTCTGCCCATGAACGCAATCACTGACCTCAATGATCTTCGGCTCTTCGCGGAGGTGGTCCAGCATGGAAGCTACACGGCGGCCGCGCGCGCCCTCGGCCTGCAGACCTCGAAGCTCAGCCGTCGCGTTCGTGCCTTGGAAGAAGAACTTGGCGTCCGCCTGCTCAATCGCACGAGCCGTAGCCTGTCTTTGACGGAAACCGGGCGGCAGTTCCACCAGCATTGCCTTGCGCTGGTAGCGGAAGCCAAGGCCGCCAAAGATATCGTGGACCGCACGCGTTCCAGGCCGCAGGGCACCATCCGCATCGCCTGCCCCGTGGCCCTGCTGGAGTCCGGCATCTCCACGATCATTGCGCGATACCTCGCGGACAACCCCGACGTCCAGGTTCTGCTGGATGCAACCAACCGCCGCGTGGATGTCGTCGAGGAAGGCTTGGACTTTGCCATCCGGGTCAGGCTTCCGCCGCTGGAAAACACCGATCTCGCGGTCCGCCAGCTAGGCTTGTCGATCCACATTCTGGTTGCCAGTCCCGCGTTGGCGGCACGCCATCCGGCGCCCGGCTCAATCGAATCCGTGAAGGCATGGCCTACCCTCTCCATGGCCAGCAGCGGCGAGCGATTTGTCTGGAACCTGGTCGACGCTGAAGGGCGCGTGACCTCATGGGCGCATCAGCCCCGCTTGGCGACCGACGATCTGGCGAGCCTTCGGATTGCGGCAATATCGGGCGTCGGCGTGGCAATGCTGCCGAGGGAGCTGGTTGAGGCCGATATTCAGGCCGGCCGTCTGCAGCACCTGCTGCCCGGCATGGCTACCACGCCGGGGCTTGTGCATGCGATCTTCCCCACGCGCCGAGGCATGGTTCCGGCCGTCCGTCACCTGCTCGATGCGCTCGTTGCGGGATTCGACGATCTGAACCGGCAGCGCTAGAGCGGCCGCCCGCGTTGCGTTGTGTCCTGCAACTTGCGCCGCGGTTTCAGCGTGCAGTATGCGGGCCGGCACTCAATGCCATGAACTTGAAGGACTCGCGATTCGCGGGAGCAGCGCCTCACGGAAGCCCAACCAGGACCCGGTCGTCGATAAGCAGGCCAACGTCTGTGCGGGACACGACGCACGGCAGACGCACCTAAAACAAAACGGCCGAGGTTTCCTACCGATACAGGCGGGAAACACTCAGCCGTAAATTGCGCGATGTTCGAAAATGCGCCTAACGCCCAATATTACATACCGCTTGCCGCGCCCGAACGAGACGTTCCGTCAACAGCACCGCCGTATCCCGAAACGGGGGCTTGGGCTTGAGCGATGGCGTTCTGAGCCGCGACTTTTGCTTCAGCGGCCTGGATGTTCTCCGGGTAGTGAATCCAGTCGTGCGGGTCATAGCCCGCTTTCTCGAGCTGCACCAGATCGGCACGCACCTGCGCACGACTTTCCGGCTGACTGGACTGTGCGAACGACACAACCGGTGCTGCAAAAAGGGCAGCGATAAGAACCATCCTGGTGAACGACTTCATGATGACGTACCTCAACGATTTTTGTTAGTGGCGCTACGAGAGTTTCCCTGTCACGGTTGAACCGAGTCTAATGGGCAAAAATAACTAGGGTAAGTACTAATTTCCCCAACTCTCTGTTGCTAAAGCCGCAACAATCAGCCAACACGGGTGACCATTTCGCGGATCCATTCGTCACTACAGACGATTGCTGTCGCTGAGTTACAATCGGTCGCGATTGCATGACCTTCCCAGGAAGCCGCGAAAATGAGCCTAGCCGCCAGCAAGCAAGCCACGTCCGCTCGAACCCGCAAGAAGTCTGTCTCGACCCAGCCCGAAGCCGGCCGCGCCGAAGCTGCCACGAACCCACATTCTCCGGGCAGCAGCAACGTCGAATTCATCACCCAGCAGTGGCAGCGGGAATACAGAAATCTGGATCTTTCGAACTTCCTGCTCGCGGTTTATTTCATGCGCATCGGTACGCTCGTCGAAGTCGCGTTTGACAAGAGGTGCCAGGAACGTTGGGGTATCAGCGGGTCAGACATGCGTGTCCTGCTGGCGCTGCGTCGCAGCGGCCACCCGTATGCAAAGCGGCCGACCGATCTGTATCGCTCCCTGCTCGTTACTTCGGGCGCAATAACCAAGAAGATCGATCGGCTCGCGAGCCTTGGCATGGTCGAACGCCAGTCCGACCCGAGTCACGGCGGCGGGTCGATCGTTCATCTGACCAGGAAGGGCCTTGACGTTGTCGAAAAAGCCATTGTGAAGCTTGCGGAAGAGTCTTCGATCGCACCTGCTATGGCGCACTTTACGGAAGCCGAGCGGGCAAGCGGTACGGAGTTCTGTTTGCGTACCTTGGCCCTGATGGAGGAATTGAACGTCCCGGCAATCGAAGACACCGAAAACATCGAGTCGGCATCTCGAACCAAAGCGGCGCGACGGCCATCCCGCAACAGTCGTTAATTACAGTCGTTAATTACACTGTGGCGGCGGCCTTTTTTTGTGCATCCTGCAAGCTCTGCGGGTAGTACGACGTGGCCCAGCAGCAGCGCTACAGCAACGAAAGTCGCCTTGCTCACGGATGAACGCATTAGCTACTCCTTGTTTTTAGTTGAAGTGAACTTGCTGACAGCATCGTAGTTAGAGCAACGGCGTTCCTATATGGCCTACTCGTTTCGGTAACGCCCGGAATCTGCCAGTTGTCGGACTGCCACGGCTACGCACCTCCCGGACCTGGGACGTAGCTCTTGACTATGTGGTCGACCAAGGCCGGCAAACGCTGAGCGATCCGCCGGGAATCGCTGCTCGATTTGAAATTGGATGTTGCACCCTCCCAAAGCATCACCAACGTATCCGTCAGCACCCCGGCATCCACTGCGTTTGCGGCAACTGCCAGCCGCATCAATAGTGCTCGAAACTCCTGGCCAGGATTGGTACGCGAAAGCGTGACAGGATGCTCCTCGGCGGTGAACGCTACCACCGGCAATTGAGGTTGCCCGCGCTGATAACCATCTGAAGCCAGCTCAACCGCGACATCGATAAAGAGTTCGAGCAAGTACTGGATGGGCTCTTCGCCCGATCGATGTCCAGCTTCCTGCCATCGCGCGCGCTCGCGATCGCGATCGCAACATCCACCATTGCTTTCCACATCGTTCAGCCATCCTTTGTGTCAGCCACAGCAGCCGAATTGGCTCCAAAGACTGTTGTGGCGATTCTTGTAACAAAGCATTTTGGCGAATGTCGCGTAGTCGACCCGGGAAGCGTCGCCTTGCAAATTGTGTCGTTCCGGAGTGTTCGCTTTCGTCACGATGAAACTCCAGAGTTGCCCTGTCGGTAACCAATGAAATTACCGCTGGTTCGACCCGCCGGGAATGCTATCTCCACAACCACAGTTCGCACATGTCCCGAATCGCAAAGCACCATTGCGCGCCGTAGGACGATAAAGGCCCACGCCACGGACGCCGCATTCGTGTCGCTTGAACGCCAACACTTAGTGAATCGCTTCACGCCGACCCTTTCCGGCTTGGACCCGAGATGCGGTCCCAAGCATGCCGTCATCGACGAATGGGTTGACACGCCTCCACCGGCATCCTAATATACAACAATGCTGTACGCATTCACTATTGTTGAATACACAGCACAGCGCCTGGCAGGAGACATCGAAGTTTCAGGATCGCCATCATTTATTAAGGATTACTTTCAATGGACAGCATCTATTTTGAACGTCGTCAGAACGTAGGCCATATCGTATTGGCCAATCCTCCCTCGAATCTCATCGCGGCTGATTTCGCCGACTGCCTTGAGAGGGCCGTCCGGGAAGCCAGCAAGGCCGATATCCGGTCGCTCCTGATCCGTGCACAGGGGCCCGACTTCAGCAAGGGCGGCGACGTCCTCGATTTCATCGACAAAGGTTTCGATGATTGGCGGACGTTCATATCGCAGATTCACCACACCTATCGGTCAATCGAATCCCTCCAGATTCCAACGATTGCCGCAGTGCGCGGTGCGGCATTCGGCGGCGCATTCGAGCTGGCTCTCGCTTGCGACTTCATTGTCGCCGCAGAGAACGCCACCTTCCGGTGTATTGAAGCGTCCGTTGGCTCGGCACCTGTCGCGGGCGGCGTGCAACGCCTGGCGGAACGAGTGGGCCGTGCGTATGCGGCGCGCTACGCGATGCTAAGCGAACCCATGTCCGGCGCGACCGCCGGTCAGCTCGGCGTTGCCGCCTTCGTCGTCGGCGAAGATCAGGTCGAGAACGTCGCCGAGGATCTCGCCATCAAACTTGCCAACGGCCCTACGCGCTCGTATGGCGCCATTCGCGCCCTCCTCAAGGCATGGTCAGGCGGCGGCGTGCCCGGTGCCGACGCGCTGGTCCTCGATCTCACCATGGGGCTGCACATGACGGAAGACGCCAGGAAAGGGCGAACTGCACGTGCAGAAGCCGTCGCGCGCGGCGAAGAACCGGCTCCGGTCGTTTTTCTCGGCAAATGAGCCATCAGACAGGCCCATGGCGCGGAAGACCGGCTTGCAGCTGCGCAAGGTCCCCAAGTAGATCCGCTTTGTCGACTCGTTTCCCACCACCGTGACGGGAAAAATCCAGAAGTACCAGATACGGAAAATCATGACCGACGAGCTTGGACTGAAAGAACAACACACAGCGTGACGCTCCTCGGCGATGAGATCACATCAATCCCGTTGTCACACTTTACCGGAGTGCTGCCATGGCAGAAGTCGATATACAAACCGTCTATTTCGTCGCGAAGGATATTGGCCGGCTGGAAAATTTCTATGGTTCGGCGCTGGGGATGCCTGTCCAGTTCCGCGACGAGAACAAGTGGACTCAATTCCGCCTGCAGCGCAGCGCATTCGCACTGTGCTCGGTAGAAGAAGCGGCACAAGGAGCCGTCGGGGCCGTCCCCGTCTTCCAGGTCGCCGGGGAGGCCCAGGACGAGGTTCGGCAGAAAATCCTGTCCGCCGGCGGCCAGTTACTCGCAGAGCGCGACATGGGTACGCACGGCATTGTTGCCACCTACAAGGATCCGGAAGAAAACATCTTTCAGGTATTCAGCAAATCTCCGGCGCACTAAGTCGCGCCAAGTCAGAAGACCACTCAATTCGCACCTTACTGGAAAATCGATGAAATTCGGTATATTTGACCAAAACGATCGCAATGGACTGCCTATTCATAAGCAGTACGAAGATAGAATGGAAATTATCGAGTTTTACGACAGGCTCGGCTTCCATTGTTATCACATGTCGGAACACCATGCGACCACGCTGAGCGCTTGCCCGTCGCAAAGCGTGTTTCTTGCCGCTGCCGCGCAGCGCACCAGGACACTGCGCCTGTCTCCGCTGGTCTACATTCTCCCGATCCACCACCCCGTGCGTCTTGCCGAAGAAATCTGCATGCTCGACAATCTGAGCGGCGGCCGCCTGGAGTATGGCGTGGGGCGAGGCGCCTCGCCCCACGAAATCGCGGCGCTCGGTATCGATCCGGCCACGGCTCAGGCCAGATACATCGAGTCGTATGAAATCATCAAGCGGTATCTCAGTTCGGATACCCTCGACTATCAGGGGACGTTCTGGCAATTCAACGACATGCCGGTCGAACTCAAGCCGCTGCAGACGCCCCCTCCGACCTGGTACGCGCTGGCGTCGCCGGAGTCGACGGTATGGCCAGCCCAGGAGAAGATGAACATCGTGTGCGGCGGCCCGGTCCAACGCGTCAGAGCCATCACCGAGCGATATCGCGAAGAATTCTCCAAACGGCATCCGTCCGCCGCTGAGCCGCTCATCGGCGTGAATCGCTATATTGTTGTCGCGGAAACGGACCAGGAGGCCATGAAAATTGCCTCGCGGGCATGGTCAGTCTTCTATCCGAACTTTTACAAGCTCTGGAAAAAGCACGGGACGGAACCGGTCAACCAGAAGCTTCCGCCGACCATCGCAACGCTCGTGGAATCGGGCCTCGCCGTAGTGGGCCGCCCGGAAACCGTTCGTGAAAAACTGCTGGAGCAGGCGCACGATGGGGACTTCAACTACCTCATCGGAACGTTCATGTTCGGCGACATGTCCGTCGCCGAAGCCAAGACATCTATTGGGCTTTTTCACGAGTCCGTCATGCCCGCGTTCAGCGAGTTGCAAAAGGTTCCATCATGAATGGCAGCACTCTGGTAGACCACGAACGTCCTCCAATCAGGACGTTCGACAAACGCCAGTTGAGAGACGTATTAGGGTCCTTTGTCACCGGTGTCACCGTGGTCACCACCCGCGATGCCGAGGGAGGCATGCACGGCCTCACCGCAAATTCGTTTTCCTCAGTTTCTTTGGATCCACCCCTCGTTTTATGGAGCCAGGCGACCTCCGCGGGAAGCCATTCTGCGTTCAAGGATGCCGAACGATTCACCATCAACATCCTGGCAGAGCACCAATACGACCTCGCCAATCACTTTGCGACCCGCTCGCCGGACAAATTCTCCGGCATCGACTATGACCTTGGGGTCGACGGGCTGCCGCTACTGCGCAATTGCAGCGCATGGCTGGAGTGCAAGGTGGTCTCCCGCTTTCCAGGCGGAGACCATGTGATTTTTGTCGGATCGGTGGATTGCATTCGCCAGAGCACGCGGCGGCCACTGGTATTCGGCGGCGGGCAGTATCTGGTCGCCGACCCGCACGACCTCGGCCGCGCACCGGTCGGAACGGAGGGTGCGATGAAATCGCAGCCGCATGCTGTCCGGCTGGCCAGCCGCGCCATGTTGCGGCTCGCGCATACACTGGACAAGACGCTTGCGCTGGTAGCGTGGGGCAATCACGGTCCCACGGTGATCGCGTGGCAAGCCGCGACCACGCCCGTGGTCGCCGATCTGCCGCTGGGACTTGTGCTACCGGTGACGACTTCCGCTTCGGGCCTGGCTCTCGCGGCGTTTCTTCCGCCTGAAGCGGTCGATCGATTCGTGACGGCGGAGCTGCGTGATAACGGACGACAAGCGTCTGGCGAACTGACCCTCACCGCGGAATCATTCGCCAGCGTACTTGAATCCGTCAGGGCTTCGCATGTCGCGACAAGGCGCCCCGGGCCGTTTTATGACGACCGGGTGCTCGCCAACGCCATCAGCGTGCCCATTCTTTCCCCGAGCGGACTGGCCGTGCTGGCACTGACGGCGATCGGCCCAGCAGAGCATTTCGATGCCGCGGCTGACAGCCCTTGTGCAGAAGCCCTCAGGGACGCCGCACACGAGATCTCCGCTGCATTGGGAGACGCGTGAATTGGCATTTGCCCAAGTTAAAGCGACCAATATATCGGCCAAACTCCCATCATGACTGAAACAGATAGCCAACTACTTGAATCCTCGCTGCCCGCCATCGAACAGGCAGCATTGAATCTCCCGACACTTGGCGACAAACGGGTCATCACGTATCGGGTTGCCGGCGACGAGCGCGCGCCCGCCATCGTGCTGCTGCATGGCATTGGTTCGAGCTCGGCGGGATATCGCGCGCAGCTCGCCGCACTGTGCAGGCACCATCGGGTGATTGCCTGGGATGCACCCGGCTATGGACAAAGCAGCCCCTTTGCGATCGGCACGCCGGCCGCCACGGATTATGCGGATGCGCTCATGGCCCTGCTGTCCGCGCTCGGCATTGCGCGTGCGACCGTCGTAGGCAGTTCATGGGGGAGTGTCATCGCTGCAACGTTTGCGGCGCGGTACCCGTCGGCTACACGCGCTCTCGTATTGAGCGCGCCCAATGTTGCACGAGGACATCTATCCGGTGCGGAGCGCGACCAGGCGCGAGAAGTCCTGATGCGAAGCGCAGCGGCACAATCGCCCGAGGCGCGCGCCGCTGTGGTCAACGCGCTGGTCGCTCCGAACGCCGGTCCCCTGGTTCGCGCGGTCGTATCACGGCTGAGAGACGCGGTGACCGCCACAGGCTGGGAACACGCCGTGGATATGCTTTTCTCCACATATACGCCATCCGTCGTTGCTTCGATCCAGGCGCCGCTCTCCGTCATTATCGGCAACCTGGACCGCGTCGCTCCCATCGACGACCATGCCCGGCCGATTCACGAGGCTGCTCACGATTCGACACTCCACGTACTCGATGCAATCGGCCACATGCCGAAGCTCGAAGCGCCGGGGGCATTCAATTCCATCGTGTTGGCAGCTGCCGCAGCCGGGACAGACTGATGGAAGGATGAATGCAATGAGGAGGCTGCGGCGCAGGCCGCTGCCCTCGCTTCAGGGCCTGTTCACGCTAATAACAGGCCCTAATGTGTCCATTGCTTGTCGCTCGCCGGGACAGATGGCGCGCATCGGTATCGCGCGCCCGGCTTCTACCCAATTTTGCTGGGGACCTTTCCGCCCAGTGCAACCGTAGCTCGAACCGCGCTATCGAGTAGCGCTTTTATCTGCTTACCTTCAATTTCCGTGTCCAGTGTTGCGGGCGATCCGATGAGACTGATGGCAAATCGAAGATATCCGTCCCTGTCCCAGATCGGGGCCGCGACAGACACGTAACCCATGTCCCCGCGATGGACCGTTGTGAAGCCACAGGTGCGCAATTCAGTGATCGCTTCTTCCCGCAAGGAAGCCGGACTCCATTCCTGTTCCGCAGACAGTTCGCGGCTGATGAGATCGTCGGTGCGCCCGGGCTGAAGGCAGGCAATGAACAGCTTTCCCGCCGCCGTCGTGACCAGCGGAATCAGACCGGTTCTCAACTCGAGAATACTGCGCGTCTGCCCCTCCTGCTTAAAGAGACTAACCGGGCCATCCTCGGTCCATGCGGTCACGGCCGCGCCACTCAGTGTTGCTTCCCGCAAGGCGATCACCTCCCGGCGAACGATATCGAATCCGTCCAGCTGGTTAATCGCGCTCATACCCAAAGCAAGCGACGCCGGCCCGAGCTTGTAGCACCCTGGCTTTTCGTCCGTCGACGCAAGCCCGGTTCGCACCAGACTAATCATGTAGTTGCTCGTCGCGCTCGGCGACAGTTCGGACAACGCAGCAATCTCCTTGAGCGGGAGTGCTCGCTCACTCGTCTGCAACGCGGAGAGGATTCGGAACGCAATCTCGACAGACTGAATGCCGCGCCTCGCAGTCACATTGGTCATTTTTCGGCCGTATGGAAGTCACAAAAAATCACCGCCCCGGGTTTCTACGGACGGTCGCCATGTTGACACGTCTAGGGGTGACCCCAATAGTGTTCAACATAAATTATCTCATTCATTATTGTTGAATTCAACACCGGCAAGCTGCGACGATCAGGGACAAGCGATCTGCTGGAATAAACGTCTGAATTTTTCAGCCTCTCATTTCATCAGTAGTACACATTTTTTGCCATTCCTTTTATTCAAATAACTTCTTCGGAAGAGTAACAACCGGGTCGAAGACAAGGCATGGCAATTTTTGGACGTACGGTGGCAGGCGCGATCGTTGCAATCCGCGATTACGCATGCATCACAGATGGTCAGCGAAATTACGGCAGCCTCTGTCGAGCAGAGTCATGGCCTGGAACAGGTCAATCAGGCAGTCATTCAGATGGACAAGATCGCGCAAGCTAACGCGGCGCTGATCGAACAGGCTACGCCTGCTACTCAACTACTTGAGGAACAGGCAAACACGCTTAAAACGACCGTGTCTTCGTTCAAGCTTTTTGATGCGAACGAGCCGATGCTCGAAGCAAGGTCCTGACTTCACTGGAAAGACGTATCGCCGGGAAGTTGCCTTCATCGACGGTCGCAACCAATGGGTGCAATTGATCTAAAGAAATCCTGCCTGATGTGGGATAGCACCGGCGCTTGACTACCTGGACTCTGCCGCGATACCGGAAACGCGGCAGCGCGATCAATCATCATTTCCAGTTCCGCAAGCGCGCTAGCCGAAGTCCCCTCTCCGCGCTCGCAGACCGTCACCATGAAGGCCGAGTTCGCGGCGTTCAGGCGCTTTCCTTCCCGGTCGCCCTCAGCGCCGCCAGCCGCGGGAACAGCTTCAGCGCATTATCGGCCAGGACCGCCCGGCTTTCGTCGCTGTTCAGCCCCGCGCCTGTCTCGACCTCATGGCGGCAAGCGACGGCTAGATCTCGGCGAAGATACGGATAGTCGGAGCCGAAAAGCACCTGGTCCATGCCGACTACAGAACGAAGCATCTGCAGGACAGCTGGCTGCCACGACACCGCCGTGTCCCAATAGAGCCTGCGAAGCGTGTCCGCAGCGGTCCCGCGCTCTTCACCACCGGGGATCACACTCATCTCGTCGACGACTGAAAAACGCGCCGCCAGATAGGGAATCGTGCCGCCGGCGTGAGAAATAATGTACTTCACGTTCGGGGTGCGTGCGAAGGTATTGCCATAGTGGAGTTGCGCCACCGCTCGCGTCGTGTCAGCAGTGAAATCGATCAGCGTATCCGGCAGTCCAAGGCTGCGGGCGGCGGCGTCTGGGGACGACGTTGGGTGCACGAAGACGACAGCGCCGCGCCTTTCCAACTCGTCGAACAGCGGACGGAATCGCGTATCGCCGAGATAAATGCCGCGCGCATTGGAAAAAAGGACGACACCATCCAGCTTAAGAACGTCCAGAGCGTATTCCAACTCGCGCAACGCACCGTCGACATCGGGCAACGGCAGTGCCGCGTATCCGCCGAAGCGGTCGGGACGCTCCTGGATCAACTCTGCCGACAGTTCGTTCACGCGGCGGGCAAGATCGCGGGCGGCGGCATCATCGCCCATATGGACGCCTGGCGTGCTGATGGATGTAATCGCAACGTCGATCCCGGCGTCATCCATGAACGATAGCGTGGACTCCTTCGACCAGGGCGCGGGCACGATGCCGCCGACGGGGCTGTGCGCGTCGTTCGTTGCGCGCCAGAAGACGTCGGGAAGGAAGTGGTGGTGAACGTCGATAGTGAGGGACATGGTCATATTCCTGCGTTAATGGACAGCCTTGATCAGTTCGGCGGCGCGGCCGCCAATCATGAAGGCCGGCGCATTGGTCCGACCCGAAATGATCGACGGCAGTTCAGAACTCGCTATCGGCGCCTATGCCGCGCAAGTGGCATAGGCCCGACCAGTCCCTGCACAATACTATACATATGGAAAGTATAGAGTCAAGGTATGTCGTAACACAGGAATTAGCGACGCATGGTCAGAAGGCGCAGGGCCGCCGCCTCGGCGACCGGCCCAGGCCTACTGTGCAGCGGTATCGAGCGGCCACGCACCATTTAGAACAGGTGGCGAATACCCACCATCGCGCCGGTTTGATCCACGCCGGGCAACGGCGTCGAAGCGGGCGGGACCACACCACCGTCAATCGAGAACGCTGCGTTGCGCTGATTGAACACACGCCCTGCAGTGACGTACACCGAGGTGGCCTTGGAGAAAAAGTACATCGCGCGCGCTGCGATCACGGAGCCCCCTGCGGCGTGGCCGCTCACGGTGATATGGCCGAACTGTGCGTCAAGAGCAATATCCGGAAGGGGAAGATAGGAGCCACCGACCCACCAGTAGTTGCTGGTCGCGTCGAAAATGGCCGGCGTCTGCACGCCGTGATTGATCCGATGAAGGAATCCCGCGCCCAAGGTCGAGTTGCCAAACTTCACGTAGCCATCGATGACGGCGCGCGTATCGGTTTGCGAGCTATGCGGCAGGGGCGAGCCGGTGCCGCCCCCTCCATAGTTGCGATCGACGGCCGCCGCTACGCCCCATTTCCCCGCGTCATATTTCACCATGCCAGACATTGCCTTGCACGCTCGCCAGTCGGTCGGCGACTGGCCGGCGCACCCTCCGGCCGGCGCACTATCCACCGCGTCGCGTCCGAGCGAATATGTCACGGCCACGGTCAGGCCCGATGAGGTGAAGGTGTAGGCGATCGCATTGTCAACGCGCGGCTGGGTCAAGTAGGGATCCAGATCGGCAGCGGCAAAGATATTCGGCGCCAGCGTGTCGCCCGTTAATATCGCCCAAAAGATTTGCGAATATTGACGGCCGAGGGTCAAGGTCCCCCACCGCCCGGAAAGCCCGACATAGGCCTGCCTGCCAAACAGACGCCCCCCTTGATTCAGCGTCCCCTGTGCTGGCGCAAAGCCCGACTCCAATACAAAAATCGCCTTCAGACCACCACCCAGATCCTCTTTGCCACGGAGACCCCACAGTGATGGCAGCGACGCCGTGAGAGAGGGCATGTGCACTGAACTGGATTTTTGAGGACCGACGTTTGTCACATATTCAACGCCGGTGTCGATGACCCCATATAGCGTGACAGAGCTCTGCGCATGCGATGCGCTCGACGCAAACGCCGCAAGAAACGAGAATGCCCACCCAAACACCTGGCGCCATGAATGGCCACCTCTGGCCCGATTCAACTGTGAACTCATTTGTCTGTCTCCAATGCTGGTTCAATTTAATAAGTTATGCTGATCTCCGTAACTCACGCTCTGCCCGGACGTATAGGCGAGGCCTTCGTCATCGGTTAGGTACAAGGTCACGCTGTGCTTCCGGGTGAGGCACCCAACAAGGCGACGGCACACCTGCGCCGTCGCGCGTCGGGCCTGCAACGTAGGGCCGATCGAATATCGATTCGATTCAGCCCGGCTCGGTCAGCGGCGGCTGATCGAATCCGATGCGCGGTTCATGTTGCTATGTCCGGTCACCCTCGCGCGCAGAGCCACATATGGGGAAGTCGCGCGCCCGGCCAGGCAGTGGGAAGATAGGCACGCAGATCGTGCTGCGGGCCGCCCGGCACGTTGTCAATAATGGGTGAGTCCACATAGCGATAGCCCAGCTCTGCGCCGATCATTTCATTCGACTTGCGCTGCTCCACGTTCGCCACTTCGGCAAGGTGAGCGCGAGCAGCCGCCCCAGAGGGCGTATCGTCTCCGATCTCCGGGCGCACCTCGGCCAACCAGGCGCGGTATCCCAGCGACGCGCCAAGGTCGATCGCAAACGTCAGTCCTACCGGTCCGGCTCCGACAATGATGACTTGAGTATCCAAACCCGATCTCCTGTTTCTATTTCTTGTCTACCAGACGCAGCTTCAAGGCTGTGTCATATTCAACTCGCCCCCGATCGGGGGCGAGCACACATCAGACGAGACTTTCGAGAACTTTGGCCGGCACCATAGGCAGATCGCGCATGCGGGCACCGCTTGCATGGGCCACCGCGTTCGCTAGCGCGGCGGCCGTCGGGCCGAGCGAACATTCGCCTGCGCCCAGGGAAGCCGCATCCGGAATGTCCAGCAGCACCACGTCGATCGGGGGCACCTCGGCGAAGCTCAGGATTGGGTAGTCCTGCCAACCACGCGTAGTGATTTCGGTGTGATTGAACATGACGCGCTCCTTGAGCGCCCAGCTCAATGCCTGGACGATGCCACCCTCGATCTGATTCTTCACACCGTCAGGATTGATCACGCGGCCCACGTCAATCGCCGCATTTACCTTTGTCACACTGACCAATCCCGTGGAGCGGTCAACGTGCACCTCGACGACGATCGCCGCGTACGCCCCAATGTTTTTGTAACGGGCATACGCGAAGCCGCGCCCGCGCTGCCCGTCGCCCTTCAACCCGGCCTGCCATCCGGACTGGCCTGCCGCCTCCCGCACCACGGCAATCGCACGCGGATCACTGAGGTGCGCGAGGCGAAACGCAACCGGATCGACATTTGCCGCGAGCGCCAGCTCGTCCATGAACGACTCGATCGCAAATACGTTTCCGTAAGCGCCCAACGTGCGGAGCGAACTCGTGCGAATCGGCGAGTCCAGCAGCAGATGGTTCGTCACTCGCTTGCGCGCCAGATCGTAGAGCGGCACTGCATTGCGGTCGCCATTGCCGTATGGCTGTGGAATCGGTACGGGCGCCGACGGCTGAAAGGGCTTGGCGAGGTGCCACGCGGCCAGCAGATTCACCCCACCGGGTTGGCCCGGCCGCATTGCGTGCGAATTGCTCCATACCTCATAGTTCCAGTCGACAATGCGGCCTTCCCTGGAAAGGGCCGCCTTGACCCGCATCACCATGGCTGGACTGATTGGCGCCCATGCGAATTCGTCATCGCGCATCCATTGAAGCTTGACCGGCCGCCCCGCCACCTCACGAGCAAGCAGCGCCGCGTCCAGCGCCACATCGTCAGCACCATTGTGGCCGTAGCAACCCGAACCCGGCACGTGCACCACGTCGACCGCGTTCATGGGCATTTCAAGCACCGTAGCGAGATTGCCGCGCAGCGGAAACGCGCCCTGCGTATGAGACCAGACGGTCATGTGCCCGTCCTTGAGCAGCGCAACGGAACACGACGGCCCAATTGACGCGTGGGAAAGGTAGGGGCGAGAGTAAGTAGCGTCCAGTTGCGTCGCGCTATCGGGCGCGGGCGTATTCTGTCCCGATTCGCCAACCACGGCATCTTCGCTTCGCCAGCGTTGCAATGCCGGCTGGAGATGGTCCACGTCCGGCAACGCGACATAATCCGCACTCCACTGCGCCGCCTCCTGCAACGCACGGCGCGCGGCTATCGCCTGCTCTTCGCGCTCGGCGACAACACCGAGGAAGTTGCCATTGCGAACAACGGCAACGACACCCGCGAGCGCCCTGACCGATGCATCGTCGAGCGAAACCAGCTGCGCGCCATACCTCGGAGGCCGCACGATGCGGCCGAAAAGCATGCCCGGCAGACGCATATCCTGAACGAATGCCGCACCACCGGTGAACTTTGCCGGCAAGTCTATGCGCGGCACTGACTTGCCGACCAGCTTGTATTCCGACGGACGCTTCGGCGTGGCGTCCGCGGTCACCTCGCGCGCGAGAAGCTCGCGTTCGTCCCTCACGATCTCCGCGTAGGTCATGCGGCGGCCGTCGGCGGTCAGAATCACCCCGTTCTCGACGCGAAGATCAGCCGCCGAAGCGTTGAATCGGTGGCCTGCCACGCCAAGCAGGACCGCCCTCGCCTGGGCCGCGGCAGCGCGCAACGCCGCCCCGCCTTGCTCGACCGACTGGCTGCCGAAGGTATAGGTCTCGTTCGGGCTGCGAGCCGTATCCGCGGAAATCATGCGCACCCTAGCCAAATCCACATCGAGTTCGTCCGCGGCGATCTGTAAGAGCGCGGTGAGAATACCCTGCCCCAGCTCAGCCTTTCCCGTGAAGATCGTGACCGTCCCCTGGTCGTCGACTCGAATCCAACCGTCAAGCCTGCGATTGGCGCGAAGATCAACCGGGAGCCCCGGTTCGGCCCGCGCAAACTCTGAAAATGGCGCCAGCGAGAACGTCGCAACCACCGCCCCGGCCAGCTTGCCGAACGCGCGTCGAGAAAGTCTTAAGGTGTTCATCCGCGCAACTCCGCCGCTGCGCGCTGAATCGCACGGACGATTCGGTTGTGCGCGCCACACCGGCATTTCTGGCCGGCCAACTCGCGCCGTATGGCCGCCGGGTCCGGATCGGGGATTCGTTCCAGCAGCGCTTTTGCGGCCATCAGCATCCCGCTCGAGCAATAGCCGCACTGTGCGGCCTGCTCAGCGAGGAAGGCCCTCTGTAACGCATGAAGCCGTTCGCCATGGCCCAGGCCTTCGACAGTAGTCACCTGAGCCGCGCCTACCGCACCGACCGGAAAAACACATGAGGGCGTCGCATCGTTGCCGACCATGACCGTGCATGCACCACACTGCGCCTCGCCGCAACCGAACTTTGGACCGTTCAACTGGAGATCGTTGCGCAGCACGTAGAGCAGTGGGGTATTAGCTGCCACCGTCAGAAAGTGTCGCTTGCCATTCACCGCGATCGAAATGCCCATGTCATCTCCCTTGAATTCTCATCCCTGATGCATTTTTTGTGGATCAAAAAACCGGCGCCGAAATTTTTATCGCGAATACTCTTTTTATATTAGCAATACTAATTTAATGATCGAGATATTCTCGCAAGTTCGATCTTGACCCGCTAACACTCGACGCAATCGATCCGATTTCGCGCCGAAACACGGCTGAGGAAAACAAGCATCAGACACGATGCCAGTGCGGGCACCGCGGCCGCGACAAACAGCGCGGTGTTCGACCACTGCAGTTTGATCAATTGCCCGGCAACTACAGGACCGATAATTGAACCCGCCCGGCCAATTCCCAGACTCCAGCCCACCCCGGTGGCCCGCAGCGAGGTTGGATAGAGCGTCGCGGTCAACGCGTTGACCGCCGGCTGCCCGCCTACAATGCAGATGCCGCTTATCAGCACGACGGCATAGCGCAATCCTGTTGAGAGATCAGGCAGACCGACGGATGCAACCGAAAACGTCGCCACCAGAAAGCTGAGCGCCAGAACACGATAGAAACCGAAGCGGTCCATCAATGGGCCCAACAGCAGCGCACCCGCAGTACCGCCGATCTGCAATGAGGTACCGATGAGCACAGCCGTCGACACCTCGTGGCCAACTCGCAAGGAAAGCATCGGAAGCCAGTTCGACAGGAAAAAGAGATCAAGCAGGTTCGCGAAGTTGATACCCCAGAGCAACAGCGTCATCGTGCCGCGGCCATGGCGAAAGAGCTCGCCAACTGAGGTTTTCGCTTGCGGCTGCCCGTGAACGGCAAAGCGGGTCGCCGGACCGACCTGGACGTTCGGCGCGATTCGCGCGAGCCACCGAGCAACCCTTTCCGGGCTGCGCTGCCTGATCACCAGCAACTGGAGCGATTCTGGCAGATACCTGGCCATCGCGACGGCAATGACCAGCGGTAATATGCCCCCAACGAGGAACACCGACCTCCAGCCCATCGACGGGAGCAGGGTCGCGCAGAGGATCCCTCCAGCGATTGCCCCACCCGTGAAGCCACACGAGACCCATGTCATCAGCGACGCCCGATGTTTCTGCGGACTGTACTCGCTGACCAGCGCGATAGCGTTACCCATCACGCCACCGATACCGAAACCGGTCAAGAAACGAATGACAAGAAACTCCGGCACACTCTGAACCAGGGTGGTACCGAGCATGCATAGGCCATAGAAGACGGTCGCGCCGATCAGCACCGGCCGGCGCCCCGCGCGATCGGCCATGGCGCCGAGAACGATCGAGCCCACGAGCATCCCCAGCAAGCCGGCGCCGAAAATGGGGCCGAGCTCGGCCGCGCTGATGCCCCACGCCCGGACAATCGCAGGTGCGACAAAACCCATTGTCTGCACGTCGAACCCATCCATCACCACCGAACACCCGATCATTACCATGATCCATTTCTGAAAGGTGCTCAACGGCTGGCCATCGATCAGCGCGCCAATGTCGACGATCGAAGCAGGCGCCTCTTCCACTCGCTGCGCAGTATCAGGAGTCACTATTCACCTCGCTCCGTTTGAGCATGAAATCATCTGCCAATGGGTCATTTCTGTCTTCTCAACATTGCCGCCGGGTGACGCGAATCCTTGCCCGTATCCGGCGAGCCCGGCACAGCACCTTGCTAGAACGGATAAGCCGGAAGATCATCGCGGCTTGTCACCCACTGCCATTCCGTGAACTGGTCCGCGTTGGTCAGGGTGCTGTAGTTATGCCCGTTGCCGGACAAACCCAGACCGCCCATCGGGCCAAACACCTCGTGATTGACCGTCTGGTCATTGATATGGACGATGCCGGCGTGCAGTCGGTCCGCGATCCGCTGGGCTCGCCGCAAATCGGAGGAAGCCACTGCCGCAACCAGGCCATACCGGGTCTGATTGGCGAGCGTTACCGCTTCGTCATCGTTCTTGAACACGGTCACTGCGGCGACGGGACCGAAGATCTCTTCCTCGAACGCAGGCATTCCCGGCGAGACGTCCACCATGACGGTCGGTTTAAAGAACAGCCCGTCGCGGGACCCACCGGCGAGAATCTTCGCGCCTTTGCCTACAGAGTCCGCTACGATGCGATCGACGTTTGCGGCCTGCCGTTCATTGATGATGGGGCCCAGGTGAACATTGTCCTTGAAGGGATCTCCCACCGTCAGCGCCCTGGCTCGCCTGACGAGGCTTTCAATGTAGGCGTCGGCAATGCTTTCGTGAACCAGATGCCGGCCCACGGCCATGCAGATTTGACCCTGATGCAAAAACGATCCCCATGCCCCGGCGCTCGCCGCGGCTTCGACATCGACGTCGCTAAGTACGACGTAGGGATTCTTGCCACCGAGTTCGAGGTTCGCTCGCTTGAGCAGGCCGCCCGCTACTGCGCCGATCGCTTGCCCAACCCGCGTGGATCCCGTGAAGCTGATCATGTTGACAAGCGGATCCCGCACCAGGGCGTCACCCGTTTCCGCGCCACCGGGAAGGACATGCAACAGCCCCTCGGGCAGCCCCGCAGCCTCGAACAGCCGCGCATACAGGACGCCGCCGCTGACCGGCGATTGAGGATCGGGCTTGAGCAGCACGGCGTTGCCAGTTGCGAGCGCCGGCGCGATGGCTCGTGCGGCCAGGATGAACGGGGAGTTCCACGGCGTAATGACGCCGACCACGCCCAGGGGAATCCGGCGCGCAACGCTATGCCGCCCCTTCACGTCGCTGCTCGTAATCACGCCCGATGGCCGGCTGCCCAACGCGGCACCTTCGAGTATCTCCCGAATCGCCATCTGCACCTCCATCTGCCCCTTCTGCCGTATCGACCCGGTCTCGCGGACAATCTGAAGCGCAATCTCGTCACGATGAACATGCAACAAACGAACGACCTCACGCAGAATATCCCCACGCTGAGGACCTGGTCTCGCGGCCCAGGCAGACTGCGCCTCTTTCGCGATAGCGGCGGCAGCGGACACGTCGGCGGCGGACGCACAGCCGATCGATCCCATTTCCGCGCCGGTAGCCTTCTCGGTCACTGGGATCGTACCCGCGCCGCCAGTTTTCCATCCGCCACTATAGATTTTGTTATGCCACACGTCTGCTGGCGCCAATTCTGTCACCGACATCCTGTTTCTCCTGTTTCCCGAATCATTCAAGACCGAACAGACGCCGTGCGTTTTCCCGTCCAATCTTCACGCGATCGGTTTCGCTGATCGAGCACGTGTCGAACCACTGTGACGCCTCGTCATGCGTTTCGAACGGGTAGTCGACCGAATACATGATCCGGTCACTGCCAACCTCCAGCATCGCGGACTGAAGCGTCTGCGTTCTGAAATTCCCGCTCGTCGTGAGGTAGACGTTCTCCTGGAGATATTCGCCCACGCTGCGCTTGCACGGCAGCCCTCGTGGCGCCTTTTTGAGAATGTGGTCGACGCGCCAGACGTTGTACGGGATGCCCTCGCCGAGATGGCCAAGAATCATCTGCAACCCGGGATTGCGGTCGAACAGACCGGACGTCATCAGTCTCAGCGCGTGAATACTCGTTTCCACCGCGAACGCCCAGGTCGCCGCGGTCAGCCACGGAAAACCGTCGTAAATCGGTTCACGCGATGGCAGCGGATCCCGCGGATGCATATAGAAAGGCTTGCCGAGGGCCGCTGCGCTCGCCCAGAAATCGGCGAACTGCGGAGCGTCGTAGTACACGACATTTTCCGCATCGCCCACCTGGGAAAAGCCATTCACCATGAAGCCATGGAATCCGAGATCCTTTACGCTGCGCTCGAGTTCACGTGCCGCTGCTTCGGGGTCCTGCATTGGCAACGCGGCGAATCCGCCCAGGCGAGACGGATGACGGGCAACGTGTTCAGCGAGGACATCATTGGCCCGCCTCGCGACTTCAATCGCCTGTTTGGCGTCCGGGATACCCTCGATGCCGGGTGAGTTGAGCGACAGGATCGAATACTCCGTTCCGCCCTGCTCCATGCGCTCGAGTCGCTGCTGCTCAATGTCCATCAGATTGGACTTCAGCATTTCCCAAACAGCACCAGGCGCATAAATTTTCGACTGCTCAATGGTGAGGTCTATCGCAAAGTGCTCTTCAAGCGCAATCTTGTTTCTCATTGATCTGCTCCAATTCAACGCGTCGCAACCTCATCTGTGAAAAGGACGATGAGGGGCATCACATGGGTTTGTCCCGCCCGGCGAGATATTTGATTTTTCAACTATATGCGCCGAACTTTACTTGATTTTTCAAGTACGTATACCCCATGTAAACCCTGGGCCAGTTCGCCTCTTTCCAGAATCGTCAACTGTCTCGAGAGTCGAGAACCGGTGAGACGCGAGCGGAGCTCGACTGGCAGACGGTCGATCGGGGTTGTCCCGGCGGTAAAGGGAGAAGGATTTGCGCCCCCCCATCGTTGCGGCCACGAAACGCCATGAGTCGGTGGCCCCTTCAGGTTTCACCGCAGGAGATGGTCGGACGCTTCGCTCGATGGTGCTCAAGTTGTGCGAGAACGCTGGCGCTATCGCACCGCACAGGTTAAGTCGGGTGACGTATTATTTGATTATTCAATTACTGGGGCGCAAGGTATAATTGAATTATCAAACATATTGGCTCACGTAAACCCTCAATCCCGGCGACGATCGTGAACACTCCAAAGCGACCAGAAGAACTGGAAAAGGCGATTCCCTTCCTGATGGCACGTGCCACCAGCCGAATGGGAAACGCGTTCTCGAAGGCACTTAAACCGTTTGGCCTGAACCTCAGCGAGTGGCGAGTCTGTGCCTCGCTTCTGTATGTTCCGGGTCAGACTTTGTCTGAACTGTCTGTCCATGCATCATCGGATATTTCGGCGCTCTCCAGAATCATCGATCGTCTCGAGGGGCAGGAGTTGGTGCGACGGGAGAGGAGTGAGACAGATGGACGGTCGATCAGGGTCGTTCTAACGGAAAGGGGAGAAGAGCTTGCTCTGCGCATCGTCCCTGTCGCAAAGCGCCATGAGTCGGTGGTTCTCTCAGGCTTCGCCGCAGGCGACGTCAAGGTGTTGCGCTCCATGTTGCTCAGGTTGTACGAAAACTCAGGCGCGCTTGACGATCTGCCTTAACCTCGCTCCAGTGGTCGGTTTTTTTGCGCGGAGTCAACGGTTCCAGTTGACGCATCCCACGGCGGCCGCGACGACCTCGATTGGATTTGCCACGTTCGCTGGACCATTAGCGGGCCTGGTTTGTCTGCGAAGTGCGTGCGCTGAAGGCAATCTTCGGCACGGTGTTCCAGCGAGCTTCCAGATCCTGTTTCTTGACATGCTCGCTCAATGCATCCGCAAACACGCGAATTTTCGCAGGCTGGTTCCGCCGGCTCTGATATGCGAGGTTGATCGTCAGAGGCGGCAACTCCCAGTCGCTCAATAGCGGTATCAGCCGGCCTGCAACGATATCCTCATGCACGATGTACAGCGGCTGAATGACGATCCCCAGCCCGGCGCGCCCTGCGGCGCAAATGACCTGCCCTTCGTTTGACTCCAGCGCCGCACTGATCGGAATGTTGCGTCGTTCCCGGTCCCGCTTCAATTGCAACAGATGTGGGTTCGCCGCGTAGCTATAGACGAGCAAGTTATGCTGTGCGATGTCTTCGGGCGTCTCCGGCACGCCGTGCTGCGCCAGATAGGCAGGCGACGCGGCCAGCACGCGGCGCGTATGCGCGAGCCGCCGCACAGTAATGCCCGAGTCGCCCTCGTGCTCACGCGTGCGGATCGCGACATCGATGCCCGCCTCGATGAAATTCGGGTAACGGTTCGCCGCCGTTATCTGGACAACGAGTTCAGGGTAGCGTTGATTGAATTCCGGCAGCCACGGTGCGATGTGCAACATCGCGAACGATATCGAGCTTGTCACACGCAACACGCCCCTTGGCCTCTGGGCCATGTCGCTGACTGCGATATCCGCTTCGGCAAGGTCAGCAAGGATCGACACGCAGCGACGTTGATACTCGCGCCCTGCATCCGTTAGCCATAGTCGGCGCGTGGTCCGCTCGACGAGGCGCGCTCCCAACCGGTCTTCCAGCGCGCTCAACATGCGGCTCGCCGCGGCGTTTGAAATGCCAAGCCGCTCCGCCGCCTGGGACAGGCTGCCGAGGTCTGCCGTCAGCACGAAGAACTCCATTTGCGTGTAGCGATCCATGTGACGACTTTTCCGCTTACTGGAAATATGTTTTTACTATAGCTCATATTTCTCCTCGAAGAACGCCGTTACAGTAGGAAGAGACCCCATCCAAGGGCTGAGGTCAGCAACGTGGATTTCAAGGAAAGACCATGCGCAATATCAACGAAGACACCATCACCCAGGCGGTGCTCGCGGCGATGACCGGCTGTACCAACGACAGGCTGCGCACCGTGATGACGAGCCTTGTCCAGCATTTGCATTCGTTCGCAAGAGACGTGAAACTGACCGAGAATGAATGGCTGTACGCAATTAACTTTCTCACCGACGTTGGTCATATCACTGATCAAAAACGTCAGGAGTTCGTACTTCTGTCGGATACGCTCGGTTTGTCGATGCTGGTTACGACACAGAACAACCGCAAGCCGGCCGAATGCACGGAAGCAACCGTTCTTGGTCCCTTCTTTGTTTCAGGCGCCCCCGAATACGCGAACGGAGACGATATTTCCAACGGTGCGGCAGGCCTCCCCTGTTTTGTTACCGGCAGCGTTCGGGGTCTTTCGGGAGAACCTGTCGCCGGGGCAGCGATCGAAGTCTGGCAATCCGATGAAGACGGGTACTACGACGTGCAGTACGGGGACCCTCTGGAAGAAAAGGTAGAGTATCAAGCCCGTGGTCGTTTGCAGACGCTGCCTGACGGGCTCTTTCATTTCCGCTCGATTCTCGCCGAGGCCTATCCCATTCCGCACGACGGACCGGTTGGCAGAATGCTTGATGCGCTCGGACGCCATCCGTGGCGCCCGGCCCACCTGCACTTCTGGATCAAGGCGCCAGGGTACGAACCTTTGATTACACACGTGTTCCGGAATGGGGACAAGTATCTCGACTCGGACGCCGTGTTCGGCGTGCGCTCAACGTTGATCGTCGACTGGGTCGAGCATCCGCCGGGTATCGCACCGGACGGCACTGCGATGGAGACCCGGTTTTACACGCTCGACTATGACTTCGTTCTTAACCCTTCGGAGCAGGGAGCATGAGCGCGCATATCGATACGCAGCACGTGCCAGAGAACGGGCACACCGAAGAAGGGACCCACGATGTCAACATCTGAATTCGTCTATAACGGGCGCGCTACACGCGTCGTCTTTGGGAGCGGCTCACGCACCCACATCGAACGTGAATTGCACACGCTGCACGTACGGCGCGCTCTGGTTCTCTGTAGTCAGGAGCAGCGCACACTGGGTGTAGCGGTTGCCGACCAGTTAGGTTCGCTCGCAGCGGGTGTGTTTGATCGCGCTGCCATGCACGTGCCGGTTGAGCTGGTCACGGAAGTGCGCACGCTTGCCGCATCGCTGAATGCCGACTGCGTCATCGCCGTGGGCGGCGGCTCCGCAATTGGCCTCGCGAAGGGTCTTGCCCTTGAGACGAGCCTGCCCATTCTCGCCGTGCCGACCACCTACGCTGGCAGTGAAATGACGCCCATATTCGGGTTGACCGAATCAGGCCTGAAACGGACTGGCACTGATTTGCGCGTATTGCCCAAAACGGTAGTCTACGATCCAGACCTGACCCTGACCCTGCCAGTAAGCCTGTCAGTGACAAGCGGCATCAATGCAATCGCACACGCGGCAGAAGGTCTGTATTCGCGTGATGCAAATCCTCTTACCAGCCTGATGGCCGAAGAGGGCATCGCGGCGCTTGCGCGCAGCTTACCCAAAATCGTCGCACAGCCCAACGACCCATCTGCGCGCGCCGATGCGCTCTATGGCGCCTGGCTTTGCGGCACAGTGCTCGGAAGCGTCGGTATGGCGTTGCATCACAAGCTATGCCATACGCTCGGCGGCAGTTTCAATCTGCCGCACGCACCCACCCACACCATTGTGCTGCCACACGCATTGGCGTACAACGCCGACGCTGTGCCCGACGCGGTGCGACGGATCGCGCGGGCGATCGGACACGACAATGCCGCGCAAGGTCTATACGAACTCGCGCGCGCAAACGGTGCGCCCGTCGCACTGAAGGAAATCGGCATGCTCGAGGAACAACTCGACCAGGCCGCCGACATTGCGTGCAACAACGCTTACTGGAATCCGCGTCCGCTAGAACGCGGCGCGATTCGCGCATTGTTGCAGCGGGCATTCGACGGTAGCGCGCCAAATGATGGCTTGTAAAGCGAGTTCCGGTTTGCGTGTCACTCTATCAAAAGTGCATTTACAGCGCTCATACAAAGTACTGTCGACACAATCGATAATTATGGAGCAGACCCTGGTTTAAAATCGGTAGATTATTTAATTTTATGCTACTGTGACTCATTGATATTCGTTTCAAAATGTCGCAGCGTATTCGCAAATGGCGTCACGAGCACTCCCTGATGAAAGAATCGCCCGGGCGCGTCGCCCGGCGAAACTGAAGCGTACTGAGCAGCAACGTGCGCAGGAAACTCGTTCGGCCATTTTAAATGCGGCGCTTACCGAGTTTTCATCAAAGGGTTTCGAGGCCACGAGTATTCGCAGCATTGCAGAACGAATCGGGAAGCAGCATCCGCTCATTACCTATCACTTTCGTTCCAAAGAAATTCTGTGGCAGGCGGTGGCCGAATATGTATTCGAACGTGTCCAGCAAGAACGCGATGCAAGTCTACTCAGTTTTGGCCCAGCTAGTGCAGTCGATCGGCTCAAGCTGGCGTATAGGGCGCTGTTTCGCTTCACTGTAGACTTTCCCGAATTTCACCGCTTCGTCCTTCAGGAATCGCTAGGTTACAGCTCGCGGCTGCAATGGCTGGCGGATATCATCTTGAAACCACTGCTCGATTGGCTGCTGCCGCAAATCCGCGCGGTCCAGGAGGAGCACGCGGTACCCAACGTCGACCCGATTGTTTTCCACTACATGTTGATTAGTCTGACGTCGACCCTGTCGGGCTTCGCTCCGGAAATTTCGGCGACCAGTAATCTATCACCGTCCGATCCGGCGCTGGCTAAAGAATATTGGTGCACCGTAGAGCAGCTCGTGTTTGGCGCATCTGCATCACGTTAGGCGATCCCCGTTGGCACACCAAGCACCAAGCTCAGTTGCGTGCCTTGCGCGCTGTCAGTGCCCTACCGGCGCGCGCGCCATTCTCCCTGTCCATTTCCTGACTCACCCAATCGCCAATCGAAACGATGGCGTCCAGGTCAATTCCCGTTTCAATCCCGAGACCGTCCAGCAGGTAGAGCAGATCTTCTGTAGCAACATTTCCGGTGGCGCCTTTGGCATAGGGGCAACCGCCCAGTCCGCCAACGGATGCGTGGAACATCGACATTCCGACCTGAAGCGCGCCGACGATATTGGCCAATGCCTGCCCATAAGTGTCATGAAAGTGGCCAGCAAGCTGCTCCAACGGAAACTCTCTGGAAGCCGCCTCAACAACCCGCTGAACATGGTGTACCGTGCCCACCCCAATCGTATCGGCAATGTCGATTTCGTCACACCCCAGATCGCGAAAGCGCCTGACCATATCGACGACGGCATCAACGCTCACCGGCCCCTGATACGGACATCCGAAGGAGCATGAAATGCTGGCGCGCAATCGCAATCCCGCTGCTTTCGCCATACGCGCCACGGGGGAAAAGCGTTCGAGTGATTCCGTGACAGAACAATTGATGTTACGCATCGAAAATGCTTCGCTCGCCGCACCGAAAATGACGACCTCGTCGACCTTGCTCTCAAGCGCGGCCTCAAGCCCTCTCATGTTGGGTGTCAGTGCGGCATACGAGACGCCCGCTTCGCGATCGATCCCAGCCAAGACTGCCGCGCCGTCGGCCATTTGCGGAATCCATTTTGGCGACACGAAGGAAGCCGCTTCGATTCGTCGTACGCCGGCACCAACGAGCCGATTGACCAGTTCAATCTTGGTGTCGGTTGGTATGAATCTGCTTTCCGCCTGCAGACCGTCCCTGGGGCCGACCTCAACAACGCGTACGTGCCGTGGAAGACCACTAGTCGTGCCGGCGCTCAAAGGCTCCTGTTGATTCATTTTGGACTCCATTTCGTGGCAAGGAGCAACACCCGCGACATGGGGCACGATTGCGACACCGCAGAAGCAGCTCCGTGAAAGAATGAGACCGCATGCCTGCCACTAGCAGGACCGACGGTGCTCGAATTGTGTATACGTCTCGCCGTGGATTGGTCATCACACGAATCCAGGCGAGACGCTCGCCTTCAGCATTTACCTCGAAAGCACCTGCGCCAATACCCGGCGAAGCTCCGCTGCCGGATCATTCGGCAACGTGAGGCTACGCCACGCCACATGATGGTCGGGGCGGGTCAATACGCAACCACTGTCGCTGATTTCGCGCACGCGAGCCCAGTCGCCAGTGTGGTCCGCATAGGGCTGCCGCGGACCAATAACGTGTACGTCAACCTTCAACCCCAGCTCCTCGCCAACTCTTGAGGCAGCTTCAACCCATGCTTCGCCTCCAAGCCCGGTGAACAGCACGAATCGCCCATGTCCCGCGAGGTCAAGCGTGGAGTGCGGCCGTCCACGGGAGTCGGAAATCCAGGCATGCGGCAGACGCGCACCGGGCCATGTCGTGGCGTGGTAATACAGCTCACGGTCACGCGTGAACGTCGGTTCGGCTTGCCCGTCGGTCACCGCAGCGCTCGATTGATAGCGCTGATTCATCTCCACGCCATGGGCGTCCAGTTCATATCGCTTGAACGCCAACGCTTCCCGAATGGCTTCCCGCTGCTTTTCCGCCGCCTCCGTGCTCGCGCTTCGAGCATGCATATTCGCTTGCAAGACTTCCGCGTCGTTCGATTTGTCGATGCCAAGCGCGCTATAGAGCGGGGCGAATTCGGCAATCGATTGGTTCGCGCGGGTGACGACCTGCCTGGCGATCGGCGCACGCTCAGCCGTATAGGTATCCAGAAGCGCTTCGCCTGCGTGACCCTTGATGACTGCTGCAAGCTTCCACGCGAGGTTAAATGCGTCCTGAATCGATGTGTTGGAGCCCAATCCGCCGGAAGGTGGGTGTCGGTGAGTCGCATCGCCCATGCAGAACACTCTCCCCGCCTGCATGCGGGTTGCGTACATGTTGTTCACTGTCCAGGTATTCGCGCCCAACAGTTCGATTTCGAGATCCGGCTTGCCCACCAGTTGGCGTGCGATCGTGGTGGCCTTTGCCTCGTCCACAACCGGAGCAGGCTCATTGATGTCATAACCCCAAACAATCAACCACTCGTGCCAAGGCCGAACCATCCGGATCAGGCCCATTCCGATACCGCCCACTTCCGCGCCCGGTTGCATGATCGGGTACAACACTGCAGGGCGGTGCGCAACGAATTCAGACAGGTCCGCGCGGAACCAGATGTTCATCGACCCCCGCACACCCATCTGCCCTTCGAAAGGCAGAGCCGCGTCCTTTGCGACCTTGGAATTTCCTCCGTCTGCGCCGATCAGGTATTTTGATCTGACCGTGAATTCCTCCCCCGACAAGCGATCGCGACACAGCGTGATCACACCGTCTCCGGTCTGCGTATGACTCAGATATTCCGTGCTCATCCGCGCCTCAGTACCGCGTGCGCAGGCCGTCTTGAACAGCAGCGGCTCCATGAACGTCTGCGGCAAATCGTTCATCTTTGTCGGACTCGACAATTGACGTTCCGCTCGTGACAGCGGATGCAGTCCCCAACTGGGCACCCTGCCAATCTCCTCACCGGTCAGACTTTCGCAGAAAACCGTCCCGCCCATCAGATCCTGATCGGTCGCGTGCAGGTAAGCCTCCTGCTCCACTTGCTGGCCGAGGTCGCGCAGGACTTCCATAGTGCGCAGGTTTGTGATGTGCGCTCGGGGCGTGTTGGCCAACCAACGATATTGGTTGATGACCAGGTTATCGATACCGTACGTCGAAAGCAGCGCGGCAGAGGCGGAGCCGGCTGGCCCCGTCCCGACGATGAGTACATCCGTGGTTATTTCATACATTCGACACCTCCATTTTTCAAACTTTCGCACCCCGCCGCGCCCATATATTTCGGATACCTAATCCATAGCGAGTTTACGAGTCTCGATTTTTGCGAACCTGCTCGGTTTTCGCGAACCTGTCAGGCGGTCTTGTGCTCGGTCAGATTAAGATAGCGGATCATTTCCTCACGCATTGCGAACTTCTGTACTTTTCCGGTAACAGTCATCGGCAATTCGCTCACGAAGCGAATATATTTAGGCACCTTATAGTGAGCGATCTGCCCTCGGCAAAAGTCTTTGATGTCCTCCTCGGTGGAACCCTCACCTTGCCGAAGCACGACCCAGGCACACAACTCCTCGCCGTTCTTTTCGTCCGGCACGCCAAACACCTGCACGTTCTGTATCTTTGGATGCCTGAAGAGGTATTCCTCAACTTCGCGGGGATAGATGTTCTCTCCCCCTCGAATCACCATGTCCTTCAGCCTACCGACGATATTGCAATAGCCATCGGCGTCGATCGTTGCGAGATCGCCTGTATGCATCCATCCGTCAACGATGCTTTCGCGCGTTTTCGTTTCGTCTTCCCAGTACCCCAGCATCACAGAGTATCCTCTTGTACAGAGTTCCCCGGTTTCACCGACAGGTACAGTATTGCCATCGAAATCAACGATCTTGACCTCGAGATGAGGTTGAATCCGCCCGACTGTTGTGGTGCGCTTATCTAGCGGATCCATGGTTGCACTCTGAAACGACACGGGGCTGGTCTCTGTCATTCCATACGCAATGGTGACCTCCCGCATATGCATTTTGGCCACAACCTGATTCATTGTTTCGATAGGACAAGGCGATCCCGCCATGATGCCGGTCCTGAGACTGCTCAGGTCGAACGATGAAAAGTCCGGATGCCCAAGCTCAGCGATAAACATGGTCGGCACCCCGTGAAGCGCGGTACAACGCTCTTCCGAGACTGCCGCGAGAGTCGCACCTGCGTCGAATCCTTCGCCCGGGAAGACCATCTGCGCGCCAACCGACACGCACGCAAGTACGCCGAGCACCATTCCGAAACAATGGTATAGCGGGACAGGAATACAAAGTGAGTCGGCTTCGGACAGCTTCATCGCCATAGCGACAAAACGCGCGTTGTTGACGATGTTCCGATGTGTCAGCGTTGCACCCTTCGGGCTACCGGTGGTGCCACTCGTGAACTGGACATTGATCGGGTCGTAGGGCGAAAGTGTTTGCTCGATTTTATCGATTGCCTCACGCCCTTTGTCTCGAAGAATCTCCTCTCCGTGCTGCATCACCGCGTGGAATGACATGACGCCCGACACGCGCCAATCACCCATGGAAATCACCGCACGAAGGTCGGGCAGGCGTGCGGCCCTCAACTCGTCCGGGTTCTGCGACGCCAGTTCAGGCGCTATGTCGAGCAACATCGAAATGTAGTTCGACGTTTTGAAACTCTCGGCAGTGACGAGCGCTTTACATCCTACTTTCCGCAGCGCGTACTCGAGTTCCGCTACGCGATAGGCAGGGTTGATGTTGACCAATACAGCGCCGATGCGTGCCGTCGCAAACTGCGTGAGCAACCATTCGAACCGGTTCGGAGACCAGATGCCGACCCGATCCCCCGTTCCTATTCCCAATGACAGGAAACCTGCGGCGAGTTGATCGACATGATCGTCAAATTTCCTCCATGTCCACCGCACCTGTTGCTCGCGGAATACCACGGCTTGCTGATCAGGCAACCGGCGTGCTGTTTCCCTTAAAAACTGGCCGACTGTAGACTCGCTCAACGGAACGTCCGTCGAACCCCTTACGTAGGCAACGCCATCGGCAGGCGCATCGAGCGTAAGGGAACCGGGTAAAGTATGCATGAAACCATCCTCCAATCGTTGCTACACGTTTCTAACCAGGAGTCCGTGGAACCGAGGCTATGTCGTGTTTGCAATGCCGCCGGACTTTACCGAACGCTGCACGGCAAAGACGCGTAGGTCGATTTCACGGTCAGGATTGCTGATCATTGTTACGATTTCGTAACTTGATGACTGGGAAACGTTAGCCTATTTCCCGTGAAAGACCATCTCCGCTGGCTCCTGGTCGACGTCGAATGCCTTGGCCGAGTTGATGAAACCCCGCGTGGCGTCCTCGGTGTTGTATAAGTCCATGCAAACATCCAGCATGGCGGCATCCGCACCATTGACGCCACCGCTTGACCACACCTTGAGCAGTGTGCGGGTAGCTGCGTACGACAGCGTGGGGCCGTCGGAAAGCCGCGTAACCAGCTCCGCAGCAACACGTTCGAGCGCATCCGGTTCAGCCACGTACGTCGCAATGCCGAGCTCTCCGGCCACGCTGCCGGGAATCGGTTCGCCCAGCATCGCGAAGCGGGACGCGTTGCTACGCCCCACTCGCTCGGCCAACCGCTGCAGCGCTCCCGCAATAGGAAGCATCGCCGTCGTTACCTCGACGCATCGGAACACCGCGTCGGTCGCCGCCACAATGAAGTCACAGTTCAATGCGAGTTCGAAGCCACCGCCGAAAGCCAGGCCCTGCACCACCGCTACCGTCGGGACGCGAAGCGCTTCGATTGCACGATACGAACTGTTGATTTCCGCGACGAATGTGCGGAACCAGTTCAGGTCCTTATCTGGCCATTCGCGAACTTCTCCACCGAGACTGAAGTTCGGCCCCTCTGCCCGGATCACCAGCACCCGAATGTCGCTTTCGCTAGCTTCGTGAACCGCCTCCCGGAGACACTGTGCAAACCGCGCATCGAGCCGGTTGTAGGGCGGATTCGCCAGGACGATATTCCCAACTTTCCCGTCGCGTTCAAAACGTATGCTTTTCATCGTCTAACCTCGTTTTTCAGTCAAAGTCACCACGCGTCCATGACGCCCCGCTGGAATTCGCAATGCAGGATTACTGTCCATTCAAGGGAATGATTGGAAGCAGCAAATGTGAGGGGCGATCCGCGTCCCGGTAAATCTTGTGAGTGACCGTATTGCTGCTGGTAACGTGATACGGAATGTACTCGACGTCGGTCATCGCGCCCGTTCCCGTAGGCACGTCGAGACTACATATCTCGATACAGATTCGATGTCCGGCCTTAAACTGGTTTGCCGTCGCGAGCACCTGGATTTCATATTTGACGATCTCGCCTGGTGTGACCGGCTCGATCGAACCTTTCGTCAATTTGTGGAACGGTTCCGCAGGCGTAGATCGGTCAGGATCCGTTGCGCGATATGACGCTTTCAACCAGCCGCGGGTAAGTTCACGCTCCGGCAACGTCTCCGGAACCGTCCGTTCGCCGACGCGTGCGGTAACGACCGATACGTCCGGACCCACGTCCTTGAGGACGACGATCCAGTTCGTGTCTGGCTGGTCAATCTCTGCGTAAAGCGTCAGCGAAATCGGCCCCGCTACCAATACGTCTTGCGCAAGCGGATCGGTCATGTAGCGCAGGCGCTCAACCCTGGATGTCTTTTTGAGCGGCATTTGCGTGAAGACATCCGGCTCCCGATGTGCATTGCCGACCTCCGCCGAAGGCCGAGGGGCGTCTGTAGAAAGCTGCTCCCAGCCTGCGAGGTAGTACTTCGCCCATTGCGTTTCAGGCAACGGCCAGTCACTACCTGTTCGCCATTCGTTGGCGCCCATGACCCAGTAGCGGACCGGGGGCTCATCCATGATGCCCGTATCGATACCCTTCAACCAATAGTCGTACCAGCGAATGACCTCGTCGTGGTATTGATGGAATGGCCGTTCCAGATGCGCGGGACCCGTAAAGATCAGCTTACGCGGCTGTTTGACATTCTTGAAGTAATGCTGGGCGCCAAGCCAGTGCAATTTGTAGGTGTAGGCATAGGCGCCGGAACCCGTATAGAACGGCACCTTGATCGACTTGAAGACTTCTTCGGCTCGCTCAACTGTCCCGTCCGGCTCCCACGGGTTCGTCATGATGTGGTACATCACCCCCGTTCTCTGCCCCTTCTGCGTCAGGATGTTGTACAGGTTGATGTACATCTTGTAGTCGGGATTGCGCATGGCTGCGCGCCAGAGCTCCTCCTGCGCATCGGGTAACGTACCCGGCACACCGCGCGGCTCGTGCACAGTACTGAAAACGTCGAGCAAGTAAGGGAATGTGTGGACGACACCACCAGGATTGAAGTCCCGAAACCCGAACATACCGCCGTACGCACTACAAGCGTCGTACGGAAAGATCGCCTTGAGCGCGGGGTGGCCTTGCGCCGCCGCACGCCATTGTTCACCGGCAAAGCCCGAAATACCCACCATCCCGACCTTGCCGTCGGACCACGGCTGCTGCGTGATCCATTCGATCATGTCGTAATGGTCGGTATTCTCCTCGCCATAGTGGCCTTCCGACTTGGCGGAGCCGCGCGGTTGCGCAATTACGTGTACATAACCATTCGCAAGAAAGCGACGCGTGTCCCCAGCCTCGATAGGTCCGAACCAGAGCGGAGCATGCGCGGGCTGCGGGGGCAAGACATCCGCAATATCCGGACCTTGAAGATCCTTGTTGTGCAGCGCCGAAGCGTACAGTACGGGATACTTACCATCCGCATCCGGCCGATAGACGTCTACCGCAAGACGGGTGCCGTCCCGCATCGTTACGATAACGTCGCGTTGCTCAATCATCTCTCCTCCTGTTTCGTTGGCACGTATGGCCTCGACTGACAGCCGTGTCCGGTCTGAAAATATTCCTTACCTGCCGACATGCGCTTTCGTGTTCGCTCTTTGGGAAAGTCGCACGATCAAGCAGGTTCCGTAATTCACTATACTTCACGTTCGTAAAGTATGCAAGACGAACTACGTGCCTCTTCAAGTCCAAAGAGCATCTTCGTCTGCAATTTTGTAAAGCTTGGGGGACTGAATGCCCGTACACCTAACGTGCGAACAACCGGGCAGCATTTTCCCGTTCAGGGGATCCGCGTTGTTGGACCGCGACTCTCCTGGGGAAAAACGTGCCATGTGCCGTCAAAGTACCGGAAAAACAGGAGCACAATCGGCCGCTCCTGCCACTGCCCTACGTCACTGCATGGTGGTGTTCGGCAACGGTGGATCCCCTGCCGATACCGTACTGATGTTCAGTGCGTGTTCGTTCAGTTTTCGCCGTTGTGCAGAGAGAACTCGCGCCATGACGGTCATGCATACGCAAGCCATCAAGAGCGGTATCGACAACAGCACACAGGTGAACAGATATGGAAAGCCCGATATGACTATCAAGCCTATCAACGACGTACCGACAATTGATCCCAGCCGTCCGATCGCAACGTTCCAGCCCCCACCGGAGGCACGGAGCGCAGTGGGATAGAAGATGCCCGGAATGGTGTTGACACAGATCAGCGGGCCGCCAACAGCTATCCCGGACAAGAAGACCACGCCCGTATGCCACTGATTGGTTTCGGACATGCCTAAAGCGATGACAAGCAGGGAGCCTGCGCCGAAAGCCACTGAAATGACCGACGCCACGTTATAGCGACGCACAAGGATAGCGAAAAGAACCGCCCCGCCAAGCGCACCGAACTGGAACATCGACGATACCTGCGAGGCGTCGTGCATCGATAGCCCCACCTGCTTCAGGTGCGTCGGCAACCAGCTCCCAATCAGAAAGAACGCCAGATAACCGGCAAACTCGGTAAACCACGTCAACACGGTGCCGAGCCGGTATTCACCGCTCAATAGCGCCCCGCTTCCGCTGAACGATTCGCGCGTTTCGGCGATGAATAAATGCATTCCAGAAAGGTCTAAGGCCGGAAACACTTTGCCAAGAATTCGTTTCGCCTGCTCGCTGGACTTCCGGCTGGCCACGATGTAGAGCGGTGACTCCGGTACTTGCCATGCGAATAACGCGGCAACGCCAAGCGGCATAAGACCACTCAATACAAGCATGCCTCGCCAACCCAACGTCCCAATAGCCGACGACGTCACGAAACCAGCGGCTGCCGCACCGAAAAGAAATCCACAGTATGTCGATGCGAGCATCGCTGACCGTGAACGGTCGGGGCTATATTCCGCGACGATCGCTGATGTAGCGGGCATCGCTGCCCCGATGCCGAGGCCGGTTATAAAACGCCAGGCAACCAGCTGAAATATCGACTGCGCTTCGCTCGACATCACACCAGCGATTCCAAACCAGGCGATGGCCACGATGCTTACCGTTCGACGACCGACACGGTCAGCCATTGTTCCTCCAACGATCGAGCCAATCAGCAGTCCGGTTAATCCAAAGGCCACCAGAGGCGAGAGCGCCGCGCTCGAAAGCTGCCAGTGCTGGCTTATTGCAGGCGCGATAAAACTGATCACGATCGTGTCGAAACCCTCGATCGCTGTTGCTGCGAAGCAGATGAGGAGCACCGTCCACTGCTTTCGCCCCACGGGCATATCGTTAAAAATCTTGCGCACATCCCGCTGGGCATAGCCTATGCTTTTCATCGCATCATCCTTGATGATCGACCACCGGGTTCCGGGGTCGACCGGGTTTCACTTGTCGCTCGACAGCACCGACATCACAGGGCCGTTAAAACCGGTGACGGATTCCGACTCGCAACAAGCCCTGAGTCTGTCCGCTCGACGGTGAAGGAATCAGCGTGATCTGCGCCTGAGTCGCCGAGCCCGCCGCTTTCAGCAGTTCGGCGGCAAAGTAAATATCCGTCCGCTTCGACAGGAAATAATTGGTGTAGAGATCGATTGCCCGATAGATTGGGCTCGCGGAGGTCGCCCCCACTTTGCCGTGCGTGTAGATGTACGCCGCACCTGCGAACAGAAAGGGTGTAATGAAATAACCGACGTTTGCCTCGTAGTTGTCAAACCGCACGTCACTGCCAAGGAAGCCTTTCTTGAATCGCGTCGTTGTGTACTCAAAGGCAACTGAAGCACTGCCGATCTTGTACGATGTACCTACCCCTGCGATGGATTCGCTCTCCGCGCTCTGCACGTACGGGGCGTAAATGATGTTTCGCGGCGCGGTGCTATCGAATGCGGCGGCGTACGGATTCTTGATGATCGTATAGGCGGCCGCTATATACAGCGGGAGGTTTATTCCCGTGTAGCTCAGTCCCACCGACGTCACGCTATTCGTGGAGAATTGTCCGGGCTGCCCACCAAAGCTATAGAGCGCACCGAATGTGAAGCCGCCGATTTTCGGACTGGCGTATTTGACCGAGTT
This sequence comes from Paraburkholderia phytofirmans OLGA172, assembly GCF_001634365.1. NCBI lineage: Bacteria > Pseudomonadati > Pseudomonadota > Betaproteobacteria > Burkholderiales > Burkholderiaceae > Paraburkholderia > Paraburkholderia phytofirmans. Next base: position 1,948,234 of record NZ_CP014579.1, read on the forward strand.
GTTGATTCGTATGCTCCCGCCAGCGTTGTCAACGTCGCCGGCATGAGCGAAGTAGACCGCCCAGTTCAACCCGGCCGCGACGGTGGAGAGCATTTCGGCCACTTCCTCGTACTGACGACCAAGGGTGATCGTCCCATACGGACTTGAAATGCCAACGTACGCCTGCCGTCCAAACAGACGCCCATTGTTCGAGAGGTTTCCGCTAGACAGATCAAAGCCGTTTTCTAATGTGAAGACCGCTTTGTAACCGCCCCCCAGGTCTTCGGCACCGCGCAGTCCCCATCTGGACAACGATCCACCTCCGCTCTGAAGCAACCACGCGGAATGTCCGTTTTGATTGCTTGAGTAGGTCAAGCCTTCATCCAGCAGACCGTACAGTGTCACGGAACTTTGGGCGTACACCACCGCAGGCGTGATACAAAGCAGCGCCGCGGCCCAGGACAATCTCTTCATCTCCAGTCTCCCCTGCAATTTTGAATTCACTACCAACCGGTACATCAGAGGCGCTGAAAGAAGGATAGGTCTAAATTTTCCGGTCGTATAGTTTAATTTGGATAGGAGTATCCCCAGGTATATTTCGCCTGATGATGAAGAGAACGGGTGCGTGACACCACGAGAAGGGGATTGAATCTGGCAGTCCAACGGATCGGAAGCCGATGGTGGCGTTGTGTGGTAGCGACGTTACGAGGACGCCAACGCGTTGTTATCCCGCATCGGCTTGCACACAGGATCGTGCATTCGACCAACTTAAGCGTCACGCGGCCGTCCAACCCGGCACGCCGGCATCGGACAAAAGCGCCATCAGGTCAGGACGTTTGCTGACCTTCCTTGAGACCAGGTTTTTATCGTCAGGTCGATGCGCTTCTGGGCGAAGCAGAGTCCGCGACGAATTGTGCGACTCGCTGGGAAAACGCTTTCGTCGACGCGCATCTCAGGAACGCACGTTTTTCTTCTTCAAGCTGGCGCTCAAGGCCATCTTCGGCTGCCATTCCAACCAGCGATTTTGTTTCTCTAACCGCCGCCGCGGGTACATCCATGACTTTCCGCGCGAGCGCCAGGGTGGCGTCCTGCAAGGAAGCGGGTTCGGCAATACGCTGGACGAGTCCTAGCAGGCTAGCCTCGTCGGCACTCAACGAGTCCCGCGTCAGCATGATCTCCAATGCCCTCGCGGCCCCCAATCGACGCGCCAGATGAAAAGACAGACCACCGTCGCTGGATGTTCCTAGCTTGGCATAGCCGACGACGAAGCGGGCAGCGCTCGACGCCACCACCAGGTCGCACGCCATTGCCAGCGAAAAACCCGCACCTGCCGCCGCTCCCTGAACGCTAGCGATCACAGGTATTGGCAAGCGCCGCATCGCCATGATCGTGGTGTTCAGTGCGCTAATCAACGATTCGAGGGAGGAATCGGAACGCTGCAGCCCGTCAAGAATTTGACGAAGATCTCCGCCGGCTGAAAATATTCTGCCTCTGGCTTGAAGTATCACTGCGCGATACGTGGACGACGCCTCAATATCCTCGAAGGCGCCCAGCAGCTCATCGCAGAACGCCTTGTCGATCGAGTTCGCGCGTGTTTCGTTCACCATCGTAACGAAGGCGATGTCGTTATTTGACGTCAGCGTGATTTTGCTTTCCATGTGCCCTTGATCCGTGAATCAAATCTGTAAATCTGTAGTCGGACTCAGTTCTGTCGTGGGCCGGGCGGAACACCAGGAGCCGGCAACTTACGCATATTATACTTTACGAACAGTAAATTTAAAAGGAAAATGGACAGCATGGGACGGCGGATCGACTGGGCATGCGGCATGTGCGATGCAAATAGTGTGTTACTGTGCCGGCGCAAATCGACTGCGCTCAACGGGTTCAGCGGCGCTCAAGATCCGATGCGAGTGTGTGATACCTTTGTTGACGATCGCGGATCCTGCAACGCCTGCACGGTGTTGGTCTGTCGGAAGGCGAACGGCACTGGAGCACGGACGCAACTGAATAACGAAATTCCGAATCGAGAAACCAAATGGCGGACAGCACAGGTTCCAGGAGCGTTGGTAACAAAAGCAGACCAACCGAACTCAAACGCGCAGAGCAGCAGCGGTCGCAGGAAACCCGCTCCGCGATCCTGAACGCGGCACTTGCCGAATTCGCCTCGAAGGGCTTTGAGGCTGCGAGTATTCGTAGCATCGCGGATCGCATCGGATTGCAACATCCGCTTATCACATACCATTACCGATCCAAGGACGATCTCTGGCAGGCGGTAGCGGAGTATGTGTTCGAACGCATTCGCCATGAGTGGGATGCCTATCTGACCGATACGCCCCCTGCCATGGCGGCGGACCGCGTAAAACTTGTGTATCGGTCTTTGTTTCGCTTCACGGTTGATTTCCCCGAGTTTCATCGCTTCATGCTCCAGGAGTTCCTGGTGTACAGCCCTCGGTTACAGTGGCTCGCCGACACGGTGCTCAAGCCATTGATCAGCTGGATCATTCCGCAGATTCGCGAGGCGCAGGATGAACACACCTTGCCCCAAGTCGAACCGATCCTCCTGCACTATCTCATGATCAGCCTGACATCAACGCTTTCTGGATTCGGCCCGGAAATGCTCGCCACCAGCAATGTTTCTGCGTCCGATCCCAAGGTCGTTGAGGCGTATTGGCAGATGGTCGAGGCACTCGTCTTTAGCAAGCAACCGGAGACGCAACGTTCGGACACGGTCGAATCACGTTCGCGCAAGTCCGGCAATCGGACCCGCGTATCCGCACGCGCGAAGAACAGTTGAGATATCCCGCACTACTGCCGGGTTTCAGGGAAGATCGATCCGACTCGCTTTAAAGATGATGGTCTGGCAGACGCTAGCCGTCCACCGGCGATTCAAGCCTTTTCCTGATCACATCGATTCCCCTGGCCGAGCGCCTGGTGCGCTTTCGTATTACCGAAGTGCGGCGCAGTCGCGAGGCGTTGCCGTTTCGCTGGTCTGACGTCGCCTATGCGCCACGGTTCGCGACACCCGCCTGATTGCCTGCTGCATTGGCCGCCTCATTGCCGACTGCACCGCTCGAGTCGCGGTGGAAGAAGCTAAGGCTCGCCGCCGTGCACGAAGAACCCGCAGACGCCACCATCGACGAAGGCCATGCGCTCTTCTGCATGGGGCCACCGGTTGCCGAGGACGTTGCCGCGCCGGACGGACTGTCGCTCGAACGCTGAATGACGGGCCCGGCATCCTGGCGCAAAATCGGATTACGCACGCCTCCACGCGGGCGAGTTCTGTTTCCGACCGGCAAGGTCAGCAAGGTGAAGCGGGTGTCAGGCATTTTCACACCGAATGCCGGCTTTCCCACATACCGAAAACTGACGGCCGGTTATCCTGATTACTCGGGCGGGCGGCAGGAGAAAGCCATGTCGGTATATGTCGATGAAGGATTCAGGCCCTGTGTCACGGAATGCGCAACGGTCGCCTTCCGGGTCTGTTTTGACGAACGGGTGCAGATCTTCGAGGTCAGCGCCGAGGCACTGATGACCTATTGCGGAGCCGCCAGCAAGCGGCGCCGCGATTTGCTCATCGCGTTCGAAAACGCGCAACTGGAAATATTGAAGGTGGTGGTGTGTAAATGGCCGTTCAAACAGATCGAGCCCGTGCGGCTGGGGCTCGACGAATTCCGAATGGTCAGACATTAGGCATGCCAGAATCGCGTCCATGACCTGGATCGCCGCCCTGCCGATGTACAACGTGACGCCCACGCTCGCCACTGCGTGGCGCGAGTGGCTGGACGACGTCTTGCGCATGGTGAAGCCGGCGTGCCGCGTCGTCGAACCCGACGAGGAACTGCATGGCTTCTGGCGGCGCCCCAACGTACTGCTCTCGCAAACCTGCGGCTATCCCTTGATGCATGGTTTGAACGAACAGGTTCAGTTGATCGCCACGCCGCGCTTCGACGCGCCCGGCTGCAAAGGCGCGGAGTATTCGAGCGTACTGGTCACGCGGGCAGAGGCGCAGTTCGATTCGCTCGCGGCGTGCCGTGGCGCACGTGCCGCCTACAATCAGGACGATTCGAACAGCGGCATGAACGTGTTTCGCCATGCGGTGGCGCCGCTTGCGCGCGGCGGTGCGTTTTTCAGCGCGGTCCTGCGCACCGGTTCGCATCTTGGATCATTGCGAGCGGTGGTCGAAAATCGCGCGGACGTCGCCGCCATCGACTGCGTGACGTTCGCGTTTGTCTGCGATGAATTGCCGGAACTGGCACGGCAGGTTCGGCAAATCGGCGTGACGGCAGCCTCTCCGGGTTTGCCCTTGATTGCCTCCAACAACGTGCCGGCCGCGACAATCGAGACGCTGCGCGAGGCACTGAGCGAGGCGCACCTTGCACAGCCCGAGCGCGCCAAACGCCTGCGTTTGAAGGGCTTTTCCGCGTTGCCGCTCACGGACTACGAGCGGATCGAGCAACTCGAAAACGAGGCACGTGCCTCAGGCTACGCGCGCCTCGCTTAAGACTCGCGGTCAGCCCACATTCAGCACCAGAAGCTGTGCCCCATCGGCGACCTGATCGCCGACCGCATAGAGCACTTCCGACACCGTGCCTGCCGCCGGCGCGCCGATCGTGTGCTCCATCTTCATCGCTTCCATCACGATCAGCGGCGTGCCCTTCTCCACCACCGTGCCCGGTTCGACCAGCACCGCGATCACCTTGCCCGGCATCGGCGCGGTCAAGCGGCCTTCGCCACCTTCAGCATCCGCGGCATGCGCGAGCAGGTTCTGCCACTCGAACGCCAGCGCCTCGCCAAGGCAGAATACGTGGAACGTATCGACGTCGATGAACACGCGCCCCGTTACCCGCGCGTCGCCGATCGTCGCGCGGTATTCGTGCTCGCCCGTGCCAGCCGACCATGTGAAGTCCTCGCGCACGCCATCGCGTTCGAGGGTTTGTGTGGCGCCGTCGCGGGCAAACGTGACTTCGAAAGCCGCGTCGTTCTCGACATCGCGCCAGCCGAGCGTTTGTGTATAGCCGCTGTTAAGGCGCCAGTGAGACAGCGCATCCCACGGCGACGCGCCATGGGCGGTGCCGCCTTCGCGCGTCAGCAACGCGGCGCAGGCGAGCGCCAACGCCTCCTTGAAGGGCTTCTTCACGGGCGCGAACAGGGCATCGTGATGACGCTCGATCAAACCCGTATCCAGATCGCCGGTCGCGAACGGTTCGCTCGTGACGATGCGTTGCAGGAACTCGACGTTGGTATGCGGGCCGACCACTTCGCAGGCCCGCAGCGCACGACTCATACGCGCGAGCGCCTCTTCACGCGTCGCGCCGTGAACGATCAGCTTGGCGATCATCGGATCGTAGAACGGCGTGATGGTGTCGCCTTCGCGCACGCCGCTGTCGATGCGTACCGGCGCCTTGCGGCCGGGCTCGCCCAGGCCGGCCGCGCCGATGGAGAATTCGACGCCTTCCGGCATGCGCAAATGCTTGAGCGTGCCCGTCGACGGCAGGAAGCCGCGTGCAGGATGCTCGGCGTAGATACGCGCTTCGATCGCGTGGCCGTCGATTTTCAGCTGTTGCTGCGTGAGCGGCAGCGGTTCGTCCGCAGCGACGCGCAGTTGCCATTCCACCAGGTCCTGCCCCGTCACCATTTCCGTGACCGGATGCTCGACCTGCAGGCGCGTGTTCATCTCCATGAAGTAGAAATCGCCCGTGCCGGTCATGATGAACTCGACCGTGCCCGCACCGACGTAATTCACCGCACGCGCGGCGGCCACGGCCGCTTCGCCCATCTCGCGCTTGATGTCCTCGGACAAGCCCGGTGCCGGCGCTTCTTCCAGCACTTTCTGGTGACGCCGCTGCACCGAGCAGTCGCGGTCGAACAGATACACCGCGCCGCCATGACGGTCCGCGAACACCTGCACTTCCACGTGACGCGGCCGCGTCAGATACTTTTCGATCAGCACGCGATCGTTGCCGAAACTGCTGGCCGCTTCGCGTTTGCACGATGCCAGTGCCGCCGCGAAATCTTCCGTGCGCTCGACGACGCGCATGCCTTTGCCGCCGCCACCCGCGCTCGCCTTCAGCAAGACCGGATAACCGATGGCATCCGCTTCGCGGTGCAGTAACTGCGGATCCTGGTCGTCGCCGTGATAGCCCGGCACGAGCGGCACGGCGGCCGCATGCATCAGCGCCTTCGCGGCCGCCTTCGAACCCATCGCGGCGATCGCTTCGACCGGCGGTCCGATGAATACGATGCCGGCCGCTTCGCAGGCATGCGCGAAGTCTTCGTTTTCCGACAGGAAGCCGTAGCCCGGATGCACCGCCTGTGCGCCGGTTGCACGAGCGGCTTCGATAATGCGCTCGACGCGCAGATAGCTTTCCGCCGCGGTCGAGCCGCCGATATGCACCGCCTCGTCACAGGCGGCCACGTGTTTCGCGTTGGCGTCCGCATCGGAATACACGGCCACGCTCGCAATACCGAGCCGCTTGCAGGTCGCGGCGACACGGCACGCAATCTCGCCGCGGTTGGCAATCAGGATCTTGTTGAACATGAGGTATCTCGGTGATGGTCCCGTTCGGGGCTGTGTTGTTCTGGTGGAGGCCAGCATGCGCCTCGGGATAGGTGCCTTTGTGACGCTTCAACTGCGCCAGGAAGGTGTGCGCTTTTCGAGGAACGACGCGACGCCTTCACGGCCTTCCGCACCCGCTCGCGTACGCGCGATGCGCGCCGCCGTGTCCTCGATCATGACCTCGTTCAACTCGTGGCCAGCGATGTCCTGCACGAGTTGCTTGCAGGCACGCACCGCTTGCGGGCCGTTTGCGCACAGCGTCTCAGCGATCTGCTGCACGGTGGCGTCGAGTTGCTCCATGCCCACCGCTTCGCTGACGAGGCCGAGGCGGTACGCCGTCGCGCAATCGAACTGCTCGGCGGTCGCGAAGTAGCGGCGCGAGGCCTGCTCGCCCAACGCGCGGATCACGTACGGCGCGATGGTGGCCGGGATCAGGCCGAGACGCGCTTCCGAGAGGCAAAACCGCGCGCCCTCCACCGCGACGACGATATCGCACGCCGAGATCAAACCCATGCCGCCCGCGTACGCGTCGCCGTTCACGCGCGCGATCACCGGTTTGGCGCAGCGATAGATCGACGACAGCATGTTCGCGAGCAGCATTGCGTCGGCGCGGTTCTCGTCGTCCGAGTAGCCGGCCATCTTCTTCATCCAGTTCAGGTCGGCGCCTGCACAGAACGCCTTGCCGTTCGCGGCAAGCACCACCGCGCGCACGTCGTCGCGCGCGCTCAAGGCGATGAAGGCCGAGGTCACCTCGGCGATCATCGTTTCGTTGAACGCGTTGCGCACGTCCGGCCGGTTCAGCGTAACCGTGGCGATCTGACCGGTGAATGCGACATTCAGCGTTTCGTATTGCATCGTTGCAGCCCTCTTCCGTAGCGCTCTGTCACATTCTGAACACGCCGAAACGCGTGTCTTCGATCGGCGCATTCATCGTCGCCGAGAGGCCGAGACCGAGCACGTCGCGCGTTTGCGCCGGGTCGATCACACCGTCGTCCCATAGACGCGCGCTCGCGTAGTACGGGTGCCCCTGATGCTCGTATTGCTCGCGGATCGGCTGCTTGAACGCATCCTCTTCTTCGGCGCTCCACGAACCGCCTTTGCCTTCGATGCCGTCGCGTTTGACCGTGGCCAGCACCGACGCCGCCTGCTCGCCGCCCATCACCGAAATGCGCGCGTTCGGCCACATCCACAGGAAGCGCGGCGAATACGCGCGGCCGCACATGCCATAGTTGCCGGCCCCGAACGAACCGCCGATGATCACCGTGAACTTCGGCACCTTCGCCGTGGCCACGGCCGTCACCATCTTCGCGCCATTGCGGGCGATACCTTCGTTTTCGTACTTGCGGCCCACCATGAAACCCGTGATGTTCTGCAGGAACACGAGCGGAATCTTGCGCTGGCAGCACAGTTCGATGAAATGCGCGCCCTTGAGCGCCGACTCCGAAAACAGAATGCCGTTGTTCGCGATGATGCCGACCGGATGCCCCCAGATATGCGCGAAGCCGCACACGAGCGTGGTGCCGTAACGGGCCTTGAATTCGTCGAACGCGGAATCGTCGACAATACGCGCGATCACCTCGCGGATATCGAACGGCTTGCGCGTATCGACGGGAATCACGCCGTACATGCTCTTCACGTCATAGCGCGGCGGCTTCGGCTCCTGCAATGCCACCGGCACCTGCTTCGAGCGATTCAGATTGCCGACGATGCTGCGCGCAATGCCCAACGCATGCGCGTCGTTCTGCGCGAGATGATCGACCACGCCCGACAGACGCGTATGCACGTCGCCGCCGCCGAGGTCTTCCGCGCTCACCACTTCACCGGTTGCGGCTTTGACGAGCGGCGGTCCGCCGAGAAAAATCGTCCCCTGATTCTTGACGATGATCGATTCATCGCTCATGGCCGGCACATAGGCGCCGCCCGCCGTGCACGAGCCCATCACGACGGCGATTTGCGGAATGCCGGCCGCGGACAGATTCGCCTGATTGAAGAAGATGCGGCCGAAGTGATCGCGATCGGGGAACACGTCGTCCTGATTCGGCAGATTCGCACCGCCCGAGTCGACCAGATAGACGCACGGCAAATGGTTTTCGGCGGCGATTTCCTGCGCCCGCACGTGCTTTTTCACGGTGACGGGATAGTAAGTGCCACCTTTGACCGTCGCATCATTGCAGACGATCACGCACTCCTGCCCTGCGATGCGGCCAATGCCGGTGATGACGCCTGCGCCGGGTGCATCGTTGTGGTACATGCCATAGGCCGCGAGTTGCGAGAACTCGAGAAATGGCGTGCCCGGATCGAGGAGTTTCTCGATACGATCGCGCGGCAGCAATTTGCCGCGGCCCGTGTGTTTGTCGCGCGCCGCTTTCCCGCCGCCCAGCGCGAGTTTCTCGATCTTCGCGCGAAGATCGGCGACTAGCGCTTCGAGCGCCGCCGCGTTGGTGCGGAAGTCGTCCGAGCGCGGATTCAGCTTTGATTCGATGATCGGCATTGCGTGGCTTCTCCGGTTCGCCGCTTTTTGTCGGCCTGCAGTGACGCACTGCATTGGGTTGTGCGCAGTTGCGCGCCTTATGCTGCAGTGGTCCGCAGTGATCTGTCAGGCAGCACACTGCGCACTGCTGTGGCTCAAGCCGTCTCGGCGAACAGTTCGCGGCCAATCAGCATGCGACGGATTTCGCTCGTGCCCGCGCCGATTTCATAGAGCTTGGCATCGCGCCACAGACGGCCGACCGGATACTCGTTGATATAGCCATTGCCGCCGAGAATCTGGATCGCCTCGCCGGCCATCCACGTCGCTTTTTCAGCGGTGTACAGAATCACGCCCGCGCAGTCCTTACGCACCTGGCGCACGTGTTCCTTGCCGAGCGTGTCGAGTTGCCGGCCCACTGCGTAGAGGTACGCGCGGCACGCTTGCAGCGTGGTGTACAGATCGGCGACCTTGCCTTGAATCAGCTGGAATTCGCCGATCGGCTGGCCGAACTGCTTGCGGTCGTGGATATACGGCACGACTGCGTCCATGACCGCGACCATGATGCCGGTCGGGCCGCCGGCGAGCACGGCGCGTTCGTAATCGAGGCCGCTCATCAGCACCTTCACGCCGCCGTTCAGCTGGCCGAGAATATTTTCTTCCGGCACTTCCACATTCTCGAACACCAGTTCACCGGTATGGGAGCCGCGCATGCCGAGCTTGTCGAGCTTTTGCGCGACCGAGAAACCTTTCATGCCCTTCTCGACGATAAACGCGGTAATGCCCCGCGAATTCGCTTCGAGATCGGTCTTTGCATAGACGACGAGCGTGTCGCAATCCGGGCCATTGGTGATCCACATTTTCGTGCCGTTCAGCACATAGTGATCGCCCTTCTTGTCCGCGCGCAGTTTCATACTGACGACGTCCGAGCCCGCGTTCGGTTCGCTCATGGCGAGCGCGCCAATGTGCTCACCGGAAACCAGCTTGGGCAGATACTTTTCCTTTTGCGCAGCCGTGCCGTTGCGATGAATCTGGTTGACGCACAGATTCGAGTGCGCGCCGTACGAGAGACCGACCGATGCCGACGCGCGCGAGATTTCTTCCATCGCGACCATGTGCGCCGTGTAGCCCATATTCGCGCCGCCGTATTCCTCCGAAACGGTCATGCCGAGCACGCCCAGGTCGCCGAATTTGCGCCACAGGTCCATGGGAAACTGATCCGACCGATCGATTTCCGCGGCACGCGGGGCGATTTCTTTGGCAGCGAATCCTGCGATGCTGTCACGCAGCATTTCGATTTCTTCGCCGAGCGGGAATTGCAAACCGGGCAGGTTGCTCATTGCTGTGTCTCCAGAGTTTGTTGGCGGGCCGAGGCCTGAGTGGCCACCAGCTCGTCTGAGTGCGGCTCAGCGGACGGCGACGGCCTTGTGGGCCGCCTTCACCATCCCGCACGAGGCGCGAAACGTTCAAGGCGCATTCTCACGCCAGATTTACGTAAGCGTCAATAGGTATTTTTGAGTGTCACTCAGAAACCATTCGGCGTAGCTCAGACGCTGCCATACCGTGATAGGATCGCTGTCATCGGGGTTGTGGACCCCACAAAACTGAACTGAACTCATATGACGGTTGTCTTGAAGGCTGAGTTACCTGCCTCGCGCCGCCAGCCGGCCGGGCGCAAGTCGCAGCAGCGCGTGAAGGAGATCTTGCAGGCGGGCCGCGACGTATTCTCCGAGAAGGGTTACGAGCGCGCGACGACGGCGGAGATTGCGCAGCGCCTGGGCATTTCCGAGGCGACCGTATTCAGTTATTTCCGCGGCAAGCGCGAGTTATGCGCGCGGGTGATCGGCGACTGGTATGACGAAATCATTGAAGCGATCGAATCCGGGTTGCCGCGCGATGGCAATGTGCGGCAGCAATTTGCTTTTATTGTGCGCACGCATTTGCGGTTGATGCTGGTCAATGGCACGGACCTGTGTGCTTTGGTGTTGTCTGAAGGGCGGGCTCGGCATCATGAGTTGAGTGAGGCTTTGACCGAATTGCAGCGGCAGTACACGGCGCCCTTGATGCGGGTGTTGGCGCAGGGTCAGGAAACCGGGCAGATTCGGGCTGATATGCCATTGAGGCTGCTGCGCTCGATGGTGTTCGGGCCGATGGAACATGTGTTGTGGGACGCCACGCTGGCGAACCGCCATATCGACATCGACGCTACCGCGGATCAGTTGATCGATGTTCTGTGGGCGGCTCTGACGCCGCCCGATGTGTCGGTGAGGGCTCTGCAGCAGTTCAGGGCCGAGGTGGCCGAGGCGAACCGGCGGTTTGAGGAGGCGGCTCGGGCGCCTCGCGGTGGATAGTGATTTTTTGGTTTTTTTGCCTGCATGGCGCTTTGGGCCTGTCATAAATTTTGTCTGTATGCCCGCAGGGTTGGGCCTTCCTTGATTTCGAAGACAACCAAACCATCCAAATACGCTAATCTACCTCTCCCGGCGAAGCCACAACAAAAAGAGGCACAAATGCCATCCCCGAAAACCGGCAAAATCCGAATCGGCATAGGCGGATGGACCTATGCCCCTTGGCGAGGCACCTTCTACCCACCAGACCTCACGCAAAATCGCGAACTCCAACACGCGAGCCAACACCTCACATCGATAGAAATCAACGGCACCTTCTACGGCTTGCAAAAACCAGCAAGCTACGAAAAGTGGTATCAGGAAACCCCGGAAGATTTCGTCTTCTCGCTAAAAGCCCCCCGCTACGCAACAAACAGAAAAATCCTGGCAGACGCCAATGAAACCATCGAACGCTTCTTCGCCAGCGGCGTGCTACTGCTAAAACAAAAGCTAGGCCCGATCAACTGGCAATTCGCCACCACCAAAAAATTCGACCCCGAAGACTTCGAAGCCTTTCTGAAACTGCTGCCCGCCAGCATAGAAGGCCAAAAACTAAGACACGCAATCGAAGTCCGCAACGACACCTTCAAAACCCCCGAATTCATCGCGCTAGCCAGAAAGTACAAAGTCGCCATCGTGCTGGCAGCCGACGGCGAATACCCGCAAATCGCCGACATTACCGCGCCATTCGTCTACGCCCGCATCATGGGTACAAGCGACAAGGAAGCCAAAGGCTATTCGACCGAAGCCCTAGACGCCTGGGTCGAACGCGCCCGCCAACTCGCCGCGGGCACGACGCCGGACGACCTGGAAACCTCGGCCGCGGCCCCCGCAAAAACCACGGCGCGCGACGTCTACCTCTATGTCATCAGCGGCTTCAAGGAACGCAATCCGGCAGCCGCCATGGCACTGATCAAGCGCCTCGAATAACGATCATCCGGCCCGCACGCGCGAGTGTCATAATCCCGGCAGCTAACCCATGCACCGACGCACCAACACTCACACATTCAGGCCGTGAGGCCCCCTCAACATCCAAGGTCCGGGAGAATATTTTGAGTGCCATCGACAATCCTTTGCACGATCAGGAAGTTGGCTCGGCCGACGCCACCCAGGACACCACGCGCATCGACGACGTTCGTATCGGCGCCGTACGTCCGCTGATTTCCCCTGCCCTGCTGCAGGACGAATTGACTGTGCCGCCTTCGGTGCAGACGCTCGTCGAGAAAACCCGCGCGGAAATCGCCGACATTCTGCACGGCCGTGACGACCGGCTCGTGATGATCGTCGGCCCGTGTTCGATTCACGACCACGACCAGGCAATCGAATACGCCCATAAGCTCAAGGTCGCGGCGCAGACCTACAAGGACGATCTGCTGATCATCATGCGGGTCTACTTCGAAAAACCGCGCACAACGGTAGGCTGGAAAGGCTATATCAACGACCCGCGCCTCGACGGCAGCTTCCGCATCAATGAAGGTCTGCGTCTCGCACGGCAACTGCTGCTCGACATCAACGGCCTCGGCCTGCCCACGGCCACCGAATTTCTCGACTTGCTCAGTCCGCAATACATCGCGGATCTGATCGCGTGGGGAGCGATCGGCGCGCGCACGACGGAGAGCCAGAGTCACCGGCAGCTTGCATCGGGATTGAGCTGCCCGATCGGTTTCAAGAACGGCACGGACGGCGGTGTGCAAATCGCCGCGGACGCAATCGTCGCGGCGCGCGCGAGTCACGCGTTCATGGGTATGACAAAGATGGGGATGGCGGCGATCTTCGAGACGCGTGGCAATGACGACGCCCACGTCATCTTGCGCGGCGGCAAGAAAGGGCCGAATTACGACAGCGCATCCGTAGAAGCAACCTGCGCGGCGCTCAAATCGGCAGGCCTGCGCGAGCAGGTCATGATCGACTGTTCGCATGCGAACTCAGGCAAATCGCATTTGCGTCAACTGGAGGTGGTGCAGGATCTGGCGCAGCAACTTGCGCAGCGCGAGCACCGCATCATCGGCGTCATGCTCGAAAGCCATCTGGAAGAAGGCCGTCAGGATCTGAAAGCCGGTGCGCCGCTGCGTTACGGCGTCTCGATTACGGACGCCTGCGTAAGCTGGGCGCAAACCGAACCGGCACTCGATACTCTCGCCGAAGCGACCCGAAAACGGCGCGCGGGCTGAACTCGCCGGCGCGGCCTGCACGATCTCGCGCATCCAATGACCGTCGCCAACCGTCACCAACGGCCGGACCGCGAGCGTGCATGAGGCAAAACTGAAGCAAAACTGAAGCAAACAACACCGTCATAAGCACCCCACGCGCCGCACCAACCAGCGATTCGACACCATCACCGGGGTTGGGCAGCGCGTGATTCCTCACGCCCGATGCATCGGGCGCCGCGCGCTACAGCCACGCGCGTGGATGCTCCAGCGCGAGGCGCGTTGCATTACGACGCGTTGACGGCTTCCTTGAATGCCTTGCCGGCGGTGAACTTCACCGTCTTGGCTGCGGCGATCTGGATCTCGGCACCGGTCGACGGATTGCGGCCCACGCGTGCTGCGCGCGCGCCGGTCGAGAAAGAACCGAAACCGACCAGTTGCACCGTATCACCACCCACCACGGCTTTGGTCACCGCTTCGACGATAGCGTCGATGGTTTGGCCGGTGGCCGCTTTGCTTTCGCCCGTCGCTGCGGCGACTGCATCAATCAGTTCCTGTTTGTTCATAGCACTTCCCGTATGGTAATCATGGAACCGGCGCCACATCTGTTGCGCCGGGACCGACACACTAACGCATAGGCGCGTATTCGCGCAAACCTTGGATGTAAGCCTTGTATCGCCCGCCCAGCGGCAATTTGACGTTTTTTTGTCCCAAAGTGCCATAAGAATCGCGCGCTTACGCATTTCTCCCGCTTTAGGGCTGCCCTTGGCTTATCACAATCCGTTGCAATTTCAGTGATTTAGCGGTGAAAAACCAGCTGCAGTCAGGCTTTTTTCTTATCTTAGGGCGGATCGCAAAGATTCGGCATTCAGCCCCGCACCGTGTTCAGCAATTAAAAATCCGGGAAAAGTAAAACAACGAAAATTCTCCCAAATGCAACATGCGCGATGCCCTCCGCATGGTCTTGCGCCACCGCCGCGGCCTGCGATATTGACTGTGCGACGTTGGTCGGCACCGCAAAGCGGGACGCGCCTTTGCGTCGCCGGTCGGCAAATCTCGTGCAAGCTGGCGCGGCACAAATGACTCGCGGCCGAGTCACTCGCCGGGCGTATTTACCGTTCGCTCACCGCGCATGCTTTATTTCCACTGAAAGCGCCCTCAAGGTCCCTCCGGAGCGGCCGATATACAAATTTGCGACTGCGCTGCAAATGTTACAAGGACGGGAATGGATCGGTTAGCCAGATTGAGAGAAGCGCTATCGGTCGCGGAAGGCGACCCTGAACTCGTGCGCTCGCAACTCCAGGCATTCGGCTACCAGATACCGCTGCTTTATTTCATCCTGATCGTCAACACGATGGCTGTGGCTGTCACGCATCTGGAATTGGCGCCGGCATGGTTGTCCCTATATTTCCCCGGGGCGCTCTGCACGCTGTGCGTCATCCGTTGCGCGCGCTGGTGGCGCGTCCGGCGCCGGCCTCTGACGCACGAACAGGCCGTGCCCGAACTGCGCAAGCTGATCTGGCTCGCGGGCCTCTTCGCCGTCGCCTTCAGCACCTGGTCGCTACTACTGTTTCCCTACGGCACGGCCTACGAGCAGGCACAAGTCGCGTTTTACATGGCGACGACGTTGGTCGGTTGCGTGTTCTGCCTCATGCATCTGCGCGCGGCTGCCCTGCTTCTGCTTTCGATCGTCGTCCTGAGCTTTTCGACATTTCTGGTTTCCACGCGCTCTCCTGTCTTCATCGCGATGGCGATCGACATGACGCTGGTCGGCGTCGCACTCGCCTTCATCATTGAACTGTATTACCGGACGTTCACCGGCGTTGTGCATGCGCAGCGCGAATTGCAGGCAAGCCAGCAGAATACGCAAAGACTCAGCGACGACAACTTCCGGCTCGCGAGCATCGACAGCCTGACCGACCTGCCCAACCGGCGCAGCTTCTTCGCCTCGCTGCACGCGCTATCGGAACACGCGCCCGGAACCGGTGGCGGCTTCAATGTCGGGCTGATCGATCTCGACGGCTTCAAACAGGTCAACGATATCTATGGACATGCAAGCGGCGATCTCGTGCTGCAGGAAGTCGGCGTGCGGCTGCTGGCGCTCGCCGAGCCTGGCATCTTCTTCGCGCGCCTGGGCGGCGACGAATTCGGCGTGCTGGCCCAGCACAAACTGGAAAACGAGACGCTCGTCGAGTTGGGTGAGCGCATCTGCGAAGCACTCAGCCAGCCGTACCGGGTGGCCGGCAATGTCGCCGAACTGACAGGAACGATCGGCTGGGCAACGTTTCCGGAAGCAGGCACGACGGTCCAGCAAGTTTTCGAACGTGCCGACGCGGCCTTGTATGTCGGCAAGGAAGGCTGCCGCGGCACGCCTGTGATCTTCTCGAGAGAACATGAGACGCGGATCCGGCGCTCGAGTCTCGTCGCCCAGGAACTCCGCCATGCGGACCTGGAGTCCGAACTGTTCCTCGAGTTTCAGCCGATTTACGATGTGCTCACGCAACGCACCATCGGCATGGAAGCGCTCGGTCGATGGCACAATGCGCGGCTAGGCGCGGTCAGACCGGAGGAATTCATCCGGATTGCCGAGCGTACCGAACTGATTCTGCGCGTCACTGAAGTGCTGCTGCGCAAAGCGCTTGAGGAAGCATCGCGCTGGCCGTCCGACCTCTATCTGTCGTTCAATCTCTCCGCTATCGATATCTCGACTTCGCCGCGCGCTCGCCGCCTGGTCGATATCGTGCTGGGCAGCGGCGTGCCCGCGCATCACGTCAACTTCGAGATCACGGAAACCGCGGTCACGCGCGATTTCGAGCAGGCCCACTGCTCGCTCACGATGATCAAGCAAGCCGGCTGCCGTGTTTCGCTCGACGATTTCGGCACCGGTTATTCGAGCCTCAGCTATGTGCATCGCCTGCCCTTCGATACGATCAAGATCGATCGCAGCTTCATGAGCGACGTGGATTCCAACAGCGCGTCGAAGAAGATCGTCAAGTCGGTGCTCGATCTGTGCCGGAACCTCGGACTCGAGTGTGTCGTGGAAGGACTCGAGACGTCGTCGCAAGCGGAGGTTGTCAAAGCGCTGGGCGCGCGTGCGGTGCAAGGCTATCTGTTCGGCAAGCCGATGCGGGCGAACGCCGTCACTGACTATCTACAAGCGTCGCTCGCATAGGGCTATGCGGCGAGAGCCTGGCCGCGCACTGCCGCACCTCCTCTCAATCCGCGGCATCCGGCCCGGTCGGCAGGATCATCTGGTGGGGAACGTGAAAGCCTCTCATACGCGCAACGGCGTAAGACAGCAGCGCGGGTGCGTTCCGCCCACTTGAATCTTTGCAGGCATTCAGCCCGCCTCGCAGCGCCCTTTTGCCAACTTGTGCTTAAATCCGAACGTTGTGCTGCTGTGTTCGTGCCGGCCGGCTGAACGAGCAGTGCGGTCTCCCGCTGTCCGGCAGGAACCGACCATGTATGACGTGTTCGCAACGCACGCCGACTGGGCACGGACTGGGCACCGACGGTTTCAAATCCTTCATTGCATCAAAAGGAGCGTGGTTGTGTGGCATTTTCCGGTTGCGATTCCACCCTCGCTGGGCGTCTGGGCCGTATTCATGAGCGTGCTCGTCACGCAACTCGGCCTGCCGGTTCCAGCGGCGCCGATGCTGATCCTTGGTGGAACCATGGCCGCTATGGGACAGACCTCTTACGCCAGCATCATTGGCGCCGCCGTCTGCGCAACGCTGATAGCGGACTCGCTGTGGTTTTTCACCGGACGGGCGTACGGCCGGCGCTTGCTGAATCATCTGGTGCGCTTCTCGCTCTCGCTCGACACCACCGCGCGCGTCGCACGCAATACCTATGAACGCTACGGCGCGCCGATTCTCACCATCGCGAAGTTCCTGCCCGGCCTCGGTCTGATTTCGGCGCCGCTGCTCGGCACCACGCCAATCAAAGTCGGCGTGTTTCTGCTGTGGGATTTTGTCGGCGCGGCGCTGTGGGCCAGCGTATGGGTGATCGGCGGTGCGGCGCTTGACGATCAGATCGTGCAGCTCGTTCTGCTCGTGCGCCATAACGGCGGCACGATTTTCGACGCGTTCGCGGCGATCTTCGTTGCCGCACTCCTCTATCGCTGGGTGCGCCGCTGGCAATTTCGCCGCTGGCTCGCGCATGTACGCATCTCGCCGGAGCAGCTCGATGAACTGATGAAATCCAATGAGCCGCCGCTGATCCTCGATGCGCGGCCGCGCAGCATACGCGCGCAAGAATCACACCGGATTGCCGGCGCCCAGTTGCTGGATCTCGATTCGCCGGAGCCCCTGCAGCCCGAGTTACTGAAGCGGCGGATTGTCGTTTACTGCGTCTGTCCTAACGAAGCGACGGCCAAGCAGATCGTCACGCAGTTGCATCGGAAGAATATCCATCACGTCCGCGCGCTCAAGGGCGGCCTCGACGCGTGGGAAAAACGCGGATATCCGGTCGAGCCGTTGCCGTCCGACTTCGAGACGGCGATGGCCCATATGGCGGAAGACGAGGGCCACGAGGGCGAGTACACCGTGCGGGCGCGATTGGCGAAGTGATGATGGGAAGCGCGGGCGCTTGAACCCGCGCCATGCTCAACGCGGTCGGTCAATATTCCGATTCATCCATTGAAGTATTGCGCGAGGCGGTCGATCTTTCGCATCCGGCCGCGGTCCGCGCCGTTGCGGGTCTGGTGGACGCGGGTCTCGTCGAAAAGAAATCCGGCACGGATAAACGTTCCGTCGCGCTTGCTTTGACCGCTTCCGGCAAGCGCAAAGCCAAACGCCTGCAAACGGCGCGCGAGCGACATGCTGATGTTGCAACTGGCGATCATGAGCGGCGCGCTCGTTGCCTATACGCTCGGCTTACGCGAAGGCCGGCGTCAACCCGATCGATCGTCGTCAATGGGCTGACGCCTCAAGTGAGACGGTTGCGTTTCAAGCCGATTGAACAAGCCTGCCTGGAGCGGTTTGCATTCAACCAGCCGCGCGTGCATGAGAGCGCCAGAATCGTCGAGGCGCGAGCCTACCCCATCAACATACGAATTCGCTTTTTTGCGATAGAAGTCCTCTATATATTCGGGCGTTGAAAGATGGACGCTGATACTGGATGACTTTTATGGGGCTCGCGGTGATATCTGATCCGTGCCCGGTCAGCATCCGATAAACCTTTGTTTATTGGCCGGACGGTGAATGGCAACCCAACTGAAGACGATTTCCCGACATCGCAGCATCCGTTATGGCAACGGAGGCGCACTTTCACGGTGCGTGAGCGGTTTGGCCGTTGGTGCATTGCTGACCCTGTCGGCTTGCGCGGGAACCGGACTGCCCGATGACCCATTCGCCGGAGAGGGCGCGGCGATGGCGATGGTGCCGATCAATCATACGGACCGTTACGCCGTTAAGGAAGGTCTGCAAAAGTCCTGGCATTGCGTTGCTGCTGAGCTATCCTGGAAGCAGAGCCAATTAGGTGGGGAGCAGTGTAATGACGCAACTTGGTCTTGGTCTGGATCTGTCAACGAAGCGCACGCGCAAGCGGGAATTTCTCGATGAGATGCGACGCGTTGTGCCCTGGTTGAAGCTGATTGCGCTGATCGAGCCGCACTATCCCACGGGCAAAACCGGTCGGCCGCCGTTCCCGATTGCGACGATGCTGCAGATTCATTTCATGCAGCAATGGTTCGGTCTGTCAGACCCTGCCATGGAAGAGGCACTCTATGACGTGCCGCTGTATCGCGAGTTCGCGGGTCTCGACGGCGGGATGGTCCGCTTGCCGGATGAAAGCACGATTCTCCGGTTCCGCCATCTGCTGGAAACGCACGGTCTGGCGGTGCAAATGCTGGCGCTGGTCAATGAAATCCTGACGGAGAAAGGCCTGATGCTTAAGGCTGGGTCGGCAGTCGACGCCACCCTGATCGCCGCGCCCAGTTCGACAAAGAATGGCTCCGGCACGCGCGATCCTGAAATGCAATCAACGCAGAAAGGTGGCAACTGGTACTTCGGGATGAAAATGCATATCGGCGTGGACGCCGATTCGGGCCTGGTCCATACGGTCATTGGAACGGCGGCCAATGTTCACGACATTACCGTAGCCCAGACGTTGCTGCATGGTGAAGAAACGGATGTGTACGCGGACGCCGGATATCAGGGTATCGAAAAGCGTTGTGAGCCTGAGGCGGTGCGTTGGCATGTTGCAATGCGACCGGCAAAGCGCAGGAAACTGGATCTGAGTGATTCGTTGGACGCGATATACGATCAGATCGAACGCCTGAAGGCGGGTATTCGGGCCAAGGTCGAACACCCGTTTCGCATCCTCAAGCGGCAGTTCGGTTACATGAAGACGCGCTATCGTGGTTTGCCGAAGAACATCGCCCAGATCACCACGCTGTTTGCTTTGGGCAATTTATGGATGGCTCGCAGAGCTTTGCGCAAAGCTTGAAACACCGGGCCGATGAAGGCCATATGTCTGGTTGGAGCGCTCCGGAGCGCGGAAAACCCCTCGCAATCAGCTCACCAACAAAGATCTGAACGCCGAGGTTGCGCTCGATGTGAAAGGTAACGCTTCAAAGCTAGTTGTGCAGAGCTTCCTTAACATCTTTATCGACAAGTACTGGGCGGGAGATGCAACGAGGCAATCAGGAGGAGGCAAGGCTGCCTGCTGCTACCCGGGTCTTGAGGATTGGAGTCAACCCGTTACGGTCACGTGGACGTGGGGCTGGGAAGAAGATCCGAAGACAAAAGCAGTTCTGAAACCAGACGAACAGCGCACGGTGGTCGCCCGTTTCCCGGCAAGCGGCCCGCACAGCGATCGCGATCCGATGAAGGACGACGCCTACGTCTGCGTGATTCTGCGTGACCTCGACAAGGCAGAACTTGCGTTTTCGCCTACTGCTTCAGGCTGCGCCGATCAGTAACTCTCAAATCAAAAGCGTTTAAGGGGAAACAGATGACTGTTCGCCAAGCCGGCGCACCAATTGCCGACCAGGAATTCAAGCTGGCCGCCCGTCAGGGCGGAGACAAGCTCATTGGTGAGCTCTTTCGCCCGGATAACAAAGACGGCCCGCACTCTTTCAAAGACGCCAAATGCCGCCTGTATCCCAAGCTCAGCTTCTTCTTCGACGGCACCAACAATAATCTGGACCGGGACACCCCGCTTAACCGTCTGTCGAACGTCGCCAAACTCTTCAGGGCTGCGATCGATGACCGGAAGAAACGAGGGATATCCGCTCGCTACATCCCAGGCGTTGGCACACCGTTCAAGATTCGTAAGATCATGGGCTACACCGACGCACTCGGGGATGATCAGGGCGGCATGCTAGGACTCGGGTTGGGCGCCGGTGGCGACATGCGCATCAAGTTTGCGCTCGCCGAGTTTTCCCAAATCCTCGAACGCGAATGGAGTCCACCTTCATGGAAATACATGCAGTTCATCAGCCTCGCCATCTTCGGCTTCTCGCGTGGAGCTACTGAGGCGCGTGCCTTCGTGCGAAAACTGATTGAAACCCGGTGCGAGCGCACCGATGGTGGCTTGAGGTGGAAAGCGCCGGATGGCGAGCGCGTGCCGCTGCGTATCAGGTTCATGGGGCTGTTCGATACGGTCGCGTCGGTCGGCGGACCCGCACTGCATCTCGATTGGGGTGCGGAACTGGCGATCCCGCCCGAAGTGGAGCGGTGCGTGCATTACGTCGCCGCACACGAGGTAAGACAGGCGTTTCCACTCGACTCCGTGCGGGTAGACCGCGCCTATCCCGCCAACTGCGAGGAAGTCGTCTACCCCGGCGTGCATTCGGACGTGGGCGGCGGCTACGCGCCCGACGAGCAGGGCCGCAGCAACCGGCTGTCGCGCATCCCGCTGCGCCATATGCTTGCCGAGGCGCTGCGTGCTGGCGTACCGCTGCAACTGCCGGAGCAGATGGATACAAAACTACGCGCAGATTATGAGCTAGGTGACGACGATCCGGTGGTGAGCCTGTATCGCGGCTACATGGCGGCCCTGCCTGCTGCGAGCGGCAGCGACGTGGAATCACTGATCCAGGCCCATCGCCGTCTGAACTTTCAGTGGCGCAGCATGATAGCCCGGCAGTCCACCGACACGCGCGTACTCGGGCAGCTCTATGGCAAGGTCAGTCGGACAGCCTGCGCGAGCGTGCCACCCGCCACCGATAGCGATCATCCCGCCTGCTCGCCCAACAGGTGGGTCTATGACGTCCCGCCCCGTCCTGAAGAACAGGCGCGGCAACTGCTTGCCGAGCAGCGCCGCCTCGTGCAGCGGGTCGCGTTTCTGCGCAACCCCGTCGATCCGCGCGCCGGCAGCCGCGACTGGCCGCCACCGGCACCGCGTCCACGAAGCGCCTATGAAGAACAGATTCTTGCTGCGTGGGATGAGCAAAACGCAGTGCCATCCGCGGTGGACGGATTGCTGGCGGAATACGTGCATGATTCAGTGGCGCACTTCACGTCGTGGCCGTGCGCGTTGTACGACCCGCGCGGCATTCATTGCGACCAATCCAGCTACCAGGCCAACAATCGCGGCATCCGCCAACCTGGCAATGCCGCTGCGGCCTAGCTGCGTTGCCCGGTGAGCGGGCGTGTCGTCGATAACGTGGCAGAGAACCCGTGCGACCGCTATCGAGGCCAGCGGGCAAGCGCAATCCGTATCAACATGTGCCGGATGCGCCGCGCCGCTGGTTGCCGCTATTACGAACAAAAACACGCGTCGAATGCAAGCACGGCTGCTTTCAAATGCAAGCCGCTACACCTGGCGTTCAGCCACTTTCCGCTGCCGCCAAAGACACAACAGATCGCACGCAATATGCGCGGCCGCAATCGCCGTGATCTCGCTCTGGTCATACGCGGGCGCCACTTCCACCACATCCGCGCCCACCAGATTCAACGCACCGAGCCCACGCACAATGGCCAGCCCCTGTGCCGACGACAAACCGCCCGCCACCGGCGTACCCGTGCCGGGCGCGAACGCCGGATCGAGACAGTCGATATCGAAGGTCAGATACGCGGGCCGCTTGCCGACAATCGACGTGATCCGCTCCACCGCGGCTCGTGCGCCATGTTCGTGGACCCACGCGGCGTCGAGGATATTGATCCCCATAAAATCGTCGTTCCACGTGCGAATGCCGACCTGCACCGAGGTCTTCGGGTCGATCAACCCGTCTTTCACTGCCTTGTAGAACATCGAGCCGTGATTCAGGCTGTCCGGGCTGTCGTCGGCCCAGGTATCGCAGTGGGCGTCGAAATGGATCAGCGAGAGCGGCTTGCCATACTTCTCCGCATGCGCAATCAGCAGCGGATACGTAATGTAGTGATCGCCGCCGAGCGTCAGCATCTTCGCGTCCGAGCGCAGGATCGTGCGCGCATGATCGACGATCGACTCCTTGATCGTCATGGGATTGTGCGCGTCGAACCAGCAATCGCCGTAATCGGTCACGGCAAGATCGTCGAACGGATTGAAGCCCCACGGATACGGGTGCAACTCCGACAACTGCACGCTCGCCGCGCGCACCGCCGCGGGGCCGAGACGCGCGCCTGAGCGGAACGTGGTAGCCAGATCGAGCGGCACGCCGGAGACCACGACGTCGACGCCGTCGAGTTCGCGGGTGTATTTGCGGCGCATGAACGACAACACACCCGCATAGGTGTTTTCGATCGACGAGCCATAAAGCGACGAACGACGGATCGCGCCGTCGCCATAAACGAGTTCAGTCATAGATGACCTGATACCTGATAAACATGCCGGAGCCGCACGCGGGGCTTCCTGGTGATGCGTACGGCGTCCGGCTTCGGATTCATTGGGAACGCGACGGCGCCCTGCTGCGCGCCGCCGCGCTGGCTTGCGAATCCTTTAGCGCAGCCGAACGAGCGTGGACTTCAGCTCGGTGTACTTCTCCAGCGCGTGCAACGACTTGTCACGGCCGTTGCCCGATTGCTTGTAACCGCCGAACGGGAAATTCATGTCCCCGCCTTCGTCGTAGCAATTGACCCATACCGTACCGGCACGCAGCTTGCGCGACACCTCATGCGCGGTGGTCAGGTTCGAGGTCCACACGGCAGCGGCGAGACCGTATTCGCTGTCGTTAGCGATCCTGATCGCTTCCTCAACCGTGTCGAAAGTAATCACCGACAACACCGGCCCAAAGATCTCCTCACGCGCAACCTTCGCCCCGGAAGCCGGGATATCGAAGATGGTAGGTTCGATATAAAAACCACCGGTCTCCTGCTTGACGCGCGATCCACCCAGCAACAGCTTCGCTTCGGCGCGGCCCGCTTCGACATAACCGAGCACGCGTTCGAGTTGCACGTTGTCGACGATCGCGCCCATCGAGGTTTGCGGATCCAGCGGGTTGCCCGGCGTATAGCTGCGCGCGGCGGCGATCAGCTTGTCGAGGAACACGTCCTTGATATCGCGATGCACGAGCAGGCGCGAACCGGCGGTGCACATTTCGCCCATGTTGTAGAAGATCGCGCCGGCCGCCGCATTGGCCGCGCGGTCGAGGTCGGGGCAATCGGGCATCACGATGTTCGGCGACTTGCCGCCGAGTTCGAGCCAGACGCGCTTCAGGTTCGACTGGCCGGCGTATTGCATGATCAGCTTGCCGACGTTGGTCGAGCCCGTGAAGGCGAGACAGTCCACGTCCTGATGCAGCGCCAGCAGCTTGCCCGGTTCGCCTGCTCCCGGCACCACGTTGAACACGCCGGCGGGGATGCCCGCATCCAGCGCGAGCTGAGCGAGGCGAATCGCTGTAAGCGGCGACTTCTCCGAAGGCTTCAACACGACACTGTTACCCGCGGCGAGCGCTGGGCCGAACTTCCACGACGCCATCAGGATCGGGAAATTCCACGGCACCACCGCGGCGACCACACCGATCGGCTCGCGCGTCACGAGGCCCACCAGATGATGATCGGCCGGCGCGACTTCGCCGCCGACCTTGTCGATCGCTTCAGCGAACCACTCGACGCAATAGGCCGCGCCCGGCACGTCCACCGAGGTGGTGTCGGCGATCGGCTTGCCTGCGTCCAGCGTTTCGAGCAGCGCGAGTTCGTCCCTATGCTCGCGGATCGACGCGGCCCAGCGCAGGAGAATCGCCTTGCGCTTGCGTGGATTGAGGCCGGACCACACGCCGGAATCGAACGCGCGGCGTGCGGCTGCCACGGCGGCGTCGACATCCGCCGCACCGCTGTCGGCCACCTTGGCAAGCAGCTTGCCGTCGATCGGGCTCAGGCAGTCGAAGGTGCGGCCGCCTGCGGCGTCACGGTACTCGCCGTCGATAAACGCACGGCCTTCGATCGAAAGCGTAGCGGCTTTGTCTTGCCAGAAAGCGAGAGATTTCTTGTCCATCAGGATGCCTCAATGTTATGCGCTCGACGCACGCCGGCTCCGATTTCGAGCTGCCTGGAACTGCGTCGCGGCGCGTTGGCGCGGAGTCGTTAGAACGTGGGCGGCGAATTGGCCGACACGATCTCGCAGAGATGCTCCGCGCTGGGATTGCGAAAACGATGCGGTAGACGGCTTTCGAAGTAATAGCTGTCACCAGGGTCGAGCAGCCACGTGACGCCATCCACCGTCAGTTCGATCTGACCGCGAACCACCACCCCGCCCTCGTGCCCCTCGTGCGCCAGCATTTCCGGCCCCGTATCCGACAGAGGCTGATAGACCTCGCGCAGAATGCCCATGTTGCGGTCTTTCACACTGGAGCCCGCGAGATAGAACTCGATCGACTCATTGCCGAGATTCGGCATGTCGGCGCGGCGCGACACGACACAGCGCTCCACTTCGACCTCAAAGGTGAAGAACTCGGCAAGACTCATCGGTATGCATTCGAGCAGCTTCTTCAGTGACCCAACCGACGGACTCACGCGGTTCTGCTCAATCAGCGAGATCGTGCCGTTGGTCACCCCTGCCCGTTTGGCCAGTTCACGCTGGGACAGGCCATTCTTCTTACGGATGTACTGCAGGCGGGTCGCTACTTCTATGGACATCGCTAGGTTCTCTGACATGGGAGACGATCGAGGCGCGTGAGCTCGGGCAACCTGCACCCGCGAGTGTTGAATATTCTAATCACTTTAATCGTCGCGCCGCTGGGGAAAACCCTGAAAGGATTCCGAAATATGACGTGCGCAATGAATGTTCCCACAGGCTGAGATTCTGACGACACCCCCGGGAAAGCCCTGATAAATCTTTTATAAAAATGATTTGACGGCATTATTGGCTCGTATACGATGGTTCTCAGGCGATCGTCATGCCGACGTCACGAAGCACGAAAGGGTGTTTTTTGATGCAGCGAACCCGGTTCGCATAGGTCAAAGGCGATCATCCCAGCGTGATGTTTCTTTAAACGCCCCGTGCGTTTTTCGAGCAAGCGTTCAATACTTTCAACGTCGCTAGTCGAGTGTAATCGTGAGAGTCCGAGGCCCTTTGGTGAGATGGAATCGTAGTCAGGCGAGTTGTCCTCGCGCTGACGGCGCCATCGCCGACGGCAGCAACGGCAGCCTTGCGTTCCGCCGCTTCCTGTCCGTCTTCACGATCCTGTCCCGCCGTTCAGTTCGACGTCACAACTCCATCTCCGCGCGCGCCTTCATTGCCGTACGCACGGACGAAGTCGCCTCGCTGCTGCCGTAGCGCCTCCCCCCTTTTCTTTGCCGTTCGATTTGTCCGGTTGCGTGAGCGCGCTCTCTTGAGTCAGGCGTTCGTGCATGTGCGGCGCCGTCTGCCGCCTATGCGCCTCATAGGGATTCCTATGCGCCTCATACGGATCAGATCAGTTGCGCGTCGCAGCGGATCGAATCGAACGGCCACCCCCGACTACCACGCGCGGCGCGTTCTGTTGACGACGGACGCCTGCACTACGCCGGTGGCCTGACGCCTTACGTCCGGTTGCGGAATCGTGTCGCGCTGTGTTTAACGTTGTTCATGCCGCGTCCCGCGGGGAACATACACGTCTATCCGATATGCGAAACAAACCTCTCGTCGGCATCAGCGCCGACAGAACGATGATGGGAGTCCACCCGTCGCACGTCACCGGCGAGAAGTACATCGCCGCGATCGTGGACGGCTCCCAGGCGCTGGCCATGTTGTTGCCGGCGCTCGGCGAGCGTCAGTCCACCGAGGACGTGCTGGACGCCGTCGACGGCTTGCTGTTTACCGGCAGCTATTCGAATGTCGAGCCGCATCGCTACGGTGGTCATCCCAGCGCGCCGGGCACGCTGCACGACGCCGCACGCGATGCGACGACGCTGCCGCTTCTGCGCGCGGCGATCGCCGCAGGCGTGCCGGTGCTGGCGGTATGCCGGGGCTTTCAGGAAATGAACGTGGTGTTCGGCGGGACGTTGCATCAAAGCGTTCACGCGGTGGCCGGCTTGAACGACCATCGCGAGAACAAGGAAGACGACCTCGACGTGCAATACGCACCGTCGCATTCGATCGCGCTGACGCAGGGCGGCTTGTTGCAGCGCCTCGCGGGCGGCACGAATGAAGCGCGTGTGAATTCATTGCACGGTCAGGGCGTCGAGCGGTTGGGCGTGGGACTGGTGGCTGAAGCCACCGCGCCGGACGGATTGATCGAAGCGGTGAGTGTGAAAGATGCGCGTGCCTTCGCGCTGGGTGTGCAGTGGCACCCGGAATGGAAGCATGCCAACGACGCGCTTTCCACCGCGATCTTTCGCGCCTTCGGCGATGCCTGCCGCGATCGAATGCGCACCAAGGCCGGCTATGGCGCGGCATCCGCCGCTGCCACGCATGCCTGAGCCGGTCGCGCACCAAAACTGAGAGAATAACCATGCATGAAATCGACGAATTCCTGAAGAAGAACCGCGTCACCGAAATCGAAGCGATCATTCCGGATATGGCCGGGATCGCACGCGGCAAGATCATTCCGCGCAGCAAGTTCGAATCGGGCGAGTCCATGCGCTTGCCGCAGGCGGTGATGATCCAGACCGTCACAGGGGACTATCCGGAAGACGGCACGCTCACCGGCGTCACCGATCCGGACATGGTGTGCGTGCCCGACGCCAGCACCATCCGCATGATTCCGTGGGCCGTCGATCCGACCGCCCAGGTGATTCACGATTGCGTTCACTTCGACGGCACGCCCGTTGCCATCTCGCCGCGCCGTGTGCTGCGCCGCGTGCTCGAACTCTATAAGGCCAAAGGCTGGAAGCCGGTTATCGCGCCCGAACTGGAGTTCTACCTGGTCGACATGAACAAGGATCCGGATCTGCCGCTGCAACCGCCGATCGGCCGGACGGGCCGTCCGGAGACCGGCCGCCAGGCGTATTCGATCGAAGCGGTCAACGAATTCGATCCGCTGTTCGAAGACATCTATGAATACTGCGAAGTGCAGGAACTGGAAGTCGACACGTTGATTCACGAAGTCGGCGCCGCGCAGATGGAAATCAACTTCATGCACGGCGATCCGCTGAAACTCGCCGACAGCGTGTTCCTGTTCAAGCGCACGGTGCGTGAAGCCGCGCTGCGTCACAAGATGTACGCGACCTTCATGGCCAAGCCGATGGAAGGCGAACCGGGCTCGGCGATGCACATGCACCAGAGCCTCGTGGACGAAGAAACCGGCCAGAACCTGTTCACCGGTCCGGACGGCAAGCCCACGTCGATGTTCACCGGCTATATCGCCGGCCTGCAGAAATACACACCGGCGCTGATGCCGATCTTCGCGCCGTACATCAACTCGTATCGCCGCCTGTCGCGCTTCATGGCCGCGCCGATCAACGTGGCATGGGGTTACGACAACCGCACGGTGGGCTTCCGGATTCCGCATTCGGGCCCGGCCGCGCGCCGCATCGAAAACCGCATTCCGGGTGTGGACTGCAATCCGTATCTGGCGATCGCAGCGACGCTGGCTGCCGGGTATCTTGGCATGACGCAAAAGCTCGAACCGACCGAGCCGCTGCTCAGCGACGGTTACGAACTGCCCTACCAGTTGCCGCGCAATCTGGAAGAGGGGCTGACGCTGATGGGCGCGTGCGAACCGATGGCCGAGATTCTCGGCGAAAAATTCGTCAAGGCTTACCTCGCACTGAAAGAAACCGAATACGAAGCGTTTTTCCGCGTGATCAGCTCGTGGGAACGCCGGCATTTGCTGCTGCACGTTTAAGACCGGATCCAGGGTCTCTATTCACGACGTCGCCCGCAAACGCGAAAAAATTGGAGGCAGTATGAGCTACAGAACAGAAGAAGTCGCTTACGTGCAACCGGCGCAACCCAGCGCCGCCGCAAGCGCACAAGCCACGCAACAACGCAGCACCGCCGAATACCGCGCACTTGACGCCGCACACCACATCCATCCTTTTTCGGATATGGGTTCGCTCAATCGCGCCGGCAGCCGCGTGATCGTCAAGGCGCAAGGCGTGTACCTGTGGGATTCGGAAGACAACAAGATCATCGACGGCATGGCCGGCTTGTGGTGCGTGAACGTCGGTTATGGCCGCAAGGAACTGGCCGACGCCGCGTACCGGCAAATGCAGGAACTGCCCTTCTACAACACCTTCTTCAAGACGACGCATCCGCCGGTGATCGAACTGTCGGCCTTGCTCGCGGAACTGGCACCGGAACCGTTCAACCACTTCTTCTATTGCAACAGCGGTTCGGAAGGCAACGACACCGTGCTGCGCATCGTCCATCAATACTGGGCGACGCAAGGCAAGCATTCGAAGAAGTTTGTCATCTCGCGCAAGAACGGCTATCACGGTTCGACGATCGCCGGCGGCACGCTGGGCGGCATGGGCTACATGCACGAACAGATGCCCTCGAAGGTCGAGAACATCGTGCATATCGACCAGCCGTATTTCTTCGGCGAAGCAGAAGGCAATCTGACGCCGGAAGAATTCGCGCTGGCCCGTGCGCAGCAACTCGAAGCGAAGATCCTCGAAATCGGCGCGGACAATGTCGCCGCGTTTATTGGTGAGCCCTTCCAGGGCGCGGGCGGCGTGATCTTCCCGGCTTCAACTTATTGGCCGGAAATCCAGCGCATCTGCCGCAAGTACGACATCCTGCTGGTCGCCGACGAAGTAATCGGCGGCTTCGGCCGGACCGGCGAATGGTTCGCGCATCAGCACTTCGGTTTCGAGCCGGATCTGATCACACTGGCCAAGGGCCTGACGAGCGGCTATGTGCCGATGGGCGCAGTCGGTCTGCATGATCGCGTGGCCAAAGCGATCATCGAGCACGGCGACTTCAATCACGGCCTCACCTACTCCGGTCACCCGGTGGCGGCAGCCGTGGCGGTGGCCAATCTGAAACTGCTGCGCGACGAGAAGATCATCGAGCGCGTCAAAACCGACACGGGTCCGTACTTCCAGAAGAAGCTGCGCGACACCTTCGCCAATCACCCGATCGTCGGCGAAATCTCCGGCGCGGGTCTGGTGGCCGGTCTGCAACTCGCAGAAGACCCGAAAGCGCGCAAGCGTTTCGCCAATGGCGGTGACGTCGGTACGATCTGCCGCGACTTCTGCTTTAATGGCAACCTGATCATGCGCGCCACCGGCGACCGGATGCTGCTCTCACCGCCGCTCGTGATCAATAAGCTGGAAATCGACGAGATCGTTTCGAAGGCCAAAAAAGCCGTCGATGCGACCGCACAACAACTCGGAATTTCGTAACGGCAGTTTGTTCCGGCATGGGCACACCCACAAATCACGCTCATGCCGGTTCTTCATATCAAGGGAAAAAACCATGAGCGTTTGTCATCTTCGTCATGCGGTCGCGGGGGCCGCGCTTCTCGCCTTCACGGGTTTTGCGGCGTTGTCGGTTACGCCGGCCCTTGCGGCCGACACGGAACTGAATGTCTACAACTGGTCGGACTACATCGCCAAGGACACGATTCCGAACTTCGAGAAGCAGGACGGCATTCACGTCAAATACGACAACTACGATAGTGACGATACGTTGCAGGCCAAACTGCTCGCGGGCAGCTCCGGTTACGATATCGTGGTCCCGACGTCGAACTACATGGCCAAGCAGATTCAGGCCGGCGTGTATCAGAAGCTCGACAAGTCGAAGCTGCCGAACCTCGCGAACCTCGACCCCGTGTTGATGAAGATGATTACCGATGCCGATCCGGGCAACCAGTACGGTGTGCCCTGGGCTTACGGCACTGACGGTGTCGGCTACAACGTGCAAGCCGTGCAGAAGGCGCTCGGCGCCAATGCCCCGGTGGATAGCTGGGCACTGGTGTTCGACCCGGCCAATCTGTCGAAGTTGAAGGGCTGCGGCGTGTCGTTCCTCGATCAGCCCGTCGACGTCTTCGCTGCCGCGCTGCAATACATGCATAAGGACCCGAACAGCACAAACCCCGCTGACTATCAGGCAGCGTTCGAACTGCTGAAGAAAGTCCGCCCGTATATCACCCAGTTCAACTCGTCGGGCTACATCAACGACCTCGCCAACAACGACGTCTGCGTCGCGGTGGCATGGTCGGGCGACGTCGGCATCGCCAGCCGCCGCGCTGCAGAAGCCAAGCGTTCATACGAAGTGAAATTCTCGAACGTCAAGGAAGGCGGCCTGCTGTGGTTCGACGTGATGGTGATCCCGAAAGACGCCCCGCATCCTGAAGCCGCACTGAAGTGGATCAACTACATCGAAGATCCGAAGGTCAACGCTGCCATCACCAACGAAGTGTTCTACCCGACCGCGAACAAGGCCGCGCGCCAGTTCGTCACACCGGCGGTCGGTCAGGACAAGACCGTTTATCCGGGCGACGAAGTGTTGAGCAAGATGACACTGATGAAGCCGATGCCGACCGATGTTCTGCGCCTTGAAAATCGTCTTTGGGCGCAGCTTAAAACCGGCCATTGATTAAGCCAAATTAAAAAGAATCGATCCCGCGCTCAGGGATCGCTCGAACCCTGAGCGCATGAATGGCAGTAACGGTAGTCAGCCTGCGCGCTTCCAGCGTCCCACCTGCGCGCAGTCCCATGTTTTCCGATCGCAGCGCATTTGTGAGCCGCT
Source organism: Paraburkholderia phytofirmans OLGA172 (assembly GCF_001634365.1). Lineage (NCBI taxonomy): Bacteria > Pseudomonadati > Pseudomonadota > Betaproteobacteria > Burkholderiales > Burkholderiaceae > Paraburkholderia > Paraburkholderia phytofirmans. Next base: position 1,979,755 of record NZ_CP014579.1, read on the forward strand.
TTCCGCGCCTCGTATGGAGACACTTGCGCCCGTGATCCGCAAGGAATGGTTACATCATGAACTCGACGACACAAAAAAGCGCAGCCGGCGCCACCCAGATGGCCCGCCCCGCATCGACGACAAAATCGAAACCAGACGAATTCGTTCGCATCGAAAACGTCGTGAAAAAATTCGGCGACAGCACCGCTGTCGACAACGTCAACCTGAGCATTGCGAAGAATGAGCTGTTCGCGCTGCTCGGCAGCTCCGGCTGCGGCAAGTCCACGCTTCTGCGCATGCTCGCAGGGCTCGAGACGGTGACGTCCGGGCGCATTTTTGTCGACGGCGAAGATCTCGCCGCGATGCCGCCGTACAAGCGGCCGGTCAACATGATGTTCCAGTCGTACGCGCTGTTCCCGCACATGAGCGTCGAAGCGAATATCGCGTTCGGCCTCAAGCAGGAAGGCGTGCCGAAGAACGAGATCAAGGAACGCGTCGGCGACGCGCTCAATCTCGTGCAGATGAGCAAATACGCGCAGCGCAAGCCGCATCAGTTGTCCGGTGGACAGCAGCAGCGTGTGGCGCTGGCCCGCTCGCTCGTCAAGCGCCCCAAGCTGCTGCTGCTCGACGAACCGATGTCGGCGCTCGATAAAAAGATCCGCCAGAAAACCCAGCTCGAACTGGTCAACATCATCGAGAAGGTCGACGTGACCTGCGTGATGGTCACGCACGATCAGGAAGAAGCCATGACGATGGCCGGGCGCCTCGCGGTGATGAGCGAAGGCCGCATCGTGCAGATCGGCTCGCCCAGCCAGGTCTACGAGTTTCCGAATAGCCGCTTCTCGGCGGAGTTCATCGGCTCGACCAACCTGTTCGAAGGCACGGTGGTCGCGGATGAACCGGATCACATCTTTGTCGAAAGCGAAGACCTCGAATCGCGCATCTATGTGAGCCATGGCATTACCGGCCCGCTCGGCATGCCGGTAGGCATCTCGGTGCGTCCGGAACGCGTGAAGGTCTCGCTCGACAAGCCTTCTACGCCGCACAACTGGGCGCGCGGCGTGGTCTCGGACGTCGCGTACATGGGCAGCTATTCGCTGTATCACGTGCGCCTGCCGAGCGGCAAGACGATCGTGTCGAATCTCTCCAGCTCGCACCTGATGAGCGAAGGTGCCCCTTCCTATAACGACGACGTGTTCGTCTACTGGTCGCCGGCTAGCGGCGTGGTGCTGACGCAATGAGCAATCCCACTACCTCCTCCCCCGCGGCGCTCGGCGCGCCGTCCGGCAGCCGTCTGCTCGGCTCGCTGAAACAACGCCTTTCCATGCTGCTGCCGTCGGGCCGCACGACCGTGATCGGCGTGCCGTTCCTGTGGCTCTTCGTGTTCTTCGCGTTGCCGTTCGTGCTGGTGCTGAAGATCAGCTTCGCCGATCTGCGCCTGGGCATTCCGCCGTACACGGATCTCGTGACGGTCAAGGACGGCATGGTGCATTTGGCGATGCAGCTCGGCCACTACGCGTTCCTTCTTCAGGACGATCTGTACGTCGCGACGTATATCAGCTCGTTGAAGATGGCCGGGATCTCGACCTTCTTCTGCCTGCTGATCGGCTATCCGATTGCGTACTACATCGCCCGCTCGGAACCCACCCGGCGCAACCTGCTGATGATGGGCGTGATGCTGCCGTTCTGGACGTCGTTCCTGATCCGCGTTTATGCATGGATCGGCATCCTGAAGGACGACGGCCTGCTCAATCACACGCTGATGGCCATCGGCATGATTCATTCGCCGTTGCGCCTCTACCACACGGATATTGGCGTCTATATCGGCATGGTCTATTCGTACCTGCCGTTCATGGTGATGCCGCTGTATGCGCACCTGGTGAAGATGGATCTGACGCTGCTCGAAGCGGCCTACGACCTCGGCTGCAAACCGTGGACCGCCTTCACGCGCATCACCTTGCCGCTGTCGAAGAACGGCATCATCGCCGGCAGTCTGCTGGTGTTCATTCCGGCGGTCGGCGAGTACGTGATTCCTGAACTGCTGGGCGGCGCCGACACGCTGATGATCGGCCGTGTGATGTGGGATGAATTCTTCAACGATATGGACTGGCCGATGGCATCCGCCGTCACCGTCGCCATGGTTCTACTGCTGCTCGTGCCGATGGCCGTGTTCCAGTACTACCAGGTCAAGGAACTGGAGGGCGCGAAATGATCAAGCCTAATAAAACGCTGTCCACGACTGTACTCACCATCGGGTTTCTGTTTCTGTATATCCCGATCATCAGCCTGGTGGTGTATTCGTTCAACGAATCGAAGCTCGTCACGGTCTGGTCCGGCTTCTCGCTGAAATGGTATGGCGCGCTGCTGCAGGATGACGAACTGCTCAATGCCGCGTGGCTGTCGCTGAAGATCGGCCTGCTGACCGCGTTCGCCTCTGTCGTGATCGGTACGTGGGCAGGCTTCGTGCTGGCCCGCTTCGGACGCTTTCGAGGCTTTACGCTGTTCGCCGGCATGATCAACGCGCCGCTCGTGATTCCCGAAGTGATTCAGGGCATCTCGCTGCTGCTGCTGTTCGTCGCGCTCGAACAGATGCTCGGCTGGCCGAAGGGCCGCGGTCTTTTCACGATCTGGATCGGCCACGTGATGCTGTGCGTGTCCTACGTGGCGATCATCGTGCAATCGCGGGTGAAGGAGCTCAACAAGTCGCTCGAAGAAGCCGCGCTCGATCTCGGCGCCACGCCCCTCAAGGTGTTCTTCCTGATCACGCTGCCGCTGATCTCGCAGGCGCTGATGTCCGGCTGGCTGCTGTCGTTCACGCTGTCTTTCGACGACCTCGTGCTGTCCGCGTTCCTGTCGGGTCCCGGCTCGACCACGCTGCCGCTCGTCGTATTCTCGCGCGTGCGCCTCGGTTTGAATCCGGAAATGAATGCGCTGGCAACTATCTTCATCACCACGGTGACGATCGGCGTAATCGCCGTCAACCGCTGGATGCAGCTGCGTGAACGCAAGCGCAACCGCGACATGCAGATGGCTTTCGCACTCGCCGAAGCCGCCGACCCCTTGCCGTCAGCACCACAACAAGCCGCCGTACGGAAGTCGCTCGATACGGCCAGCGCATAAGAAGTCTTTTTGCAATACGACCAATAAGGAGAATTTTGCATGAGAAAGAAGCTTATCTGTCTGTTGGTGGCGGGGAGTCTGCCTGGCTTTGCCATGGCAGACGCCACCAGCGACCAGATCAAGGCGCTCCAGGCCCAGCTCAACGCACTGCAGAAGGAGGTGAAGCAGCTGCGCTCGGAGGTAGCATCCAAGCCTAAAGCGGCTACCGCTACGGCTACGGCTGCGGCCACACCGGCCCCGGCGCCGGCCGTCGCGGAAGCGCCGGTGGACATCTCTTCGCCGGACTACGGCAAGGCACGCGCGACGCTGACCAACGACCAGGTCGATTCGATGAAGCAGCAGCTCGCCAACCAGCAGCTGAAGGTCGATTCGCTGGTGGACGCGCAGAATACCGGCCCTCTCGCGGGTCTGTCGGTGACGGGCTATATCGATCCGACCTATATCTACAACCGCGCGGCTAGCAGCTCGTCGTTCCTGTTCGCGAACCACGAAAGCAGCTACAACTACTTCAACAGTACGTTCGGCGATCTGTACCTCGACATCAAGAAGACCTTCGGTGTCGGCCCGATGGCGCCTTCCGCCGAGGTCACGTTGATGCCGAACCGCGGCAACGGCATCACGTTGCTGGCCAACGAGCACGGCAATATCGGCAACAACATTCTGAATACGGCTGTCGTGACCGTCCCGGTGACGGCAACGACGACCTTCGTGGCCGGTTTGATGCCGAGCTTCGGCGGCTATGAAGTGCAGCAGTCAAACCAGATGCTGACGCTCACGCACAACCTGCTGTATGACTTCTCCGATCCGGGCAGCTATGTCGGCGTCGGCGTGAACTACACGGGCGACGGCAGCAACTGGGCATGGAAGTTCATGCTGGGCAACGAACAGTACCGCACGTATGGCTCGGTGGTGCAGACGGGCACCAATGCGCTGGGCGACCCGATCAGCAGCAGCAACAAGATCCCGACCTTCACGGCTCGCGTCGACTACACGTGGTCGAGCGCGCTGGATATTGGCGGCTCGTTCAATATCGGCCGTCAGACTTTGGCTAGCGCACAGGCAACCGACGCCAACGGCAACCCGATTCCGGGCTCGTTCGTCTACGGCGTGGGCGGTCAGGCATCCAACGCCTTCGGCACGTTCTTCTTCGGTGAAGCGGATCTGGCCTACACGCAGGCCGACGTCCAGTACAACGCCGAAGTCGACTACGGCCAGCAGCAGAACGCCGCATTCAACGGCGGCCAGGCACAATGGTACGGCCTGTCGCTGCTCGCGCACCGCAAGTTCAGCATGCCGGTGGTGGGCCGCATGGGCGTGACCGCTCGCTATGACCTGCTGGTCGACAGCAAGAACGGCGGCGGAGGCGGCGGCGTTGCGCTGAATGCGAACGGCATGGACACGGCTGACGGCTTCGGCATCGGCGCAGACTGCCTCGCCAATTCGAAGACGAACGGCGGCCTCGGCTTCGAGTGCAGGGGCGCAATCCATCAGGACGCCGCGCTCGATCTGTTGTTCTACCCGACCCAGCAGATCACGGTCAAGGTGGAATACCGTCACGACTGGGCGAACAAACAGGTGTTCCTGAAGAACGACGGTTCGTACGGCAAGTCCAACGACCTGCTCGCGACGCAGTTCATCTACTCGTTCTAAAACGACCCGCCTCATCGCGTGGCCCGGCTTGACCGCGGGCCACGCGCCAAGGTCTCTTCCGCATGCTCTGCCTATGCTCCGATTCTCAAACCAGCCTCACGTCACCTCGTATTACGCAGCAACCGCTAACGACACCACCCGCCATCCCCCGCTCGAAGAAACGCTCAACGTCGACGTTTGCGTGATCGGCGCGGGCCTCACCGGCATCTCGACCGCGTTGAATCTCGCCGAACGCGGTCATTCGGTCGCGGTGCTCGAAGCATCGAAAGTCGGCTGGGCCGCGAGCGGCCGCAACGGTGGCCAGTTGATCGGCGGCTTTGCCTGCGATATCGACACATTCGCGAAGTTCATGCCCGCGGATGACGTGAAGCGAGTTTGGAACATGGGGCTTGAAACCCTGGATATCGTCAAGGAGCGCGTCGCGAAGCATCAGATCGACTGCGACCTGACCATCGGCTATCTAACCGCGGCGAACAAGCCGCGCGATACGGATGCGCTGCAAAAATGGCGCGACGAAGCGCAACGGCGCTTCGGCTATGACCGCTTCAGTTATGTCGACGCCGATGGCGTCTGCGACTATGTTCAATCGCAACGCTACCTCGGCGGCCTGTTCGATGCGGACAGCGGCCATCTGCATCCGCTGAACTACACGCTCGGCCTGGCGCGCGCGGCACGCGCCGCCGGCGTACAGATTTTCGAAGACAGCTGCGTCACCGCGTTGCGCCAGGAAAACGGCCGGCATGTGGCCGAAACCGCGCGCGGCAAGGTGAACGCGCAATTCGTCGTGCTCGCCTGCAATACCTATCTCGGCGAACTCGCACCGGATCTCGCCAGCAAGATCATGCCGGTCGGCACCTACGTGATCGCCACCGAACCGCTCGACCCCGATCGCGCCGAAGCGCTGATGCCGGCAAAAGCGGCCGTGTGCGACAGCCGCTTCGTGCTGGACTATTTCCGGCCAGCCCCGGACAACCGCCTGCTGTGGGGCGGCAAAGTCAGCTATTCGACCTTCGAGCCGCGCAACCTCGCCGAGGCGATGCGCCGCGATATGCTGAAGACCTTCCCGCAACTCGACGATGTCAAAATCGACTATGCGTGGGGCGGTTTCGTCGACATTACAATGAATCGCGCGCCGCATTTCGGCCGGCTGTCGCCCACTATGTATTTCGCGCAGGGCTTCTCCGGCCACGGCGTGAACACCACCGGCCTCGCGGGCAAGCTGATCGCCGAGGCGATCGACGGCCAGGCGTCGCGCTTCGATCTGTTCGGCAAGATTCGTCACCGCGACTTCCCCGGCGGCGCTACACTGCGCACCCCTGCCCTCGTGCTTGCGATGGCCTGGTACCGAATGAAGGACCTGCTTTGATGAATGCTCCGACGCCTGGCTTTAACACCCTCGACCGCCGCGCCGATGCGCTGATCGCCAACTCCTACTACGAAGCGAGCGCCACGCGTCTGTTTGCCGACGATCCGACGCTCGACGGCGCCCTGGAGGCCGACGTCTGTGTGATCGGCGCGGGCTTCTCCGGTTTGTCGGTGGCCTTGGAATGCCGGGCGCGCGGGTTATCGGTGGTCGTACTCGACGCGCACCGTCCGGGTTGGGGCGCATCGGGCCGCAACGGCGGCCAGACCCTGGTCGGCTTCGCGAAAGACGAGATCATCGAACGTCAGCTCGGTCTCGACGGCGCGCGTGCTGCGTGGGCGATGTCGGTGGAGGGTGTCGCTTTGGTGCGCGAGCGCATCGAGCGTTACGGCATCGATTGCGATTTCACCGCCGGCTATCTGACGGTGGCGACCAAACCGAAGCGCGTACCGGATTTGCGTTCGTGGATGGAGTCGGCCTCGCAACGCTGGGGCTATACGAAACTCTCGTGGCTCGATACCGATGAAGTGCGTTCACGCGTCGCTTCGCAACGCTATCTGGCCGGCGTCTACGATCCGTTTTCCGGCCATCTGCATCCGCTCAAATACTGCCTCGGCCTCGCCGATGCGGCACGCCGTGAAGGCGCCCAACTGTTCGCGCATTCGCCGGTAATCGAAGTCGTGCGCGGTGCGCGGCCTGTAGTGCGTACCGCTAGCGGCGAGGTGCGCTGCCGCTTCGTCGCGGCGTGCGGCAATGCGACGATCGGCGATGTATTGCCCGCGCCGGTGGCCGCGCGCATCGCGCCGATTGCGTCGTATATCGTCGCCACGGAGCCGCTAGGCAAAGCGCGTGCGGACGCCCTGATCAAAGGGCGCGAGGCGATTTGCGACAACAACTTCTTTCTCGATTACTTCCGTCTGTCGGCTGATCATCGCGTGCTGTTCGGCGGGCGCGCGAGTTCGACCGGCGCGTCGCCCGTGCAACTCGGCGAAGAGATTCGCAAGCGCATGATCGGCGTGTTCCCGCAACTCGGCGATGTGCGAATCGACTATGCGTGGGGCGGTTTTGTCGACGTGACGCGCAATCGCGCACCCGATTTCGGCTCGATCGATCCGAACTATTTCTACGTGCAAGGCTTTTCCGGGCACGGCGTCGCGTTGACCGGCATCGCCGGACGCGTGATTGCGAAAGCCATGGCCGGCGAGACGGCGGCCTTCGATCTGTTCGCACAGTTGCGGCATGCGCGCTTTCCGGGCGGTCCGGCACTGCGTGGGCCGGCGCTAGAACTCGGGATGATGTATCACCGGATTCTCGAGTTGTTCTAGGCGGCTCTTCCGGCAACGAGTTGAGTGCCTTTATTAGCGCCCGCCCATTGTGCATGTGCATCCCCCGCACATGCTGCACACCCAGAACCACGACTACGACTACGACTACGACCACGACCACGGCCGCCAATGTTCGCGTGCCTCATCGGCGCTGCGGCCCGAACATACGCGCCAACGCACGCGCGAGTTCCTTGACGGCGGCATCGGCTGTCGGGCGGTGAAGCAGCGCGATATCCATGGTTTCGATTGCAGGCAGCCCGCTTTTCGGTGTCAGCACGACGTGGTCCGCCGTCACCGCGCGCGCGGGCAGGAGACTGATGCCGAGACCATCGGCAACGGCCGCCTGGATTCCGCTCAAACTCGAACTGATGAAGCTCATCCGCCAGCGGCGTCCGAGCCCTTCGATCGCATTGGTCATGTCGTCACGGTACAGCCCGCGCGGCGGAAACGCGACGATGGGAATCGGATCAAGCTGGATCGAAGGGCTCTTCGCACTGTCGATCCACCTCAATTGCTCCGGCCAGCACGCGACCGCCTCGCGGCTGTTGCGCCGCTGCTTCACGAGGATCAGATCGAGGTCGCCGCGATCGTAGCTGTTGCTCAGGTCGCGGCTCAATCCGCTGGTCACTTCCAGCTTGACCTGCGGATGCTTGCGGTTGAACGCGGCGAGCATATGGGTTGTCGGGCCGCCGACGAAATCTTCCGGCACGCCCAGCCGGACAGTTAGCCCCACCGTCGCGCCCGACAGCGCCTCGATCATTTCATCGTTGAGGGCCAGCATCCGGCGTGCATAGGCGAGCAAGGTTTCGCCGGCATCGGTCGGCGTTACGTCGCGACTGCCTCGCTCGAGAAGCTTGTGTCCTGCCATGTCCTCCAGGCGCCGCACTTTCTGGCTCACGGTGGACTGGGTGGAATGAAGCCGTGCGGAAGCCGCAGTAAACGTGCCGCAATCGGCCACCATGACAATGGCCTTCAGCAGATCCAGATCGAACAACGGTGTACGTGCTTTGGCGTTGTGTTTCATCGAACCATTTGATCCTTGAATGCGGACGCCGATTTCTATCACGCATCAGGCAGGCCGGCAATCGCGCGCGGGCCTCATGAACGGCACATCGCTGCTCCGCTGCAGTCAGGCAACGCTGCGCCTGACAACGGCATACATCTGACCAATAGTATTCGGTTTCTAACTGACTGGCAGTTGAACATTTAATTTTCGAATGCCGGGCGAGATGGATAACATCAAGCATTGTCGTCAGCGCCGCGCTGCGCGCGCTGCGGGCCCGTATTGCCACTTCCGTCGAATCGGCATGACCAACATGACTCGCTCTCTTCTGCTCTCCAATGTCCGGCTGGCTGACGGCCAGACGGTTTCCGTATCCATCGCCGACGGTCGCATCGCGGCGCTCGGGCCGCAGGTCGACGCGCAACCCGGCGCGCTGGCCGAGGACGGCGGCGGCGCGTTGCTGCTGCCGGGTTTCGTCGAAGGGCACACGCACCTCGACAAAAGCCACTGGGGCCGGTCGTGGTATCGCAACGAGGTCGGACCCGCACTGATCGACCGGATCAATAACGAGCGCGAATGGCGCAAGACGTCGGGACACGATGCGGCCGTCCACTCGCTCGCGCTAGCGCGGGCATTCGTGCAGGCAGGCACGACGCGCCTGCGCACCCATGTCGACGTCGATACCGACGCGCGGCTGCGCTACATCGAAGGTGTGCTCAACACGCGCCAATCGATGCGCGATGTGCTGGACATGCAGATCGTCGCGTTTCCCCAATCGGGGATGTTGATCCGTCCCGGCACGGTCGAACTGCTCGGCAGCGCGCTCGCCGCAGGCGCCGACGTACTCGGCGCGCTCGATCCTGCCTTGATCGACGGCGACCCCGTCGCGTCGCTGAACGCGACCTTTGGACTCGCGGAACGCTACCGCAAGCCGATCGATATTCATCTGCACGAACCCGGCGAAGTTGGCGCATTCACGCTGAAACTGCTGCTCGATCGCGTCGAGGCGATGGGCATGCAGGGTCAGGTCGTCGTTAGCCACGCATTTTGCCTCGGCGCATTACCAGAACGTGAGCGCGACGCGCTGCTCGAGCGGATCGCACATCTGCGCGTGGCGCTGCTGACCAGCGCGCCGCCGTCTTGCCCTGTTCCGCCGCTTAAGCTTTGCAGGGACAAAGGCATCACGATCTTCGGCGGCAACGACGGCATTCGCGACACCTGGTCGCCGTATGGCGTCCCGGACATGCTCGAGCGCGCGATGCTGATCGGCATGCGCTACGACTTGCGGCGCGACGACGACCTCGCGATTGCATTCGACTGTGTGAGCGACGCTGCCGCTCGATGTTGCGGTTTCGCCGACTATGGCCTGCGGGTCGGCGCACGCGCGGACCTCGTGCTAGTGGATGCGGAATGCGTCGCGCATGCCGTGGCTGCCCGGCCGAAGCGCAAGCTGGTCATGGCGAACGGACGCATCGTCGCGCGCGACGGCGAGCTGGTCGACGCTGTATAACCGTGCGCGAGCACCTCATTAGAAAAATCCGCATATGAACGATAGGCAACCGGTCGACGTGCTGATCGAGCACGGCTAACGGCCGCGCTGCTGGAACGGAACGACCAGAACGGCGCGCTCAAGGCACAGTGGCCGACCACTTTACTATTGCCGATCGTCGATACCATACTGTCGTACCTGTTCGTATGCCGCTTTTGAGGAGGCGCCGATGACCCTTCAACTCACGCCCGAATTCGCGTCCAGATTCGCCAATCTCGCACTCGCTCACCTCACGCGCGAGTATCCAAACAAGCTGACCCATTCGCTTGCCGGCCCGCAAGACGTGCAAGGCCCGCGCGCATTGCATCCGATTTTTTACGGCAGCTACGACTGGCATTCGTGCGTGCATGGCTACTGGCTGATCCTGCATCTGCTCGACCGCTTTCCCGATCTGCCTGAAGCGGCGCGCATCGTCGCGGTGGTCGACGCGCATTTCACCGAAGCGAATGTGGCCGGCGAACTGGCGTATCTCGATCTGCCGCATAACCGCGGCTTCGAGCGCCCGTATGGGTGGGCGTGGCTGCTCGCGCTGAGCGCGCAACTCCATTCGCTGAAGCTATCGGAAGCCGCGCGCTGGTCCAGGACTTTTGCGCCGCTTACCGAGGCCTTTGTCGGGCGCTTCGAGGAATTTCTGCCGAAAGCGACCTACCCGTTGCGCGTCGGGACGCACTTCAACATGGCATTCGCGCTGGCGCTCACGCTCGATTTCGCGCGGCAAACGTCGCGTGAATCGCTTGAGGCGCTGCTGGTGAATACGGCGGAGCGCTGGTTTCTGAACGATGTCGCCTGTCAGGCATGGGAGCCCGCCGGCGACGAGTTCCTGTCGCCTTCGCTAATGGAGGCGGAGTTGATGCGGCGCGTGTTGCCGCCCGCACAGTTCGTCGAATGGTTCAGGCGTTTTCTGCCGGATCTCGGCGCGAAGAAGCCCGCCACGCTGTTCGAACCCGTCACCGTGACCGACCGCACCGACGGCAAGATTGCCCACCTGGATGGCCTGAATCTGAGCCGCGCATGGTGCCAGCGGTCGCTGGCGCGCGCGCTGCCCGCGGGCGACGTGCGCCGGACCGTATTGTTCGATTCGGCCGAGCGTCATCTGCAAAGCGCCCTGCCGCACGTGGCCGGCGACTATATGGGCGAACACTGGCTGGGCACGTTCGCCACGCTCGCTTTGGAAGCGTGAACGGTGGCCGGACAGGGCCCTCATTGAAGGCAAAATACGAATGCAAAAACGGCGCCGCAAGCGTGAAACGGTTTTAGCAATCTACCGATTCGCGCCGCGAGCGCCGTTTTCTGCCGTTTTGTTTTACCGCGCGAGTCGGGAACCGCCTGTTGCGACTGGGCCCGCGAATCCGCCGGCTCCGTGCCTTACTCGCCGGTCAGCTTTTTAGGCTTCGGCGGCGTCTGAACCTTGTTGTACTGAAACTCGGGGGTCGCCCTCAAGGCATCCTTGGTCGCGCCAGCCAGATAGAAATTCCCAGAACGAATATCCAGCGCAGCGACAGGTACCGCTACGTCATGCGACGCCACGCCCAGAAATCCGCCGGCGGCGACGATTGCGGCGGACAGCGAGCCATCGGGAGCCACCACCAGATCGCGGATCGAACCGATCTTTTCGTTCTGGTCGTTGTACACAGCCTTGCCGAGAATGCTCTTCTTCACGCTCCAGCCGCTCAGCAGCGCATTCGACTGCTCGACCGTGACGCTCAAGGGTTGCGTACCGGCAACTTGCGCCTGCGCACCAAAGCTGGCTGCAGCTACGGCGACCACAACAACAAGTTTGCTCAACGTCATATCGTTCACTCCGTTCTTGGTGGACTTGACCGGCGCAAGGCCCGCGCCGCAGGAAGCGCTGCAAAACGATCATACAGACTGCGCGGCGCGTCTGCATCCAGACAGGCAACGGCCACAACCGCATACCGGTAAAATCGAGCCAGGCGCTGACGCCCGTTTAGAGGTGCAAGTTTGACTGAGCTTGAACAGGGTTTCATTCTGACCCGACATTGGCGGGATACACCCGCCGGCACGGAAGTGGAGTTCTGGCTGGCAACCGACGGCGGGCCCCGTCACATCCGCCTGCGCCCTCAGCCTTCGGTGGCCTTCATTCCGGCCGAGCACCGGGAGCGCGCGGCAACGATCCTGCGCCGTGAGGCGCCGCTCGATCTGCGCCCGCTCGAACTCCGCGATTTCCAGCATCGGCCGGTGATGGGGCTTTACTGTCTGCAGTACCGGCAATTGACGGGCTTCGAGAAACGCCTGAAACAAGGCGGTGTCGATGTCTACGAGGCCGACATTTTCCCGCCCGAGCGCTACATGATGGAACGCTTCATCACGGCGCCGGTGTGGTTCGGTGGCGACACACAGCATGCCGGCCCGCTGCTGAACAGCGAATTGAAGCCGGCTACGAACTACCGGCCGCCCTTGAAGCTGGTGTCGCTCGATATCGAAACCAGCGCGCACGCCGAGCTCTATTCCATCGCGCTCGAAGGGTGCGGACAGCGTCAGGTCTATATGCTGGGACCGCCGAACGGCGACGCCAGCGGTGTCGACTTCGACCTCGAATACTGCGAAACCCGCGCCCAGTTGCTCGAAAAATTGAACACATGGCTGGAACGGCACGACCCCGACGCGATCATCGGCTGGAACCTGGTGCAGTTCGATTTGCGTGTGCTGCAGCAGCACGCCGAACAATATCGCGTGCCGCTGCGGCTCGGCCGCGGCGGCGCAGTGATGGAATGGCGCGAGCACGGCCATAAACAGAACCATTTCTTCGCGGGTGCGGCAGGAAGATTGATCATCGACGGTATCGAAGCGTTGCGCTCCGCAACGTGGAGTTTCCCTTCGTTCAGCCTCGAATATGTAGCGCGTTCCGTGCTGGGCGAAGGCAAGGCGATCGACAATCCCTATCAGCGCATGGATGAAATCCAGCGCCGCTTCGACGAAGACAAGCCCGCCCTTGCGCAGTACAACCTGAAAGACTGCGAGCTGGTCACGCGTATCTTTGCGAAGACCGAGTTGCTGCCGTTTCTGTTGGAGCGCGCGACGGTCACCGGCCTGCCCGCGGACCGCAGCGGCGGATCGGTCGCCGCGTTCACGCATCTGTACATGCCGCGGATGCATCGGCAAGGCTACGTCGCGCCGAATCTCGGCGACGTCGCCGGTGCCGCGAGCCCCGGTGGTTTCGTGATGGATTCACGGCCCGGCCTTTACGATTCCGTGCTGGTGCTCGACTACAAGAGCCTGTACCCGTCGATCATCCGTACATTTCTGATCGACCCGGTGGGGCTCGTGGAAGGCATGCTGAATCCCGGCGACGATCGATCGGTGCCGGGCTTTCTCGGCGCACGCTTCTCGCGCACCCGCCATTGTTTGCCGTCGATCGTCGGCCAGGTATGGCAAGGGCGCGAAGCCGCCAAACGTGAGCACAACAAACCGCTTTCGCAAGCGTTGAAGATCATCATGAACGCCTTTTACGGCGTGCTCGGATCCACCGGCTGCCGGTTCTTCGACCCGCGTCTCGCGTCGTCGATCACCATGCGTGGTCATGAAATCATGCATACCACGCGTGAGCTGATCGAGGCGCAAGGCTACGAGGTCATATACGGCGACACGGATTCGACTTTCGTGTGGCTGAAGCACGCCCATAGCGAAGAAGAAGCGAGCCGTATCGGCCGCGCGCTCGTCGAGCATATCAATGCGTGGTGGCGGCAAAATCTGCAAGCGCGTTTCGGCCTCGAGAGCGCGCTCGAGTTGCAATTCGAGCGGCACTACAAGCGCTTCTTCATGCCGACGATTCGCGGCGCCGAGGAAGGCAGCAAGAAACGCTATGCCGGGCTGACTGTTTTGCAGGACGGCAGCGAGGAGATCGTCTACAAAGGGCTCGAAACGGTGCGGACCGATTGGACGCCGCTCGCCCAGCAGTTCCAGCAGGAACTCTATGGGCGAATCTTCAGGCAACAGCCGTATCAGGACTATGTGCGCGACTATGTGCGCGATACCCTGGAAGGAAAACTGGACGATCAGCTCGTGTACCGCAAGCGGCTGCGCCGCTCGCTCGGCGACTACGAGCGCAACGTGCCGCCGCACGTGCGCGCGGCACGTGTGGCCGACGAGTTCAACCGGCAACAGGGGCGTCCGCTGCAATACCAGAACGGCGGCTGGATCAGCTATGTGATGACGACCGCCGGCCCCGAACCGCTCGAAACCTTGCGCTCGGCGATCGACTACGAACACTATCTGACACGGCAGTTGCAACCGGTCGCCGACGCGATCCTGCCGCTCTTGCGCGACGACTTTACGACCTTGATGTCCGGGCAGAAACAGTTGTTCTGACGGGGGCGCCGCGCTGTCGAAACATCGGCGGCAGCAACGCCGCACCGGCACCGTTGGACGTTTTTATTCTCCCTTCAGGACTTTTAAGGTCGTCTTGCGCCACCATCCACATACTCATGCGCGTCATTTGCGGTACCGGCAGCGCCCATTCACCCAGGAGTCTCCCATGCCGCACGGCTCGTTTTCGCCCATCGCCAGCGTGGTCGCGGGATCGCGCCTCAATGAGTGACACGGCCCTGCCCACCTCGGTGCCGCCTTCGCCTCCGCCCATGGCGGCGCTCACCATGCCGCCGGCGCATACGCGCCTTCTGCTCATGGGCCTGGGTCTCGCGACCGGGATGGAGTTCTACACATTCGACAGCATGAACCTGGTGCTGGCCGATCTGACCGGCACGCTGGGCGTATCGGCGGACGAAGCGAGCTGGCTGCTGACCGTCTATAGCTGCGCGCTGTTTCTCGGCGTGCCGGTTTCGGTCTGGATGGCCGGGCACTATGGCTACAAGCGCTTCCTGATCTCGACCATTGTCGCGTTCGCGATCGCCTCCATAGGCTGTGCGATATCCCCCGATCTGAATTCGATGCTGATCTGGCGCGCCATCCAGGGGCTGGCCGGGGCCGGCCTGGTTGTATGGTGGCGCGCGAGCATCTACGTGCTGATGCCCAAACCGCAGCGCAGCCCTTCGTTGATGAAGGCTTCCACGCTGCTCTATCTGTCAAGCGCCGCGGGCCTCCTGGTCAGCGGCTATATCACGGACCATTTCAACTGGCGGCTGATCTTTCTGCCGAACCTGTTGTACGCGGCCGCCGCGATATGGCTGCTGGCCCGCTACTTTCCGACCCTTCCGCCCCCCGCCTCCGACCGCGTGATCCGGACCGACTGGCTCGGCATTGTCCTCCTCGCCACGGCGCTGATTTCGCTGCAGATCATCCTCAATCGCGGTGAAATCGACGACTGGTTCGGGTCCTTTCACATTCGCCTGCTGGCCTGGACGAGCGGCGCGGCCCTGCTGCTCTTCGTGGTCTGGCAGGCGAGTCCCGCGAATCGAACGCCGCTCCTCTGGCTCGGCCTGCTGCGCGACCGCTACGTGCTATCGTCAGCGCTGATCGGTGTCTTCACCGGCATGATCCTGTCAGGCAGCCTGTTCGTTCTGCCCGAGTTTCTGCGCAATCTTTCAACCCATACCCATAGCGCGACTCAGACCGGACAGATCCTATGCGTCTATGCGTTGACCGCGGCGGCCATCCGGCCGCTCATGGTCGGTCTTATCGCGCGACTCGGCCAACGCAAAACGATCGTGATCGCGCTCGTCATGCTGATTGCGTCGATGGTCCTGTTCAATCGCCTGCTGACGACGGACACCCCCGGCTACTACTACGTCATTCCGCTGATTCTTTACGCCTGCTGCCTGTCGCCCTTGCTGCCCGCCGTGGGCAGCGGCACGGTGGCGAGGATCGAGCAGAACAAGCTGCTCGACGGCGTCTCCCTTTACATGACTTTCAGGCAGTTCGGCGCGTCGCTCGGAGTCGCGCTGCTGACCATTCTCATCGGGCATCGCGAGACACTTCATTCATCGCGCCTGTTCGAACACCTGCGCCACGACAATCCGGTCACGCAAGACTGGCTCGCGTCGGTGAGCACGACGCTGGTCGCGCGCGGCGGTTATTCTCCAATCGAGAGCCAGCGCGCAGCAGTCAGGATGCTCGCCGAAGCAGGCGCGCACCAGGCCGCCACGCTCGCCTACGCGGACGCTTTCGCCTTCATGGCGGCGGTCGGCGTAATCGCACTGTGCCTCGTCCCCATCATTCCGCCGACCCCGGTAGCCAAAAAATAAGGAGCGCGGCCATGCAAACCCTGTCTGTTCCAAACCCGATCCATTCGCTCGGCCGGAGGCAGCGATGAGCGAAACGCCACCGGTTCAAAAACCGGCCACCACGCCGCCCTCCGCCATTGCGCCTGCACCGCCCCCGCTGCCCGACAATCGACGCTGGCTGATCCTCGGCCTGCTTGCGCTGATCGTCCTGCTGGCGATCGCCGCGTATTTTCTGGTGCCAGGCCTGTACGAGACAGAGACCGACGACGCCTATGTCGACGCGCATCTGGTCTCGGTCATTCCGAAGGTCCCGGCTTATGTGCAAACTCTTCATGTCAACGACAACAGCAAGGTCACAGCCGGCGATCTCCTCGTCGAACTCGACCCGCGCGACTATGTCGTTCAGGTGGATCTGGCGCGCGCCAATGTCGCAGCGACCGTTGGCAAGCTGGAGGAGGCGCGCAATCAGGTCGCGGTGGCCGACGCCAATATCGGCCAGCAAAGGGCGGAACTTGACGTTGCCCGCGCCAATGCGAAACTGGCCGTCGCCAATCTGGCGCGGCTGCAATCCGTCTCCGATGTGCGCGCCGTGTCATCGGAGCGCGTCGATGAGGGCAAGGCGGCCGCCGACGGCACGCGGGCTTCCGTGACCTCGGCCCAGGTCAAGGTCGACGCATTGCAGGCGCAGGCGACGCTTGCCCGCGCCCAGGTGAAAACGGCGGAGGCTTCGGTCGCTCAGGCGCAAGCCCTGCTCGCGCAGGCGACGCTCAACCTCTCGTACACGAAGATCTACGCGACCGAGTCCGGCAGCGTCGCCAACAAGAGCGTCGAACAGGGCAACTTTGTGCAGCCCGGACAAACGCTATTGTCAGTGGTCCCGGACAAACTCTATGTGATCGCGAACTACAAGGAAACGCAATTGACCCATGTTAGGCCGGGCCAGCACGTCACGATCCGCGTCGACGCGTTTCCGGACTTGCGGCTGCGCGGCCACGTCGACAGCATCCAGCGCGGGACCGGCTCGCACTTCGCGCTTCTGCCGCCGGAAAACGCAACCGGCAATTTCGTGAAGGTGGTGCAGCGCGTGCCGGTGAAAATCGAACTCGACAACCCTGGGCAAGCGCTTAAATTGATCTCGCCGGGCATGTCTGTCGAAACGGAAATCTTCGTCAGGGAGCGCCCGGCATGGCTCGGCTTCGGGAACTAGCGGCGGCGCAGCCGGCGAGCCTCCAGCATGGCCTGCGGCGCCGTTTCACTTCTGTCGTCAGCCTTGCCGCTAGCGTGACTGCATCGGCTGGACTCCTCGCGGCTTGCACCGTGGGCCCCGACTATGTGCCGCCCAAGCCAGCGATGCCGGCGAGCTTTACCGAACAAACCGGCGCGGCAAGCGGCGCGGCGAAAGCACCGCAACCCTCGGACGACGCCTGGTGGAAAGGCTTTGGCGACGCCACGCTCGATTCGCTGATGGCAGACGCGCTGCAATCCGCGCCCGAGCTCGCCGTTGCCGAGGCGCGCATACGCGAAGCGCGCGCCTTGCGTGGCATCGCCGGAGCAGACCAATATCCTACCGTCGACGTCGGCGCGAAATACGATCGCACGCATGGCAGCGCAAACGTGCCGGTCGGCGTACCGCCCGGCGGCCTCGGTCCGGGCGCGAACGGCAATCTATGGCAGGCGGGGTTCGATGCTTCGTGGGAGATCGACGTGTTCGGCGGCAAGCGTCGCGGCGTCGAGGCGGCTGACGCGTCGTATCAGGCCGCCGTCGCGGACCTCGGCGATGTCGAGCTGACGCTGCTCGCGGAGGTTGCGCGCAACTACATCGAGTTACGCGGCGTGCAGCGGCAACTCGCCGTCGCGCGCAGCAATTTGTCCATCCAGCAGGACTCGCTGTCGCTAACCCGCTCGCAGTTCGACGCCGGCCTCGCCTCGCGTCTCGATGTCCTGCGCGCGCAGGCTCAAGTCTCCGATACTGAAGCCGCCATCCCGACATTCGAGGCGGACGAACGCGCATCCATTTATCGCATTGGCGCGCTGATTGGGCATCCGCCGGAACAGCTGCTGGCCCAACTGGATACGCCGCAGGCGATTCCGTTGGCCGTGGCGGACGTGCCTGTCGGCCTTCCGTCCGACCTTCTGCGCCGCCGGCCGGATATCCGTGCGGCCGACCACCGGATTGCCGCCGCGAACGCCCGTATCGGCGTCGCTCAGGCCGATCTCTATCCGCACTTCTCGCTGACTGGCGTGGCGGGCCTGGAGAGCCTGAACGCGTCGACGTTTCTCACCACGCCGAGCCGCTATTTCTCGATCGGTCCGAACATCAGCTGGCTCATCTTCGATGCGGGTAAGGTCCGCTTCGAAATGCGCGCCGAAGAAGCGCGGACTGCTGAGGCCACGGCGGTGTATCAGCGGACTGTTCTAGGGGCATTGCGCGATGTCGAGACTGCGCTCGTGTCGTACGCGCAGTCACAAGTGCGGCATGAGCGGCTGGCTGCCGAGGTCGCCGCCGACCGGGAGGCGGTGTCTATCGCGACGCGGCTCTACCGGCAAGGGCTCAATGACTTCCTGTCGGTGCTGGACGCCGAACGCTCGCTGTACGCCGCCGACGACAAACTGGCGCAAAGCGATCGTGATACGGCGCTTGCGCTCGTGGCGCTTTACAAAGCGCTGGGTGGCGGCTGGCAGGAGGCGGCCGACACCTCCGGTGCCGCCGCGCAGCATCCGTGATGCAGGCAGCAAGAGGTGGCGCCGTCGGCTAGTGGCAACGAACCGCTCGCCGACAACACCCACTTCCTAATTGCAATAGCCGGCGACGTTCGGACCGGTCAAAGGCTGGCTGTCATCAGCCAGGGTGGGCGCCTTCAGCGAGCGCAAAAGTTCGTGCGCGTCGTGCACGTCGCCCCAACCCCGATGCTCGGGAAAGCGCGTGCACACAGGCGAAAGAAGCGACAGGGCTTCGGCTCGCCGGCCCTGCATGGCAAGCCAGTTCGCGAGGCTGCTCGCGGCGCGTACCTCGAGCGCCCCCGCGCCTTGTCGGCTGGCCGATTCCAAGCCGGCCAGAAACCACGTCCCTGCATCGCCGCCCCCGCCTGTCATCTGGACGATCGCACCCTTGACCCGGCAAATCTCCGCGTAGTACCAACGCTCCCCGGTCCGCTCGCAATGCCGCAACGCCTCGTTGATCGCCGTCATCGCCTCGTCAAAACGTCCGTAGTCCGCCTGTGCCTGTGCGAAGCGGCAAAGAAGGAACGTCAAAGGCGCCAGAAAACCCGTCTCGTGCAGTTTGTCGATCGCTAAACGAAACAGGGCAAGCCGTTGCCGATGCTCACCGGGCACGACGGAAAACAGATACTCCTCGTAACAGGAACAGGCACTCAGCCAGATCGAAAACCCCACGCGGGAAGCAATGTCCCGCAGCATCGCGAGTGCTCGGGCCGCGATATCGCGTTCGCCCATCATGAGCGCGATCGGCACGAGCGCTTCGACCAGCACATAACACGTCACCATCTCATGTGCGTAGTCCTGAGCCGCCTCGGCGGCAATCTCAGCCAGCCGCAATGCCCGCTCAGTTTCCCCTTGAACCCACAGGACCCGCGCCAGTGTCGCGCGCGCGACAATGCCATGATCGATCCGGAAACCGAGTGCGTTCCAGCGGTGCACGGCAGGCACATAAGTGTTAAGCATTCCTTCAAGCTGCTCGCGGGCCGCGGCCTGTTCTCCCGCGTAATGCAGCGCGATTCCTTCAATACGGCGCCCGATCACCCTATTGGTCGTATCGCCGTGCTGCTGTGCAAGCGCATTGAAGCGGCGGGCAAGCAGCAGTGCCTCGTGCGCTTCACCACCGTACTGGTGCGCATTCCAGAGCCCCCACACGGCTCGGGATTCGAAGTGCGCATCGCCGACGGCGATCGCCAGCGACAATACATCGGACCACCTGTCATGCGTATCCTTCGTGGGTCCGACGGTATAGACGAGACCCGACGCAAGCGCGACGCCGAGCCTCAGTCTCGTCATCGGCGAGACGGCGTACGCCGTCTCGTCCTGTGCCGCGTCCAGTGCCTGCCGCGCCCGTTCGCAACACTCCTCGACCAGCGAGAGCTCGAACAGATACGGCACGGCCACCGCTGAAAGCTCGATCCCAACGGAGCGTTCGCCTGACGGCGAAAACGCCCAGTCCAGCGCTGTGCGCAAATTGCCCAGTTCGTGACAGAAATCCGCGAGCGAGTCCGACACGGGCCGCTCGGCCCAGTGCTTGCGTACGCGGTCAAACAGCTCGCAGAAATAGGTGGCGTGCGCCAGCGCGGCACGCTTGCGCTCGCCGTTGTCGGTCAGTTGTTGCAGCGCGTAGGCGCGCGTCGTTTCCAGCAGACGAAATCTCGGCAGCGATCCGCAGCACTCCAGGATCACCATCGACTTGCTCACCAGTCCGCCCAGTGCGTCCATGATTTCGACAGGCGTCCAGTGATTGTCCGCAATGACATGGTTCACTGCATCGAACGTGAAGCCGTTCACAAACACACCCAGGTAACGCAGGATCGTCCGCTCTTTGTCATCGAGCAGCCGGTAGCTCCAGTCCATCGTCGCCTTCAGCGTCTGATGCCGCGGCAGCGCAGTCCGGCAGCCGCCGGTGAGGATCCGGAAGCGGTCGCCGAGATGATCCGCCAACACGTCGATGCCCAGTACGGCCGCGCGGGCGGCAGCCAGTTCGATCGCCAGCGGGATGCCGTCAAGACACCGGCAAACCTGACCGGTCAGGAAAATGCTGCGCTCGTCAGAAGAGAAACGAGGATCGAGCGCATGAGCGCGCGCAAGAAACAACTGGACCCCGCTGGTCTGAAGAACCTCGTCAGTCAGGCTCTGCTGGTCGGGCACCTGCAGTGCGGGAACCTGATACAGCACTTCGTTCTGCACTCTCAGCGCCTCGCGACTGGTCGCAAGGATACGCACGGTGCCGCTTGCGCCTTCCAGCACCACGGCCGCTTCGGCTGCTGCTTCGATCACATGTTCGCAATTGTCCAGAACAATCAGCGCGTGCCTGCCTTGCATTTCGTCCGCGATATGCGCGAGCGACAGGCGGCCTGCCGACAGCTTCATGCCCAACGCGGTCGCGAGCGCGTCCAGCACGAATCGCGCATCGGTCACGGCCGCAAGCGGGACAAATACGATGCCGCCGGGAAACTTTGCGGCCAGACCCTTCGCCACCTCCGCAGCCAGCCGGGTCTTGCCAATTCCGCCAGCACCCACCAGCGTGACAATCTGTGAGCGCTCGAGCGCGGCTGTCACCTCCAGTACGTCGTCCTGCCGGCCGATCAATACCGAAGCACTCGACGGCACCGCAAAATCGCGCACGGGCAAAGCAATAGCGGTTTCATCCGGGGGACTGCGCGGCTCACAGTGCGGCTCCGCGTTCTGCGTTCCCTCTGCAAACAGGAGCCGATAGCCTCGGCCGGGTATCGTCCTGATCAGTTCGCGGTCTTCACCCAGAGCCTTGCGCAACGCGACGATATGGACCTGCAGATTGTTTTCTTCGACGACTGTATCCGGCCAGACAGCGCGCATGATCTGGTCTTTGGAGACGAGTGAACCCTTTGCGTTGACCAACAGTTCGAGAATGTCGAGAGCACGGGAGCCGATGTGCAGGGGGGCGCCATCGCGCCTTAGCTCCCGCTGTTCGATAAAAAACTGCAGTTTGCCGATCTGAATCATTTCCGGCCTCAACATGTCAAGCGTGGATCCCAGACCACGATGTCTGGGAAACAGCGATCCGCTCAGGTCATGTGCCGATGGCAACGCCCCATTCCCCTTCGAACAATTGCGAGGATGCAGGCTCATATCCAACGTTATTGAAAAATGGTCCGAGCCTGGGCCGCTCGACCATGCTTCATGAAACGCTTTTTCGCCGTGCGTGCCGACGAGGTTACGCCAATAACGACGATAGGGCCAAGTTGTTGTCCATAAAACGAATAATGTACGTGCGATCGCTCAGATCGAGCCACCCACGGGTTTCCACTGATTCTCACCGTGACTAGAATGGATAGAGCGTTAAACCGACGCGCTTCAGATCAAGCGGAGAGGATCATCATGAAAGTCACTGCGTTTTTTGCGGTTGTGGTTTTAAGCATGTCCCTTTTTACGCCGGCTTTTGCCAGTGAGCATATGCATGTGAATCACGACCACGAACACACCCGCTATCAACCGCCCGGCGCGAACCAGGGCGGCTCGGATCAAAATACACCGGTTCAGGCGCCACAGGACAACAGTCCGGGCGTGCCGGGCAGCAAGTGAAATCGAGGAGCGGGTGTCTCTACTTAGCGCGCATAGCGAAGCAGGAAATCCCGTAACGGCGGATTCACCATATCGGCATGCGTCAAATTCGGCGTGTGTCCCGCCCGGTCCACCAGGATGAGATCTTTGCAGTTCGGCAACTGGGCGGCGAGCGCCTCTGCGCAGTCAGGGCTGATGGCGGCGTCGTCGCGTCCATGGAATACGATCGACGTATGGGTAATCTCGCCAAGGCGCGGCGTGATGTCGTCCCTGGAGACAAGGGCATTGACCGGATGTTCGAAGTGATCCGCGCTAGCGTTCAACCATTTCCGGATCCACGCCGATGCCGCGTACTCGGGGCCGAACAGAAACGCCGACAGATTCTGCGCGACATTTTTCGCCCCATTGCGTGCCCATTCCGCTTTCAGTTCTTCGAAAGACTGCTTGACTGCGTCGGAATCGACATCGCTGCGTGTCGATATCAGGGCGATCGCCCGAAAGCGATCCGGCTCCAGCAAGGCCGCGCGCATCGATATAAAGCCGCCTTGAGACATGCCCACAAGCGAAGCCGAGGCAACCTCCAGATGATCGAGCAAGGCAATCAGATCCTGCGCGGAGTCCCAGTAGCTAAAGGGCCGGGTCGTGGTTCCCGTTGCCCCGAAACCGCGCTGGTCCCAAACGACGCAGCGGAACTCGCTCTGGAGGTCCGCAATGTTCGGCTGGAACATGTCGCCGTCCATCAGAAAACCATGGCTAAAGACAACGACGGGCGCCCCGGAAGGGCCGAACTCATCGTATGCGAAGCGTATCCCTTCTCGTTCAAAAAACGGCATGCCGATCCCTACTTTCGAATAACACGGTGGATTCAATATAAGCCGAGCTGCGCCGGAACACCTGACCAAAAGCGCCGATTGCTTGTCAAATCGTCCTGACTTTATAAACTTCCTTTCATGTCAGCGCAGGTTTCTACCCATTGACTGCACTCCTTACTTTTGATTAAGTAGCGCCTACGCGAATGTTCAATCGACTGGCTCGCCGCAAGATCTCGCCGCTTACCGAAGCGTCTTTTTTGTATTCATGGAATCCGGCAAAGCGCAATGCACTGCCTCGTTCCACGTGGAGAAATGTTGGGTATGACGACAGTACCAATTGATGGAGACAAGCCCGTCTGGATTTTGCAAGGAAGTTTCGGGCGAGCAACGGTGAACTTGATTAGCCGTCCGCTTGTCGCTCACGCTCACGCCCAATACCAGTTCCTTTTCAATCTTGGCGGAAGCAACTGTAATTTCCGCATCGGCGCAGACGATTGCGCGCTGACAGCGGAGCGGGCAATCTGCCTGAATCCGTGGATCGAACACTCGAAAAGCTGCAGCGACGACGAACCTTCCCTGATCCTTTCCCTCGTCATCGAAGCCCCCTGGCTGCGCCAGCAATTGAAACTTGCTGAAAACGGCACCGCGAGCATCTTCCCGAAGGCTGGAGTTGTCGTCACGCCGGACGTGCGGCATCACGTGGATCGTATCGCCGCGGCGATCACCAACCACCTGGTCGCCCAGGACGACGATTGCATGCCCATTCTTGCGGATCTGGTGACCGCACTCGGTCGGGATTTTGCCGATCCGGCTTTGACGGCCGGCATCATCCCGTCAGGCCGGCCGATCGATTTTCGCATCCGCAAAGCGGTGGATTTCATCAAGCATGCGTCGGTGACGAATCCCACCGTCGCTCAGGTCGCGGCTCAAGTCGGCCTGTCCAGGTCGAGATTCTTCCAGCAATTCCGGCTATGCATGGGCATTTCGCCGCAGCACTATATCGATTGGGTCCGCATGTCTCATGCGATCCAGCTGCTTGGAGCTAGTGATAAGCCGCTTTCCAATGTAGCCGAAGAACTGGGGTTCGAAGAGCACAGCCACTTCACCCGTTTCTTCGCACAACACATGGGTGTGCCACCCAGTGAGTTTCGCAGGCATTCGGTGACGCTGGCCAATCAGCACGGCTGAGCGGGGATGTGGGGCCTCGAATGACCCCACACCACCTGAAAGCAAGGATTGCCGTAACTGCAATCAGGCCGCGGACTTCGCTACTGCGTGACCGCTTTCACTAATGGCCGTATCGGTGGCTACGCGATTGCCGAGCACGCCCAGTCCGTCGATCTCCACCTCGACCCAGTCTCCCGCCCGCATATGCACCAGACCCGGTGTCGGAAAGGGACCGTATTGACGCGAGAGGTCGTTGCCTTCGAGATCATCCGGCTGAGGCTTCAACGCACCCGGCGTGCCCATCGCAATCAGGTCGCCAGGCCGCAAACGATAACCCTGACTCAGATAGCTGATCACTTGCGCAACGCTCAACAGCATATCGTCGAGCGGTGCGCTCTGACGAACGACACCGTTGACGCGAGTCTTGATCGTGTGACTGGCAGGATCGCCAAATTCGTCTGGGGTCATCAGCCACGGCCCATAGGACCCGGATGCCTCGAAATTCTTGCCGAGGCCGAATTGGCGATTGTGCATCTGGAACTCGCGAACCGATCCTTCGTTGAGGCAGGTGTAACCCGCCACATGTTCCAGCGCTCGCTCCACCGGAATATAACGTCCAGGCGCGCCGATGACGACACCCAGTTCGCCCTCATAGTCGAACGCGCGCGCCACGGATTCGAGCGGCGCCAGAATCGGTTCGCCGGCGCCGACATAAGACGCAGCCGTACGCATGAAAAGGTGCGGATACTCCATCGACGTTTGCAGTCCCGTTTCCGCGATATGGCTTTTGAAGTTCAACGCCAGGGCCCACATCGCGTTCGGGCGGTCCAGGAAGGGCTTAAGTGTGACGTCGGCGAGGGCCCGATCGCCTTGCCGTCCGTGTGCTGCTTGTTGCAGGCGCGTTAGCCCATCCTCCTGCTCCAGGATTGAAATGAGGCTGGACGGCAGGTCCGGCGCAATGTCGGAGACGGCAACGAAATGAGTCGGGCTGGTGACGATACCGAGTGCGATGCGGCCACCGTCGGCGTAAGCAATAATCTTCATGATCGAAAATGTCTTTGCGTTGGATTAAGAAGCTGGATGCGCAGTCTGAATGTAGGCGCGCGGTCCCATGTGCCTCGTTGGCGCCAGCAGCGCGCTGGCGTTTTCGAGCGTTCGTGAGTCCAATTGACGATGTGTCAGTGAGCAAGCGTGACGTGGCGAGTCTCAGTTCTCCGCCACGGCGCTATCGGGAAACTTTTGCACCGCTCTGCGACCGACCAGCGACAGGGCGCCGAGTACGAGGATCGCGGCGCCAGCCGGCGCAACGGAGGTGAGGAGAATCTCGCGCACCGGCCAACCGAGCGACAGCAAGCCTCCGCCAATCGCCGGCCCAACGAAGGAACCGACCCGCCCGATCGCATGCCCCCAGCCCACTCCGGTTGCACGAATCTCCGGCGGATAGAAGGCGACTGCGAGCGCGGTTTGGCCCATGATGCCGTTGACCAGCCCGGCACCGATCACACCGATGCACAGCAGCACGATGGCCGGCGTCACCGCTACCTGGCTAAGGCTGCCGACGCTGATAATCACCAGCAACAAGCCCACAACCAGCGCCGATTTCACCCTGAGCCTGCCAGCAAGCGTCATCATCGTGACAGCCAGCGTCATCAGGACGTTGCCACTCAGGCCACCGATACTGAAGGCCGCCATGCCGACGGACGCATGGTCCGCGGAGAAGCCGAAGTCGACCAGCAGCGTCGGCACCCAGAACAGCAACGCATAGACGTCCATGAAGATCAGGAATGAAAACAGCCACAGCAGGCACGTATAGGCGCCCAGACCATTTTCGAACAGCGCCTTAAGCGGGTTTGACGCACGCACGGCGGCGGCATTCGCGACCACCGGGCTGCGCGCGGGGAGGATGCGAAAGAACGCGACAACCAGCAGGAAAGGCAGGACACCGCCGGTCACAAAGATGGATTGCCAGCCGAAGTGACTCATCAGAGGACCACCGGTCATGCCGCCAGCGACCGCGCCCACGGACATGCCGGTCGTAACGAGCAAGGAAGCCGCCACCTTATGCTTCGCGCCAATGATGCCGGCCGCCGCCGTAATGGCGATCGGCAACGCCGCGCCCAAGCCGACGGTCGCGGCAAGGCGCATGACGGACAAGCTGGCGATATTGCTCGCGTACGCCGTCACGAGCGTGCTCCCGGCGAACAGCACAACACTCGCGACGCCAATGCAACGGTGTCCGAAACGTTGAGCGAGCGGACCGGAAATCATGAAACCAATCGCCGCGCCAATGTTCGTCGCGACGAAAACGGTGGTGAAGAGCGCCGGCGCCAGATGCCATTCATGAGCGAGCCTCGGCACGACAAAGGAGATCGACGTGGTGTTGAATCCGTCCAGAACGATCACCAGGAAGCACACCAGCAGGGCCAGCACGGGCCCCATGCGGCGTGTTTTGGCCAGGCCGCCTTCCATGGACGGTTTTGGGTCTTTCGCAATCATCGAATCATCTCCTTTGCAACTCTAGCGCGGGCACGCGGCCCGGCTGACATGCTGTAGCCAGGCGTGAGCACACGCCTCTTGAACTGACGCACCACCATGGACTCAGGCCCGTATAGACGCTGCGATGCGCTGCTGCAGCGCGGGGGTAAAAATGCGCTTGGGCAGCATGCAGTGAATACCCTTGGGCGGAATGGTCGAGTAGACCGTCCCGGTCTGATTGGCGTATTGCGTCACACGGAAGCTGCCTGCCACGCTATAGATGCCGTAGCAATCTTCCGGTGCAATGCCGGTGGCGGCGGACAGCCAGCTGATCATCTGGCGCAGGCAGGCAACCAGTGAATTCTCGAGGGAGTCGGAAAACCCGAAGCCGATCCAGTGATCAGGCGTCTCTGCCATCGGCACATTCAGTGCAGCGCCCTTGTGCAGGATGTACTGGATACGCATCTCTTCGAAGGCTGTCTCAATCGAGGTCTGATCGACGTTACCTTCACCCGAGGCCCCCATGGAGCCGCCCGTCCACACCCGCGCGCCGCTCACCTGCACAGGCAGGAAGATCGACGTGTCCACACCCAGCACGGCACAGTCCAGATTGCCGCCGTAATTGCCGGCCAGATTCGCACTGATGGGTTTCTCGCCGGCCGGTTGCGCGGCGATATACGCCTGGAATGGCTTCAGCGGAATATTGACGCCGGGCACGTACGCGGCGGCGGTCCTTTCCTTGTCGAATTTCAGATAGCGCAGATAAGGCTTGAAATCGTGCGGCAATGCGCCGACGCCGGGAGGCGCGGAGTTCCAGCCCCAGTCGATCGGCCGCATCTTCAACATACGGCACTCGACCAGATCGCCCGCTTCGGCACCGATGATCGAAACGGGCCCAATCAGCGAGAAGGGACCGTTCGGGTACTTCTTGCGGATCGGTTCGCGCTCCTTGAAGGTCAGCCCGTACTTTGCTTCATTGCCCCAATTGGTCCATGTACCGTCATACCAGACGGTATCGCCCGACTTGATCATGACCGCCGTCGGCGCGCTGGGCTCGATCTGCCCGACCCTGACCGTGTCCAGCGACGGCACCAGTTTGATGGTCTGACCTTCGCGCGAGGCTGCCGCAACCGCCGCCTCCTGCGACGTGCCGCTTTGCGCGCGCGCTGCGCCGGACAAACCCAAAGCGCCCGCCGCAAACGCACCGAAACCCAGTTTCAGAATCGATCGGCGGCAAGCGTCGGTAGCATCGCTAGTCGAAGCATGCCTGTCGTCCGTGGCGCCAGTTACACCCACGGCATCGCGTTGTTCTGTTTCGCGTTTCATGAATATCTTCCTGATATCGTTTCTATAGGACACGACGTGTCATCGCACAGTCGTCGCACCGATTGCTTCAATTGCACCCTTGATGACCTGATCATCGATCTCGGAGGGCGCACCGCTCGCGCCAACGGCGCCTAAGAGATGCCCGCCGGCAAAGACAGGAAACACACCCCGTGCCGGCAGAAACGGGGCGAAATACCCTGCCCCAGAAACATTGCTGTACTCCGAAGGATCGTCCCTGAAGCGCTGCTCCAGCGTCGCGCCGGACTGACCGCCGAGCGCAACGGAGGCGAAGGCTTTGCCGCGTGCGAAATCAACGCTGACAAAGGGCGCGCCGTCCATGCGTACGGCCATGATGAGGTGGCCGCCCGGGTCGAGCACGGCGAAACTCATTGCAAGATGGCGGCTTTGCGCGGTTGCCGTTGCGATCTCAACGAGCTTCATTGCCTGCTTCATGCTCAGCGAATAGCTGGCAAGCGGGGACGCCGCCTGTTGCGCCGCGGTCGTGTCGGCGGCGCAAACGTTGGCCACAAAAGCGAGGCAAGCCGAACCAAGTAGTGCGGCCAGTACGGCCTTTTTTGACGGCGTTGAACGACAGAATTTCAAGCTGATCTCCTTCATGACATATCGAGCAACGCTCGATAGATGAAGCTTATGCCGGGGGGGGCGCGTCGCTATAACCAGAAAGATTGCGCGCTTACCAACAAGTCCGATAATCTTTGATCGGGCTTATCGCTGAGGACGCGGCCCCAGCGCCACCCTCAGTCGCGTTATTGACCCGATGCGGACGCCGGCGCAGCCTGTTTCGATGCAGCTGCCTTGCGCTCCGCGTCCATGAGGTTCTGCGGATAGTTATCCTGATTGCCCGACTCTCGATAGCCGTTCTTTTCGAGCGCCTTCAACTCGGCGTTCTTCTTTTCCCGCCGCGCCTTGCGCGCCGCCTTACGCTGCGCTTTGGCGACCTGCTTTGGCGTTGAGGCGCTGATGGATGCGGACGCCTGATCCCCGCTGGCCGGTTGTTGAGCCATCGCCACAGGCGCGTCGACAAGCATCAAGCCAAGCGATGCGACGAGTGCAGCTGAAACTGCACGAAACTGGACCATGATTGAGTCTCTTTGGAAGTTGAATGACTGAGGATAGATGGATCGTGGTGCCGTGAAGTCTCGCCGTCCGGCGCGCGCGATCGCGCCGGACGACTGCCGGGTCGCTTACCAGGTCGCTTACTGCGTTGCGAATACCGCTACGCCGGCGCCTGCGAACTGCTCCGAGTGGCCCGGGCCGTGCGGCACGAAGACACGATGAGACTCGCCGTCCACCGCCACCGAGTGGGCACCCGCCGTGGTCGGAACAATCGCGACGATGCTGCGCGAAGCGGCGTCGACAATGCCGAGCGCCGGGTCGAACTTAGCCGTCTTGCTGCCAACCTGCGAGACGTTGTCGGCCGAACGGTGGCCGGCGGCCAGGAAGTAGCGGTTGGACACCGGGTCGTACACGACTTCGTCCGCGCCGCCGAACGGCAACTCGGCCAGGGTCTTGCCGTTCGTACGGTCGATGATCACCGAGGTCTGCTTGCCACCTTCGTCCGGATCGCATCCGATCAGGGCATCGTTGCCCGGGCCCATTGCGAGACCGGTCGGACCTTCACAACCCTTCAGCGTGAATACGTTCGCAATGGCAGGCTTGCCTTCGAGAACCGACGCGACCGGAATCACATCGACCTCGCCTTTCGGGTTGGCTTTCGTACCGTCGTTGTTCAACACGAAATTCTTGCCCTTCGGGTCGTACCCACACGCCTCCAGACCAGTCGAGTCCTTCAACGTGAGTTTCCCGATCACCTCCTGGCTATCCGTATTGATGAAGGTGGCAAACGGCGGTTCCTCCGCGCCACTCGAGAACATCACGACGTGATGCTCAGGGTCCAGACAGCTCTCGTCGGCGCGAATGCCGGAACTGCTGACGGTAATGGTCTTAACCAGCTTTTTGGTGGCGACGTCGATCACCTTGACCGCATTGACGTCCCCCACGTACACCAGCGACGTGCCCGGCAACGGGGTGACCCCCGACGGGCCCGATTTGTCATGGTTGGGTCCAATGCCGGCGAAGTCCGCCTTAATCTGGTCGAGCAGCGTGGCCGTCTTCGTGTCGAATACGTCCAGCGTGGCGTTTGCCCCGTCCGCAAGGTAGTACTTGCCGTCCGCCGACGCGCTGATATCGAAGCCGAACGGCTTGGCGCTCGTCACCGGAATATTCGCAAGCCATTTGGGCGCGGTCTCAGCCGCGTCGCTCGCCCACGCATAAGCGCCGGCCGCCAAAGTACCCGCTAAAGCCAGTCCAAGGTAGGTACGTTTCATGTGTTGACTCCTCCAATCAGTCGTTAAAATGTCCAGCCGCAGCTGGGGCGGGGAGCACTTCCCCAATTCGGTTATCGCAACGCAGACGAATCTGCGAAATGGACGGGGTTAGAAAGCGTGATAGATACCGACTCGCACGTCAGTCTGCTGACCCGCCAGCGAGGGCGCGAAACTTCCGCCGATAACGGCATCCACACCGGATGACGCCTTCAGGTAGTCCGAGGAGATGTAGACCTGGGTACGTTTCGACAGCGAATAAAGCGCCGCTGCAGTCACCTGGTTCCACGTGTGGCCTTGGAAGCCGGTGTGCTGATAACCGAGAACCAGCTGCGTGGCAGGCGTGACCTGGTAGGTCGCGCCGGTTTCATAGACATGCATGACCGAGGTCTGGGCCTGGTACTTCAGAACCGTGTCGCTGAAGTCGCCATAGAGCGTGAAGTCTCCAATCGCGTACGATGCGCCGATTCCGAACGTTCCCAGAGAACTGATCTGGAACTCGGGCATCAGATCGGTCGCGGTATTGTTCGACACAGTGGCGACAGGCACATTGAAGAACGAATGGACACCGATTTGCGCATAGGGGTCCAGCGTGGGCTTGGCCTGGTAGGTGTAAGCCGCCCCCACAGTCAAAGGTCCGTTGGCGTACTGCAGACCGGCACTCCAACCGCTGCCGTCATGGAAGCTTCCCGCCACGTTGCTAAAGCCGTACATCGCGCCAAACGTGAAGCCGCCCCATACAGGACTCGTGTACTTGATGGAGTTCTTTATGCGGTCATTGTTGGTGTGGTCAAAGTCGCCCTGGTGGATCGCGTAGCCGCTGCCGGAAGCGCCCACGTTGAACTGGCCAAAGAAATCCGCGCTGAAATCGAACTGATTGCCCATGGTCAGCGTACCGTAGTCGGTTTGCAGACCCACCCATGCCTGCTGGCCAAACAAGGTATTCGGCTGATTGAGCTGGCCGTTGTTCAGGTTGAACAAAGTCGACAACTTGAACACTGTCTTGACGCCACCGCCCAGATCCTCTACGCCCGTCAATATCCACAGATTGGGAAACAGCACGCCGCTGTCGGCCCTGTAATTGTGGTGACCGCCATCGTTGTCGACGAACGTGATACCGTCGTCCAGCTTGCCCGCCATCGTGATGCTACTCTGCGCAAAGCTCGCACAGCTCAGACCAGCGCTGCACAGCCCCGCGCCAATGACTGCGGCAATCGTCCTTCGTTTCATGTCTTCCTCACTCGCTCTTAGTAATGGATTCACAGCCAGCCGCTTCCGACTCCACAGCTCGCATTTATATATTCGTTCTACGAATCGTCCAGGCAGGAAAGACAGGCTAAAAAAAACGCACGACGCACCTGCAAGACAACCAGATTGCCGCGGTCGCCGCCTTAGCCGGCTCTCCCCCCACCACCACGCCAAATCCTTCCTCAAGCCCTACTTCTGCAATACATATGCAATCGTTTGCATTGTATTACGCGATCCTCGCTGGCCAAAGAATTTATCGACTCACGTTTTCCCCTGGCATTTCAATCAGACCGATCTGGCTATCGATTGCATTTGTGTCGACCGGATCGTTATGCAGATAATACGGAACATCGTCTTAAAGTCCTTGACCTCGAAGTCTCGCCGCTTATCAAAGAGTCCGTTTTCGTGACTAACGGTTACTTGACATAGCGGCAACGGCGGCAAAGGTGTATGCAAGACGAACAAAACAACAGGCGGCAAACAACCCTGAGGTCGTTTGCCGCCCGGCAACGGCAGAGTCAGCCGATCCGCTCTTTTCTGCCCCGTCCCAGCACGTCCGCGAGCACGGCAATGAGCAGAACGGCGCCAATGATCAGTGGCTGCCAGTTTGCGTTGAGGTTGAGGAGGTTCATCCCGTCGATCACGAGCGCAAGAATGAGGCACCCGGACAGAGTGCCCAGCAAGCTCCCCGCGCCACCGAACAGGGACGTGCCGCCAATCAATATGGCCGCGATAACGGGAAGCAGAAGCGGCTCGCCCATGGCCGAATCTGCTGCGTTGACCCGCGCCAGATAGATGAGCGCGGCAATCCCGGACATCAAGCCACTGATCGTATAAACAGCAATTTTGCGGCGGCGCACCGGTATGCCTGAGAGCCTCGCAACCTCGCTATTGGCGCCAATCGCATAGATTTCCCGGCCGAAATTGAGCCCTCCCGTGACGATCGTCGCGCCAACCAGCACGAACACCATCATGTACACGGGCAACGGTATGCCGCCGAGGAATCCTGTGCCCAGTGTTCTGAACCCCGTCGGAAAGCCGTAGATTTCGTTACCGCCCATGTAATGGAACGCGAGCCCCTGAACGACCCACAGCATCCCGTAGGTGGCGAGAAACGGTGGAAGCCGCAGCAACGTCACGGCGAGACCATTGAGCAGGCCGATCAGCGTACTGCATGAAAGCGCGGTTGCGGCGGCCAGAATCGGCGACCCGCCGGTCTTCATGACGCCCGCCGCGAGACAGGCCGACAGCGTAAGATTGGCCGCGATCGAGAGATCGAAGCCGCCGGACAGGATCACCAGCGTGAGGCCGGAAGCGAGCAGGAACATCAGGCTGGCCTGACGCAGAACGTTGAGCAGATTGGGGGCTGTGGAGAACGCAGACGTCGCGAAAGCCAGTGCCATCGCAATCAGAACGATGAGTACGCCGCGATAGATCAGCGTGGCCGTTTCCTCGCGGACATGATGACGCACATCCAGCTGGCTGACGCGGGACCATACGAAGCGGGAGTTGTTCAGAATACTCATGCTTTCGCTCCATTGACTCTGGACTTGCGCACACTATCGATGACAACGACAAGGAGTACCAGCATGCCGACGGACACCACCTGAAGAGAAGACTCAATGCCAAGGAGGTTCAACGCATTGCGCAAAACGCCGATCGTCAATACGCCCATGACCGTGCCGAACAACCATCCTTCGCCACGCTCGAAAGACGTGCCACCGAGGACCACGGCCGCAATCGCATCGAACTCCATGCCGATTGCCGAGTTAGGCTCGGCAGAATTCATCCGGCCGACCAGCACCAATGCCGCCAATCCGACCATCAATCCGCCGAAGACATAGATCGCAATGTGAAAGACTTTGGCCTTGATACCGGCGAGAAGCAACGCATCCCGATTACCGCCGATGGCGAACACATAGGTGCCGAACCGGGTGTGATACAGCAGGAGATGCGTGAACGCATACGCGAGGAGCGCAAAGATCACCGGAAGCGGAATGCCGAGAAGGGTCCACGCGTAGAGCTGAGCGACGCTGGGGTTCGCGACGACAACCGCGTTGCCGTCCGTCAGAACGAGCGCTACACCGTGGGCAATACCGAGCGTACCGAGTGTGACAACAAAGGGAGGAAGCCCCAGCTTCGCGATGAGTGCGCCGTTGAAGAGACCGGTCAGCATCCCCACCGCTACTGAAGCACATAACGCTAGCGCGATGCCCCACCCCAACCCCAGAGCCTGGGCGAAAACGACCGCACAGAGACTGAGGAGCGCACCCACGGAGAGGTCGAGCCCCTCGCTCAAAATGACCAGCGTCATCGGCATGGCAATCATGAGCAGGATCGAGACCTGCAGTCCGATGTTGACGATGTTGCCACTCGATGCAAACCCGGGCACACCGAGCATCGCCGCCACCACGAGTATGCCGCTCGCCGCGACAATCGACGGCACAGGCCGCCGCTTTCGTATCACACCGACTCGTTCAACAGTTGCTTCCATGATTTAGCTCCCGTGCATCGCCAGGCGAAGAATGTTCTGTTCGCTCAGGCTTTCTCTGGGCAATTCACCCGAGACCACGCCTTCGCGCATGACGTATGCGCGATCGCAAACATGAACAATCTCCGACAATTCAGAACTGATGAGCAGAACGGCGGCACCGTCTTTGATCAGTTTCTCGATCAGATTGAAAATTTCCGTCTTTGCGCCTATATCAATGCCGCGCGTCGGCTCATCAAATATGAACAGCTTGCAGCCGGCGCTGAGCCATTTGCCAATCACGATCTTCTGCTGATTGCCGCCGCTGAGGACACGAGCGCTCTTACCGGGGTCACCAGGTGCGATCCGCAAGGAATCAATGAGCGCTTTAGTCGCACTCCTTGCTTTCTCCGCTTGATACCATCCTCTCGGGAAAAGTTTCCACAGGCTGGCAGTGAGCAGGTTTTCATGCACGGAGCGCTTCAGCGCCAGCCCCTCCTGCTTCCGGTTCTCAGGAATCAGCCCCACGCCCATCGCCGCGACTTTGTGAGGACCGCCGGTCACCGCCTCCCCAAAAACGGTGACCTGGCCGGTTTCAATCGGGTCCGCGCCGAAGACCGCCCGCACGACCTCCGTGCGCCCGGCGCCGACAAGTCCCGAGAGTCCGACGATCTCGCCGCACCGGACCTGCAGGTCGACACCGCGAACGCCGGTGGTGGTGGTCAGCTGGCGCACGTCGAGCGCGACCTTGCCCGGCTCGCCGAAATATTGGCGCTTGTACACCGTCCCGACTGACCGGCCCACCATCAATGCGATCAGTTCATCGGGTGTCGCCGCGGTGGCCAGCATCGACTGGACCAGACGGCCGTCACGCAATACCGTGACGCGATCGCCGAGGTCGAACACCTCCTTCATGCGATGGGAGATATAGACAATCGCAGCACCGGACTCGCGCAGCTTCCTGACGACGCTGAACAGCGCCTCGGCCTCGCGATCGGAAATCGCCGCCGTCGGCTCGTCCATGACCACCACGCGGGCATGGTGCGAGAGCGCCTTCGCGATCTCCACCATCTGCTGCTGCGCAACGCCGAGGTCGGCCGCGTACGCGTAGGTATCGTAGGCAAGTCCAAGTTCTTCGAGCGCGGCTCTCGCGTCGAGATGCATCTTGCGATGATCGATCAGGCCAAAGCGATTGCGCGGTTCACGCCCCAGGTAGATGTTCTGCGCGATGTTCAGATGCGGTACGAGGGAGAACTCCTGGAAGATCACCGCAATGCCAAGTCGTTTGGCGTCGGCAGGCGACTCGATTGTGATCGGCTGGCCGTTGCTGAAGAACTCGCCGGAGTCGGCTCGATACGCGCCGAACAGTACCTTCATCAAGGACGACTTCCCTGCGCCGTTCTCCCCGAGAAGCATATGCACTTCACCGGCATACAGCTGAAGGTCGACGTCAGTCAGGGCGCGCACACCCGGGAAGCTCTTGCAGATCTTGCGCAATTCCAGAAGAGGCACGCCGAGGGTCGGAATCGTTGTTTCCATGTTTGCCTTCATTGTGTGGCTTGAGCAGTCACTGGCGGTGCCGGCGTATCGTTCGAGCGATATCCGGCAGCGCGACAGCGCGAACGCGTGGCGCGTTAGTTACTCACGACATCGCCCCATTTCGGGCACTGCCGTTTGTCGCCCGGCACTTCGAATGGCGCATAGTTCGTTTTGTCGATGACGATGCCTTTGATCAGAATGGTCTGCGGAACGGGCTCCTTACGCACCGTCTTCACGGCAGCCATCGTGGCAATGCAGCCCATCTTGTAGCCGTTGAATTCCGCGGTCGCCAGCAGCCGGCCGTCCTTGATCGCTTTGACCGACTCCGGCACGCCCCCGATACCCACCACCTTGACCTGCTTCTGGCCGGCCGCCTCCAATGCCTCGATGGCCCCCATCGCCATCACGTCCGCCGCCGCCAGAACACCGTCGATCTTCGGATTCGACTGAATCAGGTTCTCCATCACCTGAAGCGCCTGCAAACGCTGATAGTTCGCCGGCTGGGAGGCGAGCAGCTTGACGTTCGGAAATTCCTCCAGCGCCTTGTGAAAACCGCGCACCCGTTCGTCACTCGTGGTGGAACCCTTCACACCTTCGAGAATGACGACATTGCCTGTCCCGCCCATGCTCTTCAGCAGATAACGGCCGACGTCCAGCCCCAGATTGAAGTCATCGGCAACGACGACGGAGGCGAATTTTCCGCCTGCGACCCGATCGTTGTAGTTGATGATGGGGATGCCGATCGCATTGACCTTCTCGATCTCCGGAACGACGCCATGAGGGTTGACGCCCATGAACAGCACGACGCTGGGTTTCTTGACACTGACGTCCTCGAGCTCGCTGAGCTGCTCGCCAAGATCATTGGGACGCGTCGGCGCGTAATGGGTTACCGAAACGCCGAGATCCTTCGCTGCTGCGTCCACGCCGGCGTGGACGAGCGCGAAATGCGGATCGACCTGATTCTTGTAAAAGGCCGCAACGGTCTCGCCTGTTGCAAACGCGTTGGGTCCCGCGGCCATGCCCAGTGCGAACGCACAGGTGATGAGAATGCGTTTTTTCGCCAGTCGGCTCGTGAGTTTTGTCGTCAGTTTCAAGGTCGTCTCCGTTTAACTGTTTTTCGGCGGCCCTCAAGCGAGTGCCCGGTACGCCAGCCCGGTTGCAGGAATGCATCCCGGGAAGCACATTCAATCTTGCGCACAATCAATGCAATCGTTTGCTTTAAAGCAAATCAATTAGTAATCTTTTACTGTGTCACGAATGCAGTTTTTACCTTTTTACTATGCAACAATCTTTATGCAAACGTATGCATATACTATCCCGATAGATACACTTGTCAATTCATTTATGACGCCCAGCACATAGGGTTTGTACCTGCAACATTGAGAGCAACCCTTTGCACCTATACAATGACTTCCATGGCCAAAACATCAGAATCCCGGGCAACGAGCCGCGTCACGATTCGCGAAGTCGCGCTGCATGCATCTGTCAACGCGTCGACGGTCTCGCGCGCCCTCAATCCTGCAACCCGTCACCTGATCGGAGACGAAGTCGTCCGCCGGGTGCTGGCGTCCGCGAAATCGCTGGGCTACCGTCAGAACAAGCTCGCGTCGGCGCTTCGCGGGGGCCAGTCGAGGGTGGTCGGGGTGTGCCTGCCCGATATCGAGAACCCGGTATTCCCGCCAATTGTCTGTGGCATCGAAGAAGAACTCGCAGCCGTTGGCTATGGCGTCCTGATCGCCAACACCGTCGGCACGTTGAAAGACCAGGAACGCATGCTTGAGCAGATGCTCGAGCGCCAGGTGGACGGCCTGGTCCTCGCAACCGCGGCCCGTCACGACCCCCTGGTGCGCCGCTGCATTCTCGACGGCATACCCGTCGTGCTGGTGAATCGCGCGGAGGAAGGCGGACAGGTGCCGGAAGTGATTAACGACGACTTCCTCTCCATGAGGCTTGCGGTCGATCACCTGGTGGAGCTAGGGCACAAGCGGATTGCGCATCTCGCCGGCCCTGAGCGCCTCGCAACCGGCCTCTCGCGAATCCAGGGCTTCCAGATGGCGACGCAGCAGCATCGCCTGAGCGGGACAGTCATCCTCGAAGCCGCCGAATTCACGCGGGAAGCGGGCCGGGTGGCCTGCGACCAGCTGCTGAAAGAGCACAAAAGCGTGACTGCGATCATTGCCGCGAATGACCTGATCGCGCTGGGGTGCTATGACGTGTTTGCAGCACAACATCTGACGTGCCCAAACGATATTTCGCTCATCGGCCACAACGACATGCCGCTTCTCGACATGCTCCATCCGCCGCTCACCTCGCTGCGCATCCAGCACCGGGAAATGGGCCGCCAGGCCGCCAGACTGCTGCTCGGGATGATTGCCGCACCCGGCGCGGCCCCACACCGCATTACGCTCCCCCCCGAACTGATGGTGCGCGGCTCGACCGCCGCGCCGCGCAACACGCCGTTGCGAACGAGAACATCGAAAACCGCGCCCGCTTCTGCCGAGTGAGCATAGAAGCGCTCAGGTTCAGCCTGAAGCGCTTCGTTCAGGTGAGCGGATGCACTGAAGCGCGAGCCACTCGCGTGGTGAATGGCCGATCCGCAATTTAAAGAGCGTCGAAAACGCGCTCGATGTGAAGCCAAGAACACGGGCCGTCTCCGCCACGGAAATCCCATGTACAAGGGCGCACATCGCCGCCCCTATCTGCACCTCCCGGCGCCATCGGCCGACACTGGCGCCCAGTTCCCTGGTAAAAATCCGGCTCAAGGTGCGGCAGCTGACTGCCGCCCGGTTTGCCGCGTCCTTGAGCGCCATATCCCTGGTTGGATGCATGAGCAGCGCCTCGCATAGCGCCGCGACACGGCTTCCGGATGACGGCATGCGGACAGCAAAATGCCCCGCGGTTTCAGGCACCGCGCGCAGCTCGTCGGCTAACAGGGCCACGACCGCTGCATATGAGCGTTCGATAGTCGATCGTTGCGTCGCCGAGAAAATCGCGATCAATACGTCGGAGCAATTCAGAACGCGCGCCGCCGGTACAAAATCGGCACTCGGGACGGTATCGATTCGCAGCGCGCAAATATCGGCTTTGTACACGGCCAGGACGCAATAGGTGACAGCCTGCGGAAGCCAGATGCCATTGCCTTGGGTCACACAGTACGCGCGCCGGCCCGCCGTTATCCATGCGCCGCCTTGCCGCACATAGAGAAAGCAGCCGGCAGCGGCGGCCTGGGCATGCCGCTGTTCACCCGCGCCAAGCCGCATATCTGTCGCAACACAGCTGGAATGCATCATGCGCAACCTTTGCGGGCCGCCATGGAAAGCATGCGGGCGGTCATCGCTGCCGTCGCCGTATCAGCATTGCTCAGGCCGCAGAAACGGCATCGCCAGCAGAATCTTCGCCGGGCTGCGGGAACGGTTGTGCAATGCGCGCCGTTCTCCCGGTGCAATGCGGCACGAATCGAAGGCCGTGAGAATAGCCTCACCTTCATCGGTCACCACGACGACCTCACCTTCCAGCACCACATAATGTTTTTCAACGGGCGACGCATCCGATGTGGTGTAGCCGCCCGGCTCGATCGCCGAAACGCCTAGCCACAGCGATTCCGCCGGTCCGGCTTCATGGCCTTGAAGCCGGACGCACCGCATTGAAAAGTGGTTGGGCGGAAAATATTCCGGCGCCTCTTCGAAGCGGGTTACGTTCATGGCTTGAGCAGAACCCGGTTAGCCGCGCCGCGGAAAACGGCCTGATACGCGAGCGCCGCGTCGGAGAGATCGAAGACAAAATCCTCAACGATCGGAAACGGCTTTAACGTGCCACGTTCGAATTCCGGCAGCAACGCGTCGAGAATGAGCGCGCCTTCCGTGCTGTCGAGCGCGAGCGTATCGATGCCGACATAGGTGTGCTGCCCCCGATAGAACGTGAAGATGTCAAATGGCACCGGACGTTCGATGGTAGAGATGAAAATCTGCGTCCCTCGCACCGCCATGGCCTTGTTGGCTTTTTCGAAGTATGGACTGCCAACCGTGTTGTACACGATGTCCGCGCCGTGGCCGTCAGTCAATTGACGCACCACCTCGTCGAGGTTTTGCGACGAGGCGTCGATCATGGTGACGTCGGCGTTCGCATGGCCGATGTACGGTTCATTCGTGCGCTCGACACCCAACACCTTCGCCCCGGCCTGGGTCGCAAGCTGGATCGCTGCCTGCCCCACCTTCCCGTTTGCGCCCAGCACGAGGACGACGTCGCTCTCCTTCACGC
Organism: Paraburkholderia phytofirmans OLGA172; assembly: GCF_001634365.1. Lineage (NCBI taxonomy): Bacteria > Pseudomonadati > Pseudomonadota > Betaproteobacteria > Burkholderiales > Burkholderiaceae > Paraburkholderia > Paraburkholderia phytofirmans. Next base: position 2,019,784 of record NZ_CP014579.1, read on the forward strand.
CGCCCGCTCGTTGCAGTCCTTCGAAAGCGGTCACGAAGGGGACGCCGATCGCGCCCGCCTCCTCCATGCTCAGATTGGCCGGCTTGGCGCGCACACTGCCCACGGGCACAGCGAGATAGCCGGCATGCGTGCCGTCGCGCCGGATACCCAGTTCGCCGCCGCTGCCCCACACTTCCTTGCCGAGCATCTCCTGCGGCCCCTCGACAACAACGCCGGCGTAATCCCGGCCCGGCGTGCGCGGCCAGACCGCATGCGGCATGAAGCCCAGCACCGCCTTCACGTCGCTCGGATTCACCGCGGCGCTCACCACGCGCACGAGACACTCGGCAAAGTCGACGTCCGGCGCATCTTGCGCGCCAATCTGCAGATCGAGCGACTCGATGTCGGCGCTCTTTTCCAATACACGAACTGTTTTCATTGTTTGATTTCCTAAAAGGTCAAGATGACAGGTCGAGCGGTTTTATAACGCTCGGCAAGTGTCGCGTAGCGGACAGCTGACGCTGCCATGCCCTCGAATTCTTCATCACTCAGCGTGCGCAACAGCCGCGCCGGGTTTCCCGCCCACAACTCACCCGCCCCTACCACCTTGCGCGGCGTGAGGACCGCCCCTGCGGCCAGCATGCCGCCCGACCTGACGACGGCCCCATCGAGTACGCGCGCCCCGAACCCGACAAACCCCATGTTTTCTATGGTGCAGGCGTGCAAAATCGCGCCATGGCCAACGGTCACGTCATCCCCGATGATCACTGGCAGACCGTTGGTCGTGCCGTGGATGACCGTGCCGTCCTGGATGTTCGTGCGCATGCCGACCACAATTTTCTGGACGTCGCCGCGCAGCACGCAGTTGTACCAAACGGACGACTGGCGGCCGATGCTCACGTCGCCGACTAGTGTCGTGCCATGGCCGATGTAGACGCTCGGATCCACCTGTGGCGCGCCAAATACCGACGCGTCCTGAAGCGCGCTCATCGTTTCAGCCCCAGCAGCTCGCGCGCCTCCTGGCTGCTCGCCAGTTCGCCGCCCAGCGAATGCACGATGTCGCGCGCACGCGTGACCAGCTCCGCATTGCTTTCGGCGAGCACGCCTTTGGCGATGTAAATGTTGTCTTCAAGTCCGACCCGGACATGGCCGCCCGCCAGCCATGCCTGGGCGACGATCGGGAATTCGGAACGGCCGACACCGAAGGCCGACCAGACGGCCTGACGGGGTAGCAGGTTACGCGCGTAGAGAAGCGTTTCCGGACTGGCCGAGAAGCCGTATTTGACGCCCATCACCAGGGTCCAAAGCCCCGGCCCGTCGAGAACGCCCTCCTTGATCAGGTCCAACGCGAGGTGCAAGTCGCCGGAGTCGAAAATCTCAAGTTCAGGCTTGACACCCGCCTCGCGGATGACGTTAGCCATGCGCGTGACATTCTTAGGTGTATTGATGACAACGTCGCCGCCGGAGTTCATCGTATTCAGGTCGAGGCTGCAGATGTCCGGCTTGAGTTCGAGAATGTGCTCGACGCGCCTTTCCGGTGGCAGCAAGGTGGTGCCTGGCGCCGCGACCCTGGGGTCGTCGTCGCTCGGGATGAAGCGGCCGCCCGGGCCTGTGGTGAGATTAATGATGAGGTCGGCATTCACCGCGCGGATGCGCTCGATGACTTCCCGGTAAAGCGCCACCTCCATCGAGGGCCGCCCCGTCTCGGGATCGCGCACGTGGATGTGAACGGCGGCCGCACCGGCGCGTGCCGCATCGAGCGAGGCGGTCGCAATCTGCCCGGGGGTGATCGGCAGCCCCGGGTGCTGCTCCGGTTTGGTGATATTGCCTGTTACAGCACAGGTGATGATGGTCTTGCGGGAATGCATGGTGGGCCTCGCTGCAACTAGTTCAGGCGACGGCCACCGTCGACGACGATGGTCACCCCGGTGCTGAATTTCAGATGTGTGGCACAGGCCTCGATGGCCGCCGCGATATCGTCCGGCGTCGCGATGCGGCCTAGCGGCGTGGTGGCCGCGACCTTGTCGTTGAAGTCATCGCCACGCCCCGGAACGAACGAGGTGTCGACCACCCCCGGGGACACGTTCAGGACACGAATGCGAGGTGCAAGCGCACGGCCAAGCGAGGCCGCCATCACATCAAGCCCGGCTTTGGCCGCGCAGTAGGCGATGTTGCTGCCATTGCCCGTGGTGCCGGAAATCGAGGAAACGTTGACGACCAGGCCGTCCCCCGACGCATCGAGCAGTTCGCGGAAAGCGCGGATGGCCGCGAATTGCCCGCGCCAGTTGACCTTCAGAATCTCATCGATCAATTCGTCGGTGAGCGCATTCAGGTCGGAATGCTTGACGGGCTGGGTGAAACCCGCCGTGTTCACGAGAATATCGGCGCGGCCATACCGGTCGCGCACCAACCCGGCCAGCGCGTTCAGGCTCTCGCTCTCGGTAATGGCAGCGAGCGCCGCGGTATGGCCCTCACCCGGCAGATCGTCGGCTACCCGCTGCGCTTTGGCGAGGTCACGCTGACCGACCACCACGACGCGGGCGCCGGCTTGCCCAAGACGGTGAGCCGCAGCAGCGCCGATACCGCCGGTTCCGCCGAGGATGACCGCAACCTTCCCTGAAAGTGTGTTCGACACGTGAGACCTCTTCTTTACTTGATGGGGGGAGTTGGGTAGGTCGGCGTTCCTTCGGCAAGAACGAAGTCGTAGTCGAGCGTGTAGTACAGCCTGTCTATGTCCTGCCTCGGACCCGTGCTGGAATCGTGGCGCTGGAACGTGCCGACGAGACGGCGGTTGACACCGAACACGACGTCGGAATTCAGATGCTCCGAGTCATCGGCGAACACTTGCGAGACCAGCGTTGCGTAGCCTTGCGCGATGATCACGAAGTGCAGATGCGCTGGCCGGAACGGGTGGCGATTCTGCTGTTCAAGCAGCACGCCTACCGGCCCGTCAGTGGGCACAGGATAGCCGGCGGGGCGCACGCTCTTGCAGGTGAACCGCCCTTCGCTGTCGGTGTAGAAGTGACCGCGCAGGTTCTTGTCGGGCTGACTCGAATCCTGGTTTTCGTACAAGCCGACTGGCGAGGCCTGCCAGACGTCGACTTTGGCGTTGGCAACAGGCTCGCCTTTGGTGTTGAGCACGCGTCCGCTCACGATGAGCGGGGAGCCGGGCGAGTTCTCGCATGCGATGCTTTCACCATTCGCGTATTGCGGCGAATCACCCCGGTAGAACGGCCCCAGCAGGGCGCCCGGTGTGCGACCGCTTGCGTCCGAGTTGTTCAGCAACGTAACCAGGGTTGAAAGACCCAGCACGTCGGCGAGCAGAACGACCTCGTTGTGCTTGTCGTTGCAAGCCAGGCCGACCGCCCTCACGAAATCAAGGCCCTTCTCGAATTCCTCATCAGTCAGCTTGACCTGCTTCAGGAACGCGTGGCCATGCTCCACCAGCGCGTCGAGGAGCTCCTTGAGCCGGGGATTGTCAGTCTGGCTCATGGCCGCCTTGACAACCGCGGTGATCGAAGCGGCGTCGTCGACGATGTTCTTCAGATGGTTTGAATCTTCCACGGGGCATCTCCATCAGTGCAATCGTTTGCATAATAAATTGCAAATTTGCCGATGTCAAAGCCTAAAGATGCCATAGTTAACCCTGATTACCCAGTCAGGCAGGGCGATTCAGACATTCGCGAGTTACGCAACCGATTGCGCACGAATGGCTTCCCGCTCAAAAACTCGTGCGCAAACCAATGCGCGCGAGCGTCTGCGACCGGTTGCTCGCCGCGCCGTCCGGCTGCAACAAGCCGTTGATCCACGCCCGCGTCACCTCCGCATCGCCCCCCGCGCGCTGATAAATCGCTTCGACGTAACCGGTGGTGCGCTTCGATTTCGTCTCCTTCATGCCCGTCTTCTTCACTCGTCATTGAATATCTTTCGCTGCTCGATACGGATCGCAACACGCGTGAGCGCCGCGCCCTCGCATGGGCCGTCGATGCACTGACCGTCTTCGAAGCGGAACATCGCGCTGTGATGCGCGCACATCAGCAATTCCGCGTCGTAGGCCCAGAAAGTATTCGGTTCGTAATTGAGCGGAATCGAAAAGTGCGGGCATACGTTGCGGTAGGCCCATGCGTCGTCGCCGCGGCGCACAACGACGATGCCTGGCGCGCCGCTTTGCTGAGCCGGAATTTCAAGCGCACCGCCGTCAGGAATGTCGTCGAGCGCGCACAGGAAGACCGCCAGAGGTTCGGGATTCGCCGCGTTCATGGCCGACCTCATGCACGGTGGGGAGTCGACGGCGCTTCGACAAGCGTGATGCTCTGCGACTCGAAGCTGCCGGTGGCGACCGAACGCGGATCCGCGGAGAACACCTGTTGCAACACGTTCTGGATCACGATCGACAATCCGAACGTGACGATCGGCGACGGCAGCGCCGCCCGCTGCGAGCGTGACGAAGCGGCGGCGTTTGGCATCGAAGGAATGTGCGTCCATGATCGTCTCCTGAATTTTTTTGTATGAGTGGGGTCGTTCGCGCTAATCCGGCCGTCTGCCTTCGAAGGCAGCTTCCAGCAGCGTGCGTAGCGGCGTTCGTTCGACTGGCCGCGGATTCCAGTACGGATTTTTCAGCGCGAGATCGAGCGCGACGTCGAGATCGGTTGCGCTCACACCGATGTCTTTCAGTGCGGTCGGCGCGCCGTGATCGCGTGCCAGATCGAAAACGCCTTGCGCGGCGTCGTCGGCATGCAGCGCGCGAGCAATGCGCTTCATCGCCTCGGGTGCGGCCGCGCGGTTATAGGCAAGCACGTGCGGCAACACGATCGTGTGCGTCTGCGCATGCGGCAGATTGAACGTGCCGCCGAGCGTATGGCACAGCTTGTGGTGCAGCGCCATGCCGACGCTGCCGAGTACCGCGCCGCACAGCCATGCGCCATACAGGCACTCGCCACGTGCAGCGAGATCGTCCGGCTGCTGCATCACGCGAGGCAGGCCCTGGCCGAGCGCGCGGATCCCGTCTTCCGCCATCAGCGCGACGATCGGGTTCGTGTCCTGCGCGTAAAGCCCTTCCGCCGCGTGCGCGATTGCGTTGATGCCGCTCGTCAGCGATAACGCGGGCGGCAGCGAGGTGGTCAATGACGGGTCGTAGATCACCGTCTTCGGCAGCACACGCAGATCACGGCCGGTCTTTTTGACGCCGTCTTCGGTCAGGCCGTATATCGGCGTCATTTCGGAGCCGGCATAGGTGGTCGGAATCGCGATGATCGGCAACGAGGTTTCGAGCGCGATCGCCTTGCCGAGTCCGGTTGTCGAGCCACCGCCTATCGCGATCGCGCAATCGGCGCCGACCTGCGTGGCAAAGTCGCGGGCCGCGCGAGCGGTTTCGATCGGCACGTGCATCACGGCTTCGGCATAGACGCCCGCGGCCCGCGAGCCAAGGCTTGCAGCCAGCGCTTCGGCCTGGGCGCGCTGTTGCGGCGTGGACAGCACGATCGCCCGCGTTGCGCCGAGCAAACCGATCTCGCGATCGAGCTGGTCGAGACTGCCCGCGCCGAAGATCACGCGGGACGGCAGGCCGTTATAGATAAACGGTTCCATGGTGGTTCAGCGCGGGTAGTAAGGGGGAATCTGCGCATCCACGTTGACCCAGACCGACTTGGGCTGCGTGTATTCGCGCATCGCTTCGAAACCCATCTCGCGGCCATAGCCGCTCGCGCCGACACCGCCGAACGGGGACGCGGGGCTTACGCGCTTGTAGCAGTTGATCCACACCATGCCAGCACGAATCTCACGTGCCACGAGATGCGCGCGTTGCAGGTCGCGGGTCCAGAGACCCGCGCCGAGACCGTACTCGGTGCCGTTCGCAATCGCGAGCGCTTCTTCGTCCGTGCGGAATGTGGTGACGGTCATGAACGGACCGAACACCTCTTCCTGCGATACCCGATGTTCCGGCTTTGCTTCAACGATGGTCGGCTCGACATAGCAGCCATTCGCCAGCGCGGCATCGTCCGGCGCCTTGCCGCCAGCCAGCACGCGGCCACCCTGTTCGCGTGCGACGTCGACGAACGACAGCACGCGGTCGCGATGCTGACGCGAGGTGAGCGGGCCCATTTCGGTCAGTGGATCGAGCGGATTGCCGATCCGGATCGTGCGGCTCAACGCGGTGAACTTCTCGAGCACTTCGTCAGCGATCGATTCGTGGACGATCATCCGCGAGCCGGCAATGCAAGCCTGCCCCTGGTTATGGAAGATCGCGAATGCGGAGCCTTGCACGACGGCATCGATATTCGCGTCGCCGAATACGATGTTCGCGCCCTTGCCGCCGAGTTCGAGCTGTACCTTCTTCAGATTGCCGCTCGACGCCTGCACGATCTTGCGCCCGATCGCAGTCGAGCCGGTAAAGGCGACCTTGCTGATCTCCGGATGCTCGGCAATGTACTGGCCGGCGACATGACCCAGGCCCGGCAGGATATTGACGACACCGTCCGGAAATCCAACTTCGGCCATCAGTTCCGCGATGGCGAGACTCGACAACGGCGTGAGTTCGGCGGGTTTCATGATCACGCAGTTGCCTGCGGCGAGCGCGGGCGCCATCTTCCAGCTCGTGAACATCAGCGGAAAATTCCACGGCACCACCTGTCCGACAATGCCGACCGGCTCGCGCGTCATGTAGTTGAGAAAGCCCTGCTCGACCGGAATCACCGAGCCCTCGAACTTGTCGGCCATGCCGCCGAAATAGCGGAACGTAGCCGCCGTGCGCGGCACGTCGAGATTGCGCGTGTCGCGAATCGGGTGGCCGGTGTCGAGCGATTCGAGACGTGCCAGCGCGTCGGCGTTCGCCTCGATTGCGTCGGCTAGCTTGAGCAGCAAGCGCCCCCGCTCCATCGCGGCGAGATTGCTCCACTTCGGAAACGCCGCTTTCGCCGCCGCCACGGCGCGATCGACATCGGCGGGTCCGGCCATCGCGACGTCGGCAATCACCGAGTTGTCGTGCGGATTGAGGGAAGCGAGGGTCTCGCCGTTTGCAGCCGGCACGAAGCGGCCGCCGATGAAGAGTTGCGTTTGCATGTCAGTCCTATGCAAGTAAAAGCGGGGCGTGACATTCCCCGCGGCGCCAGCGGTCTGGCGCCGTTCGATCGACGATCGGAGGGAATGCCGGGGCGTTACATCTGGATCGGATACGGCGGCAGTTCGCCGCTTTCGTAGCGCCTGGGCAGATCGGGCGTGGCGTTCTCCCACACCAGCAGCATCGAGCGCTTCTGCGAATAGCCCTTGTGGCGGATGTCAGCCGGCATGGCGGCGATATCGCCCGCGTTCATCGTGATGCGTGCGCGCGGCTCGCCGCTGTCCTTGTCGGCGACGTCCCAGATGATCTGGTCGGACAGTTGCAGGAACCACTCCACACGGTCGTTGCCATGAAACACCGGCAGCACGAATTCCTCGGTGGTCGGGCAGAACAGGCTCTGCTGGCAGACCGACGTAACCGACGGATTCCACGTCACGTCCGAGCGCGACAGGTACTTGAAGAGACTGAACGCATGCAGTGCGCCTTCAAAGCCGGGCTCCGCGTGAATCTCCGGTTCGTCCTGGCCGACGTCCGCAAACTGGCGGTTGACCGGCAAGTCGTCGCGCAACGGCGAATCGCCTTCGAGACCCGGCATACGCTTGGTGGCGATCCGCGTGCGCTCGATCGCGGCGATGTTGTCGCCATGTTTCGTGCCGAACGCGGAGCCGGTTTCTTCGGGTGCGGCGAACGGGTCGAAGCCTTCGTTGACCCAGTCCCTCAGAATGGCCTTGAAGGTCGCCATGATGAGCGGCGTATCGAACTGCTGCGCGTGATCGATACCCGCTTCCTTGAAGCTCGCGTTGTACGCACCGGCGTACATGTCGACCTTGCCGTAGTGATTGCGCGTGCCGATCACTTCGTCGAAATTGACCCAGCCGTAGAAGAAGCCCCAGGCCACGTCGCGCATCATCGCGCGCAGGAAGTCGTCGGCATGCATCTGGTGCGAGCGGGTCTCGCCTTTGGCCGGCCATTTGACGGTAGCGAAATAAGCATCGCGGCTGAATTCGAAATCACCGAGGCGGAACGTGCGATAACCGGACACCGCGTCGGCCTCGCTCGCGGTGACGTTTTGCAGGGTGCTTTTGTCCATGATGGGCTCCAGGAGAAGATCGATCGTGTAGAGGGAATCAGTGGATGCAGATGTCGGCCCACTTCTCGACCGAATAACGTCCGAGGATCGTCTGCACCAGCAGCACGCCCTTCGTCTTCGCTTCGAAGCGATATGCGGCGCCCGCGGGCAGCAGCGCCTGATGGCCGCGGCGCAGCCGCACAAAACCCATCGACTGGCCCGACGGCTGGCCGTCGAGCCGCACGCTGCCTTCGGTCTGCGCGTCGACCAGCGGTCCGTCCGACGGTTTGATGAAATAGACGTCGATCTCGCCGTCGAGCACGACCGCGAATTCATCGTGCGACGCAGCGAACCACGGCGATGAGCCTTCCGCGCGCAGTGTCTCGATCACGTACTTGAGATTCTTGCCGACGACGATTTTCTCGTAGGGCGCTGCACGGCTCGCTACGTCGAACACGTTCGACATCGCGTAATGCTCCGGTTTGCCCTTGATGATTTCGATGGAGCCTTTGCGGAAATTGTCCAGGCTGCCGAACCAGGTCTGTTGCATGTCTGCCTCCAGTTAATCTACGAATCCACGAATGCGTTGCCTGGATTGAAGATTAAGTTGCGGCAGGCGCAACAGCAATGTTCTGAGGGTCGGGAAACGCGAACCCTGGGTGCTTCAAAATCGCGCCAGGGAAACTACCTGGTGGCGAACCCCGAGAGCCCTGCGGGGGGTTCTCAGTCCTCGGCCAGCTCCTCGCCGACGCTTTTGGTCTCGTCGTCCGGCGGCGTGATGCCGAGCGCCCTGTCCCACTGCGGTTCGCGCAGATAGCGGGTGCGCAGGAAGTCGACGAAAGCCTTGACCTTGGTGGTCGAGCGGTGTGAGGCGGGATAGACCGCCGACAGCCACAGCGGCGGCGCTGCGTACTCCGGCAGCACCCGTTCAAGGCGCCGCTCGAGCAGATCGGCCGCGGCGACCATGGTCGGCAGATAGACGACGCCCGCACCGGCCCGCGCGAACTCGAGCAGCAGGTGCACGCTATTGGTTTTGAGCACGGGATTCAGTGCGATTTCGAAGCACTCGCTGCCGCGCATCAGCGGCCACTTGTCGCCCCAAGGATAGTACGAATAACGGGCGAAATCGTGCCGCAGCAGGTCGAGCGGCGTCTCGATCACCGGCTCTTCCTTCAGATAACCGGGCGCGGCGCACAGCACGCCACGCACGGGAAACAGACGCCGCTCCACCAGCAGATTCGACGCCGGCGGATAGATCTGCAAGGCCAGGTCGAAGCCTTCCTGCACCGGATCGATCACCCGGTCGTTGACGGTCACGACGAACTCGACGCGTGGGTAAGCGGCGCGGAATTCGATCAGCGTTTGCGAAAAATGGCCAAGCGCGAAACCCGGCAGAACGTGGATATTGAGCGTGCCGGCGAGCGCCTGCGGATCGCCGCGCGAGCGTCCGGACAGATCGTGGACCTTGTTGACCAGTTCGGCGCATTCGCGGTAGTACGTCTCGCCGAGCTCCGACAGGCGCACTGCCCGCGTCGAACGATGAAACAGCGGCACGCCGAAATGGTCTTCGAGCTGCTTGACCCGCGAGGTCACCACCGATTTGGCGACACCCAGCTGGCGCGCGGCGCCAGCGAAGCTCTGCGCTTCCGCGGCTCGTACGAACGCCTCCATCGACATGAACAGGTCCATGCTGTCTCCTCCGGTCACCGTGGCCTGCAGGCCGCTTTGGCCTTGTTAACGGAAGTGTAGTCCGCTTCGGGAGTCTGGGCCGGGGCACCGCTTGCGTAGGCAGGATCGTTTGCGACCGTGGGTCAAACCGGACAGCGACGCAATCAGGGGATCGCGCCACACCGATACGTGGGCGCCCCGCTCTCAGAGCAGAAGCTCTGGCATAGGCAGGGCGAAATGTCCGTCGACACGAGGCCGTAGTCTCATGGGGAGCCGTGACGCATAAATAGCGCGCGCTTACGGCAGAACATCCTGTGATACTCTGGACCGAGTGTCACACGGGAGTTGACAGCGCGATATGAAAGCGGCGGCCGCTAAAGGGTCTTCAAGACTCGTCGAAACACCCCACCCGGGCACCTTCCTGCGCGACCATGTTTTACCCGGCTTGACGCTTTCGGTGAGCCAGGCCGCTCGCGATCTCGGAATTTCGCGCCAAACGTTGCATCGGATCCTCGACGGCAGCACTGCGATCACCCCGGAGATGGCCACGCGCCTTGGGGTGCTCGCCGGGTTACCCCCTATCTTCTGGTTGCGTATTCAGTGCGAGTACGACCTCCAGCGAGCTCGCGTTTCACTGGCGGACGCTCTGCTCCGAATCCCAAGACGCACTCTTCCCCACAAAATCATGAAGGAACTGGGAGCGCTCAATGGACGCTGAGACAGGCATCACAGGTACGAGACCCATGGCCCCAACCGGCGTGCCGGGATTGGACGACGTTCTGAGCGGCGGCCTGACTCAAGGAAATCTTTTCCTTCTCGAAGGCGAACCTGGGACCGGGAAAACCACTATCGCTCTGCGTTTCCTGCTGGCGGGCGCGGAGACCGGCGAGCAAGGTCTTTACATCACCTTGTCCGAAACAGAACAGGAGTTGCGCAGCGGTGCGGCTTCTCACGGCTGGCGTCTCAACGACAAAATCGAGGTGTTCGAGGTCGTGCCGCCGGAAAGCCTGCTTGACGCCGACCAGCAGCAAAGCCTGTTGTATTCCTCAGACCTCGAACTCGGTGAGACCACCAGGCTGATTCTGGGCGCTTTCGAGCGGGTGAAGCCAAAGCGCGTAGTCCTCGACAGTTTGTCGGAAATACGTCTGCTCGCTCAAAGCTCTTTGCGATATCGCCGCCAGGTTCTCGCGTTCAAGCATTACTTTTCGCGCCATGGTGCGACAGTCCTGTTGCTGGATGATCTGACCTCGGACGCTGCGGATAAAACCGTTCATAGCGTCGCCCACGGTGTCATCAAGCTTGAGGAGCTCGCGCCCGACTATGGGGCCGAGCGGCGCAGGCTCAGAGTCGCGAAGTACCGCGGCCACGCGATTCGTGGCGGATATCACGACTTCTCGATCAAGAAGGGCGGCATTTCAGTGTTCCCGCGCCTCGTCGCGTCAGAACATCGGACGAAGTTCGAGCGCCGGCAGATAGCCAGCGGCGTCGCCGAACTGGACGCGCTCCTTGGCGGTGGTGTGGAGCAAGGGTCCAGCACGCTGGTTCTTGGTCCAGCTGGTACAGGCAAGAGCACCTTCGTGCTCCAGTTTATTGCCGCAGCGATCGCACGAGGCGAGAAAGCGGCGCTATTCGTCTTTGACGAGGAACTCGGACTGCTGTTTGACCGAACCCTCGCAATGGGTTTTGATCTGGAAGCCATGCGCGACGCGGGCAAACTGCTTATCGAGCAGGTTGATGCCGCGGAACTGTCTCCTGGCGAGTTCGCTCATCGCGTACGCGAGCGCGTCGACCATGCGCAGGCAAAGACCGTGGCCATCGACAGCCTGAACGGCTACCAGGCTGCGATGCCCCAGGAAAACGCGCTGGTGCTGCATATTCATGAGTTGCTCCAATATCTGAACAGGCAAGGCGCGACCACTTTTCTGACCGTGGCGCAGCACGGCCTGGTCGGCGATATGAAGGCGCCGGTGGATGTGACTTATCTCGCGGATACAGTCATCCTGCTGCGTTATTTCGAGGCCTTGGGACGGGTGCGGCGCGCGGTCTCCATCATCAAGAAACGCACCGGTCACCACGAAGAATCCATCCGGGAGTTTCGCATCGGCCAGAGCGGCCTGATCCTTGGCGCACCTCTGGACGATTTTCAGGGGGTGCTGCGCGGCGTGCCGACTTTTGTCGGCACTACCGGACCGCTGCTGACCCCGGGTGCGGCCGGCAATGAACCCCACTGACCGCACCCTCTGCCCGGCATTAGTGTTCACGCCGGCAGGGCGGGACGCCTCCGTGGCGCTTGCCCTTCTGCGCGAAGCGAGAGCGGAAGCGATTGTGTGCCCGGACCTCGTGCGTTTCTCTGCCATGCTGAGCGACGAGATCAGTTGCGCGGTCGTCACCGAAGAAGCGCTCCGCGGTGGTGACCTCCGTGCGCTAGCGGCCTGGGTAGCGGCGCAACCCGCATGGTCAGACTTCCCGTTTATCGTGCTGACCCAGCGTCGCGGCACGCCGGATGGAGATGGGCAACTCGCCGAGCTATCGACGATGCTCGGGAACGTGACCTTTCTCGAGCGTCCGTTTCACCCGACGACATTTATTAGCGTGGTAGGCACCGCATTGCGCGGCCGGTTTCGACAGTTCGAGGCCCGCTCCCGCATTGAAGAGTTGCATGAGGGCGAGGCGCGCCTGCACACCGCGCTCACGGCTGGCCAACTGGGTTCCTGGGAGCTGGATCTGTCGACCTCCGGCCTCATTACGTCGGCCACCTGCAAGGCAGTCTTCGGACGTGTGCCGTACGCGGATTTCTCATATGGGCAACTCGTCGCGAGCGTCCATCCCGACGATCGTGACCGGATGCGGAACGCCGTGAGCGAGAGCTACGCAACAGCCTGCGATTTCACGATTGAATGCCGCACCGTCTGGCCCGATGCAACCCTGCATTGGGCTGAACTTCGCGCCCGCCTGGTACGCGACGGATCACGGAATGGTATGCGGCTTGTCGGCGTGGCATCCGATGTCACCGCGCGCAAAACCACCGAAGACAGCCTGCGCCGTGTCAATGAGACGCTTGAAACGAAAGTTGCCGAGCGGACCGCGGAACTCGAACGTGCCCATCAGGTTGTCCTGGATGAGATCCGGCAACGCGAGCGCACAGAAGAACTTCTGCGCCAGGGTCAGAAGATGGAAATGATTGGCCAGATAACCGGAGGTGTGGCCCACGACTTCAACAACCTGCTGATGGCGGTGATGGGCAATCTTGAACTGTTGCGCAAGCAGATTCCGGACGATCCGAAGACGGGGCGTTTGATCGACGGCGCCCTTAAGGGAGCGCAACGGGGTGCCGCCCTGACGCAACGTCTTCTGGCTTTCGCAAGGCAACAGGACCTCAAGATTGAACCGACGCATCTCTCCCATCTGATTCGCGGGATCACTGACTTGCTGGAACGGTCGATCGGGTCGCAGATAGAACTCAAGCTCGACCTACCCGATACGTTGCCGCTTACCTTGGTGGACGCTAACCAGATCGAGCTCGCGTTGCTCAATCTTGTCGTCAACGCCCGCGACGCGATGCCGGACGGGGGGACATTATCAATTAGCGTTGACGTGGCTAATTCGCCGGGGCGAGATGAACTTACAGCCGGTGACTATCTGTGCCTTACCGTTAGCGACACGGGAAAAGGCATGGACGCCGCAACGCTCGCCAAGGCGACGGAGCCTTTCTTTACGACCAAGGAACTCGGCAAGGGCACCGGACTGGGCCTGTCGATGATTCACGGACTGGCGCTGCAATTGAACGGCTCGCTACGGCTCGAAAGTGAATTGGGGCGTGGCACCCGGGCATCGTTATGGCTGCCGGTTACTTCACAGGAGCCGATTGCGCCACGGCTGACAGAACCTAAGCCTCAAGGCAATCCTATCGATTCCATACATGCCACCATCCTCGTCGTCGATGACGACGCCTTGATTGCCACAAGCACGGCGTACCTGCTTGAGGACATGGGGCACGAGGTCATTGAAGCGGACTCCGGCGCAAAGGCACTCGAAGTACTGAAGAACGGGCAGAAAGTGGATCTCCTCATTACCGACTACTCGATGCCAAAGATGACCGGAGTGCAGTTGGCCATCGCTGCACGCGAGTTGCGACCGAACCTTCCGATTCTCCTCGCCACAGGCTACGCCGATCTGCCACAGGGGGCGAGCCTGGACATCCCAAGGCTGCGCAAACCGTATCAACAGCATCAGCTCGTGGCAGAGATAGCCCGGGCTCTTCGAAACGCGCGCTCTGACTAGCTTCTTTGCGGGCCGCACGGGGTCGACAGCTTTCGGCACCACTCAGAGTCCGTGGGCTACTGAGAGATTTTCTCCAGTTCAATGCCCTTCGTCCGCGGTCCCATCAAACCGATCGCCAGCATGACGACCAGCATCGCACCGGCGATAAACACGAACACGCCGGTCGTGCCGAAGTGCTTCAGCACCGCCGCAATCAGAAACGCTGTGAAAATCGCCGAAAAACGGCTCCACGAGTAGACAAAGCCCACCGCGCGTGCACGGATGCTGGTCGGAAAAAGCTCGGTTTGATACGCATGGTAGCTGTACGAAATGATATTGCCCGCGAGCGTCAGACACACGCCGAGGCTCACCAGCAACACCGCGCCGGACGCCTGGCTGAACCACAGACCGCACACGATATTCACGGCCGCCATCGTCACGATCACCGTCTTGCGCTCGAAGCGGTCGCCGATAAAGAGGCCGATCACCGGACCGATTGGGGCGGCCAGCGCAATGACGCTCGAGTACATCAGGCTCGTGGTGATCGTTATGCCCTGCTTGATCAGCAGCGTCGGCACCCAGTTCGCGAAGCCGTAGAAGCCGACTGTCTGGAAGATATTGAAGATCGTCATCATCAGCGTGCGGCGGCGGTACGGCGGCACCCACATATCGCGGAAGCGGCCGCGCGGCGCAACCGGCACGGGCGGTGCGGGCGGCGGCAGTTCGCGGCCGTATTCGCTGCGCACTTTCGCTTCCAGTTCATTCATCACGCGCTCGGCTTCGGCGAGACGCCCTTGTTGCGCGAGCCAACGCGGGCTTTCCGGCAACGCGCGCCGGATCCACCACACGAACAGCGCACCGTGCGCGCCGATCAGCACCACCCAGCGCCAGCCGTCGAGTCCGAACAGCGTGCGCGGCACCAGCAGATAGGACAGAAACGCGACCACCGGCACCGCCGTAAAACCGACAGCCTGCTCGCACGCGAAAGCGCGGCCGCGAATCTGCTTGGGCACCAGCTCCGAGATATACGTGCCGATCGTCACGAGCTCGACGCCGATGCCGATCCCCGCCTGTGGGTCTACAAATAAGCCCGTTAAAAAAATAGCGTTAGAAGCGCTTACGGCACTGCAGCATATTGCCGAACAACCTTTTGGAGGGTACCCCAATCGTCTTCGATCATTTGAACATCTCGATCGCCAAGTCAAGTTTTTAACCCCCTAACGTTGAGACGACTGCGAAACGTCAGTTTTGACAAAATCAAAGCGGGGTCGACCGGTTAGGAACCGCGTCCGCTAATGATCTTAGCCATCCCTTCACGGAGGTCTCGTTTCGCTTGATCTCGTGCGGCGCGAACCTGCTGCTCGACTTCGCGATCCTCGGCACTCGTTTGAGTATCACGCGAGGCGGTTTGGACAGGCTGCCTGTCGGCACCTTCATGACCACTCACACTTCTAGCTGCCACCTTCCCAGCGTGCAATCTAGCTCTTTCGGCTGCCTCGTACTTTTCAAGCTTTCCCTCGGCTGCGCGTGCCGTGGCTTGCTCCCCTGAGGACAGGCGATTGCGCACTGTATGTCGTGAATTTATGAAAGAATCCACAACATGGCCCGGCAGAGGCGTCGAGAACGTTTTTTTTCTCTCGTGCCTTATCTTCGTTTTGCTATCCTGAACTCCAAGATCGAGTTCCACGTCCTCCACAACTAATCCACGCCAACGCTGAGCATCCGTCGGAGAACACTCCAGAAGTACAATGTCACCTGGACTTCGCTTCCAATACAACACCGTCGGATCGTCGGGGTCCTGAAGTGGGGTGATCATCGGCAGCTTTTTTGGATCTCCCAGACACTTTGAAATCTCTATTTCATATGCCAGTCGATACTGCTCACTCGTGAAATCCGCATCTTGATGGCTCACGCCTTCTTTCGACATCCTGCGCGGCCGTAAGCGCGGCAGCAATGCGGTATACACATCGGTTTCGGCAAATTGACGATTCTCCCCTCCCCTTCTGCCGGACACCGCGTGCCTGAAAAGTTCTTCGCGCGAAGGATTGGCTTTCGGTTCGCTCGCCCGACGAGTCTCAGGAAAGTGTCGCTTAAGAAGCAACTGCTCGTTATATTCTTTTGCAGCTTCGTAAGCATAACGAAGCAACTCTTTGCGTGTTACTTTTGCAACTAATTTCGACCGCCGGCGGCCGTCCTTTGCGAGCTCTGTCCTTTCTCTCGTAAAAGCGCCTGGCAGGTTTCTTAGACGCCGGGTGAGAACGTTTATCAGACTTTCTATGGTTCCCTTGGCGCGACCACAGGCGATTGGCGCGATCATTAGCCCTATATCAGCACCGTCCGGAGATGTTAATGGTTGGCGAAATCTCTTCGAGTTTGCTGATCCCCGATCGACCAAAATATCATTTGGTCTGACTTTGAAGTCAAAGAGATTTTCTGGAAGCCCCAATTGCTTCATCAGGCGACCCTGCGACGTGCAAGCCCTAAATAACACCGACCTGTACGTATTTGCGCTTTCAGGATTCGTGGTTATATGGATCGACAAAATGGTCCCGGTCCAAAGGTCCGCTACTACCATAAGAGTGGGACGGCCAATCGGGCGACGCGAGATAGAAGAGACGATCTCAAACTTCGCGATGGTCCCATCAATGACAAGGATATCCCCTGGGCCCAATGCGAGGTCTGCGGCGGTTCCCCGGCCCGCCGCGTATCGGTCCCGCCACTCGCGGGCGCCAACGAGGTGCCTCAGCTTCTCCGGATTTTTTTTATATCGTCGAGCATACGCGGCAAATTGAGCGGCCGTAACCATTTTCGACATTTTCACAGGGTAACGCGTTCTTGTCCCCTCTGACTTAGCACCGTTGTCTTGGTGCCAGAAGCGTCGATGCATGATTACGCGTGCATCCTCATAGGTAAAGCCCAACAAAATCACCAGATGCCAGACTGCCCACTGTATGTGGCGCAACGCCCATCTCGTAACCGGATAGTTCTTTAGCGGGCTTCTACTGTTACCCTTTTCGTACACATTCTTCGCACCTCTCTTCTTCAACACTGCCCCCCTTTTACGAGTTTCAGCCGACGGATAAGGCCGCAATGCGACCACGTCGCAGCCGAAGTTTTCGTAGAATGTGAGCAACATCAAAAGGCGCTGAACGGAAACCCCCGCCCTCTTAGCCTGCTCGCGAAGCAGCCGAGAGCGCTCGTGAATGTCACTGTAGAACCTGCTGCGTCCCTCTGCTGTAATTAAATTACCCAGTAACCGTTGTCTATACGCTTGCGTCGCACGCGCCTTAAATTCATCTTCGGGATCATCTCGCAACTGACTCATAACAGCAGGTCGAATACTTTCCTCTTGCTCAATTAATTTTCCAGATCTTAGACGCGCCTCAACCTCCTTGATTGAGTATTTTTTTGCGAGTGAGCTATTAGCCGGTACATCAGAATATACCTGCCGTATGAAAACCGTATCATTCTTTGAATCAACCCACACCGTGCGATAGTACCTCTTCCCCCGGACACCCTTTAGGCTGCCAAAGAGCTGCTGACCTTCCCACAATAAGAGATCCATGGCGGCACCGCCTCGTTGGGTTGAATTAAGCAAACAGGATATGCGGTTCGCACCGGATGAGAGAGGTCAATATAAATGAATCCGAAATTTACGGCTGCAGAAAACAATTTATACGTTTGGTCGATGCCTAAATTGAGGCGCCTTGCGAGCTTACGCAAAAATACATCAAGTGCACCGTAGTCGTATTCGCGATAGAAAAATTCTCCCACATCTCGGGCTGCTGCCAATTCCGAATTGAAATCGAGTCCCTTCCCCCACAAGCTAATTTGCCTAGCAGATTTACCACATTCGTCAAGAACACGGCTACGAGAAAAGACAACATGATTATAACCAACGATTTCGCTATCTCTTCGTTCGCGAGCGAGCCTGCGCTTTACCTTTGTTTTCAGCCGGTCGTGTTCAGTTTTGTGTGAAAGAACTGTGTAGTCAAGCTGCCCCCCTTGCGTCGTCGCAGTAACAACGATATCCAAACTCAAAACATCTCGACGCCGTATCTCCGGTTTTTCAGATCGCAACCCACAAACGTACTCGTCCAAGGCGACACGTGCCGGCTGCAACAACAGCGGATACTGGCAGCGGTACGCTAGAACAAATGGCGAAATCTCGAGAAGACAAGCCATTCCTTTTTCACCCATACCGAGACAATCACAAGTTCGCCCGTTCTTCCTACTGTTAAACAGGTAGTCCAGCGTATAGGTAGAATTTACACCTGCCTGAATCACTGGAACATAATCAGCTCCGTGAGGTATTCCGAGCGGGTCATCCGGAAGGTTGACACAGGGGAATTCCAAATCGTGCATCATAAAGCTACCTCCCGGAGGAAAATTCGAAATTTCCCCATCCTAACGATTTAGGTAACTCCACAAGAGCTATCGCATTCTCGATCTCGATTGCCGACACACCCTGCTACGCCCTTGATCGATTTTTATCCATCAAACCTAGATTACTACGACGTCGCCTCGGAATTTTATTTAGCTATTTTTCGCTTCGCAATTTCTTTATTTGCGCGCCTCTCTGAGATGTGCGCTAGCCGCGCATTACGCCTAAGCACCGCAAGTCGATATTTATCAGTATCAATATATTCTTCGTACTTTTTCAACAGCTCTATTGATACACCCTGCCCTTTATATGCACAATGCATGATTTCCACGCCGGGGGCGATCCCGGCCAGCTCTCGGTCAGCGAAATCGCGCACGTATTTCTCCGAAATCTTTCGCAAATTGTCCTCCGCAATCTGCGCGAACAGCGGTTCAAGAAATTCGGCTATATAGCGGCGCAGACCAGCGGTACGGCGATATACCTCTAACGGGAACCACGAAGGCATTTCAATTTGCCAAGGTGTAACCTGACGCTGCCACATTTTTTCGCAGATATCGTGAATTTCCTGCCCGTTCCTGACCGGCGGTATTTCCAGCGTCCCTTGTGCGAACAGTTTCTCGGATTGCGACCGGTGCCTTTGCAGCACATCCTGCAGAAGAATGGTACCGGAGCACATAAACGGAACGCCCGACGTTTCCATCGTACCAACGATTAAACCTAACATCCCGTCGCGCAATCGCTGGTCGACGCGACTCCAAAGTTGGCAGTCGTCGATAAAGACGAATCCAACAAGATTCGAACTCAAAATCTTCGAGAGCTGCAGAACATGATCCGAATTTTTCTTGATCATATCTTCGAAGTGAGATGGAAGCATGGAATCCACTTCGGCCGCGATCGCTACGGCGAGTTGCCTAGGCGACGTTCTTCCAGCTGCGCTAACGTAAAGAATGGGAATCTGTGGCCATATGCATGGCTTACCACCGAATTCCATGTGGATTCTTGCACATTGGCGTATATAGACACGCCCGCGAGCAATAGTGCAGGATTTCCCGCTGCCGGATGGACCAATCAGAACGCCGCCGCTTGCCGGACCAATCGATCCCGCGATCCGAGCAGCGATGACTGGAGAACTTGCTCTGACTACTGTCCAAAGAAATTGCTGGAATTCAGGATCAAGCGGATTACGATGTCTATATGACTCCCTTAGCATTTGCACAAATCGCTGGATCGCCCGAATATGCGCGACAGCCGGCACAAACACGTGCTTGATCTCTCCGGCAAATTCCATTCGAACTTCAAGTGGAAGCAAGCTGAATCCACGAGGTCGTTTCTCAGGCTCCACAGCCAAAAATTCCTGGGCCTCTGTCCTAGACAGAGGGCCCGGAAGACAGGTCACGAGAGGATTGTTTTTGAACCTCGGGTTGAACTCGTCGGTTCGATAACGCGCTACTTCAATCAGTCCATCTATCAGCCGATCACGTATCCATGGAGCACGCAAAAGATCCGCCTCGCTTAACAGTTGTTTCATGAATCATTCTCCTTACGATATGAAACACGCAAATTTCGACCCTGGCCCTTTCGTCGTCATCACTTAGGGACAGCGCCACGTTTACCTGCGTTGGGGACGCGAGTAATGGCGGACGATTTCCCGATACCGGTTGGACCAATCAAGACGCCGCCGCTTGCCGGACCAATCGATCCCGCGATCCGAGGAGCGATGACTGGAGAACTTGCTCTGACTACTGTCCAAAGAAATTGCTGGAATTCAGGATCATGCGGATTACGATATCTATATGACCCGGACAACATTTGCACAAATCGTTGGATCGCCCGAATATGCGCGACAGCCGGCACAAACACGTGCTTGATCTCTCCGGCAAATTCCATTCGAACTTCAAGTGGAAGCGAGCTGAATCCACGAGGTCGTTTCTCAGGTTCCACGACCAAAAATTCCTGGGCTTCTGTCCTAGACAGAGGGCCCGGAAGACAGGTCACGAGAGGATTGTTTTTGAACCTCGGGTTGGACTCGTCGGTTCGACAATGCGCCATCTCAATCAGTCCATCTATTAGCCGATCGCGTATCCATGGTTGTTTCATGAATCATTCTCCTTACGATATTAAACACCCGAATTTCGGCCCCACCCTTCTCGCCGCCATTAGCTAGCGGAGATCCTGCGCTTACCTGCGTTCTGGCGACGGCGGTCGCGCATTAACTGCCGAACCTGCGGGGGCTCCTCCCCGTTCCTAGGAAGGGAACCGCGCGCCAACCGAGCGGCGACTGGCGCCGACAAGCCAGTGAGCAACTTGATATAAACGCTCATGGTAGAAGTCCCAGGATTGCCGTACGTCCATAAATATCTGGCAAGCCTACACATATACCGCTCAGGAGTTTCAGAAACTTTATTTACAAAAGCAGCCGAGCGGGGATATAGATTAAGATTCTTCGAAATCATCGAATACGCTGGGAATCCATCGAGTAATTTTCGCTTGGTTATTTTTACAGGTCTACGTGTCTCGTCACATAGAGAGGCGTGTTTATTTTTTACATGCGAAAGCAATTTTATATCGATCTCTGCTCTTCTCGAAAAATAATGAACCGAATCACTCCCATGATATATATGTCTAAGATGCTCTTCAAGCCACGCCCTATCGAAATTCTCGACATAGGCGTATTCATCAGGTAATCGTCGGCGTATCTCACGGAGCCCATCATTCGTATGATTTTTGATGTCCATCAATATAGATTCTTTACAGGACGTCAATTTTTCACCCGACATGCCAACGTCGATGTTTTTTGCATAATTCTGCAATTTTTTATAAGATCCAAAAAGTAAATTCATTATTATGGCATTTTTTGCCAAACCAATTGGCACAGTTCCACATTTTACAATTTGTTCCAACCAACCTCCGTCCAACCCGATATTCAGACGAGTTAGTACGCTGTCGCGATACGCACCGCACACATATTTTCTTAAACACTCTCCATTTTCGATTCCAAGACTCAGAAGTTTACTTTTATACGCCTCCCCCACAATTTCCCGGGTAATTACATCAAAATCCGAAACCAAAATAAAAGATCGGATCATTTTCGCTATACGGATATAGGGTTCAATATTCGTTCTCCGAGGTAGACAAGGTACAGTTAGTCCCCCGCAAACGCAGTCGATAGAGGGAAGCCATGATCGATGCGATTTGCCGCTGGTCCACGCACAACGACCGCAACCCGCCGTAAGCGAGCATTCGTGAACATCACATGCCAATACTCCGGGAAGACAGTGAAATCTCCGAAAATAAGAAGTCCCGAACTTTCGAAAATCATCTATCGCACATAATTTGCAATACCGGGCAGCGTATCGATTTCCATCTTTGGAAAATGCTGTTGCAATACCCTGCCGCAAGCTGCTTTGGTCCCTCATCTTCAGAACAGAATTAGCATAAATTCGTTTATTCGAAAACAATCTATACGCAGGCAAACCCGTGTGCTTCTGGACGAGCACCTCTCCTCCGTTCATACCCAATGCCAGCCCGAGTCTATCAAGGCCAGTGGGGTACGCAAGCGGCGGAAACGACAGCGAGCCACAGAATAACCTCCAGAGATCCATAATCCAACCGATACCAGATAGGAAGGTGGCACGGGTGATGAAAGACATAATTGTCTCGTCCTCCAACAAGCATGGTAAAATCACGTTTAATTCATCCATTTCTACCTCACAATTTTCAAACCATAAAATTGATTTAATATCGCGATTGAAGCCAAGTAATTTACAAAACGGATAAACATAATTTATTTTCAGTCTTCTCATATTATTTTTAATTCTCACTCCTTATTAAATAAAATAAGACTTCGATGATTCCATAGCACCCTTATTTTCCTGTCCAACGCGGATCATTCTGTATGCCGGTTATTAACGCGCTCGTTTTTGGCAGATCACTTTTTAACGTATAAAACGTACGTTCCGCGGGATGACCTAATAGCAATGTCCGTACAGATAACCTGCGCCACTCCTGCTCCGGACCGGATCGCAATGTCTCGCACCTCATCTGTACGTACTCCGCCAGAACGTCGTCTAGTTGAGCCATTCGACTTGATCGGCCAGCGGCGTAACCAGTGCGCCTGCGACTTGGTGGTGCAACGGCCTCGTACGTTTTCCGGTCATGTAGCATCAAATAGCAAGCCGCATAGCTGCACTTTGCGAGAAGTTGGCTTCGCGTCGCATCCGGGTTCCCTCGCACATACTCTCGGACGCGAGCGGTTGCCGACTCCAATTTTTCCGATGAGTATGCTTGACCTCTTGGCGACCGCAAGCGACACTTCGTTTCTTCGCCCGCTAATGCGAACGCGGAAACGCTTTCCTCGAACTGCTCAAAGCTTTCCCAAAGGAAGTCAATCAGATATGCAACCCGCAGCACTCCAGCCTGTTTTGCCCCTTCTGATAGAGAGTGCACAAACGAGGGAGGGCCACCCGCCCCTTTCAGGCCAAGGTCATTTAAAAGTTTGTCTCCGTATCGAAACCGGAACTGCTCAAATAGCGAGGCGCGATCCAACCGGGCGCCCCGCCTGAATCCCAAGTCACGTGCACGTTGACGGAACAAAGCGCCTAAGTAACACTCGTCGGCATAGTAGCGATTCGAGCGGCGCGCTAGCGTCAAAAGCGTCGCTATCCGGATGTGTGTCTCTAATTCGCTGCTACTTTCTGGCAACAACGGCTTCGCCAAGCTCCCGCAAAAACACTCGGCAGAGGGAGATCTTATAAGCTCATTGAACGCTTGGCTTTCTCTACAGCGCCCGCATCCTCTAGTTAGCGAGACCCTATGAATAGGACAGGCGCCAACGCCGGTGTACTCCCACTCAATCCTCCAGTAAGGAAATCCAAACTTCGCCTCGTCGTCGCATGCGCAGCGCTGACAGTAGGCACCTCCCAGCCGAGTTCGGTACAAACCTTTTCCCAAGGCTGCATAGCTTAGTTCACGGTCAAAGCATGCCCCTCGCCTAATGCGTGCGAGAATGTGATGACGATCCGGCTGTGGCAGCATGAGATGCATTGCAGCGGGGATCGTAGTGTGCTGGTCAACAATGTCGTCCACGGATCCCAGGACACCGGCAGTCTCCAATGCCAATTGCGCAAGGTTACCCGCGGGCAGTCCGACAAGAAGCCGACTGACGCCAAGATTCCTCCGCGCCATAGATGCGATCGAACGGTCGAGCAGAAGTGACGCGCGCCGCATTGTAAAGCCGGAAACCGACTCCGAATCCATAATGAACGGAATTAGCATATTCGATCTTCTTCCAATCGATACGTACTACAAATTAAATATGGTTGGTGGAGTTCGTACATCTCTTTGCGTCCCCATCGGTCATGCGGCAGTATGCTCCAGCAACGCGGAGATGGCGTCTATGTTAGGCAAGCCCACGACTCATACTTCATGGACCTGTCGCACAACGGTAGTTCGAACATCAGTGACCTCGCGTCCAACTGCGCTGTTGTGCAGGCACTGAATATCCATGGACGTTGATGCGCCGAACCCGGTCAGGCAAGCAAGGCGACCGGTAAGGTTCAAGACAACGAGGTTCAGGGGCACTGCAACCGGGCGTGTTCTCCGTGTTAATCATCGAGGGCGTGCGCCCCTCAGAGAGCTCACATCCCCCGAGAAAGTCCAAGTGGAGGCGCGCGAATTTGGCGAGATTGTTCGAACGTCGATTCGAGCTGGGCACGTCATAAGGTGTTTGCCGCACCCTAAGCCGCGTGGAGTCATATACCCCATCCACCATTGTGGTTATAGTGCCCTGAGCACATTCCTTACCGTAGACGAACTGAGCGGCAACTTGGAAGCGACGTTTTATGCCAGCCTGCCAGATCTTCTGCGGCTGTGGACTGACGCGGTCGACAGCGCACTCGATGGTCCTAACCTGCCATCTAAGTGCATCGGCGAGGGCGGCAACCGCGTCAGGCCGATCGTAGAAAATCTGTGGATTGGGGAGGACCGCCACTCCAATGCCGGGCGTACTAATACTGCTCCCGCTCAGCGATCCGAGTGGCGCGCGAGAAAGGCTCACTACTCCCGTATCGTCGTTAACCTTGAACACTAGGCTTACTCTCACGACCTCTTTTGCCAATTCGATGGTTGGTTTCCTTCTAACGATAGATGGATCTCCCTTCTTAAGTCTGAAGCCTACCGGACCGTGTATTGCCGTGCCCCAGAAGCGTGTGGATGAAAGATAAAGCTCGAAGAAATCGTTCACCGAGCCGTCTGCGCACTTCGTGCGAGTCGGTCCGTATAGCGCAGTTTTGTTAGCGGGCGCATCGGGCCAGCACGTCTCAAACACTCCAGGGTAGTCCCGCCCGGGTAGCACTTGGTATTCGGGTATCAACGGTCCCGTACGCTCAAGCGATTTGCCAACAGTTGGGACCTCGGAGATTCCCGCCTTTCTGGGTCGCGGCCTGCCGCTACGATCACAGACGTCCTGTCGCCGCGCCATGAGGTTGGGGCATGCGAGGCGTTCGGCGTGGGTTATAGATGAGTCCATTGCAAACTCCTTGTCGAATAGAAGGGTCGCGTTATGCAGGCACGCCCGACGGGTTGCGAATGTATTCTCCGCCGGCAAGCATGAAATGCTGCGACGGTTGCTGAGCAAGCGCAGCGTGCGGCCCCGCTTACTGAGAACCAGTGAGCCAGGGCGGCGAGGATCTGTTTCATACGGAGCATCCTCCTATCGCAGGCGATGCTCCTGAAACAGACGTCCAACTACGAAGGCATTCCAGTAAGCGGCTATGCAGCACGCTCGCTGCGTCAGGTCGGGGAAACCGACGTCATCACCGGCAACGACTGCGCCCCTATTCACTGCGTACCTGTCAGCACTCCGTTGCGGTTCCTCGCGCCGGCATCCGCAAGGAGCCAGCTTCTTAGTCGCGCACGAAGTACTGGGTGAAGTGCCAATGACCGCATCAGCGACGCGGTCGGAAGAGGCATCGTTGTGACATTTCTCTACGTGCCTCGAAGCGTAAGCCCTCAACGCGCGCACGTTTGGGCGAGGGAAGAAAGACCCGACACGATACGGTGGGCGTCCACTCGCCATCACAGACCGCGACGCCATTGCCCCGACCGCTTCAGGAACTTCGCTCGTACGGCCGATCGGTTGAGAAACGTTAGACGAAAGCATTTCGTTTTCCTTCGGAGAATGGTTGACAAACGGCCCTCCCAGCGCGACGCATCTGTCCTGCGTGAGCAGAACGGTTCGCTGCATGAGCCGACAATGACGGATGTCCCGTTACCAGACAGGACATCCGTTTTCTTTTGCGCGGGTTCATCCGGCCACGCCAATCCTTCGGCGACTCGTGTCGTCAGGGTCACCTGATTTCACCTAGTTCCGTTTTTTCGCCAATAATCTCCTTTGAACGCCGAAGTCGGCATCGTCGCGTTATCCCTCTTCACTCCGCGTCGCACGGTAGGGACACTATCCTTTTCGGAATTGCAGGTCCTCCCGGCAGCCATGGACAGACGTCGCCAGTTTGGACCTAACGATCGAAGTCCTTGATCAATCCCTCCCTACGTTGAAAAATCCACCAACGCTGGTGGCCCAGCCAGATGCGGGCGTCCCATCAGCGGCCTCAAGCCATGCAAATCCGAGTGCCGGCAGCGACCTCTTCAGGCGCAAGGTTCTCGGATTGGCCGAGTCGGCTGTCACCACGATGCAACCGCCCTGCCGCACAAAACAACCAGCGAAATCCCGTAGCGCACCCGTGCTCGGCAGGTTGTGCGCGCGAGTAAACATGACGACGCTCACTCCGTCTGCAAGCAATTGCGCCGAGACAAATGACATGTCGGATGTACACAAGTCTGACTGCGCCATTGCACCTGCTCTCGACAACTGGAACTGCAACGTATGGCGGCGATCACAGTCGATCACCAAGCATCGCCAGCCGGGTTTTATTTCATGCTCATTGACCCGTATGCAAGCCATGCCAACAATGATATGGCTTGCGAAGGGGCCATAAAAAGCGGCCGTTTCCTCGGCCACCAGCTCTCTCCCAGCCAAGCGAACAGCGCCACTCGATGAGGTTGCCGCCCCAAGCATCATGCGGAGGGCGCGGCGCATACCCAAGTGAACGGCACGGCCCGTCAGCCGGGTAGATCGAGTACCCGATATAGGTCCGACTGGCACGCCGACAACAGATAGCGCGCCGTCGGCGCATAGGCTGTGTCTGACCGACGTCAACCCTCCATCGCTGAAGCCCATGGCCACTCTCCCCGCGACACCCGACTGGAAACCCGTCGGGTCCGCTGATCTGCGTCCGCCCGCACCTCCCCTCTGGAGATGCAGAAAGGGATAGTAGCCACTGGTTTGCAAATTCCAAGGACGACGCGTCGGGAAAACTCAGGCGCAGCTGTCCGGTGGTGGCATGTTTCGGAAGGGTGACGCGCTGTTGGTCACGGCGGCAACCCTACAAGGCGGCGCCCAACAGCATCATTCATGCCCGCCTCCGACGCCACCAGCAGATGTGCATCCGCCACTATACAAATAGGGTCGACGGATGTGTCTTACCACGCCATGTATCGCTACAAAAATCCTTGTGCTCGTAGCCAGAATGGTGGAGAGGTAGCGAATTGACAAATCTGGGAGCCGCATCGCTCCCACATCATAAGCATTCCTATTTATTTAAATACAACGCGGCGGCTTTCCTCCTGTTCGATACAAATCACCTTGGCGACGGCAGTGACAAATCATAGATTGCGCATCAACGACCTGCGTCGCGCATCCGCATGCGCGCCAATCACGCCCGGGAACCCAGTTGCATAATGCTGGCCGGCCACAGGTGTCCACACCTTTTCGCGAATCGCAACAATCCTGACAGTGCTCGATGCGATACCGCAGAAAATTTTTTTCTGGGGACGCTCATTTTTGAGGCGGTCACTTAATTTTTTGAGGCGGGCGTTTAAATAGTCATGCGAGGCCATTTCTCACGACATGGGTATCGCTGATAAGCGCCGGACACGGCGTCGGCGCCACAACATCCGCAGGAGCGGTGAGCCGGGTCATCCGATTCGCGATTGGTCGGTGTATATTGAAACCCGCTGCCAAGCGGTCTAAGGGTCGCCTGTCTCCTGTGTCACCCGGCGAGCGGACGACTCGCCAACAATCAAACTGCGTCTGCGCTGTAGATTCGCGCGGCGGTCCTCGAGAACGTAGTGCGCGGGAACCATTTACCGCAGAATCGCGAACTAAATGATTCCGACGTCAAAGCCTCCCTGCCTGCCTTAATGTATAAGTTGCCGGTCCCGGACAGGCTCACTCTTCCCGACGGGTGCCTTCGCGAGCAGCCGCAACCAACCGTTTAAAAGCGCTTAGAGGCCATTTCAAAAAGACCCCGAGGGGGCTGTTAAGGAAGCTCTGCACAACTAGCTTTGAAGCGTTACCTTTCACATCGAGCGCAACCTCGGCGTTCAGATCTTTGTTGGTGAGCTGATTGCGAGGGGTTTTCCGCGCTCCGGAGCGCTCCAACCAGACATATGGCCTTCATCGGCCCGGTGTTTCAAGCTTTGCGCAAAGCTCTGCGAGCCATCCATAAATTGCCCAAAGCAAACAGCGTGGTGATCTGGGCGATGTTCTTCGGCAAACCACGATAGCGCGTCTTCATGTAACCGAACTGCCGCTTGAGGATGCGAAACGGGTGTTCGACCTTGGCCCGAATACCCGCCTTCAGGCGTTCGATCTGATCGTATATCGCGTCCAACGAATCACTCAGATCCAGTTTCCTGCGCTTTGCCGGTCGCATTGCAACATGCCAACGCACCGCCTCAGGCTCACAACGCTTTTCGATACCCTGATATCCGGCGTCCGCGTACACATCCGTTTCTTCACCATGCAGCAACGTCTGGGCTACGGTAATGTCGTGAACATTGGCCGCCGTTCCAATGACCGTATGGACCAGGCCCGAATCGGCGTCCACGCCGATATGCATTTTCATCCCGAAGTACCAGTTGCCACCTTTCTGCGTTGATTGCATTTCAGGATCGCGCGTGCCGGAGCCATTCTTTGTCGAACTGGGCGCGGCGATCAGGGTGGCGTCGACTGCCGACCCAGCCTTAAGCATCAGGCCTTTCTCCGTCAGGATTTCATTGACCAGCGCCAGCATTTGCACCGCCAGACCGTGCGTTTCCAGCAGATGGCGGAACCGGAGAATCGTGCTTTCATCCGGCAAGCGGACCATCCCGCCGTCGAGACCCGCGAACTCGCGATACAGCGGCACGTCATAGAGTGCCTCTTCCATGGCAGGGTCTGACAGACCGAACCATTGCTGCATGAAATGAATCTGCAGCATCGTCGCAATCGGGAACGGCGGCCGACCGGTTTTGCCCGTGGGATAGTGCGGCTCGATCAGCGCAATCAGCTTCAACCAGGGCACAACGCGTCGCATCTCATCGAGAAATTCCCGCTTGCGCGTGCGCTTCGTTGACAGATCCAGACCAAGACCAAGTTGCGTCATTACACTGCTCCCCACCTAATTGGCTCTGCTTCCAGGATAGCTCAGCAGCAACGCAATGCCAGGACTTTTGCAGACCTTCCTTAACAGACCCAAAACGTAATTTCGCAACAGCTTCTTAGTGCCGTGACAGCCGCAGTTTCCTCCGTGCAGTTGCCGCGCGAGTTTCCGCCTTCCAACTGACCGCGGGCTCGAGCAGGACCGTCAATCTCCTTCTGAAGCCAATTGGCGAAGCACACGACAGACAATACAGCTACAGCCAAAAGCGCATATTCCATTTTTCCCAGACGCATTTTCCGTTCAGCTTTGTGATCCCGTTACCGCGCAGCGTGTATTCACATATCGGTACTTGTCGCCACACGGGACATAGCGGCGCCGACGCTCCGAACTTCGATGTTTTCGTGAGCCATCACAGGTTATCGGCCAAAGAGGGCCTGCGCTTTAGGCGTCGTCATGGTCTGGCATGAAGTCCGCGCTGAACGACTCCAACGCCGCGCGAATGCGTGCTGGGTCGTCGTCGAGGTACGATATGACATGGTCAAGTTCCGCGTGACCTAGCAAGGTTTGCACCGTTTCAAAGGATTCACACTGAGCAAGAAGACGGTTGGCGAAGGTCCGGCGGCCAAAATGGGAACTGTAGCCACGCTGCAGGCCTGCCGCACGGTACAGGCTGGTAACGTAGCTCTGAAGGCTGTCAGCGGCCCAATAGCCCACTTGCCCGCCCTCGCCATTTGTCCGTCGCTTCAAACTCAGCTCGTAGGCTGTACCGTTGTGCGTCAAGATTAGGCGATTGGACGCAATCAGCCCGCGATATGCGCATTCGTCCAAGGATGTTCCCAACTGCCGCCTGACACGGAATGTGAGATACCGTTCGAGCGCCGCTCGAGTCTTCTCGTGAGTGAGGTACACGCAGCGCTGGCGACAGCTTTTCGTAATCACCGCGCGCAGGCTGACTTCATCGCGAATGGCACCCGATTGCGTCATCACATCGGCAATTTCGACGCGCGCAATTTCTGTGACATGCATGCCACAAGTGATGCCCAGCAGCAAAATGAGCACGTCTCGCTCTGGGTGTCGGCTTGTTGCTTCCGTCACACGCAGCAGATGCCGTATCTGCGACGGTCGCAGCACCACGGCATGATTGGTCATAAGTGACGACTCGTATCGGAATGTTACGACTGGCGATTGTATTCCGATGACGTATTCGGAGCTGAGCCTGAAACGGCGGAGGTCGCGAATCCGTTGAGGTCCTCGGAAAAATCGGCGGCGCGGTGTGCTCCCCGGCCCGCCGTGGCCTGCCCCCTCCCGGGCAGATCCTCCGTCGCCCCCTCCCCAGGTGAGTTTCGCGCAGTGTGCGCCATGGAAACCATCGACGACATCGACCGGACCATGCCTGAACGGGGCTTTGAGCAACCTTGATGCAGCCCATTCTCGAATCCCGGAGCTGGATAGCGACCTGCCAGGCGTACCTGCTTGCCCCCCCTGGCCATGACTCATGCGGTCGACAGCAGCTGCCATCGTTCGGGTACCACTACGCTTCTTCGGAGTGCGCCATCGCAATCGTCGACCCATACCCACGCACTGACATACGCGCCGTCCGCAAACTCGGACACGAGCGGGTCGTTGTCGAAGTGGATATCCCCGCTTCCGCGGTCACAGATGCGGCGTGCCTCTTCGATAAGCGGATTGCCGCGCCAATCCTCACCAAAAAACTTCAGGCAATGGTCAAACGTGAGGCCTCGACGTTTCAGGCGTAGGAGTTCAAGAAGCATCTCGCCCGTGCATCGCGCGCGCGCTTCGTCGGAAGGCAGCAACTCAATCTAGACCTCCATGTTCTGATGGCTGTTCATGCAAACTCCGGTCGGTTATAGAAGCACCTTGAAACAGTCCCGGTGCGTTATCCGGTATATGGAGCATTTTTAGCCATCCACCTATCCGACCATCGACGCCGACGGAATCACGCGGTCCGCTGCACGTGAGCTCACTGCCGTTACGTTTCCGCAACCCGGTCACATCATGACGGTCAGGTCGACGTTGACCCGGGTGATTTCGCCCGCTTCGCAGGCGGAGACGAAAGGCCATACTCAACGTGGTTCATCCGGGTTATGTATCGCGCCTGGTCCCGTCCGCACGCGATGCCTTGCTGCCGCGATGAGAGCAGCTGGGAGGGCGTACCTCACCCGTACCCGACTGTGTGCGGTCACGGATGAAGCCGACCGGGCGAGCGCCCTCATATTGCCACTGCCTCGCAGGCTGAGCCTGATCACGCTCGCCACCCACGAACAACCGGACCGCCTCTTCGTTGCCCGCATCGAGGGTATCGGGCACCTCACGGGCTCTTTCAGAACCCGCGGCCGGGCATCCCGGCGGGCCACTGCCAGGATACTTGCGCAATGGCGCCGCGCGTACACGGCGCGCGAAAGGCCGCCCATACCCACGCACGCCAATCGCCGGAAATGCAGCTGTTACGAGCCGAAACCGGGCTTAAGAGGTGCGATTGCAGCTATTGTGGCGGCCGCGCCAGGGCGCAACCCACGTCGCTCAATTCGCGGGTTCAGGCCACCTTCCTCCAGTCGGGCTGAGTCGCCCGCAGGCATCCAGACCGCGCACCTGCGCCGTCACCCAGGACTCGCACCTGCGTGCGGACCGCGTAACGCGACAGCCTGGTCAGGACCGCTCCCCGTCCCACAACATCGCAACTGATTAGCGGCACCGCAACCTGTCGGTCAATCTGATGAGGCGGTGCCAGCCCTGGCCTTCGCGAATGCTCCCTGCGTGGCTCCCCCCTGATCTGCCTTCAATGAACCGCATCCCGTCGGTTGCCACGGTCGTCAGTCCCGGCAGAAAGCACGAACCAACCGCCGATTTACCCAGAAAAAACCAAAGGAAAATCGCCTTGGGCCGATCCGGCAAGGCCTCGGCTAAAAGTATTTCGCTGCACTTGGTTCCTACATCAATCCGGAATCAAGATGCCGTTCGAAGAATTCAAAAGTGCCCAACTCAATGTCGTTGAACTGTTCGCCGGGGTCGGCGGATTCAGACTGGGGCTGGAGGCGGTCCACGCCAGCCCATTCGTTATCACCCTGAGCAACCAGTACGAGCCCGCGCGGAAAGCCCAACACGCCAGTAACGTTTACCGGAGTCATTGGCCCGATGGCGTGCATCTGAACGAAGACATCGCCACGGTCCTAACGTCAGAAGAAGGTCAACGGGCTATCCGCGCTGCGGCACCGGACGTGGTCGTCGGCGGCTTCCCCTGCCAGGACTATTCGGTGGCCAAGCCGCTTTCGCACTCGAAGGGACTCGATGGAAAGCGGGGCGTGCTGTGGTGGTCAATCGCGACCCTGCTCCGGCAGCGGATTGACGATGGCCAACCCGTGAAATATCTCGTGCTCGAAAATGTGGACCGCCTGCTCTCGTCTCCCGCATCCTGCCGCGGACGTGATTTTTCCGTCGTCCTTTCGACGCTCTACGGACTGGGCTATGCCGTGGAGTGGCGGACTGTCAATGCCGCTGAATACGGCCTCCCACAAAGCCGGCGACGCATTTTCATCGTCGCGTACCACCAGTCGACCGGCGTCCATGGACGCATGATGAGGGAACTGGCAACGGACGGCGGTTGGCACAGGCCGGCAGTATTGACGAAGGCGTTTCCCGCCACGCTGGTAGCGCCGCCCGATGCCGTCAACCCCTGCATGACAGTCCGCAATGAGCCATTTGCGCAGCAATTGAGCTATACGCCCCTGTCAAACGGCAAATCGAGGTTCTCGAACGCAGGTTTCATGGCTGAAGGGCAGGTCTGGTCCTGCCGCGTGGCTTCCGAAATCCCGGGTGACTATACCGAATTCACTGGCGCCGCCACCGCACAGACACTCGGTAACGTCATCAGCAAAACCTCGCTTGTTCCGACCAGTTTCTACGTCCGGGGCGAGTCCGAGGAAAGATGGCGGCTCGCAAAAGGCGCGAAGAATATTCCCCGAGACAGGAATGGCTTCTCATACACCTATTCGGAGGGCGCCATGCCCTACCCTGACAGGCTGGACCGGCCGGCCAGAACGATTATCACCTCAGAAGGCGGCGCAAGCGCCACCCGGACCAAGCATGTCGTGCGGGAGGCGTCTGGCCTGCTACGCCGGCTGGTACCCGAGGAGCTCGAGCAGTTAAACGGCTTCCCACGCGGCTTCACCGACCGCGAAGGCGTGTCAGACATCGCCCGTGCCATGCTTATGGGTAATGCACTCGTGGTTGGATTGGTGACCCGGATTGGCAACGCGCTGGTCCAGACCATTGCACGGGATCAGCACCCGTTCGCGTAAGCGATGTTGCTGGCGAGGTCAGGACGGCAGGAGCACTCCCGTCGTCCTGATGCCAGCGACGCGCCGGTATCAAAGTCCTTGTGATTGCGCTCGATATCGCAGCTACTCACGCTGGACGCAGGAAATTGATAGTCAACACGACCACCCCAAGCACGACCACGTCGGCTCGCAACCGCCCGTTTCTCGGTACGCGACGAAATCCCAAACTTTCTCCGGACATCGTCGCAATAACATCGTTGGCCTTCGAGGTTAATAGCGGGTCGACAACGGCAACCGTTCCGTTGGGCAACCCGTAGTCACCAAATTCGTCGCTATCAATAGCGTATCCGATGCATCTGTCACCCACGCCTCGAACGAGAGACGTAAGTTGAGTCTGCGTAAGGAACCGATTGGAAGATGTGACTGCTGATGAGAGTGTCGAGGGCAATTCCGCTTCGAGGAGCAATGGCCCGGGCGCGAGCGAGTGTCCCTCCAGCCTGACGAGATAACCCGCCGAGACCAGCCTCCGCACGGCCGTCCAGACAGAAGCGGTTGAACTCATGCCGAACAGCGACCCGACAAGTCCAAACGGCGGCAGCGTCTTGTGCGTGCGCCAGTATTCCCGCAACGCCGAAACGTATTCGGCATCTCGATTTCGTCGGGGCATAGGAAGATAGCGGGAGCGCCTGTGAACGGCCAGTAAATGTTCTGTATCAGCGAATTGTATAGTAAAGGCGGTACGCCACCAGCGAACGGCCGTTGCCCCGCATGCACCTGCCATCAAACCTGTATGTCCCAGGCACTGGCCCGTCGGGCTCCGCACGCGGGCTTACCGGCTCGCACCGGCGGCGGCGCTGAAGCCGCGTTGTTCATGCCTCGCGATGTCTTGACAAACAGAACGGTCCATCGCAGTGGGATGTGTCCTGCTTTCTGAATTGACAAGGTGTCTCCTGCGACGCCCGTTCCGGGCGACGCATCGCGTGCAGTCATCACGTCACATCGCCGGTCACCTGTCCCGAAGCGATGAACGCAGAGAATTCAATCACGGCGTTACCCTGGCTGACGTGTCGCGTTCTATCCATCTGCAAGTCCAGCACGACTCGCGTCTCGCATCGAACAATTGAACCCGGCTGCCCAGGGACGACCGCTAACTTTCGGCCGTTGTCCTGACGGCATGGACCACCACACTTGCCGCTCCCAAGCGGCGTCTTTTGAGTGTGGACCGTATAAAAAAAAGCTGTTGCAAGGCCTCAAAACCCGCGTTAACATCCGCTCAACAGATGACGCCTAACCGCATGATTTTTAACCGTTTTTATACGTTCTCCCGCATTAAATATTTATACCTCTCAAACAATGAAAATCGCCAAGCATTCAAAAACGCAAGTCAACACCACAACATACAATAAGGATAACTTCATGTTACGGGGCGCCGAAATCAGAACCTTCGCCCCTGCGGAACAGGACGGAACTTTCATGAAGCGATTGGCTGGCATACCAACCTTGCGAATCCACACGGATTCACAAGAGTGGCGGCAGTGCCTGAACGAACCAGCTTCCCTGACGTTAGGGGGTCACCAAACGCCGCTGGGTCCGTTGCTGACCATTCAATACCGCATTGCCAACTGCTGGCTATTCGTGTTTGCTGACTATGGCGATCCGGATCTCTGGAAACTTCTGGATTTCTGGGCCGAGTCCCGATGCGCGATTGTAGAGGTCATCGTAGGGTTGAATATCTACCGGGAACTGCTTCCGGTTGGCGACCTCACCGGTTTCGCAGGATACCGTTCCGAACTTGATATCCCGGACCGTTCGGGGTTCATGGAGGCTGTTGTGCGCTTTCTCGACAACCGTGCGCCCGAGCTCTATGTCCTGTCCAAAACGGAGACCGGCATGCCGCACCCAGTTGTCGAGGTCAATCTGATGGCGACGCCAAGTGTGATTGACAGCGTCACACGGACGAGCCTCCTTTCGACGGTACCCAAAACTCATTCACATCCGACCAGTCAGGACCATTGCAGCGGTTTTCATGCGGGCGACGCCACCTCGCTCCACTGACTGACTTTTGACGCGATGCGCCCCCGCACGCCCCTGCGAGGCAAGGACAAGAGTTTATGCATCCGCCGGGGGCGCTACACACGGATTCCCCCTCAGCGCAGCAAAGGTGCGCTCCTCATTCAGACGCGCCACAACACATTGTGTGGCCCAATGTGCTACGCCCTTCTTCGCCTCGTCACACGAACAGACTGCTGAATTCAATAGACACATAAAGATCGAACAGACACATCCATGAACACGTCCACGCTTGACGGTATCGCGCCGAACAACACTTGCGACCTCCTCCAACTGGCACTAGCAGATGCATTCTGTCTGCTGGTGCATTTCCAGCCAGATTGGAATGCAACCGTTGCTTTCCAGACACCAGATATCCTGTTGTGGTTGCTTGAACATCAGAATCCCAGGCTCCTTGATGCCATCAGGGAGCGCAACGGGCTTGCCAAACTGGGCGAATCGCTGGCGCGACTGGAACGGCTCCGGTCTGCATCCAACGACCATTGGATAGAGCACTGTTGGTATTCGGACTCACCCGACGTGCCGATGGAATACCCCGGCATCGACTACATGATAGAGAGGCTCGAGTTAACGGAGGAATTCCTCGCAGACAGCACTTATAGCCCACTGCTCGCAGCAGCGCACATCGCCAGTGCCCAACTGAGCGGGTTTGTACCTTTTTACAAGACTCGCGACGCGGCGGTGTCCCCGGATCCAGCTGCGCCTGCACACTTCCCTAGTCCCGTACCTGATCGAGATGTCGCACCTGTGCGGGAATTCTCTGTTCCCGGAGCGACACCGATGGAAATTGCGCTCTCACGTGCAGCGAGCATTCTGGAAGAGTTGGATGATGGCAAGTGGTATCGATCCTTCTGGGAAACCGTCTACGCCCAGAAAGTCGGCGAATGGGTTGAGGAGGACCTCCCCCATCTCGCCCCCGCCCTGGTTAAGGAGGCCAACAGCTTTTTCGAATCGTTGCACGCATACCGGAGAGAAATGATCCGGGTCGAAGGTCACTGGAGTTGTCTGGGAGAACCGTTCCGCGCGTATCTCGAGCAAATCGCACACTTCCCCGAGGAAGCAAAGGCAAAAATTCGCCGCGTGATTGGCGACAGCAACCAGATTGAAGAACCTGAAAGAGGTGACGCTCAGCATCTTGAACGCGTTTGGGTCATGCTCTTGCGCCGACGATGCGGTCGCCAGAATGGTGCCAGTGTGCCGGCTATTTTCAGCCCGGAGATTCCGGACACGCTGGCTGGCATATTGAAGGACCCAAGCGCCGCAGACACAGCGTATCTCATCGACACGTCTGCGTTGCCCGAGAATATGGCTAACACAGTAAGCGAGAAACAATGTATCGCCGTGACTCTTGCAGATGACTATCTGTTGCTGACACCGGAACTCTCAAAAGGAAGGCTGGATATGTTCGGTTTCTCCGCCAGAAACGACAGCGCCCACTATCACATTCTGGCGCTGAACGACGCGTTCTGGTGTGAGCACAGCGCGCTATGGCCAAATCTTTTCTCATTTCGACAACACGTTCCCGTTCTCTACGTTTTCGGGGATGCGTGCCTGCTCGTGCAATACGAATTCAACCATTTCCTCGAGTTACGCTGGGTCGTGGATTACGACATGAGGCACATGTTGTGGCACAGGGAAGACAATGAAGGTTTCCCGGGAAAGCTGCCTGACTACATCAAGGTCCTGCCAGGCGGGACGCGACTCCGGCCGAAAATCATCGGGCATGTCAAGGACCTGAGAAAACTCAGGTCATCGAGAACACTTTGCGATGTGTATGAGCGTGCCAATCCTTCATTAACCGTCAAACAATCGACGGTGTTTCTGATCAGATCAGCCGTCGGGGCGGACGAAGCAGACTGCTCTCAGTAAGTACTTTATCCTGGCTCGCGATCACGACACGCTTCGTCGACTATCGCCGCACCGTAGACATCAGGGAAAATTGTCAGTCGACACTCACAATAAACGATATATATTGTCGTTTTAAGGTGGCCCGGTGCGTGTGCTCTACTAACGCTGCGGGTCAGTTGCCATGTATTTCATGGCGGGTCAGAAAACGTAAGGCTGCGCGTGGTCGCACCACGGCTGGAGCAGAAACGTCATGGAAATCCGGAATGCCCGACCCGTATCCGAGGTACCGCAGGTCACCCTCGTCAGGTGGAGGATCATGCGGACCGAAACGGGAAAGATGTACTTTGTCGGGGCTCGCGCCGACAAAGAAACGGCCCGCGTTAGCAGCCCAATCATTAGCTTCGACCCAGACCGGCGGCGTGGTGTCACGCAGTCCAAACGGATATATCAACTGGAAGGCGAACCCGACTTCGATCATCAGGCTGAAGGTCTGTGGAAAGAATGGTGCGTTGCGCGCAAGATTTTTCGGTACGAGGACATTACGCTCACAGCGCTGTCGGGCAGAGCTGCAAACAACACTGGACAGATCACGAACCACAAAAGATAGCGCATCAAGCTACTTCCTGATCGACTGCCGCCTCTCGACAGCAGAGGGTCGAAAAGTCCTGCGGAACTTCGCACGCCATCTAACCCGTTGGCTTTCTGTCCAGAGGGATGACGCAGGGGAATAAAAAGCGGCCCTATACAGACAGAGCTTACTCACTCACGAAATTTTCCTAACCATCTCATAAACATTCAATGAACTTCTCTCTCGTAAAGCCATCGACCAGTCTTGAACGGATACCCATGCTGCAAGGCGGTGTTGTCGATTTTCATGCGCTGGGTTTCCGTAGCCTGTCCGATTTTGAATCAGTCCTTTCACATATGGTGAGCAACGGGTTTAAACCCAGCGATTTTCTGGACTTTTTCGGAAAACAATATGAGGATAGTCCGTTTATCGGGGCTGCTGACCGCCTGTACAACCACGGAACGGGGGCCATTAGCTTCGACCCGGCGCCGCTGGTCCACGCGTCCGAATTCGGCGCGTATGTCAGCGCCTGGGTTTGGGTCGACAAGGACCCGGACTTGATAGATTGGAGTACAGAACCGGAGAGTCGCCCGTATCAGCGCCAGCGGGACTTCAGCGAACAGCTACGAGAAATGCAAGAGGACGGGCTCACGGCACAGATGTGCATCGATTATTTCGGGCTGCGGGAATGCAACCTCCATTACGTCGCGAGCGCGCGCAGACAATGCCCATATGCGCGTGGCATGGTGTGCTTCGATGCAGACCCCATTGTTTCCGAATCCGCGTACGGAGCATATGTGAGCGCGTGGTTGTGGGTGTGGAATCAGGAGATTGGCACTGACAATCTCACCCGATATCGCTGTTTGGCCCTCCCGGAAGTGCTGCCGTAGCGAGGAAGCAACCAGCGGCTTGCTGTGCAGGGCTCTGTTCATTCTACAGATGACTTTTCCGCGAAGGCATAAGAACGCCCTGATCGCATGAAGATGCATTTTCATACGTAAAACACCAAGGCACGCCGCATGCAAAAGGGCGTCCCTATCGCGCGGGACCTCCGATGCGCAGAAACAATGAATGACGCCAGCTCGCAGGCTAATATATAAGCGATAACACAGGTTGCTTATTGTTTCGATGATGACTGAGCGGTCTGCATGCTGTCCGTACTTCGCTAGACGGGTGAATCACGAACAGCGTACAGTTCCGACACGGCTCCAGCATTGACGTGCGCAATCGATGGAGATTGAAATTGCAGGAAGACAATGCTCCTCTGATACGAAACGGCTGGCACCTGCAGGTTCACGCGGGCGAGTGGCAGTGCGGTAGTGAGGCCCTTCCGTGTGTCGCTGAGCAGCAGGACCCGGGGTCGCCTGGGCGGCCCGGGCAAATCCTTGGGAACAGCAGCATGCGCACACTGGAGGCGGTCAGGAGAACGATGCTGATCGATGGTCCCGCGCCGCTACGAAGAGAATCCGACGACGGCGAGCTTTTCAGTTATCTCGTTCACCTTGGCGTACACCGGTCCAACAGCCGACGTGTGCCAATCGCGCGCTTCGATGTCGTGCTGCGATCGGGTGTTTTGAACGCAAGCGTTCTGCTGGTTGATTCTCCCCGCTTCGATATTGAACCGCTCATCTACAAGCCGGAGGACGGGATATGGGACGTCGCCCGACTGGTTTTGTCAGCGCTGCTCACGCCGCTGCATTCGATTTGACAGCGCCGAACATAAACGTCCTACGGGCGATACCCACCAATGACGGCTGCGACTCGGCCGAAAGCCCGCTCAATACCTCGCGAAAAGGAGGCATACGCTTTGAAGAACATAACTGCGCATCAAGCCTTCCTGCTGACGTATCCGTTCGCGGTTGTATTGCTCGCCGGTTTGCTGGTGGTGGGGCTACGGCGCGCATTTCGATGCCTGGTGTTCAGGAAAGTGGTGCCAAAGTGCCGGAAAATTACGCGCCAGTAACGCCGTAAGGCTTTACGGCAAAGTGGTCGCGAGTCACTGCTGGAGGTGTGCGCAGCTCGCCTCGCTCAAGCCGACGAACAGGCCGGGCGAAAGCCGTTCGTCCTTACGGATGAGCAGTTAGAGTGAACCGACTCAGCAACGCTGGGGCAGCATGCGGCGGATCCATGAAAAGCGGCTCACAGGTCAGAGAGCATGGCCACTTGATTCGCCCGTACCACAGTATTCATGCTGGTTGCCGAGCGGCGTGATTCTGAACGGAGGTAATGATGCAGAAGTCTTCCCCGCGATCGTGGAACTCCGTAAGCCTTCAAAACGATAGTTGCGCATGGTTTGTTACGCAGGGGGGTGTCCCGAGTCATTGGCGCTGCCGACGCAGATCTTCTGTTTGTCTTTGATATCGCGCGCTCGGAATGTCTCCGTCTGCATCTCCTTGAAAATCGAACTTTCAGTCGGGTAAAGGATGAATTGACGGAACTGGCTCGCCTGCATTCATCGCGAGACGTGCTGGTTACGGATCACGTCAGGATTCTGCATGCGCTCGTAACCACCGGTGCTGCGTGTAACCGTCCAGCCGCATCATTTCTGGACAAGTCCGTCCCCTTGATGCCATCCATTGCACAATGCCTCAAGTCCATGGAGGAGCTACTAAATCAGCCAGAAATTCAGCAGGCAACGTGCACAGCAAGCACAAACGATCTGTTGGAGGATTGGCGCGTTCAGTACAGCAGGCAAAAGCCCGACAGGACGAAGTAAAGGCCTCTGCCCGGCCAGGCTGTCAGGGGTCGAACGGACGCACAGCCTCTACGATTTTTTCCGTGGTAGCTGATATCTGGTCTGCCGCAGAGCTGGTTAGGCATCTGTGCAAGACGTGTTTGCATCGCTTGCCTGCTCGTTCCGGGTCACCCAACAATGTGAGCACTACCTAGACATCATGTATGGACCTGCCGCACCTCAAGGTACGCGGCAGCGTCCATACATGATGTCTAGCGTCTCTGCTTTTGCGAGACCTCCATGTACTCCTCCATCGCCCTTGCTTGTCTTTTTTTCGCAGCGGAGACATACGCCTCCGCTTCTGTATCATCGAACAGTGGCTCGCCGTTCGGGGCCGCCGACGCACGAATATCACCCTGTGAGACAAGCTTGCGCACGTACGTCCACGATACATTAAGTCGCTGCGCCAGCTCAGGAAGGGTCATTGACGGCTCCTATGACGTGTTTGACGACGGCGGCGAACGCGAGCAGCAAGGAGTTTTCACTTGCTACCAGCTTTCAATCGATGCGCACTGCGTTCAATGCAAGACAGACTGACTCTATCGCTCCCTGACGGTGGTCCCGTCAGGGAGCCACACTGTCGTAAGCGGTGATTTCGGCGCACATAGATTCCTGATGCCAGCAGGCGCAGCATGTGTCCACCTCAACAACAGGTGGACACCTCATGACACAGACTCCCGATGTCCCGAAGCTTGAGCCCATCGGCACGAGCGGTGATGGCCAGCGGCACTACTACGACGAGCAGGCCAGGCAGGCGCTGGTCGAGGCCTGCCTTCAGCCAGGCGTATCTCTGGCGGGCCTGGCACTCAAGGCCGGCGTGAACGCGAACCTGTTGCGCAAGTGGGTCAGCAAGCACCGGGCGAAGCGCGACGCCGCCGCGGCGGCGCCGGTAACCGGCGGTGTGCCGGCGGCGTTCATTCCGGTCGTCGAGGTGGAGGATGTTGCGACGAGACCCGCGCCGCCCGCGGAGCCAGAACCGCTGCCCGCGCCCCGCCAGCCGGTACGTGCGTCGCAACGTCCGCCGTTGTCCTCGCGCGTGGTAGCGCAGTTGCCAAACGGCGTAAGCGTTGAGCTTGAATGCACGGGACAGGATGCCGCACTGGTGACGGCCATGATCGAAACGCTGGGACGCTGCCATGTTCCGGCTCGACGCTGACCTGCGGGTCTACCTGCACCGCGATGCGGTCGATTTCCGGGCCGGGATTAACGGTCTGGTCACGCGGGTCGAACAGTCGATGCAGCTTGATCCGTTTGCCCGTGCCGTCTTTGCGTTCCGCAACCGGCGGGCCAACCGCATCAAGCTGCTCTTCTATGACCGCTCGGGTTTCTGGTTAATGATGAAGCGCCTGGAGGCAGACCATTTCGTGTGGCCACGCCGGCAGCAGACGGTGGTCGAGCTGACGAGCGAGCAGCTACATTGGCTGCTCGATGGCATCGACATTGACGCGGTGCGCCGCCACCCGGAACGGCAGTACCGATACACGGGCTGACGGTTCGCACCGCGCTGCGGTCGTTGCCTGTAAACAACGACGAGGCAATGGTGACCTGGCCGCCATCCCGGCCCGGCGCTATCCTGGATGGCATGGATGCCAACAAACCCAACCGCTCCCTCGGGGACGATCTCAAACACCTCCCGCACGATGCGCTGATCGCGCGCATTCTCGAGCTTGAGAACCGCAACCACCAGCTCGCGCAGCGGATCGCCCAGCTCGAGGAGCAGTTCCGGCTCGCGCAGTCAAAGCGCTTTGCGCCAGGCAGCGAGAAGCTCAAGGATTGCGTGTTCGATGAAGCCGAGCAGATGGCCGCGGCAGCGTCCGATGACGAGGATGATCCGGATGACCCATTCTCGCTGCCTGACACGGCCTTGCCGCAGACGGATGAGCCCGCGCACCGCAAGCGTGGACGCAAGCCCCTGCCCGCACATCTGCCGCGCACACGCATCGAGTACGACCTGTCCGAAGAACAGAAAGTCTGCCCGTGCTGCCAGAACGCGCTACACCGGATCGGCGAGGAAGTCAGTGAGCAGTTGCACATCGAGGTGAAGGCTTCGGTGCTGCAGCACGCGCGGTTCAAATATGCGTGCCGCCATTGCGAGCGCAACGCGGAGCGCACGCCGGTCATCACGGCGCCGATGCCCGCACAGCCGCTGCCGGGCAGCAACGCGAGCGCGGCGCTCATCGCAACGGTGACGACCGGAAAGTACGTGGACGGCACGCCGCTGTACCGGATGGAAGACGCACTGGCACGCGCCGACATTCCGGTGGGCCGCGGCACACTGGCCAACTGGATCATCCGGCCCGCCGAGCTGCACTACAGCCGGCTGTACGAGGCGCTGCGCCGCACGCTGCTGTCGCAGCCGCTGATCCACGGCGACGAGACGACGGTACAGGTGCTCAAGGAACCGGGCAAGACCGCGCAGAGCAAGTCGTACATGTGGACCTATCGCAGCGCAGAGGACTGCGAACAGCCCGCGGTGCTGTTCGACTACCAGCCGGGGCGCGGCCAGGAATATCCGCAGGCGTTCCTGGCGGACTACAAGGGCATGCTGATGACCGACGGGTACAGCGCGTGGCGCACGCTCGACGGCGTGACCCACTTCGGCTGTTTTGCGCACGCCAGGCGGATGTATGTGGACGCGCACAAGGGGCAGAACAAACCCGGCGGTCGTGCCCGTCAGGCGCTCGATTACTTCAAGGCGCTGTACCAGGTCGAGACGCTCGCGCGGGGCGACCTGCCCGAGGGCGAGGCACGGGCTGACTTCACGTACCGGCTGCGACAGCAGCACAGCGTACCGCTGCTGGATGCGTTCAAGGCGTGGCTGGACGAACACGAGCCGCTGGTGTTGCCCGAGAGTCTGCTGGGCAAGGCCATCGCCTACACGCGCAACCAGTGGGAATACCTGCGCCGTTACGTCGACGATGGACGTGCGCCAATCGACAACAACTGGTGTCATGCCGCTAGCGGCATGAGGCAGAGATTTTTTTGGTTGGCGGTCGCGGCAACCAGCGCATCGCCATGTCGTCGGACCTGATCCGCGACCGGTAATCAAAAAAATGTTTGTGCTAAACCGCTCCACAGGCGGTGGCGGCTATGGGCATTGAATGACCGCCGCGGTAATTTGTGATGTCTTGCAGTGGCGATCAGACACGGACTTCCGGCGAGAGTGGGAAGCATCACGTGTAAAGGAAGCGGGAATGCGCGCGTGAACCGGGAAATCACCCGCCGTTCTGGAGTACGCTGGTGCGCCAGCAGATCGAAGGCACGAGTGCAGCCGCGTTGGCCTCGTCAGGAAAGGTGAACGTGTACGGAAACAGGTGCGGTGGCAACTAGCGCGCATGGGTGGGACCTGGCGGGGCTCGTGGAAGGCTGCCGGGCATGTCTTCGATGCGGAGCATGTGTCCCTTGCCACATACGGGGCAGTCGCGCAGTGACTTGCCGGTGAGTCGCTGGTAGCGGTCACGGTAGTCTTCCCGGGGCTCGGCTGGGGCAGCGGCGGGAGCCTGGACACCGAGCAGCTGCCTGCAGGTGGCGAGCTTGCCGGCACGGTGGCAGTTGGCGAGCCACCCGTAGCTGCGGATGCGCTTGAAGCCGTCAGGCAGCACATGCAGCAGGAAGCGACGGATGAACTCGTCGGCCGTGAGCGTCATGGTCCTGTGCCGGGACTCGTGCCGGT
The DNA here is from genome assembly GCF_001634365.1 of Paraburkholderia phytofirmans OLGA172. Taxonomy (NCBI): domain Bacteria; kingdom Pseudomonadati; phylum Pseudomonadota; class Betaproteobacteria; order Burkholderiales; family Burkholderiaceae; genus Paraburkholderia; species Paraburkholderia phytofirmans. The sequence goes on from NZ_CP014579.1 coordinate 2,063,867, forward strand.
AGTCCTTCCAGCGGAACTGCACGGTGTGCCCGTCGAAGGCGAGCAGCCGGTTGTTGGAGATGGCGACGCGGTGGGTGTAGCGGCCCAGGTAATCGAGCACGTGTTCGGCACCGCCAAAGGGTGGCTTGGCGTAGACCACCCACTCGGCGTGAGCAGCGGGCGCGAGCCAGGCGGCGAACGCTCGCGGGTCACGCAACGGCTCGAGCTGGCCATGGAAGCGCAGCACGCCGGCATCGAACGCACGGCGCAGCTGGTCGAGAAAGAGCCGCCGGAAGAGCCGTGACAGGACCCGCACCGGCAGGAAGAAGCCCGGACGGCAGGCGATCCAGCGCTCGCCGTCCGGGGAGATGCCCCCGCCCGGCACAACGCAATGCACATGAGGGTGATGCTGCAGATTCTGTCCCCACGTATGCAGGATCGTAAGGAAGCCGATCTCGGCGCCCAGGTGCTTCGGATCGGCGGCGATCGTGCGCAACGTTTCGGCGCTGGCGCGAAACAGCAGATCGTAGAGCGTCCTCTTGTTCTGGAACGCGAGAGCGGCGATGGATTCGGGAAGCGTGAAGACGACATGGAAATACTCGGTCGAGGGGAGGAGCTCCGCATGCCGGCGTTCGAGCCATTGCGCGCGGGCGAGCGACTGGCACTTCGGGCAGGCCCGATGCCGGCACGAGTTGTAGGTGATGCGCTGGTGACCGCAGGCGTCGCACTGTTCGACATGGCCGCCGAGGGCCGCGGTGCGGCACAGCTCGATGGCACTCATCGCGCGTCGCTGCACACGACTGAGCCCCTCGGCATGGGATAGCCGAAAACTGGGCCCACACTGGCGGAAAATGTCCGCCACTTCGAGCGCCGGCCGCATGACTGCGCTCAGAAGTAGTCGGGCGCAGGTGGCGGGGATGGAACGGGTGCGGGATGCGGCAGCAGGTCGAAGGGACTGGTGGTGGCGCACACGGTGCTGGTGGCCACCTTCAAGTACCGGGACGTTGTCGCAAGGGACCTATGGCCCATCAGCAGCTGGATCCGGCGTACGTCAGTACCGGCTTCCAGCAGATGCGTGGCGAACGCGTGGCGCAAAGAATGGGGTGTCACGGGTTTGGGGATGCCGCTGCGCTTGCGTGCAAGCTCGCATGCGTCGCCGACGGCATGGCGGGTGATGGGCCGCCCCGGAATGTTGCCTGGAAAGAGCCATTCCTTCGGATGGGCGTCCTGCCAGTACAGCCTCAGGATCTCGAGCAGCCTCGGCGAGAGCATTACATAGCGATCCTTACGGTTCTTCCCCTGGTTCACACGAATAACCATGCGCTTGCTGTCGATATCGGTGACCTTCAGATGCACGACTTCGGAGACACGCAGTCCGGCGGCGTACGCGGTCATCAGGATGGTGCGGTGCTTGAGACTGGCGACCGACTCGAAGAAGGCGGTGATCTCCTCCAGGCTGAGGACGACTGGCAGTCGGAACGGCTTCTTCGGTAACGGAAAGTCCTCGTCACTCCAGTCGCGTTTGAGCGTCACGCGGTAAAGAAAGCGCAGTGCACCGATCGTTGCGCCGAGACTGGCGGGTGCCAGCTTGCGCTCTTCGAGGAGGTAGACGAGCCAGGCCCGGATCTCGTCGGGACCCAGCAGTTCGGGCGAGCGGTGAAAGTGCCGGGCGAAACTGCGTACCTGAATCAGATAGGACTTCTGTGTGTTATCGGCGAGATTGCGGATCTCCATGTCGTGCAACATGCGTTGGCGCAGCGGCGTCATGACTAACCTCCTGGAAGCAGTGGTGGAGCCCGGTTGGGCATCCACATACTGCTCCTGGAGGTATCTGCGTCCCCTCGTTGGGATCCTGCGTCAGCTCACCGCCGCAATGAACGTCAGCCATCAGCTCTCGCACTCCTCCCCCTACCGCGTCAGCGGTTTAGTACAAATCACGTTATGCCGATTCCCGGATTATGCCGCGTCAAGGTCCCAAAGAGCATCGAACACGCCCCTGTGTGATTGTCGAGCCGGCATAATCCGTATGATTTCTCAGGCTGGCTGTTACGCTGGCCAGGAGAAATCAAATGAAGGCGATACACACAGTCAGCGCATCGGGCGGGCTGCCCGCCCGTCACATTGATACATTCCTTGATCGTCTACGGACGGCACGTTATTCCGAAGTAACGCTTCTCAAGAAACGAAGGGTTTTGTCTGCCTTCTCTCGGTGGATGAAGAGCACGAACGTCGGACTGGTTGACCTTGATGAGTCCGCTACGGCTTGTTTCACGGAGCGCCTGACCGACGCTCCTGAAGCGCGTGTTCAGTTCGAGCTTGCCGTGTTACGGTCGTTTCTTGCCTATCTGCGTGACGAAGCCATCGTGCTCTCGTCGACATTGGGCGACCAATCTGCGATCACCCATATCTACGAGCGGTACCTGGACTACCTGCGGCAGGATCGTGGACTTGCGAAGAACTCGGTGCTCGTCTACGGGCCCTTCATTCGCGACTTCCTCAACAGCCAGGATGTCGGCGACGGCGACATATTGCCCGATGCATTCGACGCCATGACGATCCGGAATCACATCCTTACCCGCAGCAAAGGCCGGTCGGCGGAGTACACGCGGCTGATGACGGTGGCCCTTCGCTCGTTTTGCCATTTCCTCTTTCTGCATGGCGAGACGGCACGAGACCTGTATGAGTCGGTGCCTTCGGTTCGCAAGTGGCGGCAGTCAACTGTGCCAACGTTCCTCACGCCTGAGCAGGAAGAGGTCCTGATTGCAACTGCTGATCGGTCGACTCCACGCGGGAGCCGTGATTATGCCGTCCTGCTGTTGCTGGCGCGGCTCGGTTTGCGTGCCGGAGAGATCGTCGCGCTTGAACTAGGCGACATCCACTGGCGTTCCGGAGAACTCGTCGTTCATGGTAAGGGGCAAATGGTCGAGCATCTCCCGCTGCCATCCGAGGTTGGAGAGGCGATTGCCATGTACCTTCGCGACGATCGAGGTGCGAGCGCATCGCGACGGGTCTTCCTTCGCATGTGGGCACCGCGCGTCGGTCTGGCGGGACCGGCGGCGATTGGCCACATTGTTCGTCTGGCTTTCGCTCGTGCCGGATTCCGTCCCGCGTGCCGTGGCGCCGCGCATCTATTCCGCCACGGTCTGGCGACGACGATGATTCGCCATGGTGCGTCGATCGCGGAAATCGCTGAGGTCTTACGGCACCGCTCACAGGACAGTACCGCGATCTATGCAAAGGTTGCGTTTGAGGATCTGCGCAGGGTAGCACGCCCGTGGCCCACGACGGGAGGTGCAATATGACTGCGATCCGTGACTCCCTCGCTCGGTACGTCGCAGTGCGCCGGGCGCTCGGGGCGAAATTCTATGAACCTGCATTGGCACTCGGTCATTTCGTTGATCTTCTGGAACACGAAGGTGCCGAGTTCATCACCACCGATCTGGCTCTTCGCTGGGCGACGACGCCCGTACTCGTCGAACGCGCTACCTGGGGGCGGCGTCTCTCCCAGGTGAGAGGATTCGCCAAGTGGATGAACGCCATCGACAGTCGGAATGAGATTCCTCCAGCAGGACTCCTGAGTGCCCGCCGACGGCGCAATCCTCCGCATATTTACACGGAACAGGAAATCACCCTGCTCATGACTCATGCTGCGCGGCTACGCTCGCGCACAGGCTTGCGAGCACTGGCCTATACGACGCTCATCGGGCTTCTCGCAGCGACCGGCCTCAGACCAGGCGAAGCCCTTTCGCTCGACCGGTGCGACGTTGATCTCGTGAACGGAATACTCTCCGTTCGGGAATCGAAGTTCGGCAAATCGCGCTTTGTTCCTGTCGAAGAGTCGACCCGCGAGGCACTCGAACGCTACGCGCAGAGTCGCGACCAACTCTGCCCTCTACGGGTGAGTGAAGCGTTCCTGGTGGGTGAGCGTGGTATTAGACTGAACGCCAGCGCTGTGCGCAACATGTTCGTCAGAATGTCGCGTGCGGTCGGTCTACGGCCAGCGACAAAGGATGGCCGGGCAGGTTACGGCCCACGGCTCCAGGACTTTCGACACAGTTTCGCGACTGGAAGGCTGGTTGCATGGTATCGCGCCGGACTGGACGTGAGCCGGGAATTGCCGAAACTTGCCGCCTACCTTGGACATGTCAACGTTGGTCTTACGTACTGGTACATCGAAGCGGTTCCGGAGTTGCTTGAACTTGCGGCAGGCTATCTCAGCAGGAACTGTCCGGGAGAGTGGCCATGAACGCCGCCGGCCTTCCATCCCTCGTCCAGCGTTTCTTTACCCAGCGCTTGCTCGAGCAGCAAGGTCTGAGTTCGCACACGGTGGCGAGTTACCGCGACACGTTCCGGTTGCTGCTGGCGTTCGCCATGAAGCATATCGGGCGCGTGCCGTCAAAACTGCGGATCGAAGACTTCGACGCGTCGTTGATCGAGAAATTCCTTCAGCACCTTGAACAGGACAGGGGAAATTCAGTGCGGACACGTAATACGCGCCTCGCCGCTGTGCATGCCTTCTTCCGGTTCGTCGCGGTCAGCGAGCCCGCGCTGTTCCTGCAATGTCAGCGCATCCTTGCGATTCCATCCAAACGCTGTGAACACGGCCCCGTCGAGTTTCTCACCGAGAGCGAGGCCGCATCCCTGGTAGCTGCACCCGATGTACGAACATGGATCGGCAACCGCGACCGAACGCTGCTTCTTGTAGCGGTTCAAACGGGTCTGCGCAACAGCGAACTGACCTCTCTCAGGCGTCAGGATGTGGTGCTCGGCACAGGCGCCCACGTCCGTTGCCTCGGCAAAGGCAGAAAGATGCGATGCACTCCGCTGCGACCGGATGTCGTTGCCGTCCTGAAAGAATGGCTACGGTATCAACCAGGCGAACCAGATGATCCTGTCTTCCCCAGTTCGCGCGGCGGTCATCTCAGTGCCGATGCTCTTCAGCGACTCGTGTCACGCAACGTCGAAATCGCGCGTCTCTCGTGCCCCTCGCTGAAGAAAAAATCAGTAACGCCCCACACGCTTCGGCACGCGGCCGCGATGAGCCTGTTGCATCACGGCGTAGACCTGACCGTGATCGCGCTCTGGCTCGGACATGAATCATCTGAGACGACCCAGATCTACCTGCACGCCGACATGCGGCTCAAGGAACGCGCGCTTGCGCACGCCAATGCGAGCGGCATTGCGCCGACGCGTTACAAACCTCCCGACCCCTTGCTTGCCTTCCTGGAGGGCCTTTGATAATGCCGACAATCCGAGCGACCCGGAACAGGGATCCGCCCAACTGATGCGCCCGTGGCTTCGGGACGCGGCATAATCCGGGAATCGGCATAACGTTCTGGAGCGCGATATCCGCCCGTTTGCAACTGCGAGGCGCGCATGGCTGTTCAGTGACACCGTTGCCGGCGCGAAGGCAAGTGCCACGGTCTACAGCCTGATGCTGACGTGCCGCGCCTGTGGGGTCGAGCCTTACACGTATCTGCTCCATGTGCTTACCGAGTTGCCGCAGCGTGCCCCCGGCGCCGACATCAGCGACCTGTTGCCATTCAACTTCGCCAAACGGCAAGCCGAAACAACCGCGAACTGATGCCATGACCGCGCGCCGGAACTGAACCGGTCCGCCTCCATCTGGACATCCCTGATCGATCACGATCGCCGTGATGCGGCGGCGCTCGATCGAGTGTCCACGCTGAGCACCCGGCTATCCCCCCAAAAAAAGTCCGTTACCGGGTAACCGGGTATTCCGGCCCAACCGACCTGGCGGGCGTTCCGGAATCGGCGGTCACAATGCCGGAATCCGCGGTCACGTTCACCGGAATACGCAGTAACGACGAGGTGCTACCGGGGAGCCTTGAAATAGAGATCCCACTGCTCCGAATCCGGATCGAGCCTGCGCACGATCGCGCCGTCCGCTCGCGCGATCAGCTGCTCCAGTATCAGACGCTTCGTGACCGCGGAACGGCGCGCCAGCCGAGCCAGAGCAAGATCGGCTTCTGTACTGACCCACATGTCCAGCCGCCGCTCTCCGTTGCCGTCCTTGCCCGCCGTCGCGCGCCTTGCCCGCCAGGCTGCCTGCCGCTGTGCCGTCGTCTGCGCCATCCTGCAACTCCTCAATATCGTTACCCGGTAACACTCCGTTCGGAAACGTTACTGGGTAACGACTGACCCCCTCAAGGTGTGCTGGATTTAGCGCACACACACTGTCACCCGGCGTCCCAACCAGCCTTGAGCGCACCTAGATGCTATGTGGGAGGGCAGCGACAGAAAGCCCGACTGGAGTAAAACGGGACTTGCACATTCGTTTTCTCCGAGGGAGCACGCAAATGGATACGCCTGACACGGCCCTCCGTGGGCAGAATACGACGGCAGGTGGCCGCCTGTACATGGCTTTTGAACTGGGCGAGAAGAACTGGAAGCTCTCACTGGGTGATGGCCAGCGCGCGCCCAGCCGCTGTACGGTCGCCGCCGGTGATACCACGGCGGTTCTCACCGCCATCGCCAACGCCAGGGCGCGTTGCCATCTCGGCGCCGACGCACCCGTCTACAGCTGTTATGAAGCTGGCCGCGACGGTTTCTGGCTGCACCGCTGGCTGGCTGAACAGGGCATCGTCAATCTCGTGGTGGATTCGGCCAGCATCGAGGTGAACCGCAGTGCGCGTCGCGCCAAGACAGACCGGCTTGACAGCGACAAGCTGCTGTCGATGCTCATGCGCTATTACGCGGGCGAGCGGCGCGTGTGGGCGGTGGCACGCATTCCCACGCCCGGGCAGGAGGACGACCGGCGCCTGCACCGCGAGCTCGAACGCCTGCGCAAAGAGCAGACCGCGCACACCAACCGGATCCGCTCCCTGCTGGTACTGCACAACCTTCGGGTCCGGTCTGTCGGCGGCCGCATCTGGACGCACTGGTGGCCCCGTCAGCGCGAGTTGCTGGCGCCCGGTCTGCGCGCCGAGATCGACCGCGAATGTGAGCGGCTCGCGCTGGTGCACCAGCAGATCCGCCTGCTCGAAGTGCAGCAGGAGCGGCAGGTGCGTAGCGGCGCACATCCCGGCATGGCGCTGCTCGCACAGCTTGCCGGCATCGGTGCAGGCAGTGCGTGGACGCTCGTCAGGGAACTGTTCGGCTGGCGGCAGTTTCGCAACCGCCGCGAAGTGGCCGGCTGTCTGGGCCTGACGCCCACGCCGTACGCCAGCGGCACCAGCGAGGTTGAACTCGGTATCAGCAAGGCGGGCAACCGGCGATGTCGCTGGCTGATGGTCGAGCTCGCCTGGAGCTGGCTGCGCCTGCAGCCCGGCAGCCAGCTCAGCCACTGGTTCAACGAGCGCTTTGCCGGTACCGGCAAGCGGATGCGGCGCATCGGTATCGTTGCGCTCACACGCCGTCTGGCGATCGCCCTGTGGCGTTATCTCGAGCACGGCGAGATCCCCGTCGGCGCGATACTCAAGCCGCGCGACGTCAACACCGTGAGGGCCTGAATGACTGAATGACATCGGATGCAGCAACAGCATGTAAAGGTCAACGCGCCCGGAACACCCTCGGGCTACCCACTGCGGGTGGCCGTTTCCCTAGATGGGGCGCGTCGGTAACAGGGTAGCTCCAGCGCTTCGCGCATGCGGCATGAGGTGACCGGCCTGTCAGGCCGGCACGGATAGAAGGTCGACCTGGCACTGACCGGTCAACAGACACCCTGACCTGAATGACATTGACATGCCAGGCTGCAACAAGGTGTGCGCGATGAGCGTCGATATCGTCCTTTACGCAACGGTCTCTACGGCCAGCCTGCGTCTGGTCATGGTAGGTGACCACGCAGGCTGGCCGTAGAGACCGGACAAGGAGGTTTACTTCGCATAACAGAATGTTTATCGTGAACCGGGCTTGACTTTCGGTTCCCCATAGAAGAGGGTGTTAGGAACTTTGAGTTAGACCTGGTATCCTGGCGGAATGAAAAACCGCAGGCCATACCCAACGGATGTGTCGGATGAAGAGTGGTACTTCGCCGCTCCGTACCTGACCTTGATGAACAAAGACGCGCCGCAGCGCCGCTACGAACTGCGCGAGATGTTCAACGCGCTGCGCTGGATCGTACGTGCGGGTGCGCCGTGGCGTTTGTTGCCCAATGATTTTCCACCGTGGGAACTGGTCTACCAGCAGACGCAACGCTGGATTCAGGCAGGCTGTTTCGAGGCGATGGTGAATGACCTGCGTTCGATCATCCGGATCGCACAGGAGCGCCGTGGTCAACCCAGCGCGGTCATTCTCGACGGGCGGACCCTGCAGTCGACATGCGAGAGTGGGCCTCGCGCCGGTTACGACGGCTACAAACGCAAACGCGGCAGTAAGGTCCACATGGCGGTTGATACTTTGGGGCAGTTGCTTGCTGTGCATGTTACGCCGGCCAACGAACAGGAACGCGCGCAGGTCGGAGAACTGGCGCGTCAGGTTCAGCAGGCCACGGGCCAGACGGTCAAGGTGGCGTTCGCCGATCAGGGATATACCGGCGAAGAGCCTGCGCAGGCGGCACTCGACGAAGGGATTGAGCTTCAGGTAATCAAGCTGCCGGAGGCGAAGAAGGGCTTCGTGCTGTTGCCGCGCCGCTGGGTGGTCGAGCGCAGCTTCGGCTGGCTCAACCGGTTCCGACGACTGGCCAGAGACTACGAACGATTGCCCGAAACCTTGGCTGGTTTGCATTTCGTCGTATTCTCCGTGCTTATGCTTGTTCACTTTGCAGCCCTTAACAAAAGTGCCTAACACCCTCTTCTATGGGGAACCGAAAGTCAAGCCCGGTTCACGATAAACATTCTGTTATGCGAAGTAAACCTCCTTGTCCGGTCTCTACGGCCAGCCTGCGTGGTCACCTACCATGACCAGACGCAGGCTGGCCGTAGAGACCGTTGCGTAAAGGACGATATCGACGCTCATCGCGCACACCTTGTTGCAGCCTGGCATGTCAATGTCATTCAGGTCAGGGTGTCTGTTGACCGGTCAGTGCCAGGTCGACCTTCTATCCGTGCCGGCCTGACAGGCCGGTCACCTCATGCCGCATGCGCGAAGCGCTGGAGCTACCCTGTTACCGACGCGCCCCATCTAGGGAAACGGCCACCCGCAGTGGGTAGCCCGAGGGTGTTCCGGGCGCGTTGACCTTTACATGCTGTTGCTGCATCCGATGTCATTCAGTCATTCAGGCCCTCACGGTGTTGACGTCGCGCGGCTTGAGTATCGCGCCGACGGGGATCTCGCCGTGCTCGAGATAACGCCACAGGGCGATCGCCAGACGGCGTGTGAGCGCAACGATACCGATGCGCCGCATCCGCTTGCCGGTACCGGCAAAGCGCTCGTTGAACCAGTGGCTGAGCTGGCTGCCGGGCTGCAGGCGCAGCCAGCTCCAGGCGAGCTCGACCATCAGCCAGCGACATCGCCGGTTGCCCGCCTTGCTGATACCGAGTTCAACCTCGCTGGTGCCGCTGGCGTACGGCGTGGGCGTCAGGCCCAGACAGCCGGCCACTTCGCGGCGGTTGCGAAACTGCCGCCAGCCGAACAGTTCCCTGACGAGCGTCCACGCACTGCCTGCACCGATGCCGGCAAGCTGTGCGAGCAGCGCCATGCCGGGATGTGCGCCGCTACGCACCTGCCGCTCCTGCTGCACTTCGAGCAGGCGGATCTGCTGGTGCACCAGCGCGAGCCGCTCACATTCGCGGTCGATCTCGGCGCGCAGACCGGGCGCCAGCAACTCGCGCTGACGGGGCCACCAGTGCGTCCAGATGCGGCCGCCGACAGACCGGACCCGAAGGTTGTGCAGTACCAGCAGGGAGCGGATCCGGTTGGTGTGCGCGGTCTGCTCTTTGCGCAGGCGTTCGAGCTCGCGGTGCAGGCGCCGGTCGTCCTCCTGCCCGGGCGTGGGAATGCGTGCCACCGCCCACACGCGCCGCTCGCCCGCGTAATAGCGCATGAGCATCGACAGCAGCTTGTCGCTGTCAAGCCGGTCTGTCTTGGCGCGACGCGCACTGCGGTTCACCTCGATGCTGGCCGAATCCACCACGAGATTGACGATGCCCTGTTCAGCCAGCCAGCGGTGCAGCCAGAAACCGTCGCGGCCAGCTTCATAACAGCTGTAGACGGGTGCGTCGGCGCCGAGATGGCAACGCGCCCTGGCGTTGGCGATGGCGGTGAGAACCGCCGTGGTATCACCGGCGGCGACCGTACAGCGGCTGGGCGCGCGCTGGCCATCACCCAGTGAGAGCTTCCAGTTCTTCTCGCCCAGTTCAAAAGCCATGTACAGGCGGCCACCTGCCGTCGTATTCTGCCCACGGAGGGCCGTGTCAGGCGTATCCATTTGCGTGCTCCCTCGGAGAAAACGAATGTGCAAGTCCCGTTTTACTCCAGTCGGGCTTTCTGTCGCTGCCCTCCCACATAGCATCTAAGCTCAATCACAAGATCGCCGAACAACATGTTTCGCCATCCACGCCGCTATCATCAAACAACAATTCATAAAAATAAACGATCTATCCACGCATGTACGTGTTTATTATAAGCGATACATAATATCGCTTAACGGATAACGAATGCAGACCGGGATGCCCACCTGACTTCGTCTTACGATTGTTGCAAATCTGCTGCTCGACCTGACCCGTTTCATCTGTCTCTTTGCCTGGGCAGCCGTGATTGAACTTCCGGGATCCAGTCGTCGGGTTGGTGCAACCGTCGCTGCGCGTAATGCCACAGGGATTGAGGCTTCAGAAATGGAGATCCTGAGACACACGACGGATCCAGCATCGGCGCGATGCGCGAGGGGTATATCGCTGGCAGGATTGAATTCCACCTACGCAAAATGAGGACGAAAATGCTTCGCATCACTGTGGAGTTGCTGCCGGGCGGCCGCGAAGGTGGAAAAAGGACACTCGCGCATGCCGAAATATCGAACGTCAAATCCGGCGCACTGGCGGACTACGAGATCGAACTGCACGACGATGTGCTCGGCGATATTGGCTCCGCGTCTCTGACAGGTTATCCACGGATGGCGGCGACTGTATGGGACCTCGTCGCGCGATGCATCACTGTCGTGCTGTCCGGCCTGGAAGAGCTGCCGCCACGCCCCCAATCGCCTAGGGTCCCGATCCACAGAAGTGACAGCAGCTCAGGCACACCGTACGTACGATTACGAGAAATCCCTGAGCCCGCACGAACGCTTTTTCAGCGCAGCCTTGCAGGCTCGACGTGCCCTCTTGTCGAAGATGACCCTGAACCGATGGACTGCGCGCACCTGTCGGACTGGACGGATTTTCTTGCCGGGTGGCGATAATGATGATGAGGCGACAGTTCGGACCGTGCTAACAGGACTGCCCGGACCAACCTTCCGAATACCGCCACCGCGGCATACAGGGGGACTCATCCTCTACCTGGACTTCGACGGCGTACTGCACCCGGAAGGCGTTTACTACTGGCCGGGCAAAGGACCCTACATTGCCAATCCGCCGGGACACCAACTGTTCGAGCATGCGGACCTGCTTGAGCGCGTTCTACTGTCCTATCCAGACGTGCGTATCGTCCTGTCTACCAGTTGGGTGCCCTTCTACCGGAGCGTTGCAAAGCCGGCCCGGTGGCTGCCTCACAATCTGAGATCAAGGATCATTGGAGCAACATTTCACTCGAGGATGGACAAAGCTTCGTTCGACGGCGCGCCGCGCGGAATGCAAGTCTGGTCCGACGTTTTGCGCCGGCGCCCAGACAAATGGGTCGCCTTGGACGATGATGATTCTGGATGGCCTCCATGGTGTCGGCACAACCTGATCCTTACCCACAAAATCTGCGGCGTTGCGGCGCCCGATGTCCTAGTGGAACTGAAGAAGAAGCTGGCGGCAATGCACAACGCCTGACCGCGAATGGCGACGCCTCTCTGCGGACAAAACACTCCGCCGATCCATTGATCACGCGGCCTGCTGCCAAGAAGAATGACAATCATGAAGACCGGCCAGTAGCACAGTTAGTGCCGGGTCAACACCGCGTGGTCCCAATACATATTGTCGTCACGACATGCTTCCCTCAACGCGGTCCTGCAAGGATGGTGAGTCCATGTATCGTGTAGAAATGGTGATGTCCCGGTATGGCGCGCTCGACACAGCCCTCGACTGGTTCGTACACTATGACGGAACCGATCAATGGTATGTGACTGTCAGTAATGCAGGTGACCGCATTTTTTCGTTCCGGGTCGACGTTCCTGCCGAAGACCGCGCGAATCCCGCAATCATCGCTGCGCGACTATGGCCGGCACTATTGGCCGAAAATGTGTGGCTCGACGTCAGAGATGAGGTGCCGACGCTCCTTCAGGCAGAGGTACGCTCATACTCGGGTTCCGGGTATTGGCCGCAGGCATACGGGTGGCTATGGCACAACGGAAAAGTTGTCGCGTACCGGTCACATCCAGCCATTCGCAGTTGTTCCAGGGAAATTCCGAGTGCATCGCCAGAACGCCTGGCACAACAGTGCTTCGCATATGCAGCAGAATTGCAAACGGATTAGGAAACCGTATCTTTATCGCACGATGGCCGTCCGTGATACCAAAAAATCTCGCCGGCACTTCTCAGCTTCGGACAGGCGCCATCGCAGAATTAACGTTTGCTTAACCAAAAGATTACGAGAATCAGGCCAAGGGCGAGGTTGCTCGAAAAAAACAACGAACGGTGGAGACGTCGTCGCGGCGGGCGGTTCATCGGCCTTATGGAAAGCTAAGGCAGACAATGAGTCAGTAAAGAATATGAGAGAACAAGCTCGTACAGACGAGCATGCTGACAATTTGACGTCGTATCGTCTGGCCACCGATGTCTGAAAACCGACATTTAGATACCGAACTCAAGGATATTTGAAAACATTTTTTATATAATTAAGGCACGAATTCGACGCAATCAAGTTCACTGTGGAATTTCTTTATTCGCACGGGTTGTAGACCACAACGTCGTATTTTTTTGATGGATTCATAACCTGGATCGTCCCCGGCACACTCGTCGACGAGTACGTCAATTCCTCGACCATTTAATCTATATATTCTAATTAAATACACCTCGTAAAGTGCCACATTCATTGAGCTACGATAACCGACATCCATGGCACCAATATAGTAAGGCAGCTTCCACAAAGCGTTATCGACACATCTCGCCTGGACGATATCAAGACTGTCAAATAAAATAACAAAAATGTTCCTCTTTTTGACAGTTCCAATGGATTCTTCAGTTAACGTGCGCCACGCAAAATTAGGATTATTCGACCATTCGCAAACTGCTGAGGCATAAGCATCCCTGTCAAAGCGACACGTGACACCGCTTGGCGTTGCCTCCTCTCTTAGGCAAAGTTCACGGAGCGCGAAGTCGCCGGAAAATATGAAGGAGTTGATCTTCAATCCGTGCTTCTGACCCAAAACACGAAGCAACCTTCGTAGAATCCGCTCTCCGTAGTCAGGGGAGATCGACTCAAAATCTGCGTCAAAGTGAAAAGCAACTCTCATACTCTCCTCCCCAACGAAACAGTGCACACTATAAGAACAGCATTAGTTTGCGTCCGAACGGTTTATATTCTAGGCGATGCAGACCATGCGCGATATTGCGCATCGTTCCACGACGACATACCGCCCCTGAAAACGGGAACCGTGCCAGGTCGTAGTCACAAGCGCCGCATGTTTTAATCGAATAAAACGTCCGATCTTGTGGTATGAATTTCCAAGCCTGCAGTTGCCGTGATAACCGATGTTATCGCGGCTGGCACCGGACATTTGAATCCAGCCCAGACGTCGCGCGAACGACAAAACGAAATTATGCAGACCGACGATCGTATCGGTCACCAGTCGGTTGATGCTGCCCCCCCGATCGTTGAAGACCTCGCGTCCACGCACGTCCTATTGTCGGTGCTGCCGTTCAAAACAAATCGCAAGATTGCGGCGGTCGCAGTGGTTTCAACGGTGCTTCTCTTTTCAGTACAGCACCGGCACTACGACTACCTCACCGCAGCTGTCGCTTGATGCCGCGGACAGGACGAGGCGCGTTCGCTACAGTTTGAATCGACGGCGCTGTCCTGCCCTAGCAAGACCCGTCAAGTACCGGCTGGATAACAACTGGAACCGTCCGGTAGACGCATGTTGGAATGACGGGATACTGGCCATGGTGACCAACGTCATCGCTCAAATCGAAGACTGGCCCGAGGCAGAAGCAAATCTATTCTGGTCTTTTGTACGGATGGTAGCCCGCCACCTGGGTGCAGATGATGTCGCGGTACTCGAGCAGGCGCTCGCGCGTGCTGTTACACCTTTTGCACGTCGGATCCTGACACTCTGGCGCGATGGTGTTTCCAGAGGCGAATTTAAGCTGCCCGCTACACAATCCGACGCAGAGGAAAATTTACGGCATGCAGATGTGAGTCCACCACCGTTTCCACAATAATTGATGGCCATTTAGCCAGTAGATTTCGCTGAATTCGACGCCACGATCGACAACAGTTTCCTTTCTTTCTGTATCGGATCTGAATTTAGCGATCTCCTGTTTGATGGTCGGTATACATTTTTCTATCTATCATCACTAGCCAGTCAATCCGTTACCCTGTCTCTGGCGGCGCCGTTTTCGTCAGAAGATGCCATGTCACCGCTACTGCGGCCAAACGAATCTGTAGTCGACGGTGCGCAGAACGACGTAATGCCGGTGAATCGGCACAAGCCACGGGCCCATACAGAGGATCTCAAGGTAATCATTGGCCAGAAGTGCAATTGCTACGCTAAGGGGGCTCGGAAACGACATCGCCCCGTGGTCAGGTTCGCGTCGTTGTTCTCGCTTCGATACGTAAGCCGGGACTTGACCGCGGCGTGATGATGGTGTGCTGGGGTTTCTTCAATGCGCGCCGTCGTCTAACAAGACAATTTGCAATCCGTCTGAAAGCTATGCTAAAAGCGGATGCGGTGCATCTACCACGTTTCTCCGCTTAATACCCAGGTTGAGCCTCGCCCGCTCGAACGGGCGCGCACATGCAGATTCCTCATCGAGGATCGACGTGAATTTACTGACACGTGGAACGGTTGAGCAACGATGACCGGCTAAGGCGTGCGCAATGCGAAACTCAGCCAGTGCGCCATGGCGCTCGCATCAACAGGTTTCGCGAGGATAGCCAGCACGCCGTCCGTCTGCATTTTCGCCTGAAGGGCGGCGGTCGGAAACGCCGTAATAAAAATGGTCGGTGGCGCGTACCCGAGTTTCAGAAGTTCATCGTGCATTTCGATTCCCGACATGCCCGGCATCCGTACATCCGAGATCAGAAACGACGTCTCACCAAGCCATGGGGATTGCAGGAACTCTTCCGCTGACGCAAACAGGTGTGTCTGCCATCCCAACGAGCGAACCAGGCTCGCCGTAGCCAGACGAACGGATTCGTCGTCTTCGACGATAGAAACTATCTGAGTGGCTTGTACGCACGGCTCCGGCATTCAAGAATGCTCCACAAACATACACGCTCATGGCGTGCGCATTTAAAAATTCAACAGTACGTCACAAGTTACTGTACGGAAATCATACGAATGTATGAGCGGCTGGCTAGCGCCGCGTTTAGGCTTCATTGCGGGATCATACCGGCGCAAGAAGCGCGACGGACGATCACTCCGCCGCGTTGGTGGTCGGGAGAGTGAAGTAGAATCGCGCCCCGCGATGGATAGTTTCATTGTCCACACTGATGCGGCCACCATGAGCCTCGATGATAGATCGACTGATTGACAGACCCAATCCCAGGCCGCCGTCCTTGGTGGTGAAGAAGCGGTCGAACAGTCCGGAGAAATTCTCAAGGCCGATACCCGGACCGTTGTCTTCGACGGTACAGCGCAGCATACCCGGCTCCGGAATGGCCACGCTGAGGGCAATCTTGCGACTCACCGTTCCGGCGTGGGCCATGGCCTGCATGGCATTGATCGCCAGGTTGACGATCACTTGCTGGATCTGCGTGCGATCTGCAAGGACTTTTGGCGCGCCCGGATTAAAGGTGTGAGAGACCGTTACGTCGTTCGACTGAATCTCGTACCGCAAAAAGAGTAGAGATTCGCGGATCACTTCATCGAGCGATATTAGCGTTCGATGTGGCGCTTCCCTGACCGCCATGGCCCGGATGCGAGCGATAATTGCTGTGGCTCGCTGCGTGTCGGCCAGTGCGCGCCTCGTCAATTCCAGAACTTCGGCGACTTCTGGTTCGGGCCGATTCAGCCAACGCAAGCTTGCTTCGGCGCAGGTTGCAATGGCGCCAATAGGTTGGGCGATTTCATGTGCGATCGAAGCCGTCAGCTCGCCGAGCATCGAAACGCGGGCGGCATGCGCGAAATCCGCTTCAAGCTGTTGCAGCTTTTCCCGTGCCCGGACACGCTCTGTGATATCGACAAGACCAAACAGTGTCGGGCTGTTGCCGCTGATCGGCTGGAGACGCGAAATCGTGCAGAGTACGTCTATCACGTGCCCATCCAGCGTGGCCACTCGCATCTCTTCCTCGAACCTCGATTCGCCGCGGAACCGGCTCTCCAGTGCACGGCGCAAGGTGCCCGGACTTTCGCTCCAGAAGCGAGCGGCAGACCCAACCAGTTCCTTCGCGTCGCGTGCATGGAATAGCTCGACCGAGCGGTCATTGACCTCTTCAATCGTAATAGCATCGACGAGGCGGCGAAAAAGCTCAGGATGTTGATCCAGATAGGCGCCCGAATCCGATATGCCTTGAGCACGCAATCCGTCGTACATGTCGAAGTTGCCGCGCATCTCGAGCAACGCCACGGGCATGTTGTGAAACAGATGTCGATAACGCTGTTCGGTCTCCCGCAGTGCGTTTTCATTCTTTATGCGTATGGCAATATCGCGCTCGAGCTCGGCGTTGGCCTTCTGCAGATTGCCATAGGCCGTCTGCAAACTCGCGCACAGCTCGTTGAACGACGTCACGACCTGATCGAGTTCATCCGCTATCGCGGGCGGACGGCGCCGCAAGCGCAGCGCAGTGGACGGCCGGTGGAAATCGTAGCCGCTGGCGAATGCTGCGACTACGGCCAGGTGGCGAGTGACGAGCCGATGGAAGATGAAGATGATAAAAAGCGACACGAGGAAGGTCTTCGCGGCCTGGCTAACCAGGATGATCAACCCCTTGTCCAGCAGGCGTTGATACACACCTGTGAGCGTCGCCTCGACGTACAGCGTGCCGATTTTCCGAGGGGCACCGTCGATGACGTGAGTGATCGGCAGCTCGCGGGTGAGCACCGAGCCAGTCTGCCTGCGCCCGACTGTGACAACGAGGGGATCGACAGTACCGGTCTCGCGCACCTCGACCGCCCGCATATCCGGCAGCTTCAGGATACCCTCGAGTTCGATTTGCAGATGGGTCCGATCCAGATCCCATAGACTCTCCCCGATAATTCCTGGGTAGCCGGCTCCAACTTCCTTTAGCCGCTGTTCGATGAGATTGACATCATAGCGATAGTCCAGATAGAGCTGGCCTGCTGTGAGAAGCAGCGTGACGGCGGAGCTAAAGAGCAGAACTCCGATGAGGAGCCGCGCCGCGATGCCCCGGCGCATGCGCGCAAACAGCGCGGTCCATGGCTCCGCTGCTGTGGCAGCCGGCACCGGAGTATAGACATCGGGCACGCCTTCCCTCCTGTCATTCTCGTCCCCGATTTCTTTGACTCGTGCCTCGGCCTGAGCTTCGCCTTGATCTTGCGGCAAATGCGACCTCCCACTGATCAACGGGAAGTATCCTAAAGTATAGTGCTGAGCTTAAGATATCAGAATACTCCAGTCGTTGGCTGCGATCGGTGCCAGACTCCAGCATGGGACGCACCGGGCGGTCGGGAAGCGATGACCGCCCTCTCGTCATCCGCTTGCAACTCCAGCAGGTGCAAGGATCACGAAGAAGAGGTGGCGTCATGCGCTGCAACCGTACCCTGTTCAAATGGCTCCTGATTGCGACTGCCCTCCTGATGGGCGCGGGCGGCGCGCGGGCAACAGATATCGGCGCAACGCTCGCTGGGACGCGAAGCGAGTTCTGGAAGGCGATGGAAAACGGCATTGCGCAGGCGGGAACCGACCTGGGGGTAAATGTTCTCGTGCGCAGCCCAATGGATGACGACCCGCAGACCGCCGCAAAAAACGTGCAGTTGAAGATGGTGCGCTCGCTCATCGCGTCTGGAGCGAAGGCGATTGTTCTCGCGCCCATTCCTGTTATCGGCTTGAAAACGCCAGTCGAACTGCCGGTGCCGGTGGTTTTTATCGATCGCCCTAGCAACGATTTCCACGCAATCTCAACGGTCTGTACCGACAACTATGCCGCCGGCCGGGCCGCCGCTCTCACCTTGAAGGGCCACCTCGCACCGGGCGCGAAAGTCGCTGTGTTGCGCCTCTCGCCGGACGTCGTCTCCACGACGTCGCGCGAGAACGGGTTTATCGATGCAGCGAGACAGATGGGTTTCGAGGTGGTGATCGACACCTTTATCGGGCATGGCATCCATGAACCGCAAGTCGCCGCTGAAGACGCCATCAAGGCATATGGGCGCCCCATCGACGCCATCTTCACGCCGACGGATTTCACGACCGTCGCCGCCGTGCGCGCTGTCGACGAACTGGCATTAAGCAAACGCCCAAAACTCGTAGGCTTCGATTACAGGCCTATTTTCAGGCAGTATTTGCACACGGGCGAGTTGTACGCGTTCGTGGTGCAGGATGCTTACCGTATGGGGTATGTGGCCGTGCAAACGCTGGTGCAGTTTCGCGCACACCAGCAGGTCCTCACCAATCAGACCATTGAAACTATCGTTGTGACAGGCGCGAATATTGACGATCCGACAGTTCTCGCAAAACTAAAGCAATACGAGCAGTAGTCAGCCTGCCGGCATGATCGTCAATTTCGACGCACGGTACTCGCGAGGCGACATCCCAAATGCCGCCCTAAACGAGCGACTGAAATGCGCACCATCGGAGAATGCCCACGCGTAGGCGATGGTTGTTACTGAACGATGAGCGAGGCGAGGATCGGCGAGATCTTTTGCACAACGCGCCAGTCGCTGTTCAAGGGCATAACGGGGACAGGAAAATCCTCGCTCACTCAGAAGGTAGCGGAGATAGCGGGTCGAAACGCAAAGCGCACCAGCAACCATATCTAACGAAAGACGCGGGTCATCGAGGTTGGCTTCGATGAATGCTTTGGCTCGTTGGAATTGCGCTGACCTGTAGATGTTACGTGGAGGAGCCTTTCGAATATTTCTCTCCCACAAAGCCGCGATGATCAGGTCTAGCGCAACCGAGCTAAGGTGTGCAGCGGATGTCTCTTCGAGAGAATCCCATACCGCCGATAAGCTGATAATAAAATCCCTCGCCAGCTTGCTGTGAGGCAAATCCGGTCCAAATCCCACAGCGGTTACGGACTCTAACCCGTCAAGTCTCGACGCAACAAAGTGCCGCGGGAGGAGAACGGAGAGATACGTGAGGTCTTCGACGACCTTCTCCTCGTAGGGGCGCGCCGGATCGTCGACGTAAAAATATCCCGGCTTAATCAAAGCTTCGCGTTTGTTCTGACGAAACACGACTGAACCCGACAAGGGTAAGACTAATTTCATGTAGCCGTCGGATTCCGAACGAACGACTTCGCGCGGCGTTCGGTTGATCATCACCTTTGTCAGCATCCCCGATGCAAAAGTTACACCGCCGAGCACTGCCTCGTTCCGAGTGTAGCGAAACGCTTTAGGGTCTTCACTGGTAACGCTGACGGGAACGTACAGCGAATTCACGATATCGCGAAAGTGTTGAAAACGACTGCGTGCTGGAAGATGATCGAGGCTGATCTGCGCACCCATCGCAAACCTCATTCAGTAAGTGCTGAAGGAGGCAGACGCATAATTCCACCTGCAATGCGCTGCCGATTGAAGCCACTTCATAAATTCTAATCCATTAAAGCCTCGGCAGTGATAGCACTTTACGTGGCGCGGCAAGCGCAACGCCGCCTGCGCGGCAGACGAAGGGCATCGCCTATGCGTGTCATTTTCCGACGACCCCCATGGCTTTCAGGTTTCTTAACCTACCCTAAAGGACATTTAGTCCGGCCCTCGATATCCTTGAATTACCTCGTTTTAGCATATCGGGACGATCAGCGTTGCGAAACGCTTGCGATCGCGAAAAATGCCCGCGCGCGGAAGCGGGCCGCCTGAACGTGCGGTTCAGCTGCTGCGTTCTCCTGCGCCCATGAGGCGCCTTCGCGGATAGGCATCACCGAATCGGAAGGCCATATGAAACTTGGCATTGTTGGCGTAGGCGCGGTAGGGGCAGCTACCGCGATTGCGGTGGTGCTGAGGGCACGAGTGCGTGAACTCGTGCTCGTCGACAAAAATCGATCGCGCGCTCGTGCTGTCGCGACCGACATGACGTACGGAGTGCCACTTTCACCCTTTGTCGCAATCAAGGAAGGTAGCTACGAAGACCTTGCTGATGCAGGGGTCGTTATCATCACGGCAGGAATCAACGAAAGAGCCGGCGGCGCGGTTGATCGGAACGATCCCGCCGGCCGCCTACGATTGTTAGATGCCAACTTCGCTGTATACCAGGACGTCATTCCGCAACTGGTGAGAGCGGCACCGCAGGCGGTGATCCTTGTCGTTACCGACCCGCCTGATCCCCTCGTCGATATAGCCCGGCATTTTGCCGGTCACGATCGCGTGCTCGGCACAAGCACGTATCTCGATAGCCTGCGCTTCCGGGTGCATCTTGCCGAACGCCTCGGTGTTAGCCCTGCCTGTGTCGAAGCAAATGTCGTCGGTGAGCACGGTACGTCTAGCGTATTCCTGTGGTCGTCCGCCCGTGTTGGCGGAACCTCAGTGGCCGACCTGCTGGCGCATCGACGGAGCGACGTCAACCTGATACGCCAGGAAGTTGAGCGTGACGTTCGCTACGCCAATATTGCCATTATCGAAGGCCTTGGCGCCAGCCAGTATGGCATCGGCATGGTGGCGGCGAGAGTCGCCGAAACGGTGCTGCGAAACGAGTACGCTGTGTTTCCAGTGAGTTCCTGGCAACCGCGCTACGGGGTCGCCCTGTCATTGCCAAGCGTGGTCGGCGCGCAAGGCGTCGTGGACGTGTTATCGCCAGAAATGTCGGGAGACGAGACGCAAGCATTGGAGCAAAGCGCCGAAACGCTGCGCGCCGCTGTCGGCAAGTATTTGTAGGCGAACCAGGCGCGCGTTGGTGACACTCATTTAAGGCGTTCCCGCGCAGTCCTCGTCATCCGGGGCACAAAACCCTTGTCCCGGCGGCGGAACGTCTGACTCCGCGGCTCGCACCAATGACTCCCGGAGTTCGGTCCACGGAACGGCACCGGCAACCGTTATCGCGCCAATCAGGAGGTTCGGAATGGCATGCACGCCGCTTTCGCGCGCATGCTCTTCGAGCTCGATGATGCGATCTTCTGATGACGGATCCTCCAGGCAGGCACGCACCTCATCTGCGGGCAGGTGAACGGACTCGGCGATGCACTGCAACTCCTGCGTGAGCCCAATATTGACGCCTTGTTCGAAGTAAGCCTTGTAGACGGCACGTATAAACGGCCGCTCAAGATTGTTTTTTTCGGCAAGCAGGCGCAGTCGGTGAGCAAGTCGCGAGTTTGCGATCGTCTTTATCGAACTCATGTTGAGATGGATCCCATCGTACCGTGCCTGTGCTTCAATCTGGGCGTCCAGCATTCGGCCATGCGCTTCGCCGTACCTCGACGTCCGATAAGAAGCTCGATCCAGCCCACCAGCGGGTAGTTCGGGATTGAGCTCGAAAGGCCGCCAGCCAATTGTCCAATCGAAATCGTCACCGAGTGAATCAATGGCCCTCATTAACCGTTTGAATCCGATATAGCACCATGGGCACACGAAATCGAAGGTAACTGTTATGTCGATATTCATTTGCGCTCCTCACTGCGAATCCGGCCGATAAAGCTTCACGTCGCCGATTCCGCAAGGTAACGGTGAACAAACGTGACCGCCATTGCCCCTTCCCCTACCGCCGACGCGACCCGCTTGACTGAGCCGTGGCGAACGTCACCGGCCGCGAACGAGCCGGGAACGCTTGTTTCCAGAAAGTACGGGCGCCGCTTGAGCGGCCAGCATTTTTCGAACTGCGGAAAGTCGCTCAGATCGGCGCCTGTCACCAGGTACCCATTGCTGTCCCGCACGATAGTGGTATCTTTTGCCCACTCCGTGTTGGGTGCGCCGCCAATACACACGAATAGCCGGTCGGCCGGAACAACCTGTGTTCCTCCTTCCGTGTTCGTGAGTTGCAGCGCTTCAAGTCGGGTGTCGCCATAGACATCCGAGACGGACGACTCAAACACCACACGGACGTTGCGTGTGTGGGTAATGCGATCCAGCAGATAATGAGAAAGCGTCGCGGCAAGAGAGGGGCCACGAACGATCAGCGTGACACTTTCTGCCGTGGGCGCGAAATTCATCGCTGCCTGTCCGGCC
Source organism: Paraburkholderia phytofirmans OLGA172 (assembly GCF_001634365.1). Classification (NCBI taxonomy): domain Bacteria; kingdom Pseudomonadati; phylum Pseudomonadota; class Betaproteobacteria; order Burkholderiales; family Burkholderiaceae; genus Paraburkholderia; species Paraburkholderia phytofirmans. The sequence goes on from NZ_CP014579.1 coordinate 2,086,317, forward strand.
GAATTTCCACCGCCTACGATGAAGACCTTCTTCCCGGAGCACATGGGCGCTTCGCTGGCGCCCGCGCCGTAATGCAGCCCTGCATTCAACAGCCGCTGCTCATCGGGAACGCCCAGACTTCGGTACTCTATGCCCGTCGAGCAAATGTTGGCGCGGGCCCTGAGAAGCGTCCCATCCGCCAGATTGGCTTCGATTTTTCCGTTCACAAACGTGGCGTGCACGCCTTCGCGCATCATAAGAAGTTCGACACCAAACTTGACTGCCTGCTGCCGCGCGCGTTCCGCCAATTCTGCGCCGGCGATGCCCTCCGGAAAACCCATATAATTTTCAATGAGCGAACTGGTTCCCGCCTGACCTCCAACCGCCGCCCGTTCGATGACCACAGCCCGCAGCCCCTCCGACGCAGCATAGACCGCGGCGGATAGTCCTGCCGGTCCTGCGCCGTAAATTGACAGGTCGTACTCCCGATAACGCGGACGTGAGACCCAGCCAAGTTTTTCGGCGATCTCGGCTAAAGTCGGAGCGTATAACCTGGAGCCGTCTGGAAACACAACAACGGGCCAGCTAATGTCGTCAAATCCAGACACGCCTAGCTCGCGAACACAATCGCTGTCTGATGCGACTTCGAACCACTCATACTCGACGACGCCTCGGGCGAGGAAGTCCCTGATCGCATACGCCTCTTTGCTGTGCGCCACCCCAAGAACCCTGACCACCTTTGCGCCGTTCATCAGCAGTCTCCCTTACGAACACGCCTCACCAGATGAGATTGCCGCCCGAAGGCGGCATTTCTGCACTCTCTCGCATGCTGACTCAATACGATTTCGCGGTCGACTTTATTCTTCTGAATTTATGGCGTCGGCCGGCATGCCGCCCCAATTTTTTGGGGCGGCATCCAATGAACACGCCTATTCCGCTTACGCGGGCGTGGCGCTGTATTTCAGGGCGTCTTCAAGCGTCGCTCGAAACAAAGCGACAGACTGCGCGCCGCTGATAATGCTGTCACCAATCTTCACGGACGGCACCGAATTGACGCCGCGCTCAGTCGCCCGGACTTCAAGCGCGCGCACCTCGTCGACACCCCTGTCCGATGAAAGAAACGATTCGACTTCCGGTCGATCAAAGCCCGCAACTACGGCGAGCTCCGTCAACACTGCAACATCGCCAATATCACTGCCGGCGGAAAAATACGCATGGAAGATAGACTCCACCAGCGCCGTCACGTCGTGCTTCTGTTGCAGCATCCACACCAATCGATGAGCGGCGAGCGTGTTCGGCGTGCGTTTTGCCAGCGCGTAGTTGAACGCCAGACCGACTTCGTTCCCGGCCTCCGTGACATGCTCGTCCATCGCCTGCGAGCGCGCCCAGCTGCCGAACTTTGCTGATCTGTATTCTTTGCGATCCAGACCTTCTGCGGGCATACCGGGATTCAACTCGTACGGAACGAACACAATTTTCGTTTCGGCGCCGGCATGCGCCTGGCTAATCGCCGTCTTCAGTTTCTCCTCGCCGATCCAGCACCATGGGCAAATGAAATCGTATGTGACCTCGATATTCAGCTTTTCCATCGAACACCTCAAAAAGGGATATTTGCTTACAGTAGATAGGGGCATCGCCGTAGATCGGAATGGCAACATGAGGCAATGCACCTTTGCGTTGGGGCGCGTGGAAGGTCCGGCGAACTTACTCAACCCATAGTAGTGCTACGTCAGCGAAGGGAACCTGGGCAGCACATATTCAGCCAGTTCGTGCAGTATCTCCGTAAACGGACGCCGCGATGGTTTCGGGTTGAAGGCGGTGTGGTTGACACCCACCTTTTTCAGGACCTCGAGATAGTGGAGCAAACCATGCCGCCCAACACGCAGGCCTGCCGGGATGGGTGTGAGCGGAAAATCTGGATCTTCTTCCAGTTCGAGAAAGAGGCCTTCAAAGAAAGGTTTGAAGGTATCCTCGCCACAGGTGCGCCTGACTGCGTCAAACCACGTCTGCGTGATCATGTCGACCCGTTCGAGACCCACGTTATAAAAAAACCACCCGTCCGAATGGGTTGCTATCCACTCCACGTCCTGCCTGCTGCGTCCAGTCACGAATGTCGGGATCTTGCGGACGATCGGCTTCGGGATGGTGTCTACCCTGCCTCCCAATTCGCCGAATCGCGGGAAGAGTCCAACTGGAAAGTCCTCTTCAGTCGAAGCGCGGAACATCGCGAATGCCTCGCGAAAGCGTTCGCCGCGTGACTCAAAGTCATTTCCGGTACCGAAAGCCGGGTACGCGACCGCACGATCTCCTGACGCCACGCCGAGCAGCAAACGTCCATTCGACAGACGATCGATCGATGCGGCCTGTTTGGCAAGGAGCAGAGGATGGCGCAGCGTCATCACCGCACTACCGGTTCCGAGCGCGATCTGGTTCGTATTCGCGGAAAGAAAGCCGAGGTAGGTGAACGGGTCAAAGACCTGCCCGACGTCCCCGAAGTGGGGATCATAGGTCGGCACGTCGCGCGCCCATAGTGCACCGAAACCAAGTTCATCCGCTAGCCGGGTGACAACTGCATGATCCTTCATGGTGGGAGCCGGGCCATCCGGATAACCTTCGAGCGGCAGTATAAATCCGAGCGTCAGTTGGCCCGGAGCAAACACCCGGGAATAGCCGCTCAGGCCGGCAAAAGGATGATTTTCAAAGCGTTGTACTGTGACCACGATGCGCTCCTTTAAATAGAGCCCCGCTTTCGCGACTCCCTGCGCAGCTCTCACGCCTGCGCCCTGAGGTGCCGGATCTGGCGAAGCGGTACAGTCAAACTGCGCCTTTCCCGTGTTTGCCGCGCCGAACTTCTGCTCGGAATGGGTGATGGCCGCAAGGAGGCGTTGCGGGCTTCACGGTGCCGTTGGCATTGCATCGGGACGCGCAAGTTGCGCCCCCGGCCATAACGATCGCTTGCTGCGCTCGTATTGCGGCGGATACTTTATTGAACCCTCCGCGCCCAACTTTTCGGCCGCATGCCAAACCCAGCGCGGATTATCTAGAAGCGCACGGGCAAGCGCGACGGTGTCGGACCTTCCATCACTGATAATCGACTCAGCCTGTTCCGGTTCAACGATCATGCCGACCGCACAGGTGTGAATCCCCGTGCGCGTTTTAACCTCGGCGGCAAACGGGACCTGATAGCCTGGTCCCACGGGAATTCGGACATTCGCAATTCCGCCCGAACTTACGCACACATAGTCCGCACCGAGCGCCTTCAAGGCGGAGGCAACGACGACCGCTTCCGCCACGCTAATGCCCTCAGCGATCCAGTCTGATCCGGTAATTCGCAAGCCTAGCGATACAGAGCGGGAAATTGCTTCGCGCACCGCTTTGGCAACCTCGAGGGGAAATCGCATGCGATTTTCAAGGGAACCGTCGTAATCGTCTTTGCGTTGGTTGGCGACAGGCGAAAGAAACTGATGTATCAGGTAGCCATGAGCCGCATGAATTTCGACGACGTCGAAACCGAGGCGCTGCGCGCGGCGCGCAGCCGCCACAAACCCTTCGCGAACGCGCGCCATGGCATCGAGCGTCATTTCCGTTGGGGTATGCCATCCGTCGCCGGCTCTCAAAGCGGAGCGCCCTTCCGTCTGCCACGGATCCTCCGAACCGGATAGTGCAACTCGTCCTTCCCAAGGACGTTGTGCCGATGCCTTGCGGCCTGCGTGATTAATCTGAATGCCCCAGCGGGTCTCCTGCGACGCGACCCGGCGGCCCGCAACCATCACGCGTGCCAACGCGGCTTCGTTCGCATCGCTGTACAGTCCCAGACATCCGTGCGTAATGCGGGCATGCCGCTCAATGGCGGTGGCCTCGAGGACGATGAGCCCGGCGCCGGAAATGCCGAGTTGCATCAAATGCATCAGATGCCAGTCGTTCGCGCAACCATCGTCTGCGCTGTACTGGCATATCGGAGACACGACGATCCGGTTGGGCAGTTGCGTCAAGCCGACCGCGGTGGGGGAAAACAGTGCTGACGACATACGTTTCTCCTGATCGAAAAAATAGGCGAAACAGCGGGGTCAAGGGGTTTTGGCAGTCCACCCTTGCGGATCGACCGGCCTGGATGATTTGCGTACTTTTGCGACCTGGCCGGCGGTGGCTGTCGCACCTTGATTTCCCCAGCCCGTTTGCACAAAACTCACGACGTCGGCAACCTGTTGATCGTTGAGCACCGATTCGTAAGAACCCATCGTCATCGCAGATGGCGCTGTTCGCGTAGCAGGCATGGACGCGCCTGAAAGGACGATATGGATAGCAGACGTGGGGTCGGCCGTTTGCAGCACAGGATTTCCGGCTAACGCCGGGAAGGCCTTGTCGTTGCCCTTGCCGTCCGACCGATGACAACCCGCGCAGCGGTCAAGATAGATCTGCGCGCCAGACGTGGACACGCGCCCGTTATAGAGTGCTGTCGCGACGGTTGCGCTGTATGCGAACGGCCCCGCTCCTGTCTTGTGCGGCGGCAATGACTTGAGGTAGGCAGCAATACTCCTCAGGTCAGCATCTGTCATGTACTGAGTCGAATGCGCCACCACGTCGTTCATTGCGCCAAACGATGCCACGCGCGTCGTACGGCCACTTCGCAAGAACATGACGATATCTTCCGGTGACGTGGATCCGAGCCCGTCGGCAGCCTCATTGCGCAATGAAGGCGCAATCCAGCCGTCGATCGAGCCACCGCCCGAAAGATACACGGTGTTGCCCACGTCCGTCAGCGCTTTCTCCTGCAAAGCAGGGCCGCGTGGCGTATGACAACTGCCGCAATGTCCCAGGCCCTGAACCAGATACGCACCGCGCGCCAGTTGTGCAGCTCCATCACCCTCGTCGCGGAATGCGTCGGCTACGTGTGATGGGTCCGGTGCGAATATCGCGCTCCATACTTTGAGCGGCCACCGTATCGAAAGCGGCCAGGGGATCCCGTTCTCGCGATTCTGCTGTTTCACCGGCGTAACGCCGTTCATCAGGAATGCATATAGCGCTCGCATATCGTCATCCGTAATGCGGGCGTACGAAGGGTAAGGCATCGCCGGATAGACCGTATGTCCTTCACGGGTCTTTCCGGTGCGCATCAGCGTCGCAAAGTCCTCGTAGCGCCAGTCCCCAATGCCTGTTTCCTTGTCGGGCGTAATGTTCGTCGAGTAGACGATACCGAGGGGGGTGCCTAGCGGATACCCACCGGCGAACGGCTTACCGTTTATGCGTGCGGTGTGGCATGCGGCGCAATCGCCGGCACGCGCGATATATTCCCCGCGGGCAATCTGTTGGGGATCGGCCGCACGCGCCTGGATGGCGAACAGAAGAAGGCTAGCGCTGACGGCGACGCGATAGTGGCGACTCATGATTTCGCCACCCCTACGCATCGACCAGCGGCCGCGGGTCTTTGAGGTACTGCTGTCTGACCGCTTTCGCGCACCAGTACGCCAGCGCTGCGACCGCGCCCGTCGGATTGTAGCCAAGCCCCACAGGAAAGACGCCAGATCCGACGGCGAACACGTTAGGAACGTCCCAGCTTTGCAGATAGCGGTTTAACGCGCTCGTCGGCCTGTCCGGTCCCATGATCAGTCCGCCGGCCCAATGAGTGGTTTGATAGGGCCGCAAATCAAAGTGATCGCCGAAATTCTTCTGGGTGATGGTATAGGATTTGGGATTCATTGCCTTCGCGACCTGTTCAAGCTTCGACGTGACAAAGCGCGTCATGCGAATATCGTTGTCTTTCCAGTCGAAGGTGAAGCGCAACAGCGGCTGCCCAAACTTATTCTTGTAGGTTGGGTCGAGATCGAGATAGCAATCGCGGTACACCATGTTGGCCCCGTTGGAGTCGATCGAAACCGTGTTCGTGTAATTCTCTTTCACGGCCTTCTTCCATGCGGAGCCCCACTGAGGTGTTCCGGTTGGCACCGCAATACCTGAGATAGGTTTCGCACCCGCCGGGTTGCACCAGAGCACCGAGCCGCCCACGAAGCCGAGCGGACCATGATCGAAATTGTCACCATTGAAATCGTCGAATGCGACACTGTTTCCACCCGCTCCCATGAACGGATTGCTGTTAGTGTCCGTCGGAAAGAACGTCTGGATATTCGACAGCATCTGATATGACACGTTCTTTCCGACGGTTCCCTCTCCAGTGGCCGGGTCGTATTGCTGTCCAATGCCCGACAGCATGAACAGATGAGCGTTGTTATAAGCGAAGGTGCTTGCGATCACAATCTGCGCCGGCTGCACCACCGTATTGCCCGCTGCGTCGACGTATTCGACGCCGGTCGCCCGCTTACGCGAGCTATCGAGCAGAATGCGCAGAACGTTGCAGTTGGGCCGAAGCTCGAAATTCGGCAAGTCGCGTAGTGCAGGCAACACGTTTACGTTCGGCGAGGCCTTCGAATAGTTGTAGCACGCGTAGCCCGAACAGAAACCGCAGAAGTTGCAGGGTCCCATCTGGCAGCCATACGGATTCGTATACGGCGCGGAGACCGTAGCGGCAGGCGCGCGAAACGGATGAAATCCCAGCTCGCGTGCAGCCTTCATGAAAACGTGAGGTCCATAGGGCACTTTCTGCGCAGGTAATGGAAAGGCATCGGACCTGTCGGCGTCAAACGGATTACCGTCGCCCACAATTCGTCCCTTCACACGGTAGGCCTGCCCTGAGGTTCCAAACACCTTCTCTGCGAAGTCGAAATGCGGCTCGAGCTCTTCATAGCTGACGCCAAAATCCTGGATCGTCATGCCTTCTGGAATAAACTTCGCACCGTATCGTTCAACGTAATGTGAACGCAGCCTCAGCTCTTCCGGGAACATGCGCCAGTGTTGCCCAGCCCAGTGCAGCCCTGCGCCACCCACGCCCGTGCCTGGCTTGAATGCCCCGATCTGACGGTATGGCACTGCCACGCTGTTGACGTCATAACGGAATGTGAATGTACTGGCGGACATATCCTGAAACAATTTGAACCGCTGCAAGTACGTCAGTTCGTCAAGCGTCGACGGATAAGCGCCATCCGGATAAGTGTCCCGATAGGTGCCGCGCTCGAGCGCCAGCACCTGCAGCCCCTCTTCGGTCAACTCTTTCGCCATGATCGCGCCGCCCCATCCAAAGCCGACAATGACCACATCCACGGGTCTCATCGTCCGGTCGGTCATAGTTCACTCCTCACGCCCAGTTGGCCGCGTATGCGGCAGGTGGCATCGCGCTGGCCGCGTTGTCGGTTCTCAGATTCATGCGGACGAGACTGGCGCAAGGGGGTAGCGTCGGCCATACTGCTCGACCCAGTCGATGTAGTCAGCGCGTGCACCTGGGAAATTGATCATTCGCCAAGCCGCCATCCCCTTGTTGCCACCGTGTTTCGGATCGCAGAAGTAGCCTTCCCGCGTGTTCTGCAGCAATTGAGTAAAGAAGTCGTGAGGCGGCACTGTGCCGATATCGATCTTGCCTGTCTCCAGTTCGCCGATGACCTGATCCTTTTCCTCATTCTCGAGTTGCTCGAAGCGTTTCCCGTATTGTTTGCGCATCGCTTCCTGCAGACCCCTAAGCGCGTTCCGATACATGTCCCGTGGACTAAACGGCAGTTGATAGCCCATCGTCGGCGGGGCTTTGATGAACGGGCCATGCATGTACCAGAGTCCACCGTACCCATAGGCTGTATTCATCTGCAAATCGATGAACTCCGCGACACCCGCCTCCACCGAGCCTGGCCCCTCGCTATCCGCGGGAATCAATCGGTCCACGAGGGCGACCAGTGTGTCCCATTCATCGGCGGCAAAGAACTTTGGCCGATATGGCACGTCGCCTGCATCCTGACGACAGGCTACCGATACCATCATTGAACCGCCCACGGCCACCGCGGCCGGTGCAACGCTCGTCACGGTACGCAGAAACGCTCGCCGCGAAGGCGAGACACCGATAGTTTTCATAGCCATTGCCCTCTTGGGTCACGCCTTGCAAGTTTCGCTTTGCGTTGGCAGAAAAGCCGTCTTTCGATTCGGCCCGCCGGAAGCACACGCGGCGTTCTATTCCGAACATCATGATATGAGCCGGGGGGGCTGAAAAGTCCTTGAATTCGCAGAAGCCACGCTTAATTATTGTTAAGTTGGTGCACACGGTAAATGTCTTCCGGTACAGCACTCAATCGTGCAGAAAACTGACTGACTGAAGCGAATTCCTTAATGCCGATGGAAGTGTGATCTGGTTTTTAGCGCCGCATTTCTAAATAGGGGGAGTTGCCCTTTCAAGAGTTAAGGAAGGTCTGCAAAAGTCCTGGCATTGCGTTGCTGCTGAGCTATCCTGGAAGCAGAGCCAATTAGGTGGGGAGCAGTGTAATGACGCAACTTGGTCTTGGTCTGGATCTGTCAACGAAGCGCACGCGCAAGCGGGAATTTCTCGATGAGATGCGACGCGTTGTGCCCTGGTTGAAGCTGATTGCGCTGATCGAGCCGCACTATCCCACGGGCAAAACCGGTCGGCCGCCGTTCCCGATTGCGACGATGCTGCAGATTCATTTCATGCAGCAATGGTTCGGTCTGTCAGACCCTGCCATGGAAGAGGCACTCTATGACGTGCCGCTGTATCGCGAGTTCGCGGGTCTCGACGGCGGGATGGTCCGCTTGCCGGATGAAAGCACGATTCTCCGGTTCCGCCATCTGCTGGAAACGCACGGTCTGGCGGTGCAAATGCTGGCGCTGGTCAATGAAATCCTGACGGAGAAAGGCCTGATGCTTAAGGCTGGGTCGGCAGTCGACGCCACCCTGATCGCCGCGCCCAGTTCGACAAAGAATGGCTCCGGCACGCGCGATCCTGAAATGCAATCAACGCAGAAAGGTGGCAACTGGTACTTCGGGATGAAAATGCATATCGGCGTGGACGCCGATTCGGGCCTGGTCCATACGGTCATTGGAACGGCGGCCAATGTTCACGACATTACCGTAGCCCAGACGTTGCTGCATGGTGAAGAAACGGATGTGTACGCGGACGCCGGATATCAGGGTATCGAAAAGCGTTGTGAGCCTGAGGCGGTGCGTTGGCATGTTGCAATGCGACCGGCAAAGCGCAGGAAACTGGATCTGAGTGATTCGTTGGACGCGATATACGATCAGATCGAACGCCTGAAGGCGGGTATTCGGGCCAAGGTCGAACACCCGTTTCGCATCCTCAAGCGGCAGTTCGGTTACATGAAGACGCGCTATCGTGGTTTGCCGAAGAACATCGCCCAGATCACCACGCTGTTTGCTTTGGGCAATTTATGGATGGCTCGCAGAGCTTTGCGCAAAGCTTGAAACACCGGGCCGATGAAGGCCATATGTCTGGTTGGAGCGCTCCGGAGCGCGGAAAACCCCTCGCAATCAGCTCACCAACAAAGATCTGAACGCCGAGGTTGCGCTCGATGTGAAAGGTAACGCTTCAAAGCTAGTTGTGCAGAGCTTCCTTAACACACTCGTCGTTTCACATCTATTAACTCAAGTAAAGACGCATACGTCATAGTATGTTTTACATGTCTGAGTGACGGAATGCAGTACCGGGCGACGTTCTATGGTGGCATAGTCTGCTCAGGAATTATCGCCAGTCACCCGATCATGAAGTGGACCGCTCGATATGGCGCGCTCTATTCAAAAGCCTGGATCGTCTCACGGTAAATCGCCCGGAACGTGGCCACGCCACGTGTCTTTACGGAATGGTCGGCCATAAACGCCGTCTCACTTACACCTGTCACGCAGTCCGCTTCAGCAGCTGCGCGCAGCGGCATGCGCATCACCCAGTCAAATAATCTTCGTGAATCAAGGAGTCGACATGATGAATTTCAACACCGTCAGCGACGGCACTCAGATCTTCTTCAAGGACTGGGGTAAAGGAAAACCAGTGGTGTTCTCTCATGGCTGGCCGGTCAATGCGGATTGCTGGGACCCACAAATGTTGTTCCTGCTTCAGCGCGGCTATCGGATCATTGCGCATGACCGACGCGGCCATGGCCGCTCGAGTCAACCTAGCGAAGGACACAACATGGACACGTACGCCGACGATCTCGCCGCCTTGCTGGATAAACTGGATGTCAAGGATGCAACCTTGATCGGACATTCGACCGGCGGCGGCGAAGTGACGCGCTATGTCGGACGACACGGCACGCGCCGGGTCTCGAAGGTGGTTCTCATCGGTGCAGTGGTGCCATTAATGGCTCAGACCGCGGACAATCCGAACGGTGTCCCGATGGCCGTGTACGATGGGATCCGGAAAAACACCGCCCAGCATCGTTCCGATTTCCTGAAGCAACTCGCGGTGCCCGTGTATGGATTCAACCGACCCTATGCCAAAGTCTCGCAGGGGCTCATCGATTCGCTCTGGGCCGCCGCCATGATGGGCGCCATCAACGCGGAATACGAATGCATCAAGGCACTTTCCGAAACCGATTTTGCGGAGGATCTGAAAAAATTTGATGTGCCAACGCTCTTCATTCAGGGAGACGACGATCAAATTGTTCCACTCGAACTTTCGTCGATGGTAGCTTCGAAGCTAGTCAAGAACTCGACTTTAAAGGTCTATCCCGGTGCTCCGCATGGTCTGCCGCAAACCATGCCCGACGAAGTCAACGCCGAAATCCTGAATTTTCTCGAGACCTGAGTCCTAACCTTGCGGCACGGGAATGTCGAACCCGTTCAATGTGACTGAGACGAAGCAGTAGTGTCCGACAAGATAGATCAGCTCGTTCGTGCCGCGCTGTCCAAACAGGGAAACGGCGCGGCGATATGTCTCCTCGGGTAACCTGCGGCCCGCGCTCAGAACGTGCGCTACGTCGTAAGCGAGGCCCTCTTCGTCGGTCATTCCTTCCGGACGGTTACCGGATACGAGCGTGGAGATGAATTGATCGCTCAAACCATTCTTTCTTGCCACTTCGCCGTGCGCATACAACTCGTAACCTGCATCAAAACGAGTACCGACCACGAGGATGGCGACTTGACGTACGCGGTCGGGGATGACGGCGAAACGCGTCATGGCCTTGGTGGTATTCCAGATTGCAGCGCCGACTTCGGGCTCGTGAAGCCAGGCATTCCACGGACCCAACATTGCGCCATCGTCGCGCATCGTCGTAAAGAGGCTGTACTTCGCATTGACGCCAGATTTCATGTCCTCATACAGAGGCCGCTGGTCGATCGTAAGATCTTGCGGGGCAATTGGGGCAAGGCGCATGGCGTTGGTTCCAAAAGACAGGAAGCAGTGCTGGATAGGCGAAGCCAGTTCGGGTGTGAAGTAACTGGCGAGCGCCAAACCATAGTTCATCTTCGCACCGAACACCCAGCTAGATGTTGGGAAGCAAACTGAACAACGCCCGCGGCAGACGATCAGCTCTACTTGTGCGAATCGATCGCGCTTTCCGGGTTTTGCTCACATACGCAGGGCGTGACACTCGTTTGCCCGTCGACGTGCCACAGGTGGGCCTGCACGAACGGCACCGCACCTTCGCCGATGACGATGCCGAGCAGCCCCGCCAGTGCGATCAACGGAGGCGCAGGTGAATGCACGCGCACGAGCGAGTAAAGCAGTTCCACGACCAGACCCGCGATGCGTCTGCGTCAGACCTTCGTTGTCGCGCGTGCAGCACGCGGGCCTACCTGCGCTCGGTGACCGCCCTCGTTCGCATGCTCGCCGAGAATCTGCTTGGCATGGCGCACGCCGATGCCATACGCGCTGTGGGCCTTGAATATGTCCATGCAGCCATCGTAGGTCTCGGCACGCGCCCAATCACGTTGAAATTCGCACATGAACTGGAGCGAGGTGATCGGTACCCCGCCGACCTGAATCATCCGCTGCACAGCCCGCTCGTGCGCCTCCTCCGTGATGTCGCCACACGCGTCGGTAGCGACGTAAATCTCGTATCCCGCGGCGCGCATCTGTATGGCTGAAAACGCGACGCATACCTCAGTCCACAGCCCGGCAACCACGATCTTCTTGCGCCGCGTCTAGTCGATCAACGCGAGAGCGCATGAATCAGGGGTCAATAGCTCGTAGGCCATGGATAGCTTCAGTAGGCAAGAAAGGGCTTACGGGCGAGAGAGGCGCAAAATGTCCAGACACACATCCGGTCCCTGCCGCTATCAGCGGGCATTTTTTCGCTCCCGTTGGATGAAACGTTACGGCAGAACGCTGATAAAAGTCGTGATTAATGGATTAATCATTCTTAACGACCGCAACTCTTCGCCCAGCGATCTTGGCCTTGCCTGACCGATTGCAATGGCTCAACAACGCGCGAGTTTCGTCAGGCGGTTCCCAAGGTGGGCCGATCCTCAACTACTGCAGGCAACTTGAACAACGGATACCGTCGGCGCGATTCTTCCAAACTCACACGAGCCGGGTCGTTTCACAAAGATTCATAAGATTTAGCGTTCCGCAAATGATGCGCTCAAGTAAGCTCAATGAACGCTGACGATTCCACGTTAAACGGAATTGCCGTCAGGCCGCGTACGACAGCGATATGCAAGCCGCGCAACGCTCACGGCGGCCGATGCTAAATCTCGCCGCTACGAGACACGTTCTAATCGGTGCCGCGCATATTTCCTTTCCGGGACTCGGACATATACGCGTCTGCGGAAATGCCTACGATTGGATTCCGGTGAACTACGAAGATCCCGGCAAGCATCAGGCTCGCCGAAACAAGCGGTCGGGTCCTTGAGCGTTTCATTCGAAGGCCTTCCCGATTCAAATCATCATGCTGAACAGGAAGAGATAGATCATGACAACGTCCACGCCTACCATCGTCAATCACACCCGCCGGGCAAACGGCATTCGCCAACATTACCTTGAAGCAGGCAGCGGCCCGGTCGTTGTTCTACTACACGGCTTTCCCGAAACCAGCTTCGCCTGGCGCTTCCAGATTCCGGCTTTAGCGCAGAAATTCCGCGTCATTGCGCCTGATCTGCGGGGCTATGGTGAAACCGATAAACCAGCAAGCGGGTATGACAAGCGCAATATGGCGCAGGATCTGATCGCATTGCTCGACGACCTCGGAATTGACAGGATTGCACTTGTCGGCCATGACCGAGGCGCACGTGTCGCCACGCGCTTCGCCAAAGATCATCCGCAGCGCCTGGACCGGCTGGTTGTAATGGACAACGTGCCAACACGCGTCGTGGCCCAGAACATGAACGCCCAAACCGCGCGCGCGTACTGGTTCTTCCTGTTCCATCTCGTTCCGGACCTGCCCGAAACATTGATCAGTGGTAAGGAAGCGGAGTGGCTGCATCATTTTTTCGCAGACTGGTGCTACAACCCCCATGCAATAGACGGCGATGCCTTCGACACATATGTCAAGGCCTACAAGCGCCCAGGCGCAGTGCGGGGCGCGATGTCCGACTATCGGGCGAATGCCGAGGACGTTAAGCAGGACCTCGACGATGCGGATACCAAAATCACCTGTCCCACCATGGCCATTTGGGGCAAAGACTTCTATGCGGTGGGCGGAATGTTCGATATGAAGGTCGTTTGGGAACAAATGGCCACCCATCTACGTGCTGAACCGATCGACCAGTGCGGACATCTGCCGCAAGAGGAACAGCCCGAGCGCGTCAATGCCCTCCTGCTCGACTTTCTGGAAACATGGAGAGGTTAAGGCGAAAAGGCAAACGCGCAACTACGACTGCCTGATTCATAGGGTCTCAAGGCATTGCGCGATTGCCGACGAATACACGCGGCGGAAATACCGAGGTAACCGATGCTGTATGAGATTTCGTACGCCTTGATCCCTTTTTTCTTTTCGATGGGAGCCGGCTATTTTTCGGGCAAGGTCAACAAGGGAAAAATGGCGCTTGCATCGATCAACACAATGCTCGTCGATTACGCACTGCCTTTCGCCCTATTCGTCTACACGGCAAAGATGCATCGCGAAAGCTTCTCTAGCCACATTCTTCTCGTTGTGGTCCTGGTCGTGGTAATGCTCGCGCCATACTTTCTCTCCTTGCTCTTCTCGCGCTTTCTATTTCATGTTGATCTTGCTCACGCTGCAGTACGGGCTGTCACCGTCGGCATGCCGAACTTCGCTGCTATTGGATTGCCACTACTTCACGCGGTTTACGGTGAGCAGAGCGACCTGACCGTCGCACTCGCGATTACGAGTGCATCGGTTGTCATGTCTCCGGCAGCGCTGATCCTACTCGAACATTCCAAAGTTCAAGCGGACGCAGCCGACGTCGCCCCAGACAAACGATCCAAACTTATCAAAGGGCTACTCAACACGTTTTTAAAGCCTGTTGTGATTGCCCCGATCGCCGGGATTCTCATAGCGCTTCTGGGATGGCCACTTCCACGCCTGCTTGCCCAGTCGCTCAACATCATCGGCAGCACAACAGCAGGGCTGGCATTATTTTCCACTGGACTCATACTCGCCGCGCAGCCGTTCCGGTTGTGCGGCGAGGTGTGGGTTGACGTCGCGCTTAGCAATGTCTTGCAACCACTGATTGCCCTGCTTATGGCATCCGCACTAGCGCTCCCAAAGACCATAGCCGGAGAGGCGATTCTTCTTTCTGCTATTCCTTGCGGCTCATTCGGCATTCTATTTGGCCTCTCATACAACGTTCGAGATACAACGGCTGGCACGACACTGGTTGTTTCCAGCATCCTTTCTGCCGTGACGCTAAGTGTCACGATATTGCTCCTCAATCACAGATGGTGACCATCACTACCCGACCGTATCAAACGACGTCCACGGTTCATACTATCTGTCCAATGTCGGGAATGCATTGCTAAGGAGTCTCACATGCGTTTCATCAGCTTTGCTCGTGACAACGTTTCCGGTATCGCAATTAAAAGCAAAAACGATGTCTACCTTGCGCTTGACCAAACCAACCCAAAATTTCCGGGCGATCTGACCTCACTCATAAAGTCCGGCGGTGAAGCACTGACTGCTGCGAGACGGTCGCTAGAAACACATGGTTTCCCCCTCGACCTCACTGATTGCATCCTCTTGCCACCCATCGCCGAACCGGAAAAAATCATCTGTGTCGGTCTGAACTACGTCGATCATTCGCACGAAGCGGGATTCGAGGTGCCTGATTATCCGACACTCTTCGCGAGATTCCGAAGCAGTCTGATCGGACACGGCGCGCCGATCCGGCGGCCAAACGAGTCCGAACAGCTCGACTATGAAGGCGAGTTGGTCGCCGTTGTGGGTCGGGAGGGCCGACGAATTCCCAAAGGTTCCGCGTTGGCCCATGTCGCGGGATATACGGTTTTCAACGATGCGACCCTGCGCGACTATCAGTTTCGAACACCACAGTGGACTATGGGAAAGAACTTCGACGAAACGGGCGCGATAGGGCCGCAATTTGTCACCGCTGACGAACTGCCGCCAGGTGCGGTCGGCCTGCGGATTCAAACCCGACTCAATGATGTGGTGGTCCAGAATGCCAACACAAGCCAGATGGTCTTTGACGTGGCAACGCTAATCGCGCTAATCAGCGATGCGATGACACTTCGACCGGGTGACCTCATCGTGACGGGTACGCCGTCGGGAATCGGGATGGCGAGAAAACCTCCGCTCTGGATGAAACCGGGTGATGTTTGCGAGGTTGAAATCGAGCAGATCGGCGTGTTGCGCAACCCGATTGAGAAGGATTAGCCATGAAAATCACGACTAGCCCGTAGATGAACAATCTTGCCTCCAGGTACACCGTTCGCGGGTGATCAGTATGTACAGCCGAATCAACCTGAGGGCGATGTAACTCCACGCGTCCCAACTCATTTTCTCCACCAGAGGCCATGCTCTCAAGAACCCCGTCACGCCGAACGAGCCCATGGAAAAGCGCTGCTGCATGATGGACCATGATGGTGGCAAACAGCAGGTACGCAAGCATCGTATGCAAGTGGCAGCCCTTCTTACGACTCCAGGAACGCAAGAAGGTCGGCATTTACGCGATCAAAGTGAGTCGTGCACATTCCGTGAGGTGCACCCGGGTAGACCTTGAGCGTTGCGTTCTTGATGATCTTCGCGGACTTTCTCCCCGAGTCGTCCAATGGGACAATCTGATCATCATCGTCCTGCAAGATCAACGTCGGTACGTCAATTTTCTCGAGATCCGACGTGTAGTCAACCTCCGAAAACTGCTTGACGCACTCATATTCGCCCAGCACCGATCCTAGATGCTATGTGGGAGGGCAGCGACAGAAAGCCCGACTGGAGTAAAACGGGACTTGCACACTCGTTTTCTCCGAAGGAGCACGCAAATGGATACGCCTGACACAGCCCTCCGTGGGCAGAATACGACGGCAGGTGGCCGCCTGCACATGGCTTTTGAATTGGGCGAGAAGAACTGGAAGCTCTCACTGGGTGATGGCCAGCGCGCGCCCAGCCGCTGTACGGTCGCCGCCGGCGATACCGCGGCGGTTCTCACCGCCATCGCCAACGCCAGGGCGCGTTGCCATCTCGGCGCCGACGCACCCGTCTACAGCTGTTATGAAGCTGGCCGCGACGGTTTCTGGCTGCACCGCTGGCTGGCTGAACAGGGCATCGTCAATCTCGTGGTGGATTCGGCCAGCATCGAGGTGAACCGCCGTGCGCGTCGCGCCAAGACAGACCGGCTTGACAGCGACAAGCTGCTGTCGATGCTCATGCGCTATTACGCGGGCGAGCGGCGCGTGTGGGCGGTGGCACGCATTCCCACGCCCGAGCAGGAGGACGACCGGCGCCTGCACCGCGAGCTCGAACGCCTGCGCAAAGAGCAGACCGCGCACACCAACCGGATCCGCTCCCTGCTGGTACTGCACAACCTTCGGGTCCGGTCTGTCGGCGGCCGCATCTGGACGCACTGGTGGACCAGTCAGCGCGAGCTGCTGGCGCCCGGGCTGCGCGCCGAGATTGACCGCGAATGTGAGCGGCTCGTGCTGGTGCACCAGCAGATCCGCCTGCTCGAAGTGCAGCAGGAGCGGCAGGTGCGCAGCGGCGCACATCCCGGCATGGCGCTGCTCGCCCAGCTTGCCGGCATCGGTGCAGGCAGCGCGTGGACGCTTGTCAGGGAACTGTTCGGCTGGCGGCAGTTTCGCAACCGCCGCGAAGTGGCCGGCTGTCTGGGCCTGACGCCCACGCCGTACGCCAGCGGCACCAGCGAGGTTGAACTCGGTATCAGCAAGGCGGGCAACCGGCGATGTCGCTGGCTGATGGTCGAGCTCGCCTGGAGCTGGCTGCGCCTGCAGCCCGGCAGCCAGCTCAGCCACTGGTTCAACGAGCGCTTTGCCGGTACCGGCAAGCGGATGCGGCGCATCGGTATCGTCGCGCTCGCACGCCGTCTGGCGATCGCCCTGTGGCGTTATCTCGAGCACGGCGAGATCCCCGTCGGCGCGATATTCAAGCCGCGCGACGTCAACACCGTGAGGGCCTGAATGACTGAATGACATCGGATGCAGCAACAGCATGTAAAGGTCAACGCGCCCGGAACACGCTCGGGCTACCCACTGCGGGTGGCCGTTTCCCTAGATGGGGCGCGTCGGTAACAGGGTAGCTCCAGCGCTTCGCGCATGCGGCATGAGGTGACCGGCCTGTCAGGCCGGCACGGATAGAAGGTCGACCCGGCACTGACTGGTCAACAGACACCCTGACCTGAATGACATTGACATGCCAGGCTGCAACAAGGTTTACGCGATGAGCATCGGTACCGTCCTTTACGCAACGGCCTCTACGGCCAGCCTGCGCCTGGTCATGGTAGGTGACCGCGCAGGCTGGCCGTAGAGGCCGGACAAGGAACTTTACTTCGCATAACAGAATGTTTATAACCGGGCTTGACTTTTAGTTCCCCATAGAAGAGCGTGTTAGGAACTTTGCATAATAGGTCCGGCATGAACGAGCATAAGCATGGCAAAGACGACGAAGTGAACGCCGGCCAAGGTTTCGGGCAGGCGCTCGTAGTCGCGTGCCAGCCGCCTGAAGCGGTTGAGCCAGCCGAAGCTGCGCTCGACCACCCAGCGCAGCGCGTTGAACATTTCGCGCAGTTCGTATCGGCGCTGCGGTGCGTCTTCGTTCATCAAGGTCAGGTAGGGAGTGGCGAAACTCCATTCCTCGTCCGAAACATCCGTCGGGTATGGCTTGCGTTCTGTCATCCCGCCAGGTTACCAGGTCTGACCGAAAGTGCCTAACACGCTCTAGGTCGTAACGATCAGACGTTGGTTCGGATATGGATGACATATATGAGCTAGGGGCAACCAAAGTGCTACGAGTCGGGTCACCCGCTGCCAGGTCAGGCGATGCTTCTGACTACGACGGCGCAACGTGCGGTACCACAGGCGAGCAATACCACCCCGGAAGCCCCAGAGGCGCGATCCGTTTCGTGGCACGCCAAAGTACCGCACATGCCCAGTCACCACGGCGCGTTGATACCTCCCCTGCTCCGCGAGAGTCTGATGCATGCGTCGTCGCAGTTGTTCCTTGACTGCCAGAAGCTTGGCTCGCATTCGTTTGGCACTGGTCAACCGCAGGACCGCAAACTTTCCCTTGCGGGTCTTCCCACAACAATGCGTGAGACCCAGGAAGTCGAAGGTCTGCGGTTTGCCCCCGCCGCGACGTCGGCATTTCTCGCGCGCAAAGCGTCCGAACTCGATCAGCCGCGTCTTGCTCTCGTGCAGCTTCAGGCCGAAGTGAGCCAGCCGCTCGGTCACTTCGCGCTGGAAGCGCTCCGCGTCCCGAAGATGCTGAAACCCCGCGACCCAATCGTCGGCATATCGCACGACGATCATGTCGCCTTCGGCGTACCGCGCACGCCACTGCTTCACCCACAGGTCAAATGCATAATGGAGATAGCTGTTCGGCAACAGCGGCGAGATGTTACCGCCCTGAACTGTACCCACCTCGCTCTGCGTCAACCTGCCGTCTTCCAGCACGCCAGCGTGCAGCCATTTCTTGATGAGCCGCACAACCCGCGTGTCCGCCACCCGGTGCTCGATGAATCTGATCAGCCAGTCGTGTTCGATCGTGTCATAGAACTTGCTGATGTCCGCATCGAGTATCCAGCTCACTTTCCTGCGCTCGATACCCACGCTCACGGCGTCGAGCGCGTTGTGCGCACTCTTGCCGGGACGGAAGCCGTAACTGAACCCGACAAAGTCCTGTTCATAGATCGCGTTGGGTACCTCGACCGTGGCGAGCTGGACGAGCTTGTCCTCCAGCGCCGGCACGCCCAGCGGGCGTTTGCTCCCGTCGGTCTTGTCGATGTACACGCGCCTCACAGGCTGGGGCCGGTAAGCCCCTCGGGCCAGCCGGTCGGACAGGTCCAGAAGCCGCGCTTCAAGGTCCAGTCCGTACGACTGCCACGTCTCGCCGTCCACCCCGGCAGCCGCTTTACGCTTAAGCGCGAAGTAGGCTGCCCGCAGGCGGTCGACCGCGTAGATGTGATGCATCAGGGTGGTGAACTTCGCACCCGGTCGGCCTTTGGCCGTCTGTCGTATGCCGTCGAGCGCCGCTCCCATGTCGTATTCCCGCCCCAATCTGCGGGACATGCGCGCCGCGACTGCATTGCCCTTGGCCAGCCGCCTTCCCTCCACCGCATCCGCCACCGCAGGACGCCCCAGGGATCAGTGGCGTCGCCATTGCTCGCCAACGTGTACCTGCACTACGGTGCGTCAGGACAAGCCTGGCGCTTCCAGCGGGTGAAATTCCCGCCCCGGAAAGGGGAATGAGCCGCCCCACCGGGAATCGAGTCTTGGGCTTCTGAAGGCAACGACAGGAGTTAAGCGTAGACAGAGCGACGAGCAGGCCGTAACGCAAGTGAAGCTGTGGAGCCTCGTTAAGGTACAAATCCGCAGGCCGACGGGATCGTAGTGCCCGGAAGGCTACAGTAGGCCACCGCAATGGGCGATGGGGGCTGGAGACTGCGGCGGGGTCAGAGGGCACGGCATGTTCGGAAACAGGAAGCGTCGAGGAACCTGAGAGATCCATCGTGGTCTTGGTCTGGCCGCAAGCGGATCGAGTATGCCTACCGAAATGGATCATTCCTGAGGGAAGCAAATGCTGCGATGGAAGTCGGACTCGCCCATACGTACTCGGAGCGCGGGAAAGCCGCGTACATGGGGAAGGGACGGGGCAGATTGAGACTGGGTCGGGGAAACATCAACCGTACACACGGAGACGGACAAAGATGTCAACACAACTGGCTCAGATAGCCAAGAAGGCGCAGTTGGATCGGAAGGTGCGATTTACCTCGCTCGCCCACCTGCTTACGCCGGAGTTCCTCAAGCAAACTTGGGGCAAGATGAACCGGCGTGGCGCTAGTGGAATCGACGGGGAAAGCACCGGGCAGTTTGAAAGCGAGCTGGAACAACGGGTAGGAGAAATTTGCGCACGGCTTAGAGCCGGCGTCTACCGGGCTCCTCCGGTGCGGCGGGTAGAGATACCCAAGGGACCGGGGAAGACCGGGACTCGTCCGTTAGGAATTCCAACGGTCGAGGACCGCCTGTTACAGAGGGCGGTGGCGCGCATTCTCGAAGCTATCTTCGAAGCGGACTTCTGCGATTTCAGTTACGGATATCGGCCGGGGCGAAACCCCCACCACGCGCTGCAGGCCCTGCGCGTGCAGATCGTGACCGGGAAGGTTAGCCACGTTTACGAGGCGGATATCCGGGGATACTTCACTCATGTCAATCATCAGTGGATGCTGTGAACGGCTGTGAGAAGCCGACACTAGTCGGCGGCGTCAATCAGAGATACGGAGTGGTCACGCTCTGCTGAGCGGTTTGGGAATGGTTTGCGCGAAGACCCGACGCGGCTCGTTTCAGGAAGTGGTGACGCTCAGGTCGAGATGCGGTAGAAGAAGGCTTACCGCCGAAGAAACAGGCCCGACACCGGCTCAAACCGCCAAGTTCACTCCGATGTCGAGCCCCACACGCGTATGGGGCACGGGTGCCCGTCCAGTATGGCACGGCCCACCAGTCCCGTCGATAGCGTTTCGGCATTGACGGGGATTGCCGATGCCGGCCACCGGCCGCCTGTTTGTGTGCGCCCGCTGCCGGGCGCAGGTCATCGTTTGCCGCCGTTGCGACCGCGGCCAGTATGCGCAAGAGAAAAACAATGGACATCAGCCGGCGCCTTGAAATTACAGGGTTCGGCAGTCAGCAGGATGTCCATTTGGTTAGCCGAAAAAATGGACAGAACAACTGTGCTGATGTCCATCTTCCGCCGCAAGTTTCGCATGGTCGGTGGCCCGATAAAGCCGGGCCTCCGACCATGCTGGAGCGCGTCAAGCCATCGCGCGTGAAGGGTTCACTTTGCCGGGCTTCGCCAGCCCGCCTGGAGCGAAGACGCTCGCCCCGATCTAGCGCGGCTGCAAGGGCAGGACGCTACCGCCACGCAGCGCGGCCAGTTCCTTGCGCAGGCTGAACACCTGACGCAGCAGAGCGAGTTCACGAGCCAGCGACTCGTGAAGCTGTGCCTGCAGATCCTTCGCGTCGTCCTTCGCGCGGTTCAGCCGCTCGTTCAGCTCGAGCTTCGGGCGCGCGGTTACCACGTTGGCCGTGTCGATCGCTGCGATCAGTTCGGTGAACTGCGGGCGCGACTTCTTGATGCTGCCCTTCTTGCGGCCCGCCTCGATCGCCACGGTGTCGTTGTTGATATGTGCACCCTTGCGTTTCTTCAGCCGCTCAAGGGCGGCGTAGTAGTCGGTCATGGCGTCGCTCATGCTGCCTCCGGTTTGATCAGTTTCTTCTGCGCGTCAAGCAGTCGTTGCAGCGTCTGGGCCTCGATACGGTATTCGACGCTCGCCTCATCGACCGCGCGCAGCTTCGCGACCGTAACCTGCTGCGCCTTGATCACGCGCTGAAGCTTTGACGGCACGACGACGAGATTGCGGCAGTTCGATTCAAGGCAATCCAGACGCATCCAGTCGAGTGGCGTCGACTTGCACGGCTCGACGCTGACGCAGCCGCCCAAAACCGTCTCTCGGTACGCCAGTTCGCCCTTCCCGAACATTCTCACCGTCTGCTCGCGCGAATAAACCGACACCGGCGAAGCCTGCACGGCACGGCTCTGCACCCACGCTGCGTGCCCGCCGAACAGCCGCTCGTCAGCGAACAGCACCTGCTCGGCGTACGCGAGATATTCGGACAGGCCCTGCGTCTCGGCCCATTCCTTCGCGAAGTGGGTCCTGTCGGTGTCGATGAAGCCCTTCGCGAACGCCGAGCCGCGCGCATAGTAGGTGCTCATCTCCTGCGTGAGGTGCTGCAGTTGACGTTTGAGCGTCGGTAGCGTCACGAGGCCGCTCCGATGGGCGAAGAGGGCCAGGGTCCTGCGAAGCTGGTGCCGAGTGAACGGCCACTGCTGCCCGAGCGCGTACTTCGGCTCGTCTTCCCACGCGCGGTGCATGTCAACACGCTTCAGTTCAGCAATATCCTCCGCCGCGATCGTCGGGAAGACGCGCTCGCGAAAGGCTTCGATTTCGTGATGTACGTTACTCGCCGCCCGGTTTGCCACGTACTTAAGATGCAGACCCATCCGGCAGAACAGCAGGTGCGAACCGTCCGTCGATTCGGCGTAGCCCTGCTCGCCGTGCGCACGGTGTGCCTCGCCCGACAGGCGTTGCGCGAGCCTGACGGCACGGGCGGCGAGCGGGCTGCTCACCCAGCATGCGCGCCTGGGATGCCCTCCCGACAGTTTGGTCGTGACGCCCTCGATGGTGTAGTGGGTCACGCCATCCAGACGGGTCTCGCGCAGGCAGTCGTACGGCAGGGTCTCCGCTTCCATCGCACGCATGCCGGTGAATGACAGGATGACAAGCTGGCATAGCGCACCGATCGACGCCACAAGCGACAACACGACGAAAGGGGAGTTCTTGCACGCGAAGTACTCAGCAATTCTTACCAGTTCATCAGGGATGCATGGAATCTCGCCGGCGTACCTGCGTGCGAGGTAGTCCGACAGGATGCCAGCGACACCCTCAGCAACGCTGAGGTCGTGCTCACAGGTCGACAGGAAGTGCTGGTAGATCCGCGTCGGGATGACAGGGTGTTGTGAGCTTCCAGCACGTTGCGCGTAGCGTTCAAGCAGAGGCTTGTGCAGTTGGGCCAGCGGTACGCGCAGCCCCGTGGTCCCGACGCCCAGACGGTGAAGCTTTACGAGAAGCGAATGAAGAGGATTGGCCTTTCTCTCCCTCCCGGCATGCGCCACATAGTCCAGAACAACGGCAGCGCTGGACAACCCCTCGTAGAGCGTAAGCTGACGTTCGGCAGCAAAGAACGTGAATTCCTTCAGGCAGGTTGAACTAGATAGAAACGTACCGAACGCCGGTACCGTATCGGTCGCTTCGTGCATCAGAAAGTACATCACCTGCTTCCACTGACGCGTAGTCGCTTCTGAACGGGCGCGGCACACGCCGTCAGACAGGTGGCCCCTGAAGTAGATATGGGTGCGCGGTCCAATCGTATATGCCCGGATGTCCCAGGCGTCGTCACCAAACAGCGAAACGGCATTCCCGGCCTTGTCGTGCGTAACCACCGTATCGTCTTCGACCCGATACCAGTTGGGGCGCTCAGCCATCGGCGCGATCAACGTGTTATTCATGCTACTCCCAATTCGTAAAGCTGGTCGAGCTTGGCTGACCAGAAAGCGTCCAGATTCCCTTCGATATCGACGTCCTGCTCGATCTGTTCGACCAGCGCGGCGTCGCGCCTGCGCAGTTCATCCAGCAGGAAGTCAACGCGCCGCAGCACGGCCCCGAACGAGCTGTCGTACTGTTCGATCGAGTCGGCACGCCCGCTCACGAGCCTGACGCAGTGGCGGCAGCTCAGCAGCTTGCGGACGTCGGCAGCGTCAGCGTGTACGCGGTACTGGTCGCAGAAGAGGCACCCTTCGGTCGAGCGGCAGTCAGGCTGTACGGTAACCGACGCCGCGATCGGCGCAGGCTTGTGGAACCCGATGCAGATGCCCACCGCGCTCCTGATGCTGCCCGCCGGGTCGTTGCCGGGCTTCAGCACGGTCTTCTCGACTGAAGCGAGGAATGCGCCCATCTCAGCCTTGTGCGCGGCATCCGTGCCAGTCGAGTACGAACGCAGCGCCGTGGCCAGCGAGTGCCCCATCAGCCTCGCTGCGACGAGAGGGTCGTGGTTGCTCACCGCCCAATCCTGCTTTGCCGCACGCCACTGGCGTGCGCTAATGCGCGGCAGCACGATCCCGAGCGTGTCGAGTCGACGGTAAAGTAGATCCAGGAAGTTGATTGAGAGATCGGTTAGCCGCCCCGGCTGGGCATGGTGTCCGACTACGACGAACAACGCGTCCCGGTCTGCGTCCTGCATCAGATACTCGCGCAACGCCAGGTATGCCTTGAGCTTTGGCAGGAAGCCCAGCGAGACGGTGAACGTAATCTCTTTCGCACCTGCACGGTACTTGACCTCGCGAAACTTCTGACGCGCAACCGACGCATCCTGCAAGCTCGCGGCAAGCTCCGGACTCCACTTCATGGCCAGCAATTGTGCGAGGTTGACGCCCGTTTCGGCCAGAAACAGCGCGGCGAAGCAATAGACCGCCATCGAAGCGTGCAAGCGACGGATAGCCGACTGTGCGTTCTTGTTCGCCGCCGCAAGATGTTTAGCGGCAAACCAGGCAACGCCCCGTGAACGGTTAAGAGGATCTTTAGCGCCAGCCTCAGCCATGCGCGTTATGAGTTCTTCCCGGGTGCGCAGCTCGCCTGTTTCCAGATTCCAGCCAGCCAGGCCAGGCGAGTCGTTGCCTTCACGGCGGTTGTGTCTGTGCGGAACAAGGCAAAGACTCTCGCATCGCGCCGTGCTCACGTGCATCGGGTACGGCTTGAAGTCGAGCACCAGCATGCTGATGCTGCTGAAGAGCGCATCAGCCCACGCAAGCAGGGCGGCCTGTGCTTCGGCGTCAGGCACAGCTGTCGGCACAGCCGCTTCCTGTCGCCAGCGCAGCACCCGCGCATCGGCGCAGAACTCGTCGTTTCGGAAGAGCTCGCGTAGCATCGACAACAGATTACGCTGATAGCTGGCGACGGTATTGCGGCTCAGGTTGCCCTGCGAGACCTGTTCGCGCTTCTCACCGAAGTAGCGATGAACAGCCTCCGTCGTAGGCTTCTCGTCACAGAGCACCTGATGCAGGCCCTGCCTGTCGGCCCAGTTCACGAAGTCAAGCACGTCGCGTAGCGCACCGTAGACCGTCTTCGGACGCATCACGCCGGGGGTCACCTGCGCGGAAAGCTGCGTCACCAGCAGACGTACAACCCTGGCGCGTTCGCTGCAGAAGCTTGTGTGGTCGAAAGTGTGTCGCGTGCGCTGCGGGTTCGACGTGTCGCGCGTCAGATAGCAGATCTGACCGATATCGGAAAGTCTGCTCATGCCTTCCCACCTGAGCAGCGCGCGCTCGGGGTGCAGCAGCAGCGTGCCTTCCGCGAGCGGCATGCACACTTCCTCGTACTGGCGACTCATGCTGCCTCCACCGTGTCGAGCGTGCGCGCGACCAGCGTCGACAGGTGCGCGCCCCAGCCATCCTGCACAGCGTCGAACAGCTTGCGATTCTCGCGGTAAGCGATATAGCGCTCAGTCATTGACGGTTGTACGTGCCACATCAACTGCCGCAACTGATCGAGCGCCCGTGTGTACTTCGTCCCGTTCGCTGTCATCGCGTCGACCATGTTCAACCCGAAGGTCGCGCGCAGGTCGTGGAAGCTGAACTCGTACCTGGGGTTGTCGAGCCGCACGCGCATCATGGGCAACAGTTCGTCCCTGATGAACTGGCGCACGGCCTGCCCGGTCTTGACGTAACGGCGCACGCGCGGGCCAGTGGTGAGCGGGCCGCGCGACGCGCGATCCTCGTAGAGCGGCGCCCCGCGATGGCTCAGAAAGATCGGCTGGTCGGGATGATCACCGCCGTCTGCCAGCTGGCGACGCTTGCGTGCACGATCGCTGTGCACGTAGACGTACAGCCGCTCGTAGAAACCGCGCGGCAGGTGCAGCACGCCTTTAACGCCGCCCTTCGTGTCGATGCCCGTACCTGGCCCACAGGCGAGCCGGATGTCGTCACCGTGAAACTCGCCCGGCTTGCGCATCACGTGTTTCGCGCGCACGGTCAATACTGTCTGGATGCGAGCGCCTGACAACAGCGCGAAAAGATGAACGAGCGTCATCTCGGTGTTGCCGAGAGCGGCTAACGATTCGAGCAGCACCGACTGCTCTGACGAGGGCAGTGGGCGCAGGCGGCCGCCGTCCTGAATGTGATCGTCCCACGGGTCTTCGGCGCGCCGACCGCTGATCGACAGGTCAGTGGTCTTGACCGCGATCACGCTGCTGAAGCCCTTCTGATCCCTGAACTCGATGAGCCGGTCAGATTCGACCCACGGCGCGTTCGCAGGCCTGAAGCCTGCCTCGGTCATGAGCCAGCGATAGAAGCGCAACACAGCGCCCATACGACGCCTGGCGACGCCCGGAGACAGTTCGCCTGCCTGCACGGCCAGCCTGATCGAGGCGCTGTAGCGGTAGGTCGGACGTTGCCGCTTGTTCGCGGGGAACGTCAGCCAGTCGACGCCCTCGTCATCCAGATAACGACGGAACGCCACCAGGTCGTCTGCGATGCTGGCGAACGTGAGCATGTTGGGCGACGACTTCGACTCCATCATATCGATGAGCCAGACGTTCGCCTCGGCCCACGGCGCACCGTCAGCGAGTCGGACAACAGGAAAGAGAGGGAAGGTGTCTGCGATCCACTGCGGGCGGGCGTCGCGTCGCTTGCCTGTGTCGGGGGCCGCGAGCGGGGCCGTGTGATAGATGGTGCCGCCATCGGGCGTGGTGATACTGACCGGCGTTGCGCCGGGTGTGTCGCGGTCAACGACCTCGGTCAACGGGAGTCGCCGGATGGTCGTTCGTCTTGCTGTCATCATGCAGGTCCTCGGCTGTGTTTGTGGGGATGTCCGCTTTAACACAGCCTGCGAGTACCAGAAAATCGTTCTTCACTTGCGCATAGGCCAGATCTATTGCGACGGCGACTGTTCGTTGCTCGCCCATCAAACCAGCATGCGTGTGGCCGGTCAACGCTACCAGCGCACCCGCCACGGCCGTTTTGCGCACGCCGAACGGATGCGCCGCTATCGCAGCCGCAACAATAAAGTGACGCATCAGGGTTCCGCTGAGCCTGCCGCCGATGCTTTACTGATACCGACTTCGACGACATCGGCCACCGCAGCGGTATCCACGCACACCACACCTGTGCCTGAGCATTGCCACTTCTGCCACTGCGTCTGTGCGGGCTTCCTACGCCTGGGTCCACTTCGCCGTCGGGTCTTCCGTGATGTTCGGACTGCTACCTACTACACAGGAAGTGACCCATGACCATTGGAGTTGAACTGGAGGCGCAGATCTTGCGCTACTACCACGTCGAGAAGTGGCGCTGCGGCACCATCGCACGGCAGTTGCACGTGCACCGTGGCACGGTCCAGCGCGTGCTGGCGCAGGCCGGTCTGCCCCGCGTCGGCGGGATGCTCAGACCTTCGCAGATCGATGCCTACCTGCCGTTTATCCATGACACGCTCAAGAGGTTTCCGTCGCTCACGGCCAGCCGGCTGTATGCGATGGTCACCGAGCGCGGCTACCGTGGCAACCCTCATCATTTCCGCCACCTGATCGCGGTACACCGTCCGCGTCCTACGCCAGAGGCTTATCTGCGGCTGCGCACCTTGCCCGGAGAGCAGGGCCAGGTTGACTGGGCCCATTTCGATCACCTGCAGATCGGGCGCGCGCGCCGGCCACTGATGGCCTTCGTCATGGTGCTGTCGTGGTCGCGGCAGATCTATCTGCGCTTCTTCCTCTCATGGCTCTTATATGCATGAGAGGAATTATGCGAAGCGACGGCTTATGCGAAGTGGTATAGCAGTGAAGTCGGCCGGCACGGCACACCCTGTGCCAAAGACGTGTCGGCCGATTCGCATAATCAGAGGCCCTGCAGAAAGCGCAGCAGAGCATCGGGCGGTCGATAGCGTTTGCGTCCGAATTGCGGCGGCTCGAGCTTGGCCAACGCCTGTTCCTTCATCGTCAGATTCGCTTCCACGTACGCGTGTGTTGTCGCAGGGCTCTCGTGGCCAAGCCACAACGCGATCACGCTGATGTCAACACCAGACTGAAGCAAGTGCATTGCCGTGGAATGGCGGCTATTTCTATCAAGAGATAG
The DNA here is from genome assembly GCF_001634365.1 of Paraburkholderia phytofirmans OLGA172. NCBI lineage: Bacteria > Pseudomonadati > Pseudomonadota > Betaproteobacteria > Burkholderiales > Burkholderiaceae > Paraburkholderia > Paraburkholderia phytofirmans. The sequence continues at coordinate 2,114,447 of NZ_CP014579.1, forward strand.
CCGCCACTATATGCCCTTCCGAATTATGTCTTGTAATCGCGTGACGGCGCGCTTTTTAGGCCAAATGGCCGATGCCGGATAGAGATAATCTTTACTCCTTCCAGCCGCTCCCCACGCCGGGGAAGGAGGTCATCGTGAAGTACGCCATTCATGATCAGGTCACGCTCTCTCAGGCGCCAGAAGGGCCGCTTGCAGCCCATTTGGTATCGTGTTTGCGGATGCGATCAGCTCCCAGGGATACAGCGCACAGTCCATGAAGCAGCAGGTACGTATCGCCGCATGCTTTAGTCGATGGCTTAAGAAGACAGGCGTCAGCGTACAGGACATCTGCTACGACCACGCGACACGGTATTTGCGCTATCGCGCCCGACATGTGCAACCTTACCTTGGAGATCGGGCTGCACTCCGTCATCTCATCGATTTTATGCGCAGTGAGGGCGTGATTCCCGTCGAGAAGACAGCAACACGTCGGGCGCCACCTGCGGAGATCTGTGCACAGGCATACGCAGAGTACTTGCGCGACGCTAAGGCTCTTGCCGCAACGACGGTCATTAATTACGTGCCATTCATCCGCGATTTTCTCCACCATTGCTTCGGTGACGGGAGGGTCAACTTATCGCGCCTACGTGCCGTGGATGTCGTGAGCTTCGTGCAGTTCCATGCACCAAGTTTGCATTTGAAGCGAGCCAAGCTAATGACCACTGCACTGCGCTCCTTTCTACGCTATGCGCGCTATCGCGGCGACGTTACGCTGGATCTGGCTGCCGCCGTTCCGGTCGTCGCCAACTGGTCGATGCCGTCAATTCCTCGAGCGATTTCTGCTGAGCAGACGCGGCAGCTGCTGGCTAGCATCGATAGACAGACCTCGGTTGGGCGTCGTGACTACGCCATCCTGCTCCTGCTCGCGCGATTGGGGTTACGCGCTGGTGAGGTGGCTTTTCTCGAACTCGACGACATCAACTGGAGCGCGGGCCAGGTGAGCGTCCGCGGCAAGGGCGGCCAACGCTGCGAGCTACCCTTACCCGCCGACGTCGGCAAGGCGATTGCCGCATATTTGCGGTACGGGCGTCCTCATAGCGCCAGTCGCCGCGTATTTTTGCGTGCAAAGGCGCCCATCACAGGTTTTCGTGGGCAAAGTGGCGTCGGCTCCCTCGTCCGGAATTCGCTTCAGCGCGCTGGCATCGACGCACCCACGATGGGTGCCCATCAGTTCCGCCACGGACTGGCCACCCAGATGTTGAGCCGTGGGGCCTCGCTCAGCGAGATCGGCGAGGTATTGGGACATCATCATCCACAAACAACGAAGATCTATACGTCGGTAGACATCAAGGCATTGCGCACACTTGCTTTGCCCTGGCCGGGAGGTGTGCGATGAACACACTTCGACAAGCCGTTAAGGAGTACATCGATCTGAGGCGAAGCCTGGGATTCAAGCTGAGAGAGGCAGGCAATGCGCTACCAGATTTCGTCGCGTTTATGGAACGGCATCGTGCTCCCTACGTTACCCAGGCATTGGCTCTCGCGTGGGCTCAACAGCCATCGGATGTCCGGCCCGCGCAATGGGCGCAACGTCTGAGCTATGTACGACAGTTTGCGCGCCATCGCAGTGCTACCGATCTTCGCACCGAGATACCAGCGCCAGGCTTGTTACCGTTTCAACCGAAGCGGGCTAGACCGTACTTATATTCGACCAGCGAGATCTGCGCATTATTGCAGGCTGCACTCCAAATGCCATATCGTTATGAACGGGGTGCCCTGCTGCCGTGGACCTATCATTGCCTGTTCGGATTGCTGAGCGTATCAGGAATGCGTCTGGGTGAAGCGCGCAATCTCGAGCTACAGGACGTGGATCTGACCGCGGGGATATTGACTGTCCGCGGAGCGAAACTAGGCAAGACGAGATTGGTTCCTTTGCATGCCTCGACCTGCGAGGTGCTCGCAAACTATATCGCAAAACGCCAACGTCATTGGGCGGGGCGACCGGTATCCTCGTACCTGTTCGTGTCGAGCTGGGGCAACCGGCTGGACAGCGGTCAGATTCATCGCGCTTTCTATGCGTTGTCGCGGCAGATCGGCTTGCGCGGTGAGTCAGACCGTCACGGGCCGCGTCTGCACGATATGAGGCACGTGTTCGCAACCAACACACTTGTACGCTGGTACCGGTCCGATCAGGATCCCGAGCGTCGCCTACCAATCCTGTCGGCCTACCTCGGTCATGTCCACGTTGAGGATACGCAGTGGTATTTAAGCGCCTCGCCCGAACTGATGCGTGAGGCGATGCGTCGACTCGAACAACGCTGGGAGGACGTGCAATGACTACTTCAGCGACGTTCGCTCCACTACTGGAACTCTTCTTCACGCAGCGCCTGATGCAGCAGCGTCAGGCGAGCCCTTACACCATCACCTCCTATCGCGATACCTTTCGGCAACTTCTGAAGTTCGTGCAGCAGCGTTTGCATAAACCGCCGTCCCGGCTTAACTTCGAAGACATCGATGCGCCTTTGATTGTCGCGTTCCTCGATGAACTCGAGAAGCACCAGGGTGTCAGCGTTCGCACTCGCAATCTACGCCTCGCGGCAATTCATTCCTTCTTTCACTACGCAGCCCTCGAAACTCCGACTCATTCGGCGCAGATCCAGCGGGTGCTTGCTATCCCTAGCAAACGCTTCACGCGTACACTGGTCCACTTTTTGACGCGCCCTGAAGTCGACGCCTTGCTAGCCGCGCCTGATCAAGGCACCTGGTCTGGTCGGCGCGATCACGCCTTTATGTTGGTCGCCGTACAGACCGGCCTTCGCCTGTCCGAGATGACCGGTCTCAAACGTGAGGACCTGATCCTTGGCGCAGGCGCTCACGTGCGGGTGATCGGGAAAGGTCGGAGAGAGCGCTGTACACCCATCGCGAGATCCACACGCGCCGTACTGAAAGCGTGGTTGCGAGAACCACAACGTGGTGATGGCACGGTTCTGTTTCCCAGCGCGCGGGGTGAACGCCTCAGCGTCCATGGTGTGCAGTACCTGCTAAACAAGCACCGCAAGACCGCCTGTGAAGTCTGCCCGTCGTTGAAGCAAAAGCGGGTCACCGTCCACTGTTTGAGACACACCATGGCCATGGACCTTCTGCAACAAGGCGTTCGTCGCTCGGTCATCGCGTTGTGGCTCGGGCATGAATCGGTTGCGACAACGGAGATCTATATCGAAGCGACCCTTGCGATGAAAGAACAGGCCCTTGAGAAGGCAACTCCGCGACACGGCAAGCCTGGACGCTTCAAGCCGACAGACGAGCTTCTCGACTTTCTGAGCAGTCTTTAGCGGCCTGAAATTATGTCGGGTAATAACTTGGGCACGTCTGGCACATCTGCTTTCGACACGCACCGTTCGGGTAGATCGTCGAAGTTCAATCGTGCCGCCCGACATAATTCGGAAGGGCATATAGTGCCTCACGGCGTGCGGCGACACAGCGCCGAGCTGAAGATCCGTGCCTCGCGCCATTGCATCCCGCGCGGCCAGGTGAAGACGCTGGGCTACGTTCGCTCGGGTCATATGCCGGCCGTCGCGCGTGGGCAACAGCGGAGCATCCGCGCTGGGTTCGCCGTTCGTGCGCAACCAAGCGCGGACCTCCCGAGCGGTCGTCTTCCACAGTGGCACCGATCGCTGCTTGCGACCCTTGCCGTGCAGGTGCACGCAAGAACTCTCGCCAAGAACCACGTCACCGACGCGCATGCCAACAATCTCCGACACGCGTGCCCCCGTGTTGTACAGCATGGCAAGGAGCAGCCGATCGCGCTGGCCAAGCCATGAAGTCGCCGGCACGTCGATGATGGCCAGCATCTGATCACGAGTGAGGTATCCGAGCATCGGCCGCTCATAGCGTTTCATGGGCACGGCTAGCGCTTGTTCGACCAGGTGCATGCTTGTAACATCGCGCCTCGCGGCGAACCGCAAGAATGACCGGATCGCGGCCAGGCGAATGTTACGGCTGCGCACGCAGTTGCCGCGCTCTTGCTCTAGGTGATCGAGAAACTCGGCGATCAGGCGGTGGTTCAGGTCGGCCAGTTGCAACGTCGTAGGCGGCTTACCCAGGCGTGCCTCGGCAAATGCCAGGAGTAAGGTAAACGAGTCCCGGTAAGACGCGACGGTGCGTGGACTCAGTGCCCGCTGATTTGTCATGTACTCGGTGAAGAACTCCTGAACGAGGGCGGGAAAGGAAGCGGAGCCAGACTTACGCATGGTTAGCCTCCTTGCCCAGAGCGAAGCGCTCGAACTTGATGCCTACCTGCTCCATGAGCTGTGGCGTACCGGTCAGGTACCAATACGTGTCGGAGATCTTGGCGTGGCCGAGGTAGGTGCACAGCCAGAAGAGACACTGGTCCATCGTGGTGCCGTCTTCATGCCACCGTTGCATGCGCCTGACGGCGAACGTGTGCCTCATGTCATGGATGCGAGGCATCGGATGCCCACCGCGAGGCACCCAGGCCAATTTGCGGCGCAGGAGTCCGAAGGTGTGGTTGACGATCGATTGAGTAAGCGGGGTTCCTGCCTGACTCAGGAAGAAGGCCATGCCGGCAGTACGTGGCACGGTGCAATCGCGAATGATCTCGTACTCCCGCAAGGCTTGCACCACGCTGGCATGCAAGGGTAAGCGGCGCGACTTCCGATACTTCGTCTGCCGAATAACAAGCCAGCCGTTGCGCAAGTCGACGTCGTCGGCTTGCAGGTTGCGTGCTTCCGACACCCTCATCCCGGTCGACGCAAGCAGTCCGAACAACGTCTGATACGTGACGGGTCGCAGGCTGCCGATCGGTGTCAGCTGGCCTGCTGCCTGCAGCAAGGCGCCGATCTCGTACTCGAAATAGATGTGTGGCGCTAGCCGTTGATGGCCCCGTTCAAACGTGAAAGCATCGGGAACGACCGACTCTGGCTCGAACTGCCGGTAGTACTTCGAAAACGGCCGCAGGACCTTCAACCGCCGGTGCCACGTCGCTGGGCCGCAGGCCAGCACCCCGTCTTGTGCCCAGTCGAGCTGGAGGTCGAGTGTCAACGGGCCCCGATGGCCACGGGCATCCGCGTAACGCGCGAATCGTAGCAGTTCGCTGCCGCAACGCATCTTGAAACCGAGTCCGCGGCGCTCATCCAGATACCGTTGCACGGTAGCGAGGATGGTGGTGTTGTCAATGCTCATGACGCGCTCCCCGGCCATGGCATGGCAACTTCAGCAAGGCAGGAATTGTTCACCTTCGCGTAGATCATCGTGGTGTTGAGCTCGCGATGACGCAGGATGTCGGCCACGTCCTTGAGCGTTCCGCCATGATCGAGCAGGCGTTCCGCGAGCGTGTTGCGCAACGCGTGCGCCCGCACTGGAGGTAGCCCGCAGCGTTGAAAAGCCTCGAGAACGACACGTCGCACCGTTGCCGCCCCGACCGGTTGCTCCACCGGGGCGCGACAGCGCACGAAAAGGTGACGACCTGCGCATGAAGGCCGCTCATGCTGGAGGTAGGAGGCAATCGCACTTCCTGTGCTGTGCGGCAGCGGCAGTATGTCGACTCGGCGCGACTTGTTCCGGCACAGCCTCACGGTGCCGCTCTTCCAGTCGATGTCATCGAGGCTCAGGCCAACGACTTCGCTGGATCTCAGACCCAGGTCCACGAGACACCGGACCATCGCGTAACCGCGCCGCGCCGAAGCAACGCCCGGGCCGAATGCACCGAGCAGTCTGGCCGTCTCGGCCGCCGTAAGCGTTTGTGGTAACGGTGCCAGTCGCCAGTTCGGCGGGCGAGCGATCGCCGAGATCAAGTGATTCACAGCGTCGCCGTGTGTGGCGCGATACCGGAGGTAGCTGCGCAGCGCGCCGGCCAACGTTCCGGCGCTGGCGACACTCCATCGCTGAAGCATCTCGGAGAAGAACTGGCGCAGATGATCTGCAGTAAGCGGTAGCAGATCGGTTCGATCGGCGCTCACGCGCTGCTCAATGAATGGCCGCAAGGTGCGCAGGCGCAAGGCACGCGTGGTCGGAGCGAGCCCTCTTGCCAGGCGCATATAGTCGTCGTAATGCCGCAACTCCTCGTCAACGATGTCATTGCGTCCCTCGGTGATCGGGATGTCTTGCTCGTGAAGTAGTGCCCTCAGATGCGCTAGTGCTGCATGATGATGACCCCGATCACGAGACACCTCTGGCGGACAACAGCACTTGGCGAGATGTCGGTCAAGGAAGAGTTCGGAACGCTCGGCTGACGCGATTGCGCCACCGGGACGTCGCTGCGCCCAATGCGCAAAGTGGGCCAGGCAGTACGTATAGGAGCGCACAACCTTGCAGGCATAGCGACGCTTCACCAGTCGCTCCCGGAACGGTTGAACGAGTTCGGCGATGTTGCTGCGGAGCAGCCATGAAGTTGCTGCTGGACGGATTGAAGCGAGTGCATCCATAAAACCTCCTGTGGTTGGATTGCCACTGGAGGACACCATTTACGTAATGCGAAGTCCATTGCTGCATCGCCGCCATCGATCGCGCGTTGCACAGGGCTCGGAAACTCCGCTGGAGCCCCCACTTCGCATAAGCCGTCGCTTCGCATAATTCCTCGATGCCCGCATGGACAGCTTCCTGGCGGGCCACGCCGGCGCGTTTGCGGCGTGGTTCGGATTGCCGAGGATCCTCCTCTACGACAATCTCAGGAGCGCCGTGCTCGAGCGTCAGGGTGATGCGATCCGCTTCAACCCGACGCTTCTGGCGTTCGCCGCTCATCATCGCTTCGAGCCCCGTCCCGTGGCAGTCGCCAGAGGAAACGAGTATGGCGTGGTAAAAAATATGTGCTGCTCGATAACAAACTGGGCCAAGGCAGCGTCTTTGCGGAAAGCGAACAGCACATATTATTCGGCTAAAGAGCGCGCAGGAAGGCCATCAGGTCGGGCTGGTCGCGCCACTGCTTTTGTTCTCCCGCACCGCTGTCTACTTCGCATGCCGCCAGCGCCCGCGCCTTTGTTTCCAGATTGATCTCGGCATAGATGTTGGTCGTCTCCAACGAAACGTGCCCGAGCCAGCCGCGTATCGTATTGATGTCGACACCGGCCTGAAGTAGTAGCGAGGCGGTCGTATGTCGAATCACATGTGGGTGCACATTCTTGCCGGCAAGTGACGGCGCGCTGGCGGCGGCACGGATAGCACAGCGCTTGACCAGTGCATGAATGCCGGATCGCGTCATCGTCTGGTGGAATCGGTTGAGGAACACCGGCGCAGTTGCGGCCCTTCCTTCGGTCTGTAAGCACAACGCATCGAGCGTCGATTTCCAGAGCGGGCAGCGCCGATGTCTGTTCCCCTTGCCGACGATGCTGACCGAGCGCGTGTGCCAGTCAACGTCGCCAATCTTGAGCTGCGCAGCTTCGCTTGCACGCGCTCCGGAGTTAAACATGAACAGCAGTAACGCATGTTCGCGTTGCCCTTGCGCCGTATTCACGTCGGTGGCAGCAAGCAGGGCGTCCATTTCCTGCTTGCTAAGATAGCTGATCTCCGGCCGACTGGTTCTCTTGACGGGGATCAGATGAATCTGCGCCCACCAGTCGACGTATTCCGGTGCATGTTCGCCGACGAAGCGGGCCAGCGCATGAATGCCGCCGAGCCGCTGATTTCGTGTGCTGACCGTGCAGTGGCGCTGTTCTTCCATGTGCGTCAGGAACAGGCGTACCATTTGCGGGGAGAGATCATCCACAGTCAGGCGGTCAATCCGCTTGTCGACCTTGGCGGCCAGATACGGCAGCAACAGCATGAGCATGTCGCGGTAGCTCTTCTGGGTATTGATGGCAAGGTTACGTTCGCCTACCAGATGCTCGATCAGGAAGCGCCGGATCCACGGACCCAGCAAGGATGAGTTATTCATGATGCGTCTCCAGGGCGTAGGCTTCAAAGCGCGCGCTCGCTTCACGCAACAACTCGGGCGTCAGGGTAAGGTACCGTTGGGTACCGGCGAGATCGATGTGCCCGAGATAGGTGGCGAGATGCGGCAACAGTAGCTGCAAATCCGCGCCGCTGCGATACCAGGAAATTAGCCGGTGCACTGCGCCTGCGTGCCGCAAATCATGCAACCTGGGCTGGCAGGACACACCGCCTTCGCGTTGGATATTTGCCAGGAGGCGCTGTCGCTGAAAGACCCTGCGCACAGCAGTCTGGCTCAGGGGGCGACCATCGCGGAAACAGAAGAATGGCGCATCTGGTGCCTGCCCAAATTTCTGATTGCGTTGCCGGGCGTAACTTTGCATCGCACCGTTCAGATCTGCTCCTAGCGGAACCAGCCTCGATTTAAAAAATTTACTCTCGCGGATGTGAAGAACGGCTTCGTCGAGATTGACGTCCTGCATGGTCAGCCGCAAGGCTTCGCCATGCCGAAGGCAAGCGCCGTACAGAATCAGAATGAGTGCGCGCATAACGTATGCGTCCAGCGGAACGTGTGGACTGCATGCCGCCGATGTCAGGTCGAGCAGGCGCTTTAGTTCCTCCTTCGAATAAATATAGGGCGTCAGCGGTGGCGGCAATTTCGGACTATGGCGAGGCAGCGGAGAAGCCGTGACATACCCACGCGAAAGGGCGAAACGAAACAGGCAGTCAAGTACCGACCTTCTCTTACCCCAATGGTTGGTCAGCGGTCTATTACCAGTCAGGAAGTCCTGTACCTGTTCGACCGTGACCGACTCCACATCAATGTTGCCATCCAGCCGGTGGCAGAATGAGGCAAGTGTTTGCGCCTCAAAATTGAAGCGCATGCCCAAAGCCCGTTTGTGGCTCACGTATTGGGCGACAAGTTCGGAGAGCTTCATAGCAGACTCCCCAAATCGATTTCTGCCACCCTCCGCAGTCCGGTGAGGTCAACCTTCGCATAGGTTCTCGTCGACGAAGCGCTGCGATGGCCGAGATGGTCCCCGATCTCCTTCAGCGCAAAACCGGCGTCGAGTAAATGCCGGGCGTTGGCGTGCCTCAGGCAATGTGCGCCACGCCGCGGGATATCGATACCAAGCGTCGCGAGACGCGAGCGGACAATGCCGCTTACGCATCCGGGTGATAGCGGTCGGATCGGCGCCTCGACCGACAGAAACAGCTCGCGATGGGCGCTTCGCGGACGCGCTTCCTTCAGGTAGCGCAGAATGGCGTTTCCAACGGTTGCCACCAGCGGGTATTGCTGAGTGCAACGTTGCTTGGGACGATTGACATGAAGGATCTCGCCGCGCCAGTCTATATCCTCCAGCCGGAGTCGCACCACCTCGCCGCGCCGCAGTCCGTAGACAACCAGCAGCATGATCATCGCACGGTTGCGCAGATCGATCGTGCTGTCGCCGACAAAACTGGCGACGAATCTTTGCACATCCTCCCAATCCGGCCCGAGCGGCAAACCCTCCTCCCTATAAACCACCGGTGCTTCAATGCCGGACGCAACGTTGGTAGCCCACCCTTGTCCTTCTACGTACCGGAAGAAATTGCGGAGCGTGCTCGCAAGTGCGTGTAACGAGGCTCTGGTGCGTATTTCGGGGAAGCTGGACACGCGTTTCGCGTGAAGGCGGACAGGTGTTTCGCGCGAAGCTGGACAGTCGGAGCGCAGCGACGCAGGGGTTTTCTGTTTTTACTCTGACTGCAGGTTTTCGGTCAAACTAATTTTTCGTTTTCGCATCGATTCGCCCTTCATGTCGATCCGATACGTGTTGTGAACAAGCCGGTCGAGAATGGCGTCGGCAAGTGTCGGATCACCGAGCGCGCCATGCCAGTTTTCAACAGGAATTTGACTCGTCGCGATGGTTGAACGGCGACCGTGGCGGTCATCAAGTATTTCGAGCAGATCGCGCCGGGCGCTATCAGGCATTGGTGCCATCGCGAAGTCATCCATCAACAGTACGTCCGTCCTGGCCCACTGCGTGAGCGCTCGCGCGTATCGGCCGCTGCTGTGCGCAATAGCGAGTTCCTCTGTGAGTCGCGGCATCTTGAGATAGGCCACCGTGTAGCCTAAGCGGCATGCCTGATTGGCAAGCGCACATCCGAGCCATGTCTTACCGAGGCCGGTCGCGCCGATAATCAGCGTGTTGTGCTTCTCCCGAATCCATTCGCCGGTCAGCAAGCGGCCCATGAGTGCGCGATCGAGCCCGCGCGGGGTGCGGTAGTCGATGTCTTCGGCCACGGCATCGGGGAACTTCAGCTTGGCGCGCCGAAGGCGCGATGAGGTTTGCCTGGATTCGCGTTCGCTTGCTTCGCGCTCCACAAGCAAGCCCAAGCGCTCTTCGAAACCCAGCGCTTCGATATCGGGGTTATTCTGCTGTTGCGCCAAGGCGGCTGCCATGCCGTTCAGCCTCAGCGCGTGAAGCTTGTCGATCGTCGGATGGTTGAGCATGCGTCCTCTTCAATGGTAGTAGTCGGGGCCGCGCACATTGGGGTGTGTGAGCGGTAAGCTGGCCTGATCCGTTTCTGTCTGAGGCGACTGGTCCAGACCGTTCTTAAGCGTCGAGCTAATGAAACGGTAGCTTGGCGCCTTCAGATCGATGGCGCGGCAGCACGCGGCTTCCAGCCGCGCATTGCCGTGGTCTTTGCCAAGGCGAAGCACGCCCAGGCAGGCTCGATAGGCTTGTTGAGGATGCTGCCGGCCGCCGAGCAAGTGCTGGATCACGGCGGCAGTATGCGGGCCGATACGCATGGCCCAGTCGTACAGGCGCTGTGATCCCCATCCGCTGACCTCTTGATGATGAGGCGGCATGTGCGCATTAACCGTAGTGTGGTGACCACGTCGAGTGCTTCGCGCGTGGGCGGCGATACGCGTGCCTCGGTGGAAGATCTCGACTGTCCCGTTCGTATATCGAACGTCGACCTGTTGACGCGCAAAGCGATGCGGTACAGAGTAATAGTGAACGTCAATGTCGACGTGGTAATCGGGCCCGACGCGCGCCACCTTCCAGTCAGCATATTGATAGCGCAGCAATGGAAGCGCCTTCAGCGATGAGCGTTCGAATTCATCGTAGGTGCTGCGGCGCGATCCCGGCAGCTTCTTGAAGGGTTTGTTGTTCAAATCGACCAGGAGTGACGCGATCGCAGAGTTTGCCTCGGCCAGGCTAAAGAAACGGTGCTTGCGAAGTCGGGCGAGAATGTAGCGTTGGACAAGGAGTACGCCTTGCTCGACCTTGGCTTTATCACGGGGCTTTTTACTCCGGGCCGGGATGACAGCCAGGGAATAATGCGAGGCCATTTCTCCGTATGTTCGATTGATAATGGGATCGTAAAAGCTCGGCTTGTGCACACCCGATTTAAGGTTGTCGGGCGTGACGATCTCAGGACAACCGCCCATAAATTCGAATGTTCGAATGTGAGAGCCAATCCAGTCAGAACTCTGCTGGGTCCAGGTCGCTTCCGCATAGTTCGAGGCTCCCAGCACGGCCACGAACAACTCAGCCTCCCGGATTTCGCCCGTATCCGCATTGATGATCGCAACCTTGTCGCCTGAGTAGTCGACGAACAACTTCTCGCCCGGAGCGTGTGTTTGCCGCAAGGTTAGCGGAAGCGCATTCGCCCATTCGCTGTATCGTGTGCAAAACCAGGTGTACGCGTAACCGTCGGGGTGCTCGGCCTTGTACTCGTTCCAGAGCAGGTCGAGCGTCACGCCTTTGCGGGCAAGCTCCCGCCTCACGGTCGGCCAGTGCGGTGCGGGACGTTCTCCTTCCACACGCGGCGGCGGCGGAAACAGGCGTGCCTCGAGCTCATCATCGCTGAGCGTTAGCGGCAGCGGGTAGCGTAAGCCTGCCCGTTCCAGACGGCGGACATATTGCCCAACGGTTGTGGGCGACGTGCCCAACGCCCGACCGACTTCCCGATGATTAAAGCCGCATTCGAAATGTAGGCGCAGCGCTTCTCGAATTTTACGCATGGTCAACTTTGGAAATGCCATGTAGACGCCCCGACGAAATCGTCAAGGGTGCCACGGTTGACCTGCGTCGCTACTTTACGACCTTACTGTCCAGCCTGGCGCGAAATCGCTGTCCAGCTTGCGTATCCGTCAGCGGAACCCGTGTTGACGGTGTCGTGCGGTTAGATGTCGACAATCTTTCGCAGCAAAGCGTATGAGACGCGCCAATGGCCTTCCGAATCATTCACAGCGATGGACGCGGTTTTTGCGTTGAGCCTGACGATGATGCCGACTCGCTCGCTCAGATGTTTGTCGGTGAAGCCAACGGTGTCGCCAACGAAGAATTCCTCACGTTGTGCTCGCGGTGGCGGTGACGGAGGCGCGTGAGTTGGGCCGCGCGAAGTGTCAGGGATAACCGCCGCGTATAGTACCGACCAACGCTGACGACTCTGGTTGTCCTGAATCACCGCCTGGGTTTGCCGCAGCTCCACCACCGTTCCGTGCGAAGGTGGTGCGAGCGGATCGCTCCCGATATAACTGACCTCCATTCCCAGGTGCAAGCGTTGACGTACTTCGAGAACGCGTCGCGGGTCGTCCAGCATTTTGCCGATGGCGAGATAGAGGCGATACAACTCGGCGCTGGGCGCCTGCCGAAGCGAGTCGAGAATGTCCATAGGCGGTGAGGTGTTTATCGGGCGAGCGGCAACAGTTCGTGCACGCGATTGACAGGATACGACGGCAGCTTCTCAAGTGTGTCCTTGAGCCATGCATAGGGCTCGAAGGCGTTCAGCCGAGCCGTGCCGAGCAGCGAGTACATCGTGGCGGCGGCCCTGGCGCCACGCGGCGAGCCCGCGAATGTCCAATTGGCTCTCCCCAGAGCGATAGGGCGAATTTGACGCTCGAGAGCATTGTTATCAGGCAGCAGGATACCGCTCCCGGTGTAGCGAATGAGTGCCGGCCAATGACGTAACGCATAGCCGAACGCCTTCGCGAGCGGCGCCTGAGCCGGCAAACCGATGACGTTGCCTTCCAGCCATTGCCGGAACCGCGCAAGTATCGGCAGCGCCTCGGCTTGCCGCGCCGCATATTTGAGATCAGGTGATTGGTCCCGGATCCGCGACTCGATCGCATACAGTCGGGCGATCCACTCCAGCGCCTGCGCCGCAAGTCCCGGTTTGCTCTGCGCCTTCGCGATTTCGAAGAAGCGTCGGCGGCAATGGGCCCAACATCCGACCTCGACGATGTCTCCGGTTTCGTAGAGTGCGCTATGTCCACTGTACGCGTCCGCCTGCAGGTAACCTTTGTACTTCTGCAGGTACCGCAGCGGATGCGAACCGGAGCGCGATTCCGCGAACTCGAACACGACCGCTGGCGGGTGGTCGACCCAGACACCGTTCTCTTCGCGTTGGCCGGCGCCAAGATAGCCCCATAATCGCGCGGTGCGCGTCGCCGTACGACCCTTCTCGAGCAACGGCAGCGTCGTGTCATCCACGTGCATGCGGGGGGCCTGCAACTGGTGAGCCCGTAGCGGTGGCAGCAGCACTTCGAGCAGTTCGGCTGCCGCCAGCTTCCATTCGCACAGCGTTGCCCGGGGCAGGTGCACACCACGTCGTGCATAGCGCATCTCCTGCCGGTTCAAAGGCAGGTGATCGACGTAGGTGTTGACCAGGATGTTAGCCAGCAGGCTCGCGCTCGCATTGCTCTTCGGCAGCGGCGAAGGCTGGGCACTTGCGGTCACGATAGTCGACTCGCCATCTTTCTTCGCCGCGTACTTGAAACGGATATGCTCAATAACGGTGAGCGTGGACGGCTCGTAGTGCAGCGTCTCGCTGCGCTCTTCGCCGATGCGCTCGAGCGTATCGAATGCTGCCTTCTGTTCGTCGCTCAGATCATATTCAACGCGCGTGCGCGGCAGGTCCTTCGACAGGGCCGGACGCCCCTTGCGGGTATGGCCCGCGACCGGAGTCTCGGCCGGCTCGGGCGGAACAGGTAACTCCACGGCGGCATCGAACAGTTCCGCCTGGCCCGCCAGCCGCTCGGAACTGACGCCGAAGCGCGCGCGGTTCGCCTGGGCAATCTGGTGCTGCAGCGCTTCCAGCTGTTCCCACAGCACGCATGCCAGCCGGTTCTGTTCGAGCGCGAAGGCTTGCAGCGCATCGGGCTCGACCGGCAATTCCGCGACAGTGATGGCGGTGGGCGGCATGGCTATCATGATGCCCAACTCGCGCGACGTTTACAAGATCGGGGTGCATTGTATCTGCGCAGGCGAGAGCAAAGTCAACTCACGCGCGTCACCGCGACGGCGCGATGCGGCTCGCGCGCCGGGATCTCAATGCCCTCGAGCCAGGCGTTGAGTTCGGCGAGCGTGAAGCCGCGTTGCGCGAGCGCCAACGGTGACGGAAAGCGGCCCCGTTCAAGGCGCTTGTACCAGAGCGCGAAGCCGGTGCGATCCCAGTATAGGCATTTGACTTTCGAGCGGTCCCGGCCGACGAACACGAACAGATTGCCCGAGGCAGGGTTCTGGGCAAGTAGTGGTTCGACCAGATACGATAGCCCATCAATCGATTTGCGCATGTCGACCGGATCGCGACAGATATACGCACGAACATCGGCTGCGATCAGCACCGTGTACCGCCGAGCTGTCCGAGCACGAAACGCACGATGCGCTCGGCATGAGCACCGGTCAGTTCAATGCGAACACCGGCGAGCGACAACGTCACCCGATCACGCGAAGACGACAAAGCGTCCGCCGTCGACGGTGGTGCAGGAGTGGCTGGTGCGGTGTCCGGATGGGAAACGATAAATGCCGCGTCCGGGGTGACAGCGAGCGGGTGCGCGTCTGCTCGTGCCTCGCCAGAGAGATTCTTGCGCCACAGGCCGAAGGTACTGACGGCGAGCCCCTGCTCACGACAGAAACGTCGAAGGCCCAGTCCGCTTGTGGTCCATGCCATGACCATCTCGCGCCAGAATGCTTCGCCTTGCCGGGGGCGTCGTGCGCGCGTCGATACGGCTTCGCCCGTTGCGTCGTCCATTGCCTTGCTCCGTCGTTACGATGGCATCACCTTCGCACCGCGCTTACGTGCGTTCAAGACGGGATGCGCTGACGGATACCAGCTTGCCGTGAAATCCGCGTCCACCTTCGTGTGAAAAGCCTGTCCAGCTTGCCGCGAAATCCTTGTCCAGCTTGGTGTGAAATACGCAGCCAATCGGTGGCGACGGCAGGAAGCCAAAGGCAACGTGATCATTCTGCGCTACGCGGATGATATCGTTGTCGGCTTCGAGCACGAAGCTGACGCGCGGCACTTCTGGGAGGCGATGCGTTTGAGGCTGGAGGAATTCTCGCTTGCGCTTCATCCGGACAAGACCCGGCTACTGGAATTTGGCCGCTACGCAGCGGTCAATCGCCAGAGCCGTGGCCTTGGCCGGCCGGAAACCTTCGCGTTTCTGGGCTTCATCTTTATCTGCGGCCGTTCCCGTCGCGGTTCCTTCCTGCTACAGAGGAAGTCCCGCGGTGATCGCATGCAGACGAAGCTCAGGGAGATCAAGGAGGCACTACGAAAGCGCATGCACGAACCGATCCCTGAACAAGGGAAGTGGCTCAGGCAGGTGGTCCGAGGGTATTTCGCGTATCACGCGGTCCCTACGAACTCACGGGCACTCGGTGCATTTCGCTACCACGTCACCGATCTATGGCGACGCACGCTTCGGCGGCGCAGCCAGCGACAAACAGAAAGAGCGCCGCCGTCAATTACCCACTGACAACCCGAACGGAGCGACAACCATGACCCCCTGACGCAGCGACAATCACCTCGGCCGACCGGCCAAGATGTTTGTCGGTAAACCGGACTTCCTGCTTGACGCTATCCACATACTGGTCGGATCCGCATCCAGCAAGGAGGTCCGATCATGTTTGAGACCCTGTTTTCTTACCCCAAGGTCGTGGCGCGCCATCGGCACGGGCCACAGGCTGACGCACGCGAGAGGTTTCTGTTGCATTGCGCAGAGCAGGGATTGTCTCGCGCGACGTTGGCGTACCTCGCCAGTGAGTTGCTGGTCGTTGCGCAGCGCTTGCATATGGGCAGGCGCCAGGTCAGTGCTCAGGAGATTGAAGCTGCCGCCGACCGTTGGGCTAGGCATCAGACGCGGCACAAACGCGCTCGGACGAGCAAATGGTCGCGGCAGCGGTTTATCGCAACTGCGGCTTCATGGTTGCGCTTCATTGGACGCATGAAGCTGTCCACGCACAAGACGGGGCCGTTCGCGGACGAGATGGAGCAATTCGTTGCATTCATGCGAGACGAGCGTGGCCTGGCGGCGGCTACTATTCGTCATCGATGCTGGCACCTCGCGACGTTTCTCGATTCGCTGCCCAGTCATAAGCGCTCGTTAAACAGCCTATCCCTGGAAGAGATTGACACCTATCTTGCCCGCAAGGGCGACCATGGCTGGAGCCGGGTTTCGGTATCTTCAGCAGTCGACGCGTTACACAGTTTCTTCCTGTACGCCGAACACCAGCAGTGGTGCTCCGGTGGGCTCGCCGAGGGAATCAGCGCCCCACGCATGTTCAGGCAAGAAGGGCTACCTCGCGGACCTGTGTGGGAGGCGGTCCAGCGCCTCATCGCCACCACCGGCGAAAGCGACTTGGCGCGTGACATTCGCGACCACGCAATCTTGATGTTCTTAGCCATATACGGGTTGCGAAGTGGTGAAGTGCCTCATCTGCTACTGGAGGACATTGATTGGGAACACGAGATCATTCGCGTAACGCGTCCCAAGCAGCGCCGAATCCAGACTTATCCCCTGACATACGCGGTAGGCGAGGCGATTCTGCGGTACCTTCGGGACGTCAGGCCTTCGTGTCCCCGAAGAGAGTTGTTTCTGACTCTTAAGGCTCCCCTTCGGCCGTTGTCGCCCAGCGGTATGTACCATGTAGTAAAGAGCCGCCTGGACTTGTTGTGTTGGCAGGGTCCGGGTCACGGCCCGCATTGCCTGCGTCACGCCTGTGCCTGTCATCTTGTTGCCTCCGGCTTTTCGCTGAAGAAAATCGGTGACCATCTTGGACATCCGAGTGCTTACGCCACCCGTATTTACGCCAAGACAGATCTAGGAGGACTGCGGCAGGTCGCAGAATTTGATCTGCGGGGGTTGCTATGAAACTCTCCAACGCTGTGGCGAAGTACGTGACCTACAAGCGTTCAGCGGGCATGCGATTCAACACGGAAGCCCGTACGCTAAAGTCATTCTGTCAAGCTCTGGGTGATATTCCAATGGCAGAAGTCCGGCCTGATCAGGTACTTGCATATCTAGCCGGCACCGGACCCATCACTTCATTCTGGGAACGCAAGCATGGGGCGCTCTGTGGTTTTTACCGCTTTGCCATCGCACGGGGCTACGCGACACTCTCACCGTTGCCTCCGCGTGTCCCTAAGCCACCGCTGGCATTCGTGCCTTATATCTATTCTCGCGCGGAACTGCGGCGATTGCTCGATGTTGCCTCGGCTACTGACCATCCACGTACTCGTATTGATCCTCATGTCCTGCGTGCGCTGCTTCTGCTCCTGTATGGCGCCGCTCTTCGGATAAGCGAGGCACTTTCACTGACGATGGCTGATCTGGATCTCGAGCAGTCGGTGTTGTGCATTCGCGAGAGCAAGTTTTATAAGACGCGGCTGGTCCCAATGGGACCGGACTTGGCCAAGGCTCTTGGCCAGTTCATCGCAGATCGCGGCAGGACGTATTCTTGCCAACCAGATTCGCCAGTATTTCCCTGCCGGGATGGTAGTCCGATCACCGTCCGCATTGCTGAGAACGCCTTCAGGCGCGTGCGGAATCGTGCCGGCGTTTTGCGGCACGATAATGCCCGTTATCAACCCCGCCTTCACGATCTGAGGCACTCCGCTGCCGTTCACCGGCTCATCGCGTGGTATCGCAGCGGGGCTGACGTACAGTTCCTGTTGCCTCAGTTGGCAACCTATCTTGGTCATATTCACATCGCTGCCACTCAACGGTACCTGAGCCTTACTCCCGAACTTCTTCGCGAAGCGAGTCTGCGCTTTGAGCGCTACGTCATGGAGGCTCATCATGCGTGATACTGTATTGGGTGACACGGGTTGGGACGGCTCTATCCTCTACGAATCCCCGTCGATTTACGGCTTCAAGTTTTCCGTAACGGAAACAGCACCAGGCAGTGGCGCACATAACCAGTCGGCGGCCGTAGAATATAACCGGGGGCCGCTCTACTTGGCCGCCCTGGTGCAGCACGTGAAATACGGACTCGGTATTACCCCGGCCATCAACCGTCAGGATACCTATTTTTTTGGTGGAT
The DNA here is from genome assembly GCF_001634365.1 of Paraburkholderia phytofirmans OLGA172. Taxonomy (NCBI): domain Bacteria; kingdom Pseudomonadati; phylum Pseudomonadota; class Betaproteobacteria; order Burkholderiales; family Burkholderiaceae; genus Paraburkholderia; species Paraburkholderia phytofirmans. The sequence continues at coordinate 2,132,629 of NZ_CP014579.1, forward strand.
CCTACAATCTCCAGTATGCGAAGTTGTATGCGTCCTACGCCCACAATGCCGATTCAAACAACGGTGCAATTGACAACACCTATCAAGGTGGCGTGTCGATTCCATTCGGCCACCTGGCGCTGGAAATGGCCTATTCGAGGACGAATACGCGAATAGGGGGTGGCACGCCCGAGCACTACCGCAATACCGCCGGCGTGACATTTGACTATGGTCTTACCAAAAAAACGGACGTATACGCGAGCTACCTTTACGACAAGCTAAGTACTGCGGGAACTGCGAACAACTTCGGTGTCGGGATCAGGCATGCATTCTAGGAAATTCCAATTCGACTTTGGAGTAAAGCCATGAAAACCAAACACGTTCTCACCCTCGCTGAAGTTGACGAAATCCTGGCCGCAGCACGAAGCGGGGCGACCAAAAAAAATTGGGCGGTCACGATCGCGGTGGTTGATGACGGAGGTCACCTGCTGGGGCTCTCTCGACAGGATGGCGCGTCACCCGTCAGCGCTTCTATTGCGATTGAAAAGGCGCGCACGTCGGCGATCGGGCGCCGGGAGTCGAAGGCATTTGAAGACATGATCAATGGTGGGCGATTTGCCTTTCTGAGTACCCCGCTTTTAGCCACTTTGGAAGGTGGAGTACCCAAGCGGTCTGCACTAGAAGCGAGTTGCATTTCATCCAACGGATATGATGCACGGTCCACCGCACTCCGCAGTGCATCGACATCTCGCGCCACAGCGATTAGGGTGAAGACGGTGGGGTGGAAGGCACCATCGGCGGGGGCATTGGCGCATCGGTGCCGGGGCTCTGGTCTCCGTAATCCGGAAGTGAGGCTCCCATGTTCAATAAGGACCGACGCCGCTGCATATAGGCATCACGCACGAAGGCGTATTTGTCCAGAGCCGCCACTGACAGAAGGTCGGTGGCGCCGAGCAGTTCCGAGCGCTCGCTGACAAAGTTGACTCCGAACAACGGCACGCTAACGTCAGCTGGCAGGTAAGTGGTCGGTGTGGTGAAGTAGGCGAACACCCACCCAGTCGAATCTCGAAACGTGCTTGGCCCAAACAACGGCAGCACGAGGTACGGGCCAGCCGGAACGCCATAGTGTCCTAACGTCAGACCAAAGTCCTGATGGTGCTTGGGTAAACCCGCGGCCGACGCCCAATCGAGCACCCCCCCTAACCCAAATGTGGAGTTGAACGCGAACCGCAAGATATCTTCAGTCGCATCGGTTATCTTTAGCTGCAACAGGTCGTTCGCAAAGTTGCCGAGATCGCCGATATTTGAAAAGAAGTTGCTGATCGCAGTGCGCAGCGGACTTGGCGTTATCCTGACATAGCCAACGGCCGCAGGCCGCGCGACATACTTATCTAGTCCGTCGTTGAAAGAAAATATGGCCCTGTTCATCGGCTCCAATGGATCGCCGGGCTGACGGTCGGATCCGGTCGCGCAGCCAGTCACACCAATAGCGATAACCACTGTCATTATCGCGATTTCGATCGCTGCACGCGTTGCTTCCCGGGCTGGCTTCATATGAGCCTCCTTTCGATGATACATGTCGGATCGGTGAACCGGTCCTGACTTCGTGCTTAGAGGGTGTTAGGAACTTTGAGTTAGACCTGGTATCCTGGCGGAATGAAAAACCGCAGGCCATACCCAACGGATGTGTCGGATGAAGAGTGGTACTTCGCCGCTCCGTACCTGACCTTGATGAACAAAGACGCGCCGCAGCGCCGCTACGAACTGCGCGAGATGTTCAACGCGCTGCGCTGGATCGTACGTGCGGGTGCGCCGTGGCGTTTGTTGCCCAATGATTTTCCACCGTGGGAACTGGTCTACCAGCAGACGCAACGCTGGATTCAGGCAGGCTGTTTCGAGGCGATGGTGAATGACCTGCGTTCGATCATCCGGATCGCACAGGAGCGCCGTGGTCAACCCAGCGCGGTCATTCTCGACGGGCGGACCCTGCAGTCGACATGCGAGAGTGGGCCTCGCGCCGGTTACGACGGCTACAAACGCAAACGCGGCAGTAAGGTCCACATGGCGGTTGATACTTTGGGGCAGTTGCTTGCTGTGCATGTTACGCCGGCCAACGAACAGGAACGCGCGCAGGTCGGAGAACTGGCGCGTCAGGTTCAGCAGGCCACGGGCCAGACGGTCAAGGTGGCGTTCGCCGATCAGGGATATACCGGCGAAGAGCCTGCGCAGGCGGCACTCGACGAAGGGATTGAGCTTCAGGTAATCAAGCTGCCGGAGGCGAAGAAGGGCTTCGTGCTGTTGCCGCGCCGCTGGGTGGTCGAGCGCAGCTTCGGCTGGCTCAACCGGTTCCGACGACTGGCCAGAGACTACGAACGATTGCCCGAAACCTTGGCTGGTTTGCATTTCGTCGTATTCTCCGTGCTTATGCTTGTTCACTTTGCAACCCTTAACAAAAGTGCCTAACACCCTCTAGCATCTGTTGCGGCGCGATGCGGAAGTGAATTTTTCGTCTATCTGTGAGCTCATCTCGTTTTCCTCACGGCGTATTTGCGGTCGCTAAACCGCGGCTTCGGGATTTAGCCGGTCCGTTCGATGGCCGGCAGCTGTGGCATTCATCAGGCATCGGCAGACTTAATTTCCACCCGGTACGTCGACGCTCAGCCGGTTTGCCACTTTAGTCACCCCCGAGACAGACTGGGCGAGTTGCGTTGCGAGATCAATTTGCCCCTCCTCCGGCACCGACCCTACCAAGGTGACCTTGCCCGAGCGCGCAACAATGCCCAGGTGCAACATGTCCACGGCGCCCCCACTCGCAATGGCCTTGCGCACGTCCCGCGAGAGCTTGCGATCGGCGGACTTCATCGCCTTGTGGGCCACAGCGTGGCTCGACGGGTTCGCCGGTTGCTCCTGTTGCGGCTCATCGGACGCCGGATACTTCATGCCATCGTCGGCATATGCCGACGACATCGCCACGGTGAGGGAAATTGCGGCAATCATCGACCAAAGGTACTTGCTCATGTTCCACTCCCTTGAAAAATTGTTCGTACTTTGCCGCGCCGCCACGCGCTGTCAGTCTTTCCACTTTGCACCCAGGATCAAGCCGCAGTAGTTGAGACGGCGGTAGTCGGGATCCGCTCTCTCAAGCACATCCGCACTCACTGTCCCAAACGTAGACGCAGGCCGATGGGCGACACCGTGACTAATCGCTTCAATAAACCGTTCCTTGAATTGCTTGCCGCGTGGCAACTCCTTCAGTATCTCTGCCTTCGACTCGCGCGAGAGGTTGGCTGCCTTGTCGCCGAAAAGGTCCGTGCGCACACCGGCAGCGAGCGAGGCGGCGAGCGGCGATGCGTGATCCGGGATTTCGCTTGTCGTGTGCAGTGCTACCGCATACCAGACTTCCAACACCGTCGCATCAGCAACGCGATGACTCACGAGAAACTGCCGGGCCGCACTGGCACTGTCGAGCTCATAACGTCGTTGGGAAAAAGCGTATGCACCAGTGAGGCCAACGTTCATAAACATCGCCGCCACGTATAGCAATTCCGCATCGACCACCAACGCCTTCTGCTGCGCTGCCAGCGCAGCAAAGACGAATACTCGTTGCGCGTGGAGGTTCAACACATCCGGTAACAATATTTCTGCAGTTTCGCGGGCACCGCATGCAAGATTACCTTCGGGTATCGCGATGCCGCTAATCCACTGCGACGAAGCTCCGTCTTGCGATGGGTCCTTCGGCTCCACTATGCCGCTCCAGAGGAATGTGCAAATGGCGAACCGGTGGTTTTCGATAAATCACCGAGCGAATCGAATTCGTCATTCCGAGAAGTCGTTCGATGTGAGAAAGAGTAGGACTGGAAGGAAATAAAAGTCCTGATTTGTCAGTTAATCTTCCTGAACGGCTAGCGACTCAGCGATTAACGGTATCTGACGGGCACTGCGGCAGGCGCACCTGTTCCAATGAATCGCTATGAAGCGGATTCCCGTGCAGGCAAAGTGAACCGGAACGTGGCCCCATGGGGCCTGTTTACTGTTGCCCACAATCGCCCGCCGTGGGCTTCAATGATCGCGCGGCAGATCGAAAGACCCATTCCCAGACCGTCGGGCTTCGTCGTGTGAAAGGCATCGAAGATGCGTTCGAGGTCCGCGGGATCGAGTCCATTTCCTGAATCCTCCACGGCGACAGCGACACCCGCCGATTGGGCATTGCAGGTGCTAATCAGCAGTTCTCGCCTGCCCTCGCCCATGCCGCTCATCGCCTCTACGCCGTTGACCATCAGGTTGAGAACGACTTGTTGCAATTGCACTCGATCCCCTTCGATCTGCGGCAGCCCCTCTACGAGGCGTAGTTGTACATCGATGCCGTGCTTCTCGGCTTCAATACGACCGAGCGCAATGACTTCAATGATCGTCTCGTTTATATCCAGGGGATCCTTTCGTTGGGGCGCCTTCTTGAAGAATGCATGGATCCGGCCAATCACGTCGGCGGCCCGTTTTCCGTCTGCGCTGATACGGCTGAGCGCCTGGCGAACCTCCTGCAAGTTGGGTGGCTGTGCGCTGAGCCAGCGCAACGCGGCGTCTGCATTCACCACTGCCGCCGTAATGGGCTGTCTGACTTCATGGGAGATCGACGCGGAAAGTTGTCCCATCGTCGCGACGCGGTTGGCGTGCGCCAGTTCCGTCTGGACCTCGCGATAGCGGCGTTCGTTTTCGCGGTTTTCCTGCTCGGCCTGCCTGCGCTCGGTCAAATCAAGGACGAACGCCACGCCGTGATCGCGTCGCTGATCGAACGCTGCAGCGCCGATCAACACGGGCACTCGTGTACCATCTTTACGGAAATATTCTTTCTCGTAGGGTTGGGCGGATCCGGTTGCCTCCAGGTCCAACAGCGCGGCTTCGTCACGATCGCGCCAGTCCTCCGGTGTCAGTTCCGTCCATCGTACGTTTCCGGAAAGCAGATCGAGCCGGTCGTAATCCACGATACGAAGAAAGGCATCGTTGGCATCAGTGATCAGGTCTGTCTTGTTCCAGATGAATATCCCGATGATATTCGCTTCGACCAACCGGCGAAACCTCGCCTCACGTTCCTGAAGATCGCTATAAAGACGGGTGTTTTCCAGGGAGATTGCCGCCTGCGATGCCAGCACTTCCAGCAGAGAGATCCGGCCAGCCGTGAAGACGTGTGAGGCCATCGTATTTTCAAGGTAAAGCAAGGCACCCAAAGTTCCCTGCCTGACGAGAGGAAGGCAGAGGACCGACCGTGGCTTTTGGTGCGTGATGTATTCGTCGCCGGAAAAGCTGTTGGGTTTGGCGGCGTCATCGATAATGACACTCTTTTGCGTGTGGGCAACGTAGCGCAACAGCGATTCGGGGGCCGCATGGCTCGCGAGCGGCCCTTGACTCAGGACGATTTCGTCGCCGACGGCGCGTGCCTCGGCTGCAATGGGGTACTCATCGGACTGCGGCAGGATAAGCAACCCTCGATCGGAGCCAGCAGTTTGCAGCGCAATCGTCATTAGCCGCTCGATCAGTCTGGGTAATTCGATCTCACCGGAAACGGCTTGAGACGCCTTCACGACAGTAGCAACGTCCAGTTGCTGGACAGGTGAGACAGTGGTCGTTCCGGCGTGTTCAGCATAGGCTACCGACAAACGCGGATAGCACGACTCCAGATGGCGGACCTTACCGTTGGCGCCCCAGAGGGCGAAACAGGACAGTGCATTGTGCAAATGGGCGTAGGCATTTGTCTCAAGACCGAAACTAAGGTAAAACCGGCCGGCGAACTCGCTGGCAATGCCTTCGTTATGGACGAAGCCTCCATCATGCGCCGCACGGATCGCGCTTTCATAGAGGCGCATCGCTTCCAGGTGATGGCCGTCTATGCGCGCGGCTTCGGCCGCCACGAGTTCAAATTTGTCCCGGAAGGTTGGCGAACCTTTTTCGGCCCATTCCCGCAGTTGCGCGGCATGCACGTGTAACATCTCGCACCATTTTCGTTGACCGGCTGGAGACACCTCGTCGTCCCACGCTGCCGCGACAGCAAGCGCTCCGAAGAAATGGTAGTTCAACAATTGAATATGGCCAGCCGAACTCCACAGCAGCTGTTCAGCCTTCTGACGTGCATCGATCGCGGCCCGGTTATCGCCAAAGATGATGCGTGCTTCCAGTTTCAAAACCCAATACCAGCAGACCATCGTGTTCATGCGATTGACATCGAGCTGTGCTTCGAATGTATCCTCGTCAAATTCGGCGTCACTGAATGTAGAGAACGACGATGTCTTGCCCTGCATATTCAGAATGTATCGTTGCTGGCTGACGATAATATCGGCTGCATCTCGAAACCTCGCCGCACGCGCGAATTCGAGTCCAAGCACGGACTCCTGCCAAACCTCCTCCAGAAGATCGCCTCGAAGGAACAGGTCGGTGATGACGTGGTTGCGGCTAAAACAGACAAAGGTCAGGTCTCCTGTTTCCACTCCAATACGAATCGCCGTTGCAAGATGGCGAAGCCCGGTTGCGATCGGTTGCGTCCAGAGCGACGCGATCTCCATAGCGAAATACGTGCGGGCCCGGTATAAGGTCAGGTCGTACTTTTCCACGAGTGCGCCGGCTAGCCTGGCGAACTCGTAGCCTTCTGGATATCTGTGAAAGACCTGTCCCAGGAACACGCCGAACCACGCATAGCCGACCGCCGCGGCGTCCGTATTGCCCCGCCGCACGCTGATATCGAGCATCTTGCACAGTACAAGACAGGTCAGATTGAAGTCGGTGAAGATCGATGGTGCGAAGAGGACGGAAAGAAGGCGTATGGCCGCTCCGATCTGGGGGTCCGATGTAAGGGGCAAATTGATCAAGTCTTGAATTGGCCTTTCGCCCAAGGTTTTCCAGACGTTGTCGTATTCCGCCTCTACGTGCTCACGCGTGGGATGCATCGGCATGTCGACGCCAAAAAGGTGCAAGCATTCGAGCCCGCTCTCTATGGCTAGCGCATTCTCTGATTTCACCACATGGAGATCGATCTTGATGCGGTACACGGCTGCCTTGTCAATCAACGACGTACAGCGTGTCAGGAGCTCCTCGATGAGTACTTCCGCTGTTTCGAAATGGCCGCTCAGAAATTCGCATTCCGCTCTTTCAAGTCTGATTCGGAAGGCGAAACCATTGCAACGCGTCCAGGCCTGGTCCCCAAGGATCAGCATTGCCTTCGATAAGTACAGGCACGCGGAACTGTGGGCCGCCGACGCTTTTGCTTTTCTGGCGGCGCGAAGATTGAGGTCGGCGATCTGCTGCTTCTCGGCCCATTCGGTCACGAGTGACATGCCGGCATTGAGTTGATTGGCGACATCGAATATTCGCTCTGCAATCGAGGCAGGCCCTATTCCGCTGAAGAGCTTCCGGCCGATGCGGAGGTGGGTGTTGGGCCGCGATTCCACAGGAACGAGCGAATACGCCGCCTCCCAGACACGATCATGCGCAAACTTGAACGACTCGTCCTGATGGGTGACGAGCCCCAACCGCACGGACTCCCAAAGGTCCTTCCGGATTTCATCGTTGGTTTTTTCGCGTGCTATCGACAGCGCCGCGATGCCCGCCGTGGTTCCAAGGCAAGCCAGATCCTTGAGTGCTTCCAGCGTCGCGGGCCGTAATCGCTTCAGCTTTTCGACCATAAGATCGACGACGTTGTCGCTAAAGCCTCTGGCCTCGATGCTTGCCAGATTCCAGTTCCATCTGGCATCTTGCGCATCGAAGCTCAGCAGGTGCTCGTCGCACAACGAGTTTAGAAATTGAATCGCGAAGAACGGGTTGCCCAGCGTTTTGTCATGCAGAAGCCGCGCAAGCGGCATGGCGACCGCGTGGTCGCAGTGAAGCGTGTCGGCGACCAACTCGAGCAAATCGTCGATCGACAGCGGTGTCAGTACAATATCCCGAACAATCGTCCCCGCACCTCGGATGGTGTCGAGCGTGTGCGTCAGCGGGTGAGACGGCCCTACCTCGTTCCCCCTGAACGCGCCGATCAGCAGCAGGTAACGTGCATCCGGGTGACTGGTCAGCTCCTCGAGCAGCCTGAGTGTCGCTGCGTCCAACCACTGGAGATCGTCAAGAAAGAGCGCGAGTGGGTGCTCCTTTCGTGCGAATACACCCACGAATGAGCGCAATGCCATGTGGAAGCGTGTCTGAGCTTCCGCTGGCGGAAGCTCAGGAACCGCCGACTGTTTGCCGACAACAAACTCGAGATCGGGAATCAGTTCGACAATCAATTGCGCGTTCGCCCCCAATGCCGAGCGAATGTCATCGCGCCAACGGCCGACCTCTGCATCGTGCTGAGCGAGGATCTGGCGTATCAGTGTCTGGAACGCCTGGGCAAGTGTCGCGTAGGGGACGTCACGCTTGTGCTGGTCAAATTTTCCCGAGATAAAAATGCCGCGCGGAATCACGACCGCTTTATGAAGCTCGTTGACCATCGAGGATTTGCCGACACCCGAGTATCCCGAGACCAGGACTAGAATCGGCGTGCCTTTCGCCACCACTTGATCGAATGCGTTGAGCAGAGCCTCTCGCTCGCGCTCGCGACCATATAGCTTCTCTGCAATGAGAAGTTGATCGGACGCGTCGTGGCCGCCGAGTCTGAAAGCGTCAATATATTTGTGAGCCTCCCATTGAGCAAGGCATTTGCGAAGATCGGCCTCGGCACCGGCAGCCGTCTGGTACCGCTCTTCGGCGGTTTTGGCGAGCAACTTCATGACGATGCCGGTTACTGTCGCCGGAACCGCCGCACCCTCCGGCAAGTGCTCGACGAGTGGCACAGGCGGTCTTGCTATATGGGCATACACCCACTCTGTCGGATCAGAAGCGGTGAACGGCAGACTTCCGCTCAACATTTCATACAGTGTGACGCCCAAAGAATAAAGGTCGCTGCGGGAATCGATCGATCGATTCATCCTTCCGGTCTGTTCAGGCGCCATATAGGCGAGCGTACCGGCTATGGTCTCAGGCGATTCCGGCAGTTGGCGCTCACGCGGAAGAGGCGACGCGATCCCAAAGCCAGTGAGCCAGACCTGTCCAGTCTCCGTATTGACGAAGACATTAGCCGGTTTGATGTCCCTATGAATAAACCCACGCTCATGCAGCTTTCCAAGCGCGGCCGATAAGCCGATAGCGAGCTGCAGAAATCTGCCCAGTTCCATGGGCGGCCCGATCACGCGTTCAAGCGGCTCCCCACCTGGATCCTCAAGTATGAGGATAGCTTGGCCGCCCGCCCCCCGCACGAGCGCCAAGGGCCGTACCGCCCAGGCATCCTTCAACTCGTCCTTTAGCCCGTACTCGTGCGCGAGTCGACGCAGGTCATCGGGTGTCGCGTGAACTTCGGCCGCAAACAGCGCGGGCATACAGTCGTGATCGCCATCCGCCCAGCCTCTGCAGAAAACGCGGTGACCGTCCTGCCATACCACCTCAAAGCCGCTGTCCGCGCCGAGAGTAATGCCGCAGAATTTCACTGGTACGACTCCACTGTCAGTAGCCGCGCAGCGTTCCAGAGGCTTGACGTAACAATGTTGCCGCTTTGGACAACATCCAGGATTCGGCATGCAGGCTGGACTCGCAACGTGTGCGAGCCCATCATACTCAAAAAGCCATCTTCCGGTTCAATCTAATCAGCGAGCTGAAGCCATTTCGACGCACTAGCGGCGCGTGCAGCCCGGCGGCGGGCAGACGATTTGGGCGCAGGAATGCCTGCGTTGGGGCGCTTGCCTGCCGGCTGCGTCATTGGCCCGTGAGCGAGTACTCCTAGAAGCGGTCCGATTGCGCGGCGCTGGCGAACCATGTAAGCCCGCCGTCGTATTGGGCAACCTTCGGCTGCGTTACGTCGGGCACATCAGAATCGCCCTTTGCACCGGAAGTATCAAGTTCTCCTAGCAGCGCGTGAGCTGTGCGGACGTCGAGACTCACCGACGTTTTGGGAAACAATGCGCAGAGTGAACCCAGCACCTGGCGTGCTGCCTCATCGCGTCCCTGCGAGTGCCACAGTTGTGCGAGCGGGATCGCCGCGCGCAATTCCCACATCCGCGCCCCCTGCCGTTGGGCGATCTCGATAGCATGCAGCAATGCGGTCTGTGCACGAGTCTCATGTTCGGTTGGCGATGACCGCCTCAATACAGCCGCGCGCGCCTCCAACATCGAAATTACGCCCAAAACCCGCCAGATATCCGCGGTGAACAGATGGTTACCACCCTCATTGCAGTACGCCAGCGTCTCGTCGAGTATCCGCCGTGCTTCGGTCGTGCTTCCCGCATGGGCCAGAGCTTCGGCCCACGCGCTTGCCATCGAGGTACTTATCCTGCTGAAGCCACCTGCCCGCAGGGCAGCGAGCGCCGTTTCGAGCATCTCCAAACCCCGTTCAGTGCGCCCGCTCAGGATGTCCAGGCGTCCACTCAGGCAATCGCAGCACGCCTGCCAGATTTCCAGCCGATGTTGGGTCGCCTGCGTGCGCAGGATGTCAAGGTAGCGAGCTGCGGTTGGCAGATCGCCGGACAACAAAGCAAGGGAAACCGCCGAATCCCCGAGCAGGTCACTCAGCGACCGGGCTCCCATGTCGCTGCGAACCGAATTGACCATCGCGTCGATCAAGGCCATGGCCTCGTCGGGATAGCCTTGTACCCATAAGATCCGCGCGAGGTTGGCGGTGGCCACGACCACCGTATCGACGCGAAAGCCCACCGTATGGGACATCTCCTGTTGATGTGCCCCAAGGCGCGTGAGCCCCCGCTCCACCAGCGTGCGGGCATACGTATGTTCACCAAGCCAGCAAAGCGACACGCAAACCAGTTGATCCGCGAGCATCGCCTGCAAATCGTCGCCACTTTCGCCGGCAAGCATCTGAAGTAACGTCGCGTACTTTAACGATGCCCGAATGCGTCCTGCAGCCAGTGTCGCATTGAAGAGACCCCACAGGGCGCGAGCCTGAAACTCATCGTTGTGCTGCTGGACAGCGAGCGACAGCACCTCGAGCCACAGGCGGTTCGCCTCGCTCACCGGCCCACGTGTAAGCAGTAGCGCAGAGGCGAGTGCCGAACGCAACCGTAGCTCACAGGCCGCATCGACCGTACCGGCGGGCAGCGTTTCAAGAGCCGTCACGGCACGGCCGGCGCGCGTACAGCATTCTTCAATCAACGACCATGCCAGCAACGCCTCGACCAGTGTCCCGGTGAGTTCGATGCCAAGCAGTTGATCGCCTTCCGGCGAGAATGCCCATTCCAGCACGCTGCGTGCATCGTCCAATGCATCGCGCAGATGGTCCGGCGCTTCGCGCGTCAAGACGTGCGTCGTCAACAGCCCGCCCGACTCTCCAAAGCGCCGCTGCAGCCAACGCGCATGGGCGGCGGCGATAGCCGGGGTTTCCCCTTCATCCTGCAACTTTTCCCGCGCATAGGCGCGGGTCGATTCGGGCAACCAGTAGCGGGTCAAGGTGTCTTCAAACTCGACCCCCAATAGCGATTTCTCGGCTAGCTCGCCGACGCTCGTCGCGACCAGCATCGGATTGATGGCGTCATCTGCGGCGACCGCGCATGCATCGTCGATCAGAAAGGTGCTGGCGAACTGGCCCAACCGGCGAAACACTGCGCGGGCCACTGGGTCCAGCGTTGCGTAGCTCCAGTCAAACGTGGCGCGAAGCGTCTGGTGACGTGGTAGTGCGGTTCTGCAGCCGCCGGTCAACACCGTCAGCCGGTCGTCGAGCCGCCGGTGCAGGCCATCGATGCCTAGCGTCGCCGCACACGCGGCGGCCAGTTCAATGGCCAGAGGAATGCCGTCCAGGCGGCGGCATACCTCCCCGACGAGCGATACGCTTGCTGCGTCTTCGGAAATGCGCGGCTGCAACATTCGGACTCGGTGCAGAAAAAGCCGCACTGCAGAGTGAGCCAGCACGTCCTCGCAATGGTCGCCCTTCGCGGGAACGTCGAGCGACTGCACACGGTATATTGATTCAGCGGCTACTCGCAACGGCTCCCGGCTGGTGGTCAGGATTCGCAAGATGGGACTATGGCGAGTCAAAACGTCGGTCAGAGAGGCCACCGCGTCAATCACGTGCTCTGCATTGTCGAGTATGAGGAGACACTGCTTTCCCGCAAGCGCCGTGGCGATGCGCGCGGCTGTTATCGTGCCGCCCGCGAATACCAGACCACAGGCTTCGGCGACAGCAACCAGCACGGTCGCTGCGTCCGCATGGGCCGCCAGCGCCACAAAGTGCACGCCATCGGCGAACCGGTCCGCGACGTTCCTGGCAACTGCCGTTGCGAGGCTTGTCTTGCCGATCCCACCCGCACCCACCAACGTCACGGCGCGAGCCTGCCCTAGCAGGTTGGCAATCTCCCGAAACGCCACGTCCCGCCCGAACAGTTCGCCCATTGCCTGGGGCCGAACTTCGATGTCAGCATTTGTTTGCGGCTGTTGTTCCTGGCGTCCCGCCAGTTGATAGCCACGCCCGGTTAGCGTAATGATCAAGTCCCTGTCCACACCGAGCGCTTTGCGTAACGCCGACAAGTGCACCTGCAGGTTGTTTTCCTCGACAATCGTATCCGGCCAGACATGACGGATCAGTTCGTCCTTGGTAACCAGACGACCACTGAAGGCCGCGAGATAGGCCAGAATGTCGAACGCGCGTGCACCAATGCGTACCCGCCCCGCTCCACACCTGAGCGTGCGCATCTCCGTATCGAGCTCAAAGTGACCAATCTGAACCATCAACAACTCCCAATCTTTTTTGAACTGCTAGTCATTGAGTGCGGCCGGGTTGAATGCACGAGGCGGCACTGCACACCGAGGACGCGTTCGCTGCTCAACGGGCGAATTGCAGGTTGTGGTAGCGGTTCAAATACAAAACGGCTCTAACGATCTGATCGCGGCCTCCGTACGGCCCTGCTCATGCCAGAGCGTGGCCAGACTGAGCGCAGCCCGCCGGCTGAACGCATGCGAGGTCTGTAGGCCGGCCCGGTCTTGTGCGATTGAGAAGAGGCAGGCAGCATCGACCTTGTGATTGGCTGCAGCACACAACTCACCTTTAATCCGCAATAGCTCTGCGGTGTACCAATGTTCACCGTTCGCCTCGGCCCGCTTCAGCGCTTCCTGAACAATAGCCAGTGCCTCGGCGTGACGCCCCGCATCCATCAGCGAATGCGCTAGCTGCCCGGCCAGCGTTAAAAATCCGGCCATATTGCCGACACCGCGGAGCTGGTTAAACGTCGTCTGGGCACTCGAAATCGCGCGTGCATCTCCCTCCCGAACGAGACCCAAAAACTCGGTGTATGCCTTCGAGCACACCAGCCAAAAGGAAAAACCAAACCTGGAAGCCATCTCGCTCAACGTCGTCAAAGCGCATTGCGCCGCTTCGAATTGTCGCGAGAGAAGCGCCATGGGAACCAGCGATTCGGCGAGAACATAGCAAACGCTGATGGCGTTCTGATGCTGCAACGCCGCCCTTAGCGCATCTTCGGCTAATTCAAGTGCTTTCGCGCCATCGCCCTGCAACCAGCAAATTCGAGCAAGCGTAGCCAGCGATCCGACGCGCCACTCTATCTGCTGGCCCACGATATTCCAGCGTAGATGTTCATTTGCGTCGGCACCAATCATCGGCTCGAGAATCGTGCGCGCCTCTGCTTGACGGCCAGCGTAATGAAGAGAGATTCCTTCCATGCGAGCAGCGATCAGCTTCTGCGGCACGGTGGACGCCTCGCCGCACAGCTCGCTGAACTCTTTGGCGCAGGCGAGCGACTCGCGGACCTCGCCGGCGTAGCGATGAATGATCCAGAGTCCCCACAGGGCGCGCAGTTCAAATTCGCGATTGCCCGTCTTGCGCGCGAGCGCAAGTACATCCAGCCATGCGGCGCGTGCATCCGGACCGGGCCCATGCGTATAGACAATACTGGCTCCATGGGCCGCGAGAAGCTGTAACTTCTCCTGACAAGCTTCTTCGAGTGTATGTGCACCAGACTCCAGAATATTCAATGCGTCACTCGCGCACGTCCGGCATTCATCGACCAGCGAAAGATCGAAAAGATAAGGTGTCGCCACTACCGCCAGTTTGACCGCGAGCGTTGCGTCGCCCGATATGGAGCGCGCCCAGGCCGACGCGCTGCGAAACGCCGCCAATTCACGTTGAAAATCCAGCAACCATTCGACGATCGGCGTATCGCGCCAGTGGCTACGCATCCGGTCGAAGTGCATGCACAGATAGCTCGCATGCGCGTGCGTCGCTGCTGGGCGCTCAGCGCTTGCGTCGAGCATTTCCAGGGCACACCGACGGACGGCGTTGCGGAGCCGATAGCGCGGTGCTTGTGCAGGAGACTCTCGGATGACGAGTGAGCGCGCTACCAGATCCGCGAGCGCTTTGGCGGCGCACGGTCGGTCGAGTCCTACGGCAGCGAGCACGTCGCAAGCGCCGTCAGCTGAAAAGCTCGCATCGAAAATCGCCAGCCAGCGAAGCGCGATGCGCGCCGGATCGTTGAGTGCACGCACGCTCAAATCGATTATCGCCGCCAACTCACCGCGGCAGGGAGTAGGCGTGTCGTCATTAGCGCCCGCTGAAAGGGGCTGCTGATGGGTCTCTGCGAATCGTACCAGGCCGTCCATCGGATCGCCGTGCACAGCGGCTAGTTCAATGGCCAATGGAATTCCGCCAAGTTCTCGGCAAAGCGTGGCAACCGCGGCGAGATTTTGTTCCTCCGCCGCGAATCGTGAGCCGGCAGAGCGTGTCGCCGCAACGAAAAGCCGTACAGCGGCGGAAGAGAGGATTTCGCCGTGTGAAGCCTCGCGTGCAGGCACATCGAGCGGCGCGAGTTGCACCACCATTTCCCTTCGAGTCTTCAGGGGCCTACGTGCGGTAGCAAGCACTCGAATGCCGTCACCTGCATCCAGTAGCGCTTCGGCGAGCTCAGCCGCAGTCAACGGAGCACCGTCGACGCCGTCCAGAATGACCAACATCTCCTTGTCCGCAAGCTGTGCCTTCAGTTGAACAAATACACCGCGCCCGGCCGACAAGTCCCCGCACAGCTGGAGGCCAACCACGTCCAGCATGGCTTGCGGCATGTTTGTAGCCTCCAGGGATACCCAGCACACACCGTCTGCGAACGCTGAATTTTGAGCAATTTCAAGGGCCAGTCGCGTCTTTCCCACACCTTCGGCGCCAGTCACCGTCACGCACTGCCCGTATAACATGCCCCGGCTCGCCGCCTCGGTGTCGCGCGCACGGCCGATCAGCGGCAGGTTCGGCTCGGGAATGGCTCCAGTCAAAAACGTGCGTCCTCGTGGCTCGGCCACGGCGTGCCCGTCGCGTTGCAAGGCAGACCCTTCGGATCTGCCGCGCGCGGCTTGCCTGGGCCGGCGGCCACTCGCCGCTACCACATCGACACATTCGCCACCGTCCTGCAACGTCCTGCGTAGTGTGGCGAGGTGCAAGCGTCGACGGCTCTCATTCGCGCCTGTGTCAGGAAACAATTCGAGCATGAGATCGTCCGTTGTGACGAATGCTTCCTGGCCGCGGACAAGAAGACCAAGAAGGTCTGCTTCGCTGCGCCCTGACATTCCAGTGCGACTGTCCACGACTTGCTCGCTTCGCGTGCGCTTCAGATCTAACAGGGTTTGGCGCATGGTCTCTGCCTTCGATTGAGGGAACCGGGATAGCGCGGGCGCTTGTGCATGGATGGCGCGATACATGCAGTAGTACGACGTCGCCCACTCAACTCTCGTCGTAGTATCGTGGAACATGCCTGACGCATTAAAGGTATAGCAGGGCCTTTGCGAATACAAACCTACAAAGAGACGCTAGTCGCTAACCATCGTTTGAGCAATGCAAACGTTCGTATAGTCGTAGCCGCCCATGGATTCGCGACACCTGGTCGAGATCCTCGCTCGTCTCGCTACGGCATCCAACCGGCAACGAGCGAGCGAGCAACTCTCGCACAATCGATAACGCGCTCAAAGCTATACGTTTGTATGGTTCCCGTCCGCTACCGTGCAAGCTAGTCTCATTGCAGTAGTCTTGTACGCGGTAGACCGCGTATTCGCGTACCACCTTTGGACGAATTGCGCGTTGGGCGTTGGGCGTTCAATAAACAGTGGAAGGCGTGCGGAATGCCGCGCGCTGCGTGCTTGCGCGAGGAAGCACGACGGCGTTGAATCGAGTGTGAACACCGGCCTCGTGCGGCCGCCGCTACCTGGAATAGTGAGCGTCGACGCCCAGCGCTTCGGCCTTTCGCACGAGATCGGCTACCGAGCGCGATGCCAATTTCTTCATCATCTGCCCACGATGGATTTTTACGGTGATTTCGCTAAGATGCATTGCCGAGGCAATCTGCTTGTTCATCAGACCAGCCACGACAAACCCCATTACTTCGCGCTCGCGCGGCGTTAAAGAATCGTACGAGCTGCGCAGCAGCGCAATCGATTCTTCGGCCGCAAGACGCGCGCTATCACGGTTTAGCGCATGAGCGACCGCGTCGAGCATGTCCTGATCGCGAAAGGGCTTCGAAAAAAAGTCGACCGCACCAGCCTTCATTGCCTTGACCGACATTTCGATGTCGCCATGCGCCGTAATGAACAGGATCGGCAGGCGCAGATCGGTCTTTGCCGCCTCTTCCTGAATCGTCAGGCCGCTCTCGCCACGCAAGCGGACATCAAGAATCAGGCAACTGGGCGCGTCGTATTTCGGAAAGGCAAGAAATTCCCTCGACGATGCAAACGTCTCGACATGCAGCCCTGTTGAGCGCAACAAGCCGCTAAGCGCGTAGCGCATCGACTCGTCATCGTCGATCACATAGACGACGGATACTTTGCCTTCGCTGTCACACTGAGCCGAGTTCGCGTGCGAATGCAAGCCTGAAACCATCCCGCCTCCCTTTGAACTGACCAAATC
The DNA here is from genome assembly GCF_001634365.1 of Paraburkholderia phytofirmans OLGA172. Classification (NCBI taxonomy): domain Bacteria; kingdom Pseudomonadati; phylum Pseudomonadota; class Betaproteobacteria; order Burkholderiales; family Burkholderiaceae; genus Paraburkholderia; species Paraburkholderia phytofirmans. The sequence goes on from NZ_CP014579.1 coordinate 2,149,508, forward strand.
CGCGGCGAAATCGAGGTGACGATTCCTGCCTGATATCTACAGCTTCGTCCCTGCCACGCGCCGGACATCGCTTCATTTCATCCAAAACCTGCGCCGATGTCTTCAGCCCATCGCGCCGTACAACGAGTATAGTCCGTGCGAATGCAATATCGAGCCGCCGCTTCTGCTGCCCGAGGTGCTGCTGCCCTGCAACAGAACGCTAAATGCGAAAATTTTGCGTGAGCCAAACTCGATTGAACTCCTCCCTACACCACAACGCTATCCACGGAGCTTGTCGAGGGAACTGAGCGGAAGAGGATCCGCCGACGGTCTTCACCTTCGGCGTGAGCATGAACGTCGACCGGATCGACCGGCCGCGTTATCTGATTGCGCTTTGACTGTCGGATGCATTGCGCTGGACGCGCTCACCATGGTGTGCTTCCAGCTTCACTGCAGCATGGCGGTGGCTGAGATGTCTATTTGATTGCCGTCGTTCTGCTGTCTTTCCTCGACAGCGCTATTTCCGCCTCCATTTTCTCTGCCTTCGCCGCCTCTTGTTTTAACTTCTTCTTTACCGAGCCGCCGTTTATATTTCTAACAGCTTACATACAGGATCTTTTCAATCCCGCGTGACGAGATCGAGGAAATCCTGTTGCGCACCGGCCGCTGCGAAGGCGATCTGCCCCATAAAGGTAGCGACAGTTTGCAAGTCGCGGTGGCAAGCTGCTGGCCCACGCAGCGTAGCAAAAGCGGTCGCCCGCTTGGGACGCTCGTGACCACCAACGATATTTCAGAGCGTAAGCGTGCCAAGGACCCGCTGCGCCGAAGTTAGACGCAGTACCTGACCGAAGCGCAGAGGCTGCGCCTCACTGACAGCGTTGGGCGGAACGCGTCGAGCGGTGACGTCATCTGGTTCGAGCAAAGCACCAGAATATTCGATTACGATTCGACAGCTACGCCGTCCAGCGTTTAGCGGCACGGCGGCTGGCGAAAACAATGCATGAAAATGCTGCCACCTTGAGCGTACATTCAATAATCGACACGCACATCAACCCTGTGGAAAAGCGCCGGTAATCGAGAAATCCAGGCGCGATTGCCATAACGCTTGCTGCACAGAAAAATGCAAAAATGAATCTCGCGAGTCTGGCGCCGGACAATGCCCATAGTCCTAACGAGAGCCAAAGCAGTTTTCCAGCGATGCATGCCGCCCCCTCCAGGATCGTCGGGGTAAAGAGCAATTCGAACGGCAATTCGCATAGAGACCAGATGGCTGCGAAAACCACAACCGTTTGGGTAAGCGTACCGAGCGGTGGACTCGCATTCCGCCCGGATTCATGAGCCTCGTAGGTGTGCCGACGAGAATTCCATATCACCGAGCAATAGGGTTCGACGCGCTGCTCTCTGACATTGCCTAGGGTCCATCGATCGATAGTCACGTTGCAGCCCTCCCCTCTTGTCAACAGTCAGTCAATTGACGCCCTTGATATCCAGTCCTGCAGATTTCGTCGGAAGACGCCTTTCTACTGCTATTGAAGACAAATCACCTTGTAGTCGACAGTCCGTCGCACCAGGTAATGTCGGTAGAGGCTCGGTAGCCATGGATCAAGGCACAAAATCTCAAGATATCCATTTGCCAGAAGTGCAATTGACGTAGACATGTCATCAACCTCAACAGGTAGTTGATACGTCAAGAGGCACGTGCTATCGAACAACGCTCTCTGATTCCTTTAGAGTCGTTGTTTCGCCTGAATACGGATGCTGCCGCTTGATCGCCACGCGATGATGATGCGCCCAGGTTTTCGCCAATCCGCGCGGCGTTGTCTTAAAGGTAGGTCACGCACTGCGGCCATACCATGCTACAAGCGGATACTTGGCTTGCACGTAGGTTTCTGCGTTTCATACCTTGGTTTGACCGGGTGGACCCAACGCGAGGCTCAACCAATGTGCCATGGCGGCAGCGCCGATAGGCTTTGCGAGGACGGCCAGCACACCGTTCGTGTGGACCTTCGCCTGCAGCGCGGCGGTGGGAAAAGCCGTGAGAAAGATGGTCGGCGGCGCGTGCCCTCGCTTCAGAAGTTCATCGTGCATTTCCACGCCAGACATGCGTGGCATGCGAACATCAGAGATCAGGAACGAAGCTTCACCGATCTGTGGGGACCGGAGGAACTCTTCGGCCGACGCAAACACGCGTGTCTGCCATCCTAACGAGCTTACCAGGCTCGCGGTAGCCAGACGAACAGATTCGTCGTCGTCGACGATCGAAACAAACGTGGTGGAATTCACGCAGGGAGCCCCAGCATTTAAATGATGAAGCGAAGACGCGGCTGTTCGTCTTGTGCGTCTAACCTGTCAACACTAATTCAAGAGTTGTTGTGCGGAAATCATACGGATGTATAGGCCCTCGAGGGGACGTCGTACTTCAATGACAACAACCCAGGACGGTCACGCCCATCGGCTGGCTAGTGATGCTCTGCCGTTTAAGTCAAATGTCTGTGCCATTAAATACAAGTTTGCTCAAAGCGGCGCGCCTAACATCGAACCACGCGGAACAGACGTTCCGCCCGGTGAGACCGACCAATCTATCAATGAGTTCAGGCTACTCCAATTGCCGAAATGGGACCGCCGGTGTCGCGACGCCACGGACCGCGTAGCGCCCTCGGAGACAGTGAAACGAAACATGACGGAAGTCCCAACCTTTCCCGGGTGCCGCTGATGATTCAAATAGGTCGGTTTGAACTCGATCTGGAACTACGCAGGCTAAGTTGCGCGGGTGTTCGAACATGCATCGGCGTGCGAGCATTTGAAATCCTCGCGTTACTGGCCTCTAAACGTGGCCGACTGGTGACCAAAGACGAGCTCATTCGCCACGTCTGGCCAGACACGATTGTCGAAGAAAACAACCTGCAGGTGCATCTGTCGGCACTACGCAAGGCATTGGGAGCCGACCGGGATCTAATCGTGACGCTGACCGGGCGCGGTTACCAATTGGCGGGCCGTCCGGCGAACACGCTGCCGCCCGGGGAGTTCGAGATCCGGCACGCGCAGGCCTCCTTCCCGTGTGCTACCGACGACGTGCCGCTGCATGCCGCCGAACTTTTCGGAAGGAAGGCGGTGCTTCAAGATATCGCCGAGATGCTGCTGCAGACTCAGACAGTCACGCTGGTGGGCGCTGGCGGAATCGGCAAAACGAGCCTTGCGACCGCCGTGGCGCTGCATTTCAAGAGCCGCTTCCAGGATGGCGTATATTTCGCAGGGCTGGCGGGACAGTCCGACGCGTCAGCGGTCCTGGTGGCGGTGGCCGATGCATGTCACCTGACGTTCGCCGGCGGAGAGGTAACCGCTGCACGCATCGCCTTCGCACTCGCGAACAAGCGTTGCCTCGTCGTGCTTGACAATGCCGAACACGTGATCGACGTTGTCGCCAATCTGACCGAGGTCCTTACTCGCCACAATCCGCTCCTGCGCGTGCTGGCGACCAGCCGCGAACCGCTGCGGGTGCCAGCCGAATCGGTGTACCGCGTGCAACCGCTCGAAGTGCCCGCGAGCGACGCCCAGCTTGAGGAAGTTCTTACGCACTCAGCCGTTCGATTATTCTTGCATCGCGCGAGAGCGTTGCAGCCCGGTTTTGGCCGCGACGCGGCTAGCATATCGTTGGTTGCGGAAGTATGCCGCCGGCTCGACGGCATCCCCCTTGCCATTGAGCTAGCCGCTGCACGCGCGGCGACGCTCGGAATCGATGGCCTGCACCGCAGGCTCGACGATCGGCTCAAGGTATTGACCGGTGGATGCAGAACGTCCCTGCCGCGTCATCAAACCCTGCGTGCCACGTTCGACTGGAGCTATGCCCTGCTGGATCCCGCAGTTCGAGCCGTATTTCGCCGCCTCAGTCGGTTCGCCGACAGCTTCTCTGTAGAAGATGCCTGTGCCATTGCAGTAGACAATAGGATCAGCCCGACGCTGGTGGTGACCGGCATTAGTGAACTTGTCGAAAAGTCATTGCTGGGCATAGAGTTTGGAAGCGCGTTGACGCGATACCGGCTGGCCGAATCGACACGAGCGTATGCAAGGGAAAAGCTGCACGATGAAGGTGAGGACCCAAGCGTTGCAGCAGCGCATGCGCGCTGGCTGCAGCAGCGCTTCGGACGGGAACGCAGGCACGTGCCCATTGCCCTGACGGGTGAAGCACACTGCAATCTACGTGATGCACTCGACGACGCGCGTAGTGCGCTTGACTGGGCATTATCGCCAGAAGGCGATGAGCTGCTCGGCGTCGAACTGACAGGCATGTTGGTCGAGCCGTTGCTGGCCTGGTCGCTGATACAGGAATGCTGTACGCGCGCGGGCCGCGCCGTAGCGGTCCTCGAACAACTACCCGCAGAAACGGTCGACGTGGCATGCGAACTGCGACTGCGCGCGGCGCTTGCCTCGGCACTCCTGCTTACCTGCGGGCCGGTGAGCGAGGCGGCCAACTTATGGATCGACGTGCTGTCGCTCGCCACTGAACAGCACGACGAACCGTTTCAGGCGCACTCACTATGGGGCCTATTCAATGCGACGCTCTCCTCGGGACGTATCCATACGTCATTGAGGTACGCCATGTTGCTGCAGACGTTTGCCAACGAGCGCGGCGAGGACTCCCAGCGAACACTCGCTGATCAGATGGTCGGCGTGTCGCGTTGCTGGCTAGGCGAGCACGCGGATGCGCGAGCCCTTGTCGAGGGCGGACTGGCTCACCTCCGCTCACGAAGACAAACAAAACCCGAGTCGGAGGGATTTCGCGTCGATCCTATGGTTGTTGCAAACGGAACCCTCGCAAGGGTCTTATGGGTACAAGGTCACCCCGAGCAGGCTATGGCGCTGATCGAGTCAACGATTAAGCGGGTGAGCAGCGATATGCAGGAGCCGTCGCTTAGCCAGGTACTCGGCGGGTCGGCAATCCCACTTGCACTGTTGTCCGGAGACCTGCCGACGGCGGCCCACTACCTCGACATGCTTCGCAAGCAGGCAACGGTGCACCGGCTCGAAGTCTGGCAAGAATGCTGTGATTGCCTGACGGGACACCTCGACATTCTAAACGGCCGACCCGAGATAGGCTTGCCGATGCTCGATGCCGGTCTCGCCGCGTTACAGATGCGCGGCTTCCGCACCATGCAGATATCGATGGTTGGCTCGTGGGCGGAAGCGCTGGCCCACGCCGGAGACACCGTCGAGGCACGGCGGGTACTCGTCGAGACGCTGGCCTATTGCAACGAAAACGGTAATCATCTATTCAGCCCCGACTTCTGGCGGATACTGGGTTTGGTTTCTTCGCTCGAAGCTTGCGCTGCCGCCGCGCGGGGGGCGTCGCCCATCGAACACGAAACGGAAGCGCAAGCCTCGTTTCTGCATGCGATCGAGCTTGCGCAGCAACAAGGCGCGCGAATGTGGGAATTGCGTGCGGCGATTCCCCTCGCGCAACTCTGGATCTCACAGCAGCGCCACAAAGAAGCAATCGAACTCCTGGATCCGCTTTGCGCAACGTTCACTCATCCGGGGGCGAGTCTCGACGTGCGTACGGGCTGTGCGCTGCTGGTCAAGCTAAAGGACATTAACGCAGAAACGGAAGCTGCTCGGTCCCATGATGGATTCGCACGTCCGCGCAACGCTCAATTCAGCGAGGACTCCGCCTGCCAATAATCAGCCCGCGACGCCCGTCGACGCGCGAGCCTGCAGACGTTCCAGTTGTGACCACGTGGTCAACAAGGCAAGCCTTCCGGTACAATCGGTTCCTTTCGCGCTTCAGAGAAAGACCTGAGCTCCGATCAGCAACGAGTTGCCGATGCAATGATCCGTCAGCTCGCGGGTAGCGCTTACTGAAGAGGATCGCCGTGGGCACACACGTCAGTCTTGATCATTTCCCCGCTGAGAGCCGGTTTCATCATTTTCGCGACATCGTGAACAGGTTATACGTTCCGGTCACTGTTACCAGCGAAGCACCCGAAGCGTTCCGCTACTCGCGTAGTGAAAAATTGCTTGGTGATCTGTCGTTCGTGTCGGGGATGATGACCAAAGTAATGTTCACGCGAACCGCGCGGGATGTTGTCCGCGCGGAATGCGACGGCAATATGAAACTGGTCGTACCCCTGGCGGGTTCAGTTGTGTTTCGTCAGAACAAACGCGAAGCGCTGGTTAAGCCCGGCCAATTTTATCTCGACGATCCGACTCGCCCCTACGAGAAACGGGTCATCGATAGCCTGACCTATCTTACGGTTAACTTTCCGCGCGATGCCGTCGCGTTGAGGCTTGGCGACCTGGATTCAATACTCGCAATCGGATTTGGGACGGAGTTGCCCCATAGCAGGTTGGCGAGAGATTTCCTGCTGAGCATAGCGTCGGTATGGGACAGCATCGAAGATACATCAGCTGCGCATCTCAGTTCGGTTGCGTCAGACCTGATCATGGCGGCCCTGTGGGAGCGATGCGATCCAACGAATACTCCGCAGAGCATCTACAGGTCAGCGCAATTTCAACAGGCCAGGGCGTTCATCGACGCTCACCTCGATGACGCACGTCTTTCGCCCGGCATGATTGCCACCACACTTGGTGTTTCAACTCGCTATTTACGCTACCTTTTTAGCGAGCAACGGTTTTCCTACCGCCGCTATGTCCTTGCGCAGAGACTGGCTCGTTGCGCGAAAGATCTTGGCGATCCACGCCTCGCCCATCGTACGATTACAGCGGTCGCCTACTCATGGGCATTTTTCGACAGCGCGCATTTCAGTCGAACGTTCAAGATGGCGTTTGGGATGTCGCCTCGTGCCTATCGTGCATTGAAACTGCCTGGGAATGTCGAGCACAACGGCGCATAGTTTGTTAAACCGAAAAAATAAGCAGCATATCGAAGGTTTAGATTTCTACATCACCCTCTGAAGAGCCGATCGCAGCGCGAAACTCGCCCGTGCTGTAGCTCCACCTTTAGCAGGATTCAGAAAGCACTCAGGACTTTTAAGGTCCACCTGCGTCAACATGCACTCCATCGTGAACTTATTTGTGGTGCCGGCATCGCGCCCATTCATCGAGGAGTCTTTTATGCCACACGGCTCATTTTCGCCCGTTGCCAGCGTGGTCGCGGGATCGCGCCGCCCAGACACGCAACCATGAGCGCTCTGTCCAGATCCGCGGGGCGCCTGCTGGGAGCGCTCGGCGTCGCCTTTTTCTTTTTCATCATCGGCGTGTTCGGCCAGCTCGCTTCGGTTGTCGCGCTCGCACTATTTATCGCCCTCACCCTGGCGATCTCACGGCACGGCCAAACCGAACGGAGGCAGCCGTGAGCTTCGATCCCACCATCCTTGCTCGCATCCAGTTCGCGTTCACTGTCAGCTTCCACATCATCTTTCCGACGATTTCCATTGGACTTGCTGCGTTTCTGGCCATTATGGAAGGCCTGTGGCTGAAGACCCGCGACCCGCTCTATCTGCAGATCTACCGTTTCTGGCTCGGCATCTTTGCCATGGGCTTCGGTGTGGGTGTCGTCACCGGTATCGTCCTCTCGTTCGAATTCGGTCTCGCCTTTGCAAAGTTCGGACAGATGGCCGGCCCGGCCATCGGTCCAATGATCGGACTGGAGGTTCTCACCTCCTTTTTCCTGGAAGCCGGGTTCCTTGGCATCATGCTGTTCGGGCTCAACCGGGTTGGACCGAAGCTCCACTTCTTCGCCACCTGCATGGTCGCGCTCGGCACCTTGCTGTCGGCATCGTGGATTCTGTCGGCCAACAGCTGGATGCAAACGCCCGACGGCATTGCGATCGAACATGGCCGGGTAGTGGTCACCGACTGGCTGAAAGTGATCGTCAACCCATCCTGGCCCTACCGCCTGCCGCACATGCTGATCGCAGCCTACATCACAGGCTCGTTCCTTGTCGCCGGCGTGGGCGCCTGGTATCTCCTGCGCGGCGAGCATCAGGCATTCGGGCGCCGGACAGTCTCGATCGGCCTCACCTTCGCCACCGTGCTGATCGGCTGCCAGGTGTTCGTCGGCGATATGCTCTACGGGAAGATGCTGGAGCATCAGCCTGCCAAGATGCAGGCTGCTGAGGGCTTCTGGGAGAAACAGTCGCAATCGCCCGAGCCCTATTACTGGTTCATCGTCCCCGATCAGCAGAACCAGCGCAATCGCTTCGCGCTGGGCACGCCTTACCTCGGGAGCATCTGGCTGACCCACACTCTGAACGGTCGAGTCGAAGGATTGAAAAACACGCCGCGCGACCGGCAGCCGGTCATGGGCTGGGTGTTCTATGGCTTCCGGACGATGTATGGCCTCGCCATCATCATGTTCGGCTTGTGTATCGCGTCGCTGTGGCTGCGCTGGCAGGGCCGGCTCTTCACCACACGCTGGTTCCTGCGCACGCTCGTGGTGATGACGCCATCCGGCGTGATCGCGACACTCGGCGGCTGGTACCTTGCCGAGACGGGCCGTCAGCCCTGGGTGATCTACAACATCCTGCGCACGGCCGACGCCGTCTCGCCTGTCCCGCCAAGCGTGCTACTCTCGACGCTGATCGCGTTCGTCTGCATCTACGCGCTTTTCATGACGGCTTTCCTGATCTTCACCTTCCGCATGATTCGTCGCGGCCCGCAGACGGCACCGTCTGAACCGGTGTCCACCGGCTCGCTCAAGCATGCGTTGAAGCCCGCTGTGATGGATGATCCCGCCGGCCGCAACCCGGCACCCGTGGAGTAGCCCGCCATGAATCTGCCGTTGCTCTCCGCGCTGTTCACCGCCTTCGCACTGTTGCTCTATGTCCTGCTGGACGGCTTCGATCTGGGCGTGGGCGCACTGCTCCTTGCACAGTCCGACGAACGGCTGCGCGACCGCATGGTCGATTCGATCATGCCCACCTGGGACGGCAACGAAACCTAGTTGATCATGGCCGGTGTGGCGCTGCTCGCCGCCTTCCCTATCGCCTATGGCGTGCTGCTTCCGGCGTTTTATATACCGCTGATCGTCATGTTGCTCGCGCTGGGGCTGCGCGGCGTTTCGTTCGAGTTCCGCTATCAGGTCGAGCACGGCCGAAGCTTCTGGGATGTTGCGTTCGGTGTCGGCTCGATCGTGGCCGCCCTCATGCAGGGGGTGATCGTCGGCGGACTCATCCAGGGGGTGGCCGTCGATGGTGAGCATTTCAGCGGCAGCGTATTCGATGTCTTCCAGCCCTTCCCCGCGCTGACGGCCATCACCTTGCTCGCCGGCTATGTTGTCCTTGGCGCCGGCTGGCTCCATTTGAAGGCGACCGCACCGCTGCGTGAATTTGCGCAGCGCTGCCTGCGCCTGGCGGCGCCGGCCTTTGTTTGCCTCGCGGTCGCGACCTGTGCCACTGCCGCGTGGGTTCAACCCGGCATCCGCACGGCCTGGGCGGCGCACACGATCGCGCTGACCGTGATCTCCGTTCTGTTTGCCGCCACGACTGCCGCCCTTCTGCGGGCGATCGGCGGCCGCGTCGACGGACGTCCGTTCTTTCTGGCGCTGGCTCTGTTCGTGTTGGGCTTGGCGGGCCTGGGTTTTGGCATCTTCCCGGACATCGTGCCTTTCCGTCTCACGCTCTGGGCTGCCGCATCGTCGACCCTCAGCCATGTCTTCCTACTGGTGGGCGCGCTGATTGTCACGCCGGTCGTGCTGGCTTATTCTGCCTTCGCTTACAGCACGTTTCGCGGCAAGACGCCCGAGGCGGGATGGGAAACATGAGCCCCCGCGCGCGACGTCTGAGCTGGTTCGGCGGTCTCTATCTGGCAGCCGTGATTACGCTGCTTCTCGTCACCGCGGTGATGCATGTGGTCTTGCGGCTCGTCACGTGATCGCCACCTGTCAAATACGGATAGGCCGTTGCAATGAGTGACACTGCCCTGCCGACCTCGATGCCGGCTTCGCCTTCGCCTCCGCCCATGGCGGCACTCACCATGTCGCCGGCGCATACGCGCCTTCTGCTCATGGGCCTTGGTCTCGCGACCGGGATGGAGTTCTATACGTTCGACAGCATGAACCTGGTGCTGGCCGATCTGACCGGCACGCTAGGCGTATCGGCAGACGAAGCAAGCTGGCTGCTGACGGTCTACAGCTGCGCGCTGTTTCTCGGCGTACCTGTCTCGGTCTGGATGGCCGGGCACTACGGCTACAAACGCTTCCTAATCTCGACCATCGTCGTGTTCGCGATCGCATCGATGGGTTGTGCGATATCCCCGAATCTCGACTCGATGCTGATCTGGCGCGCCATCCAGGGGCTGGCCGGGGCCGGCCTGGTCGTATGGTGGCGCGCGAGCATCTACGTACTGATGCCCAAACCCCAGCGCAGTCCGTCATTGATGAAGGCATCCACGTTGCTCTATCTGTCCAGCGCTGCGGGGCTTCTGGTCAGCGGCTATATCACGGACCATTTCAACTGGCGGCTGATCTTTCTGCCGAATCTGTTGTACGCGGCCGGCGCGATATGGCTGCTGGCCCGCTACTTTCCGACACTTCCGCCCCCCGCCTCCGACCGCGTGATCCAAACCGATTGGCTCGGTATTGTCCTCCTCGCAACGGCGCTGATTTCGCTTCAGATCATCCTCAACCGCGGTGAAATCGACGACTGGTTCGGATCCTTCCATATTCGCCTGCTAGCCTGGACGGGCGGTGCGGCTCTGCTTCTCTTCATTGTCTGGCAGGCGAGTCCGGCGAATCGAACGCCGCTCCTCTGGCTCGGTCTGCTGCGTGACCGCTACGTATTGTCGTCCGCGCTGATTGCTGTCTTCACCGGCATGATCCTGTCGGGCAGCCTGTTCGTTCTGCCCGAGTTTCTGCGCAATCTTTCAACCCATACCCATAGCGCGACCCAGACCGGACAGATCATTTGCGTCTATGCGTTGACCGCGGCGGCCATCCGGCCGCTCATGGTCGGTCTTATCGCGCGAATCGGCCAACGCAAAACGATCGTGATTGCGCTCGTCATGCTGATCGCGTCGATGGTCCTGTTCAATCGGCTGCTGACGACGGACACACCCGGCTATTACTACGTTGTTCCGCTGATTCTTTACGCCTGCTGCCTGTCGCCATTGTTGCCCGCAGTGGGCAGCGGCACGGTAGCGAGAATCGAGCAGAACAAGCTGCTCGACGGCGTCTCCCTTTACATGACCTTCAGGCAGTTCGGCGCGTCGCTCGGGGTCGCGCTGCTGACCATTCTCATCGGGCATCGCGAGACACTTCATTCATCGCGCCTGTTCGAACATCTGCGCCATGACAATCCAGGTACGCAAGACTGGCTCGCGTCGGTAAGCGCAACGTTGGTCGCGCGCGGCGGTTATTCTCCATTCGAGAGCCAGCGCGCAGCGGTAAGAATTCTCGCCGAAGCAGGCGCGCACCAGGCGGCCACGCTCGCCTATGCGGACGCTTTCGCCTTCATGGCGGCGGTCGGTGTCATCGCACTGTGCCTCGTCCCCATCATTCCGCCGACCCCGGTAGTCAAAAAATAAGGAGCGCGGCCATGCAAACCCTGTCTGTTCCAAACCCTATCCACTCGCCCGACCGGAGGCAGCGATGAGCGAAGCGCCACCGGTTCAAAAGCCGGCCCCCACGCCGCCCTCCGCGATTGCGCCTCCGGCGCCCCCGCTGCCTGACAATCGACGCTGGCTGATCCTCGGCCTGCTTGCGCTGATCGTCCTGCTGGCGATCGCCGCGTATTTTCTGGTGCCAGGCCTGTACGAGAAGCAGACAGACGACGCCTATATCGACGCGCATCTGGTCTCGGTCATCCCCAAGGTCCCGGCTTATGTGCAAACCCTTCATGTCAACGACAACAGCAAGGTCACAGCCGGCGATCTCCTCGTCGAACTCGACCCGCGCGACTATGTCGTTCAGGTGGATCTGGCGCGCGCCAATGTCGCAGCGACCGTTGGCAAGCTGGAGGAGGCGCGCAATCAGGTCGCGGTGGCCGACGCCAATATCGGCCAGCAAAGGGCGGAACTTGACGTTGCCCGCGCGAATGCGAAACTGGCCGTCGCCAATCTGGCGCGGCTGCAATCCGTCTCCGATGTGCGCGCCGTGTCATCGGAGCGCGTCGATGAGGGGAAGGCGGCCGCTGACGGGACACGGGCTTCCGTGACTGCGGCCCAGGTCAAGGTCGATGCATCACAGGCGCAAGCGACGCTTGCACGCGCCCAGGTGAAAACGGCCCAGGCTTCGGTCGCTCAGGCTCAAGCCATGCTCGCGCAAGCGACGCTCAACCTCTCGTACACGAAGATCTATGCAACCGAGTCCGGCAGCGTCGCAAACAAGAGCGTCGAACAGGGTAACTTTGTGCAGCCCGGACAAACGCTATTGTCGGTGGTCCCGGACAAGCTCTATGTGATTGCGAACTACAAGGAAACGCAATTGACCCACGTTAGACCCGGCCAGTCAGTCACGATCCTCGTCGACGCGTTTCCGGATTTGCGGCTGCGCGGCCATGTCGACAGCATCCAGCGCGGGACCGGCTCGCACTTCGCGCTTCTACCACCGGAAAATGCAACGGGTAATTTCGTGAAGGTGGTGCAGCGCGTGCCGGTGAAAATCGAACTCGACAACCCTGGGGAAGCCCTTAAATTGATCTCGCCAGGCATGTCTGTCGAAACGGAAATCTTCGTCAGGGAGCGCCCGGCATGGCTCGGCTTCGGGAACTAGCAGCAGCGCAGCCGGCGAGCCATCATCATGCGCGGCGACGGCGTATCGCCATACTTGCTGCTACCGTCGCTGCATCGGCTGGACTCCTCGCGGCTTGCACCATGGGGCCCGACTATGTGCCGCCAAAGCCAGCGATGCCTGCAAGCTTTACGGAACATACCGGAGCGGCAACGAGCGCGGTCAAAGGACCGCAAACCTCGGACGACGCCTAGTGGAAAAGCTTTGGCGACGCAACGCTCGATTCGTTGATGGCCGACGCGCTGCAATCCGCGCCCGACCTGGCCGTTGCCCAGGCGCGCATAAGCGAAGCGCGAGCCTTGCGCGGCATCGCCGGAGCAGACCAATACCCAACCGCCGACGTCGGCGCCAAATACGATCGCACGCATGGTAGCGCCAATGTGCCGGTTGGCGTGCCGCCCGGCGGCCTCGGTCCGGGCGCTAACGGCAATCTATGGCAGGCCGGTTTCGATGCTTCGTGGGAGATCGACGTATTCGGCGGCAAACGTCGCGGCGTCGAGGCAGCCGATGCGTCGTATCAGGCCACCGTAGCCGACCTTGGCGACGTCGAGTTGACATTGCTCGCGGAGGTCGCGCGCAACTACATCGAGTTACGCGGCGTGCAGCGGCAACTGGCCGTCGCGCGCAACACTTTGTCCATTCAGAATGACTCGCTGTCGCTGACCCGGTCGCAGTTCGACGCGGGCCTCGCGTCGCGCCTCGATGTACTGCGTGCGCAGGCTCAAGTCTCCGATACGGAAGCCGCCGTCCCGACATCCGAGGCAGACGAACGCGCGTCCATTTATCACATTGGCGCGCTGATCGGGCATCCGCCGGAACAACTGCTTGCCCAACTGGATACGCCACAAGCGATTCCTTTGGCAGTCGTAGACGTGCCTGTCGGCCTCCCGTCCGACCTTCTGCGCCGCCGGCCGGATATCCGGGCGGCCGAACGCCGGATTGCCGCCGCGAACGCCCGTATCGGCGTCGCTCAGGCCGATCTCTATCCGCACTTCTCGCTGACTAGCGTTGCGGGGCTGGAGAGTCTGAACGCATCGACGTTTCTCACCGCGCCGAGCCGCTATTTCTCGATCGGTCCGAACATCAGCTGGCTCATATTCGATGCGGGTAAGGTCCGCTTCGAGATGCGCGCCGAAGAGGCGCGGACCGATCAAGCCGCGGCCGTATACCAGCGGACAGTTCTCGGAGCGTTGCGCGATGTCGAGACTGCGCTCGTATCTTATGCGCAGTCACAAGTGCGGCATGAGCGGCTGACTGCCGAGGTCACCGCCGACCGCGAGGCTGTGTGTATCGCGACGCGGCTCTACCGGCAGGGGCTCAATGACTTCCTCTCCGTGCTGGACGCCGAACGCTCGTTGTACGCCGCCGACGACAAGCTGGCGCAAAGCGATCGCGATACGGCGCTTGCGCTCGTCGCGCTTTACAAAGCGCTGGGTGGCGGCTGGCAGGAGGCAACCGACGCCTCCCACGTCGCCACGCAGCAACCCTGAAGCTCAGGAAAGCGCGTGCGCACAGGCAGCAGGAGTGAGAGTGCGTCGGTTAGCCGCCCCTCCACGGCAAGCCCGTTCGCGAGGCCGCCCGCAGCGCGTAGCTCGAGAGCCCCCGTACCTTGTCGGCGGCCCGATTCCAACCCGGCCCGAAACCACGTTCCTGCATCGCCGCCCCCTCCTGTCATCTGAACGATCACGCCCTTGACCCGGCAAATCTCCGCGTAGTACCAACGCTCCCCGGTCCGCTCGCAATGTCGCAACGCCTCGTTGATCGCCGTCATCGCCTCGTCAAAACGTCCGCAATCCGCCTGTGCCTGCGCGAACCGGCAAAGGAGAAACGTCAACGGCGCCAGAAAACCCGTCTCGCGTAGTTTGTCGATCGCCAAACGAAACTGGGCAAGCCGTTGCCGATGCTCACCCGCCATGACGGAAAACAGATACTCCTCGTAACAGGAACAGGCACTCAGCCAGACCGAAAAGCCCACCCGGGAAGAAATGTCCCGCAGCTTCGCGAGCGCTCTGGCCGCGATATCGCGTTCGTCCATCAAGAGCGCGATCGGCACTAGCGCTTCGACCAGCACATAACACGTCACCATCTCATGTGCGTAGTCCTCGGCCGCCTTGGCGGTAGTCTCAGCCAGCCGCAATGCCCGCTCCGTCTCCCCTTGAACCCACAGGACCCGCGCCAGTGTCGCGCGAGCGACGATGCCATGATCAATCCGGAAACCGAGTGTGTTCCAGCGGTGCACGGCAGGAACATAAGTGTTAAGCATTCCTTCAAGCTGCTCGCGGGCCGCTGCCTGTTCTCCTGCGGAATGCAGCACGATGCCTTCAATACGGCGCCCGATCACCCTATTGGTCGTATCGCCGTGCTGCTGTGCACGCGTATTGAAGCGGTGGGTGAGCAGAAGCACGTCGTGCGCTTCACCGCCGTACTGGTGCGCATTCCAGAGCCCCCGACAAGGCTCGGGATTCGAAGTCCGTATCGCCGACGGCGATCGCCAGCGACAATACGTTGGACCACGTGTCCCAGTTAACCCTAACTACTGGAAAAGTTCGACGACGTTCAATTACCCTGAGCGGGACACCGATTGCATCAGAATCGCTTCGGTGACCTTCTTGCGACGCACGGCTTGAGTCGCTGGCGCCGTAACGGCGTGCCGTGCTTCAGACCGGAGTCAGTCCGCACGGAGGCTCCGCTTGCCCGTGGCGCTTAATAAGATTTCAGGCCAGTTTCATGGCTTTAAGGGTTCGAATTGAGTAACGTGTATTCTGGCCTAGATGCTGCTCGCGAACCATTAACCCTCGTGGCACGCGTGTAGTCGGCGGGTTTGGCGGCCACAGCCGGTATCGGCCGTCGGCGGAGTCGCCGACTGGTTCGCTGAACGCCTGCGTCAACGATTGCACGAATTTGTGCGGCGCACACGGCCACGGACATTTGTGGGCTTGGCGCAGCAACGTACCGACCGGCGACGCCAACGGTTTCTGGGGCGCTCTGGGGTGCAGCTGTTTCGCGTTTTAATGCCGGATACGGGGACGATCGACAATGGGAGTAACTTTGGCTCAACTCACCGCAAGCGCCACCGATCTGGGTCTGCTGTATTTGCGGATCGGGGCGAGTCTCGTGGTGATGATCATCCACGGCTTGCCCAAGTTGAGGCACTTCACGAGCGAAGCGGCGGCGATCGAAGACCCGTTTCATCTCGGTAAGACGCTGACGATCTGCTTCGCGATCTTCGCGGAGGTGGTGTGTCCCCTCTTTGTGATTGCCGGCCTCCTCACCCGTTTTGCAGCGCTGCCGTTGATGGTCCTCACAGCTATCGCGCTGGTGCGCGTGCATCCGGAATGGACGCCTCAGCAAGCTCAGTTTGCGTGGATGCTGCTGGTTCTGTTCGGCACGATCGCAATCGCGGGCCCCGGCCGCTATACCCTGTTTGCGCTGGTTGGCGGCTGAGACAACGCAGTCTGGAGCACGAGCGTGCGATGGCGCAGATGATCTCGTTGGGCGCATGTCCTATGACCTCGCTCCATTATCGGGTCGAACTGCAAAGCGACTGGGTACGCGGCGAAACCCACATCCATCGCACAAGGCAGGGGCTATGGCCTCGGGTTGATCTATGTCAAAAGGATGTTTGGCGCCAGCGAAGGTCACTAATACTGGTCATCGACATCCGTACGGGCCGGCGATCCCGCCTGCCCGTACGTGCTCGCTTTACCCCATTGGTCTCGCACTGGCGCGGGTGACCTGGCTCTCCAAATATGCGATTCCGCTGCCGGACAGCCCGGCGAGCAGCAACGCAACTCGGCCGGCCCGAGCACGGGGGATCCCTTTTGGCGGTCGAGACGGTGCCTGCTCGTCACTGAACTTGTCCAATGCGAAGCCACTCCTTCCAACATCCAGAATTTTTATCTTTTCTGTATGATACGGAATCCTACTGACATTAAAAAGCGGGTCGGTTGATGAATCCCACGATCATTCCGGGCGGTTCGAGCACCCTGGATTCGACCGCCTCGCGCGCACCTTTGCAATCTCCGAATTCGCGCCCTTTTCCTGCGATCGCCGCCGTTCTGCTCGGGGCCATGATTTCAACACTGACATCCCGCATTACGTCGCTTGGCCTCGCCGATATCCGCGGCGCGCTCGGCGTCGGATTCGATGAAGGTGCGTGGATCAACACAGCCTTTACCGCATCGCAGATGTTCATCGGACCTATTGCAGTTTGGGCTGCCTTCGTCCTCGGGACGAGGCGTGTATTACTAACCGGCGCGGTCATCTTTATGGTCGCTGAAACGCTTCTGCCCCTCAGCACCAATTTTGCGTGCTTCATCTTTATCCAGGCGCTTGCGGGGCTCGCTTCCGGCGTGTTCGTGCCGATTACTGTCGGCTTCATTGTCCGCAGTCTTCCGCCCACGCTGATTCCTTTTGGCATTGCTGCATACGCCATGAACCTGGAAATGTCGCTTAACATCTCCGCCACGCTCGAAGGATGGTATAGCGAGCATCTCAGCTGGCACTGGTTGTTCTGGCAAAACGCCGCGCTCACCATCCCTTTCATCCTATGCCTGATCATGTCGGTGCCCAACGAAGCAATCCGGCAAACTCCCGCGCGCAGCGACTATGCCGGCATGCTGCTTGGTGCAAGCGGCTTCGCTTGCCTCTTCGTCGCGCTGGATCAGGGTGAACGCCTGTTCTGGCTTCAATCACTGTTCATCACCGGCATGCTTTACCTGGGTACGGTATTGCTGGCGGCTTTTGTATTACGTGAACTGGTGACGGAAGCGCCCGGCATTGCCCTTTCGTACCTGCTAAAACCTAACGTCGCGCTCCTGGTGATGTTGGTCGGATTGATCCGCTTCACAGTCCTGAACACAAGCTTCATCCCATCCATTTTTCTCGCCAGCGTGCACGGACTGCGACCGCTCGAGGTCGGCGACACGCTGCGCTGGGTCGCCGTACCGCAAATACTGTTCGCTCCGTGCGTTGCGTTCATGCTGCTCCACCTCGACGCACGCCGCGTCATCGCCATTGGCTTTGCTACAGTCGCCCTCGCCTTTGGCCTCGGAACGCAACTCACGCCCGACTGGGCAGAAGGTAACTTCATCCCGTCGCAGCTGCTGCAAGCGCTTGGCCAGACAATGGCACTCACTTCGATCATTTACTTCTTCGCCAAACACGTCACCGCCGAACACGCGCTGACTTTCGGTGCGGTTGTGCAAACCACCCGCCTCTTCAGCGGCCAATTGGGCACCACGTCCATCGCGGTGACTCAGCGTGTGATGGAGCAGATCCACTCAAACCTGCTCGGCCTGCATGTCAATTTATTCAGCAGCGAGACCCTGGAGCGATTGGCCGCACAGAGTTCGCTATTCGGTACGACGTTAAACGGAAATACTGCTGAGGTGCCCGCCGGTGCGATCGCCTTACTGGATCGAGCCGTTCGCGTTCAGGCAACAACCCTTTCACTCGCGGACAATTACCGGCTCGCGGCGGCTTGCGCATTAGGGGGCATCGCGTTGACGTTACTGTTGCGACGAGCTCCCACGCCTTGAACCCATCTGCGCCGGATAGAAACCGAACGACCCGATGCTACCGTCTCCCCGTCTGACGCGACCAATGAATTTGACTATGCGTCACTTTGAGAAGACCACGGGATTTAATTTTTATTAAGGCATCCAACAGGACTTTTGGTTACGACCTATATATGCTTTATCCAATTGGGCCACACGGATTAGCCATTCACAACGGCACTCACTTCAACGCGGGGCAAGATCCGGCGGGCAAATAGTCCGTGCACATCCGTGCGTTTGACCGTCGGGCGTCCGCAACGACTCTGATGGAATTTCCTTTTTTGCGGAAGGTGCTGCGATGACTCGCAAGCCGATGATTCTCGCGGCAATTGCCGCTGTTGTAGTGGCATGCGCCGTCGCAGTCGGCATCATGTGGGAGCCCCGCCTCGCTGAGGTGCAACCCCCTGCTGCTTCCTCGTTCGACCGCCAACTCAAACTGGAGGGCGCTCGCGTGGTGGCGCTCGGCGACTGCGCGGTGTGCCACACCGCCAGGGGCGGAAAGCCGTTTGCCGGCGGCTTGCCGCTTGCCACGCCATTCGGGACTATCTACGCGACCAATATCACCCCGGACCCTGAGACGGGCATCGGCGCGTGGTCGCAGGAAGCCTTTACGCGAGCGCTACGTCGTGGCATCGCGCGCGACGGTCATCAACTCTACCCTGCCTTTCCGTACATCCACTTCACCAGGATGTCGGACCACGACATCGCGGCGGCCTATGCGTACCTGATGAGCCGCGATCCGGTCAAAGTGACGACGCCCGACAACAAGCTGATCTTCCCACTCAATTTCAGGCCGTTGGTGGCGTTCTGGAATGTGCTGTTCCTGCGGTCCGGCGAACACGCAGCGGACGCATCGCAGAGCGCCGAGTGGAACCGGGGTCATTTGCTGGTCGACGGACTGGGACACTGCGCCGCCTGCCATTCTCCGTTGAACGTAATCGGCGGTGAGAAATCCGGCCAGGCGTTTGATGGCGGTCAGGTCGATGGCTGGGAAGCCCCGCCGCTTAATCAGTTGAGCAATGCTGTGAAGCCGTGGACCCAGGAACAGCTGGTGACCTACCTGCGCACCGGCCGCGCCAGCGAGCACGGCGCCGCTGCCGGCCCGATGCTGCCGGTGACTCGCGACCTGGCCACGGTGCCGCAACAGGACGTCGAGGCGATCGCCACCTATCTTCTATCGATTCAGAAGCCGGCCGTGGCCGCCGTCGAGAGAACCGCTGCGGCCACGCAGGATGCCCAGTCAGCGAGCGCCCAGCGCGGCGCGATCCTGTTCAACGGCTCCTGCGCGTCCTGTCACGGCAGCGGCTCGCCGATGCAAACCATCGGCACGCGGCCCGGTCTTGCGTTCAGTACCGCCGTCAACGCGGCTACCCCGCGCAATGCGATCCAGATGATGATGGGCGGTGTGCCTTGGCACGGTGAGGAGGCACTGAACTACATGCCCCCGTTCGGCGAAGTGTTCAGCGACGACCAGCTTGCCGATCTGGCGACCTATCTACGCTCGAGTTACTCGACGCGCGTCCAATGGGACGCGGTCAAGGACACCGTATCGAAGGTCAGAAAGGAGAATGAGACGCGATGATCCAGCTCTCAGTGAATGGCGTGCAGCACGCCCTAGACATCGATCCGTCGACGCCACTGCTCTACGCGCTGCGCAATGACTTGCAACTGCACGGGGCCAAGTTCGGCTGCGGCCTCGGACAATGCGGCGCGTGCACGGTGATTGTCGATGATCGGGCGGTATTTTCGTGCTTGTTGCCCGTATCGGCTATCGGCAATCGTGCGGTTCGAACCATCGAAAGCCTGGGCACGATCGAACATCCGGGTGCCCTACAAAAGGCCTTTGTTGAACACCAGGCTGCGCAGTGCGGCTATTGCATCGCGGGGATGATCATGCGCGCCCAGGCGCTCCTCGACCGTACGCCGCGTCCCACCGAAGCGCAACTGCGCGAGCACATGGAACCGAACCTTTGCCGTTGCGGCACCCATATGCGCATTCTGGCGGCGATCCGGCAGGTGGCCGGACTTCCCGAAGGCGGGGAAGCAAATGCCTCGACCGGCGCAGCATCGGGTAAAGGAGTCACGCAATGAGCGCACACGACGATCAAGTCGACGAGGGACGCCGCCGCTTCATGCTGTCCGGCGCCCTCGCGGTGGGTTTCAGCCTAGTTCCCGGTGTGAGCGCACTCGCCCAGGAAGTCATTGCTGATGAAGGCAAAGCCGTGCATATCGGCAAAAAAACCGAAGTGCTCGCCGGTAGCCTGAAGACCAATCCGTTGCTCGACGCGTGGATCAAGATCTCGCCCAACGGCAAGGTGACGGTCTTCACCGGCAAGGTAGAGCTCGGCACGGGCGTACGCACGGCCTTACTGCAAGTGGCCGCTGAAGAATTGAACATGGCGCCGTCGCTCATCACGTTCCTCACCGCCGACACGGGCCTCTCGCCGGACGAGGGCTTGACGGCAGGCAGCCATACGATCGCCGACAGTGGCACCGCGCTGCTCAATGCCGCAGCCCAGGTGCGCGGCATTCTGGTCGATGCGGCCGCGCAACGCCTCGGTGTCGATAGCGCAACGCTCGTCGTCAAAGACGCCGTCATCGTCGCGCCAGACGGACGCCGCGTGACCTATGGCGAGGCCGTGCAAAGCGTCGACCTGCATCGGATGGCTTCACCCACTTCGCCGCTAAAAGATCCGCACACTTTCAAGGTGATCGGCACTTCGCTGCCGCGTCTGGACATTCCAGGCAAGCTTACTGGCGGTGCGAGCTACGTGCAGGACATGCACCTGCCGAACATGGTTCACGCGCGCGTGGTGCTGCCGCCGGCCTATCAAGCGAACCTGTTGGACACCAATGAAGCCGAGGTCGCGAAAATGCCCGGTGTAGTCAAGGTCGTCAGAAACGGCAATATGTTGGCCGTGGTGGCAAAAGGCGAATGGCAGGCGGTCCTCGCGCAACGGACTCTCTCGGCCGGCAGCAAATGGAGCGCCGGTCGCCCACTGCCCGATCCCAATACCGTCCACAGTGAACTCAAGAAAATTGCCACTCAACAGATCGAGATCGCTAACGCGCATTCCCCCGCGGCGCAGCCGGTCAAGGCTCTGAGCGCCACCTATATCAAACGCTATCTGATGCATGGTTCGATCGGCCCGTCATGTTCGGTCGCGGCGTTCGAGAACGACACACTGACGGTATGGACCCACTCCCAAGGCGTATATCCACTGCGCGACGGGTTGGCGGAGATGCTTTCGATACCGAAGGAAAAGATCCGCTGCATCCATACCGAAGGCTCTGGCTGTTACGGGCACAATGGCGCCGACGATGCAGCCGCGCACGCAGCACTGATCGCGGTGGCGTTGCCCGGACAGCCGGTTCGCGTGCAATGGATGCGTGATCAGGAGCATACGTGGGACCATTTCACGCCCGCGATGGTCACCGAGGTCAGCGCGTCACTTGACGCGCAAAACAATATCGTCAACTGGGATTACGCACTGTGGAGCAGCTCCCATAACGAGCGGATCGTCAACGCGGGACGGCTTGTGCCGGCCACCTTGCTGGCCAAACCATTCGTATCCGCTCCCTCCACGCCGATGGTGCAGCCCGAAGGCGGTGGGGACCGCAATGCGATCCCGCTATACACGCTGCCGAACGTGCACGTGATGAACAACTTCTCGCCGACAATGCCTCTGTCCACATCGGCCATGCGTTCGCTGGGGGCGCACACCAATGTGTTTGCAATCGAGAGCTTCATGGATGAGCTGGCATTTGCCGCTCATATGGATCCTATCGAGTTTCGCCTGAAACATCTTCAGGATTCGCGTGCGCAGGATGTGGTCCGGCTCGCGGCGAAGGAATTCGACTGGCCGAGGCCGCCGCGTCAGTCTGGGCGTGGCGTGGGATTTGCGTTTGGTAAGTACAAGAATCTGATGGCCTACGTCGCGATTGCGCTCGAGCTTTCCGTCGAGCGGGAAACCGGCATGGTGCGCGTCGAGCATGCCGTCGCCGCTGTCGATTGTGGTCAGATCGTCAATCCGGATGGTGTCCGCAACCAGATTGAAGGCGGCATCATCCAGTCTTCAAGCTGGACACTATACGAAGAACTGCAATTCGACACGAAACAGATCCGAAGCTTTGACTGGAGCAGCTATCCGATCCTGCGCTTCTCCGCAGTACCCGCCAGCGTGAAGGTACATTTGATTGACCGACCCGGCATGCCGTTTCTCGGCAGTGCCGAAGCCTCGATGGGGCCAACCGCAGGTGCGCTCGCCAATGCGTTGTTTGATGCAACTGGCAAGCGTCTGCGTCAGATGCCGTTAGGTGGCGACAGCTTGCGCAGGCAGATCGAGGTTTGATCGATATCAGTGACCAGATGGCCGCAGGGTTAGCCATCTTTGAATGATCAATATCCGATCGGAGCCGGGTGCGATTCCCCACAAGACGATCGACATGCGCCAGCAATATCAGCCGCCCTCGTTCGTCGCGCCCGGGACCACCGGTTTTTTTGCTTCAGCGCTCTTCATGGGCTCGGCAATCTGGGCCGTCGACGTCTGCGCGAAGAGCTGGGCCTTGACGACCGGAATGGCGTGCTCGCCCAACACCATGCCGAGCAGCCCGGCCAGCGCGATCAGCGGCGGCGCTGGCGACTGCACCTTGAGTAACCAGTAGAGGACTCCGACCGCGAAGCCAACTCCCATGGAAATGATGTAGCCCATTCTGATTGTCCTTTTAATCACTACCACTTCATCGCGCACGCGGTTCGCGTCCGCTGTTGGTACCCGCCGCGAAGGCAGGCGCCTGTACTTCGCGGCGCACCGCGTCAAGTCGGCCAGTTCGACCCCAGCACCAGTCCGCAGAAATTCAACCGGCGATAGTTCGGGTCCCATCGATCCAGTACATCGGCGTTCACCGTGCCGAACGTCGTCTTCGGACGATGCTCCATGCCACGTGCATAGGCTTCGATGATCTTCATCTTGAACCCGCATTCGCGCGGATAGGCTTGCAGTATTTCGTCGCGCTGTTGTGCAGTGAATTCGTCGTAGCCGGCGCCGCGTACATCCATTTGCACCCCGGCGCTGACCAGCGCGACGAGCGGCGACATATGCTCGGGAATGCCCGGCGTCGTATGCAACGCGATCGCCTCCCATACCTCGGCGATCACGTTCTCGGCGGCTCCGTGCTGCCGCAGGAACTCACGTGCCGCATTCGCACCGTCTACCTCAAACCGGTATGCAGAACGTTGGTGTTGCACATTCAAACCGGCGTTGTGAAACATCGCGCCGACGTAGAGCAACTCCTCGTCGAATGTCAGATTCCCACGATAGCCGGTCAACGCGCCGAACAGAAACACCCTTAGCGCATGATGGAACATCAACACAGACGTCGTGCCGCGAATCTGATTGGTTGCTGCCCGGGTCATCGCACTGTCGGGAATCTCGACTCCGGCAATGGTTGTCGTCATGTCACCCCTCCGTGTCAGACGTCCCCTGCGGCAAGCATCGATCTGCAAGCCGGAAGCGCATCGCAAGCGGGTGACGTCCAGGACCCGTTGTGCGTGATGCAGACCGCATGCGGCGCGCCGACTGTCCCATGCAACGTAGTGAACTCATCGATAAAGACTGCGGCGAATATTTAAAACTCTTAATAAACGGGGCATTTGCGCTGATCCGCTCGAATGGTGAGTTCGTGGAGCCGCCGCACGCCGTCGCGCATCCATTGCAGCAACCCGCCAGACGTCTGATCCATATTGACTGGCGATGCAAGCAGCATCTCGTGGGTGGCATGGTGTTCGGAAAGCAGACGGCACATTTCCTTTACGACCTCGGGGCGTCGCGCAAGGATGGGCGTCAACGCGGTCTTGTCCAGCCGGAATACGGTGGCGCGGGTCAGCGCACGCACGATCACATCCGTCCTGACGCCGGCCAGGATGCCTGACTGGCCGATCGAATCACCTGGCGCGAGCCTTCGCAGTTCGATCTCGCCCTCATCCTTTGGCGCGCTCACTCTCGCCACGCCTTGCGCCAGAATATGCAACTCGTGGCCGTTCTCATCTGCTGCGGCGTAAATGGTCTCAGCGGTATCGAACTCATGCTTCGTCAGCTTCGCTTCTAGTTCCGATATTTCGCCGTCCTCGAGCGTCCGGAAAATCATCACATTGCGCAGCAGGCGGTGTTTCTCATCCACGCTTTCGATAGCAGGTTCCGCCACGGACAGAGGTCGCAAGACGACACCGCGCGACAGCAGATGGCGGTGCGCGAGATCGAAGAGATCGTTGCGTACATCGATTTTTTTGCTCAACTCATCGACATAGCAGACGATCTCGTACTCGATCGCATCGTTCGTCGCGCGACGTACGCTCACGAGCGGCTTGGGCTCGCTTAAGACATCATCTGAACTGGCGGCAGCGTTGGCGAGCGCCTCCAGCACGAGCGCCGGCCTGATCGACGGCTTGACGGGCAGGACGACACTGATGCCGTGAGTATGCGACGGCTGATTCGCATTGACGATATTGGTCCGCGCCGCCACGCTGTTGGGAATCACGACGATGTTGCCCTGGCCGTTAACCAGGCTCGTCGAGCGCCAGTTGCTCTCGACGACCTTCCCTTCGACCTCGCCGATCGTGACCCAATCGCCTAGGCGAAACGGCTGAGTCGCGTTAAGCACGACACCGGAAAACACGTCGTTAAGGGTGCTTTGGATCGCAAGGCCGAGCACGATCGCGAGCGCTCCGGAGGTGGCGAGCAGGCCACGGACCGGAAGTTGCAACACAAACGCTACGGCACCAACGGCTGCTGCCAGAAACACCAGCGCACCGAACACATCCTGAAACAGACGCTCTTTGTGCCACGCTTCGGGCAACACGAGACGATCGAGCAAGATGGTTGCAAGACGGGTACCCTGGAGCCACCACACCAACTCCAACACTTGCGCGAGCAGATGGCGCAAGGGCTCGTCCGCCCTAGGCGCGGCGCGAAGCGGATTCATCCCCGAGCTGAACAGCACGTAACTCGAAAGCCCGAACATGAGCCCACGAAAAGCGAGCCGCATCTGATCGCTTTTCCGGTCCATGAAGCGCCAGGCAACGAAATCGAGGATCAGTATGCCCGTGCCAAACAGTACACCGTCGGTCAAGGTCGGCATGGTGGTCCTCGCTCGCTTCGTGGAACGAACCCGTGGATATCAGAACGCGAAACAGCTACAACCCAGTGCGCCCCAAAAGCCATTCGAATCGCTGACAGGCACGTTTTTACGCCACGCCCAACCATGTGCATGCGCATGTACGCCGCACAGATTCACACAGCCATCCACGCACGCCACCGCGGTCGGCTTGTAACGGCTATAGCCACCGAATTCCGCGACCGGTGACCACGTGGGGCTGACCGGCAGGTCGGGCGGGGCGAGCGGGGCGAATTCATCATCGGCATACACAACCTTCCCACCCACCACCGTCATCGCCGAGGTCAGGAACTTGATGCGGCTCTCCTCGACTGTAAAGTAGTCTTCGCTGAGTACCGCGAAATCCGCGAACTGGCCGGGCACCAGCGCGCCTTTGCGCTCTTCCTCGTTCGAGAACCATGCGCTGCCTACCGTGTAGCGGCGCAGCGCTTCCATCCGGTCCAGACGGTTCTCGCTGGAATACATTGCCGTGCCACCGATCGTTTTTCCCGACACCATCCAGTAGAGTGAAACGAATGGATTGAAACTCGCGACGCGCGTAGCGTCCGTTCCCGCGCCGACGGGCAGTCCGGCATCGAGCATGTGGCGAATAGGCGGCGTGCGCTTCACGGCCTCTTCACCATATCGCTGGATGAAGTATTCGCCCTGATATGCCATCCGGTGCTGAATCGCAATCCCACCGCCGAGCGCGCGCACACGGTCGATATTCTGTTGCGTGATGGTTTCGCAGTGATCGAAGAACCAGCGCAGCCCGTTGAACGGAATCTCGGAGTTCACGCGTTCGAATACATTCAGGAAGCGCTCGATCGACTCGTTGTACGTCGCGTGAAGACGGAATGGCCAGCGGTTCGCCACCAGCAGCTTCACGACGGCTTCCAGCTCGTTTTCGAGCGTGTCCGGCAGATCCGGCCGCGGTTCGAGAAAGTCTTCGAAGTCGGCGGCCGAAAACACCAGCATTTCGCCGGCACCATTGACGCGCAGGAAATCGTCGCCCTCGCCGGGCTTCGTCATCTTCACCCACTTCGCGAAATCTTCGATCTCCTTTTTGGCGTTTTGCGTGAACAGGTTGTACGCAATCCGCACGGTCAGTTCGTTTTGCTTCGCCATGTCCATAATGACGGCGTAGTCGTCCGGATAGGCCTGATAGCCGCCGCCCGCGTCGATCGCGCTCGTCACGCCGAGGCGGTTGAGCTCGCGCATAAAGTGCCGGGTGGAATTTCGCTGATCATCTGGCGCGAGCTTCGGGCCTTTCGACAGCGTGGCGTACAGCAGCCCGGCGTTCGGCCGCGCGATAAGCATGCCTGTTGGATTGCCGCGCTTGTCGCGCTGGATCTCGCCGCCTGGAGGATTGGGCGTGTCCTTCGTGTAGCCGACGGCCCGCAGCGCTGCCGCATTCAACAGCGCGCTGTCATACAGGTGGAGGATGAAAACGGGCGTGTCCGGCGCAATCGCGTTGATTTCCTCGAGCGTCGGAGCGCGCCGCTCTGCGAACTGGAATTCGTTCCAGCCGCCCACCACGCGCACCCACTGGGGCGCCGGCGTGCGGGCCACCTGCTTGCGCAGCATGTCGAGCGCGTCCGTGAGCGACGGCACGCCGTCCCAGCGCAACTCCATGTTGAAGTTCAACCCGCCGCGAATGATGTGCAGGTGGGAATCGTTCAGACCGGGAATGACGGTGCGACCTTTAAGGTCGACCTGCCGCGTGTTGTCGTTCACGTGCCGCATCGCGGCGTCACGAGATCCCGAAGCGATAATGCGGCCGTTCGCGACGGCGAGCGCATCGGCAAAAGAGCGCTTGTCGTCCTGGGTGGCAATCTTGCCGTTGAAGAAGACAACGTCAGCCGGCGTCGGCGCGGAAGTATGGGAAGTCATGGCGATCCTCATAGGGAGCGCTCCGCTTTTCACGCACGGAGCTATTCATGGGGAGCGGGTCGCTCATCGCGATTGCTTCCATGAAGCATTCAAAAACCGGTAGCAGCCGGCATGCGGAATTCACGATACCGATGCACTGACCTCGAATCCCGCCACATCGACAGGCACGTTCGTGCCGGTCGATGCTCAATGGATCCGAGGTAGACGCGACCCGCATGTTCGAGCCGCCCCGCCGGACGAGACGTCATGCAACTGTTTACTTCTTTGCAGGCACCGCTGCCAGAACCGCGTGCGGCCCCGCCGTGCGCTGGGGAGCCTTGTGCACCATTGTGTAGGCGTAGTCGACACCCATCCCATACGCACCCGAATGCTCTCTGGCAATCGCCATGACTGCGTCGTAAGTCTCTCTGCGCGCCCAATCGCGTTGCCATTCGAGCAGCACCTGTTGCCAGGTCACCGGAATCACGCCGGCCTGAATCATGCGTTGCATCGAATAATCATGCGCCTCCTTCGACGTGCCGCCCGACGCGTCGGCGACCATATAGATTTCGTAGTCACCTTCGTCCATGGCGCATAGCGAAAACGTGTTGTTGCAAACCTCTGTCCACAGACCTGCCACCACGACCTTTTTCCGGCCGTTTGCAGCAAGCGAGTCACGAACCTTCTGGTCGTCCCACGAATTCATGGACGTGCGTTCGAGCACTTTGTGCCCTGGAAACACGTCCAACAACTCGGGGTACGTATATCCCGAAAAACTTTCGGATTCCACTGTCGTAATAGTGGTAGGAATGTTAAACACCCGCGCTGCCTTCGCGAGTCCTACTACGTTGTTTTTAAGTACCTGACGGTCGATGGACTGGACCCCGAAGGCCATTTGCGGCTGGTGGTCGATGAAGATGATCTGCGAGTTTGCAGGTGTCAGGACTTCAAGTTTCGGATTTGCCATGGCTTTGTGCGTCCTAAATATTTAGTGAACATGGGGACACATGTCGCACTTGCACTGAAGTGCGAGAAACGCTGACATCCAGTCTATCGACGGCTTTTCGCAGAGTCCTTGGCAAAGCCCTTAATCGTTCTTAAAAGAAGCACCCGTTTGGCGCATCGCGACTGAACTGGCCCCAGTCCAACGCGAACGCCTGCTCAGAACATTTCATATTTTTTGCAGGGCTTTATGTCTGCCGCATTCCTACACTTCAACTTGCCGGATTCATGAGCTTGCGTTGTATTTGGCGGGAGGCGGCCCTTGCGAAGCGCGAGTGCGCCGTGGCTCAGCCTTCCTGCGAAGTGTGAAGCCGCGCTTCGAGAAACTGGACGAGGGCTCGCACTTTGCTGGAGTGGCGGCGATTAGGCAGATACGCCGCGTAGACAGTTGCATCGCCGCTATGGGGACTCGCATCGAAGTTCTCGAACAGGCGCATCAGGCGTCCCGCGCGAATCTCGGCAGCAACCAGCCACTCGGGCAGCAATGCGACGCCGCGTCCCGCCAGCACGGCTTCAAGCAGGATGTCGAGACTGTTCGACAACAGGTGGCCACGCACCTCAACGCGGGCTTCAGTCTGCTCCTCCGCGGCCTCACGGCGGAAGGTCCAGATCTGGCGTGTCCGATAGCCGCCGCCGTACGCCACGCGCAAGCACTCGTGCGCATCGAGTGCTTGCGGCGTTTGCGGCACGCCGCTGCGTTCGAGGTAGTCGTGGCTGGCAACGATATAACGCGGATTGTCCGCCAGCTTTCTGACGATCAGGTTGGCGTCGCGGTTGGGCAGCCCGATTCGTATCGCAACGTCGATTCTGTCGAGCGCGAGATCGGCAAAGTGATCGGCGACGACAACATCGAGAAACACGCGTGGATTGTCGGACAGGAACGCCGCGAGGTGCGGAGCGAGCCGTAGCCTGCTGTATGTCGACGGCACCGCGATGCGCAGTGCGCCGACCGGCGACGCGCCGCTATCGAACACACTCTCGTCGGCTTCGGCCAGATCGTCGAGCACCTTGCCGACCTGTTCGACGTACGCAATGCCGGCGTCCGTGAGACTGACCTTTCTCGGTGTTCGGGTCAGAAGCGCGGTACCCAACGAGGATTCCAGCGAATCCATTAGACGCGTGACCGACGAGGTGGCCACGCCCAGACGCTGGGCAGCTTTCGAAAAGCCGCCGGCGTCAGCGACTTCCAGCAACGTATTCAGGGCGAGGAGCTTGTCCAATGGATGGTCTCAACGATGGCTTGGTTGCGCCAGACGCAATGCGGGATTGCATTTTAGACCTATTCAGTAAATTTCCCGCAACGAATATGCTGTGTCCGTTACCTAGTGAGGGGCGCAACATGAAAGCCATTCAGGTCGAGGTCAATTACGACTTCATATGCCCGTGGTGCTGGATCGGTCAACGGAATCTCGCGGCAGCGCTCGCTGATTCGGGTGTCGGCGCGGCCGTCTCAATCCACTACGTGCCGTTCGAGTTGAATCCATCGATGCCGGTCGAAGGCGCGGAGCGGCGCAGCTATCGAACCCGCAAATTCGGCAGCTGGGCCCGCTCGCAAAGCATGGACGCGCAGGTCGCGGCCGCCGGACTGAGCGCAGGCGCGCAGTTCAACTACGACAAGGTGCTGCGCACGCCGAACACGCGCCTCGCGCATCGTCTGATGCAGTTCGCCCAAGATCGTCATGAACCGCAGAAGACTGCAGCGCTTTATCAAGCCGTCTACGGCGCGTATTTCTCGGAAGGCCGCGACATTGGTTCGCTCGATACGCTGGTCGCTATCGCTGCCGAACACGCTTTCGATGCGGATCAGGTGCGTGCGTATCTTCTGAGCGCGACGGGCAATCAGGAAATCAACGCGGCGCGCAACCAGGCAGACAGGCTTGGCATTCAATCGGTTCCTACCATCGTGGTAGAGGGCGAGCTCATTAGCGGTGCGCAGCCACCCGCTGTATTTGCCCATGCACTACGTTCGGCTGTCCAACGGAGAGCAGCGTGAGACCACTCGAAAAACCGCATGCCGTCGTGATCGGCTGCTCGCTGAGTTCACGTTCGAGTCCACGTCTATCCATTTTCTGATTTCAGGGAGTTCTCATGTCAACCCAGACGTCCACCACTGCCGGCAGTGCAAGTCCGGCAAAGCTGACCAGCGGCCTGATCGCGCTGTTCGCTTTCTGTTGCGGCGCGATCGTCGCGAATCTCTACTATGCGCAACCGATTACCGAACTGATCGCGCCGGCCATCCACATGTCCGGCGGCACGGCGAGCCTGATTGTTTCATTGACGCAGATCGGCTACGCCTTCGGCCTGTTCTTTCTCGTACCGCTGGGTGACCTGCTGGAGAACCGCAAGCTGATGATCACCACCGCGCTGGTGTCGATCGTGAGTCTCGCCGCCGCGGCGTTCGCGCGCCAGCCGGGTTGGTTCCTCCTGATCTCGCTGCTGGTCGGATTTAGCTCCGTGGCCGTGCAAATCCTGATCCCGCTCGCCGCTCATCTCGCACCGGACGAAACGCGCGGCAAGGTGGTCGGCACCATCATGAGCGGACTGCTGCTCGGCATTCTGCTGTCACGGCCGATTTCCAGCATGATCGCCGGACATTTCGGCTGGCGCGCGGTGTTCGGTTCCGCTGCCGTAGTGATGACAATCGTCACCAGCATGCTCGCGCTGACCATTCCGCGCCGGCAGCCGGATCACAAGGCTACCTACTTCGAGTTGATCGGTTCGCTCGGCCACCTGGTCCGCAACATGCCGGTTCTGCGCCATCGGTCGTTGTATCAGGCGCTGATGTTCGCTTCGTTCAGTCTCTTCTGGACCGCGATTCCCATCGAGTTGACCCGGCACTATGGGCTCTCGCAAACCGCCATCGCCATCTTCGCGCTGGTCGGTACGATCGGCGCGACCTCGGCACCGGTTGCCGGGCGGCTGGCCGACGCCGGTCATACAGTGCGCGCAACCTTGATTGCCCTCGTCGTGGGTGCGCTCGCCTACACACCGGCATTGATCCATCCGGCGTGGGGCGTAGCGGGGCTCGTCGCGACCGGCATCGTCCTCGATTTCGCCGTACAGATGAACATGGTGCTGGGGCAACGGGAAATCTATGCGTTGCATGCCGCGAGCAGAAACCGTCTGAACGCGCTGTATATGACCAGCATCTTTGTAGGCGGCGCCTTCGGCTCTGCGCTCGCAAGCACGCTCTATGAACACGGTGGCTGGCCGCTGGTCGCCGGGGTCGCCACCGCGTTCCCCCTCATTGCGTTAATTCACTATCTGGCGAGCGGCCGCGCGCACGCCGCTCGCATTGGTTAAGCAATCGGTCGATTCATGAAACAGGGCCCGCATGTGGCCCGGTTTCATGTCGTCTCCGTGCGCGCTCGCCAGTAATTCAAGCAACTCGTATGCCCGCGACCCTAGTTTGAAAGGTTGATTTGAGGCCAGAACAGGGCGTTTGTCAGGCACGATTTCCACATCGCCGATTATCATGATATTTCGCATCCAGCCTGGAGCAAGCTGGCCGACGAAACACTGTGATCAGTCTCGCTTCGCCAGAGGCGCGCCTGCCATGTAGTGAGCGAGCGCGTCCAGCGAAGCGAAAGCCGAAAGAAAGCTATTGGCTGGCGCCTTGACCAACGCCGGCCTTTTTCTCCGCATTCTGCAAATCGGTCGGATAGTTAGGGTCGTTCCGACTCGGTTGATAACCGGCATCTTCAAGTTTCTTCAACTCCGCATTCTTCTTTGCCCGCGCCTTTTTTCGCGCTGCTTTACGCTCGGCTTTCGACGGCATTGCGCTCGACGCAGTGTCGGGTTTAACGACCACGGCCCCATTGGCCGCTGCATTTCCGCTTGCGTCTTGCGCCATGGCTGGTACGAACGACCCAGCCACCGTGGCTGTGATCGCAAGCCCAACGATGATATTTTTTGCGGTGAATAGCTTCATTTCCGAAATCTCCTCTTAGATGACCCTGGCTCGGCTAAGCGACACGTACCGCCTCACGACTGGAGGAATTCAAGAAGATCGGCATTCACGCGATCCGCTTCGGTTGTGCACATGCCGTGGGGAGCACCAGGGTAGACCTTTAGCGTGGCGTTCTTCACGATTTTCGCGGACTTACGCCCGGCGTCGTCAATCGGGACGATCTGATCGGCATCGCCGTGCAGAATCAACGTTGGAACGTCGATTTTCTCGAGATCCGATGTGTAGTCGACCTCGGAAAACTGCTTGATGCACTCGTATTGGCCGAGGACCGATCCCAGCATCCCCTCCCGCCAGAATTCGTCGATCACGCCTTGTTCGACCTTTGCATTGGGCCGGTTATAGCCATAGAACGGTACAGCAAGTTCTTTGAAAAATTGTGACCGATTGCTCGCCGTGCTGCTACGAATGCCCTCGAATACTGACATTGGCAGGCCCGTCGGATTGGCCTCCGTCTTCAACATAAGCGGGGGCACGGCACCGATCAGCACCATTTTCGCAACGCGCTTCGTTCCGTGCCGGCCAACGTAGTGCGCGATCTCACCGCCCCCCGTCGAGTGACCAACAAGGGTGGCGCCCTTCAGATCCAGCGCTTCAATGACAGCGGCAAGGTCATCCGCGTAAGTGTCCATCTCATTGCCATGGCTGGGTTGTGCCGACCGACCGTGGCCCCGGCGATCATGAGCAATCACGCGATAACCTTTCTGTACCAGAAACAGCATCTGTGGGTCCCACGCATCCGCGTCAAGCGGCCAGCCGTGCGAGAACACGACCGGCTGACCTGAGCCCCAATCCTTGTAGAAAATCTGCGTGCCGTCCTTGGTGGTAACAAAGTTCATGGGGTGCGCTCCTGTATGTGCAGATGATTGCCAGAGCTTTTGCTTAACGCGGCGCCGGCAGCGTTGGAAACCGTTGAGAAGGTGGCCGCCGCGATCGCGCCGGTCATCAGCACATTGCGACGCAGAACTCCGCCCTGTGCCTAGGAAAATCGCAGGTTATGCTTGAACGACGATAAAAGTCCTGATGGACGGATTAATTATTCTTAAGCATCATTACGGGCATCAGTCCGTCAAATGGCATTCCTCGCTCAGGGAGATCGCGATGCCCTCGGTCTACAGCCTTGACTCTGTACCAGTCAAAGAGCGATTTGCGCGTTACCGCGATCTGGTGGAAACATACTATGTTCCGGTCAGCGTGGAATGCAATCGCCCGGAGCGGTTTAATGCCTGGATCAACGGCACTAACCTTGGTGCAGTCACGGCCGGCACGGCGCTTCTCGGCGAGCAAGACGTCGATAGAAGGACCGAGCATATCGCGCGCTCTGAAGATGACCGGGTAAAACTCATCGTACCGCTGTCGGGTTCAATTTTTGTCACTCAGGACTCCAGAAATACACTCATCCGTCCGGGTGAATTTTACGTCACTGATCCCACCAGACCTTACCAGGAAAGTATCGTTGAAGACTTGACGTTCCTTTACTTCCTTTTCCCGCGCAACATATTGACGTCGAAAATCAGCCGAATAGAAAACATCACGGCGACCGGTTTCGATCGTGAGCGCCCCTACGCGCGGCTTGCGGCGGATTACGCCCGAAGTCTCTCCACCGTCCTTGACACATTTGAGCAGACCGCTGCCAGTCAAGCCGGCGCAATAGCTGCCGATTTGTTCACCATGGCATTGTGGGAACGCATGGACGAGGTGAAAACTCACAGTACGGCGCATCGATCCGCGCAGTTTCGTCGAGCCAAGGCGTTCATCGACCAGCATCTCGGAGACGCGAATCTCGATCTCGAGAAAATCGCCGCCGCGATGCAGCTTTCGACTCGTTATCTGCGCGGACTGCTTTCGGAGGGAGGCCTAAAATACCGCCGCTATGTGCTCGAGCAAAGACTGGCACGATGCGCCAAGGATCTGACGGTCGCCTGCAACTTGGATAGCTCCATTACCGAAATAGCATATAGGTGGGGGTTTTTCGACAGTCCGCACTTCAGTCGGTCATTCAAGGCGTTCTACGGAATGTCGCCTCGCGACTACCGTGCGTCAAATCAATCTCGCTAGTTCTACCTGCGTGTCCGGTTCAACCCGCTCAAGCGCAACCCTTTACCTCTCGTTCTGAACAACAGTGGTAAGCCGCGCAGTGCGGGGGCGGAGCAACAGCGCAAGCAGCGCCCCACTCTCCTTGACACATGCATGGACGGATTAGGAGTCGGTTGGGCCCTTTCGCAGCATGTAGTCGTCGGGAGATATGCCGTACGTCGCTTCAAATGCCTTGCGAAAGCAGTCGATATGCGACCACCCACCCATATTGCTGATGTCATGTACGCTGTAGACGGCGAAGCGTGCATCTGACAGCATACAAAAGCATCGCGCCAGTCTGCGCGCTTGCACGTAATCCTGGAATCCAAGACCGGCCTGTGCCGTCAGGCGGCTCACTTCCTGTGTCGAAAGGCCGAGTGCCGTCGCGACTGTCTCTGCAGATAAACTGCGATCCGCCACACGCTCGTCGATAAAGAGCCGGATCCACAGTAACAACTCCGACGAATCCGCGTCGTTCGTTAGAGCCGGCGCATCGGTATACGCGTTAAATGCGAGCCCCAAAAGACTCAACGCATGCGCCGCCACCTGGTCGGACCGGGGACCGGAAAGCTCATCCCATACGGTCGACAGGCTGCGAACGAACTCGATCGCAAGCCGCGCATGCGGCTGATCGACGGAGTGAGCGAGGCCCGTCACTTTTTGGGTCGAGCCGATTCGGGCGACGACGTCCTCCCGGGGCACAAGCATCCACAGGAAATTGCAGTTCCTGAGTGTCAACTCTTCATAAGGACGTGCAGGATCAACGATAGCGAGTTGTCCGGGCCCAATCAGCGCCTCCTTGCCATCCTGCCTTAGATGGATTCCGCCGGTTAAAGGCATCCAGATGCCGACAGGATCCACTGCGGAACGGCCGATGTGATATGAAGTACGGGACACACGTTGCGCTTCACTCAGAAACGCCGAGCCGACGAAGAGCCTCCCGAGTGGACGTCCATCCCACTTCGCTGTGAAGGTCTCTGTTTTTTCGCAGCTAACAGACACCGGCACATGCAAGCTTTCCGATACATCCCGCCAGTACCCATACCGCTCGGAGAGCGGAAGATCGTCAAGGTCAAATGTCGAACGCATGTACTGAATCTCCGTGCTGTAATGTGTCTGTCCGTGGTGGGGAAATGTGTTTCACTCCCCAATACAACGGTCCATTCTCACGGGACGAAAGGATCAATTTCTTTACGCGGCACAATTCGGCGTAAAGCCAACGCTCGCCAGTCACGTCGCCATGTTCAATTGCCTGATCGACAGCTTTCAGTGCGTTCATCGCGTCGCCACACTTCGCAAGCGCCTGGCCGTACCGGCACAACAGGAAGGTCAGCGGTGCACGGAATCCCGTTTGTGCCAGGCGCTCAATAGCGATCGAAAAAACCCGCAGTTGACCGGGGTTCGGCGATGCCGTGGCGACAACGCATTGTTCATAGCATGCGCAAACCGCAATCCATATAGGAAAGGACATCCGGGAGGCCCTCTCGCGCAAACCGGCGATCGCTTCGCGCGCCTTCACCAGGTCGCCCGACAGGATTGCCAACGGAATAGCCGCTTCGACCAGGACGTAGCACGTGACCATCTCATTGTCGTAATCGATCGCGGCCTGGAGGGTCGACTGAGCCAATTCCAGGGCGCCTTACTCCGAGCCTTGAACCCAAAGTACACGGGAGAGCGTCGCGCGTGCGACGATTCCGTGTTCGATATGGAACCCGGTTGCGCTCCAGCGATGCGCTGATTGATCGTAGGCAGCCAGCATCTCTTCGAGTCTGGCGCGAGCCTGTAGTTGATCGCCGAGGTAATGCAGCGTGATCCCTTCAATGCCCATGCCGAGCAGCGATTGCGTCACATCTGCCCGCCCACGCGCCAGGTCGCAGAAACGTTGAGCCATGAGCAATGCGGCCCTCGGTTCACCGCCATACTGATGTGCATTCCAAAGGCCCCATAACGCGCACGCCTCATATTCGGTGTTCCTCTGTAACACCGCATCGGCATACAGGTTCATCCATTCATGCCGGGCTTCTGGGCCAGGACCGTTCGTATAAACAAGTCCAGCAGCCAAGGCGGCGCGCAATTTCAGTACGGAGTCCGACGGGATTTCACAATCCATTGTCGAGTCATAAACTGCGAGTGCCTGCCTTGCACGGCTACAACATTCACTCAAAAGTGACAGATCGAAGAGGTAGGGAACAGTCGCCGACGCGAGCGCAACGCCCATAGACGGATCGCCAGACGACGAAAACGACCACTCAAGCGCTGCGCGGACGTTGCCGAGCTCACAGG
Source organism: Paraburkholderia phytofirmans OLGA172 (assembly GCF_001634365.1). Lineage (NCBI taxonomy): Bacteria > Pseudomonadati > Pseudomonadota > Betaproteobacteria > Burkholderiales > Burkholderiaceae > Paraburkholderia > Paraburkholderia phytofirmans. The sequence continues at coordinate 2,186,079 of NZ_CP014579.1, forward strand.
AAAAGTCCGCCAGCCTTTTTTCATCCGTTCGTTCGGTCCCGTTCGCAGGGGCCTCGCCGAACAGTGTCAGCAAATACCGTGCGTGCATAGCCGAAGCCGCATTTCGCTCGCCGTTGTCGTCAAGCTGCTGCAAAGCGTAGTCGCGGGTAGTTTCGAGAAGGCGGTAACGCCGATCATTGCCATCGAGTTGGGCCGCGACCATCGATTTACTCACCAAACCGCAGAACGCTTCGAGCGTCTCCCAAGTGGATGCGTCCTGGTCCACTGTGAGGAAGCAAATAGCATCGAAAGTAAAGCCGCCAACGAATACGCCCAAGCGGCGCAACACGGACCGCTCGATCTCGCTCAACAGCCGGTAACTCCAATCCAGCGTGGCCCTCATTGTTTGATGTCGCGGCGGTGCAGTCCGGCAACCGCCCGTAAGAATTCGTAGACGGTCGTTGAGACGATTGCCAAGCACCTCAATGCCGAGTAAGGCGGCTCTCGCAGCGGCTAGTTCGATCGCCAGCGGGATGCCGTCGAGCGCGCGACACACGGCGCCTATCAATAGAACGGTTTTCTTGTCCACCGCGAATTCAGGCGCGACGCCCTTCACCCGGGCAAGGAAGAGCTGTGCCGCACCGGTTAGCAGCACGGCGCCTTCTGTGCTTGCCGCCTCGGGTACAACGAGTGGTGGCACGGGATACAGCGTCTCATCGGGAATTCGTAAAGGCTCGCGGCTCGTCGCCAGGATGACATGCCCGGAATTTCGCAGCGCCAACGCAATGTTCGCCGCGCTGCCAACAACGTGTTCGCAGTTATCCAACACGATGAGCAGCCGCTTACCGCGCACTGCATCGACGATTGTGTTGATCGAGAGCGGTGCATTCGCGTTTTTTATGCGCAGCCCGGCGGCCGCCGCGTCGAGCGCAAATCGTTCATCCGTTACCGATGAAAACGATATCACTACGACACCGTCGGGAAACGCGGGGGCTGCTTTTCTGGCGGCTTCGATCGCGAGGCGTGTCTTGCCGATCCCCCCGGTACCGACTAGCGTCACCGTTTCACGGTGTTTCAACACAGTCAGCACTTCCGCCAACGTCAGATCGCGCCCGACGAGGTGCACGTTGCTACCGTTTGATATGACCTGCGAGTCGTCAAAGGACGTGACCAGCGCAGCATCAGGCTGCGTATCGCGCACATGCTCCGCGCGGACTACGTTGGTGCATTGCAATAATTTATAGCCACGACCGGAAACCGTTCTGATCAATTGGCTGCTGGCACCGAAGACCTTTCTCAACGCGGAAATTTGAACCTGCAGATTGTTCTCTTCCACCACGGTTCTCGGCCAGACGACGCGCAGGATTTCATCTTTCGACACCAGTTCGCCATTGGCGTTGTTCAGAAGTTCCAGGATATCGAAAGCGCGCGAGCCCACTCGAAGTGGAGCGCCGTCGCGTCGTACTTCGCGCAGTGCGAAGTCAATTTCCAGATCACCAATGCGTAACACGGCAACCTCCTGTCTTCAAACGTATGCATACGCGGTGACCAACGAGACGTGCCAGACGACACGCTAAGTAATTCACCGGTCGTCGAATCCGGCCTAAGTGAAGTTACCCGGAACCCTAATCTTCATCGTCTCAATGGCTGGATTGCACACCGGTTGCGCTGCACCAGTCCAGTGCATCTTAACGAGCTGAGTTCACGTTGACTTGTATTGAGTCCCACAGAAAGTTGCCTCAGACGGAACAACGCGTGGGCTGTTCCCATTCTCGCCTTGCTTCGCTACCTCGCAATCCGCAGCATTTTTTCTGCAAGACGCCCGTGGTACCGATGCGGGCAATGCAACTTAAGGAAATTTTAGAAGCGCTTAAGTACACCCATCGACGGCGACGCTAGCATGAACATCATCATGCTCTAGACGCTAACCGTGCTTGCACTGCCTGTCCTCGGGTGCCCTCCGTCACAACGTTGCCGCGCTTCCATGCTTTGACAAATAGGATCGGGAGATATGGACACGCTTAACGCAATGAAAGTCTTCGTACGAATCGTCGAAGCGGGGTGACCTTGCCCCCGTTCCGCGAATCCCATAACCGAGGGAATTATGCGGCTCGTCCCTGCTGAGCCGCGAACCAGTTTTTCTCGAATGTCATGGGACTGACGTAGTCGAGTGTCGAGTGCAACCGGCGTGCATTGTAAAAGCTCAGCCAGTCAATCACCTCATCCATTGCAGCACGCCGCGTGGTGAAGTGTCGTCCATGCATACGAGCTACCTTCAGCGAACCCCACAGGCTTTCCGTCGGCGCGTTGTCCCAGCAATCGCCGCGTCGGCTCATCGACGAGCGCATGCCGTAGGCCTTCAGCGTGTCCTGGAACAGGCCGCCGCAATACTGGCTGCCCCGGTCGCTATGCACGATTACACCAGCCTCGGGGCGACGCCGGAACCACGCCATGCGTAGCGCGTCTGTGACCAACTCCGCTTTCATGTGCGGCTGCATCGACCAGCCCACCACCTGCCGGCTGAACATGTCGATGATGACCGCGAGGTACACCCAGCCTTCGGCTGTCGCCAGATAGGTAATATCGCTCGTCCAGACCTGATTCGGCGCCGACGCCGTGAAGTCGCGCCCCAGTAGATTCGGTGCAACCGGCAGGTTGTGATTCGAGTTCGTCGTCGCGATGTACTTGCGCTTGTGCCGTGCACGAATGCCATGCTGCGCCATCAGCTTGCGAACCCGCTCCTTGCCCACGCGCACGCCGCGCGCGAGCAGTTCCTTCCACATGCGCGGCCAGCCGTATTCGCCCTTGACCTGCGCGTGAATCGCCTTGATGTGCGCGAGCAGGGCATCGTTGCTCATGTAGCCTCTTTGCGGCTTGTCCTTGGCGCTGCGTTGCTGGCGCTGATGATATCCGCTGGGGCTGACTTCGAGCGCTTCACACAGTACTGAAACTGGCCAGTGGTGTCGATTCCGGTCAATGAACGCGCACTTCACATCGACTCCTTCGCGAAGTACGCTGCGGCTTTCCTAAGAAACACACCTTCACGCTGGCGAGTCCTGAGGTTGCAGTGAATACCCAAATTGCGCCGCGCGGCGATGAAGCTGTTTGATGACGCGGTCCCTGTACTGCTGCTCGTAATGATCCGCACCCGGGTCGCGATAGTCCATGCCATAGCGCATCGCGTTATAAAACAGGACAGCGATCTTGCGCGCCGTCGCGGTCACGGCCTTGGCGTTGCCGATGCGCCCGGCGAGGCGCCGGTAGAATGCACCAAGCGCGGTATTGCTTCTTCCAACGGTCACCGCCGCAAGCCTCAGGGCGACTGTGATGCGACTGCTTGTTTTGCGCGTGTGCGATGACAGCACCTTGCCACCGCTGATCTTGCAGCCGGGCGAAAGCGTGAGCCATGAAGTGAAATGTTTGGCGGTTGGCCATCGGCTCAAGTCCGTTCCACATTCGCCAATCAGGCGCAGTGCAAGGAATGGGCCGATGCCGTGAATTTGCGTCAGGTCGGTCCCCGCCAGTTGGTACATGGCCGTGCGCACATCAAAGTTGGGATCGCTGGGCAGCTTGCTGCGATGCTTCGCCTTCGGCAACGGCGCATCCGGAATCGGGTGAGCGATATTGAGAATCGCGACAGCGCGTTCGATCTCAACATCGCACTCGTCGATACACCGCTGGTAAAAGTCATACAGCGCAAGCGCCTGCTTCAAGGCGAATACGTGCTCGGGCTGGTAGTTGCCCACCAGTGCACTACGAATGGTCTCAAGGCTTTCCTTGCAGCGGACGTCGCGCATCGCCGCCAGCCGGTCTGGATCGCGTTCGCCGGCGACGATCGCGCGGACGATCCGCATTCCAGTGACGCCCGTGATATCCGTGATCACGTGGTGCAACTGGATATTCATGAAGGTCAGCGCTTTCTGCATGTGCTGGATATGCGCGGCGGCATAGTCAGTATGCCTTTCGCGGCAACGCAGGTATGCGCGTAATTCCGCGATGTCGCGCCCAGGCCGGAAACTTGCCCGTAGTAGCCCACACGCGTGCAGTCGCTGCAGCCATTGTGCGTCGTTGACATCACTCTTTCTTCCAGGGACTGCGCGCGCCTCGCGTGCATTGGCAAGAACGACTTCAAGGCCCCGGGACTCCAGCACCTCGTAGGCGGCGACCCAGTACACGCCGGTCGATTCCATCACAACCGTCTTTGTGCCGGTCGCGACGAGCCAGTCCGCCATGCGTTGCAAATCGCTCGTAAATGCCTGGAATGTCTGCACCGGCTCGTCGCACAGATCTGGACTCACGGCGACAACATGGAACCGTGAACCGATATCAATACCGGCTGCAAACGGATGAATGATCGGCAACCCTGAGGGCTTGGATCGTGTTCGGTCTTTTGGCATCACCCACCTCCTGGATAATCAGGCGCAGGACGGGGACTCGGAATAGATCAATTTCCTAAACGGGGTCGCCCGAAGACGCCGCCACAGATGAGTCCGCAGCTTCCCCTGGGCCAGGTTTTTTGACGGGGTTCATACCTCCAAGAAGCTTACGGCCACTGTCTCTGCGTGCATCGAGTGTACTCCCCGGGAGTTTCTACTCATGAGGGGCGCGCGCAAGCGCGTAGGGCGGTTTTTTAAAATATCCCGCTCCATCTTCAGGCGAGCCACTTCCGCACGCAGCCGCGCCAGTTCCATCTGTTCTGGGCTCACAGGCTTCGTGCCAGCGCCCGCCAGCCTGCCTTCCCGCTCAGCCTTTATCCAGTTGTACAGCGTCTGTTCAACAACACCCAGTGTCGCCGCCACGGCCGCCATGCTTTGTCCGGCCTTGACCAGTCGCACGGCTTCCAGCTTGAATTCGAGCGTGTACTGTGCCCGCTTTGCCTTGCCTGTCATCGTTCTTCTCCTTGCTTGAGTTTACCTGCTCAGCAAGGGATTCGTTTTTCGGGGGCAAGCTCAGGGAGCTTCACACGGGCAGCGGACTCGTACGGCCTGACTCCGCCGAAGGTCTCAAAGATGTTGCAAACGCTCGAGCATCATCTGGGAAGCAAGCTGTTGCACCGGACCACCCGCAAGGTATCGCTAACCGATGACGGGCATGCCTACTATCAACGGTGCGTTGCTGTACTCAACGAAATCGACGACATGGAAGCATGCCTTTCAAGTGCCAGGATTGCTCCGAAAGGACGTCTGAAAGTCAATTTTCCGACTGCCATGGCCAAGTGGATCGTGATTCCCGCGCTCCCTGGATTCATCGCCCAGTATCCGGAGATCAGTGTTGAGATGGGACTCACCGACCGGCAGGTCGACATCGTCGGCGAGGGAGTCGACTGCGTCGTGCGCGTGGGCGCGTTGGAGGATTCCGGTCTGGTCGCGAAGCGTATCGGCAGCATGACGACATGCACGTGCGCGTCTCCCAGCTATCTCGCCCAGCACGGCACGCCTCAAACCCTCGAGGATCTGGACCAGCATACTGCGGTGAACTATGTGTCCAGCGATACCGGCCGCGCGCGAATGTGGGATTTTCTGGTCAACGGAGAGGCGAAGACCGTCCAGATGAGGGGTGCCGTCGCGGCGAACGACGCCGACGCTTACGTCGCCTGTGCGCTCACAGGTTTAGGGCTCGCGAAAACGTCAATGTACCTGGTGGAACCGCACTTGCGTGCCGGCACCTTGCAGGACATCTTACGGTCTTTCAATACGAAACCGCGCCCGATCTCGGTGCTTTACACGCCGAACCGGCACCCACCGAAGAAGCTCAAGATCTTCATCGACTGGCTAGCTGCGCTGTATGCACAGAACCCGGTGTTGCAGGGCAAGACCCTATAGCCGGTCCACAATGGGGAGGTGCGCCCACATCCAAAGCTTGCCCCGCGATCGTCGCGGATCTGGTGCTCGCCAGATCGCGACGCGCGTTTGATTACTGGGCGCCCTCTTCTTCTAGCACAATTCGGTTATCGACCGACTGCACTTGAGGGACCCGCTTGGCTGCATCACCCGCGAGTTGGATCTGTGAGCTATCCGGCACCGTTCTTACCAGAGAAACCGCGCCGCCTTTAACCAATACGGCGATATTGCTGGAAGTCAAACCCTTCGTCGCATAAAGCGCATGGCGGACAGCTTTCGACAGTTGCCGGTTCTGTGCTCGGATCGCAGATTTGCTGGTGCTGCCGGCAGGTTGCGCTGTATTGGCATCGCTGGCGGACTGAGCGAAAGCCAGATTCATGCTGAGTAACGCTACGAGTCCGCACGTTACGGTAAAGATGGAAAGTCGCATCATATTTCCCCGAATGCGTTGATGACTAACAGTGGCTCGCAGAAAACCTGCGCCAAACAATGGCACAGACTGCGCATGAAATGATGGTAGGGACACGGGACTTACACCAACTAATCCTTATTAAAAAATGTGATCATTCTCGTTGATCTCCCAAGTTCTCTAAGCCTCCTCGCGTCTTCACATTGCTATCTGCTTGCAGCGCGGCTATTACCGCAAAGCTTTTTCGTTTCATTCATATTTTCACACCCGTTGCGCCGTCGTGGCAGGTGCATCCATCCGCGCCGCGAACCAGGCGAGCAGCAACGCCGCGACCGTCACAGCCGCCGCTACCAACGGCAACGAATCGAGCCCGTAGCCGTGACTGATCGTGAGACCGCCTAACCACGCGCCACCTGCGTTGCCGACGTTGAACGCACCGATGTTTAACGTTGAAGCGAGATTCGGCGCCGCGGCCGCCTTCTCGACCACACGCATCTGCAGCGGTGGCACAGTCGCAAATGCTGCGATGCCCAAGACGAACACGGTTACCGCCGCCGCGATCTGCGAATGGCTGGTCCGCGCGAAGATTGCCATAACCACCGCCAACGCCACCAGAATCCCCATCAGCGAAGGCATCAACGCGCGGTCCGCCAGTTTTCCGCCGATCGTATTGCCAACCGTCAGCCCAACGCCAAACAGCACGAGGATCAGTGTCACGCCGTGCGGCGAGAAACCGCTCACCTGCTCGAGAATCGGCGCGATGTAGGTGAACACGACAAACACGCCGCCGAAACCGAGCACGGTCATCCCGAGCGCCACCCACACTTGCGGGTCCTTTAGTACGCGCACTTCATGGCCGAGCCCAACCGGTCCCGTGTCATGCCGGTTCGGCACCAGTGCTGCGATACCCGCAAGCGACGCAACACCAAGCGCGCTTACGACCCAGAATGCCGCGCGCCAGCCGAACAACTGAACCGCCCCGGATTTGGTGGAGGCTCCAATTTTTGAGAAAATGGAGCTATGAACAAGTCGAACAAATTTTCTGCTGAAGTCCGCGAGCGTGCTGTGCGCATGGTGCAAGAGCATCGGGGCGAGTATCCCTCGCAGTGGGCAGCGATCGAATCCATCGCCCCCAAGATCGGCTGTACGAGCCAGACGCTGCTGGGATGGGTCAAGCGAGAAGAAGTTGATAGGGGTGAGCGTGAGGGCGTCACGACGTCGGAACGTGAGCGCCTCAAGGCACTGGAGCGTGAGGTTAAGGAACTGCGCCGTGCCAATGAGATCCTGAAGCTGGCGAGCGCATTTTTCGCCCAGGCGGAACTCGACCGCCGCCTGAAGTCCTGAAGGCCTTTATCGATCAGCATCGCGACACCTTCGGGGTCGAGTCGATCTGCAAGGTCTTGCGGATTGCCCCGTCTGGCTATCGGCGTCATGCCGCACAGCTTCGCGATCCGTCGCGGCGCTGTGCCCGAGCGAAACGCGATGAGTTTCTGAGTCCGGAAATCAAGCGAGTCTGGCAGGCCAACATGCAGGTCTACGGCGCAGACAAAGTCTGGAAGCAGTTGAACCGGGAGGGTATCGCGGTGGCACGTTGCACCGTCGAGCGGCTGATGAAGCAACAGGGTTTGCGCGGTGTGAGGCGTGGAAAGCGAGTTCGCACGACGATCCCCGACGTATCGGCTCCACGCCCGCTCGACCGGGTCAACCGTCAGTTCAAGGCTGACCGGCCGAACCAGCTCTGGGTTTCGGATTTCACGTACGTCTCGACGTGGCAGGGCTGGCTTTATGTCGCATTTGTGATCGACGTATTTGCTCGGCGCATTGTCGGCTGGCGCGTCAGCTCGTCGATGACCACGGACTTCGTTCTGGATGCACTTGAACAGGCGCTGTACGCTCGACGGCCGGACAATGACGGAACACTGATCCATCACTCCGATAGAGGTTCGCAATACGTCAGCATTCGCTACAGCGAACGGCTGACCGAAGCAGGCATCGAGCCGTCGGTTGGCAGCAGGGGCGACAGCTACGATAACGCGCTGGCTGAAACGATCAACGGGCTGTACAAGGCAGAAATGATTCATCGTCGTGCGCCGTGGAAAACGCGTGAGTCCGTCGAATTGGCGACGCTGGAATGGGTAGCCTGGTTCAACCATCATCGGCTGATGGAACCTCTCGGCTATATCCCGCCCGCTGAAGCTGAGGCAAACTACTACCGGCAATTCAGCAATACCATCGCTGTGCCGGCATCAACTTAAACCAACCAGCCTCCACGATTCTCGGGGCGGTTCACAACTGTCCGATGAACGTGCCGAGCGGCACGCCAAGTACGTTCGCGAGCGTGAGTCCCGTAAACATCAACGCGATCGCCCCAGCACGTTTTTCCTGCGGCACAAGCGACGCCGCGACCACCGCGCCAATGCCGAAGAACGACCCGTGCGCGAACGAGGTCACGACGCGCGCGACCATTAGCACGCTGTAATTCAATGCGACCGCGCACAACACATTGCCGACGATGAACACCCCCATCAGCAACTGCAGCGCAAGTTTTCGCGGCATTTTTCTGGTGATCAGCGCGAGCAACGGTGCGCCGACTGCGACACCGAGCGCATAGCCACTCACGAGCAGCCCTGCAGACGGAATCGACACCGCGAGGTCATGTGCGACCTCAGGCAGCAAGCCCATGATCACGAACTCGGTAGTGCCGATGGCGAAGGCGCTAATCGCTAGCGCGAAGAGTGGAATAGGCATCACAAGTCTCCAGATTCCAGCACGCGATGGGACCCGCTTCGGGGATCAGGCCGAGCGTCAGCGTCTCAAACATGAAGTCGGACTGGTTGCCGAAAGCGATCGAGCCGAATTGATCGCCTGCCAGTCCGCCGTACTGCTTGTTCACGTACGTCACACCTCCATCGATGACGTTATTAAACAACACACTGCTCTGTGCGAGCGCGCTCCCCAATGCTCCGGAAAACCAGTGCGCAGCAAGACGCACCCGATGCTACCCCGTCGTTTCATAAAAAGCATGGTAGAACGCTTAATTCCTCTTAAGCGATCGATTCATGGAGCAGGTTACGTAGCGACATAACTGATATTGCGGGTAGTCGGCGCAGGCGCCATGCCGCGATTTTCTACTGAGTCAGCTTTCTTCCGTTCTATCGCTACGTCGATACCATCTGCGGCGGTTTCCGTCTCGCGGTCAAAAGAAGTGAATCATGCCGGTAACGACCGAGCGCTGGTTGATGCCTGCGCTAGCTGGTGAAGTGCTTGAAATACCGAGCGTGCCTTGGGCGTTGTTTCTGGCAAGCCCGGCCTCCGTGTACAGATCCGTCGACTTCGACAGCAGGTAGTGAACGCCTAGTTTGAAGAATGCACCGTTGCGCTCGGAGCTCACCCTGTCCGCCAGATACGTATAGTCCGAAACAAGCCTGAACGCCGGAGTGATATCGTACCGGCCGCCGATCGAATAATAGTCTTGGCTGCTTCCGGTTGCTGGATCCTTGAAGTTCTGGAAATTCAGGCTGACCTTGTAGGCACTGCCTGTATAGGCGAGGAATACGGTGTAGGCCCTCGCCACCGTGTGATCGGTCGCCCCGGTCGGGTCGTTGCCGGAGATATAACCGGCGCTCGCGGATACGGGCCCTAGCGCGTAGTACAGCGCAGCCGACACCTCACGCTGGTTCTGGAAATCGCCTGCGGTTCCGCCAAAGCTGTTCAACACGCTGGCACTGAGGCCGTAGATCGTCGGTGTCTGATATTTGACCGAGTTGTTAGCCCAGGTATATTGAAAGCCGTTGAAGCCAGTGCGGGTCTGAAAGACCGTGTTTGCCACCGAGCCGAAATTCTCAAAGCCGCTGGCATCCGTGCGATAAAGTACTTCGACGAATGGGGTGTAGTGACGGCCAAACGAGATCGTCCCGAAGTCATCCTTTCTCAATCCCACCCACGCACCACGGTCGAACAGGAAACTGCCCGCCGAGGTCGGCTGGCCCGAGTTGGTGCTCTTCCCGGCACCCGGCAAGAAACCCGATTCAAGTTTGAATAGCGTCGCCATCCCGCCGCCCAGATCCTCCACCCCGGAGAAGATCAGCCGGCTGACGACCAGATTCGCCTGACCATATGCCCACTGATTCTTGTCATTTGCACCTACGCCATTTGTGAAGCTGATTCCGCCGTCGATGATCCCGCTCAAGGTGACACTCGATTGTGCATGCGCTTCGCCAATCACGAGAGAAACTGCTAAAACAGTAATAATCCTCTTGTACATTCCTGGTCTCCATTGTTCTGCTAATCGCACAGTCTCATTACCGTTTTGATTTGCAATACTAATCATTTTGAGTCGCATCCCAGCTATCGAATGGCTTTTGTTTGGTTGGCCGAACCTCCATTCCATCCGAGTCGTGCAACTTAAGAGGCATCTCTTCCGGCCAGCCGATGCCCCCACTCTCCGTCATCGAGCCTGTCTTTCCTGTATCGAATACGGACACTTGACAAGCCTTGAATCCCGGCTTACGGACTCTAAAACCGCATCGGGGGACGTCACTATCGTGCGTATGGCATCAGGACATCCCACAGCGTTGAATTGACAAGCTCAGCGTGAGTCAAGTATTGAGATACAACCGGGCCGAACTGATCTGCCTGAATTCGCCAACGGCCCCTTCGTCGCCTGCATCTATCGTCGAACTCACTATATGGCCGACTTCAGAAGGACACCTTATCAAAAATAGCGTCGGTTTGTCAGATCGTCCATATTTTCATTGCTTCAGTGCTGCTACATACGCGGACACAGCGACAATCTCGTCGTCGCTCAGCAGCGGAACGATCAGACTCATCAGCTTCCCCCTACCCCCGCGCTCTCCGCTCTTCCAGGCGTGGAGTTGCGTTTGGACATATTCCTCATGCTGGCCGGTGATACGCGGGAAGTCAGGCTCGATACCGCCTCCCGCTGCACGGTGACATGAAATACACGCTGGCGCGCCGTTCGCGCCGCCATGTGTATAGACAAGCGCTCCGGCATCGACGAGCGCTGCGTTTGAAGCCGCACCCGACGCGAGCTTTTGCGCTGCATAGAAGGTCGCGAGTGCTTTCATCTCGTCCAGCGAGAGGTCTTTCACCATGGTCTGCATGATCTCGTTGTGCCGCAACGGCAGTACACCCGGGCCGCCCTTGAACTGTGTGATCTGCTTGTACAGATACTCCGGATACTGGCCTGCAAGGCGTGGGTAGGTCCCGACTGTGCTGTTTCCGTCGACGCCGTGACAGGCTGCGCAGCGTTGTGTCGTGAGTGTTGTGACACGTGCCGTCAGGTCGTCGGCGTGTGCGATCACCGCGGCGCACAGCAGGACGCCGACGACCAGTACTGCCCGCGCTACCGGACCCACAAAGCCTCGTTCGAAGGCGCTTCTAGATGCTATGTGGGAGGGCAGCGACAGAAAGCCCGACTGGAGTAAAACGGGACTTGCACATTCGTTTTCTCCGGAGGAGTACGCAAATGGATACGCCTGACACAGCCCTCCGTGGGCAGAATACGACGGCAGGTGGCCGCCTGTACATGGCTTTTGAACTGGGCGAGAAGAACTGGAAGCTCTCACTGGGTGATGGCCAGCGCGCGCCCAGCCGCTGTACGGTCGCCGCCGGTGATACCACGGCGGTTCTCACCGCCATCGCCAACGCCAGGGCGCGTTGCCATCTCGGCGCCGACGCACCCGTCTACAGCTGTTATGAAGCTGGCCGCGACGGTTTCTGGCTGCACCGCTGGCTGGCTGAACAGGGCATCGTCAATCTCGTGGTGGATTCGGCCAGCATCGAGGTGAACCGCCGTGCGCGTCGCGCCAAGACAGACCGGCTTGACAGCGACAAGCTGCTGTCGATGCTCATGCGCTATTACGCGGGCGAGCGGCGCGTGTGGGCGGTGGCACGCATTCCCACGCCCGGGCAGGAGGACGACCGGCGCCTGCACCGCGAGCTCGAACGCCTGCGCAAAGAGCAGACCGCGCACACCAACCGGATCCGCTCCCTGCTGGTACTGCACAACCTTCGGGTCCGGTCTGTCGGCGGCCGCATCTGGACGCACTGGTGGCCCCGTCAGCGCGAGTTGCTGGCGCCCGGTCTGCGCGCCGAGATCGACCGCGAATGTGAGCGGCTCGCGCTGGTGCACCAGCAGATCCGCCTGCTCGAAGTGCAGCAGGAGCGGCAGGTGCGTAGCGGCGCACATCCCGGCATGGCGCTGCTCGCACAGCTTGCCGGCATCGGTGCAGGCAGTGCGTGGACGCTCGTCAGGGAACTGTTCGGCTGGCGGCAGTTTCGCAACCGCCGCGAAGTGGCCGGCTGTCTGGGCCTGACGCCCACGCCGTACGCCAGCGGCACCAGCGAGGTTGAACTCGGTATCAGCAAGGCGGGCAACCGGCGATGTCGCTGGCTGATGGTCGAGCTCGCCTGGAGCTGGCTGCGCCTGCAGCCCGGCAGCCAGCTCAGCCACTGGTTCAACGAGCGCTTTGCCGGTACCGGCAAGCGGATGCGGCGCATCGGTATCGTTGCGCTCACACGCCGTCTGGCGATCGCCCTGTGGCGTTATCTCGAGCACGGCGAGATCCCCGTCGGCGCGATACTCAAGCCGCGCGACGTCAACACCGTGAGGGCCTGAATGACTGAATGACATCGGATGCAGCAACAGCATGTAAAGGTCAACGCGCCCGGAACACCCTCGGGCTACCCACTGCGGGTGGCCGTTTCCCTAGATGGGGCGCGTCGGTAACAGGGTAGCTCCAGCGCTTCGCGCATGCGGCATGAGGTGACCGGCCTGTCAGGCCGGCACGGATAGAAGGTCGACCTGGCACTGACCGGTCAACAGACACCCTGACCTGAATGACATTGACATGCCAGGCTGCAACAAGGTGTGCGCGATGAGCGTCGATATCGTCCTTTACGCAACGGTCTCTACGGCCAGCCTGCGTCTGGTCATGGTAGGTGACCACGCAGGCTGGCCGTAGAGACCGGACAAGGAGGTTTACTTCGCATAACAGAATGTTTATCGTGAACCGGGCTTGACTTTCGGTTCCCCATAGAAGAGGGTGTTAGGAACTTTGAGTTAGACCTGGTATCCTGGCGGAATGAAAAACCGCAGGCCATACCCAACGGATGTGTCGGATGAAGAGTGGTACTTCGCCGCTCCGTACCTGACCTTGATGAACAAAGACGCGCCGCAGCGCCGCTACGAACTGCGCGAGATGTTCAACGCGCTGCGCTGGATCGTACGTGCGGGTGCGCCGTGGCGTTTGTTGCCCAATGATTTTCCACCGTGGGAACTGGTCTACCAGCAGACGCAACGCTGGATTCAGGCAGGCTGTTTCGAGGCGATGGTGAATGACCTGCGTTCGATCATCCGGATCGCACAGGAGCGCCGTGGTCAACCCAGCGCGGTCATTCTCGACGGGCGGACCCTGCAGTCGACATGCGAGAGTGGGCCTCGCGCCGGTTACGACGGCTACAAACGCAAACGCGGCAGTAAGGTCCACATGGCGGTTGATACTTTGGGGCAGTTGCTTGCTGTGCATGTTACGCCGGCCAACGAACAGGAACGCGCGCAGGTCGGAGAACTGGCGCGTCAGGTTCAGCAGGCCACGGGCCAGACGGTCAAGGTGGCGTTCGCCGATCAGGGATATACCGGCGAAGAGCCTGCGCAGGCGGCACTCGACGAAGGGATTGAGCTTCAGGTAATCAAGCTGCCGGAGGCGAAGAAGGGCTTCGTGCTGTTGCCGCGCCGCTGGGTGGTCGAGCGCAGCTTCGGCTGGCTCAACCGGTTCCGACGACTGGCCAGAGACTACGAACGATTGCCCGAAACCTTGGCTGGTTTGCATTTCGTCGTATTCTCCGTGCTTATGCTTGTTCACTTTGCAACCCTTAACAAAAGTGCCTAACACCCTCTAGCCATTGGTGTGTCTCCTCGAATTTGAAACGGAATATTGACTTTCACCCTTGTCTCCTCTTTGCTACCGCGCGGCATGACTGCTCGCCCCGTCTCAAACTGAGGCCTACGTCTATATCGCTCGAGCGCCATAGCCGGAAAGCCCGCGCATTTACCGCTGAGTCCGATTAATCCCGTCGTGTTTGACAAGTCACGCACAACATGGTGTGGGACGCCTTGAACGATTGGCACGCCATACAGGCGCACTCCGCCTCTCTCGATACGGATCAGACGTATCAAGCGCCGGTTCTGTCGGCAGGTGGGTATGAATCGATACGGGAGGCGCTCGACACCGCACGGCGCCCGTTACAGGATTGGACGACATCGTCAAACAGGGGGCGCCGCATCTCGCGGCTCATCGGCGCACGCCGGTTGTCAATCGTTTAACCCACCCGGCGATGAAAACGGTGAATCCTGACTTCGTCCCAAAGCCCGGCTGCGAAGAGCGGGTCATTGCGATTGAATGCCTCGACTTCGCCGCGTGTTTGCGCTTCCACAAGAAAGAAGCTGCCGATCTTGTTCTCTCCTGCGTCGTCCACTAATGGACCGGATGTGACAAGCGTGATCGGCCCGCTCTCCAGATACGCGCGATGCTTCGGAGTGTTGGCTTCGCGAAGGGCCACGGCACCGGGCTTATCGGTGCAGAAAATGATCCAATGCATGATTTTCAGTTCCTATCAAAGTCGGGCAGGATTGATATGCACTTGCTGGGTTGCACAAAGAATCCCGTCGGGTTAATCGCTTCATTGCCCTGAAGCGGGCAATGTATTGGCCGGCTTTGGCGCCGCCTCGCGCTCTGCGTTCCGCAAATTCCGAATAGCGTGGATACAGAAATGACCTCTACGGCCGGAAAACTCATGTAGTATCAGTCTCTTGCGACGTAACTTGATGCGCTACACGTCCTATGGCTTACCGAATGATCCGATTTTTTGGGGGCCTGCTCGAAGCCGCCGAAAAGGGAGAGGCCCCCCCCGCGATGGAGGGAATTCACTTCTACGACCGCTTCCAGACTTTATGACGGTGGTTGTTCATCCACCATGACTGGACGTGCGCAGGCTGGAGACTTTCTGTGAACCAATCTGCGTCGTGCTCGTGCCCGTTCAGAATGATTCAGATCTTTTATCGCGCCCGACGAGACGCGATTGAATAAGCTCAGTGTGATGACATGACCCACTGCGCGCTGCTTTTTGGCATTGCTCAGCGCGACATCGCGCATACATGCCACGTTGCTCGGTGCGCGCGCCGGCATCTAACTCGACAGTGGAGATAAGAATGAGCGAAATTCTTTCTATCACGGTTCCAGATGGCACATTTTCAGCGTACGTTGCGCGCCCTGCCCGGCAACCCGCACCGGCAGTCGTGATCCTGCAGGAAATATTTGGCGTCAATCCCGACTTGCGACAAACTGCTGACGAACTGGCCGCACTCGGCTTCGTCGGCATCTGTCCTGATCTGTTCTGGCGCCAGGCACCGAATGTCCAGCTATCGGACAAGACCGATTGGGACAAGACGGGCAAGCTCTACGAGGCCTACGATGTCAATCAAGGCGTTCCGGATATCGTCGCAACGGTGCAGGCAGCGCGAACGCTCCCAGGCGCAACAGGCAAGGTCGGTGTGGTCGGCTTTTGCCTTGGCGGCCTGATGACGTTCCTGACCGCTGCGCGATCCAACGTCGATGCGGCGGTTTGCTATTACGGTGGCAGAACCGAACAGTTCCTGGCCGAAGCGCCGAATGTGACCGCACCGCTCATCATGCATTTCGGTACCGAGGACGAATACATCTCCAGAGACGCCCAGAAAGCAATCAAGGACTCAGTCGCTGGAATGCCCAACGTAGAGATATTCACCTACCAAGGCAGCGCACACGCTTTTTCGCGGCACAACGGGACCAAATACGATGCGGCGGCAGCGGCGCTGGCCAACGGCCGCACCGCCAGCTTCTTCAAGACACATCTCGGCCTCGCATGAGGCCACGCCGTCGAAGCCGCGTTGCGTGCCTCGACGGCTTCCCCTCGGTCCATTAGCCGCCCCTCAGCGCAGGTTGGTCTTGACCAGTTCGACAGTCTCATCGCCGCGTCCGCTCAGAATCGCGCGCAGCATGTAGAGGCTAGACCCCTTCGCCTGTGATTGCTCGATCGCAGGCGGCATCGCCAGTCACGTCTGGCGATAACAGCAAGCCGGTCGGCCGTTTCACGCAAAATTCAGAACGTTCAACTACGCTGCGCTGCTTTCGCCGTTCAAAGTTGGAGGCATTAAAAATGCGTACCATCGACACCCCTACCGAGGTGCACTTTGCACAGGCGCAACGGTATCGCTCCTACGACCGAGCCGGCCCGCGTCCACCGAAGCCCACGACGGTGAATCCCGGCGCGCTCGATCTCTCGAGACTGCAATTTGCTTTCACGGTTTCTTTCCACATCGTCTTTCCCGCGATGAGCATCGGCCTTGCCCGCTTTCTTGCCGTGCGTTGGTGGGAGCGGTCGTGATCCTGCCGATCATCCTCATCTATACGACCGTCGGGTATCGGGTTTTCAGAGGTAACGCCTTACCCGGCGCGAAGTATCATTAGACCGCACAAGAAGGCAGATCGAGGGCTAACGCGACGACATTGAACAAGATACCCGACATGAAGATTGCAATCGCAGGCGGTTCGATTTCAGGGCTTGCCGCAGCCCTCACGCTGAATTGCACCGGACATGACGTGCTCGTCTACGAGCGCTCTGCGCATGCGTTACGTGGTCAGGGCGGCGGTGTGGTGGTGTTGCGGCGCATGCTGCGCTTCCTCGAGAATCACGGTCACTACTGTCGCGACATGATCAGCGTGCCAACACATCGCCGGCGTTGGATCGATGTCAGCGGTTCCGTCACCCACGACGAACCCGAGATGTTGCCCTTCTCGTCGTGGGACGCGGTCTATCGCTCCCTGTGCAGCACGCTGCCGGCAGAGCGGATTCGCTACGGGCGCGAAGTTGCAGGCTTTGACCAGGACGAGCACGGTGTCGACCTCCATTTCGACGATGGACAGACAGAGCGTGCGGACGTCCTGATCGCTGCTGACGGAACCGGCTCGCGCCTGCGCTCCCTGCTCTTTCCCGACTACCACGCGTCGTTCGCAGGCTATATCGCATGGCGTGGCATTGTCGATGAAGCCACCTTTAACCCCGCCGATATCTCGACGCTGGTAGAAAACATGACGTTGCACCGGCAGCCCGGCGAGCTCTTCATGGCATTCCTGATTCCTGCTCTCGACGGCTCGCTGGCGCCGGGCAAGCGGCGCTTCAACTGGCTCTGGTATCGCAACGAACCTGACGCCGAGGAACTGCAACGGCATTTGACCGACTACGCCGGGCGCAAGCATCACACATCAGTCAGTGCAGGACAGCTCGCGGCGGCATCGCTGGCCGACCTCACCAGTCTCGCGTCCCGACGTTTGCCCACCGTTTTGGCCCAACTCGTGCTCGCAACGAAAGCGCCGTTCGTACAAGCCATTTTCGATGCGCTAAGCCCCGCTTTTGTCGAGGGCCGGGTAGCGCTGGTCGGCGACGCAGCCTGCACGCTTCGACCGCACACAGGCTCAGGCACGTCCAAAGCAGCTGACGACGCAGTGTCCCTTGCCGAGTTCCTGCCCGCAAACAGCGGCGATGTCGGTCAACACCTCGCTGACTGGGCCGCGGCCCGGAGCATCGCGGTCGCGCCCCTGCTTCAGAAAGGTCCACAGCTCGCGGCCGGATTCGGGCTTGGCAGCCCACTTCCCGGATGACGTAAGCATCTCTGCCCCGCCCCTTGGGAATTCCTGGAATTTAACAAGCTTTAATTTGGGTAACGCGTGGCTATCGATCAAACTTATTGGAGGCCAACACACACGTCATGTCTGACGTTTGCTGATTAGTTGTCCGCACGAACGTCACTGAGCGCGCAATGACACCCCGGTCGAACGCACGGCCACGCGCCGATTTCTTTCCTCATCCTATGGGGCGCCAGCATGCTATCGAGCCGAATGATGCACGATCCATGGTTAGAAACAATTCGACTGCTGCAGGCGAATTCGATCGCGAGCCCAGAGGATCAAAATTCAGTGTCAAACCTGCCGCCGTCGGCGACTGCTCGCGGGCGGACATCCGCTGCTGCTCATGGCCCCCGCTGTCCTGTGACGATCAGCATTTCCGAGCGCCCCACAAATGACACCGCAATACTTGAATGGCGAGCCCCAACTTCCTGCTGCTGCGGAGGACAAATATGGCGTTCGTGCGTTGCGCGACGAAGCGGTGAATGCGCGCTAAGTGGCAAGCCAATTCTCAGCGGGGATGAGATATAAAAACCTTACAGGTGCAAGATAACGCCGGCCAACGCTGACGCGATGATTCTGGCGAGCGCGCTTAATTCTGTCATTCCGACCAGCGAGGAACAGTGAAGTATTCACAGGAGGTTCAGGTCGAAGATCAGGGCGAGGGCGATTGGATACGCTGAAACCACCAGTCAACATTCACCGATGTCACCTGGCATCCTTAATCGCTCCGCGCGGCTTTCTCCATTCCCGGACGTGCTCCGCTAATGGGCGTCCATCCGCCGCCGATCGTCCGTACCAAAGTGACAGTCGCGACCGCCTGCGCCTGGCGGCTGTGGATCAACTCACGTTGAATGGACAGCGCCTCGCGGTCGGAGTCGACCACCTCAAAATAGTCGACATAACCGTGTTCGTAGCGGCTACGCGACAGCCGGGCTGCTTGCGCCGACGTCGAGGCCGCCTGCTCATAAGCGGCGATGCGCAGCCGCTGCGCCGCGACATCGTTCAGCGCATCTTGTACCTGTCGCAGGGCGTCAAGCATGAGCGCTTTGGAATTGGCGTCCGCGATCATATAACCCGCTTGCGCGGACTCAACCACGGCACGACGTCGGTCACCGTCGATCAGCGTCAACGCCGCGCTAATGGCGAGGCCCCACACTGAGCTGTTACGGTCCAGGAACGAGCTCAGGTCGCGGCTTGCAAAACCGCCGTCCGCCGTGAGTGTAAGGGTCGGCAAATACGCGGTCCGGGCGATGCCGATCTGCAAAGACGCTGCGTCCAGCCGACGTTGCGCGGCATAAATGTCCGGACGCTGCTCGAGTAGCGCCGACGGCAAACCGACCGGAATATCCGGCAACGCGATCGGAGCAAGCCCGGGGCCGATCGTCAGATCATTAACGGAGCGCCCTGTGAGCACCGCGAGCGCATCGACGAGATTGTCACGTTCACGCTCGCTCTCGGCAAGGTCCGCGTTTGCCGTGTTCATCTCGGTCGCCGCGCGCAGCGCGTCGAGGTCGCTGGCCGCACCTGCCTTAACGCGGCGCTGCACCAGTCGCAACGCGGCCTGTCTGAGCTGGATGGCCTGCCGCAACTCGGCACTGTCCTGTTCGACAAAGCGCAAGGTCAGATAGTCGCTCGCCACTTCCGTCGAAACGCGCAAGCGCACCGCGGCCGCATCCGCCTGTGCTGCTAGCGCATCCTCGCGCGCCACATCGGCTTGTCCCTTGAGACGCCCCCACAGGTCGACCTCGTACGTGGCATCGACAGGTAACGCCCACGTTCGCAGCATCCGCTTCGGTAACGCATCGTCCACTGTGCCGGAGACACGATTGCGCGAAAGCGATGGATTGATACCGACCGTCGGCGTCTGGTAGGCGTCGCTGGCCATGACCAGCGCACGAGCCTGGGCAATGCGCGCGTTGGCCGATGCAATCTCGTAGTTGTTCGCCAGCGCGGCATCGATCAGGCTGACCAGCAGCGGGTCGGCGAACAGTGCGGGCCAGGCGCCGTCTGGGATTGCAGCCGTTTGCGTGACGGTAGCGTGGCGAAGCGGCGCGTCGCCTAACGCAAGCGGCGTGTGCGATTGCGGTGTAACGCTGCATGCCGCGAGCGCACAAAAGGTCAGCAGCATGACACGCCCGCTCATCGCAACTTCTCTTGTGACGCGAGCGTTGCCGTGACCGACAACCCAGGTCTGATCCGATAGCCTGGGTCGTTCAGGCTGTCAAAGCGTATCTTCACGGGCACCCGTTGGACCACCTTCGTGAAGTTGCCGGTCGCATTGTCCGGCGGCAACAATGCAAACTGCGCGCCGGTGGCCGGTGCGAAGCTGTCGATGTGTCCATGGAAAGGCGTGTCGGGCATCGCGTCGATGTGCAGATCCACCGAATCGCCCACCTTGACATGCCTCAACTGCGTCTCCCGGAAATTCGCCACTACCCAGACGTCTGCCTCGACCACCGTCAACAGCGGCTGGCCAGGCACAAGGCGCTGGCCCGTTTCGACAGTCTTTTTTCCCACGTATCCATCGGTCGGCGCAATGATGTTGGTGTATGTCAATTGCAGCGATGCGTCGCGCAGGTTGGCACCGCTCTGCGATTCCAGCGCCCGCGCCGCCAGCAAACCTGCCTGAGCAGCTTCGAGCTGAGCGGTGGCCTGTTGCACGCGCGCATGCGCTGTTGTACGCGCGGCATCCGCGGCATCGAAATCCTGCTGCGAGAGGCCCCGCGGTGTTTCTGCAGTCAGCTCGCGGGCACGCGCAAAATTCAGGTCGCCCTTGCGAGCGTCGGCGGTGGCGGCGGCAATTGCGGCTTCAGTCTGACTGATCTGCGCACGCGCGCTGTCCTGCTCCGATCTGGCCTGCTCCACCCGGGAGCGCTGCAGTGCGACCTGCACGTCAAAATCACGTGTATCCAGACGCACCAGCACCTGACCGGCACGGACAAACTGGTTGTCGTCGACCAGCACCTCTTGCACCGTACCGCTCACCCGGGACGAAATGGTGTGCAGGTGACCGGTCACGTAGGCGTCGTCTGTACTGCGCTCACCCTTCACAAATGCAAAGGCCAGAACGGCGGCTAGCAGCAGCGCAAACGCCACTAGCGCGAGAATCGCGATCACCTTTGGCCGCGCGGACAACATCGGCTCTTCACTGGTCTTGTCCAAAGTGAAACGACTCCTCAAATACGCGAATTTCCCCGCGCCGCTGCATGATCTGCATTCCTACAGATATACAGAGACAGCTCAGCTGGCTGCCTGCTCATGACCATGCCGAACGCTGCGATTCGTGGCGAGCCGATCCGCAGCGACTATGCCGGCATGCTGCTCGGCAGCACGTGGTTTTATTGCGATCTTCGTCGCGCTGCACCAAGGAGATTGCCTGCCCTGGTTATGTGCACCCAATACTACCGAGTTCTGCCATAAAAATTCTTGACCAAAGCTTAATTTCTCTTAAGAGAACGAGACTGAGTTCACGCTATGTAGCGGCGTAGAGCGGCCGTGCGTCGGACGGATTCGCCGTTTCATACAAATCAAATCGTTGCACACGCGGAACGTCTCGCTAGAACGGTGCGCTTCTTCAGAACAATTAACCTTGCCAACCCCGCTTCTTTCCGCCGGCCGAGGCATACACTGGGCCTATCCGGTTGAGCTTTCGTACGGTGACATCCGGCAAAGGCCGGTTCCGCGTCGACGCAGTTTCAGTTGCACATCCGCTCAGGCGAAAAGTTTCGCAGCGAGCCTGGGACCACCCCGAATTTTTGTCGAGGCCATGCATGAACGATCTCACGAACGTTGCCGAACGAAGAAAGGCACCGCTGAACACGCCCAGTGCCCTCTCCGAAGAGGCGACACGCGACATCTCCGCCGAACTCAATGCCCTGCTCGCGGACACGATGGCGTTATACATGAAAACCAAGAATTTCCACTGGCACATGTCCGGTCCTTACTTCCGCGACTATCACCTGCTGCTCGATGAGCAGTCGGACCAGATTTTCGCTACTACGGACCCAATCGCCGAACGTGTGCGCAAGATCGGCGGCACGACTATCCGCTCCATGGGTCATAGCGTGAAACTGCAGCGCATCCTCGATAACGACGCCGATTTCGTCACGCCGCCTGATATGCTCGCTGAACTACGCGAGGACAACATGTCGCTAGCACGGTACATGAAAGGCACGCATGCACTGTGTGACGAGTATGGCGACGTGGCGACTGCGAGTTTGCTGGAGCAATGGATCGACGAGGCCGAACGCCGCACGTGGTTTCTCTTCGAATCCGGGCGCACGGGTTAGGCGACGGCGGGGGCAGGGAATCAGTCGAGCGCCACCCTATCGCCCCCGACAAAGCTATCAGGAGCGCAACATGGGCCATGCAGCCCAACCTCGGGCTACTGTTATCGGCGGCTCGCTTAGCGGCCTGTTCACCACGACAGCGCTTCGCGCGGTCGGCTGGGATGTCAATCTCTTTGAGCAATCCCCTAGGGTGTGTTGACATTAAGCGACAGCCTTTCAGGCCGCACTGTTAAGGAAGCTCTGCACAACTAGCTTTGAAGCGTTACCTTTCACATCGAGCGCAACCTCGGCGTTCAGATCTTTGTTGGTGAGCTGATTGCGAGGGGTTTTCCGCGCTCCGGAGCGCTCCAACCAGACATATGGCCTTCATCGGCCCGGTGTTTCAAGCTTTGCGCAAAGCTCTGCGAGCCATCCATAAATTGCCCAAAGCAAACAGCGTGGTGATCTGGGCGATGTTCTTCGGCAAACCACGATAGCGCGTCTTCATGTAACCGAACTGCCGCTTGAGGATGCGAAACGGGTGTTCGACCTTGGCCCGAATACCCGCCTTCAGGCGTTCGATCTGATCGTATATCGCGTCCAACGAATCACTCAGATCCAGTTTCCTGCGCTTTGCCGGTCGCATTGCAACATGCCAACGCACCGCCTCAGGCTCACAACGCTTTTCGATACCCTGATATCCGGCGTCCGCGTACACATCCGTTTCTTCACCATGCAGCAACGTCTGGGCTACGGTAATGTCGTGAACATTGTGGCCGCCGTTCCAATGACCGTATGGACCAGGCCCGAATCGGCGTCCACGCCGATATGCATTTTCATCCCGAAGTACCAGTTGCCACCTTTCTGCGTTGATTGCATTTCAGGATCGCGCGTGCCGGAGCCATTCTTTGTCGAACTGGGCGCGGCGATCAGGGTGGCGTCGACTGCCGACCCAGCCTTAAGCATCAGGCCTTTCTCCGTCAGGATTTCATTGACCAGCGCCAGCATTTGCACCGCCAGACCGTGCGTTTCCAGCAGATGGCGGAACCGGAGAATCGTGCTTTCATCCGGCAAGCGGACCATCCCGCCGTCGAGACCCGCGAACTCGCGATACAGCGGCACGTCATAGAGTGCCTCTTCCATGGCAGGGTCTGACAGACCGAACCATTGCTGCATGAAATGAATCTGCAGCATCGTCGCAATCGGGAACGGCGGCCGACCGGTTTTGCCCGTGGGATAGTGCGGCTCGATCAGCGCAATCAGCTTCAACCAGGGCACAACGCGTCGCATCTCATCGAGAAATTCCCGCTTGCGCGTGCGCTTCGTTGACAGATCCAGACCAAGACCAAGTTGCGTCATTACACTGCTCCCCACCTAATTGGCTCTGCTTCCAGGATAGCTCAGCAGCAACGCAATGCCAGGACTTTTGCAGACCTTCCTTAACTTTGCCGGAAAGCTGTTTACATCCTGTCTTTTGGGCGAGACAGAGATGGTGCGGAAGATGTTGCGAGACGACCAATATGAGCGCGTTGCATTACAGCTACCGGGTAAATCCGGCGATCGAGGACGAACCGCTGCCGACAATCGGGATTTCGTCGAGGCGGTGCTGTGGATCGCCCGTACCGGTAGCCCGTGGCGCGATTTGCCTGAGGAGTTTGGCCTTTGGAACAGCGTGTACAAGCGCTTCAGTCGATGGTCACGTGCCGGGGTATGGCACACGGTATTTGCCGAGCTGGCCGCCGATGCAGATTTCGAGGAAGTCTTCATCGATAGCACCATTGTTCGCGCTCATCAGCACGCTGCTGGGGCTCCCAAAAAAAGGTGATCAGGCGCTGGGTCGCTCGCGAGGTGGACTCAGTACGAAAATTCATGCGCTGGTTGACGGCCTGGGCATGCTGGCGAAATTTCGTTTGACGGGTGGTCAGGCAGGTGACAGCCCTGAAGCTCTGCCATTGCTGGGCGATCTGAAGCCCGATAGTGTGGCGGCCGACAAGGCATATGACACGGATGCACTGATCGAACATCTGCACACGTTCGATGTTCAAGCGGTCATCCCGAGTCGCGCAAACCGGCTCGTGCAACGCCCTCTGGATAAGCATCTCTATCGGTCCCGTAACCTGGTCGAACGGTTCTTCGCGCGCATCAAGCAGTTTCGCCGCGTCGCCACGCGATACGACAAACTGTCTGAGCGATTTGCTTCGTTTGTCGCCTTGGCTGCAGCCTTCATATGGCTCGTCTAATGTCAACACACCCTAGCGGCATGGTTTTGTTCTGGCCGCTTTTGTCTGAGACGACAGAGCGTCAGGCAGTTGCAGACACGACTTTGGACGTAGCGGCGCCAGCGGCCGCGTTTGCATTCAGTCGGTTAAGCACGAAAGTAAAGTCGAGCGAGCTGAACGGCGTCGCACTTTCGCTGCCATCAGGTGCCTGACCTGCCTCGTGATGGTCCCAGTCGACAATCAATGACGACCGGACGCCAAATACCGCGTCGGAATTCAGGTATTCATCGCCGGAGCGAAAGACGTGCGTGATAAGGCGCTCATAGCCTGGCGCCTCGATCATGAAATGCAGGTGCGCAGGACGCCAAGGATGCCGACCGAGAGCCTGCAACATGCGCCCGACCGGTCCGTCGTGCGGGATAGGATAGGATTCCGCTGTGATGGACCTGAAATGGAAAGTCCCGTCTGCCTGGCTGCGCAGCATTCCGCGACCTTGACTGCCGGCTAGGCCCTCATACTGCACGTCGTAGAAGCCGTCTGAATCGGCTTGCCACACTTCGATACGCGCATCAGCAACCGCCTTTCCGTCGAGTCCTGTCACTTTTCCGCTTACGAAACACGACTCGCCTTTCGCGCCGTTAGCGACGTTGTCGCCATTTTTATACTCTGGTGCATCTTCGACAAAGAATGGACCGAACACGGTGGACTCGGTACAGCCTTTCGGCTTCCGGTTGTTCAGCGCTGTCACGAGCATCGAGAGACCGAGCGTATCCGACAAGAGAATGAACTCCTGGCGCTTGTCGTCGGTGATGTGGCCGACGTCGGCCAGGAACTGAATTCCCTTGAACCACTCCTCTTCAGTCAGTTCGACGTCGCGCGCAAAGCTGTGCAGATGCTGCACCAAGTTTGTCATGATCTGCCGGAGACGACCGTCAGCGGCGTTGGCATGTCGTGCCAGCACAATCTGGGTGATCGTGTCCTCATCAACGTTCTGCATGATGTCTCCAATGAATGTCTTCTTTGAGTCAGAATATAGCTGTTCCGAAACTGATGAAAAAGCTCGCTAGCGGGAAACATCATGCCGCCTGACGGGAAACAGGAGATAAGAGTGGACAAATGGATGGAGGTGCAACTGTTCCTGCAAACGGCCGAGCTCGGCAGCGTTTCCAAGGCAGCAGAAACACTTGGGATGTCGTCGTCGGCCGGAAGCCGGCATCTGGTAAACCTTGAGCAGCGGCTTGGCGCACGCCTGGTCGAGCGAAACACCCGGCGCCTCTTCCTTACTGAAGTAGGTGAAGAGTTCTATCGGAGATGCCTCAACATTTCCTCTGAAATGGAGGAGGCAGAGTCGCTGGTGAGTTCCGCGTTGCTTAGCCCTGTTGGCACGTTGCGGGTGACGGCGTCGGTTTCGTTTTGTGCGCAGATCATCGCCCCGCTGCTGCCCGAATTTACCAGGAGGCACCCGAATATTTCGGTGTCGATCACTGCGGCGAATCGGTACTTTGACATCATTGAGAACGGGATTGACGTCGCCATCCGAACGCGTGAGCACGACGCAGATTCCGGGATTGTTACGCGGCGGCTTGCGGAGACGCGGCGTATCCTCGCTGCCTCACCAGAGTATTTGGACCGGCATGGAACGCCAAAAACGCTCGATGAACTATCCGGGCACCACTTCCTGATATATACGTTGGCAAACAATCCGTATGAACTCGCTTTTACGAAGGCGTCTACATGCCGCTCCATAAAAATCGAAGGGTTGCTGGATTCAAATGAAGGTCAAGTCATCCGCCAAGCCGGGCTTAACGGCTTGGGAATTCTCATTCAGCCGACCTACATCATTCATGACGACGTGATCGCCGGCAGACTCGTGCCCATCCTGGATGACTGGGATCTTCCAAGGCTCAAGATTACTCTCGCGTATCAGAACCGTCAGTACCTGTCCTTAAAGGTACGGGCATTCATCGACTTTCTCGCTGACCACTTCAGGAATGAAGAGTATGAACGGCGCTGGACGCAGACGTGGTCGCATTCCGGTTCTGTCGCGGTAAGGCGAGAGGGGAAAGCAAACACGATATGCTGAGTATTGCTTATGAGACGATCGAATAGAATTGCTGTGCAGCGGACAGTGGGATTTTGCGCGAGCAATTCATCTGCCCTTTCTTGATCATGTGCATGACTTCGATGCCTCTCAGAATGACACGCGGCAGCAAGGGCCGTTCGTGGTGTCGCAGTCTTCTTTATCGTGGGCCGATGCAAAGTTAGTGCAGCCCGAACTTTACCGCGACATCGTTATTGCGACAGAACCAGCGTTTGACCGTAGCCCCTACCGAGCGAGCGGTTTAGATCCTATGAAGCGAGGCCCTCAACAAGCTGACGCCTAAAATCAACGTGCTGAGGTTGCTCACGGGAGAAGATCATGCGTACCGAGCAGGCATACACGGGTAGTGGTGACGTAATGGTGCTGGCAGTGTCGCTGGAACTGGCGGCGGCCAAGTGGAAAGTCGCACTCCACGACGGCCGGCGCGACAAGCCGGCCGTCCACACGGTCGCACAGCCGCAGGCCGCGGCGCGTCTGCAGGCAGTGCTGGACTTGATCGAGGCCCATAAAGAGAAGTGGTCGTTGCCCGCCGACGTACGGATTGCCGTCAGCTATGAAGCCGGCCAGGAGGCGTTCTGGATCTGTCGCGCGCTGCAAGCTCGGCACATCGAGTGCTACGTCGTCGATCCGGCCAGCATTCCGGTTGAACGCCATCAGCGACGCGCCAAAACCGACCGGCTCGATGTCATCAAGCTCGTCATCAACCTGCGCGCCTGGCTGCGTGGCGAGGGCGACCGCAGGACGAAGCGTCGCGCCAGTTGATGCGCGAGCGCGGACAACTGCAGAAGGAAGTTCTGCAGCACCTTGACCGGATGCGCAAGCTGTTGGCAACCCTCGGCTGCTGGGATGCGGTCAATCACCGTGCCTTCGCTGGCCGACTTCAGCGCGACGAGGTGTGCTGCCACGACGGTGCGCCATTACCGCGCGAATTGCGCGAGCGGCTACTGCGCGAGTGCGAACGCCTGGCACTCGTCGAACAGCAGCTTGCAGCACTGGAGAAGACGCGACAGACGGACGTACCAGCACTCGCGCGCCAGCGCTGCGATGCGCTGGAGCGCCTGCACGGGATTGGAGAAGTAGGCGCGTCACGCCTTGCCCTCGAGCTCTTCTGGCGGGAGTTCAACAACCGCCGCGAAGTCGGTGCGTGCGTCGGGCTGGTGCCGCAGCCCTATGACAGCGGCGACAGCCAGGCCGACCAGGGCATCAGCAAACAGCGAAACCGGCGAGTACGCGCGCTGCTAATCGAAATCGCATGGAACTGGCTGCGCTACCAGCCCAACAGCGCACTCACGAAGTGGTTCAACCAGCGCACGCAGGGCACGGGACCGAACCGACGTGCCCGGCGTATCGCGATCGTCGCGGTGGCGCGGCGCCTCACAATTGCGCTGTGGCGCTATTTGAGGGACGGCGAGATACCCAAAGGAGCACAGCTAAAGTCCATATGAGCCTTCAGGTTTGGCAGGAAGGGAGATTAGGATTAGTCAGGCAGTACATACCGAACAGCTTTGAAGTGACCATGCCCGTATACTGACTGGGTTGCACAGGCAACCGATTCCTTAGATGGGGCATGTTCCTGGTGATGGTTTCCAGCGTAACGCGCATCAGGATAAGGCCTGGCGAAGACGCGCCGGCGGATAGAAGGTGGTAAGACGTTGGAGTCTTACGTGCGCAATGAATGGCTTCAAAACAAAGGAATCCAGAAGAAACGGCTGTGCACTAACGAAATGCGAAAAACGCCTTGACGAATTGAAGCTCATAGAAGGCAGTATGACTTTCCGTGAGTCAGTGGCTGGCCCGCCACGAGGAATCAGACGCGGGTTAGCATTACTGCCAGAGCCGCATGGTGTGCACAGGGGCACACCCGGCGATTTCCAGCGCGGAGGCCAGCATGGAAAACGATAGCACGGTGTACGTCGGTCTGGACGTTCACGTGCGACCTGAAAGTCGCTTGAGTTTCTGTTTCACTGGGGAGGCATGACCTGAAGAAACCGGTTGTTCCATCAACCGTTCCCTACCCGGACATGCGGAACTGGTAACTGCTCGGTGTGAAGCTTTGGGGACAACGTAGCCGCCGGGTAACCGGTACGTCGAACCGCGAGGAGAGGCGGAATCTGCCAGCACGAAGGTGGAGAGGAGCAAGGGATGGGCGGGTACGACCAACATATGTGAACTTCCGATAAACGTCGTCACCAGTAGCAAGCCAAACGTGCTGACAGGCTTGGACCAGTGCGACATGAAGTCGCGTATGCAATTGTTTTAACCAGCCGAAAGGCTAGTCAGGAAACCGGTCGTTCCGTCGACCGTAGCCTACCGGTGCATGCGTTGTTGGCAACGACGACGTGTGAAGCCACCGGGACAACGTGGCGGGCCTCTGGCCTAGCTGTCTCCGTGAGGAGAGGTAACGCCTGCGAGCGTTGATGCGGGTGAGCTGCAAGGCTGGATAGTATGGTCAACATAAGTGAACTGCCAAAGACATCGTTAGCCTGAACAAGCCCAAAACGCTGGTGGCTTGAACCAAAATGGTACGCGGTCGGATGTTTCCCCTGGTTCAGGAAACACACGGACATGCAGACCGCCGGTGGATAGGCAGGACCTACCCTATTCGTGTTGCATACGTGGAACATCGTAAGCCCGATGTGCCGCCAGGAATGGCAGGCGACCCGCAAGGGAAGCTGAGGGTGCAGCGGGTAGAGGAAAGCGGAGAAAGCGAACGCTGCCCTGTAATCGGGCAGATAGGGATTGCGTCGCGAGACAACATCATCTCACGCGAAAGCGGGCAGACTTCCGTATGGTCTTTCGTCACTAGATAGCTTGAACAACCTTTCAAGGAGGAGAAGCAGATGACTGTGCAGCAACCGGGCACGGGTGCGTCCTCCGATCGCGCGAGACACTGGCACGGCATTAACTGGGCCGGGTGCCATCGTGAGGTTCGAAGGCTGCAGGCAAGAATAGTGAAGGCAATACAGGATGGCAAACACGGCAGGGTGAAAGCCCTGCAGTGGTTGCTGACCCATTCGTTCAGCGGCAAGGCGCTCGCCGTCAGACGGGTGACTGAGAATCAGGGCAGACGGACGCCGGGCGTGGATGGCGTCACCTGGTCCACACCGAAGTCCAAAATCAACGCAGTGTCGTCACTCAAACGGCGCGGCTATCGGCCGCGTCCACTGAGACGGATATATATCCCGAAGGCCAACGGGACAAAAATGCGGCCCCTCGGAATTCCTTGTATGGTCGACAGGGCTCAGCAGGCGCTGTATCTGCTCGCTCTGGAGCCGGTCGCCGAAACTACGGCGGACCCGAACTCGTATGGGTTCCGGTCCGCCCGTTCCACGGCCGACGCAATCGAACAATGCTTCCGGGCATTGGCACAAGCCGATTCTGCAACGTGGATTCTTGAGGCCGATATCCGTAGCTGCTTTGACGAAATTTCACATGACTGGCTGGTCGCCCACATCCCCACGGACAAAGCGATTCTGCGAAGATGGTTGGAGGCTGGCTACCTTCTCAACCGTGTCTTTCACTCAACGCAGGCGGGTACACCGCAAGGGGGAATAATTTCGCCTACGTTGATGAACATGACTCTCGACGGGCTAGAAAAAATGCTACGTGCAAAGTATCGCAAAGGCAGTAACAATCCGTCGAAGGTCAACATCGTTCGTTATGCGGATGACTTTATCATTACCGGCGCAACGCGTGAAGTGCTGGCTGATGACGTTCGTCCGACGGTCGAGCTGTTTCTGGCGGAGCGCGGTTTATCACTTTCTTCAGAAAAGACCCGGATCACGCATATCGACGAAGGGTTCGATTTCCTCGGCATGAACGTGCGCAAATATAGCGGCAAGCTGCTGATCAAGCCTGCCAGAGCAAGCGTTCAGCGCTTCCTGCGCAAGCTGCGGGAAACCGTGAAGAACAGTGCGACGGTACGACATGATCAACTGATACGTGAACTCAATCCATTGCTTCGCGGATGGGCGAACTACTACCGGCATGTCGTGGCGAAGCACACCTTTGGCAGAGTCAGTCACGAAATCTGGCGATGTTTGTGGCGCTGGGCGAAGCGCCGGCATCCGAACAAGAGCTCGCGCTGGGTCCGGCAGAAGTACTTCCGGATAGTAGGACTCCAGCATTGGGTCTTTGGCACGGAGACTGGCAATACGCTCAGCACAGGAAAGCCGGAACTCCTGACGCTATATGACATCGCAGGCACGCCAATCCGGCGACACCGGAAAATCAAGGCGGCTGCAAACCCGTTCGATCTACAGTGGGAAGGCTATTTCGAAGAGCGACTGCGCTTCGCGATGCTGGACTCGCTCAAAGGTCGGGTGCAGCTGATCCGGTTGTGGCTTGATCAGGCTCGGTCGTGTCCGGTCTGTCAGCAGATGATCACGAAAACCAGTGGCTGGAGTCTCTGCCACGTGGTTCGTAAAATCGATGGCGGTAAGGACACGACGGGCAACCTGACGATGTTACATCCGGAATGTCACCGGGTCGCGCGTGCTCTCGGACTCTCAGTTGTAAAGCCGGCTCATGCACATGGGCTTTGAAAGGCTTGAGCTGTATGCGAAATGTGGCGTTCGTCCATATGTGGCGCAGCATCACAATCTCCGTGCCTGTGGCGTCGCTTTCGGCAAATTAACGCCACATAAAAATGAGCGCATAGTGATCGACTCATCCTCCAGACGGGAGAGTGGATCATGTTTGAGGCCATTTATAGCTATCCGCAAGTGTTGCGTCGTCATCGTGATGGACCATGGGCAGAGGAGCGTGAGCGTTTTCTTGCGCATTGTGCCGAACAGGGTTTTTCCCGCGCGACACTTCGACAGACCGCTGCTGAACTCCTGGTTGTCGCCCAATACTTCGATATCAGTGAATCAACGTTCATCGCACATGACGTAGAGGCCGCCGCTGATCGCTGGGTACGCTTTCAGCGTCGACGCCAGCGGATTCAAGATTGTCGTTGGTCTCGTCAGC
Organism: Paraburkholderia phytofirmans OLGA172; assembly: GCF_001634365.1. Lineage (NCBI taxonomy): Bacteria > Pseudomonadati > Pseudomonadota > Betaproteobacteria > Burkholderiales > Burkholderiaceae > Paraburkholderia > Paraburkholderia phytofirmans. Next base: position 2,217,613 of record NZ_CP014579.1, read on the forward strand.
GATTCGTTTCAACGGCCAGCTCATGGCTGCGCTTTCTCGATTGCCTGGAGCAGCCACAACAGGAGACCAAACCCTTCGCACATCTGATCGACGAATTTTCGGACTTCATGCGCGATGAGCGTGGACTGTCTGCCAAGACCATCGCGGGTCGATGCTGGCAGGTGCGTCACCTTCTCGACAGCTTACAAACCGCAAAGCACTCGTTGGCGCGCCTGTCACTCAAAGAGGTGGATGACTATCTGACGATGAAGGCTGATCAGGGCTGGGGGCGAGTAACGATGGCTAGCGCGGCCAGTGCGTTACGCAGCTTTTTTACCTATGCGGAAATGCGGCGATGGTGCCCATCAGGAATTGCTGCTGGTATTGAAGGTCCGCGCGTATTCAGGGAAGAAGGACTTCCCCGCAGTCTGGACTGGCAACAGGTGCGTCAACTCATCGCGAGTACGGGTGGCTGCGGTGCCCGGGACATCCGCGATCGTGCAATTCTTATGCTGTTTGCCATCTATGGGTTGCGGAGGAGCGAGGTGTCACAGTTGCGACTGGAGGATGTCGACTGGGAACATGAAGTACTTTGCGTTACACGGTCCAAACTTCGGCGCACACAGGACTATCCGCTGATACCAGTAGTGGGTGACGTCATCCTGCGTTACCTTCAGGAGGTTCGGCCTCGCTCTACCCGCAGGGAGCTTTTTCTGGCACTCAAAGCTCCGTTCCGCCCACTGTCGATGAACGACATGTATCGGCTTGTGAGAAGCCGTCTCGCTGTGCTGGGCGTCTCGGGTCCATATCGCGGCCCGCATTGCCTGAGACACGCGTGCGCTACACATCTTCTCGCCTCGGGCCTCACGCTTAAACAAGTCGGTGACCATCTGGGTCATCGCAGCGCATACGCGACCCGTGTGTACGCGAAGGTCGATCTGGCCGGATTGCGGCAGGTAGCGGAGTTTGATCTCAGGGGGCTGCTATGAAGCTCAGCGCTGCAGTGGACGAATATGTTCGCCACAAACGCTCTCTCGGCATGAGATTCAACACTGAGGCCCGTACGCTCAAATCCTTTTGTCGGGCCTTGGGCGACGTGTCGATGGCCGGGGTTAGGCCCGATCGTGTGTACAGTTTCCTGGCGGGTTCTGGGCCGGTCACGGTTTTCTGGAGAAACAAACACTCGGTTCTGCGCGGCTTTTATCGTTTTGCTTTCGCGCGTGGCTACGCAGCTACGTCTCCGCTGCCGAATATTGTTCCCAAACCTCCACATGCCTTTGTGCCTTACATCTACTCGCGCGAAGAAGTCAGACGCCTGCTCGAGGCTGCCTCAGCCACACCCCCTTCCCAGGCACGCATCGACCCCGATGTATTGCGCATGCTGCTTCTGATGTTGTATGGCGCCGCTCTTCGGATTAGCGAGGCGCTGACCCTCACGATGGCAGACGTGGATCTGGAGCAAGCAGTGCTGTGCATCCGCGAGAGCAAGTTCTACAGGACACGGCTGGTACCGTTGGGGAGCGACCTCGCTGAGACACTCAGGCAGTTCGTCGTCAGACGCAACCGGCGTTATTCCTGCCGGCCCGACGCGCCTTTGTTTCCGTTCCGAGATGGCAGGGCATTGAGCCGCAACGCAGCTGAAGTCGCTTTCCGACGTGTAAGAGATAGTGCTGGCGTTCTGCGACACGACGGGGCTCGCTATCAGCCACGCCTTCATGATCTGAGGCACGCCGCAGCAGTTCATCGGCTCATTGCCTGGTATCGCAGCGGGGCCGATGTCCAGCGTCTGTTGCCTCAGCTTGCAACCTATCTCGGACACGTTCACATTGCCGGTACGCAGCGCTACCTCAAGTGAAGCAGCACAGCTTCTGATTCGGGACGTCGACTTGCCAGGCCTGTCCGTCAGGATCATTGGTAAAGGAAACAAGCAGCGCCTTTGCCCGTTGTGGCCGACGACGGTCGATCAGCTCATGCCGCTAATCGCTGGGCGCAGCCAACTCGATCATGTGTTCCTGAACCGCTGTGGCCAGCCAGTCACTCGCTTTGGTATTCATACGTTGGTCGAGCGGTCCGCATCCAGAGCTTGTACGCAAGCCCCTTCATTGGAGAGTAAGCGTGTCAGTCCACACACGATTCGACATTCCTCCGCGACGGCGCTGCTTCGGGCCGGTGTCGATATCAACACGATCCGCGGCTGGCTGGGCCACGTATCACTTAACACGACGAACATCTACGCCGAAATTGATCTGGAAACCAAAGCGAGAGCGTTGGCCACCTGTGCTCCCTCTGATGGCGGTAAATCCAGAAAGCACTGGCGAGAACAGCCAGAATTGATGAAGTTCCTGCGTGGACTATAGTTGAAAATATATGTGGTGGCCGATCCGACATTCTGCCCATCGCAACGGTACGCAATCGATCGCCGCCACATATGGACGAACGCCACATTTTGCATAGTATGAGTTTACCAACATACTATGCGGCTAACGTCGCACGTACAGTTCTTAGGGGAGGATGCGACGGTAACGTCGCATCCTTACCCGACAAACGGTACGCGGTGTGGAGTGGCCTTCGTGAACTGGGCCACCATGGACGACAAGCCGCCGGCGAATAGGAAGGGTCCGCCCCGCTCGGAAACTCATGCGGAACAGGGTAAGCCCATCGCGCCGCCGGCAACGGCAGGCGAACCGCAAGGAACGCTGTTGGCGCGGTGGGTAGAGGATCGTGGAGAAAGCGAACGCCCGGCTGTAATGGACGGGATACGGGCTGAGACATTGCCCGACGCGAAAGCGGGCAGACTTCCGCGTGGTCATTCATGGCGAGATAATCTTGACCAATCGTTATACGGGGGAAAGCAGATGACGGCAATGGACGCGAAAGCGCCTGACGCTGGTGCGCCCTCGCGCGCTGCGCAGATGTGGGACCATGCAAACTGGTCACACATCGAAGCAGAGGTGAAACGACTTCAGACGCGTGTCGCCAAGGCAGTTCGGGAAGGCCGATGGGGCAAGGTGAACGCATTGCAACGTCTGCTAACCCGCTCGCATGGCGGCAAGATGCTCGCCGTCAAGCGTGTGACGGAGAATCGCGGCAAGAGAACGCCGGGGGTGGACGGCAGGATCTGGTCATCACCGGCGGCCAGATGGAAAGGGATGTTGTCGCTCCGTCATCGTGGCTATCGTGCGATGCCGCTGCGGCGTGTCTACATTCCCAAGAGTAACGGAAAGAAGCGTCCGTTAGGAATCCAGTGTATGCGGTGCCGGGCGATGCAGGCCTTATGGAAGCTCGCTCTGGAACCCGTCGCGGAGACTCTGGCAGACGCCAATTCCTACGGCTTTCGGCCCAAACGCTCGACCGCCGACGCCATCGAACAGTGCTTCAACGTTCTGGCGAAGCGTGCTTCGCCAGAATGGATTCTGGAAGGTGACATTCGAGGCTGTTTCGACAACTTCAGTCACTCCTGGTTTCTGGAAAACATACCGATGGATAAGGAGGTTCTGCGCAAGTGGCTTCGAGCCGGATATATCGATGAGGGAACCCTGTTCGAGTCGCAGGCGGGCACACCCCAAGGGGGTGTCATCTCGCCCGTGATCGCGAATATGGCGTTGGATGGGCTTGAAGCAGCAGTTCATGCAAGTGTGGGAACATCCACACTTGTCCGCAGAAAGGCTCAGCTCAACGTCGTCCGCTATGCCGATGACTTTGTGGTGACTGGCGTGTCGAAAGATGTGCTGGAATCCCGGGTGCTTCCGGCAGTCAGGCAGTTCATGGCGGCTCGGGGTCTGGAGCTCTCGGAAGAGAAAACCCGGATCACGAACATAGCGACGGGTTTCGATTTCCTCGGCCAGAACGTACGCAAGTACGACGGCAAGCTGCTAATCAAGCCAGCGAACAAGAGCATCAAGTCGCTGCTTGACAAGGTCAGGGGAATCATCAAGGACAACGCGAGCGCCACGCAGGAGGCGTTGATACGCCAGCTCAACCCGGTGATCCGGGGATGGGCCCAGTATCACCGTCACGTCGTGTCGAAAGTGACCTTCTCCTCAATCGACTCACACATCTGGCGACGGCTCTGGAAATGGGCGAAGCGTCGACACCCCATGAAAGGAGCCCGGTGGGTCAGGCAACGGTACTTCCGGCGTGACGGATACCGGTTCTGGGATTTTGCGACAAAGGGTTCAACCGAGGGTGACACCTGCGGTCTGCAACTCTTCCGCGCAACGACGGTTGTGATTCAGCGGCACGTCAAAATCCGGGGACTGGCAAATCCGTTTGATCCGGCATGGACCACTTACTTTGCTCGCCGTCGAACCGCGAAACGTTCCGCCGGCCTGCCCGGTGCCACCCAATGGTGCTGAAGGAATGGCTTGAGCCGGATGCGGGGCGACTCGCACGTCCGGTTCTTAGGGGGCGGCGGCGCAGTGATGCGTCGCTGCTACCCGACAAGGAGTCGATCACGGTGGCGTACGCGGTCGGCATGGGCGACGTGGAACTGCTGGGCAAGACCGGCACCATGAAGGCTGATATCGATCGCCTGTGCAAGCGTCTGCAGTCGAAAGCGCGGCACGTACACGTTGTCTATGAGGCGGGACCGTGTGGCTATGGACTTTACCGGGAGCTCGTCCACAAAGGATTCGACTGCATGGTGTGCGCGCCATCGCTGATTCCGAAGAAGCCAGGTGAGCGCGTCAAGACAGACCGTCGTGATGCGCTCAAACTGGTGCGCTCACTGCGCGCCGGTGACCTGTCAGCGGTGCACGTACCGGACGTCAACGATGAGGCGTTCCGCGATCTGGCCCGTGCCTGGGCAGCAGCGAAAGCGGATCTCCGGCAGGCACGCCAACGGCTCAAGTCCTTTCTGCTCGCGCACGGTGTTCGCTATACAGGTAATGCCAACTGGGGGCCCGCGCACCGGCGATGGGTGAGCACATTTGCCTTCCCAAACCACTGGCAGCAACTGGCCTTCGACGAGTGCCGCCGCACAATTGAAGACAGGCTCGCGCAATGTGACCGCCTCGAGGCAGCGCTGCGTGAGGCCGTCGTCCACTGGCGGTTCTATCCGGCCGTACTGGGCCTGCAGACCATGCGCGGTGTGAAGTTCATCACCGCCGTCGGCATGCTCTCCGAGTTGGGCGACCTCTCACGCTTCAAACACCCGCGCCAGCTGATGGCCTGGCTTGGCGTGACGCCATCAGAACACTCTTCGGGCGAGCGCCGCCGACAGGGCAGCATCACGAAGAACGGCAACAGCTATGCAAGAAAGCTGCTCGTCGAGGCGGCCTGGAGCTACCGTTACCCCGCACGCGTGAGTCCTGACATCCAGCGACGGCATGAAGGTATCCCCAAGCCCATCATCGACCGTGCCTGGGACGCACAGGTTCGACTGTGCCGCCGATATCGCAAGCTCGCCGCACGCGGCAAGAACGTGAATATCGCTGTTGTCGCCGTCGCTCGCGAGCTCGCGGGATTCATCTGGGACATCAGCCGGCTGGCCATGTCGCTTGCCGTACCGAGCCACCCCCAGGCATCGTAGCCGTGGGCCCTGGTAGCGACTGACAAATAGCAAGCTGAAGGAGTTTCCTGAAGGCGGCGTAGCCCGGCACCCGAGTAACCCGCGATCGGACTATGCAACGGATGTCATCCGATTTGCGGCTTTAGATAGCGGCAGGCTCATGGGGCGGACCTCTGTAATGCCGTAACCAACCCGCGGATATCAGTGCGATCCACCGTCGAGACTTACTGCTACGCCGCCCTCAGGAAATTCTCGCGCCTATGGAACGAAAGCGACGAAAACCGATCCCGATTGACACGGAAAGTCATATCAGTCCGTCGGCCATCAACAGAGGTTCGCCGGAGAGAACCAAACGGCCGCTTCCTTCTATTAAACGGCCTGCTGTGAAAGGGACATTTGTAACGCAACTCGGACGTTGAGGGCCGGATATCAGGCGGACGGACTGAAGCACCGACAATGCCATTCCGGGTCGGAGAGTACGCGACAACGTCTGAACTTTTTATCTCTTCAACGAAACGTCGGACCCGGTCCGCCAGCGAACGCGGCAAGGCCGATGTTTGCGCCATTGCCCCTGCTGGAAGCAGCCTATATCGCCGACGAGTAGAATGATCCTGCTGCACAGGGACGGGTTGCGCAAGCGCACTTCATTGGCCCTTGCCAGTCGTCAGTCGATCTTGCGTGACTCGTTAAGAGTCGGAATCTGCAAAGACAGGGGAATCGATATGGAAAAGCGCATCCAGAATTCATATCTCGCGTCCAAAGTGATGCCAGCTGATCGGGCGGCGGCGGAAATTCTTCCGGGCATGATCGTCGGAATGAGTGGGTTTACCGGCTCGGGATACCCCAAGGCGGTGCCCCTGGCGTTGGCGGCACGCATCGAAGATGCGCATGCCCGCGGAGAAAAGTTCGCACTTCGCATACTGACGGGCGCCTCCACTGCTCCGGAACTGGACGGTGCGCTCGCCAAAGTGGGGGGCATCGACTTTCGCTTGCCCTACCAGTCCGATCCGGAATTGCGGGCACGGATCAACCGTGGCGAGATTGAGTACATGGATATCCACCTGGGGCAGGTCGCGCAGTACACCTGGTTTGGGTTCCTTGGCAAGATCGACGTGGCAGTCATTGAAGTTTCCGGCATATTGCCCGACGGACGTTTGATTCCATCGACATCGGTCGGCAACAACAAGACGTGGCTTGACCTGGCCGACAAAGTCATCATCGAAGTGAATTCGGCTCAACCTGCCGGTCTGAACGGAATGCACGACATCTACTACGGTACGGCGTTGCCACCGGATCGCCAGCCGATTCCTTTGGTCCGTCCCGGTGACCGTATTGGGGAGCCGTACCTGCGCGTCGACCCATCGAAAGTGGTCGCCGTTGTGGAAACCCACGGTCCTGACCGGCTGGGCCGATTCGCTCAGCCGGATGACAGCAGCATTCGAATTGCGAATCACCTGGTAGAGTTCTTCCGGCATGAAATCGCCAAGGAAAGGCTCGGGCAGCAGTTGTTGCCGTTGCAGTCCGGGGTAGGGAATATCGCCAATGCGGTGTTGAGCGGGCTTCGCGACGGCGGATTTGAAGGGCTTACTGCGTTTACGGAAGTGATTCAGGATGGGATGCTGGATCTGATCAGGACCGATACCATTCGCACCGCATCGGCGACGGCCCTGTCCCTGAGCCCGGAAGGTGTCGAAGAATTCAACCGCAATATCGACCACTACCACAGCCGCGTCGTTCTGCGTCCCCAGGAGATCTCAAACCACGCCGAGCTGGTTCGCAGGTTGGGCTGTATCGCCATCAACGGAATGGTTGAAGCCGATATCTATGGCAACGTCAACTCAACACACGTGGCCGGCACTTCGATCATCAACGGCATCGGCGGCTCGGGCGATTTCGCTCGCAATGGCTTTCTTGCGTGCTTCGTTACGCCGAGTACAGCCAAGAATGGAGCGATCTCCTGCATCGTGCCAATGGTCAGCCACGTCGACCACACCGAGCATGACGTCACCGTGATCGTCACGGAACAGGGACTGGCAGACCTGCGCGGGTTGTCGCCCAAGCAACGAGCGCGTGTTGTCATCGACAATTGCGCTCACCCGGATTACAGACCGCTTCTGCAAGACTATTTCGAACGCGCCTGCCGTGACAGTGTGGGGAAGCACACCCCGCACCTGCTTGGCGAAGCCTTGTCGTGGCACCAGCGGTTCACTGAAATCGGACGTATGAAGCCCTGATCGTAGCCGCCATCCCTTTTATTGAGGGCGTGGGCGCCTTCCGTCGCACGACCGGCAGGCGCCTTTCAGTGATTCCGGTAGGCGAGGAAATGAACCGAGCTTGCCAAGCCGGGGAAGTCCTTATAGGGGATCTGATTCGGGTGAACATCAAACTCCCTGAATATGCGGCGATGCACACGAGGCCAGGAGGCGTGCAGTAAGAAGTGCGCCCATGCGATGTAAGCTTGTGAACACAGTTTCGGCGAAACACGGCACACTGCTGGTCGTGCCACTGCGAGCCCGGCCGAACTGCCGGGCGAGAGACTGATCTCCCAAGCGATTTGCTCCGATGAATTTCCCTTCGCTGCGTGACTGGATTTTTTCGCTAAAGACCTTCCTCGCAGGGATGCTCGCGCTTTATATCGCGTTCTACTTCGACCTTCCGAGGCCGTACTGGGCGTTGGCATCGGTCTATATTGTGTCGAACCCGTTTGTCGGTGCGACACGCTCGAAGGCGCTTTATCGCGTGATCGGCACCGTGCTTGGCGCGGTCGCCTCCGTCGCCCTCGTGCCGCCTTTCGCGGAGACGCCTTATCTGTTGAGCGCGCTGATAGCGCTATGGACAGGCGTGTTCGTCTACATTTCGATTTCGACGCGAGCCGCACGCAATTACGTTTTTCTGCTCGCCAGTTATTCGCTGTCCGTCATTGCTTTGCCGGCGTTGTCGGACACGTTGAGCATCTTCGACGTGGCAGTGGCACGAACCGAAGAAATCACGCTTGGCATCGTCTGCGCGAGCATCGTCGGCAGCGTTTTTTTTCCGAGCCGGCTCGCGCCGACACTAATCGAGCGAACGGACTCGTGGTTCCGCGACGCCGTTCTTTACGCGAACGAGTCGCTAGCGGGCCGGGTCGCTGGAGCGCTCGTTTCGGGAAGCCGACAGAGGATGGCGTCGAGTGCCCGCGGCTTCGAATTCCTGTTGAGCCAGTTGGCCTACGATCATGTCAGTCCGGCGATTCTCGCTCGCAGCGAGCAACTGCAAGGCCGGATGCAACTGATACTGCCCATTACGTCAGCACTCGCAGACGTGCTCGCGGCCGCGCAGCAATCAGGCCCTGGCATTCCTGCGGGTTTCGGCGAACTGCTGCGCGATATCGGGCGCTGGATGGACGCGCCGCTCAGCGAGGACCCCGAGCGCGAGGCGCCGCTAATCCGAAAGCGTATTGCGCAACTGGATCCGGCGCACAACGAACTGACGACATGGCAGGCGGCATTGTTATCCAGCGCGCTCTGGCGCTTGCGGCAGCTGGTCGATCTGTGGGCCGATTGCCGGACCTTACGTCTTATCATCGTTCACGAAAGAGGACACTGGCGGCCGCGGTTTCGTCATTGGCGGGTCGGCACGCGGCACGTTTTTCTCGACCGTGGTCTTGCTCTATTCTCCGCCAGCTCGGCGGCGCTGGTCATCTTCGTTTCGTCGTGCCTGTGGATCGCTTCCGGATGGCAGGATGGTGCGGCGGCGGTGTCGTTGGGCGCTATCGGCGTCTGCTTTTTCGCCGCGCTGGACGAGCCCGTGCCTATGATGATTACTTTCCTGAAGTGCTCGACGATGGGCGTCGTCATTTCGGCGCTCTATCTGTTTGTCGTGTTGCCGAGTGGCCAGGACTTCGTTGTGCTGGTCATTTTCTTCTCGTTCGCGTTTGTTCCGCTTGGACTGTTGATGCCACGTCCGAAATGGGCGTTGATATCGACGCTCGTAGCGTTGACGGCCGCAACCTTTCTCGGTATCGGCAGCGCCTATGACGCCAACATCCTTAGCTTCCTGAATGGCAATCTCGCGGGGCTGGCCGGCGTGACGTTCGCTTCGGTGATGACGGGGGTCATCCGCCCGTTCGGAACGGATGCGGCGACGGCACGACTGACCCGGTCAAGCTGGAGGGATGTCGTTTTAAGCGGGTCTAATTTATCTATTGATCATCAGCGTGATCTGAACGCACGCATGCTCGACCGACTCATGCAGCTTATTCCGCGCGTCGCGCCGAGCGAGGACTACGAGCACCCGTCCACTGAAAGCCTGCGCGACATGCGCATTGCGCTCAATACACTTGACCTGCGCAGACTCTCGGGCAAGTTTTCTGGAGAGTTGCCGGCCGTATTGAATCGTGTGCTCGACGACGTGCGGTCGTACTATGAACGATGCCTCGAATCGGGCGAGCGCCAAAGCGTACCGCCGACGCTTACGGTCGACGTCGATGCCGCCATAGCGCGGGTCATGGCTGACTTCGCGGCCGACCCTGGTGTGCCTAGCTACAAGCTGCGCAAAGGTGCGCTGCATGCGCTCATCGGACTCCGGCTGTCGCTGTTCCCAGGCGCGACACCTGACGACGCGTCCTTGTAGATCGCGAGTGCATAGACGGCGGTGCGCTTGCTCAACGGGTAATCGACGCTTGCGTCCGGCCTGGTTGAAGTGGCCCGCGCCCATCAGGCGCATATACGAGTAGCCGAGGCTGGCCGTCAAAGCCGGGGGAAGGAGTACTTGCGGCAGCCTTCTAATGCGTTACGTGGTCTCTTCGTGGGACGATGGCGCGCGTCCGCTTCCGGCCACCGCGGTGCACACCTCGAATGAAACGGAACACGCAGGCACTTCGCCCTTCGGTAGCTTCGCAGACGGCCACCCACGCGAATCAGGGTTTACCCAAATTCTGCAACAATCCTCTCCAGGCATCGGCCTTAATCTTAAGAACCTGCTTACCTATACTGCGGTTACTGATTTACGAACAGGGCTGTTCGTAGCAGGACAAAACGAAGTCTGGAGGTAGGTACCATGAAGTCCCTTATTCAAGCTGTTGTCGTTGCCGCTGCCCTTGCTGCTCCGGTTGCCGTATTCGCTCAATCGAACGAACCTCTCACCCGTGCGCAAGTGCGTGCCGAGCTCGCTCAGCTTGAGCAGACTGGCTGGCGTCCGGCTGCTGGTTCCGATCCGCACTACCCGGAAGACATCCTGGCTGCCGAAGCCAAGGTGGTCGCACAAAACGGCGCGGCAAGCGGTTACGGCGGTGTTGTAACTGGTTCATCGGACGCAGGACGCCCGGCAGTGTCGAAGGCCGACTGGAACGCGATGTACAACCACCCGTAATGCGTTGATTTCGGACGTGCCGGCAGGATGCTAACAACTGGTTGGGGGTTTCATGACGCGGAAGCCAATGCTGGCAAACGATTCCGACGAAATTGAGCCTTGCGCAGTTCGAGCAGTTTGTCTTGCCGCATCTGAGCACGGGTCGGCGTGGTCCGGCCCCGACGCTGGGGTTGCACAGGATTTTCAACTACATCCTGCAGTTGCTGTACATGGGATGTCGGGGGAAGGCGCTGCCGATCGAAAGGAATGCCGAAGGTCGCCCTGAAATTCACTACACGCGCATCTATCGGGCGTTGCGGCGATGGCAAGCCGATGGCTGCATCGGGTCTTCGCCCAGGAAGACAAGTTCCGGCGCCTGCTGCTTCGCTTCGAGCGTCTGAGCCCGGTTCACTATGCATTCAAGACCCTCGCTTATACGATGATCAACCTGCGGCACTACGGCTGACCATCAGCGCCGGTGCGAGCACCGTGGCGATGGCGATCGGCGCCATGAAGTGTCACGTCAACTTCATCTGCAATCCTGACAAACCATCGCTAAAAATAACATAAAATCCGACTTTTTCACAACATGAACCGCCCCTGCGCGCTCACGCTACATCGCTTCACTGCCGCCAGTTCGCGCTGGATTGAAACCCGCAACCAGTTGGAAGATACCGGAATGCCCGGGAAGCCCGGGAAGCCTTGTCTGGCGGAAGGCAGCCGGAGTCGAACCGACCTGAGCGCGTCTGACGCCCTCAACTGGGTTTGAAGCCCAGCCGCACCACCGGATACGAATGCCTTCCTACGGTGATTGAACTACAGTGATAAAAAACCACGCATTGCGACTCAACCCCTGAATCAATTCAGATCGAGCCAACGACTATCCGTGCGCATCAGATGCAGGCCACGGTGGAAGCGAGTATACCCAACCCGGTCGAAGAATTCCAAAAGCTGAATCGCGCGCTTTCGTCCAAGACCAGTGACGTCACGAAAAGGCGCGGCCGCTACCGTACCCGCATTCTTTTGCGCTTCGGAACCCGCAATCAAAGCCAGTTCGCGAATCACCTCATGGTGATAAAAGAGGTCGCGCACAACCTGAAAAAGTTCGCCCTGTCGCGCGAGCTTGCGCAGTAACTGTCGCATGCGGTCTTCGGATACGCCATGTGCGTTTGCCAGATCACGCACCCAGGGCGGATCGAAACGTCCTTCTTTCAGCGCCGGCAGCAGTGCCGCTGCGAGCGCGCGATCGGCGTCGTCGAGCGTCACCGAGTGGTCCGGCAGATGCAGCCACGGTCCGCGTCTGACGATCTCGCCACGCGCCGCCGCATCGTCGATTACGGCGCGCCACAATGCATTGTCGACGAGAGGTGCCGCGATCCGCCGTAAGCGCGATACATCCGGGCCGAGTTCATCCGGCGAGCGCTCGTGGTACTGCTTTAGCGTCGTAGTCAGCCGCGCATTCAAGGCCCGCCATGACTCATCTGCGATCAATAACGCATCGTTACCGGGGAGTTCCACAACGCGTGTGTTGGACGGCAACGCGAACGCGGCCGCCCGCATGCCCGTCAGTCGTTCCAGCAACGAACGGGACAATCCATGCGGAGCCCTTGCGAGGAGCGAATCCAGCGCCCCGGTGTCGAGCATGACCTGAATCGCATCGAGCCACGCCAGCCGCTCTGCGGAGCGACGCTTGCGCGAAGGCGCGAACGGATCGAGCACATGACCGCCGCCAACCGTGCGATTAGCCTGCGCATTGCGTACGACAAAACGGTCGCCAGGAAGCGCGCACACCGGCCGTTCGAACACGAGCTGCGCGCGCGCCGACTGACCTGCGCCGAGCGTCTCGCCATCGAGCAACGCGACATGCGCCACCTGATGCTGCGTGCCGAGATGCACATGCAGCGACGCCCAATGCTCCAGCGTCAACGGAGCATCGGCGAGCAGCGTCAGCATGACGTCGACGCGGTCCGACGCTTGCGACAGCCGCGGATCGACGATCCAGTCACCTCGATCAATCGCGCTCTTCTCGATGCCCGGCAGATTCAACGCGCAGCGCTCGCCCGCCCGCCCGGTCTCGGCCGGACGATTCTGCGCATGAATGCTGCGTACGCGCACCAGCTGATTTTTCGGCGCGAGCAGCATCGTGTCGCCTACCGTCACGCGTCCCGACACCACGGTCCCTGTCACGATCGTACCTTGACCCGCAAGCGTGAAGACACGGTCGATCGCGAGACGGAACAGGCCGTCGTCGCGCTTCATGCGCCACGCTGCTGCCGCTGCGTGCAAATGCGCTTTCAACGCAGCCACACCAGGATCGTCGTCATGCGTCGCGCAGGTGTCGAACACGGGCGCATCCTGCAACACGCTGCCGTTCAGAAACGCTGCGATCTCGTCATGCGCTTCCTGCAGTCGCTGCGCATCGACACGGTCTATCTTCGCCAGCGCTATCGCACAGCTCTTGATCCCGAGCAGTTCCACAATCGCCAGATGTTCGCGCGTTTGCGGCATCACGCCGTCGTCGGCGGCAATCACGAGCAGGGCGAAATCGATGCCGCTCGCGCCCGCGGTCATCGTATGAACAAGCTTTTCGTGGCCCGGCACATCGATCAGGCCGAGCACGTCGCCGTTTTCGAGCGGTACGTACGCATAGCCCAGTTCGATCGAAATGCCGCGCGCCTTTTCTTCCTTCAGACGATCCGTATCGACGCCCGACAGCGCTCTCACCAGGCTCGTTTTGCCGTGGTCGATATGCCCGGCCGTACCTACGATCATGCCTGCACGTCCTTCAATTGCTCGATCAATTGCGCTTCATCGGCGGCTTCGAGACAGCGCAAATCGAGACGTAACGCATCGTCTGCGATACGGGCGATGACCGGCCGCGCCATCTCGCGCAAGCGCTTCTCGAGCGCGAGCAATTGACGGCCGCCGCGCTTGCCGTCGGCGGTCCTGACGACGAGGCCATAGCTCGGCAGCACATCGACCGGCAATGCGCCGCTGCCGATCTGACTGAACATGGGCTCGGCCACCACGACGTAGCGCTCTCCGACCATACGCTGCAACGCAGGCTGTATCCGCTCCGCGGTGAGCCGGATGTCGTCGCTCGGGCGCGTGAGCAAACGCAGCGTAGTCAGCCGCTCAGCGAGTTTTTCCGGCGCGCGATACATCTGCAGCACGGTCTCCAGTGCCGCGAGCGTCAGTTTGCCGACGCGCAGCGCGCGCTTGAGGGGATGCTTCTTGATCTTTGCGATCAGATCACGCCGGCCGACGATCAACCCCGCCTGCGGGCCACCAAGCAGTTTGTCGCCGCTGAACGTGACAAGATCGGCGCCGGCTTCGACGGTTTCGCGCACGGTCGCCTCACGCGGCAAGCCCCATTGCGTCAGATCGACCAGCGTGCCGCTGCCGAGGTCCACCGCAACGGCGATACCGCGCGCGTGGGCAAGCGCCGCGATGGCGTCGACCCCGACCTCTTTGGTGAATCCGCTGATCGCGTAATTGCTCGTGTGGACTTTCATCAGCAGCGCGGTTTGCGGACCGATGGCTTCGTCGTAGTCTTTCAGATGCGTGCGATTGGTGGTGCCGACTTCGCGCAGCCTGGCGCCCGCGCGGCTCATGATGTCGGGAATGCGAAACGCGCCGCCGATTTCAACCAGTTCGCCACGCGACACGATCACCTCTTTTTTTGACGCCAACGCGGACAACGTGAGCAACACCGCCGCAGCGTTGTTGTTGACGACGGTCGCCGCTTCGGCGCCAGTCAGTTCGCAGATGAGTTCGTCGATCAGATCGTCGCGGTCACCGCGCTTGCCGGTGCCGAGATCGAACTCGAGGTTAGCCGGTTGCGTGAGCGCCTTCATGACGGCTTGCACCGCTTCGTCGGGCAGCAATGCGCGGCCGAGATTGGTATGCAGCACGGTGCCGGTCAGATTGAAGACGCTGCGCAAGCGGGCCGCGTTGCGCCGGCGCAGCGTGGCCTCGACGGAGACCTGCAGTTGCGCGATATCGAGCGCGCTCACCGACGCATCGCCCGACTGCGCGTCGGCGCGCCACGTGTCGAGTGCGTGACGCAAGGCACCCAACACCTGCGTACGGCCGAACTCAGTCAGCAACGCCGCAAACTCGGCCGACGCCATCACCCTTTCCACCGACGGCACACGCGCCATCAACGCCCGCAATTCAGAGCCGGTCACATCGCTCACGAGGCAATCCTCTTTCTCAGTCTGACTCGTCGGAAGAGTCATCAGCCGCGGTGCCGGCCGGTTCCGGCCAGAGCCACGGATGCGGCGACGCGCGCCGGTAACCCTCCGCTCCCATCAGCAAGTCCAGAGTGAGACTGGCGAGATCGTCCGCGAACGGTTCGAAATCGTAGTCCTTCGACTGAATGCCGATTTTCCGGTAAGTATGGCATTCGTCGCACGACTCCGCCTTCAAGACTGCATTCCTGGAATCGGCTTCCCGGGTGGCCTCGTCGGTGTCCTGCGCGCCGACAGCGTGATAGGCAATGCCCTTGGTCGAGTCGCAGTTCGAACATTTCGCGCGGACCATGTGCCACTCGGTCGCACACAGACCGCATTGCAGGTAGCGGTAATTGTCATACGTACCGCCCACACGCACCATGCTCGCCACCGGATGCGATCCGCATACAGGACACAGACCGAGCGTCTCGAGGTACGGCACCTCACGCTTATCGATGTCGGCAGCGAGGTCGGTCCATACGACTTGCAGCGCGGCCATGATGAACGGCGCGCACGCGGGATCGACTTCCTCGAAGCGCTGCGCGAAAATCGCGTCGGCCTGGGATTCGAGCGTGGCCTGGTCCAGCGTTCGCAGCTTTTCAATCAGTGCTTCGAGCGGCGGTGTGAGCGGGCCGGCGGCTTGCACCTTGTCGACCAACTGCAGCAGAACGTCGTGCCACGCCGGATCGCGCACGCCGGAAAGCGCCGGAATCAGCGGCATGGAATGCTGCTGCGCACTCGCGATCAACTCGGCGCCAGGCGGCTTCGCCTCGAAGCCGGTGATCACGGCTTGCTGCGCGTCCGCCAGCACGGCCATCAGGCGCAAATAGCCGGCGATCGGATTACTGAGCGCCGCCAGTTGACGCAGCCGCGCAGCGCGCGCCGAAAAGACCGCCAGCCGTTCCGGCGTACGGACACGGGGAATCGCCGTGTGATCGAGCGATTCGATATCGCCGGCTTCAAGAATGCGTTGAACCAAAGTATCGACCTCTGAAAACTGCGCTGAAAACTGAAGAGCCGCCGCTGTTCGTCGAACAAGGGCGGCGGCTCGGGGTGCGGTGCGCGGCAAGTTGTGCCGCGCTTTTTTTACCTATCCTTTACCGATCCTGCTTGCCGATGATTTCCTTGAACCAGTTCGGATGATGCTTTCTCGCCCAGCCGTAGGTCACGGTCCCGCGCGTCATCGCACCGACCGAGCCCTTGATCCACAGCGCCGCATAAATATGCACGACGATGCCGACGATCAGCACGAACGCAGCTGCAGCATGAACCAGCGCCGCGAGGCGGATGATCTCGATCGGGAAATAGAACGAGAAATAGCGCCGCCAGATCACAACGCCGCTCGCCAGCAACAGCAGCAGGCAAATCACCATAGTGAAAAATAGCAGCTTTTGGCCGGCGTTGTACTTTCCGATCGCGGGGAGCTTTTCCTCACGATTGTTGAGCACGTCGTCGATCTGCTTCATCCACTGGATGTCGGCTTTGTCCAGATAATTGTGATGCCAGAAGCGCAACGCAAGAATCAGGAACGACAGGAACATCACGCAACCGACAAACGGATGCAGAATCCGCGTCCATTGCCCGCCGCCAAAGATCGCGTACAGCCACGACATCGCCGGATGAAACATGGCGAGGCCGGAGAGCGCCAGCAAGACGAACGTGATGGCAGTGATCCAGTGATTCGTCCGTTCATTCGGCGTGTAACGCTCGATCAGGCGGTTGCCTTTCACGTCTTTGAGCACACCGTGCTCATTGTGCTCAGCGTGCGTCATCAGATGCCTCCCGCGAACGGCGTGCTTCGTCAGCTTCATGTTGGGCTTCGACTTCTTCCGCCTCCGTCACCTCGTTCGGACCGACACGCGTGTAGTGGAAGAACCCTGCCAGCGCAGCAAACGCAATACCTGCCAACGCCAGCGGTTTCGCCAGACCTTTCCATAGATAAACCATCGCGCTGATCTTCGGATTCTGCGGCAAACCGTGATACAGGTTGGCTTTGTCGGCGTGGTGCAGCACGTACATCACATGCGTGCCGCCCACGCCGGCAGGATCGTACAACCCGGCGTTCTGGAATCCACGCTCCTTCAGATCGACAATCCGATCCGCCGCCTGCTGCTTCATGTCCTCCTTGGTGCCGAACATGATCGCGCCGGTCGGGCAAGTCTTCACGCACGCCGGCTCCTGACCGACAGCCACGCGGTCCGAACACAGCGTGCATTTGTACGCACGGTTGTCCTTCTTCGAAATGCGCGGCACGTTGAACGGGCAACCGGTGATGCAATAGCCGCAGCCGATGCAGTTTTCCTCGTGAAAATCCACGATGCCGTTCGTGTATTGAACGATCGCGCCCGGCGACGGACAGGCCTTCAGACAGCCCGGATCCTCGCAGTGCATGCAGCCGTCCTTGCGGATCAGCCACTCGAGATCGCCTTCGGTGTTCTCGTACTCCGAGAACCGCATGACGGTCCACGAATGCTCTGACAGATCGCGCGGGTTGTCATAGATGCCGGTCGTCGTACCGATCTCGTCGCGCAGATCGTTCCACTCCATACAAGCCGTCTGACACGCCTTGCAGCCAATGCACTTCGATACGTCGATGAGCTTGGCGACTGTGCCCGTCACCGGCTCACGCACTTGCGGTTCGGGCAAGGTCGTGGCCGAGAGGCGTTTGATATCCAGTGATTGCAGTGCCATCTCTTTTCCTTATGCCTTTTCGACCTTGACGAGGAACGACTTGAATTCCGGTGTTTGCGAATTCCCGTCGCCCACGGAGGGCGTCAGCGTATTGACGAGATAGCCCGGCTGCGCGAGCCCCTTGAAGCCCCAGTGCAACGGCAACCCGACTGTCTGGACCTTTTTTCCTTCGATCATCAGCGGTTTGATCCGCTTGGTGACGAGCGCCACGGCGATGATGTGTCCGCGGTTGGACGACACCTTCACGCGATCCCCCGCGACCACGCCCACCTCCTTCGCCAGATCCTCGCCGATCTCCACGAACTGTTGCGGCTGCACGATCGCGTTCAAACGCGCGTGCTTGGTCCAGTAATGGAAATGCTCGGTCAGACGATACGTGGTGGCCGTATGCGGGAAGTTCTCATGCGTGCCGAAGGCGGCCCGGTCGTCCGGGAACACGCGCGCCGCCGGACTGCTGACGACCGCCTTGTTATCCGGATGTAGCGGGTTATAGCCGAGCGGCGTTTCAAACGGTTCGTAGTGCTCGGGGAATGGACCTTCCACCAGACCGTCGCGCGAGAAGAAGCGCGCCACGCCCTCCGCATTCATGATGAACGGATTCATGCCGTTTTCAGGCGGCTCGTCCACCTTGAAGTCGGGAATGTCCGCACCGCTCCACGTCTTACCGTTCCACGCGATCAGCTTGCGCGTGGGATCGAACGGTTTGCCGCTGACGTCGCACGAAGCACGGTTGTACAGAATCCGCCGGTTCGCCGGCCACGCCCATGCCCAGTTCAACGTATTGCCAATGCCGGTCGGGTCCGAGTTGTCGCGGCGGCCCATCTGGTTGCCCGCCTGAGTCCACGCACCGCAGAAGATCCAGCAGCCGCTTGCCGTGCTGCCGTCGTCGCGCAACTGCGCGAAGCTCGCCAGCTGCTCGCCCTTTTTGGCGAGCACCTTGGTTTTGTCGGTGGCGTCGGTCACGTCGGCGAGCGCCTTGCCGTTGAACTCCATGGCGATTTCTTCAGGCGTCGGACTTTCCGGATCGGAGTACGGCCAGCTCATCTTGAGAATCGGATCGGGATACTTGCCGCCGTTCTCCTGATAAGCCTTACGAATGCGCAGCCACAGACCCGACATGATTTCGAGGTCGCTCTTCGCTTCGCCCGGGCCGTCCGCGCCCTGCCAGTGCCACTGCAGCACGCGGCTGGAACTGACCAGCGAGCCGCGTTCTTCGGCGAAACAGGTGGTCGGCAGACGGAAAACTTCCGTTTGAATCTTCACAGGATCGACGTCGTTGAACTCGCCGAAGTTCTTCCAGAACTCGGAGGTTTCGGTGGCGAGCGGATCCATGATGACGAGCCACTTCAGCTTGGCCAGACTCGCGCCGATCTTCGCCTTGTTCGGCGCCGCGGCGAGCGGGTTGAAGCCCTGCGCGATGTAGCCGGTCATCTTGCCTTGATTCATCAGTTCGAAGACCTGCAGCATGTCGTATGACTTATCGAGCTTCGGCAGATAGTCGTAGCCGAAGTTGTTCTCGGCGGTCGCGTTATCGCCCCACCACGACTTCATGAAGCTGACATGAAAGGCGCGGTAGTTGCGCCAGTAACTCAACTGATTCGGCCGAAGCGGCTGGCTCGCGCGCTGCGTGATGAAGGCGTCGAAGTCCTGCTCGGCTTCCATCGGCAGCGTCATGTAGCCCGGCAACAGGTTCGACATCAAACCAAGGTCGGTCAACCCCTGGATGTTCGAGTGACCGCGTAGCGCGTTCATGCCGCCGCCCGCAATGCCGATGTTGCCCAGCAGCAATTGCACCATCGCGCCCGTGCGGATGATCTGCGCGCCGATCGAATGATGCGTCCAGCCGAGCGCATACAGGATCGTGCCGGCACGCCCGGGGACGGCCGTCGATGCCAGCATCTCGCACACCTTGAGGAATTTTTCCTTCGGTGTGCCACAGGTCCTCTCGACCTGCTCGGGCGTATAGCGCGAGTAGTGCTGCTTCATCAGCTGATAGACGCAGCGCGGGTGCTGCAGCGTCGGATCGATTTTGGCGTAGCCGTCGTCGCCACGCTCGTAGTCCCACGTACTCTTGTCGTAGCTGCGTTTATCCGCGTCGTAACCGGAATACAGGCCGTCTGTGAACGAAAAATCCTCGCGCACGATGAACGGCATATCCGTGTAATTCTTGACGTACTCGTGCTGAATCTTGTCGTTGGTGAGCAAATAGTTGATCACCCCGCCCAGGAACACGATGTCCGAGCCGGTCCGAATCTGCGCGTAGTAGTCCGCGACCGAGGCCGTGCGCGTAAAGCGCGGATCGACCACGATCAACCTTGCCTTGCGGTGCGCCTTCGCTTCCGTGACCCACTTGAATCCACACGGGTGCGCCTCGGCCGCATTGCCGCCCATCACGAGAATCACATCCGCGTTCTTGATGTCGACCCAATGGTTCGTCATCGCTCCACGGCCAAACGTCGGGGCAAGACCTGCCACCGTCGGGCCATGTCAAACACGTGCCTGATTATCGAATGCGAGCATGCCAAGACTGCGGACAGTCTTGTGCGTCAAATATCCCACTTCATTGCTACCGGCCGATGCGGCGAGCATGCCGGTGGTCAGCCAGCGGTTGACCTTCTTGCCGTCTTCCGTCGTCTCGACGAAATTGGCATCGCGGTCTTCCTTCATCAGCCTGGCGATACGATCGAGCGCGTCTTCCCAGGCAATCCGCTTCCATTCATTCGATCCAGCCGCGCGGTACTCCGGATACTTCAGCCGGCTCGGACTGTGAATGAAGTCGATCAGGCTCGCACCCTTCGGGCACAACGTGCCGCGGTTTACCGGGTGATCGGGATCGCCTTCGATATGGATGATGCTGGACTTTGCATTCTTGGCGTTGTCGCCAAGTCCATACATCAGGATGCCGCAGCCCACCGAACAGTACGGGCAGGTGTTGCGGGTTTCAGTTGTGCGCGACAGTTTGTACTGACGGACTTCGGCTAGCGCGGGTGCCGGAGAGAAGCCCATGAGGGCCAAACTTGATCCGGCGAGCGTGGTGGCGGAGACCTTCAGAAATTGTCGCCGGGACATGTGGGTCATGTAATGGCCTCGGCTCTTTTTGGGATACCAATAACGATTATAGAAGCCCATATGAAGTTCTGCAGCGAGACTATCCATCCCATTCACGTCGTTAAATATGAAGTACTACAGCCGATTTAGACGGAACCATGCATTAATCCTTTTGCGTCAGTTGATTGCGTCTGCAACGACCAACGCCGCGGGCGGCCGCTGTCCTGCGCCGCGCGCGCACAACCGCCATAATGTGGTCATTCGAAGCTTGGAATCCGCGCCACACATGACCGACACCCTTCCCACCGCAAACCCTTCGCCCCGCCTGACCAGCCTGTCGCACGGCGGAGGCTGCGGCTGCAAGATCGCCCCCGGCCTGCTTGCCGACCTGCTCAAGCGCAGCGCGCCGCTGCCGTTCTTTCCCGACCTGCTGGTCGGCAACGATACCGCCGACGACGCCGCCGTCTACCGGCTCAACGACGAGCAGGCGATCGTCGCCACCACCGACTTCTTCATGCCGATCGTCGACGACCCGTTCGACTTCGGCCGCATCGCCGCCACCAATGCGCTGTCCGACGTCTATGCCATGGGCGGCAAGCCGATCATGGCGCTGGCGATCGTCGGCATGCCGGTCAATGTGCTGCCGCACGACGTGATCGCGGCAGTGCTGAAGGGTGGCGAGTCCGTCTGCGCCGAAGCCGGCATTCCCCTCGCCGGCGGTCATTCGATCGATTCGGTGGAACCCATCTACGGCCTCGTTGCGATCGGCGTGGTCGATCCGCGGCGTGTCAAACGGAATGCCGATGCGCGGGCGGGCGACGTGCTGATCCTCGGCAAGCCGCTGGGCGTGGGCGTGCTGTCGGCCGCGCTGAAAAAAGACCGGCTCGATTCAAACGGCTATGCCGCGATGATCGCGGCCACGACCAAGCTCAACCGGCCGGGCGCGGCGCTGTCCGCGCTCGACGGCGTGCATGCCCTCACGGACATCACCGGCTTTGGCTTGCTGGGTCATACGCTGGAATTGGCCCGCGGGTCGAATCTGACCGCCCGCGTGCGCTATGCGGATCTGCCCTGGCTGCCGGACGTGGTCGGCTTCGCGGAAGCCGGCATTTTTACCGGCGCTTCGGGGCGCAACTGGGACGCTTATGGCAAGGACATTGTTTTGCCTTCCTCATTGCCGTCGACGGCCCGGACCCTGCTCACTGATCCGCAAACCTCGGGCGGCCTGCTGGTTTCGTGCGCGCCGGAGGCAGTCGACGAGGTGCTCGCCCTGTTCCGCGCCGACGGTTTCGACGAGGCGTGCGTGATCGGCGAAATGGTCAGCGGAGACAAGCGAGTCGAGGTTATCTGAGTCGCGGGCGGGTTTCATCGGCGGGGCGGGGCGAGGCGCAGGTCCTGGAAGCGGGGCTGAACGGCTCGCCGGCCGGCATTGACGGCGCATGCGATAATTTCGCTTTTCCCGCCGCTCCGTTTCGTCCGTAACCCCTTGAAAAACCTACTTATCAGCCTAGGGTGTGTTGACATTAGACGAGCCATATGAAGGCTGCAGCCAAGGCGACAAACGAAGCAAATCGCTCAGACAGTTTGTCGTATCGCGTGGCGACGCGGCGAAACTGCTTGATGCGCGCGAAGAACCGTTCGACCAGGTTACGGGACCGATAGAGATGCTTATCCAGAGGGCGTTGCACGAGCCGGTTTGCGCGACTCGGGATGACCGCTTGAACATCGAACGTGTGCAGATGTTCGATCAGTGCATCCGTGTCATATGCCTTGTCGGCCGCCACACTATCGGGCTTCAGATCGCCCAGCAATGGCAGAGCTTCAGGGCTGTCACCTGCCTGACCACCCGTCAAACGAAATTTCGCCAGCATGCCCAGGCCGTCAACCAGCGCATGAATTTTCGTACTGAGTCCACCTCGCGAGCGACCCAGCGCCTGATCACCTTTTTTTGGGAGCCCCAGCAGCGTGCTGATGAGCGCGAACAATGGTGCTATCGATGAAGACTTCCTCGAAATCTGCATCGGCGGCCAGCTCGGCAAATACCGTGTGCCATACCCCGGCACGTGACCATCGACTGAAGCGCTTGTACACGCTGTTCCAAAGGCCAAACTCCTCAGGCAAATCGCGCCACGGGCTACCGGTACGGGCGATCCACAGCACCGCCTCGACGAAATCCCGATTGTCGGCAGCGGTTCGTCCTCGATCGCCGGATTTACCCGGTAGCTGTAATGCAACGCGCTCATATTGGTCGTCTCGCAACATCTTCCGCACCATCTCTGTCTCGCCCAAAAGACAGGATGTAAACAGCTTTCCGGCAAAGTTAAGGAAGCTCTGCACAACTAGTGTCATGAGTTAGAAGTTCGTTGAATCAATTCCCTGTTCTTTCCGGAATGACAAAGTGCTGATTAAAAAGTCGCTCGGACTCGCGCAGTCCTTCTTCCGTAAAGATCACGGACTTCGTCTTGTTGACAGGGTCTTCGATGAAGCCTCGTTCATGGAGTCGGTTCAGCACGTCCCGGTCGAAGCCCTTCCATGCACGGTATCGGTCATGCAGGGTCAGGTAGAGAAGCGCCAGGGAAACTTCATCAATTGCATCGGTATTGATATTCATGATGCTCCTGCCGCAGCCTTCCGGACCCGCACACAAAACCGTTCGAGGCTGGCCAGGATCTCATCGGCCGACTTGCTCCAGACAAACGGTTTGGGGTTCGCGTTATAGACATCCAGGTAATGACGGATCGCGTCTTCGAGTTGACGTGTCGACCGATGCGTACCGCGTCGAAGGTATTTTTCAGTGAGCGAAGCGAACCATCGTTCGACCTGGTTAAGCCACGACGCCGAGGTGGGCGTGAAGTGAACATGGAAGCGAGGATGACGAGCGAACCAGGCTTTGATCGAGGCCGTCTTGTGCGTGCCATAGTTGTCCATCACCAGATGCACATCCAGGTAAGACGGCACGCTGGCTTCGATGGTGCGCAGAAAGCGCACGAATTCGCTGCTGCGATGTCGCCGATGTACCTCGCCGATCACTTCTCCAGTAGCGATGTCCAGTGCCGCGAACAGGGTGGTCGTGCCGTGGCGCATGTAATCGTGGGTGCGTCGCTCAGCGATGCCGGGTGCCAACGGCAACATGGGTTGCGTGCGATCGAGCGCCTGAATCTGGCTCTTCTCGTCCACGCACAGCACCATAGCCTTGAGCGGCGGGTCCAGGTAAAGCCCGACGATATCTCGCACCTTGTCGACGAACATCGGATCGCTGGAGAGTTTGAACGTTTCCTGCCGATGCGGCTGCAAACCAAAAGCACGCCAGATCCGCGTAACCGCCGTCTGCGACAGTTTCATCTCGCGAGCCATCGTGCGCGTGCTCCAGTGAGTCGCTCCGACAGGAACGGACTCAAGCGTCTTCGCGATGACCGCATCGACCCGCGTGTCATCAATCGTCCTCGGCGCGCCGGGCCGTGGTGCATCGAGCAGTCCGTCCAGACGGTGAATCACGAACCTCGCCCGCCACTTCGAAACCGTTTGCTGAGTGACCCGATGTTTCGCCGCAACTGTCTTGTTGTCCATGCCACCGGCACAGGCCAACACGATGCGCGCCCGCAATGCCAGGGCCTGCGCAGTCTTGCGTCGCATCGTCAGCGCTTGCAGGTCTTCGCGCTCCGCTTCGCTCAGCACGAGCTCCCCTTTGGGCCGTCCACTCATCGTTGCCTCCGCGTATCAAGTGCTACACAGAACACTTTAATACGTGATCGGCATCATTCAATGAATTTTTAACTCATGACACTGATATGTATGGACCGTGTCAAGTGCCAAAGCGCGGTTTCCCGAAGGTTGACGGGTCAAGGGCGGGCTTCAGCCCGGCGTAGCGGACCCTTGACGCGACGTCGGTTTTCCATGCTAAGCATTGGTCGTGAGGGCGGCGCTTGCGCGCTCACGACCATGCGAGACCGTCTCTCTGACGGTCGTTACCAACAGGGTGTTTGGGCCAGGACGAGGCGGTTATCCGACGGTTGATCATTCTGATATGCGCGGGTTGGTTACCGCATGACAAACGAAGCGTCGGGGAGCTGCCTCAATCTAGTTTCGAGGGTTGTGCTGTTTCCAGTTGCCTCCTAGTGTTACCACGAGGGTTCTCCCACCGTTGCCTGGTCCTGGCCCAAACATCCTGTTGCATACTCGATCCTCTCATGCCGGCTAAGCTCGACTGAGGGGGATGACGTATTGCCCGATAGCCCAGATAAAGCCGACGAGCTCGCGCGCAATGGCGGTACAGACCTGGTTCTTGAGCTTGCCGCGTGCCATCAGGTTTCGAAAGCGTTGACACAGCCGCTTTTGCGCCGGCCAGGCGATCTCCTGGACCTCCGGCGGTGTACGCTCGGCGCGCCGCTGCAGGATCGCGGTCTTTCGTGCGGCATGACGATAGGTCCACGCTGCTTCGATGAGTACCCGCCGGACATGGCCGTTGCCGGTCTTGGTGATGCCACCGCGGCGCTCGCGCTTGCCGCTGGAGTGTTCGCTGGGCACCAGGCCCAGATAAGCCATCAGTTGGGGCGCGTTGGCAAACCGTGCGAGATCACCGAGTTCCGCGACCACCGTCACAGCCGCGAGCAGACTGATGCCGCGCAGCGCCATCAACGCCTCGATTACCGGCCAAACCGGGCTGGCGTGCGCGGCTGTCTCGACTTCGCGGTCGAGGCTGGCCACGCGCCGGCTACAGGCCTGCACCGTGTCGATATATTCCTGCAGCACGATCTGTTGCTCAGGCCGGGCGAACTTGATGCCTTCCAGCCAGCGCCAGTGCGCTTGCGTCCACCTGGAGCGGCCGTTGTAGCGATGGCCATGGCGCGACAGGAACGACAACAGCCGTTGCTTGGCCTGGCGCTGCAGATGCTTCATGTCCTCACGCGCACGGGTCAGATCGCGCAGTGCCTCCTGGGCCTCATCTGGAATCCACACGGGGCTCAACTCGTCGGCGCGATGCAGGCGCGCCAGGCTTAGGGCATCGCGCCGGTCGGTCTTCACGCGCTCGCCCGGCTTCTTCGGAATCAGTGACGGCGCGATGACCTGACAGTCCTGCTTCAGCTCACGCAGTTGCCGGCAGATTGTGTAGCCGCACGGGCCGGCTTCATAGCAGAACGCCAGCCGTCCCGTGCTCCGCTTGAGCTGTGCGACCAGCTTCGTGATGGCCTCCGGCGTGTTCACGATCTCGCCCATATACCGCACCTCGCCGGCCGTGTCGGCGACCGCCACGGCAATCGTTTCCTGATGTACATCCAGGCCCACGTACTTGCTAAACTTGTTCATGACCTGCCCCCTCAATGGCGGCTCTGAGCCGCGGCGTAACCCACCTCAAGCTTAATCCGCGTACCTTGAGGTGCGGCAGGTCCATACATGATGTCTAGTGAACTCGACAGCCGGGGCGGCGGAATCGTACTGCAGCCTGATGTCATGGAAGCCTTCCGCTTCGGCGGGGTCGCGTTACCCACCCCTCCCGGCGTGGACTCCGGCGAGCGCATCTATCTTGACCGGTCCGACCGTATTATCGAGCGGTTCAACATGCCGCAGACGCAGACCTCGTGGAACCTGATTTACAGCGCAATGAGACGTGCTTTGCCGCCCGAAGTCATTCACCCGGGCGAACGCTTCACCCGTCTCGAGCAAATCGGGGAAACGGTCACAGCCCATTTCGAAAGCGGTCGCGTGGAGCACGCAGATCTATTGATTGGCGCCGACGGCGCGCGCTCTACGGTCCGCGCACAGCTGCTACCTGGCCTCGAGCCCACCTATGCAGGCTATATCGCATGGCGTGGCCTCGTCGAAGAAAGCGATCTGCCTACTGAAGCCGCGGACATTCTGCGTGACCGATTAACCTTCCAGCAGGGCGAAGCGCATCTGATCCTGGTCTATCTCGTACCGGGGGAAGATGGTGCGACCGAACCTGGCAGGCGCCGCTGGAACTGGGTTTGGTATCGGCCATTGTCGCCCGACAACCTAAGGACACTGATGCTCGACCGGCACGGCAAGCAACGCAGTACCTCTTTGCCGCCCGGCACTACCAGGGATGACGATATCGCCGAGTTACGCGCGGCCGCCAGCCAGTTGCTTGCCCCAACGCTTCAGTTGCTGGTGAAAGCGACTGTCGAGCCGTTCGTTCAGGCGATTCAGGACCTTCGGGTCGAAAAGATGATGTTCGGCCGGGCAGTCCTGCTCGGAGATTCCGCATACGTCCCGCGTCCGCACACCGCTGGCAGCACTGCCAAGGCGGCCGCGAACGCGGTTGCGCTGGCTCAGGCTCTCTCGGTTGGCGGCAAGCACCTACAATCCGCGCTGTCACGTTGGGAACTATCGCAAAGACGGCTCGGTATCAGCATGTCGGAACTCGGCATTGCTCTGGGTGACCGCATTATGAAGCTTAGCCACTAGCGCCCGATCGGAATGATGAAGGTCACCAGCACGTAACCCAGCGGCGCTGCCGCTGGTGATCGAGGCTTAGAAACGGTGGGCCAATCCTATCGTATCCACAACCTCTGGTTTCTCGCTGACGGCGTCAGTCCTGCGATCGAAGCAACCGCGCTTTGTCCTGGCGAGTTCGTTCCGGAGGCGCGCTGATAGGCGGCGACCATATAGACGTCCGTGCGTTTGGAGAGAAAGTAATGGGCACCGACCGTCACCTGCTGATAGCGCGCACTTTGATCATTGGGACCATCGTCCTTGGTGAACGAATACGACAGTCCTAGTGTCACGGGTGCCGAAACCTGATATTGCAGGTTCGCTTCAACCGTGTTGAAGGTCGAGCTACCCGAGTATGACAGCGGATTCGGTCCCGAAGACGAACCCAAACCGGCAAATCGCGTGTTGGTATAAACGAGGCCCAGCGTCGCCGGGCCAGCCACATATGAGCCGCCCATACCGAAGATCTGCTCCCGGTGCGCCGATGCATAGCCCGCGATGACCGGGTTTCGTTGTGCGGTTGTCGCCGAACCTAAGGACCCGAAATTGTTCGTTGTAGCGCCGCCCGCTGCCGGCGTTGCTCCAAACATCGAGACATTTGGGTCAAACGCGTCCACAAACGCGATGCCGAGACGCACAGGGCCTCCCATATAGCCCATCCCGACGGACCAGATCTGATTCTCCGAGAAACTACCCGCGACGCCACCGGCAGAGTACAGTGCGTTGGCAGTAATGCCGTTCCACGTGGGCGAGGTGTATTTGAGCGAATTGTTTTGTCGATTCGTACCGCCGATGTTGTCGACAGGCGCCTTCGTACCTGAAAGATCGTGTCGTTTGATAGTATTTCGTTGAGAATGCATGGCCCCGCTGGTCCGCCGGCGCGGCCATCGCAAAAGTTGCAAACCGAACGGAACCAGATCATGGACAAGCTATTGGCGCTCCGGGCGTTCGTGGAAGTCGCCGAGGCGGGCGGTTTTTCGAGTGCGGCACGGCGCCTCGATCTGGCGACATCCTCGGTCATGCGCTCTGTCTATTCGCTTGAGAAGCAGCTTGGCGCGGTACTGCTGAATCGAAGCACTCGCCAGGTCACCCTCTCCGAGGCGGGAACCTCCTACTATGCCAAGGCGAAAAAACTACTCGAAGATATGGCCGACGCGGACGCGTCTGTTTCGGATAGAGGCGGTGAGCCATCGGGCCCGTTACGCGTTTCCGTGCCAGTCGCATTCGGCGCCCGACGGATCGCACCTGCTCTCGCGGCGTTTCTGAAAAAATACCCAAAGCTCGAACTGGACGTCAAACTTAGCGATGCATTTGTCGATCTGGTCAGCGAGCGAATAGACGTCGCTATTCGCCTCGGCGAGGTAGCGTCCATTGCTGACGTCGTCAGCAAGCGCGTCGGGATCTTCGCTCGTTATCTTGTCGCGAGCAGCGAATACCTCGATCGAGCAGGCTATCCCGCGTCTCCTGACGAATTGGCAGACCATGAATGCCTTCGATTCACCTACACGACAGAACCTCAAGTCTGGACATTTTCGCGTGAGAAGGAAGAAAGGCGCGTGCCTGTGACAGGGCGGCTCAAGGCAAACAGCTCCGAAGTATTACGCGAGGCGACGTTGGACGGTATGGGTATCGCGTTACTTCCTGACTGGCTGGTGGAATCGGACGTCCAGTCGGGGGCACTCACGCGGCTGTTCGCCGAGTTCGAGGCGGGCCCGAACGACGCACGGGCTGTTGTAAGCGCGCTCTATCTTCCCAACGAACGCGGGTCGCGAAGAGTGAATGCGTTTATCGATTTTGTATCCGAACTGGCGAGCGGACCTCAGTGACCGCTCGCGTCAATCAATAGCAGCTGGCATTCGGCCACTGCTGGCGACTGCCCGCAAACGCCGCAACACCCGCAATGCCTTCCTTGAGCTTTGCACACCACGCAATGGTGTGTGGCGCGCCGTTGGGATTCCGCCCAGGCCTGGTCTCACCTACCCTTACATGCATCGACCACCGCATGGACACGCAGCACCGACGCATGACAGTCAACGACGAATACGACTTCTCATAGGCCACGGAATCGATTGGTAGCGGAAGACTCACGTGAGGCACGCAGCGATGCGAAGTGCCTTGAAATGCAAACGGCGGGCCTGCAACGCGCACTTCACATCTTTGACGGAGATACACCATGACGAAGCACCTCTTTAACCCGATCAAACTCGGCCGGCTCGCCCTTGGCCATCGCGTCGCGATGGCGCCCCTGACGCGCTCGCGTGCTGGCCGACCGGACAATGTGCCGACGGACCTGAACGTCGAATACTATCGGCAACGCGCCAGCGCGGCGCTGATCGTGAGTGAAGCAACGCAGATCTCACAGCAAGGCCAGGGTTATGCGTGGACACCGGGTATCCACACGGAAGAGCAGATTGAAGGCTGGCGTGCTGTCAGCAAGGCTGTGCATGAAGAAGGCGGTCACATGTTCCTCCAGTTGTGGCACGTCGGCCGTGTATCGCATCCGGTGTTCCAGCCCAATGGCGGCCTGCCTGTTGCACCTACCGCCATGCCGGTTCCCGGGAAGACGTTCATTCTTGACGAAGCCGGCAACGGTGTATGGAGCGACGTACCGGTACCGCAGGAACTGACCGTCGAAGGCATTCGTGACATCGTCGCCGACTACCGGCGTGCCGCAACCAATGCGATCGCGGCCGGCATGGATGGTGTCGAAATTCATGCTGGGAACGGCTATTTGCTGGACCAGTTCATCAACAGCAGTAGCAACCATCGGCAGGATAGCTACGGCGGCAGCATCGAAAATCGCGCGCGACTCCTGCTTGAAGTCGTGGCTGCGGTCAGCGACGAAGTGGGTCCGCAAAACGTCGCTGTTCGCCTGACCCCGATGGGCCGTTTCATGGGTATGGGTGACGAAACGCCTGAGGCAACGTTCGGCTATATTGTGCGAAAGCTCAATGACTACGGCCTCGCCTATTTGCATCTCGTCGAGCCAGCTATGGTTGGTACGGTGAAGGACGAGAATTTCGACCCGCGCTGGGACGCCATCATCAAATTGCTGCGAGACGAATATAAGGGCGTGTTGATGATCGCTGGCGGCTATGACCGTGAAACCGCCGAAAAAGCGATCGCCAGCGGCCGAGCTGATATCGTCGCGTTTGGACGCCCTTTTATCGCAAACCCGGATTTGCCGGCCCGCCTGCGCGACGGACACCCGCTGAATGCCGCCGACAGCAGCAGCTTCTTCGGCGGTGATGTTGCCGGCTATACAGATTACCCGGCCATGAACTGAGCGTGAACTATCGCACGAGGTTGCTTTGACAGGGTGACGCAATCCAAAGCGAGGCTGCCTGCTCCGCGGATTGCGTCGCTTAAGGGCATACGAAGAAAGGCCGTGAAGCGCTGTGCTTGACCATACCGCGGCTTGCTACGCGCCGGCCCGGATTGACTGTAATAGCCGGGCGGTTTCAAATACCAAGTTCAACAGCTGGATCGATGACAATACCTTGCTTTGCACAGTTATCAATGAAGACTTCGCCTGGCCTGCGCCATCCAAGTGTTTTTCGAGGGCGTCGATTCAGGTTCAGTGCAATCGCATCAAGCTCGCGCTGCGAGAACTTTGACAGGTCTGTTCCCTTCGGCAGGAACTGGCGCAACAGCCCGTTGGTGTTCTCGCAGATACCTCGTTGCCAGGGGCTATGCGGATCACAGAAATACACCTTGATGCCGGTTGTCTCGGCCAGCTTCTTGTGTAGCGCCATTTCCTTGCCCTGATCGTAAGTCAGGGTCTTGAGCAGTTCCGGATCTAGAGGCGCAAACGCAGCGCTATACGCCTTCAGCGCCGCTTCGGCAGTACTGTCCTCCATCTTCACCAGCATCACGAACAGTGTGCTTCGATCGATCAGTGTGCCCACTGCTGAACCGTTGCCCGCCCCCTTGATCAGATCACCTTCCCAGTGTCCGGCAATCTGCCGCTCATTGGCCTCCGGAGGCCGGATATGAATGCTTGCCATATCGACCAGCTTGCCCCGTCGGTCTTCGCCTCGCGTGCGCGGCTTGCGCGCGCTACGTCCCTGTCTTAACAGGCCCACCAGCTCGCGCTTGAGCTCGCCGCGCGGCATGGCGTAGATGGCGTTGTAGATGGTCTCGTGCGACGCGTTCAAGGCAGGTTTGTCCGGATGATTGCGTTTGAGTTCGGCGGAAATCTGTTCAGGTGAATGACACTCATCCAGGTGCTCACGCACTTCAGCCCAAAGGGCTCCTTCAGGCTGAAGCTTCCGCTCGCGACGCGGCTTATGGCGAAGCTGCGTTGCCCGGCGCCCAGCGGATGTTGCATTGTATCCACCCGCAACTGGCGGCCTGCCCAGTGCGCCGCGTTCGTGCTTCGGCTTCCAGTTATTGCGCCTCAACTCCCGACTGATCGTGCTCCGCGAGCGCTGCAAAGCCAGTGCAATTGCGCTTAAGGTACGGTCCTCGAGCTTCATTGCGAAGATCACGCCGCGCTCTTCGGCGCTCAGATGTTCGTATATTTTTCCCATGCAACGCATCCTAACTGAGGCTGTTGCACTTGTATTTTGAAACCGCCCCGATTATGCCAAGTCGTTGATTATGGAAAGTAGCAGGTCGGAAGTCGCGTCGAGAGCTGATGGAAAGCGGCAAGCACGAATTCCGGCCTTTGCATAATCACAGCGCCTTCAGGAAGTTGAGCAGCGAGTCAGGTGCCTGATAGCGCGGGACCTTGCTTCCTGGTTCGTGAAGCCTGGCAAGTGCACGTTCCTTCATGGTCAGGTCGGCTTCGACGTAATGGTGCGTCGTGACGGGGCTCTCATGTCCGAGCCACAATGCGATTACGCTGATGTCGACGCCAGCCTGTAGTAGGTGCATGGCCGTGGTGTGCCGACTATCTCTTGATAGAAATAGCCGCCACTATATGCCCTTCCGAATTATGTCGGGCGGCACGATTGAACTTCGACGATCTACCCGAACGGTGCGTGTCGAAAGCAGATGTGCCAGACGTGCCCAAGTTATTACCCGACATAATTTCAGGCCGCTAAAGACTGCTCAGAAAGTCGAGAAGCTCGTCTGTCGGCTTGAAGCGTCCAGGCTTGCCGTGTCGCGGAGTTGCCTTCTCAAGGGCCTGTTCTTTCATCGCAAGGGTCGCTTCGATATAGATCTCCGTTGTCGCAACCGATTCATGCCCGAGCCACAACGCGATGACCGAGCGACGAACGCCTTGTTGCAGAAGGTCCATGGCCATGGTGTGTCTCAAACAGTGGACGGTGACCCGCTTTTGCTTCAACGACGGGCAGACTTCACAGGCGGTCTTGCGGTGCTTGTTTAGCAGGTACTGCACACCATGGACGCTGAGGCGTTCACCCCGCGCGCTGGGAAACAGAACCGTGCCATCACCACGTTGTGGTTCTCGCAACCACGCTTTCAGTACGGCGCGTGTGGATCTCGCGATGGGTGTACAGCGCTCTCTCCGACCTTTCCCGATCACCCGCACGTGAGCGCCTGCGCCAAGGATCAGGTCCTCACGTTTGAGACCGGTCATCTCGGACAGGCGAAGGCCGGTCTGTACGGCGACCAACATAAAGGCGTGATCGCGCCGACCAGACCAGGTGCCTTGATCAGGCGCGGCTAGCAAGGCGTCGACTTCAGGGCGCGTCAAAAAGTGGACCAGTGTACGCGTGAAGCGTTTGCTAGGGATAGCAAGCACCCGCTGGATCTGCGCCGAATGAGTCGGAGTTTCGAGGGCTGCGTAGTGAAAGAAGGAATGAATTGCCGCGAGGCGTAGATTGCGAGTGCGAACGCTGACACCCTGGTGCTTCTCGAGTTCATCGAGGAACGCGACAATCAAAGGCGCATCGATGTCTTCGAAGTTAAGCCGGGACGGCGGTTTATGCAAACGCTGCTGCACGAACTTCAGAAGTTGCCGAAAGGTATCGCGATAGGAGGTGATGGTGTAAGGGCTCGCCTGACGCTGCTGCATCAGGCGCTGCGTGAAGAAGAGTTCCAGTAGTGGAGCGAACGTCGCTGAAGTAGTCATTGCACGTCCTCCCAGCGTTGTTCGAGTCGACGCATCGCCTCACGCATCAGTTCGGGCGAGGCGCTTAAATACCACTGCGTATCCTCAACGTGGACATGACCGAGGTAGGCCGACAGGATTGGTAGGCGACGCTCGGGATCCTGATCGGACCGGTACCAGCGTACAAGTGTGTTGGTTGCGAACACGTGCCTCATATCGTGCAGACGCGGCCCGTGACGGTCTGACTCACCGCGCAAGCCGATCTGCCGCGACAACGCATAGAAAGCGCGATGAATCTGACCGCTGTCCAGCCGGTTGCCCCAGCTCGACACGAACAGGTACGAGGATACCGGTCGCCCCGCCCAATGACGTTGGCGTTTTGCGATATAGTTTGCGAGCACCTCGCAGGTCGAGGCATGCAAAGGAACCAATCTCGTCTTGCCTAGTTTCGCTCCGCGGACAGTCAATATCCCCGCGGTCAGATCCACGTCCTGTAGCTCGAGATTGCGCGCTTCACCCAGACGCATTCCTGATACGCTCAGCAATCCGAACAGGCAATGATAGGTCCACGGCAGCAGGGCACCCCGTTCATAACGATATGGCATTTGGAGTGCAGCCTGCAATAATGCGCAGATCTCGCTGGTCGAATATAAGTACGGTCTAGCCCGCTTCGGTTGAAACGGTAACAAGCCTGGCGCTGGTATCTCGGTGCGAAGATCGGTAGCACTGCGATGGCGCGCAAACTGTCGTACATAGCTCAGACGTTGCGCCCATTGCGCGGGCCGGACATCCGATGGCTGTTGAGCCCACGCGAGAGCCAATGCCTGGGTAACGTAGGGAGCACGATGCCGTTCCATAAACGCGACGAAATCTGGTAGCGCATTGCCTGCCTCTCTCAGCTTGAATCCCAGGCTTCGCCTCAGATCGATGTACTCCTTAACGGCTTGTCGAAGTGTGTTCATCGCACACCTCCCGGCCAGGGCAAAGCAAGTGTGCGCAATGCCTTGATGTCTACCGACGTATAGATCTTCGTTGTTTGTGGATGATGATGTCCCAATACCTCGCCGATCTCGCTGAGCGAGGCCCCACGGCTCAACATCTGGGTGGCCAGTCCGTGGCGGAACTGATGGGCACCCATCGTGGGTGCGTCGATGCCAGCGCGCTGAAGCGAATTCCGGACGAGGGAGCCGACGCCACTTTGCCCACGAAAACCTGTGATGGGCGCCTTTGCACGCAAAAATACGCGGCGACTGGCGCTATGAGGACGCCCGTACCGCAAATATGCGGCAATCGCCTTGCCGACGTCGGCGGGTAAGGGTAGCTCGCAGCGTTGGCCGCCCTTGCCGCGGACGCTCACCTGGCCCGCGCTCCAGTTGATGTCGTCGAGTTCGAGAAAAGCCACCTCACCAGCGCGTAACCCCAATCGCGCGAGCAGGAGCAGGATGGCGTAGTCACGACGCCCAACCGAGGTCTGTCTATCGATGCTAGCCAGCAGCTGCCGCGTCTGCTCAGCAGAAATCGCTCGAGGAATTGACGGCATCGACCAGTTGGCGACGACCGGAACGGCGGCAGCCAGATCCAGCGTAACGTCGCCGCGATAGCGCGCATAGCGTAGAAAGGAGCGCAGTGCAGTGGTCATTAGCTTGGCTCGCTTCAAATGCAAACTTGGTGCATGGAACTGCACGAAGCTCACGACATCCACGGCACGTAGGCGCGATAAGTTGACCCTCCCGTCACCGAAGCAATGGTGGAGAAAATCGCGGATGAATGGCACGTAATTAATGACCGTCGTTGCGGCAAGAGCCTTAGCGTCGCGCAAGTACTCTGCGTATGCCTGTGCACAGATCTCCGCAGGTGGCGCCCGACGTGTTGCTGTCTTCTCGACGGGAATCACGCCCTCACTGCGCATAAAATCGATGAGATGACGGAGTGCAGCCCGATCTCCAAGGTAAGGTTGCACATGTCGGGCGCGATAGCGCAAATACCGTGTCGCGTGGTCGTAGCAGATGTCCTGTACGCTGACGCCTGTCTTCTTAAGCCATCGACTAAAGCATGCGGCGATACGTACCTGCTGCTTCATGGACTGTGCGCTGTATCCCTGGGAGCTGATCGCATCCGCAAACGATACCAAATGGGCTGCAAGCGGCCCTTCTGGCGCCTGAGAGAGCGTGACCTGATCATGAATGGCGTACTTCACGATGACCTCCTTCCCCGGCGTGGGGAGCGGCTGGAAGGAGTAAAGATTATCTCTATCCGGCATCGGCCATTTGGCCTAAAAAGCGCGCCGTCACGCGATTACAAGACATAATTCGGAAGGGCATATAGTGGCGGATGGTATGGGGCGATACGTGCCGCTCTGCCAGACCGGGAGAGGAATGGGCTGCGTTCCTGGCAGCCAATGTCAGCCTCAACGCGACATTGGCTCTCGTCATTGCGTGACCGTTCCGATTCGGAAGCAGTGACGATGTCGGCTGGAATTCCGGATTGATCCGTAACCATGCCCGTACCGCCTTCACGGTAGAGCGCCAAAGCGGCACACTGCGCTGCTTGCGTCCTTTACCGCGCAAATGAATGCAGGCAGAACTGTCATCAAGGACCACGTCCGCGACTTTCACCCCGGTAATCTCCGAGACGCGCGCTCCGGTGTTGTACATCAGCAGGAACAGAAGGTGATCCCGTTGGCTCAGCCAGGAACCGCTGGGCGTACCGATCACCGTTAGCATCTCCTCGCGCGACAGATAACTAAACATCGGGCGCTCGAAGCGCTTGACCGGAACGCCCAGGGCGCGCTCAATCACCTGTAGCGACGCGACATCGCGGTGCGCGGCAAACTTCAGGAACGAGCGCAGCGCTGCCAGACGTGCATTGCGAGTGCGCACACAATTGTGCCTTTGGCGTTCAAGATGATCGAGGAAGGCCATGATCAGTTCCGGCGTCATATCGGCGAGTGCCATCCTGGCTGGCGGCTTGCCCAGGCTCGCCTCGACGAAGTCAAGGAAGAGTACGAAG
Organism: Paraburkholderia phytofirmans OLGA172; assembly: GCF_001634365.1. Taxonomy (NCBI): domain Bacteria; kingdom Pseudomonadati; phylum Pseudomonadota; class Betaproteobacteria; order Burkholderiales; family Burkholderiaceae; genus Paraburkholderia; species Paraburkholderia phytofirmans. The sequence goes on from NZ_CP014579.1 coordinate 2,253,884, forward strand.
CTATCGCGATAGGCTGCAACGGTTTGCTCGCTGAGTGCCCGCTGCTGGGTCAGGTATTCGGCGAACCAGGCTTGCACGAGCGCGGCAAACGAAGGCGCAGCCTTAGTTTGCCTATTCATTGCCGTCTCCGGCGAGATCGGCGAAACGCTCAAACTTGCCGCCGGCCAAGGCCATCAATTCCGGAACAGCTGTCAGATACCAGTACGTGTAGAAGATCTCGGCATGGCCCATGTAGGTCGACAGCGCCAGCATCATCTGATCGATGTCGGTGCCCTCGGCATGCCAGAGCATCATGCGTCGCACGGCGAAGGTATGCCGCAGATCATGAAGCCGTGGCGCCGTATGCGCGCCGCGGTTCACCCAGCCAAGGCTGTCACGTAGCGAGTTGAAGACACGATGAGCCTGTCGCTCCCCAAGGGGCTGTCCCAGTCGCCGACCACGACTGCTGATCAGAAACGACATGTCAGGGCTAGTGGCAACCTGCTGCATGCGCTGCCGTCGGTAGCGCTTTAACGCAGCAACGGTGCCCGGATGGATCGGCAACTGTCGCGACTTGGCGAACTTGGTCTGTCGGATGGTCAGCATCCCATGCTTGAGATCGACGTCGGCATCGCGCAAATGAATGGCCTCGGAGACCCGCAGGCCAGTCGAGGCCATCAGGCCGAACAAGGTCTCGTAGGTAACTGGCCGGAGACTTCCCTTTGGATCGAGCCGGCAGGCCGCCGCCAGCAACGCAACGATTTCGTCCTCGTGGAAGATATGTGGGGCAACACGTCCGCGCTCAGGACCGAAGACCGGCTCCTCGGGGATTTCGATATCCGGTTCGAACTGCTTCAGGTAGCGGGCGAAGTGGCGAACTATCGCCAACCGGGCCGCCCAGGTTGCCGGCGTGTCACGGTGCCATTTATCCTGTCGGGCCCAATCCGTCATGAGGTCGGCCGTAAGTGGGCCACGGTGATGCCGCTCGGCGACGTAACGGGCGAAACTGGCCAGGAGCGTGTCCCGCGAGCGCAACTCAAATCCCAAGGAGCGTCTCTCGGCGAGGTAGTCGTCGATCCGCTGCTGCAAGCTGATGCGCGCGCTCATGATGGCCTCCCCGGCCACGGCAGAGCGACTGCCGACAGCTTCGGCGTGTCGAGCTTGGCGTAGATCAGGGTGGTATTGAGCGACCGGTGACGCAGCAGGTCAGCCACTTCCTTGAGTGAACTGCCGTTCTCGACGAGACGACAGGCCAGGGTATGCCGAAGTGCGTGAGCACTGGCGTGCGGCAGACCGCTACGACGGCAGGCCCGCTTGATCACCTTCTGGATCGCCGTCGAGGTAACGGGCTGGTCTCGCCCTGCTACCCGCCGGACAAAGACGGCCGGGTGGCTGGTCGCCGGACGTTCGTGTTGCAGATAGTCAGCCAGCGCCTGCCCGCATGCCATCGGCAACGGCATGACGTCCTGGCGCAGCGACTTCGTACCTCTCAGCGTCACTGTGCCTGCGCGCCAGTCGATGTCGCGGATCATGAGATGTGCGATCTCGCTAGAACGCAACCCCATGTCCAGTGCCAGCCGGACAATCACATAGCTACGCTTCGGCCAGCGCCGAGCGCCTGCAACGGCGTCCAGGAGGCGGATAACTTCTTCTGGCTTGAGCGCACGTGGCAGGGATGCCAGCTTCCAGTGGACCGGACTCAGAATGACGGTGGAGAGCTTGCCGGGCTGGTCTCCGCAAACGATCCGGTAACGCAGATAACTACGTAACGTTGCTGCCAGATGGGAGGCATAAGAGGCCGAGCCACCGGCTCTCAACTGCGCCGAAAGAAACTGGCGAACATCGTCGGGGCGCACCTTTCTGAAGTCGATAGCGCACCGCTCGAATCTGTCTCGCAAGAGCAGGCCGACAACGCGAAGTCGGTTCTTACGGGTCTCGGCCGCCAGTCCTCGCACATCGCGCAGATAGGCATCGTAGCGATGCAATTCGTCAGTAATGTGCGCCGGGAATGATGCAAAAGACGGCGCGTTGGACTTGCCCGTGTGCAAACAGGTTGGCTTCATAACGGTCCCCTCAGGTGGAACCGTTACTCCAGATCATCGCTGAGATTATGTCGAGTTCGTGGGGCGTCACCTGCTGCCACACCCTGTGATTACCGGATCGTGCCGCCGACCAGCCCAACTACTTTCCATAATCAACGACTTGGCATAATCTGCTTATGGAAAGCTTCGCATAAGGCAGAGGACTTTTTGGTTAGCGATCGCGGCCACAGAGGCATAACGGAGCCGATCGGGATCAGTCCGCGAGCGGTAACTAAAAAACCATTTGTGCTAAGCCGCTCCGCAGGCGGTGACTGCTATGGGCGTTGAATGACCACCGCGGTAATTTCTGATGTCCAGCACGGGCGAGTGCAAACAGATTTCCAGCGATGAGGAGAAGCCTCGCAGGCGAAAGACTCAGGAAAGCAGGCGTCGGCAGGCCAGTAACCCGCAGTTTTGGCATATTCTGACGCGATCGCGGATCGATGGCACGAGTCCGGCTGCGTTAGCCTCATCGGGAAAGGTGAACGTGTGCGGAAACTGGTGCAGTGGCAACTAGCGCGCATGGGCAGGACCAGGCGGGGCTCGTGGGAGGCTGCCGGGCGTATCTTCAATGCGAAGCATGTGGCCCTTGCCGCACACGGGGCAGTCCCGCAGTGACCTGCCGGTGAGCCGCTGGTAGCGTTCACGGTAGTCTTCGCCGGGTTCGGCCGACGCAGCGGCGGGAGGCTCGACGCCGAGCAGTTGCCGGCAGGTGGCCAGGCGCTGCGTCCGGTGACAGTTGGCGAGCCACCCGTAGCTGCGGATGCGCTTGAACCCGTCGGGCAGCACATGCAGCAGGAAGCGGCGCATGAACTCCTCGGCCGTGAGCGTCATGGTGCTGTGCCGGGCGTCGTGCCGGTAGTCCTTCCAGCGGAACTGCACGGCGTGTCCGTCGAAGCTCAGCAGCCGGTTATTGGAGATGGCGACGCGATGGGTATAGCGGCCCAGGTAATCGAGCACCTGTGCAGCACCGCCAAACGGTGGCTTCGCGTAGACGACCCACTCCGTGTGAGCGACGGGCGCGAGCCAGGCGGCGAATGCGCGGGCATCACGCAGCGGCTCGAGCTGGCCATGGAAACGCAGCCCGCCGTCATCGAATGCGCGGCGCAGTTGCTCGACGAACAGGCGGCGAAACAGGCGCGAGAGCACCCGCACGGGCAGGAAGAAGCCCGGCCGGCAGGCGATCCAGCGTTCGCCGTCCGGGGCGATGCCGCCGCCCGGCACGACGCAGTGCACGTGCGGATGGTGCAGCAGATTCTGCCCCCACGTGTGCAGAACCGAGAGGAATCCGATCTCCGCGCCGAGGTGTTTCGGATCGGCGGCGATCGCGCGCAACGTCGCGGCGCTGGTGCGGAACAGCATGTCGTAGAGCACGCGCTTGTTCTGGTACGCGAGTGCCGCAACGGGTTCGGGCAGCGTGAAGACGACATGGAAGTACTCCACTTCGGGGAGCAGCTCTGCGCGTCGGCGTTCCAGCCACTGCGCGCGGGCAAGCGACTGGCACTTCGGACAGCAGCGATGGCGGCACGAGTCGTAGGCAATGCGCTGATGGCCGCAGGCATCGCACTGCTCGACATGACCGCCGAGCGCGGCGGTGCGGCACAGCTCGATGGCGCTCATCGCGCGGCGCTGGGCACGACTGAGGGCGTCGGCATGGGTCTGCCGGTAGTTAGGGCCGCAGCGGCGGAAGATGTCCGCCACCTCAAGCGCCGGACGCATGGTTGCGCTCAGAAGTACTCGGGCGCAGCAGGCGGAGATGGAATGGGTTCGGGATGCGGGAGCAGGTCGAAGGGACTGGTGGTGGCGCACACGGTGCTGGTCGCGATTCGTAAGTAGCGCGAGGTGGTCGAAAGGGACCTATGGCCCATCAGCAGCTGGATCCTGCGTACATCGGTGCCGGTCTCCAGCAGGTGCGTGGCGAACGCGTGCCTCAAGGAATGCGGCGTTATTGGCTTCTTGATGCCGCTGCGCTCCCGTGCCATGTTGCATGCCAGCCTGATCGCGGAAGGGGTGATCGGGCGTCCGGGAATGTCGCCGGGGAAAAGCCAGTCGCGAGGATGAGCGTCGTGCCAGTACGCTCGCAGGATCTCGAGCAGGCGTGGGGATAGCATTACATAGCGATCCTTACGGTTCTTGCCCTGGTTCACGCGGATGACCATGCGCTGACTGTCGATGTCGATGGCCTTCAGGTGCGCAACTTCTGAAATTCGCAGACCGGCGGCATACGCGGTCATCAGCATGGCCCGGTGCTTCAGGCTGGGAATGGCATCGAAGAAGGCTGTAACCTCGTCGAAGCTCAGGATGACGGGCAGCCTCGCCGGCTTCTTCGGCAAGGGAAAGTCCTCGTCGCTCCAGTCGCGCTTGAGCGTCACGCGGTAGAGAAATCGCAGAGCGCCGATCGTTGGGCCGAGGCTGCTGGGCGCGAGCTTGCGCTCTTCCCGGAGATAGATGAGCCACGCGCGAACCTCGTCGGGGCAAAGAAGTTCGGGCGAGCGACGGAAGTGCCGGGCGAAGCTGGATACCTGCTGCAGATACGATTTCTGGGTGTTCTCGGCGAGATTGCGGATCTGCATGTCGTGCAACATGCGTTGACGCAGTGGTGTCATGGGAAACCTCCTGGAAACAGCGGTGAAGCCCGGTTGGGCATCCACATACTGCTCCCGGAGATGTCTGCGTCTCGTCGCCCGGAGCCTGCGTCAGCTCCCCGCTGCCGGTGAACGCCAGCCGTGGGCTCTCGCTATCCTCCCCCTACCGCGTCAGCGGTTTAGTACTAGGCCGATACTCAGCCGGTCTAACGGGACCGTCTGTCGCGCCCATCGGTTTGAGATAGTATCTTCGAACCTGCTATATTTCCCTTTCCAGTGATCATCCGATAAGGGAACGAGGGAAGAGGATGCCAAAGCCGAAGCGCTCAGCTAACAACCCCAAAGGGCAAGTCGCAGAAGGGGTCGCCCACGCTTCGCGAGATCTGGCGGTGGCGCCGGTAACCGCCGCACGGCGCATGCTGCCGGAAGACCGGGAGCAGCAGATCGTCGAAAAAGCGATCGAGCATTTCGCCATCCACGGCTTTTCCGGCAGTACCCGCGAACTGGCCAAGCAGATTGGCGTGACACAACCCCTGCTCTATCGTTATTTTCCTAGCAAGGAAGCGCTGATCGACCGTGTCTACAACGAGATCTACCGCTGGGATTCGCAGTGGGAAAGCCTGATCGCCGACCGTTCCATCCCCCTTCAGGAGCGCTTGTGCACGCTCTACAAAGCGTATTCACACGTGATTCTGCAGCGCGAATGGATCCGCACCTTCATTTTCGCCGGCCTGACTCGGGAGGGTATTAACACCCGCTATCTCGACAAGCTTCGCGAACGCGTGTTCGGGCCAGTGATGCGGGAGTTGCGCGTTGCCTATGACATTCCATCTCCACGCACGCGTGCCGCGCAGGAAGCAGAACTCGAACTGATCTGGAGCCTGCATGCGAGCATCTTCTATATCGGCATGCGCCGGTGGGTGTACGGCCTGCCCGTCCCCAAGGATCTCGACGCGCACGTCGAGCGCATGATTGACGTCTTTTTGAACGGTACGCCGGCCGTGTTGAAGAAGATGACGCCCGCTGGCGCCAGCCGCGTACGTTCAGCCTCATAGCTTTTATTGTCGCTTTCGTCGTAACCCCTGCGCGGCGTGAAGCGGCACAACGGCGTCGCCGAAGGGCACGCCGCTCACTGCACATCTCAAGTGACGTGACGGCGCCGACAACTGTCGGCGCTGCGACGATGGCGGGTCCCGGCACCATAGCCACCTGCATGGAAACTGCAACGGCCCGTCAGCGGGATGCGGCCCAATCTGATTACATTTAATTTTCGGTTGCGTAAAGACTGCCGTTGCGGCTGCAAAGCAATAGGGTAAACACCGGCGGATTGCCGCTTTCTCCCAAAGAGGCGTTGACCTACAATTTATCAACCGATCACTAATCGATTGATAAATTGCAGGAGGCTCTCATGGCAGTCACAAAGTTAGCCCATTACTCAATCCGTACACCCGATCTCGAAAAATCTTGCCGGTTCTATGAACGGGTTCTCGGCTTCAAACAGGGATACCGGCCACCCTTCGATTTTCCGGGCGCCTGGCTCTACAAGGGCGGAGACGAAGCCGATTTCGGCACGGTTCATATCATTGGCATCGATCCGGACAATCCGGACGGCCTGACAGCGTACCTGGGCAACAAGGAACTGCCGGCCAGCGGCACCGGCACTGTCGATCACATCGCCTTCCTTGCAACCGGTGTCGAGGAGATGTGGAAAACACTGGACACGGAAAACATCGCGTGGCGCGACCGCACCGTTCCAAGCCTCGGATTGCATCAGATTTTCATCGAAGACCCGTCGGGCGTCACGATCGAGCTGAACTTTCCTGCTGCAGAAGTGGCGCATCTCGAGATCCCGCATCCGGCCGCCGCTAAAGAAGCAGCAAAAACAGGAGATTGAACATGACCGCTTATGCCAAACCCAAAGCGATAATCGTGGGTGGCTCTCTCGGTGGACTCTTTGCCGCGAATCTGCTGACGCGTAACGGCTGGGACGTCGACGTATTCGAACGGGTTCCCGAGGAACTCGCCGGTCGCGGAGCCGGGATCGTGACGCATCCGGAATTATTTGAGGCACTCAACGCCGCTGGCGTTCAGATTGACGACTCCATCGGCGTAAAGGTGCAGTCGCGCGTGACGTTCGACCAGAACGGCAATGTGCTTTCTGAACGGGACCTGCCGCAGACGCTCACCGCGTGGGGCAAGATGTATCACGTCCTGCGCTCAGCCCTTCCTGACGTTCATTACCACTCCGGCGGGACCGTAATGTCCGTCGAGGACGGACCCGATCATGCAACGGTTTCCCTGAATGACGGCACCGTTCATCGGGCCGACATCGTTATCGCCGCCGATGGATTCAAATCTGCAATCCGGGAGCAGTTTCTGCCCGAAGTAAAGTTGGAATACGCCGGCTACGTGGCATGGCGCGGACTGGTCGACGAGATGTCGTTGTCGCAGCAAACCCGCGACGCCTTGTTCGAGAAGTTCGCGTTTTGTTTGCCACCACGCGAGCAGATTCTTGGCTATCCCGTGGCCGGTCAAGGAAACAGCACCGTGCCCGGTGAACGCCGCTATAACTTCGTCTGGTACCGGGCCACCAGCGAAGACGTCGACCTGCCGAACCTGCTGACCGACGCGACCGGAAAGCGCTGGACCGGAGGGATTCCCCCTACGCTGATCCGCCCGGATGTCCTCTCGGACATGGAGAAAGCCGCTGCTACGCTGCTCGCACCTCAGTTTGCCGAGGTTGTGACGCGTGCCACTCAGCCGCTCTTCCAACCCATCTTCGACCTCGAGGTGCCGCAGATGGCGTTCGGCCGAGTCGCATTGCTGGGCGACGCGGCATTCGTCGCTCGCCCGCATTGCGGTATGGGCGTAACCAAGGCGGCGAGCGATGCCATGGCGCTGGTTGCGGCCCTTACCGCCACCACCGACGTGCCCCGCGCGCTGGCCGAATACAGCCGCGTGCGCACCAAGGTCGGCGCCGCCATCGTCCAGCATGCCCGCCACCTCGGTGCTTACATGCAGGCACAGCTCAAGAACGACACGGATCGTTTGATGGCCGAGCGCTATCGCACTCCGGAGGCCGTCATGCGTGAGACAGCCGTACCCGCGCGCTTCTGACCTTTTGCACTAAACAGTCCGGTTCTCTAGCCGGCTCATTCGCCCACGCAGACGAAGGGGCGATTCGAAAGGAGACTTGATGGAGCACACCGTCCCAACCTATCAGGCCACCGACCGGCATGGCGCCACCGATCGCGCCGTTACGGCCAATCCTTTGCTGAACGATCCACGCTTTAAAGCGCTGGTGCGTACACGCCGGGCGTTCTCGTGGACGCTTACGATCCTCATGCTGATCGTCTACTTCGCCTTCATCCTGACGCTCGCCTTCCGGCCAACGCTGCTCGGCCATCCCATCACCCGAGGTTATCCGACAACCTGGGGTATCCCGATCGGTTTTGGGATGTTCGCTTTCACTTTCGTCCTCGTAGCCGTGTATGTCGTACGTGCAAACTCGTTTTACGATCGCGCCATCAGCGAGATCAGAAACGGAGCCCAACTATGAAGCGCCTGTCTGCTTTAGTAAGCCTGCTGCTCACAACCCTTCCCGCATGGGCCGCGGGTCCGTCGGGCGTCGCACAGGGACACAATCCGATTGCGATCGGCACGGATCGACCGACTGCGACCGCCTATTGGTCACGTGTCGCCCCGTCGGTGCTGATCACCTTCGAGAACATGGCATTGCACAGCGCCCGCCAACGCAACAGTTCCGCCCGCTCCCCGATGAGCATCATTTCCGCCGCCTTGCGGATGGAAATGCGTTGACTGCGCAGTTCGTCCGCAACGCGATCCGCCAGATCGGGGAAGTCGAGCGACCGCCCCTTCGTCTCGATGGACCTGCGAACCTACGTTTCCTGATACAGCGTGAATTTGTCCGGTGCACCGAAGTAGCCGTTGCGAACAACATGCGTCATGGGTATCCGGAAACGTCTTCCCGAAAATATGCAGCAACTCAAGGCTATCGCGCTGCCAGTTGATCACCCATAGCACGACAAGTTGCCGATCCAGTTCATTCAGCGTTCGGGCCAGTGTCCCGCCGTATCGGGTAACCCCTGTCTGATTGCGTGCTGCGGTGTTAAGGAAGCTCTGCACAACTAGCTTTGAAGCGTTACCTTTCACATCGAGCGCAACCTCGGCGTTCAGATCTTTGTTGGTGAGCTGATTGCGAGGGGTTTTCCGCGCTCCGGAGCGCTCCAACCAGACATATGGCCTTCATCGGCCCGGTGTTTCAAGCTTTGCGCAAAGCTCTGCGAGCCATCCATAAATTGCCCAAAGCAAACAGCGTGGTGATCTGGGCGATGTTCTTCGGCAAACCACGATAGCGCGTCTTCATGTAACCGAACTGCCGCTTGAGGATGCGAAACGGGTGTTCGACCTTGGCCCGAATACCCGCCTTCAGGCGTTCGATCTGATCGTATATCGCGTCCAACGAATCACTCAGATCCAGTTTCCTGCGCTTTGCCGGTCGCATTGCAACATGCCAACGCACCGCCTCAGGCTCACAACGCTTTTCGATACCCTGATATCCGGCGTCCGCGTACACATCCGTTTCTTCACCATGCAGCAACGTCTGGGCTACGGTAATGTCGTGAACATTGTGGCCGCCGTTCCAATGACCGTATGGACCAGGCCCGAATCGGCGTCCACGCCGATATGCATTTTCATCCCGAAGTACCAGTTGCCACCTTTCTGCGTTGATTGCATTTCAGGATCGCGCGTGCCGGAGCCATTCTTTGTCGAACTGGGCGCGGCGATCAGGGTGGCGTCGACTGCCGACCCAGCCTTAAGCATCAGGCCTTTCTCCGTCAGGATTTCATTGACCAGCGCCAGCATTTGCACCGCCAGACCGTGCGTTTCCAGCAGATGGCGGAACCGGAGAATCGTGCTTTCATCCGGCAAGCGGACCATCCCGCCGTCGAGACCCGCGAACTCGCGATACAGCGGCACGTCATAGAGTGCCTCTTCCATGGCAGGGTCTGACAGACCGAACCATTGCTGCATGAAATGAATCTGCAGCATCGTCGCAATCGGGAACGGCGGCCGACCGGTTTTGCCCGTGGGATAGTGCGGCTCGATCAGCGCAATCAGCTTCAACCAGGGCACAACGCGTCGCATCTCATCGAGAAATTCCCGCTTGCGCGTGCGCTTCGTTGACAGATCCAGACCAAGACCAAGTTGCGTCATTACACTGCTCCCCACCTAATTGGCTCTGCTTCCAGGATAGCTCAGCAGCAACGCAATGCCAGGACTTTTGCAGACCTTCCTTAACGAATCCGATCCAGCCATCTGCATCGTCGAGATCATAGGCGGCGCATTTGATTTCGTCCCTGAGCGCTTTCATGACATCAGGATTCGATGTATCTATTTCCAGAAGTACCGCGTGGATATTCTGTCGCTGCAAGTAGTCCGCCAGGGCGAGCGTCACCATGCCTTTTCCAACACCGCCCTTGCTTCCGCCAACCAGATAAATGGGGTGAGTCGTATCCATGACCAATCTCCTACAGGTTTTCAATATAAGGCCGGATCTCAAACGAGAACGCATCGCGAATCTCCATTGATCCTGGCTGGTTTGCGGCCCTCCCACGTTGTTGTCGTGCATCGTCGTGCGCGTTACCCACACGCGCACCCTTTCGCTTTACAGCATGCGTGGAACGGGACGATAGTCCCGCCTCGCTCTTTCAGTGTGGATTGGCCGTTCTGGAAGCCGCGTCGGAAGATGCTGGACGATACAGCGCATACTTGACCGCACCGATGCTGACATCGAGCCCGTTGCGCCCGGCCTCCTGGACGATCTCTTCGAGCGTATAGCCTTTCGCCTGCGTGGCAGTGATATGCGCCCGGATCTCTTTCATCGCATCGCTGACCGTGACGCGTTGTTCGTTCCGGACTTTCTCCGGCAGCGCCTCGAGGGCATGGACAAACTCATCCCACTGCGCCCGTGTGTAGCTCTTTGCACCCGGCACGATTCGCTGCCATGCATCGCTTTCGGGACCATCATGCGAATCGAAAAACCGCTCGTCAATACCCCTTCCGACGATAGAACTGCACGACCGGAATGGTTCGGAATACGCATATGGCGGGAACTTGTCAGACTGAGGCTACACGCCGTGTGCGACCAGCAGAATAGGTTCCCTCGAATTCGCCCCGGATGACCTCAATAGCTTCGGGATCGGGGTCGACATACCGACATCGTCGATTCCGCCGACTCGACAGACGCAATGATCTCAATCCCCTCTGCGTGCTGACAGACGTTTGGCACAGAACCGACGGAATCAGACTGGCAACCTCGCAAACTCAACCTGCCAACCTCCCGGAAAACGTCGAATTCCACCGCCGAAAAACGACATTGAAAAAGTGATGGCAGGATAGGCTACTGCCGGTTTTTGGCGTCATGTGCAACGCACTTCCACTAGAAAAAAATGGTCGCGGCCTCAGTCACCTTGCGCTTTTCAACAAGCGCTCTCGCGTCGACCGGGATGGTGCGTATTTTTTGGTAGTGTGATCAAAGATCAACGCGAGCATCGCGAACTGTATTCGTGGCCGCCGAAATAGCTCGTCGGCTGCAGCGGCGTTGAGAGGCTGAACGCGCAGTACTTCAGCCGGTCGACGAGAACGTCGCGGCAAGGACTGCTTGCAAAGTGCAGCGGGCTGTTAGAGGCATCGTCGCGGCCAGCGGGTCATCGGTCATTGCGATCATTGTCCGCTCGCCATGCGGTGGCTCCCTTTCTTGAGGTTTGTTCGACGCCAGCCCATGTCCGCGGGATCGGGGTGCGCGACGGCGCGCGCGGGCAGGCGTTGAATAAACCTGAAGGGAGGAAACCGCCGAGTGCCCCGATGCGATGGGAGTCTTCGGGGCTATGGCGATTGATGGGCGAGGATGCTTGGCGGTGTTGATGGATGCGCTGCCAGGCGGGATGCTGGATGTGCGCTGACGCAGCGATGAAGCGGCGCAGTGGGGCAATTGTGATGGAGAGCGGACGTGCGAAGCGACAGCCGCAAACGTCCGCTCGTGGGCCGCGTTGCGGCAAAGCCGACGGTCCGGTTGCACGTCCAGGAACAGTTGCGCTCATCTCTCGCCCCTGCGCGTGGGTCGTGCGCGAATCGGTGCGGTGCGCGCGAGGATATCGATGACGATCATCGGTGCGCCGCAGTGTCGGCAGATGAAGGCGGGCGGCGTTTCGATGATGGTTTCGTCCGGTGGTGGGGTGACCTCGAGCGCGACGTGCAGCAGTTCACGCACCTTCGCAAGATTGGCGCGGGGCACCGGGTTGGCAAGCAGCCCGTAGTGACGGATGCGGTGGAAGCAGCCGGGCAGCACATGAAGCAGGAAGTGGCGCATGAACTCGCTGGCTTCGAGGGTCATGGTCTTGTAGCGGGTGGGCCCCTTCGCGCGATAGTCCTTCCAGCGGAACGTGACGCCGCGCTCATCGAATGCGAGCAGACGCTGGTTGGAGATCGCCACGCGATGCCTATTGCGTCAGAGATACGCAAGTACCGCTTCGGGCCCCGCAAAGGGATCCTTGGCATACACGCCCCATTCGTAGGCACGCAGCGGCGCAAGCCACCCGGCGAAGCAGGCACTCGCGAATACATCTCCGCCATAGGTCAGGTCAGGACGCTACCGACCAGTAGACCGGCTCCTCAGCTTCCTGAACGGGCTATGGGGGAACCATAGAACTATGTCGGGTGATGGGGTGTGCCAGTTTGAGTCGGAGGCCGAAAACTCTAGACTCTCGAGAACGTTTATCGATATCACCCGACATAGTCCGGAACGGCAGATAGTGACGCCTATGTCGTTGGAGAGATTGCATCGTCGACAGGTCGCAAATCACGGCGCGCCGCGATTGCGCTCGCCCGTGCAGCCGTCGCGAGGTCGACGTCGCGGGTATGACGTGTCGTTAGAACATCTTGCGAAGACCTATTGCCACGCCCAGCTGGTTGGTTCGGCCAATCGTGTTGGTGGGAACGCCGACGGAATTGACACCGCCCGGGTAGTCGGCGGAGAAAGCGCCGGTGCCACGCGCCCAGTCCGTGATCGCGTAGACTTCCGACTGCCTCGAGAACGAATATTCGGCAAGAATCGTAGCCGATTGGTTCACGCCCGTACCGAGCGAGCCGTCGAGCAGCTCGGCATTGCGCGCGTGCCCGTAGTAGTAGGCGAACGTGAACAGAAGTGGAGCGATGGCTTTCCAGTTCGCGCCGACGTACCAGGTGTCGTCGATGCGGTTGGGGCTGCCACCCTTCAGTGCCGGCGCGCCAGCCTGTTGCATGTTTCTGTCGGTCAAACCAGTCTGGTCCTGGCCGTGCAGCCAGCCGGCCAGCAGGCGGATGTCGTGAGTGATTTGATACGCGCCGCTGATGTGCAGGAAGTTGGTCTTGCCGCCATCGATTGCGCTGCCGACACTGGTGCCGACCGCAGAGCCCGTCGCGGACGTCGGTACGGAAACCTGCTGGAAGCCAGCGTTGAGCATGGCGGGACCGTACGTGTATGTCAGGTCCACGGCGTAGATAGCGCCGAGACCGAGGGCGCCTGGCTGATTGCCGAAGGCATAAAGGGCATCGATCGCCAGGTTATCGAAGGTGCCTTTGTACTTGACCGCGTTGTTGATCTCCAGGTAACTGCCGATGCCGTTATACGGCCAGCTGTTTTGCCAGTAGTTGCCAATGGTCAACGGGTCGAAGAGATCACCCAAGGTGTCGTAGGCGGGTGCATATTGCAGGCCGAAAGTCAGCGCGCCCCACTTGTCGTTCGAAAGACCTACGTAAGCCTGTCGACTGAACAGTGTGTTGGGGACGTGCAGTTGGCCATCGAAGGCCTCGAAGCCGTTTTCGAGGTGGAAGACTGCGGACCAGCCGCCCCCCAGATCCTCACTGCCCTTCAAGCCCCAGCGGCTGTGGGTTTCCGGGCCGGATGTCATGGAGACCTGGTCATTGCCACCCGCGCCAGCGTTCGTCTGGTATCGGATGGCTTCATCGACGATGCCGTATAGCGTGACCGAGCTTTGCGCGAATGCCGACGATGTCGCAGCAGCGAGAAGTACGCTAACGGCACTCGAAATGACGATTTTTTTCATCAGCGATCCACAGAGATTAGTGAGCCGACTGGACCAAATTCGTGAACAGGAGCATAGCCTGTCATTTCATTGAAACATAGCGATCTGCAGTGGAGTGTTGCTTATTCGCTGCGCTGGACAGATATGTATGAATCGTCTGGCAATTACGTATGCTGGAAAACAGCCGACGAGCTGGATCATGATTCCCGGCGCTGCTTTGAGCGCCGGGCATTGTCGATGGCGAGGCGGCTAACAAATGGAGAATAGTAGGCGCGAACGGCGCTTCACAGCGGCATTACTAGGACGGACGACGAACTGCCGAACGATTCCAGCAAACTATTGCGTCCACCGGTTGAATCCGCCGGACACAACAGCGATTGGCGATGAACGCGCGTCTGCATCGTGTTGCCGCAGCCGGATGACGAAGCAACCGGTTCACGCGGCCTCGGCCAAATAAGTTGGGAAGTCCGTGTAGCCCTTTTCAGAGCCACCGTACCAGTCGGCCGGTGTTGGCATCGAGACCGGGAAGCCATTTTCCAAACGATGTACGAGATCAGGATTAGCGATGAAAGCGCGACCAAACGCAACAAGGTCAGCCTGCCCTTCCCTGAGTAACCGCTTAGCCTTCTCGCCATCGATTCCACCGTTCACGATGAGCGTGCCGCCGTACGCGGGACGTACAATCTTCAGCAGTTCCGGCAAATCCGGGCGATCGAACCAGCCATTGGTATCTGCAAGGTGCAGGTAACCGACACCCAGCTCTTGCAGCATGGCCGCAACGTATTTGTATGTTTCGACTGGGTGGGGATCTCGAACGTTGTTATATGCGGCAAACGGCGAGATTCTTACGCCGATACGATCCAGCGGCATGACCTGCGCAACCGCTTCCACAATTTCACGCAGGAACCGCGCACGGTTTTCGATCGATCCGCCATACTCGTCCTGTCTCTGATTGGTTGTTGGCGACAGAAACTGATGAATGAGATAGCCGTTTGCCGCGTGAATCTCGAGACCGTCGAAGCCGGCCTTGCGAGCATTTTCGGCTCCCCGGCGATATTCCAGCACAGCCTCACGCACTTCATCCCCAGTCATGGCTCGCGATGGAGTCGCGTGAATTTTTGTGTAGACCCCGTTCTGCAGTTGTCCCCAGACATGAAGCTCATGCAGATCGTCGTTCACGCCGGACGGCGACACAGGCGGCTCGCCCTCGAGCAATGCAAACGAGCTGGCGCGTCCGGTGTGCCAGAGCTGTGCAACGATACGGCCACCCGCGTTATGCACGCCGCTCACGACCCATCGCCACCCTTCCGTTTGTGCCTCGCTGTAAAGGCCTGGCGAACGTTCGAACGATTGAGACCGGCGGGTAATGTTGATGGCTTCCGAAATCAGGAGACCGGCGCTTGCCCGTTGCGCATAGTATTCAGTCATCAGCGGAGTCGGAACATCCTCCTCATCCGCGCGTGAGCGCGTGAGCGGTGCCATGACGATGCGGTTCGGAAGACGGATAGTGCCCAGATCAAGCGGATCAAACAACGTGGTCATGCAGTTTCTCCTTGAGAAGTCGGGTAAGTCGGGAGTCGACAAATTTTTCAACCACGCACCTTAAATGATCGATTGATCACTTAATGGCATGTCTCGTCGACAGTAAACAGTACTTATTTTGGTACGCACTCGCGAGGTGGGCCCAAAAGACTGGCCTGCCTGGACGCGCGCATATTGGAGGCAGGCCAGCCCGCCTGTTTCGACAGAGGGCCCCCTCATGCACCGGCTTATTCGAAGCTAATCCAGCCGGGAATGTATTCCATCTGGCTGATTTGCCATGATTCCTCGCCGCTCCGAACTGTGCGGATGCGGTAATGTGCACCGTAGAGTTGCTTGCCCTCGGGTGTTTGTGTTTGCCCGGGCGTGATCCGGCCCAACAGCAGTGCTGCGCTGTTGCCATCAGGTTCGATCTCGACCTGAACCGGTTCGCCATAGTGCTGCATCCAGGGCCAGGGCAGACGGAACGCCTTGAGCGTACCCATAAGCGTGCGACGCCCCTTCATGCGTCCCATTGGAGTCAGCTCGGCTTCTATGTTCTCGCTGAAGCTTTGCTCGAACAGCACGAAGTCAGCCTGATCCAATGCCCAGACGTAACGGAACCACGCTTCGGCGACGGCGTCTTCGTCGCTGATAGGAAGTTCAGAGACCGGGATGCGGTGCCAGGGCGCATCCATTTCGCTCACGACTACAGCAGGCTGATCGCCAGGCCTCCAGGCTCGGTTCATCGGCGGCAACTGCCACCCGGCTAGCAGGGCCGTAACGCCTTCGGCCCAGCCAAGCTGGAACCGGACAGTGCGGATGAATAGCCGGCTTTCGCGGCTTTCGAACGACAGAACTAACACGCCACCGAATAAGGCGGCCTCGCCGTCGGCCGCGCCAGAGGCCCGCTGAGCCTGTCCATAGACATAGGCACCGACCACGCTGTCATCGCTGCTGACTCGCGGCACTCGATTGGTCGCAGAAATGCGCACAGCTTCCAGGCCCGCGAAGTCGCCGCGCAGCAGACCCAGAACTTCCTCGCGACCTTGCGCATTGCCGCGATGGCTACTGAATAGCTCGACGTCATGGGCGAACAGGTCTGCGGCCGGCACCGATGGCGTGCCCGCCCAGGTGTCGCAGAAGTTGGCCAGTAGATCGAGCAGTTGCTGACGTGAAACTGTGGATGACATGGTGCTGTTCCGTTATTCCGCGTCGTCGGCCTGCCTGGCGAGGCGCTGGTGGTCGTGCAGTGTCGGGAATGGCGACGACGGATAGCCCTCTAGAGGCATGATGAAACCGAACGTCAACTGGCCGGGTTTGAAGACCTGGCGATATCCCGGGTGTGTTTGCAGCTCCGCCGGGAGCGGGCCGATGGGAGGATGACTCATGGTGTGAACTCCGGTTGAGCGACAGGCCCACGTCTCGCGCTTACGGCGCTCGTGACTTGCCGCGTCAGCGAGAGGAACCTGGATATGTCCGCTTTCTGGACACATTGACAGGATAGGCCGAAAATTCGGGATTTGGATTCCCTTATCAGGGAAAGACCGTGCCCGCAGCACGCTGGATATACGACGCGACCCAAACATGGAACCGAACCGATTCGGCGACATCACCGCTTTTGTCGCAGCGGTGAAGACCGGCAGTTTCACTGCTGCTGCCGCCTCGCTCGGCCTGACCCGCTCTGCGGTCGGCAAGAGCATCGTGCGCCTGGAAGCGAGGATGGACGTGCGGCTGCTCAACCGAACGACCCGCAAGCTAAGCCTGACCGATGAAGGCCTGGTCGTGTACGAGCGCTGGCGCCAGATTCTCGAGGACCTGGAAGAAGTGGATGCCACCATGGCCCTGCGCCGTGGCAAGCCGACTGGCACGCTCAAGCTGACAGCGCCGTTGTCCTTCGGGCAGCGTCACATTCTGCCGCTGCTGGACGCATATCTGAAGCAGTGGCCCGAGCTGCGTGCCGACATCTGGTTCACAGACCGGTTCGTCGACTTGGTCGAGGAGGGCTTCGACATTGGCGTGCGCATTGGCGCGCCCAAGCACGACTCTCAACTCCTGACCCGCACAATTGGGTGCCAACAGTTCGTGACTTGTGCCTCGCCTGACTACCTGGCCCGGCGCGGAGTTCCGAAGACACCGCAGGACCTGATTGGGCACGACACGATTGCTTTTCTCAGCGGCGAGAGGCCGAGCCCGTGGCGGTTCAACACGCCGGAAGGCCTCTATCTGTTCGAGGGGCCCGGACGCCTGAATATCGATAGCTCCGAGGCTTTGCACGAAGCCGCCCTCGCGGGCTTCGGCTTGGCGCATCAACCTACCTACATCACCGGCAACGACCTGCAGAGTGGCGATCTGGTAGAGGTGCTGGAAGCGTATCGTCCTCAGCCCGACCCGATCCGGGTGCTTTACCCGAGTAAGCGGCATCTGTCACCACGCATCCGTGCCTTCATCGATCTGTTGGTGGAGCGCTGGGAGGCTGGCGTACCGTGGGAAGCGCTATCGAGCAAGCAAGCAGATGGGAAATGAAACCGGAATCTCAATGGGCGCCAATAACGCTCATGAACCGGTTTCGGCAGATTGTGTTGAAAAAGTCGCTGCGTGGCTTTTTCAATTCTCTCGCAAGAAAATCGACCTCTCAGATCGGCCTACAAACCGCTCGCGAGCACCAGTCAAGGGTACGAAGACCCCGGGAAACCTCGCGATTGAAACGGACAGCGACTTTTTCAACAGTATCGGCAAACTGCCACCATTCGCGAGTTCATGCTGTTTTGCGATTACGCATATCGTGTTCGATCTCGATGGGCAGTCATCGCTCTTGGCCTCTGTCGTCCGATGACAGTCTGTACGAATGCGAAGCACCCAGTCTGCGACATTGGGCCGGCCAAAATGTGACGAGAGTGCCCCAAGGAATCTCTCTGGTCCCAAGTTCCACGATTCGATCTTCTCCGCAGCGTCATCCGTAGGTCTTGAAACAAAGACATTAAACTCGTCTAGAACGCATCGGAGAGTCTCACCTTCTCGTCGTCGCGGTGATGGCCGCAAAGGCAGCCAAACGCGCCGCGGGGGACAGCGGTCATGCGCCGCATTGTAATTCCATCGGGTTTCCACACTGCCTTATATGGACACCGTCCGGTTTGCCAGCTTGATCTTCATGTGATGTTCAAACGAGGTATCGGTTGCGGTCTTATATCCGGCCTGTAGTGCAAGCCGAAGCCCGCGGGCCCTGATGGAATTCGCCGGGAACATCCTCATCTCGGCCACGCACTTTTAAGCGCAAGGCTGTGTTCAGGTTTATGTTCCTGCGGTCCGACCTGTTTCACCATCACATGTTGATCAACCTCAGCAACCTACCGGTACTCCAGTTCGTCTTTCGTTGCTCATCTGCTAGCAGGTCTCACGCTGACGTGATTCTTCTCGTACGTGCTGCCGTGGGCCAAGATAGCCCATGCGGTTCGTGCCATCTTGTTGGCGAGGGCCACGGCCGCGACATTCGCCGGTAGTCGCTCCTGCATCGCCATCGTGAAGATCTCGCCATGGCGAGCGAGCAGCAACAAGCCCTGGCAGCAAAACAGGCGGAGCAGCTCGTTGCGTTGCTTGAGCAGAACACGCAACTCACCGCGATGACGAAAAAAATGAGCGAACGTATTGAGGCGCTAACCCTTGAGTTGCACGGCATGTTGAAACAGCCCAGCCGTAGCGCGTAGGCGCAGACCAATTGCACGTCCACGCTCGAACGAGAAACACGGTTTTTCTGCCTCCATTGCACTCTTGTCCGCTTTCGAGGCGGAGCCGCCTTCTTAATTGTTCTGAATGACCTAGTCAAACCGCACGACCCGTATCTCGCAGGACGCTCATCGCGAGCCGAGGTTTATTGCGCTTTTCGCCACGCAAAGAGGTAAAAGGTCAAAGAGCCTCAGGCTATTCAGAACAATTAAGAACCGTGATCTGGTCAAATCCTCTGCTCCAGAATTCTCACAATACTTGCCTGGTGCACGTCCCCGCTAGACACATCAAGAAGTACGTCCCCGGCTCCGTGGGGCCGCGCGGCGGCGGGGGACGACGTATTCACTTCGATAGAGTAAATGCGCTCGGTGCCTTTCACTCGAAGGCTTGTCTCAGTCGTCACCGATACTTTTTCTGTGACCCGAGCCTGTGCGCACAAAAGAATGCTATATGCACCACGGTGCTATATTGAAAAAACCTGCCGGTATCTTCGTCAGTTGCCGTTTGCTAGCTGTATGGAGGCGGAAAAATGATCAACCTGACTCGCCGTCAGTTTCTCAAGATTTCAGCATCCACACTTGCCGGATCCAGCCTCGCGTTGGTGGGGTTCTCTCCCGACGCCGCGCTCGCTGAGGTTCGACAGTACAAGCTCCAGAGGATGACTGAGACAAGAAATACCTGCACATACTGCTCCGTGGGGTGCGGGGTCCTGATGTACAGTCTCGGTGATAATGCAAAGAATGCGAAAGCCAGCATCATGCACATCGAGGGCGATCCAGACCATCCTGTCAACCGTGGCACGCTATGCCCGAAAGGCGCAAGCCTGCTCGACATCGTGCATAGCGAAAGCCGCCTCCTTTACCCCGAATATAGAGCGCCGGGCTCTGACCACTGGGTTCGTATCTCCTGGGACGACGCGCTTGATCGCATCGCAAAACTGATGAAGAGCGACCGCGACACGAATTTCGTTCCGACTACTCCCGAAGGTACGACGGTCAACCGTTGGCTGACGACTGGCATGCTGGCGGCTTCGGCGGCGAGCAATGAAGTTGGATATCTGACACAGAAGGTCGCCAGGAGCTTTGGATTACTTAGTTTCGACAACCAGGCTCGGGTCTGACACGGTCCGACGGTGGCAGGTCTTGCCCCGACATTTGGCCGTGGAGCGATGACGAACCATTGGGTCGACATCAAGAACGCGGACGTTATTCTGGTGATGGGCGGCAATGCCGCCGAAGCACATCCATGCGGATTCAAATGGGTCGTTGAAGCAAAGGCACATCGCGGCGCCCGACTGATCGTCGTTGATCCACGTTTTAACCGCACAGCCTCGGTTGCGGACTTCTATGCCCCGATTCGGACTGGCACAGACATCGCGTTCCTGGGTGGGGTGATCCATTACCTCATCGAGAACGACAAGATTCAGCACGAGTACGTTCGCAATTACACCGATTTCAGCTTTGTCATCAGGGATGACTTTGCGTTTGCGGATGGGCTTTACTCCGGGTACGACGCTGAAGCCCGCACGTACGATAAAACCAGCTGGGAATACGAGATTGGTGCTGACGGATACGTAAAGACCGACCCCACACTTTCGCATCCTCGTTGCGTGTATCGCTTGCTTAAGGCGCACTACTCTCGCTACACGGCGGAGATGGTGGAGTCGATTTGCGGGACGCCTCGAACTAAATTCATGGAAGTGTGCGAAATGCTCGCCACAACGTCCGCTCCAGACAAAGCCGGCACGCTGCTGTATGCGCTTGGTTGGACGCACCACTCCGTCGGCGCACAGATCATCCGTGCCGGAGCGATGGTACAACTTCTCCTGGGCAACATCGGTATATCTGGCGGCGGCGTCAACGCGCTACGAGGGCACTCGAACATTCAGGGCCTGACGGACCTCGGTCTCTTAAGCGACATGCTGCCAGGCTACATGACGATGCCCAGGGAATCGGAGCAGAAGTACGAGGATTACGCCACTGCGCGAACGCTCGAGCCACTGCGGCCGAACCAGCTGAGCTATTACAAGAATTTCCCATCCTTTTTCGTCAGCCTGATGAAGGCATGGTGGGGCGACGCCGCGAATGCGGAGAATGACTGGGCTTACTCTTACCTGCCCAAGCTCGACAAAACCTACGACATCCTCCAGGCCGTGGAGTTGATGAACGAAGGAAAGATGAACGGCTACATATGCCAGGGCTTCAATATCATCGCGTCGGCACCGGACAAGGCGAAGGTTATCGCCGGTCTCAGTAAGCTCAAGTGGCTGATAATCATGGATCCGCTGGCAACGGAGACTTCCGAGTTCTGGAAAAACTACGGACCGTTCAACGACGTTGATCCGGCCCACATCCAGACCGAAGTCTTCAGACTTCCCACCAGCTGCTTTGCAGAAGAAAACGGTGCGGTCGTCAGTTCGTCGCGCGTACTGCAGTGGCACTGGAAAGGTGCTGAACCTCCTGGCGAGGCCAAAAGCGACATCGACATCATGAGCGGGATTTTCTCACGCGTGCGAGAGATGTATCGCACGTCCGGCGGCGCCTTCCCGGACCCAATCCTGAATTTGACATGGCCCTACGACAACCCCGAGAGCCCGCGCCCGGACGAGTTGGCACGTGAGTACAACGGTCGCGCGATCGCGCCTGTAACCGATCCTTCCAACAAAGAAAAGGTGTTAGTCAAAGCCGGCCAGCAACTGGCAGCTTTTAGCCAGTTACGAGCTGACGGAAGTACGGCGAGCGGGTGCTGGATTTTCTGCGGCTCATGGACAGAACAGGGCAATCAGATGGCGCGTCGCGATAACAGCGACCCCACAGGCATCGGTCAGACACTGGGGTGGGCCTGGGCTTGGCCGGAGAATCGGCGCGTGCTTTATAACCGCGCGTCCTGCGACGTCTCAGGCAGACCATTTGATCCGTCCCGTAAGCTGATCTCGTGGGACGGCAAAGCCTGGAGCGGTGATGATGTTCCGGACTTCAAGGCCGATGAACCGCCTGAGCTCGGTATGGGGCCATTCATCATGAACCCCGAAGGCGTTGCCCGATTCTTCGCCCGAGGGGCGATGAATGAAGGCCCATTCCCCGAACACTATGAACCGTTCGAGACGCCGCTAGGATACAACCCGCTGCATCCTGACAATCCGGCAGCCACGAGCAATCCGGTAGCCCGGATATTCCCGTCTGACCGAAAGAAGTTCGGCAAGGCGGACGAATTCCCGCATACGGCGACTACCTATCGCCTGACCGAGCATTTCCACTTCTGGACCAAGCATGCGCGGCTCAACGCGATCATACAGCCACAGCAATTCGTTGAGATTGGCGAAGACCTTGCCAAGTCGATTGATGTCGTCGCAGGCGATCGGGTGAAGGTGTCGTCAAAGCGCGGGCACATCATTGCCGTTGCCGTGGTTACCAAGCGCATAAAGCCGCTCATCATTGAAGGGAAAAAAGTCCAGACGGTCGGCATACCCCTCCACTGGGGTTTCAAAGGATTGGCGGAACCAGGGTATCTCACAAACACGTTGACTCCATCCGTGGGAGACGGGAACACCCAAACCCCCGAGTTCAAGTCATTCCTGGTGAAGGTTGAAAAAGTGTGAAGGCTCGCAAGGATAAGGAAAGGTCGGGCCACGCTGCATAGCCCGCTGTGTAATCTGAACCTCTCAAGGAGATGGCCTGCTTACAGGTAAGGGTGATGCGTTCACATATGTCAGCCAGGGGCTTAGGTCCCACTGCGTATCCAGGTACGGCGCGACTTCTGTCCACCGCCGGCCGGTCATCACCCACAAATGCCAGAAGGCGTCCATACAGTCAGTCATGGCACTGCAGTCACTAGACATCCGACGCCTTTCCGCTACCACGGTTCAGCCTCCGGCTGACCGTGTTCCCGTGACCGGAACCGTCGCAAAGCTGATCGACGTATCCAAGTGCATTGGGTGCAAGGCATGCCAGACAGCTTGCATGGAATGGAACGATCTTCGTGATGAAATCGGCACGACGACGGGCATATACGACAATCCGCGTGACCTGTCCGAGCACTCATGGACCGTGATGCGGTTCAGCGAGTACGAGAATCCAAAGGGCGACCTCGAGTGGCTCATCCGGAAAGATGGGTGCATGCATTGTGACGATCCCGGTTGCCTGAAGGCTTGCCCGTCGCCTGGCGCCATCGTCCAGTACACCAACGGCATCGTGGATTTTCACGAAGAAAACTGCATCGGATGCGGCTACTGCATCGCCGGCTGCCCCTTCAACGTGCCACGGATATCGAAGAAGGACAACCGCGCCTACAAGTGCACCTTGTGCTCTGACCGCGTCGCCGTTGGCCAGGAGCCTGCCTGTGTAAAGACCTGCCCCACGGGAGCGATCATGTTCGGCACGAAGGAAGACATGACACAACACGCGGCCGCCCGTATCGTCGACCTGAAGGACCGAGGATTCGAGCACGCCGGTCTATATGACCCCCTTGGAGTCAACGGTACTCACGTCATGTACGTATTGCACCATGCGGACCAGCCGACTCTTTACCACGGTCTGCCGGACAACCCACGGATAAATCCGATGGTACGTGTCTGGAAAGGGATTGCGAAGCCACTCGCCCTCGTCGCACTGGTGCTCATGGCGGTCGCAGGGTTTTTCCACTACACGCGTACTGGTCCGAACGAGGTT
Source organism: Paraburkholderia phytofirmans OLGA172 (assembly GCF_001634365.1). Classification (NCBI taxonomy): domain Bacteria; kingdom Pseudomonadati; phylum Pseudomonadota; class Betaproteobacteria; order Burkholderiales; family Burkholderiaceae; genus Paraburkholderia; species Paraburkholderia phytofirmans. The sequence continues at coordinate 2,277,544 of NZ_CP014579.1, forward strand.
CATGAAGCGGACAACGACGCTGCCGCCGAAGAGTTGAAGCGCGAAAGGGAGCAGCAAAATGAGCAATCCTGAATCGAAGGCCCCCCTTCTCATCGAAAGATACAATGCCAATGAGCGAACCAATCACTGGATAACTGCGATCAGCTTCATACTCGTCGCTCTCTCAGGACTCGCCATGTTTCATCCTGCGATGTTCTGGCTTTCAGCGTTGTTTGGCGGTGGTCAGTGGATGCGTATCGTGCATCCGCTCTTTGGTTTGGTCATGTTCTTTTCGTTCTCATTGCTTGCGCTGCGCTTCTGGCATCACAATCTGATCGACCTAGATGACATACGCTGGCTTATGAAAATTGGCGATGTGCTCATTAACCGGGAAGACAGGTTGCCGGAGGTAGGACGATATAACGCAGGCCAAAAGATGCTCTTCTGGACACTGGTTCCCTGCATGCTCGTCCTGCTCCCGACCGGGATTGTGATCTGGCGGCACTACTTTTCAGAATTTTTCCCCGTCAACATTATCCGTCTCAGTGCACTGCTCCATGCAACCGCAGCGTTTGTGCTGGTAGCCAGCATCATCGTCCACATATATGCAGGGATCTGGATCAAGGGAGCCATAGGGGCCATGATTCGAGGGACTGTCATGTTAGGATGGGCGCGCAAACATCATCCGCGCTGGTTCCGGGACGTAATTAAAGCGCGCGTTCATCAAAAACATGACTGAAAATCGGTTGTTAAATCGTCAGGAGAACGTCTGCACTGGGCATCTAGGGCTTCGGATTATCTGTCATTTGATACAGGGTGAAGAGCCCGTCTTTAAACGCGGTGCCCAGATTTGCACAGCTTCAACGGTTACTGTCGCTGCCCTTCGCCGATATGGCCTTGAGTATCTGCGGGTACAGTGAGCGCGCTTCCAGAGTCGGAAAATAAGCTGAACACGTCACGACTTCGGTAAGCGGGACCCCGATATCAATGTCGCCCCCCGGGGAAAAGGCCCACTCGATCGCCGCTCGAATCTCGCCTAAGGCGCTGTGGTACGTCGAGGCCCAGACGGCCTCCGGCATCAATTTCCAATGGGACTCCATAGCATTGGTCAGTTCGCGCATCAGTTCTGCATGCCGCGCGTAGGTCTCGTTATGGTCATCCATCTCATCGAGTCGCTCGCGCGCAAACAGACGTGTTACATCCAGCAGCCTATAGCGTGGCACATTGCCATGCAGATAATTAGTCAGCAAAGACTTCTCGCAAAGCCCGACGATGATCTGCATGACCGAGATGTGCTCCAACTCGCCCCCCTCGCGGACTGCAACGGCATCGGCCAGAGAAAAATGCGTTCTGAACACGCTTAGACGCTCCAAGGCGATCTTTTCATCGCTGGTTAAAAGCCTGTAACTCCACTCCAACACTGCGCGAAGCGTCTGATGGCGTGCATTGGATGTTCGCCGCCAACTGATCGTCCCTCCTATCGGCGAGTCGACGTGTCTCGCAACATGCTTGAGGTTGGCGTTAGTTTTCACCAAATTAAGCGTTCTTAAGAAAAATTAAGGGCATGCCTTCTCAAAAACTATCGCACGTCGCTGTGCATTTCTGTCGGCGACCAAAGCATTCTCGACCCACGCCACTCAGGCGCGCAACCGTTCCGGAAAGCATATGATCTTGAAAGCGATTGCAAACGCGGGACTGATCGGATCCCCGTCACGCGGCTCCACTTGTTTACCGTCGCTGTATGTGGCGTCGGCCTCTTCTTCGATCTTCTCGAAATTGTGCTCGGGAACGCGCTATCGGTGGTTTTTTCAGCCCCTCCCCATGCTGCCACGTCTCGCGAACTGTCGTTCCTGTTGTCGTCGCTCTACATTGGCGCGGCTATCGGCGCACCTGCATGCGGATTTCTCGCCGATCGATTTGGCCGAAAAGTCGTTCTGACGTTGATTTTATTCCGGTTGGCCGCCTTGTCGGTCTGCGAGGGCATGTCGCCGAATATCGCGACATTAACCTTGTTCCGCGTGCTAGCGGACGTCTCCATTGAAGCATTCTGGCCGCTCGTCGTTGCTTATCTCACAGACATACTTGTCCTCAGCGTCCTACTACTGGCCCTTGCGCCCCGAAGCCGGTCCCGCGAGCCGGTCTACAAGGAGCGGCCACGCTGATCAGCGTGAATCAAGCAGCAAAAGACGAACGCGTCTCAACCTGCCGGAGGCCCAACGCTCCATGAGACACAACGCCCGCCCCGATCGGCGGCCGGTGCGACCGTGTGGCGGCTTGCAGGTTCCTCGGTTTCCCGCCGGCTATTGCATTCAACAGTCGTATGCTCACGTCCGACACCGACTCAGCGTGATTCTCGGCCAAGTTCCACGCCGAAAGCACCAAACGCGCGTATTGCCGCAATTCCGACCAAAGGCCAAGTCCGAAGAAAAACGGGGTGGCCGCGATGACCAATTCGGCGGCCACGCGCCGGTCGGCACGTGACGACTCGATGAGATGAAACGCAGCACGTACGTCGTCGAGACGCAAACGAAAATTCTCGAGCGCACCCCGGTCGCACTCAACGCTCAAATTTCCCAACGCGCAGTAAACTTTCGCGTTCACAAAGGACAGAAAGCGATGTTCGATCTCCGGATGTTCCCCGTTGTCCGCCAATCTCTGCAGGGCATACGCGCGGCAGGTTTCAAGGAGCCTGTACTGCACCGCGCCCAGTTGTGTCTCGGCAACCAAGAGTGACTTCTCAGACAAAGCGCAGATCGCGTCCACCACGTCGTCTCTGCTGCAGCCTTCTCCTGCTGCGATGGCGATAGCCCCGTCAATCTCAAACAACGATGGGAACACACTTACTCGCCGCAATACCGTTCGCTGCTGGTCGGAGAGAAGGTCGTAGCTCCAATCGAACGTCGCCCTGAGCGTTTGGTGCTGAGGCAACGCGGTTCTATAGCCCCCGGTCAAGATATGGAATCGGTCGTCGAGACTGGCCGCTAATTCGCGTATGCCCAGCGTTGCCGCGCGCGAAGCGGCTAGCTCAATTGCGAGTGGCATCCCATCGAGCCTGCGGCAGATCACCGCCGCGAGCGCAATGCTTCCCTCGTCGGACGCAAACTCGCCATCGACCGATCGCGCGCGACCAAGAAACAGCTGCACTGCACTCTTTTCAGATGCATCGAGGCAATCCTGCTCGCGCAAAGGCACTTCTAATGCCGCGACTCTGTAAACGTGTTCGCCAGGGATTTTCAACGGCTCGCGACTTGTCACTATCACCTTGCAGCCCGGAACTGCTGCCAAGATCGCAGCTACGACATCCGTCGCAGCCTGAATGACGTGCTCACAGTTGTCCAGCACAAGTAGCGTCTGCTTGTCGAGTAAAGAGGCCACGACACGCTCAAGTGGCGAGCAGTCGCTGGCGCCATCCGGATCTAGCACGTCGGCTACTGCACACGCGACGTACTGGGATGCGGTAACCCGCGAGAGTTCGACAACCCAGACACCGTTCGCAAACCGGCCCGTAACCTGTCGACCAGCCTCTATTGCGAGACGCGTCTTGCCAATGCCGCCCGGTCCAACGAGGCTAACGAGCGATGCTCTTTCGCTGGCTTCGACCACTTCTGCGATTGCGGCGCCCCGCCCGTAAAGTAGAGAACTCGCTAGTGGAATGTTCGTGTTAGCCGGCGGCCGATGCACACTTACCCCGGCGTCCTCAGACGACGAACTAGATTGTCCCAATGCGAGTCGATAACCTCGGCCGGGGACGGCAATCAGAAGATGGGACGACGCGCCAAGCATCCTTCTGATCGCGCAAATATGCACGTGTAAATTATTTTCCTCGACCACAGTTTGTGGCCAGACACGACGCATTATTTCGTGCTTCGATACGAGCTCTCCACCCGCCGTTGCCAGCAGTTCAAGGATGTCAAAGGCTCGGGAACCAAGCTTGACCGGTTTCTTGCCTACAAGTACACGACGCTCGTCCTGTAGTATCTCGACGTCACGAATGATCATCATGATGTGCTCCCTTACCAGTAATACTCGCCGTCATCGACCTATGTTTTCGACAAATTCCAACGTTTGTCCAGAGCGTTACCCCTCTCGCCTCGCCTTAGGTTTCCGGGTCAATTAATGATCACCCGCTGGTATCGAAACCCCAAGTTAATATCTGTGAAAAGAAACAAAGTCAGATCTTTTTGGGAAGTTTGAAATCACCAGCGATCGAATTGGCTAGCCAGGATTGATAGCGACAGTTCACCTATTCCCAGTGCATCCAAGGTTCGCAACTTCTATAGTCGTTGTACTTGGCGGGCCGCTTGGTGGATTGTTCGCCGCTGATTTCCTCTATCGGAATGGCTGCTCACGTCTTAGAGGCGCAAACAGGATGCGAAACTGGCGTCATCACACACCGGTCGTCTCAACATGCACAAATGTGGCCATACAGATTGTCTTCGCAAGGCAAACGATCGCCCTGCTGAAGGGACGGCGCGAACGCCCGCCGCCAAGGGCACCTCTGGCACTCGGCGCGAGAGTGGCAGACGTTCAGTCAACTTCTGACCGCGACCGGCAATGATGCCCCGCCGCAGCGGCCCACACGAGTAGGCATTTGAAGTCGCCGGGCGGTGGCAGTCGGTCCGGCACGCGAATCTTCACTATGTAGGCGAGGCTTACGGAACTCACCGCGTCTCGCCGCGTGGCGTTTTTTTGGCACAATCCGTGCTCGCAACCACGGCACCGTTCGTGCAAACCATCTTCGACGCGCTCAGGACCATCTTTGCCGAAGGCCGGGTAGGTCGGCGACCCGCGCGGAACGCCGCCACCCCGGCGGACCGGCTAGCAGCGTTGGTAGAAGAATGTCGCGCGCTAGTAAGTGCTGAGGCGCAGCGCAAGGCCGCCCAGTCCCGCCGGGACGTCATCCTTCAGGGGTTGGCCAAGCTTGGATACGAAGTCCATGAGGGCATGACAACTGCCTGGGCGAAAGATGGACGGGTTGTCCTGCGAAAGCCGTCGCTGCCTGGCTATGGCGTCGAGGTCAGTGGTCAGGCAGAAACGAGTCGCCTGCAGGTTCGTGCGGTTGCCCTGAGCGGAAATCGCGACGTCAACCGGGACAAGGATGTCGAAAAAATCTGGTGCGGCGAATTCTCGCGGCTTCAGCAGCTCGTCGCTGAGGATGGAAACAACCTTCTCATTGAGCGGGCTAGGGGCGCCGGACAGGTACCACTTAAGCTGGTTGGCGACGCAGGCCAATTGACCGAATCGCCTGCAGTCAAGCGCACCATGAACTGAGAACTGAAGAGCCGGTTGATGCTTCCACGAATCCACGAAGCGCGTCCAGATTGCTATTCCAGTATCTCCATCATCTCGAGTAATCTGGTTGCGAAGCGTCCGCAGCTTCCAGTGATTCGAAGGGTACGAGACGACCTTGCGGATGCCCGCGCACGAGCGTGACGGGCGTTCGTCAGCAAATCTGGACGGCCGATACCAAAGCCCAGATCCACAGGCCGGCAGCGCAAGTAGGTTGTCGGTGTAGCGCCCATCTGCACGCGTGCGAAGGTAAGGCGGGATATCGTTCACTAAGCTTATTTCAACTGTACCTTGGCGATCGGCTACATAGAGCGAATTTCCGGCGAGCCGAAGGAAATCGACGCCTTGTTGCCGCGTCCAACGAACCCCGTTAGAGAAGCCAATGGTCGCGATGTGCTGATATGTTCGAACGCCGCCAGTGAGCGTAATGCAGGTTACCTGGTATCGCGGCATTTTCCCCCGTTTTAAAAGGGTGATTCGACTTAAAAAACCAAATTCCATCACTCCATCTCGAGAGAGACGATCCCGGCCGAAAGCAAGCTCCCAGCTCAGGCTGCTGGCAACTCATGCGACGGTACCGCCCCTCCCCTGATTTCCCGATTAAAACCGATGCGCGATGCCGATCGTGTCGACAACCTGCTGGTTACGTGCAGAAGGAGTCAGCCCCGCGACAGAAGCGACAGCTGCCTGCCCCAGCGAATTTGTCCCAGAGGCACGCTGGTAAGCGGCGACCATGTAGATGTCCGTTCGCTTGGACAACAGGTAGTGAGCGCCGGCAGTAACCTGCTGATAGCGGGCTCCCTGATTGTTTGGCCCGTCGTCCTTGGTGAACGTGTATGCCGCACCCAAAGTCACAGCGGGCGCAACCTGGTAGCCGACGTTTGCTTCGACGTTGGTGATAGTCGAACTGCCTGAGTACCCGAACGGATTCGGTCCCGAATTGCCGCCCAACCCGACGAACCTGGTATTCGTGTACACGACTCCAAGCGTTGCGTGCCCGATTGCGTATGAGCCACCAGCGCCAAAAATCTGTTGCCGATGAGCGGACGCGTAGCCAGCGATGACCGGGTTACGTTGCGCCGTGGTGGCTGAGCCCAGCGAACCAAGATTGTTTGTGGTTACGCCGCCGGCAGTTGCCGTTGCACCGAACATCGAGATGTTCGGATCGAATGCATCGACAAATGCAACGCCCAGCCGGACCGGCCCGCCGGTGTAACCTACCCCGACTGACCAGACTTGGTTCTGCGCGAAGTTACCCGAGACTCCGCCCATCGAATACATCGCATCGGCGGAAACGCCATTCCAGACCGGTGTCGTGTACTTGACTGAGCTATTTTCCCGGTTCGTGCCGCCGATGTTGTCCAGATCGTCCGGATGGGATCCGATATAGCCGGCCCACTGCGTGATGATTGCGAGCGGCGAGACAAAGTCCCACAGCGAAGAATATTGACGACCGAGCGTCACGCGACCGGTCGAGGCCGAGGACAGGCCGACAAAAGCTTGTCGTCCGAAAAGCAATCCGCCCTGCCCCAACGTGCCGTTAGCCGCGTTGAACCCGTTTTCCAGGGTGAATATCGCGGACATTCCGCCACCCAGGTCTTCAACGCCCCGGAAGCCGAAACGGCTGCCGAAGTATGCCGAGGTAGTTCCGTCCAGCATGGAATACTGCTGCTTGCCAGTCAATTGGCCGCCTGAACGCCCGGTCTGCGCGTTGTTCACAAACACAATGTCGGGATCGATGACCCCGTACAGAGTGACGCTGCTTTGCGCGTACGCCGCATTCATAGACAACGCAAGCAGTGCTACCGACGTCCCAAGCTTCTTCATCGCGAGATCTCCTCTTTGACTGGTTGGCCATTGCTGCAAGCAACCGCTGTCGCGGCTGCGGTCAAGCAGCGTCGTGCCAGTTGTTTTTAAATGTCAACCGAATCCCCAATTCAACGGACGACACAAAGCGCCACGGGAGAGTCGCCCATGGAAAGGAGTCATAGTTTCGAAATCGGGGTTTTAAGTTCGGTCCACTACAAAGACAGTGCCGCTGATGAGCAAGCCGTCATGCACGCAGCATGCTAGACGGCCCCCCGGCGGCACCCTCGGAAACAACTATAAGTGATCGATTGATAAATCACAATGGAATACGCGCCAGGGTTTCCCGCAGTAACCAAAGTGCGTTGGTTCGTGATGAGACGTTGAAGCACCGAGATGCGCTGCACGGCCATTGGCATCGCTTCGCCCCGCCGCACGCGCGCGCGCCGTGATCGTCGCCGGCGCAGGCGCAGGCAACCTGATTTGAGTGAACTGTGTGTCCAGCGCAAGACGCAGCTGGTAACGCTGATTGCGCGGCGATATGGGGCTAACCGGCGAATTTGTCAGCCATCAAGTTGACGTAGGACGGCACGAAGGATGAGATATCCACAAATGAGGCTGGTTAATGAATGCAACACTGCATCCCCTCAGCTTCATATAGTCGAACGCCCCATCAGCCGAAGGTCTTCCGACGCAAAGTAATGCCCGTGATCGACGCCCCCAAAAAATGCTTGATGGTTTTGGAAGGCTTGTGGCAGCCCCAGCCGACTGTCCGATCGAAATCGTGCAGTGGCCGGCGGTAGGCTCACGGGCCATAGACGCTGGCACCGGTGACGATGCCGGCACGACCTAAGGACGTTCGTCAGCGAATGGCGCGGGGACGTTCTCTACGGGCGGAACGAGGCTGTGGGCGGCAACTACATTCTCGCCTATGCAACAGAGCCTGAAGGTATGCGGTCCATCAGCGACGCCGCTCAATTGAGGTGGCGGAGCGCGTGACGCGTGGTAGGAACGCGATCAGCGGAGATTGGCCGGCAGCTTCCAGGGAAGCAGCGCGTCGTAGTCATCGACCGTCTTTGCCAGAGGCAACCGCTGGAACAGCCAGGTGAGGTAGCGATACGGATCGATTCGATTGGCCTTGCAGGTTTCGACCAATGCATAGAGATTGGCGCTAGCATTCGCGCCATCGACGGTGTCTGAGAACAACCATGAGCGGCGCCCTACGCTCAGTTCGCGCTCATTCTGCCCATATCGGGCAGGAAGTTGAAGTCCACTATCGTTGGCATCCACTGTATGGGCATCACGTCAAGGTTCGGGATATTGAGCAGCGCGGCGGAGGTCAGGTAGTTCACATCGAGGCTGCTGCCGGGGTAGTCAAGATGATTGCGGGCTGGATGCTCGATGCCGCTATATGCTCAACCATAGAGCTTGGCGAGCCGAGGGTCACTGTAGCGACGTTAAGCGAGCTGCATCGGTTACTTGCTGATCGGCATTTGCGAGCAAACTCGCCGGACGATTCCAACATCGTCCGGGAGAAACGCAGTGGACAAACTGTCAAAGGGCACTCCAGCGCGACCGTATTCGCTCGCGGTAACGCTACGCCAGATGTGCATGAGGTTCGACACCGTCGAGCTTCAGGGGATGAACGAAGTTCAGCGCGTAAAAGCAATCAGCCATCTTGCGAGCCTGTTGAGGCAGGCCGCCGGCGTCGCCACCGCAAAGGAGTGTGACGATGACGAATGTTGATCGTTTGCCAGCGGACCTGTTGAAGCGCAAGGCAGTGGTCTACGTGCGGCAGTCGACCCAGGCCCAGGTTCAAACCAACTTGGAAAGCCAACGCCGCCAATATGAACTCGTGAATGAAGCAAAGCGTCGGGGATTTCGTGATATCGAGATCGTCGATGACGATATGGGACGCTCCGCGAGCGGCACTGTGGCAAGGCCTGGCTTCGATCGCCTGGTGGCATTGCTGTGTGCCGGGCAAGTCGGAGCTGTCCTGTGCCTGGACGCATCACGTCTTGCGCGCAATGGTCGCGACTGGCACCATCTGCTCGAACTTTGCGGTCTCGTAGAGGCAAGGGTCATAGATCTCGATGGCGTGTACGATCCCTGCCGGCCGAACGACCGGCTATTGCTCGGCATGAAGGGCAGCATCAGCGAATTCGAGCTCAACGTGCTTCGAATGCGTATGCTCGATGCTGCGCGTGCCAAGGCTGCGCGCGGTGAATTACGTATCAGCGTGCCGATTGGCTACATCTGGCATCGTGATGATGGCTTGGGTCTTGATCCCAATCAGCGACTGCAGGAAGTGATACGCCTGATCTTTGCTCGCTTTGGAGAGCTGGGTAGTGGGCGACAGGCTTTCCTGTCGTTACGTGCCGAACAGGTCCACTTCCCACGCCCGACCGATGGCAGGACGCTGACGCACTTCGACTGGACGCTGATACGTTACCGTAACGTGATCTCGGTGCTCAGGAATCCGTTCTATGCTGGGGCCTACGCATATGGCAAGAGCGGGAAGCGGACAACGATCGTTGATGGCCGCGCACGCAAGAGCTACAAGCACAGTAAGCCCTTCGAGGAATGGGAGATTCTGCTCAAGGAGCACCATGCAGGCTACATCGACTGGGCTGACTTTGAGCGCAATCAGAAGCTGCTTGCCGCTAATGCCTATGGCAAGGCAGGCGACGTAAAATCTGGGCGTGGTGGACGAGCCCTGCTGGCAGGGCTGCTCGCATGCGCACGCTGCGGACGCCGCCTGTCAGTAGCCTATACTGGACGCATACCACGACCCGTCTACCGATGCTTTGGCTTTGATGTGCCGCAGAAGTGCGTAAGCTTCGGCGGCTCTCGCATAGACGCTGCACTCGGAAGAGAGCTGATGCGTGTCGTAGAGCCAATGGCGATAGAGGCGGCCGTGCGGGCCGGGCAGATGCATATGGACACCCTCAACGAGCAGCAGCGGATCATCGAACTCGAACTGCAGCAGGCACGGTACGAAGCCACGCTGGCCGAGCGGCGCTATGCCGCTTGCGATCCCGACAACCGCCTGATTGCCGCGCAATTGGAGAAGAACTGGGAAGCGGCGTTGTGTCGCGTACAGACCTGCCAGACACACCTGGAGGCAGTGTGCACGCCAACGACAGATGTTGCACCTCCTGACTTCGCGAAGCTTGCCGAGGACCTCGATGCGGCCTGGAATGCTCCGGGTGTCACCATGCGCATACGCCAGCAGCTGGTTCGGGCCTTGATCGTCGACATTGTTGCGGACGTGGATGAAACGGCGCATGAAGTCGTTCTTACGATTCACTGGCAAGGCGGTCAGCACTCACAGCTGCGGATCTGCAAGCCCAGAACGGGTGAACATGAATGCAGCACATCTGACGATGCGCTTGCGGTCATCCGCAGCATGGCAACCCGATGGTCCGACCAGGACATCGCTGCATCGCTAAACCGGATGGGAATGCGCACTGGCCAGGGCAAGACCTGGACCGCGCATCGTGTTGGCTCCATACGGCGCGTACGTGATATCCATGCCTACCGCTCAGCGGAGAAGAATGGGGAGTGGTTGACGATGTTCGAAGCCGCGAGGCAGCTCGGCGTCACCAGCCATGTCATCCGTCGCCTGATCAAGGATCGGATCCTGCCTGCCGAGCAGGTGATGCCCGATGCGCCGTGGCAGATTCGTGCGAGCGATCTGCGCAGTGACGCGGTTACGGCGGCGTTGACGCGCAAACATCGCCCGTGTCGCAACGAGGTCGAAGGACAAATCCCAATGTTTACCGAGGTTTCGGAAGGAGGTGCACAATGAACGGCCCGTCCAGAAGGGGCGAATCGCGTTTTCGCAGGGGTTACTGATCGGCCACGCGCCATTCTCAACGTAACGGATCAGCTTCGGCCACTGTGCGCGCAGGTAGGTCAGCGCCTTGCCGAGCAGGCTGTTGGGCACAACACCGGGCGATTGCCCGACCATCAGATTGTGAATGTTATCGAGCACTCGTGTACTGTACCGCCGTCGCAATCGTTGCCGTCGCTCGACCACCCATGTCGTACTGCGGGCCTCGGCGGCGAACAACTTCCCGATCAGCTTGATGAAGCGCGTCGCGAGCAGATCGGGCGAGCGCGCTGCTTTCGGCACATTTTCCTCCGCCTTGACGAAGTAACGTCGGCAATGAACCCAGCATCCAAGATGCACGAGCTGGTATCGCTCGGCGATACCGTTATAGGGCTCGTAGCCATCGGTCATCAAGACCGCGCCCCGGCGGATGCCCGTGAACAGTTTGTCGACCAGCTGCGCGCCGCGTCCTGGCGTATATGTGAAGCAGCGGACCGGATTTCCCGAATCCGTCATCTGCGACCAGAGATAGCTCTTCGTTTGAGGCTTGCGCCCCTTCTCCTTCAGCACTTGGAACGTCGTCTCGTCGCAGTAGATGAGATCCGCATCGAGCAGTGCATCGCGCATCAGGTTGATCACCGGTTGGGTCGCGACGCCGACACGAACCATGCTCGCGGCGATTGTATTGGACGAGATATCGCCACCGAAGCGCCGCAGCAGGCCTGCCTGACGGTACAGGGGCATTCCGAACTGGTACTTGCCGGTGGCGATCCACGCGAGCGCCGATTCGGTAAGGAGTCCACGCGGAATGATGCGCAGCGGAGCCGGCGTAACCTTGATGCCGAGATCGCAGCAGGGACAAGCATATTTGATGCGCTGGTGCTGGATGACCCGGAGCTGTTCCGGAATCACGTCGAGCTGCTCGCTGGTTTCAACGCCGATCTCGACAAGCGCGTGACCGTCGTTAGTGCAGAAGCGTTCGGCTTCTGGCAGTTCGTGGCGCACGACCTCGCGCGGCAGGTCGGGATCGAGCGGCTTGCGGTGACCACGCTTCTTGCGCGCGTGCGCGGCAACCTTCGTTTCCGGTGTGTCTTCCTGGGCGGGCGCGCTGTTCGCGCCGAGTGCTTCGGCTTCGTTGAATAACCCGGGTTGATCCGAACCCCGTGCTTCGCTTTTCGCACCGAACAGTTCACGACGGTAAGCACGCAGCCGTTCCTCGGCGAGATCACGTTCCGCTGTCACGAGCCGCAGGGCGCCGCGCAAGGCCTCTTGTTCTTCGCGCAACGCGCGGGCCGCATCGCGCTCAGCGAGCAGCTCTTTCAATTCGGCGGCGGTGATCGTGACCTGGACCGGCATGCGGATTAGACCGGCACGCCAATAACACGTTCAGCTGACGCGTAGATACTCGCGCTTCGGATGTCGCTGGATTGCGCCGATGTCATCGCCGTCGAGCAGCGCATGTAACAGATCAGGCGTCATCGTCACGACCTCAGTCTTCCGGTCGGGCCATATGAATCTATCGTTCTCGAGGCGTTTCGTCAGGAGCCAGAAGCCGCTGCCATCCCAGCCCAGGATCTTGATCCGGTCGCGGCGACGGTTTCCAAACACATAAAGCGAGGAGTCCATCGGGTTCAGGCGCATCGACTGCTCGACGAGAATCGACAGGCTGTTCATGCCGTACCGGAAATCGACGGCATCGCGGTGCAGGTACACCTTCAGATTCTCGTCGAACCGGAACACGGCATTCTCCCAAGCATCTGAATCACAGTAGCCAGTTCGTCGATGGTCGCGTCCTCGATGTCGAACTCGACGCCGTTCGACAGACGCACGTGCAAGGCGAGCGTCATTGACAGCGACGAGGGTGAAGACGTTCTTACCGAGGCACTTCCTTCGGGGAGCAACGCCGGCGGCGCCGAAACGACTGAGACGAATGCAGATGACGTACTTGTGGGAGGCGCCGCCTTGCGCGGACCGCGAAGGTCAATGGCCGCGCCGTCGATCACTCCTTCCGCAGGCGGCGACTCGTGGTGATCAGCGGCAAGCTCCTGCGGTCCTGGCGCAATGCCTTTCTCCCGGTCCAACAGGTATTTCGTGATCCATTTGCGCAGCAAATTGGCATTTATCCCGTGCTCCTGCGCCATGCGGGCAACGGAAACGCCGGGCTGCAGCGCCGCCTCCACCAGAGCACGCTTACCTGTCTCGTCGTAGCGGCGCCGACCATCACGGCTCTGTCGAACTACTCTTAACTCTGAGTCTTTGTCAGCCATAGGTGTCCACCTCGAATTGGTGGACACCTATGCTCCTCGCTCCTGGCAATCACTGCCAGACGTTATAGATGGACCGCATACGCCTGAAGTAGCCCGCGAAGACCATGCCAATGCTCCGCAACGCACGCTGTTATGTCACGCGAACTACCACCCTGACGGCGGACAGCTGTTCTTTCCTCTCGACCATCGGCCTTTCTACGTTCCGTTGGCTCTGCCTGGCGATGACATCACGCCGGAGAAATTCGTGTGTTTTTGTTTCGACGGACACGAGGGTCTCTACATTCATCTGAATATCTGGCATGAAGGTGTCTTCGCGCTGAACGGGACTCAGCGATTCCTCGACAAGCAGGGCGCCGTCCACGCACGCGTATCTGTCGACTTTGCCCGTGAATTTGATTGTCTTCTCGAGGCACCACTTGCCGATGCCTTCCGACTTCCTTGCTTTGGGCGACGACCTGAAGTCCGAGGACACATTTCCAAGAAGCAAAGTGCTCGGAATAATCGACCGCATCGCAACCACTCCTTAGCTCGCCTGGACTCAGGCAGCGCGCGTTCTGCCCTATCCAACCGACGACGTGGACCCTCCCGTACACACTTGCCCAATGGCTCGCGACAAGAGAGTCCACGCGCACAAACTTTCCTTTGGTCTCTATGCATCTGAGTTACATTTAGCAATCGACTTCGTTACCAACAGACCGAAGTCACGGGGTCCTGGACTCGCCCGGTTGACTTCTGTCACACGCCTTCGACGAGAACCGCTCGATAGCGAGCCCCTTTGAAGCGGTGCTGCACGACATCCTGATACGCCGGACTGTCGTACCACGCGCGCGCCGCCTCGGTGGACGGGAACTCCGCGATCACCACACCCTCCGGCGCATCGCCTTCGAGTACCTGCTGAGGCCCATAGGCCGCAAGAATTTTGATGGGATGCCCCTTGAAGCTCTCGCCGACCTCCGTCTGGTAGATATCCAGTTCGGCTTGATCCTGCGTGCATTCCCGCGTGAAAACGATATACGTCGCCATGACATGCCTCCTCGGTAATGTGGAATTAGTCCCGATCATGCCACGCAATCGCAAAACGAGTCGGATTGCCAGCACCTTTGTCGCCCGTCCTTCACATGACAACCGTGACGGCTCAAGAGCAGCTTCGGCACCGAGTGGAAAGCCGCATCCGATGCCTCGGAAATTTACGAAGGCTGCGACCGCGCAACGGGTGAGATCAAGTGGATCTGGTACCCGTGTAGATCTGCCCTTCGGGGCGAATTCTCAGCTTCGTGCGTTGGCCGAAGTCTATGGGAGCTTGGACGCTAAGGAGAAGTTTGTCCATGACTTCGCAGCAGCATGGTGCAAAGTCATGAACCTGGATCGCTTTGACCTCGCCTAATTCGATGCGGGGAGTTCAAGATTCGACACGGACCGGCCAGCCCAGATCGCAGCAAGCTCATGCATCGCCGCAGCGGTCTGGCAGTTGACCGCTGCGCGAGCAGCTTGCTAATATTTACGCGTTGAGCCGACCGAGTGGCTCCCCACCCCCGATGACACACGCGCTTCACTTATGCGCCACATAGAAGTGGCGCCCCAACCTATCACCGTCCAGCCGATCAACATGCTTACGACGGTAATTGCGAATGCGTCAGGATGATTCCGAGCGTGCGCTCCCACCGCACATACCAGATACAAAGTCATTGCGGCTAAGAGGCCAACACCTTCAAGAAACTGCTTCATCACTTCACTCCGGGACTCTGTTCTCGGCAGCGCGTCAAAGACGCGCTTTGCGGAGTAACACACGCGACGAATCAATGACCTTCGTAGATGCCGTGCGGCGTGGCTACGGCATCACGTTCGCCAGATTCAGACGAAAACGGCGCGGCACCGCCGTAGGAAGAAGCAGCTGTAGCGTTGCCGGCGGTCTGACGTTCTGCCGCTACTGTCTGTGCACTTTGGCCACGTTGCGAAGCCGGTGCGCCGACTGACGGACGGTAGAACGGTGCCGGGCCGTATCCGCTTGCAAATGCGGGCACTGAAAGCAGTGTCGAGGCTGCAATCAGCAGAGCGGCGATGGGTTTGTGGTTCATGAGAAAACTCCAACTGGTGTCGTGTGACGAGGCGCGCTGGAAGTCATCGCGCCACCACATTGAAGTAAATTTTAGTCTTAATCTATCGATCGATATATAGCGATAGGTCGAAGTCTGAATTGCGGGCCGCTCCACCAATCTCGCCGTCAGAAAGACGACGACCGCGTGCGATTTCGGTTTGGCCGCGCGATCCAAAGTGGAATGCAGAAACCGTGTATCGGCATGCACGGCATAGTGGCTAAACGTGACCGTCACGGGAACTGGTCGGGTGCCTACTGCTTTCACGCAAGGCGCTACCCTTCACTCCATTCGGAACGGCACACGCTGACTGCGCAGCGTGTCGTAGAAATGCCAATCTGTTCGGCGGATGTCAATCTGCACATCGAGGCCGCTGCAAGCTAGGGATTCGCAGCATCGCTTTCAGTGATCAACGATGCTGTTGCTTCACGTGGGAGTCTTCGAGGAAAGCACTTCCCTAAAAAAACTCCATACGGTTAGCCACGAAGGTACGTCGCCGCCCCTGGTCGACATGGCATCGCCACGCGCTCAGCCGTGTCCGTGAGAAAAAAGCGAAAGTCTGTTGGAGACAGAGGCAACGCCGGGGACATTAGCTGCTATCTGTTCGGCCCGAGCGATCTGATCGCTGTTACGAACGGTTCCACTCAGGGTGACGGCGCCACTGCGCGCTCGAACGTAGACATTTGATGGATTAATTCCTTGCGCCTTACTGAGCGCTCGGCGAACTTGTCTCTCGAGTGCCCGGTCGCTCTTTTTCACGAGTTTCCGATCCGCGCTTCCGGTATCGGAGATAGCGGCCGTGTTTTCCACCACCGGTTGCGCGTTCGCTGTGAAGTCCGCCATCAGGGAGAGAACAAAGCAAGCTGACCCCAAACATTTTCCGTATTTCACGTCGCCCTCGTCAGTCGAAACGACGTCGAAACATTAGCGTTGACGTCTGGGAATTGTCACGGTCAACACTATCACGATCGGAGATAGCGCGCTTTTTTCGTGCGTCAGTCGCCTCATTTACGCTACAGGCCCTCCACGCGCTCTAACAAAATCCGTCTTCTATGGTTCAATTTTTTCAGCTGCTGGAGCGCATGAAAACTAGCGACGTTATGTGACGCGGAATCAAATACAGAACACGGGGAAGAGTACACGCAACGTTTCCGACGTTTCGGTTGCCAGGCAACCGCTTCACCGTAAAGGCGCTGTGCGGTGCCCGTGCCGATAGTCGGTCAGACTCGCGTGCCGGAAATCTGCGCTTAACGACCTTTGTAGAGATTGTCGGGCGCTGCCACATGCCGACCAGAATCCGATGCGGACGATGCAGGGGCCACGCCGCCGTACGACGAGATCGCGCCATCATTGCCTGACGCCTGACGCTCAGCTGATACCGTCTGTTCACTCTGACCGCGCTCGGAAGCAGGTGCACCCACCGACGGGCGATAGAACGGTGCCGGCCCATAGCCGCTTGCGAAAGCAGAACCAGCGAGCAACGCGGATGCTGAAACGATTGCCAGGGCGATATTCTTAAGTTTCACGTAACACTCCAATAGGTTGTTGAGTGGCGGTTGCGCAGCAAATAGAGGTCAGCGCAGCCTCACATCAAGGATGAATTTTAGGCCGATGTTATTGGATATCTAGACCGATTAATTCCAATTAACTATTAGCAAATTCCGGAATGATTCGCCTGTCGGTTGACCACGCGCCAGCCGAATTGGCCGCCACATCACCTGTAGCGGATAGTCGCAGGTCACGCGATGGTCAGCAGATTGAATGAGCTTGCGGTTCATTCAATGCCTGCTAAGGCCAGCCCGGCGACCACGTGTCATAGAAGTCCCTTCAAAGCGTCGGCCGACCGTAGAAGCCTCAATTTCCCGATAGCCTGTATTTCGATTTGCCGGATTCTTTCGCGAGTGAGGTCGAGTTGCCTTCCTATCTCTTCCAACGACAATTCTCCGGAGGTGTCGATCCCGTATTTCATCCGTAGCACCTTGGCTTCGCGAGGAGTGAGCTGCTCCAAGGCTGCGCCGATTGCCGATCGCATTCCCGCGAGCATCGCATTATCTTCAGGCGAAGTTCCTTCGGCGTCCGGGATCAAGTCACCCAGGCTTGTATCGCTACCCTCACCTACCAGGACCTCCATCGATACTGGCTCACCTGTGATATTCATCATCTCCCGGATCTTCGTCTCGGACAAATTCATCCGGCTTGCCAATGCCTCGACAGCTGGCTCAGCGCCTGTCTTCTGACGGATTTCTCGGGCTATCCGGTTCAATTTATTGACTGCTTCGAGCAGGTGAACCGGAACACGGATAGTTCGAGCCTGATCGGCCACTCCACGGGAAACAGCTTGCCGTACCCACCACGTCGCATAGGTAGAAAACTTCCAACCCCGCCGATATTCAAATTTGTCGACAGCCTTCATCAATCCGATATTCCCCTCCTGCACCAGATCGAGAAACTGCAGCCCACGATTTACATACTTCTTCGCGACCGAAATGACGAGTCGCAGGTTCGCTTTCGTCATTTCGTTCTTTGCGCTGCGAACCCGGCTCTCAGCCTTGGACAGGCACCGGCTTGCTTCCTTGATTTCCGAAAGCGATGCGCACATCCGAGTCTCGACATCAACCAATTGCCGCTGCTGATTCTCGATATCCGGAATGCTGCGCCGCAGGCGATCACCGTAGGGCGTCACCTGTCTGGTCAGACTGTCCGCCCACGAGAGGTTTGTCTCGTTCCCCGCGAAACTTCGCAGGAACTCATCCCTGGGCATTTGACACGTCTCTACGGCAATCTCATATATTTTTCTCTCAATTCCACGCATCTCTGACACAACTGCCTTGAAGCCGACGACAAGTTTCTCAATCAGTTTTCCGGCAAGCGGCAGGTCGTCAAATTCTTCCCGAATTGCCGCTTTGGCGCTCAAGACGGATTGTGCGTCCACCTCGCGATCCAGCACCGGCTCAGACAGTTTTCTGATCCGTTCGAATCGAATCGCGCATCGTTCCACGGTTACGGCTGACGTCCCCTCTTTCGATTCATCTTGGGGCCCGACAGGGGCGTCCATCCCAACATCGCAAGTTGCCGTAGACAGCGCTAACTCATCCTCAATGGCAAGCGTATCTATGACCTCGTTAAGGTTCAACTCTTCACCTATTACGCGGCCGGCAGCATGGAGAATCATCTCCACAGTCGGCGGGAATGTGAGAATGGCATCGAGCATCTCATTGCGTCCGGCTTCTATTCGCTTCGCAATATCCACTTCCTGCTTGCGTGTCAGAAGCTCTGTCGCTCCCATTTCCCGCATATACATGCGCGCAGGATCGGTAGTGCGGCCCCATTCCGAGTCGGCTGAGAGCAAGGTTACTGCGACTTCTTCGCTTGCCACGCTGTCAACGTCGCCGCTCGCCACCCCTTCGGTGAGCAGGAGTGAGTCGCGATCGGGCGTCTGCTCAAATACCTGTATGCCCATTTCGCTGAACGTCGCGACGATACTTTCCATTGCGACGCTGCCGATGAAGAATCCAGTCGCATGGTCTGTGATCTCCCCGTGAGTTACGTACCCACGTTCCCGACCCAGCATAATTAGCTCCCGCAGTCGACCTTGCGTTTCATCGATGTCGTTCTCCAGATTGAGAGAAACACCCGCCGTGCCATCGTCAACGCAAGGACTCTCCGCACCGGCTTCACGGATTGTCCCAGCCAGCATCCGCTGTGACTTCGTCGCAGCGCTTGTGCTGTTAAGCTTCATTATCTGGACTCCTTGCTTGACTATGCGCCGTGGCCGCTCATCTACCAGACAGACCTATCGCTAGCATTCATTGAAAGCCCCCTAGCTTCCAGGCATGGAGGCACAGTCTGGACGCCTTGTCCGACCTGTCATATATGGGGATCCCGGTGGGATTCTCAATGCCCGCCACGCGCCGCAAAGACCGGTCAGGCATGGTAAACATGAACAACGGATTGCAGTCCGGCGACGTATTTGAACCACGGCGCTGGGAGAAAGCGAAGCTAGGCTAGGCTTTCAAACCTACTTTTGAGTTTGCAAATGCTTCGCTAACCCATGTGATGAATGCCATCAATTTCGGGGCGCGCTGACTGCGCTGCGGGAAAACCAGCGAGATGGGCTTGATTGGCACGGGAAACGACGGCAGCACTTCAACCAGCTCCCCGCTTTCCAGCTCCGATTCAACGGCGAATCGCGCCGGTTGAATCAGCCCAAACCCAGCCTTCGCAAGCTCGATGTAGGTGTCTGAGTCGTTGACCTGAACACTGCTAATCATCCTCACCGTTGTCGGTGTCGAATCGCTAAGGAAATCAAACGAAGGCTGCTTTACTACCTTAGTCGCGGTGTAATGCACGACGCGATGAGCGTGCAGATCGTCCAGAGCGACCGGCGCGCCAACGCGCCTGATGTAATCCGGAGACGCAACGGTGACGCGGTTGAAAATGCCGACCTGTCGGGCAATCATCGACGAGTCCTCTAGCGCTCCCACTCTGATTGCGCAATCCACGCCTTCCTCGATTAAATCGATGATTCGATCGCCCGTACCCAATATCAAATCAATTTTTGGAAAGCGCTCGTGGAAGTCTTTGATCCTCGGGACAATAAGACACTTCGCGACCGAAGTCTGAACGTCGATTTTCAACGTGCCTTTCGGCGTCGATGCCCCTAGGCGGTAGGTCGACTCACTATCCTCGACGGCTTTGAGGATCTCGACTGCGGACTCGTAATAGAGGCGCCCCTCGTCCGTTAGATGCAGGCGCCGCGTCGTCCGATTCATCAACCGGACCCCGAGAAAGGCCTCGAGGTCTTTGATCACCCGTGTCACCACGGGTCTGGCCATATTCAGCGTATCCGCTGCCCTCGCGAATCCATTCAGGTCAACAACGCGGACGAAGACCTCCATCGATTGAAACTTGTCCATCGCGTCGCTCCGTGTTTGGTATCCCGGAAGCCCCCTCGCTCTCCTGAGAGGCTCTGTTTTGCCATGGAAGGGCCGCAGGGGGACGGCTGACGGCTCGATAGGCGGTTCACGGTCAACGCGGGAGGAGCTTTTTCAGGCCCGGTCAATTTAATGAGGGAAATTGCGGCAGGACGTGCTCCGCCAACTCATGCAGGATTTCGATGAACGGACGTCGCGATGGCTTCGGGTTAAATGCGACGTGGTTGACTCCCGCTCGCTGCAAGGTCTCGAGGTAGAAAATCAATCCATTCCGACCGACACGAAGCCCTGCGGGAATCGGCGTGAGAGGAAAATTCGGATTCTCCTCAAGTTGAAGAAAGAGCCCTTCGAAGAACGGCTTGAACACACCTTCCCCATTTACTCGGCTCACAGCATCAATCCATGACTGGGTAATCAGTTTGACGCGCTCCATTCCGACGTTGTAGAAGAACCAGCCGTCAGCGTGCTTTGCAATCCACTCCAAGTCCTGCCGACTACGGCCAGTCACGAACGTCGGAATCTTCCGAACCGTAGGTTTCGGGATCGTGTCTACGCCGCCGGTCAGTTCACCAAACCGTGGGAACCTGCCGCTGGGAAAATCGACTTCCGTTGCGGTTCGGAACATGTCAAAAGCTTCCCGAAACCGGTCGCCTCGCGACTCAAAATCGTCTCCGATTCCGAAGGCCGGATACTCAACCGCGCGGTCCCCTGATGCAATACCGAGGAGCAGACGGCCGTCCGATAGGCGGTCTACCGAAGCCGCCTGCTTTGCCAGAAGCAGCGGGTGGCGCAACGTGATCACTGCGCTACCGGTTCCAAGTGCAATCCGGCTGGTGTTCGCAGCAAGGAACGCCAGATACGTGAAGGGATCAAAGACCTGGCCCACATCGCCGAAGGCTGGATCGTAGGTCGGCACATCGCGCGCCCAGAGCGCACCGAATCCAAGTTCGTCGGCCAGCCGTGTGACCTTTGCGTGTTCCTTCATCGTCGGCGAGGGACCGTCCGGGTATGTCTCAAGCGGAAGAATGAATCCGAGCGTCAGGTGACCCGGTGCAAACACACGGGAATACCCACTGAGGCCAACAAACGGCCCATTTTCCACGCTTTCCGCCATCAACACGATTAACTCCTTGAACAGATTTGAACCAGAAATATAAGTGTGATTCAGTCTTCTTTAAAGGCGCGACCCACTAACTGACTGTTAACGAATTCGTCAACAGTCAGCGCCAGGCCTGGCTAAGGCAAACCGTCTTCCATCCCTGGGCCAATGTGTGGGCCTAGGCTGTCGGCGACTCGAGCTCCTTTGTCAGCATCGCGCGAAACGCGTCAGGCTTACCGAGGAACTGCCCCACATGTAGCTTGCGCATGACGCCATCCTTCTCCAGAGCCAGCGTCGGAAAGCCTGCGCTGTCCAGTTGCGCCAGCAAGATCAGGCTTTCGCTGAAATGCTTGTCAAGCCTGGCGACTGCGCGATCAAGCGCCTCCGCAAAAGCAGAAGCATCGAGCCCGAGTTCAGCTGCGACACGGGGGATCTCTTCTCTCATCGCAATAGGGCGCCCCTTCACGTAGTACGCGATCTGTAGTGCCTTGAGCATCCTCAATCCGGCGCCCGCAACCTCTTCAGCTGCGAGCATCGCCGCCGTCGGCAGAGATGAGTCCAGCAGAATGCTGTAGTCAAACTGTGCGCCATCTGAGTACGCCTCGCCGAACACCTGCCCACTAATGGCCGAAATGCGGTGTTCGTGCGGCCTGACAAACTCCCTCCACTCCGGCGACATCATCTGGGCGTTTTCGCCTGTCAGCATCCCTCCGCCATGGGCGACAACTTCCACGCCATTCAGGGCGACCGCGACATCAATTACCGGAGCAAGCCCGTAACACCAACCGCAAAACGGGTCATAGATATAGTGAAGAATCAATTTTTGCTTCATCGCTGCTCCCTGAATGCCCGAAACAATGCCAAGCGCCTCGCCCCGCTTACCGCTGCGTGTCGACCAAATCCTCGGCGCACGTATCGCCGTTCGCGTTTGACGCCCCTGTGACCGAGTCCAAAGCATGAAGCAGCACCGATGCTGGCTGTGCGCCTTGAATACGCCGGGAGCCAATCTGAATCATCGGCACGGAATTGATCCCGCTTTCCTGACCGTCGAGTTCGTAAGCCAATACCTCAGCTTTTCCCTGATCACTGAGCAGGAACGCGCGTACTTCGTCACCGTCGAAACCTACGGCAACCGCAACCGCCTCCAATACGGAGACATCGCCGATGTTTTCGCCACGTGAGAAGTAAGCTTCGAATATGGCGTTAAATAATTCGCCAGTTCGAAGTGCATCACCTGCCCGACGCGCGAAGGCCATAAGTCTATGCGCAAGAAGCGTGTTGGGAGTGACCTTCACGCGATCGTAGTCGAAGTCCAGTCCGACTCTCTTGCCTGAAGTGGTTACGTCGCCGTCCATCGCTTGCGATCGCTGCCACGTACCGAACTTCCTGGTTCGATACTCCCTTCTATCAACGCCGGCGGCAGGCAGCGTAGGGTTGAGTTCGTATGGCAGGTACGACACCACAAAAGAGGCGCCCGAATCGTCCACACCGAGCGCCTTCTCCAGATTCTTGTGACCGATCCAGCACCAAGGGCAGATGAAGTCATAGGTGATTTGAATCTCGACTTGTTTCACATAACCTCCTTGTTCTTGACAGTGAGAGAAGGATAGGCTATCTGCGTCTGTTCCTGTAATGGCCCCAAGCGCAACGCACAATTGCTTGCCGGACAAAAACCTCTACCTGATCAATGACTTATCGGGACGGGCAATCTCGGAACCAGGCCACAAGGCCCGCATGCTGCGCTGATACTGCGGTGGGTAGGCAACTCGACTGCGCCAGTTTTTGCGGGGGAAAACAGCACGGAAGACACATGCATCTCCTTGACGGAAAGAGGTAGACGCCGCGCATACTTCACGCGACGGCGGAGGAACTGGGGCCCGTCAATGTGTGCCGGCGTCGCGCTGCGGCAGAACGGCCAGCAGGCAAAGAGATGAACTCGTATTGATCGACGTTTGGCAAATTGATGTCAATCTACCCAAGCTGTGGCTAGTTCGACAAACCTCGCCGTACTATGGTATGAGCCGGACGTAAAAATACTGCGTGAATTCTAATGATTCAGCCTTAATTCTTATTAACGGCGCTCCGCTAGTGAAGTTACTGCGACGTCTCTTTGTCTGCGCCGCATCAGTCGACCTTCGGCCTTCGATTCCTCGGCTCCAGAGCCAATGACGTATGAATTTCCCCCCTCCTGGACGGACGCGTTCGGCAACGACTGACGTGCCCTTGCCGTTCAGATGTATTAAGCGCAACTTTCCGGTCTCCGGATTACGATGAAAACTGGGCGCCATCCGACTGCCAGACGTGCAGCCAGCCTGGCAAGGCGTTAAAGGCGCCGGTCATCCAGGCGCGGTCCGAGGCGCGATGTCTGACTACCGGGCGAATGCCGAGGATCTCACGCAATACCTCGCCGACGCCGACGTCAAAATCCGGTGTCCGACGATGGCGATATGGGGAGAGGATTTCTATGCCGTCGGCGGCTTGTTCGACGTGAAGTCCGTTTGGGCAAGAGATGACCGTCAATCTGCGTGCGGAGCCGATCCCCGAGTGTGGTCACTTATCGCAAGAGGAGCGCCCAGGACGCGTGAACGACCTTCTAAGCGAATTTTTTGAAACATGGCAGGAAGTACCGGCCGGTCGTGGGCACGGCTAGCGGTTGGCTCAAAAGCCCGGTGTTCGCCGCAGTTCGGCCCAGGGGACGTTCCAAAGAACTTGCCGGCGGCCAGGAAGGGCAATTTCAAGATTTACCCACCTCTACGGCGACCGTCAGCGTGCCTTCTTCGATACAGCGGGCTGGCCGCTTCGCCCTGCGCAAAGAATCGTTGCGTATGGATGGGATACCACCCCAATGCTTGCGGCTTTAATCTGCACATAAATCATCGCTTTGAGGCACCCATATGAACAACCCTCCAACGCTCCCCACGGAGCATCCTGCAGCTGGCCGACGCTTCGTCGCCATTGCCTTTGCGCTGGGCGTCACGATGGCCGGCGCCACCCTCGCCAGCCCGCTCTATCCCCTCTACGAACATGCCTTCGGCATCACGTCGAGCGGCATCACCATCGTTTACTCGAGCTACATGGCTGGAGCTCTGCTAGCGCTCCTCTTACTGTCGCATCTGAGTGACCACGTTGGATTCGTACACGCACTGCGAATCGCTTTGCTACTGTTGCTTTCCGGCCTGGTCATCTCGGCGGTCGCACATTCGCTACCAGTCCTCGCCGTCGGCCGGTTCGCAATCGGAGTTGCCGCCGGCATCGCCTCGAGCTCCGCGACTGCAGGTTTAGTAGCCCTGGAGCCAAGCCGCCGGATTAAAAGGGCGCCGCTGGTGGGCTCGATAATGAACATCGTCGGGCTCGGACTCGGTCCCTTTGTCGGAGGGGTCGTGGCACAAGCGCTCCCTCACCCGTTATTAACGCCTTACATCATCTTCGGTATTGCGGCGCTCCTCGCTTTACTTGCGCTCCTGATTCATCCGGCCGACGGCGATGTTAGTCCAATCGTCGACTTTCGCCCTACTCTTCGATTTCATGCACCAACGGCAGCGACTGTACGGCCCTTCGCCGTTGCTTCAATAACAACCTTCACCGGCTACACACTTTTTAGCCTCTTCGCCTCACTTGCGCCAGCGTTTCTCGGCAACCTTCTTCCGTGGCACGGCCCTGCTGTCGCCGGCACGGGCGTCGCAACGCTCTTTATCGGGTCAGCAGTCGCGCAGTTTGCGTTGCGCAAGGTCGAACCGCATCGTGGTCTCATGCTCGGTGCCGTAGCGATTGGCGTAAGTGTCGCGCTAATGGCCGCATCGCTGCCGCTGCACTCCGGCTCGCTGTTCATCGCGAGCGACCTTATCGGCGGGTTTGGACAAGGCCTGGCGTTTATGTCGGCCGTCTCTGTGGTCAATCAGATCGCACTACCGGCAAACCGCGCACAAGCTATTTCATCGTTCTTCTCAATCGCCTATATGGGCGGAATAATTCCTATTGTCGGCCTCGGACTGCTTGCCGACCGTATCGGGCTTAACCCTGCCATCACAGCACTAGCAATCGTACTTGGCTTGCTGACAGTCTCGCTCGGCATCCTCTCGTACCAGTGCTCAAGGCAGGTCTCACACACCTGAATTTGAGAGGTCGGAAAAGTGTTTTGACCAGAACAGGAAGAAAAGGCTGACGGCTACAACCTGGGTTTTGCCATCGCCGGCGAACCCGGTTGCCGGAAGTACAAGGTAGCCAGGCTTTTGAGTTTAAGAATTGACTTTTGAGACCTTCCTTCAAGGTCCCGTCGACTGCGTGGCCCCGCAGTCGCTCCAGGGAAAAAAAGCGGCCCGAGTACTTCTCCCTCCACTCGGTATGCGTTCATGACGTGGGTCACTGTTTGGCCGCCTTTGCCATCAAACTCAATTTTCTGGTCACATAGGTATATCACCTCATAGGTTTACCATCATGAAAAATCAAATCGTGATCGCCCTTTCTGTAGTGGCCTGGGCTGCCGCAAGCTCTGCATATGCCGGCGGATACGGTCCTGCACCGCATTACTCCCCAATCGAAGGCGCACCTGCGTCCCAGCGCGGCATGAGTGCCGAGACCGTATCCTCGGAGCGGGAGCATGCCCGCGCGTGGCCGGAAGAAAATGAGAATAACGTCCTGTCCGAAGATCCTCTGGCAGCACGCCAACCTGCCTCGTCCGAGTCCGCCAAGAAATGAGGCGAAATATTGACCAGGTCCGTCAGGAGCGAGTCGCTGTTGCCCTGCGCGCAACGAATCGTTCGACTTACGCTGATTTATCCGGTGCCTAAGTCGCTCTATTATTAACATGTCATGTATGCCACCTCAGAGTCATGTCGGGCATGCAAATCTATCTACTGAGGTGAGCTATGTCCGTCTTTCTCGTGAATCTGTTGATCGCTGTAGCCACGATCTATTTTCTTCCGCTCACCGTTGCAATAAAGAAGCGGAGCCCGGACGTCATGAAGATTGGGCTTTTCAATCTTCTTTTCGGATGGAGTGTTGTGGGCTGGGTCGCAGCGCTCTTATGGGCGAGACACTGGAACACGCGAGGCCTCGTCTCGCGCGCTGCGCGGAAGAGCCGTCGCTCAACGGTCAAATCCGCCATGAGCTCAATCGTTACCCGCGCTAAATGCAGGGACTCAAGCAGAGCGGCAATCGTGCCCTGTTACGCCAGTTCAAACTTATAAATAAACACTGAGTCGCCAACAATACCGCATCTCTTGCATCAGATAGTCGCAATTGATTTGCATAGCGAAATATAATTTATAGAGAGCTATCTCAACGACTACAATGGTAATTGACCTTCCCCGAACCAAGGAGATTAGACATGGCAACTTTGAATAGAGACGAGGCGGTTCGCAAGGCGATTGAACTGGTCGACACTGCACTGGCTGCAGGTCTGATCAAGGATGTGAATCCCTGCAGCTACAATCATCCTGAGAAGTCGGGAAGGGATACAGCTCAGTATCTCTGTGGGTTGATGCAGGGGCTTGCAGAAAAGATCGCTGAGCTGTAACGATTTGCCTCATCCGATGGGCGTCTCGCTCGAGACGCCCATCCCCATCTGATTGCATCAATGGTCAAAGCGACCTTCAATTCTGAACTCGGATTGCTAGCCCTTTTACTTCACCGAAATGCTCTCTTCCATACCGGGAGCAAGTGGAGTCGCTTCTGCATCCCCCCAACCGCCTCCAAGTGCACGCACCAGATTCACCGTAGCGACAGCCTGCACACCGGAAAGCTGTACAGCGGCACGCTGGGACTGCAGGACGGTTCGCTGGGCATCGATAACGTCAAGGTAGTTGACCGCGCCTTCCTTATACTGCGTACTTGATAGCTGCTCTGCTCTCGATGACGCGTCAACTGCCTCGGATTGAGTCTGAACCTGGTCTCGCAGGATCCTCAGATCCGACAGGTTGTCCTCCACTTCCTTGAATGCCGTCAGGACCTGTTGGCGATAAAGCGCAACATCCTCCTCGTAGACTGCCCTGGAATTTGCCAGATTCCCTTTACGCTTACCTCCATCAAACAGAGGGATGGTAAGTGCCGTACCGACCAGAGGACCTAGCAGAAACGCCCGGCTCGACCACTTGAACAGATCCGCCAGAGTCGCTGCCTCAAAGCCGCCAGAACCTGTCAGGATTAGCGATGGAAAGTACGCAGATTTGGCAACTCCTATCCTGGCATTCGCCGCGATCATCGCCTGCTCTGCCGCCGCCACATCGGGCCGGCGCTCGAGAAGCGACGAAGGCAGACCCGGCGGGACGCTAACTTTTATGGGTTCAATTGGACTCGCGGCCATTGAAAATTCAGACGGCGCACGCCCCAGCAGGACGGCCAGACTGTGCTCCGACGCCGTGCGCATACGCTGCACGGTCATCTCGTCCGATCGAGCTGTCGCCAACTCCGAGCGAGCTCTAGCCAGGTCAAGCTCACTGATATCACCCTCGCGATACTTATGCTGGACCAATTCCAGGGCTTGCTGGCGCAGCGTAACGGTACGTCTGAAGACGTCAATCTCTGCATCAAGCTCTCGGAGTTTGAAGTAGTTTTGCGCGACATCCGCTTGCAAGGCAAGAAGGACCGACTTGAGCAGCGCTTCACTTCGCTGAGCATCCGCTTTCGATGCCTGCACGGAGTCAGCGACCCGACCGAAGAGGTCTACCTCGTAGGCGGCGTTCGCCTGCGCACGCCACAGGGTTTGGGATGGGAAATCAGTTCCGTCCGGTTGGAACTGTGACGCGGGCGATACCTTTTCTCGAGTCGGGCCAAATCCGGCGTTGACTGTCGGAAACAGACCGGACCTGACGGTTTGCGTAATGGCTCGCGATTCCTTCACACGGGCAACCGCCGCCTCGAGATTCTGATTATTGAGCGCCGCTTCGGACTCAAGTTCGTCGAGTTTGGGGTCGTTGAAAATCGTCCACCACTCACCCCGTGGAATTGACTCAGACGGTTGCGCGGTCTTCCACGTGCTGCCGTCGGCCAGTGGTGCCGTATCAGAACTGAGGGACGGTGTCGCGCCCTGAAGTTCTTTAAATGGTGTGGCAGATCCACTGACTGGCGGCCTGTCGTACTTGGGGGCAAGGGAGCAACCGGCCGCTATCGCCAGACATCCCGAGCAGGAGATCCACCGCATAGACCATTTATATATTGTGGGTACCATGCCTTGCTCCTTCGGTTATTCCGAGGCATCTATTCCGCGCACAGTCGGCCGCTTGCCGTGCCGGTCGACGATCACCTCGCCACCCGCTAGTTTGCGGAGCAAGACGTAGAACACGGGGATTAACATCAGCCCAAATACGGTCATCCCCAACATCCCGGAGAACACAGCGATGCCCATCGCGTGCCGCATTTCCGACCCGGCGCCTTCCGACACAACCAGCGGGATGACGCCCATGATGAAAGCGATGGACGTCATCAATATCGGACGCAGTCGCAGCCGGCTGGCTTCGACCGCGGCTTCGACTATCGTCCGGCCCTGCATTTCCAGCTCTCGAGCGAATTCCACAATGAGAATTGCGTTCTTCGCTGACAGGCCGACAAGGACCATCAGACCGATTTGCGTGAAAATGTTGTTGTCGCCATCAGTAAGCCACACGCCGGTAAGCGCGGCCAGGATGCTCATTGGCACAATCATGATC
The DNA here is from genome assembly GCF_001634365.1 of Paraburkholderia phytofirmans OLGA172. Classification (NCBI taxonomy): domain Bacteria; kingdom Pseudomonadati; phylum Pseudomonadota; class Betaproteobacteria; order Burkholderiales; family Burkholderiaceae; genus Paraburkholderia; species Paraburkholderia phytofirmans. The sequence continues at coordinate 2,306,489 of NZ_CP014579.1, forward strand.
ACAGCGAGTGGCAACGAGAGGCTTTCGTACAACGCAGCCAGTACGAGGAAAACCAGCAAAACGCTAATCGGGAAGACATATACTGCCGAATTTCCTGCCAGAATCTGCTGATACGCTAGGTCGGTCCACTCGTACTTGATCCCGTTTGGAAGCGTTTGAGCCGCAACCCGATCAATGGCCTTCTGGGCTTCGTTGTTTGAAAAGCCTAACGAGGGTCCAGAGTTGATATCAGCCGCCGTGTACGCGTTGTACCGGACAACATCGTCTGGACCGTAAGTCGGGGTGACTGTGACTACCGATGAGAGCGGCACCATATCGCCATCAGCATTCCGCGTCTTCAGGAACCCCAGATCGCCTGTATGGGATCTGAATGGGGCATCGGCCTGAACACGAACCTGGTAGACTCGACCGAATTTGTTGAAATCGTTGACGTAGAAAGAGCCGAGGTAAATCTGGAGGGTGCTGAAGATGTCCGTGACCGCCACGCCGAGCTGTTTTGCCCGTGTGCGGTCGATGTCGACGTTGATCTGCGGCACGTTGATCTGATAGCTGGAAAACGCTGGTCCCAGCTCAGGTGTCTGCGCGGCAACCTTCAGGAACTTTTGAGCTGCGTCGTTCAAGGCGGAATACCCTAGTGCGGCTCGATCTTCAAGTTGAAGCTTGAACCCACCCACTGTGCCAAGCCCCAATACGGGTGGCGGAGGGAAAACCGCGATGTACGCTTCCTTGATTGCCGCGTACTTCTTGTTTAGCGCCTCCGTAATCGCGGGACCGGACGTCTCTTTGGTAGTTCGCTTGTCGAAGTCAGACAGGCAGATGAAGATGACCGCCGCACTTGACGAGTGAACAAAGCCGTTGATGGACATCCCCGGATGCTCAACTGCGTCCTGTACCCCGGGTTGTTTCATTGCGATTTCACTCATCTGCCTGACTACCTGCTCCGTCCGGTCTAATGACGCTCCGTTAGGAAGCTGGGCAAACGCCACGAGATACTGCTTGTCCTGTGCAGGCACGAACCCGCCTGGCACCATCTTGCCCATTAGCAAAGTCAGGCCTATCAGGACCGCGTAGAGACCCAACATCGGGCCTTTGTGCAAGACGACGATTCCGACACTGCCCCCATACTTCTCCGATCCAGATTTGAAGGTCCGGTTGAAAACACGGAAGAATCCGCCGAACACGGTCTCCATGCCCCGTGTCAACCAGTCCTTCGGTTCCTCATGACCTTTAAGCATGAGCGCTGCAAGCGCCGGCGAGAGCGTGAGCGAATTGAAGGCAGAGATAACCGTAGATATCGCGATCGTTACGGCAAACTGCTTGTAGAACTGCCCAGTCAGGCCTGACATGAACGCGAGCGGCACAAACACCGCAACAAGCGTCAGCGCGATTGCAACAATAGGCCCGCTCACCTCCTCCATCGCTTTGTAGGTGGCGTCTTTGACCGACATCCCGGTCTCGATATTTCGCTCGACGTTCTCGACGACGACAATCGCATCGTCGACGACTATACCAATGGCGAGGACCATGCCGAAGAGGGACAATGCGTTTATCGAAAAGCCGAACGCCAGCATGAGCGAGAACGTCCCGATGATGGACACCGGAACCGCTATCAGCGGAATGACCGAAGCCCGCCACGTCTGCAAGAAGATGACGACGACAATCACAACAAGAATGATGGCTTCGAAAAGCGTGTGGATGACCGCGTGGATGCTCGCCTTTACGAACTGCGTCGGATCGTAGACGATGCGATACTCAACGCCAGGAGGGAAATCGGCCTTGAGCTCCTCCATTGTTTTTCGAACGTTCGCGGAAATATCGAGCGAATTTGCCCCGGGCTGCTGGAACACCCACATCGCGACAGCGGGCTTGTTATTTAACAGTGAACGGTCTGCATACTCGGCGGCGGAAAGCTCGACCCGCGCGACGTCTCGCAGGTGCGTGACAGCGCCATCCTTACCCGTTTTCAGGACAATGTTTCTGAAGTCCTCTTCCGTCTGCAGCCGCCCTCTGGCATTTACATTCAATTGAACAGTGGCATCAGGCGTTGCCGGTGAGGCGCCGATCTGACCGGCGGCAACCTGCACGTTCTGCTCGCGAATCGCATTCACCACGTCCGTCGCGGCCATGTTCCGCTGGGCCACCTTCTGAGGATCAAGCCATATCCGCATTGAATAGTCGCCCGCTCCCTTTAACTGCACCTCCCCAACACCGGGAATTCGCTGAAGCCGGTCGCGGACGTTGATCAACCCGTAGTTTCTGAGGTAAATCAGGTTGTATCGACTGTTCGGGGAAATCAGATGCACCACCATCGTCAATGTCGGCGACGATTTGATTGTCGTTACCCCAAGCCGCTGCACGTCCTCGGGAAGACGTGGCAACGCCTGGGAGACGCGATTTTCAACGAGTTGCTGCGCGAGATTCGGATTCGTTCCCAGCTTGAACGTAATTCTGATGCTCAGGTTACCGTCGCTGGTCGCCTGTGACTCCATGTACAACATATCCTCGACACCATTGATCTGCTCCTCAAGCGGAGCTGCGACGCTTGCGGCAATGACCTTTGGATTAGCTCCCGGATAGGACGCTTTGACGACCACAGATGGGGGAACAATCTCGGGATACTCCGAAATCGGCAACTTGAATATCGAGATGACGCCGCCCAGCAGGATCAGCACCGACAAGACCGCAGCGAAGATGGGGCGGTCGATGAAAAAGCGGGATATGTTCATGACATCTTTCCCTGGTGGCTGAAGGCTACTGGGCGGTGTTCTCGGACAACGCAGGGCTAGCACCCATCGCCACTGTGTGTACCTCCACAACGTCAGAAGGCTTGACTCGCTGGAGGCCGTTGACAACGATACGGTCACCCTCCTTCAGGCCATCTGATATAACCCTCAAGCCGTCGTACATGTCGCCGATCGAGACATTCCGGTACTGAACCCGATTGCTGCTATCAACGATAAGCACGAACTTCTTGTCCTGATCGGTCTCAACAGCGGCATCTTCGATAAGAAATGCCTGGTGAGGCGCACCTCCGCCCACCTTCACCCTGGCGTACAGACCGGGTACGAGAACAGCATCGGTGTTATCAAACCGTGCGCGAACACGGATAGTCCCGGACCCGTTGTCGAGCCGGTTATCGACGGAGTCGATACGGCCCTCTCGTGAATATCCCTTCTCGTTCGCCAGCCCAAGTGAAACCGATACCTTCTCCTTGGAGTCCTTGCTCAGAAACTGGAGGTAGGTGTGCTCATCGGCGTCAAAGGAGGCATATATAGGCGAGACAGAAACGAGAGTGGTCAAGAGCGGGGCACTTGCGCCCGTCGACACAATGTTTCCCAGTGTTAGCTCGGCGCGGGATACGCGGCCAGAGACAGGCGCGACGATATTTGTGTACGCAAGGTTGATCTTTGCCGCTTCGAGTGACGCGCGAGCGGTCTTCAGGTCGGCCGAAGCGCTGCGGGCGGCATTTTGCGCCTGGTCATAGTCCCGTTTAGCGATGGCATTGTCCTTCAGCAAACGCTCTGCCCGTTCAGCGTCGGTCGATGCGTAGCCGTTCCTCGCCTGCGCTGCGGCGAGCTGCCCTTCCGCCCGGTCCACCTCTGCTATGTACGGACGAGGGTCAATTGTGAAGAGACTGTCACCTTTCTTCACCAGACTACCGTCTTTGAAGTGGACGGCTACGATAGTGCCCGGGACCAAAGGGCGTATCTCAACCGTGTCTATCGCCTCAATCCTCCCGGCATAGACCTGATAGTCCGTGATCGTCTTGACTACAACCGACGCCACGTCGACCTGAGGATGTGGTGCCGCGACGGGAGCTGCGGCAGATGCCCGAGTCACAAGATAGTCACCATGCGGTTTTTTGTACGACAGGGATATTCCTAGCGCGATCATCAACATGACCGCAGTCAATCCCCACAGCGTCCCTCTTCCGACTTTCATATCGCGTCACTCCTACAGGTACATCGACTGTCCCTACGCACTGGCTGGAGGACCTGCGGCGAAAAATCAGACACCTTCTTCGTCCAGGCTGTATTTGTTGAAAGTGACCGAGAAGCGACTCTCTGTGAGGTTGGGTGCCGGCTACCTTCCGTGGTCGTTAGCGCTTAGCGGTGGTTGACGGCACACCGTTACGCGGCCTCGCCCTGCCGATCTAACGCAGTTTGATCAGCGTCAGCTTTGCGGATGATGTGTGGTTCCGACGCCGGCTGGGGGAATGTTTACAGTCTAGAGCGACGATACAAGGGCGGTTATTAAGACTTCTGAACCTGCCTTTGCTGCGCCGCCAGGATGGCCGGCTGTACGGTGCTATGAAGCCCTCTCACGCGGACCGCTCGAACATGCGGTCGATGAAAATTGAGTTGGGAAGCGCTGCGCGCGGTTCCTCGATACGGGCGGGCGGCTAGCATTCGCAGGCTGCGTCGGTACAGAGAGCCTGGCGGAAAGGAATCAATGCAAGGATGACCGGCGTAGCCCGACATCCCAAATGTTGGTAGTTCGCGCTCAGTCGAAGTTTCTCTTTCTGGACCGGCTGAATCACCGCTTCAATGAAACGCTACTACGAACCGAACGACTGTCGCCACACATCAGGCCGACAATCCTCGATGGAGAGGAAGGAATGAACGATGCGCCCGCGCCCCCGAACGTTCTCGGGAGCACGCGCGCCGCTAAGCGCTTAGCCGGTTACTGCTTCCTCCAGCTTGGGTAGCGCCGGATAGTCGATGTAGCCTGCGGCATCGCCACCGAAGAAGGTCGCCCGATCCGCTTCGTTCAACTCGGCGCCAATTTTCAGACGCTCCGGGAGATCCGGATTAGCGATGAACGGCCGACCAAACGCGATGATGTCGCCACGGCTGTCCGCAAGCGCTTTCTTTGCGCTTTCCACATCGTAGCCGCCTGCCAGAACCAGAATCCCGGTGAAATTCTTCCGCATCAAGGGGATGATGGTCTTCCAGCGAGCATCGTAGCTGTCGTCCAGTACGGTACCGAGAATCTCCGGCTCAACCACATGCAGGTACGCAAGCTCGCGCCGATTGAGTTCACTGGCGACGAGACCAAACGTTTCCTCCGGCGTATCGTCGCCCATGCCCATGAAGCGGCCCATCGGCGTAAGTCTTACGGCCACGCGGTTCGCACCCACTTCCCTGATCACCGCGTCTACGACCCGAAGCAGGAAACGAGCGCGATTTTCAGAGGAGTCACCGTATTCATCCGTGCGCTTATTACTATTGCTGTTGATGAATTGGTCGAGAAGGTATCCATTTCCTGCATGGATCTCGATACCGTCCATGCCTGCGTCGATTGCGTTGCGGCTGGCAACCGCGTAGTCGGCAACAATCTGATCAATCTCTGCTACGGAAAGCGCGCGCGGCGTCGGCACGTCGGCCCAGACTCCTGCACCGTCTTCATCGACAATAAAAGTCTTGCCCGGCACCGGCAAGGCCGAGGGGCCAACAGGCAGCGCGCCATCCGGCTGGAACGACGGATGCGATACGCGGCCAACGTGCCAGAGCTGCATGAAGATACGACCGCCCTCAGCGTGAACTGCCCGAGTTACTTCCTTCCAGCCTTCGATCTGCTCAGCGCTATGGATGCCGGGAGTCCAGGCATAGCCTTGACCTTGCGGGGAGATTTGCGCGGCTTCGGTGATAATCAGAGCAGCACTCGCGCGTTGACGGTAATACTCGACGTTCATCGCGGTCGGAACATTACCTGTCTTTGATGCCCGCGACCGCGTTAACGGAGCCATAGCGATACGATGCGGCAAGTTGAGCACGCCGACCTTAATCGGAGAAAACATTTTGTTCGACACAACAAACCTCCTTTGAAGCAAACAGGGATGGATTTCTATCGCCGGCGGATTAAGCCATCCTGCGAGAGATATCCTTTGAACGGCAAATTAATGCCAGACAAGGTGTAAAGCGAAGAAACAGTCGTCAGGAAGTCAGCTACTGCCCTTCTCGGATATTCACCACATTCCTTGTCGATGAGGGGAGATTACGCGTAAGGCAAAGGAAAGAGAATCCGAACGGTGAGCAACGGAGTTTTGCGCCACCAGGTGACAAACGCATGCTGGAGGCGGCTCCGCAGCCCCTATCCGTTCCAATCTGGACGGCGTCTTACTTAGGCAGGCCAGCGATTCCGTCTATGTGAAGCTGACGGCAGCGGCTCCGCATCACGGTCCAAGTAGCAGATGTAGCCTGAACTCTTCAAGGTCGAGCTCGGCCGCGATTTTGTGAAGAACGGCATCCTTGATCCGTCGCTCTTCACGGAACTTGACCAGCGCGCGCCGCGCCGCTACAACCGCCCTCAGGGCCAGATTCAGTCGACTCCGATGGCGCCGGACGTACCCCACCTCGCCTGAATCAGCGTAACCATTTGAGTCCGCGCGGACCTTGTATTCCTCGATAAGGCGCATGACCAGATCCTCGTTTCCGCCGCAATTCTTAAGGTCGATTGCTTCGAGTTCCGAGATCGAGGCGCGAAACGTTAAAGCCCGAGCTTCGAGCGCGGTTAGATAAGGGGTATCTGGGGTATCTGGACTCTCCGGGTCGTTGCGCAACTTGAGAAATCACAAGCCCCGTTGCGTCGTCTACCAGACTCTCACCTTCCAGTATGGTCACCAGGCGTCCCGCGTCCCATGACGTCTGGGTGTCGGAACCTTAGATGTCACCCCGCTTTTGCATCGGGGCGATTCTCGGCGATCTGCCGCCCCGAGGCAGGCGCTAGCCTTCGGGGACTGCAATTGGCCCAACGTTTCCGGGCGACGAGTCGGACGTGCTTTCGGAACGCGGGACAGACTGCTGGCGGAATGCAATCTTATGGCTCTCGGAATCCAGTTCGCACAGCACTTTCATGCCCTCCGAAAGGGTTCCGTCCAGGATTTGTCGAGCTAGCTCGTTCTCTATGAGTTGCCTGATCTGGCGTCGAAGCTCTCTCGCACCAAACTCGGGCCGATATCCGACCCTTGCAAGCAATTCCACCACTGCCTCGGAGAACGTAATTTCGATATCCTGACTGCTTGCGACTCGCTTGACCTGCTCGAGTTGCAACCGAACTATCTGCAAAGTCTCTTTTTGCCCAAGTGACTCAAATATGATGATGTCGTCAACCCGGTTGATAAACTCCGGACGAAAGTGCTGCCTCAAGACATCCATTACCCCGCCTCGGACGGAGGGCGAGGCATCGTTTTGCATGAAGCCAAGGCCAGCCCGTTTATGCCCACCGATGATTTCCGCCCCGAGGTTACTGGTTGCAATCATCAAGGTATTGCCGAAGTCGACGACCCGCCCTTTGCCGTCTGTGAGACGACCGTCATCGAACACCTGGAGGAGTACGTTGTAGACGTCGGGGTGTGCCTTCTCGATCTCATCGAACAGGATGACGCTGTAGGGTCGCCGACGCACTCTCTCCGTCAGTTGGCCCCCTTCATCGTAGCCGACGTAGCCGGGAGGAGCCCCCATCAGCCTCGCAACGGCATGCCTCTCCATGTACTCGCTCATGTCCATTCGGATCAATGCATCTTCATCACCAAAGACAACCTCGGCCAGAGCTTTTGCCAGTTCTGTCTTACCCACACCCGTGGGTCCAAGGAATAGAAACACAGCGGTCGGTCGGCCGCTGCCCTGCAATCCCGCGCGTGCGCGGCGTACAGCATCACTGACTGCGCGGACTGCTTCGCCTTGTCCGATGACCCGGTGGTGCAGTCGGCCCTCGAGATCCATCAGCCGCTCCCTCTCGGCCGCCGTCAGCTGAGCGACGGGGATCCCGGTGAGTTTCGCGACGATTTCCGCAATGTGAGTCGCAGATACGTCTGAAGTGTTACAGCTGACCTTACTCTTCCACTTGTCTGTTGCATCAGACAAAGCCTTTTCCTTGTCCTTGATTCGACTGTCCAGCGCGTGCGCACGCTCAAATAGCTTTCGAGTCGCCGCGTAATCCTGCTCCCGCTTCATTTGCGCAATTTCAGATTCGAATTCAAGAATGTCAGCCGGTCGGGACGTGGCCGACAGATGAACGCGGGCCGCCGCCTGGTCCACGAGATCAATGGCTTTGTCCGGTAGGAATCTTCCTGCTACGTAGCGGTCAGATAACGTGGCAGCGGCCACGATCGCGTCGTCCTGGATGGTTACGTGATGATGCCCCTCGAGTCGGTCTCTTAACCCGCGCAGTATGTTGATTGATTGTTCAACGGTAGCTTCGGATACGAGTATCGGCTGGAAACGTCGCTCCAAAGCCGAGTCCGACTCGATGTGCTTCTGATACTCCGCAAGTGTCGTTGCACCGATGAGATTCAACTCGCCGCGTGCCATCGCAGGCTTGAACACGTTCGCGATATCAAGACCACCCTCCCCCCCGCCTTGCCCAGCTCCGACGATTGTGTGCACTTCATCAACAAAAATTACAAGCGCATCGCGATTCTTGAGAATCTCGTCGATCAGCTGCTGCACCCGCTCCTCAAATTCTCCACGATACTTCGAACCTGCAACCATTGAGTTAATGTTCAATTCAAGTAGTCGCTTGTCACGCAACGAATCTGGCACGTCCCCTTTCACCATCCGGATCGCAAGCCCCTCGACGATTGCGGTCTTTCCGACGCCGGGCTCCCCAATCAAAACTGGATTGTTTTTTCTGCGACGAGCAAGGATCTCGATCATTGTTTCGATCTCGACCGAACGTCCAATGACAGGGTCAATGCGACCCTCTCGCGCGAGCGATGTCAAATCACGACTGAATCTGTCCAGGTGAGGTGTCGTCGAAGTCTCCGCCTTCTTGTTCTTATCCTGACCGGTGGGTTGATGCTGCAGCTCCTGGCGCAACGTTTGGGCACTGGCCCCCAGCTTACGAAGTAGATTGCCTGCAAAGCTGTCGGGCACGGCAGCCAAGCCAATCATCAGATGCTCTGGTCCAACATAGCCAAGCCCCTGTCGCCTGGCCTCGTGGTACGCGATTTGCAACACGCTCTTCAGACGAGGCGAAACTAACATTCGATCGTTGCGCCGATTCACCACCTTGCTCTGTTTGGGCGCGGTTTCATCTATAAGCTTCTGAATTTCAGTGGCCGATTGATGCAGTTGATTAAAGGTCTCGGCGACAGCGGGGATTGCGAGCAGTTCATAGAGGAGATGTTCGGTATCCACTTCCGAACGACCGAACTCCAACGCCCGCTCTGCAGCACGCTGCAGCAACTCTCTTACCGTGTCACTGAAGTATTCGTTGATGTACATCGAATCGGAGTCGCCCGCTGTCGGCGTCGAAAGATCCACAATCCTTGCGTCGTCCTGCACGGGTCCGCCAAGGTCGGTGCGAAACAGTGCTTCCAGTGGCGACAGCGTCCTTTGATGACGCAACAGGCGCTCAAAGTGGAACTCGCATACGTCTAGTATGCGGCGCTCGTGATTCTGGACCAGCGCGACACGAGCAACTGACCTGCGAACACCACAAATCTCACACATGAGGTTGACCATCTCGGATCCTCCGCCCAGAAACACTCAATTTTTCTCTATTGTTGGATCGAGCAGATCAACCAGCCTCAAACGCGCATGTGCTGCCTCAGACAAGCAAGCACGCATTAAGCGAAGGTCGCTGATGGCCCATCCCGCTGTTCGGTGCAATCTGGTCGGGTGGGGAAAAATCATGAGAGATAGCACCGAATTTCCGGAAAGGATACGTCAACGGCCACGCACTTTCCGGCGATTCAGCACTATTAAGAAGGTAGCTTCCGAGCATGCAACGCCAGTACTGTCTGGCAATGAAAACGCAGCGATGCCAACATGCAGAAGTTGGAAAGGAAGAGGATCGGGTCACTTTGTGCTTGCGTCGACAAACTCCGCGCACCACTGCTCGATGACCTGAGGCACTGGCATGCTTAGCCTTCGCACTTCCAGGCCGCAACGCTCAGCGTTGTCATTGGAAACAGACATCACACAGCCTGTTTACACGTCGTAGTGTACGTACGGCCTTGAGGTGATAGCCTTTCGGATCACAGTTTCGAACTCGCAGAAAGTCGCACAGAGTGCAGAAGCCGCCCGCCAGGCGGAGAGTTCAGGTGCCCCAGCTGACAACCTTCGCGCTATCCATGGTCGTTCCCCGCTAATTCAACGCAGCACAGCCTCCTCGTAGAGTGCTGGGAAAAACGGCTCTACGATCGCACAACACAGCCCGTATATGGGCTCGTCTTCCGGACGTTTCGGGAGCTTCCGTCTCCACCGTTCACTTCAAAGCACCGCCGAATTTGTCTATCGGCCGTCCGCGTCTGAAATGGAGAGGTATCGTCTCGACGAGCTGGCACCAATCCAACCATAGACCGATGTGGCCTGGAGTGCGCACTTCTTAATTGAATTTAATAGGCATGAAGCAACGCGTTTTTGTGCAAGCACCGCTGCATAGCCAGTACGACCACGCTCATTGAGAGGTGCCCTGGATGTACTGGGCCTTATTTTCTGGCTGGTTTTTGCATTCGTCGCCTGTGGATTCGAACATAGTGGCGCCAACATATTCCTGTTCGCCCTGGCGCTCATCGGCCTCCACCCAGAAAGCGTGACGTTGGCGCGCGCGGCAGCGAACCTGGTCTCTGTGACGATTGGAAACCTGGTTGGCGGCAGCGTGTTCATGAGCCTCGGCTATTGGCTGCAGGATCGTCACAGCAACCGCTCGCAATCCGGCATGGCCGTGCCCGACAGCGCCGGCGCGGACCTAAAACACCTGGACCTTGCCTTGAAGTGAATTCGACGCGACGGCAAGTAGACGGTCGCTTCGTTGGCCGTGCAATGCGACGTAGTCGACTGGCGACCGCCTATGTTTGCTCGCGGGTCTTCCGTAGAGATCCATGCTCAGCAGCCCCGAGCCCAGTTCGCATCAAATTAAGGACAATTCATTTCAGTATGCGCTTTGCATGAATCAGAATACTTATAACCCTCTTCAGGGGGTAACCGCTGTCGAGTGTGAAATATGGAATCGCAAGTTAGCAAGTCGGACGGTCAACTCGACCAATACAGCGAAGAGTTCATGAGCTACCTCAAGCAGCCAGTTGAGGCAAAAAACAATGTTCATATCTCATTCGGGGTCCGGATATTTTCGATCGCCGTGTGCAGCTGGGCAATTATTGAAACGCCTGCCGAATATGACGCGTTCGCCGGGCTCGGACAATTTCTCGCCTTGCTCGTTTCGAAGGTCATCTGGCTGGCGCTTGGAGTAGCCTTGTTAAGACGGCTACGGGTCGCTCAACAAGCCTTCTCGATTTTATGCTTTATAAGCATTTGCGCGATTTTTACCGCGCTGCCATTTGAATACGACCATTCGATATTCTCATTTTTACTTTCATTAACTGATTGCATCCTGAAGATAGGTTTTTTGGCGTCCGCCGTCCTTCAATATCTCGATATTGAATGGTAAGCACAATTTTTTCACTCCCAGTTCGCGACGTATCAATATCAAAGCCAGTCGATTTAGGAGTTATCATGCTTCTTTTAAATCCCGCTTGCGATCCGTGGCAACGCACCGTTGGCGCGCTCAGCTCCTGGCCGGATGGCGAACCCACTCTCCCCGGCGCCACTGGCCATTTCCCAATAAAGCACGCCGCAACGGAAAGCAAAGGAAAATCGCCCTGCGTCTCCGGCGGCCTGGGTCTTGTCAAGGTCATCGAACGGCTGAATGAGACGACTGCCGTGATTGATTGGCGGGATTCAACTGCCGGATGCTACACAGAGCAGGTTTGGCGAGTCTGTGTCGCGCGCGTGACCGGCCAATGCGCGTTAAGCGGCGCAGCCATCAAGAAGGGGGACGCCGTGTACCGGCCGCGCACAAACAGGAACCTGCGAGCGAACGCGGCTTTTATGATCCTCTCAAGTGAGCTGGATAACGCGTTCAGTCTGGTCGATTGCTGATCTTGTCGCGACTGACCTGAACGATGCCGATGCGGACTTTTGCCGCGCGAGAATCAACAGGTCACTGGTTCTCTCTTTGTCGCGAGGCGACACATCGACGACTGGACAGCGCTCCAGCCGAAGTCAGCCTATTCTCTGCACCGCGCGCTGAGTGGATCGACCGAAGTGATCGCTTTGCTCTTCACAAGCGTGTTGGCATGAGCGCAATCCAACGCTCTACGCCAGCACATCAATGCTGCATCCTCAATGGAAGGCCTTTCGGTCCCGATGTGGTGGTGCCGGTCCGGCTTGAAAGATCGACGCGCAATCCTTCCCGCCCGAAGCCGTCACGATGGGGGCTCAATCTCCAGAGACCAATCGGTAAGTTTGAGGCACAAACCAATCGCGATCGTCGCCGTGTACTGCACATGTTCACCAAAGAGCTATCGGGCGGAATATTGAGGCCTGTAACACAACTGATCTCGCGAGCGCCAGAACGAGACAAACTCGCCACTCGAGTACAACTGGAGTGGCAGACATGTCGAAGGCGCCGCGACGGGCAGCTAGTCAGGCGAAGCCAATCTTTGTATTATGGCCCTCTGATCTCTCGAGCCTCTGGGTCCACATGCCAAAGAAAAATGGGCCGATCGACGCCCCCGCACTCTCCGAACCTCACGAACCAGGTACCCGCCGGCTTGCGCCTGAGGTCCGGGAGCGCATGATTGTCGAAAAAGCAATCGACCACTTTGCGACCCATGGTTTCTCCGGCAGCACACGGGAACTCGCACGCCAACTTGGCGTCACGCAACCGCTACTGTATCGATATTTCCCGAGCAAAGAGGCCCTGATAGATCGCGTCTACGAAGAGGTTTACAGCTGGGACAGCGACTGGGAGAAACTGATAAGAGACCGCTCAATGCCACTCCAGGAGCGCATGGTCCGTTTTTATCAGGCGTACGCTCATACGATCCTGCGTCGTGAGTGGATTCGAATCTTTATATTCGCAGGGCTCACCCGTGAAGGTATCAACTAAATACCTCGCGCGTCTCCGGGAACGTGTCTTCAACCCCGTCATGGACGAAATCAGGCAGGCGCACGGCCTACCGGCGCCTACCGGGCCGGCCGAGCGAGCCGTCGAACTCGAGCTAGTCTGGAGTTTGCACGCGAGCATTTTCTACGTTGGCGTGCGGAAGTGGATCTACGGGTTGCCAGTCACGGAGGATCTTGACTCGCACATCGAACATCAGATCGATGCATTCCTGAACGGCACACCCTCTGCGCTGAAGAAAGTGCTGGAAGCGGGTAGCACAAAGCGCCCAAAGGCAACCAAAGCTAGGGCCACCACCTAGGCTGCAGGTGACTCGTTGCCCGGACGCTCCTGCAGCCGGGCAACGATCGCTACCAACGGCATGATCGCCATGCCAAACCAATCGGCCCCGGCGGCCGCCTACGCCGTCCTTTCGTCAAACCTCATGCAGGCCGTAGCTTGCCATTTGCCACTTTCACGTTTAATATTGATCGATTGATTACCAGTGGTCGGTTGCGTCGTTGTATTCACTGTGCGATGCGCGTCGTGCCACGGTTCCAACAGCTGTGTCCTGCAGTCAGCGTTGCCTGACACTGAACGGAGACGGCCAACGACCCACGAGAAAGTGCTGGCCGTATTCAATATCCGACACGGTTCGGCCAGCACATCTGCAACGTTTTATCCGGACCGGGTAATCAGTGATTTGGCTAAAGAGGCACGGAGTGGCTCTTTAGATTTTTTTCCAGGAGTTGTCTGAATAGAGCGACGGATTGAGCTCCGCTAACAATGTCGTTCCCTATCTTAACCGTCGGAACCGAATTAACACCTCGGTCGATAGCGCCGGCTTCAATTGTTCGAACCTCGTCTGTGCCATCACTTCCCGAGAGAAAGGTATCGATTTCTGCGCGGTCAAACCCGGCCGTTACAGCGAGCTCCGTCAGCACTGCAACGTCACCGACGTCCTGACCAACGGAGAAATACGCGCGAAAGATGTTTTCTACCAGTGTCGACACCGGATAGCTCTGCTGAAGCATCCAGACCAGTCGGTGCGCAGCCAACGTGTTGGGCGTACGTTCGACACATTCATAATGGAAGTCCAGACCAACATCGCGCCCTGCTTCCGCCACCTGCGAATCCATGGCTTGAGAGCGCGCCCAGCTGCCGAATTTCGCCGAACGGTATTCTTTTCGGTTAAGCCCTTTTGCTGGCATACCCGGATTAAGTTCGTAGGGAATGAAGACCAGCTTGATGTCGGTTTCCGAACCCGTCTCCGACATTGCCAGTCTCAGCTTTTCGCCGCCGATCCAGCACCACGGGCAAATAAAGTCATACATCACTTCAACGTCAAGCTTTTTCATCAAACACCTCCAACTCGATTGGTTACCACGAACAATCCAGCGATCAACAATGCCAGATAGAATGAACTGTCAAGCCGACGATTCTTTGCGTGAGGGACCATAGAATGGACAAGTTCACGGCGCTATCCATGTTTGTCGAGGTTGCACAGACAGGCGGGTTTACGAGTGCAGCCCGACGCCTCAATATCGCCACCTCATCAGTAACAAGAGCCGTCGAGGCACTTGAGGAGTCGCTCGGGACGGTACTTTTCAATCGCACTACGAGACAGGTGGCACTGTCAGACGCCGGCGCAACTTACTACGCCAGGGCGAAGCGGATCATAGAAGACATGGCCGAAGCGGACGCTTCTGTTTCGGATCGAGGAGTGAATCCTTCAGGTCCGCTTCGCGTTTCCGTGCCCGCAGCGTTTGGACGCCAGTGCATTGTTCCTCACATAAGCTCCTTCCTGGCAAGCCATCCGAGGCTGGAACTGGACATCATTCTTAATGACGGGATTTCTGATCTTTTAACTGACCGGATAGATCTCGCCGTAAGACTGGGTGACCCGCCCCCAAGCGCGGACGTTGTCAGCCGGACAATAGGTCACTTCGAGCGTTACGTTGTCGCAAGCAAGGACTATCTGGAAATGCATGGCATTCCGGAAACACCTGAAGCGCTTTCCACTCACCAATGTCTGCGTTTTTCTTACGGCTCTGACCAACAGGTCTGGACGTTCTGCCAAGGCGGAAACGTCACAAAAATCGCGGTTACAGGCCGCCTTAAGACGAACAATTCTGAAGTACTCAGGGAAGTCGCGCTGAACGGTGCTGGTATCGCGCTGCTTCCTAGCTGGCTCATCGACTCCGATGTTCAAGCCGGCCGGTTGACTAAACTGTTTGAACAGTATGAGATCAACCCAAATGACGCCCGGTCTTCCATCACCGCGCTCTATATGCCCAACCATCGGGGCTCACGACGAATCGGCGCCTTCCTCGAGTTTCTCAGCGACATCGTATCGTGACCAACCTATACAACTGCAAACTCGCCCACTGCTTTCTCAAGGTCCAAATCCAACTGGTCCTACGCCGCGTTGACACTACCGTGCGGCGCGGATCGCCGCAGTCGAATCGGCACAGATTTGTATGAAGGCGTATGGCTGTCCGGGTCGTGGGCATAAAGAGGGACGAGTGGATTGGTCTCCGGATAGTAAGCTCCGCAGCAGCCGTCAGGAAGTGAATATTCCACGATCTTGAATCCGCACACGACACGGTCTACGCCATCGTTCGACAAGGCAATCAGGTCGACACGCTCTCCGGGGTGTAATCCCCGTTTCTCAATCTCCCGTCCATTAATGAACACCACGTCGCGCTGCCCGAATACCCCTCGGTAACGGTCAGAGAGCGAGTAGATGGTGGTGTTGTACTGGTCGTGGCTTCGCATGGTCGTCAGCCATAGAGCATTCTCATCCATGTGATGAGGATCTTCCTCAAGACCTGCGAAAACGGCAAAATTGGCACGTCGTGAGGCGGTGGCCCATTCTCGATTGCGTGCAGTGGATCTGAGCTGAAAGCCACCAGGCTGCCTTATCCTTTCATTGAACCCTGCAAAGATAGTGAACACCGACTCTATCGCATCCCGAATGCGGTCGTAACTCGCGACCATTGATTCCCACGGAACGCAGCTTTGCTCGCCGAGCGTAGCCCTCGCAATTCCCGCAATAATCGCAGGCTCGCTCAATAGATAGACTGATGCCGGCTCATTGCGGCCTGCGGATGCGTGGACCATCGACATCGAATCCTCGACAGTTATAGACTGGGTCCCGCAAGCCTGCCTGTCTATCTCGGTTCTGCCGAGGCACGGGAGTATGAGCGCCTCCTTGCCATGCACAAGATGACCGCGATTCAATTTCGTGGATATCTGGACGGTCAAGTCCAGCTTGCGTATGGCCGGTTGCACCAACGGCCAGTCCGGGACTGCGGCGGCGAAATTTCCGCCGAGGCCGATAAATACCTTGGCGATGCCGTTGACCATCGCCTTCAGGGCCTCGACAACATCGTGTCCGTTCGCGGTCGGCGGCTTAAAACCAAAAGTCCTCTCTATACCGGCCAGCAGCTCCTGCGACGGCACTTCCGTGATGCCAACTGTACGGTCTCCCTGGACGTTCGAGTGTCCCCGGACCGGACAGATGCCGGCGCCCAGCCGTCCGATATTGCCACGCAGAAGTATCAGATTGGCCGCCTGCTGCACGTTTTCGGTGCCACGATGATGCTGGGTCAGCCCCATCCCATAGACAAGCACTGTGTTTTTCGATTCGATATAGATTTTGGCGACATTGGTCAGATCCTCTTTGCTCAAACCGGATTGACGCTCAATGGCTTCCCATTTTGTTGCATACAAATCTTTGATCAGCCTTTCGAGTCCGACAGTGTGTTGATCAATGAAATCGTGATCCAGTACGCTAGCCCGCCCAGCGGTCAACTCCGCATTGTCGAATTCCAAAACGGCCTTCATGATTCCTTTCAGCGCCGCGACGTCACCACCGACACGGACCTGATATAGAAAGGTACTGATCGGCGTGGACCTTAGCGTCACCATTTCTATCGGATCCTGGGGAGCCTGAATGAACCGCCCCGAGAATCGTGGAGGCTGGTTGGTTTAAGTTGATGCCGGCACAGCGATGGTATTGCTGAATTGCCGGTAGTAGTTTGCCTCAGCTTCAGCGGGCGGGATATAGCCGAGAGGTTCCATCAGCCGATGATGGTTGAACCAGGCTACCCATTCCAGCGTCGCCAATTCGACGGACTCACGCGTTTTCCACGGCGCACGACGATGAATCATTTCTGCCTTGTACAGCCCGTTGATCGTTTCAGCCAGCGCGTTATCGTAGCTGTCGCCCCTGCTGCCAACCGACGGCTCGATGCCTGCTTCGGTCAGCCGTTCGCTGTAGCGAATGCTGACGTATTGCGAACCTCTATCGGAGTGATGGATCAGTGTTCCGTCATTGTCCGGCCGTCGAGCGTACAGCGCCTGTTCAAGTGCATCCAGAACGAAGTCCGTGGTCATCGACGAGCTGACGCGCCAGCCGACAATGCGCCGAGCAAATACGTCGATCACAAATGCGACATAAAGCCAGCCCTGCCACGTCGAGACGTACGTGAAATCCGAAACCCAGAGCTGGTTCGGCCGGTCAGCCTTGAACTGACGGTTGACCCGGTCGAGCGGGCGTGGAGCCGATACGTCGGGGATCGTCGTGCGAACTCGCTTTCCACGCCTCACACCGCGCAAACCCTGTTGCTTCATCAGCCGCTCGACGGTGCAACGTGCCACCGCGATACCCTCCCGGTTCAACTGCTTCCAGACTTTGTCTGCGCCGTAGACCTGCATGTTGGCCTGCCAGACTCGCTTGATTTCCGGACTCAGAAACTCATCGCGTTTCGCTCGGGCACAGCGCCGCGACGGATCGCGAAGCTGTGCGGCATGACGCCGATAGCCAGACGGGGCAATCCGCAAGACCTTGCAGATCGACTCGACCCCGAAGGTGTCGCGATGCTGATCGATAAAGGCCTTCAGGACTTCAGGCGGCGGTCGAGTTCCGCCTGGGCGAAAAATGCGCTCGCCAGCTTCAGGATCTCATTGGCACGGCGCAGTTCCTTAACCTCACGCTCCAGTGCCTTGAGGCGCTCACGTTCCGACGTCGTGACGCCCTCACGCTCACCCCTATCAACTTCTTCTCGCTTGACCCATCCCAGCAGCGTCTGGCTCGTACAGCCGATCTTGGGGGCGATGGATTCGATCGCTGCCCACTGCGAGGGATACTCGCCCCGATGCTCTTGCACCATGCGCACAGCACGCTCGCGGACTTCAGCAGAAAATTTGTTCGACTTGTTCATAGCTCCATTTTCTCAAAAATTGGAGCCTCCACCAAATCCGGGGCGGTTCAGAAAGCGCTCTAGCGCACGCTCCCTGAAAGGGTTGAACGAAACAATGCGGGCCCCTCTTCGCGACGCCTCGTGAAGATTCGTCATCATGCGGGGACTGTTTGTGCCAGGATTCTGGCCAAAGATGAAAATAGCGTCTGCGGCGTCAAAGTCTTCTAGAGTCACGGTGCCTTTGCCAACTCCAATTGACCTTGGGAGCCCTACGCTCGTGGCTTCATGACACATGTTTGAACAGTCCGGAAAGTTGTTGGTGCCGTACTCCCGAACAAAAATCTGATAGAGGAACGCTGCCTCATTGGAAGCGCGACCTGACGTGTAAAATTCAGCCTGGTTCGGGTCATCCAATGCATTTAGATGACCGGCAATCTTTTCGAACGCCGCATGCCACCCAATATGCTTGTACCGGTCGCTTGCTGAGTCATAGACCATCGGATGCGTTAGCCGCCCCGCCATCTCCAGATCGTAGTCATCCCACGCCTGTAGTTCAGAGACAGGATGCATGGCGAAAAACTCGGGCGTGCACCGGTTCGTCGTCGCCTCCCACGCTACTGCTTTGGCGCCGTTCTCGCAGAACTCGAAAGATGAAGTGTGCTTCGGATCAGGCCACGCGCATCCAGGGCAGTCGAATCCTTCAGGCTGATTCATATGGAAAAGCGTATTGGGGCCGTAAATCGGAATGCCCTGGAGAGAGAGCACCTTAGCTGTCGCTTTCAACGCACCCCAGCCGCCTGCAGGTTCGGAGTATGTCCGCACATCCTTCTCGTCAGCCATGGCTTGTCACCCTATCAAGATCGTCAGAATCATTCCTCGCATGCATGCCGAGAGTCGATCCGGGCATGGAGCGGTGGCCAAGTTGGGTGTGTGCGGCAAACACCGACTTCAAACAGCTCGCATGTACAGTCTGCGCGTCCACACGATCAGTGGGCTGTTAATTGTTGTGAAACTCGACCGAGCGCCTTAGTGTCAAGGTCAGTGCTGTTGTCACTTGTCAGACTAGAGCTCAACCGTTTGGTCGAGTCGAATTCTATAAATACCGCAGGCTTTGGATACCAGCGATCGCCCTGACGCCTTTCGAAACGATTTCTGAAAGTCGATACGCCGAAAAGCGCTTTACCCGTGCTATCAGCGTTGTCGGCCAACACTCGCAATGGATTCCCGGGCCGTAAGATCTCTGTCAAGCCACGCTTTGTAAATTCAGAACAATTAACGTGCTATGGACCGGTCGAGGCCCACCGCAATAACTAAACTGCTCTAAGCAGCGAGCGTTCGGGTCGGCAAGCCTTTTCGAACAGTGGATTGATGAGGCCGAACGACGCACCTAGTTTCTGTTCGAATCGGATCGCACGTCATAACCGGTCGCCCACAATTGCCCTGAAATCTTAGTCATCGACGTTCGTTAGAGGTTGCGACAGGGGTATCGCCGCAGCTCTGTAAGAGAACCATGAATTGACACCGTTACAAGCATCCCAGATCGAGCCTGATAAGCCACGCCAGATAGCCCGATGCCTTCCCGTCCAGCCATCAACGGATAGATTCCTTCAACGCCGGCTGTCGGTACTCACCCAATTTTTGCGACGCGGATGCATACGGGCCTCAAATCCGTGCCCATCCACTACAATGCGGCGCGAGCGCCTCTCGCAGATAGCAACCGAATTGCTTTTTTTGGGGAATTCACCATGCTCGACAGTACCCAGCAACGTGCAGTCATTGTCGGCGGATCGCTTAGCGGTCTTTTCACGGCGACAGCTCTACGTGCGATTGGATGGCATGTCGACGTGTTTGAGCAGTCCCCGAACGAACTCGACAGTCGTGGTGGCGGCATCGTGCTTCAGCCGGACGTTCTTGAGGCGTTCCGGTTTGGCGGCGTATCAATTCCAACAGACATTGGCGTCGATTCCGGCGATCGCATCTATCTCGACAGAGAGGATCGAATTGTTCAGCGATTTTCCATGCCTCAAACGCAAACCTCGTGGAGCTTGATCTACAACGCGATGCGGCGTGGATTGCCCGCAGGCGTTGTTCATCCTGGCGAGCGCTTTACAAGATTGGAAGAGATCGACGATGAAGTTGTCGCGCATTTCGAGAGCGGGCGAACCGCGACCGGCGACATCCTAATTGGAGCGGATGGTTCGCGCTCAGCAGTTCGAGCGCAGGTGCTTCCGGGAACGCATCCAAGCTATGCAGGGTACGTCGCATGGCGTGGCCTGGTTGAGGAGAACGATCTCCCGTCTTCCGCAGCAGCGGTTCTGCGTGACAGGTTCACGTTCCAGCAAGGCGAATCGCACCTGATGCTGATCTACCTCGTTCCCGGCGAGAACGGCACAACACGGGTGGGGACGCGCCGCTGGAATTGGGTATGGTATCGCCCCGTGACCGCTAGCGAGCTCGTTGCTCTGATGTTGGACAGATTCGGCAAGCAGCGCTCGACGTCGTTGCCCCCCGGAACGACGAAGGATGCGGACATCAGCGAACTTAGGTCTGCCGCTCAGGCCCTCCTCGCCCCAACCCTGCAAAAGCTTGTCTTTGCAACAGCTGAACCCTTTGTGCAAGCCATTCAGGATCTGGCCGTCAACAGGATGGTTTTCAATCGGACGATTCTGCTCGGCGACTCTGCTTTCGTTCCTCGACCGCACACCGCCGGAAGCACCGCCAAAGCTGCTGTAAATGCGGTAACGCTTGCCCATGCCCTGTCTGGCGACGCCACACCTCTCGCGACTGCGCTCGCCCGTTGGGAGATGCAGCAAAAACGCCTGGGAATTGGCATGTCTGAACTCGGCATCTCGCTAGGGGACAACATAATGCAGTTAAACCGGTAGTCCAACCGGATAATTTTGGCAAAGTTCCCGCACTTGAAGTATTTGATGAATCTGCATGCCAAAGCCACCAATCCGGAGCACGGATCGTCGTCTCATGTTCTGTTTCGCCTGAAAGAAAAAAACGGAGCTTGCCGCCGCGGTCTGCCTGCAACGACGACCGTGTCAGTATCAGAATTCGCCGATTTCAAGGCCACCGGGTGTCGTCTTTTCGCCTGCGTGCGTCGGATAGTCGGTATAGCCGGCCGCATCCCCGCCGTACCACCCGAACGCATTTGCGATGGACAACGGCTGTTTATGCTCAATTCGCTCGACGAGATCGGGATTGGCGATGAAGGCCCGTGCATAAGCCACGAGTTGCGCGGTCCCGTTCTCGATAAGTGATTCGCCTTCATCGAGCGTAAGCCCGCCATTTACCATCAGTGTGCCGTCGTAGCCGCTTCTCACGATCGAGACGATTTTGGACAGATCTGGTTTGCCAATCCATCCATTCGTATCGGCAGCATGGACATACGCGACGCCAAACTCTTGCAACATCTTGGACACAAAAGTGTAGGTCTGCTCGGGATTGCCATCGCGGACGTTGTTGTAGAGCGCGAATGGCGATATCCGAACGCCAACCCGGTTCAGTGGCAACACTTCACTTACCTGCTCAAGAATCTCGCGCAGGAAGCGGGCACGTTTTTCAACTGATCCCCCGTATCTGTCGGTTCTGACGTTGGTCGTCGACGATAGAAACTGATGGGGCAGGTATCCGTTTGCGGCGTGCACCTCCACGCCGTCGAAACCGGCCGTATGAGCGCGCTTCGCGGCCGCTTTGAAATATGCCACGGCGTCTGCAACTTCGTCCGTCGTCATTTCTCGCGACGGCGTTGCGTGAATTTTCGTGTAATGACCGTTTTGCAAATGTCCCCAGACCTGCAGTTGCTCAAGGTCGTCATTTATCCCGGATGGCGATATAGGCGATTGACCGTCGAGCAGCGCGAATGAACTGACCCGTCCGCTATGCCAGAGCTGCATGAAGATGCGCCCTCCGGCCGCGTGCACACGCGCGACAATGGGCTTCCATGCATCCATCTGCTCGTCGGTGTAGATGCCAGGAGCGAGCTCGAATGCCGCAGACATCGCGCTGACGTTTGTGGCTTCCGTTATAAGGAGGCCGGCCGACGCACGCTGCTCATAGTATTGAGCCATCAGCGAATTGGGCAGTCCGTTCATCTTCGAGCGACAGCGCGTCATCGGAGCCATCACAACCCGGTTCTTGAGGGATAGACCAAATATCTGATGAGGCGTGAGCAGGGCGGACATATTTTCTCCATAGGCGGAAGTGCGCGAGTGAACGCACATTCAAAGGCAGAAGTGGTGCTCCCGGGCGTCTTAGCGGAATAGTCCAGAAAAGTATAAGACGGCTCTACCCTCACTCAGGTGAATCTTGCGGGCCATTCAGAAAAATTAAGACGGCGATCCCCGTTCGATCTCGCATCTGGAGAGCTACTATTTACCATGCCAACAACTACGGTACCGGCGGCGGTCTGAGAGTCAGAGCGAGAATCACGCCGACCACAGCGCGTACTGCTGCAACCCTGTAGACATCAGCCAGCCCTAGCGTAATCGACTGCGTTCGGACTGCTGAGTCCAGGATAGCAAGCTTCAGGGAGAAGACCTCCTGACCGGCGCTAAAGGTCGAGCAATGCGCTACTGGGGCAAGCGCGTCGTTCTGGACTCATTCGCAGGGCGTCTATCCACTACGCGACGCATTGGCAGAGATGCTCGACATGCCGAAGAACAGGGTACGTTGCATCCATGTTGAGGGTTCCGGATGCTATGGCCACAATGGAGCAGACGATGTCGCTGGGCATGCCGCGCTTTTCGCTCTCCCGCTGTATGCCGTGCCGAACATACGTGTAGAGAATAACTTCTCACCGACCATGCCTCTGCGGACGTCCGCACTGCGCGGGCTGGGCGCACACATGAATGTGTTCTCAATCGAGAGCTTTATGGACGAGATTGCGATGGCCGCACATGTAGACCCGGTTCAGTTCCGCCTGACCCACCTGGATGACCAACGCCCTATCGACGTGATAAAGCTCGCTGCAAAGGAGTTTGGATGGCCCCGAACTCCACGTCACCCTCGTGCCGGTGTGGGTTTCGCATTCGCAAAGTACAAAAATCTTATGGCTTACGTTGTGATTGCGGTTGATATCCGCTGAGCCCGAAACAGGAACAGTTCACCTTGAAGAGGCGGTCGCAGCCGTCGATACAGGACAAATCGTCAACCCGGACGGAGTGAAAAATCAAATTGAGGGAGGTATCCAGTCAACGAGTTGAACCCTGTACGAGGAACTCCGCTTCGACACTCAGCGAATCCGAAGCTTTGACTGGAGCACCTATCCAATCATGCGGCTTTCGCAGGTCCCCCAAACAGTGGCTGCCCATCTCATTGATCGACCGGGAACGCCATTCCTTGGTGCCGCTGAAGCGGCGATGGGCCCCACCGCCGGCGCGCTTGCTAACGCCCTTTTTAACGCAACGGGCAAACGTCAGCGAGCCCTCCCAATCGCTGGCGACCGATTGCGTGCTCAAATTAACCTATGAAAATCATCATTGCAGGCGGTTCCATTGCCGGACTTTCAAGTGCGCTAACGCTTGGTTGCGTTGGGCATGACGTCCATGTCTACGAGCGCTCCGAAACGCCTCTTCGCGGCAGAGGCGGTGGCGTCGTAGTTCTGCGTCACATGTTGCGATTCCTCGAACAGCATGGCCATTTTACCCAGGAGATGATTAGCGTTCCCACGCGACTGCGTCGACGCATCGGAGCTGACGGCCAGTTGATCAGCGAGGAGCCCGAAAAGCTGCCCTTTTCCTCATGGGACTCCGTGTACAGGTCGCTGAGTTCCATGCTTCCCGCCGATCAGATTTCCTACGGCCAGGAAATAACGGGCTACACCGAGCGGGACAACGGTATTGAGGTTCATTTTGGCGCAGGAAACAGCATCCTTGCCGATATCCTCGTCGCAGGGGACGGAGGCGGCTCAAGGATCCGTGCCAAAGTCTTCCCTGAACATGTGCCCACATACGCTGGCTATGTCGCATGGAGAGGTATCGTTGACGAATCGGCGTTTGCCCCATCTTCGATAGAGACACTCGCCAACGCTTTTACGATGTTCCGGGAATCCGGCCATATGTTCATGGCCTTCCTCATTCCTGGCATCAACGGATCACTCGAACCAGGACGCAGGCGATTTAACTGGCTCTGGTATCGAAACGAGAATGATCCGTCGATAATGAATAAACACCTCACCGACAATCTTGGCCAACTGCACCACTCGTCCATTGGCCCGGGCAGACTGTCATCCGAGTCAATCTCGGAGCTCTGTCAGTTAGCGAGGGAGTTCCTGCCCGATGTCCTCCAACAACTCGTCAGAAAAACACAGCAACCCTTCTTTCAGTCCATCTATGACGCCCTGAGCCCGAGCTTTTCACTTGGGCGCGTTGTGCTTGTGGGTGACGCAGCGTGCACCGTACGCCCTCATACCGGCTCCGGGACGTCGAAAGCAGCAGACGACGCCATTTCTCTTGCCGAAGCACTTGGACATGAGTATGGAAATGAGGTGCAACCGGCCCTTCAAAGCTGGGCCTCACGTCGACGCGAAGAAGTCGAAAAGCTGCTTCGCAAAGGCCCTGAACTCGCCGCGTTCTTTGGATTGGGGCACGAAAGCACCGCCAACTTCTAGACTAGTCATGACTGCCGCAACAGTAGCCACGCGTCACTTCCGTTGCGCCTATCACATAGATAGCGTCGTCATAGCAATGAAAACCTGTCGATTACCCCGATTTTCCGCAATAGTCCTCACCGCGCACCTAGGGTATATACCTCCCCCAACTGCCTTGGCTATGCGCGCATCTTCGCCTACAATTTATCACACGATCACTAATCGATCGATAAATTGTAGGAGGCAGCGATGCCCATCACGAAACTTGCGCACTACTCAATCCGTACCAACGATTTGCAGAAGTCCTGCCGTTTTTACGAGCGAGTACTTGGATTCAAAGAAGGCTACCGCCCGCCCTTCGATTTTCCCGGCGTGTGGCTCTACAAAGGCGGTGACGAGAACGACTTCGGAACCGTCCACATTATCGGCGTTGATCCTAACAACCCCGAAGGTCTGCTCGCCTACCTTGGGGACAAGGCGCTGCCGGAAACCGGCACCGGCACTGTGGACCACATCGCTTTTCTCGCAACGGGGGTCGCAGAAATGTGGAAAACCCTCGAAGCCGAGGGTATCGCGTGGCGCGACCGTACCGTGCCTAGTCTGGGATTGCATCAAGTGTTTATCGAGGACCCTTCCGGGGTCACAATTGAGTTGAATTACCCTGCTTCTGAGGTAGCACATCTGAAAGTCCCACACGCGGCTGCAGTTGAAGAAGCATCGAAGACTGGAGACTGATGATGAATGTTATTTCCTCACGCCCGAGCGCCATTATCGTCGGCGGCTCTCTGGGTGGACTTTTTGCGGCGAACCTGCTTAGCCGCAACGGTTGGCAGGTAGATGTGTTCGAGCGCGTGCCCGAAGAACTCGCCGGTCGCGGCGCAGGCATCGTCACTCACCCAGAATTGTTTGACGCACTCAACGCTGCTGGTGTCGAGATCGACGACAGCATCGGCGTTCACGTTCAGTCGCGTGTCACTCTTGCGCGTGATGGCAGTGTAATCTCAGAGCGTGAGATGCCCCAGACGCTGACCGCGTGGGGCAAGATGTACCACGTTTTGAGATCCGCTTTTCCGACCGTGAACTACCATTCCGGTGGCACTGTGACGTCGGTTAAAAGCGAACCCACGTATGCGTCGGTGACTCTCAGCGACGGAAGCGAGCATCGCGCCGATCTGATCATCGCAGCAGATGGATTCAAATCTGCGATACGCGATCAGTTTCTTCCTGATGTCAAGCTGCAGTATGCTGGATATGTCGCGTGGCGAGGGCTGGTCGACGAAGCAGCCCTGACACCCGAGACCCGCGATGCGCTGTTCGAGAAGTTTGCATTCTGCCTTCCCGCTCATGAGCAGATTCTGGGCTACCCGGTCGCCGGACAGGGCAACAGTATCAAGCCGGGCGAGCGTCGCTACAACTTCGTCTGGTACAGGGCAACCAGTGAAGAAGAAGGTCTTCCGGATCTCTTGACCGATTCGACCGGCAAACGTTGGGTTGGCGGCATTCCGCCGACGCTGATTCGGCCTGATGTAATCGCCGACATGGAAGAAGCCGCGAATACGCTCCTCGCGCCGCAATTTGCCGAAGTAGTAACGAAGGCAACCCAACCCCTCTTCCAGCCCATTTTCGACCTGGAAGTGCCTGAGATGGCATTCGGGCGTATCGCGTTGCTCGGAGACGCTGCATTTGTCGCGCGGCCGCACTGTGGCATGGGCGTGACCAAAGCAGCAGGCGACGCCATGGCGTTGGTTGAGGCACTGAACCATAGCAGCAGCATTGAAGCAGCTCTGGCGGAATACAGCGCCGTACGAACCCAGTTTGGTAGTGCGATTGTCCAGCACGCCCGCCATCTCGGCGCCTACATGCAGGCGCAACTGAAAACCGATACCGACCGTGAGATGGCCGAGAAGTACCGAACCCCCGACGCAGTAATGCGTGAGACGGCAGTTTCACCCCGCTTCCAGTAGAAGTTCAAGGTGGGCCGACGGAATTCAGTCGGCCCTCAACCGCACCCATCATAACAATACATGCAAGGAGACAGCATGGTACATACAGCTTCCGCGCAGCCCGGCGATGCATCGCCGCCAAGCGCAGTCTACGTCGTGGCCGCTAATCCGATCCTGCAAGACCCGCGCTTTCAGGCGCTGGTTCATCGTCGTCGCACATTCGCATGGTCGCTCACCGCGACGATGCTTATCGTGTACTTCGGATTCATTCTGACACTCGCGTTCTCGCCGCAAACGCTCGGACACCCGATTTCATCGGGCCTGCCGTCGACTTGGGGAATTCCGGTCGGTCTGGGAATGTTCGTTTTCACATTCCTGCTGGTCGCCATCTACGTCTTCCGGGCAAACACAGCGTTTGACGCGGCTATTGCCGAAATCAAGCAAGGAGCACAAAAGTGAAACGACTCAGCCTGCTCACGATTTTATTGCTCAATGCTTTGCCAGCACTTGCAGCAGCCCCCTCGCCAGCCGCTCAGGCGCACAACCCGATTGCAATCGGCATGTTCCTGGTTTTCGTGGCCTCGACCTTGTTCATCACCCGCTGGGCAGCCAAAAAGAATAACAGTGTGTCAGACCACTATGCGGCCGGTGGCAACATTACGGGCTTCCAGAATGGCTGGGCGATCGCCGGCGACTACATGTCAGCCGCCTCGTTGCTCGGGATTTCAGCCCTTGTTTTCACAAGCGGCTACGACGGCCTCATCTATTCGATAGGCTTCCTGGCAAGCTGGCCCATCATCCTGTTCCTCATTGCAGAGCCCTTACGCAACCTGGGGCGTTACACGCTGGCGGACGTCGTCTCATACCGCTTGCAACAGCGCCCGATTCGAGCGTTTGCAGCATCGAGTTCCATCGTTATCGTGCTGCTGTACCTCGTTTCCCAGATGGTCGGAGCAGGCAAGCTGGTTGAGCTGCTGTTCGGCTTCAACTATATTGCCGCCGTGCTGATTATCGGCGTTCTGATGGTTGTGTACGTGTTTTTCGGCGGCATGCTGGCAACCACATGGATTCAGATCATCAAGGCGGTTCTCCTGCTCGCTGGTGCGGCGTTCATGGCCATGATGGTTCTTAGCCGGTTCGGCTTCAGCCTGAACGCGCTGTTCACTCAGGCAATCAGCGCCCATCCCAAGCATGCAGCGATCATGAGCCCAGGTGGCCTTGTCTCCGACCCGATCTCCGCTGTATCACTCGGATTGGCTCTGATATTCGGCACAGCCGGCCTTCCGCATATTCTCATGCGCTTCTTCACGGTCGGCGACGTCAAAGCCGCGCGCAAGAGCATTCTGTACGCAACGGGAATTGTCGGTATCGGCTATGCGTTGATCATCATTATCGGCTTCGGCACCATTGCACTCGTCGCAACAGACCCTGAGTACCATACCCCGTCGGGTGCCATCATCGGCGGCGTGAACATGGTGGCAATCCATCTTGCACATGCGGTGGGTGGCAACATCTTCCTGGGTTTCATATGTGCAGTGGCGTTCTCGACCATTCTCGCCGTCGTCGCCGGGCTTACACTCGCAGGTTCGTCGGCTGTGTCGCACGATCTTTACGCCAACGTGATTCGCAAAGGAACGGCAACCGACAGCGAAGAGATGCGCGTCTCGAGAATGACAACGCTTGCGCTCGGCGTGCTTGCAATCCTGCTCGGCATCGTCTTCGAAAAGCAGAATATCGCCTTCATCGTCAGCCTCACGTTTTCGATTGCAGCCAGCTCGAATTTCCCTGTCCTTCTGCTGTCGATCTACTGGCGGGGTCTGACGACTCGTGGAGCAGTCTGGGGCGGCTCGCTTGGCCTGGCAACCGCCGTCATACTCACCATCTTCAGCCCGACGATCTGGGTTCAGGTGCTGGGCCACGCGCACGCCATCTACCCGTATGAATATCCGGCGCTCTTCTCAATGATCGTGGCGTTCGCGTCTATCTACGTTTTCTCGGTGACGGACAGATCAACCAAGGGTGCCCATGAGCGCAGCCTCTTCGACAACCAGTTGGTTGATTGCGAACTGGGCATGATCTCCCGGCATTGAGTTGCCAAGGGTCATCGAACGGCGGCTTCCATGGTCCTGTCAGTGGTAGGGCGATTCTGGAGTGTCAGTCTTGCCCCGAAAGACCCAGTAGCCGGCGGTTGTGTAGGCAATGATGATCGGGATGATTATCACGGCACCATAGAGAGCGAACCGCTGACTCTCTATGGGTGCCGCCGCCTCCCACAGCGTGAGGCTGTCTGGAATCGCATATGGCCAGACGCTGACGAGCAGACCCATATAGCCCAGCAAAACGAGTCCGAGAGCGAGCACGAAAGGCAACGCGTCGTGGTGCTTTCGGACCGACGCAAAAATCGAGAACGCGGTAACTGCCACCAGAACCGGTATAGGAATCAGAAGAAAGAGCAGACTGTCTGAGAACCAGCGCTTTGCGATCGAGACGTTGCTAAGCGGTGTCCAGATAGACACCGCCGCCATGAATAAAAGCAGAACGATTGTGAGCGGCCAGACGAGTGCTCTGAGACGCTCACGAAGGTTGCCTTGCATCTTCATAACCAACCAGCAGCAACCTAGCAGGCAATACGTGATCATCAGCCCGAAACCCGACAACAGGCTAAACGGCGTCAACCAGAAAAATGCATCGCCCGAGAACGTCAGATCCTTTACGGGGATGCCCTGTAGATAGGCGCCGAGAATGATTCCCTGGAACAGGGATGCGCCGGCCGACCCCAGGGTAAAAGCAAGGCTCCAGAGGTTCTTGGTACGTCCCGCCTTCCCTCGCACCTCGAACGACACGCCTCGAAATATGAGGCAAATCAGCATGAAGATGATGGGCAGGTATAGCGCCGACAATGCGACGGAATAGACAACCGGGAATGCGGCAAACAGCGCCGCCCCGCCCAGTACCAGCCATGTTTCGTTGCCATCCCAGATTGGAGCGAGAGAGTGCATCATCAAGTCACGCTCATCATCGTCTGGGAAAAATGGAAAAATCATGCCTACGCCAAGATCGAATCCGTCAAGAGCGACGTACATGAAGAGTCCAAGCGCGATGATCGCTGCCCAGATAACAGTGATGGTCATATCAGTTCCAGTGCGTGCGGAAACGGGGCAACCCGGGTGAGGACGCGACCAGGTCACTCGACGGCGGCAAGAGGGCGGCGTCCAGACTGCTCTACGACAGTGATTGGGTGCTCGGCATCCAACGGGTTAAAAATCGGTGGTCCCCGCCTTATCAGCTTCAGTATGTAATAGATACCGGTGCCGAATACCCCTCCATAGACCAGAACGAGCAACATCAAGCAGATTCCAACCTGCTGCGCGGTCACCGGCGAAACCGCCTGCGAAGTTCTCATTACGCCGTAGACGACCCAAGGCTGACGACCTGCCTCCGTAGTCACCCACCCTGCCAGCAGTGAGATGAACCCGACGGGCCCCATCGCAACCATCACCTTCTGATAAAGCCGAACCTCAAATATCCCTCCTCGGAGTCGCAGTATGAGACCGACGAAGGCCATCAGAATCATCAGGACACCGAATCCGGCCATGGTGCGAAAGCTCCAGAAGACAATCAGCGAGTTTGGCCTGTCCTCTTTCGGAAATTCCTTCATACCTCGAATTTCGCCGTCCCACGTATGCGTCAGGATGAGACTTCCAAGATGCGGAATCTTGATGGCATAGCGTGTCTGCTCCGCGTCCATGTCGGGGATGCCGAAAAGATTGAGCGAAGTTCCGCCCTTTTCCGTCTCCCACAACCCCTCGATTGCGGCCAACTTCACGGGTTGATGCTCCCGGGTGTTCAATCCATGCTGGTCGCCTACAAGAGCCTGTACTGGTGCTAGAACCAGAAGAAGCCAGAGCGCCATCGAAAACATGGCTCGCACGGCGGGGTCACGTCTACCTTTCAGCAGATGCCATGCGCCGGTTGCCGAAACAACGAGGGCGGCGACCAGAAATGCACCAATCGTCATATGAGCCAGACGATACGGAAAAGACGGATTGAAAATTATCTTGACCCAGTCAACCGGCACCACGTGACCGTTTTCTATGCGAAAGCCTTGTGGAGTCTGCATCCAGCTGTTCGACGCCAGTATCCAGAAAGTTGATATCAACGTCCCCATGGCGACGAGCAACGTGGCTCCAAAGTGGGCCCGTCGGCTTACACGCTCCCAACCGAAAAGCATGATCCCAAGAAATCCCGCTTCCAGAAAGAAGGCGGTCATGACCTCGTAGATGAGCAACGGGCCGGTGATAGGGCCGGCGAATTTTGAGAAACCAGCCCAGTTGGTTCCGAACTCATAGGCCATCACTACACCCGACACCACACCCATCCCAAAGCCGACTGCAAAGATCCTCGACCAGTACATGCAAAGGTCTTTGTAATGAGGTTGCCCTGTTCGCAGCCAGCAGCCCTCAAGTACGGCGATGAAACTTGCCAGTCCGATGCTAAGTGCGGGAAAGATTATGTGAAACGAGACCGTGAATGCGAACTGAAGTCTCGACAGGTCGAGCGCAGATAGTGCCATGGTCGTCCCACCCCTTCGGATACTGATCAAGGCTCCCCGGCGGGGAGTTACGCGTCCGCTGCCGCTCGCCCCCCACTTCACCGGCAATGGCGACGTCATCGAAGGTGCAAATAGAAAAACGGACGAACGATGGGCCGACGGCCATCGTCCGGATGGACAAATACGAGGGTAGTCCATCGACTTCGCCACGGTTCTTAATTGTCCTGATTGGGCGAGACGATCCGACTCGGAAAGATAGGCGCCGTCAACGTGACCAGCAACATGCTGTTTTAGCGCGTGATGAAGTGCGCGGCCGGCGACTGCATATATCTCAAAGTGGCGTTGACGGCGCGGCGGTTCCGATTGCTAACCTTCCGGGACCTCCTGGGTCGCCTGCCCAACGTAACCGCGCTTTGCCTCGCGCAAGGACCGGCGATGGTGCAACCATTTCCCGAAAATTGCGAGCGCCGCGACCAGACCTGGAACGGTAAGCAATGCGGCGACCTCTGCCATCGTCCACCCTGCGCCCAGGAGGTGAGCGCCTACAAAGCCGCTCAGGATTGCGCCAAATCGGCCTATACCGCTCATCCAGCACGTCCCTGTCGCCCTCGACTCCGTGGGATACGTCATCGCAGCCAGTGCGAAGATGCCCGCATTGGCACCGGCCAGGCAGAACCCGATGGAGCCGGCTAGCAATGCCAGCCATAGGAGCTGGCCGGCCGGTACGCTGCCGAGCATAAATATCAGCATACTTGCAGCGACGTATGCACACGCCAGCGACAGATGAGGATTCCACCGGTCCATCATACGGCCGAGGAAAATGACACCTACAGCTCCGCCTGCCTGGAATGTCCCTGCCACCAAAGCAGACTGTTTCAACGAGAATCCAACGTCGATTACCAGCATCGGTAACCATCCGACCAGAACGTAGACCGCGAAAGACGCGAGAAAGAACGCCACCCATAGCGCGACGCTCTGAATCAGAAGAGAACCGGATAACACCCGCTTAATTGGACTGGACGAGACTGATTTCTGTCTTCCCACAGGAGAGCCAACAGTGATTCGTGCCGTCGCGCCACCAAGCCTTCTCAGTTGCTCAAGCACACGTGATTCCGGTGCACCACTAGCAATTAGAAACTGAATCGATTCAGGCAGCGCCGTCATCAGCAACGGCGTGAGCAGTAACGAAAGAAGGCCGCAGAAAATCAAGACGCTTGGCCACCCCCACTGCTTGACTAGCCACGCCGACGCAAAGCCGCCTGCGGCAGCGCCGATTGTGAAGCCGCACAGCACGGCTGTAACCACGGTGGCCCTGTGCCGTGAAGGAGCGTATTCGGCGGCCAATGTCGATGCGTTAGGGATTGTCGCGCCCAGACCGAAGCCCGTCAGGATCCGAAGAACCGACAGTGTCGCGACATTTGGGGCAAACGCAGACGCCAGCGTCATCAATGCGAAAAAACCAACGCCGCCAACCAGAACGCCCTTGCGACCGATTTTGTCTGCCATAGGTCCAGCGCAAAACGAACCGACCGCAATGCCAAGCAAGGCTGCGCTGACAACTGGCCCGAGGGCTGCTCGACTGATATGCCAACTTGAGGCTAATGCCGGCGCGACAAACCCGATAAGCGTTGTGTCAAACCCGTCAAGAACGATGATCAGGAAACAGAGCAGCACCACCTTGCAATGAAACCAACCAAACTTTTGCCTATCCATAATTCGCTCCAGCTGGATATCGGCACTTGAAGCCACAGACTCTGCTCTCCCCTCCATTTTTTTCGTCTCCTCTTGCCCTGCAACTGTCGGTTGTTAAGAGATCGGGCGCGTTCCCGAACTCCAAATTCTCGTTTATTATTGATCGTGTGATAATTTTTTACAAAGAATGGGTAAACCCGCAAATACCTTATGAGTGAACAATGACGGCGCACAAGACAGAAGAGCGAGACGGGATGGTAGTCGAGTGGGATGTTTCCATTGTTATGAATGATGGAAACGTGCTCAAGGCCGACATATTCAGACCCCTGGGTAACAAGAGCGGCCCAATCATCCTGAGCTACGGGCCGTACGGCAAAGGCCTGTCTTTCCAGAAGGGCTACCCCACGGCCTGGAAAATTCTTGAGGAGAAATTTCCGGATGCGGTGCGCGGCTCATCGAATCTTTACCAGAACTGGGAGGTCGTCGACCCGGAAAAGTGGGTACGTGACGGTTACGTCTGCATACGGGTGGATTCGCGAGGAGCCGGCCGTTCCGACGGTGTTGTCGACAACCATTCGCTGCGGGAAACACAGGACTTATACGAATGCATTGAATGGGCTGCGCTGCAGCCATGGAGCAATGGGAAAGTCGGGCTCGCAGGGGTCTCGTATTTTGCAACGAACCAGTGGCGCGTGGCCGCCTTACAACCGCCTCACCTCGCTGCCATCTGCGTTTGGGAGGGATATGCCGACAGATACAGGGACTCGACGCATCACGGTGGCATCCTGTGCACATTCGCTCGTGACTGGCAGGAAATGCAAGTCAAAACCGTGCAAAACGGACTCGGAGAGCGAGGCCCGCGTAGCGTCGTGACCAACGAACTGGTTTGCGGAGACCTGACACTCTCTGACGAAGCCCTGACAGCGCGACGAGTGCCTTCATGGAAACATATCGAGCACCGTCACTTCGACGACGATTACTACCGTCAACGGTCGCCAGACTTCTCGAAGATTACGGTCCCTCTGCTGTCAGCCGGAAACTGGGGAGGACACGGACTTCATCTGCGGGGCAACATCGAGGGATTCATGCGAAGTGCGTCCACGCAGAAATGGCTCGAAGTTCACGACGGTGAGCACTGGGCTGAATTTTACACGGACTATGGCGTCGGTCTTCAGAAGGAATTCTTCGATCATTTTCTCAAGGGAGCCGACAACGGATGGGAAAAGCGGGATCGAGTACAGCTTCGAATTCGGCATGTTGACGGAGGACACCATGAGTACCACAGTACCGGATGGCCACTTCCTGAAACGAAGTGGACGCCTCTCTATCTTGACTTGCTGAACGGAGCCCTCTCTCCGACTCCTGCTTCGGTTGACGCGAACCGGTCATTCGAGGCCAAGGGCGACGGACTGGATTTCCTGACTGCGCCGCTGGAGCAACCGATGGTCATTGCCGGACCATTGGCCGCAAATCTGCTCGCATCGTCGTCCACTACCGATGCAGACATTTTCATTGTCATGCGAATCTTCGACCCAGACGGCGAGGAAGTGGTGTTTCAAGGTGCACTGGACCCGCACATGCCGTTGGGCCAAGGTTGGCTACGGGCTTCCCACCGCGAGCTTGACGAAGAACTGAGCAAACCGTGGCGTCCATATCATGCACACCTGAAAAGTGCGCCGTTGGTCCCCGGCACGCCCGTGCCGCTCAATGTGGAGATCTGGCCTACGTCCCTTCTGGTTCCTGCCGGCTATCGAGTGGGCCTGACTGTACGCGGAAAGGACTATGAGTATTCCGGCGAGGCAGCACATCTCTCGAACATGAAAAACCCACTTCGAGGTTGCGGCCCCTTTCTCCACGAAGATGCTGAAGACCGACCCGCAAGCGTTTTTTCTGGAACCACGACCTTGCATCAGAACGGCGCGCACAGCGCGTACGTCCTTCTGCCAGTTATTCCTGCGTCTGCTATGACGAAGCCGGCGGCGTAAAGGCACGCCCACTACATTCGGCTCCCAAGGTTACGTCACTAAAACGTTGGCCGCGCAGACTCTAATTGACTGTGCCCGGCCAACGACTCCGCGAGGTTTTTGATGATTGAATTGCCACTTTCCGATGCTGCCTGGGTCAATGTCAGGCACCTGTTTGCCGCCCCTGCTGCTTATTTCGGCGAAGCCGAACAGAGATTTCGGTTGAAGCCGAACAGGGTTTTCGCTGGAAGATGAACACGCGTTGCGGTTGAAGTCGAACAGAAGCGCGGGTGTTCCGTAACGGTTGTTCGATTTGCCGAAATGCCTGTTCGGGTTTCCGGAATCGATGTTCGGCAAACCGGAACGGATCATCGGTTTCGTGATGGCGGCGCTGCGTATGGGCCAATCCCCCGGCGTTAAGGTAGCTCCCTTTGGGAGTTACCAACGATGCCGGCACACCGGACAACCATGCGCAGAATCAAGGAAGTGCTCCGCCTGAAGTGGGCATGCAATCTCACGCATCGACAGGTACAGGGCGCGCTCGGCGTCGGCCTGGCGACGATCACGCAATACCTTCAGCTCGCCACTGCGGCCGGACTCGACTGGGCGACGGTCGAACCACTGGAAGAGGATGAACTTGAGCGGCGCGTCCTGTCGCCGGCTTCGCCGCCGGCGCCAGCGAAGCGGATCGAGCCCGACTGCACCTTGATTCACCGCGAGTTGCGACGCAAGGGTGTGACGCTGCAACTGCTCTGGGAAGAATACGTCGCGCTCCATCCCGGCCAGCGCACGTACCGCTATACGCAGTTCTGCCAGCGCTACAAGGATTGGGCGCAAACGCTCAAGCGCTCGATGCGCCAGCAGCACCGCGCCGGCGAGAAGTTGTTCGCCGACTTTGCCGGGCAGACCATGCCGGTCCTCTCGCGCGACGGCGGGGTTGACTTCCAGGCCCACATCTTTGTGGCCGTGCTTGGCGCCTCGAATTACACGTATGCCTGTGCGATGCCTTCGGAGACAACGCCGGACTGGATCGGCGGGCTGATCGAGGCGATGGAATTCTGCGGCGGCGTCCCCGAACTGCTCGTCCCGGATAACCCCAGAGCGCTGATTGCGAAGCCCGACCGGTACGAACCCGGGCTCGGTCGGACCACGCAGGACTTCGTGAACCACTACGCCACCGCGATGCTGCCGGCGCGGCCACGCAAGCCGCAGGACAAGGCCAAGGTCGAAGTCGGCGTGCAGATCGTCGAACGCTGGATTCTCGCCCGGCTGCGCAATCACCGCTTCTTCAGCCTCGCTGAACTGAACAGGGCGATTGGCAGGCTCATCACCGACCTGAACCAGCGCCCGTTCAGGAAGCTCGAGGGCAATCGCCGGGAATGGTTCGAACGGCTCGACCAGCCAGCGCTGCGCGCGCTGCCTGCGCGTCGGTACGAGATCGCCACGTTCCAGAAGTGTCGGGTGAACATCGATTACCACGTCGAGGTCGACCACCACTATTACAGCGTGCCGCACAGTCTGGTTCGTCAGGAAGTCTACGCTCGCGTCACCCGCCATGGCGTCGAGATCCTGCACAGCGGCAAGCGCGTCGCCGCACACGCGCGCAGCCGGCTCAAGGGCAAGCACACGACTGTGCCCGAACACATGCCAGCGGCGCATCGCGCGCACATGGAGTGGACACCGGGTCGCCTGCTGAACTGGGGCGCCTCAATCGGCCCCGGCGCCGAAGCAATCGTCAACCATCTGCTGACCAACCGCCCGCATCCCGAGATGGGTTACCGGGCCTGCCTCGGCCTGCTGGGGCTCGCGCGCAAGTA
This sequence comes from Paraburkholderia phytofirmans OLGA172, assembly GCF_001634365.1. NCBI lineage: Bacteria > Pseudomonadati > Pseudomonadota > Betaproteobacteria > Burkholderiales > Burkholderiaceae > Paraburkholderia > Paraburkholderia phytofirmans. The sequence goes on from NZ_CP014579.1 coordinate 2,343,150, forward strand.
TGGCAAGGATCGGCTCGAAGCAGCCTGCCAGCGGGCCCTCGTCATCGGTTCGCCCACTCGCCGTTCGGTACTCTCGATTCTCGAGTCCGGCCTGGACCGGCAACCCGCACTCCCGTTGCAGCTCACCGAATGGCATTCACCCGAGCACGAGAACGTGCGCGGCCCCGACTATTACCACTGACCTCAGGAGGTCACGATGTTGATGCAGCAAACCCTCACCCAGCTCAAGGCTCTCAAGCTCGACGGCATGGCGCGCGCCTTCGAGGAGCAGGTCTCGCTCACCGCCAGTTCGAGCCTGTCGTTCGAAGAGCGCTTTGGCATCGTCGTCGATCGCGAACTGGCGTGGCGCGACACGCGGCGGCTCGAACGCCTGCTGAAGGCAGCGAAACTCAAGAACCCGCAGGCCTGCATCGAGGACATCGAATACCGGCAGAGCCGGGGTCTTGACCAGCGCGTCGTCGCCACGCTCGCCGGTTGCGACTGGATTCGCAACGCCCAGAACATCATCCTGAGCGGGCCGACCGGCGCGGGCAAGACATGGATTGCCTGCGCATTTGCCCAGCAGGCCTGCCGGCAAGGCTTCGCGGTACTTTATGTACGCGTCGCACGCCTGTTCGAGGAACTGAAGATCGCACACGGCGATGGCAGCTTCACCCGGCGTCTGGCGCAGCTTGCGAAGATAGATGTTCTGTTACTCGACGACTGGGGCCTGCAGGACCTCGATCAGAGCGCACGCAACGATCTGCTGGAAGTCCTCGACGATCGCGTCGGTACCCGCTCGACCATCATCACCAGCCAGCTTTTACGGAGTCGAACCCGTAAAATTTGTAATGCGATGAACAACATTATGCGGAGTTCGTCCGCACGAACCCCGCTGCCGTCAGCGTCCAGTGGCTTTGCGTCTATGCATAATCGTGATGTCTTCGTTAGCCGCGTCGGCGAAACAGGAGGACATCATGTTTGCAAAGTACTTCGAATCTCAACAGAGAGTGGATGAGCTTTCCGGGAGTGCTGGAAGCTACCTGCTTGATGGGTTTGCGGCGAAGCTATGGGAAACCGGATTCGCGGAGATCACCGCGCGCCGACATATTCGTGCAGCTGAGCATCTGCTTCATTGGACTGACAAGAAACGAATTCCATATACAGACCTATCTCAAGACGCTGTAGCACGGTTCAAAAAACACCTGAAAAAATGCACATGCTCAAGATACGGTCATGCAAACCCCAAGGGTTTGATGCATGGCGTACACCTCTTCACGGACTACCTTCGGGAAGCCGGAATCATGGCACCATCCGATGTCGGCGACACGGCACTGGATCCGAAGCTGCTGGTTGAATTCTGTCGATGGATGCGTGAGCGGCGAGGAACGAAAGATTCGACCCTGGCCACTTACGGCATCTCCATCGGGAAGCTGCTCAAAAACGAGGGAACTGACCCAGCGAACTTTACGGCACCTCGGTTACGAAAGTTTGTTCTCGATGAAAGCTCAAGGCAAGGGCTGGCAGCAACGAAAAACTGTACGACGGCATTACGCATGTTTCTTCGCTTTCTGATAGCCGAAGGAAAATGCAGGCCCGACCTCGACGCCGCTGTGCCTAAGGTGGCCAATTGGGGTTTGTCGTCGCTTCCTCGCTACATTCTTGCAAACGACGTTGAGAAGGTCATCGCTTCTTGCTGTTACGTCCCGCTATATCTGGGTTCCAGCGGAGGTGTTTATCTCGGTATCAAATAGGATGAAGTTTGGAACTTAACCCTGAACATCATGAGATGAGACGGACGTAAAGAAGGCCAGTACTGCTCTGTTATCGTGGGAAGTGACGAAGCCCCACACGAACAACAAAGTAGACCGGCCTATGCATCGAATTGTATTCGCGTTTCCTGTTCTTGAACAACATCTCAATGCGGTCGATCGCACGCCGCAAGTGTATCGACCTGTCGCTTGCGTACATTGCGGCTGCTCGGATGTGTGGTGTCACGGTCGTTACCATCGCAAGGCCGACCGCAGCGCCGCTGGCGCTCTCAATCCGATTCCCGTTTTGCGCTTTCGCTGTCGAACCTGCAGCCGCACGTGTTCGCGCCTGCCGCTGTGCATAGCTCCCCACCGTTGGTACAACTGGGCGGACCAACAGCGTGTCTTACTCCTTCTGTTGGCCGGCTGCTCGCAGCGCCGCGCCAGTGCGATCTTCGCGCTCGGCAGACATACGGTACGGCGCTGGTGGCAGCGGCTTGGCGAGCGTAGCCTCTCGTTCGAATTTCATTTGCGAAGCCGTTTCGGCGAACTCGGGCGATCAGTCGATATCACTGAATTCTGGCTGCGCTGCCTGCAGCGCATGCCGTTGTGCGAAGCCATGGCCTGGCTCGACGGCGACGGCGTTTGCGTCCCGTGATCCGTTTATCCTGATTGGGTACGCGACGACCTAATTTTCGTCATTCCGGGCTCTCCACACACTTTGCCCACTCGCGCCGAATTCGGTTCGCGGTTCTCATGGCACTCCCTTTTTAACCATAGGAGTGAGCATGAAGGACATCGACCCGAAGGCCCTGTTTCGCCTGTCCGTACTCGGACCACTTGTCAGTCGCGAACGGCTTGATCGCGGCGACTTGCAGCAGATCATCCGCCAACTGGCTCAGCAGGAGTACGCAATTCCCGGTTCTCGTCGTCGCCATATCGGCGAGAAGACGCTTCAGTCCTGGTATTACGCCTGGAAACAGCACGGGCTGGAGGGCCTGTGCAGCAAGCCCCGTGTGGATCGCGGGCAATCGAAGCTGCCATCGGCCGTGCAAGCTGCGATCCTTGCAGCTAAGCGCGAGAATCCGCGACGCTCGATCCGCCAGATCCGTTTGCTGCTCGAATCTGCGGGTATCGTGGCGCACGACACACTCTCGCGCTGCGCCGTTCATCGGCTGCTGCAAGCCCACGGGCTCTCGCGCATCGTTGGCTCGGCCAGCTTGCCCGAGGAGAAACGCAGTTTCGTGGCCGAACACGCCGGCTCCATCTGGTACGGCGATGTCCTGCATGGCCCGCACTTGTCGCTTGGCCGAGGGCGCCGCAAGACCTACCTGGTCTCGTTGATGGACGACGCCTCGCGGCTCATCGCCCATAGCGCGTTCTGCTTCTCGGAGAGCGCGATCGACATCGAGGGCGTACTCAAGCAGGCCTTGCTCAAACGCGGTGTGCCCAAGATGTTGATCGTCGATAACGGCGCCGCTTATCGGGCGGCGACATTGCAGGGCATTTGTGCACGGCTGTCGATCAGGCTGGTTTATTGTAGACCGTATGCTCCCGAGGGTTATGTGCCGGCCAAATATATGTCGCGGCGGCCTTTTATACCGGCATGCCGCATGGATTTGCGAGATGCGGCCAGCACATAATTTTTGGGTTACAGCGTGCGCAGGAACTCCAACAGGTCGGGCTGGTCGCGCCAGCGCTTTCTTGCCTTCATCGTCCCGGATACTGCGCACGTTGCCAATGCGCGAGCCTTGGTCTCCAGATTGATTTCGGCATAGACATTCGTGGTGGTCAGCGAGACATGTCCAAGCCAGGCCCGAATGGTGTTGATGTCGACACCCGACTGCAGCAAATGGGAAGCAGTACTGTGGCGAATCACGTGGGGTCCCACTTTCTTGTCTTTGAGTGATGGCATGCGATCACCAGCGTGGCCGGCACAGCGTTTTACCAACGTATGGATGCCTGATCGGGTCATCGGTCGATCGCAGCGGTTGAGGAATACCGGCTCTGACCCGTCTCGTTCGCCCGCCAAGACACGCAATTGATCGAGGGTGTCGGTCCAGAGCGGGCAGCGGCGCTGCTTGTTTCCTTTGCCGACAATGCGGACGCACTCCGCGTGCCAATCGATATCTTTGATCTTGACCTGCGCGGCCTCACTGGCCCGCGCGCCAGAATTGTAGAGAAATAGTAGCAAACCCTGTTCACGCCGCCCTTGCGCGCTATGCTCGTCATGTGCAGCAAGAAGCGCATCCATTTCCTGCCTGTCCAGATAGGTAATCGAGGGCTGGCTGGCCTTTTTGAAAGGAATCAAACAAATCTGGCCGCACCACTCGATATGCTCGGGGCTATGCTCGCCGATGAATCGCGCCAATGCGTGAATACCACCCAGGCGCTGATTGCGCGTCGCGACCGTGCAACCGCGCTGCTGCTCCACGTGAGTCAGAAACAGACGCACGATTTGCGCCGATAGATCGGTGACCGTCAGACGATCGATTGGCTTCTCGACCTTTCCGGCTACATAGGGAAGTAACAGCGTGAGCATGTCACGATAGCTCTTTCTGGTATTCACGGCGAGATTGCGCTCAGCGACCAAGTGTTCGAGCAGGAAACGCCGGACCCAAGGTCCGAGCAAAATTGTGTCATTCATGACGGGGCTCCTTGGCATACCGCTCGAAGCGAAGGCTTGCTTCGCGCAAAAGTTCCGGGGTCATCGTGAGATAGCGTTGCGTGGCAGAGAGATCGATATGGCCGAGGTACGTTGCAAGCTGGGGCAAAAGCCGCTGTAGATCCGAGCCGCTGCGATACCAGGCCACTAGTCGATGCACCGTGCCGCTGTGCCGAAGATCATGAATCCGTGGCTGATAGCGGGCACCATCGTGGCGACTGACACGGGCGAGCGCACGCAGTCGCCGGAAAGCGCTTCGTACTGCTGATTGGCTCAAGGGACGATCATCGCGAAAACAAAAGAATGGTGACTCCGGATCGTGCGCATGAACCAGATTGCGTTGCTGGACATAATGGCGCAACGCCGTGCTCAAATCTCTGCCAAGAGGGACCATCCTCGTCTTGTAAAATTTGGTCTCTCGAACACAAAGAACGGCCTGATCGAGATCGACGTCGTTCATCGTAAGTCGCAGCGCTTCGCCGAGTCGAAGGCAGGCTGCATATAACAACAGGATTAGAGTGCGGAATACAAACGCCTCCATTGGAACTTGCGGGCCGCACACAGCTGGTGTTGCATCCAGCAGGCGCTTTAACTCCTCCTGCGAATAGATGTAGGGAATCAGAGGGGGCGGAATTTGCGGATGGCGGCAAGGAACCGGCGAAATCTTGATGTAGTCGCACTGCATGGCAAATCGAAACAGGCCGTTGAGCACCGTGTGTTTGCGCTCCCAGTAGCTGGATGTGGGCAGGCGGCCATCAAGATAGCTCCTTACTTGATCCGCGGTGACCTCGACCAACGCTACATCACCGACACGCCGGCAGAACGCAGCCAGTGTCTCTGCTTCGGTATCGAAACGCATGCCCAGCGCGCGTTTGTACGCCACATACTCGTGCGCAAGATCGGAGAGTTTCATAACAGCGCCTCCAGATTGAGTTCGGCCACTTGCCGCAAACCGTCGAGGTCGACCTTGACGTACTCTCTGGTCGCTGCGGCGCTACGATGACCGAGATGGTCACCGATTTGCTTGAGGGAGAAGCCTCCAGCCAACAGCTGCCGGGCACAGGCATGTCTCAGGCAATGGGCGCCACGCCGTGGGGGGTGGATGCCGAGAGCGGCCAGGCGCGAACGCACAATGGGACTAATGCAGGCCGGCAAAAGGGGGCGAATGGGCGCGTCAAGACTCAGAAACAGCTGGCGATGAACGCATCGTGGCCGCGCTTCCTTCAAGTACCGGATGATCGCGTCGCCAACGACCGAATCCAGGGGGTACTGTTGCGTGCAGCGTTGCTTTGGGCGCGTCACATAGAGCTTCTCACCGGCCCAGTCCAGATCCTCCAGGCGAAGTCGGGCAACCTCGCCACGACGCAGTCCGTAGACTGCGAGCAACAGTACGATAGCCCGATCGCGAAGGTCTGCTGCACTGTTACCGGTGAAACACTCAATGAGTTGTTGCACCTCGTCCCAGCGTGGCCCGAGGGGCAAAGCTTCGTGGGCATAGATACGCGGCGTCATGATGGCCGCCGCGATGTTGCTGGTCCATCCCTGGGCCTGCGCATAGCGGAAAAAACTGCGCAATGCGTCCGCGAGTGTATGCAGCGACACTCTGCTCCAGCCGTGATTGCCTTGCCGGGCAAGATAGGCATTGACGTCCTGAATCGAGATCGTATTCAGAGAGCCACTTGCGGGCCAGGTCATGTCCAGGAAATGCGTGACCTGTTCACGACGAAACGCTACTGTCGCGGCGGTCAGGCCTTGCTCTTCGGCCATGAAATTTACGAAATCATCGACCAGGTGTGCGAATGGCCGCGGCTCGACTATATCCTCCTCCAGATAGCCGAGAAAACGCAGCCACGCGGTCGCGATATGGATGAACAACAGTCGTGAGCTTCTCGAATCCTGGGCGTGCTCAGGTCGCCGGGCAAAACGAGCGCGGCGATCTACCGCAAACGCGATCTCCTGACGGGTAATCCGGCTCGTTCGAGACAGGTCAAGGCTTTGCGAAAAGGCCATCAACACCCAGGCGATCTTCCTCAATGACGACCGTGTATAGCCTTGCTCCAAGCAATGCTCAAGATACTGATCTATAGATGCGGCGAACGGGTTGGAGCAGTGTCGAGCCAGACTACAAGGGCGAGTGAATAGGGTTTCCAACATGGCGTGCCGTCCTTTGAAACGGGGGCTTACCAGTATCGAACCAATTTAATATGTCGCATAGTTCTGGCCATTCACCGCTTCAGGTCTGCCCTTCATCATCCGCCGCGACATATATTTGGCCGGCACATAACCCTCGATATGGACTCGAGTCCATATCGAGGGCAAGGGCAAGTTGGAGCGCTGGCATCGCAGCTTACGGGCTCAATTCCTGAGCGAGCTCGACACCACGCACGTCCATGATCTGGCGGACCTCAACGCGCGCCTGTGGGCTTGGGTCGAACAGATTTACCATCGCACCGAACACAGCGGCCTGTGTAACCAGACGCCGCTCGCCCGCTATCAGCAGGACCTACCCCGTATCGGCACACTCGGCGCACGCGCCGCACAACTGGACGAACTGTTCCTGCACCGTATCGAGCGCTACGTGCGCCGCGACGGCACCGTGTCATTTCAGGGCAAGCGCTTCGAAGTGCCATACGAGCTGGTCGGCAAGACCGTGTTGCTCGTGGTGGATCCCCATACGGGAACCGTCAAGGGCGTAGAAAGTGAGGCGGGCGAGCCCTTGGGCGCCGCAACCCTGCTCGACGCTGTCGGCAATCGCACACGCAAGCGGCGCAAATCTCAGCCTGAGACCGTCGAGCCGGCCGTGACAGGACACGACGCGCCGATCGAGAACGCAGCGCACGGTCCCAATCTTATCGAGCTTGCCTATCAACGTCACTACGCCCGGGAGCTGTGACATGTATCGACAACACTTCGGTCTACGTTGCGCGCCGCTTTCCAAAGAACATAGTGAGTTGTGGGACGACGGCGCCTTGGCGCAATTCAACGAGCGCTTCCAGTGGCTACTGCACAGTCCCGGTATTGGCTTGCTCACGGGCGAGCCCGGTGTGGGCAAGACTGCCGCGTTACGCCACGCAGCACTGGCCTTGAATCCCCATCGCTACCAGGTCATCTATCTGGCTGAAACCGAGTTCGGGCGCATCGATCTGTACCGCAGCCTAGCTCGGGCGCTGGGTCTGGAGCCCGCCTATCGGCGTGCCGACCTGTGGCGGGATCTGAAGCTGCGCATCCTGGAGCTCGTCGAGAGCAAACAGTTGTTGCCCGTGTGGATTATCGACGAAGCGCAGAACCTGCCCCTCGAATTCTTCCGCGACTTCCCGGCCTTCCTGAACTTCGCCTTCGATTCGCGCGACCTGCTCACTGTCTGGCTCGCAGGCCATCCGAGTCTGGGCCAAACGCTCGAGCGTGCGCCGTACGCAGCTTTATATGGACGTATCCAGGCACGCGTTCAACTCAAACCCGTGATCGAACGCGAGCGCTTCGCCCTGTTCATCCAACACGCATTGAAGAGCGCCGGCTGCAGTCATACGTTGCTGGCCGAATCTGGCCTGGAGTTACTTCGCCAGGCCTCTCGCGGCTTGCCCCGGCAAGCGGGGCGGATTCTGCGCACCTCTATGCAGATGGCCGTGCCCAAAGGACTGAACCATCTACCCGACGAGCTGCTACAACAGGCGATCGAGGAGTTGAAATGACGCCCGAGTTTGACACGCTATTCCCCCATGGTATCCCTGATTCTTGTGCTCGTGCTCTGACCGACTTCCTCTACCGCCTCGCCCTTGTATGCGAACAACGATACGAGCACGAACTGCGTCGCGACTCCGACAAACGCTATCGCGAGACAATGGATCCCGATCAACCTTGGCGCCGTAAAACCGACCCTCCAATCTAGCGCCGCCGTCGCGCACTAAACGAGGCCCATTCCATTCCTCATTTAGTGCGCGACGCCCCTCGCAATCTCACGCCACATAGCTCGCGACGACAACCCTAATTTAGGCCGGGACGTAACACTTGCGATCGCGCTACACCGGTCGGCATACGAGATTATGCAATAGTGCTGATGCTGGCCCGTTTGGGGCTGCGGGCCGGAGATCTGGTTCGTTTGCGGTTATCTGATATTGACTGGAAAGGCGCGTCAATATCCATTACCGGAAAAAGCGGACACCCGACGAAGTTCCCTTTAACCAGAGAAGTCGGTCGGGCGATCGTAGACTATTTACAACGTGCACGACCACCTAGTAGTACCGACGCAGTATTCGTCGGCTGCCGGGCTCCATTCCACGAGTTCGCGAACCACTGTGCCGTTTCCACCATAGTTGAACGGGCAATGCGCCGATCAGGTGTCGCGTGTCCCAGTGGCGGTGCAGCTCACGTCCTTCGCCATTCGGTGGCTACCGCAATGTTGCGTGATGGCACTTCGCTGCAAGACATCGCGCTCGTTCTCAGACACCGTTCCACGGCCACGACGCAGATTTACGCCAAGGTCGATCTACCTGAGTTGCAAAGGATCGCACAACCGTGGCCTGAGGTGCAATCATGCTAGCCGACCTCATAGATTCGTATATCGAGATGCGTCGCGCGTGCGGGTTTGCCTTCAAGTCAGAAGGCAGCTGTTTGCGGAGCTTCGCCGCGTTCTCGGACTCCATGGCCAAGAACCATGTCTGCAACGAGACCGCTCTGGCGTGGGCGGCGCAAGCGAAATCGGTTCAGCAGCGTGCGCGCAGGCTTGGCAACGTCAGGCGCTTCGCGCGCTACGCTCGGGCTGAAGATGCACGTCACGAGATTCCCGCGGCCGTGTTCGGGAGCGAAAAGGGTCCGAGACCGGTGCCCTATATCCTGTCTGAAGGGGATGTCCAAAAACTTGTCCATGCTGCATTCCTGCAAGGCACGCATCCCTTACGCCAGAGAACGTACGGTACCCTGTTCGCACTGTTGGCTTGCACGGGACTTCGCGTTTCGGAAGCCCTCCGGCTTGTCTACGAGGACCTCACGCCGGATGGATTACTGATTAGGAATACCAAATTCAGAAAAAGTCGCCTTATTCCGATTCACGAAACGTGCCGTTTAGCGCTGGACCGCTACATCGAGCAACGGCGTTCCTATGCTCCGTTCGATAGGCACATCTTTGTTTCCTTGTGGAGAAAACCATTAGGCGTAAAGGCAGTCGAAACAGCGTTTGACTCCGCCGCGAAGAGGGCTGGCTTGCCGTGTGCTCCTGCGCGACCACGGCCAACGCCCCAGTCATTGAGACACACATTTGCAGTGAGGTCACTCGAGAACTGCCCGGATAGGCGGGACCGCATCACGAAACACATGGTGGCATTGTCCACATACCTCGGGCACGGTAACGTCAATCATACGTATTGGTATCTTGAGGCAACACCTGAACTGTTGCAGGGTATCGCCGACTGCTGTGAATCGTTCTTTGTGGGAGCAATATCATGACCCCGATTGCACCGCATATCACGGCATTCCTCCAGCAACGTCTGCCATTGGAGCGCGGAGCCAGTGACAATACGTGCGAATCGTATGCATATGCCTTTAAATTGCTGCTGGAGTTCGCCAGTCGACGTCTGAAGACTCAACCGTCTCGGTTGTTTCTCGAGCAGATAGATGCGCCAATGATCCTCTCCTTTCTCGATTATCTCGAGACTACGCGCCATAACGGCGCAAGTTCGCGGAACACCCGGCTCGCTGCAATCAAATCGTTTATGCGCTTCGTTGAGTATCGGGTACCCTCCGCCCTAGAGCAGGTTCGTCGGGTCTTGGCGCTACCGATGAAGCGGACGGAGAGCCGTTTGGTGAGTCACCTGACCCAGCAGGAAATGCAGGCGATATTGGATGCCCCAGTGCCGTCTGACTGGTTTGGAATTCGAGACCGTGCCATGCTCCACCTTTGTTTCGCTGGCGCATTGCGCGCATCAGAACTCGTCGGATTGTGCATTGGTGACTTGAATATGCAACCGTATGCGAGTGTAGTCGTTCACGGCAAGGGTCGCAGGCAACGATGCTTGCCTTTGTGGAAAGAGACGGCCTCGGCGTTGAAAGCGTGGTTAGCCATAAGAGGCGCCGTTGGCACCCCGGAAGTGTTCATCAATGCCCGCGGAGAGTCCATGACGCGGTCCGGCTTCCAATATATATTGCGAAAGCACACCAAGGCCGCTTCGACAGATTGTCCATCCATCTTGAGCAAACGTGTATCTTCGCATGTGCTGAGACATACTTGCGCGCTCACGGTCTTGCAAGCGACCAAAGACTTGCGCAAGGTCTCTCTATGGCTTGGCCATGCGAGCATGCAGACCACCGAAATGTACACTCGCATCGACCCTTCCGTGAAACTTGAAGCGCTCGAATCCATCGTGGCGCCGAGGCTGCGTTCTGGGCGCTTCAAAGCCACAGATAAGCTGATTGCGTCACTGAACACTGCACGTATTATGCATAGACGCAAAGCCACTGGACGCTGACGGCAGCGGGGTTCGTACGGACGAACTCCGCATAATGTTGTTCATCGCATTACAGTTGCCCCTCGAACACTGGCACGCGTGGCTGCAGGATCCAACGCTTGCAGACGCCATTCTTGATCGTCTCGTGCATCAGGCCCACAAGATCCCGCTCAAGGGCGATTCGATGCGCAAAAAGAACAACCCGGTAACTGCGTAGCCCACGGCAACGTTACGCAGTAACGCGCGCGTGAAGCCGTTACGGAGTAACGAAATCAGATTGGAGAAGAACATGGCAAAAACAGCGGCGCAACGGCAAGCCGCGTACAGGGCGCGGCGCCCTCATGCAGGCAATGACGGCAACGGCGAGCGATGCCTGAACGTCTGGATCGACACCCGCGCCTCCCTGGCACTTGCAAGACTGGCGCGTCGTTACGCAGTAACGCAACGGGCGTTGATCGAGCGCCTGGTCATCGCGGAAGATGAACGTACCCTCGCGGAGATTGAACCTGATTCGGTGCAGTGGCATGCGTACTTCGCCGTTACGTCGTTACGCAGTAACGACGACGATCACACGCGTGAAAAAGGAGGAAACATGGCCCCGGTACAACCGGTCATGCTGCCTGAAACCACCTGATCCCGAACACTCACGCTACAATCCATACACTACGCAGCACCGCCCTCCAGCTTGTTCGACTTCACCGAAACGAGCGTTCAGCTTCCCCGAAATCCGCACCCCTGCTCCACGCGGACGTCCCAGAGCCGACCCAAGAGCCGTACTGAACGCAATCTTGTGGGTTGAGCAGAATGGTGAACACTGGAAGCACTTGCCTGCCATTTTTCCGTCGCAACAGACCTGTTACGCCAAATTCATGATTTGGCGGAGCGATGGGACTCTTCAGAAAGTTAAACAGGCGCTGTCCGAGAAGACTGATTCTTCTACATCCATCAGCGATCCAGCCATGTCGCCCTCCTGATTGCAAAAAGAGGCGCTTCAGAACCAGAACATCCGCCGCGCCTTGTGTCTCATTGCGTAGACCGCAGACTGGTATGCGCGCACGCGAGATCGCTTCGATAGCACGCCGCTGCACGTCACCGAATGCAGTGGAACCGCCTGTGCCCGAATTCTAATCAAGCGGCGTCTGGATAGTGTGGATATGACGCTGAGAAGTTGTGAGCCGATCATGACACGCTCCTGCATCTTCAGGACAAGCTTCATCAAAGCCTTGCCACTGAAAGTGCCCCGCATTGACGATCTGGTATCCCTTCGCCAGTCGCCCTACAGAGCTGTAGCGGCATTCGCCGCCGTTCAATCCAAGCTTACTAGTTGCTGGCAGGCGGCTCCGTTAATTGTTCTTAACCATACACATCCGTTCCGCTTAGGAACCATACTCCTTTAACAGTTTCGCCTACCTTCCTATCGAAGACCTCGATCAACGTAACGCTACCGTGGCGCCGACGCCAGGGTAACCACCCGTCCTAAAAACAGCCCGAAGCGACGATACGGCGATACACTGTAATTGTTCTGTCGATTATTTAAGACATCTCACGCCGGAGTTCGGAAATGAAGCCGACGCTCAGGAAACGGATGCTGCGAATCGCGTCGAAATCAACTCGAGAAACCGGGGTCCCGATCCAACGTAGGAGGTTCAGATGAAAATGATGAAAGCTGCAATCTTTGTGGAACCCGGCAGGATTGCGCTGGACGATAAACCCGTGCCCGACATCGGCCCGACGGACGCGCTGATTCGCATCACCACAACGACCATCTGCGGTACAGATATCCACATCCTCAAGGGCGAATACCCCGTGGAGAAGGGGTTGACGCTTGGCCACGAGCCGATCGGCATCATCGAGAAACTCGGCTCGCAGGTGAAGGGCTACGAAGAAGGCCAACGGGTCCTCTGCTCGGCCGTGACCCCTTGCGGTCAATGCGCATCGTGCCTGATGGGCTTCCATTCGCAATGCGGCGGCAAGTCGACCGGTGGCTGGCAGATTGCCGGAGGTTGGAAAATCGGCAACTACCTCGACGGTTGCCAGGCCGAGTATTTCGTAGTCCCTGACGCACAGGCAAACCTGGCGCGGATTCCCGACAACCTTACGGACGAAGATGTCCTGTTGATCCCGGACATCGTCAGCACTGGCTTCTCGGCTGCCGAGTCCGGCGGCGTCAAGATCGGCGACGTTGTCGTTGTCGTCGCTCAAGGGCCGATTGGACTTTGCGCGACCGCTGGCGCTCGCCTGCTCGGCGCTGGGTTGATTATCGCAGTTGACCCAGTCGACGCTCGCCTCGAGAAGGCAAAGACGATGGGCGCGGATATTCTTCTGAATCCAACCCGGTGCGACGTTTTGGAAGAGGTTATGAAACTCACGAATGGCGTCGGCGCCGATGTCGCTCTGGAATGTCTCGGGAGAGATGAGACCATCGCGACCTGCGTCAACGTCACCCGTCCGGGTGGGGCCATTTCCAGCGTGGGTATCTATTCGAAGGCCATTCCTATTCCACTCGATGGATTTGGCGCAGGCCTCGCTAACAAACGCATCATTACCTCGACCTGCCCCGGCGGCAAGGAAAGAATGCGCCGTCTGCTTAACATCGTCTCAACGGGGCGACTCAAGCTCGATCACCTTGTAACTCATCGTTTCTCGCTGGACGACATCCAGGCCGCCTACGACCTGTTCGGCCACCAACGCGATGGTGTGGTGAAGCTGGCAGTCAAGCCTTAGAACTTCGCCGGTCAACTCCGCGCCGACTGTCTGAGGGGCCCTCAGCAAAGGGGGCCCTTCCTTCGCGACGATGCAACGTCCGCAACCTGGATGTGTCGTCTGCACGCCCCCAAAACACAACAACGAAAGTCGTGCTATCTCGACCTCGTCAGCCGGTTCGTCATCCGCCGGAAAAGGCTATGCCTCATCGCTCCGATGGTCCCAACCAATTCGACGGCGCTCCAGACATGAACGCCGATTCGAACGAGGTTTCTCATTCTGACAGTGAAAGCCTCCCGCTTTTCGGCAGGTATTAATTGTCCTGAAGCGACCGCTTATCTCCGAGCTCGCGGCCATACTCTAAATAGACCGAACCGACCGAACACCTCTGAGGTTCACGCCGGTGCAACGCCTGGATGCGAGACCGAAATGCAGCCAAGGAAAGGGCGCGGTGATTCCACCTGAGGAGCGACTAACGACGTTCGGCTTTAACGCGTTATTGGGTTGGCACGGGCAGATCACCACCAGGGCTGATCGGCAAGCTGAAGAAAATGGTCTCTTAGGCAGCAGGAGAGCGGTCCGCATACCGATCAGGACGATTCGTCAATGTGTCGAAACTGCAACGCATTTGCTCTTTCTACCCACCCCTTCAAGGAGTTCCGCATGGCAAAGATCTTGTGTGTGCTTTATCCCGATCCGGTCACTGGGTACTCGCCGAAGTATGCTCGCGACGATATTCCTGTAATCACCCAGTATCCGGGTGGCCAGACGGTGCCGTCGCCCAAAGAGCCGCTTGGCTTCAAACCGGGCGACCTGGTGGGTTGCGTGTCGGGCGAACTGGGTCTGCGCAGCTACCTCGAGAAGAACGACCATGAACTGATCGTCACGAGCGACAAGGACGGCGCGGATTTAGAACGCGGCATCAACGTCTAGGGATTTTGCGCTGAAATGTGGAGCCGCGACCGGCTCACAAACAGCCTTCCACCAAAAGCCGCCTCGTACATCAGGAAGATCAAAATGGCAACGACAGAAGTCAAGGTACCGCAGCTCTCAGAGTCGGTTACGGACGCTACGCTCCTCCAGTGGAAGAAGAAGGCTGGGGAGGCCGTTGCGGAAGATGAGATCCTTATCGAACTGGAGACAGATAAGGTCGTGCTCGAGGTGCCGGCGCCGGCAGCGGGAGTTTTGCAGGCATTGCTCCATCAACAAGGTGACGTGGTACATGCAGGAGACGTTATTGCCGTTATCGACTCGGCTGCGGGTGCTGCTACCGCACCTGCGGCCGCTAAAACAGCCGGGGTCTCAGCCCGCGCCGCCGTAAGCCAGGCCCAGACTGCTGACAACGCACAGTTTGACGTAATCGTCATCGGGTCCGGGCCAGGGGGCTACATAGCGGCAATCCGCGCCGCCCAGCTGGGACGGACGGTTGCCTGTGTCGAACAATGGAAGAACCCGGCAGGAAAGCCGAAACTCGGAGGGACCTGTCTGAATGTAGGGTGCATTCCCTCGAAGGCGCTCCTTGCTTCGTCGGAAGAGTACGAGAACACACTGCATCACTTGCGCGACCACGGAATCGGCGTCGAGAACGTCACACTCGATCTGTCCAAGATGGTAGGTCGCAAAGAAGCAATCGTCGAAAAGATCACGGGCGGCGTGGAATTCCTTTTCCGCAAGAACAAGATTACCTGGCTAAAGGGACACGGCAAGCTTACCGGCAAGTCTGGCAGGGGTATTGGCGTCGAGGTAAGTGGCGACGATGAAACAAAGGCCTATTGGGCAACCGACGTCATCATCGCAACGGGGTCCAAGGCCAGGCATCTCGACGACGTTCCTGTCGACAACGTCATTGTCTCCGATAACGAGGGCGCCCTGTCCTTCGACTCCATACCCAAAAAACTGGCCGTGATTGGCGCGGGAGTCATTGGACTCGAACTGGGCTCAGTGTGGCGTCGGTTGGGTTCGGACGTTACGTTACTGGAAGCCCTGCCGACTTTCTTAGGCGCTACGGACGAAACCGTCGCCAAGGAAGCAGCGAGGCAATTCACCAAACAAGGTCTGAAGATCCATCTGGGCGTAACGCTCGGGAATGTGACGACGAGCGCGACGGGCGTGTCAATCGCCTTCTCCGACAAAGACGGCGCAGATCAGACACTCGACGCCGACCGGCTCATCGTTTCCGTTGGACGCATCCCAAACACCGACAATCTTGGTCTCGACTCGGTTGGCCTGTTCGTGGATGAACGTGGCTGTATTCCGGTTGGCGAGCACTGCTGTACCAACGACCCTCATATCTACGCAGTCGGCGATGTCGTGCGCGGCCCCATGCTGGCCCACAAAGCCGAAGACGAGGGGGTCATGGTTGCCGAAATCATCGATGGGCAGAAGCCGCATATCGACTACAACTGCATCCCTTCGGTCATCTATACGGAACCGGAGATTGCCTGGGTGGGCAAGACCGAGCAGCACCTGAAAGCTGAAGGTCGCGCTATCAAGGTTGGACAATTCCCGATGCTGGCGAACGGCCGCGCCCTGGGCATCGGTCAGACCGAAGGTTTCGTGAAGATCATTGCCGATGCTAAGACCGATGAACTCCTTGGAGTGCACATCATCTCGGTCAATGCGTCGGACCTCATAGCAGAAGCCGTTGTAGCGCTGGAGTTCAAGGCGGCTGCCGAGGATATCGGGATGATCAGCC
Source organism: Paraburkholderia phytofirmans OLGA172 (assembly GCF_001634365.1). Lineage (NCBI taxonomy): Bacteria > Pseudomonadati > Pseudomonadota > Betaproteobacteria > Burkholderiales > Burkholderiaceae > Paraburkholderia > Paraburkholderia phytofirmans. Next base: position 2,359,380 of record NZ_CP014579.1, read on the forward strand.
ACCCCCACCCGTCTCTCTCAGAGGTCGTGCGTGAGGCTGCACTGGCCGTCAACAAGCGGGCACTCAACATCTGACCAACAGGAGTGGTCGCCGCAACCCAGATCGACGGTGTAGGCGCGCTCCTTACCTGTTCTCACTTCACGGGCGTCGATTCGCTCCAAGGTGACGAGTCGATGCTTGTGCACGTGCTTACACGCAGCAGGACGCCGTTCCAGCACCGCCAGCGATCGACAAGCTCCACTCCATTGCTCTGATGAACCTCCGGCCCACGCCACCCCTCCGCACGTGGCGCCAAGCCGCACACAACCGCGTGAGTCTTGTTGTCAGCGCAATACACATTTGCGTCGTGACTTGACCTGCGACCCGCCCTCGTGCAACGCCCATCTGGCAGGGCTTCGCGCCGATTGACACCCGACAGAACTGTTTTTTGGAAAAAGGCCACCCCTTTATTTATCATTCGATCATCTATACTTGATGCATGTTGAAGCGTGGCAAGTAAGTCTTCCGCAAATCAAGCGTCAGTCAACCCGCCACGCTGATTTTGGAGCTAAGCACACGGCAACGACCGGGAGTTAAACGTCGGGTAACCGGCGCCGGCGATTCCACTGCAGCTGGCTCTGCGCCGTCACGGCGAGTGGCTGTATTTGCGAGGATTACCAATTCATGAATATGAGAATCGAACCGGCCGCTCTGGAAGAGCCGCAACTGTCCTTTGAGACCGTTCAGTCCGCTATTTCGGTACCTTACGTCGACGTGGGATCCGGGGAACCGCTGCTCTTCGTTCACGGCTCACTGTGCGATTACCGCTATTGGGCACCTCAGGTTTCCGCGTTGTCCGAGGGGTTCCGCAGTATTGCACCGAGCTTGAGTCATTACTGGCCTGCAGCAGAGGCTTGGATTCAAAACGACTTTGGCTGGGAAAACCACGTCACAGAGCTTGCTGAATTTATTGTCGCGCTCGATATTGAGCCGGTCCATCTCGTCGGTCATTCCAGAGGCGGCGGCATCGCCTTGGAGCTCGCCCGTCGACACCCCCGTCTGGTGAAAACCCTCACAGTTGCTGATCCGGCTGGCCCGTTGCAAATCGGCGAGAGCCCGATCACTTCGTTGCCAGCTGCGACCAATACCCTCCGCGCCAAGATAGCGTGCATGATCGAAAGCGGGGATGTAGCCGCCGGACTTGAGTTGTTTGTCGACTCTGTGAGCATGCCCGGCGTGTGGAACAAAAGCAGTGCCAGCTTCCGCGCGATGGCCGTCGACAATGCAAAGACGCTTCCCCTTCAGTTTCAGGAGACGCTTCCGACGCTTTCTTACGAGACGATGCGGGACATCAAGTGCAGAACCCTGCTAATCGAAGGCGCGACCAGTCCAAAGATGTTCCGGAACAACGTTCAAAAACTATCCGAATGGATTGACTTGGCCGAACGCCATACCATCTCCGGGGCGTCCCACGGCATGAACGTTTCCCATGCTGGCGAATTTAACCGGCTTATTCGTTCGTTTGTGTCGTTTTGAGGTGTATTGGCGCTGCTTGAGTCAAAACCAGTGCGGGACAACGCCTCGGCGAATCGGTACCGACGAAAGAATTGTCACCAAAGTTGCCAGCGCGCTTGTCATCCTGACACGTTCCCGACTGCGTCCATCAGATGTCGGGGACATGTCAACAAGAGTGAAATCTCAGAACTTTTCAGCAGTGGTCAAGGACCCAAACCCAACAGCGATACCATCATGCATCCGCGAGTGGCGTCTCGACGATCAATCACGATCCCAGTTCGCACGTTCAACTTCCATGCTCTCTGATCACGATGTGGTTCGCGACCGACTTCACTTGCGGCGCCCTGTGCGCGGCATCTTCCGCCATCTGGATTTGTGGCGCGTCAGTCACCGACCCGCTCAATGTGACGACGCCGCCTCGCGCGACGACGGTAATGCCGTTCGAACTCAGCCCTTTCGTGGCTGCGAGCTGTTTTCGTACAGCATACTCAGTTTGTCGATTCAGAGTTCTCACCTGCTTCTTGACGTTGACTTGCGACTGGCTCGTCGAATCATCCTGCTGCGCAAACGTTGGTGGAGAAAACAGGGCAATACAAACCGTAACACCAATCAACTTGACCAGATTATTCATCTCTATCTCCATAACTAAAAGGCTCGTCACGGACCTTCGAACGCGGTTTGCCAGACGCTAACCAAACGATTTGTCGGACCTAATTGCTGATCTCGACTCACTCATCTTAGTGCAGCGCATCTGTGCCAAACTCTTAAGCCTTCTTAAGCCTTCTTAAGCCTGTAAGCAGTTTAGAGGTGGATTGAGACCAGTAACGTGAGAAAAGGAAACGGAGTTGATTGCGTCCTGGTCCGGCCGAGCCTGGGTTAAAACGCGCTCATCGTTTGAACTGAATCAACGCATTGCGACTGGGTGACTCATGAAGCGATTCGTTGAAGGCGATGACGGCAAGCAGGTCGCATTAATTCCCGAATGCGTCGACGACTACATCGAACAGGATAACCCGGTCAGAATCATAGATGTCTCCGGCGAGGAACTGGGGCTTGCCGAACTCGGCCTCAACGGCGCCACGCCAGCAGTCACAGGTCGCCCCCTCCTACCATCCGGGCGTAATGCTCAAGGTCTACTACGGCTACCTGAATCGGGCACCTTCAAGCCGGCTTGATGCGATTGAATCCGCCGACCGAACCAGTCCGACGGGTTTCGATGTGAAGACCGTGCGGCTTTACGAGAAGATCGTCCGTTTGCGCCAACAGATGCGCGGACTCGAGCAGATCAGAAAGCAGTTGGTGAAGCAACCGGACAAACAGTTGTCGGTCACGGATCAGAATTCCCGTTCCGTGACCAGTGATGGCAAAAGAACCGGAACGGTCGGCTACAACGTGCAGCCGCCGTGGACACGAAGCATCACCTGATAGTTGAGCACGAGGTGACCAATGTTGGAAACGACCACGGGCAACTCAGCAAGATGGCCGTGTCAGCAAAGAAGGCGATGGGCAAGTCGGGGCTGAAGGTGCTAGTTGATCGAGGCTACTACAGCGGTCCGGGTACGCGTGCTTGAGCCATCCGACGATCTGCTGAGGTGACCACCGCAGCTGACGCTTGCCTGCTACGATGTGCGCCAACATCCGGTGTTCAACCAGTTTACAGACTTTGGGACGCTGCGCCCGATCCCAGGAAAGCTGCTCAGCGCGGCTTGCCCGATAGTCGTCCTGTCCACTCTTACGTTTGATCTCGCGGTAGATGGTGGAGGGGGCCCGTGAAAGTCGCCTGGCTATTGACTGGATCGAATCGCCAGCAACGAGCGCCCGAGATATCTCCTCGCGCTCGGCCAATGTTAGCGCCAGCCGCGAGCAATGTCGCTGTGCCGGCCGGATGCCACCCGTTTCAGCCAGAATCCGTTGCACGGAGGAGTGGTTCCGGTCAAAGAACTGGGCAATATGCTGGAGGGATTCGCCCTTCTGCCAGCGCTCCCACGTCATCGCTTTCTGGGTCTCACTATAGTAGATCCGGCGTCGTTGTTTCATTTGCAACACTCTCACTGCTCACGCAGCTTCTAGTGGATTGCATCGATCGGTTGAATCCGCCCAATTTGAGCGTCTAAAAAAAACACGGCGTCAGTGAGACGCCGTGTCGTAGAACACTTTTCAAATCAGCCGCAGTCGTTCTGGTTCAAGCTGCGACGTGTTTCACGCTGCCGTCGGGCGGCAGCTGGAAGGATTTGACCGACAGCCACAAGTGCTGGGTCTGGTCCTCGAGTGACTGTGCTGCTGCGGCGACCTGTTCCACGAGCGCGGCGTTCTGCTGTGTCACGGTGTCCATTTGGGACATCGCACCGGCTATCTCCTGAATTCCGCCGGACTGAGCCGTAGATGCATCGGAAATCTCCGCGACGATACCGGTGACGCGTTGAACGTCCGACGAAATTGCAGTCATATTACGACCAGCCTCCGACACGAGCGATGCGCCCGTTTCAACGAGCTCGACCGACGCCTGAATGAGCTCTTTCACATCCTTTGCGGCGCTCGCCGAACGCTGTGCCAGTGAACGGACTTCCCCTGCAACGACGGCGAAGCCTCGTCCCTGCTCACCAGCTCGAGCAGCTTCAACCGCTGCGTTCAAAGCCAGGATGTTCGTCTGGAAGGCAATCCCGTCAATCATGGCAATGATGTCAGCCATCCGAACGGATCTCTCGCTGATTTCTTTCATCGTCTCGGTGACTCGCAGGACGGTGAGATGACCACGCTCTGCCGAATGCATCGCCTCGGTCGCCAGCAAGCTTGCCTTTTGAGCATTCTCTGCGTTTGATTGGACGGTGCCCGTGAGCTCGCCCATGCCGGCGGTAGTTTCCTCAAGCGAGGCAGCTTGCTCCTCGGTCCGCGCAGAAAGGCTTATGTTACCGGCCGCAATCTGCTGCGCGGCCGTAGCAATCGCCCCGCTACCGTTTCTCACAAGCGTAACTGTGTCAACCAGGCCAAGACGCATCTCGGCTAGGGCATTCACCAGCGAACCGATTTCGTCGCCAGCGCCCGGCATGTCGTCATGACGCAAATCCCCAAGGGCAATGGCTTTGCATTGTTCGAGGGCGGCCTGCAACGGTGCACCGACCGACGCCCGAATGCTCAAATAGGTAACGCCTGCAGCGATAAGACCACACAGCAGCGCCGCCGCTGTAAGCGCACGAAACATACTGAACGTCGACTGGGCGTCAGCAAATTTCGCTTGCGCAACTCGCGTTCGAGTTTCGTTGAGATTGTCACAGCTTTTCTGAAACGCGACGTAAGCCGCAAATCCATCATTGGACAGCTCTATGAGCCGCCCCTGATCCGGAGTCAGGAGAACGACGGCCAAGTCCCGATAGACTTGTTGCACCTTCGCCAGGCGACTGGCAACGTCGGCGCTGGCACGCTCCTCGTCAGCCGACTTTGGCAACGAATAGTAAAGATTCCACGCCTGATCGGCCCGCTTGCTCACATCCGCTGCCAGGTCCAGCAGTCGCCGCTCCGACTCGTGGTCCTTAGCCAGAGCAGCCCGGTCGAGTGCCACTCGTTGACGAAGCATGAAAATCTGCGTGTCGCCGATTAAAATTGCCCCAGGCAACTGGACGACAAAATTGTCGCGACTTACCCCGTTGCTTACAGTCATCCCCAAAATCCCCATCGTGCCGACCGTAAGAAGAAGCACGGACAACAGCAGCATGGAGACGCTAATACGAGTTTTTATCGAGAAGTTTGAAAGCACGTTTTTACTTAGAAATACTAAATTGTTTTATTGTGAAGCCACGATGTTGTCCTTGCATCACGCATGCATGAAATGCGAACGGAACTGTGCTCAACAACACGGACTGATTTTTTGCGACGTCTAATCCGAACGGTACAGGTGCTAGTGTCGTCCACCTCGTCCGGTAGCGATACAGCTTGCAGTGGCTCTGGAACCGTGACCGTCATCAGTTTGCAAGGCACCCTACAAATTGCATTATTTAGCTAATGATAATTTAAACGCGTGTTAGCCCACTGTCAAGATTGATGTGCGCGCGAGAGCGCGCCACAATTTTGTGCTTACGTCCGCGAAACGTCGCACGCCGGGCTCCAGCAGCCTGAGGTAAACGCTTTTGAGAGTAGCCGCCACAAACGCACCGACCGGCACCACGTTGCGTTGACGCAGTTTTTGAAATGGAGACGGCGGGCAGACATTGCCAAGGAGCTTTGGCAACGTGCAGCGTCCCTTGTATGTCAGGCGTGTCGTTTCCGCCACGGTTTGCAATTGCGGCTTGACGTGCAGCCATGGTTGGGCAACGGAGAACCCACGGCACGCTGGTCCCGCAAAGAAGTAACGAAGAATCCCGGCTCGATGAGGCCCAATGGCTTCGCGAGCCGGCAACTCTCATTGCCGGCAAACAATCCCGGCCTCGTCAATCTGAAGAAGCGCCTCGCGCGTGCGAACGGGATTGGCTTTCGCAGCCTGTTTCTACGATTGCAACGTTACTGCGATCCGCAGATAGGTCGCATGGATACGGACAATAGTCGTTTGGGCCGAACCAGATCAGACTGTCGACACATCGCTCACGCTCTCTGATCGAGATTCGAACCGCGTAATATCTAGTAACATATGTGAGAGACAGGGCGTCGATTCCTCGAGACGCCCTATTCCTAGTTCCATTCACGCGGTGCTCCGTGTGTCGAAAGCCTGCGTTGCCGGCAGCCCATCGCCCCTTGGTCCACTCAAGAATGAGTAAATGAACCGCCGTCGGCTCGTTGCTACTTCGTCGGAGGCGGCAGATAAGAATTGCTTGCGCCTGAGGCTCAATCACCAATCGCAATTTCGCCAGGAGCCAGCGGATTTTTGCCGTCTGTCGCGGTGAGCACGCTTCGTGACTATTCATAAGCAGCTTACGAATGCGAGGGGCAATCGCTGCTGCCCGGCTTGAACGCATGCAACCGCGAATTCCTGTATGTTCCCCCTCCTGATCGCCTCCGCCATGCGCATGGCGTCGACAAATACACCACACGGACCGCAGGCTTACAGTAGAGAAGTCGCACGAACGCACGAGAGCAATGATGAACACGAGACCATCCCCCACACCGGCTGAACCCGAGCGAAGGAACATAGTGACCGCGCTGGTCTACATGTTCGAACGGCTGATGCCGGACCCATTCGTTCTTTCAATAGGTTTGACGTTCGTTGTCATTCTGCTGTCGGTTTTCCTTGCACCCAAGTCGAGCTTTGGAAACATCGTGACCACCTGGTATGGAGGTGCATTCGGAATTCTGGGCTTTGCGTTGCAGATGATCCTGATTCTTGTCACAGGCTATGCAATCGCTGATGCACCAGTTGTCCAGCGCGGCCTCCGCGCATTGGCCTCGCGCGTGCAGACGCCGACAAAGGCGGCCTTGGTTATATTTCCTATGGTCGCGGTTGCAGCCTGGCTAAATTGGGGATTGGGCCTGGTCGTCGGCGCGCTGCTTGCAAGAGAAATTGCCAAGCGTGTAAAGGTTGATTTTGCGTGGCTGGTCGCAGGAAGCTACTCCGCCTGGTCCATTTGCAATAGTGGACTCTCCAGTTCGATTGCGCTCTCGCAGGCGTCGCACGGGAATGCGCTGAATCTTGTCGAAAAGGCAACCGGCCATGTGATTCCATTGAGCCAGACCGTTTTCGCGTCATTCGTGTTTGTCCCAACAATCACCGTCGTAGTTTTGATGACCATCATATTCATCAAAATGCATCCGCAGGAGGCAGACATAACGCTCATTCGCGAGACGGAAGCTCCGGCGGCGACAGACGATCCTCACGCCAGATCTGCTGGTTCGGATTCGCTTGCTTCGAGACTGGAGCAGTCGATGATCGGCACCCTGTTCCTGCTGGCGCTCGGCATCGGATATCTCGCAGTCCAGTGGAGCTCGAAGGGATTCGAGCTGGACATTAACACCACGATCCTGATTTTCCTGCTGGTCGGCTTGGCTCTTCAGCGCCGGCCTATCGCATACGCCGATGCAATCCACCGTGCTGCGCGCCAGACGGGATCAATGCTCCTTCAGTACCCGATGTATGGCGGAGTAATGGGGATCATGAGTGGCACTGGGCTGGCAGCCGTCATCGCGAAGACGTTTGTTGCCGTTGCGTCGGTATCAACGCTTGCTCTGTGGAGCTATCTGAGCTCGCTAATCATCACCCTTCTCATCCCGAGCGCGGGTGGCCACTGGGCAGTTCAAGGTCCATTTGTGCTGCCGGCAGCACTGAGCCTTCATGCGCCGGTCGCGCGGGTGGCGATGGGTGTGGCGATGGCGGAAAACGTCTCCAACATGCTTCAACCGTTCTGGGCGGTTCCTGTCGTGGCTATCGCCGGGATTCGAATCCAGAGAGTGATGGGCTACACGGCCGTGACGTTCGTCGTTTCTCTTTTCGTCTATGCCGTCGCCCTGTGGCTCATTCCGTAGCCATCCAGCGCTCGGAGTTACAGACTCCGACCCGTAGATCCATCGACTGGCCAAAGATTAAAGCGACGCCGCGAATTGCGGGTTTTACGCGTCGGCCCCACGCCGGTTAGCTACGCCTGTGAGTCTTGCGGCTGGATTCGCGGCGATCACTGGCGCCGAAGCGGGCGGTTGACTCGACGATTCAGCGTCCTTGCCATCGTCAACAACAGTCGCGCCATCAATCATTTGCTTTAGCGCAAGGCTCGACGGGATGACATACATCGAGCCATCTCCTTCGGATCGGTATGCGGCAAAGGAGAAAGACGCACCATCTGCCGTGACGGTATTGTTATCCCCCCGCTTGAACGTCATCGCCGCATCGGCGCCGCAAGTCACGCTGCCGGCCAACGCGTCCGCGCTCGTCCGATAGAAATTCGACAGCGTTATATTTATGCGTCCCTTCAGTCATGCGTCAATTTGTGCCCGCGTATGCTTCGCATTGTCCACGGCCTCGAGTGAACTAACGATGTGCCTGGAAACAACCCCGCTCACAATCGACTGGACCGTTTGCTTTGTGCCGGGATTCCAGCAGGCATTCAAAAGCTTTTCATCTGGTTTCTGCTGGCAACCCGCCAGCCTAGCCCCTGTAACCAACAGAATGCGCGCGCAAATGCCCAACAGACGCGCAGCTAGGGCTGCCTCGATCCCGAAGGATCTGCACGTATAGTCTCCTCGATGGCCTGCAGGAAGTGAATCGCAGCGCGCGGGGACTCCGAGACGGAGAAGACGGCACCTATCTGCAGCGGAGGCGCTTCAAACCGCCGGAAGTGAAGCGAGGTCTCCAACTTTGGCGAGATCGGCACGCGAATCACTGTGTGCGGAACGAACGTAACGCCTATACCGGTCGTCGCCAGCACCAACATTGTGGTCCGATTGACAGCCAGTGCGCCGATCCTAGGCGTCACCTGTGCGCCTTCGAACGCCTCCCAAATATAGCGATGGCCACTCATCGGCAAAAGAGGATCAGCAAGGACTAGGGGCTCTGCAATCAGGTCGCCCGCATCCAGGAGTTGCTTCGATGCCAGCGCGTGCCCTTTCGGGAGAACGGCAACCCAATGGTCCTGCCAGAGGTCTTGGAAAATTAGGCCAGGCTCCGGTTGAACTGGAAGAACGAGGGCGATATCTACCTCACGACGCTTCGTTGCACGCACGAGATCAAACGAGTTTCCTTCCGAAACTTCGAGATTCACATCAGGGTATCGAGTGCAAAAGCCCGCGACGGCTGCGGCGAAACGTGTAGTGGATGCCTCCTCGCACAAGCCGATCTTCAGGAGGCCCGCGACACCAATCTCCCGATCATACCCAAACCTCACTGCACGGCGATGGGCAGCGAGAATTCTTTCGGCGTGTTCACTGTAGTGCTGCCCCGCTGCAGTGAGTCCGACTGCACATCGCCCACTCCATTGCACAAGCGCAAACCCCAATTCCTTTTCCAGCGAAGAAATGTGCGGACGCAGAAAGCTCCAATCCTGCCATGTCTCCTCGGCATCATGGCGCTGGGCGTAGTCGAGGAAATACTCAAGGCGCTTCAAGTTCATGATCACGCATACGTGAAATTTTGAGTCCGTTCACGCAGATCACTCCAGAACTGCTGAATCCATGAAGGCGCTCGTGGACCAAGCGAAAGGGCTCGGATGCGTTGTGGTTCGGCGTCAAATGGAACCATATCCAGATCGGGAAGGCGTATAGTCGACAGGTATTCAGGCATAAACGTCGCCCACCCTCCTGCAGCAACCAAAATTAGCATAGTCGACCGCCGTGTTACCCGCATTGCGATCTGCGGAGTGATATTCGCCTGCAAAAACGATTGCTCGATAAGGACGTGCCCACCGGCGCTCTTCGTCGGATCTCCAAGTACCAGGGGAACATTTGCGAAATCTTCAGGCGTAAGACGATTGAAGCTACCTAGGGCATGTCCTTTTGGAAGAACGGCTACCCAATTCTGCGACCATAGCTCCGTTGTTTCCAACCCGTTCGATGCAGGCTCCAGCACAGTCAACGCCAGATCAACGGACCCGTCGCGTACCGCAGTCTCAAGTTCGAAGATAGGCATCTCAACGTAGAGGAACGCGATTTGATCGAATTCTCGTTGCAAGGCGAGGAAAGCCGCCCAGTAGGGGCTGTCAGTCGCGACTTCCTCGGCTATGCCAATGCGAAAAGCCACTGTCTTTCCACCCGAGATGCTGAGTGCAGAACGTTGGGCCGCCTGAAGCTCCGACAGAAGAGCCCGCGCAATGCGACGATAGTGCGCACCGGAAGGGGTGACACCCACGATGCGTTGCTGAACTCGCTGGAGGAGCGAAAAGCCCAACTCTGCCTCTAATGCCTGCAACTGAAACGTGACAGCGGGCTGGCTGATGCCTAGTCGTCGAGCGGCCTCACGAAGGTTCATTTCCTCGCACACTGCCAAAAAGATTTCAATCCGACGGGTGTCCATGGCAGAGAGTCATCAATTTGCGGCGCAAATCGCCATTAGACGGTGGAGAGGGACAACTGCTGGTCCTTCTGTATTTTGCTCGCACGAGCCCAACTCAACGAAAGCATTAGAAAGAATGTGCACCACTCTCGACGCCAATGCCGCGATTGCGGAGTCGATTTGATTTCGAATGTTCTCCCACATGTTACTTGATTTCGGATGTTCTCCCGCATCTTAGTAGTCCGGCCTGAACAATCTGTTTCGCATTGCCCCTGGCATCACAACATCGCATCGACGGCAATGCTGCGGTTGGACAAGACAGTAAGAATGAAGACACAAAGAAGCCACCGCTTCCAGAATGATGATCTCCCAATCGAGATGCCCCCCATCGAACAACCCGTCCAAACGCTTCTTGCTCAATACGATCCACCAGCCTATTTGCCTGTACCGCTCTAACCGATTCGCCCTCGCTATTTGCACAAGTGCCATCGCGAGCGCGTGCTCTGCTTGTGGACCGGCGCCTCCTGGGTATCGGCGCCGCAGTAGAGATCGCGTCCACATCCGGCGACTTGGGTCAGGATCGAACGGAAATCGGTGACCTTATCGTTGACGATTCCTGCCCAAGCACGGTATTACCCACGACTTCACCGCCTTCGCGAATTCTTCGTCGACTTTCCTGACCCGACGTTTTGCTGTCGTCGAGGCGGTTAAAGCACTCGATGTACAAACCTTTCGCCACGTATTGGCCGAGCGCGCCATTAGCGCATGTATGGGTACGTGTACTGGCTGGTCGGGCCCGGTATCGTCGCCGCGTTCCGCTCCTGCCGCCACGGTCCCGCGAGCAGATCGGCCCCCTTGAGGAAGACTGCAGCGCCATACTCGAACGACCGCTGTGACCGATCACACTGAGCGTCGCCCGCTGCACTAATCGCGGCAGCGACATCGTTGCAACTCGCCTGACGGACCCGCGCCAGCACATGGTCGGCGGATACATTACCTGCTGAGTCGCGGCACCCTCCAGGCGCCGGCCGCCGGCCACTACCGGAATCTGATCCACCCGCGCGGTCTGCCGGCTAAGCGCTAGCCCGAGGTTGGTGCGCTCAGGTGATCCGGGTAAATAACTAAAATTGGTTCGCTCTTTTTTTGGAGCATCGAGCATCGGCATGTAAACCTTGGACCGGTTACCTATTCGGTTGAAATCGTTCGATAGTTTTATACGATCGGCATAAATTGGGATCCATATTAGCGGGCCAAAAATTTGACAACAACCCTTTTCGTTGGTTGGCTCAAGGCCGGCTTTAGCTCACGAAAGTGAAGGCCAAGGCGGGCCAGCGGTCGTTTCCGCAAACCATTCACGGTCAACTCTGCGATGAAATCCTGCGCAGAATGCTCCCTCCGGGGGCGCAGCACCGCCAGGATAGCGCTCGCCGAGCGCTTCGGGACGAGCAAGATTCCGGTGCGCGAGACGTCGCGGCAGCTTGAGGCGGAGGGGCTGGTGAGCTATCAGCTCAGCCGGGGAGCGGACCAGCACACGGCGGCTTGCCCAGTCGACCACTGGAACCCGACAAAAGTGGCCCCGCGCCATTGGTACGTACTCGTGTCGAGCGCCCTGACCTGGTTCCTGTGTCCGATCTTCTTTTGTAGAGACTACGGACTTCGTCTTGTTGACTAGGTCCTCGATGAAGACTTGTTCATAGAGTCGGTTCAGCACATTCCAGTCGAAGCACGTCCATGCTCGGTATCGCTCATGTAGTGTCAGCTAGAGAAGGACCCTGGGTGAGAAATTTCTCGTCTTGTTCACGGTTCCATTCTCTTAAAAGTTGCAATCTCCTCAAAACCGTGGGTGGTTCAACGTACAAAGGCAGGTCGGCTTCGCGCACCTCCAAGTGCATCGCAAAACCACATGAAGCAAAGTTGATCTAGTCCGAACGAGGACGAGTTATGGACTGATAAGCAGGGAGGTCTCGCGATTCATCGAGTCTTCACTAAAAATCGCTGCATGGATCACTGAGCCGGGTCACGGCAGAAGGGGAAAGATGTGGCGTTCTTGAACAAGGTACTCGTCGTCGGAGCCGGCTCAGCCGGACTTACTATTGCGTCGTTTCTGAGCCGCGCAGGCATCCAAGTTGAGATCTCTGAAATAAATCTCGACACCACGCGCGGTGCCGCACTCGGACTTTCATCCAATGCGTTGCTGCCGCTGCGCGAACTCGGCGTATTGGATGAAATCCTGGCTCACAGCACGCCCAATCTTTACATGCACGTCTGCAACTCCGCCGGACAGACGGTTCTCGATTTGAAGCGGCCACAGCCAGAATCCATCGATTTCCCGGTCAACGTGGTCATCGCACGAAGCGAACTAAGCCGAATTCTGACCAATCTGGCCCGTGAAAAAGGTATTCAGTTTCTCCTTGATCGGCACATAGTGGGGATCGTCGACAAGTCGACTCACGTTGCAGTTCGATTCTCAGACGGTTCGGAAGATCTATACGATGCGGTTATTGGCGCCGATGGTATTGGCTCTACAGTCCGACGACTCGTATGGGGAAATATTGCCACCCAAACTGTGAACGAGGTTGGTTGGCGTTGGCTGACACCCCTACGACCGTCGATCAAGCGCGGCGCGTTCTATCTCGGGTCGGGAACCACGAGCCTTGGACTGTTCCCGCTCCCCGGAGGTCTTGCCTACGCATTTCTTCAGGAATCTGCGATTGATATTTTTCAAAGTCCTCCAGAGACGCGACGCAGGGATCTCCTCGATCGAATCTCCGCGCAGTTCGATGGTCCCTTCGCGAAGGATGTTATGGCGGACTTACCGCTGGCTAGTGCAATTCACTTCACGCGCTATCCGGCTCTGTTGATGCCCGGTCCTTGGCACAAGGGGCGTATTGTTCTCATTGGCGACGCGGTGCACGCTATGCCTCCTCACGTATCGAGTGGTGCGGCAATGGCCATCGAGGATGGATTCGTGCTGGCGCAATGCCTCATCTCGGAGGATGGTTGGAGCCAAGCGATGGAATCCTTCATGACGCGACGTTGGCCTCGTATCAGCAAGGTGTTTGAGATGGCCATTGACCGCGTCCGATCGGATGATGCACCAGCTAGCACCCGGATGAATGAACAAGCAACTATTGAAAAGGTCACTGAACTTTGGCATTGCTTGTTGGAACCGATTTGAATCATGAAAGCAGTGGCGGCACCGCTCAAAAATTTTACTAACCTTGACGATTGAAAAGTGTATGAGGTTTCGGGTTATATGGCCTTCCGTATGGTGTGTGGTGCAAGCTTTACGGGTTACGTCTCGCGAAACCGGGCATCAAGGATGCCGCCAAGCCTGTTGTATCGAATGCTTTGTGTACAGACGCGCTTGCATTACGTGACACCGCCAGAGAAGGGACGACCTTAATACGGGCCTTTAGTACAAACGCACGCGCCATCCGTTAACTCCTTATTTTTTTCACTATAAGTACGTACAAGTCGCGCATAGACTGTATCCAATTTGGTCATGAAGATATCCAAGTGGCCAGGCAAAGAATTCAACTTGTGCGACACGACCGGGGCGCTAACCCGATCTCTCAGGCGTCTTGCACACATCTACCAAGGACACGTATGACAAAACTGGATGAGTTCAGGAGAGGATGGTCTCAACTTCTCGCCGCGTTCCTGGGACTGGGCATAGGTATCATCGGCCTCGCCACCTATAATCTGAGCATCTTCGCGAATAGCCTGGCGCAATCAATCGGCCTGACGAAGACCGTGTATGGTTTCGGATACACCGGATTCACGTTCGGCGTGACCGTCGGGCTGCTACTCTGGGCTCGCATCATCACGCGTATCGGCGTGCAACGCGGAATCGCAATTAGCGCTGTCGGTCTCGCACTTTCGTTTCTGGGACTCGGGTATCTCACGAGAACTCCCGCAGCATATTTATTCTTCGTCACTTGTCTCGGCATAGTGGGCAGCGGTACGAGTGCGATGATGTTCACTCAAACGATCAGTGCATGGTTTGACAAGGGGCGCGGCCTCGCACTCGGTGTCACGCAGCTCGGCGTGGGCGGTGCAGGCGCAATTTTCCCACCGATCATTGCGGGCGTCATTCGTGTGCATGGCTGGCATGCCGGCTATCTTGCCCTAGCCGGACTTTCCCTCCTCGGTGCGCCGCTGGCATTGCTCCTCGTGCGCATGCCCGACTTAAACGACGGCGGTCATGGTGCAAAGAAAGGCAACGATCAACGTCTCGATACGGCAGAACTCACGGCGCTGTTCGGTGCTGCCAGGAAATCCCGGAATTTCTGGATTCTCACCTTCGGGGTTGGCGCAACGGGGCTGGCCTTGTCCGGAAGCTTGCAGCATCTGGTTCCAATGCTGCAGGAGTTCGGCGCAACGCCGAAAGTCGCTGCCGCGTTTTTGGGCCTGATTGGGATTGGATCGATTTGTGCGCGATTAGCGTTGGGCTGGTTGTCCGACTATGTCCACGCACCGTATTTGATGACTTTCTCTTGCGTTGTCGCAGCGCTTGGACATTTCCTGCTTGCCTACGGTGGACTGACGTACGCACCTATCTTTGTATTCTCCCTGGGATGGGCATTCGGGTGCGAAGTCGATCTGATCGGCTACATGGTGACTCGTTACTTCAATTTCGACATCTTTATACGCGTGTATGCGTGGCAGTACAGCGCCTTTCTCATTTGCGCAGGAGTTAGCCCATTCATTAACGGCTGGATCGCAGATGCTACCCATGGATATGCCGTCAATCTGAATTTGAACGGAATCGTGGCGATGCTCGCAGCCACGTCATTCCTGTTTCTCCCTCGGTATAGCAATGCGAGGCATAGCGCTGTGGGGACCGGAATCGGAACAACCACGGCCACGTAACGGGCTCGCCCGCCCTATTCAATATTGGCTATTTAGCGCCTGAGGAAATCGGGCGCACCACTATCCCACTTTTTTCAGCATTACTCACCGATAGGAACTGGAAAATGACTCGAAAAAAAGTAGTTCAAGGCTGGCACGACACCTGGATTATCGACGGCATCCTTGTTCGGGAGAATCTGCGAAAACGAAACGTATAAAGCCGACCCTCACCCCACAATCTTGGTTTGCGAGGGCAACATGGCTGCTCATCGGTTCCGTTTTGAAATCGAACATACTCAAGGGAAAAATCTCCGACATTTCCGTGTTCAATCACTACGTCGCCTGGAATGAAGCCACGTCCACTTTAAATAGTATTTCTACGCGTACAACCGCGAAAAAAACGCGCGACCTAACCGTCGCCCCCAGGACCCGGGGATATGTCCGATTAGCAATTGCCACGGCTGGCTCGTGGGAACTGGTGCATTACAGCCTTGGACGCAATCGTGTCGATGTACGTTGCTACTAAAAAAAGCTGGATCAAGTAGACGGCCTTTCGTCTATGCAGGTTGTTTATAGACAAGCAAAATCAGATTATAGTCAACAATTTTTTATATATATTTTGCAATCCTAATTTAAGTGGTTCGAGACAGTAAAAAATTCTCAACCATGGACCAGTTAAACTTCTCAAATAAAATCCGACATGACGCTAAAAATATGCCCCATCAAAGCACTTCTTTTTGCCTCTCTCGGAGCAGGATGCACCGCCCACGCACAAAACAGCGTAACCCTGTATGGGCGCCTGAATGATGGTGTGTCATACATTTCCAACATTGGCGGCGGTCCGGTCGCCATGCTCGACTCGGGGGTTGAGGCAGGAAACCGATGGGGTTTGACCGGCAAGGAAAATCTGGGCGGCGGAACTTTCGCCATTTTCACTCTCGAGAGCGGATTTACCATGAGTTCTGGAAAATCGCTTCAAGGAGGCGCTCTTTTCGGACGACAAGCCTTTGTCGGATTGAGCAATGACAGCTGGGGCTCAATTACGTTGGGCAACCAGTACGATTTCGTATATGAATACCTGTCCGAATTTGGCGTCGGCGCGCAGATCTCCGGAGGCTACGCTGGCATCCATATCGGCGGCTACGACAGAATGTCCTGGGCGCGCCTACCGAATTCGGTCAAATATCTTGGATCGATTGGTAATCACATCAAAATTGGCGCGATGTATTCGTTCGGCGGAGTCCCCGGCAGCATGCAGACGAGCAGTTCGTTCAGCGCAGGAATGCACTATAGCGACGGCGGATTCTCACTCGGCACGGCGTACACAAAGGTCTACAATCCACTCAGCCTTGACCCGTATTACGTAGCTGGTCTGAAAACTTTCCTGGGCCAACCGACCGTCTCCGTCGCCCCCGTGTCCGGGGCCGTGACTGACCTCTATTTGACGAAGCCGTTCCTCGTCGATTCGTCGCAGACCTTCGGGGTCGGCGCCACATACACGACGGGCAAAGTTCGGGTCAGCGCTGTCTACAACGGAACGATCTTTAAGGGATTTGGGGAAGTTTCGACGTTGCAGACTATCGATACAGGCCTTATGTACAACTTCACGCCTTCCTTCACTGGCGCAGTCGACGTAGGGCACTCGTGGTTTGAAGGTTCCGACTGGTATGAGGCCGTGGTCGGTCTGACTTACTCACTGTCGAAGAGCACAACACTTTACGCATCGACGGAGTACATGCGCGCGCACGGCAACACGACCGCCAACATCAGCGCGGGCGCGAACTTCGCTGCATCAAGCGGCCCAACGCAACTGGCTTACCGCCTGGCCATCCGCCACTCATTCTGAGGGCGGTGTCGACTTGCCGGGAGCGGGACGAAACGGCAGCAGGTGTGACACGGGTTCAGAAACCAGTCGACGGTTTTTGGGCTTGTTCGATGAATTCGAGCCAGGCATCGAACCTTGCTGCAAGCTGTTTGCGATATCGTGACGGTTACAGCGGATGCCGTTTGAGTGCGAAAAGTTGCTGGATCGGCCCGAAGCCGGAGAAGAATGCCTGCGTGCATTTCGGGTCGCGAAAACCGCGCACGTTGTCACGGATCGGCGTAAAGGCGTCGGTGGTGATCGCCGTAGTGGCGCCAGTTCGACGTGGTGTCGAACGCGAATTCGAACGGCCTCAAGAATGCGGCTTTTTAATGGATTTTGCAACGGAGGTTTCGCCGTTTTCAGGCATCGGTTTGGACTTGCGGAAGCTCTCGCCCTCGAAGACGATGCGGTAGGCGCCGCGGCGTAGCCGGTCGAGCGTGGCTGCGCCGAGAACCCGGTTGTCGGGGAAGGCGTCGCCCCATTCGCTGAGATTGAGATTGGATCGGCCTGGATTTGCGCAGAGCTTGAGCGGCGCAATGAAGCGCTCAACCTCGAGTACGCGGAACTTGATGGTCGACGTTGCGGGCCGGCAGCTTTGAATCATCTCGCGGTCATTGAGGCAGGGAGCGAAAGGTTCACTTCACGACCTGCTCTGCACAAGTAGGCCGTGACACGCCGGCGCCGCAAGGGCGCAATCCGGTGCTGCTGCTACGCGACGTCGCGAGGGGCCGAAGCAACCTCGACGAACGAAGCTACCTCCGCACAAAAGCTAACGGACCCCGCGCCCAACAAGCATCGTTCCGCGACATACACGGCCACCGCTTCGTGTCCAGTTTTGCCATAAAGACATCCCGATAATGCCTAGCGCCTTAAGACCGCGCCACAGTCATTGCAGCCCTTTGCAAGAGCCGCGCGGATTTCGTCCGCCGACATAGCGACCACGTTTGTGCAACGTCTCCAAGTAGGCCGAGAAAAGCAGCGTTGCTTGCAATCGGAATTGATTGCAAGCAACGGAAATCGGACCGTGACGATCCAAGCTTAGAAGCAACGCGCCAGCCCTATCGTATCCACAACTTGTTGGTTGCGCGCTGACGGTGTCAGTCCCGCAATCGAAGCAACGAGATAACGTCAAGTCTGGTGTATGGGAAGTTGATGGCCGGCGACGTCAAACGGCGAGTTTCTGCTGACCAAAATGCCGCCCGAGAAGATCATACTTCCGGGTCGCGCTCGTTGCCTCGGTGCTGATGCGCAGGTACGCGCAACGCATCCCCGCCGCTGCAAACGCTATACGTTACACGCGAGTTGCAGACTCATCACGAATGCGGCCTATCAAAGCGCACACCGGTATCTTCGCGCTGACGTCGCTCTTGCTCGCGCATGGCTACTGGTGTCCCCATCCTGCCCGAACAAGCCGGGCATCGCACTGCGACGCAACCCTTGCTGCGGATTCAGCCTCACGCAGATGTCGATGTACCACCTGCCACGAAAGTCCTCACTGATATTGCCGGCGCCAACGTCGCAGTCTGCGAGACCGTAGCTGTTCCACAGCGACAGGGTCATCCTGCCGATGAACAGTTGGCCGTTGCAATAATGGATAGCGTCATTTCAAAACGGGATCCGGCCAAGTGAGCGGACGTACACCATGCGACGTCCGCAGCGCACCTTCACTTCCCGGGCCTGCTTTCTCCGCATGGCGTATTCCTCGGCAACGGCCTGGATCGTACCCGAGTGAAGGCCAAGGCCCACCTTGCCGACGCATTTCGTATACGGATGGAAGTCGCATCCCGAGAGGAACCGTTGCTCACGTTCCCACATCTTGACCAGAGGCTCATGCAGTAGTCCCAGACGAAATTGACGTCGCGCGAGAGCGCTTGCGGAAGCCGTGCACGGCTGTCTTTCAGTCGGAGGGGAAGAACGCAGGTCGTGTGCTGCATGTGTCGATACGGTTGTTTCTCCGTATAGGCACGCTTTCGTCCCAATCGCGCTTCGCTGGCGACAACAGCCCCTCATCCCCGGCTCGAAGGCCGAGGTCTTCAGGCTACGGTCCGATAAACCACATCATCGTGTTTGATACGAGCGGCCGGGGCGACAATGGGTCGATCTACGATATCTTTGAGGTGCTCTAACTTGGGGGCGGCGTATAGTATCAGCCTGTAGGTGAGATCAGGCCGTCGTCGAGATCTATTGGGGAGGCGGTCGGGAAGAAAGAGCTCCCTTCCGGCTTTTAGTCTTAAAAGCTACCTAGGTCCCGGGTAGAGTAAGGAGGCGCAATGAACAAGTTGAGCAGCTTCGAAGCCGACATCCGCCCGCTTTTTACGCAGCGAGATATTCAGGCGATGAGCAAGGCATTCAACCTGGCAAGTTATGATGACGTCAAAACTCACGCGGTTGAAATTTTCGACCGAATTCGCGGGATTGGTGGCGCTGTCATGCCGCCGCCGCCGCCCAAAGGAGAAGGTCCCTGGACTCAATCCCGCATTGATCTTTTCGCCAAATGGGTAGCGGACGGCTGTCCACCCTAGTCGACCCGGAGAGGCTGCGGAGGCGCTGCCAACTTGCCGAGAGTGAGACGAAACGCCGGCAGGCGTGATACGCGCTCAGAAACCAGCCGACGGATTTCAGGCTCGCTTGTTCGCGCTACGAAGGCGCCATCGCCTATTGTTCTGCGACATCATCGCAAGATCGATGGTGTGGCGCCGTCAGGACATTAATGTTTAAATGTGCGCCCGAACGCGGTGCGCATGTCGCGCTGAGTGCTCCGGCTCGCACGACAACTATCGCGCGTACCTTCTTGCGAACCAAAGTCCGGAAGACATTTTTACACGACTCTGGCCCGGACAGGGCGTCGTCCGGACGGCGGTTTTGGCGGCGTCGGGGACAAAAGATTGCATCGGCGTGCTTTAAGAAGGCCTATCAACGGTATGAATTCGCATACGAACCTCCCCCTCGTCGTGGTCGCGTCGGAACCTCGAGTCCGCGTGGCTTTGTTGTTTAATGCCTCCTACCGCCGGGCAAATGAGACGCGTTAAGATAGGTTCGGATGGTTGCAGGCCGCCGCCTGACCTCTTCTTCCCACCGTAGCAGGTTTGGGAAGGCAGTCAGTTCCTGTTTCTGCTTTCTCCAAACGGTAACCCAAGGAAATATAGCCATATCAGCAATCGTGTACGTATCGCCGGCGACGAAGTGACTAATTTCCAGCCGGTGGTCCAGCACCCCGTAGAGGCGCGCCACTTCCTGGTGGAAATAGTCCTCCGTATGGATTTGACTATCCTGCATAGTGGCAATGAAGTGGTGATATAGCCCTCCAGCAGGTCCGAGCCCTCCCACCTGCCAAAACAACCATTGGACGACTTCCCTTCGTCCGCGCACGTCAGTTGGTATGAAAAGGCCAGACTTTTCCGCGAGGTAAAGGAGGATTGCCCCTGACTCAAAAATCGCTACCGCCTTGCCGCCGTCTGCCGGTTCATTGTCGACGATAGCGGGCATTTTTCCGCTAGGCGAGATTTTAACGAATTCCTGTTCATGTTGTTCACCCGCCAGGAGATCAACGAGGATGGTCTGGTAGGGAAGTCCCGACTCTTCCAGAAAGATCATAATCTTAAGGCCATTCGGTGTGGGCCAATAGTAAACGTCGATCATGCCAGGGCCTCCAGTTGTTGCGCGTGGTCGAACGCTGCAACGGTATACGCAAAATACGATCCTTTTTCGCGAGATGCGACCGTACCCATCGACTCGGGGAAGCTTAAGCGGGCACCATGCTCTTGGCGATTGACTTGTATTCAATGCGTGAACCACGCCATGCCTCACTTTGAACGACTGCCTGGTGAATGCGGCGTGGGGCGGAAACACCGCAAGGATTGCCATGGCATTGGTGACATCTTCGACGGTGGTAAATACGCCATCCACAGTCCCGCTCAACGTTACCCACTTGACGTCCTCATTGTCGCTGATGCCGAGAGATCAGCCTGCTCAAGTATTTGTTATCGACGAGCGGTGTCCGTACAAATCCTGGGCATACCACAATGCGAACGGACCTTGTGCGCTGCGCCCTCAATTGCAAGGACGTGCACGAACCCAAGCAGCGCATACTTGGCGGTGACGTATGCGTATTTTAAGGGCGACGCTTTGTGAGAGTGCACGGATCCTACACCGGCTGTCACTCTCGGATGCCAAAACTTATCGACTTGTCAGGCTCAGTTATGACGTCAGGCAACAACTGCATTGACAAGGCGCAGAGCAGAGCCGCGCCGCGCCGCGCCGCGCCGCACACAATTTAATTTGCGCGAGGCAGCGTAACCGCCGAAACACAAATGAAGCCAAACCGACCGACCGGCCAGCCAGGCCACCAGGCACCGAGAGCGGCGAACCGTTGTTTCAAACACGCTCTGAAACAGCGTTGCCGGACAGTTCGCCTTCATCCTCGCTTACCTAAGTGAACAGAGTCGTGCACGGTGTGCGTTCCAGAGAACCGTGAGCTTTCCGTCGTCGAACGAAGAACCTTAATTTCAACGACGGCCAAGACTAGCCCGCCGAAGCGCTTGAGTCGATGCCGCGATCTGTTCCTTGTCACTGAACTGGCGACGCAACGTGACCGGCGTTCGCGACGAGCTGCAAGTGTGCTCAGGCGCCGCCTTCGCTCGCATGTTCGCCGAGAATCTGCTTTGCATAGCGCACCCCGATGCCGTACGGGCTGTGCTGCTTGAAGATATCCATGCACCCCTCATAGGTTTCGGTGCGTGCCCAGTCTCGCTGGAGTTCACACATGAACTGCAGCGAAGTCATCGGCACCGCGCCAACCTGGACCATCCGCTGCACTGCCCGTTCGTGCGCCTCTTCCGTGATGTCGCCGCACGCGTCGGTCGCCACGTAGATCTCGTAGCCTGCGGCACGCATCTGGATGGTCGGAAACGCGACGCAGACCTCAGTCCACAGTCCCGCAACCACGATCTTCTTGCGCCCGGTCTTCTCGATCGCCGCGCGGAAGTTCAGGTCCTCCCAGGAGTTCATGAAAGTGCGGTCGATAGGCGTCTGCTCGGGAAACACTGCCTGCACCTCCTGCACCATTTCCCCACTGAATGATTTGGCAGCAATGGTCGACAGAATCGTCGGCACCTTGAACAGTTTTCCCGTCTTCGCAAGGATCTGTGCGTTTTGCTGGACCGTCGTGCGATCGTGCGAATGGACGCCAAAAAACATCTGCGGCTGGAAGTCGATCAGTGCGAGGGCGCATGTATCAGGCGTTAGCAGTTCGTAGGGCATGAGGATCTCCGTTGCGGCAAAGTGTGGATCGTGGGCACAAACGTAATAGATGCCCGCGATAGTTCAATCGACAAGTTCCGCCAGGCAAGATGTCGAAGCATTCGTTGCATTGCGACATCTGCGGGCTGACAGGGCACCGGCGGCCCCGAATCGACATCTGGTAGTTCCAGCCGCCGGCCCTACTATGGGTCCAGGCGAGTTAAAGTCTATGCTGCCCGCAGAAAAAAAGTCCCGAAGGGCCGCTTAATTGTTCTTAACTTCGAGCTTTCGGCCATGCGATGATCGTGGCAAAGGAGCGTCGGGATGACTAACCTGGTTAGTTTTCCGAACGCCCTCCGCCCAATGTTGCCTCTATATGTAGTACCTGTTATTGACCGGTTCACGCGTGACGTCTTTGGTGGTGTTCTAGTGCAGCGTGCCGCCTGCACGTTCCATAACCGAAGTAACGGTGAGGCTGCCTCAGAATGAACGCAGCTCTGAGATGGAATTCCCCAGCTAACCGCATTGTCTTTTTCGTGGAAAGGCATTGAGCGAACTAGGCAAGCTGCCGCCCTCTTTTATGCATGTGAGGCCCCGCCGACCCTTGGCATAGCGTCTACCGTGCGCTGGTCAGCTGCCGCACGTCGACGGTGAGTACGTGAGCGCCGAAAGCATGCCAAAGCTGGGCGAATGCTCTACGATTGGTCCCAGCAATTAACCTGCTTCCCGGCGATCTCAACGGGACTGGCCGACGATATTCGGAGAAGCGATGGCTTGGCCCGTCGCCCCCCAACATACTGGGCGAAGAGAGATTCGGCGTGCATCCTCAGGCATCGAAGCGAGCATCTTCGATAACTCTAAATTCAGCACATTTAAGGCGCTGCCCCAACGAACTTGGGCGTATTGTATTTGGCATCCGTCAGTGGGCGTTGAAGCGCGAGAGCATAGTCATGCGAAAGCGCTGGTTTGCTGTCGTATTGAACCGTAGTCTCGTTCGATCACGTGCGCTTCCCGGTTCGGTGACGCGACATCAAGGGGGTCAAATGTGGATGCCTTCATCAATGACGGGCTGCGCTGGGGTTTGGGCTGCAGCCCAGTTGGCTCGTCGACGGAGATATTCAGGCTGGCAGATTGCCCAGACTCTTCGAAAAGCACGAGACCAATCCGAACAACGCCCGCTCCTCCATCAGTGCCTTGTACATGCCCAATCACCGGGGATCCCGTCGCATCAACGCGTTCGTGGATTTTCTCGCCAACACCGTCGTAGCGCCGTCCTCTATAAGTAACTAACGCCGCTTCGAAACGTGTATCTGAGCAATAAGTGCATCAATTGGCCTTCCTAACTAATTTTGATGCGCACCGTCCATACAGGCTTTCTAGCTTTTTCAATTGCCAGAACTTACCCTCTTGCAACTCAATTGCAACTCAGAGGGAAAAATGGCAACTTTCAGCCAACGCAATGGCCGTTGGCAAGTAAAAATTGGCCGAAATGGGTTTCCGGCGCAGTATAAATCAAGCAAATCATTCTTGCATGTGCAATCGTGATGACTGCCTTGATGCCAAGGCTCACCTTTGCGGAGCAATCTTATAGCGACAACCACGATCACCATGACATGCGTCCGCCGCCGCGTCATCCGCAACATCACCACTCCCACCATCATGCCGCGCCGCCTCCCAGGCACGAGAACGTTCACTGACGTAACGCTTGGGACGATATGCGTCGTCATTGAGCAAGCGGCCACGTCGCGCTGGCGGACCGCTGATCGAAACCAGTGCGGTTCCTCCGCGCCGCCGACAAACGAACTGCCGCCTGATGACGGACGACAACTGTTCGGTAAGCAAAATGCAGACGATTCTTCTAGTGGATGACGATCGCAGTATCCGGATTGCCTGGAAACGTATCTTGCAACTCGAAGGCTATCGTGTCGAGACGGCCAGTGATGGGGACGCGGGCCTGGACACCGCCAACAGGGTGCAACCCGTCCTCATTACCGCGGACCGATCGATACCCGGTATGGATGGTATCGAGTTTTGCCATCGACTCCGGCGCGAGCTAAAGTTGGCGGGGGTCCCTGTGGTGCTAGCCAGTGCTGAACATGAATTTGCATTCGGCGCACCCGTTTGGGATGAGTTTTGGCAAAAGCCCGTGTCCGTTGAGACTATGCTCGCGTCGATACGGCGCCTGGTGGCGCTCTCGTCATAATTAGCGATCGCGGGCGCGGCCCCGATAGACGCAACCAGGCGCTACCAACGGACCGCCAGCGTACAGACACCACCGCTCATTCGATGCGAGGATCTGAGGCACGCGGGGCTGCAATGCGCCGTCATCAGCCGGCCGAACTGAGCCACCGCCGGTCCCTCCAACGTTGAACAGGAGGACCATCATGATCCGACTATTCTGCATTTTCGCGCTTGCGGCGGGCCTTACAGGCTGCATCGTCGCTCCGCCGTACGCTACTGGCTACGGTTATGCCCCCGCGCCCGCATATGAATCTGGGCCAGGCTACTACGGATATGCGCCTGGCTATTACGCCGCACCGGCCATCGATGTTGGGATCGGTTTTGGTGGCTACTACGGCGGCGGACACGGCGGTCACGGCGGACATGAAAGGTGAATGATCAGGCTTGCTAAAGATTTTGACGTTACGCAGTGTGACGCTCGCGAGATCCACGGTTACCTCATCCCTCACGGAGCGAACCTATGAAGAAGATCGCCATGGCCATCGTCGTTGCTGTGACAACGCTTTGCACAGCACCGGCATTCGCCGATTACTACCATGATCACCACTGGCACCACTGGCATCATTGCCATCGGGTTTGGCATCACCACCATTGGGAACGGATCTGCCACTGACGCACGGCGAAACGGCGAAGTTCCGGAGAGGTAAGTCGGCCCAACTCATCGCGGTGGCCGGCAAATCCGACGGGTAGCAAACTACGTGAGGCAACAGATCAGCGCGAGTTGCAATTCTGATGAGTCAATGCGCGCCCGGACACTGTAATTGTCGCCCTCCATGCTGGACTTTTGGAGCCTTGCCGTGCGGGTCTCAGGAAGATTTCGAGTGCAGCAATCTGCTGCATTTCGATGCGCGCAAGCTGGAAAAGGTATCCGTACCCCCGGCCGATATTAGCGTTTTGTGCTGCGTCGCAAGATTCAGAGTCCCGAGCGTGTGCCGACGGACTCATGTCGGTAGAGTCGAGATGTGGGTGCGACACGTGTCGCCGTCAGCCGCGCGTTATGCGGCATGCTGTAGATGGTAAAGCTCTGTTTTGCCTTGTCACATTCAGCAGTCGAAGTTTGGAGGTTGAAGCCGTGACCTGTTGTACGACCAACAGTTGCCTACCTGGACATGCGCGACGGGAGACCGTCGGGTGTGAAGCTCCGGGGACAAAGTACCCTTCCGACGGACGGTCCACCTTGGTGACAAGGAACCGACACTGCGAGCAGCGACGCGGTATAGGGACGAGGCAAGTTCCGCATGCGCAACTTAAGTGAACTGCCGATAAACCTCGTCACGACTGATGGGCCAAAGCTGCTGTCAGGCCCTGACCAAACGGTGCGTAGCAGGTTGCTCCCTTCCACATTGGGTGCACGTCGTCATCATCGCTACCGAGGAAGAGGCGGGCGCTAAACGGATAGATTCGGGAACAATCGAATCGGCAAGACTGGGAACGTGGTAAGCCCGATTCATCGCCTTGATTCCGGAACACAGCCATCAAGGCAGGCAAACCGTGAGGAGCGCTGTTGACGAAGCGGGTGTGAGAACGCGGAGAAAGCGAATGGCGGCCTGTAACGGGCTGCATAGAGGTTCAAGATTTGCCTCGACCTGAAAGGGTGCAGACTTCCGTGTGGTGCAGCTGTCGCAGGTCCACTTTTTAGATTCGCCGTGGGGCAGCTTGAGAGAGACCGGCTGTTTGCGGTTCAGCGCCCTCGTCTCAGCAATGAGATGAATCGACGAGGTGACGCGTGCGAAGGGCTTGTGCAGATTGACAAGACCGGCGTCAGTGTGACGTTTCATGCTGTGCGCGAGCCGTGTGCGGCGAAAGTCGCATGCACGGTTCTTCGGGGGCCCTGCTGTCGAGAGGCAGTGGGGCTACCCTCTCGCGGTCGCATTAGGTTCGGTTTGTCTGTTGCCGCCCCTTTCGTTTGGCGGTGCCCGAATAACCTAGCCCTAACCCCGTTTCCACACCCCGCTCATCGAACCCAGCGTGCAGATCTCCCGCACTGGGCTCTCGGACAAGACATCACGCCTTCACACACGCCAGGCTACGCCCCCGCGGGCGCTCAGACGTACGAGCCCGAAGTGCCCGTAGAGGTGCGGGAGTGGATAGCCCCCGCCCCTGCGTCGCCTGAGCTTATGCTTGTTGCGTAGCCACCGGCGCAACCGCGTCGCGGTGTAGCTGTCGAGCGCGCGATATGCGCGGCTAACGCTCCCTACCTGGAAGTAGTTCGCCCAGCCGCGTAACGAACGGTTCAACTTGCCCACCATCGCCGTGGTCTCTTGCCATGCCGTCTTAAGGGCAGTCAGCGCATGAATCTTTTCGACCATGCGCCGGATACTCTTCTTCGACGGGCGCAAACCCATACGGGCCTGACCAGTTGTCGCTGAGTACATTCGCCCAAACGTAAAACCCAGGAAGTCGAATTCGCCTTCCGGCACCGAACAGATTTGTGTCTTTTCCTCGTTGACCGTCAGCTTCAGCTTGCCCATGATCGCGCGCAGTTGCGACAACGCTTTCTCAGCGTTACCTCGCTTGCACAGGATCACCAGATCGTCCGCGTAGGTCACGATTCGACTGCCAAGACTGCGCTCAAGCCCGAGCTTCTTCCATGCCAACACAAACCGGCGCATATAAATATTCGCGAGTAATGGTGAGATGGGTGAGCCTTGCGGAATGCCGCGCCTGCTGTCCCTGGCCTCAGTCGTCCGCATCTTCCGACCACGGTTATCGGTTTCTTCAACGGAGCACTCCAACCACATCCTGATCAGATGCAGAACGCGCCGGTCAACGATGCGTCGCGCCAGCGACAACATCAGTTCGGCGTGGGGAATACTTCCGAAGTAGTCCGCGAGGTCGGCGTCAACAACGTCCGTGTGACCGCGAAACAGCAGTTCTTCCACCTCGACCGCCGCTTGCTGCGCGTTGCGGCCCGGCCGGTAGGCGTACTGCTCGGGTGGAAGGTCGGCTTCGAAGATCGGTTCGAGCACCAGCATCGCTGCTGTCATGCACACCCGGTCTCGCAAGGTCGAGATGCCCAGTGGCCTCAGCTTGCCATTGGCCTTCGGGATAAACACTCTTCTGATAGGGTCCGGCCGGTAACTCTCCTGCCTGAGCGCAAGCGCCAGTTCGCCGAGCCACTTCTGTACCCCATACGCCTCGACCTCCGCGAAGTCTTGCCGATCGACACCCGGCGCGCCCTTATTCGAGCGACACTGGGCGTACGCATGTGCCAGCACATCCTCGCGATAGATCTTGTCGTACAAGGCATAAAAGCGATACCCGGCTGCTGCCTTCGCTTTCGCGTGTAACGCCATCTGCAGCTTCTGAACACGAATCGGAGTTGATAGGTTGCCCAATCTCCACGTCCTCACTACGTATTGCGTCTGTCTTGAACTGAGGCCCCTTCCCTCCACCGGCATTACACCAGCTTCATCGGTATTACGGGCCTCTCCGTCACCCCAAGGCGCCCGGCCTGTCCCTCACGGGCGTCCGGTTGCTCATCCCTGAACACGCCAGGGGGCTTCCCGTGTTGCGTGCGCTTTCCTTGTGTACATGCTGTCGCCACTACCCCGGCGCAGCGACTGGCGGCACTGCTTCGCTCATCCATCCAGTCGTATCAGCCTTCCCCGAAAGGGTCGCCGGGTCGGCCTGCGCATCGGCATTTTCGAGGCTTGCTCAGCGTTCACTCACGTTACGGCCTGCACACTCGCGCTGTCACCAATTCGTGACACGCTTACCCGAAGGCTTCAGCCATTTCGTTACCTCCATGACTGCTCCGGTTGCTTCCGGCTGGAGCGGTTGCCGGACGGGACTTACACCCGCTGGAAAGCGCCGCCTTTTCACGGCGCACACCCGCTTCCGCCGTTAGGTCCGACGTTGTCCTGATGGCCGTTTTCACGCGTACAAGGGTCGGCCAAAGCCTTCGTTCGAGCATCGGCTGTCGGTATGTACGGCTAGCGTAGACTGCGCCGATGTCCAAACAGATAGAGTACCTCAGCGCCACCCTTTCTCTTAGGCTCCGGCGCGTGTCAATGCCTGTAGTCGACGCGCCTCCACCAACGCCTGATGGTTTTGGCAAGCTTGTAGCAGACCCGAGCGAGGCGCGATCGGGAGAGCACGTAAAAGGGGATGAGTTTCTGGAACGACCGCTGACTGAAACGAAAATCGAAGTGCTTGTTGACTGCCTGATCCGCGACCCCGCTCCGGAAGAGGCGATGAATGTCTCGGTGAATTCTCGATCCAGCGAATTCGACATCGCGACGACTGCGCTCGCCGGCAATGGCTGGTGTGTCGTGCCGAACTTTTTGTCGCGGACCCAGACGCAGGCCTTGTCGACCGAATGCATGGACATGCACGACGCGCAGCTGTTGACGCCAGCCCGTGTAGGGGCCGATCGCGCTGCCACGCTTTTGCGCGGCGATAGCACGCGCTGGTTCCAACCTGAGGCGCTGAGCACGCGGCAGCAGGCGTTCGCCGATCGCATCGAAGCGCTACGGATTGCGCTCAACCGCGACCTGTTTCTCGGCCTGGTCGATAGCGAATCGCACTACGCGGTATATCGGCCAGGCGCCGGATATGCACGCCACCTCGACTGCCTGCGTAACAACGACAGTCGCGTGATCTCCGCCGTGTTCTACCTCAACGAAGGGTGGCGGGACACCGAGGGCGGCGCACTGCGGCTCTACCTTGCCGATCAGTCGCATCACGACGTCTTTCCGCGCGCAGGAACGCTGCTGTTGTTTCTTTCGGCACAGTTTGAACACGAGGTGCTGCCCGCCACGCGCGATCGCATGAGCATCGCATGCTGGATGATGCAGCGGATGCACGCCGAGGCGCGTGCGCAGCTGTGACTAACGTTCGTGATCACGACCTTGCGGATCAGGTTGACAATCAGTCGTCGGATTTCGTGAGTGTCCATATCGGCACGCTGCCAATGGGATACGCGCGAAGCCAACGAGGGGTGACGACATTGCACAACTGCCGATAGCTACGGTGCGGGGAACCGTCTACGACGGAAACTTGCCATATACTGACTTGCGACGACCCGATCGATCCCAAATGTCCGCGGCCGTGGACGAGGCGACGTTCGGGTGTCCGTTGAATGCATTGGACGAATGGCTGAAGTTGGCCGCCTGCTGTCCCACGTAGAGGCTGTAGCCGGCTGCTGGCTACCCGCTCTCGCCCCGAGCGCTGGCTAATCAAACCTCGGAATTTGTGCGAGTGACAGGTCAGCTCGTCTTATTTAGCTGGTGACATATTTAATTTGCGGCGCCCAAACGCCTGACCAGCAAGGCTCGACCGATACGCGAACGTCGCATCGTCGTGAGGTGACACTTTTAATTTCGCAACGATGACAGTTTTAATGTGTTCTACGAGTGCGCACCATCCCCTTGACTGGCTGCAGGATTCCGATGACGCCGCAAGGTAAGTACGCAACTGGGACCGGGTGCTCATCACGGGTCGTGAATACAATCCGGCGGTTCGCGTTGAAGAGGGCCGAGACGGATGTGATGTGCTGCTGCGGGGTCGACTGTGCCACCTGAAGCCACGGACGACTATAACTATACATTCAGCGTCCTTCAGTTCGAGTGGGTTAGTGCTTGTCGTGCTGTAGCTCACGAAAAAAGCCCTCCGAACATCGGAGGGCAGAACGTCCTGGGGGGGCGCTCTGCGGTAAGTTCAGAGCGAAGGACGTAGCCATCATGGGGCATCATTCAGGTCGGCTTTTCAAGTGGGGGCATTCCCCATTCAGAAACCTGCAGCCTGGTGTCGCTCGTACTGAAGGGGATACGTTAAATGCGTAACAAAGATCAAGATCGGATCGCTATCGGACCCGACCGGGTGGCCGACGGTTATGCAACATAAAACGCAACGCCCAGTCCAGTTCGAAATCACTGAGCAAACACGTGATAGCGTGGAAGCCCGGGGCAAGGCGGCGAGGCTGGTGACAGCAGACTTTCTCTTTCGTCGCCGCATTCACAGTTCGCCTCATCTCTCGATCAGGCAGTATGCACGTCTCGTCCACTCCTGGATTGCGTCGACCCGGCTCGATGGCACCGCGTACGGAAGACACACCATGCGTCGGACCAAGGCATCACTGATCTACCGGCGCACGAAGAACCTGTGGGCGTTACAACTGCCAGTCGGTCACACCAGACTGGACTATCTCCCGCTCGGAACTATGTCCCGCCGGGCACGAGACCGATGGCACAATCGCAGCTGGCCGTGCGCAGCGCGGGACATAGGCTCGGACTACAAGCCCTTCAGGGACGCCAGCAATCGGTCCCCCGGCCGATACCGCCCGAGGCCGTACCTTTGGGGGGTATCGGCCTGTCGAGAGCCTCCTGCTTCAACGTGGGATTGGCGTCCCGGTAAACCTGTGTTGTTTCTATCGATTCGTGACCGAGCCACAGCCGATTCCCGAGAGTCACGTGGTATCGAACGTCGATTCTAGCGTTTGCCGAGCAGCAGCATCGACCGCGCCGAACCGTGTATTGATTGCGGACATGGAAGGACCTGTCTCTGGCATTCGTGGCGCGGTACCGATCAGTCATGACAGCGCGCAGGTCCTGGATGCCCAGGACGCTCATCTTCAATACCGCCGTTCCTGCGTTTTGCGAAACGTTGGCATCCACTTTTTCCGGCCGGTCTCAACCTTGGGGACGAAGGCTCGTCGCTGATTGGTCGTCGCTTTGGTGACGCGCATCGCCGAGAGGCAGAGCCGGTCTGAGCCAGCAAGCGCGACCGAAAGGATTCATTTTCATGCTGCTTTGCGGTATAAAAAAGGTCGCTCATCGAAGGGTGGATGGCGGCCTGAACGCATGTCTCAGGAGCCACTGTCGGCCCTGAAGACAGTCATACTGCGAGGGCAACAAATCTGTTTGTACGGTATTGGGCGCGTTCATCGGCCAGATCTAAGCGTAACCTCAATCCCTCTACCACATAGACGATGGCGGCATGTTGCCCGTGCCGCGAATGGCGCGGCAGTCTATCGCGGCGTCACTCCTTCGCGGCGGCGCCAGAGATCCGCTTAGCGTGCGGTGTGGTCAGTCTATCGAGGCAGTTCAGAGTTACGAAGATGAGAAGCAGGGCAAGTACGACAAGCTGGCCAACCAGGAAAATCGGCACGGCAAATATGGCCCACAGCGTCAACCTGAGCATCTCGCCTCCCTGGATTTTGCGATAGGTCGGCAGAAGCTGGCGGCGACCTTAACGGCTTGTTCAGAGGGCTCGTTGTCAGTCCCTAAAGCTATCATATCGCGACCCGTCAGATCTGTTTGTACGGTAGTGAACGCAGGCCGCCGACGGGCTGGGTGACGCGCCAGGTGTAGCGCTGACGCCCAGAGAGCGACCAACGGGGCCTGCGAATCCGTTGCAAGGCTGGAGGGTTGAGCGCGAAGTGTTGTCGAGTCAGGCCGAAGCTGGGGAGAAACGTCAAAGAACGGATGGCGAGGCGTGAGGGCGTGCCAATCGGGTGCCGGTCAGCTCCCGATAACGGGGGGCGATGTGATTATCAAGGGCTATGTCGAGCCCCCTTTTTTTTATTCTGCAAAGCAAAACGTTGGCGTCGCGGCTTCCTATGGCGCGTTGCCGCAAACTGTCAGTAAATACGGTTCGTACGGTGTGGTTCCCGCACGGCGTTTATGTAGCCCGTCCCCACGATGGGCTTTTTTTCGGCGCAGTTCTGCGGGTTCAGCAAGGGTTCGCGTATTCAGACCTGTCAATAAAAGCGGGGACGTCGCCGAGATCGAATGGATTCAACAACGGGGCCTCGCTTACGGCATGCCATCCAGCCGGCGATTTATGTGCGCGACCCGCATCGTGAACGCGAGCCCGTTCCGCAAAAAACACGCCGTCAAATGAGATGCCCTCCTCGAGACTGCTGCCCGACCACAGGATGAAGGGCAGATGGGCCAGTGTGTGCGTCGCCCTGAGTCTTTCGTGCGGTCGCGCCCCCGTCATCGCTGGCACGGTGTGGTCGGACAGCACCAGGTCGATGGTTTCAGCAAGCAGGTTTTGCCAAGCATTTTCCGCGCTGTGAGCCACCAGCACCGCGAAAGCCTTCCTGCTCCAGCAGCAGTCGGCACACATCGGTATATTCGGGCAGCTCATCGACCAGCAGCAGAGTCTTCATCCTGGTAACGCCCCCGCCCAAGAATACGGTTATATCCACAGCAAGACGCAAGGGGCGCTCCCGGCCCTTCTACCCTGCTACATCGCAACTGGCGGACGCCGCGACGATGATTGACGGCCGTTCGGGCAACGCTGGGCTGCCGGCCGGTTGGTCAAACGTTACCCGAGCCCGTGTAATTTCGCCTGCGCAATGGGCTGCATTCCGTCGGACACCATCGGTCGCTCCATCTGACCTAAAATAAGATCGGGTTCTTTAGCGCGGATCGGATCATGCTGTTCCAGGGCATTACCGTTTATGAGGAAAGCGCGGGGCACTGGCGTTTCGTGCTGGCCTCCGGCGACCGGTGTATCACGCATCCGCTGCGTTTCGGTTCGCAGGAGCAGGCGCTTCAGGTCGCCCAGGCGTCGTTCGCGGGGACGCCCGCACGCGTGGTGCCATTTCGCTGCGAAGATCCAGCCCAAGCTTCCGACGCCGGCCGGATCGCCGGTCGCGCCGCCTACCCTGATCGCTAGCGCCAGCGCGCAGACGGACATTTCTCAGGACGCGGCTAACGTCAGGATGCAACGCGCCGGGCTGAGGGCCGGTCCCGAGCGTCGAAATAGATCCGCTCAAGTGACAGCGCGATTCCGAAACGGGATGCCTGCTGCTGGCACGCGCGCGCCCCAGAATTCAAGCTGTCCATCGGGACTGACGAGAATGACTTCGCCGGCGCCGCCTGCCGGATACGCGTTGACCCGCCGGGCCAGATCCGGCTGCGGGTCCCGGTCAAGAAGCACCTTCAGTACAGATCGGGCACGAAAGGCACCGGCTCATCCTGAAAGAGGAATTCCATCGCGCTGGCCCGGTGCAGCGGTTATTGCTGCGCTATACCCAGGCATTGATCACACAGATGGCCCAGACCGCCGTCTGCAACCGGCATCATTCGATCGACCAGCAATCGTGCCGCTGGCTGCTGCTCAGCATGGACCGCCTGCCGTCACACGAGCTGAAGATGACACAGGAACTGATCGCCAACATGCTTGGCGTGCGCAGATCCGGCGTGACGGAAGCGGCGCTGAAACTGCAGGACGCGGGGCTGATCCGCTACGGTCATGGCCACATCGAGGTGCTGGATCGACCGGGGCTCGGAAAGCGCGTGTGCGAATGCTACAGCGTGGTGAAACAGGAGTTCGACCGGTTGTTGCCTGACCTGAAGGCGATATAAAACGCGCATCATTCCTGCGCGGGCGAGCAGCGCCGGGCTACGCGCAATGTCCCCTGCAGCACTCCCGGGGAATCCGGCTGCGCTCTATACCAGGGCGGGCGCGCAATTGAACCCTGACGCGAAAGCGAGAGATTGTCGTCCGCGACCGGACCGCTGCTGAACAGAATACCGCGCTTTGCCTGATGTATCGCAGAGCGTCATCTGGATCGCGCCGAACGATCTCCTGGCCGGCCAGAGTGCAGTCGGACTGACAACCCGGGAATGCCTCCTGGCGGCCGTACCCCGGCACGCGGCAGTCTGAATTCCGGGCGGAAAAAAGAAACCCCGATGTCCACCACCGTACCGACTGCGTGGCAAATCAATGCCAGCCTCACGCTACAGGGCGGATCTCGTCAGGGTTGTGCGGATGCCGGTCAGCATCACTTTTAATTTTGCGGAGACACCTCGCGAAAGGCCAGAAGATTCAGTGCGTCTGGCGAGAGAGCGGCGACAGACTGTGTTGAATACGGAGTCCGAAGGAGAAGTTCCATGTTGGGAACAATATTGATAGTCGTGCTGGTGCTGGTGTTGATCGGTGCGATACCGACCTGGCCGCACAGCCGTTCGTGGGGCTATATGCCCAGCGGACTGTTAGGCGTTGTTTTAGTCGCTGTGCTTGTATTGCTGCTTCTGGGCCGGATATAAGCACGAAATTCCTGTCTGGATGATCCCTTCGCGGATAGCCGTCGCCGGGCCGTCCCATAAGAAAAACGAGTGCCCTGCACGCGTCGAGAAGGTCGGTCATCCGTCATTTTCAAGGAGCAATGTCATGAACAAGGATCAGGTGAAAGGCCGCGTCGAGGAAGCAAAGGGAAAGATCAACGAAGCTGTCGGCAAAGCCACGGGAAGCGAAACGACCCAGGTGAAGGGTAAGGTCGAACAGGTCGCCGGCAAGACACGGGCCGCGTACGGCGATGCAAAAGAACAACTGAAGAAGCAGCCGTAGGCTGTTCGCGCCGACAGGTTTTGAGGCGCCACGTAGTGGGTCAAAGTGCTCGCGTGACGCCTTTCTCAACATATGCTTTCGAACCGCGGGGGTGCACGATGAAACGGGTTATCACGCTGGTATCGGTGGCTGTGCTCGGAGCGGCCCTGAACACGGGAACGCTGTGGGCCCAGGGAACGCCACAATCCATCACGACGAAGCGCGTTGACGTCGTCCAGCTGGCGACGGGATACCGGGCCTCCAGGATCAACGGATCGCCCGTCTATAACCGCAACAAGGACAACATCGGAACAATTGACGATCTGATCGTCAGCCCAACCGATCGGGTTCCCTACGTCATTCTCTCGGTAGGCGGGTTTCTCGGGATGGGAACCCATCTCGTCGCTATACCGTTTGGCAGCCTTCAGGTCGTCGACAAGCAGATGCGGCTGCCGGACGCGACCAGGGAGTCCCTGAAGGCATTGCCAGAGTTCAGGTACGCACCTGAGTAACGGCTGGCACCGGTCTTGATGCGACGCCGCGGGCGGCTGACGATCTGGGCGGCACCACCATGGAAGAACGGTGAGGGACCATCATTGTCGGCATCGCCTGCGACAAGCAGACTTGCGGACTCGCCTCGTCGTTGTTCGATGATGGCGATTGAAACACATTGCGTCGAGTCGAATTGACGCGGCTGCACCGAGATCCTGCGCAAGCCGAATCCGGTGACGTGGGCCTGTCTCTCGCCGAGGGGAAGACGCTGCTACAGACAGTTCAGCAGGAATTTGCAATGGCGCAGATCCAGCAATTCTGCGAGCTGCAGCGAACATGCCGCGTTTGTGGTGTGTCTGTCGCGCCGACTTCATGACAGTCACTGCTCCGAGTTGAAGACCACGTTTGGGAAGGTCTTCTACTGCCGCGAGCGATGGAAGGCTTGCAATTGCGGTGCCGACGAGTCATGTTACGTCTCGCCGCTGAAGGACTACCTACCTGACTCAAATGCCGGCGAACTGCGGTGGTTGCACGCAACCCTCGGGGCCTCGATGCTGTATCGTCAGGTGATGCGACTCATGCGGTTGCTGTTGCCGACGAGTGGCCGCGATAATCATGTCACCCTTCGCAATCACCCTGTTTCAGTGGGCGGGTACATTCAAAACGCCAGCCGGCCCAGTCGCCCCTCTGAAGCCACAGAGGTAGAGGCTGAGCTCGGTATCGATGTCGGCTACGTTCGCCAGGTCAAGAGTGTTTCAAGGGGCGACGGTGGCAAAGACTCTTCGTCCATCGCCATTGTTGTGGCTGCCGTGGGTCCGGTCGGTAAGCCACCTCGAGTATGGACATCCGCTCTGCCGCGTAACAAGCAATTGCATATAGAGATGTGCAAGTTCCTGAAAGATAGCGGCTACGAGCCGACGAACCGTGTCTGCGTCCTCTCCGATGGAGCGAGGGATCTCGCAGTCATTGCGACGGCTCTTCCGCATGCTAGTCAATGGGTTCTGGATTGGGCCCACATCGGCCGAATGTTTCAGTATGTCGATCAGGCGATTGCACCGTTGGCATACGGTCGCCTCACGCCGGCTGGCTCTGTCTTCGAATTGTGGGACCTATTTGTGCGCCTCCGAAGCTGGGTATGGGCGGGTGAAACGGATCGTTGGCAGGTGCCGGGTGAAAAGCTCTGCGAATTACTCGCCTTGCGAGAGCAACGTGACCCAACTGCGCTGAGGAAGCGAGCTCAAGCGGCTCGCTACAAAGGAAAGGATCTTTTCTACTACCTGCAGGCAAATCTCCACTCTCTCATCGACTATCGAAGCTGGCAGCGAGCGGGGCGAAGAATATCTACAGGTTTTGTTGAATCCACGATCAACCGCATCGTGGGTCGCCGCATGTGCAAGGGTCAGCAGATGCGCTGGAGTCGACGAGGTGCGCACTGCCTCATCCAGGTTCGAGTAGCGCTCCTAATCCAGGAACTCGATGCACTATCGAAGCGCCTGTCTCCTTGGCTAGGCGGCCGACGCATTTCCTGGCCTTGGCAGGAAACTTCCCACCCTTTTAACGGCTTCCATCAACATCCGTCGCCAGAAAGCTCTAGCGCCTTGTCGTCGGAGCTAGAGTCATATGCTTTCGGGCGGTTCCCTTCGCGCACCGGGCGCCGACTATTAACCCATGTGCAAGCCACCATTCAGCGAAAAATCTGCCCCGGTAGCGAAGCCCGCTTCGTCGCTGGCAAGCCACGAGACAATCGAGGCAATCTCCGTGGCTTCTCCGAGACGGCGTACCGGAATGCTCTGGACAATTGCTTCCAATACCTCAGAGCGCACAGCCCGAACCATATCGGTCCCGATGTATCCAGGTGAGACCGTGTTCACTGTGATGCCCTTGGTTGCCACTTCCTGGGCAAGCGACATCGTAAAGCCGTGAATGCCTGCCTTTGCCGTTGAGTAGTTGGTCTGGCCAAACTGCCCCTTCTGTCCGTTTACGGACGAGATGTTGACTATCCGCCCCCACTCCTTGCGGACCATCCCTTCGATGACCTGCTTGGTTACGTTGAATAGGCTCGTCAGATTCGTGTCAATGACATCGTTCCAGTTCTCACGCGACATTTTGCGAAACACGCCGTCCCGAGTAATGCCGGCATTGTTCACCAGCACGTCAATCTCACCGACCTCTTTCTTTACCTTCGCGAAAGCGGCCTCCGTCGATTCCCAGTCCCCGACGTTCCCCTCCGACGCAACGAAGGAGAATCCAAGCTCTGCCTGCTCGGCCAACCATCGCTCCCGTCGTGGCGAGTTCGGTCCGCATCCCGCCACGACGGTAAGCCCATCCTTATGGAGCCGCTGACATATCGCTGTTCCAATTCCACCCATGCCGCCCGTCACGTACGCAATTCGCTTTGCCATGTTCTGCCCTCAGTTTTTGTTACGGTCAAGGAACAAAATACTCCTGCCAGGTAGTGCGACTACGATTGCCAATGCGCCAAGGTCAAAGTGCTAGTCGCCTCTATGGCCCGCATACCAGTACGTTATGCTAACGAATGTGCAAGTCAGCCGACTCGGCCGATTCGTTGCAAGGATGTACTGCGCCATTCTTCTACGCTCAATGATGTATCCCATAAAATAGGTGCCGCCGCGTCCCCCGAACGCCCGCGTGCCAAGCCGCGCTCCCTCGCGCGGCTAAACGCATTGAGGTAACAATTTGTCTGCGCCCTCGGCTAAGCGCAAACCTCGTCCGCGGTTTCAGTTACGCTCGCCGCTTCTCTTTTTTGCGACATCCGTCGTTGCTGACGTCTTACCCTTCTGCGAGCGAGTACCTGGTGGCTTTTGTGCAAGCGGCCGACGGGCAGACGAAGGCGTTGCCCCGTGTTCTTCCGTCCCACATGAACGCCCACGCTCTATAAAATCCTGAAGCACCGCGACGGCCTCCGGCTTTCCACGCTGTTCCAGCTTCCCGGCAAGTGCACGCAGGAAGAGCTTCAAGTCGTCACGCCCGTGCGAAATCTCGAACTGCAGGGCTGTTTCTTTCACCGCCGCGTGAATGCTTTCTGCGTACAGCATGCTCGCGATATGCGAAGCGCCCCTCGCCAGTTCCATTTCCCATTCTTTCAGGAACTGCGCCTCCTCCGACGCCGGATTGTGTTTAATTGCCGTCATATCGACCCTCCGGTTTTGCGGCGAACGCTTCGTAAGTGGTCTTCGAAATACCCCGCAGGCGCATCGTCAGCCGGTATCTTACCGACCAGGGTGTGAGTATCTGGACCTATTGGGACTCACAGGGCGTACCGACTCCTTACCGTGCGATTCCCAAGGAAAGCAGACTAGGCGACCTGGGGTTGTCCCGTGCAGAGCCAGTGAACGTCGAGATGGAGGCCGGCGGCGACACGCGTACAGGCGTTTAGCGGCGGAACCGTGATTCCGCGCCGCCAATACTGCACTTCGTCTTCACTCACGCCTAACCACTTTGCTGCCTGGGCCGAGCTCAAGCCGGCGCGTTTGAATGCCCTGTCAAGGCGTGCGGCGAGGGCTCGCCTGAGGCGATTGTCCCCGACGCTACGCTCGAGGTGGCCGATATTTTCGGTATGTCGGTTCATCTTGTTTAATGTCTCTCAGCGTATATTTTTTATGTAATTCAGCGCCGGCTCATTCGCGGCGCCCGATGAAGCTACGCGTTCGTCATGACAGCCTCGTGACGCCATGTTGCCCCCTCTCATCAACCTGTAAGAGTCCCGAATGGCGTGCGCTCGCTGCGTCACTATTCCTCCGTGTCAGCATCAGTGTCAAACGAAAAATAATTCGCAGAAAATCGTTGTACCACATTAAGCCTCGTGCCTCGGTTTTCCCTGTCGGCAAGCGTGCCCAAATGCATTACCGATTTGAAGCGGTCAATACCCCGCAGCGTGAATGAAAGACCCGGCCAGGATTTCTCTGAATGGACTGTGCCAAAAGACCACGGTCGAAAGCGCTTCCCACACGGGACGGTTTCGTTTGCAAGCTATGGCGGAGACACAGGGTAGTTCATCACAGTTTCTGTATCAACGCGCGAGCAGCTTGCAACACGTGCGCCGGCGTTTGGCCGGTGCGATGGTGGTGGCGCCCCAGTCAGCGAACTCCCATGGGTGCACCTGCGGCAACGACCTTGCGCATGCCGTTCCACAAAGCTCCGAAACGGCTTCGAAGGATTGACTTCCCCCTGCGGCGTTGCACACGCCAGAGTAAGCGTCCATGTACGGCCTCCAGGTGAGGCCGTACCCGATACCAGGGTTTTCGCCTGAACGCGATTGTGTTCCAACGCCACCGGGGCATTCGGCGCCGCTCGCACACGCCGCGCATCGCCACACCGCGACATGCGATTGACATTCGCACGCTCTACCCTAGAATGGCATTTTGCTGCGTCGCAACAGCGCTTCCAACTCTGCGACTCGTCGTTCGTGATTCCGTTCGATGGTCTCCCGGACTTTCGCCACTTCACCCTACGGAGTTAGTGATGAGCAGTCTTGCCCCGGAACAATTGGTCGCCATTCAGAAGGCCGGTTTCGAAACGACGTTTGGTCTCTTGACCAAAGCGCTTGAAGGCACCGAAAAGCTGGTCGAGCTGAGTGTGCAAGCGGTCAAATCGAACCTTGCCGAAAGTCAGGAAATCCTGGCCAAGGTGTTAGCGGCCAAAGACCCACAGGAATTGTTCGCGCTGCATGCGAGCCAGATGCAACCGGCCGCAGAGAAAGTACAGTCGTACTGGCGCCATGTCTACGAAATTGTGTCTAGCACCCAAGCCGAATTCGCGGCGACCGCTGAAGCGCAACTCAAGCAGCGCCAGCGCGACGCGCAAGCGTTCGTCGACAGCCTGGCGAAGAACGCGCCAGCAGGAAGTGAAGCCGTCTTGTCCGCATGGAAGTCCGCTTTCGCGACCGCCAACGAGACCGTCGGCTCGGCGTACCGCGCTGCCCAGGAGGCGACAAAACAGGTGGTCGAAACCGCAGAAAACAATGTCAGCGCTGCGTCTGCCGCCTCCGCCAAGTCGACTAAACGAGCCATCGAACAGGTAGAAGCCGTCGAGAAAAAATAAGCCGGCCGACGACGGCCATCGCACGAAGAGGTCCAAGGCGAGCGCTGCTCGCTTTGTTTTTTTGCGGGTGTCCCTTTTCGAGGGCGACCAGTGCACCACAAAGACTGACACGGAACGACCTGTTGTGACGGTTCGAGGAACACTGCAAGCACCCTGTCGAGGTCCATGGCGGTGCTCTCGAACAAAAGCGGTGG